>NZ_CBDIIL010000001.1:0-923605 GCF_965279725.1 Sphingopyxis sp.
CGCCTCGACCAGCGTCGCGCGAACCGCCCAGTCCTGATCGTTCAGCCAAAAGGCCGCGCGCGAAAACAACAGCGGCACTTTCGTATTGCCGTTCGGTGTCCGCGCAAGGCCATCGGCGAGCAGTCCGAGCCACTGGGCGGCGCCAGCGCGCGGGGTCGAAACCGGCTGATCGGGAAGCAGCAGCATCGGATCCTCGCGCTGCCCCGACGCGATCGCGATCCGCCCGCGCAGCCGCTGCGCCGTGGCGCTCTCGCCCGCCTTGTCGAGCGTTGCGGCGAGACGCAGGCCGACGAGCTGGCTCGTCCGATCGGTCAGGATGATGTCATCGGTCAGCGCCGCCGCGTCGGCGCTGCGCTGCGTCGCCAGTTGCACGAGCGCAACCTGCAAGGTCAGCGCCGGTTCGGGGCGGGCGCGGTTGTTCACCGCCAACAAATGCCGTTCGGGCAGCTTTTCGCGCGCGCCAACGTCGATCCACGCATTGATCGTCGGCAGGATCAGCCGCGCGATCGTATCGGCGCCGGTCTTGTCGTTCCGCCCCGCCACATAATCGCGCGCAGCTTTCCAATCGGACCACCGCATCGCATCGACCAGCAACACCAACTGGGCATCAAACCGACGATCGCCACTGGCCCACAACTGCAAAGCGGCGGTTCGCGCTGCGGCCAGATCGCCCGCCTGGATCGCCTGCTCCAAAATCCGCCCGCGCACCCCGGGCAGGCCCGGCGCCAGGCTCGACACGTCGGTCAGCGCCGCCAGCGCCGCGGCAGGCTCGCCGCCTTCTTCGGCCAGCCGCGCCCGGACCAACGCGTTCAACGCCGCGCCGCCATCGTCCGCGGCCTGCACAGGGGTCACCGCCGCAAGCGCGCTGACAGCCAGAAACGCCTGCGCGAGCTTACATATTCGGGTAATTGGGGCCTCCGCCGCCTTCGGGGGTGACCCAGTTGATATTCTGGGTCGGATCCTTGATGTCGCACGTCTTGCAATGGACGCAATTCTGCGCGTTGATCACGAATTTGGGATCGCCCGTTTCTTCACCGACAATCTCGTAAACCCCCGCCGGACAATAGCGCTGCGCGGGCTCATCATAGAGCGGCAGGTTGTACGCGACCGGGATCGACGGATCTTTCAGCTGCAAATGGACCGGCTGATCTTCCTCATGGTTGGTGTTCGATACGAACACCGAGGATAGCCGGTCAAAGGTCAGAAACCCCGTCGGGCTTCGGATAGTCGGGCTTGGGCATCATATCGGCCCGGTACAGGCTCTCATTGTCCGGATGATGCTTCATCGTGAAGGGGACTTTGATCTTCAACGTTTCGAGCCACATCGTGATCCCCGACAGGATCGTCCCGCCCAGATCGCCCCATTTTTCGACAAGCGGCAGCACGTTGCGCACCACGCTCAGCTCTTTCTTGACCCAGCTGTTGTCATACGCCGCCTGATAGGCATCGAGCGTGTCGCTGCCGCGTCCAGCAGTCACCGCCGCGAACGCCGCTTCGGCCGCCATCATCCCCGATTTCATCGCGGTGTGGGTGCCCTTGATGCGCGGGACGTTCAGGAAACCGGCGCTGTCGCCGATCAACGCGCCGCCCGGGAACGCCAGCTTCGGCACCGACTGATAGCCGCCGTCGCTGATCGCGCGCGCACCATAGGACACGCGCTTTCCGCCCTTAAGGATTTTCGCGATCTCGGGATGCGTCTTCCACTTCTGCATCTCCTGGAACGGGGAGATGTGCGGATTTCGGTAGTTGAGCCAGGTGACGAAGCCCAGCGCGACCTGTCCATTCGCTTGATGATAGAGGAAACCGCCGCCATTGGCGTTTTCATCGAGCGGCCAGCCCTGCGTGTGGATGACGCGACCTTCGGCGTGGTTTTCGGGTTTGACGTCCCACAATTCCTTGACGCCAAGCCCGTAAACTTGCGGCTCGCAATCGGCGTCGAGCGCGAATTGCGGCTTCAAAATCTTGGTCAGATGCCCGCGCACGCCTTCGCCAAAGAAGGTATATTTCGCGTGCAGCTCCAGCCCCGGGGCATAATCGGCCTTATGGCTGCCGTCGCGCGCGACGCCCATGTCGCCGGTCGCGACGCCTTTGACCGAACCATCGTCATTGTAGAGGATTTCGGCCGCCGGAAAGCCGGGGAAGATTTCGACCCCCAGCCCCTCGGCCTGCTCGGAGAGCCAGCGGCACAGATTGCCCAAGCTGCCGGTATAGGTGCCCTTGTTGTGCATGAAACCGGGGGTGATGATGTGCGGCACCCCAATCTTCTTGGTCTTGGTCAGCACCCAATGCTGGTTGTCGTTGACCGGCACCTCGGCCATCGGGCAGCCTTGGGTCCGCCATTCGGGCAGCAGTTCATCGAGCGACTTCGGATCGATCACCGCGCCCGACAAGATATGCGCGCCGACCTCGGACCCTTTTTCCAGGATACAGACCGACAGCTCGCGGCCCGCTTCATTCGCCAATTGTTTGAGGCGGATCGCCGCTGAAAGTCCCGCCGGCCCAGCACCGACGATAACCACGTCATAGGGCATCGATTCCCGTTCGCTCACTTGGCTTACCCTTTCTGCCGTCCCGGCGCCGATCGTTCATCGTAAGCGGCGCTCATTCTGTCACGAAATGCGATGCCCGCCAATTGACGTGTCCGTCAACAGGCTGTTTTAACAAATCACATGGGTGGGTCACAATCAGCCTTGCTGGCGGAAAGCATAAGCGACTGGTGGTCGCTGGCGGGCGTTGACGCGCTCGTTGGCGAGGAACCGGCGGGCTGGCTCGTCCTGCCACCGGCAAATGACGCTGCGTCACCGCGGCCCAAGCCGACCATCGCCCCAGACCCCGAAGCCGCGCCCCTCCCCGCCATATTGCAGCGCCAAGAGGCGCCGCAACCGGTCGAAACCAAGGGACCGGTTGTTTTTCCCGACGCCTGGGACGAATTTCAGCACTGGCTCGCGACAAGCGACGATGTGCCGGGCAGTCAGTGGGATGCGCGCCGCATTTTGCCCGTCGGCCAGGCAGAAGCGCCGCTGATGCTGCTCACCGCCTGGCCCGAAATCGACGATCAGCGCGACGGCGCGTTGTTCACTGGCGCCCCGGGCCAGCTGCTCGATGCGATGCTGCTCGCGATCGGGACGACCCGCGACGCCTGCTATATGGCCAGCCTCGCCATCACCCGCCCCGCGGGCGGGCGCTGCGACGGCGCCGAGTCTGCCGAGCTCGACCGCTTGCTCTGGCATCATCTGCGGCTCGCCCAGCCTGCAAAGCTGTTGCTGATCGGCAGCGACATCGTCCGGATGGCCGCGGCAAGCGAATTGCCCGAAACCCGCGGAAAGTTACTCGATATTAACCAAGATGGCGGCAAGGTGGAGACGGTGGCTGTGGCGCATCCCGCGATGCTCCTGGCCCGGCCCGCGCAAAAAGCGGCGGCCTGGGACAGCCTGAAACTGCTCAACCGGGGACGTTGACAGATGACGATGATGACCAAGACTTTTATCTCATGCGCCATTTTGGCCGCTGCGATCGGCGCGTCGCCCGCTTTGGCGGTCGATGCAAACAGCCGCGATCTGGTGTCTGCGCCGCAAACGGTGCCAGATACCTTGTCGTCGAAACAGAAACAGCTCTACACGCAGGTGCTAACTGCCATTCGCGGCCAGCGCTGGGCCGATGCCAAGTCGCTGCTCGACAGCGCCGGAAATGGTCCACTGACCGATTTTCTGCGCGCCGAACTGCTGACCGCACCGAACAGCCCGCGCGCCGAAGTCGCCGACATCATGCCGATACTCTCGCGGTCGCCTTACCTGCCGCAGGCCGAACAGCTTGGCCGACTGGCAACGAAACGCGGTGCGACCGAATTGCCGACGCTGCCTTTTCAAGCGCGCCTCGCTTGGGCCGGCAGCGCGCCCCGCCGCCTTGGCGCCGATGCCGTCAGCGGCGATCCGGCGGCCGCGGCGCTTGCTCGTTCTATTCCCGATCGGATCAAGAATGATGATCCCGCGGGTGCCGAGGCCCTGCTGAATGCGGCGGCCGATCGGCTGACCCCCGAATCTCGAGACGAATGGCGCCAAAAAGTCGCCTGGTCCTATTATATTGAAAATGACGATGCGAGCGCGCTCCGCCTCGCCCTCGCCTGTACATCGGGCAGCGGTGCCTGGGCGACGCAGGGTGCTTGGGTGCAGGGCCTCGCCGCTTGGCGGCTGCGTGACTATCCGACCGCGCTCGTCGCTTTCGATCGCGTCGCAAAGGAAGCCCCCGACAGCGAGCAGCGCGCCGCGGCCTATTACTGGTCGGCGCGCGCCGCGATCGCCTCCGGTCAGCCCGCGTCGGTACAACCGCGCCTGCGCGCCGCCGCAGCCAACGAGGAAACCTTCTACGGCCTCCTCGCTGCCGAAACACTCGGCGTCGAAACGACCAGCCAGCGAGAGAATGTCCGCGCCGACCGCAGCGCATGGCGCGCGCTCGAAGAACTGCCCAACGTGCGCGCCGCGATGGCGCTAGCCGAGATTGGCGAGGATAAATATGCCGACGCCGTTCTGCGCCACCAGGCGCTGATCGGCGACGTTCGCCAGCACGATCAATTGCTTGCCATTGCGGGCGCCTTGAGCCTGCCCGAAACGCAGCTCTATCTGGCGCACAACACGCCGCAGGGCCGCAAACCCGCCGCACAAGCTCGTTATCCCCAGCCGAAATGGGAACCCAATGGCGGTTGGAAAGTCGACCCGGCGCTGGTCTTTGCCCACACGCTTCAGGAATCGCGCTTCCAGCGCGCCGTCGTCAGCCCGGCGGGCGCCTTCGGCCTGATGCAGGTCCGTCCCGGAACCGCGCGCGACATAGCGCGCTGGCGCGGCGACAGCGGAACCGGCGATCTTCGTATCCCCGCCGTCAACATGGATATGGGGCAAAGCTATCTGCAATATCTGAGCAAGGATCCGTCGACCGGCGGCCAGCTGCCCAAGGTGATCGCCGCCTATAACGCCGGTCCCGCCCCAATCGCGCGCTGGCAGTCCGAAATTCGCGATGGCGGCGATCCGCTGCTCTATATGGAATCGATTCCTTATTGGGAAACGCGCGGCTATGTCGGCATCGTACTGCGCAATTATTGGATGTACGAAGCGCAGCAGGGCAAGCCGTCGGTCAGCCGTGCCGCGCTGGCGCAAGGCAAATGGCCGCGCTTTCCCGATGGCAAGGATCGCACGCGGCTGACCTATGCTGGCGGCCTTAGCAACGCCGATTGAGAAGACGCTGATGCCGATTGACGAGAGCCTGGTTTTCAAGCCCGTTCGGATCGCGCTATTGACGATTTCGGACAGCCGTAGCGCGGCAGAGGACCGGTCGGGCGACAAGCTGGAAGAGCTGCTGACCGATGCGGGCCATATTCTGGCGGCGCGCGCGATCATCAAGGACGAAACCTCGCTGATTGTCTCGCGCCTCCACAACTGGATCGATGACCCCGACGTCGACGTCGTCATCACCACCGGCGGCACCGGTCTTACCGGCCGTGACGTGACCCCCGAGGCGCTGCACCGCCTCGATGGCAAGGACATCCCCGGTTTCGGCGAACTGTTCCGCTGGCTCAGCTACCAAATGATCGGCACCTCGACGATCCAGTCGCGTGCTTGCGCCGTCGTTGCGCGCGGCACCTATATCTTCGCGCTGCCGGGTTCGACTGGCGCCGTGACCGACGCCTGGGAGGGCATTTTGTCGACCCAGTTCGACAGCCGGCACCGGCCCTGCAATTTTGTCGAGCTGATGCCGCGGTTGCTGGAATAGCCGAACCCTGAAAACTTCGTCACCCCGGACTTGATCCGGCATCCATCCAGCTGCGGTGCAATGGACCCCGGATCAAGTCCGGGGTGACGAGGAGAATATTGCCGACTATTTGTTCTTTATTTGTTCTCATCGAACAGATAAACTCGCCCGGTGGAACCCACCAAACCCCTCCCCCCGATCTCCGGGCGCGGCGCCCCCGCCAACCCGCGCCCGACGCGCACAGGATCGCTCGACCGCGAGCTCGACGGAGACTGGCTCGACACCGCCGAACTGATCGACGGCACCCCGCCGCCGCTGCGCACCACGGTTACAGTCGAACATCCCAAGACGATCATCGCGCGCAACACGTCCCCCGACATTGGCTTCGACCGTTCGATCAATCCCTATCGCGGCTGCGAGCATGGCTGCATCTATTGCTACGCGCGCCCGACCCACGCCTTTCACGACCTGTCGCCCGGTCTCGATTTCGAAAGCCGCTTGTTCGCCAAACCCGATGCCGCGAAACTGTTGCGACTTGAATTGGCGAAGCGGGGCTATACGGCCGCGCCGCTTGCGATCGGCACCAACACCGACGGTTACCAACCGATCGAGCGCGAATGGGGCATCACACGATCGGTGATCGAGGTGCTCGCCGAGACGCGTCACCCGCTGCTGATCACCACCAAGTCCGACCGGCTGCTCCGCGACATCGATCTGCTGGCGGCCATGGCGCGCGACAATCTGGTGGGCGTCGCGATATCGGTAACGACGCTCGACGCGGGACTAGCGCGCACCCTCGAACCCCGCGCCCCGCACCCGCGCCGCCGCCTCGCCGCGATCCGCAAGCTGATCGACGCCGGGGTACCGACGCAGGTCAATATCTCGCCGATCATCCCCGCGATCACCGATCACGAGATTGAGGCGATCATGGCCGCCGCCGCGCAGGCGGGCGCGATCCGCGCCTCGTACATCCTGATGCGTTTGCCTTATGAGGTCGCGCCGCTGTTCCGCGCGTGGTTGGCGGCGCATTACCCCGACCGCGCCGACAAGGTGATGCATATGGTGCAGGACGTCCGCGGCGGCCGCGACAATGACCCCGGTTTCTTTACCCGGATGAAAGGCCAAGGCGTCTGGGCGCAGCTGATCCGCACCCGCGTCAAACGCGCCGCGCGCGAACATGGCATGGACCGACGTTTTCCGGCGCTCCGGTCGGATTTATTCAGACCGCCCGAGAGGGATGGCCAGATAGAGATGTTTTGACAAGGACGTCATCCCAGCGAAAGCTGGGATCGTCCGCGTTTCGGTTTGACGATAGCGACCGCAGATTTCGCTGTCGCGACGTCAAGCCCCCACCAGCGACTTCAGCTTATAATCCTTATAATCGTCGCGGATCTGGCGTTTCAAAATCTTGCCGGTTGCGGTGTGCGGCAATTCATCGACAAACACGATCTCGTCGGGCAGCCACCATTTAGCGATCTTGTCCTTAAGATATTCGACGATGCTCGCCTCGCTCACCTCGGAGCCAGGTTTCTTCACGATCAGCAGGATCGGCCGCTCGTCCCATTTGGGGTGATAGACTCCGACCGCTGCCGCTTCCTGAACGCCCGGCGCGCCGACTGCGGCATTTTCCAGCTCGATCGAGCTGATCCATTCGCCGCCCGACTTGATGACATCCTTTGCGCGGTCAGTGATCTGCATGACGCCGTCTGGGTGGATCACCGACACGTCGCCGGTGTCGAACCAGTCATCGGCATCGGTCGCGTCGGCATCGGCCTTGAAATAGCGCTGGATGATCCACGGCCCGCGGCATTGCAGCCGCCCACTCGTCACCCCGTCGTGCGGCAGGACATTGTCTTCATCGTCGACGATGCGGAGTTCGACGCCAAAGGGCGGGCAGCCCTGGCGCGCGACGACGTCGACACGTTCGTCAAAGCTCATCTCGTCCCAGTTCCACGGGCGTTTGCCCATCGTTCCGATGGGGCTTGTTTCCGTCATCCCCCACGCATGAGCGACATCGATCCCCGCCTTCATGAACCGTTCGATCATCGCGCGCGGGCAGGCAGACCCGCCGATGATGACGCGGCCAAGCTTGCCATATCCGATGCCCGCCGCGTCCATATGCGCAAACATCGCGATCCACACCGTCGGCACCCCGGCGCTGTGCGTCACGCCCTCGTCGTGCATCAGGTCGCACAGAACCTGCGCGTCATTGGTGGCGGAAAACACGAGCTTCGCGCCCACCGTCGCCGCCGCAAACGGAATGCCCCAGCTATTCGCATGGAACATCGGCACGATCGGCAGGATCACGCTGCGGTTCGCCATGTCGAACACGTCGGGCTGGATCTCGGTAATCGCGTGGATCACGTTCGAGCGATGCTCGTACAACACGCCTTTGGGATTACCCGTGGTGCCGCTGGTATAGCAAAGTCCGACGGGGTCGCGCTCATCGAGTTCGACCCATTGAAAACTGCCGTCCGCGGCATCGATCAGGTCGCGGTACGACAGATAGCCGTCCTGCGCCGGGGCATCGAACAGGACAAAATGCTCGACCGTCGGCAATTGGCCCCGCAATCGCTCGACGATCGGCAGGAACATCGCATCGAACAGCAGCACCCGGTCCTCGGCATGGTTGATGATATAAACCAGCTGCTCGTCGAACAGCCGCGGGTTCACCGTATGCATCACCCCTCCGATGCCAGCGCTGCCGTACCAGCTGACCAGATGATGGCCGTGGTTCATCGCCAGCGTCGCGATGCGGTCGCCCTTGGTCATGCCCAGCCCCGCCATCGCCGCGGCAAAACGCCGCGCATCATGCCCGACCTCGCCCCACGTCGATCGGGTCACGCTACCGTCAGCCCAGCGCGAGACGATTTCGCGTCCCGCATGTTCACGCGCGGCATGATCGATCAGGCTGGTGACCAGCAGGGGCTGGCTTTGCATTCCGGACATTGGGGCATTCCTCTCATCTTTTCCCAAGGGATAAGGCGAGCCGGACACTTTACGCAAGCGTGAAGCGGGTCAACGAACCCGAAAATCGCGAGGTGTGAGCAACGACAAGGCAGCATCGGTGACCCCCGCGACCGTTTCAAAACGCGCAACGACATCGGGGCCGAGCACGAAGCGACGGCCAAGGCAGATGCGAAGTTCCTCGCCGGTGTCGGGATCGTCGGTCACGATCGTTACGCGGCCGCGCGCATCGTCGCGCGTTTCGAGCAGCCGCGCCATTTCATCGATCGCCCCCGGCAATGCGACGCGGCACGTCAATGCCAGCGCCGCGGTCGCGGCAATCTCGGCCAGCGGTTGCGCGCCGCGCACGGTGACGCGCGGCGTCTCTTCACCCTCCAGCAGATCGAGTTCCACCGACAGGATGGCGCAGCCGCCATCGACCGCCAACGCCTCCAGCAACTTGCACGTCTGTTCGTCGAAACAGCTCGACTGAAATTGCCCGCTGCGGTCGGACAGCGTCAGGTTGAGGAAGCGGTTGCCGCGCTGCGAAACCCGCGCCTTGGCGTTTTCGACCATGCCGGCCATGATCATCGGGATACGCGTTCCCGGCGTCATTTCCACTTGGGAGCAGATGTCGCCATAGGTTCGCGCGCCGCGCGCCGCGACGATCGCTTCATATTGCTCGACCGGGTGCGACGAAAAATAGAAACCGAACGCTTCCTTTTCGCGCGTCATTCGCTCGGCGAGCGTCCATGGTTCGGCAGTAGGCAACTGCAGCACCGGCGCGACGTCGATATCGCCGCCGAACAATCCGCCCTGCCCGGTCGACCGCTCGTGCGCAGACGAATTGGCGCAGGCGAGCAGGCTTTCGGCGGCCGCATAAGCGCGAGGCCGGTTGGGCTCGACGCCGTCGAAAGCGCCCGATCCCGCCAGCGCCTCGATCTGCCGCCGGTTGAGCTGCTTGGGATCGATCCGTGCCGCAAAATCGTCGAGACTGGCAAAGTCGCCCTTCGCCTGCCGTTCGGCGACCAATGCCTCCATCGCCTTTTCACCGACCCCCTTCAGCGCGCCCAGAGCAAAGCGCACCGTCAGGTCGTCACCGCTCTGCCCGACCGAAAAATCGGCCTCACTTTCGTTGATCGACGGCGGTGCCACCGCGACGCCCGACCGGCGCATATCATCGATGAAGATCGACAATTTGTCGGTCTGGTGGCTGTCGAACGACATCGACGCGGCGAAAAACTCGTGTGGATAATGCGCCTTAAGCCAGGCCGTCTGATACGACAGCAATGCATAGGCCGCAGCGTGGCTCTTGTTGAAGCCATAGCCCGCAAATTTATCGATCAAGTCGAACAGCTCGTTCGCTGCCTTGGGGGCGATCTGGTTATGCTCGCCGCAGCCCTTGACGAAAGTGTCGCGCTGCGCGTCCATTTCGGCCTGGACCTTCTTGCCCATCGCGCGGCGCAGCAGGTCGGCGCCGCCCAGGCTGTAGCCGGCGAGGATCTGCGCCGCCTGCATCACCTGTTCCTGATAGACAAAGATGCCATAGGTTTCGGCGAGAATGCCCTCGAGCAACGGGTGTGGATAGGCGATCGCCTCGCGCCCGTTCTTGCGCGCGCCAAACAGCGGAATATTGTCCATCGGGCCGGGTCGATAAAGCGCGACGAGCGCGATGATATCGCCAAAATTTGTCGGTTTCACCGCCGACAGCGTCCGCCGCATCCCTTCGGATTCCAGCTGGAACACCCCGACAGTCTCGCCGCGCTGCAGCAGTTCATAGACCGCCGGGTCTTCCCACGCGAGCGTATCGAGATCGACGTCGATCCCGCGCAGCGCCAGCAACCGCCGCGCCTCTTTCAGCACCGACAGCGTCTTGAGCCCAAGAAAGTCGAACTTTACCAGCCCGGCGCTCTCGACATATTTCATGTCGAACTGCGTCACTGGCATGTCCGAGCGCGGGTCGCGATAAAGCGGCACCAGCTGGTCGAGCGGGCGGTCGCCGATCACCACACCCGCGGCGTGGGTCGAGCTGTGGCGCGGCAGGCCTTCCAGCTGGCGCGCCATGTCGAACAGGCGGCGCACCCCGTCGTCCTGCTTATATTCGGTCATCAGCTCGGACACGCCGTTCAATGCGCGCTCAAGCGTCCACGGATCGGTCGGATGGTTCGGCACCAGCTTTGCGAGCCGGTCGACCTGGCCATAGCTCATCTGGAGCACGCGTCCGGTATCCTTGAGCACCGCGCGCGCCTTCAGTTTCCCGAAGGTGATGATCTGCGCGACGGTATCGCGGCCGTATTTTTCCTGCACATAGCGAATGACTTCGCCGCGCCGTGTTTCGCAAAAGTCGATGTCGAAATCGGGCATCGACACGCGCTCGGGGTTGAGGAATCGTTCGAACAGCAATCCCAGCTTGAGCGGATCGAGATCGGTGATCGTCAGCGCCCACGCGACCACCGAACCCGCACCCGAACCGCGCCCCGGACCCACCGGAATATCCTGCGCCTTCGCCCATTTAATGAAGTCGGCCACGATCAGGAAGTAGCCGGGGAAACCCATTTGGATGATCACCCCGACCTCGAAATCGAGCCGGTCGATGTAGGCCTGGCGCTCTTCGGCAGTGAGGTCGGCATAGAGCGCCAGCCGCACATCGAGCCCGTCACGGGCGTCACGCGCCAGCTGCGCCGCCTCGGCCTCGCGGTCTCCCGCCAGGCTCGGCAGGATCGGCGCGCGGTTCGGCGCCATGAACGCGCAACGCTGCGCGACGATCAGGCTGTTGCGCATCGCCTCGGGCAGGTCCGAAAACGCATCCTCCATCGCCTCGGCGGGCTTCAGCCATGCCTCGGGGCTGCTGACGCGCCGATCGGTGCTTTCGACATAGGCCGACTGCGCGATACACAGCATCGCGTCGTGCGCGGGGTGGAATTGCGGTTCGACAAAGCTCGCCGGATTCGTTGCGACGAGCGGCAGCGCGCGGGCATAAGCCATGTCAATCAGCGCCGCTTCCGCCGCCATCTCGGCAGCGTCGCCGCGCCGCGACAATTCGATATACAGCCGCCCTGCAAACAGGGCTTCGAGCTGTTCGATATAATCGCTCGCCGCCGTTGCCTGCTCGCCCGCCAGCAGCCGCGTCAGCGCACCCTCGCCGCCGGCGGTCAGACAGATCAAGCCATCACTCTTGCCCGCCAGATCAGCCAGGGTGACATGCGGGTCCAATTCGATCGGGCGATCAAGATGCGCGGCGGACACCAGCGCGCATAAATTGCCGTAACCGGCGGCGTCCTGTGCATAAAGCGCCAGCCAATCGATCAGCGGCGCGCCGTTCGCCAGCCGCTGCCCTGGCCGCGCGACGCTGAGCAGCGCGCCGATGATCGGCTGCACCCCCGCCGCCTTGCACGCATCGCCGAACGCCATCGCGCCATAAAGGCCATTGCGGTCGCAGATCGCGATCGCGGGGAAACCGCGGTCGCGCGCGGCTTTCGCAATCGCTTTCGGCTCGATCGCCCCTTCGAGCATCGTATAGCTGGAAAAGACGCGCAGGGGGGAAAAGGGGCTGAAGGCCATGGCGGGGACGCTAACGCCGCGCAGATGATTCGACCATGGCCTCGATTCACAAAAACGTCATTGCGAGGAGCCCCGGACTTGATCCGGGGCGACGCGGCAATCTCCAGCTATCGTGGCCAATAAACGATGGCTGGAGATTGCTTCGCTTCGCTCGCAATGACGAGTTTTGCGAAGTTACCCCAGCAATTCCTCAATCTCTTTTCTGAGCTGCTCCGGTTTCGTCGTCGGCGCGTGGCGCGACACCACCTTGCCGTCGCGCCCGACCAGGAACTTCGTGAAATTCCATTTGATCCCGCTGCCGAGCAAGCCGGTCTTTTCCTTCTTCAGATGCTTGAAGATCGGATCAGCGGCATCGCCATTCACGTCGATCTTCGCCATCACCGGAAAGCTGACGTCGTAGGTCAGCGAACAGAAATTCGCGATTTCAGCCGCATCGCCTGGCTCCTGAGCACCGAACTGGTTGCAAGGAAACGCCAGGATCTCGAGCCCGCGGTCTTTGTAATCGCGGTACAGTTCCTCCAGCCCCTCATATTGCGGGGTGAAACCGCATTTCGACGCGGTGTTGACGATCAGCAGCACCTTGCCGCGATAATCCGCCATCGACTGGCTCGCCCCACCGGGCAGCGGCGCCGAAAGATCGTAAAGTGCCATTAGTCCATCCCCTGTCGATCAAGGCCGCAGCCTACGCCTCTATCCGCCCGTCGTGCAAGCGCAGCACGCGATCCATCCGCGCCGCCAGCCGCTCGTTATGCGTCGCGACCAGCGCTGCCGAGCCATGATCGCGCACCAGACTGACGAACTGGTCGAATACCCGGTCAGCGGTCGCCTCATCCAGATTACCCGTCGGCTCGTCCGCCAGAACCAGCATCGGTCGGTTTGCCAGCGCGCGCGCCACCGCGACGCGCTGCTGCTCGCCGCCCGACAGCTTGCTGGGCTTGTGCTGCAATCGCTCGCCAAGTCCCAACCGGCCGAGAAGCTCAGCGGCGCGTTCCTCGGCGTCGCGCTGCGCCGTCCCTCGGATCAGCTGCGGCAAGATCACATTCTCGATCGCATTGAAATCAGGCAGCAAATGATGGAATTGATAGACAAAGCCGATCTTTTCGCGCCGCGTCTTCGTCCGCTCGCCTTGATCATATTGAGTCACGTCGGCGCCGTCGATGCGGATCGTCCCGTCGAACCCGCCTTCGAGCAGCCCGACCGCCTGCAACATCGTCGACTTGCCCGATCCCGACGGGCCGAGCAGCGCAACGATCTCGCCGCGCTTCAGATGCGCATCGACGCCGCGCAGGACGTCGATCGTCACCTCACCCTGCGTGAAGCTGCGCTTGAGCGCGGTCAGTTCCAGGATCATGTCACTCATACCGCAGCACCTGTACCGGATCGGTGTTCGCTGCCTTGAACGCCGGATACAGCGTCGCGAGGAAGCTGAAGACGACGGCCATCAACGCGATGCCGGTAATCTCGAACGGATCGGGTTTCGACGGCAATTCGGTCAGGAAACGGATCGACGGATCCCAGAGCGGCTGCCCGGTCAGGAACTCAACCCCGCGGAGTACGCCGGCGCGGAAATAAAGCAGGCCAAAACCGAACGCCATGCCCATCAACGTCCCCGCGATGCCAATCGACAGGCCGATCGCCATGAAGATGCGCAGCACCGCGTCGCGCGGCGCCCCCATCGTGCGGAGGATCGCCATGTCGCGCGTCTTGGCGCGCACCAGCATGATCAGCGACGACACGATGTTGAACGCGGCGACCAAAACGATCAGCGACAGGATCACGAACATCGCCACGCGCTCGATCGACAGCGCCTCGAACAGGCTGGCGTTCATCGACCGCCAGTCGGAAACGACCGCCTGCGCCGCCACCTTTTCGGCAAGCGGTTTCAATATCTCACCGACCTTGTCGGGGTCGGTCGTCTTGATCTCGATCATCTGGACCTGATCACCGGTCAGCAGCAACAGCTGCGCGTCCTCCATCGGCATCACGACATAGGCCTTATCGAAATCATAAACGCCGATCTCGAAAATCGCCGATATGCGATAGCTGATTTCGCGCGGCACGGTGCCGAATGGTGTCGACCGGCCTGCGGGATTGATGATCGTCAGGTTCGACCCGACGGTGGCCCCCAGGTTGCGCGCCAGCTCGCTACCGATCGCGATATTGCCCGATCCGGGGGTCAGCGTATTCAGGCTGCCTTGCAGCACCTTGCCATTCAGCGTCTCGTTCTTGCGGATGTCGGGCACCAGCATCCCGCGCACCAAAATTCCCTCGACGCGTCCGCTGAAGGTACCGAGCAGAGGCTGCTCGATCAGCGGCGTGGCCGAAACGACGCCGGGCGTTGCCCTCGCCTGTTTCAATACGTCCTGCCAGTTGTCGATCCGCCCGCCGAACCCCTGCACCACCGCATGGCCGTTCAGCCCGACGATCTTGTCGAACAGGTCGGCGCGGACCCCGTTCATCACGCTCATCACGATCACCAGCGCGGCAACGCCGAGCGTGACCGCCATAAAGCTGAACGCCGCCGCGACAAAGATGAACCCTTCGCCGCGCTGCGGAAGCATATAGCGTTTGAAGATGGTGCGTTCGTAAGGACGCAGGATCATGGGGCGATGGGCCTTTGCGGCGCATGGGAAATGACACGCATGGCGCCGCTTTAAGCAGCAGCGGCGCGGCTGGCAATGGCCGCTGGCATGACGTCATCTTGCGACCGAGTCGCAGAATATGTTGCCCATCGGCCACAGCAGCGGCCAAAACGGCCGCCGAACGGCTTCCACAGCGTGACAAACCGCGCCCTTGCGCCTAGCCCGATGACTTCTGGATCAAGCGGCCCAAGGCCCGGTTTCAGGGAGTGCAGGCCTTTCGCCGGGTTTGCAACAAAAGGGGATGGCGGTGTTCGTCAACACGCGCCCGGGTTTCGCAAGAGGCCCGGGCGTTGTGATTCCGACGCTAAGCGTCGCAAATGCCCTTAATCCCATTCGTCATCCCGGACTTGATCCGGGATCCACGACTTCAGCGCGGCAGTGGATCCCGGATCAAGTCCGGGATGACGATGAGGACAGGGTCGGCTTCGGCCGCCTTCTACCCCTCGCTCTCGCTGATATCCTCCAGCATATCGGTATCGAGCACCCGCACCCGTCCCTGTTCGAGCGAGATGACCCCCGATTCCTCCCAGCTCCTCAGCTGGCGGTTGATGTGCTCGCGGCTCATGCCTGCGAAATTGCCTAGCTCGGTCTGGCTCAGCTCGACGCGATGCGACGCCTCGACGTCCTTGCGAATCAAGCGTTTAAGATAGCGCGCGAGCCGCGGACCCGACGCATAGGCGCGGTCGCTTTCGATCGTCTGGTCGGCGGTGCGCAGCCGCCGTGCGAGCTGTTGCATCAGCGACCAGGCGAAGTCGGGATGGCTCGCGGCAAAATCGCGCAGCGCATTGCGGCCGAGCTGGAGCGCGACGCCGGCGCTGGTGGCGACCACCGATGCGGTGCGTTCGCCGCCGTCTAACAGCGCGATCTCGCCCAGCACCGCGCCGGGTTCGGCGTAAGCGAGCACAATCTCCCGCCCGCCCGCGGTCAGCATCGACACCCTCGCAGTGCCTTCGGTCAGGATCAACAGGCTGTCGCCCGCATCGCCTTGGCTCAAAATCTCTTTGCCCTTGGTGAAATTCACCTGCACTGCGCGGCCGGCGAGGTCGGCCCAATCCTGAATCGACAGGCCGGAAAAGATACTGTCAGGGCCCTGCAATTCGGCAAGTTTCGCGTGATCCATGCCCCTAAAACCCCTTTATGCGACCGCCGCTTAGACCAGCCGGCTCTGCTTGACCGCCGCTTCGATGAAGCCCGCGAACAACGGATGCGGGTCGAAGGGCTTTGATTTGAGCTCCGGATGGAACTGAACCCCGATAAACCACGGATGGTCCGGCCGCTCAACGATTTCCGGCAACATGCCATCGGGCGACATGCCTGAAAAGACCAGACCGCCCTTTTCGAGGCTTTCGCGATAGGCGCCATTGACCTCGTACCGGTGACGGTGGCGCTCGCTGATGTCGTTCGCGCCATAAACGCTCGCGACATGGCTGTTCGGCGACAGCTTGGCCTCATAGGCGCCCAGCCGCATCGTGCCGCCCATGTCGGTATTGGCGCCGCGCTGTTGCAACCCTTCGGCGCTCATCCATTCGGTGATCAGACCAACAACCGGCTCGTCTGTTTTGCCAAATTCGGTGCTTGACGCATCGGCAATGCCGCTCGTGTTCCGCGCGCCTTCGATGCATGCCATCTGCATCCCCAGACAGATGCCGAAAAATGGTACGTTGCGCTCACGGGCAAAGCGCACGCTTGAAATCTTGCCTTCGGACCCGCGCTCGCCGAACCCGCCGGGGACTAGAATGCCGTGCAGCGGTTCCAGATTGGCGGCCAGATCTTCGTCGCGCTCGAACATTTCGGCGTCGAGCCAGCGGATATTGACCTTCACACGGTGCGCCATGCCGCCATGGACCAGCGCTTCGTTCAGCGATTTATAGGCATCAGGCAGCGACACATATTTGCCGACGACGCCGATGGTCACCTCACCCTCGGGATGCTGTTTGCGATCCATGATGTCGTACCAGCGCGACAGGTCGGGTGCCGGAGCGTCAACGAGGCCAAAATGGCGCAGCACTTCGCCGTCGAGGCCTTCGCCATGATATTGCACCGGCACCGAATAGATGCTGTCGGCGTCGAGCGCGGGGATCACCGCTTCCTTTCGCACGTTGCAGAATTGCGCGATCTTGGCGCGCTCGCCATCGGGCAACGGGCGTTCGCAGCGGCACAGCAGAATGTCCGGCTGGACGCCAAGCGACGCGAGTTCGCGTACGCTATGCTGGGTGGGCTTGGTCTTCAGCTCACCTGCGGCGGCGATGTACGGCACCAACGTAACATGGACCGACAGCGTCTTGTCGCGGCCCTCCTCATTACGCAGTTGACGGATCGCCTCGATGAACGGGAGCGATTCGATGTCGCCGACCGTGCCGCCGATTTCGCACAGAACAAAGTCGAGATCGTCCAGCTCGGCGCGTGCAAACGCCTTGATCGCATCGGTGACGTGCGGAATGACCTGCACCGTTGCACCCAGATAGTCCCCGCGGCGTTCCTTGGTGATGATGTCGCGGTAAATGCGGCCCGACGTCACATTGTCGCTCTGCCGCGCCGCAACCCCGGTAAAGCGTTCATAATGGCCCAGATCGAGGTCGGTTTCGGCGCCGTCATCGGTCACATAGACCTCGCCATGCTGGTACGGCGACATCGTGCCGGGATCGACGTTCAGATAGGGATCGAACTTGCGAATCCGGACGCGATAGCCGCGCGCTTGCAACAAAGCCGCGAGGCTAGCTGCCATCAAACCTTTGCCAAGCGAGGAGACCACGCCGCCGGTGATAAAAATGAACCGCGCCATGGGAGGAAAGACTTACTCAACGGGAGGGGGACGGCGCAAGCCGTCGAATCGCAAACGGCGGAAAATATTTCCGCCGCGCGGGTTTTGCCGGATGCCGAAGCTTCCGATTATTGCTTGGCGGGTGCCTGAGCGGGCGGCGGCGCGGTTTCTTGCGTCGCGGCAGCGGCGGCAGCGGCCAACGGATCATCGCTCACCGGGGCAGGAGCGGCGGCGGGTGCGCCCTGTGCGGGCGCTGCCGGACCCGTCAGCGACGACGTCGGCGCCGCGCCGCTTGTCTGCGCAGCCTTCGACAGCGACGTGTCGATCGTGGACCCGCTGCGACCGACCGAGGCCATCGCGGCGAGCAGGATCGACAGGCCGACAAACAGCGTCGCCAGGATGGTTGTTGCCCGGGTCATGAAATCCGCCGCGCCGCGCGCCGAAAGCAGGCCTGCAGGGCTGCCCCCGACACCCAGGCCGCCACCTTCCGACTTTTGCATCAGAATGACGCCGATCATCGCCGCGGCAACAAGCGCCTGGACGACGAGCACGAAGGTGAAAAGGCTGGACATCATATTTTCCCGAACTTGCGCCGCCTCACACGGACCGCGCCCGCGGCGCACATAGAGATGAAGCGGCTTGGCTTCAAGCCAAAGCATGCTTTGCCCACGCCTCCTATCCCGTTCGCGTCGAGCGAAGTCGAGGCACCAGTCGGACCAGCGGAAAGTCGGGGGCATCTCGACTTGGCTCGATGCAAACGGAAATATCGGTCGATTAAAGGCCCGCAGCCGCCGCAACAATCGGGACGAACTTCGCCGCTGTCAGGCTCGCACCGCCGACCAGCGCCCCATCGACATCGCCCGCGCGCAGCAACTCGGCGGCGTTGTCGCCATTGACCGATCCGCCATACAGGATCCGCATATCGTCCGCCGCACCGCCAAAGCGCGCCGCCAGCGCGCCGCGGATCGCACCATGCAGCGCCGCGACGTCGCCTACCGTCGGGACCAGCCCCGTGCCGATCGCCCAGATCGGTTCATAGGCGATCGCCAGCCGGTCGGCGGCAAAATCATCGGGAACCGATCCCGCAATCTGCGCCAGCACATAATCGATCGCCCCGCCCGATTCGCGAATTTCGCGCGGCTCGCCGACGCACAATATGACCGACAATCCGGCGCTCAGTCCCGCCTCGGCTTTGGCGCGCACATCGGCATCGCCCTCGCCGCATCCTTCGCGCCGCTCGCTATGCCCGACGATCACCACGCTGGCGCCCAGATCGGCCAGCATCGACGCCGCAACCGATCCGGTAAAGGCGCCAGAATTCTCGCTGTGGCAATCCTGACCGCCGACCGCCGCACCCGGCGCCGCCGCGACCAGCGCGCCAACCAGCGTGAACGGTGGGCAAATTGCAACATCGACCGCGGCATGGTTGGCCGCCGCGGCGAAGATCGCCTGCGCGTCGGCGATCGACGCCTTCACGCCGTTCATTTTCCAGTTGCCGACCACATATTTACGCCGTGCCATTGCTATGCCTCCCCCACTCTCCGGTTGCTGGTGAAGCCCTAGCGGCGCGCAAGGGCGATAGGCAAGCGGTGTGACGTCGCCGTGAAAAGCCCTTATCGCGCCTTGATGCACCGCCATCGCGGCTCTAAAGCAACGCCGATCCGCGCATCCCTGCGCCCCGCCGAAAGACTGTACGCCCCATGATTACTGCCATCCGCCGCATGTTCTCGTCGACCATCGGCAAATTCCTCGCCCTGGCTTTCGTTGTGCTCGTTGGCCTCGCCTTTGCGCTCGGCGATGTCACCGGCAATTCGAACTTCGGCGGGATCGGCGGCGCCAACGTCGCCAAGGTCGGCAGCGAGGAAATCGGTGTTGGCGAGCTGCGCGATCGCGTTCGCATGGCCTATAATCAGGCGCGCCAAAACCAGCCCGGGATGACGATGGCGGCGTTCGTCGAATCGGGCGGCCTCGACCAGGTGCTCAACCAGATGGTCGAGGGGCTGGCGTTCGACCAATTGGCGACCGCGATGGGCTTTGGCGTCAGCAAGCGGCTGGTCGATGGCCGTATCGCCGACATCCCCGCCTTTGCCGGTGTGTCGGGCAGCTTCGATCAGACGCGGTTCGAATCCTTCCTGCGCGAAAATGGTATGACCGAGACACAGCTGCGCCGCGATTTGCGCCAGCAATTGCTGATCGAACAGCTTGCTGCACCGATCGGCGCGATGCCGCGTCTGGCAACGGGCATGGCGCAGCCCTATGCCGCGCTCCTGCTCGAACAGCGCCGCGGCCAGGCGACCTTCATCCCCGCCAGCCCATTTGCGCCCACCGCAGATCCCGGCGATGCGGCGCTGAAAACATATCTCACGCAAAATGCGGCCAAATTCACCGTGCCCGAGCGGCGGGTGATTCAATATGCGCAGTTCGATAGCGCCAGCGTGCCGGTTCCGGCCGTCACCGACGCCGAAATCGCCAAAGTTTATAAGGATAATGCCGCGCAATATGCCGCGAGCGAAACGCGCCGCTTTGCGCAGGTCATCGCCCCCGACCAGGCGACCGCGAACGCGCTCGCGGCAAAGGTGCGCGGCGGCACGTCGCTCGCCGCCGCCGCGCAAGCCGCCGGCCTGACAGCCTCGACCACCGGCGACCTTTCGCAGTCGGCCTATGCCGCAACCGCGACCGCCGCCGCCGCCAAGACCGCCTTCGCAGCCAAGCGCGGCGACTTGATCGGACCGATTCAGACCGGCCTCGGCTGGAGCGTGGCACGTGTCGAGGACGTCACCGCGCGGCCCGCCAAAACTCTCGCCGACGCCAGCCCCGACATCCGCACCGAGCTCGCCAAGAACAAGGCGAACGAGGCAATCGTCGATTATTACAATATGATTCAGGACGCCGTGAACAGCGGCGCGTCGATCGAAGAAATCGCCGCCGACCGCAAATTGACGCTCGGCACCACCCCGGCGCTGCTGCCCAGCGGCCGCGTTCCCGGCCAGCCCGCCTACACGCTGCCTCCCGAACTCGCACCGCTGGTCAGCCAGGCATTTCAGGGCAGCTCGGAAGGCGAAGGCCAGCTCGCGACGCTCGTCGAGAACGAGAAATTCGCGGTCTATGCGGTGAAATCGATCATCGCCGCGGCGCCGCCGCCGTTCGCGCAGATTCGCGCCGACCTGCTGTCCGACTGGCGCTTTGCCCAAGGGCAAAAGGTCGCCCGTGACAAAGCCCGCGCGATCGCCAAGGCTGTCGAAGGCGGCCAGACCCTTGGCGCCGCCGTGGCCGCCGCGGGACCCAATATCGGCAGTGTCCAGCTGATCGGTGGGCGCCGCGGCGAACTTGGCCAGAATGGTCAGCCGGTGCCGCCCGAACTCGCGTTGCTGTTCTCGATGGCAAAGAACAGCGTGAAGACGCTCGAAATCCCCGGCAATCGCGGCTGGATGGTGATCGCGCTCGCCGATGTCGAGCGCCCCGATCCGAAGTCGATCGAACCGCAACGGGTCGCCGCGATCGCCCAGCCGCTCGCCCCCGCCTTTGGCAATGAACTGATCGAACAACTCGCCGCCGAAGCCCGGCGCCGCGCCGGGGTGACGATCAACAAGGAACTGGTCGAACAGCTGCGCCAAGAACTCACCGGCACCGCGCCGGTCGCCGAATAGGCGTGAGCCTCGAAGGCAAAGCCGCTGCGCTCGAAGCCTTGGCTGGCGGGCGCGGCGCGGTCGTGTGGCAGCGGCTGATTGCCGATATCGAAACCCCGGTGTCGGCGGCGCTCAAGCTAATCGAGCCGGGGCGCGGCGACTGGGTCCTCGAATCGGTTGAAAGCGGCGAGACGCGCGGGCGTTACAGTCTGATCGGGCTCGACCCCGATCTGATGTTCGAAGTCACCGGCGACGCCGCGCGGATCAACCGCGACTGGCGCCAGGACCGCGAGGCTTTCGAACCCCTCGCCGCTCCTGCGCTCCAGGCGCTACGCGACCTCGTCGCCGAATGCCGGTTCGACGTCCCCGACGGTTTGCCCAAGGCGCTGGCGACGCTCGTCGGCTTTTTCGCTTATGAAACCATCGGCCTCGTCGAGCGCATCCCGCGCGCGCCCGGCGCCGGGCTCGGTCTCCCCGACATGGTGTTCGTGCGCCCGACGACGATCCTGGTGTTCGACCGCCTCGCCGACGAATTGTTCCTGATCGCGCCGATCTGGCCCGACGCCGATGGTGCGCTCGATCGTATGCTCGAGGCGGCGCAGGACCGCCTCGATACCATCGCTGCGCGCCTGACGAGCGCCAGCGCGCACGCCGACCGCGCCGTCACCGCCGCGCAGCCCGCCGACATCGGGCCGAACGCCGCAACAACCCCGGCGCAATTCGCGGCAATGGTCGCGGCGGCCAAGGATTATATCGCGGCAGGCGACATTTTTCAGGTCGTGCTGTCGCAGCGATTCTCGACCCCGTTCGACCTGCCGCCGTTCGACCTGTATCGCGCGCTTCGCCGCATCAATCCCTCGCCCTTCCTCTATTTTCTCGACCTCCCCGGCTTTGCCTTGATCGGATCGTCGCCCGAAATCCTCGTGCGTGTCCGCGATGGCGAGATCACGATCCGCCCCATCGCCGGAACCCGGCCGCGCGGCCGCACCAGCGCCGAAGATGTCGAGAACCGCGAATCGCTGCTCGCCGATCCCAAGGAACGCGCCGAACATCTGATGCTGCTAGATCTTGGTCGCAACGACGTCGGGCGAGCGGCTATCGGTGGCAGCGTCGTTGTGACCGACAGCTACACCGTCGAATTCTACAGCCACGTCATGCACATCGTGTCGAACGTCATCGGCCGCATCGCCCCCGACAAGGACGCGATCGACGCGCTGTTCGCGGGCTTTCCCGCCGGAACCGTCAGCGGCGCCCCAAAGGTGCGCGCCTGCCAGATCATCGCCGAACTCGAAGCCGACGCCCGCGGGCCTTATGCTGGCGGCGTCGGCTATTTTGCTCCCGACGGCAATATGGACAGCTGCATCGTGCTGCGTACCGCGATCGTCAAAGATGGCGAAATGCATGTCCAAGCCGGCGCGGGCATCGTCGCCGACAGCGACCCCGCCTATGAACAGCGCGAGTGCGAAGCCAAGGCCGGCGCGCTGTTCGCGGCAGCGCGCGAGGCGGTGCGGTTGGCCGTGACGCCGGGATATGGGCAATAGCTTGACCTGAACCGGGCGTGCGCTAGCCTTCCCGCCATGCACAAAGCTCTTGCCCCGCTCGCCCTGCTGCTTGCCAGCCTTCCTGCCCACGCCCAAACCCCTGCAGGCGCCGTCGAGGGCGATGCGATCCTCAAGGATTTCAGCTTCACTAGCGGCGAAAAACTGCCCGAACTCAAAATGCACTACACCACCCTCGGCACCCCGCAGCGCGACAAACAGGGCCATGTCACCAATGCGGTCATGATCCTCCACGGCACCGGCGGCACCGGCAAACAATTTTTCCAGCCGCAATTCGCCGGCGAGCTGTTCGGCCCCGGCCAGCTGCTCGATACCGCGAAATATTACATCATCCTGCCCGACAATATCGGCCACGGCGGCTCGTCGAAGCCCAGCGACGGGATGCGAATGGCATTCCCCAAATATGACTATGACGACATGGTCACCGCGCAGCACCGGATGCTCACGGAAAAGCTCGGGGTGAAAAAGCTCAAACTGATCCTTGGCACTTCCATGGGTTGCATGCATGCCTTCGTCTGGGGGGAGACCTACCCCGGTTTCGCCGAAAAACTCGCCCCTTTTGCATGCTTGCCGGTCGAGATTGCGGGGCAGAACCGGATGTGGCGCACGCTGTCGATCGACGCGATCAAGGCCGATCCGCTGTGGCAGGACGGCAATTATACCACAGCGCCCGCCGCGGGATTACGCACCGCCGCCGCGCTTTCGATGATCGCGGGCGCCAATCCCTATGCGTTGCAGGTCCAATATCCGACGCGCGCGGCGGCCGAGAAATACAAGGACGAAGCCTTTGCCCGCACCTTTGGTCGCAATGACGCCAATGACGTGATTTATCAGCTTGATAGCTCGCGAACCTATAATCCTTGGTCCAATCTCGAAAAGATCAATGTCCCGACGCTGTGGATCAACTCGGCCGATGATTTCATCAACCCGCCCGCCTACGGCATCACCGAAAAGGCAGTGGCGCGGATGAAAACGACGCGGTTCATCCTGATCCCCGCGAGCCCCGAAACCAAAGGCCACAGCACCCACACCTGGGCCAAGTTCTGGAAAGACGATCTGGCGAAGCTGATGGCCCGGTAAGCCACCTAATCGTCATTCCCACAAAAGCGGGTTCCAGTTACGACGTTCGCGCGCTGGGTTCCCGCTTTCGCGGGAATGACGAAGTTTGGTTTGCGGGTCGAAAAGCTTCTATCCCTTCCCCCGCCACCCCAAAATCGTTACGGGCCACCCCATGATCCTCGTCATCGACAATTACGACAGCTTCACCTTCAACCTCGTTCATTATCTGATCGAGCTGGGCGCCGACGTGCGCGTCGAGCGCAACGACGCGCTGACCGCATCGCAGGCGCTGGCCAGCGGCGCCGATGCGATCCTGATCTCGCCCGGTCCCTGTACCCCGAACGAGGCGGGGATCAGCCTCGACCTCGTCGCCGCCTGCGCCGACGCCCAGCGCCCGCTGCTCGGCGTCTGTCTCGGCCATCAGGCGATCGGCCAGCATTTCGGCGGCACCGTCCAGCGCGGCCATCTGATGCACGGCAAGACGTCGCCGGTGTGCCACGACGGCAGCGGGCTCTACGCCGGCCTGCCCTCGCCGTTTCAGGCGACGCGCTATCACAGCCTGGAAGTCGTTGATATTCCCGACTGTCTGATCATCAACGCGACCAGCGACGACGGCGCGGTCATGGGTTTCCGGCACGCCGAGCTGCCGATCCACGGCGTCCAGTTCCACCCCGAAAGCATCGCGACCGAACATGGCCATGCGATGCTCGCCAACTTCATGGCCATCGCCGGGCTGCCTGTCGCGGCGCGGCAAGCCGCATGAGCCGCTTCGGCCCGCTGCCCGATCCCGCGCATTTGCTCGATCATGACGAAGCGGCGCAGGCGTTCGCCGACATCCTCGACGCGCGGACCAGCGAGGACGAGATCGCCCAATTCCTCACCGCGCTGTCCGATCGCGGCGAAACCATGGTTGAAATCGCTGCCGCGGCGCAGGCGCTACGCGACCGGCTGCTCCCCATCGATGCCCCCGTCGGCGCGATCGACGTGTGCGGCACCGGCGGCGACGGCCACCACACGCTCAACGTCTCGACCGCCGTGGCGATCGTCGTGGCTGCATGCGAAGTACCTGTCGCAAAGCACGGAAATCGCGCGGCTTCGTCAAAATCCGGCGCCGCCGACACGCTCGAAGTGCTCGGCCTCGACATGGAGCGCGCGGGGCGCCTTGCCGAAGCCACCCTCGCCGATCTCGGCATCTGTTTCCTCTTCGCCGCCAACCACCATCCGGCGATGAAGCGCATCCAGCCGATCCGTCAAAAGCTTGCCCGCCGCACCATCTTCAACCTGATGGGGCCGCTCGCCAACCCCGCGCGCGTCACCCGCCAGTTGATCGGCATCGCGCGGCCCGGCTATGTCCCTGTTTACGCCGAGGCACTGCACCGGCTCGGCACCGACCATTCGCGCGTCGTCTCCGGCGACGAAGGCATCGACGAACTCTCGCTCGCGGGCGGCAACGAGGTGGCGGTGGTCAATGCCGAAGGCGTATTCATGCAGCGCAGCCACGCCGCCGATGCCGATCTGCCGACCCACCCGATCGAGGCCATCCGGGGCGGCGATGCGGCGCACAATGCGAACGCACTGCGCGAACTGCTGCAGGGCACACCCGGCGCCTATCGCGATGCGGTTTTGTACAACTCCGCCGAAGCGCTCGTCATTGCGGGCGCCGCCGCAACGCTGACAGACGGCGTCGAGGAGGCCGCCGAAGCGATCGACAAGGGGCTCGCCAACGCGCTCCTCAACTGCTGGATCGCCTATAAATGAACAAGCTGACCCAGATTTTGGCCACCAAGGCCGAAGAAGTCGCCGCGCGCCGCGCGCTGCGCTCGCTCACCGACCTCGACACGATCGACGCCGGCCCGGTGCGCGGCTTCCACGCCGCCTTGCAGGCAAAAATCGACGCGGGCGGCTTCGCTCTAATTGCCGAGATCAAGAAAGCCTCGCCTTCCAAGGGATTGATCCGGGGCGATTTCAACCCCGCCGACCACGCCCGCGCCTATTCAGCAGGCGGTGCGGCCTGCCTGTCGGTGCTGACCGATGCCCCCTATTTTCAGGGCCACGAAGATTATCTCGTCGCCGCACGTGCCGCCTGCGCCCTTCCCGCGCTGCGCAAGGATTTCATGATCGACCCCTGGCAGGTCGCCGAAGCGCGCGCGATCGGCGCCGATGCGATCCTGATCATCGTCGCCGCACTCGACGACGGCGCAATGCAAGAGATCGAGGCCGCCGCGATCGACCGCGGCATGGATGTGCTCGTCGAAGTCCACGACGAGGCCGAACTCGACCGCGCGCTGACCCGGCTGCAATCGCGCCTGATCGGCGTCAACAACCGCGACCTGCGCACCTTCGAAACCGATCTCGGCGTCACCGAACGCCTCGCCAAGCTGGTTCCCACGGGTACGCTGCTGGTCGGAGAAAGCGGCATCGCCGCCCACGCCGACTGCCAGCGCCTCGCGGCCAGCGGCGTGAAAACCTTCCTCGTTGGCGAAAGCCTGATGCGCCAGCTTGACGTCACAGCGGCAACCAAGGCGCTGCTCGAGGGCTGATGTCCCCTTAGGGGGTGGGCGACCGGACCTTCGCCCTTTATCATCGCACCCGCGAAGGCGGGGGCCGCAAGCGGCCTTTTCCTGCTCCGCTGCGTAAACCGTCAGCCGCCCCCGACTTCGCGGTGAGCGACGGCAGACTTTGGTCGATTCCGGCCATCGCGCCATATCGAAACGAGTGATCGGTATTGCGCCGCACACCAAGTAACCGATTAAAGGGGATATTTAAACCTTTGCCGGGATTGGCACCGACAAACAGGATGATCCTTTAAATTTTGGCACGAAACGGATATATTCCTGCCTCTTAACCAGAGAGAAATGGCAATGGCTGGATTTGCTCCTCATCGCGACGGTATCTTTTATTTGACCGAAGGCGGCCAAGAGACCGAGATTCAGTATCGTCACGGCTACGATCTCCCCGAATTTGCCATGTATCCGTTGCTTGCCAACGACCAAGCGATGGCCGCTCTGAAGGATATGTACAGCCGCGTGCTCGACGTCGCTGCCGAGCATGGCTTTGTCGCGATGCTTTCGGGCCTTGACTACCGCGGCAGTCCGGACTGGGGCGCAAAGCTCGGCTATTCACGCGACAGGCTCGCCGATGCCATCGAACAGTCGATCGACTTCCTGCGCGACGTTGCACGATCTTATGCCGCACAGATCCCTGCCATTCTGATTGGTGGTCAGGTCGGTCCACGTGGCGACGCCTATTCACTCAACCAAACAATAACCGCCGACGAAGCGGAAGATTATCACGCGTTTCAGCTTGAAGTGCACCAACGTGCGAACGTGGATTTTGTCTGGGCGGCTACCTTTAACAACGTCCCGGAGGCGCTGGGCGTCGCGCGTGCGGCCGCACGGATTGGTCTGCCGATTGGCATATCCTTTACGCTGGACAGCAACCATCGCCTCAAATCAGGCCCGAGCCTGAAAGAAGCCATCGAACAGGTGGATAAGGAAGCGGGCGACGCGAGACCGGATTTCTACGGCATCAACTGCTCGCACCCGATCGAATTCGAACCCGCACTTGAACCGGGCGATTGGAGCAAGAGACTTCGCAGTCTGCGGCCGAACGCGAGCGCGAAGGACAAGATCGACCTCTGCAAGTTAGGCCATATCGAAGATGGCGATCCAGTTGACCTCGGCCAACGCATGGGCGCCTTGGCGCAACGCTTTCCTCAAATTGATATCCTTGGCGGCTGCTGTGGAACATGGGCGCCTCACCTCGATGAAATCGCTCGGAACGTGCGTCCATCAATATGAGCATGTGATCCGTCTCAACGCCGACTTTCGAGATGGCATCGACCAAGCCGCCTCCACCGCTATCTCCCCTTGCCTTTCCCACGCCACCTTGCTTCGCTCCCGCCATGACCCTCAAACCGACTCATCTCGATGACACCGGCGCCGCGCACATGGTCGATGTCGGCGCCAAGCCCGTGACCCAGCGCCGCGCCGTTGCCAGCGGTCGCATCACCATGTCGGCGGACGCGCTCAATGCGATCCGTGGCGGCAACGCGCCCAAGGGCGACGTGCTGTCGACCGCGCGCATCGCCGGGATCATGGCTGCGAAACGAACGGCCGATCTGATCCCGCTGTGCCACCCGCTGGCGCTGACCAAAGTCGGGGTCGACTTTGCATGGGAAGCCAAAGGCATCGCTGTCACCGCCACCGCCGCAACCTCCGGCCCGACCGGGGTCGAGATGGAGGCGCTCACCGCTGCGTCGGTCGCGCTGCTGACGCTTTACGACATGGCGAAGGCGCTCGACCGCGCGATGGTGATCGGCGACATCCGCCTGCTCGAAAAAAGCGGCGGCCGTTCGGGCGACTGGCGCGCCGAATGAGCGCGCCGCTGCCGGTCGAAGAGGCGCAGACGCGGCTGCTGGCGCTGCACGACCCGCTGCTTCCCGAAAAAATATCGTTTTCCGAATGCTTTGGCCGCTACACATCAAATGATGTCATCGCCCAGCGCGATCAGCCCGCCGCGCCATTATCGGCCATGGACGGCTATGCGATCCGCTTCGATGACCTCCCCGGCCCGTGGACCGTCGTCGGCGAAAGCGCCGCCGGAGCGGCGCCGGAACGAGCCGTGGGCACAGGCGAAGCAGTGCGCATCTTCACCGGCGCGATCGTTCCACAAGGCGCCGACACCATCATCGTGCAGGAAGATGTCGCTGCCGAAGGCGCCGCACTAACCCTGACAGGCGACGGCCCCGGCTCGCGCGGCCGCCATATCCGCGCCCGCGCGAGCGATTTCGCCGCGGGCGATTGCCTGCTCTCCGCAGGAACCCGCCTGACCCCGGGGGCGATCGCCGCCGCCGCGATGAGCGGCGCCGAACAGCTCGCGGTCGGTCGCCGCGCACGCGTCGCGATCCTCACCACCGGCGACGAACTCGTCCAGGCCGGACGGCCGCTGTCCGCGGGGCAGATCCCCGACAGCAACAGCCCGATGCTGTCGGCACTTCTCGCTGGCGAACCCGCGGTCGTCAGCCTGCCGCACCATATCCGTGATGACCGCGCGATACTAACCAAGGTTTTGAAAGATCTGGCGCGACGTCACGACGTCATCGTCACCGTCGGCGGCGCTTCGGTCGGTGATCATGACCATGTCCGCGGTTCGCTGCTGGATGCGGGCGGCCGCATCGATTTCTGGAAGATCGCGATGCGCCCCGGCAAGCCGCTGATCGCCGGGACGATCGGCGATGCCGTCCTGCTTGGCCTGCCCGGCAACCCCTCGTCGGCCTTCGTCACCGCGACGCTGTTCCTGCTCCCGCTCGTCCGCCACCTCGCTGGCGCGCGCGATCCGCTCCCCGCGATCCATCAGGCGCCGCTAACGACGGCCTTGGACGGCGGCGGCGGGCGCCGCGACTATCTGCGCGCGCGACTCGAAAACGGACGGCTCACCCCCCCTCATCGGCCAGGACAGCGGCATGACGCTGCCGCTGGCCGCGGCGAACGCGCTGCTGATCCGTGACATCGCCGCGCCGCCGCGCGACGCGGGCGACATGGCAGACTATGTCGTCATCGCTTGACAAGTCCCGCTCTGTTCCACTATCGTTCTCATTATGTCCGGTTCTGGTCCTGACGGAGGATGATCGATGTTGACCGCCAAGCAGCATGAGTTGCTCCATTTCATTCAGCAAAAGCTCGACGCGAGCGGCATTTCGCCGTCGTTCGAGGAGATGAAGGAAGCGCTGGGGCTGAAATCGAAATCGGGCATACATCGCCTGATAAGCGCTTTGGAAGAACGCGGTTTTCTCCGCCGCCTCCCCAATCGCGCGCGCGCCCTTGAGGTCATCAAGCTACCCGAAGGCAAGACGGTCGCCGCGCCGCCGCGCGAGAATGTCGTGCCGTTGCGCAAGCCCGCCCCCGCGATGCGGCCGATCGCTGCCAACGATATCGTCGAAGTGCCGCTGCACGGCAAGATTGCCGCCGGTGTCCCGATCGAAGCATTCGAGGAACATAATAACCTCTCGGTCCCCGCCGCGCTGCTCGGTTCGGGTGAGCATTATGCGCTCGAAGTGTCGGGCGACTCGATGGTCGAGGCTGGTATTTTCGACGGCGATTATGCGCTGATCCAGAAAGCCAACACCGCGCGTGAGGGCGATATCGTCGTCGCGCTCGTCGACGGGCAGGATGCGACGCTGAAATATTTCCGCCGCGAAGGTCCGATGATCCGGCTCGATCCCGCAAACAGCGCCTATGAGCCCCAGCGCTACCCCGCCGATCGCGTCATCGTGCAAGGGCGCCTGTCGGGACTGCTTCGTCGTTACCACTAAGCTGCTGCGGCTGACGCCACGGATGCGCGTCGCCGGCGCGCAGCGTGGCGACGGCCAAAGGCGGGTCATCGAGGTAGAGCGCGAGCCCGCCGGTTTCGGCCAGGCTGTCGCGATCGATCGTCAACCAGCGGCCGGCGCATTCGCGCGGCAACCAGCGGTCGCTGATCACGATATCAGCCGCGGCACAGGCCGCGGCCATGTCCGCGCCGTCGATCCGGTCGAGCCCGCGCGAGGCCAAGACGACATGGCGGTCGGCGCCCTCTCCCTGGCGCCAGCGACAGAAATCGCGATTGCATTCGACATGGTTGAGATCGGCCAGCGCCAACAGCGGGGTATCGACCCCCGCGGCTTCGGCCATCGTATCGCGGATATAATCGCCCGCGCGGTCGCGTAGCAGCGCATAGCCGCCGTCGGGCCGCGCCGCAGCGATATGGCGGCCGTCGCCAGTGATCAGCAAGTCGGGACGCGGCTGCGCAAGCAGCGTCACCATGCCGATGGCGAGCGGGACGACGCCAGCGCGGCGCCAACGCGTCTTCCACAGCAAGATCCACAGCCCGCCGAATATCGCGAGCGCGAAGCCCCACGGAGGAAAGACCGGCAATGTGGCAACCGCGCCGGGCGCACCCGCCACCCAGTGCGCCAGCGCAATCAGCGCCTTCAGCGCCTGCTCGGCGATCCACCAGAAGGGTGCCCCCAGTCCGACACTGTCGAACAGCAGCGCGAGCGCTTCGGCGGGCATGACGACAAAAGTTGTCAGCGGGATCGCGATGACATTGGCCAGTGCGCCATAAAGTCCGGCCTTGTGGAAATGGAACAGCGCGATCGGGGCCAGCGCCGCCTCGACCACCAGCCCGGTCAGGATCAGGGCGCCGATGCCGCGACCCAACCGGAACGCCCATGGTTCCTCGCGCCGCGCGACATATGCCTTCATCCAGCGGCTCTCGTGCAGCGCGACGATCGCCGTCACCGCGGCAAAACTCAGCTGAAAACTCGGCCCCGCCAGCGCCTCGGGCCGCCACAGCATGACCAGCAGCGCGCCCGCCGCCACCAGCCGCAGCGTCAACGCTTCGCGCCCGAGCAGAAACGCGACCAGCACCAGTAGCGAGGCGATAAAGGACCGCAGCGTCGGCACCTCGGCCCCGGCGAGTAAAGTATAACCGCCGCCCGCCAGCGCCGCGGCGGCGGCGGCAAGCGGCAAGACCCAGCCACGCAGCGCCAGCCGCCGACTGAGAGCCAGCAGCCGCATCGCAAGCAGCATCGTGAAACCCACGACCGCAGTGACATGCAGCCCGCTGATCGACAGCAGATGCGCCAGCCCGCTACTCCGCATCGCTTCGTCGTCGGCTTCGCTGATCGCGCCGCGGTCACCGGTGACCAGCGCCGCAGCGACACCGCCTGCCGATCCTTCGACCCGGCTGTGGATATGCCGCGTCAAACGCGGACGCAGCGGCGGCTGCGCTTTATCGGCCCCGGACGTCCGTGCGATACTGCCGATCACCGTCCCGACCGCGCCCAACCCGTCGAACCACGCCCGCCGCGCAAAATCATAGCCCCCCGGCAGGCTGGCCGTCGGCGGCGGCATCAATCGCGCCCGCAACCCGATCCGCTCGCCGGGCAACAGCATCGCGGCCTGATCGTCGGTCGCGGTCAGGCGCAGCTGCGGCGGCAGGTCGGCGCGGGCGTGCGGACGGACGATCAACCGCACCTGCCCGCGCGCTGGCTGTGCATCGACGCGTTCGATCTGCGCCGAAAACTGGTGGTCACCGGATGCGCCAGCACCGGCGCGGCCACCCACAGCGCGCGGCCCCAGATCAGCAGCATTCCCGGCGGCGATCACGGCGCAGCCGATGGCGATCGCCCGGCCGGACCGGGTCTGCCACCCGAGCAACAATCCCGCCAGCAGACCCGCCGCGAGTGCCAGCAGCGCACCGATCCAGTGCATCGCGGTCGGCAATGCCAGCCACAGTGCAATCCCGGCACCCAGCGCGACGGGCAGCCACAACGCGATCCGCTCGCGCTCGACCTCCAGCCGCGCCTCCAGTGTATCGATCAGGTTGCGCCGGACCCGCGTCCAGCGCCCGGAAATCGACGTTTGAAGCTGCCTTGTCGCCATGCTAGGGGCTGCCCCCAATCCCCGTCCCGCCATGCTTTCCTGGCGCGGGCAAAGTGAGTGAAAGAGGCCTTGGTGGCAACCGATATTGGAACCAGTTTGACCGCAGCGACCTCCGAGGCAACCGGCACCGACGTGGTGACGCGTTTCGCCCCTCGCCAACGGGTTTCCTGCACATCGGCGGCGCACGGACCGCGCTGTTCAACTGGCTGTTCGCGCGCCACCACGGCGGCAAATTCCTGCTGCGGATCGAAGACACCGACCGGGCGCGATCGACCGATGCCGCGATCGATGCGATCGTCGACGGCATGCAATGGCTCGATCTCGACTGGGACGGCGAAACGGTGTTTCAATTCGCCCGCGCCCCCCGCCATGCCGAGGTCGCGGCCGATCTGCTCGCCAAGGGCGAAGCCTATCGCTGTTACCTGACCCAGGACGAACTCGCCGCGATGCGCGCCGAGGCGCAGGAAAAGCGCCTGCCCTTCCGCGTTCGCAGCCCGTGGCGCGACCGAAACGACGGCGACCCGTCGATTCCGCACGTCGTCCGCCTGCGCGCGCCGCAGGAAGGCGCAGCGACGATCGCCGACAAAGTCCAGGGCGAGGTCACCGTCCAGAACGCCGAGCTTGACGATTTTGTCCTGCTGCGCAGCGACGGGACGCCGACCTACATGCTCAGCGTCGTCGTCGACGACAATGATATGGGCGTCACCCACGTCATTCGCGGCGACGACCATCTCAACAATGCCTTTCGCCAGCTCGCGTTGATCCGGTCGATGAATTGGCGCGAACCGGTCTATGCGCATGTCCCGCTGATCCACGGCGCCGATGGCGCGAAACTGTCGAAACGCCACGGCGCGCTGGGCGTCGATGCGTATCGCGACGAAATGGGCTATCTGCCCGAAGCGGTGAACAATTACCTGCTCCGCCTCGGCTGGGGCCATGGCGACGACGAGATCATCAGCCGCAGCCAGGCGACCGAGTGGTTCGATCTGGCGCATGTCGGGCGCTCGCCCTCGCGCTTCGATTTCAAGAAGCTCGAAAATCTCAACGGCCATTATCTGCGCGAGGCCGACGATGAACGGCTGGCCACGCTGGTGGCGCCGCGGGTCGAGACGCTGATCGGCCGTGCACTCGGCGCCGCCGAGCGTGCGGTTCTGACCCGCGCCATGGAATCGCTCAAACCCCGCGCCAAGACGCTCGACGAAATCGCCGATGGCGCGATGTTCCTGTTCCAGCGCGATCCGTTGCCGGTGGACGAAAAGGCTGCCGAGGTGCTAAAGGCCTCACCCGAAGGCTTGCTGGCTGCCGTGACGCAGCGGCTGCGCGGGTTGGACCAATGGACGACAGAAGAGCTGGATGCAGCCGTGCGGGCCGAGGCCGAAGCCGCCGAATTGGGGCTCGGAAAATTGGCTGGACCATTACGCGCTGCACTAACCGGCCGAACCGTTTCCCCAGGGATTTTCGACGTGCTGTTGTTGCTCGGACGTGATGTCAGTCTGGCGCGACTTGACGCAGCGCAACATTATCCGGCAGGGGCGTAGCCATTCTCTCTCCGCCGTCAGAACAGGGAAAATAATATGACCGATCAGACCGCAAAAATTACCCTGGGCGACACCACCGTCGACAGCCCCGTCCTGTCAGGAACAGTGGGCCCCGACGTCATCGACATTCGCAAGCTCTATGCGCAGACCGGCGCCTTCACCTACGACCCCGGCTTCACCTCGACCGCAAGCTGCGAATCCAACCTGACCTATATCGACGGCGACGAAGGCGTTCTGCTTCACCGCGGCTATGCGATCGGCGACCTCGCCGAAAATTCCAGCTTCATGGAAGTCTGCTACCTGCTGCTCAATGGCGAACTGCCGAGCGCCGACGAGCTTTCGACCTTCGACACCACGATTACCCGTCACACGATGCTGCACGAACAGTTGTCGACCTTTTATCGCGGGTTCCGCCGCGATGCGCACCCGATGGCCGTCATGTGCGGCGTCGTCGGCGCGCTCAGCGCCTTCTACCCCGATTCGACCGAGATCCACGATCCGCATCAGCGGATGATCGCCAGCCACCGCCTGATCGCCAAAATGCCGACGATCGCCGCGATGGCGTATAAATATTCGGTTGGTCAGCCCTTCGTCTATCCCGACAATTCGTTGAGCTACACCGGCAATTTCCTGCGCATGACCTTTGGCGTTCCCGCCGAACCCTATGAAGTGAACCCGGTCGTCGAACGCGCGCTCGACCGCATCTTCATCCTCCATGCCGATCACGAGCAGAACGCATCGACCTCGACCGTTCGTCTCGCCGGCTCGTCGGGCGCCAATCCCTTCGCGTGCATCGCGGCGGGAATTGCCTGTTTGTGGGGTCCGGCGCATGGCGGCGCGAATGAAGCCGCGCTCAACATGCTGCGCGAAATCGGCCGCCCCGAACGAATTCCCGAATATATTGCGCGCGCCAAGGACAAGGACGATCCGTTCCGCCTGATGGGCTTTGGCCATCGCGTCTATAAAAACTACGACCCGCGCGCGACCGTGATGCAGAAAACCGTGCGCGAAGTGTTCGACGCGCTCAAGGTCAACGACCCGGTGTTCGAGGTCGCGCTGCAGCTCGAGGAAATGGCGCTCAACGACCCCTATTTCGTCGAGAAGAAGCTGTTCCCGAACGTCGATTTCTATTCGGGCGTGATCCTGTCGGCGATCGGTTTCCCGACGACGATGTTCACGGCGCTCTTTGCCCTCGCCCGCACCGTCGGCTGGGTCGCGCAGTGGAACGAAATGATCTCCGACCCCGCCCAGAAAATCGGCCGCCCGCGCCAGCTGTACACCGGCCCGACGCATCGGCCCTACGTCGCGGTCGACAAGCGCTGATCGGACCATATGCCAGAAACGAAAAAGGGGCCGTGCCGCGGCCCCTTTTTTTACCGCTAACGACCAATTGCTGACCTATATTGTCGTCATCCCGGACTTGATCCGGGATCCATCCGCCCTCTAAGTATAGGCGGTGCAAGGCCGCATGGACCCCGGATCAGGTCCGGGGTGACGAAGATATGAGGGCAGCTTCCCACCCCAAAAGCGACACCGCCGCCTAAGCGACATCCCGCGCCGGCAAGCTCAGCGTGAAACGCGCGCCCTGCCCCGGCGCACTATCGACCGTCAGATCGCCATCCATTGCGCGCGCCAGGCGCCTTGCGATATATAGCCCTAGACCCGAACCGCCGCTGTCAGTGCGGCCCAGCCGCTCGAATTTCTCGAACACCACCGCCTGCTGCTCGGCGTCGATCCCCTGTCCCTGGTCGGCGACGGTGACCATCGCGCGGTCACCTTCGCGGTTCACGCGGATCCATATCAGCGAATTGTCGGGCGAGTAACGGATCGCATTGCCCAGCAGGTTGAGCAGCACCTGCAGCACCCGGCGGAACTCGCCGGTAGCGGGAGCCTTGTCGTCGGTGCGCGGGGCGTCGATGCGGATGCCCTTTTCCTCGGCCTTCATCCCCAGCAGTCCAACCGCGCGGCGGGCCAGATCGCCCAGGTCGATTTCGTCACGCGCCGCCTTGAACCCGGGGCGCTCGATATTCTGCAAGTCGGCCAGGTCATCGACCAGCCCCAGCAAATGCCGCCCCGCATGGGCAATATCGCCCGCGTACCGCGCGTAATCGGCGCGGATCGGTCCGTCGAACTGGCCCGAGATCGTTTCGGCGGTCGCGATGATCCGGCTGAGCGGTCCGCGCAGCGCGCCGTCGATCCGCCGTCCGAATTGCGGATCGGACAAAGGCAGCGATCCGAAAGCCGGATCCATCAGGGCGGCGGGTGCCGGTGCGGTCTCGGTCGTTACGTCGGTCGGCGCGGCCACGCCGCGAAAGCCAGTGAAACGCCCGGCGGCGTCGAACAGCGCATCGCCCGCCAGCGTCATCGCCGTGCGACCTGCGGGGCCGTCGGCCTGCACATGCTGGCCCGTAAACCGCGACTGCCGCGCCAATGCGCGCAGCACCGGAAAGCGGCCATCCGTGTCGGGTTGCAGCTCGAACAGTTCGGACAGCGAGCGCCCTTCCCAATCGGCGGGAATGGCGCGTGCATCGTCCGCCGCCCGCAGCGCCACCATGCGCAATTGCTGATCGCATTCCCAAGTCCAGCCATGCGGCACCACCGCATGGTCGTCGATCGCCGGAATTTGCGGCTGCGCGACGGGCCGGGTCCGCCAGTCGCTGATCTCCAGGCTCGCGCCATCGGCGTCGGGGATGATCCGGACGAGCGCATGAATGTCGCTATGATCGTCAGCGGCCTGCAAGGGTCGGCTGATATCGCGGTGCAACCGCTGCGCCAGCGCGACAAGCCGCGCCAGATGCGGCAGCGCCAGCGGCTTACCGAGCCCCGCACCGGCGCGCTGTTGCAGCCGCAGCAGCGGCGCGTCGGCGCTCACCAGCGCGCCCGACCGGTCGATCCGGCCGCGAATCATCCGCTCGCTCATCGCGTGCTCCGCCCCGGCGCCAACAACTCGCCATAATCGCGCGCGCCGTCCTCGGCGACCGCGCGCGCCGGCAACATCGCCAACGACGCTTCGAGCGGCACCAGTGCGGTACGATCGAGGTGCAGCGGCGCGAGCAGCGACGGCAGAGCTGCGGCTTCTGCCGTCAGCAGCGCCAGCGCCATATCGTCATAGCGGCGGTGGTGGGCCGCGGCGGCAAGCGCGATCAGCGTCGGCCAGTCGTGCCGAGCAATGGCTTGCGCCGCAACCTCGGGCAGTGCGGCACCCAACAGGTCGTGATAGGCCAAACCCGCGTGGGCAATGCCCGTTTCATCGGCCTGCCGCTCGGTGGCTGTCCGCACCGCTTCCCCCAACTCGGCGGCGCGCGCTTGATCGGTGCTGACCGCGGCCAGCCGCCACGCTGCAATGTCCAGCAGCAACGCCCGCAGAACGTCACCATCCAGGTCGGCGATCGCCAACGCGGGGTGTCCCAAGGCATCGAAGCGGCGCCGGTCGGCGATCTGCAGCGTCAGATAAGCGCGGTCGATGTCGGACAGCGGCGCGCCGACCGGTGGCGCCTCCACACTTGCGTCGTCGGCCTCGGTCAGGATCGGCGGTGGACTGGCGCGCTGCGCCGACAATTCCCGCCAGCGATGTTCCTCGGCGCGGGCAAAGCAGAATCGCGCCAGTCGCTCGGCACCCGGCAATCCGCCGCGCAGCCATTCGCGCCACAATTGGGCCGGATCGATACCGGGGTCGAGCCGCGCCGCGACATCGGCAACCAACCGGCGCGCAATGCCCAGCGACAGCGCGCGTTGCTCCTCGGTCAGCCGCCCCGCGGCGGGCGCCGCCAGATAATCCGTCAGTTCGCGCAAGCGCGCTGACAGCGGATCGATGCCGGACGAGGAGACGGAGTCAGTCATGCACGATCGCGAATAGCAGGATGGCGTTAATACGCGCTAAACCTTGAAGCGCTTTGTATTAGCGCGCTTCCGGGCGCCGCGCCAAGCGCAGCCAGAGCAGAATTTGCAGCAGCGCGAGCAGCGGCAGGATCGCGAACATCAACGAAGCGAAACCGAACAGCAGCGCGGGCGCCAGCATGATCCACGCCTGATCGGCATCGGGAAGCAGCCAGTGGAAGCGACGCCGCTCGCCTGAATCCTCGTACAACGACCGCGCGAGCAGGATCGTCGCGGCAAGGCATGGCGCCAATGCTGCTTCGGAAAACAGCGGCATCCGGTGTCCCGGTCCTGTCAGCGAGACCAGCCAAGGAAAGACTGCGAGCAAGATCCATGCGAACGTGCGAATGACGTCGCGCACCCGGTCTTGCGCCGCACTTTCGGCGCGAAACGCCGATAGAAAGCGCATTGCGGTCAGGCCCAGTCCGCCCAGGATCGCGACCAGCGCCCCCGCTGCTGCCAGCCCGCTCGCCGCCAGCCCCGCAACCGCCAGCCAGAGAAAGGCGGTTAGATAGGGGAGGTAGCGCGCCGTGGTCGGCGATTTGACCAGCAACGGACCCGCGAGCCGGATCAGCGGCATCATGATCGCCGACCGGCCAAATCCCATCCCGCCATATTCGACCTGTTGCAGGCTGGATTGCTCGATCAATGCCGCCGTCGGCCGATCGGTGACGATCGCGATCTCGCCCTGTTCGAACAGCGCCGGTTCGCAATAAAGCCGCCGCGATCCCGCCTGCACCGCGAGCCGCAGGAGGGTCAGCATCATGTCCCATTCGCCGGGCATCGCAGCGAGTTCGGCGACCATCGGTTCCGAAATCGACGCCAGCCCGCCCCAGCGCCGCGTCGCGTCGATCCGCTCGAACCCCTGCGTCAACGGCGTGTCGCCGGTGACGAGGATCGCTGGCGCGCCGGGCTTGGCGATCGCCGCATAATGCGTCCCGCCGGCGCGCAGCCCGTCGGCGACCAGGATGATACGGTCATCGCCCTGCACCAGCCCCATCAGGTCTGCCGCCGCGCGCACCGGGGTCACTTTCAATCCGCGGCGGCGGATGCGGTCGCAGGTGGCGAGCAAGTCGGCGGGTACCGCACCGACCGCGACCGCAATCTGGGTCACCCCGACATCGGCCAACCGCGCGGCCTGCCGCTCGATCAGCGTTTCGCCGGCCACCGTGACAAGCGCGCGCAACCCGCCATCGGGCAAGGCTTCGCTGGCGCCGATCAGCGCAATCAGGGCCATCGGCGGGCGCAATGATGTTGAGAAGCCACGGCTCACCGTCATATGGTGCCGAACCGGTTTGGCAAGCATCGCTTGTCGCGTAGCGATCGCGCGTGATACCGCGCCAGTGTGACGGATCGCGGATCAGCAGTGATTATCGGGGCTTCGGGCGGTATCGGCGCCGCGCTCGTCGACGCGCTGCACGCCAATGGCCGCCATGACGTCATCCACGCTTTCGCGCGCGCATTCCCCGCGGCGCAAGCGATCGACATCACCGACGAGGCATCGGTGGCCGCCGCAGCAGCGCTGGTTGCCCACGGCGGGCCGCCGCCGCGACTGGTGATCGTCGCCACCGGCCTGCTCCACGCCGACGGGCAGCATCCCGAACGGCGGCTGGCCGACATCGACCCCGACTGGATGGCGCGCAATTTCGCCGTGAACGCGGTCGGCCCCGCGCTCGTTGCCAAATATTTCCTGCCGCTCATGCCGCGCAGTGGGCGCACCGTGCTGGCCATGTTGTCGGCGCGGGTTGGCAGCATTGGCGATAATAGAACCGGCGGCTGGTACAGTTATCGCGCCTCGAAAGCCGCGCTCAACCAGCTGGTCCGCGGCTTTGCGATTGCCGAGGCGCGGCGCAATCCGGACGCCCTTGTCGTCGCGCTGCATCCCGGCACCGTCGATACCGGCCTGTCGGCGCCATTCCAGCGCGCGCTGCCCGCCGGAAACCTGACCACGGCGCCAACCGCCGCCGCCAATCTGCTGCGGACGATCGATGCGCTGACAGCCGCCGAAACCGGCCGGATTTTCGCGTGGGACGGCAGCGAAATCATTCCCTGAAAACCGACCGAATCGCTGGCCTTTCCCTGCTCCATGGGCTAGGAAAAACCCACCTCCCGAAAAGCAGAAAAAAGGCCGGGTCTTGACCGAAGAAAATACGCCGACGCCGCCGTCCGAGGACGGTATTTCGCCGATCAACATCGTCGACGAAATGAAGACAAGCTACCTCGATTACGCGATGAGCGTGATCGTCAGCCGCGCGCTGCCCGACGTGCGCGACGGGCTGAAGCCGGTGCACCGGCGCATCCTCTATTCGGCGTATGAAAGCGGCTATGTCGCGGGCCGCCCCTATCGCAAATCGGCGCGTATTGTCGGCGACGTGATGGGTAAATATCACCCGCATGGCGACAGTTCGATCTACGACGCCCTCGCGCGCATGACGCAGGACTGGTCGATGAGCGTGCCGCTCGTCGATGGTCAGGGTAATTTCGGCTCGATGGATCCCGATCCGCCGGCGGCGATGCGCTACACCGAATCGCGCCTCGCGAAGGTCGCGAACATGCTGCTCGGCGATCTCGACAAGGACACCGTCGATTTTCAACCGAACTATGACGGTTCGGAATCCGAACCCACCGTCCTGCCCGCGCGCTACCCCAATCTGCTCGTCAACGGCGCTGGCGGCATCGCGGTCGGCATGGCGACCAACATCCCGCCGCATAATCTGGGCGAAGTGATCAACGCAACGCTCGCGACGATCGACAACCCCGAAATCACCCTCGACGAATTGATGGCGATCATCCCCGGTCCCGATTTCCCGACCGGCGCGCTGATGCTGGGTCAGGGCGGCGCGCGCAATGCCTATGCCACCGGCCGCGGATCGGTGATGATGCGCGCGACGCACATCATCGAAGAAGGCAGGAACGACCGCCAGTCGATTGTATTGACGTCGATTCCGTTCCAGGTCGGCAAGTCCGGGCTGGTCGAAAAGATCGCCGAAGCGGCGCGCGACAAGCGCATCGAGGGTGTTTCCGACATTCGCGACGAATCAAATCGCGAGGGCGTCCGTGTCGTCATCGAGCTCAAGCGCGACGCGACCGCTGAGGTCGTGCTCAACCAGCTGTGGCGCCACACCCCGGCGCAGTCGAGTTTCCCCGCCAACATGCTCGCGATCCGCGGCGGCCGCCCCGAAATGATGGGGCTGAAGACGATCCTGTCGGCGTTTATCGACTTCCGCGAGGAAGTGATCACGCGCCGCTGCAAGTTCGAATTGAACAAGGCGCGCGATCGCGCCCATATCTTGCTTGGCCTCGTCGTCGCGGTCAGCAATCTCGACGAAGTCGTCCGCATCATCCGTGGTTCGTCCAGCCCGGCGGCGGCGCGAGACGCATTGCTCGCCCGCGAATGGCCGATCGGCGACATCGCCCCCTATATCCGCCTCGTCGAAGCGATCGACGGCGAGATGGACGCCAGCTCGAGCTATCGCCTGTCCGAAGTTCAGGTCAAGGCGATCCTCGACCTCCGCCTGCACCGCCTGACGGCGATCGGACGTGACGATATTGCCAAAGAACTCAAAGAATTGGCGGACGAGATTGAGGGGTTGCTTGCGATCCTTGCCGACCGTGAAAAGCTTTACGCCGTCATGCGCGAAGAGTTGATCGCGGTCCGCGACGAATTCGCCAAACCGCGCCGCACCCAGCTTGCCCCCGCCGCCGACGGCATCGACGACGAAGATCTGATCGAGCGCGAAGAGATGGTCGTGACCGTCACCATGGACGGCTATATCAAACGCACCACCCTCGACAGCTTCCGCTCGCAGCGCCGCGGCGGCAAGGGCCGCGCCGGCATGGCGACCAAGGACGAGGATGTCGTCACCGAGATGTTCGTCACCTCGACGCACACCCCGGTGCTGTTCTTCTCGACCCTCGGCAAAGTGTACCGGATGAAAGTGTGGCGCCTCCCCGAGGGTGGCCCCGCAACGCGCGGCCGCCCGATGGTCAATCTGCTGCCGCTCGGCAAGGACGAGACGATCTCGACCGTTCTCCCGCTGCCCGAGGACGAGGCCGAATGGGGCAAGCTCCACGTCATGTTCGCCACGGCAAAGGGCAGCGTGCGGCGCAACAGCATGGACGCCTTCACCAACGTCCCCTCGAACGGCAAGATCGCCATGAAGTTCGAAGGCGAGGACGAGGACGACCGGCTGATCGGCGTCGCGCTGCTCGACGAAAGCGACGATGTGCTGCTTGCAACGCAGCAGGGCAAGGCGATCCGCTTTGCCGGCGACGATGTCCGCGAATTCCAGAGCCGCAATTCGACCGGTGTCCGCGGCATGCGCCTGGGCGCTGGCGACGAGGTCATCTCGCTCTCGATCCTCCACCGCGTCGGCACCGACAGTGAAGAACGCGACGCCTATCTGCGCGCCGCGCCTTGGAAAGATAACGAGAATGAATCGACGCTCGACGCCGACCGCATGGCCGAACTCGCGGCGCGCGAACAGTTCATCCTGACCGTGTGCGCCAACGGCTATGGCAAGCTGTCATCGGCCTATGAATATCGCCGCACCGGCCGCGGTGGCCAGGGCATCACCAACATCGACAATATCGCCCGCAACGGCCTGGTCGTCGCCAGCTTCCCTGCCACCAAGGGGCATCAATTGATGCTGGTGACCGATCAGGCGAAACTGATCCGCATGGGCCTCGATTCGATGCGCGTCATCGGCCGCGGGACCGCAGGCGTCCGCCTGTTCGATGTGTCGAACAACGAACATGTCGTGTCGGCCGCGCTGATCGAGGAAAGCGACGAGGTCGAAGTCGAAGGCACCGAAGGCGAAGCGCCCGAAGCCGAAGCGGCGACGGATGGCGCGCCCGAATGACCGCCGCAACCGCCTTCAAAGTTCTGACCCATCAACAATGGTTGGATTTCGAACGCGAACGCGTGTTCCGCGGCGCGCCGGTCGACATTGCCGACGGCTATATCCACCTGTCGACCGCCGACCAGCTTGAAGCGACAATCGCAAAGCATTTCGCGGGCCAGACCGGCCTGATGATCGCCGAGGTCGACCTGATCTGCCTCGGCGACGCGATCCGCTGGGAAGAAGCTCGCGGCGGCGCGTTGTTTCCGCATATCTATGCGGAATTGCCGATCCACGCGGTGGTGAGCTTGCAGAAGCGGGATTGAATCGAACCAATAGACGAGCGGCGTCCTACCGATCGACGGTCCAAGCGGATGGCCGGAATGGGGTGGGAAGCTGCCCTCATATCTTCGTCATCCCGGACCTGATCCGGGGTCCATGCGGCCCTGCACCGCCTATACTGAGAGGGCGGATGGATCCCCGATCAAGTCCGGAATGACGACAATATAGGTCAGCAATTGGTCGTTAGCAGCCAAACCCCTTCAAGCCGCCCATTCCGCCGGATCGTCATCCTCGCCAATCAGTGCTAGCCCATGTGCGATCGACGTCAGCTCGCCACCCGTCGCGATCCGCTCTGCCCCGAAACGCCGTTCGAACAGCGCGCTGATCGCGGGGATCAGCGACGATCCGCCGGTCAGGAACACGCGGTCGATATCCTCCGCCGCAACCCCTGCCCGCGCCAGCGCTATGTCCATCGCGGCTTCGATGCGGCGCAGGTCGTCGGCGATCCACTGTTCGAAATCGGCGCGGCGCACCTCGGCGGCGATCTCCACCCCTTCGCCGGTAAAACGAAACTCAGCCTGCTCATCGTCCGACAACGCGCGTTTGAGCCGCCCGACCGCATCGTAAAGCGGAAAGCCCTGCTCATGTTCGATCAGCGCGATCATCCGGCCGATCGGTTCGGGGTCGACCGCATCACGTTGCAGACGCTCTAGCTCAGCCAAGGTGCGGCGGTTGCGCATCAGCGCCAGCCGCGACCAGTCGGCGAAATCGGCGAAATAACCGCCCGGAATCTCGAGCAGCTTGTCGAACGAGCGATACAGGCCGCCCTTGCCGAGCAGCGGCAGCACCAGCCGGTCGACGATGCGGTAATCGAACCGGTCGCCCGCGATCCCGATCCCCGACGACGCCAGCGGCACACAGCGGCGGGGACTCCCGGGCGCCGCGACGCGGACGATCGAAAAGTCGGTCGTCCCGCCGCCGAAATCGGCGACCAGGATCGTCGCGGGTTCGGTCAGCCGCGCGGCATAGCTGTGCGCGGCGCCCAGCGGTTCATGCACATAAAAGATCTCGGTGCCAAAAGCCTCCAGCATCAGGTCATAGCGCTGGCGCGCCAGCACCGGGTCGGGCCGCGCCCCCGCATATTCGACCGGCCGCCCGACGATCACCCGCCGCGGCAGCACGTCGAGCCGCCCCCCGGCGTGCGCGACCAGCCGTTGCAGGAACAATCGTCCCATATCCTCGAACCGATAGGGCTTGTTGAAAATCAGCGCCCGTTCGAACGACGCGCTCGCGGCGACACTCTTGAACGACTGGACGAAACGGCTGTCGAGCGGCGACTGGAGATATTCGGCGATCGCCCACGGCCCCGCCTCGTGCGCGACCCCCTGCAACGCGCGTTCCTCTTCCCAGAAACACAGCGCCGACCGGAACACCGCGCCGGTTGCTTCGTCGCCCGCAAACTCGACCAGATCGGACCCACCCTGCCCATCGGTCAGCGCGACCACCGTATTGGTCGTCCCGAAATCGAGCCCGAGCGCGGTCGCCGTCGCGTTGCTGGTCATGGCGGATTCCTATGGGTTAGCGGGGGCGGCCCTATTGCACGCGGTGGGGCCACGGGCAAGGCAGTGGCCGTCCCGGGGAGCCGCCTCGCCGATCCTCCCCACCATCCCCCAACAGAAAAAGGGCGCTGCCATCGCTGGCCCCGCCCTTTTTCCGTGGATCCCGCCGACAGGCTGGGAAACGCAAATTACCTCGAAGCAAGCCGCAACGGGCTGGCCTTTGCCGCCCACTGGATGCTCTCGCTGCCGCCCATCGCGCGGATGAAGCAGGTCTGGCCGTGCGCCTTCAGTTCGTTGCACAGGCTCGTCGCATCGGCGCGCGTTGCCAGACCATTGACGGTCAGGCGATAGAAGGTGCGGCCCTTGACCGTCGCGGCGTGGCTCGACGCGGGGAAATTGGCTAGCATGGCGCTGCGCTTTTTCAAACCGCCCCATTTTTCCTTGGCAATGCCAAGGCTGTCATAGGCGCCCAGCTGGACTGCCCAGCCGGAGGGCTTTTTAGCGTTGAAGGCCATCGCCTTGGGGATCAGCACGGTGGCCAGTTCCAGCGCCTGCTGCTGTGCCGGACGAATGCGCCCCTCGTTCGCAACGCGCGGGGCGGCGCGATAGGGGGCGGCCTCGGCCAGAATGACCTCGCCCGCGGCCTGCGGCTGCGGCAATTCGGTGACCGGCACGACGCCATCGGCGGTGCGTTCAGGCATCGGCAGTTCAACACTGCGAATGGCGTTTCCGGCATCGGCCAAGACCGGCGGCGGCGGTGCATAGGCTGCAACCGGCGCCGGGTCAGCGCTCGCCAGTTCGGCGGCAGGGGCCGCTTCGGCCATCTGCGTCTCACCAAAATTGCTCAGCGCCAGCCGAACCGGCATCCCGGCGTCCTGCTGCGCCTTGGTGCCGATCAGGCTGGCGACGCGCAGCTGTGCGTTCGGCGATTCGGCCAGTTTCGACCATTCCATCATCCGCGCTTCCAGCTTGGCGGGCGACAGGTCTTGCGATGCCAGGATTTGCGCCTGCGCCCAGCGGCCCGACAGGGCAAAGGCGAGCGCCAGATTCTGCCGCGTCCGCGCGCCGGCGTCGGGCGCCCGCGCCGCATCGGTCAGCACATAGATCGCGCCCTCGCTATCGCCGGCCAACGCCAGCGCCAGCCCGATGTCCGACGCCGGTACCGTGTCGCGATGTGCCTGAAGCAGCGAAATCGCGTCGGCGCTCTTGCCCTGCGCAATCTGCGCCAGCGTCAGCGCGATGATCGTGTTGCTGTCGGTCGCGCCCAATTCCATCGCTTCGGTCAGTGCGGTGCTGGCCGAGGCAAAGCGGCCGTCGTTGAGGTAAGCCTGCCCCAGCAGCGCGCGATAATCGGCGTCGCGCGGGCTTGCAGCAACCGCGGTTTCGGCCAAGGCCACCGCCTTGCTGACCTTGCCAGCTTCGAGCGCGGCGCGCGCCTGGTCGGCCGATTTGGCGGCGACGGCGGGCGTGCCGGCAGCGCGTGACGGCGCATTGGCCATTGCGCCCATCCCGCTGCATCCGGTGGCGACGCTCAGGATAAAGCCCGAAACGGCGAGGTTCATCAGCATATTGCGGTTCATTACAGGGTCCCCCTTGGACTGGTTCAGCGCGGCATCGTCTGGCGCGTCGGACGCGCCGCCGGCAGGCGGCTCGCCATCGCGTCGATTTCGGGCAGCGTGGACAGATATTCGTCGAGCAGGTCGGTCAGGATCACCTGCGACGACCGGTTCGTCACCGCACTCGCGAGCCGCAGCCGCAGATGGCGTTCGGCGTCGAGCCGCAGCGTGAAGGCTGCCTTTTCGCGCGCACGGAGTGCACGCGGCGCTTTTTCCTTCGTCGGCTTCGGCACGGGACGCGCTTCGACCTTGCGCGCAACTGCGGCGACGCGGTCGATCAGCGATTCCTGCTGGCGGACGATTTCGGGAACTTCGTGCGTTTCAGCTTCAAAAGCATCGGCGCCAAAGTCTTCGGCCGCATAATCTTCGGCAACCGCATCGGTCAGTTCGTGGCCGACGCTGTCATCGACAGCATGTTCGGCCTCGACATTATGCGCCAGCACCGAACCGGTCAGCAAAGGCTTCAGGTCGAGCATCCGCGCCGGTTCGCCCGACTGATCGGGGTCGACGTCATAGCCCATGTCGTTCCACCCCAGGTCGTCATAACCGGTGGAATTGACGGGTGCGGGGCCACTGCCCAGCGGCTGGCGGCGCATGGCGGGACGCGCGCCGCCCTTGCGGGCCAGCAGTCCGGCGCTCAGCGATGCGAGAGGTTTGGGTTCGCCCATGGTTCCGATCCCTCCCGTCACTGGCCAGCGATGCGGCGGCCAAAGCCACCACCCATCGGGCGGACTGCGCCATAATTGCCCTGCGTCGGGATGGGCGCGGCAAAGATGGTGCGACGGAAATTCTTTTCGAGCCGGTCGCTCATATAGGTCCACAGCTGACGGATCTCTTCAGCCGAGCGGCCGTTCGGATCGACTTCCATCACCGTGCGGCCATCGATCATCGACGCGGCGTAATCGGTGCGGTGGTGCAGCGTAATCGGGGCGACCGTGCCGTGCTGCGACAGGGCAACCGCGGCTTCGCTGGTAATCTTGGCTTTGGGCGTCGCCCCATTGACGACGAACACCAGCGGCTTGCCGGCGCGTTCGCACAGATCGACGGTGGCGCCGACGGCGCGCAGATCGTGCGGGCTGGGACGCGTCGGGACGACGATCAGCTCGGCAACCGAAATCACGCTCTGGATCGCCATGGTGATCGCCGGCGGCGTATCGATGACCGCGAGTTTAAAACCCTGCTGGCGCAGGATTTCCAAGTCCGAAGCCAGCCGTGCAACGGTTGTCTGGGCAAAGGCCGGAAGATCGGTTTCGCGCTCGTTCCACCAGTCGGCAAGCGACCCCTGCGGATCGATATCGATCAGAACGACGGGTCCTGCCCCAGCAAGCTGAGCCTGTACCGCAAGATGCCCCGAGAGGGTCGTTTTACCCGACCCGCCCTTTTGTGAAGCCAATGCCAAAACGCGCACAGCTGTCCCCCTAAAAACCACGAATTGGCGGTGGAATGCCATGCAGGGCGCTAAAATTGAGTTAACGATGATAAAAAGAAGGTGAACAGCCTGCTCGCCATCATGGTTAACAAGGCTTAAACAGAGACTTGTGCCGAAATGGATCAGATATGGCGCAAGGCACAGGTTGCTAACGCGGTGTTAGCCAATTCAAGCTAAGAAACAGCTGGGGACTGCTGCGATGCACGTCATTGGAGAATAAGATGCGACCATTCCGCACCGCCGTTTCGCTGGGACTGCCGCTGATTGCGGCAACGATGTTGACCGCGCCCGCCCATGCCGACGTCAAGGACGGCGTCGATGCGTGGCAGCGGGGCGACTATCAGGGCGCCGTCGCCGAGTGGCGCCCCGCCGCGCTCGCCGGCGACGCCGATGCACAATTCAACCTGGGTCAGGCGTATAAACTTGGCCGCGGCGTCCCGACCGACCTGGCGCAGGCCGAAAGCTGGTATCGGCGCGCCGCCAAGCAAGGGCATTTGCAGGCCGAGGACAATCTCGGCCTTGTCCTCTTCACCGCCAACCGCCGCGATGAAGCGATGCCTTTCATCATCCGATCGGCCGAACGCGGCGAACCGCGGGCGCAATATGTCCTCGGCACCGCCTTTTTCAACGGCGATCTGGCCGCGCAGGACTGGCCGCGTGCCTATGCCCTGACCAAACGCGCCAGCGACGCCGGGCTCGGCATTGCCTCGGCGCGCCTGGCCCAGCTCGACGGCCTGATCCCGCTCGACCAGCGCCAGCGCGGTCTGGCGATGCTGCCCGAGATTGAAAAGAATGAAGCGCGCGCGCGCCTGTCGGCGGTCAACGCTGCGGCGCCGCCCGCGGCCAAACCCCAAGCACCCTCGCCGATCAAGACCGCCAGCCTGCCCCCCTCGACGCCCGGCACCAGCTATACGCCGCCGCCGGTCATTGCCACGCCTGCGCCGCCGCCCGCCGTCCGCCCGGTGGCGCAACCGATCCGCAGCGTCGATGTGCCGCCATCCCCCGCCGCCAGCGCCGCGGCGGCTGCGGCGGCACAGGCCACCGCCGACGCGCAAGCGGTCGCCGCGTCGAACGCGCAGCCCGGCACAACTTATACCGCACCGCCAGAAAGCGGCGAGTTGCCGCCGGCGCCGCCACCGGCAAAGCCAGCCAAGCCAAAGCCGCCCGCCAATAAAGATCCGATCACTGTCCTTGAAACGCCGACCCCCGCCCGCGCCGGCGGCGGCACCAGCCCGTGGCGCGCCCAGCTCGGCGCCTTCGGTGTCGAAGCCAATGCGCGAAACCTCTGGACGTCGCTCGGCAAGAAACACCCCGCCGTCGCCGAACGCCAGCCGATTTACCTCAAGACCGGCAAGGTCACCCGCCTTCAGACCGGCGGCTTCGCCAACAAAGGCGAAGCCAACAACTTCTGCGCCGCGCTCGCCAAAAGCGGACAGGCGTGTCTGGTCGTCGATAAATAAACGGAAAATCCTCCCTGTGACGAAGTCATGGGGGGGCCGCTCGCGAAGCGAGTGGTGGAGGGCCAGCGACGGCAGCGCTAAAGCCCCTCCGTCAGTCCTGCGGACTGCCACCTCCCCACGGCTTCGCCGCAGGGAGGATCGAAACGCACCTACTCCGCCTTCTCCGCCGCCAACCGCTTCGCCAGCGCCTGGCGCGACCGATCGGCATAGGCGCGGCACGCCCCCGGCTTGGCATTATACCGCCCCTCGCCCGCATTGTCGGGGTGCGCCGAAATCAGGATGTCGCATCTCAGCGCCTCCATCGTCCGATGACTTTGCGCAAAGCCCGCCACAAACGGCGCTCCCGCGGCGCTGCTGAACTTATACTCGTCGGAAGACACCGGATTCAGGCTCGACGCAAACACGACCACCTTACATGCCTTGCCCCCACCGTCATCGGCGCACGCCTGCCAGCTCCAGCTCATGCTGCCCATCGTGTGACCCGGCGTCGCATGCGCGGTGATCCCCACCTTGCCCAGCGTCAGCACCTCGCCATCCGCCATCACGCGCATCGGCGTGGTCACTGCTGGCCAGCTTCCGCCATAGGCCAGCTGCGGATCATCGGCAGCATGCTTGCCCAGTTGCAATCCCTCGGCCCCGCGCGCGCTCGCCACCACCGTCGCGCCGGTGTCGCGCGCCAGTGCGGCGAGCCCGCCAGCGTGGTCGAAATGCGGTTCGGTGCTCAGAATAAATTTGATGGCTTTGGGGTCGAACCCCAGCTTGCGGACATTGGCCAGGATCGCCGGCGCCGCCTGCGGCAGCGCGCCGTCGATCAGGACCAGCCCGTCGCCCGTGTCGATCAACGCGACGCTCAAGCCGCCGAAACCGACCAGATAGCTGTTACCATAGATTTTCTCGGGCAGCGCCGGCGCCAGCCATTCGGCCGATCGCGACGTCGTAATCGGTTGCGTCAACGGGTCGACCGGCGGGACCGGCGCTCCACTTGCTGCCGCGAGCCATACCAACAGGCTGATTGCTTCGAACATCCTCGTCTCCTTTCGCACCAGAATGCCAAGCCGGGACGCAGCCAACAAAGCATCATTTCTCGACAAAACCATGAGAATTTTTCATACATTTCGTCATCCCGGAATCGATCCGAGATTCAAAGCCATCGCCGCCGCATCGACCCCGGATCAAACCTGTCCTGAGCAGGTCGACGGGTCCGGGGTGACGAGGCGAAATAGGTCGAGATATACATGGACCGCGCCCAGCTGCCCCTCAACGCCCTGCGCGCTTTCGATGCCGCCGCGCGCCACCTCAACTTCACCCGCGCAGGGATCGAACTCCACGTCAGTCAGGGCGCGGTCAGCCATCAGGTCGCGCAGCTAGAGCGCCGCCTTGGCACCCGCCTGTTTCATCGCCTGCCGCGCGGGCTGGCGCTCACCGACGAGGGGCAGGCACTCGTCCCGGTGGTCGCCGACGCGTTCGACCGCGTTTCGGCAACGCTCGATCAATATGCCGGCGGTCATTTTCGCGAGGCGCTCAAGGTCGGCGTCGTCGGCACTTTCGCGACGGGTTGGCTGCTGCCCCGCCTCGACGCCTTCGCCCGCGCGCATCCGGCCATCGACCTGCGAATTTCAACCAACAACAACCGCGCAGACTTGGCGGGCGAGGCGCTCGACTACGCGATCCGTTTCGGCGACGGCGCGTGGCACGGCACCCATGCCGAGCCCTTGTTCGCCGCACCGCTGGCGCCGCTGTGCACTCCCGCGATCGCCGCCCGGCTCAAAACCCCCGCCGACCTGATCCCCGAACGCCTGCTCCGCTCATACCGCGCCGACGAATGGGCGCTGTGGTTCGGCGTCGCGGGCGTTCCCGCCCCCGTGCTGCGCGGCCCGATGTTCGACAGTTCGGCGCTGATGGTGTCGGCGGCGACCGCAGGGCTTGGCATCGCCCTCGCGCCGCCCGCGATGTTCAACCGCGAACTCGCGTCGGACCTGCTCGTCCAGCCCTTCGCGACGTCCATCGACGCCGGCCGCTACTGGCTCACCCGCCTGATGTCGCGAACGGAAAGTGACGCGATGATCGGCTTCAGGGATTGGCTGACCAACGAAATCGCGGGCGAAGTGCGGCCGACATGATTGCGTGAGTGATCGTCTGCTTAGGGGTGGGAAGCGGACATCTCGAATTTCGTCATTCCCGCGAAAGCGGGAACCCAGTTGCGACGCAGGCTCGCTGGGTTCCCGCTTTCGCGGGAATGACGAAGGGAGGACGCGGCAACGGTCACAATCGGTCGAAAGTCGCCATATCCCTTTTCCGTTCGTGTCGAGCGAAGTCGAGACACCCATCGACCGTGCGCCACGCCGAGGGGCATCTCGACTTCGCTCGATGCGAACGGGGTAGGTAGGGCGGCTAATGGTCGCTAGCTGCCATCTTACCCAAATTGGTAGCAGATGGCGGGAAAAGGGTGGCAAGCGAGTGGCCCGTCATTGAATGCGGCTTATAATCCAGTAAGCTTCGCGGCGATCAGGATCGTAAGCGCAAACATAATCCCGTTGAATGCGGCGCAAAACCAAAAGAGATAGGGATTTTCCGTGCGATGGCCTGCCAAGTAACCGACGCCTGGTGCTTCCATCGTCCCGGTATGAATGCCTACCCAAAGATAACGCCCAAAGAAGGCGCTGCAGGCAAGCACGACCGCCGTCTGCATTGTCACGCCCAGATCGCCAAAGTTGAAAACGGCAAGCGCTAGGGCGATGGCGAAAGCAGCGAGCAAGAGATAACGCATTATGGCTTTATGCCTAAATCGGCGAACGTCCGCAATTGGTCGAAACCGGCCTAGCGTTGCTTGGCCTTCCAAGCCCGCACCGCCGCCATCGTTTTCTCGATATGGGCCTGCGGTTTGCTGTCGGTATAGCTCAGCAGGATCGTGCCGTTCGGCGCGATAACGAACGACGTCCGGTTGGACAGCATTCTTCCGTCAGCAGCTCGGTTGGCGGTGTCATACTGCGCCGCGACCTTCGCGCCCGGATCGGCCGCGACCGCAAATTTGTCGCGGCACTCTGACTTGGAAAATTCGGCGACGCGCTCGATGTTGCCGGCGGTGACGCCGACGACGCGGGCGCCCAGCCGATTGAAGTCGGGGCTCGCTTCGGCAAAAAGATGGGCCTCGACGGTGCAGCCGGACGTAAAGGCAGCGGGGAAGAAATAGAGCACGACCGGCCCCTTCCTCAGCGTCTGTTTCAACGACAGACTGAAGGGCTTGCCGCCCTGCGCTGCATTCAACGTGAAGTCGGGCGCCTTGGCACCCTGTTGCAGCGCGGCGATGCTCTGCACTGGGAGCGCCACAAGCGACAGCCCAAGTCCAAGCGACATCGCAATTTTCATCAGCGTTTTCATCTGGCTCTCCGCCTCGAACAGCGGAAGGCTGCTCCGCCATAACAGCTTTACAGCTATATTCGCCGCTACGGAGAAAAATATGCCGGCGGATAGGCTGCGGTGCATGGCCGATGGAGCTCAGCCGCTTCCAATTGACCTCGCTTCCCGATCGGCGCAGCATCCGCCCATGACGCTCAACATCATCCCTAGCGGCCAGTCCTGCGGCGCCCACATCACCGGCATCGACCTCACCCGACCGCTCGCCCCAGACACCGTCGCTGCCATCCGCGCCGCCTGGCTCGACCATCATGTCCTCGCCTTCCCCCATCAAAAGATGAGCGACGACGATCTCGAACGCTTCACCCAATATTTCGGCAGTTTCGGCGACGATCCCTTCATCAAGCCCATCCCGGGCCGCAGCCACGTGATCGCGGTGAAGCGCCGCGCCGACGAAACGTCGCCGTTGTTCGCCGAAAACTGGCACAGCGACTGGAGCTTTCAGGCGCGGCCGCCTGCCGGCACCTGCCTGTTCGGGATCACCATTCCGCCCGTCGGCGGCAACACCGATTTCTCGAACCAGCATTCCGCGCTCGACGCGATGCCCGATGTGCTCCGGGCAAAGATCGAAGGCCGCAACGCGGTCCATAGCGCGCGCGGCGGCTATGCGCCGTCGGGCATGTACGGCACAGGTGACCCAAAGGGACCAGGCGGCCGCAGCATGGACATCAGGTCGGGCGACGAAGCGCTGGCAACCCAGACCCACCCCTTCATTCGCCAGCATCCCGAAACGGGCCGCGAGGGGCTGTTCGGCTGCGCTGGATATATCATGGGCATCGAGGGCATGGACGATGCCGAGGCGCTGCCATTTTTGTACGAACTGCTGCAATGGCAGGGGCGCGAAGAATTTCGCTACAGCCATGTCTGGGAACCAGACATGCTGATCCTGTGGGACAATCGATCGGTCCTGCACCGCGCCACCGGCGGCTACGACGGCCATGACCGCCTGCTCCACCGCACCACGATCGCGGCGTGGGAGGGTTAGGTTTTCGCCTCGCGCGACAGCGTACTCACCACACCCCACGCGATCAGCGCCTGCCCGCCGAAATACAGCGGCCAGACCAGCCACATCGTGACGTCCTTCGACAACGCCCCGCCCTCTCCGGCAAAGATGAACAGGTCGCTGGAGAGGAAGGCCATCGCGCCGATGCCGGTGCGATAACGCGGAAAGCGGCTGGTCCATGCGGTTGCGGCCATGATCGCGACGCCGCCGGTATAGGCGATCGCCGCGCCCATCAGCGCCGCCTCCGCACCGTGCGTCAGCCCCCATGCGATCACCAGCGCCGATGGCACCAGCACCCACGCCAGCAGTGTCTGCGATCCCGTCAGGCTAGGCCGCCGGTTGCGCAGATACAGGATGATCGCGATCAGGTGCCCGGTCGCGAACGCGGCAGCGCCTGCCAGCATCCCGACCGCATCGAGCAGCCAGTCGCCCAGCGCGCCGAACGCCAAGACCGCGGCGATCAGCTTGCCATCGGTGCCGCGGGCATTGGCGGCGGCCCAGATCGCCAGCAAACCGACCCCCGACGTCTTCCACGCCCAGATCGCTGGCCCATCAAGCCGCAGATACACCGCGGCGAAAAAGCTGATCCCACCGACGAGTGCTGCCAGCCACACCACGCGCGCGCGATCCCAACGCAGTTCCTCGGTCATTTTCCGCCCCTTTGCTTCTGGCCCGCAACATGTCAGAGGCTCCCCAGCCCCTTTGGTCCATCGCCGCCCTAACGCGGTGGGGACTGTGCGCAAGTCAATGGAAACGGTAAATGACGGAATATGACGTTCATATCATCGGCGGCGGCCTCGCCGGGTCCGAAGCCGCATGGCAACTCGCCGAAGCGGGCTTTCGCGTCCGCCTGTCCGAAATGCGCGGCGGCGGCGACATGACCCCAGCGCATCAGGGCGACACGCTCGCAGAGATGGTGTGCTCGAACAGCTTTCGCAGCGATGATGGCGACAGCAACGCCGTCGGCCTGCTCCACCGTGAAATGCGCACCCTCGGCTCGATCATCATGCGCGAGGCCGATGTCCACAAGGTGCCTGCGGGATCAGCGCTCGCGGTCGATCGCGACCTGTTTTCAGGCGGCGTCACCCGCGCGCTCGAAAATCACCCCAATGTTAACATCGTCCGCGAACGCATCGACACGCTGCCCAGCGCAGGCCTGACGATCGTCGCCACCGGCCCGCTGACCGCCGCCAGCCTGGCGTCCAGCATCGGCGCCGCGACCGGCAAGGACGCGCTCGCCTTCTTCGACGCCATCGCGCCGATCGTCTATCGCGACAGCGTCGACATGGACATCGCGTGGATGGCCAGTCGCTGGGACAAGGTAGGGCCGATCGGCGACGGCAAGGACTATATCAACTGCCCGATGGACAAGGATCAATATCACGCGTTCGTCCAGGGTCTGGTCGACGGCGACAAGACCGAGTTCAAGGAGTGGGAAACCAACACCCCCTATTTCGAAGGCTGCATGCCGATCGAAGTGATGGCCGAACGCGGTCCCGAAACCTTGCGCTTTGGCCCGATGAAGGGCGTCGGCCTCGACAATCCCCGCACCGGGCGCTGGCCCTATGCGGTGGTCCAGCTGCGCCAGGACAATGCGCTCGGGACGCTGTGGAACATGGTCGGTTTCCAGACCAAGCTGAAACATGCCGCGCAGGTCGAACTGTTCCGCACCATCCCCGGCCTCGAAAAGGCCGAGTTCGCGCGTCTCGGCGGGCTCCATCGTAACAGCTTCATTCGCTCGCCCGAATTGCTCGATGCGCAGCTCCGCCTCAAATCAGCGCCGCATATCCGCTTCGCCGGACAGATCACCGGCTGCGAAGGCTATGTCGAAAGCGCCGCCATCGGCCTGATCGCGGCGCGCTTTGCCGCCGCCGAACTCGCCGGCCGCGATCTGGCGCCGCCGCCGGGCGATACCGCGCTGGGCGCTTTGCTCGGCCATATCACCGGCGGCGCCGACGCCGCGAGCTATCAGCCGATGAACGTCAATTTCGGTCTCTTCCCGCCGCTCGCCGAGGATGTGCGAAAGAAGGATCGCAAGCTCGGCTACACCGCGCGGGCGGGTGCATCACTGGCGGAGTGGATGAAGGTCGCCGACGGCATCGCGGCATAATTCCCGTCGTTGCTAGCGAAGCGAAGCGATCTCCAGCTATCGACCTTGTTCAAGGATGATCGCTGGAGATTGCTGCGTGGCTGCGCTCCTCGCAATGACCGGTCGGGTCAACAATTGCACTTCGGCTTCACCGCCCGTTTCGGCGCCGTCGTCGCGAACTCGCTCCGCGTCAAATCGCCCGATTTGTCGCCATCGGCGCCGACAAAGCGCTGCCCGGTCGCCGCCGCCCATTCCTCGAATGTCAGCAAATTATTGCCGTCCTTGTCGAGCTTGCGGAACGCTGCGGTGCGCGACGACATCAGCTCGACTCGGCTGATCCGGTCGTTGCGGTCGCGATCAAAGCGGTTGAAACGCCGCTCTTCGCGCGAAGCTTCCTTTGCCGCCGGCAAGGCGGGCGGCGCCGGGCCGCGCTTGGGGGCATTGGCGCCGACTTCGGGGATCGCGGGCAGGCCCGGCGGCGGCTCCGGCAACACCTCTTCCTCGGCGATCTGGGTGTACCCCGCCCACATAAACAGGCCGCCGGTCAGCAGCAGGGCGCTCGCGACGCCACCAATCAGAAAACGGGAAATAGCCATCCGCGCCCCTCCACCATCGCTTTATGCGACTGGCTATCATGGCACGCCCGATGCCAGCAACAGACGTCACCAAAACGGTGACGAATATTTATCGACGCGATTGTTCAAAAGCCCCGTCATCATTGCTATATCCGATCAATGCAAAATTACTTCCCGACGCTGAAACAGATGCAATATCTCGTCGCGCTGCACGAACATGGCCATTTCGGCCGCGCTGCCGATGCCTGCAACGTCACCCAATCGACGCTTTCGGCGGGAATTCGCGAGCTCGAAACCTTGCTCGGCCAGACGCTGGTCGAGCGCACCCGCCGCGTCGTGCGCTTCACCGGTCTCGGCAACGCCATCGTAGAAAAGGCCCACCGCGTTCTGCGTGAGGCCGAAGAACTGGCTGACATGGCCGCCGCCGCGGCGGCACCGCTGGTGGGCGAACTCAGGATGAGCGTCATCCCGACGATCGCCCCCTTCCTGCTTCCCGGAATGTTGCGCCTGCTGCGCAAAGAGCGCCCGGCGCTCAAGCTGTTCCTGCGCGAAGAGCCCAGCGCACAAGCATGCGAATCGCTGCATCACGGCACCGTCGACTGCGTCCTGCTTGCCCTCCCCTATGGCTGCGGTGACGTGGAGAGCGAGGAATTATTCGACGACGCGCTGTTCGTTGCCTTTCCCGGCGACCAGTCCGAAGACTTGCCCGCGATGGTCAGCGCCGACCAGCTCGATCCGGCGCAGATGCTGATGCTCGAGGATGGCCATTGTTTGAAGGACCACGCCCTCGCCGCCTGCAACCGCCCCGAACTGCGCGCCGGGGGCGCGGATGATGGGGACGTCGCTGCACACGCTGGTCCAGATGGTGGACAATGGCCTGGGCATCACGAGTGCTGCCGGCAGATGGCAATCGAAGCCGGCATCCTCGACCATACTGACATCGACACGCGGCCGCTCGATTCGGATCATGACTGGCGGACGATCGCACTGGTGTGGCGCAAGGGCAGCCCGCGGGCCGACGAGTTCAAGATGCTGGCGGATATTTTTCGCAAGCATCGGGCGGGTTGAAAACATTCCCATTCCCCGTTCGTGTCGAGCGAAGTCGAGACACCCCTCGTTAGCGCACGGCCTCCCGGTGTCTCGACTTCGCTCGACACGAACGGAAATAAAGGGTCAATCCCACCGCTCCGCGCGCGCGCCGTCCCCCTCGCGCGGCTCGACCCACGCCACTCGCCCATCGGCAAACGTCTCGCGCTTCCACAGCATCACGTCGGTCTTTAACCGGTCGATCAGAAACTCGCACGCCGCCAGCGCCTCGCTGCGGTGCGGGCTGCTTGCGAGCACGAGCACGATCGTTTCGCCCGGCGCCATCGCGCCGACGCGGTGGATCAATGTCAGCGCCGACAGCTGCCAGCGATCGACCGCAGCATGTGCCAGATCCGCCAGACCCGCTTCGGTCATCGCCGGATGATGGTCGAGGAAGAGTTCGGTCAGGTCGCCCTCGCCGCGCACCCGCCCGATGAAACTGGCGCTCGCCCCGTGGCCGCCTGCATCGTGGAGGTCGAGTTCGGTCGAAATGTCGATCGCCTCGGGCTGGACCGCAACGCGGATCATCCGCCGGTCACCGGCGGGAACAACGCGACCTCTTTCGCCCCAGCGAGCGGCGCGTCGGGGCCCATCATTACGCCGTCGATCGCGGCGCGGATGCGGTGCGGCTCGGCAAAGGCCAGCGCGCCGGGGACGTCGCGCGCGGCCAGCCAGGCCAGCAGCGCGGCCAGATCGACAACATCGGCGGGAATTTCGACCACCTCGTCGGCGACACCCATTCGCTCACGCACCCAGGCGAAATAGGAGATAGTCAGCGCCATGCGCGCTCAATCCATATGCTTCAGGCCGACGCGCAGATAATCCCAGCCGGTAATCACCGTCAGCACCGCGGCGCCCCACAACGAGACGAGCCCGATCGTCTTCACCCACATGATCGCGGGCAGAGCGCCAGCCAGGATCAGCGCGCCGAACGATACGAGCTGAAAGGCCGTTTTCCACTTGGCCAGCTGGGTAACCGGCATCGACACCTGCAACGTCGCCAGAAACTCGCGCAGCCCCGACACGATGATCTCGCGCAACAGGATCATCAGCGCCGCAATGACATGATAACCGGTGATGTCGCGGGTAAAGACCAGAAGCAGGATGACCGCCGCAATCATGATCTTGTCGGCAATGGGATCAAGGAAAGCGCCGAGCCGCGACACGATTCCGCGCGAGCGTGCAACATAACCGTCAAAATAATCGGTAATGCCCATCAGGCAGTAAAGGACAAAGGCGAGCGCATAGTCGACCGGTTTCGGCTGGTGCGATCCTTCGACCACCCCGGGCCACAGCAGGAACAACAGAATGGGCACCGCCAGGATGCGCGACAATGTCAGGATGTTCGGAAGACTGAGCATGATCCCTGATTCCCGCCGATGCGGCGCGCTAGTTCCAAAATGGGCTTTGACCCTGCCTGCCCTAACCGATAAGCCCCCCACGCGACAACAATATTGCCGTGATGTTCCGGCGTTGTCCGATTGTCAGGCTGCAAAAGTGGATTTTCAATGACCGGTTCCTTTGCGCTGATGAAGCAACGCCGGTTCCTGCCCTTGTTCGCGACGCAGTTCCTCAACGCCTTCAACGACAATTTCTACAAGATGACGATGGTCATCCTCGTCACCTTCACCATCTACAAGGATCCCGAGACCGAGGCGTGGTTCAATGCCTTGGCCGGCGGCCTGTTCATCCTGCCCTTCTTCCTCTTTTCGGCGCTCGCGGGACAACTCGCCGACAGCACCGACAAGACAAAGATGATCCGTCTGATCAAGACCGCCGAGATCGCGATCATGATCGTCGGATCAGTCGGCATCTGGTTCCACAATGTGCCGCTGATGCTGCTGGGCCTGTTCGCAATGGGCGTCCATTCGACTTTTTTTGGGCCGATCAAATATGCCATCCTGCCGCAGCATCTGAAGGATGACGAGGTTCTTGCCGGCACTGGCTGGGTCGAGGCGGGAACCTATATCGCCATCCTCGGCGGCACGATCGTCGGGGGCCTGACGCCGCCGCATATCGCGATTCCCGGGATCATTACGGTTGCGATCATCGGCCGACTGACTGCCAACTATGTTCCGTCGGCTCCGCCTGAGACCGAAGCCAACGGGTTGGTCATTGATTTCAATGTCTTTCGCTCGTCATGGCGGCTGGTCAATTCGACGATGCATATCCCGCGGCTGTTCCTCGCGATCGTGTCGATCAGTTTTTTCTGGGCGATCGGCGCTATTCTGGCCGCGCAATTCCCTCCGCTCGTCAAAAATGCGCTCGGCGGTGACAATACCGTCGCGACGATGTTCACCGCGATCTTCTCCGTTGGCGTCGCGATCGGCTCGATCGTCGTCAACAGGCTGCTGAGGGGTCATGTTTCGGCCCGCTTTTCGCCGGGATCGGTGATTGTCATGGGCCTGTTCGTGCTCGACTTGTGGTGGTCGGTCACCCATTGGGTTCACGCCGACGGCGTCCTGATGAACTGGCGCGCATTCCTGTCGCTGACCGCAGGCGATCGCATCATTATCGATCTGCTCGGCATCGCGATCGCGGGCGGCATGTTCGTCGTCCCGCTCTATGCCTTTCTGACCACCACCGTCGCCAAGTCACAGACGGCGCGCACCATCGCCGCGAACAACATCGTCAATTCGGGCTTCATGGTCGCTGCCGCGCTGTTGCTCAGCGTGCTGATCGGCATGGGTCTGACCATCGGCGATACGCTGCTGATGGTCGCGGTCATGTGTCTGCTATCTGCCGTGTTGGCGTGGAAGCTTCATAAAGCCTGCGATTAGATCAAAAACATCATCGTCGCGGTAAAGAAAACCGCGAAACTCTGCAAAAACAACCGCAGGTCGCTGCCCGCAAAGATCGAGACCGGTTCGCGATGCGCCGCGATCGCGCTGCGCAATTCGCCCTGCCAGTCGACGGGCGCGCTCAGCCGCGCGATCGTCAGCTGGCGCGCGCCATGTGCCTGAATACGGCGACGAATATCGATATGATCCGAGTCCATACCCGCAAACTATGCCGGTCTTAACGACTTGGTAAGGTTAAAAGATCGTTAACATACGGCCCGTGTCAAATCGGCACAGCGACTAGCCTTTCGGGATGGGCCGCACCCGCACCGGCCGGGGGTCGCGCGCGCCAACCTGAAACGGCTTGCACCGTTGTGGCCGCATCCGCGGTCCTAGACACAACCGTACTTCGTCGAGCCAGCCCTGCCGGTCGATCGACACCGCGATCATAGGTTCGGAAATCCCGGAGTTGGCAGCGGCAAAGGCGCGGCGGATGCTGCCGGCGGTTTGGGGTGTCGCCGCCAACGCCCGCATACCGGGAAAGCGAACCGCCCGGAACAATATCTCGGCCGATCGGAAATAGGCCGCCGGATGCGGGCTCATGCAGGTGCCATGTTTGGCCCATTCATGCTGGAGCAGCTGCGCTGACGGCGTCATGCACAGATGCTGGCGCAGCACCGGTTGCGGAACAATCTTAGCCGGGCGGCACCATTGCGGATAACCCGGCGTGTCGGTTTCCGGCCACAGCCCGTGAAGCACCCAGCCGAATCGGCCGTTCTCGCCCGAGCATTGAAAGCGATCGCGCGCATCGCGCGGATTGCGGACATCGGCGCAATGTTGCGGCGACCAGCTTAGGCTAAGCAGGTACCCCGTCGTCGGCGGTTTGCGCACCGGTTCGCCGCGCTTGGGCTGTTCGAGGCGCGGCACCGAAATCCGGTCGGGTATCTTGCAGACCAAAGCCTGCCCCTGAAACCGCAGTCAGCGCGAGGAGCAGGCCTAGTGCAGCGACGCTAGACCAGCGCAAAGTCGAGCCCGACGTCCGCGGCCGGCGCCGATTGCGTCAGCCGTCCGACTGAAACAAAGGTCACGCCCGTTTCGCCGATCGCGCGGATCGTGTCGAGCCGGACCCCGCCCGACGCCTCGGTCGGTACCTGACCACCGACGATAGCGACACATTCGCGCAGCTCGTCCAGCGTCATATTGTCGAGCAGCAGGTGCGTGGCCCCCGCCCCTAGCGCCGGGACGACCTGTGCCACACGATCGACCTCGACGATGATGCTGGCGATCCCGGCGGCGACGGCGCGGCGCACCGCTTCCTCGACCGAGCCCGCCACTGCGACATGATTGTCCTTGATCATCGCGGCATCCCACAAACCCATGCGATGATTGGTCGCGCCGCCCATCCGCGTCGCATATTTCTCCAGCACCCGCAGCCCGGGGATCGTCTTGCGCGTATCGAGGAGCGTCGCGCCGGTTCCCGCCAGCGCGTCGACATATTGGCGCGTCATCGTCGCGATGCCCGACAGATGCTGAACCGTGTTGAGCGCCGATCGCTCGGCAGTCAGCATCGCCCGCGCGTTGCCCGACAGGCGCATCAGGTCACTGCCGGGCACAACCTGCGCGCCTTCCTCGACCAGTATCTCGATCTCCATGGCAGGTTCGAGCGCGCGAAAGAAAACTTCGGCGATCGGCAATCCAGCAACGGTGATCGCATCGCGGCTGTCCATCGTCCCGCCAAAGCGCGCATTCCGCCGGGATCGTCGCCATCGACGTGATATCGCCCCCCGCTCCCAGATCTTCGGCCAAGGTGGCGCGAACAAAGGCATCGAGGTCGAAATCGGGCAGGGAAAAATCGGTCATGCGCCTGCGATAATGGGCGGCACCAGCAAATCAACTTGACGTTTACGTCAACTAGCGCTGACATGCACGCTACGCGGCACTTTCGCCAACATCCGGAGGCCCCATGCAATCCCCCATCTGCGCGATGCTCGGCATCGAATTCCCCCTGCTCGCCTTCTCGCACTGCCGCGATGTCGTGGTCGCGGTATCCAAGGCTGGCGGCATGGGCGTCTTCGGCGCCGCATCGCTGCCGCCCGAACGGCTGGAAGAGGAGCTGGCATGGATAGACGCACACATTGGCGGGCGTCCCTATGGCGTCGACCTGATCGTCCCGAACAGCTTTGCCGGCAAAGGTGAAGAGAAAGCCGCTTCGCCTCCGATTCCCGATGCGCATAAGGCGTTCATTGCGGGCCTGCTCCAAAAGCATGGCGTCGACGACAGCGACCTGTCGCTGTCCGGCGCGGCGCGCAGCAGCCTGGGCGACAATATGAGCGACGACGGCGCTGCACGCCTGCTCGAGGTCGCGTTTCGCCATCCCATCGCCTTGATCGCCAACGCACTTGGCGTACCGCCGCCGTTGATGCTCGAACTCGGCAAACGCCATAATGTCCCGGTCGCAGCGCTGGTCGGCACCCGCGACCATGCGCTGGCACAGGTGCGCGCGGGCGTGGACATTCTGGTCGTTGCGGGCGGCGAAGCTGGCGGCCATTGCGGCGAGGTTGCGACGATGGTGCTGGTTCCCGAGGTTGCGGCCGCTGTCGAGGCCGTCGGCGCGACCACGCCGATCCTTGCCGCAGGCGGTATCGTCACCGGGCGCCAGATGGCCGCAGCGATGGCGATGGGCGCGCACGGCGCTTGGACCGGATCGGTCTGGCTAACGACTGCCGAAGCCGAGACCAATCCGGTGGTGAAGGAAAAGATGCTGCTCGCCAGTTCGCGCGACACGGTGCGCTCGAAAAGCCGAACCGGCAAACCTTCGCGCCAGCTCCGCTCGCCCTGGACCGACGCCTGGGAGGCCGAGGGCGCGCCGAAACCGCTGCCGATGCCAATGCAATCGCTGGTCAGCGAACCGCCGCTGCGCAAGGTCGATAAGTTGGCTGAAGGCGGTCATGAAGGCGCCAAGGCGTTGGCGACCTATTGGGTTGGCCAAGGCGTCGGGCTGATGAACGAAGCCATGGGGGCCGGTCAGGTCGTTCAAGAGTTCAAACAGGACTGGGTAGCCGCTTGCGAACGGCTGAACGGATTTATCAGCGAATAGACAAAAAAATCCCCGCCGAAGCGGGGATTTTCAGATCAGCTAACCGTCGCCTTGACGATCTTGCCGGGTTCGCGCGGCGGCTCGCCCTTGGGCAGCGCGTCGACATTTTCCATGCCTTCGATCACTTCGCCCCACGCGGTGTACTGATTGTCAAGGAAGCGCGCGTCGTCGAAGCAGATGAAGAACTGGCTGTTCGCGCTGTTCGGATTCTGCGAGCGCGCCATCGAACAGACGCCGCGGACGTGCGGCTGGGCATTGAATTCCTGCGGCAGGTCGGGCAGCGGGCTGCCGCCCATGCCGGTGCCGGTCGGATCGCCGCCCTGCGCCATAAATCCTGGGATCACGCGGTGGAAAACGACGTCGTCGTAAAAGCCGTCGTTTGCCAGCTGGGTAATGCGTTCGACATGCAGCGGCGCAAGGTCGGGACGCAGGCGGATGACGACATCGCCGGTCGATAGCGAAAGGGTGAGGGTCTGGTCGGTCATGATCGGCTCCTGTGGAAAATAATGGCGGTGCCATAGCGAGGCACGCCGCCAAAGCCACGCATTAATTGCCGCCAGCGCGTTCGCGGCGTTGCCATGTGGCGGCACCGGGCCTAGGGAAAGGCACGGCCCACGGGCTGATTGCCGGCACAGACAGGGAGGACCGCGCGATGGATAAACGCGAAGATTCCCACTCCCCCGAAGACATGGTCTTCACCGATGACCGCGACCGCGAAGCCGCCCCGCGCGAAACCGACACCGAGCTGGACGCGGACGATCGGCTGAAGCCCGAATTCGTTCGCGACGTCATCGAACTGGCAGAGGCCGGCGAAGGCGAAGCCGCGCGCGAGCGCATCGGCCGCCTGCATCCCGCCGACATCGCCGATCTGTTCGAACTCGCGCGCAGCGACGAGCGCCCGATGCTCGCCGCGGTGCTGGGCAACATGCTTTCCGCCGACGTTCTGGCGGAAATGAATGATTATGTTCGCGAAGAGCTGATCGACCTGCTCGCGCCGGAGCAAGTGGCCGAACTCGCCGCTGAACTCGATACCGACGATGCCGTCGCGATCATCGAGGACATGGAGGCCGACGAACAGCAGGCCGTGCTCGACGCGATGGAGCCCGAAGATCGCGCCGCGATCGAGGACGCCCTGTCGTTCCCCGAGGAATCTGCCGGCCGCCTGATGCAGCGCGACCTTGTCGCGGTCCCCGAGCACGTGACCGTCGGCGACGTGATCGACCGGCTGCGCGAAGATACCGCGCTGACCAGCGATTTCTGGGAAATCTTTGTCGTCGATCCGATGCACCGCCCGGTCGGTTCTTGCCAGCTTAGCTGGATATTGCGCACCCCGCGTGACATCGCGATCAGCGATGTAATGAAACGCGAGCAAACGCTGATTCCGGTCGACATGGATCAGGAAGAGGTTGCGCTGCGCTTTCAGAAATATGCGCTGATCTCGGCAGCGGTCATCGATCGTGGCGGCCGTCTCGTCGGCATGATCACGGTCGATGACATCGTCCACATCATTCAGGAAGAAGCGGGCGAGGATATCCTGCGCTTGTCTGGCGCCGGTGATGGCGACATCAACGAGCCGATCCGCGAAACCTATAGCGCGCGGGTCCGCTGGCTGATCGCGAATTTGGGTACCGCGCTGCTTGCCTCGTCGATCGTCGGTTTTTTTGGTGGCGCGATTGAACATATGGTCGCGCTTGCGGCACTGATGCCGATCGTCGCCGGGGTCGGCGGCAATGCCGGAACCCAGACGCTCGCCGTGACGGTGCGCGCGCTCGCGATGAACCAGCTCACCGATTCGAACAGCTGGCGCGCGATCCTGCGCGAAATGAAGATTGCGCTGCTGAACGGTGGTACGATTGCGTTGATCGCAGGTTGCGCGACCGCACTATGGTTCGCCAATCCGCAACTCGGCGCAGTGATCGCTGCCGCTATGGTGGTGAATATTTTCGTCGCGGGGGTCGCCGGGGTTGCGATCCCGTTGCTGCTTGACCGGCTCGATCAGGATCCAGCGGTCGCGAGCTCGATTTTTGTCACCATGACCACCGATTCCATGGGCTTTCTGGCCTTCCTCGGGCTCGCAGTGCTCAGCGGCCTTACCACTATGAGCTAATCAAGCTTTTGGAATTGCAAACAGATTTCGGCATCTGGAAAAAAGTTCGAAAAAAAATTCACAGCGCGCATTTTTTTCGGGAACTTATCCGACATTTGGCTCGTTTCCCATTCGAGCAGCGATCATCGCCCCCCCGCAGCGCTGCTCAGCAACATTGGCCCGACCCGCATTTCCCTCCCCCCCTCGAAAGCGTGTCGGGCCATTTTGCATCCCCATCCAGAGAGGTTTGAAAAATGACGAGTTTTCGCGCAATCATTCTCGCCGTTTTGGCAAGCGTCGCCGTCACCGGCTGCAACACCGTTAAGGGTGCAGGCCGCGATATCGAATCGGTTGGTCAGGCTGGCAGCGACGCGATCGACTGATCGGACAAAATCTCCGCTTACCCTAAGCCTCTTCGAGAGGCTCGACAGGCGCCTCTTCGGCGCCTGTTTTGCGTCGCCGCTGGGTAAACCAGATCGCCAGCAACGACATTTCGTACAAAAATACCAGCGGCACGGCGAGCAAAAGCTGGCTGAGAATATCGGGCGGCGTAAAGACCGCCGCGATCGCAAAGGCCGCAACGATCATATAGCGCCGCGCCGAAACCAGCTGTTCGCGCGTGACCAGCCCGGAACGCTCGATCAGCATCAGCAGGATCGGCAACAGGAACGCGATGCCGAAGGCCATGATGAATTGCATCGTAAAGCTGAGGTAGTTGCCGACCGACGGCAACGCTTCCTGCGTGATGCCGCCATAATTGCCCTGATACCCGAGCAGGAATTTAAGCGCGATCGGGATGGTGATGAAATAAGCGAAGCTGGCGCCGATGGTGAACAGCACCGGCGTCGCGAGCAAAAAAGGCAGCAGCGCGCGCTTTTCCTGCTTGAACAGGCCCGGCGCGACGAATTTCCACAGCTGGTTGGCGATCACTGGAAAAGCGATCATCATCGCCGCGAACAGCGCCACCTTGATCTCGACAAAAAACGCTTCGAACAACTGGGTATAAATCAGCTTGCCCTGTCCAGCGCGCACAAGTGGCTGGACGAGGATGCCGAAGATCGGCCTGGCGAAATAGAGGCAGACGCCAAAAGCGAGCCCGATCGCCAACAGCGATTTCAGCAATCGCGAGCGCAGTTCGACAAGATGGTCGAGCAGCGGCATCTTGCCGCCGGCGCCGTCATCATCCCCAGCCGTGGCGGGCGTTTCCGTGGTCATGGCAACGGACCATCCCGCGGCGGTATCGCATGGGTTTCGGGCGCGGCGGCGGCGGCCGACTGGTCGGCGTCCTGATCGATTTTCTCGGGCGACGCAGTCGTCGCACCAGGCGTCGCGGGCTGGGACGGCGGCGACGAACCAGCGCCATCGATCCGCGGGAACTCGCGCATGATCGCGTCATTCTGCTCGCGCCATTGCTTTTCAAGCTCTTCCAGCTCGGCCTCGCGCATCATCGTGTCGAGCCCGGACCGGAAATGGCGCGCCATACCGCGCGCCTTGGCCATCCATTTGCCGACAAAGCGCATCGCCTTGGGGAGGTCCTTGGGGCCGATGACCACCAAGGCCACCACCACCACGAGCAACAACTCGGTGGGCGCAACATCGAACATAAACTAAAGTTCCCCCCGCAAGCGGACGGCGATCAGAGCTTGTCGTGCTCAGGGGTCGCCGTCGACATCGGGGTGGCGTCGGGCGCGCGCTGGCCCTCGATATGCTTGGTTGCAGGCGGCACATCGTCTTCCGACATGCCCTTTTTGAAGCTTTTGATGCCCTTGGCGACATCGCCCATCATGTCGGAAAAGCGGCCCTTCCCAAACAGCAGCAGGACAAGAATCCCGACCACGAGCCAGTGCCAGATGCTGAAGCTACCCATCTAAATTCTCCTTGAAGGGCTCATCTAGGCCTCTTCGCCATCTTTTACTAGGTCCAGCTCGCCCATCGCGTCGTCAAAAGCAAGATCAACCGGATCGAGCAGGCCCGCCGCGCGCAGATCGTCGATACCCGGTAAATCCTTGCGGCTGCTAAGGCCGAAATGCTGCAAAAATGCGTCGGTCGTCTTGTAGATCAGCGGCCGTCCCGGCACTTCGCGGCGCCCCGCAGGCGCAATCCACTCGGCCTCCATCAGCACGTCAAGCGTCCCCTTCGACGTCTGGACGCCGCGGATCGCCTCGATTTCGGCGCGGCTAACGGGTTCATGATAGGCAACAATCGCCAAGACCTCGGCGGCGGCGCGCGACAATTTGCGCGGATCGTCGCGCTCGCGGCGGAGCAGATGCGCCAGGTCGGCCGGGGTCTGAAAATGCCAATGGCCGCCGCGCTCGACCAGCTCGATGCCACTGCCCGCGTGGCGCGCTGCAATCGCCTGGATGAACGCGCGCACCTCGCCCACCGGCATTTCTTCGCCCAGTCGCGCCGCGACTTGCCGCGCATCGAGCGGCTCGTCGCTGGCGAACAGCATCGCCTCTATCGCGCGTTCGCGGTCATCGATCGGGTTCATAAGGCGGCTTGTCCCATGGCGGCGGCTTTTAGATAAAGCGGTTCGAACGCACCCGCCTGCCTCAAATCGACGCGGCCCTGTCGCGCCAGTTCGAGCGCGGCGACGAAACTAGACGCGATCGCCGAGCGCCGTAGCGGACCATCATAGTCGGGCGGCAGGAAATCGGCGAGCTCCGCCCAGTCGAGCTTGATCCCGATCATCCGCTGCAGATGCTGAAGCGCGGCGTCGAGGGTGATCACCGGGCGCCGCGACACCATATGCACGACCGGTTCGGCGCGGAGCTTGACCTGGCCGTAGGCCGACAACAGGTCATAGAGGCTGGCATCCCAGCGGCGCAATTTGACGTCGCGCAACCCCTCTGGCTTGGCGCGCAGGAAAACGTCGCGCCCGATACGGTCGCGCGCCAGCAACCGCGCCGCCGCGTCCCGCATCGCTGCCAGTCGTTGCAACCGCAGTTGCAGGCGCAGCGCGAGTTCGTCGGGCGAGGGATCCTCCAGCGGATCCTTGGGCAACAACAGCGCCGACTTCAGGTAGGCGAGCCACGCCGCCATCACCAGATAATCAGCCGCAACCTCCAGCTTCAACTCGCGCGCTTCGGCGATGAAGGTCAGATATTGTTCGACCAGTGCGAGGATCGAAATCTGCTTAAGATCGACCTTTTGACTGCGCGCGAGCGTAAGCAGGAGATCGAGCGGCCCCTCCCAGCTTTCCAGCGACAGCTGCAGCGCGTCGTCGCGTTCGGACGCCGCCGGCGCGCTTTCGAATTCGAGCGCCAGTTCGTCCATCGCCCGCTCAGGCAACCGCGAGCAGCGCGTCGCGCTGGTCGACGAGGGTTGCAAAGGCGCGTTCATCGCTATCGCCGCTGACGCGGTCCATCGCACCTTCGAGCCGCGCCCGCGATACCGTGCTGATCGGGTCCAGCGAATTGGCGATGCCGACCATGTCGTCCATCTTGCCCCAGCAATTGAGCGCGATGTCGCAGCCCGCGGCGACCGCGGCGGCGGCGCGCGACGGGACGTCGCCTGACAAGGCCTTCATATCGAGATCGTCCGACATCAGCAGGCCGTGGAAGCCAATGCGCTGACGGATGACGCTGTCGATGATGATCGGCGACAGGGTGGCGGGGCGATCCGGATCCCACGCCTCGAACACGACATGGCACGTCATCGCCATCGCGGCATCGCGCAGCGCTGCAAACGGCGCCAAGTCGGTCTGCAAATCGCGATCGGATGCGGTGACGACCGGCAGGGCTTCGTGCGTATCGAGCATCGCACGGCCATGGCCCGGGATATGCTTGACGATCCCCACGACCCCGCCATCCTGAAGCCCGCCCAGAATAGCACGGCCCAATGCCGCAACGCGCATCGGTTCGCTGCCGAGCGCACGGTCGCCGATGACGTCGCTGGCGCCAGGCTGACGCACGTCGAGCAGGGGCAGGCAATCGACGTTGATGCCGACTTCGGCCAGCATCGCGGCGAGCGCCATGGCGTTGAGCCGCGCCGCCTCGATCGCACTCGCCGGCGCCCGATCGTAAAGCGCATCGAAGGTGGCGCCGCTCGGGAACGGAGGCCATTCGGGCGACTTCATCCGCGCTACGCGGCCCCCCTCCTGATCGATCAGGACTGGCACATTGGTCCGGCCGTCAAGCGCGCGCAATTCGTCGGTCAAGCGCCGCAGCTGCGCACGGTTTTCGATATTGCGCCCGAACAGAATATAGCCCGCAGGATCACTGTCGCGAAAAAATGCGCGCTCGTCGTCGGTGAGGGTCAGTCCCGACAAGCCGAAAATAGCGGGTATCATCGTGCATCAACCTCCATCGGCCGGCGCCCCCTCAATCGGCAACCAAGCCAAGCAACATGGCATAGCGGCGGCTTTGCACCAACGGAGTCTGCGGCCAAGCGAGCCGAATCAGCGAACGATGACGCAATTTTCACCAGCGACGCGCAATTTTCCGCACAAATTCGAGGCGTTAGCTGCCGTTCCGGCCGACACGCGCAGCCGATAGACGGTGCCATCACCGACTTTCGTCGGCGACACGGACTTATTGAGGTCAGCAAGATAGGCAAAACGCTTCGACAGACTCGCCCACGCTTTGGCGGCGGCAGCGTCGCTGCTGAACGCGCCGAGCTGGATCATCGCCGAACCTGTAGCAGCCGGTGCCGTCTTGGCAGCGGCTTCGGGCGTCTTGACCGATGTGGCTGCAGGTTTCGGCTGCTCTTTCACGGCGACGAGCGCCGGCTTGGCTTTCGCTTTCGCTGCCGCAGCCTTATCCGCCGCCGCTTTGGCGCTTGCCGCTTCGCGCTCCTGCGGGGTCACCGCAGGTTCTTCTGGCATCCGCGTCGGATCAACCTTACCCGCAGGCTCGGCGCCTTCGCTGGCCGAAAAGCTGGCATCGCCCTCGCCTTCGAAGGTCTTGGCGCCGTCGCTCTTCGGCGCGACCTTATAGTTGCCGTCCTGCGCGGCGATCAGTTCGCCCTTGCCGCGCGCGCCGCCGTTCTGGACCCACCACAGACCGCCAAGCACGGCGCCGATCAGCAAGAGGCCCCCCAGCACCATCACCAGCAAGCGGGTGGGCGAAACTTCGCCATCCTCTTCGATACCATCGGCGGCTTCGAGCCAGGGCAGACGGTCTTCACTCTCCAGCCCCAGTCCTGCATCGCCCTGGTCGGCGTTCTTGTCCTCGGCCATCAATTCATCTCCTCGAGCGCCTCAACCCCCATCAGGTGCAGCCCGTTGCGGATAACCTGCCCGATTCCGTCGGCCAAATAAAGCCGCGTCGCAGTCAATTCGGGATCCCTGTCGACGACGATCCGCAGACCAGGATCGTCGTTGCCCAGATTATACCACGCGTGGAACCCCGCCGCGACGTCGGCCAGGTAAAAAGCGATCCGGTGAGGCTCGCGCGCCTGCGCCGCCGATTCCACGATCCGCGGGAACTGGGCGAGCAATTTCACCAGCCCAAGTTCATGGGCGTTAAGCCGGTCGGGCGCAGCGGCGGGCAGGTCGATGCCGGCATCCTCGGCTTTTTTCCGAAGCCGCGAGATACGGGCGTTTGCATATTGCAGATACCACACCGGATTATCGCGCGACGCCTCGACCACCTTGGCAAAGTCGAAATCCATCTGTGCGTCGGCTTTACGCGTCAGCATCGTGAATCGCACCGCATCCTTGCCAACCTCATCGACGATGTCGGCAAGCGTGACGAAATTGCCCGCGCGCTTGGACATTTTGAACGGCTCGCCATTTTTAAGCAGGCGGACCATCTGCACCAGCTTGACGTCGAACTTCTTCTTGCCACCGGTCAAGGCAGCAACGGCCGCCTTGATCCGTTTGACCGTACCCGCATGGTCGGCGCCCCAGATATCGATCAGTTCGTCGGCGTCCTGGCTCTTTTGGAAATGATAGGCGAGGTCGGCACCGAAATAGGTCCAGCTGCCATCCGATTTCTTGATCGGGCGATCCTGATCGTCGCCGAACCGCGTCGAACGGAACAGTGGCAACTCGACCGGCTCCCAATCCTCGGGGGTTTCCCCCTTCGGCGCTTCCAGGACGCCATCATAGACAAGGCCATTTTTGCGTAGCCATGCCTCGGCCTCGTCGGGCTTGCCCGCCGCCTGCAGTTCAGCTTCGGATGAAAACAGGTCGTGATGAATGCCAAGCTTGCCAAGATCGGCGCGGATCATGTCCATCATCGCGCTGACCGCTTCGGCGCGGAACAGCCCGAGCCAGGCGCTTTCAGGCGCGCCAACGAAGCGGTCCCCATATTCCACCGCAAGTTTGTCGGCGACCGGCATCAGATAATCGCCGGGATACAGGCCCTCGGGGATTGCGCCAATGTCTTCGCCAAGCGCTTCGCGGTACCGCATATGGACCGAACGGGCGAGGACATCGACCTGCCCACCCGCATCGTTGACATAATATTCGCGGATGACCGTGTGCCCTGCATATTCGAGCAGCGCCGCAAGCGCGTCACCGACCACGGCGCCGCGGCAATGGCCGACGTGCATCGGTCCGGTCGGGTTGGCCGACACATATTCGACATTGACGCGCCGCCCCTGCCCCATCGCCGAACGGCCATAATCACCGCCTTCGGCATGGATTAACGCCAGTTCGTCACGCCAGCTGCCGTCAACAAGACGCAGGTTGATAAAGCCGGGTCCGGCGACACTCGCCTCGGTCACTTCATCGAGCGTGGTGAGTTCGGCAACCAGCAGGTCGGCGAGCGCGCGCGGGTTCATCCCGGCGGGCTTGGCAAGCACCATCGCGGCGTTGGTGGCGACATCGCCATGTGCCGGGTCGCGCGGCGGTTCGACGCTGATCGCGGCGCGGTCCAGCCCGGCGGGTAAGGCGTCGCGAGCGGTCAGCGCATCGAGCGCGGCGTCGATATGGTTGGAAAAGCGGCTGAACAGGGTCACGGGCTGGGCCTATCTTCGATCAGGAAAGTCTTGCGCGCGCCCTATCGCAGCTGGACAGGCGCGAAAAGCCCCGCGTCGCCCGATCGGCGCGCGGGGCATGATAAAGCGCACGGCGCGAACGCGCCGCCGCGGTCCTATCGTCGGACGTTATATTCAAGCTGTTCCTGCGTCAGCTGGAAACCGATCAGCAGTTCAAAGCTGGCGCGCTGCACCGCTGCGCGCACTTCGGGCTGGCTGAGCGGATCGATCGCGGCGTCCTGGTCGCCCGCCTTGCGCTTGCGCGTGATGCGTTCCTGAATGTCGGCGGGCAGCGTCGCAGCGGCGCGATCGATATAGGCCGACGCCTGCGCCTTGCCGGTGCCGCGCGTCTGCCCTTCGGCAAAAGTGACAACAACATTGCCCAGTCGTTTGGCAACAACCGCGGTGCCGCCCTGCAGGACGGTACCATAATATGGCAAGGTCACCGAGCGTGCCGGACCCGCGTCGCGGCGCGTGGCGACGACGTCGAAACTGGCCAGCTGATAGACCTTCTCGCTGGCGTCATTGCACTGCGGAGTGACGTTGGTGATGGCGGCAACGACATCGATGGCGCGGGCATCGCGGCTGGTTGCCGGATCAAACAAGGTGATGTCGCCGGTGTGCAGCGGCACCGCGACCGCCGGACAGGCGCTGCGTGTGGCGGTGATGCCGACGCCGCCCGCGACGTCGATTTCATTGTCCTTCGCACAACCCGCCGCCGTCGCCATGGCTGCCGTGCCGCAGAGCACGGTCAGAAATTTACGTGACGGGAGCGAAATGGACATCATGATAATCGGGCTTTCCAAACAGTCGTGCCAATGCGGCCTTGGCGCAAGCGGACGGTTGATCCCGCTTCATGCGCGCCGCTTCTTATCGGTGCGATGAACGCGGCGCAACACGGACGAACTTCTTTACCCGAAGCCGCATGCTGCGCTAGAGCGCCCTCATCATGAACGCTCCCCATCCGACAACGCGAACCAATGGCGACGAAACCGCAAAACTCAGGGTTTTGATCGCAGCCCCGCGCGGCTTTTGCGCGGGGGTCGATCGCGCGATCCGCATCGTCGAACTGGCGATCGAGCGCTTTGGCGCGCCAGTCTACGTCCGGCACGAAATCGTCCACAACCGGTATGTGGTCGATAGTTTGAAAGCACTGGGGGCGATTTTTGTCGAATCGCTCGACGATGTACCCGACGGCGTGCCGGTGGTGTTCAGCGCCCATGGCGTCCCGAAAGCAGTACCAGCAAAGGCCGATCTGCGCGGGCTCGACTATATCGACGCGACCTGTCCGCTGGTGTCGAAGGTCCATCGTCAGGCCGAACGCGCGCATGAGATGGGGCGCCATATCATCTTTGTCGGCCATGCCGGACATCCCGAAGTCATCGGCACGCTGGGCCAATTGCCCGACGGCGCGATGACATTGGTCGAATCGGTCGACGATGTCGCGGCCCTCTCCCCGCACGATCCCGCCACGCTGGCCTTTCTGACCCAGACCACCCTGTCGGTCGATGACACGCGCGACATCGTCACCGCGCTGCAACATCGTTTCCCGACCATATCGGGACCGCGCGGCGAGGATATTTGTTACGCAACCTCAAACCGGCAGGATGCGGTTAAGGCCATCGCGGGCGAGTGCGACCGCATGATTGTGATCGGCGCACCGAACAGTTCGAACAGTCTGCGGCTGGTCGAGGTTGCGCAACGTATGGGAACGCCCGCACATCTCGTCCAGCGCGGCACCGATGTCGAGCCCGCCTGGCTGACCGACATCGCGACGCTGGGGATTACGGCCGGCGCCAGCGCGCCCGAAACCCTCGTCCGCGAAGTCATCGATGCAGTCGCCGTACATCGACGAATTATTGAGGACGTGGTCGTAACGGCCGAGGAAAATATGGTGTTCAAGCTGCCGCGCGGGCTTGAACCGACGTCTGTCTGATGGCCGTATATACCCCCGTCGATCCCGACGATCTTGCCGCGCTGGTCGCGCGTTACGACATTGGCAGTGTGCTGTCGTGCAAGGGCATCGCAGAGGGGGTCGAGAACAGCAATTTCCTGCTCGAAACGACCGGCGGGCGTTTCATCCTTACGCTTTACGAAAAGCGCGTGAGTGAAGGCGACCTGCCTTTCTTCGTCGACCTGCTCGATCATCTGGCAGCCAGCGGCTCGCCGGTCCCGGCCATGATCCGCGACCGCGATGGCGTGGCGGTCCAGCAGATTTCGGGGCGCGCGGCCTGTATCATCCAGTTTCTGTCGGGCATCTCGCTGACCCATCCTTCCCCGGCCCAATGCGAGGCGGCGGGCGCAGCGCTTGGCGCGATGCACCGGGGACTCGAAGGCTATGGCGGGGCGCGAGCGAACAGCATGGGCCATCGTCACTGGCATGCCGTCGCGGCGGCGACCGGCGATCTCGACGCGGTGCAGCCCGGTTTACAAACGATCGTGACAGACGAGCTTGCATTTGTGGACGCCCATTGGCCAACCGACCTGCCGGCACATGTCATTCACGCCGATCTGTTTCCCGACAACGTGTTGATGCTCGGCGACCGGGTTAGCGGCCTGATCGACTTCTATTTCGCCGCCAGCGATTTCCGTGCTTATGATCTGGTGATCACCCATGCGGCGTGGACATTTTCTGCCGATGGCAGCCGCTGCGACCCGGCGCTCGCGCAGGCCTTGATGCGAGGCTATGCAAGCGAGATCGCCTTGACCAGCGCCGAGATTGCCGCATTGCCGCTGCTCGCGCGCGGTGCTTCGCTGCGCTTCTTGCTGACGCGCGCGCATGACTGGGTCCATACCCCCGCCGACGCGCTCGTTACGCGCAAGGACCCATCGCCCTTTCTTGCCCGATTGCTGCGCTATCGCGCCGCTGACGCCGCCAGCCTGTTCGCCGCCGCATGACCGATGCTCCGGCCAAAACCGTGATCGTCGCAACCGACGGGGCGTGCAAGGGCAACCCTGGCCCCGGCGGCTGGGGCGCGGTGCTGCGCTGGGGCGATGTGGTGAAAAAACTGTCGGGCGGAGAGCCCGACACGACGAACAACCGCATGGAGTTGATGGCAGCAATCGAAGCGTTGGCCGCGCTCAAACGTCGCTGCAACGTCGAATTATCGACCGACAGCGTCTATGTACGCGACGGCATCACCAAATGGATTTTCGGCTGGCAGAAGAACGGCTGGAAGACCGCAGCGAAGAAGCCCGTCGCCAATGCCGATCTGTGGCAACGCCTGCTCGCCGAAGCCAAGCGCCACGACATCGAATGGCTGTGGGTCAAGGGTCACGCCGGGCATGGCGACAATGAGATTGCCGATCAACTCGCAAGCGATGCCGCGCTAGACGTTACACGAACGCGCTGAACGCCCGCGCGCTGGCCCTCATTCGGCTTCGCGAGCTTTCGCGCCGGTCTTGTTTTTCAGGATCGATGCGATAGCGCGCAACCCGCTAGATCGCGTCAGGAAAAACGCGACGCCGCAAATGGTGCCGGATCGACCGTGCCGATCGGGCCTGCGGCTGGGGGAGCACCAAGCTGCGCCGCAAGCAGCGCCGCGATCGCAGGGGCGGTCTGGATACCAAAGCCGCCTTGCCCGGCACACCAGATAAAGCCGGCCTGGTGCGGATCGCTGCCAAACACCGGGATGCGATCGGGCGCAAAACTGCGCAGTCCGGCCCATTTTCGCTCGACAGCAGCGATCGGCCAGTCGACGACCGCTTGCAAGCGCTCGATCGCGATCGCAACGTCAATCTCGTCCGGCGCCGCATCATGGGGTTCGACAGGGGTTTCGTCGTGCGGGCTGAGCCAGACGCGCCCTTCGCTTTCGCCCTTGAAGTAAAATTCGCCGCCGACGTGGATAACGAGCGGCAGTTCAGCGGGTACCGGCACGCCCAACCGAAGCTGGAGCACGGTGCGGCGATACGGCTGGATGCCCAATGGGGCGACGCCGCAGGCGGCGGCGACCTGGTCCGCCCAAGCGCCGGCGGCGTTGACGATCAACGCGGCGTGAATCGATTGCCGATCAATCTGGACCTCCCATCCACCCTCGATCCGGCGTGCCGACTGCAGCGGCGCGCCCGTCACCACGATCGCACCGGCACGCCGCGCGGCACGAAGATACGCAGCGTGGAGTGCGCCGACGTCGATGTCGCTGCATGCGTCCTCATACGCCGCTTCGCTCCATTCGGAACGGACGCCCGGTATTTTATCGGCGATCTCCGGCCCCGCCATCCGCACCACATCGACACCTTTCGCGGCAAATTCGGCGGTAAAGGCATCGACCGCGGCGGCCTCCGAGCGCTGGCCGATCGTCAACGCCGTGCGCGGCGATAGGAAGCTATGTTTGGAAAATTCTGGCGGCGGGCGATCGAGGGTCGCAAAAGACGCTACCGACAAAGGTCGCACGCGCGCTCCGCCATAAGTCTCATGCCAGAAGGCGGCGGAGCGACCCGTGGCGTGATAGCCCGGCGTATCTTCCGCCTCGATCACCATCACCCGGCGCCATGGTGCGAGCGCGGCGGCCAGGCTGGCGCCGGCAATACCCGCGCCGACAATCAGCACGTCGATGGCGGAAGGCGGCGCGTCGGTCATGCCCCGCCGCATATCCATTGGCCCGCGGAATGCAAGCCGCGCGGCCCCGATCGCTATGGTTACTCTTTGGTAAGTCATGTTGCCTAGGAGGATGCCGATGGATAGCGGCACGATCTCCTTTGGCCTGATGGCCATCCTTGGCCTGTTGATGATCGCCGCGGCGATCAGCGACCTCAGGACGCGGACTATCTCCAACGAACTCAACGCCGCGATAGCGTTGCTCGCGATCCCCTTCTGGATCGCGAGCGGCCTTGAGCTATGGCCCGATATTCCGACCCAGTTCGGCGCCGCCTTTGCGGTCTTCCTCGTCTTTGCCGGATTTTTCGCGATCGGCGCGATGGGCGGCGGCGATGTGAAGATGATCGGCGCGGTGATGCTTTGGATCCCTTTGCCGCTATTCCCGCCCATGCTGACCGTCATGGCGTTGGGCGGCGGGATCCTTTCCGCAGTGATGCTCATCCATTTGAAATTGCGCCGGTCCGACAAGCCCGTGGAGGTTCCGTATGGGGTCGCCATCGCCGTGGCGGGACTTTGGGCGCTTCACCAACAATATCTTAACCAGTTTCAGGCTATGGGTTGAACCTGAGGGCAAACACCGCCGTGTCCGGCTGGTGTTAGGAGGCGAAAAATCGTCATGGATACGCGAAAGATTATGCTGATCGTCGGCGCGCTGGTCATTGCGATCGGTGCAGCATTCGGAGTCAACCAGATGATGCGCGGAGCCTCGACTCCGGAAGCTCGGGCTGCTGCGGCGCCTGAGATTACCGGTCCGATGATTCTGGTCGCAACGCGGCAGTTGCCGGTGGGGACGATCATCGGCCCCGACAGCTTCCGCTTTCAGCCTTGGCCGAAGGAGCTGGTCGAGAAAGCCTATTTCATGAAGGAAAAGACCGACGTCAATACGTTGGTAGGCACCGTCGTACGCTATCCGATCACCGCCGGTCAGCCGCTGACTCAGGGCGCACTTGTCCATCCCGACGATCGCGGATTCCTTGCGGCGGCGCTTGGCCCCGGCATGCGTGCCGTGACAGTCAAGGTCAGCCAGGAGCAGGGTGTAGCCGGCTTCGTCTTCCCGGGGGACCGCGTCGACGTGCTGCTGGCCCAGACCATCGAGGTCAAAGAAGGCAGCGCCTATCCCGACGACCAGATTTTCACCGCCGAAACGATCGTGCGCAACGTCCGCGTGCTTGCCACCGATCAGCGCTACGACGCCGAGGACGAAACCGGCAAGACCCCGGTTCGCACCTTTGGCTCGGTAACGCTCGAAGCGACGCCGGACCTCGCCGAACGCATCGCGGTTGCGCAGAGCATGGGCAAATTGTCGCTCGCTCTGCGTCCGCTGGCCGAAAGCAGCGGCGAGCTGGAAGCGGCGATCGCGTCGGGCGAAATCAACGTTCCTTCAAAGGGCGGCACCGAAGCCGAACGACGTATGCTGGCGCAGGCTCAGGCACGCCCGGTCACGTCGAAGACGGCGACGACCGGCGGCGACGTGTCGCGCTTCTGGATCCCGGTAAGCGGCCGTGTCGGCGGCGGATCTCGTCCGCAGCAACAGGCAGGCGGCGCTCCGTCCGCTCCTGCAGGCGGCAATTATGGACCGTCGGCGCCCAGCGGACCGGTGGTTCGCGTTACGCGCGGCGACAAAGTGACCGAAGTTTCGGTTGGGGGTAAGTAAGATGAACAGCAAAGCCAATTTCAAGGCAGCGGCAATGGCCCGCACCCTGGCCATCGGCCTGGTGGCGGCCACCCTGATCTCTGCTCCGTTACAACAAGCGGCAGCGCAGGCGACGCAGAATGCCAGCAGCAGCATCGACCTGTCGGTCGGACGCGGCCGCCTGATCAGCCTTCCCGCGGCCATGACCGACATCTTCGTCGCCAACGACGAAGTTGCCGACGTCCAGGTCCGCTCGGGGCGCCAGCTCTATATCTTCGGTAAAAAGCCGGGCGAGACGAGCATCTATGCAACCGACGCCAGCGGCCGGGTCGTTTTCTCGACCGTCGCCCGCGTCGGCAACAATATCGAGACGATCGACCAGATGCTGTCGCTGGCCATGCCCGAAGCGAGCATTTCGGCGAACACGATGAACGGCTTCGTGCTGCTGACCGGTACGGTTCAGTCGCCCGACGACGCCGCCGAGGCCGAAGTTCTGGTCCAGGCCTTTGTAGGAGAAGGTACGAAAGTGCTCTCACGCCTGCGCACCGCCACACCATTGCAGGTCAATCTGCAGGTCCGTATTGCCGAAGTGAACCGGTCGCTGGTCAAGGAAATGAGCGGTAACGTACTCACCCGCGATACCGACGGCCCCTTGGGCAACGGTTTCCTTGGCGGAGTTTTTGGGGGTCGTTCTGCCGGCTCGATCACCACCGATGCGAATGGCAACACGACTTATAACATCACGACCCCGTCTGGCACGCGCAGCCTGGCCGGTGCGGGCCGGCTGTTCGGTCTCGACCTGATCGCCTCGCTGGATCTTGGCGAACGGTCGGGCATGGTGGCGACTCTTGCGCAGCCGAACCTAACCGCGATTTCCGGCGAGACCGCCGACTTCCTGGCCGGCGGTGAATTCCCCGTCCCGATCCCCGGCAACCTTTCCGGCACGACGATCGAATACCGCAAATATGGTGTCAGCTTGGCCTATACGCCCACTGTGCTGTCAAACGGCCGCATCAGCCTGCGCGTCCGCCCAGAGGTTTCCGAGCTTTCGACCGAAGGCGCGATTGAACTCGACGGTTTCCAGGTGCCCGCGCTGACCGTTCGCCGCGCCGAAACGACAGTCGAGCTGGGATCGGGCGAGAGTTTCATGATCGCCGGTCTGATGAACAACCGCTCGATCGGCGCGATCGACAAGATGCCGGGCCTTGGCGACGTGCCGTTGCTCGGCATGTTGTTCAAATCGGACAGCTTTCGTCGCGGGGAGACCGAGCTGGTCATCGTAGTAACCCCCTATCTGGTCCAGCCGGTGTCGGCAAACGACATCAAGCTGCCGACCGATGCCTTTCGGGATGCCAACGATCTGCAACGGTTGCTTCTTAACCAGACGGGCGACGGCGTGACGGGCGGCGAGCGGCCGAAACCGCGGCTCGATACCAATGTCGGCGACGCCGATCGCCCACGCGGAAGCAGCAGTGACGCTGCGCCCGGCTTTAGCATCAAGTGATGTGCAGGATTTCAGGAGCAAAGTGATGAAGAAAATCGCAACTTGGACGGTCCTGGCCTTGAGCACATCGCTCGCCGGATGCTCGGGCGCCGCTTACAGCAATCGCAGCCTCGATTCGGTCCATCAGCCCGTTGTGCGCAACGCCATCCACCAATTCGACGTTGCCGCCTCCAGCGGCGAACTGCCGCCCAGCGAACAGGGACGCCTGCAAGGTTGGTTCGACGCGATGGGGGTACGCTACGGCGACCGCATTTCGATCGAGGATCCGTCAGTCTATGGCGCCAGTTCGGCGCAGGCGACGGTTCGTTCGATGGTCGCGCGGCGCGGCCTGCTGATCAGCGAGGATGTACCCGTGACGACCGGCGCAGTGCCGCAGGGTTACCTGCGCGTCATCGTGACCCGCGCGTCGGCCCTTGTTCCCGGCTGCCCCGATTGGTCCAGCAAATCGTCGATCAATCCGGCCAATGCGACATCGGCGAACTATGGCTGCGCGACCAACAGCAATCTGGCTTCGATGGTCGCCGACCCGAACGATCTGATCAAGGGCGCCCGCAACGACCGCCACGATCCTTCGGCGGCAACGCGCGCGATCAAGACTTACCGCGAAAAACCACAGACGGGCGCAGGCGAGCTGCGTGGCCAGTCAACCAGCGAAGGAGGTGGCAAGTGAACGCTCCGTTCAAATCAGCGGGACTGCGTGATCCCTTCAGCGCCTTTGTCTGCGACGATGATACGCTGGAGTTGATCCGCGCCGCGGCCAACGACATGGGCTGGCCGATCGAAAAATGTAACAAAGGCGGGCTGCGCAACGCCGTACAGTCGCTGTCGGTGTCCGCCAGCCCGCATATCCTGTTCGTCGATATGTCCGAATCGGGCGACCCGATCAACGATATCAACGCGCTTGCCGAAGTGTGCGAGCCGGGTACGGTCGTGATTGCGGCCGGCCAGGTCAACGATGTGCGGCTGTACCGCGACCTGTTGTCGAGTGGTATCCAGGACTATCTGTTGAAGCCGCTATCGCTTGAACAGGTTCGCGAATCGCTGACCATGGCACAGGCCATGCTGACGGCGCCGAAACATGCGGACATGCTCGACGACAAACCGCACCACATGATGGCCGTGGTAGGTGTACGCGGCGGAGTGGGTGCGTCGCTGGTATCGACTTCGCTTGCTTGGGCGCTGAGCGACCAGGCCGGTCGCCAGACGGCGCTGCTGGACCTCGACGTCCATTTCGGTACCGGCGCACTGACGCTTGACCTCGAGCCCGGTCGTGGCCTGATAGACGCGATCGACAATCCCAGCCGCATCGATGGCCTGTTTATCGAACGGGCGATGGTGCGCGCATCGGACAAGCTCAGCCTGCTGTCGGCGGAAGCGCCGATCCATCAGCCGGTGATGACCGACGGGTCGGCCTTCTTCCAGCTGGAAGAAGAGCTGCGCAACGCTTTCGAAATGACGATCGTCGACCTCCCGCGCCAAGTGCTGATCCCATTCCCGCATCTGGTGTCAGAAGCGGGAACGATCCTGCTGGTCAGCGACGTGACGCTTGCCGCCGCGCGCGACACGATCCGCCTGCTGTCCTGGTTCAAACAAAATGTGCCCGGCGCCCGCGTGGTATTGGTGGCTAACAAGTTCCAGAATGCGATCGGTGAATTGTCGCGCAAAGAATTCGAGTCTTCGATCGAACGCCATATCGATGTCCTCATTCCGTTCGACCCGAAACTGGTCAGCCAGTCGGCGAAACTCGGCAAATCCTATGCCGAGGTTTGCAAGGGAACGAAGGCGGCGCAGGTGTGGAGCAATTTGATGCGCCTGATCCTCGACGGCGCCGATATTGAAGCCGAAGAGGCGCAAGCTGCTGCGGCCAAAGGCAAGTCCGGCGGTTCGCTGCTCGGCAAGCTTGGGCTGATGACCAAAAAGAACGCGAAACAGGCGGCGTGACGACCCGCGTGCCGGGGCGTCACCACCATCAGCGATAGAAGCGGACATCTGCCGACATGAACTTGCCAGTCATCCTTATCATTGCAGGGGCCTTCCTGGCCTTTGTGCTGCTCGTCATTCTGCTCGGCGGACCTTCGGTCGGCAAGGCAAAGACGCGACGACTGGCGATGGTCAAGGATCGCCATGCGGCCTCGACCGAGGCTGTGGTGGCGGCGCAAATGCGCAAGACCGTCCAATCCGCCGGTCGGGGCGGCACGACGATGACCAGCCTGATGCCGCGCCGCGAAGAAATGGAAAAGCGACTCCGCCGTACCGGCAAGGGGTGGACGCTCTCCCAATATATGTTCGCGTCGATGGGGCTGTTCGTTATCGCGACCGGCGGTTTGCTCGCGGTCCGCGCGCCGTTCATGATGGCCGCGATGGTCGGGTTGTTTTTAAGCCTCGGCTTGCCGTACCTTGTCGTCGGCCGCACCATCAAAAAGCGCGTTGCCAAATTCACGACCCGCTTTCCTGACGCGATCGACCTGCTCGTCCGTGGCCTACGGTCCGGCTTGCCGGTCACCGAAACCTTTCAGATCGTGAGTCAAGAAGTTCCCGGACCGGTGGGTGAGGAATTTAAGGGCGTCATCGAACGCATCCGCATCGGCAACACGATGGAAGCCGCATTGCAGGAAACCGCAGTGATGCTGGGAACGCCAGAGTTTCAGTTTTTCTGCATCACCATTCAGATCCAGCGCGAGACGGGCGGCAATCTGGCCGAGACGCTGTCCAATCTGTCCGAAGTGCTGCGCAAGCGCGCGCAGATGAAATTGAAGATTCGTGCCATGTCGTCCGAAGCGAAAGCTTCGGCCTATATCGTCGGCGCGCTGCCCTTCTTCGTCTTTGGTGTCGTCTGGTCGATGAACCCCAGCTATTTGGCCGGTTTTTTCGTCGAACAGCGGCTGATAATTACCGGTCTTGGCGGCCTGATCTGGATGAGTATAGGCGCAGGGATCATGGCCAAAATGATCAGTTTCGAAATCTGAAGGGGCAGAACCAGTGAACAGCAGCCTGCTTCTCACCGCCTTCACCGGCGCGCAGACCGGCCCGACGCTGATGGGCGTCGATGTCATCTGGGCGGGCACATTGCTCGCCGCGGTCGGGGTATTCGCGGTGCTTTTCGCTATCTACGGCGCGCTGACCGTGCGCAATCCGATGACCAAGCGGGTCAAGGCGCTCAACGAGCGCCGCGAGCAGTTGAAAGCAGGCATCACCGCATCGACCGCGAAACGTCGCGCTAAGCTGGTCCGCAAGAACCAGCATGCCGACAAGATGCGCACCTTTCTGGGCAAGCTCCAGGTGTTGCAGGAAGGGCAGATCAAGGAAGTTCAGCAAATGCTGGCGCAGGCCGGGATCCGGTCCAAAGATCTGGCCGTCGCGGTGATTTTTGGCCGCCTGGTTCTGCCGATCGTCTTTGGCGGCCTTGCCGCCTTCCTGATCTACGGCCTCGATATGTGGCCCGACCTGACATCCTTCAAGCGTTCGGGTGCGACGATGGTGGCGCTCGTGCTCGGCTACAAAGCACCCGACCTGTTCGTGCAGAACAAGCGCTCGAAGCGGACCGATGCGATCCGCAAGGGACTTCCCGATGCGCTCGATCTGCTCGTGATCTGCGCCGAAGCGGGCCTGACCGTCGACTCAGCTTTCTCGCGCGTGTCGAAGGAACTCGGCCGGGCCTATCCCGAACTGGGTGAGGAATTTGCGCTGACGTCGATCGAACTCGGTTTCTTGACCGAACGCCGCCAGGCGTTCGAGAATCTAGCCTATCGGGTCAATCTGGAATCGGTGAAGGGTGTGGTCACGACCATGATCCAGACCGAGAAATACGGTACGCCGCTGGCCTCGGCCTTGCGCGTGCTGTCGGCCGAGTTCCGCAACGAACGCATGATGCGCGCCGAAGAAAAGGCCGCGCGCCTCCCCGCGATCATGACGGTGCCGCTGATCCTGTTCATTCTGCCGGTGTTGTTCATCGTCATTCTGGGTCCGGCAGCATGTTCGCTGAAGGATGCAATGTCCGGCGGCAGCTTCGGCTGATTGCCGCGGCGGAAACCTGAATATGAAAAGGGCGGGGTCATTCCCCGCCCTTTTCATTTCATATCACCTGCTGTTCGACCGCACCAAATATGCTGTGATGGCGTTCGTCATCCATCCAGATGCGGACCGTGTCGCCCTTTTGCATGAACGGCGTCTTGGGTTCGCCTAGCTGGATCGTTTCGACCGTCCGCACTTCGGCGAGACAGCTGTAACCCAGACCGCCCTCGGCGATCGGCTTGCCGGGGCCGCCGTCGGCATCGCGGTTCGACACCGTCCCCGAACCGATGATCGTGCCGGCACCCAAATCGCGCGTCTTCGCCGCATGGGCAATCAGCGCGCCAAAATCGAACGTCATGTCGACCCCGGCATCGGCGCGGCCCAGCGGCTGGCCGTTAAGATCGACACACAGCGTACCGTGTAGCTTGCCATCCTTCCAGCGTTCGCCCAGCGCCGCAGGGGTCACGAAAACGGGCGACATCGCGCTCGAGGGCTTCGACTGGAAAAATCCGAACCCCTTGGCAAGTTCTCCGGGAATCAAGCCGCGCAGCGACACGTCGTTGGTCAGCCCGACCAGCAGAATCTTGTCGCGCGCCGCAACCGCGTCGATGCCCGCCGGTACATCGCCCGTCACGACGACCACTTCGGCCTCCATATCGCAGCCCCACGCGGCATCAGCGAGCGGGATTGGATCGCGCGGGCCTAGAAACGCATCGCTGCCCCCTTGGTACATCAGCGGATCGTGCCAAAAGCTGTCGGGCATTTCGGCGCCGCGCGCCTGCCGTACTAATGCGACATGGTTTACATAGGCGCTGCCGTCAGCCCATTGATACGCCCGCGGCAACGGCGACGCGGCCTCGCGCTCGTGGAACCGCTCCTTGGGGATCGCGTCGTGATTCAGATCTTCGGCCAGCGCCGTGAGACGCGGCGCGGCATAGGCCCAATTGTCGAGCGCAGCCTGTAAAGTCGGAACGATGTGACCGGCGTCGGCATACCAGGCCAGATCGTCCGAAACGACGACGAGACGGCCGTCGCGGCCCTGTTTGAGCGAAGCTAGTTTCACGAAAACTCCTTTGGCTGACGACGCGGCTGAACCGACATCGCCTGCTAAGGAGCGAAAATCAGCGCGACGTCGTGATCGAAGCGAAACAGGTAAAGCCGCTCTGCCCCGCCTGCAAGCGCCGGATGTACTGCAGATACGCCTGCGACTGGTTGTACGTCGTGCCAGGCAGCGTCTGACCGCGGAACGCACGCTTCACTTCTTCGCCCGTAAAGGGCCGCAACGCGCCCGGAAACGCACCTTTGGTCCCCGGCGGTACCAGCTTGCCCTGGGTATCGATGAAATTTCCGGCACCGCCCGGGCCAGGAACCGGGATCTGGCAATTCATCAGCGACACCGCCGTCTGCGCAAAGGCGGGACGGATCGTCAACGCCGCCGACACGCCCACCGCGCCCAGCGCCAGCATGCGCCGCCGCGAGGGAATGGCATCACCCGTTTCAACGGTGTTCTCGGTCGGAATTTCGCTCTTATCCATGCCCGGCGCATAACCCAATGAGGACGCAAGGAAAAGCAAAACACCTCTTCCGACCTTTTACATCCCGGTTTGGGACATCCGCCGCGCAAGCGTTAACGCTCGCAAACGGCCTTGCGCCCGCCCCTCTCTTCGTGCGAGGCGGCGGACGATGTTCGACCGCCTGTCCAGCCTCGTCATTGCGCTCACCATGATCGTCATCGCGGCGATCTTTGCCGCGTTGACCGGCGGCGATGCGGTGGCGATCGCGATCATGACCATCGCCGGCTTCGTCGCCGCCGTCACAGTTTACCGCGCCCTTCCGGCCGCGCTGCCCGATCGATCAAGTACCATCCCACCGCACGCCGAAACCGCACCGGCGTCGCTGCTTCGTCATCCCGATTTTGCGCATTGGGTCGATCAGGAAAAGGAACCTTTGCTCGGCACGGCGGACAATATCGTTACCATCGCCAACGATGCTGCGATCAGGCTGCTGGGGCGGCATATCGTCGGTGCGGACGTCCGGACCGCAATCCGGCACCCCGGCGCGACCGATTGGCTATCGCGTATTCAAGACAATACGCCGCTCGAGCCGGTCAATCTGATCGATTTCCCGCGGCCCGGTCAGCGCTGGACGATGCGGATCGCTGAGCTTTCGGGCAGCGAATATATCATCTTCCTTTCCGATCGTTCGGCGATCGACGCCGCCGACCGCATGCGTTCCGATTTTGTCGCCAATGCCAGTCACGAGCTTCGCACACCGCTTGCCGCGATCCTGGGCTATGTCGAGACGCTACAGGAAATGAATGGCGAAACCGACGCGCCGACACGTGACCGCTTCCTCGCGATCATCGAGCGCGAAGCGCGCCGAATGCAGCAATTGGTGATCGATCTGTTGTCGATCTCGCGGGTCGAGGCGGATCGCTTTCGGCGACCGACCGCGACGGTCGATCTGGCCGCGATCATGCGCACCACGATAGCGCAGCTCAGCGATAGCGAGCCGGCGCGCGCGAAAGATTTGACCGCAAAGCTGGGCGACGGCGCGCAGCCCATGCTGGGCGACGAAGCCCAACTCAGCCAAATGGCGCACAATATCATCTCGAACGCGATGAAATATGGCCATGCCGGAACGCCGGTGACGGTTGAGCTGGCACGGGAGGGCCGCCGCGTTCGCCTGTCAGTCAGCGACCAAGGCGACGGCATTGCGCCCGATCACCTGCCGCGTCTCACCGAGCGATTCTATCGCGTCGATGAAGCGCGCAGCCGCTCGGTCGGCGGGACGGGACTGGGTCTGGCAATCGTCAAACATATCGGCGAGCGTCATCAGGGGCAACTCGATATCGATAGCGAAGTGGGCAAAGGAACCCGGGTTTCGGTCACGTTTCCGCTGCTCATGGACAACTGAACACCCGCGTTCGAAAGCCTGAATCCGGGGTTATCCTTGACTTTTGGCGTCTTAACGCCTATCTGTGGGAGGCTATCGTCGCTTACGACGGATTTTGTTGCCGCAACGGCAGGACCTTCCTTCCTCACGCTTCCTGGCGCTGCCGATATGAATCGGCGGTAACTCCGCTTCCGTGAAAGGAACGACTATGCCCATCGGCACCGTAAAATTTTTCAACACTGACAAAGGCTATGGCTTCATTGCCAACGAGGATGGTTCGGGCGACAGCTTCGTCCATATCACTGCCCTCGAACGGGCCGGAATGTCGACGCTGAACAAAGATCAGCGCGTTTCTTACGAGCTAGAAACCGACCAGCGCGGCAAAGTGTCCGCCGTCAACATCCAGTCGGCCTGATCTTTGGCCAAAGAGGAACTTCTGACCCTCGACGGCCAGATCGATGAGATCCTTCCCGACGGTCGCTTTGGCGTGACGTTGGAAAATGACCATCGGATCATCGCTTACACGGCAGGCCGGATGCGACGTTTTCGTATCCGGTCGGTCGTTGGCGATGCCGTTCGCGTCGAAATGACGCCTTATGACCTGACCAAAGGCCGTATCGTGTATCGCGATCGCGGCGCCGGTCCGGCTGGTAGCGGTCCGCGCAAGGGCAACCGGCGCTGACCCCCCAATAACAAAAACATCAATGAATACAGGATAATATGAACTTAATTTCTAACAGCTTCCCTTCCCTCCTCCGCCCCTATGCCGCGATCGACGCGCCGGCGCGGAAGTCCATCCGGCGATCGCCGACCCTGTCGCAAAACGAACTGCGCCGCCTGATCGCCCAGATGATCGACTAAACCCACTCCGACCGACCGACTTACCCACCCCAGACCGAAGGATATCCGCCATGTCGAACACCAGTGACTTCTATCAGGCTCAGGCGGATAAATGCGCGGTTGACGCGGCGGCCAGCACCTTGTCGCAGGTTCGCGACCGCAATCTGCGCGCCGAACAGGCGTGGCGCACGATGGCTGAACGTCTGGTCCAGACCGAAGCGACGCGCGCCCGTCAGGTCGCTGCAACCGCGGCAAAGGCCGAGGCGAATGCCGAAGCCGCCGCGATGCAGATGGACGACCTGGACCGTTAATCGACCGCGTTGAGCAGGTCGGCGATCTTGCCAAAAATTTCGTCGATCTGCGCCTTCTCGACGATCAGGGGCGGCGACAGGGCGATGATGTCGCCCGTCGCGCGCACCAGCAAGCCATTGTCGAAACAGGCGTGAAACAGCTCCATCGCGCGCGCCGTCGGCGCGCTCGGGCGGGACTCGAGTTCAATGCCCGCGACGAGGCCGATCGTGCGGACGTCAATCACGTGCCGCTTGCCTTTCAGGCTATGCGCCGCATCTTCCCAATAGCTGCCGAGTTCGCCCGCGCGGTCGAACAGCCCGTCGCGCGCGTATAAATCAAGCGTCGCCAGCCCCGCGGCGCTGGCGAGCGGGTGGCCCGAATAGGTGTAGCCGTGGAACAGCTCGATCCCCGCATCGACGCTGTCGAGCACGGCGTCGTGCAGCTCGCGCTTCACCGCCACGGCACCCATCGGCACCGCCGCATTGGTCAGCCCTTTCGCCATCGTGATGATGTCGGGCGTCACCCCCCACTGTCCAGCCGCCGTGGCGCCGCCGACGCGGCCAAAGGCGGTGATCACCTCGTCGAAGATCAGGATGATGCCGTGCTTGTCGCATATGTCGCGCAGCCGCTGGAGATAACCGACCGGCGGCACCAGCACCCCGGTCGACCCCGCCATCGGTTCAACGATCACCGCCGCGATCGTCTCCGCCCCATGCAGATCGACGAGCCGCTGCAGGTCATCGGCCAGTTCGGCACCGTGCTGCGGAAAGCCGCGCGTGAAGGCATTGCGCGCGATGTCGTGGGTGTGGCGGATATGATCGACACCAGGCAGGCCGCCGCCAAAGGCACGGCGATTGTTGACCAGCCCGCCGACGCTGATCCCGCCAAAACCGGTGCCGTGATAACCCCGCTCGCGCCCGATCAGCCGGGTGCGCGTACCCTGCCCCTTCGCCCGTTGGATCGCGAGCGCAATTTTCAGCGCGGTATCAACCGATTCGGAACCGCTGTTGGTGAAGAATATCCGGTCCAGGCCGTCGGGCATCAGCGCCGCAATCCGCTGCGCGAGTTCGAATGGCAGCGGGTGGCCAAGCTGAAAGGTCGGCGCGAAATCGAGCGTCGCCGCGGCTTTGGCGATGGCGTCGGTGATTTCGACGCGGCAATGGCCAGCGTTGCTGCACCACAGCCCCGACGTCCCGTCGAGGATATTTCGCCCGTCGCCACTTTGATAATACATGCCGCTCGCCGATACCAGCTGGCGCGGGTTCGCCTTGTACGCTCGGTTGGCGGTAAACGGCATCCAAAAAGCTGCCAGCGGATCATTCTCGCCCTTCATCGCCATCGTCTCCTTGCCGGGCGCCTCGATATCGCCGACCCTCGCCTTCTTGACGACGAGGCGCCCGCGCGGTCAAGCCCGGTCGGCGCAGATTGAAGCGTCGCCGATTTCGCGCAAGCAAAGAAACGAGCATATAATCATGCCGAAAGTGGCCGATTAGCGCCCCCCTCTGGCGCTGCGTCCAACCTTGCGATACGCTGCCATCGCACAACGGGCCAACTCCTCGGCCCAATCGGGGGCTCATGTCAGTCAATCTGGAACAATGGATCAGCGACCATAAGATCGACGAAGTCGAATGCATCGTCCCCGACATCAACGGGGTTCAGCGCGGCAAAGTACTGCCGGCCAAAAAGTTCCTGGCATCGGTGAAGGACAAATCGCTGCGCATTCCGGGCAGCGTGTTCATCTGCACGATCGATGGCCATTATCCCGAAGACATCGACGACATCTGGGACAAGGATCCCGACAAGATTTTGGTCGCTGACCCCAGCACGATCTGCGTTGCGCCGGGGTTCAAATCCCCCACCGCCTTCGTCATTGCCGACGTGCTCAACCGCGACGGCAGCGAGGTCGATATCGCGCCGCGCACCATCCTGAAAAAAGTGCTCGCACTCTATGCCGAAAAGGGCTGGCGCCCGGTCATCGCGCCCGAGGTCGAATTTTACCTGGTGTCGCAGAATGTCGATCCCGACTTTCCGCTGACCCCGCCGACCGGCCAGTCGGGGCGCAGCGAGTCGGCCAGCCAGCCTTACGGTCTGGAAGCGATGAACGAATATGAGGATATCATCGATCATATCTATGACGATTGCGAGCTGATGGGGCTCGATATCGACACGATGATCCACGAAATGGGCGCCGCGCAGCTGGAGGTCAATTTCGAGCATGGCGACCCGCTGCGGCTCGCCGACGAGGTGTTCCTGTTCAAGCGCGTGGTGCGCAACGTCGCGAAACAGCATGATGTCTATGCGACCTTCATGGCCAATCCAATGGCGGGTCAGCCCGGCAGCGCGATGCACATCCACCAGTCGGTCGTCGACGCGGCGACCGGCAAGAACCTGTTCTCGACCGCCAACGGACGCGACAGCGCGATGTTCCGCAGCTATATCGCCGGACTGGTGCGCTACATGCCGCAGATCGCGCCGCTATGGGCGCCCAACGTCAACAGCTTCCGCCGCATGCGCCCTGACAGTGCGGCGCCGATCAACGTCCAATGGGGCGAGGACAATCGGTCGTGCGGGTTCCGCGTCCCGATTTCGGACAAGGCGAACCGCCGCGTCGAAAATCGCCTGCCGGGCGCCGACAGCAACCCCTATCTGGCGATCGCGGCATCGCTCATCTGCGGCTATATCGGCGTCGTCGATCGCATGGTTCCGGCCAAGTCGATCACCGGCAGTGCGTACAACCGTGCCCGCACCCTGCCCCGCACGCTCGAAGCCGCGCTTGATCGTTTCAGCTCATGCAAAAAGGTCCGCAATTTGCTCGGTGACGATTTCTTCGAAATCTTCTTTGCGGTGAAGGATTATGAGCTGTTCAATTACCAATCGGTCGTATCGAGCTGGGAACGCGAACATCTGTTGATGCGGGTCTGACCCGCGCGCCAGACATGACCGACCCGCTCGCCAACAGCTATTATGCCGCGACCGCGCATCCGTGGCGGTCGACCTATACAATGGGCGAAGACCTATCGTTCGACGTCGCCGTCATCGGCGGCGGCTTTACCGGGCTGTCGGCCGCGTTGGCCTGCGCCGAGCGCGGTTTTTCGGTGATCCTGATCGAGCGTGTGCATATCGGCTTCGGTGCGTCAGGCCGCAACGGCGGGCAACTGATCCCTGGACTGCGCTGGTCTGCGTCCGAACTGGAGGCCGAATTTGGCCGCGAGCGCGCCGATGCGCTGTTCGATCTCTGCTGGCGAGATAACCGGGTGGCGGCGCGGATCGCCAAGCATGGCATCGATTGCGACCTGAAAACGGGGCATCTCGAAGCAGCGTGGACGCCGAAGGATTTCGATTCCATGCGGCGCGAGGCGGATTATCTCGCGTCGCGCTTTGACTATCAGAGTAAAGTCGTAGCGAAACAGGATATGGCGGATCATATCGCCAGCCCGCTCTATCACGGTGGCATCCATGATCTGCAAGGCGGGCATTTCCACCCCCTCAACTATGCGATTGGCCTTGCGCACGCTGCCGAAGATGCAGGTGTTTGCATCTGGGAAGGTCAGCGCGCTTACGAGATCACCGATACGCCCGACGGCCTCGGTATCATGACCGATCGGGCGCATATCGCCGCGCGCTATGTCATCGACGCAACCGACAGCTGGATTGTCAACGTCGAACCCGACCTCGGCCGCTACACCGTGCCGATCATGAACTATAATATCGCGACCGCGCCGCTTGCGAACGCCGATGCGCTACTGCCCGGCGACGCCGCGGTCGCCGACAGCCGGTTCGTGCTGAACTATTTCCGCCTGTCCGCCGACAAGCGCCTCATCTTCGGCGGCGGCGAGCGCTATTCGCAAACGCCGCCTGCCAACATTGCAGCGTTCGTGAGGCCGTTCATGGCACAGGTATTTCCGCAGATCGCCGATGTCCCGATCGATTATGGCTGGAGCGGCGCGGTGGCGGTGACGATGAACCGGCTGCCGCATATCGGGCGGCGCGGAAACGTCTTTTACGCGCATGGGTTTTCGGGGCATGGCGCGCTGGTAACGACGCTCGCGGGCGAACTGGTTGCCGAAGCCATGGCGGGAACGGCGGAGCGCTTTGATGTGCTCGCAAACCTGCCCTCCCGCCCCTTCCCCGGCGGCAAGTGGCTACGCCAGCCGCTCGCGACGCTGGGACTGCTTTACTACGCCATGAAGGACAAGCTGGGGTGATCGCCGACGCCGCGATTACACGCATGGCGGCCCGCGAGGCTGAACGCTTCCGCGCTGCCAACCCGCGCGCCTTCGCGCATGAAGCGGCAGCAAAGGGCTGGTTCCAGTCGGTGCCCTTCCACTGGATGCGCGATTGGCCCAGCCCGGCGCCGATTGTGGCGGCGTCCGCGAAGGATGCGACGCTCACCAGCATCGACGGCCAGACCTATGATGATTTCTGCTTGGGCGACACCGCGAGTCTGTTCGGTCATTCGCCCCCCGCACTGGCAGCAGCCCTGGCGAAGCAGGCGAGCGAAGGGCTGAGCTTCATGCTCCCCACCGAACGCGGCGCGGCGCTATCGCATCAGCTGGCGGCGATGTTCGGCTTGCCTTTATGGCAGGTCACGACGACGGCGAGCGAGGCCAATCGTGCGGTCATCCGCTGGTGCCGCGGGATCAGCGGGCGGGCGAAAATCCTGACCTTCAACGGTGCCTATCATGGCGCGGTCGATGATGCGTTCGTTGATCTGAAGGACCGCCAGCCGGTCATGCGCGCCAGCTTGGTCGGGCAGGTCCATGATCTGCGCGACACGACGACGGTGATCGAGTTCAATGACGAGGAAGCGCTCGAAGCCGCGCTGCGCGGCGGCGATATTGCCTGCGTCCTGGCCGAACCGGTGATGACCAATGTCGGCATGGTGCGCGAAGCGCCCGGTTTTCTCGCGACGCTCCGCAGGCTCTGCGACGAGACCGGCACCCTGCTGGTGTTCGACGAAACGCACACGATCTCGTCGGGTTATGGCGGCCATGGCGTCACGCATGGTCCGGCTCCCGATTTGATCGTCGTCGGCAAATCGATCGGCGGGGGCGTGCCGTGCGCGGTCTATGGTTTCAGCGCCGAGGTGGCGGTCCGCATGGCCGCACTCAATCGATCGCGCCCGCCGGGACATAGCGGCATCGGAACCACATTGTCGGCCAACGCTCTCGCGATCACGGCGATGGACATAATGCTGTCGGAGGTCATCACGCCTGCCGCCTATGACCACATGCTCAACGGCGCGGCGCGGCTCGTTACCCGCCTTGAACAGGAAATCACGGCCGCCAATCTCGACTGGCACGTGACCCAGATCGGCGCGCGCGTCGAATTCCTCACCTGCCCGACCCCGCCGCGCAATGGCGGCGAGGCGAAGGCCGCGATGCAGGCCGAACTCGAAGCGGCAATCCATCTCTTCCTCGCCAATCGCGGGATTTTGCTGGCGCCGTTTCACAATATGATGTTGGTGAGCCCGGTTACCGGCGACGACCAGATCGACCGGCTGGTCGGCGCCTTTGCCGACTGTGTAAGCGCGTTGAAGGAGTAGAGGGGCGATGTCGAAGTCATCGGGCGTTGTGGCACCGCGGTCGGAGGCCGAAGCGTTTTTCAAGGCCAATCCTGAGGTCGATTCGATCGAGATGATCTACACCGACATGGGCGGCGTGCCGCGCGGCAAGCGGCTGCGCCAGCATGAGGTGATGGCGGTTTATGAAAGCGGGCGGATGTTCCCCGGATCGATCACCGTCGTCGATATCACCGGACAGGACACGGTCGAAACCGGACTCGTCTGGGAGGATGGCGACGCCGACCGGTCGATGAAGCCGATCCCCGGCACATTGGTCCGTACCCCCTGGGGGGGCGATCATGCCGCGCAGTTTCTCGTCGATTTCTACGAGCTTGACGGCACCCCCCACGACCTCGATCCGCGCCATGTGCTGGGCGGCGTGATCGACCGCTTCGTCGCCGATGGGCTGACCCCGGTGCTCGCCGTCGAGCTGGAATTCTACCTCGTCGATCCGCGCCGCGCGCGCGACGGCACGGTGCGCCCCGCCCGCCCCGGCTACAGCCGCGACGCGCCGCGTAATGTCGAGGTGTACGGCCTGCGCGAACTCGACGATTTCCGGCCCTTTTTCGACGCGCTCTATGCCGCGACCGACGCGCAGGACATTCCGCTGGAAAGCGCGATCTCCGAATTCGCGCCCGGCCAGTTCGAGCTGACGCTGCGCCACAAGCCCGACGCACTGCGCGCCTGCGACGATGCCATCATGTACAAGCGGCTCGTGAAAGCGGTGGCGCAGCAGCAAGGCCTCGAGGCGACCTTCATGGCCAAGCCGTTCGCCGAGCAGGCGGGCAGCGGCATGCACATCCATGTCTCGATCAACGATGCCAACGACACCAATATCTTCGCGAGCGAAGACCCCGAGGGCACGCCCGCACTCCGCCACGCGATCGGCGGGATGATCGGCAGCGTCGGCGATGGCTTTGCGCTCTTTGCCCCGCACGCCAACAGCTATCGCCGGTTCAAGGCGAACAGCTACGCTCCCGTCGCGCCGACCTGGGGCGTCAACAACCGCACCGTATCCTTCCGCATCCCCGCCGGCCCGCCGCCGAGCCGCCACGTCGAACATCGCGCCTGCGGTGCCGACGCCAACCCCTATCTGGCGGTCGCCGCGGTCCTGGCGGGCATGCATCATGGCATGACAAACCAGACCGACCCCGGCGCCGCGGTCGTCGGCAACGGCTATGACCGCGACAATAGCGGCGACGACAAGCCGCCGTCGAACTGGTTCGCCGCGGTCGACCGATTCCATGGTTCAACGCTGATGCGCGACTATCTGGGGACGCGCTTTGTCGACATGTTCAGCATCGTCAAACGCGTCGAACAGGACCGCTATTTCGGCGTCGTGCCGACGCTCGATTACGATTGGTACCTCCGCAACGCATGAATCTTTCAAAGATTCGTGTTGCGGTGCAAAATAACCTCTTTCCAAGCCGGTCTTATTGAGTCAGCTTGACGTCATCAACAGGGAGGCTCTTCATGGATCTGAACGAACTGCTCGCACAAGGCCGAGGCCGCCGCTCGCTACTGCAAGGGCTGGGGGTCGCGGCGATCGGGATCAGCTTCGGCGGCCTCGCGGCGTGCAGCAAAGGCGAAGGCAAGAAGCTCGCCAATGGCGAAGAGGCCACGCTCAACTTCTATAACTGGGACACCTATATCGGCGAGACGACGCTCGACGATTTCAAGGAAACGTCCGGTGTCGAAGTGAAGATGGACCTGTTCGACAGCAACGACGTGCTGTTCGCCAAATTCAAGGCGGGCAACCCCGGTTATGACGTGATCGTGCCCTCGAACGACTTTGTCGAGCGGATGGCGCGGGCGAACATGCTGGAGGCACTCGACCATAGCCAGATCCCGAATATGAAGAATATCGATCCGACCTTTATCGACGTCGATTACGACAAGGGCCGCAAATTTTCGATGCCATATACCTGGCTCGCGCTCGGCATCGGCTATCGCAAGTCGAAAGTGAAGACGAAGCCCGACAGCTGGAAGGTGCTGTTCGACAGCCCCGAATATGCCGGCCGCATTTCGTGGCTGTCCGAAGCGGGCGACATGTTCCGCCTCTATGGCAAATATCTTGGCAAATCGGTCAACGCGCTGACCCCCGCCGACATCGCGACGATCGAGGCGATGATGATCAAGCAAAAACCGAATGTGAAGAATTTCCACGTCGATGACGGACAGGATCTACTGCTCAAGGGCGATATCGACCTGGTGCTCGAATATAATGGCGACATTGCACAGGCGATGACCGAGGACGACGACATCGATTTCGTCGTGCCGAAGGAAGGCAGTCAGCTTAATTCGGACAACCTCTGCATCCCCAAGGGTGCGCCGCATCCCAAGAACGCGCACGCCTTCATCAACTATCTGCTCGACGGCGAAGTCGACAAGAAGATCACCGAGACGATCCTTTATCCGACGCCTAACGCCGCGGCCAAGGCGCTGATGCCTGACAGCTACAAAAATAATCCGGTAATCTTCCCGCCCGCCGACGTGCTGGCGAAATGCGAATATGCGAAGTTCAATGCCGAGCTTCAGCCGCTGTACGAAGAAGCTTTCACACGGGTACGGGCGGCCTGATCGGCTGAAAAAGGGGGCGCCGGGGGGTGGCAGAACAGGATTGGAAAACCAGCAAGCGGGTTTTCGCGGCGGTGTCGCTGCCGACTTTGTTCTGGGTTGTCGTTTTCTTTGTCATTCCGATGCTTATCGTCTGGCAGTACAGCTTTGGCGAAAAAGTCGGCGACACCGGGTTCGAATTTTCGGGCACCCTCGACAATTACAAGCGCGCGACCGAGTGGCTCTACCTCACCATTTTCGGCAAGAGTTTCGCGGTCGCGGCGCTCGTCACCCTGATCTGCCTGATCATCGGCTTTCCCGTCGCAATGGCGATCACCTTTGCCAGCGAGAAATGGCGGCCGTGGCTGCTGCTTGGCATCATGCTCCCCTTCTGGACCAATTTGCTGATCCGCACCTATGCGCTGATGATGCTGCTCGGCACGCAAGGGTTCGCGAACAAGGGGATGGGCGCCCTGTGGGAAGGGACGAGCTGGATCAAGACGCTCGTCGGGTTGCAGCCGCTGCCGACATGGGAGCCGGCGCAGCTGCTCTTCAACAATTTCGCCGTCGTGTTCGGACTGGTCTATGTCCACCTGCCCTTCATGGTCCTGCCGCTTTATGCGGCGCTCGACCGGCTCGACCGCAGCCTGATCGAGGCCAGCCTTGACCTCGGCGCCGGGCATTTCCGTACCATCATGCGGATCGTAGTGCCGCTCGCCGCCCCCGGCATTGTGGCGGGCGTGATGATCACGCTCATCCCCGCCCTCGGCGCCTATTTGACCCCCGATTTGATGGGCGGGACCGACAGCCAGATGATCGCCAATGTGATAGAGCGTCAGTTCAAGAAGGCGAATGACTGGCCGTTCGGCGCCGCCCTTTCTTTCCTGCTTATCTATGCGATGTTCGCGTTGATCGCGATCCAGTCGATGCGCAAGAAAGTGCCGGAGGTTCATTGATGGCAATCTTCGCCAGAACCCCTGTCGCGCCGCTCGAATATAGCCGCAAGCTCTGGATGCGGCTTTGGGTCGGCATCGTAATGCTGTTCCTCTACGCACCGCTGATCGTGCTGATGATCTTCAGCTTCAACGACAGCAAGCGCAACGTCGTGTGGCGCGGCTTCACCACCAAATATTATGAAAAGGCGCTGGCCAACGACCAACTGGTCGAGGCGCTAATCAACTCGCTGACCATCGCGGCGCTGGCGACGCTGGCCAGCCTCATTCTCGGCACGCTGGCGGCGGTGCTGCTGTGGCGGTTCCGGTTTCCGCTCAAGGGCGCGATCGACGGGACGATCTCGCTGCCGATCATCGTACCAGAAATCTGTCTGGGCGTTGCATTCCTGATGTTTTCGCCGCCGTCGATTGGCCGACCGATCTGGCCTGGCCGTTCAATCTGGGCGCGATCACGATCGCGCATATCACCTTCTGCTTTCCGTTCGTCACGATGGTGGTGCGGTCGCGCCTTGCGAACTTCAACCGCGAGCAGGAAGAGGCCGCCAAGGATCTGGGCGCGAGCGAGTGGCAGGTGTTTCGCGATGTGCTGATCCCGCACATCAAGCCCGCGCTCGTCGCCGGCGCGCTGCTGTCGTTCACGCTCAGCCTCGACGATTTCGTCATCACCTATTTCACCAGCGGGCCCGACACGATCACCTTCCCGGTCAAAGTCTATTCGATGGTCCGTTTCTCGGTGACGCCCGAGGTCAACGCAGCGTCGACCTTGCTCATCATCCTGACCGTCATCCTGACCTTCATCGCGCTGAAGGCCCAGGGCGTAAAAGCCATTGCGGAGACGCATTGATGCACGTCCCTTTTCGTGATCGCTCCCTTTCACCGTTCGCATCGAGCGAAGTCGAGATGCCCATCGTAGGCGCATGCCCTCAAGGTGTCTCGACTTCGCTCGACACGAGCGGAACCAGGACCATCTCATGACCGAAACAGCCAAACCAATCATCCAGATCCAGAATGTCACGAAAGCGCTTCGGCAAGGTGGCCGCGGTCGACAATGTCAGCCTCGACATCAACGCGGGCGAATTCTTCGTCCTGCTCGGCCCGTCGGGGTGCGGCAAGACGACCTTGCTGCGGATGATCGCGGGTTTCGAGCTGCCAACCGAAGGCAAAATCCTGATCGACGGGCAAGACATGGCAGGCATCCCGCCTAACAAGCGCCCGGTGAACATGGTGTTCCAGAGCTATGCGGTCTTCCCACACATGAGCGTCGCCGACAATGTCGCCTATGGATTGAAGATCGCCGGGGTCAAGGGCAGTGAGATCAAGGACCGCGTTGCCGAGGCGCTGGAACTGGTCAAACTAGGCGGGTTCGAAACGAGGATGCCCGACCAGATGTCGGGGGGCCAGCGCCAGCGTGTCGCTCTCGCGCGTAGCCTGATCATGCGCCCGAAAGTCTTGTTGCTCGACGAGCCGCTGTCGGCGCTCGACGCCAAGCTGCGCGCGCAGATGCAATTCGAGCTCGCCGACCTGCAGGATCAGGTCGGCATCACTTTCGTCACCGTCACGCACGACCAAGACGAAGCGCTGTCGATGGCAAGCCGGATCGGCGTCATCAACAAGGGCGAAGTGGCGCAGCTTGCGACCCCGTCGGACCTCTACGAATATCCATCCAACCGTTTCGTCGCCGACTTCGTCGGCTCGGTGAATATCTTTGAGGGCAAGCTGACCCTCGACGATCCCGACAAGGCGGCCGTCGATTGCCCCGGGCTCGGCAAGGTCTATCTGAACCACGGCGTCACCGGCCCGCACGGCGCCGACGTGTGGATCGCGCTGCGTCCCGAGAAAATCTATCTCCACGTCCCCGGCGAGGGCAAAGCGGTCAAGGCAGCGGCCCAAGACGCCCCCGACGGTTACAATTTCGCGCGCGGCAAGATCAAGGGGATGAGCTACCTCGGCGACATCACGCTGTTTGAGATCGAACTGGAATCTGGCGCGCGCATCCGCGTGTCCCGCCCCAACCTCTCGCGCCACGACCAGGAAGATTTCACCTGGGACGACAAGGTCAGCATGCACTGGCGCGCGGATAGCCCTGTGGTTTTGCTGGGATAATCTCTCATTTCGTCATTGCGAGCGAAGCGAAGCAATCTCCGGCCAACAGCATCGCCTGCCGATGGCAAAGGAGATTGCTTCGTCGCTACGCTCCTCGCAATGACGAAATCAGTCAGTGCGTCGCCATCTTTTCTTCGCAAAAAATGCAGCAGACCGACGATCACAGCGCCCAACAGCAGCCCGAAAATGCCGTCGCCGGTGGCCTTGATCAGCCAGGTCCCACAGTCCTTCGAGCGGCAGGCCGCCGGCGACTGACTGTGCCAGCGCCTCCAGCGCCTCGGCGATACCGCCGATGTGATATTCGTGCAGCCCGTGCAGGAAAATCTGCCCGCCGACCCACAGCATCGCCGCGGTACCAATCAGGGCGAGCGCAGCCAGCAGCTTGGGCATGAAAGCCACAAGCCCCCGTCCGATTGCCTTGCGCGCGTTATTTCCTTCTTTCGCCATGTGGAGCCCAATGTCGTCCATCTTCACAATCAGTCCGACGACGCCATAGACCGCGATGGTAATTGCAACCGCAACCACCGCGAGCGTCGCGGCGCGCATCGCGAAATGTTCGTCGATCACTTCGTTGAGCGCGATGACCATGATTTCCGCCGAGAGGATGAAGTCGGTCCGAACCGCGCCCTTCACCATCAATTCCTCATGATCCTTGTCTGCGACGATTTCGGCGTCTTCGGCGAGGCTGGTCTTGTCCTGCTGCAGCGAATGCAGCACCTTTTCGGCGCCTTCGTAGCAAAGATAGGTGCCGCCGATCATCAGCAGCGGCGTGATCGCCCACGGCACGAAGGTAGAGAGCAACAACAGCGCCGGCAGGATCAGCACCAGCTTATTGAAGATCGACCCCTTGGTGATCCGCCAGATGATCGGCAGTTCGCGGTCGGGCGTAAAGCCGGTGACATAGCGCGGCGTCACCGCGGTATCGTCGACCACCACCCCTGCGGCTTTCACCCCGGCCTTCGACGCGGCGGCGCCGATGTCGTCGATGCTCGCGGCGGCCACCTTTGCAATCGTGGCAATGTCGTCGAGCAGGGCAAAAAGGCCGGAGGGCATAGGGAGAGGGTCTTTCTTTAGAGGCCGCGGAGTTTCGGCAGCACCTCATCGAGAGATTTGCGGATGATGGCAACCATCTCGTCGATCTGTTCGGTCGAAATGATCAGCGGCGGGCACATCACCAGGCTGTCGCGGATGCCGCGGACCATCAGACCGTTCGCAATACACGAATCGCGCGCCATCGGCCCCGCCGTCCCCTCCGCACCGCCGAAGCGCGCGCGCGTTGTCTTGTCGGCGACGATCTCGACCGCGCCAAGCAAGCCGATCGAACGCGCCTCGCCGACGAGCGGATGATCATTCAACGTCGCCAGCGCTTTGGCCAGATGCGGTCCGGTAACGCTGCCGGTACGTTCGACCAGCGCTTCGCGCTCAATGATCTCGATATTCTTGAGGGCGACTGCCGCCGCCACCGGATGCCCGGAGTAGGTGAAGCCGTGAACGAAATCGCCGCCGGTCTTGAGCACGTCGACGACATGCGCCGCGACTGCGGTGGCGGAGATCGGCAAATATCCCGACGACAGCCCCTTCGCCATCGGCATCAGGTCAGGGGTGAAGCCCATCACCTCATGCCCCCACATCTTGCCGGTGCGCCCGAACCCGCAGATCACTTCGTCGGCGACGATCAGCAAGCCATATTTGCGCGCCACTGCCTCGACTTTGGGCCAGTATCCCTTGGGCGGAATGATCACCCCGCCGGCGCCCTGCACCGGCTCGCCGATGAAAGCGGCGCAATTTTCGGGACCGACCTCGAGGATCCGATCCTCGATCGCCTGGACACAGGCGTCGCAGAACTCCTCCTCGGTCATTCCCTGCCCTTCGTTAAAGGCATAGGGTTGGCGGACATGTTCGACGCCGGGAATCGGCAGGTCGCCCTGCGCATGCATCGCCTTCATTCCGCCGAGCGAGACCCCTGCGACGGTCGATCCGTGATAGGCGTTCCAGCGGCTGATAAAGACGGTGCGCTTGGGTTCGCCCTTCAGCTTCCAATAATGGCGCACCATGCGGAAAACCGTGTCATTGGCTTCGCTGCCCGACGCATTGAAGAAGATGTGCGGCAGGCGCTGGCCGGTCAGTTCGGCAATCTTCGCGGCGAGCATCACTGTCGGCGGCGTCGCGGTCTTGAAGAAGGTGTTGTAAAAGGGCAGCTCACGCATCTGCGCCGCCGCCGCCTCGACCAATTCCTCGCGGCCATAGCCGACATTGACGCACCACAGGCCCGCCATGCCGTCGAGGATGCGATGGCCGTCGCCGTCGTGGATATAGCAACCCTCAGCATGGGTGATGATGCGGCTGCCGCCGAGCTTTTCGATTTCTGCCCAGTCGGCTTGGGCGGGCAAATGATGCGCGACGTCCAGACGGCGCAGTTCGGCGATGTCGTGATTGCGGGGCATATGAAAACTCCTGACGTTCTGAAAACCGTTCGCATCGCGCGAAGTCGAGATGTCCCTCGAACTTGCGCTGCGACGATGGGTGTCTCGACTTCGTTCGACACGAACGGAGAAGAGCACTTCGGTTTTCGATCAAGGTGAGAAGCTGATCCGCGCAAGATAGCGGTCGTAGCGGGTGACGCGGCAGTTCATAATTCGCCTCTTAACGCACGGCCCAAGAGGTGGAAATAGGTCTGGCTTTCGGCGCTATCGTCGGTCGCCCATTCGGGATGCCATTGAACCGCGAGCAGCGGCGCGCCGTTCGGCCGGGCGCTATAGGCCTCGACGAGGCCGTCGGGTGCGCGCGCCTCGACCGTCAGCCCCGCGGCGAGCTCGCCGACCCCCTGATAATGTACAGAATTCACCTCGAGCGTCGGAGCATCATAGGCCACCGCCAGCAGCCCGCCCGCGACCAGATCGACCGGGTGGCGATGGTCGAACATCGCATCGAAATCGGACTCGTCGGGGCGCATGATGGAGCAGCAGCTGCGCGCTCGCCGACGTATCGCGCCGCAATGTGCCGCCCAGCGCGACATTGATTTCCTGAAAGCCGCGGCAGATACCGAACAAAGGCCGCTGCGCCGCGATCACCGCCCCGACAAGCTCGATCATCATCCGGTCGCGATCGGGATCGAACGGCCCCTCACCCGGCTCCGCGTCGCCATAACGCGTCGGCTCGACATTCGATGGCGTCCCGGTCAGCAACACTCCGTCAAGCCGTCCAACGACCTCTTGCGCGCGCATATAATCCGGCAGCGAAGGAATGATCAGCGCCGCGCAATCGGCATATTGCATCGCCGCGATCGCATAGCGGTTCATCACCGCCTGTGCGGTTTCGACGCCGACAATGCGGTTGCAGGCGATGATGCCAAGGACGGGGCGCGCGGTCATGTCGCATTGCTGCCGATTTTCGTCGAACGGCGCCAGCGGAATCTTCGACGAACAGCTGCCCGGGTGGCAACATATCCAGCGATTTAGGGAAATGGTGCACCCGGAGCGATTCGAACGCCCGACCCCCAGATTCGTAGTCTGGTGCTCTATCCAGCTGAGCTACGGGTGCGTGGAGCAGCGCCTTTACGGGGCGTCGCGTGGGGGCGCAACCCCCTATTTCAGCTTTGTGACCACCCGGCAGGACGATTGGCGGCGTACCGCATCGAGCCCGCCGATTTCGGAAGGGTTTTTCAGCAGCAAACGGATCAGCGCGATGCCGCGATCATGGTTGGTGCGGACGATCTCGGCGCCCGCCGGTACGGACTGGCCTTCGCGCGCAACGATGATTCGAAAGGGCCGCCCTTTCGCCTCGACGTCGTTGCGGACAAAAATCACGTCGGTCGCGGCGTCAAAAATGCTGAGCGAGCTATAGCGTCCGGGAACGGGGGTCATGTCAATCGCCAGCGGCCCCGCCGACAGGTCATAGGGGCAGCTGGAATAGGCCAGATCAGGGCTGGGCCGCACCACCGGCTGGCGCGCGGGCGTCGCCAGATTGCCATAGGACATCGTGTTGATACCGCCCTGCCCCAGTCGGTCCATCGCGATGCCCATCAAGCCATAGGGAATGTAAGCGATCGCTGCATAGGCCGCGGCCGCGGCAACAATCAGGCCGAGAACGAGGGGGCCAAGCCAGTTTCGCATCTCAGCAGCCCTCCTTCACAATAGCCGGCAACAACGCTGTTGCCGGGTCGGCGCGAAACGCCTGTTCTGGATTATACATCCGCAAGGTCAGGTGAAAGGGCTGGCCCTTTGTCCCGGGCAGCCAGGCGCTGTCGGCTGGCTTGGTTGGCGAAATGGTAACCCGCCATTCGCCTTTGGCATCGAGCGCGACATTGGCGCCGTTGACCGACCAGATATTCGCCGGATTGGCAACCAGATAGCCCGCTTCGTTATAGATCGTGACGCTCCACCAACGCGCGTCGAGCGGCTTGCCCGATAGGCGGTACCGGCAATTGCCGTCGAGCGGTGCACCCGCCGCGTCAGTCTTTGCCGACCAATAGACGGTTTCCTTGGCGGGTAGCGCGAGCAGGCCCGCGCGCGCGACCATCGCACGTGTCACAGGGTCGGTGGTCTTGGTTCCATAGCCGAGCGATGTCGTCCACGACCCGTTCGAGATCTGGCCATCGCCAAGGCTGCCGCCGGTCAGCCACCAAGCCGCACCCAGCCCCACCGCGATCCCGCCCATCAGAGTGATCGCATAGCGGTGCCAGCGCTTCATCGCCCTATCCCTTTTTCAACGCCGCCTGTGCTGCCGCCAGCCGTGCAATCGGCACACGGTAAGGCGAGGCGCTGACATAGTCGAGACCGGTCTGTTCGCAGAAATGGATGCTCGGCGCGTCGCCGCCATGCTCGCCGCAAATGCCGAGTTTGACGTCGGGGCGCGTCTTGCGTCCGCGCTCCGCCGCCAGTTCGATCAGCTGCCCGACGCCCTCGACATCCAGGCTGACGAACGGGTCGGTCAGGAAGATGCCCTTGTCGACATATTGGGTCAGGAAGCGCCCTGCGTCGTCGCGGCTGATGCCGATCGTCGTCTGCGTCAGGTCGTTGGTGCCGAAGCTGAAGAACTCGGCGGTTTCGGCGATCTCGCCCGCCATCAGCGCGGCGCGCGGCAGTTCGATCATCGTGCCGACGAGGTATCCGATCTCGCGGCCTTTTTCGGCAAACACCGCCTTGGCCTGGGCGTCGACGACCGCCTTCATCAGGTCGAATTCGCGGCGCGTCGCGACCAAGGGGATCATCACCTCGGGGATCGGCGCCGCGCCGGTTTGGACGGCGACGTCACACGCCGCCTCGAAAATCGCGCGCGCCTGCATCTCGTATATTTCGGGGTAAGTCACGCCAAGGCGGCATCCGCGATGGCCGAGCATCGGGTTGAATTCATGCAGTTCGTTGGCGCGCGCCTTCAACGCCTCAATCCCAACCCCGGCAGCCGCGGCGACATCGGCAAAATCCTCTTCGCGCGTCGGTAGAAATTCGTGAAGCGGCGGATCGAGCAGGCGGATGGTGACCGGCAGCCCCGCCATTACCTGGAAAATCCCGGCAAAGTCGGCGCGCTGTTCGGGAAGCAGTTTCGCGAGCGCGACCCGGCGGCCCGCCTCATTTTCAGCAAGGATCATCTCGCGCACCGCAGTGATCCGCGCCGCGTCGAAGAACATATGTTCGGTGCGGCAGAGGCCAATACCTTCGGCTCCGAAATCGCGCGCGACTTGAGCATCTTGGGGAGTTTCGGCGTTGGCGCGCACCTTCATGCGGCGGACCTTGTCGGCCCAGACCATCAGAGTGCCGAAATCGCCAACGAGTTCGGGAAGCAGGGTCGGAACCTCACCCGCCATCACTTCGCCGGTCGATCCGTCGAGCGTCAGGATATCGCCCTCGCGCAATTCGCGGCCGCCAACGCGCAGCACGCGCGCATTGCCGTCGATCGACAGCCCGCCCGCGCCGGAGACGCACGGGCGGCCCATACCGCGCGCGACGACCGCCGCGTGGCTAGTCATCCCGCCGCGCGCCGTCAAAATGCCCTTTGCCGCGTGCATGCCATGGATGTCTTCGGGGCTGGTTTCAACGCGGACGAGGATCACCGCCTCGCCCATCGCGGCGGCTTTTTCGGCGCTGTCGGCGGTGAACATGATCATACCCGACGCCGCGCCTGGGCTGGCGGGCAGCCCCTTGGTCAACACATCACGCGGCGCCTTCGGATCGAGCGTCGGGTGGAGCAGTTGGTCGAGCGCGCCCGGATCGACGCGGCCGACGGCTTCTTCTTCGGTAATCAGCCCCTCGGCGACCATATCGACCGCGATCTTCAGCGCCGCCTTTGCGGTGCGCTTGCCCGACCGGGTTTGCAGCATCCACAGCGTCCCGCGCTCGACGGTGAATTCGATGTCCTGCATGTCGCGATAATGGCGCTCAAGCGTGTCGAACACCTGGCCAAGCTCGGTGAAGGTCTCGGGCATCGCCTCTTCCATCGACAGCGGCTTCGCCCCCGCCGTCTCGCGCGCCGCTTTGGTGAGGTACTGCGGTGTGCGAATGCCAGCGACGACGTCTTCGCCCTGCGCATTGATCAGCCATTCGCCATACCAGGCATTGGCGCCGGTGGCGGGATCGCGGGTGAAGGCGACGCCTGTGGCCGATGTGTCGCCCATATTGCCGAACACCATCGCCTGAACGCTCACCGCGGTGCCCCATTCGCCAGGGATCGAATTGATCCGGCGATAAACTTTCGCGCGGTCGCTTTCCCAGCTGGCGAACACGGCACCGACGGCGCCCCACAGCTGGTCGTTCGGATCCTGCGGGAATGGGGCGCCGGTCTCGCGTTCGACGATCGCCTGATATTCCTTGACCAGCGCCTGCCAGTCTTCGGCCGACATCTCTGTGTCGAGGTAAAAGCCGCGGTCTTCCTTGGCGATTTCCAGCGCTTCCTCGAACTCGGCGTGGTCGAGGCCCATGACGACGTCGGCATACATCTGGACGAAGCGGCGATAGCTGTCCCACGCGAAACGCGGATCGCCCGACGCTTCGGACAGGCCAACGACGGTCTTGTCGTTGAGCCCCAGGTTAAGGACGGTGTCCATCATCCCCGGCATCGACACGCGCGCGCCCGAGCGGACCGAGACGAGCAAAGGATCGGCGGGGTCGCCGAACTTCTTGCCCGTGATGCCTTCGATGTGGGTGATACCCGCGGTGACCTGTTCGATCAGGCCCGCGGGGAATTGTTCGCCATTGGCGTAATAAGCGGTGCAGACGTCGGTGGTGATGATCAAGCCCGGCGGCACCGGCAGACCGATCGAGGCCATTTCGGCGAGGTTCGACCCCTTGCCGCCCAGCAATTCCTTCGAACGCTCGGCCGTCGTCGCCGCGCCGCCGAACAAATGCACCATCGTCGTCATGTCGTACTCCTGCTGCCCCGGGGAGGAGGTTGCGGCTGGATAGGGTGGAGAAGGCTTATCGTCGATTCAGTTTTACTTCGTTCGTCTCAAGCGGCCCACCCCACCCCCGTTTGTGTCGAGCGAAGTCGAGACACGCTCTTGTTTACCCGCGGCGTCAAGGTGTCTCGACCCTTCGACTGGCTCAGGACGGGCTTCGCTCGACACGAACGGAATGATAGGTTGGCCTTACCCTTCGATCTTCGAGAAATCGGCAACGCCATGCACCGCGCCGGTAAATCGGGCGAGCAGGCCGAGCCGATAGGCGCGCACCGCTTCGTCGGGATCATTGACCATCACGCCATCGAAAAACGCATCAATCGGCGCGCGCAGCGACGCGAGCGCGGCCATGGCGTCGGTGAAGCGTTCTTCGGTGACGGCGGCGGAGGCAGCGAGTTCGGCGGTGTCTAGCGCGGCAAGGAGTGCCTGATCCACAGCCGTCGCCCCAGCGAAAGCTGGGGCCGCCATCGTCGGCGCACCATCGTCAGCGATCCCAGCTTTCGCTGGGATGACGGTATCTTTGCCCGCCTGCTTCAGGATATTCGCCGCGCGCTTGTAGCCAGCGAGCAGGTTGGTGCCGTCATCGGTTGCCATAAACGCTTGGAGCGCCTTCACGCGCGCGAGGAGGCGGACGAGATCATCCTCGCCGCCAAGCGCGAACACTGCGTCGATGAGGTCGTGACGGACACCGGCTTCGCGTTGCTGGACTTTGAGGCGGTCGGCGAAGAAATCGAGCAGTGTGGGCAACGTCTTCTTGTGCCTAATAATTGGCTCGCCCATCTGCTCAACGAAGTAGCCGGCGTACTGGTCAAAGTACGGCTGCAGATCGGGCTGCGTGCGTTTCAATTCGGCGCTGCGCTTTGTAACCAACCCCTCCACCGGCGCTTCAGGAAACTCGGGCCAAATCTTATCAAAAAAACGCGCAAAAAGCGGATCGCTTTCGCGACGTTTTTTAACTGGCTGATTTCCCAACTCAATGATGGCCGATCTAATGACCTTTGCCAGATCTATCCGAATACCAGTCGCGAAAATCTGAGCAATTATGGCAAGCGCCGCGCGGCGAAGAGCAAACGGATCTTTGGATCCGGTAGGGGGCATTTCATAAGAGAAGAAGCCAGCGAGCGTATCAAGTCGGTCCGCTAAGCTCACAGCCACCGTTACCGGCGCGGTCGGGACGTCATCGCCCTGCCCGACCGGCTTGTAATGATCGCGGATCGCGTCGGCGACCGCATCGGGCAGCCCTTCGGCGCGGGCGTAATAGCCGCCCATCAGGCCTTGCAGTTCAGGGAATTCGCCGACCATTTCGGTGACGAGGTCGGCCTTCGCCAGCTCCGCCGCTTGCCGCGCGAGCGCGGGGTCGCAATTCGGGACGATGCCTTCGCTCGCCAGCCACTCGGCCAGCTTCGCAACGCGCTCCACCTTGTCGGCCACCGTCCCCAGCTTCTCGTGGAACGTGATCCGGTCCAGCCTCTTCGCATGATCCGCCAGCGTGGTCTTGCGATCCTGCTCCCAAAAGAAGCGCGCATCCGAAAGCCGCGCCGCCAGCACCTTGCGGTTCCCCGCAACAATCTCTGCCCCGCCATCGACCGCATCGATATTCGCGGTGCAGACAAAGCCGTTCGCCAGCCTGCCCGCTGCATCGTTCACGACGAAATATTTCTGGTTCACGCGCGCCGTCAGCTGGATGACCTCGGGCGGCACTTCCAGAAACGCTTCGTCGAAACGCCCCAGCAGCGGCACCGGCCATTCGGTGAGGCCGGCGTTCTCGATCACCAGCCCCTCGTCCGCGACGAGCGTCAGACCGGCGTCGGCCGCAGCCTTTGCGGCACCATCGCGGATGATGGTCTGGCGTTCCTCATGGTCGACGATGACGTGGCAGGCGCGCAGCTTTTCGGCATAGTCCGACGCCGAGCCGATGGTGATTTCGCCCGGGCAGTGAAAACGGTGGCCGCGCGTCGCATAGCCCGACGCAATCCCGCCAACTTCACACGGAAGCAGCTCTTCACCAAAGATCGCGACGATGCCCGACAGCGGGCGGACCCAGCGCAGGCTTTCGCTGCTCGCGCTGTCCTTGCCCCAGCGCATCGATTTGGGCCAGGAGAAGGCGCGGATGATCGCGGGGATCGCCTCGGCCAGCACCGCGGCGGTGGCGCGGCCGGGTTTGTCGATCACCGCGAAATAGACGCCGTCGCGGTCTTCGAGCTGGTCCTGCGTCAACCCGGTCTTGCGGAGGAAACCTTCGAGCGCCTGCGGCGGCGCGCTGCTGCGCGGGCCTTTGAGTTCTTCGCTGACCGCGGCGGTCGCTTCGGGCAGATCGCGTGCGATCAGCGCGAGGCGGCGCGGGGTCGACCAGATGGTGAGGTCGCTGGCTTCGAGGCCCGCAGCAGCGAGCTGCGCCCGGAACAGCTTTTCGAGTTCGGCGCGCGCACCGGCCTGCATCCGAGCCGGGATTTCTTCGCTGCGCAGTTCGAGAAGAAAGTCGGCGCCTTTGTTGGCCGCGCCGGAAGCAAGCCGGTCGCTCATAGCGTCCACCCCGGATATTTCGCGGTCCATGCGTCCGACTGGCTGTCGATCCACGCCTTGCAGCTGCCCTTTGCCAGATCGCGGACGCGGGCCATGTAGTTGGCGCGTTCCTGCACGCTGATGACGCCGCGCGCCTGGAGCAGGTTGAACAGGTGGCTCGCCTCGATCGCCTGGTCATAGGCGGCGAGCGCCACGTTCGCTTCGATCGCGCGCTGACATTCGGCCTCGGCGGCCTTGAAGCCCGCAAACAGGCTATCGGTGTCGGCGACCTCGAAATTCCATTTCGAGAATTGCTTTTCATTCTCGAGGAACACGTCGCCATAGCTGACCCCGGGCACGTCGCCCACGGGGTCGGAAAAGCGCAGGTCGTACACATTGTCGACATTCTGGATATACATGGCGAGGCGCTCGAGCCCGTAAGTCAGCTCGCCCGCGACGGGCTTGCAGTCGAAGCCGCCCATCTGCTGAAAATAGGTGAACTGGGTGACTTCCATCCCGTCGCACCAGACTTCCCAGCCCAGCCCCCACGCGCCGAGCGTCGGGCTTTCCCAGTCATCCTCGACGAAACGAATGTCATGGAGCAGCGGGTCGATGCCGATCGCGGCGAGGCTGCCCAGATATTGGTCCTGCAGGTCGGCGGGCGACGGCTTCAGGATCACCTGATACTGGTAATAATGCTGGAGCCGGTTCGGGTTCTCGCCATAGCGGCCGTCGGTCGGGCGGCGGCTCGGCTGGACATAGGCGACGTTCCATGGCTCGGGACCAAGGCTGCGCAACGTGGTCGCGGGATGGAATGTCCCTGCCCCGACGCGCATGTCATAGGGCTGCAGGATCGCACAGCCGCGCGCTGCCCAATAGGCGTGCAGCGTCAGGATCATGTCCTGAAAGCTTAAGGGTTTCGTCTCCGCCGCCTCGGCCACTATCCGCTCTTTCGCAGGTGCAACAAGTGTCGCCGCCCTTGGCGCAGCGGGCTCGCAGGGTCAAGGCTCGCGGCATGTGGATGTTGGCGAAAGTGCCGCGGTGCGCGACATCGCGCGGCAAATGTCAGGTCTTGTTGACACAGTCAGCGAATCATGTCATTTAGTCATGGACACCTGACATACGGTCAGTGTCGCATGACAACGGGATTGACGATGAACAACCAGCTGAAGGTGCTGCGCGCGATGCGGAACTGGAGCCAGGCCGAACTGGCTGACCGGCTCGACGTGTCGCGGCAGGCGGTTAATGCGATCGAGACGGGGAAATACGACCCGTCGCTGCCGCTCGCGTTCAAGCTGGCGCGGTTGTTTGCCATGCCGATCGAGAAGATTTTCGACGATGGCTTTGAAGGATGCGATGATGACTGAAGCCGATACCATCAAGCCGAGCCGCCGCGCGTCGCCGCGCCAGCGCCGCTACCGCTTCGCGCTCGGCTTTGCCGCGGTCGTCGGCGGGATCGTCGGCGGCTGGATGGTGGCCGACCAGCCTGCGGGCCGCGACGGCCTAGAAATGGCGTTCAACGGTTCGCTCAGCACGAGCTTCGCGATGGGGGCATCGCTGTTCTGGATACTCGGTCTCGCGATCTCGATGACCATCTATCACCGCGCGATCGACGATCATGAAGAACGGGCGTGGCTGTGGGCCGGACTGATCGGCTGGTACGCCTTTATCGTTCCGGCACCGGTCTGGTGGGTGCTGCACCGCGCCGACCTGGCCCCGCCGGTCGATGCGATGCTGCTGTTCCTCGTGTCGATGGTCGTCAATGCCATTGTCTGGGCGTGGCTGAAATTTCGCTGATTTTCTCTCTCCCCTTCCCTATCCCCTCCGGCCATAAGGGCCAATGAAGAAAGGTAATTTCCCGATGAAGACGTGGTTCAAGATGCTCGCCTCCACCTGTGCAGTCATCCCGTTTGCCCAGTGCGCGGTATTGCCGGGCAGCAATGTTGCTTCGGCCGCCGAGCCTGCCGCCGTCGTCGCGCCGGCAACTGCCGCGCCCGCCACGACCGACGCCGATCCGGCTTTGTGGGTGGTCAAGGACGACGACACGACGATCTATTTGTTCGGAACCGTCCATGTGCTGAAACCCGGCCTGAGCTGGTTCGACGAGGCGGTGAAAACCGCGTTCGACAAATCGGACGAGATGATGCTGGAAATCGTTATGCCCGAGGATCAGGCCGCGGTTGCCAAGACGATGATGCCGCTCGCCCTGGACACGACCGGCAAAACGATCCCGTCGCGCCTGACCGCCGACGAGCTCAAGGCCTATCAGGCGGCGATGGTCAGCGTCGGCCTGCCCGCCAACGCCTTTGACAGCTTTGAACCCTGGTTTCCGGCGATGACGCTGTCGGTGCTGCCGCTGACCAAGCTCGGCTACGACCCCGAGCAGGGTGCCGAAAAGCTGCTGACCGGATTTGCCAAAGCAGGCGACAAGCCGATCTCCGGGCTCGAAACGTTGGAAGAGCAGCTCGGCTTTTTCGACAAGCTGCCCGAAACCCAGCAGGTTGCGTTCCTGAATGCGGTGGTCAAGGATCTCGACAAGCTGGGGCCGACACTCGACAAGATGGTTGTGCTGTGGGCGAAGGGCGATCCCGATGGGCTGGCGGTCGCGATGAATGAAAGCATGGCAGCGACCCCCGAAATCGCCAAGACGCTGTTGTGGGATCGGAACCAGCGCTGGGCGGATCAGATCAAGACGCGGATGGACCAGCCGGGGACCGTCTTTATCGCGGTCGGCGCGGGCCATCTGGCCGGCGAGAAGAGCGTCCAGGATTATCTTAAGACGCGCGGGCTGACAGCCACGCGGGTCGAATATTGAGCGCCGAAAGGCATTTTCACGGACATTGGGGTCGTCGCGTTGCGGCGACCCTTTTGCCGTTGTTGCTGATCGGCTGCGGCACCGACGAACCCGGTCCGCAGGCCCGGCCAGCGATGTGGCTGGTCACCGACGGCGACACCCGCATCTATCTGCTCGGCACGATGCACGCCCTGCCGCGCGGCACCGACTGGAACGAGGGCAAAGTCGCGGCAGCAACCCGCGCCGCCGATGAACTGGTGATGGAATTGTCACCCGCCGAACTGGCCGCCGCGGGCGAGATTTTTCAGAAACTGGCCCCGCGCACGGCGCCGCTGGCGATCGAAAAGCGGCTCTCGGGCGCGGCGCTGGCCGGCTACCGCGCGCTGGAAGACAGCGGCAGCGGATTTGATGGCGAGAAATTGGATGACTGGGCGGTGATGGTGCTGATGGGTCAGCGCGTCGCCCGTAACGCCGACCTGTCCCCCGCCGACGGCGTCGAAACCGGCCTGACCGAAGATTTCAAGGCGGCTGGCAAACCGATCGATGGGCTGGAGACGGCGCAGGCGCAGCTCATGCTGTTCGAAACGCTCGACGCGCCGACCCAGCGCGCGCTGCTGACCCGCGCGGCAAAGGGGTCGCCCGACGCGGCCAGGAAAGTAAGCGCGCTGACCGCCGCCTGGGGTCGCGGCGACATCGCGGCACTGGAAAAGGTGATCAACGACGATGTCGATGCGGTGCCATCGGCGCGCAAGGCGATCATCACCGACCGCAACCGGCGCTGGAGCGCGTGGGTGCAGAAACGGATGGAGCGGCCGGGGACGGTGCTGATGGCCGTTGGCGCCGGGCATCTGGTGGGGACGGACGGGGTTCCGGCGATGCTGGATGCCGCAGGGATAAAGGTGACGCGGGTGCAGTGACCTGGCGGCTTTCGGTTGTCTGTTTTGGAGTGGGGTTCTGACTGTCTGATTTTGGGCAGGAAATTGCGAAAGCTGCCGTTTCCAATTCGCCAACCACCACGTCGGTTCAGACGGTTGGCATAGCTCAGCGCCGTATCCCAAACCCTGTTCGCTTTTGATTGAATCAGCAGCTGGGTCTCGAATCATTGTTTTCCGCCTTTTCCGAGCCGTTCGGTGTTTCCACCTCACTTGAAAAGGCTCTGGGCACAGAATTCGGCGAAATCTCAGCGGGCCAAGTCCGTCAGGGCGCTGACGGCCTTTTGCAGGTGGCACTGTCGGGCTCGGTCATCTTACCGACCTGCCGTTCCCGGAGTCTTGCGGAGCGAAACGGCTAGGGTTGGTGTCGTGAATGTGGTGGGTCGATTCCGTTTCGTCCGCGCGACCTTGCAAGCAACAGAAGGCTCAGGCTCGCCACAGTCAATAGGGCAAGCGTAAACACACTCCCCTCCGGTCCTTCCCCGCCACCATTGAGATAGGCGGACCCGACAGGCACCATTTTCACCACCAGAGCGGGCAGACCGGTATCCAAACCCGTAATCGGCACGTCAAAGCCGGTGCCCCCAAACCAGTTCCAGCCGACGTGCCAGCCCATCACCCCCCAGATCGAATTCGAACGACGCACCCAGGCGCAGGCGAAAATCGCGAAGATGAAGGTCATGACCAACGCCAGCACCGTTGCTCTAGGCGAAAGGTGAGCAAAGGTGAAAGCGGCGGACGACAATATGAAGGCGGCCGTCATGTTCCAACGCCGCATGATGGTTGAAAACAGCCAGCCGCGAAAAACATACTCCTCCACGCTTGCTTGCACAGCGAAGCCGGCGAGCAACAGGGCGATCCAGCCAAGCGCAGCAGGGCTGGCAAAGGCGGGGGCCAGATCAGCGACACGGTATCCGCCGGAAAGGGCTATCGCCGTCACGATCGCCCCCATCATCGCGATGCCAACGGCCAGTCCGGTCAGGAACTTTTTGAGCCCCCCTTCGCCGCAAAGTCCGGCACTGGCGAGGCTTCTCTTTTCGACCCAGCGAACCCAGCCAGATACCGCCAGCCCTACGGCGATGAACGAAACCAGCATCAGGAAAAAGCCCAAGGGCCCGCGCGGGGGACCCATCGGCTCCGTAAAGCCGAGATATGCGAGTCCGAGATCACCCGGCAACATGCTGATGACAAGAAGGAAAATGCAGATAAAGGGTGCGGCGATACCCGGCGCAATCCAGCCCTTGGCCGGCTCGTCGGAAAAGATCATCTGTGTCATGCCGCCTGAGCTACCCGCTGGCAGCGGACGGCTATAGAATGATCGTGCGGAACAAGTCCGAGCGAAGCCACTCTTTTGGCGTGAGACCAACTGCTTTGCGGAATGTGCGGCCAAAATGGCTCTGATCGGCAAACCCGGCGCCGTGCGCAGCATCGGCCAGCGTCGCGCCTTTGCGCAAGAACTGTTTGGCAAGATCGACCCGTCGGTGCTGCAGATAACGATAAGGGCTGGTGCCGAGCAATGCCCGGAAGTCACGCGAAAGCTGCCAACGGTCGCAACCGGTCACTTGCTCAAGTTGATCGAGTCGCGCACCGAAAACGACGGCGGCTTCGAGAAATTCGCGCGCCCGCATCACGGCTGTTCGGTTGGCGAGCCTCACAGTTGCCGCCCTGCCAGCCGCATTGTTCATGGCATGGGCCAGATCGTAAAGCGCGTCTTCATAGGCATCGGGATCCTCGACGCCCGCGCAGTCTATCACCATGCTCATGGCCGCCGCGATCAAGGCGGGATTCGTCGAAACGCCATCAACGACAAACGGGAGCTCAGCGCCTCCAAGCACTGCCTGGACGTGCGTTGGCGGAATATAGACTGCCCGATAGCTGAATCCCGCCTCATCGCTGCAATGTCCATCATGTATTTCGTCAGGATGGAGGATTAGGACCTGCCCCGGCAGCGAATGTCGCATCGACCCGCGATAGTTGAACGCTTGTACCCCAGCCATAGTCAAGGCGACGGTGTAAGTATCGTGCCGATGCGGCGAAAACGCTGCCCCGACCAGCCGGTTTGCGACTCGCTCGACCAGCTCGAACGAGCCGGTCGAATGCGATGGGTTCGGGGAAAGCGTCGCAGAAATCATCGGTAGTATATTGGGCGTAAAGGACATGAAAGCAAACCTTGCAAATCCGAAAATGGCTGTCGGATCGGTTGCGTAACTTTCACGCTCATACTGGCTTTCCCTGCACAAATGGCCTCCTTTGATTGTTTGAAGTCCGTCAAGGCCGGTTGCTCCAAGCAACCATTGGAATAGCCCGCCACCCCACCCACACTTGCATTTCCCGCGCTTGCCCGCTAAGCGCCGCCGCTTCCGACCATGGTCATCCCTGGAGGCGTGGCGGACTGTGAAATCTATACTCGGAGAAAAATGATGAGCGACCAGCTGGTGCTGTCGGCCGAGACGCGTGATCGGGGAGGCAAGGGAGCCTCGCGTGAACTGCGTCGTAGTGGCCGCGTCCCCGCCGTTGTCTATGGCGGCAAAGAAGAACCCCTGATGATCCACGTCGAAGAAAAGCTGCTGATGAAGCAGTTGATGACGGGTCACTTCATGAACTCGGTCGTGATGATCGACGTCGGCGGCAAGCAGATCCGCACGCTGCCCAAGGACGTCGCGTTCCACCCGGTCAAGGATCGTCCGATCCACGCCGACTTCCTGCGCATTTCGAAGGATTCGAAAGTCCAGGTCGCGGTGCCCGTGGTGTTCATCAACGAAGAAGCATCACCCGGCCTGAAGCGCGGCGGTGTGCTGAATATTGTTCGCCACGAGCTGGAACTGATCTGCGACGCAGACAAGATGCCCGACGACATCCAGATTGATGTCACCGGTTATGATGTCGGCGATTCGATCCACATCAGCGCCGTCACCCTGCCCAAGGGCAGCGAAAGCGCGATCACCGACCGCGATTTCACGATCGCGACGATCGTCGCCCCGTCGGCGATGAAGTCGAGCGGTGCTGGTGCCGCCGAAGATGAAGACGAAGCCGCTGCCGAAGGCGGCGAAGAAGCCTGATCCATCGCTCTAGCCCCTCCCCTTCAGGGGAGGGGTTGGGGTGGGGTTTTGCGGGGGTAGCGCGGGGTCTATGCGCCCCATCCCGCTGCGACTAGCGAGCAAGCTCGCAAGTCTCGCTGCCCCTCCCCTAAAGTGGAGGGGAAAGAAGATGCAGCTTTGGGTCGGCCTCGGCAATCCCGGGCCTCAATATGCGATGCACCGCCACAACGTCGGCTTCATGGCCGCCGATGTCATCGCCGACGTCCATGATTTTCCCGCGCCCGCGAAGAAATTTCAGGGCTGGATTCAGGACGGGCGCATCGGTTCGACGCGCGTCCTGCTGCTGAAACCCGCGACCTTCATGAACGAAAGCGGCCGCAGCGTGCGCGCCGCGATGGATTTCTATAAGCTCGAAACCCCGGACGTGACGGTCTTTTACGACGAGCTCGATCTCATCCCCATGCAGGTGAAGGTGAAGCGCGGCGGCGGCGCGGCGGGCCATAACGGCATCCGCAGCATCATGAGCCATGTCGGCGAGAATTTTCGCCGCGTCCGCATCGGTATCGGCCATCCGGGCCACAAGGACCGGGTCACCGGCCATGTGCTGGGCAATTATCACAAGAGCGAGATGGAACCGCTGATCGACCTACTCGGCGCGGTCGCCGCCGAAGCATCGTGGCTGGCCGAGGGCAATGACGTGCGCTTTCAAAGCGATCTCGCGCTGCGTCTGCAGGGCTGACACCATGCAGCGCGTCTTGATCATCGGTCCGTGCGGCGCCGGGAAATCGACGCTGGCCGGTGAATTGGGCCGGGAACTCGACCTGCCCGTCTTTCACATGGACCAGCTTAACTGGCGTCCGGACTGGGTGGAAAGCAGCAAGGATGACATTCGCGCGAGGCTCTCGACCATCACCGCGAGCGAGCGATGGCTGATCGACGGCAATTACGGCGGTACGCTGGATGCACGATTGGCGCGGGCGGACACCGTCGTCTATCTCGATTTTCCGATCCGGCTTTGCGCCTGGCGCGTACTGCGCCGGATCTGGACCTATCGTGGGCGCAGCCGCCCCGACATGACCGAAGGCTGTCCCGAGCGCTTTGACCTGGAATTCTTCCTGTATCTGCTGGCGTGGAACAGCGGACCGCGGCCGCGCACCGAGGAAAAGCTGCGCGCTTATGACGGCGCCGTCGTGCGGCTGAAGAACCCACGCGCGTTAAAGGCGTGGCGCGCGTCGCTGGGCGAACGCGGCGTCTGAACCCCGATCCGTCGGACCGTGTCACAACATCGTCACGGAAACTGATCCGTCCCGACATGGTCAAGCCATTTAGCTGACACCTCCCGCTGCCATCGGTGCGCCACCCAATCCGGACGATCCGTCCGGGGCTCAACCGAAAAACAGGGGACTGCATGTCACATCTTACCGACGACGCCCGCGCGCCGTATCGCGGCGATACCGCCAATTCTGGCGCGCCCGACAGCCTGGAGGCGATCGTCGCCGAAAATCCTTCGCGGCGTACGCTGCTGCGGGGCGGCTTGCTTGGGTTGTCGGTCCTCCCGACAATGGTGCTGGCGGCGTGCGGCGATACCAGCGGTGACCCAACGGTCACTCTGCCCCCTGCCCCAACCCCGACCCCTACACCCACCCCGACGCCGCCGCCTGCCAGCTTTGCGGTGAGCTTTGCCGCGGTCGCCGCGAACCAGAATGACACCGTCACCGTGCCCGCGGGCTATACCGTCGACGTGCTGTTGAAAGCGGGCGATTCGGTCGAAACCGGCGCCGCTTATACGGGCAGCTTCCCGACCCCGGCGGTCGCCGAGAAATGGGCCGGCGGCAACCATGACGGGATGGAATATTTCGCCTTTCCGGGGGTCGATGCCAACAACCGCGGTATCCTGGCGATGAATTACGAATATCCCGATTTCAACATCCTGATGGCGGGCAGTTACAACGCCGCGACCGCAACCGCCGATCAAAAGGCGCTGGCGCTGTCGGCGGTCGGAGTCGGGGTGGTCGAGATCGCCAAGGGCAGCGACGGCAAGTGGACGGTGCAGCCGGGATCGACCTATAACCGCCGCTATACCGGCAACAGCAGCTATCGCGCCGGCGGTCCCGCCGCAGGCCTGTTGTCGGGATCGATCAAGGGCATGCTGAACAATTGTTCGAGCGGGCGGACGCCGTGGGACACGTATCTGACTTGCGAGGAAACGACCGACAATTATCTCGACCCGGCGCAGCCCGCGCGCGATTATGGCTGGGTGGTCGAAATCGATCCGCTGCGCGAGCTGGCGCAGCCGACCAAGCGCACCGCGATGGGGCGTTTCAGCCACGAAAATGTGGCGTTTATGGCGAACAGCGACCGCCGCGTTGCTTTTTACATGGGCGACGATTCGACCCCGGGCTGTATCTATAAATTCATCCCCGACCGCGCGTATAGCGCTACAAACCGCGCCGCGAATACCGATCTGCTGGACTATGGCACGCTGTATGTGGCGCGATTCAACGGCGATGGCACCGGCGAATGGCGCGCGCTGACCGTCGGGCAGAACGGCCTGACCGCCGGGGCTTCCGATCCTGGCAATATCAGCCAGAGCACGACCCCGCCGGCGCCGACGATCGTCAATTTCAACAATCAGGCCGATGTGCTGATCAATTGTCCGTCGGCGGCGCGCGTCGCGGGCGGCACCGTGATGGACCGCCCCGAATGGGTGACCGTCGCGCCCGACAACAGCGCTGTATTCGTGACGCTGACCAACAATAGCGGCCGCCGGGTGACGAACCCGATGAACCCGCGCGTCACCAACCTGCACGGCCATATCCTCAAATTCAGCGAACAGGGCAATTCACCGCTGGCCACGACCTTTCGCTGGGACATCTTCCTGCTCGCAGGCGATCCGTCGCTGGCGGCGGGCGGCAGCAACCTGACCGGCAATATCAACGGCGACACCTTCTCCAGCCCCGATGGATTGCGCATCGACCCGCAGGGCCGGTTGTGGGTGCAGACCGACCATAGCGTTCCGGGCAATTCGGGCGTCGCAGGCCGCAGCATCGACCAGGCGTTCGGCCACAATGCGATGTTCTATGTCGATCAGGTGACCAAACAGTCGAAACGCTTTCTGGTCGGCCCGGTCGGGTGCGAAATCACCGGGCTGGCCTATACCCCCGACCTGCGCACCTTCTTCGTCAACATCCAACACCCGACGGGCGACTGGCCGATCGCGGGTCAGCAGCCGCGGTCGTCGACCGTCGTCGTGCGGCGGACCGACAACCAGCCGGTCGGCAACTGATCGAGCGTGCTCGCCCGCTTCCCCTTGGGCGGGGAGCGGGCGGCCGCTGCCATACCGGTGCACCGAACGGATTTGTGATCGCAACCGTCCGTGGCATAGTGATCCACGGAAAGCGGTGGGCTTTAATTGCCATTGCCCTCCCTTGTTGAGGAGATGTTGATGCGAGCCCTCCCGGTCATGATGCTGGCGCTAGTAATCGGCACAATCGGCCATATCGAGACGACCGATGCCAAACCCGCGGCAAAGACCGAAAAGCGATGCGGCTGGCTCGACAATCCAACCCCCGCCAACTGGTGGCTGACCGACGCCGCGGGGCAATGGACCATCGGTACGCAAGGCGGCTATCAGGCGCCGGGTTTGAACAGCCTGCCCGACATGCGGGCGAAAGGTTGGGTCGAGACCAACGGCTCTTATGGCTATGGCTGTGCTTGTATGCAGGTAACGACCGACGAAAGCACCGGCCGGATCACGCGCATCCATTCGGCGACGCCCCTGCCGATCAAGCGCTGCACCGCCGACAAGAAACTGCCGCGCCCTGACCGCTAGCGCGGTACGGCAGCGGGTTTGCGGACAGGCGGCGGCGGCGGCGAGCCGTCGGGGGTTTGCGACATCAGGATAACGCACATCGTCCGATGCACCGGATGCGTGCCGCAAGCGACACCAGCGTAGCGATGTTCGGGGCGCAGCAGGCTGTGGCGGTGGCCGCGGTCGGGGACGCCGTCGTCGATCAGCAGTTGGTCGATGACACCCGCGGGGCTGTGGTGGCCATAGGTGATGACCTCGTTGACATAGGGTCCGCCGCCGCGCGCTTTCATCCGCTCGCCGGGGCCGCTGCCCCGCGTATAATGGCCGACTGCGCCCGATCGCGATTGCGCCGCGACATGATCGGCGGCGGCGCGCGCCAGCGTGTCGCTCCACGTCAGCTCGGACAGCGGTTTTTCGCCGCGCAAATCGCGGATCGCCTCGTCGACGGCGGCGACGCCTTCGCGCGTCATGATGTCGATTTCGCTATCGTCGTCGCTCACTAGCAGCTTGCCTTCGAAACGCGGGCGATAATCCTGCAGGAACTTCTTATAGTCTGCGGGGTCGCCGCGGAAACGGTTGAGTTCGGTAAAGACACCCGATTCAAAGCGGTTCGCCGCCGCGTCGGCGCCCACCGCAGCTAGCGCGAGCAGCGCGGCCACCGCCGCCATGTGTCGGGATTTTTTCATCATGCCCGCGATAATGCCGCGCGGCTGAACCTGCCGCAACGGTTTCGGGCCGCCTGCAAAGGCTGGCATCGCCGCGCACTTGGCGCTAGGGGCCGCTGCAACAGCGGCCTCCTTCATCAGCGCGCCGACATCACGGAGTTTTTATGGGTTTCAAATGCGGCATCGTCGGACTGCCCAACGTCGGCAAGTCCACCCTGTTCAACGCGCTGACCGAGACGGCGGCGGCGCAGGCGGCCAATTATCCCTTTTGCACGATCGAACCGAATATCGGCAATGTCGCGGTCCCCGACGCGCGGCTGGAAAAGCTCGCCGGTATCGCGAGCAGCAAAAAGATCATCGCGACGCAGCTGGCCTTTGTCGACATCGCCGGGCTGGTGCGCGGCGCGTCGAAGGGCGAAGGGCTGGGCAACCAGTTTTTGGGCAATATCCGCGAAGTCGATGCGATCGTCCACGTCCTGCGCTGTTTCGAGGATGACGACATCCAGCATGTCGAGAACAAGGTCGATCCGATTGCCGACGCCGAGACGGTCGAGACCGAATTGCTGCTGTCCGACCTCGAAAGCCTGGAAAAGCGCGTTCCCGCTTTTGTGAAGAAGGCGGCGCAGGGCGACAAGGAATCAAAGATCGCCGCGTCGGTGCTGGGTCAGGCGCTGGAGTTGCTGCGCGAAGGCAAGCCGGCGCGTCTGACCCAGCCGCGCGACGAAGAGGAAGAGCGCGTGCTCCGCACCGCGCAGCTGCTGACTTCGAAGCCTGTGCTCTACGTCTGCAACGTCGACGAAGGCAGCGCGGCAAACGGCAACGCCTTCTCCGAGAAGGTTTTCGCCAAGGCTGCGGCCGAGGGCGCGCAGGCCGTCGTCGTCTCGGCAGCGATCGAGAGCGAGCTGGTCACGATGGACATGGCCGACCGGATGGAATTCCTGTCCGAGATGGGACTGACCGAAACCGGGCTCGCGCGTGTGATCCGCGCCGGATACGAGCTGCTCCACCTGATCACCTTCTTCACCGTCGGGCCGCAGGAAGCTCGCGCATGGACCGTCCACACCGGCGCCACAGCCCCCGAAGCCGCCGGCGAGATCCACAGCGATTTCCAAAAGGGCTTCATCCGCGCCGAAACGATCGCCTATGACGATTATATCGCGCTAGGCGGCGAAGCGCGGGCGCGCGAAGCGGGCAAGCTGCGCGCCGAGGGCAAGGCCTATGTGGTCCACGACGGCGACGTGATGCACTTCCTGCATAGCTGATCGCGGCGCTTCCGGTTCGGTCATTGATGTAACGCACGGCTCCGCTATCGAGGACGAGCGATTCGCGTTCCCAGGAGCCTGCCCATGTATAACCGCCGCCATTTCCTAGCCGGAGCGACCCTCGCCGGGCTTGCCGCGCCGGCGATCGTCCGGGCGCAGGGCTTCCTCCGCGAGTTTCCGTTCAAGCTGGGGGTCGCGGCGGGCGATCCCGCCGCCGACGGCTTTGTCATCTGGACACGGTTGGCGCCCGAACCGATGGAGCGCCATGGCGGGATGCCGCTGGCCAATGTGCCGGTCGAATGGGAGGTGGCGAGCGACAGCGGGTTTCGCACGATCGCCGCGAAGGGTACCGAACTGGCGCGCCCCGAACTGGGCCACAGCGTTCATGTCGAGGTGGCCGGACTGCTGCCCGATCGCCCCTATTATTATCGCTTCACCGCCGGCGGCGAACGCAGCCTGCGCGGCCGCGCCCGCACCCTGCCCGCCCCCGGCGCTAAGGTGGAGGCACTGAAATTCGGGGTCGCCGGATGCCAGCATTTCGAGTCCGGATTTTACGGCGCTTATCGCCATCTGGCGCGCGAAGACCTTGCCTTCGTCTATCATTATGGCGACTTCATTTACGAGTATCAGCAGAATTATCTGTACGACAGCGGCCTGCCGATCCTCCCCGTGCGCCGGTATGAACAGCGCGCGCTGATCGACCTCACCGATTTTCGCGGCGCCTATGCGCAGACATTGCTCGACATCGACCAACAAGCGGTGCGCTCGGTCCACGCGGTCTTGTCGACCATCGACGACCATGAAATCGTCAACGACTGGGTTTCCAACGTGGCCAACTGGTCGCTCGACCTGCCCGGTAACGATCCCGATGCCGCCCCGCCCGAAGTGTTCATGCTGAAAAAACAGGCGGCAATGCAAGCGTGGTACGAACATATGCCGGTGCGCAAGGCGCTGTTGCCGCGCGGCGGCATGGTCGGGTTGAACCGCGAGTTTCGTTATGGCGACCTGATGGCGATGCAGTTGCTGGACACGCGGCAATATCGTGACGACCAGCCCTGCGGCGATGGGTTTAAGCCAGCGTGTCCGGAGGTGTTCGCCAAGGACGCGCAGGTCCTGGGCCGCGCGCAAGAGGATTGGCTGAACAAGAATCTGGCGAAGGGCGGCGCGACATGGAACGCACTAGCGCAGCAAGTAACGATGATGTCGCTCGACCGGCGGCGGAAGCCCGACGAGCCGGAGAAGATCCTGAACCTCGACAGCTGGGCAGGATATGAGGCGCCGCGCGAGCGCATCCTTGCACGGATGGCGGGGCTCAAGAACAATGTCGTGCTGACCGGCGACGAGCATCAGAATTTCTGCGGCGATCTCGTCCTCAAAGACAAGGTAGTCGGCGCCGAAATCGTCGCGACCTCCATTTCAAGCGGCGGCGACGGCAGCGACAAGCGGAGCGGCACCGACGAGTTTCTGAAACTAAACCCGGAGCTGAAATTCGCCAACGACCAGCGCGGCTATGTGGTGTGCGACGTAAATCGCGAGGCTTGGCAGGCCCATTTCATGGTCGTCGACAAGGTGACGACGCCGGTCAATGCCTTGTCAAAGCGGGCGACCGCGGTCGTCGAGAACGGAGTTGCGGGGATCAAGATGGCCTAGCCATCAAGGCGTCGGCCGCAGCACCGCCATTGCGCGGATCGACGCCGTCGGGGCGTTGACGATCTGGAGCACATAGCGCCCCTGCGTCACGTCGAATTCGACCAGCTTGCGGATGCCCGAGCAGGGCGGGCCGTGCTCATGGCTTGCCGATTTGACGATCCGGCCATCGCGCACCAAGTCGATCCATGCGCCCGCATCGAGCGCGACGACGAGCCGCCCCGCTTTTGCCACGTCGATCGGCACCATGCCGCCGAATTTATACACGTCGGGCTTGCGACCGGGTGCAACCCCGTAGCGCAGGCTTTCAAATTTATGCAGCGGCATTTCGGTCCGCGCCGCGCCGAGCGAGGACCAGTCGGCACCGAGGTCATCGCCGTAAGCGTAAATCGTTTTGGTCGAGGCATCGCGCGACCAGTCGGCAAGTTCGGGCGGCGGGGCGGCGACCTGATAGCAGAGCGCCGTCGGTTCGTCGGGCGCCGCAGCGAGAGCCGTCGCTGGCGACGCCGCAGCCAGCAAAATCGCGATGATCCGAACCCTCATGCTATTTCCTTCCGAACAATTTTTCGACATCGTCCATCGCCAGTTTGACCCAGGTCGGGCGGCCATGATTGCACTGGCCGCTATGCGGGGTGACCTCCATCGTCCGCAACAGCGCATTCATTTCGGCCACGTTGAGCGTCCGGCCGGCGCGGACCGAGCCGTGGCAGGCCATCGTCGCGGCGACGAGTTCGAGCTTTTCATTGAGCCCCAGCGCCGCGTCATAGCCGGCAAGGTCATCGGCGATGTCGGTGACCAGTTTGCGGCAATCGATCGCGCCGAGCATCGCCGGGGTGGCGCGGACCATCACCGCGGCGGGGCCGAAGCGTTCGAGTTCGACGCCGAGCGCGGCGAGTTGCGGCGCCGCGGCCTCGAGCCGGTCGCACGCCGGCTCGTCGAGTTCGACGACTTCTGGGAGGAGCAGGCCTTGCGACGGCACCGCCTGCCCGCCCATGCCGCGGCGCAATTGTTCGAGGACGAGGCGTTCGTGCGCGGCGTGCTGGTCGACGATGACCAGCCCGTCCTCGGCCTCGGCGACGATATAGGTACGCGCGATCTGGCCGCGCGCGATGCCGAGCGGATAGGTGTCGGCATGCGGCACCTGCGCAGTCGCAGGCTCGGCGCGGCCCATCGGCAGCGCATCGCGCGGCGGCGCAAAATCGACAACGCGATCGCGCATTAGCGCGAGCGTTGCGGGGTCGCCGTCGGCTCCGAACAGATGCGTAGCGGGGGCATGCGGATAGGGCAGATGCGCCGCGAACAAAGTCTGTGCCGGCGCGACCGGTTCCTGCTGCCATGCCGCGAGCGCCGCCTCGGCGGGGCGTTGGACGCTGCGAAAACCATGTTCATCGAGGGCGCGGCGGAGGCCGCCGACGATCATGCCGCGGATCAGTTGCGGGTCGCGAAAGCGCACTTCGGTCTTTGCGGGGTGGACGTTCACATCGACCTCGCCGGTCGGCACGTCGAGAAACAATGCGACGACCGGATGGCGGTCTCGCGCGAGCAGGTCGGCATAGGCGCCGCGCAACGCCCCGACCAGCAGCCGATCCTTTACTGGGCGACCGTTGACGAACAGATATTGATGGTCGGCGATGCCGCGATTGTACGTCGGCAGGCTGATGACCCCGCCCATATGCACGTCGCCGCGGTCGACATCGACCCCGATGCTGTTCGCGGCGAGGTCGCGCTGGGTCAGCGCGGCGACGCGGCTGAGCTGGTCCTGTCCGCTCTGCACGTCGAGTACCCGGCGCCCATCATGCTCGACGGTGAACCCGACATCGGGGCGCGCCATCGCCAGCCGCTTCACAACGTCGAGGCACGCGGCATATTCGCTGCGCGCGCTGCGCAGGAATTTGCGGCGCGCCGGGACGCGCGCGAACAGATCCTCGACGACGACGCGGGTGCCGTTTGCCAGCGCCGCCGGTCCTTCGGCAACCACTGCGCCATTGTCGACGACGCGGCGCCAGCCGTCACCGCCGGCCACCCGGCTTTCGAGCGTCAGTCGCGCAACACTGGCGATGGAGGGCAAAGCTTCGCCGCGAAAGCCCAGCGTCGTGACATCTTCGATCGCGTCGTCGGGCAGTTTCGACGTCGCATGGCGTTCGAGCGCCAGCGCCATGTCGGGCGCGGTCATCCCGCAGCCGTCGTCCTCGACTTCGAGCCGCGCGATCCCGCCCTCGGCGATTCGCACCGCGATGCGAGTCGCACCGGCGTCGATGGCGTTTTCGACCAGTTCTTTCAGCGCTGCGGCGGGTCTTTCGACCACTTCACCGGCTGCGATCCGATTTACGAGCTTTTCCGGCAGGCGACGTATTGACATGAGGGCTGTCGTAGCGCAGTCGAGCGCAAATCGCGACCCACCCGCACAGCCATGATCATATTGTCCGGCCAGCCCCCCATAGCCGAGCCGGAATCTCTCCCTGATTGGTCCTGTCGCCGGCCGGGCGCGCAGGTTCAACGACGCGGCGGCGTGGTCCTTCCCCAGGGCCAGCGCCGATGACAGGGAAGCAGTATCGATGTCATTCTTTTCTCGCTGGTTCAAATTCAACTCCCAGGACATGGCGATCGACCTCGGCACCGCCAACACGGTGGTCTATGTGCGCGGCAAGGGTATTGTCCTGAACGAACCATCGGTCGTTGCGGTCGAGACGATCAACGGGATCAAGCGGGTCAAAGCGGTCGGCGACGACGCCAAGCTGATGATGGGCAAGACCCCCGACAATATTGAGGCGATCCGGCCGCTGCGCGACGGCGTCATCGCCGACATCGACGTTGCCGAACAGATGATCAAACATTTCATCACCAAGGTCCATGGCGGCAAGCCGAACGCGTTCCGCAGCCCCGAAATCGTCATCTGCGTTCCTTCGGGCTCGACCAGCGTCGAGCGCCGCGCGATCCGCGACGCCGCATCGAACGCGGGCGCCAGCGAAGTGTGGCTGATCGAAGAGCCGATGGCCGCCGCGATCGGCGCCGACATGCCGGTGACCGAACCGATCGGTTCGATGGTCGTCGATATCGGCGGCGGCACCACCGAAGTCGCGGTGCTGTCGCTGCGCGGCCTCGCCTATACCACGTCGGTCCGCGCCGGCGGCGACAAGATGGACGAAGCGATCGTTTCTTACGTGCGCCGACACCATAATCTGCTGATCGGCGAAGCAACCGCCGAGCGGATCAAGAAGGATTTCGGCATCGCGCGCATTCCCGCCGACGGCGTTGGCCTGACGATCCACATCAAGGGCCGCGATCTGGTCAATGGCGTGCCGAAGGAAATCTCGATCAATCAGGCGCAGATCGCCGAGGCGCTGTCCGAACCGATCGGGACGATCGTCGAGGGCGTACGCATCGCGCTTGAAAATACCGCCCCCGAACTCGCGGCCGACATCGTCGACCAGGGCATCGTCCTGACCGGCGGCGGCGCGCTGATCGCCGAACTCGACGAGCTGCTCAAGGACGCGACGGGGCTGCCGGTGACGGTGGCCGACGACCCGCTGACCTGCGTCGCGATCGGTACCGGCCGCGCGATGGAAGATCCGCAGTTCCGCGGCGTGCTCCAGCAAGCCTGATCGGGTAACGCTGAACCATGGTCCGCCCGGCACATCGACGTCCGGGGCAATCCCGAAAGGCTCAGTACAGCCTGTTTGTTGCCTATGTCATTGCGGTGACCGGGGCGGTGGCAGGGTTGTTGCTCGCGATCCTTTCGGTCGTTGACCCCATAGGCTTTGCCCAATTGCGTCTGGCAAGCCAGGAAGTCACTGCGCCGGTCGCGCGGGTGTCGCGGTCGGTCATCGGGTCGATTTCGGGCATCGACGATACCGTCGGCGCGTATGTGAGCGCAGGATCGCAAAACCGGCGACTGCGCAGCGAGCTGATTGACACGCGCCGCGCGCTGGTCGCCACCAGCACCTTGCAGGAAGAAAATCGCCAGCTGAAAATGCTCCTCAAGCTGCAGGAAACCGACAAAACCGCGCTCGCCAACGGCTATCTGCTCACCTCGACCTCGACGAGCAGCAAGCGCATCGCGCTGCTCAGCATCGGGCGCAATCTGGGGGTCGCGGCGGGCCAGCCGGTACGCGGCGCCGACGGCCTGATCGGGCGGGTACTCGGCTCCGGCCCGTCGGTGTCGCAGGTCCTGTTGCTGACCGACGTCGACAACATCGTCCCCGTGCGCCGTGCACGCGACGGCCTGCCCGCGCTGGCCTATGGCCGCGGCAACGGCGATCTCGACATCCGCACCCTCAACATCGCCAACAACCCGTTCAAGCCCGGCGACATATTGGTCACCTCGGGTACCGGCGGGCTGTATCCCCCGAACATCCCGGTCGCTATTGTCGTGCGGCGGCAGGACGATGGCGCTCTCGCCCGCCCCCTTGCCGATCCAGGGAAGGTCGATGCGGTATCGGTGCTGCGGCCCTACACGCCCGACAATATCGATGCGCAGCCCGCCCCGGCCCCACCACCCCCGGCACCGGCAGGCGCCACCCCATGAACAATCGCGCCGCGCCGCGCTTGGGCGAACCGGCTTCGCTGTGGCGGATGCGGATCGTGCCGGTGGCAACCGTGATGTTTGCCTCGGCATTGCCGCTGATGCTGCCGCTCGTAGCCAACTCGCCAGTGCTGCCGCCGCTGGGGCTGCTGTTTTTCCTGTGCTGGCAGTTGCTGCGCACCGAAATGTGGCCGGTGTGGATCGGCCTGCCGCTCGGCCTGTGGGACGATCTGTTTAGTGGCCAGCCGATCGGCACCGCGATCGGGCTGTGGACGCTCGCCAGCATCGCTATCCATTATTCGTCGCAGCGCATCTATTGGCGCGGCTTCCTGCACGATTGGGCAATCGCGGCGCTGTTGATCGCCATCATCCAGTCGCTCGCGGCGCTGATTGTCCACCCCGATGCGGCGACGGGACGGGTCCTAGGGCTGGTCGTGCCGCAGATCGTGATCTCGGCATTGCTGGTGCCGCTGTTCATGCGGTTGACCGGCAAGTTTGACAATTTCCGTCTGAAACGCCGATAATCGCCCATGGCCCTTGGTAAAAGCCCCCCCATTACCGAAGCTTGGCGCGGTTTCACTTTCACCCGCCGCGCGCTCGTCGTCGGCGGCGCGCAAGCCGCGCTTGGCGTCGCACTGGCGGCGCGCATGGCGTATATCTCGGTCGTCGATAACGACCGCTATGTGCTGGAATCAGAAAGCAACCGCGTCAATCTGACCCTGGTGCCGCCGCGCCGCGGCTGGATCGTCGACCGCAACGGCAAGGCGCTGGCGAATAATCGTGTCTCGCTGCGCATCGACATCATTCCCGACCGATTGCACAACAAAGAAGTGGTGTTGGGGCAATTGCGCACATTGCTACAGCTCGACGGCGACACGATGGAACGGATCAACCGTGATCTGAAAGCCGCGTCGGGATTCCAACCGGTGGCGGTGGCCGAAGACATGACCGAGGCCCAATATGCCTCGATCCTGGTCCGTCTGCCCGAAATGCCCGGCATCGCCCCGCAACGGGGTTTTGCCCGCAACTATCCGACCGGCGCCGCGGTCGGCCATCTGATCGGTTATGTCGGCGCCCCCAATGCCGAGGAATATCAACAGGCCAAGGACCCGTTGTACATCACCCCTGGGTACCGGATCGGCAAAGATGGGCTCGAGAAATATTTCCAGCCGATGCTGAAGGGCAAGCCCGGCGCCCGGCGCGTCGAAGTCACCGCGCGCGGCCGGGTGGTGCGCGATCTGGATACCCAGCCCGACGTTCAGGGCAAGACCGTCCACCTGACCATCGACGCCGACCTGCAGGAATATGTTGCGCGGCGGATGGGACGAGAATCGGGAGCGGCGGTCGTCATCGACTGTACCAACGGCGATATTCTGTCCTTTGTCTCGATGCCCAGTTTCGACCCGAACAGCTTTTCGGACGGGATCAGCAACAGCGAATATAGCTGGCTGCGCGCTGACGATCATCAGCCGCTGATCAACAAGGCGACGCGCGGGCTCTATCCGCCGGGATCAACCCTGAAGCCGATGGCGGCGGTTGCCGCGATCGAGCATGGCATCGACCCGAGCGAACGCCACACGTGCATCGGCGGTTATCGGCTCGGCAACCGTTTTTTCCGTTGTCTCGGCACCCACGGCAGCGTCGATATGCCGACCGCCATCATGAAAAGCTGCAACAGCTATTTCTATTGGGTCGCGCACCGGCTGGGTTACGATGCGATCGCGCCGACGGCGAAGCTGATGGGTCTGGGCGAGGAATTCCAGCTCGCGGGCAGCAATCAGCGTTTCGGCACCATTCCCGACAGCGCATGGAAGATGAAGAAGTACGACCAGCCATGGTCGGCATCGGACTCGCTGAACGCGGTCATCGGCCAGGGTTATGTCAGCGTGAATCCACTCCAGCTTGCGGTCATGGCGGCGCGGATCGCGTCGGGTCGCCGCCTCTATCCGCGCCTCGTCAACCGGCAGTTCAAAAACGACCCCCTGCCCTTTTCCGCCGAAGCGCTGGCGACCGCGCGCCATGGCATGGACCTTGTCGTCAACGGGCCGGGCGGCACGGCCGGGCGCAGCCGCCTGCCGCTCGACGGCATTACAATGGCGGGCAAGACCGGCACCGCGCAGGTGCGCGGGCTGGGGACCGGCAACGGCAAAAGCGGTACCTGGAAATTTCGCGATCACGGGCTGTTCATCGGCTTCGCGCCGGTCGACAACCCGCGCTACGCGACCGCCGTCGTGATCGAACATGGTATGGGCGGTTCGCGCGCCGCGGCGCCGGTGGCCAAGGATTTCATGACGTTTCTCTTCGACCGCGAAAAGGCGATGGAGGCCCTCGATACGTTCGAGGCCGGCTGGGGCGGCACAATCAAAGAGCGGATGGACCGCGACTATGCCGCGTGGAAAGCGGGCGCATCGAAGCCCGATCCGGCGTTGCCACAATGATTGTCGTCCCGCCCGCGATCCAGCGCATCCCGTGGAAACTGATCGCCGTGCTCAGCGCAATCACCGGTTTCGGCCTGCTCGTCCTCTATTCGGCGGCGGGCGGCAACTGGTCGCCCTGGGCATTGCAACAGGGGGTGCGGTTCCTCGTGTTCCTGACGGCAGCGTTGATTGTCGGGCGCTTCCCGCTGCGGATTTTCGAGGATTTCTCCTATATCGCGTATATCGGCGTGCTGGTCCTGCTGATCGCGGTCGAGCTGCTCGGCTTCGTCGGCGGCGGCAGCCAGCGCTGGCTCAATCTGGGTTTCATGAACCTTCAGCCATCCGAACTGATGAAGGTCACGATCGTCGTCGCGCTGGCGCGTTTCTATGCGCAATTGCCCCCCGGCAACACCCGCAGCTGGACCGCGCTGTGGCCGGCACTGGTGATGATCGGGCTGCCCGCTGCGCTGGTGATGCTGCAGCCCGACCTTGGCACCGCGCTGTCGATCTGTATTGGCGGCGTGGTGGTGATGTTCGTCGCCGGCCTGCCCTTCTGGTGGTTCGGTAGCACGGCAATCGCCGGGGCTGCGGCGCTTCCTGTATTGTTCTCGTTCCTCCACGACTATCAGCAAAAGCGCGTGCTGATCTTCCTCGACCCGGAGAGCGATCCGCTGGGCGCAGGCTATCATATCAGCCAGTCGAAAATCGCGATCGGATCGGGCGGCATCGGCGGCAAGGGATTCCTGAACGGGTCGCAAAGCCATCTCGATTATTTGCCTGAAGGCCACACCGACTTCATCTTTGCGACGATGGCCGAAGAGTGGGGGCTGATCGGCGGGCTGGGGCTACTGTTCGCTTTCTTCCTGCTGCTCCGCTGGTCGACCCGCGTCGCACTGAAAGCGCGCACCCGCTTTGGTCAGCTGACCGCCGCGGGCCTGACCATGACGATCTTTTTCTATATCGCGATCAACCTGATGATGGTGATGGGGCTCGCGCCCGTCGTCGGCATTCCGCTGCCGCTGTTTTCCTATGGCGGATCGTCGATGCTGACGATCATGACGTGCGTCGGCATCATCCTGGCGATCGAAAACGACAGCAAAACGGGTACCCGCCGCTTTCATTGAGAAAAATCTTCGCGCCAGCCATTGCCTTCGCCGAATTGGCATGATAGCGGGCCGCTCGCTTCGCAGCAAAGAGGATCACTCGACGCCGCAAAGCACGCCGAAAACCGGCAGTGGACGCATAGCTCAGTTGGTAGAGCAGCTGACTCTTAATCAGCGGGTCCTAGGTTCGAGCCCTAGTGCGTCCACCATTTCTTTCTTAACGATTTTCGATTGGTCATCCGGCGGTTTTCGAACGCCGGAAATATTTCCGGGTGCGCATGTCCGCTTTCGGCCCTGCATTCCGTCTTCCCTCTTGCAAGGCATCATGCGGGGACCGGGGTCCTCCAGCCGGGAGGGACATCATGAACGATCGAATTTTTCTGCGGACCGGCTGCGTCACCGTTCTGGCCAGCCTGTTCGCGCTGGGCAGCGTGACCGTCGCCGAGGCGCAGACGCGGTCACCGCGAATCCCGCCACGGATCATGACCCCGACACCCCCGCCCGCAGAAGACGCAGCGACGGCGGAGGAAGAGGAACCTCGGGAAGCCGTCCCGGTTCCGGCGCCGCGGCAAATTCGTCGTACCACGCCCGTCGTGACGTCGCCGACTCCCGCAACTATAGCTGTCGAGCGGCAGGTCCGGCGGGTGCCGCCGGTTGCGCCGACATCGACCGAAACGCCTGCGCCCGGTCCATCGATCCTAGGGCCACGTCGGCGCCCCCCGGTGATCGCTACCCCCACGCCCACGCCCGACACCATTCCCGACAATCGACAAATTCGTCGAGTGCCGCCGGTTGTCACAAGCCCGCCCGCCCTGCCGCCGACCGGACCTGTGCGCCCGCGCCGGACGCCGCCCGTAATCACATCGCCAACGCCCGCCGACACGGCGCCCGGCGAAGTCCGGCGGCGGCCGCCTGTCATCACGACCCCGGCAGCGGACGAACCCGGCGAAATCCGCCGCCGCCCACCGGTAATCACCACACCGACATCGGAAGGAACGGCCGAAATCCGCCGGCGCCCTCCCGTCATCACCAACACGCCCCCGGGAGAAGTCCGGCGGCGACCGCCGGTCGTTACTGCGTCCGATGATGATGGTGCCGCGGACGACACGCCGCAAGCATCGGTCATCACACCGTCCGACCGACGTCCGCAGACGCCGGTGCGCCCCCGCCCTGGATCGCTGGTCAATATTCTGGCCACCGAAATAATCCCGCCTGCCGATGGCCAGACCCAGCCGCTGGCCGGATCGGTCACGCTGCGGCGCGGCGGTTTCGGCGACATGATCAAGACGTTGCCCGTCGCCCGGCAGCTGTCCGGCGCTCAGTTGCGCGCCAATCCGACGATCAAGGTCGGCAAGACGCGGCTCGATTTCCGCAAGATGTTGGACAACCCCAAAGCGCTGATCAACGTCGCCGATCGATTGGGCGATATCCCCGACCTGGTCGATGTCCGGCCAGGGCAGTTGACGGCGTTCGAGGTCGGGAAAGGCGTCGTCGTTCGCGATTTCCTGTCCTACAGTTTCAAATCGGGCGCGTGCACCAGCGAACGCAATCGTGCCCGGATCGCGGCCACGGGGATAACCTGTTTTACGCGCTCGACGCCCGCCGAAATCGACAACAGCTATGCTAGGGCCGGTAGCCTGCGGTTCGTCCGCGACCCGATCAAGCGGGCGCAGGCGCTCGCTCAGGCGAAAGCCGAGCGCAATCAGGTTGGGCAGGACATCGACCAAGAGGTTGCCGGGTTTCGGGCTCGCCTCGCGGACCCGGCGATGCGCGCCGAGTTGGTTACGGCGGTCGGCGATGCCGAAGTCGCGCGGCTCGAGGCACTGGACGACACGTCGCTGGCAGGCGAGTTGATCAACAGCAGCGACAATCTGATCGAACAGATATTCTATGTGCCCACCGATGCACCGGCGCCGGAGCCTGCGACACCCGCGCCGCCGCCGGCGCCCAAGGTCGAAGACGTGAGCGCCTCCTATCCGCTTGGCACCTACACGTATCTCGCCGGCTTTACGCTGGGGCGAGATTTCGAATGGAGCCAGGGCGTTCAAACCACGATCAAATGGTGTCTCGTTGGATGCAAGAAGACCTATTATGCCAAGGTGTCCGCTGGGTTCGGCTACCAGTTCGGCCTCCGCTTTCCGATACAGCTCTCCGGCACCTATGATTATGCGTTGAAAGCCGGCGCGCAGAGCGCGACGGTGACGACGCAGATCGCGACGATCAACGGCAGCGCAGCCGATTACATCTCGACCAAGCTGCCCGCCAATCTCGTTTACGATGGCAAGGAACTCGTCGCCGGTTTCAACGCCCATGCCGGCGTTGCCGCCAAGCTGCCGATCATTGGCCAGCTTGGGCCGATCGATATTCCGCTGCTCGATTACGACCTCACCACATTATTGCCCGGCGACTTCGCCAACGGCCAGTTCAAGCCGCCGGAGCCTGGAAAGGCAGGGCCGTCGGCGCCCTTCATTCTCGAACAGCTCGACCTGCTCGGCGGACGGGGCAATTTCGGGGTGCTCGGAGCGCAAGTGTTCCCGGCCGTCGATATCCGGATGGATTCGACGCTGTTGTCGCTGTCGCTGACAGACAAATTCGCGCCCAACAAGGCGCCATTCACATTGTCCGCGGGGGCAACGACGGTGCCGCTGGCTTTGAAAAACGGGGCGACTGAATTCATCATCGGCAACCCGCAATATGGTATCCAGTTCACGCTGACTCCGGGCCTGAACGCCCGGCTGTTCATCGATCTGGCGGTTTGGGGTGCAAAGGTCGACTGGCCGGTCTGGTTCCCGCAATTGGCGGTCACCGTGCCGTCGGATGGGCTGAAATTCGAATGTCACGAAGGGACCGTCTGTTCGCAGGAATTCCGCTTCACACCGAACGGCGCGCAGTCGGTGTTCCTCGGCAAGGTTGAGCAATGGGGCCTGGACTTCGAAAAGCTCTACCTTCCGAAATGCATCGACGAAACTTGCCGGTTCGGGGTTCGGTTGGCCCAGAACAAAGTCATTTTTGAAGGGAAGAAAAGGGACGCTGACGATCCTTCCGGCGAAACCAACGCCCTTTACCAGTCGATGACTCCTTTCTTCGTTGAGGCCACCAAGCGCGCGAAAGCCTATATCGCCGACGCGCAGGCACGCAAATCGCAGGAAGTCTCGAACGCGATGGGCATTCTCGCGCAGGCGATCTGGACCAAGCAGTGCAAGGACAGCCTCTGCTTCGACAATGTCACCGCGTTGGCGGCGCAGATGGGACCGCGCGCGGCGCAGATTGCCCAAGCGAACCCAAGTCTGGGAACGATGAAGATCAACCAACAGGTGAACAAGGAATTCGTCCCGAAATTCCAGCAGGAAGTGAGCGATGCCGCGCTGCGCGAGTCAGTTGCCCAAGCGCAATTGGTGGCACGACAAACCAAGGGCGTGAAACAGCCCAAGGTGATCCGGTAAGCTTGTGTCCGCTTTCGATGCGCTTTGCCGTTTAGGTAACAAGGCCTCGCTTGCTGCGTGCCGCCGATTGGAGGGAGTGATGATCATGCGACCAGTGTTTTGGATTACGATGGCCCTGATAGCGACCGCGGGCCTGCCGGCGTCGCCCGCCGCCGCCCAGTTCGCGGCAGAAGACGCCGCCGAGCTGCCCGCGGACGGCGACGGCGCCTATGACGAGGCCGCCTATGAGGAAACCGATCCTTACGCCGAGCCCGAACCCGCCGACCCATATGGCGCCCTTCCTTCACGATCGATCGGCGACCGCAGCGTAGCGGACGTGGCCGGTAGCGTGCTCGGAGCCAAAGGCGCACAGCGGGTGCAGGACGCCGAGACGATCGTCCGCACCGTGATCGGACGGACCGGGTCCAATGGCGGAACGCCGGGATCGGCGGGCGCGGATCCGGTCGGATTGGTGCAGGATATTTTGACGGCGGCACGCAAGACAAAAGACCCGCAATAAGCGGCATGGCTCGCCGAGACAGCGCCCCCAATCATCGTTTGAAAGGATATTCACATGACCAGATTTCGCAAATTTTCGGCCGCCTTGCTTGGCACGGTCGCTCTCCTCGCCGGAACCGGCGCCGCCGGTGCTCCCAGTGGCGCGCAGCCCGACCTGTTCTCCTTTTCGGAAGGCGCGCGCCTTGTCCAATATCCTGACGACGTCATGCTCAGCCAGATGGACAGCAGTCCGCTCAACCTGATCGACGGGTTCGTCGCGACCGACTGGACGGGACGAGCCTCGCCGTCGCCGGTGTTCGTGCTCGAATTGCCTGAGCAAACCGAACTCAGCCGCATTTCGTTCGATACCAGCCCGCTCAACCGCGACGAGAAGGCCGTGCGCTCGGTGACGATCGAAGTATCCGACACCTCTTCGACCAGCGGCTTCGAGATGGTCGCCGAGGTCACGCTGAAACGGCTCAAAAACAACCAGAGCTTTTCCTTTGATCCCGAGTTTCTGCCCGTGGGTCGCTGGGTGCGCCTGACCGTTGTCGATAACCATAGCGGCGACGACTATTCGGCGCTGACCGGCTTTCACGGTTACGGACGGCAATTGACCGCGGTCGCCAAGATGCCCAATGTGACGGGAACCTATGAGGGACACAGCGGCTGGGGCAAAATCAACCTGACGCAACAGGGTGATCAGGTCACCGGTTGCTATGCATTTCTGAATGGCCGTGTCACCGGCGTCATCAAGGGGCGGACGATGATCCTGACCATGACCGAGACCGGGCTGGACGGATCACCGATCAAGCATCGCGCCTATTTCGGGATGAGCGCCAATGGCCGCCAGCTGATCGGGATCGGCCGCGACACCGACCCCGCGCTTGGCGAAGGCTATTTCGATTTCTATGCGGCCGATCGCACGAGCAATCGCGCCAGCGGCTGCTGACCCGCGACATTGTATATTACCAACGCTTGAAGGACCGACCAGTATGAAGACCTTATCATTTGTCACACTCGTTGCGGGCTCGCTGATGGTGGCCGGCTGCGGCGGATCGACCGATTCCGCCGAGCCGGGCGAGCAGGCTGAAGCGGGCAGCGGCGCTGCCACACCCAAAGGGTGGAATGCGGCCGACGCCTGCGCGGTCGTCGACAAGGCCAGGATGGCCGCGACGACCGGCAAGCCGGTCAAAGAAGCCACCCTCGGTCTGGTCCACGAAAGCAGCGGCAGCGATGCGACGACGTCCGAATGCAGCTATATCATGGAGGACGGCGGCCGCGCTTCGGTCCAGCTGCGCTGGTCGCCGATCAACGATAACACGCCCGAGGTGATGGCCGCGGCACTCAAAACGTCCAGAGAAACTGTCGAGGCGTTCGGTGGAACTGTCGATATCATCGAAGGGCTTGGAAAATCAGCGTTTTGGGTCGGCAAGATCGATTCCATGAGCGTGTTCATCGGCGACGATAAACTCGCAATTATAACGCTGCCCAGCAGCTCGACCTCAAAGGAGCAGGCGACCGCTCTTGCGCGTGAGCTTGGCGCCTGACTGACCGGTAGCGCCCACCGCGCCCAGCTTTCTTTCGCGCTTGCCAAACCCCTGACCGGCCCGCATAAATTCTGCGGGCGCGGTGGGCGGCCTGTCAGCAGCGCGGAGAAAGTCGATCGATCCGGATCATAGCGCCGCACCCGATTTTCCGGGGACCGCCGATGCCCTGATGGCCTTGCTGTACAGCGAGCTGCGGGTCATCGCGCGGCGCGAACATTTCCGGGCCGGCGGCCCGCAAACTTTGCAGCCGACCGCGCTGATCAACGAAGCCTATGTCAAACTGCAGCGCCGCGACGGGTGGGAGAGCGAAGCGCATTTCCTGGGCTGCGCCGCGACCGCGATCCGCCATATCCTGATCGACGCCGCGCGGGCGCGAATGGCGTCGAAACGCGACGCGCCGATGTACAGCTTTACCCAGAGCCTCGATTCCATGGCAGCCGCCGTTCCCGAGGATGCCGAGGTCGTCAAACTGGGCGATGCTTTAAAGGCGCTCGCCGATGTCGATGCCAATCTGGCCAAGGTCGTCGATTGCCGCTTTTTTGCCGGGCTCGATGAAAAGGAAACGGCGCAGGTGCTGGGCGTTTCGGATCGCACGGTGCGGCGTTGGTGGGTCCAGGCGCGCGCCTGGATTCATGTCGAAATGCTGGCGGCTTAGGTCCTGACCCTAACTGCCCGCCGCCAGTCGTTTGCGAAACGCCGGAAAACTCTTGAGATAGGATGCGGCAGCCGCCCCATTGGCCTTGAAAATGGTTTCGGACCGGTCCGCGGCGGCTTTGGCACCGGCAAGCTGCCCGGATTTTAGCAGAGAGAGGGCGCGGGCGCGCTCGACGACACCATGTGTCATGCTGACCGGCATATCCTTCATGATCGTGTCGATCTCGCCCAATATGCGCAGGGCTTGCCGCGTATCCCCCGTTTCGGCCAGCGCTTCGGCCAATGTCGCCCCGATGATGATGGTCGGCTGGGCGGCCGGGCTCAGCTTTTCGCTCGCCATCGGCCATGCCTCGGTCAGCAACAGACTTGCTTCCTTATGTTTGCCCAGCGTCGCCTTCACGCGGCCGAGTTGAAACAGATCGACCGCCAACCCTGCTGACTTGCCGAACACGGCCCGGCGCCGGGTCACGACACGCTGTAAAATCGGTTCGGCGCGTTCGGGCTGGTCCAGCTTGCCGTAGCGCACGCCCTTGAGCTGTTCCATCGCCAGCGCCAGCGTGCTGTCTTCCTGCCGGTTTTCCACCGTAATCCGGTCCGCCCGGGCAAAGATTTCGGGCATTGCGTCGATCTGGTTCGCCTCGAGCATATAGGCGAGCACGTTGTTATAGACCGTCATGCGGTCGCGATAACTGTCGGCATAGGCAATATCCGCGTCGGACAAGGTCGGTTTCAACAGCGCGATCGCATCTTCGGTCCGCCCGGTGCGACGCCAAAGCTGGGCGCGGGTCAAATTGACGTCGACCAGCTCGCGGCGAAACCGCACCGGGTCGGTACGAAACACCGGCTCCGCGGCATCGATCAGCGGCGCCATCTGGTCGGTTTTGCCCGAGGAGGCAGCCGAGGCTGCGGCGCGGATTTTTAGTTGAGCGGTCGCCACCCGGTCGTTCTTGCCGATCCCGCGGGCCAGCGCCCTGGTGATCAGCGCGTCGGCGCCGACGGCATCCTCCAAGTTGATGTAAAGGTCGAACAGCGTCGACACCAAAGTTGCCGACTCCGCGCTGGTATCGACCGAGTTCACCAGTCGTTCGGCGGTCGAATCGAGCATCTGTTTGACCGTTACGCTTTCGCCGGCATCGGCATCCGCGGTGTCGCGCAGCATCACCTGCAGCATCTGGTTGATCGATGCCGATCGCTTTGCCGCATCCTGCGCCAGATCGCGTTCGATCGCCGTCTGATGCGATTGCCACACGATTCCGCCGACCCCGACGAGCAGCGCGGCAAACGCCGCACCTGCCGCGGTAACCGCCAGCTTGTTGCGGCGCACGAACCGCCCGAACCGATAGCGCGTCGTCCCGTCGCGTGCCTTGACGGGCTTCAGATCCTGATGCCGCGCGATGTCGTCGGCCAGCGCCTGAACGCTATCATAGCGTTGCGCCGGGTCGCGCCGCATTGCCTTGAGGATGATCGCATCGAGGTCGCCCGCGACCGCTTGCGCGCGGACCGGTGCGCCATCGCGGGCAGCGACCCTGCTGGGCAGCGCAGGATCTTCCTGCAGGATACGGCGAACCATCATCGGCACCGAACTGCCGTCCCGTTGCCAGGGCGAGGTACCCGTCACCAGCTGATACAGCACCGCGCCCAACGCATAAATATCGGTTGCGATCGTGATCTGCTCGCCGCCCAGTTGCTCGGGCGCGGCATAGTCGGGGGTCAGCATCGGCTGCGTCGTTTCTGCGCCCGTCGCGTCGCCGTCGATCAGCTTGGCAATGCCGAAATCGAGCAGTTTGACCGATCCGTCACCGTCGATCATGATGTTCGACGGCTTCAGGTCGCGGTGGACCACCAGATGCGCGTGGGCATAAGCGACAGCCGCGCAGATGTCGCGGAACAGCGCCAGCCTGACCGCCAGATCCGCATTCTCCTCGCGAACCCAGTGATCGATCGGTCGCCCGTCGATATAGTCCATCACCATATAGGGCCGCCCGTCGGCGGCCATACCACCATCGATCAGGCGCGCGATATGCGGGTGGTTGAGGCTCGCCAACAAGCGTCGTTCGCGCGCGAAAAGCTGGCCTTTCTCCGACGCTTCGGCACGGAGCAACTTGATGGCGACCTGCTGGACGAAATCGGCATCGGAGCGATGGGCCAGATACACTTCGCCCATCCCGCCGCGCCCCAGATAGCGATCGACGGTGAAACCGCCGACGATCTGCCCGACCGCCAGCGACCTGAAATCCCCCTCGCCCGCTGCTCCGGCATCCAGCGATGGACTGCTGCTATCGAGAATGCCTTCGGACCGATGCGCGGTGAGCATCGCGCGAGCCTTGTCGATCACGGCGGCGCTTACCGTCGATTGCGCCAACAACCGATCCTGATCGTCCGGGGGCAAGTCCACAAGCTGATCGAAGAGTTTTTGAACAGCTGTCCATTCGCCGGCCCCGTCGTCGATCATGTTCCCCCCGATCCGACGTCCGAGGTATCAGAAGGCGGGACAATAGCAATTGCCGAGCGGCGGTTGATCACGCCATGCGCTAAGACTTGCGCTGCGCCGCCAATATGCGCAGCACATTGCCGCTCCACATCTTTTCGATATCGGTGTCGGAATAGCCCGCAGCCTTCAGTCGCTCGGTGACCTTGGGCAGCGCCGAAATATCCTCAATCCCCGGCAGGCCGCCGCCGCCGTCCCAGTCGGCACCGAAGCAGATATGGTCAGGCCCGGCGACCTCGATCGCGCGCAGCACCATCGTCATATAAGCCTCGAAATCTGCGGCCCACATCTGCTCGGTCTTGTCGAGTTCGCGCCACTGGCGGGTCAGGGCGACCTGCTCGGCGGGCGACATTTGGCCGATCCGTTCATATTTCCCGAACAGGTCGGCACGCGTCGGCGACATGTTCATTTCGGACATGAAGATCGTCGAGATGCACATCGCGCCGCCCTTCGCCGCGAGCGCTTTCAGCCGCCCTTCGTCGAGGTTGCGCGGATGATTATAGGCCGAACGCAGGCTAGAATGGGACAGCAGGATCGGATATTTCGACAGCGCGAGCATCTGGTCGAACGCGGCATCCGACGAATGGCTCGCATCGATGACGATGCCGAGCCGGTTCATCTCCGCCACCCATTGTTTGCCGAGGGGGCTGAGGCCGTTCCAGCGCCCTTCGCCCGTTGCGCTATCTGCGAACTGATTGTCCTTGGAATGCACCGGTCCGGCGAGGCGCAAGCCCTTGTCGTAAAAGCCCTTGAGCAAAGACAGGTCTTCGCCCAACGGATAGCTGTTCTCCATCGATTTGAAGGCGATCAGCTTGCCTTCCTTGTTCAGCCGCACGGCATCCGCTGCGGTCAGCGCCGGTCTGATTGCGTCTGCATATTTGGCGATGGTGCGGTCAATCAGGTCCGACCGCGCCCGCGCAAAGGCGAGCGCATCGGCATAGCCCTTTGCGGTCAACGGTCCCTGATCGGTATATATGGCGAAGAAGCCGCCATCGAGATTGCCGTCCTGCATCCGCGGGATATCGAGCTGCGCCAGATCGTCCGCGAGCGCGTGACGGTCGGCGAAACTCCACCCTTGCCGCTCGAAATGCAACGGGGTGTCAAGGTGGGTGTCGAGCACCAGCATTCTGCTGTGCAGCGGCGCCTCGGGGGTTCTCACCGCGTCCTCACCGGTCGAGCAAGCCGACAGCGCGGTGGCGGTCAGCAGGATCGCGAGATGCTTCACTTCTTGTCCTCCACGGGCTTCAGGTCGAGGTCGTGATAATCCCAGCTGAAGTCGGCGATCTGGCTGACCGCCTTCATCGTCACCCCGGTAATCTTGCCGTCGGCGTCGAGCGCGAAGGTGACATAGGCGGGTTCGATCGCCGGATCGTCGAAATCGGTGACGAAGCTGTCATATTGCCAGTGCTTGAGCCGCCCCGTCATGCGCGGGGTCGAGGTGAAGTCGATCGTCAGGCCCGTCGATGCCTGCCCGATCACCACATCGCCATACCAGGGATCGCGATAGCGCCCGGCATAGCCCGCCAGCGAAAGCGAGGGACCGCTCTTCGCTGGCGATGCCTGCGTCTGTTTCAGATATTCCACCCCGCCCGCGAGCCGCGATTGATACCAATCCTCCCATTTCGCGATCCAGCCATAATCGGGTTGATCGAGATAATGGTCGATCAGGTCGTAATAGAGGCCGAGGAGCATCCCGCTGTCCTCGCTGTTCATCATGATCGCGAAGCCGATATTTTTGTCGGGGATCATCACGACACGGGTGATCGATCCGAACACCCCGCCGCTGTGCTGGACGATGCGGTGGCCGCGATAATCCTGCACCTGCCAGCCGAGCGCATAGGCCTGCTGGTTCGGCTGCGCGGGTTTGAGGCTGTCGGGCAGCGGGGTGATCGGCATCGGGGTGACCGGCGCCCACATCTCGGCCGCCTGTGCTTCGCTGAACAGGCGTTTGCCATTCGGCAGCGCGCCGTGCGCGAGCTGGATCTTGAGCCACGCTGCCATGTCGTCGGCGCTGAGCGCGAGCCCGCCGGCGGGTGCGCCGTTGCGACCCAGCTCGTCGCGTTCGTTGAGCGCTTGTTGTGGGCCAAGGCCGCGCAAGGCGCCCGACAGCCGCGCGTGCGGCCACGACCGGTTGGGGATACGAAAGCGATCCTCACTGTCGCTGGTGGCGTTCTTCATGCCACCGGCGCGCAGCACGCGCTCGCCCATGAAGGCTTCCCACGTCTTGCCGGTAACCTCCTCGATCAACTGCCCAGCGACGGCGTAAAGGATGTTGTCATAGGCATAGGCCGAACGAAAACTCGTTTTAGGCTTGAGAAAAGCGACACGCTCGACCGTCTGCTTGCGCGTGAGGTTGGTGCGCGGAACAAACATCAGATCGCCCTGCCCCAGCCCCAATCCGCTGCGGTGGACGAGCAAGTCGCGGATCGTGATTTCGCGCGTTACCCACGCGTCGTGCATGCGGAACCATGGCATATGCTTGATGACCGGATCGTCCCACGCGATCTTGCCCTCATCGACCAGGATCGCGAGCGCCGCGGCGGTCATCGCCTTGCCGGTCGATCCGGTCTGGAACAAAGTTTGCGCATCGACCGGCGCGCGCTCGCCCAGCTTGCGGACGCCCCAGCCGCGCGACAGCGTCGTCTTCCCATCCTCGACGATCGCAATCGAAACCCCGGGCGCGCCGATCTTCTGGCGCAAGGTTTCGACCGTTTCCACGATATCCTTCGGCGGATCGGCCCAGGCGGGCGCGGCGACAGACAGCATCAGCGACAGGGCAAGCAAGCGGACGGCTTTCATGGCAGGGTCTCCATTTGAACGGGCGCGGCGCGCAGCAGGCGCCAGACCCCGATGGTCAGTAACGGCGCGACAAAAACGATCAGGAACAGCCAGGCGAGGAAGCGATACCCGCTGGCAATCAGGTCGACGAGGCCGATCTCGCCCGCGACAAACATGCAGCCGGTCAGGATCACCGCGCCAATGATCGCGCGCGCGCCCGGCGAAAGCGCTGCCCGCCCGCGGCTCTCGACCGCGCCCGAAATCCGCTCGTTTATCGCGTGCACCGCCCCGGCGCCGCTTTCGAGCAGCGCAGCAAAGATCATCACCTGGAACAGGATATGGAAACCCGGCACCGTCATCTGGCGAAGCAGAAAGTCCGACGGCAAGGTCTCGGCGCCGATCGCGGGGTAAAAGGCCATCATCGCGACGAAGAACAGAATCGCGGGCGCCATCGACAGCGGCCCGGCGATCAGCCCCGCGACCACAGCGTCTCGCTGGCTGGTCAGATGACGCAGCACCGGCAGGATCACCACCGCGCCGACGATATTATAGCTCGCATAGGTCAGCCCGCCCGCCATCCAGTTGCCCGACGGCGGCGGCGCGCTGGCAAAGCCCTGTCCGATCAACCCGCCGAAGCTGGCGAGCGCGAGGATCAGGAACATGCCGTACACCGCGTAAAGCAGGAACGAGACATATTTGAACATCTGCTCGACCGCGTCGGTACCCCATGCCACCACCGCAACAATCGCGACCGCCAGCAGCACCGATCCGAGCAGGTCGGGCCAGCCGAAGGTCGCGGCCCCGATCGCCCCCGCCGCGGCGCCGAACACCGCCAGGATCAGGACGACAAAGATGATATAGGCGGCCTCGAATGCGACCCAGGCGGGACCGAGAAGCCCCTTGAAAAAAGCGCGATAATCATAAGCGCCCAGTTTGCGCGCGAGCGCGAATGTGATGGCCGCGACGATGCTCCATACCAATGTAGCGAGCAGCATGGCCGCCAGCCCGCCCCATGGCCCCGACGGCACGAAATATTCGGCGAGCTCGCGTCCCGTCGCATAGCCGCCGCCGATGATGACGGCCTTCAGCGCGAAACCGGGCAGCAGGAAGCGCTGGAACCAGCTCGACCTGCCGCCCGTCTCGCCCACACTCACGCGAGAATATTTTCGACAAGCGCGTCGAATGAGACGCCGCCGCGGATCGGGTCGGTGACCGGCAATCCAAGCCGCTGGCGCTCCGCCGCCATCAGCGCTTCGGCGGCGTCGGCGTCATAGCTTGACGTGTTGAGGCTCACCCCGCCGCAACGGATCGCCGGATTGGTCCGGCTGCCGAGGCGGATCGTCAGATCGATGACCTCCTCGACCGATGGCAGCGCAAAGCTCTCCAGGCCCAGGATCACCTTGCGCGTCGGATCGTGACACACGACGAACACGTCGGGCTGGCTGCCGTGGAGCAAGCCGAGCGACACCGCGGCATAGGCCGGGTTAAAGATCGACCCCTGCCCCTCGATCAGATCCCAATGATTGTCGGGCGCGTCGGGGCTGAGCATTTCCGCCGCCCCCGCCTCGAAATCAGAAATCACCGCGTCCATCGGAATGCCGCCGCCGGCGATCATGATCCCAGTCTGGCCCGTGGCGCGAAAGTCGGCGTCAATGCCGCGCTCGGCAAAAGCGCGGTGCAACGCCAGCGCGGTATATTTCTTGCCCAATGCGCAATCGGTGCCGACGGTCAGCAGCCGCTTGCCACCACGTTTGCGGCCATTGCCGATCGGGATCGACGGCGGCGGCGTGCGAACGTCGATCAGTCGCTGGCCCGTGCGCTTTGCTGCCTCAGTCAGCGCGGGCAGGCTCGCCAGCCGGACGTGCAGCCCGCTGACGATGTCGAGCCCCGCTTCCATCGCCTCGACCAGCGCGGCGATCCAGCTGTCGCCGATCACCCCGCCCTGGTTGGCCACCCCGATCACCAGCGACCGCGCCCCTGCCGCCCGCGCAGCGGCGGGCGACAGGGGCGGCAGACCGGTGGTGACGGTGCAGCCGGTGATCGCAAGCTCGCCAACGCAGCGATCACGCGCCCAGTCGGCCAGCCCGAAGGCGGTCTTGGCATAACCCGCCTCGGTCGTGTCGCCGAGGAACAGCAGATAGGGCTGCGGCAGGGTCAGGCTGTTCGCCAGCCTGCCGATGGGGGCGTTCATCGTTTGCAACTCCCAATCCGTTCAAAATGCCATGTCGAGCGCGACACCGACGGTCCGCGGCTGGAGCGGCGAAATGCCAAGGAAGCTCGGCTGGTTAAGCCCGTTGGCAAAAGTCGAACGCGCCATCTCCCCTTCGTTATCGAGCAGGTTGCGAGCATAGGCACGCAATGTCCAATGATCGTTGAAGGTGATCGAGGCGTTGAGATCGACCGACGTATAGGGCTTGGCCGTGGCCACCAGCGGATCGCTTTCGACCAGTGACAGGCGGTTGCTGGCGTGGCGGATGCCAGCGCCAAAACTGCCCTTGTTGCCGCCGCCCAGTTCGAATTCGTAATCGGCACGCAGCGCGCCGCTGAACTTCGGCACCGCGGGCAGACGATCGCCGTCGGCGCCGCTGATTTCCGGGACATCCTCGCTGAGCACCGCGTCGGTATAGCTGCCCGTCGCGCTGATCGTCAGGCCCGGTGTTGGACGAAGCGCAAAGCTGCCTTCGACGCCCTTGCTTGTAGCTTTACCTCCGTTGGCACCGCCCGACACGCCGCCAAAGGCGCGCGTGACCTGAATATCCGTCCAGTCCATCCAGAACAGCGCAACATCGACCGAGACCATGCGATCGGCAAAATCCGCCTTGAGTCCGACTTCATAGTTTTTCATCCGGTCCGCATCGACCGTGGGCGGCACATTGGGAACGATAACGTTCGGACCGCCCGGACGATAGCCGGTGGCGAGACGCGCATAGAGCATTGCGTCGTCGTTGATGTGGAATTGTGGGCTGATCGAGTAAGTGAAGACGTTTTCGGCGGATTTGCCAGGATCATTGGCTTGCGGCACGATCGCGCCCGAACTGATCTGACGGAAAGTCTGTTCGTTGCGCGCCCAGCGCAGGCCGCCGGTGACCTCGAACCGGTCGCTGATTTTGAAGGTGCCGTTACCGAAGACCGCATATTCCTTGTAGGTCGCGGGCAGACCGACGATCGCCAACGGATCGAGCCCGGCGATGGGGTTACCAGCAATGTCGAACGAGCGAACAAGCTGCGCGTTGCTGGTCGTCTCATCGGTGAAAAAGCCGCCGACCAGCCATTCGAACCGCCCGCCGCTCGGCGAAGCGAGCCGCACTTCCTGCGTCCATTTCTTCAAACCCAGATCGAGCGAAAAGGGCGTGACACCGGGCGGAACCGCGCCGCCGGTGAGCAGAGGAAAGAGAACCCCGAACGCATAGCTCGCGTCCTGCAACTGCCGGCTCTGCGTCTTGCTGTAGGTCGTTGCCGACGTCAGCGTCGCGGCGCCGAAATCATAATCGAGCGTTGCCGAATAATAGTCGAGATCGACGTCGAACGATTCGGGGACATAATTATTGTACGAGCGCCCGTCGCCAAGCCGCTCGCCGGTGAGATCAGCGGCGTAAAGACCATTGCCATCGGAATCGAGTGACTGCCAGATACCGGCAAGCTTGACGCTGAATTCAGGCGTCGGCGTCCACAGCAGGGCAACCCGGCCGCCGCGCTGTTCATAGCTGTTCTGGTCCTTGAGCGCGGCATTGTTGACGCTGTCGACCCAACCCGGCGTGCTGCGCCAAGCAAAACTGGCCGAGACGCCAAGCTTGTCCTCGACGATCGGGACGTTGACCATTGCCTGTGCGCCCCAGCCAAAGCCGTCGCCGCCCTTGATGTCGAAGCCCTCGACCCCCGCCTTCACGCTGAACGTCTTCGTGCTCGGCGCAACGGTGACATATTTGACCAGTCCGCCAATCGAGCTGGCGCCATAGAGTGTGCCTTGCGGTCCCTTCAACACCTCGATGCGCTCGAGATCATAAGGCATAAGGTCGATCGTGAATGCCCCGGCGCGGTTGTAGATCGCGCTCGATCCGACTGGTGCGTCATCCAGGTAGATTCCGACCGTCTGACTGCCGTTGAGCGGCGCGACACCGCGCAGCGTAATGGTGGTCTGCCCCGGTGTGCCGCCGTTGCTGACGTTCATGCCGGGAACATAGCCCGCATAATCGACGAGCGAGGCTGAGCCCTGTTCCTGTAATTCTTCCCCGCTCACGACACTGATCGCGATCGGCACGTCTTGCACGTTCTGGACGCGCTTTTGCGCGGTGACGACGATCTCACCCGTCGTTTCTACCGCTGCCGCTTCCTGCGCATGCGCCGGCATCGCGGCCAACAGTGCAACCATGCTTCCTGCAATCAAAAATGCTTTTTTCATCGTCTTACCCCCAGACTTGGGCGAGCAGGCGGCGGAAATTGCCACCGAGCACGGCCCGGATGTTGTCGTTTGAATAGTCGCGCCGGATCAATTCCTCGGTCAGGTCAAAGACCTTCAGAGGATGATCGAAACCGTCGATGTCGATCTTGTCGCGAAAGGCGTAGCTGCCCTTGTAGCTGCCCTTCAGCGCCGCATATTCGGCCGGGATCATGTCGTCATAACCGTTGAGGTCGGCGTCTGACCCGATGCCGACATGATCGATCCCGACCAGCTTGGCGACATGGTCGATATGGTCGGCCATATGCCCGACGTTGGTCGGATCGGTCGTGCGGACGAACATCCGCACCCCGGTGATGCCCATCACCCCGCCCTTCGCCGCGAGCGCCTTGATCGCCGCGTCGGTCTTGACGCGCGGGTGATCGACCAGCGCGCGGGCATTGCTATGGGTGATCGCGATCGGACCCTTCGCGATAGCGATGGCGTCGAGCGTGGTCTTGTCGCCGCAGTGCGAGACATCGACGAGCATGTGCTGCTTTTCCATCTCGGCGATGATCGCGGCGCCATAATCGCTGACCCCCCCGTCGACGCGTTCGGTGCTGCCCGACCCGATCATGTTCTGGCTGTTATAGGTCAGCTGCGCGCAGCGCAGGCCGAGGCGGCGGAATAGCGCGACATCCTCGATCTTTTCGAAATGCTCGGCATTCTGGATACCCATGATGACGGCACATTTTTTTTCGGCCTTGGCGCGGTCGAGATCGGCAACGCCATCGACCAGCGTGAAGACATGGCTGTTGCGGCCCGCAAACCCCTGCCATCCCGCGAGAAATGTCAACGCCTGCTGCTTGGCGTCGGGGCCGCCAAGGCCATAGGCGTTGTGAAAGCCGGTAATGCCGCTCGCCTTGAATTCTGCGGCTTCGGCGTCGGTCAGCCGGTGCGCCACATAGTCTTCGGACATCGTGATCTTGAGCGGCGCGAGCATGTCGATGACCAGCGATGCGGCGACGAGATCAACCGCGCGGCGCGAATAGCTGCGTCCCGGCGCCGCTGCGAAAGCAAAGGCGCCTCGATTGATCATCGGCGCGGACACAGCCGTACCAACCGCGCCCGCGATGATCGCGCGGCGCGTCACTGGGAATGACAGGGTCATTCCAGCCTCCCTTTCAGCTAAGTTTCAATATGACGACTATTGTCCTAATCAGAAAATTGTCAACCCAAATAGGACATCTATTTGTCACACACCCCAAATATTTGCCGGGCAATGGATCATGCCGCCGCGATATTCGACGCCGGGCGTCCGATCGCGCGCGAGGAAGGTGGGACCATCGAGATCGACGATGTCGCACAGCTGGCCGAGCACGAACGACGGTGCCATCGACAGGCTGGTGCCCATCATGTTGCCGACCATTACGTCGAGCCCCAGCTTTTTCGCCTGCCGGGCGATCGCCAGCCCTTCGGTCAGGCCGCCGCATTTATCCAGCTTGATGTTGACGACGTCGAACCGGCCGACGAGCGTGGCGGTATCAGCGAGCGACACCGCGCTTTCATCGGCGACAAAGGGTAGCGGACGTTTCAAGCCGTCAAGATCGGCCTCTCGCCCCCGTTTGAGCGGCTGCTCAAGCTGAGCGACCTTGGTGGCGACAAGCACGGGCAGCAATTCGACGAGGGTGCGAATATCATAGCCCTGGTTGGCATCGACGCCGATCCACGCGTGCGGACGCGCGGTGCGGATCGCGACGACGCGGGCGATGTCGTCGCTCAGATCGCCGGTCAACTTGACCTTGATCGGCGCGTCTGGATCGATCGCCAGCGCGGCTTTCGCCATATTCCCGGCGCTGTCGGCGCCCAGCGTGAGCGTCGAGGGCAGCGGTTTGGGGGGCTTCATGCCAGCGAGATCCCAGACCGGACGCCCCGTCTGCTTCGCCTCCATATCCCAAAAGGCGCAGTCGAGCGCATTGCGGGCGCCGCCCGGAGGCAGCAGGTGTTGCAAATCCTGTCGCGTCGCGCCGCGCTCGATGTCACCCCGAACGCGCGCCGCCTCAGCGAGCATGTGATCGATGTCGTCGCCGAGGTAATAAACCCCCGCCCCCTCACCGCGCCCGACATGGGTCCCGTCCGACAATTCGGCAACGAGCAAAGCGGTTTCGGTGAACACATGCCCCGAAATGCGAAACGGCTGATGATAGGGAAAGCGCTCGACCCGAAGGTCGAGCGTCAGTTCCCGCATGCTTTGCTTCGCCATCAATAGACCATTCCAAAGCCATAGAGATGGAAGACCAGCGTCACCCAGACGAGCACCGCGGCAGCCAAGGTCAGCAGCACCGCGCCAAGCTTCATCGTCCAGCGGCGCTTGTCCTTGATGCTGAGCCACAGGTGCCAGCCCGCCGTGATGAGCAAGCCAAAAGCGGCGAGCGGCGTCAGGATGCGGAGCAGATGGATCAGCCAGTCGAGCGGCCCACCGATCGCACCGATGTCAGCCGAAAACGCTGCGATCAACCCGAGCCAGCCGACGACAGCGGCGATCGCGAGCCAGGCAAAGATGCGCGACAGGCGGTATGCGCGCCGCGCCTGACCGGTCAGCGCGAAGTCCGCCTTGAAGCTGCGCCGTACCAGCGCGCGCACCGGCCACGCCAGCGCCGCGAGCAGCACAATGCCCAGCGCGAAGATCAGGGCGGGGTTCAGCCACGCGGCGTTGACGCCCGCCGCCGCAGGTTCGAACACCATGAACGGCGAGCCGGCGTCGAGGCTCCAGCGCACGACGCGCCCGTCCTTGACCTCGGCAGCAAGACGTTCGCCGGTTCCGGTGTCGCGCCACACAAAGGGTTCGACCTCGACCCAGTCACGCGCGCCCGCGCCCAGACCGTCGAGCGCCGGCAGCGTGATCTTGCCATCGGCAGTCACCCCTACCGTCGTTTGGCCCAACAGCCCGAGCAGGCTGAGGAAATTGGTGAACGAGCCGCGGCTGCTGGTGTAATGGCCGACCATCATTTGCGCATGTTCGCGCGCCGTCTTGGCGTCGACGACCCCGGGCGTTCCGGTGCCGGGCAGGTAGCGGTCGGCGAATTTATGGAACAGCGCGCTGCGCACCGCACCTGCGTCGCCCGCTTTGCCGGCGCTGTTCATAGAGATGAAAACGCCGATGTCGGCATCAGGGAACAGCCACAGGTAAGAGTGGAACCAGACAGTATCGCCGCCGTGCGCGATGGCGCGATGGCCGTTGACCTGTTGTTCGTAGAAGCCGAGCGCCATGCTGTTGAGCGGGCCGACGCCGGGCGCCTTGAAATCATGCATCTGCTTCGCGGTTTCGGGCTTCAGAAGTCCCGCACCGTCATTCAGATGCGCGATCATGAACTTGCCCATGTCGGCGCCGCTGGCCGACAGGCTGCCCGCCGGGGCAGGAATGACAATTTCGAACGGCTCGGCCTGTTGGGTGACGTCGGGATAGCCCTTTGACATATGCGGCAGGAGGCGCGCGGGCAGCGGCTGGCGGAACGACGAATGGGTCATGCCCAGCGGCGTAAAGATATGATTTTCGATATAATTGTCGAACGGCTCGCCGCTGACGCGCTCGACAATGTAACCTGCGAGCGCGGTCGCATAGTTGGAATAGGCCGGGGTCGTGCCGGGCGCGAACACCCGGTCGGGCAATGCCAGCGGCATCTGTTTTTTCAGTGCCATCGCCGCCTTGGGATCGCTGCTGATCAGATAGCGCACCGATTCCTGAAAGCCTGCCGTGTGCGTCATGATGTTGCGCATCGTGATCGGCTTGCCCTGATAAGCCGGGATCTTGAAATCGAGATAAGCGTTGACGTCCTTGTCGAGGTCGATCTTGCCCGCTTCGACTTGCTGCATCACCGCGGTCCAGGTGAACAGTTTCGACACCGATCCGGGGCGGAACAGCGTGGTTTCGGGCAGGACGGGCGCGCGCTTCGCGACATCGGCAAAGCCATAGCCCTTCTCCAGCACAACCTGATTGCCGCGTACCACGACGACGACGGCGCCCGGGATACGCCCACGCTCCAGCGCATAAGGCAGATAGCCGTCGAGCCAGGCTTCGAGATCCTTGGCATCGAGCTGGACGGGCGCGGTGGGCGCCTTCGCGGCCGGCACCGCTGCTGTTTCGACTGTCTTCGCGGTTGGCGCGGGCACCGGCCCCTGCGCCGCCAGCGGCAGCGCAGCGAACGCCGCCAGCCCGATCATCGCCTTGCGGATGAAACGCATCGCTTTCCCCTTTTGTCTGGCGCGGCTTGTCTGACCTTGCAGCAAGCCGCGCGACCCCTTACCAAGGGTCAACAACTATTGACCCGATAGGGACATAATGATCCTGATTAGAAAATTGTCAAATATGGAATGGAAAAATTAATGGCGGATCGTCCAACCCCGCCGACCTTGGGAGCGGTGATGCGGGGCATCCGGTCGCGAAACGGCTGGACGCTCAAGGAGATGAGCGCGAAGTCGGGCATCCCGGTGTCGACGCTGTCCAAGGTCGAGCACGACCGGCTGACGCTCAGCTACGACAAGCTTCAGCAGCTGAGTCAGCGACTCAGCATCCGGATGTCCGACCTGTTTGCCGAGGATGAGAGCGACAGCGCCCCCCGAGTCACGGGCCGCCGCAGCGTCGGCACGATCGATCAGGCGGTCCGCGTTACGACCGACAATTATGATTATCATTACCTCTGCACCGACTTGCGCCAAAAGCGGATGATCCCGATCATCACCCGCATCCGGGCGCACAGCGCCAGCGAGTTCGGCGATCTCGTCCGCCACCAGGGCGAGGAGTTCATTTATGTTCTGGAAGGCGAGGTCGAAATTCACACCGAATTTTATGACCCTGTTTCGCTCAAGACCGGTCAGGGCATCTATCTCGATTCGTCGATGGGCCATGCCTATGTCGTCGCCGATGGTTTTGACGAAGCGCTTGTCCTGGGCGTTTGTTCCAGCGCTGACGACGGATTGATGGACTCATTGATGAGCCTGCACGGCTAATCCTTCTTTCACGGAGAAAATTGATGGCTTCGCGTCGCTCGTTCGCCCCTACCCTGATGCTGTTGTGCAGCTCGACATTGCTGTCGGCGTCGGTTGCGGCGAAAACCGCGGCGCCGCCTTATGACCTGATCATCCGCGGCGGCACCTTGTACGACGGATCGGGCAAGCCGCCCGTGGTCGGCGACGTCGCGATCAAGGACGACCGCATCGTCGCGGTGGGCAAGATCGACGGCAAAGGCCGCACCGAAGTATCGGCCAAAGGCATGGCGGTGGCGCCCGGCTTCATCAACATGCTGAGCTGGGCTACCGAATCGTTGATCGCCGATCCCAGGAGCCAGAGCGATATCCGCCAGGGCGTGACGCTGGAGGTGATGGGCGAAGGCTGGTCGATGGGACCGATGAATGCCGCGATGAAGGCCCAGGAAACCGAGCGGCAGGGCGACATCAAATATCCGATCGAATGGACGAGTCTCGGCGATTATCTGACCTATTTGGAAAAGCGCGGCATTTCGACCAATGTCGCGAGCTTCGTCGGCGCCGCGACGGTGCGGGTCCACGAACTGGGCGAGGATGACGTCGATCCGACGGCAGAACAGCTGACGCGGATGCGGGCCTTGGTAAAGCAGGCGATGAACGAAGGCGCGCTCGGCGTCGGCAGCTCGATCATCTATGCCCCGGGCTCGTATGCCGAGACCGACGAGCTCGTTGCGCTTACGACCGAAGCCGCGAAATGCGGCGGAATGTACATCAGCCATATGCGATCGGAAGGCGACCGGCTGGAAGAAGCGGTCGACGAGCTGATCGACATATCGCGCCGGTCGGGCGCGCCGGCCGAAATCTATCACCTCAAGATGGCGGGGCGCAGCAACTGGGGCAAATTCGATTCGGTGGTGCAAAAGATCGAGGCGGCGCGCGCCGAAGGGCTGAAGATCACGACTGACATGTACACCTATACCGCGGGCGCCACGGGGCTCGACGCCGCGATGCCGACTTGGGTGCAGGCTGGCGGGCTGGAAGAATGGATCGAGCGATTGAAAGACCCCGCGGTCCGCGCGCGGGTTGCCGGCGAGATGAAAAAGCCGGGAAGCGACTGGGAAAATCTCCATTTCGGCGCGGGCGCCGACAAGATGATTCTGTCAGGCTTCAAAAGTGACGCGTTGAAACCGCTGACCGGCAAGACGTTGGCCGAGGTCGCGGCGATGCGCGGCAAATCGCCCGAAGAAACCGCGATGGACCTGGTGGTCGAGGACGGATCGCGCGTCGGCACCGTCTATTTCCTGATGTCGGAGGATAATGTGCGGGCGCAGATCAAGCTGCCGTGGATGAGCTTCGGGTCCGATGCTTCCTCGCAGGCGCCTGAGGGCGTTTTCCTGAAATCGAGCACCCATCCGCGCACCTATGGCAATTTCGCGCGGCTGCTGGGGCGCTATGTGCTCGACGAGAAATTGATCTCGCTCGAACAGGCAGTGTACCGCCTGACCACCCTGCCCGCGACCAACCTGGGCATCAAGGATCGAGGCGCCCTGAAACCCGGCTTTTATGCCGACGTCGTCGTCTTTGATCCGGCCACGATCGGCGATCAGGCAACCTTCGAAAAGCCGCATCAATATTCGGTCGGGATGCGCGATGTGTTCGTCAACGGCGTCGGGGTGCTGCGCGGCGGCGAACATAGCGGCGCGACGCCGGGACGCGCCGTCCGCGGTACGGGCTGGAATCGCTGCGGGTAATGGGCTTTGCTAAACGCCTGATTTGGCACCGCTTTGACTGTGCTAGTACAACACCATCGGTTTACTGCGCCAAAATCCAGCTGAATCCGGCTTAAATCCACCGCGCGCGGCACGTTAAATGTCGCATGACCACCAAAGCGACACCATCGAACGAGCCGGTAGGACGGCTCCTGGATTGGCTGGGGCTTCGCCAAGCACGCGGCGCGCCCCCTGCAGGTCGGCACGCCCCGCCCGATGGCGGAGGTACCCGCGATCTGGCGCAGCTGGCCCGGCATCAGCTGATCGGGACGATCATGGCGTTTCTGGTCGATAACGATCTTGACGTGTCGCCGACCAATTTGTTGCTCGCGCACGCCGCATTTTCTGGAATGAACCCGCATCTGGCGCGGCAGATCACAACGCGATCGCAGTCCGCCGACGGAATCAGCCAGCAATGGCTGAATGAACTCGGGGAACAGAATAGCGCCCCCGCAGACCATGCCGATCTCGACCGCCTGATGACGCGGCTTGAAACCAACCTCGAATCCTTTCACGTCCACGCCAAGGAAGCGCGGACGGTCACCAGCGATTATGGCACCGAACTCGAACAGCATGTCGATGATCTGGAGCAGTTGCAAAAGACCGGACGGATCGTCTCCAGCCTCGCCGATCTCGCCAAGGCGATGCTCGAACGCACGCGCAAGGCCGAAGATCATATGCGCAAAAGCGAGGACGAGGCCAAGGCGCTGCGCCGCAGCCTCGACCGCGCCAAGCGCGATGCCGAGCTCGACTTCCTGACCGGCCTTCCCAACCGCCGCGCCTTCGAAATTCTGCTCGAACGCCACTATAAGGAAGCACGCGCCGCATGCGAACCGTTGAGCGTCGCGTTTTGTGACATCGACGAGTTCAAAAAGGTCAACGATCTTCACGGGCATGAAGCGGGCGATCGTGTCATCAAGGCGATCGCCGACACGCTGTCGCGCATATCCGACGACCGCTGCCACGTCGCGCGCCACGGCGGCGAAGAGTTTGTCATGCTGTTCCGCGGCCTGACGCCAACCCAGGCCGCCGAGCGGCTCGACGAAGCCCGCGAAGGGCTGGCCGGGCGACGGCTGATCAATCGCAAGACCGACGAGCCCTTCGGCCAGATCACCTTTTCGGGCGGGGTTGCCGACGTCTTTGGTTATGGCGAAACCCGCGGCGCACTGAAAGCGGCCGACGACGCGCTCTACAAAGCGAAGGCCGGTGGCCGCAACCGCATCGAACTCGCCGAACTCAGCTAAAATCAAGTTTCCGCACGGGGGCGGGACGCCGCGGGCCATCGCACACCAGAGTGCGACGGCCCGCGGCGATTTCTGTGTTTGATGCCGCTAAGAGGACCGTCCGCATTCGGCTTGCGACAACCATACCAATTTAATACCAATAAATCCTAATGATGGCTAACCGTGCTCCGACCGCCGACATTCGACCGCCCAATAACTCCAATCTTGACAGCATATGTGATATTGTTATGACGTATGCATTACCAATAAAGACCAATAGATCTTTGGGAGGATCGACATGCTGAAATCTAAGCGACTTTTTGCCACCGCAAGCATCATCGCCTATGCGACCTGCGTTTCGCCCGCATTGGCGCAAGACACCGGAACCGCCGCCACCGATGAAATCGTCGTCACCGGCTTTCGCGGCTCGGTCGCCCAGTCGATCGACGCCAAGCGCGATCTGGCGGTGATCGCCGATGTCGTGACCGCCGAAGATATCGGAAAATTCCCCGACAAGAATGTCGCCGAAGCGCTCCAGCGCGTCCCCGGCGTCGTCGTCAATCGTGAATTCGGCGAAGGCGAGCGCGTCTCGCTGCGCGGCACCGCGCCCAATTTGACCAAGACGCTGCTCAATGGCCACACCGTGGCGACCGCCGACTGGTTCATCCTCGATCAGGTCGCCTCGACGCGTAGCTTCAACTATCTGACGCTGCCCGCCGAAATCGTCGGGCGGCTCGAAGTCTATAAAAGCCCACAGGCCGATGTCGAGGAAGGCGGCGTGGGCGGCACGATCAATGTCATCACCCGCAACCCTCTCGACCTGGAACCCTTCGCCGTTTCGGCGTCGCTGCAGGGCGTCTATTCGGACCTGTCGGGCAAGGTCGATCCACAGATTTCGGGTCTGGTCAGCTGGAAAAACGCTGACGAAACCTTTGGCATATTGATCGGCGGCATCTATCAAAAGCGCCGCACCCGCCGCGACGGCCTGGAAATCTTTGGCTATCGTCCCGCTGGCGGCGGCCAAACTGCGTTGATTCCGACGCTGATCGGTTCGACGATGTTCGAACAGAATCGCGAACGCTATGGCGCCAATATCGGCGTCCAGTTCCGTCCGTCGGACGAGCTCGAGATCAACCTCACCGGCCTCTATTCGCGTTTCAACGCCGATAACTTCAACCAGAACTACCTCGCCTGGGGCGATCAGGCACTCGGCGGCGGCGGCACCCTGACCAATGCCGTGATCGAAAACGGCGTCGCGGTCGCCGGCACCATCGCGTCGCGCAACAACGGCACCGAGGGCTTTGGCACCGTCTATGATGCGATCGATCGGCAGGCGGTCGCCAAGACGGTTTCGGCCGATTTCGACCTGACCTATCGCCCCTCCGATACGTTGACGGTCCATTTCAAGGCGGGCTGGACCAAGGCGAACGGCGATACGAGCAACGAGAATTTCATCGAGTTCGCGGGTCCGGGCCGGTTCTCCTACGACCTGCGCAGCGGCCGTCCCGAAGTCAGCTTCAGCAATCCGGATCCGCTCAATCCCGCAGGCATCCGCCCCGATTTCGCTCGCATTCAGTCGGTCACCAATGACGACGAGGAAAAATATTTCTATCTCGACGTGGAAAAAGAGGTCGAATGGGGTCCGCTCACCGCGCTGAAATTCGGCGTCAAATATACCGACCATGACAGGGTAGCTGAACGCTTTGCGACCAATGGCGGCGTGTTCACCCCCGGCCTGCGCTGCAATGGCGCGCCGTGCACCTCGGCCGATTTTGCGACCGGCGGCGGCATGCCCGGCGACTTCCTTGACAATATTTCGTCGGCTGGCACCCTGACCGACTATTGGCGCGTCGATCCGGCCAAGCTGCGCGCGATCTATGCCGCCGCCACGTCGCCCGGAACCGATCGTTTCCTCGTCCCCGGCAACAGCTATTCGATCAACGAAAAGGCCTATGGCGGCTACGGCCTCGCCAAATTCGGCGGCGACAATTGGCGCGGCAATGTTGGCGTCCGCGTCATCACCACCGACCAGACGTCGCAGGGCTTTATCATCGGCGGCGCCAACCCGCAGTTCACCAACCCCTTCGGTGGCTTCACGCCGAGCACGGCGAAGCGGTCCTACACCGACATTTTGCCGAGCGCGAACCTGGCGCTCGACCTGTCGGACAAGGTCGTGCTGCGCTTTGGCGCGGGCAAGACGGTGACGCGCCCCGATTTTGTCGACATCACGCCGGGCGTCGACCTCAACGGCACGTTGCTGACGGGGCGCGGCGGCGATCCGAACCTCGATCCCTATCGCGCCAATCAATATGATGTGTCGATCGAATGGTATCCCGATCGCGAAACGATCGTCGCGCTCGCCGCTTTCTACAAGGATATCCAGTCGTACATCGTCAACTCGACATCGACCGAAACCCTGCCCGGCGTGTTCGTGCTGGGGTCGCAGCCCGCAGGCTGCGTCGCGGCGGGCGGCGGCAATCCGAACCTGTTCAATTGCCCCTATCAGATCAACCGCCGCAGCAACGGCGACGGCGGCCGCAACCAAGGGTTTGAATTCCAGGTATCGCGCCCGATCTGGGGCGGCTTCGGCGCGGTGGCGAACTACACCTATTCGGATGCCAAGGCGAATAACGGCGATCCGATCCCCGGCAATTCAAAGCATTCGCTCAACCTGACCGGCTATTATGAGAATGACCTGCTGAGTGCGCGCGTGTCGTATAATTACCGGTCAAAATTCTTCATCGACATCGATCGCGCCGCCCCGCTCAACCAGGCCGCGCTGTCGTCGCTCGATGCATCGGTCAGCGTCAATGTCACCGACGGGATCGCGCTGACGGTCGATGCGGTGAACCTGACTAACGAACCGATTGAGCAATATTCAGGAACCCGGGCGCAGCCGCGCGCGACCTATGACAATGGTCGCCAATTCTACTTCGGCGTCCGCGCCAAATTCTGACACTGGGCGCAGCGGCCGTGCCAGCTCCCTGACCGGAGCTGGTGCGGTCTTTTTTTGGCAATGCCGCGTCAGCGGCTCCAGCGCGCGAAAATTGCGGTGGGCAGTAACAGCCCGCGCGTCTCTTCGCGCACCGCCAGCTCGCCGCATTCGACCTTGCCAGGCAGATCGGCAAACAGCTGCGCCAGCAGCTCGCCGATCGCCAGCGCTGACATGCGGACGGCATAGACGGTCAGGAACAGCGCGCGGCTGTCGGCATCGAGCAACTGACGGCAATCGGTCAGCAGCGGCGCCAGCCCCTCTTCCAGCTGCCAGCGTTCGCCCGTCGGACCGCGACCGAATTTCGGCGGGTCGAGCAGGATCGCGTCATAGCGCTTCTCGCGCCGCACCTCGCGCGCGGTGAACTTGCCGGCATCGTCAAGGATCCAGCGCACCGGCTTGTCGGCCATGCCAGCCAGCGCGGCGTTTTCGCGCGCCTGCCCTACCGATTTCTTCGACGCGTCAACATGCGTCACCGACGCTCCAGCGGCGGCCAGTGCCTGACTGCCCACCCCTGTATAGCCGAACAGGTTCAAGAAAGCCGGGTCAGGCTTGCCCGCGACCTGTTCGCGCAGCCAATCCCACACCGGCGCCATGTCGGGGAAAAAGCCGAGATGACGAAATGGGGTGCATTGCGCGGTAAAACGCGTTTCGCGCCACGCCAGTGGCCAACCCTCGGTCGGCACCGGCTTGTTATAATACCAGCGGCCACCGCCATCGTCGTCGGACGCAGGGATAAATTCGCCGTCGGCGGCCTCCCATTCGCTGGCGGACAACGCGGGCGCCCACATCGCCTGCGGCTCGGGGCGGATGAAGCGATAACGGCCATAGCGTTCGAGCTTGCGTCCGCCGCCGCTGTCAACCAGCCCATAATCCTCCCACGCCTCGCCGACCAGGGTGACAAGCGGCAGCAGCTCAGCCACGGGTGGCTTCCGCGAGGACAAAGGCTTTTACCGCGTCATAGTCGCCGGGCAGCTTTTCATAGCGCTCCTCGCGTTCGAACAGATTGCCGAGCCGCGCCGGTAGCGATGGGCGCACACCGGTCGCTCGCTCGACCGCTTCGCGAAACTTTGCGGGATGCGCCGTCGCCAATGTGACGATGGGAATGTCGGCATCGATGTCGAGCGTCCGCGCCGCGGCGAGGCCGACGGCGCTGTGCGGATCGATGATCTGGCCGCCATGTTCCTGCGCCCAGCGCAGCGCCAGCGCCATCGCGTCGCCATCGATGCTGGCGCTGGAAAACAGGGCGCCCGCGCCCGCGATCATGTCGGCGGGAATGGTCATCGCGCGGTTCGCATCGAATTCGCCCATCATCGCCGTAATCGCGGCGCCATCGCGGCCCGACAGATCGAACAACAGGCGCTCGAAATTGCTGCTGACCTGAATGTCCATGCTCGGCGTCGCGGTCGCGGTGACCGTTCCGGCGCTATAGTCGCCGCGGGTCAGCGCGCGGTGAAGGATGTCGTTGACGTTGGTGGCCACGACCAGCTTTGCGATCGGCAGCCCCATCTGCGCCGCGACATAACCCGCGAACACATCGCCAAAATTGCCCGTGGGAACGCTGAACGCGATCGGACGGTCGGGGCCACCGAGGCGGACTGCGGCATAGAAATAATAGACGATTTGCGCCATCAACCGCGCCCAGTTGATGCTGTTCACGGCCGAAAGGGTCAGCTGGCCGCGCGCCTGTTCGTCGCCGAACAACCGCTTCACCATCGCCTGGGCATCGTCGAAGCTGCCGTCGATCGCGATATTATGGACGTTGGGCGCCAGCACCGTCGTCATCTGGCGGCGCTGGACGTCGCTGACCCGTCCTTCGGGATGCAGCATGAAAATCTGGATATGCTCGCGTCCCGCAACCGCCTCGATCGCCGCGGATCCGGTGTCGCCCGACGTCGCGCCGACGATCGTGATGTCGGTGCCGCCGCCGCTCAGGAATTTCTCGAACAGCTGGCCGAGCAGTTGCAGCGCGACGTCCTTGAACGCCAGCGTCGGGCCGTGGAACAATTCAAGCAGCCAATGACGATGATCGAGCTGGACGAGCGGAGTCACCGCATTGTGGCTGAAACTGCCATAGGCGGCGCGGCACAGCTGGCGCAGTTCGTCCTCGGTCAGTACGCCCGCGACGAAGGGCTGCATGACGCGCACCGCGGTTTCGGCATAGTCGAGGCCCGCGAGCGCGCGAATATCGTCGGCCGACATCTGCGGCCAGTGCGCCGGCAGATACAGGCCGCCGTCGCTGGCGAGACCGGCCAGCGTTGCGGCACGAAAGTCGAGGGTCGGCGCAGCGCCGCGGGTGCTGATATATTCCATGACGGCACAGCGCCTAGAGTGATTTCGAGTGAAATGGAACATTTCACGGCTAGGAAATCATGGAAAAAGCACCCTCCGGGCTGGGCTCAAGGCCGCCAGCGGCGACGGACAGCCAAGATATAGATCACCAGCGCGGCGGCGGCGAACAGGAACCATTGCACCGCATAGGCAAAGTGGTTGTTCGGCGTGTCGTCGGCCGACGGCACCGCACTGGCGCGAAGGCCCGCAACAGGCGCGTTGGCGATCAGCATTGCGCGCGCGGGCGCGCCCTTGCCCATCGCCCGCTCCATCACCGTCGGTTGCTCCGGACCGGGAACAATTGTTCCCTGCACCGTGCCGCCGCTCCATTTGGGCGGCGCGAAATCGTCGCTAATGCCGACATCGACCAGCACCCCCGGGCCTTCGGCGCCGGTCCGGCAATCGGCGATCATGCGAATGCCCGCCATTCCCTCGCGATCCGTCCCGCTGCGCGGATCCCAGCGCACCGGCTCCAGGCAAACGACGCTGCTCTTGCGATAGAGGAAGGCATCGGCCACCGGCGGCAATTCGGGATAGGCGACGGTCGCCGACATCGCGGTGTTGCGCTGGAACAGCGCGATGAGCGCTTCTTTTTCGTTCTTGCGCTGAAGCTGCCACACGCCAAGCGCGATCATCACCGCGACCGCGACAAGCACGATGATCGTCGGGACCAGCGGCCAGCGCCGCGTCGAAGGTGGCGCGGGTTCCGTCATCCCTTGTCATCCATTTGGCGACCCTCGGCGGCCTGCCGCTGATGTTCGCTCGTTATTAGCGCACCCTTGGCGACGCGGAGCCCGTAAACGACAGCGACGGCGGTCAGCGGTACCCACAGCAGGACATGCACCCACAGCGGCGGCTTCACCGCGGCATCGAGCGCCAGCGCCAGCGCCACGATTAAGGCACCGACAATCAGGGTAAGAAACGCCGCAGGACCGTCCCCGACATTGTAGCGGCTGTAATCCAGCCCGCAGGCGTCGCAGGACGGCCGAAACTTCACCGGGCCGTCGAACAGCGTCTTTGCACTGCATTCGGGGCAAAGACCAAAAAGGGCAGCGCGCCAGACCGGCGGCTGCCCTTTTGGAAGGAAATCGCTGTCCGGCAATTTAGTGCGCGGCGACCGGCGCGCCCCAGCCGCCCCAGACATAGACGATGATGAACAGAAACAACCACACCACATCGACGAAATGCCAATACCAGGCAGCGGCTTCGAAACCGAAATGCTGCTTGGGGGTGAAGTGACCCTTGTAGGTACGGGCGAGGCAGACGATCAGAAAGATCGTGCCGACCAGCACGTGAAAGCCGTGGAAACCAGTCGCCATGTAAAAAGCCGAACTGTAGTTGCTCTGGCCGAAACCAAAGGGCGCATGCATATATTCATACGCCTGGATCATCGAGAAGATCGCGCCGAGGATGATCGTCGCCCACAGGCCTTTTTTCAGGCCGTCACGGTCGCCGTGGATCAATGAATGGTGCGCCCAAGTGATCGTCGTCCCCGAGCAGAGCAGGATCAGCGTGTTGAGCAGCGGCAGCGAGAAAGCATCGATAACTTCGATGCCCTTCGGCGGCCACATCGTAATCAAAGCCGCACCGTCCTGACCGAACAGCGACGTTACCGCGCCTTCGGCATATTCGATCGGCACCGGAAACAGTGAGAAATCGAACCACGCCCAGAACCAGCCGACAAAGAACATGACTTCCGACGCGATGAACAGAATCATGCCGTAGCGCAAATGGAGCTGGACGACCGGGGTATGATCGCCAGCATGCGCCTCGTTGATGACGTCCGACCACCAGCTGAAAAATGTCGCGATGACGCCCATCAGGCCCAAGCCGAGCACCCATTTTCCGGCGCCGCCGAAATAGTCGGTGTGCATGAACATCACGAGACCGAAGAACATCGTCAGCGCCGCGACCGAGCCGATAAGCGGCCAGACGCTGGGGTTTACGAGGTGATAGTCATGATGTTTCGCACCGGACATGGCGTTTTTCCCGTTTTTGCAGTCCCAGCATCGCGATTCCCCATCGCTTGCCGGTCTTGTTTAGACTCTGATCGCGGCCTTAGCTCGCCTTTTTACCCTCGTCTACAGGGTGGAAGGTATAGCTGAGGGTGATTTCCTGGATGTCGCGCGCGTCGGGGTCATCCATGATCTTGGGATCGACAAAGAACAGCACGGGCATCCGCATCTGTTGCCCCGGCTCCAACCTTTGCTGGGTGAAGCAGAAGCACTGGATCTTGGTGAAATATTTGCCCGCCTGCGTCGGCGTGACGTTGAACCCGGCGGTCCCGACCACCGGCTTGGAAGAAACATTCTCGGCGATAAAGATCGCCATGTCACGTGCGCCGATGCTGACGGTGTCGGTCGGATGTTCGGGATAGAATTTCCACGGCAGCCCCGGCGACACATTGGCGTCGAATCGAACCGAGATGGTATCAGAAAGGATCGCCGGCTCTTCTGCAGCGGCGACTGGATCGTAGCGCTGGGTCGTGCCGCCGAAACCCGTCACACGGCAAAACAGATCGTAAAGCGGCACCGCCGCGAAACCGAGTCCGACCATCGCCACCGCCAGCAGCGACGCCAGACTGGCCGTCCGGGCTTTGGGCGACAGCCGGGCGATCATGAGAAAACCTGCATCTTGGCGATGGTGATGAAGAAGAACAGAATCGCCAGCCCGCCGAGCATCCACGCCATCATGTTGGCGCGGCTGCGCTGGCGGCGGCGATATTCGGCTTCGTCGAAAGGCTCTTTTTTCGGTTCGTCGGTCATAATGGCCACCAATGATCGGCAACAACGGCGCCGAAGAGAATGAAAAGATAGGCAATCGAGTAAGCGAATAGCCGTTTTTCGGGCTGCATCATATCGCCCTCGCCCGTCGAGCGGGTGCCGACCTGAACCGAGAGCGCCACGAACAGCGCCGACAGGATGATCGCCGTCCAGCCGTAAAGCGCGCCTGTGTAACCCAGCGGCCACGGCGCAATCGCCGCGACCGCCATGATCAGCGCATAAAACAGGATCTGGCGCCGCGTCGATTTCTCGCCCGCAACCACCGGCATCATCGGGATGCCCGCGGCTGCATAGTCCGAGCGCATGAACAGCGCGAGCGCCCAGAAATGCGGGGGGGTCCACAGGAAAATCAGCAGGAACAACATCACCGGCAGCGGCGCGATCGAACCGGTTGCTGCGACCCAGCCAATCAGCGGCGGAAATGCACCGGCAGCGCCGCCGATGACGATATTCTGCGGCGTCCGCGGCTTCAGCCACATCGTATAGACAAATACGTAAAAGAGGATCGAGACCGCCAGCAGCAGCGTGGCCTGCCAGTTCGACGCGAACAGCATCAGGAACAGGGAAAACGCCGCAAGGCCGATACCGAACTGCAGCGCCGTCTGCGGATCGAGCCGCCCCGCCGGGAGCGGACGACCCGCCGTCCGCTTCATCTTGGCGTCGAGCCCCGCCTCATACCATTGGTTGAGAGCGCCCGAGGCGCCTGCCCCCAGCGCGATCGCCAGGATCGAGGAAAAGGCCAAAATGGGCGGAACATGGACCGGCGCCGCCAGCAGCCCGCACAGCGCGGTGAACACCACCAGCGACATGACGCGCGGCTTGGTCAGCGCGAACAGGTCGCGCCAGTCGGCCGGCAGGGCCATTTCGCCGTGGGTCAGGCTCTGCGCCATGATTACTCCGGCCTGGATTCATGCGCCCCCTGCCGAAAAACAGCAGGGGGAAGCATGATCAGGCGATACGCGGCAGTTCGTTGAACTGGTGGAACGGCGGCGGGCTCGACAATGTCCATTCGAGCGTCGTCGCACCTTCGCCCCACGGATTGTCAGCGGCCTTCTTGCCGGCGAACAGCGAGTAGCCGATGTTCGCGAAGAAGAAGAGCATGCCGACGCCCATGATGACATAGCCGTATGACGAGATCAGGTGCCAATGCGCATAGGCTTCCGCATAGTCGGGATAACGGCGCGGCATGCCCTGCTGGCCCAGGAAATGCTGGGGGAAGAACATGACGTTCACGCCGATGAAGAAGACCCAGAAGTGCAGCTGGCCAAGGACCTCACTATACATCCGGCCCGACATCTTGGGGAACCAATAATAGAAACCGGCGAAGAGCGAGAAGACCGCGCCCAGCGACAGCACATAGTGGAAGTGCGCGACGACATAATAGGTGTCGTGCAAATTGGTGTCGACGCCGCCGTTGGCCAGCACGACGCCGGTGACGCCGCCGACGGTAAACATGAAAATGAAGCCGAGCGACCACATCATTGGCGTCTTGAACGTCATCGAGCCGCCCCACATGGTGGCGATCCAGCTGAAGATCTTGATACCCGTCGGAACCGCGATGACCATCGTCGCGGCGGTGAAGTACATCTTCAGGTTCACGGACATGCCGACGGTGAACATGTGGTGGGCCCACACGATGAAGCCGACGACGCCGATCGCGACCATCGCATAAGCCATGCCGAGATAGCCGAACACCGGCTTTTTGCTGAAGGTCGAGATGACCTGGCTGACGATGCCAAAGCCCGGCAGGATCATGATGTAAACTTCGGGGTGGCCAAAGAACCAGAACAGATGCTGGTAAAGCACGGGGTCGCCGCCGCCCGCCGCATCATAGAAGGTGGTACCAAAGTTACGGTCGGTCAGCAGCATTGTGATGGCAGCGGCCAGAACCGGAAGCGCGAGCAGCAGCAGGAAGGCGGTGACGAGCACCGACCACACGAACAGCGGCATCTTGTGGATCGTCATCCCCGGTGCGCGCATGTTGAAGATCGTCGTGATGAAGTTGATCGCACCAAGAATTGACGCGGCACCCGCAAGGTGGAGCGAGAAGATGGCCATGTCGACCGCAGGTCCGACCGAACCGCTGGTCGACAGCGGAGCATAGACCGTCCAGCCGGTGCCGGCGCCATTGCCGCTACCCCCGGGGACGAACAGCGACCCCATCAACATGACGAACGCGACGGCGGTCAGCCAGAAGGAGATGTTGTTCATGCGCGGGAACGCCATGTCGGGCGCGCCGATCATCAGCGGGACGAACCAGTTGCCGAAGCCACCGATCATCGCGGGCATGACCATGAAGAACACCATGATCAGGCCGTGGGCCGTAATCATCACGTTCCAGAAATGCTTGGCCGCGGTCAGATCCTGCGCCCCGCCCAGCGCCTGCGCCCATGTGCCCAGATACTGAATGCCGGGATGCGCCAGTTCGAGGCGCATCAGTCCCGACAGGCCGCCGCCGACGATGCCAGCAACGATCGCGAAGATCAGATAGAGGGTGCCGATGTCCTTGTGGTTCGTCGACATAAACCAGCGGACGAAAAAGCCCGGGGTATCGTGATCATGGCCCTCATGCGCGTGATCGGCATGGCCATGGGCGGGTGCAGTTGCAGCGATATCGGTCATCTGTCGGACCCCTTATTAATTCTTGGCGGCCGGGACGGCGGCGGGCGCCGCTGCCGGAACAGCTTCAGTCGTGGTGGCGGCCGGCGTCGCGGCAGGCGCGGCGGCGGGCGTCGGTGCAGCGGCGGCGGATGCCGCAACGACCGGGCCAGCCGGATTGCCGCCCTTCGAGCGGACCCACGCTTCCCAGCGATCCACCGGCAGAACTTCGACAGCGATCGGCATATAGCCGTGGTCGACGCCGCACAGTTCCGAACATTGGCCGTAATAAACGCCGACCTTGTTCGCGGTGAACGTCGTTTCATTGGCGCGGCCGGGAACGGCGTCCATCTTGGTCCAGAAAGCCGGGACCGCAAAGCTGTGGATCACGTCGGAGCCGGTGATGATCAGCTTCACCTGGCGGCCGACAGGGACGACCATGCGGTTATCGACGGCGAGATGATAGGGCTCGCCCGCCGCGATCGCCTGCTGTTCAGTGAGGATCTTGGAAACATATTCGCCGATGCCCTGGTCGGGATAGGCATAGCCCCAATACCATTGGTACCCCGTGACCTTGATGGTCAGCGCGTCCTTCGACGGCGGTTCATATTGCTGGGCCAGCAGCCGGATCGACGGCACCGCGATCACCGCGAGGATCAGGACCGGAATAGCGGTCCAGATGATCTCGATGAAGGTGTTGTGCGTCGTCTTCGACGGCACCGGGTTCGCCTTGGCGCGGTAACGGAACATCGCCCAGAGCATCAGGCCCAAGACAATCAGCGTGATGATCGTGATCACCGGCAACAGGATGACGTGGTTGAACCAATAGGCCTGTTCGCCGACCGGGCTGACCTGTGGCTGGAAATCGATGCCCGCATCGACCGGCTGGCCAACCCCGGGGGTCGGCTTCATCGGGACATAGGTGGCATCGCCTGCCGGAACGGCGGCGGTGGTCGGCGCGAGCGCCTCTGGTGCCGCGGTGGTGGTCGCCGGGGCAACGGTCGGAGCCGGATTCGCCACAGTCGTCGCCACCGGGGCTTCTGCCGAGGCGGCCGCCGGGGTCTGCGCATGTCCGGCGCCCATCACGCCGAGCGACAAAACTGCCGCAATTACAAGGGTTTTCAAGCTCTTCATAAGGATAGTGCCGCCCGTTGCCTGTTGTTCTTATCTCGCCTCATCCCCTCTGTGACCACGACCGGACGTGCGTCCGGCCGGCCAGAAGACGGGCTGAATCTCGCGGGCGCTATAGACCCGCTTGCCGCTTGCCTCAAGCATCTCTAACACTATTTTGCGGCTGGATAATCTTCGCCGCCAAAACCCGGTCGCCCGCCATGGGTGACGCACTGGACAAAAGAACAATTCTCCCATGACCGATGATGAAATCCTGGCCGAATTCCGCGCCGCCGACGCCTTGCTGCAAGGGCATTTCCTGCTCTCGTCAGGCCGCCACAGCGAATATTATCTGCAATGCGCGCGCGTCCTGATGGACACCGAACGCGCCGGGCGGCTCGCCGTCGCGCTGGCCGCAAAGCTGCCACGCGACCTGAAACAGGCGATCGACATCGTCGTGTCGCCCGCGATGGGGGGCGTCATCATCGGCCATGAGATGGGCCGCGCGCTCGGCAAACCTGCGATTTTTGTCGAGCGACCAACCGGCACCTTCGAACTCCGCCGCGGCTTTACCATCGAACCCGGTGCCAAGGTGCTGATGATCGAAGATGTCGTGACTACCGGCTTGTCGTCACGCGAAGCGATGGCGTGCGTCGCGGCCGCCGGCGGCGAAGTCATCGCTGAGGCCGCGCTCGTCGATCGCTCGGCGGGTAGCAACGTCGACCTCGGCGTCCCCTTCTATCCCCTCGTGGCGATCAACTTCCCGACCTATGCCGCAGATGAACTTCCCGAACATCTGGCTGGCACCGAGGCGATCAAGCCCGGAAGCCGCGCGAATTGAGCAGCCGGCTCCGCCTGGGCGTCAACATCGACCATGTTGCGACGATCCGTAACGCGCGCGGCGGTGAGCATCCCGATCCGGTGCGCGCGGCACAGATCGTCGCAGCGGTCGGCGGCGACGGCATTACGGCGCATCTGCGCGAAGACCGCCGCCATATCCGCGACGACGATCTGGCGCGCATCCAGGCGGCGACCGACCTGCCGCTGAACCTGGAAATGGCGGCGACCGACGAAATGGTTGAAATTGCGCTGCGTCATAATCCGCACGCCGCCTGCATCGTCCCCGAAAAGCGCGAAGAGCGCACCACCGAGGGCGGGTTGGACGCAGCGGGACAGCACAACCACCTCGCCCCGATCGTCGCGCGGTTGAACGACGCAGGCATCCGGGTCAGCCTGTTCATCGAGCCCGACCCGCGCCAGATCGAGGCTGCGATGCGGCTGCGCGCGCCCGTCGTCGAATTTCACACCGGTCGCTATGCCCATGTCGAGGGCGAAGAACGTGCCGTCGAACTCCGCCGCCTCGCCGACGCCGCTGCGCTAGCGTGGAAGAACGGTATCGAGCCGCACGCCGGGCATGGCCTGACCTATGAGAATGTCGTCCCGGTCGCCGCGATCCCGCAGCTCGCCGAACTCAACATCGGCCATTATCTGATCGGCGAGGCGATCTTTACCGGGCTGGAAGATGCGGTGCGCCGGATGCGCGACCTAATGGACGAGGCGCGCGGCGCGCCATGATCATCGGCCTCGGTTCCGACCTGTGTAATATAGAGCGTATCCAGAACTCGCTCGACCGCTTTGGCGAACGGTTCGAAAATCGCGTCTTCACCGAGGTCGAGCGCGCGAAGGCGGCGCGGCGTCCGTTCACGCGCGCGGGAACCTACGCCAAGCGCTTTGCGGCGAAGGAGGCCTTCTCCAAAGCCGTCGGCACCGGCTTCAAGCACGGCGTGTTCATGAAGGACATCGGCGTCGTCAACGCCCCGTCGGGCGCGCCGACGCTAGCGCTGACCGGCGGCGCTGCGGCGCGGCTCGCGCAGATGATCCCGGCGGGTTATAGCGCCAACATCCACCTAACATTGACCGACGACCATCCCTGGGCGCAGGCGTTCGTCATCATCGAAGCGATCAAGGACTGACCGGATAATGGCGAAAACCAAGACAAAGGAAGACGGCAGCTGGGGCAAGCTGATCCGCGATATCGTGGTGATCCTGCTGCTCGTGCTCGGCATCCACAGCTGCGTCGCCAAGCCTTTCTATATCCCGTCCGATTCGATGATGCCGGTGCTGCGCAACGGCGACCGGCTGATCGTCAGCAAATATCCCTATGGCTGGTCCTATTCGTCGGTCAGTTTCCATCTCGCGCCGAAGAAAGCGGGCCGCTGGTTCGCCAAGCTGCCCGAACGCGGCGACATCGTCGTGCTCGAACATCCGGTGTCGCGGATCGACTATATCAAGCGGGTGATCGGCCTGCCCGGCGATACCATCCAGCTCACCAATGGCGAACTCAGCATCAACGGCAAGCCGGTGAAGCGCGAGGTTCAGCCGCTGCTGGCCATCCCCGTCGATGCCAACTTACCCAGCGGCGACAGCAGCCTCGACCGTTTTATCACCCGCGGTGCCGACGGGCGCGAAATGCTCGAATTGCCGATCGTGCGCGAAACTTTGCCCGGCGGCGCGACTTTTGACACCATCGACATGGGGCCGGGCTATACCACCGACGATTATGGACCCGTCACCGTTCCCGCCGACCATCTGTTCCTGATGGGCGACAACCGCGACGGCAGCGCCGACAGCCGCGTCGACACGTCGCAGAAAGGTCTCGGCGGCCCGGTCCCCTTCGATACGATCGCCGGGCGCGCCGAAATTATCAGCTTTTCGACCGACGGTACCGCCACATGGTACAACCCGATCAGCTGGTTCAATGCGCTGCGGCCGGACCGCGCGGGAACCGACCTCCGCCCCGAACGTAGCAGCAAGGCAGAATAGGGAGCGCGGGCATGGTGGAGAGGAAAGAGCGGGCCCAGGCCCGTGCCAAGGCCACCGCCAACGCCCCCGGCCCGACCGAGATTCGCAGCCACCTGGTCCGTACCGAACTGCTCAAGGCCAGCGTCTGGCTCGGCCTTGCGCTGCTGATCGGCGCGTGCATCGTTCTGGTCCAGCCGATCCTGCTGATCTTTGCCGCAATCGTGATGGCGTCGATGCTCGACGGCGGCACTCGACTGTTGGGCCGCGTCCTGCCGATCGCGCGTGGCTGGCGGCTGCTGATCGTTTGCTTGACGCTGCTTGCTTTCATGATCTGGACGATGATGTTCGCGGGATCGCAGATCGCCGATCAGGCCGCGACGCTGCAAAAAGTGGTGATGAGCCAGGTCGAACGGCTCGCGGGCTGGGCGAGCGATCATGGCATGGGCAATCTCCAGCTCGACACCAAAACGATTTCCGACAATTTCGCTGGTACCTTTGGCCGCGTCACCGCGGCGGTGGGGTCGGTCGTCGGCGCGTTCACCAGTGTGGTGATGATCCTGATACTCGGCATCTTTATCGCGATCGAACCGCGGCTGTATGAGCGCGGGGTGGCGTGGATGCTGCCGATGAAGAACCGCGAAGATTTTTACATCACAACCGCGCGCATGGGATTCACGCTGCGCCGACTGATGGCCGGTCGCCTGCTGGGTATGCTGGTCGAAGGGATCGGAACATGGCTCGCGTGTCTGGCGGTCGGCGTCCCGATGGCGGCGCTGATGGGCTTACTCACGGGGCTGCTGGCCTTCATTCCCAATATCGGCGCGATCGTGTCGGGGGCGCTGCTGATCCTTGTCGGCTTTTCTGCCGGGACCGACGTCGGCCTGTGGGCGATCGTCATCTATTTCATCGTGCAAACCGTCGACGGTTATCTGATCGTCCCGATGGTCGCGAAACAGACCGTCGATCTGGCGCCCGCGCTGGTCCTTGGCGCGCAGATATTGTTTGGCGCACTGCTGGGGATCATGGGACTGTTTCTGGCCGACCCGATCGTGGCGATGATTAAGGTCGCGCTGGAGCGCGAGGCCGAGCGCAATGCCGCCGGCGTCAAAAGGAAAACGACGGCGGACACCTAAGCCCGCCGTCGTTTGATTTCGTCAACACCGCGTGGTTTTTTACTGCGGCGGCATGCCCGGAGCGCCCGGAGGCCCAGCGGGGCCACCCTGCTGCTGCATCATCTGCTGTTGTTGCTGCATCTGCTGCTGCATCGCGCGCACCTCGGCTTCCGAACGGAAATCTAGCAGCGTCACATCGAAATGCAGCGTGCTGCCGGCCGGGATCGGTCCGGTCGCGCGATCGCCATATCCAAGCTGCGCGGGAATGGTGATCTTGTATTGCCCGCCCTTTTTCATTCGGGTCAGCGCTTCGGAGAAGCCCGGAACGACCCCAGCGACCTGCATCGGCGCCTGTTCATTGGCATCGAACACGGTACCATCGTCGAGCTTGCCTTCATATTTCACCAGCACGACGTCGGCCTTGGTCGGGCTGAGCCCGGTGCCTTCCTTGACGACTTCGAAACCGATCCGAGGGGTCATGTGCCAGGCAAATGCCGCGCCCGCGACCAGCAACGCCGCCAAGCCGAACCACATCAGCCACAGGCCGCTTTTGCTAACCGGGCGCAAGGGAACCGTCGTTACGCTCATTTTCGCTGATCCTTCCGTTGCCCGCACGAAGACTTATGGCGGGCAATATTGTTGGGCACGCCTATAGGCGGAGCGGCGTGGGGCGGTCCAGAGGCAATTGAGCCCGACATCGCACCCCGACCCAACGAAAAAGGCGCCACGGTTGCCCGCAGCGCCTGTTTCACGATCCGAATCCTTAAAAGGAAGGACAGGTCTTACTTGATCCCGTCGCGTTCCATGCGCTTGCGCTCCATCTTGCGGGCGCGGCGGACGGCGGCAGCGTGCTCACGCGCGCGCTTTTCGCTGGGCTTCTCGTAATGACGGCGCAGCTTCATTTCGCGATACACGCCCTCACGCTGCAGCTTCTTCTTAAGCGCGCGAAGAGCCTGGTCGACATTATTGTCGCGAACGATGATCTGCATGGGCCGTGTCGTCTCCGGTTCGTCTAACGATCAAAGGCAACCGGATATCCAGTTCGCCGTAAATCGCCGATATAAGGGCAATAAAAGAAGCGCCGCGAACCCGCGACGTTCCGATGGCTGGGCCACTAAAAGGATTCGCGGCGAAATGCAAGCCCCTGCGCGGTAAACCGGGCTTGTCGCGCCATCGGGGCGCCCCACCCGCTCTCGGGATTGTGCCGCGCCCCTTCCTTATGGCATAGGTAGCAGGACGAAACTAACCAACATAAAGGGACAGGCCATGGCGACCCAGCTGAAGCGCAACAGCAAATATAGCGAAGCCGAGTGGACGGCGCGGCAGGAACTGGCGGCTTGTTACCGCATTTTCGCGATGATGGGCTGGGATGAAATGATCTTCAACCACATCACGGTGAAGATTCCCGACGAAGACGGCAGCTACCTGATCAACCCCTATGGCATGCATTTCAGCGAAGTGACGGCCTCGACGTTGATCAAGATCGACATCGACGGCAACAAGGTCGACGAAGATAATCCCTGGCACGTCAACAAGGCGGGCTTCGTCCAGCACAGCCTGTTCCACCGCGTCCTGCCCGACGCGCATGCGATCATCCACACCCACACCACCGCGACGGTCGCAGTCTGCGCGCTCGAAGGCGGGCTCCAACCGGTCAATTTCTACGCCTGCAACTTTGCCGGCCAGCTTGCCTATCATGATTTCGAAGGCGTGACGGTCCGCGAGGAAGAGGGCGAGCGTCTTGTCGAGAACCTTGGCGACAAGCGTATCCTGATGCTCAAGAACCATGGCCCGGTGGTGATGGGCAAGACGCTGACCGAGGCTTTCATCAAATATTGGGCGCTCCAGCGCGCTTGCGAGATCCAGCTCGCGACGATGAGCATGGGCAAACCGATCATCGTCCCGAACGAAGTCATCGCAGTCCACCAGCGCGACCTTTTCATGGCATCGATCCCAGGGCAGGCTGGCAAAGCAGAATTCGACGCGATGGTGCGCAAGGTCGACAAGATCGATACGAGCTGGCGTGACTAATCCGGCGGCTCCGCTAAATCTTCGCGCATGACGCGATTCTCAGTCAACGACCGTCCGGTCGAATATCGGATGGAACCCGAAACGCCCTTGCTGTGGGCGCTGCGCGACGCATCGAACCTGACCGGGACCAAATATGGCTGCGGCACCGGCGAATGCGGTGCCTGCACGGTCGATATCGATGGTGAGGCGATCCGCAGCTGTATGGTCACGATCGCCGAATGCGAGGGGCGCTTCGTTACCACGATCGAGGGACTGACCCGCGACCGCAGCCATCCGGTGCAACAGGCCTGGGTCGCCGAACAGGTGCCGCAATGCGGGTTCTGCCAATCGGGGATGATCATGGCGGCGGCGGCGCTGCTGCGGTCGAACAGCAATCCCAGCGACGCCCAAATCGACGCGGCGATGACCAATATCTGCCGGTGCGGCACCTATCCGCGCATCCGCACCGCAATCCACCGCGCCGGGCGCGTGCTGCGCGGCGAGGAGCGGATCGCCGCCGCCCCGCCGCCGGGCATCCGGCCCGAAGACGCCGCGCGCGCGGTCCCCGCGCTACGCCTTCCCCCCAGCACCTGAACACTGCCGTTCATGTAGCTGAACCGCAGGCAACAGCGCGGTTCAGCCGCCGATCATCTTGCCGCCGGTAAGACATGATTCATCATCCCGGCTGGCCTCTCCAGCGATCGGGACATGAGTTGGAGTATGGCGAGATGAAAAAGATGTTCGGAGGGTTGCTGATCGCTGCGACGATCCTGACCCCCATTGCCCCGGCGGCCGCGCAGGCGACGGGCGAGCGCATGCAATTGGCGCAGCGCGGCGACCGCGGTGATCGCGGCCCGCGCGGCCCTGAAGTCCGGCGCGGCAACAGCGGCGGCGAAGCGCGGGTCCAGCGTCAGCAGACCCAACAACCGCGACCCGAGCGCGAGCAACGTAGCGAAGTGCGCCAGCAACGCACCGAGGTACGTCAACAGCGTAGTGACGTCCGCCAGCAACAGCGCGGCACCGATCAGCGCCAGACTCAGCAGGCGCAACAGACTCAGCGCCAACGCGGCGGCACCTATGATCGCAACAACGACGGCCGCCTCGACCGCCAGTGGGATCGCAATCGCAACGGCCAGGTCGATCAGCGTTACGATCGCAACGACAACGGCCGCGTTGATCGGCGGTATGACCGCAATCGCAACGGCGACCTCGATCGCCGTCTCGATCGCAACAACAATAATCGCCTCGACAGTCGCGATCCGCGGTATGACCGCAATCGCGACGGCCAGATTGATCGGCGTTACGACCGCAACGACAACAACCGCGTCGATCGCCGCTATAACAACGGCCGCGGCAACAGCAGCTGGAACCGAGACTGGCGCAGTGACCGTCGCTACGACTGGCGGAGCTATCGCAACCAGAACCGCAGCCATTACCGGATGCCGCGCTATTACAACCCGTATCGCGGTTATGGTTATACGCGGTTCAGCATCGGCTTCAGCCTGAACTCGCTGTTCTACAGCTCGCGCTATTGGATCAACGACCCCAGCTATTACCGACTGCCGCCCGCCTACGGCGGCACCCGCTGGATCCGCTATTATGACGACGCGCTGCTGGTCGACACCTACTCGGGCGAAGTGATCGACGTAATCCACGATTTCTTCTGGTAATTCCTTTCGGTTACCCGAAGACAAACTCAAGGGGTCGGCTTGTCCGGCCCCTTTTTTTTTGCGCGCGGCCCATCCAGTAGGCCGCTCTCTTTATGGGCTTGCCCTCCCATGTTCAGCGCGCCACGATGACGACACAGAACAGGGGAACATCGATGCATAAATTGGGATTGGTCGCCGTCGCGGCGTTGGCGCTGCTCAGCACCACTGCACAGGCCAAAATAACCGTCGTCTATGCTGGCCAAGTCATCACCGATGCGAATAAGCCGGCGCAAGGTCCTTCGACAATCGTCATCACCGATGACCGCATCACATCGATCACCGCCGGCCGCAGCGCCGCCCCCGCCGATGCCGAAATCGTCGACCTGGGCGACAAGACGCTGCTGCCCGGCCTCATCGACCTCCACGTCCATCTGACCGGCGACCCGGGCGACGATTATCGTGCCGCGGCGGTCGATCCGAACGAATGGGGCGTTGTCGTCGGCGCGAAAAACGCCGGGCTCACGCTGCGCGCGGGCTTCACCACCGTGCGCGAGGCGGGTTCGGCGCAATACACCGCTTATTCGCTCCGCCGCGGCACCGCGAACGGCTTTATCGAAGGACCCCGCATTATCGCCGCCGGCCCTGCGCTGTCGATCATCGGCGGCCACGGCGACGTGACAGGCTTTCGCGAGGATGTGCATGCGGTTCTGGATGAGGGCTATACCTGCACCGGCGCAATCGAGTGTGCCGAAAAGGTCCGCAAGGCCGCGCGGGCCGGTGCCGATGTCATCAAGATCACCGCGACCGGCGGTGTCCTGTCGCAGCAGGCACGCGGGCTCGAAGGCCATTTCACCAGCCCCGAACTTCAGAGCATCGCCGACACCGCCCATTCGCTGGGGCTGAAGGTGATGGCGCACGCGCATGGTGCAGGCGGGATCACTTCGTCGGCCGCGGCCGGAATCGACAGCATTGAACATGGTACCTTCGCTGACGATGCAACCCTGCGGGTGATGAAAGCCAAGGGGACGTATCTCGTGCCGACGCTGATGGCGTTCGAAGGCATTCGCGAACGACTCGGCAAGGGCATCTATACCCCGACCGTAGAGAATAAGGTGCGCATGACGCTCGGCGATGTCGGCAAGGCTGTGACCCGCGCCAAGGCGATGGGCGTGCCGATCGCCTTTGGCACTGATGCTGGCGTGTTCGAGCACGGCCGCAACGGCGGCGAGTTCGCGCTGCTGGTCAAATATGGGCTGACCCCGCGCGAGGCGCTGGCCAGCGCAACAACCGTCGCGGCAAAGCTGCTGTCGATGGAGAATGAAATCGGTCGGATAGCACCCGGCCTGTCCGCCGACATGATCGCGGTATCGGGCGACCCTTTAAAGGATGTGACAGTACTGGAAAAGGTCGACTGGGTGATGGCGCGCGGCCGCATCGCCGAATAACCGGAGTCGCCCAGCGGTGTGGCTTCCACGCCGCCGATCGGACGGGCTCGTGGCGCAGGAATCGACCCGACATTTCGTGCGAGTTTAACATTATCTTGAACCGCCGCCGCTAATGGCAAGTCGCTGATAGACGGAAAGATTGTCCATGACAGTGCGCCTGCTCCTTTTGATACTCGCAAGCGTAAGCCTGTCTGCGCTGGCGCAGCTTGCGCTCAAGATCGGGACCACGGCGGCGGCTGGCGGTCGATCGTCAGGGATTGGTGGAGAGATTGGCGGCCTCGCTCAATCCCCGATGATCATTCTGGGCCTCGGCCTTTACGGCATCGGGGCGCTGCTCTGGCTTTTCGTTCTGGGCCGGGCTCCTCTGTCGCTGGCCTATCCCTTCGTCGGGATCGGGTTCATCCTGACGATGCTCGCGGGCGCCTTCTGGCTCGACGAAAGCGTCAGCGTCGCCCGCGTTGCGGGAACCCTGCTGATCGCGACGGGCTGCGTACTCGTCGCGCGCTCGGCGTAAATCCCATGGCTCCGCAGACCACAGGCCTTCCGCCTTCGGCATCGGCGCTTTCACCGCGAGCCTGTTCAGCCATGCTCGTCGCGATCGTCCTCCTCGCCATGGCGCTGAGACTGGCGGGCGCGTGGGTTCTGCAGCACCCGCTCAATAGTGATCCGCTCGCCTATTTCACTATGGCCCAAGGCCTCGCCGAACGCGGTGAACTCACGGATATGTACGGGCAGAAGGCCTTCTACAGCGCCGGTTACCCGTTGCTGCTAGCGCCGTTTTTCAAGGCCTTGGGCAGCTCGGTCGGCACGGCCATAGCGGCCAATCTACTGCTGTGTGCGATCAGCATCTGGCTGATCTACAAGCTCACCGTCGCGCTGTCCGGACTTCGCGGGGCGGGCCTGATCGCCGCGGCCATCTATGCGCTATGGTTTCCCGGCCTCTGGAATGCGACGATGCTGGCCAAGGAAAATCTTTCGACCCCCTTCCTACTGGGGATCACCCTGTGTGCGATCGCGATCGCGCGCGGCGAGCGCCCTGCGGGTGCCGCGCTGGTGGCCGGCCTTCTGTGGGGCGCGGCGCTGGTCACGGGCGGCTCCGCGCTGCTCCTGTGCCTTGGCGTCGCGGTCGCGCTGTTGATGCTCATGCGCGCACGGGCGCGGTTCGCGCCCGCTTTTGCCGCGGGTCTTTGTTTTATCATCGGCGCCGTGCTGATGCTGGCGCCATGGCTTTATACTACCGACCTGATGGTCGGCCGCCCGGTCCTCACGACCAACGCTGCGTTCAACCTCTACCTGGGCAACAACCCCGCCGCGACGGGCCGGTTCGTCAGCATCGCCGACACGCCGCTGGCAAAGGATTGGGACTCTACGCGCCTGCGTCTTGGCGAGGCAGGCAATGCCGATCGCCTGCAAGGCGAAGCGCTCAACTGGATCAAAGCGAATCCTGGCCGGGCGGCGGAACTGGCCGCGCTCAAACTCGCCTATTTCTGGCAACCCAATCTTCCCGACGCCCGCGACTTCGCGGTCTCGAAAGCCCTCGCTTCGATCCGCCTGATCGAGGTCGCGCAATATGGGCTGATCCTGTTGATCGGGCTGCTCGCCTTTCGTTCGCGGCAAATCGCTAGCGACGGAAAATGGATTTTTGCCGCAATGATCGCGGGCTTCTGGCTGATCCATGCCGCCGCCTACATCATCGTCCGTTACCGCGATCCGGTGATCCCGCTGCTGATCATCATGGCGGCTATTCCGGTCACAGCCTGGGTCGAGCGGCTCGCGGCGCGAAGGAACCGACGCCATGCTGGATAAACAGCGCGTCAGTGCCGACCAAGCCGTACCGCTGTTCGTCGACGTCGACGGCACCCTGACGCGCGCGGATATTTCCCTCGAAAGTTTCGTGAGGATCGCGCGATCCGGCATCGCCGCGATGGTCGCGGTGCTGACCTGGCTGGTCGCGGGCCGTGCCGTCGCCAAGACGATGGCGGCGCGGCGCGACCGCATCGACCCCGCGCGGCTGCCATACCGGCCAGAGGTGCTCAATCTTATCGAGCAGGCCAAGGCCGACGGCCGCCCCGTGATCCTGGCGAGCGCCAGCCACTGGCGGCACATCCGCCGCATCGCCGACCATCTGACGCTGGTGGATCCGGTCATCGCCACGCGCGGTCGCTCTAATCTGAAAGGTGCCGCCAAGCTGGCCGCCATCCGCGCCCGCATCGGTCCCGATGCGCCGTTCGACTATGTCGGCGACAGCCGCGCCGACACCTGCCTGTGGCGCGAAGCACGGCATGGCTGGTCCGTCGGCCATGTGCCGCCGGGATCGGCGGTCCAACGCCTCGGCGACCCACGCCCCAGCGCCGGCCGGGCAATTATCAAGGCCATGCGGCCACATCAATGGGCCAAAAACGCGCTGGTGATCGTTCCTGCGCTAACGTCGGGCGAATTCGCAAAGCCCGCCGTGTTGCTCACTGCGGTGACGGCCGCGTTGCTCATGTCGCTCATCGCCTCGTCGATCTATTTGCTCAACGACCTGCTCGATATCGACTCCGATCGCGCGCATCACAGCAAATGGAAACGGCCGCTTGCGCATGGTGATCTCACGATCCCCGCCGCGCTGGGCCTGTCCCTGCTTCTCGCCACCCTGGGCCTGGCAGGGGGATGGTGGCTGGGTGGCCCCGTGCTCACCTTCTGGCTCTTGGCCTATATGGCGATCACGACCGCCTATTCGTTCCGGCTGAAGGCGGTGATGGTCGGCGACGCCATCGTCCTCGCCTCGCTTTACACGATCCGGATCTGGATTGGCGCAATTGCGATCGACGTGGCGCTTAGCTTCTGGCTACTGCTCTTCTCGGTCTTCCTGTTCCTGAGCCTCGCCTATCTCAAACGCTATGTGGAGATGCGTGACGCGAGCGAACCCGAGCGCCTGCTGAGCGGACGCGGCTATGTCGGCGGTGATCTGGACGTGGTGATGATGTCCGGGATCTCGGCCGGGATGGTCGCGACCCTCGTGCTCGCTCTGTTTGCGCATGATCCGGCGACGGCTGAACGCTATGCGCTGCCCGAAATGCTGTGGCTGCTCTGCCTACCGCTGATTTACTGGCTGAACCGGATCTGGATGATGGCGCGGCGCGGCGAGGTCGAGGGCGATCCGGTGGCCTTTGCGATCAAGGACGGACGAAGCCTTGCCGTTGGCGCGGTGACGGCCTGCATCTTCGTGGCGGCCCTCTACGGACCGGCGGCCGTCAATCTGATCGCCGACTGACGGTTGGCGTATCGCGCCGGCGCACCGTCAGGCGGCCGCGCGGCGCAACTGCATGCGCGCCGGCGCCGCCGTCTTTGGCCCGAGCAGCGCCTCCATATCGACCGCTTCCGCAAATTTGACCCCGACGCGATTGCCCGCCGACCAGCGCGCCTCGACCATGACCATCTGGTCGGGTCCGAACTCGAGCGTCAGCGACGTTCCGGGCGGGACGTTCCATAGCCCCTCGACCAGCGCCCCGCGCGGCGACATGTTGCGCACGATCGCTTCGTAACGATGCCCGCCGCTCGCGACCTGGATCGTGCGGAAGATCGTGAAGCGCGGTTCGCGCGCACTTTTGTAACCGCGCGCTTCGGCTTGGCCGCCGCCCTCGCGCAGCAGCGCCAATACCTCGGCCAGTTCCATCGGACGCCCATAGATATAGCCCTGGACATGGCTGCACCCGAGCCCGCGGATCAGCGCTAGATCGTCATGGGTTTCGACACCTTCGGCGGTCGTTTCCATATTGAGCGCAGTGGCGAGCCCCACGATCGACGAGATGATCGCGGCATTCATGCTGCTGGGGTCGGCGGCGCCGAGCACAAAGCTCTGGTCGATCTTGATCTTGTCGAACGGCGCCTTTTTCAGATAGCCGAGCGCCGAATAGCCCGTACCGAAATCGTCAAGCGCCAACCGGATGCCCGTGCGCTTCAGTTTCTGGAACATCGCCAGATTTTCGGGACTTTCGTCGAGGAACACCCCCTCGGTAATCTCGAGTTCCAGCTGATCCGGACGGATGCCGGCCGCCGATACCGCGCTCAGGATCGTTGCAGGCAGCTTTTCATTGGAAAACTGCCGCGGCGAGATATTGACCGCGACGCGGTAACCGGGACCGAGCAGCGCAATGCTGGCACAGGCGGTGCGGATGACCCACTCGCCGATCGGCACGATCAGGTTCGATTCCTCGGCGATCGGGATGAATTTCGACGGGCTGATCAGCCCCTCGGTCGCGTGATGCCAGCGGATCAACGCTTCGAACCCGGTGATTCGCTCGCTGCCGACATCGACGATCGGCTGATAGAGCAGCCGCAGCTCATCCTTGACCAGCGCATCGCGCAGCGAGTCCTCGATCGCCTTGCGTTCGCTCGCCTGATTGTGCATCGCATCGGCATAGAAACGATAGACGCCGCGCCCCGCATCCTTGGCCGCATACAGCGCGAGGTCGGCGTTGCGGACCAGCGCCGAAGCCGACACCCCCTGTCCTTCCGACACCGCGATCCCGATCGACGACCCGACGCGAACCTGCTCGCCCTCGATCGAAAACGGCTTGGCCAGACTGAGGAGGATCGCATTGGCGATCCCCGCCAGCTTTTCGGGCTGGCAAAGCTGCGGCACCACGATCTGGAATTCGTCGCCGCCCAGCCGCCCGACCTGCCCCTTGTCGCCGACGATCTGGGTCAGCCGCCCGGCAACCTGTTGCAACAGCTGATCGCCGACTGGGTGTCCCAACGTATCGTTCACCGCCTTGAATCGATCGAGGTCCATCAGCAGCAGCGCGCAGGGCTGCGGCTGGCCGATATGGCTTTTGAGCGCCCGTTCGAGCAGGTCGGTGATGTGGGGCCGGTTCGCGAGACCGGTCAGCGTGTCGTAGCGCGCCAGCTGGTTAATCTCGCGGTCCGAGCGTTTCTTCTCGGTAAGGTCGGTGCCGCTGCCCCGAAACCCTTGGAAATTGCCTAGCGCGTTGCTGATCGGCTGACCCGAAATCGACCACCAGCGTTCCTCACCTACGACCGCGGCCTGCACCGTCAATTCCTTGAATGGGGTGCGCGACGACAGGCTGAACCCCAAGGTACGCTCCTCGCTCTCGTCATTGCCGACGCGTTTGCGAATGATGTCGGTGAACGGTCGGCCGACCAGATCGGACGCCGCCCGGTCGAGCCGCGCGGCAACGGTCGGCGAGATATAGACCAGCTGGCCATGGCGGTCGGTTTCCCAAAACCAGCCGCGCCCCGCCCGCTCGAAATCGCGCATCAGGTTCAGCGCGCGTTGCTGGTCGCTGACCGACAGTCGGCGGGCGCGCGTCGCGCGGCGCTGGTGGCGAATATCCTCGCGCATCATCACGATCAGCAGACCGAGGAACACCAAGCCGGCGACGGCGAACGGCCAAGACGCGATGCCGATCGCTCCCCCAAGCGCGGTCGCACCGGCGAAGGCAAAAAAAGCGGGGCGCACGATCGCCGCTGCCGACGCAGCGACGAGCAGCGATCCGACCTGGATCGCGGTGAACGCATCGAAGTGGGCGCTACCGTCCGGAACCGCGATCGCGGCAAACATGGCGGCGGCGTTGAACAAGGTTCCGACCGCGATCATCACCATGCACAGCATGACCAAATTGCGCAGAAGCTGGTTCGACACCGCCCGCGGCCGCCGCATCGCCTGCCCGATTACCGTCAGCACGACGTCGCACGGCAGGCCCGCCACCATCACCAGCCACTGCGATGGATGGTCAAGAAATCCCGACACCCCCGGCACGAACCCAAAGGTGAGAAACGCGAGGACGCGACCGATCAGCACATAATGCCACAGCTGCGCCACGCGCAGCAGACGCGTCACGAACTCGGGCGACTCGAATATCGGCTCGCCCGCCGCCAACGGACCCGCTGCCGGCCCGATAATGTTACGCCGAACCTCCAATTTCCCGCTTGTCCTGCTCGTCTGGTCCACTCCGCTCAGTGGCCAAATAGAGGTTCACAAATCCTTACCTGGCCGCCGCGATCGTCGCCGATCCTGTGCCATTATGGACGCTATTCCGTTTCGCATCGCAACTTGTTATAGCGACCTCATGCCCACCGTCCGCTTGCTCCCGCCCGACCGTTTTTTCGACCGCAGCCAATGGGCGGCGATCACCACTGCGTCGCGGTGGCGCGGTATCTGGCTGGTCGCGCATGCATGGATCGTCAGCATCGTCCTGGTGGGGCTGGCGGCGTGGCTGCACAACCCCGCCGCGTGGGTGCTCGCGATCATGTTCGTCGGCGGCCGCCAGCTTGGCCTCGCAATCCTGATGCACGATGCGGCGCACGGGTTGCTGCATCCGACGCGCAAGACGAACAATTTCCTGGGCCAGTGGTTGACCGGCGCTGCGGTCGGGTCCGACCTCATCGCCTATCGCACCTATCACCTTCAGCATCACAAATTCACGCAGCAGGCCGAAGACCCAGATCTGTCTTTGTCAAAACCCTTTCCCACCTCCCGCACCAGCCTCGCGCGCAAGGCGCTCCGGGACCTGAGCGGCCAGACCTTTTTCAAACAGCGCACGGCGCAATTCGGCTTTGCTCTCGTCGGGCTGAAAGCGATGTTCCGCGGCGAAAAGCCCGAAAAAGGTCGCGCGAGCACCAAGGCCGGAACCCCGTTCAATAAGCAGTCGGATGATGGCATGACGTCACCGGCGGTCGATGTCGCGGGCGCGATCACGGTCGCGCGCGCGGTCGGCCGCTTTCTGCTTGTTCAGGCGCTGCTGCTTGCCGCCTCGCTCGCGCTTTATGGCTGGACGCCGTATCTGCTGTGGCTCGCGGGCCTCGCAACGACCTTTCAACTCTATCTGCGTATCCGCAACATTGCCGAACATGCCTGCACGACGACGGGCAGCGACGATCCCTTCACCCACGCCCGCACCACTTACGCAGGTTGGCTCGCGCGCGCGACGGTTGCGCCATATTGGGTGAATTACCACGCCGAACATCATCTGTTCATGGGCGTCCCTTGTTATCGGCTGGCGGAAGTCCACGCGATGCTGGGCCGCGCCGGTCGCCACGAATCGATGACGATCGCGCCCGGCTATGCGGCCGTTTTGCACCGCGTCACGGCAATCTAGTCAGCGCTCATCAACACGCCGTCGCCAAGCCAGATCCCCAGCCAGCCCGCCAGCGCCGCCAGCGCCGCTGCCTCGCCCAGTCGTTCGATGGCTTGGGCGCTTAAATCCGTAAAGTTTGCCGCCGCTTCCAGTCGGGCAAACATCGCACCTTCGTCAGCCGAAAGGCTACGAAACTTCGGTTGCTGACCGCTGCGCCAAACGAGCAGCTGCACCGGCACCGCGAATGGTTCGACGGCGGGCGGATTTGTTTCGCTGTCGAGCGCGCTCCAGATCGCCGCTATATTGTGGCGCACCGTCAACAGCCGCGCCGATGGGTGGAGGGTCAAAGATCGTTCGATCAATGCATCACCGAGCGCACCGACACCCGCCGCATCGAGCACGGCAACGTCCGGCGCGTCGAACGCCTCGCGCAATCCCCAATCGATGGCGGCTAGTTCGGCAAGCTCGCCGTCGTCGGGATAATTATTCGCCAGAAAGCCCACGAACATGTCGCCATAATAGCGAAGGTTGCGGGTTGTCGACGGGTACGCGGCCACATAAGCGCGCGCAACGTGGCCGAACTGATCGGCACCCAGATAGGCGAACAGCCGCGAATAATGATCGGCCAGAACGCCGGTCAGGCTGGCGCGGTAATTGTTGCGATAAATGTCGAGCCGTCGGCGCGCACCGACATGGTCGTCATCGACGATCAACGCCTCGGCATCGGCGGCACCGTCGATTACCCCGGCCAGGAACCGCGCTTGCACGACGCGCAGCGCCTCAAACATAACTGGGTTCGCACATTTGTGCCGCAACCGCGCGCGCTCGGTCAAGCTCGGTAATCAGCGCGGCGAGCGGAGGGATGTCGTCGTCGCGCTCGATCATCGTCGCAACCGGGCCGAACAGGTCGCAAGCATTGGCGTATAATTCCCAGACCGCGTCGCAGACGTCGGCGTCGTGGGTGTCGATGACATAATCACCCATGTCGCTGTGGCCGGCGAGGTGGATTTGCTGGACGCGCCCCGCAGGCAAGCCGACCAGATAGTCATGCGGGTGAAATCCGTGATTGCGCGCGCTGACATAGACATTGTTGACGTCGAGCAGCAGCAGGCAATCGGCGCGTTCGGCCATTTCTGCCAAGAAGTCCCACTCGCTGCGATCGGACGAACGAAAGGTCACATAACTGGACGGATTTTCGATCAGGATGCGGCGGCCAAGATAGTCCTGGACCCGCGAAATATTGTCGACAACGCAATCGAGCGTCGGCGCGTCATATGGCAATGGCAACAGGTCGTGGCTGTTGTGCGCGTTGATCCCGGTCCAGCACAGATGGTCGGACACCCACAAAGGTTCGACCCGCTCCGCCAGCGCCTTCAACGCAGCGAGATAGTCCATGTCGAGCGGTTCGGCCGACCCGATCGACAGCGACACGCCGTGCATCACCATCGGATAGTCGGCGCGAATGGCGTCGAGCATTGCCAGCGGCTTGCCGCCCGGCACCATATAATTTTCCGAGATGATTTCGAGCCAGTCGACCGGCTGCGGCCGGTTCAGAAACTCGCGGTAATGATCGGCGCGCAGGCCCAGGCCGAACCCCGGGTACGCCAACGTCTTGCGATCTTTGGTACAGGTCATTGATTGGAACATGGATTGCTTTCCGCGCGGCGCCCGGCGCCGCGCGGAAAGCAACGAGGTCAGCCGATGTCGCCGATAACGCCGCCAGCGGTCAGGCACTTGCCCGCGGCCATCGCCTTAAAGCCCTGATTCTTGCATTCATTGTGACCCTTGCACTCGTTGGCGCTGGTCTTGCAGTCGGCGCTTCCCTTGCAGCTGTTGACGCCATAGCAATGGACCGTGTCGCTGGCGCCGACGGCGGCGCCCGAGCTGTTGGCGGGGGCCGGGGCGGCCATCGCGGCACCGGCAAGCGCCAGCGCGGTGGCCGACGCGGCAAAAGCAGCGGCAAATTTATGATTGGTCATGATGAGATCCTCCGAAGACAGAATGGAGGGCAAAACGCACCTCCATGCTTTGATATTCGGATCGGCGCGAAAGATGTTACAGCCGCGTGCGCTTTATTCGGCGCTGGCGACAAACCGCGCCCCGGCGCGATCCTTCTCGGTTGTGGCGGGGTCAAAGATCATGCCGTTCATCGCGATATAGACCCCCGGGGGCAACGTCTGCGCGGCGGCCAACGCAAAGCCGACGTTGAATTCGGCATCACTGGCGCGCACCGACGCCGGCTGCATCGCGCCGGTCATGACGATCGTCTTGCCCGCGATCCCGGCCAGTACGCGCCCGGTGACGACCATCGTGTCGGTGCCGTGGGTGACCAGAATACGCGTCGCCTCGCTCGCCTCGACCGCAGCGCGGATCGCGGCGCGATCGGCATCGCCGATCTCGAGGCTGTCCTTGCGCATCAGCTGCGTCACCCGGTGCGGGACATGGACGTTATTCTCGCGCAGCAGGTCGGGGATCGCCGCCGGTCCGATCTGGAATTCGCTGAGCGCGTCGAAATACACTTTGTCGATCGTGCCGCCGGTGGTCAAGATTTCGATCACGCCAAAGCCTCGGCAATCAGCCGCCGCGTATTCTCGACCCCGAACAGCGCGATGAAGCTGCCCATGCGCGGCCCGGCGCTCGATCCGAGCAAGGTCTCGTACAGCGCCTTGAACCAATCACGCAGATTTTCAAAGCCATAGGCCTCGTTCTTGCCAATCGCATAGACGATATTCTGGATATCATCGGCCGAGGCGTCCGTCGGCAACGCCGCCAGTTCGCGATCGAGTTCGACCAGCGCCGCCACCTCGCCGCCCTGCGGCTTGCGGCGGCTCAGCGTCGGGGCGACATAGTCGCGGTTATACGCCATCGCATTGTCGATCAGCCGGTCAAGCTCAGGCCAGGTCGCGGCGTCGGCACCGTCGACATAGCGGCCGAGGTAGCGCCAGATCTGCTCCTTCGACGCGTCGGCACCCATCACGGCCACCAGATTCAGCAGCAGGCCAAAGGTCACCGGCAATTCGCTCGCCGGAATCTGCTCGCCGCGCGCGACATGCACATGATGCACCGGGTTGCCGAGACGCTTGTCGGCTTCTTGCGCCGGATAGCTGCCGCGCATCTGCAGATATTCGTCGATCGCCTTGGGGATGACGCCGATATGCAGCTGCTTCGCCGCCTTGGGCTCGCGATAGGCGAAGAACGCGAGGCTTTCCTCGCTGCCGTAATCGAGCCACTGGTCAAGGCTGAGGCCGTTGCCCTTCGACTTCGAAATCTTCTCGCCCTTTTCGTCGAGGAACATTTCGTAGATCAGCCCCTCGGGCTTGCGCCCGCCAAGCGCCTTGGCGATCTTGCCCGACTGAACCCCGCTGTCGGTCAGATCCTTGCCATACATTTCGTAATCGACGCCGAGCGCGACCCAGCGCATCGCCCAGTCGACCTTCCATTGCAGCTTGGCACCGCCGCCAAGGATCGAATGGGTGATCATCTGCCCCTCGTCCTCGAACGACACCAGCCCCGCGTCGGCATCGACGACAGTCACCGGCACCTGCAAAACGATCCCAGACGTCGGGCTGACCGGCAGGATCGGCGAATAAGTCGCGGCGCGCTCGGCGCGCAGCGTCGGCAACATGATGTCGAGGATGTCCTGATTGTGGCGCAGGACATTCCTGAGTGCGTCGTCGAACGCGCCCGCCTTGTACCGCTCGGTCGAGCTGACAAACTCATACTCAAACCCGAAACGGTCGAGAAACTCGCGCAGCATCGCATTGTTATGATGCGCAAAACTTTCGAACTTGCCGAATGGGTCGGGGATCGCCGTCAGCGGCTTGCCGAGATATTCGCGCAGCATGTCGCCGTTCGGTACATTGTCCGGCACCTTGCGCAGCCCGTCCATATCGTCACTGAATGCCACAAGTCGCGTCGGCGCGCCGCCTGTCAGCGCCTCATAGGCGCGGCGAACCATCGTCGTGCGCAGCACTTCATTGAAGGTGCCAATATGCGGCAGGCCGGACGGGCCATAGCCGGTCTCGAAGATCATCGCCTCACCGCCCGGCTTGCCGTCGGGATAGCGTTTGACCAGCTTGCGCGCTTCCTCGAACGGCCAGGCCTTGGACGTTTGCGCGGGTTCGCGCAGCGAGGGGTGCAGGTGCAAGTCAGTCATGCCGCGCCCATAGCGGCAAGAAGCGGGAATGGGAAGAAGACCGGACGCGCCGCGACCGTCATCCCCTGGACGATACGTCCTGATCGCGCGCTGCCGGGTCGAGCAGGATAGCGACCGACCCGCGCTTGCGCCCGGTATCCACATAAGCGTGCGCTGCCGCGATGTCGGCGAACACATAGGCGCCGTCGACCACCGGACGTAGCACGCCCCCCGCCGCCAGATCGGCCAGCTGCTGCACATACTCGGGTTTTTCGGTCGCCGGTCCGGCAATGACGCGCCGCCTTCCGCGTCCCGGAGCGCCGATCGTCGCCAGCATATCGGGCAGGCCCGCGGCGATCGCGACAAAACGACCCCGGCGTCGCAACAACGGCAACCCGTCGCGCGCCGTCATGCTGCCGACGGTTTCGAAAATGACATCATAATCGCCCGGGTCACCGCGGGGATCGGTGGTTTCATAGTCGATTACCGCCTCCGCTCCCAGATTACGCACCAGATCGGCGTTGCGCGCGCTGCACACCGCGGTGACATGCGCGCCGCGGTGGCGCGCGAGTTGGACCAGCGCCGACCCCACCGCCCCCGACGCACCGACCACCAGCACCCGGTCGCCCGGCAACACCGCCGCGACATCAAGGAAATGTAGCGCAGTGCTACCGCCGAAACACAGCGTCGCGGCCTCGGCAAAGCTCAAGCCATCGGGTTTGTTTGCAATCGGTCCGGTTTCGGCGACGCAGCGATATTCGGCATGACAGCCCATTTTCCCGCCCGGAAACGCCATCACCGCGTCGCCCAAGCTGTATCGGGTGACGTTCGCGCCGATCGCATCGACGACGCCGGCGATCTCGGTTCCCAGCACGGGCTGGCGCGGTCCCCGAAAGCCCAGGAACGCAGGAACGATCCAGCCGATGCCGGCGGGAAAGCGCGCCGCGCGCATCCGGCTGTCACCCGAGGTCACCGATGTCGCGATCACCCGCACCCGCACCTCGTCCGCGGCGGGTTCCGGCATCGGCAGGTCGCGAAATTCGAGCACCTCGGGACCGCCGTAGCGGGGGCAGACAACGGCTTTCATCGGCAAATCCTGACCTTGGGGGCATTGCCGTTCTCCACATTGCGGCGTGCCGCGCCAACCGCAGCCATGTACCGGGGCATCGCGGCAGCGCCGATCATCGTTACCGGAATATTTACCATCCGGGGCTTAGCATCACCGCATGAACACTCCGCGCATCCCGCAGCCGCGCCGTCAGGCCCGCACCGCCGTCGCCATCGAAGTGACGGTCAATGGCGTCCTCAACTTCATCGACGGCCAGATCGCCGATTTGTCCGAAGGCGGCGCGCGGATCGACGGGGCCAGCATGCCCGCGCGCTCGCGCTGCGAGATCCACTACGGCGGCGACGTCACCTATGCGGTCGTGATGTGGTCCGAAGTCGATCGCATGGGAGTGCGCTTCCCCTACGAACTAACCCACGGGCCGCTGTACAACGCGCTAAAACGCGCTCGCAACGCGATGACGATCAATCCGGCGCAAATTTTCCTGAGCAATCGCGCGCCGACATTCGGCCGTCGCGGCTTGAACTAGCCTCCGCCTCCCTTTTTACTTCGAATGACGAAAGTGGGGAGCGATGCTTGCCGCGTTCGCCTTTTGTCCCTAACTTGGGCCGATGCCCCCCGCCCCGCTTTCCCTCCCCGCGATCCATGCCAGCCACGTCGGCATCTGGATCGCCGACGCGGCGGGGCGCGTCCAGCGGGTCGGGCGTGGTGAGGCGATTGCCGCCGTCGCGGCTACTCCGCATCTGCTGCTCAATGCGACGCTGACCGGCGACCGGCTGGGCTATCCCGAACTGTCGGGGCTCGACCTGCTGGAACTCTTTGCCTTCCTTTATCCCGCGCGCTTTGCGGTGCCGACCCCGGCGGGAATCGCCGCGACGATCGGCATCACCCCACCGAAAACCGAGGAAGACATCGCCGCCTTTCTGCCGCACGCAACCGCAGCGATGCTCGCGGGAATCGACGATCCGGCCTGGCCCGAACGCGAAGGCGCGTGGCACGGGCTGCAAGCTCTCGCGCGCCAACGCTGGTCTTGGGCGCCGCTGGTCCAGCCGCGGCTGACCACGCCCGACGCCGATGAACGCTGGCTGTTCGCGCGCCTGCCCGAATGGGAGGAGCAACCGCCGCGCCCCGCGCCGCGGCAGGTCCGCATCAACCCCGACGACGTCACCGCGCGGCTGGGTCAGCTGACCGGCGACGGCGCCGAACGGCGACCGGGGCAACAGGAATATGCGCGCGCCACCGCCGCGATCTTCGAACCGCGCGAGCGCAAGGACGCCCCGCAGATGCTGGTCGCCGAGGCGGGAACAGGGATCGGCAAGACGCTGGGCTACCTCGCCCCCGCCAAGCAGTGGATCGACCAGTCGGCGGGCAGCGTGTGCATCTCGACCTTTACCAAGGCGCTGCAACGGCAATTGTCGCGCGAGACCGAGCGGCTGTATCCCGACGCCGCGACCCACCGCGAAAAGGTTGTCGTGCGCAAGGGCCGCGAAAATTACCTCTGCCTGCTCAATCTAGAGGATGCGCTGCAGGGCGGCTTTTCGGGGCGCGCCGCGATCCTCGCGCAACTTGTTGCGCGCTGGGCCGCCTACACCCGCGACGGCGACATGGTCGGCGGCGATCTGCCCGGCTGGCTGCCCGCGCTGTTCCGCCGCAACGGCACCACCGCGCTGACCGACCGGCGCGGCGAGTGCATCTATGCCGGCTGCCCGCATTTCCGAAAATGCTTCATCGAACGATCGGCGCGCGCCGCGACGCAGGCGGACATCGTGATCGCCAACCATGCGCTCACGATGGTGCAGGCCGCACGCCCCCGCGACGGCGGCGCCCCCGCAACGCGGCTGATCTTCGACGAAGGCCATCATCTGTGGGATGCCGCCGACTCGATGTTCGCCGCGGCGCTGACGGGGCAGGAAGCGGTCGAAATCCGGCGCTGGGTGCTCGGGCCAGAGGGCAAGTCGCGCGGGCGACGGCGCGGTCTTGCCGCAAGGCTGGCCGATGTTGCGAGTTATGACGAGGCGGGCGACCGCGCGATTCAGGCGGCGATTACCGCCGCCGCCGAACTGCCCGGCGACGGCTGGCTCGGCCGCCTGTCCGAGAATGATCCGTGGGGCGCGATCGAGCGGTTGCTCGCCGCGGTGCGCGGGCAGGTTTATGCGCGCGCCGCCGACGCCAAGGGGGGCGACAGCGGCTACGGCCTCGAAACCGAGCTTGCCGATCCCGACGTGGCGCTGGTCGCGGCGGCGGCGGCGGCGAGCGACGCGGTCGAGGCGCTGCTGCGCCCGCTGATGGCGCTCGGCAAAAGGCTCGACGCACTGGTCGACGATCCACCCGACTGGCTCGACGGCCAGGCGCGCGCCCGTGTCGACGGCGCGCGGCATAGCCTGGGCACCCGCGTCGATACGCTCGGCGGCTGGCTCTCGCTGCTCGGGCGCGTCGGCGGCCCTGCCAATCCCGATTTTGTCGATTGGCTGGCGATCGACCGCTACGACGGGCGCGAGTTCGATACCGGACTGCACCGCCACTGGCTCGACCCCGCGCGGCCGATTGCCGAGATCGTCTATCGGCCTGCGCAAGGCGTGCTGGTGACGTCGGCGACCCTACGCAGCGGCCATGGCAGCCAAGATGCGCAGGGAGGCGGCTGGACCGAGGCCGACATCCGCACCGGCGCGCGCCACATGGATGGCGGGGTCCAGCATTTCGCGGTGCCCAGCCCGTTCGACTATGCCCGCCAGTCGGAGGTGCTGATCGTCACCGACATCGCGCGCGGCGACCTGCCCGCGCTCGCCGGCGCGTATAGCCGGTTGATCGAAGCGTCGGGCGGCGGCGCGCTGGGGCTGTTCAGCGCCATCCGGCGGCTCCGCATAGTCCACGCCCGCATTGCCGACCGCCTCGCGCGCGCCGGGCTGCCGCTCTATGCCCAGCATGTCGATCCGCTCGACACCGGCACTCTCGTCGATATTTTCCGCGCCGATCCGCACGCCTCGCTGCTCGGCACCGATGCGCTGCGCGACGGCGTCGATGTCCCCGGCGAATCGCTGCGGCAGGTGATCATGGAGGGGGTGCCGTGGCCGCGCCCGACGATATTGCACGCGGCGCGGCGCGCGGCGCAGGGCGGCAGCGCCTATGACGACATGGTCATCCGCGGCCGCATCGGGCAGGCGTTCGGCCGCCTGATCCGCCGCGCTGATGATTTCGGCCAGTTCGTCATGCTGTCACCCAGCTTCCCGTCCAGGCTGCTCAGCGCCTTTCCCGAAGGCACCCCGATCCGCCGCCTGCCGCTCGACGAAGCAGTCAATCATGTCGCCGCCGCCAACGTCGAGCGCAGAAAAAGCGCCTTTGCGGCCTTTTCACCGTCATGAGTTTGCGGCACAAGGCAGGCCGGATGAGGGCATAGCGCCGCGGCGCGGGGGAGAGATTTTGAAGACTTTGACGATCCTGCGCCACGCCAAATCGGGTTGGGACGTCCAGGTCGAGCGCGATTTCGACCGCCCGATCAACAAACGCGGCCAGCGCGGCGCCGAAATCGTCGGGCAATGGCTCAAGCGTCAAAAGCTGCCCGTCGACCGCATCATCGCGTCGCCCGCGGTGCGCGTGACCGAAACGCTCGACATCTTCCAGCCCGCCGCGGACCTCGACACGATCGAGCCGCATTGGGACCGCCGCATCTATCTCGCGTCCGCCGCGACGCTGATCGACGTCATCCGCGACATCGGCCGCGATGCCGAACATTTGCTGATTTCGGGGCATAATCCGGGGCTGGAGGATCTGATCCTGATGCTCGTCCCCGAAACGAGCGGCGACGCGCTGCGCGGCGAAGTCGAGGAAAAGCTGCCGACGTCGGCGCTCGCGCGGCTCGAACTCGACATCACCGACTGGCATGATCTCGACACCGGCATGGCCCGCTTCACCGCCTTCATCCGCCCCCGCGACCTCGACCCGACGCTGGCGCCGGCGATGGATCACGACTGACAGGTCATCATCCCTGTCGCGGAGCGATGGGGAGGTGGCAGCGCGAAGCGCTGACGGAGGGGCCATAACGCTACCGTCGCGGCCCCTCCACCCTTCGCTTCGCGAACGGTCCCCCTCCCCATCGCTTCGCCACAGGGAGGACCATCTCCTCATCGTCATCCCGAACTTGATCCGGGATCCATAGCGGCACCGTCGTTGTGGATCCCTGATCAAGTCCGGGATGACGAGGGTCTGGAAACGACCAATTGCGGACGTTGAAGCTTTCGCTCTAATGTCGCGACAGGAGGACGATATGACCGTCACTTGGCACGACATAGCCTTTCAGCTTGAGCAGTGTGTTGCACAAGCTACCGCGACGGAATGGTCATGGCTTGTGCCAGAGCCGTGGACACCACTCGTCTGCTCGATGGTTGGTGGCGTGTTTTTTGAAAAGCCCAATTCCACAGTTCATTGGCTGGATACCGGAACAGGATTGGTCGAGCAGATAGCGAACAATCGCGCAGAATTTGAGGTGGCTATAAAAGCCTCTCCTGCTTCGGTTGAAGAATGGTTTCTCCCCCCATTGGTCGAGCGACTTCACGTCGCAGGCAAGAAAGCGGGCGCCGGTGAGTGTTATGGTTTCAGCGTTTTGCCGGTTTTTGCCGAAGGAAAGTACGACGTCAGCAATATGTTCGTTGTTCCAGTTAGAGAGCAGTTCGTCGCGATGGCTGACATACATCGCCAGATCAACGAACTACCTGACGGTGCCTCGGTTCAAGTGAAAATAGTGGATTAGAAAAGTATCTGCTGTCTATCCCTAAGCCGACACTCCCGAACCGGCCAACACGCAAAGCCAGTCGGCTCAGTCGAGCGCCGCCGCCAATCGCTGGCGCAGCGCGACGAGCGCCGCGACCGGTACACCATGCGCCTGCCCGATCGCGCCATTCCCGGTCGCCCGCTCCGCGCGGATTTCGGTCGCTGGCGCCGGAGCAGCTTTAGCCCCCGTCTCCGACAACGCCTTACGCGCGCCCTCGACCGTGAACCCCTGCACATGCAGCAGATGATGGATCCGCTCGGCCAGCGCGACATCTTCGGGGCGGTAATAGCGGCGGCGGCCCGAGCGCTGGAGCGGCTTCAGTTGCGGAAAGCGCGTTTCCCAATAGCGCAGGACGTGCGTCGGCACTCCAATTCGCTCCGCCAGCTCGCCGATCGCGAGCATGGCGCTAGGCGCCTTGCCGCCATCGTCGGACTTATCAAAATCCGTCATGCGTAGAGGCCTGGCTTATTTACCGGCAACGCGCGCACGCATCGTCTGGCTGGCGCGAAAGGTCATCACGCGGCGCGGCAGGATCGGCACTTCGATGCCGGTCTTGGGATTGCGCCCGACCCGCTGCGCCTTGTCGCGCAGGACAAAGGTGCCAAAACCGGATATTTTGACGTTCTGCCCGTCCGCCAGCGCGTCGGACATATGATCCAGAATCGATTCGACGATCGTCGCCGATTCGTTGCGCGACAACCCGATCTGCTGGTTGATCTGCGTTGCTATATCGGCTCGCGTAAGCGTCCCTGCGGTCATGATGGTCCCTCCCCCTCGTAAAGCGAAACTGGTCGAACCGGTCCCGGACAGCCCCCACCGTCACGAGTCCCGTGCCCCTATGTAACAAAAGCGAATTAATCCGCCAAACTGAAACGGATGGAGCGAAGAGTTAATGCGGTGAAGCCGAAACTCAGACCCGCAAGACCGCGGCGCCCCACGTGAAGCCACCGCCCATCGCTTCCAGCACGACCAGATCGCCGCGCTTGATCCGCCCGTCGCGCACCGCTAGGTCGAGCGCCAGCGGCACCGATGCCGCCGATGTATTGGCGTGCTGGTCAACGGTCAGGACGACGCGTTCGGCGGGCAAGCCCAGCTTTTTCGCGGTCGCGTCGATAATCCGCTTGTTCGCCTGATGCGGCACGACCCAGTCGATCTGATCGGGCGACAGGCCGACATCGGCCATCACTTCGCCGAGCACCGACGCCAGATTGGTCACGGCATGGCGGAACACTTCGCGGCCCTGCATGCGGACATGGCCGACAGTGCCGGTGGTCGACGGGCCGCCGTCGACATAGAGCATGCCCGAATATTTGCCCTCGGCGTGGAGCCGCGTCGCCAATATGCCCTGATCGTCGTCAACGTCCTTCGCCGACAGCACGACCGCGCCCGCACCGTCTCCGAACAACACGCACGTCGTGCGATCTTCCCAGTCGAGGATGCGGCTGAAGGTTTCCGACCCGATCACCAGCGCATGCTTGGCGGCGCCGGTGCGCAGCATCGAATCCGCCACGGTCACGGCATAAAGGAAGCCCGAGCAGACCGCGGCAACGTCGAACGCGATGCAATCGGGGGCGCCGATCAGCGCCTGCACCTTCGTCGCGCTGGCGGGAAACGTATTGTCGGGGGTCGCGGTGGCGAGGATGATGAGACCGATGTCGGAGGGTTCAAGCCCCGCCGCGGCCAGCGCCTGCTGCGCCGCCAAGGCGCCCAGCGTCGCGGTCGTCTCGTCGGGCTCGGCGATATGGCGAAAGCGGATGCCGGTGCGCTCGACGATCCATTCATCGCTGGTGTCCACACGCTCCGCCAGTTCGGCGTTCGACACGCGATTACGCGGCAGCGCGGACCCTGTACCGGCCAAGATCGCGCGGAGCGTCATGCGACGTTGCCGCTCTGAAAATTGGCTAGATCCTCGGTCACCTGCCGCGTGATATCTTTTTCGATCAGCTCGGCACACAAATGGACGCAGTTCGCGACCCCCTTGGCATCGGCGCTGCCGTGGCTTTTGAGCACGACGCCGTTCAGGCCCAAAAACACCGCGCCATTGTGGTTGTTGGGGTCGAGATGGTGACGCAGCAGCTCGGTTGCGGGGCGCGAGATCAGGAAACCGATTTTCGAGCGCGTCGAGCTGGTAAAGGCGCGGCGGAGCAGATCAGTGACGAACCGCGCCGTTCCCTCGATCGTTTTCAGCGCGATGTTGCCCGAAAAACCGTCATGGACGATGACATCGACGTCACCGCGCGACAATTTGTCGCCCTCGATGAAGCCGGTAAACTCCATCGGCAGCCCTTTGGCGGCGCGCAGCATCGCCGCGGCATCGCGAATCTCGTCCGTACCCTTCAGCTCTTCGGTACCGATGTTGAGCAGCGCGACGCGCGGGCGCTGCAGCCCCATCGCAGTGCGCGCATAGGCCGCGCCCATGACCGCAAACTGGGTCAGGTTGGTGGCGTCGCATTCGGTGTTGGCGCCCAAGTCGAGCATGACCACGTCATTTTCGCCTAGCGTCGGCAGCAGCGCCGCGAGCGCCGGCCGGTCGATCCCCGGCATGGTGCGCAGAGCGACCTTGGCCATCGCCATCAGCGCGCCGGTGTTGCCCGCCGACACGGCGCCGCCGGCATCGCCGCGCTTCACCGCGTCGATCGCCAGCCCCATCGAGGTGCTTTTCGCCTTGCGCAGCGCCTGGCTTGGCTTGTCCTCGCCCGTCACCACCCCGTCGGTGTGGATGATGTCCGACGCCGCGCGCAGATTGGGGTGGTTTTCCAGCGCCGCCTTAATCTGCACCTCGTCGCCGACGAGGATGAAGCGCAGGCCGTCGTGCTTGTGGCGCGCCATGGCGGCGCCGGCGAGCATCATGCGCACGCCGACGTCACCGCCCATCGCATCGATCGCGATTCGCGGTGTCAGTGCCATGTATTTGCGCTCCGGCTAGGGGTCAGGCGCCGACCGACACCACTTCGCGGCCATTATAATGGCCACAGGCGTTGCAAAGATTGTGCGGGCGCTTCAGCTCGCCGCAATTGGGGCATTCCTGAAAGGCTTCAACCTTCAGGCTGTCGTGGCTGCGACGCATACCGCGCTTCGAGGGCGAGGTTTTTCGCTTGGGAACGGCCATGTTATTTCCTGCATTCTCAATAGTGTGTCACGAATCGGCTACCCGGATTTGTCGTCCCCGTTGCCGGAAATGACTGGCCCGCCCGCCGTACGAAACGCTGTTCCTGCCGCGTATTGGCATGAAAATCGTCCGCCGAAGGGTGCCTCAACGCCAGAAGGTGTCGGGTGCCGGATCGGGCGGGGCTATAGCGTTTTCGCCCGCAAAGGCAAGCCCTGTGGATGACAATGCGCAGGCAAAAGCGTCGCCCTTGCCGATCGCACAGTGCGATGCCACACCACGTCGAGCGCCGGGCGACAACAACCGCGGCCAAAATGGGGGATGCATATGATAATCTTGCCGATCAGCCTGACGATTGCCGCCGGAGCGGCGCTGCTCAACCTGTGGCTTTCGATCCGCGTCGGCCGGGTGCGGACCAAGGAAAAGGTCTTTGTCGGTGACGGCGGCAATGAACTGGTGACCCGGCGCATGCGCGCGCACAGCAATTTTGTCGAAAATACTGCCTTTGTGCTGATCCTGCTCGCGCTTGTCGAACTCGGCATCGGATCGTCGATGTGGCTGTGGGGGGTCGGCGCGCTCTATCTGGTCGGGCGCATCCTGCACGCGCTGGGCATGGACGGCATGATGTGGGGCCGCATGGTCGGCACCATCATCACGATGCTGACCCAGCTTGGTCTCGCGGGCTTCGCGCTGTTTATCGTCTATGCGACGCCAACGAACGTCACCACGACCGAGATCGAGCAAACAGAGGTCGTAGTGCCGAAATAACTTCGTCATTGCGAGCGAAGCGAAGCAATCTCCAGCTGGCGAACCGCAATTGCGAGAGCTGGAGATTGCCGCGTCGCTGCGCTCCTCGCAATGACGAGGAGTTGGTCTGTCAGACTGCCGTCCCCAACGCCATATCGCCGACAAACGGATTCGTCCGCCGCTCGTGCGCGAAATTGCTGTGTCCGCCATGACCCGGCAGAAACGTCGTGTCGCCGCCAAGCGGCCACAATTTCTGCGTGATCGAATCGAGCAATTGCTGATGATTGCCGCGCGGAAAATCGGTGCGACCGATCGACCCCTGGAAAATCACGTCGCCGACAATCGCCAGTTTTGACGGCGCATGATGAAAAACGACATGCCCCGGGGTGTGGCCCGGGCAGTGGATGACATCGATAGTCAGATTGCCGACGGTGACGGTGTCGCCATCGACCAGCCAGCGGTCGGGCTCGAACACTTCGCCGACCATACCGAACCTTGCGCCATCCTCGGCGAATTGTTCGATCCAGAACCGGTCGTCCTCATGCGGCCCTTCGATCGGGACGCCCAGTTCCTTCGCAAGCATCCCTGCCTGGCCGCAATGGTCCATATGGCCGTGGGTCACCAGGATCTTTTCAACCTCGACCCCGGTCTGACGGACCGCGTCCTTCAGCTTGTCGAGATCGCCGCCCGGATCGACAAAAGCCGCCTTGTTGGTCTCGGTGCACCACAAGAGGGTGCAATTCTGCTGGAAAGCGGTGACCGGCACGATCGCCGCGCGCATCGGAGGATTAGGAGCGTTCATGCCGGTGATGTGGGGAAATGGAACCGAAATGGCAAGCCGTCGCACCGATTTGACCCGCCGCCCTTGCCGACATATTGCATGATGCCGTGACCAAAGCCTTTTCCCACGGAACCGTCCATGAAGCGGGCGACGACATGCAGGTGGCGCTGACGGCCGACGCCGAAACGCTGGCGCTGTGGGAAAAGCTGACGCCGCTCGGGCGCAACGAGTTCATCTGCTGGGTCGATGACGCCAAACAGGCCAAAACCCGCGCGCGCCGGATCGAGCGAACGCGCGAGGAACTGCACGAAGGAAAGCGGCGCCCCTGTTGCTGGGCAGGATGCGTCCACCGCACCGACAAGGCACCGAGCCGTTGGCAGCAGGCGGTTCTGATCGACAAGAAAGCGAAGTAGCGCCCACGCCCGCCGCGTGCGCGTCAGCGCAGCGTCATCGTGTCGCCTTCGACATTCACCGCAGCCAGTTTCGACAAATAGCTTTGCCCGAGCAGCGACACCCCCATGTCGGCATCGACCACGGCGGCTTGCACCTGCCGCACTTCGATCCCATCGACTTCCACTCTGTCGAGCATCACCGTCCGCATCGGAACATCGCCGCCCGCGGTGCGCGCCGTGCCGGTGACCGGCAGGCGATCGACGTCGATGCCGATCGCCTCGGCATCGCGGCGGGTCAGCGCGATGATCGACGCGCCGCTATCGACCATCATCCGGATATTCGTTCCGTTGACTTGCGTGTCGGCGTAAAAATGCGAATCGTCAGACCGGCCTAGCCGCGCCGCGCCGCCCGATGCTTTTGCGCCGCGCGCGGTAGAATCCCACCCGCCGCTCTTTTTAGGCTGGGTCGTCCAGTTGCTGTTCGCATTGTCCTGCACGGCCGCGGGACGCGCGTCGATGCTCTCTGCCGATCGCCCGGCGATACCCGCGATGCCGACCGACACCCCCGCGATGATCGCGGCCAATCCAAGGAAACGCCCCAACATGGCGAGCCTTGTCGCACGGCAGGGTTGGAAACATGTTAATGCAGAGCATCAAAGATGCGGCGGTTCCGTCAGACTCCAGCGGTCGGGTTCCATCGCCGCCTGCCACCGATTGCTTTCACCATCGATGCGATAGGTGACCTTGACACAGGCGTAGGGGCGATCGGGATTCAGCGTCGCGTCGAAACTCGAAACCGGCCACAAGTCGGCCGCCTTGGCCGCCGCCGACCAGCAGATGATAGCGTCGGCTTGATCGGCGCGCGTCTTGGCGTCGATGTCGGCCGGGCTATCGTCCAGATTGGCTTTCCAGCCGAATATCTGGCTTTGTACCGAGGTGCGCGGATCCATGATCGCCGCCAGCGGCGACATTTTTCCCGAAATTTGCTGGCTGACCCACTCGCGCTGTTCGCTGCCCATCCATTGGGTGAGGAACAGCGACTGCCGCCGTTCCGGATCGTTGCTCTGCAGCGCCGCGAGCAATTGCCTTTCGACATCGGCGAAGCGAGCGCGCCAAGGCGATCCGGCATCAAGCGGCGCGATGTTGCCCAAGCCGGACGCCTCCGTCTGCAGCAGCCGTTGCGGCCGCGATTCGCCAAGACTGCTGATTTCGGCCACCCAAAGGCCCGTCGTGTCATTATAGTGGCAACCGCCCGCCAGCATCGCCATGTCATCGGCTGACGCCGCGTCCTGCTTCGCGCCGATCTCGACGCAATCGCGAACCCGCGCGACGACCCGAACCTTTTGCCAATCGCCTGCAATCGTGTCGATGATCTTGCGATTGTCCAGCAGCAGGGTTCCGCCGTTGGTGGCGACGTCGAGGCTGTCCTTGGGCAGGCGATAGAGGGCATCGCGGTCGGCATAGATAAAATCGCCGCTTTTCAACCCTTCGACGCGGACGCATTTACCCAGCCATTCCGCGGGTTGAGCCGCGATAGCGGCGACCGTCGTGTCATGCGCGACACTTGCCGAGCAGACGTCGGCACTCGCCCGATTTTTCGGAGCATGCACCGGTGAAGCGGCGAAAGCGCTCAAGAGCAGTAAGGAACTGTGCAGCATCTTTGTCTAACCTTCCGGTTCACTCAGCTTCCAACGCGCCTAACGCGGGACGCATCCATTCGGGCGCATTGGCAGCATCGATCGCCTCGACGCGGCGATGTTCGACCGACAGACCCAGCTCAGGATACGCCATGACCTGCCGCTTCTCGTCCGCGCCCGCCAACGGCACGACCACCAGCCGCCGATTGACCTTTTGTCGCCAGTTCATCCGCGCCGTGTTTTCCTGTCCGACATAGCACCCCTTGGTGAAGCTGACGCCGTTGAGTTCCGCCGCATTGCATTCGAGCCACAGGGTCGTGCCGTCGCCCAGTTCGGCGCGTCCTTCGGTGACGCCGAGCGCCAGCCGGTGCGCGCGCCACGCCGGGTCGGCGCCGCCACCCGTGTCGGCGCCCGTCTCAGCCGGCGCGATCCAACGCTGCCCCAGGCCAAAGAATCGAGGATCGACCACGCCAACATCTCCTTCGGGAGCCCAATGCACCATCAGGTCCGTTTCCGGTGTGATCGCAATCACGCGGCGTAGGCGATACAGTGTCAGGCGCTTGGCCAGATCGCCTGCGGCACCGCGCTCGCAATCGATCAGGATGTCGTCGCCATCGCCCCAGATCAGAAAATCGAACAGCGCCTTACCCTGCGCGGACAGCAGCGCCGCCCACACCGGCAGATTTCCCGACGTGTCGTTGGTGACCAGCCCTTGCAGGAAAACCCGCACATCCTCCCCCGACAGACGGATCAGCGCGCGGTCAACCAAAGTGGTCGGGAGGGTGGTATTGGTCATGGCGATAATCTAGGGACGCGACAGCCAAAACCAAGCACCCATTTCATCCGCGAGACCCGCATGACCGACCGCCTGACGATCCGCCGCCCCGACGACTGGCATGTCCATCTGCGCGATGGCGCGATGCTGGGTCATGTCGCGCGCTACACCGCGCGCCAGTTCGCTCGCGCGATCGTCATGCCCAACCTGGCGCCGCCGGTGACAACGTCCGAGGAAGGCCGCGCTTACCGCGACCGCATCAACGCTGCCGTCCCCGCCGATCTCGACTTCACCCCGCTGATCGTCGCCTATCTGACCGACGCCACCAATCCCGACGAGATTACACGCGGCCATGCCGAGGGGGTATTCACCGCCGCCAAGCTCTACCCCGCCCATGCCACCACTGGCAGCGCGCATGGGGTCACCGACGTCGCCAAGATCATGGGCGTCCTCGAACGGATGCAGGCCATCGGCATGCCGTTGCTGATCCACGGCGAGGTGACCGACCATGACGTCGACATCTTCGACCGCGAGGCGGTGTTTATCGAGCGCACTCTGGAACCGCTCGTCCGCGCCCTGCCCGCGCTCAAGATCGTGTTCGAACATATCACCACCGCCGACGCCGCGCAGTTCGTCGCCGATGCCCCCGCCATGGTCGCCGCGACGATCACCCCGCAGCATCTGCACATCAACCGCAATGCGATGCTTGTCGGCGGCATCCGCCCGCACGCCTATTGCCTGCCCGTCGCCAAGCGCGAGCATCACCGCCTCGCGGTGCGCGCCGCCGCGACGTCAGGCTCGCCCAAATTCTTCCTCGGCACAGACAGCGCGCCGCATGAGGTGCATACCAAGGAAGCCTCGTGCGGCTGCGCAGGCATCTTCAATTCGCCCTTCGCGCTGGAAAGCTACGCTGCCGCGTTCGACCAGGACGGCGCGCTCGACAAGCTCGAAGGGTTTGCCAGCGAACATGGCCCGCGTTTCTATGGCCTGCCGCTCAATGAAGGCACGATAACGCTCGAACGCGGCGAGACGGTCGTCCCCGATCGGATCGGCGACGTCGTACCGTTTCACGCCGGCGAAACGCTGGGCTGGAAACTGGCCTAAATCTTTTCGTTACACCGGACCAAGCCCGGGGTGACGAGAAAGACTAGGCCACCGCCACCATTCGTTCGGCGCGCATCTTGCGCCACATGTCGAAACTGAACACCGCGATGCTGATCCAGATCAGCACGAAGCAGAAAAGTTGCGCGGGCTTCAGCGGCTCGTCGAACACGAACAGCCCCAGCAGGAAAACAATGCTCGGCGCCAGATACTGGACAAAGCCGAGCGCTGCATAGCTCATCCGCCGCGCCGCGGTGGCAAACAGCAACAGCGGTATCGCAGTGACCACACCCGCCGCGGCTAGCAGCCAACTGATGTCCGTGCTCGACCCGAAACCGCGCCCGTCGCCGATCCACAGATAATAGCCCGCGGCGGCAGCCGAGAGCGGCAACAACAAGGTCGTCTCGATCGCCAGTCCTGGCAGCGACCCCACCGGCACCACCTTGCGGATCAGGCCATAGGTGCCAAAGCTGAGCGCCAGCGTCAGGCTGATCCACAGCGTGTCGAGCGCGCCCGCGAGCAGGATCGCGACGCCGACGCCCGCGATGACCACGGCGACAGCTTGTAACCGGCTCAGCCGCTCACCGAGGAAGATCATCCCAAGCAGAACATTGACCAGCGGGTTGAGATAATAGCCAAGGCTGGCGGCGAGCACATGGTCGGTAAAGACGGCGTGGATATAGACCAGCCAGTTGAGCGCGATCAGCACCGAACTGGCGAGCAACAACCGCAGCACCCGCCAATTCTTCAGCGCCGCGCGATATTCGCCGATCTGGCGGCGGAACGCCATGATCACGAAACACAACGGCAGCGACCAGACGATGCGCTGTGCCAGCACCTCGACCGGCGGCACGTCGGACAGCAATTTAAAGAACAGCGGGACAAAGCCCCAGATCGCATAGGCGCCGAGCGCATAGGGCAAGCCACCCTGATTGCTCCGCGCCGGGGCTGTCTGTTGCGTCATGATAGGAACGCCTTCCGGCCCGAAATCAGATGATCCCGCCGCCCAGCATCAGGCGGATTACGCCGATGACGATCACGACGATGTTCAAATTGCGCCCGCTATTGCTGCTCGACATCGCGCCTAGCGCGAGCCCGACAACTGCAAAAGGCACGATCACCCAATTGGCCCAGCCAAGCAGCGGGATGAAAGCAAAAACAGCCAAAACCAAGGCGATGGTGCCGATAACGAGCGAGGAAATATTGAGCATGGGCAATCTGTCGCATGCCGCCACCGACGCAGCAAGACCCTTTCGGTTCGTCGCCGCCAGCACTCCGTTCGTCTTGTTGCCCTGCGTTCATGCAACGCGATCCGGGGGTGGCTCGTTTCCTCATTCGAAGCGCCCAGCGCCGCCCGGCGGTGCAAGGCGCGAAACCAGGAAAGGGATTATTCATGCGTAGTTTCAACAAAGGCCTGATGGGCGCATTGGCCGCCGCCAGCGTCGCGCTGACCGCTCCGGCCTATGCCGGCATCGCGGCCCCGGCGAAGGCCGATGGATTTCACCAGCTCGATCAGTCGTCGAACTTCTACAAAAAGCGCAAGGATCGTCGCTATTACGCGAATGATCAGCGGGTCAATTCGAACACCCGTGTGTGGCGCGACAACGACGGTCGTTATCGCTGTAAAAAGGATAATGGCACGACCGGCCTGCTGATCGGCGGCGCCGTGGGTGGTGTCGCTGGTCATGAAATCGCCGGCAATGGCGACAAACTGCTCGGCGCCGTGCTCGGTGCAGCGGGTGGCGCCCTGCTGGGACGTGAGATCGACAAGTCCAAATATCGCTGCCGTTAAGCGATAGGAACCCCGTTACGGGTGTGGGTCCGAGACCCCTCCGCCCGCACACGTGATGGAGAGGGCGTCAACCTGGTCGTTGGCGCCCTCGACCGTGTGTGGGCCGGATCGTCCAGTTCGCGCTTGTTCGTCACATCGTCTTGCCGCAAAAGCACCGCTCCTGACCCCGGGAGAGGATGATCATGCTCAACGGCCCCCTGCTCGTGACCCAGCGGCTCATCTTGCGCCCGCCCGCGACCGAGGATTTCGACGCCTTTGCCGCGATGTGCGCCGAGCCGGATACGATGCAATTCATTGGCGGCACCTGCCCCCGGGCGTCGGCGTGGCGCATTTGGTGTACGCTCGCCGGCGCGTGGCATATTCGCGGTTTTTCCATGTTTTCGGTGATCGAACGCGACAGCGGCGAATGGGTCGGACGCCTCGGCCCATGGGAACCCGACGGCTGGCCGGCGCCCGAAATCGCCTATGGTGTGCGCGCGAAATTTGCCGGCAAGGGCTATGCCTTTGAAGGGGCGATCGCCGCTTGCGATTTCGCGGTCGAATTTCTGAAATGGCCCGAACTGATGCACAGCATCGATCCCGCCAATACCCGCTCGCAGGCGCTGGCAATCCGCCTTGGCGCCGCCAACAGCGGCCCGACCCGCCTGCCCGCGCCGTTCGAGGATGCCCCCGTCGATGCCTGGACGCAAAGCGCCGACGCGTGGCGGATCAGGCGCAAGGAGCTTGTGCCGTGAGGGATCATCATGTCGACCCCGAACGCGCCCAATTCGATGCGTTCAAGGCTCTGCCGCGCGACGCGGTGATCCATATGCTCAACCTCGTGCGCTTCAAAGCGGAAGCGGCTTATCCCGCCGATCATCCGCTAACCGGCGAAGCGCTGATCGGCGCCGACGCCTATGCGCATTACGGCGCCGATAGCGGTCCCGTCTTTCAGCGCGTCGGCGGCCGCATCGTGTGGCGCGGGACGATGGAGGCGATAGTGATCGGCCCGACAGACGAACATTGGGATGCGGTGTTTATCGCCGAATATCCGAATAGCGCGGCGTTTCTAGAAATGGTCACTGATCCCGTCTATCGTCAGGCGGTCATTCACCGTCAGGCTGCGGTAGAAACCTCCCGCCTGATCCGTTGCGATCCGAAAGCGTCTCGCTCCGGCACAGTTTTCGGCTAACAAAGTGTTACCTGTTAACGCATTTTATTTGCGTCTTTTTAACCAGGATCGGGCATTCCCGGTGAAAGATTAAGGGAGTGTTAGCGATGATGTTGCGCGGAAAATGGCTGGTCACCGGCCTGCTGATGGCGGCGGCACCGCTCGCCGGTTGCCGGGACAACCCCACAGCCAAGTCCGAACTTGCCCCGCTCGACGACGGGCTGACCAATGCCGATCCCGCGATCAAGGGCGCGCTCGAAGACAAGATCATGGTCGATCCGAAACTCGCGGGTCAGGCAAACCAGAATGCGGTCGGGCCGGGCAACCGCCCGGTCGATGGCGGCGTTCCGGGTGTCGCCGCCGGCAAGGCCGCTACCGTCGCCGAAGCCGCCGCTGCGCTCAAGGCCGGCAAACTGCTCGCAGCTCCCAAAGCGTTGCCGGTTGAAGCGGGCTGTGATGGCTGTGATGCCAAACAGCGCCCCGTCACCATCGGCGCGCTCGCGCGTGATCAGCAAAAGGGCGGCTGCGACGCCAAGCTGACCTATGGCAACGCCTGGGCGGATCGCCTGCCGGCCGCGTTCAAAGTCTATCCCCGCGCCACGCTGCGCGAAGCCGCCGGCGTCGCTGGCGGCAAATGCAACATCCGCGTTGTCAATTTCCAGACTGCGGCGTCGATCCAGGGTGTGTTCGACTATTATCACACGATGGCCATCCGCTCCGGCTACACCAGCGACCACCGCGTCAACGGCAACGAGCATATGCTGGGTGGCACCAAAGGCGACCTCGCCTATGTCGTCATGGCGCGCCGCGATGGCGGCATGACCGACGTCGATTTGATCGCGTCGGGCGGCAAATAAGTCTTCGCACGATCGCAAAACTAAAAAGGCCCCGGTCTCCCGGGGCCTTTTCCTTGTGGTTCAGATAGACCGTTAGACTTTATCGCCAAGCGCGCCCTTGACCGAACCCTTCAGGTTCTGGGCTTCGCCCTTCTTTTCCTGAACAACGCCTTCGGCGGTCAGCTTGTCATTGTTGGTCGCCTTGCCGATGGCCTGCTTGGTGTTGCCGATGGCTTCGTTGGCGAGGCCTTTGGCTTTGTCGGTCAGTTCACCCATGGGGAGTCTCCTTGTTTTGAAAGAGGCGGAGGGGGATGCCTCTCGGTAAAGAAACGACCCGCTGCGTCGGATGTTCCATCGCCCGACAAATCGTTCTGAAAAAAGGGCAATTGACCTGCCACGCAAATAGGATTGAATGGCGGCATGACATTTTCCAGCCGTATCGTGATCGCCGCGACCGCAATGCTGCTCGCCCCCGCCACCCTCGCCCAGCCCGCACCGTCCAAAGTTGCGGCGCAACCGCAGCTGCGCGGTCTGACCGCCGAAGAAGCGGCGGAGCTGATCGCGAAGGTCGCCGATGCGCAAGCGAAGGTGAAGAACAAGGAACAGGTCGTTTTCGAACTGCTGTCCGGTGCGCCCGCATTTTATCCGATGACGCGCATCACGCCGCCGCAACGCTTTTCTTCGCCTGCCGCTCGCCAAGACATTCAGCGTCGAGCGCAAGGCATCGGATAACAAGCTGTGGCAGCCCTATCGATTGATCGTTTTGCCCGACGGCCCCGGAAAATTGCTGTGGGATGTCGAAGTCATCCTCGGCGTCAATGGCCAGATCGAACGCATCGAAATGGTCTATCGCCCGCCCGCGCCCTTCTGACCGCGACCTAAGGCGCGGGCCTCAACAGATTGCGCGCGTTATCGTGGCGAATTTTCGCTTTCTCTGCGGGAGTGATGTCTAGTTTTTCCAGCGCATTGACCGTCTGCGCCAACGAGAATTGCGGATAGTCCGACCCAAGCAGGATATGATCGATCCCGACGTTGCGCATCGTCCAGATAAACTCTTCTTCGATCGGCGCGTCGGCGGCGAGCGTGACCGTCGCAGAAATGTCGAAATAGATATTGTCCCCGAACAGGCCCTCGGCCGTGCGCGCCATCTTCAAAATATTCCAGAACCGGAAATTCAGTCCGCCCATATGTGCGAAGACGAACTTCGTCTTCGGCGCCTGCAGCGCCAGGTTGAACATTTTCTCGCTGTCGCCGCCGGGAACGATATTGGCGTTATCCATTACCACGATGACGCCCAGCTCGCCGGCGCGTTTGACCAGCGTCAGCACGCGGGGGTCGGCCGGATCGAACTTCTGCGTGTGCGGATGGATCTTCAGCAGCTTGACGCCCAGCCCGGCGACGCGCTCCAACTCTTCGATCGCGGCGGGGCCGTCATACGGATGGACCGTCGCGATCGGCACCATCGTCGGGTGTTTCGCCGCCAGCGCGAGCAGCGCATCGTTGCGCGCGCGAATATCGCGTGGGTTACCCGCCAGCGCCTGATTCGGACCGCCGAACCACATGCCGCCGAAACCGCTTTCGTCAATCCCGGCCGCTTTGACCTGCGCCTCATATTTGCCGATCGACTTTTCGCCGTCCCACAGATGGACATGGCTGTCGAAAACCTGCTGAGCGCTTGCGCCTTGCGGTGCCGTGACGAGCGCAGCGGAGAGAAAAAGCAGGCGTATCATCGGCGATCCTAGATCAGGCCCGCCAGCGGGCTCGACGGGTCGGCATAGCGCCGCACGCCCATACGCCCCGACAGATAGGCATCGCGTCCCGCCTCGACCGCCAGCTTCATCGCGCGCGCCATGCGGATCGGGTCTTGGGCCTCGGCAATCGCGGTGTTCATCAGCACCCCGTCGCAGCCGAGTTCCATCGCCACCGCGGCGTCGCTCGCGGTGCCGACCCCGGCATCGACGAGCACCGGCACCGAAGCGCCCTCGACGATCAGGCGGATGGTCACGCGGTTCTGGATCCCCAGCCCCGACCCGATCGGCGCGCCCAGCGGCATCACCGCAACCGCGCCGGCGTCCTCCAGCTGCTTCGCCGCGATCGGATCGTCGACGCAATAGACCATCGGCAGAAAGCCTTCCTTGGCCAGCACCTCGGTCGCCTCAAGCGTCTCGCGCATATTGGGATACAGCGTTTTCGCCTCGCCCAGCACTTCCAGTTTCACCAGGTCCCATCCCCCCGCCTCGCGCGCCAGCCGCAGCGTCCGGATCGCGTCGTCGGCGTTGAAGCAGCCTGCGGTGTTGGGCAGATAAGTGATCTTCTTGGGGTCGATATAGTCGGTGAGCATCGGCGCGGTCGGATCCGACACGTTAACCCGTCGCACCGCGACCGTGACGATCTCCGCCCCCGATGCCGCAACCGCCGCCGCATTCTGCTCGAAGTCCTTGTATTTGCCGGTCCCGACAATCAGCCGCGACGTGAATGTCCGTCCGGCTACGCTCCAAGTGTCGGTCAACAACCGCCTCCCACAAAATGTACAATCTCCAGCGCGTCGCCCTCGGCGATCGCCACATCGGCCAGCGTCGAACGCGGTACGATCGCGCGGTTGCGTTCAACCGCGACCTTCTTCACGTCAAGGCCGAGCGAGGCGACGAGGTTGGCGATGCTGCCTTCGCGTACCTGCCGCGTTTCGCCATTCAGGACGACCGAGATCATTTGGAAATCCGCCTTGCTTTGCCTTTTACCGAGCAGCCCATATAGGAGGACCGCGCGTCCTCGCAACCGAAAGCCCGGCCCTTGACCAACAAGCCCTTGACCAACGAGCGTTTCGACAAGCCAACCGTCTTTGTCCTCTCCGGCCCCAACCTCAACCTGCTCGGCACCCGCGAGCCGGAGATTTACGGGCATGATACGCTGAACGACATTCACGCGCGGCTCGATGCGCAGGCCGACGAACTGGGCCTGCGCCTTGAGTGCCGCCAGACCAATCATGAGGGCGTGCTGATCGACTGGCTGCACGAGGCCTATGTCGCGGGCGCCAAGGCGGTGCTGCTCAACGCCGGCGGCTATACCCACACCTCGATCGCCATCCACGATGCGATCAAATCGATCAAAGTGCCGGTGATCGAGGTCCATCTGTCGGACCCGATGACCCGCGAATCCTTTCGCCACATCAGCTATGTCGGCATGGCGGCTGTGCAACATTTTGCGGGCCATGGCGCGGACAGCTATACGCTGGCGCTGGACGCCGCCGCGCGTCTCTGACAAGAGGGCGCATCAAAAACGGGGTCCGAGCGTCCTTATCAACAGACGCCGCAACAACAGGAACAATCTCATGGGTGACCATAAAGACAATGGCATCAACATCGATCCGGCTTATGTCCGGGCGCTCGCCGAGCTGCTCGACGACACCGGCTTGTCCGAAATCGAGGTCGAGGACGGCGAGCGCAAGATCCGTGTCGCTCGCACGCTGACCGCCGCGCCGGTGGCCTACGCCCCAGCCCCCGTCGCTGCACCCGCTGTCGCGGCCGCTCCCGCCGCCGCCGCTCCCATCGCCGCTACACCCGCCGCCGAAAGCTTCGCTGACGCGGTGAAATCACCGATGGTCGGCACCGTGTATCTCTCGCCGGAACCCGGCGCCCCCAATTTTGCCGCGATCGGCGCGGCGGTAAAGGAAGGCGACACCGTCCTGATCATCGAGGCGATGAAGGTCATGAACCCGATCGTCGCCCCGACGTCGGGTACGCTGAAGGCCGTGCATGTCGAGAACAGCCAGCCGGTCGAATTCGACCAGCCGCTGTTCACCATCGCCTGAGTGCAGCGATGACCATCGAGAAACTTCTGATCGCCAATCGCGGCGAAATCGCGCTGCGCATCCACCGCGCCTGCCACGAAATGGGCATCAAGACCGTCGCGGTCCACTCGACCGCCGATGCCGACGCGATGCACGTCCGCCTGGCCGACGAAGCCGTGTGCATTGGCCCGCCGGCGGCCAAGGACAGCTATCTCAATATCCCCGCGATCATTTCGGCCGCCGAGATTACCGGCGCCGACGCGATCCACCCGGGCTATGGCTTCCTGTCGGAAAACGAGCGCTTCGCCGAAATCATCGAAGCGCATGACATGATCTTTGTCGGGCCAAAGCCCGAACATATCCGCACGATGGGCGACAAGGTCGAGGCCAAGCGCACCGCGGTCGCGCTCGGACTGCCGGTCGTTCCGGGCTCACCCGGCGCCGTCACCTATGGCGACGAGGCGCGCAAGGTCGCCGAAGGCATCGGCTATCCGGTGTTGATCAAGGCCGCGTCGGGCGGCGGCGGGCGCGGGATGAAGGTCGTACCCGACGAAAGCAGCCTCGAAAGCCTGATGGGCCAGGCATCGAGCGAAGCGGCGGCGGCATTCGGCGATCCGACGGTTTACATGGAAAAATATCTCGGCAACCCGCGCCATATCGAATTTCAGATATTCGGCGACGGCCGGGGCACCGCCATCCATCTCGGCGAACGTGATTGCTCGCTCCAGCGCCGCCACCAGAAAGTGCTCGAAGAAGCCCCCTCGCCGATCATTTCCGCCGACGAACGCGCGCGCATGGGCAAGGTGTGCGCCGACGCGATGGCGGCGATGCACTATCGCGGCGCGGGGACGATCGAGTTCCTCTGGGAAAATGGCGAGTTCTTTTTCATCGAAATGAACACGCGTATCCAGGTCGAACATCCGGTGACCGAAATGATCACCGGCTTTGACCTTGTCCGCGAACAGATCCGCATCGCCGGCGGATCGGACCTGTCGGTGAAACAGGAAGATCTGGAGTTCCGCGGCCACGCGATGGAATGCCGCATCAACGCCGAAGATCCGCGCACCTTCATGCCCTCACCGGGCAAGGTGACCAACTACCACGCCGCAGGCGGCATGCATGTCCGCGTCGATAGCGGGCTGTACGCGGGCTATTCGATCCCGCCCTATTACGACAGCATGATCGGAAAGCTGATCGTTTACGGTCGTACCCGTGAAAGCTGCATGATGCGGATGCGCCGTGCGCTCGAGGAAATGGTGATTTCCGGGGTCAAGACGAACATCCCGCTCCATCAGGCTCTGCTCGCCGACCCGGATGTGATCAACGGCGATTATACGATCAAATGGCTCGAAGAATGGCTCGCGAAGCAGGATGAAGCAGCGAAAGCCTGATTCATCTTGAATTCGTCCTTGCGAGCGCAGCGAAACAATCTCCTCGCAATGACGATGAGCTGTGGCTTAGCTCACTTTCACTGCGGCGCGTTTTTGGCTATGGCCTTTAACCATGGTCAAAAACTCCTCCTTTTCAGCACGTCGCACCGCGACTTTTCTCCTCCCGCTCAGCCTGCTCGCGGCCCCCGCCCTTGCCCAGACCGGAGTGAAAGAGGATTCGGTCGTTCTGCAACCAGACAAGGTCGCCGACGATGCGCCGGTGGTGGCTGCTGAGGTCGCTTTGCCGACCTGGTCGGAAGAAAATGCTACGGCGCTGCTCAGCGCGATCGAAAAAATCGGCAGCGAAGGCCTCTTCGCCAAGGACTATAACCCCGACGCGCTCGCCGCCGCGATCCTGGCGGATGATCAGGCTGCGCTCGACAAGATCGCGACCGACACTTTCCTGCTCCTCGCCACCCATCTGCGCGACGGGCGCACGCCCAATGCGGCGCGCAAACAATGGTTCATGGTCGACAGCGATGGCGACAGCGAGCCGCTGCTGGCGCTGCTCGGCACCGCGCTGAACGCCGGGTCGATCCGCGAAACGCTCACCGGCCTCAACCCCATCCATCCCGACTTCGCGGTGCTCAAGGCCTCGCTCGCCAAGGCCAAAACCCCCGCCGATGCCAATGCGATCCGCGTCAACATGGAACGCTGGCGCTGGATGCCGCGCGCGCTGGGTGAGCGCTATGTTGTCAGTAACGTCCCCGAATATCTGACCCGCGTTGTCCATGGCGGGACGATCATCGCGACGCACAAGGCCGTGGTCGGCAAGATGTCGTCCGCGACGCCGCAGCTTAACCCGATGGCGACCGGCATCATCGTCAACCCGACCTGGACCCTGCCGCGCAGCATCATCAACGAAGGCATCGGCGCCACGATCGCCAACAATCCCGCATCGGCGCGCGCGCAGGGCTATACCTGGACCGGCAGCGGCAAGACGCTGTCGGTCGTGCAAAAGGCCGGTCCGGGCAACGCACTCGGCGTCATGAAAATGGAAATGCTCAACGAGCATGCCATCTATCTGCACGATACGCCGTCAAAGGGCGCGTTCAACGCCGCCGCGCGCGCGTTCAGCCACGGCTGTATCCGCACCGAACGCGCGCTGCATTTCTCTGGCCTGATGGCGGTGATGTTCGCGGGCAAAAGCCCCGAGGAATTCGGCGAGGCGATCGCCAGCGGCAAGACGACGCGCTTCGGTTTCGAAAGCCCCTTCCCCGTCTATGTTGCCTATTGGACGGTCATCCCCGACGGCAAGGGCGGCACCAAAAAGCTCGTCGACATCTACGGCCGCGACGCACCGGTGATCGCCAGCTTTGCCAAGCCCGGCCGCCCGACCGCGGCGATCATCGCCCCGGTCGTACCGCCCGTGGTGCCAACGATCGCAACCACCGCCCGCGTGACGACCCCCGGGACGAGCGGGATTTATTGAGCGACGGCGCGGACGATCGGGACTCAGCCACTTCCTTTATCGTCACCCCGGACTTGGTCCGAGGTCCATGACTTCAGCGCTGCTGTGGATCCCGGATCAAGTCCGGGATGACGAAATCGGCTCAAGCAACATCCGCTTCCCAACCCAAAGCAGACGCTGGACCTAATCCGCGGTTGTCGGCAAATTCCCACTGAACGAGCTTGCTCGCCGAAGATTCTCCATCCCCGGCAGAGGATCGGCCGGCGGCAGCTGGAATGGCGCGGACACCGGCGGCATCTCGCTCAGCCGATCGGCGAACAGCAGGCGCCCCGGCCCGATCTTATAGAGAATCTGCGGCAGCAATTCCTCGCCAAAGACGAAGCAGCCTTCGCTGCGCCCCAGCTTGCCCTGCGTCGCGATCAGTGACGGGTCGGCGTACCACGCGCCATGGACCACAATCGCGCGCATGTCGGCATTGTTGTTGTCGGGCTCCAGCCCCGCCAGCCGCATCGACGACCCGTTGGCGCCCCAATAATAATCGCCGGTGCGATAGCCGCCGCGCGAGGTCGCCAGGCTGCCCACGCGATTGGAAAAGCTTTTGAGCCAGCCGTCATGCTGCGGGTCAGACCCGCGCCCATGGGTGACCGGGAACATCTCGATCTTGCCCGCGATCATATCGACCAGCGCAAAGCGCGGGCGAGATGACGGCAGGCCGAAATCGACGATGCCGACGCGGTCGGTCTGAGGAATAAAGCGGCTTTGCATCGCCAACTGCTTGCGCGCGACGGCCAGATAGTCGACGGGCGGTGGCAACGGCGCTGCGGGCTGCTGAATCCAGTTAGGCAGCTGCGCGCGTGCGGGTACGGCGGCCATTGCCCCCGCCCCTGCCATCGCGGCAAGTAACGCCCTGCGATCGATCAATTCATTCACTTTGACAACAACCCCGCACTGGCCGCCCTTTGACGGTCCCTCGACTCTGCATAAGCCGTGCGTTCGCCGCGAAAGGCAAGCAGGTGGCTCCCTATCATGCGGGCAAATGTGCCATATATGCTATGAATAGCGGGTTTACGGTCCAGAAGGGCTTCGTTAGGACCCGCGGCATGAAAGCAACAATCTGGCACAACCCCGCCTGCGGCACGTCGCGCAAGACGCTGGCGATCCTGCAAGAGACGTCCGGTGTCGAGCTGACCGTCGTCGAATATCTGAAAAATCCCTATGCCGCCGACACGCTGCGCCAGCTGTTCGCGGCCGCCGGCCTGACGGCGCGCGAAGCGCTGCGGCTGCGCGGCACCGATGCCCAGGAACGCGGGCTATACGCCGCCAGCGAAAACGCGATTATCGCCGCGATGGCCGCCAACCCCGCCTATGTCGAACGCCCGATCGTCAAGACCGAAAAGGGGGTACGGCTGTGCCGCCCACAGGATCTGGTGCGCGAGATTCTTTAGCCCCGGATTCGTCGACCTACGCGAGATCACCTACTGGACGGCTATCTAAAGAATGTCGCCCTGGCAAAAGCAAAGGGGCCGCGGACAATGTCCACGGCCCCCGCAGAATTTGGATATGCAGACCCGATTACGGGCTGGTCGGGCTGTCGTCGCCGTCGGTCAGCAGCACGATCCCAACGATGATACCGACCGCTGCCAGCGCGATAAAGATCCAGCTGGTTTCGCCTTCCATTTCGCTCTGACCTTCAACGGTCGAGGCAGCACGGACGCTCTGCGCGGCCGAAGCGGCGACGGGCGCCGCAATCAACGACGTGGCGGCGAGGCTAATCGCGGCCTTTTTGAAAAGATTCATAATATACTCCCTGGCTGGAAAAGCATTCGAGGATCGACCCGGCGTTACGCTACTCTATTGATCCACCATCAGATTCATAACGCCGCGCAAATATATTGCAATGCGGCATGAAACGCGTCGTACCCTGAAAAACCGCCGGATCGGCGCAAATATCACGGTCGAGATGTACTAGCCCCCACCAATCCGGCCGCTCGCGATCACGAATCGCGTCACCGGACCGGGCATGTCGGCGAACAGCGCCGCCTCGGTGCCGGTCAGCCATGCCTGCCCTCCTTGGCCCGCCAATCGCGCATAGAGCGCCGCGCGCCGCAGCGGGTCGAGGTGCGCGGCGACCTCGTCGAGCAACAGCACCGGTCGCTGCCCACGCGCCCGGGCGACGCAGTCGCTGTGTGCCAGCACCAGCGACAGCAGCATCGCCTTTTGTTCACCGGTCGAACAGCGCGCCGCCGCCCGGCCGGTTGCAGCGTGGACCGCGACCAAATCGTCGCGGTGCGGCCCCGCCGTCGCACGGCCGGCCGCCGCGTCGATCCCGCGACGCGCTGAAAACAGCGCCTGCAACGCCGCCACGTCATGCGGCGCGGCGCGCGCCGCACCTTCGCTGTCGACTAGCGTCAGCAGCGGGCGGGCAAAGGGGGTATCGGGCTGATCGGCCAGTTCTGCCGACAGCGCTGCCAGCGTGGCTTGCCGCGCCGCATCCATCGCCGCACCATGTTCGGCAAGCTGCGCCTCCAGACTGGTCAGCCATTGCCGATCGGCGCTGCCCGGATCGGCGAGCAACTTGCCGCGCGCGCGCAGCGCCGCGTCATACCGGTTGCTGTGCTGCGCGTGGCGCGGGTCGAGCGCGAGGACCAGCCGGTCGAGGAAGCGGCGCCGGTTGCCGGCGGTTTCGACGAACAGCCGATCCATCGCCGGGGTCAGCCACAGCACCCCCAGCCATTCGCCAAGCGACGCCGCGGCGGCGGCGCTCCCATTGATCCGCACGATCCGCCGCCCGGGGTGCGCGGGTTCGATCCCAGTGCCAAGCGACACCGGCGCCAGATCATCGCCCGCCAGCACCTCGGCAAACACCGCAAAGCCGCCGGTCGCGCTGTCGCGTACCATATCGCTCAGCGCCGCGCGCCGCAGCCCGCGCCCCGGCGCCAGCAGCGAGATGGCCTCCAATATATTGGTTTTACCCGCGCCATTGTCGCCGTGCAGCGCGACCAGCCCCGGCCCGGCGACCAGCTCTGCCCCGGCGTGATTGCGAAAATCGGTCAGCGAAAGGCGGGTCAGCGTCATCCTGCATGCCGCCTACCGCAGCGCCCGGGGCGGCGCCAGCCTCGAACATTTTTCGCGCCGTCCAAGTGAGAATGATATTTTTTCAAATAACGGCATTTTTCCCCACTATGGCGTATTTTTTTCTTTATAACTTTCTATCAAAATCCCACAAACCGCGGTTAACCGCCAATGAATGAATTTGGCACGGTCTCTGCATTGGTATCGGCATCCACCGGATAACCGGATGGAAGGTTCAAGGAAGGAAAATATCATGGCCCATTTCAATGTCGACTCGTTCAAGAGCTACGCGATCGCAGCCGTTGCTTCGCTTTATTGCTCGATCATGTTCATCGCCGCTGTCGGCCCGAGCGGCTTGGTCGCCTGATCAGCCGCGGCGCATAAAACGCCGGCCGCTGGCCGGGATGGAAAGGAAAGAAATGAAACAGGGTTTTCGCAAGAATCGTCGCGATGGTGTGATCTTCGGTGTCTGCGCCGGGATGGCAGACCAGTTCGGCATCGACGTCTTGTGGACGCGCGTCGGCTTTGTCGCCTTGACGCTTCTGGGCTTCGGCCTGCCACTGCTGCTGTACCTCGCCGTCGCGATCCTCGCGCCGTAGGAGGCAGCATAAGGGCCGGACGCCTTTCAGGCGCAGTCACCCCGGCCCGCACATTCCCAAGCAACCAAGGGCTCACCGGCCACCCCGGTGGGCCCTTTTCCATTCGTTTATCGGTGGCACATAAGGAAACCCGATGATCCACATCGTTTTCAGTTCGTCAGCGGCCGGCACCTTGCGGCAATTGCTTCGCAGACGTGGGTTGCGAGAGCAGGTTGTTGATCTCACGGAATCACTTGATTGGGGTCCGATAGCGACGTCGTTGAAAGAGCGAGAAAATTGGCTCAACCAAAATGCGCCCACTGGCTTTGAGAACCGCGATTGGATCAGCAAGCATGTGTCCGAGTTCTGGACGGCGGTTGAACGAGATCCTGAGCGGCTGATCTGGATTGCTCCTCACTCCGCAGCCGAACAGTCTGGTCTCTATTGGTTTCTATCACAATTCGATGGCATCGAAGCGGAAATGGTGATCGCGGACTACCCGCTTTCAGCGAGTTGGAAAAATCAGGCTCCGTTTGGCCTCGGAGAGCTGAATGAAGACATGATGGCAGAGCTATTCGACGGTTGCACGCGTGTCCGACGGGACGATGGGCGCTTTCCTGGTGGCCGATGGTTTCAACTGATGATTGAAAACGCCCTTCTTCGCATTGTCGAAGGCGGCGCCATCCAGAGCGTCCACGAGAGCTATTTCGACGATTTGTTGCTCGAACATTGCCCTTCCTATGATACAAATTGGCGACGTGTCGTGGGCCACGCCATAGCGGCCTCCTTCGACAGCCGCAGATCAGCAAGCGACGATTTTTTGTTTTGGCGCCTTCGGGAATTGGTCCGACGAGGTCTGATCATATGTGACGGGGAGCTTCAGCTCCTTTCCACCGGAGATCGAGCGGCCAACATTCGACGGACAATCTGAAAGAAAAAGCCCCGCCGGATCGCTCAGGCGGGGCTCATTTCTGTCAGCCAAAGGCAGCGCGGAAGCTTACGCCTCGCCCTCACCCTCCGGACGATCTTCGACCATCACGTCATCGGTCGTGAAGTCTTCGCCCTGGACCTTGCCGAGCGGATCGTCGCCCATCGCGGCTTCCGGGCCTTGCGCCAGTTCGGCGGCATGCTCGGCAGCGGCGCTGGCCGGTGCGATAAGGTCCACCTGGCTCGCGGCGCGCATCGATGCGCGCAGCGCGGCATCCTTGCTCGACGCGGTGACGCGGACGCGGTTCATCGCGGCGCCGGTACCCGCCGGGATCAGGCGGCCGACGATGACGTTTTCCTTCAGCCCGATCAGCGAGTCGATCTTGCCCTGCACCGAAGCCTCGGTGAGAACGCGGGTCGTCTCCTGGAACGATGCCGCCGAAACGAAGCTGCGCGTCTGCAGGCTCGCCTTGGTGATACCCAGCAGAACCGGGCGACCGTCGGCAGGCTTGCCATTTTTGGGCAGCTTGGCGTTATATTCCATCATCTCCAGATAATCGAGCTGTTCGCCCGGCAGCAGCGTCGTGTCGCCGCCGTCGGTGATCTCGACCTTCTGCAGCATCTGGCGAACGATCACTTCGATATGCTTATCGTTGATCTTCACGCCCTGCAGACGGTAAACCTCCTGGATTTCCGCGACCAGATATTCGGCAAGCGCCTCGACGCCCATGACGTCCAGGATGTCGTGCGGGTTCGGCGAACCGCTGATCAGCGCATCGCCGCGCTTGACCTGATCGCCTTCCTGCACTTCCAGCACCTTCGACTTGGGAATGAGGTATTCGATCGGATCGCCTTCTTCCGGCACGATCGCAATCTTGCGCTTCGCTTTGTAATCCTTGACGAATTCAATGCGTCCGCTGATCTTTGCGATAACGCTGTTATCCTTCGGAATACGCGCTTCGAACAGCTCGGCCACCCGCGGCAGACCACCGGTGATGTCGCGCGTCTTCGACGCTTCGCGGCTGACACGGGCCAGAACGTCGCCCGCCTGCACCGTCTGACCGTCCTCGACCGACAACATCGTGCCGACCGCGAGCAGATAGCGCGCGGCTTCACCCGACGCGTCGTCGAGTAAAGTCAGGCGCGGTTGAAGGTCTTCCTTCTTGGCACGGCCCGCCGAACGATATTCGATCACGACGCGCTGGGCGATGCCCGTCGCTTCGTCGACCTGTTCGATCAGGGTCTTGGTATCTTCCAGATCCTGATATTTCACGATGCCCTGCTTTTCGGTGATCAGCGGCATGGTGAACGGATCCCATTCGGCAATCCGCTCGCCCTTCTTGATCTTGTCGCCATCCTTGTGGAGGATATGCGCACCATAAGGCAGTTTGTGCGACGCGCGCTCGCGGCCTTCGCTATCGATCACCGCGACTTCGCCCGAACGCGCCAGCGCCAGACGGCGTCCACGCTGATCGACGATCGTCGGCATGTCACGATATTCGATCGTGCCGTCCGAGATGGATTCGACGTTCGACTGTTCGTTGACCTGCGCCGCGCCGCCGATGTGGAACGTCCGCATCGTCAGCTGGGTGCCGGGTTCACCGATCGACTGGGCGGCAATAACGCCGACCGCTTCACCGATGTTCACCGGGGTACCGCGGGCCAGATCGCGGCCATAGCATTTGCCGCAAACCCCCAGCACCGCTTCGCAGACCAGCGGCGAACGGATCTTGACCGACTGAACTTCGGCATCTTCGATCCGCTGCGTCGTCGGTTCGTCGAGCAAGGTGCCGACCGGAGCGAGCACATTGCCGTCCTTGTCGACGACATCTTCCAGCGTCGTACGGCCCAGGATGCGCTCACCCAGCGAGGCGATCGTCGAACCGCCCTGAATGATCGCACGCATTTCCATGCCGCGTTCGGTGCCGCAATCTTCCTCGATCACAACGCAATCCTGCGACACATCGACCAGACGACGGGTCAAATAACCCGAGTTTGCCGTCTTGAGCGCCGTATCGGCCAGACCCTTACGGGCACCGTGGGTCGAGTTGAAATACTCGAGAACGGTCAAGCCTTCCTTGAAGTTCGAGATGATCGGCGTTTCGATGATCTCGCCCGACGGCTTGGCCATCAGGCCGCGCATGCCGGCAAGCTGCTTCATCTGCGCCTGCGAACCACGGGCACCCGAGTGCGCCATCATATAGATGGAGTTGATCGGGGCCAGACGGCCCGTCTTCGGGTCCTTCGGTTCGGCGCGGATTTCGTCCATCATCGCGTTCGCGACCTTGTCGCCGCACTGCGACCAGGCGTCGATCGCCTTGTTGTACTTTTCCTGCTGCGTGATCAGGCCGTCCTGATACTGCTGCTCGAAATCCTTCACCAAAGCGCGGGTGTCGTCGACGGTCTTCACCTTCGACGCCGGAATGATCATGTCATCCTTGCCGAAGCTGATGCCAGCCTTGAACGCGTTGCGGAAGCCCAGTGCCATGATGGCGTCGGCGAACAACACGGTCTCTTTCTGGCCGGTGTGACGATAGACCTGATCGATCACGTCGCCGATTTCCTTCTTGGTCAGAAGGCGGTTTACGACGTCGAACGGCACCGTGTGCGATTTCGGCAGGCATTCGGCGATCAGCATGCGGCCCGGAGTCGTCTCGAAGCGCTGAAAATATTCATTGCCCTTCTCATCGGTCTGCGGGACGCGGCTGGTCACCTTGGTGTGCAAGGTCACGGCACCGATAAACAGCGCCTGATGCACTTCGGCCATGTCGGCCAGCAGCATGCCTTCGCCCGGCTCACCGGGACGCTCCATCGACAGATAATAGAGACCCAGCACCATGTCCTGCGACGGCACGATGATCGGCTTGCCGTTCGCGGGGCTCAGGATGTTGTTGGTCGACATCATCAGCACGCGCGCTTCCAGCTGGGCCTCAAGGCTCAGCGGGACGTGAACGGCCATCTGATCGCCGTCGAAGTCGGCGTTGAACGCGGCGCAGACCAGCGGGTGCAGCTGGATTGCCTTGCCCTCGATCAGCACGGGTTCGAACGCCTGGATGCCCAGGCGGTGAAGCGTCGGGGCGCGGTTCAGCAGGACCGGGTGCTCGCGAATGACTTCGTCGAGGATGTCCCAGACTTCCTTGCGTTCCTTCTCAACCCACTTCTTCGCCTGTTTCAGGGTCATCGAAAGACCCTTGGCGTCGAGGCGCGCATAGATGAACGGCTTGAACAGCTCGAGCGCCATCTTCTTCGGCAGGCCGCACTGGTGCAGCTTGAGTTCGGGACCGGTCACGATGACCGAACGGCCCGAATAGTCGACGCGCTTGCCGAGCAGGTTCTGACGGAAGCGGCCCTGCTTGCCCTTGAGCATGTCGGACAGCGACTTCAGCGGGCGCTTGTTGGCACCCGTGATCGTGCGGCCGCGGCGGCCGTTGTCGAACAGGGCGTCAACGGCTTCCTGCAGCATGCGCTTTTCGTTGCGGACGATGATGTCCGGCGCGCGCAGTTCCATCAGGCGCTTCAAACGGTTGTTCCGGTTGATCACACGGCGATACAGATCGTTGAGATCCGACGTCGCAAAGCGGCCGCCGTCGAGCGGCACCAGCGGGCGCAGTTCGGGCGGGATCACGGGGACGACTTCCAGGATCATCCATTCGGGGCGGTTGCCCGAATCGATGAAGCTTTCGACAACCTTCAGACGCTTGATGATCTTCTTGGGCTTCAGCTCCGACTTGGTCGTCGCCAGATCTTCCATCAGATCGGTGCGTTCCTGCTGCAGATCGAGGTTCTCGAGCAGGACGCGGATCGCCTCGGCGCCGATGCCGGCCGAAAAGGCGTCTTCGCCATATTCGTCCTGCGCGTCGAGCAGCTCGTCTTCGGTCAGCAGTTGGAACTTCTCGAGCGGGGTCAGGCCGGGCTCAAGCACGATATAGGCTTCGAAATACAGGACGCGCTCAAGCTGCTTGAGCTGCATGTCGAGCAGCAGGCCGATGCGCGACGGCAGCGACTTCAGGAACCAGATGTGCGCGACCGGCGCGGCGAGCTCGATATGGCCCATGCGCTCGCGGCGGACCTTGGTCACCGTGACTTCGACACCGCATTTTTCGCAGACGATGCCCTTGTATTTCATGCGCTTATACTTGCCGCACAGGCATTCATAATCCTTGATCGGACCAAAGATGCGCGCACAGAACAGGCCGTCACGCTCGGGCTTGAACGTGCGATAGTTGATGGTTTCGGGCTTCTTGATCTCGCCGAACGACCATGAGCGGATACGCTCGGGGCTCGCGATGCCGATCTTGATCATGTCAAAGGTTTCGGGCTTCGCGACCGGGTTCATGAAGTTGGTAAGCTGGTTCATAATTTAGCTCCGCTGCCCCTCTCGCGCGCCGCGAGAGGGGTGAGGCAATATCGTTTTACTCGGCGGCTTCGGGAAGCGCGTCGGGCCGTTCGTCGGGATCTTCATCCGCATGGGATGACAGTTCGACGTTGAGGCCCAGCGAGCGCATTTCCTTGACAAGCACGTTAAAGCTTTCGGGAATGCCGGCCTCGAAGGTGTCGTCACCCTTGACGATCGCTTCGTAAACCTTGGTGCGGCCGATCACGTCATCGGACTTCACCGTCAGCATTTCCTGGAGCGTGTACGCCGCGCCATAGGCCTGGAGCGCCCAGACCTCCATTTCCCCGAAGCGCTGGCCACCGAACTGCGCCTTACCGCCCAGCGGCTGCTGAGTGACGAGGCTGTAGGGACCGATCGACCGCGCGTGGATCTTGTCGTCGACCAAGTGATGGAGCTTCAACATATAGATGTAGCCCACCGTCACCTTGCGATCGAAACGATCGCCGGTGCGGCCGTCGTACAGGTCCGACTGACCCGATTCATCCAGACCCGCGAGGGTCAGCATGTTGGTCACATCGGCTTCCTTGGCGCCATCGAAGACCGGCGTCGCGAACGGCACGCCAACCCGCAGGTTTTCGGCCATTTCGACGATGTTATCGGCGTCGCGGCCCTTGATGTCGTCGGCATAACCATCGCCATACACATGGACCAGCGCATCGCGCACCGCTTCCGGCATCTGGCCGCTGGTCACATCGGGATTGGCATCGCGCCATTCGTCGAGTGCCTGCGTCACCCTCTGCCCCAGACCGCGCGAAGCCCAACCAAGGTGGGTTTCCAGGATCTGCCCGACGTTCATGCGCGACGGCACGCCCAGTGGGTTCAGCACGATGTCGACATGGGTGCCGTCTTCCAGGAACGGCATGTCTTCGACCGGCAGCATGCGCGAAATGACGCCCTTGTTGCCATGGCGGCCGGCCATCTTGTCGCCCGGCTGCAGCTTGCGCTTCACCGCGACGAAGACCTTGACCATCTTGAGCACACCCGGCGCGAGTTCGTCGCCGCGCTGCAGCTTTTCGACGCGATCTTCGTACTTCGCGTTGATGCGCTTGATCGCGTCGTCATACTGCGCCTTGATCGCTTCCAAAGCGGTCTGGCTGTTGTCCTCGACAACCGCCAGCTTCCACCAGTCGGCACGATCGAGTTCGGTCAGCATTTCTTCGGTGACGACGTCGCCTTTCTTCAGCCCCTTCGGCACCGCGCTGGTCGCTTGACCGATCAGGATATCCTTGAGGCTGGAGAAGGTCGCACGGTTGAGGATCGCGCGCTCGTCGTCGGCATCCTGCTTCAAACGCTCGATTTCTTCGCGTTCGATCGCAATCGCGCGTTCGTCCTTGTCAATCCCGTGACGGTTGAAGACGCGGACTTCGACGACGGTGCCCGACACGCCCGGCGGCAGGCGAAGCGAGGTGTCGCGCACGTCGCTGGCCTTTTCACCAAAGATCGCGCGCAGCAGCTTTTCTTCCGGCGTCATCGGCGATTCACCCTTGGGGGTGATCTTGCCGGCCAGAATGTCGCCCGGGCCGACTTCGGCGCCGATATAGACGATGCCCGCTTCGTCGAGGTTGCGAAGCGCTTCCTCGCCGACGTTCGGAATGTCGCGCGTGATGTCTTCTGGGCCAAGGCGCGTATCGCGCGCGGTGACTTCGAATTCCTCGATGTGGATCGAGGTGAAGACGTCGTCCTTCACGATACGTTCGCTGATGAGGATACTATCCTCATAGTTATAGCCGTTCCACGGCATGAACGCGACGAGCACATTCTTGCCCAGCGCCAGTTCGCCCAGCTCGGTCGACGGACCGTCGGCGATGATATCGCCAGTGCGAACGATCTCACCCACCTTCACCAGCGGACGCTGGTTGATGCAGGTGTTCTGGTTCGAACGCTGGAACTTTTGCAGGCGATAGATGTCGACGCCCGACTTGCCGGGTTCGACCATATCGGTCGCACGGATCACGATACGCGTCGCATCGACCTGATCGATCACGCCGCCGCGGCGCGCCGCGATCGCAGCGCCTGAATCGCGGGCGACGGTCTCTTCCATGCCGGTGCCGACCACAGGCGCTTCGGCCCGGAGCAGCGGCACAGCCTGACGCTGCATGTTCGATCCCATCAACGCGCGGTTGGCGTCATCGTTTTCCAGGAACGGGATCAGCGACGCGGCGACCGAAACCAGCTGCTTCGGCGACACGTCCATCAACGTGATCTGATCCTTCGGCGCCATCAGGAACTCGCCGGCTTCACGCGCCGAGATCAGCTCGTCGATAAAGCTGCCGTCGGGGTTGAGGTCGGCGTTGGCCTGCGCGACCGTGTGCTTCTGCTCCTCCATCGCCGACAGATAAACGACGTCGGTCGTGACCTTGCCGTCGATGATCTTGCGGTACGGGGTTTCGATAAAGCCGTACTTGTTCACCCGCGCAAAGGTGGCGAGCGAGTTGATCAGGCCGATGTTCGGGCCTTCTGGCGTTTCGATCGGACAGATACGGCCATAGTGGGTCGGGTGAACGTCGCGGACTTCAAAGCCTGCGCGCTCGCGCGTCAGACCGCCCGGCCCGAGCGCCGACACGCGGCGCTTGTGGGTGACTTCCGACAAAGGATTGGTCTGATCCATGAACTGCGAAAGCTGCGACGAACCAAAGAATTCGCGCACCGCGGCAACCGCGGGCTTCGCGTTGATCAGGTCGTTCGGCATGACGGTCGACACATCGACCGAGCTCATGCGCTCCTTCACCGCGCGCTCCATGCGGAGCAGGCCGACGCGATACTGGTTTTCCAGCAGCTCACCGACCGAACGGACACGACGGTTACCAAGGTTATCGATGTCGTCGATTTCGCCCTTGCCGTCCTTCAGGTTCACCAGTTCCTTCACGACGGCCAGAATGTCGTCGCTGCGCAACGTGGTGACCGTGTCCTCGACGTCGAGGCCCAGGCGCATGTTCAGCTTGACGCGGCCCACGGCAGACAGGTCGTAACGCTCGGCGTCAAAGAACAGCCCGCCGAACAACGCTTCGGCGGTTTCGCGCGTCGGCGGTTCGCCGGGGCGCATGACGCGGTAGATGTCGCTCAATGCCTGATCGCGATCTTCGGCCTTGTCGGCCTTCAGCGTGTTGCGGATCCACGGACCGGTGTTGTTGTGGTCGATGTCGAGCAGCACCAGCTTGTCGAGCCCGGCACCATCGATCTTTTCCAGATTTTCGGCCGACACTTCGTCGCCGGCTTCGATGTAAATCTCGCCGGTGGCGTCGTTGACCAGATCATAAGCCGAATAACGGCCAAAGATTTCCTCGGTCGGGATCAACAGCGTGTCGAGACCGTCCTTGGCAGCCTTGTTGGCCAGACGCGGGCTGATCTTGTGACCTGCCGCGAACACGACTTCGCCGGTCTTGGCGTCGACGACGTCGAACGCCGGCTTCGACCCACGCCAGTTTTCGACCATGAACGGCACTTTCCAGCCGCTTGCATCGCGTTCGAAGACCAGACGATCATAGAAATGGTTGAGGATTTCCTCGCCCGACATGCCCAGCGCATACAGGAGGCTGGTGACCGGCAGCTTGCGCTTGCGATCGATGCGGACGTTGACGATGTCCTTGGCGTCGAATTCGAAATCGAGCCACGAACCGCGATACGGAATGACGCGGGCAGCGAACAGGAACTTGCCCGACGAGTGGGTCTTGCCGCGGTCATGATCGAACAGCACACCCGGCGAACGGTGCATCTGCGACACGATAACGCGCTCGGTGCCATTGACGAAGAAGGTGCCGTTGCCCGTCATCAGGGGCATGTCGCCCATGTAAACGTCCTGCTCCTTGATATCGAGCACCGAACGGGTGTCGGTTTCGCTGTCGACTTCAAAGACGATCAGGCGCAGCGTGACCTTCATCGGCGCCGCATAGGTAATGCCGCGCTGGCGGCACTCGTCGACGTCATACTTCGGCGCTTCGAGTTCGTAATGAACGAAGTCCAGCTCGGCGGTGCCGGCGAAATCGCGGATCGGGAACACGCTGCGCAGCGTCTTTTCCAGGCCCGAAACATAACCGACCGACGGGTCGGACCGCAAAAACTGCTCATAGGATTCGCGCTGCACCTCGATGAGGTTGGGCATCTCCACCGCTTCGTGGATGTTGCCGAACAGCTTGCGGATGCGCTTGCTTGCGGTTGCTTCGAGGGCTTTGCCCACCGACTTCGCTTTGGTCGCCATAAGTGATTGTCTCGCCTGTCAAAAATCCAAATCGCGGACGCTTCGACGCGAAAAAAGCCGCAGGCAACCGTTGCCGGTTTACCGCAGCTTTCCAACGCCTGTCGAAATCCCCATCGACCTATCCGTACAATCCGCTGCGCAAGGCGGACTCTATCTCGGACGATGGGGTGAAGCGGGCATATAGGGTCGGGGGGGCGCAGTGTCAACGGCGGCGGGTCGGGTTGGCAAGACTATCGAGGTCCGTTTTGCGAGGTGGGTTTTGCGGTGCGACCTGCCCGCCTCCAACACCTCTCGCCTGCGGAAGGGGAGAAGAGAACGCTCGCAATCGGTCGAAAACAGTCGCCCCTTTCCCGCCCTTCCCTCTTGCACTCGCCCCCTAAATGAGTCACATCTTTACGTGAACGTAAAGGTAAAGCGCCTGCGAGAGGATTCTTCCCCATGACCGACATCCCGACCTTCGACACGATCAAACTCGAGATCAGCGACAATGTCGCGACGATCACGCTCAACCGCCCCGACCGGCTCAATTCGATGCCGCCCGCAATGGCCGATGAGATCCGCACCGCGCTCGACTATCTCCCCTCGCTTGGCGCCCGCGCGCTGTTGATCACCGGCGAAGGCCGCGGCTTTTGTTCGGGCGCCGACCTCGGCGGCGACCGTTCCGCGTCGGCGGTCGGCGGCGGCGCGAACAGCCGCAAAGCCTTGCGCAACCATTATAACCCGATGCTGCTCGCGCTCGCCAACCTCGATATTCCGGTCGTCACCGCGGTCAACGGTCCTGCCGCCGGGGTCGGGTGCAGCTTCGCGCTGTCGGGCGATTTCACGATCGCGGGCAAAAGCGCCTATTTCCTCCAGGCCTTCGTCAACATCGGCCTCGTCCCCGACGGCGGCTCTTCATGGCTGTTGCCGCGCCTGATCGGCCTGCCGCGCGCGACGCAGATGATGATGCTGGGCGAGAAGATTTCGGGCGAACAGGCCGCCGACTGGGGCATGGTCTATAAGTGCGTCGAGGATGCCGACCTGTTGACCGAGGCTAGCGCGCTTGCAACGCGCCTCGCGAACGGTCCGACGGTTTCGCTCGGCACGATGCGCAAGGTGCTGCGCGACGGTCTCTCGCAAAGCTATTCGGAAACGCTCGATGCCGAGGCGAAAGGCCAGTTCATCGCAGGTAACAGCGCCGACGCGGTTGAGGGCGTGCTGGCGTTCGTCGAGAAGCGCAAGTCGGCGTTCAAGGGGAAGTAAGCCCTAACCGCCATCACGTTCGTGTCGGGCGAAGTCGAGACACCCATCGGGAAAGCGCAAGATTGAGGGGCATCTCGACTTCGCTCGATGCGAACGGATTTCTGTTGTTGCCTTTCTCTTACTCCGCCGCTTCCTCGACCATCACCTTTTTATAGATGCTGTTCTTCGGATAGCCGCAGACCCGCATCACCATCGGCTCGAAGAATTCCAGCGGCTCGCTCTCATATGCAGGGTCGAACGCCGGCGCGTCGTAGGCTTCGCAAAAATGGGCGCACGCCGCATAATGCGGACTGTCCTTGAACTGGTCGCGCATGTCGCGGTCCAGGCCGATATAATGGAAGAAATAATGGCCCTGGAAAATGCCGTGATGCTGGACGATGAACAGATTCTCTTCTGACAGAAACGGTTTCAGAATCGCCGCCGCAACATCCGGATGGTTGAACGCGCCCAGCGTGTCGCCAATGTCGTGGAGCAACGCCATGACGACATATTCTTCGTCGCGGCCATCCCTGTGCGCTCTGGTCGCGGTCTGCAGACAATGCTCCAGCCGGTCGACCGGAAAGCCGCCATAATCGCCGCCGAGCAGCTTCAGATGATCGAGGATGCGCTTGCCGTTCTGCGGCGCGAACTCTTTCTGCTCGCGCGCGATGATGTCCCAGTCTTCCTGCTTTCCGTCGATCATCGACCGGAATGTGGCGTGATCGTGCGTCATCTCGTTCATGGCAGCCTCTCCTATTTTGAGAGGCAGCCTATCCTATTCGTTGTTATTTGCAACGTTATAGGATTTGACCTCGGCCTGGGTCAGGCAGCGCCGCGTCGATTTGTCATCGGCGTTGGCCAGCGCCTTTTGCTGATACATCACCTCGGTCAGCAGCTTGCGCGACACGCCCATGCGGATCAGGAAATCATTGTCTTCGCTGGCGAGCAGCGCGGCATCCTGTTCGATGTCGCCGATCAACTCCTTGGTGGCATCAGTGCCCATGGCGACGCTCATGTCGATCGCGCTGCGATCGCCGGTGCGGGTGAACATGTGGACGATGAACAGCCCGCCGGGATCGATCACCCGCGGCTGGCCGCCCATGAAGATGAAATTGCAGGCGCTGAAACAGGCCCAGTCCGACGGAATTCGCGTCATCAACCCAAAGTTCGACCGGATGATCCGCCCCGCGGCATTGCCCGCGCGCGCATCGCCGCCGGGCGAGCGCAGCCACACTTCGCCGACGTCGGGATTGGCGGTGAGCGCCGCCTTCAACCTGTCGGGCAGCCCAGCGTCGATCCGCCCTTCGGCGAGAAGCACCTTGATGCCGCCTTTGACGACGGGGGTCAGTTGCATCGTCGCGTTGGTCGACCAGTCGGGCGCCGCCGGACAGGTCGGGTTGGCCGGGTCCATCTTGACCTTGGCAGCGCCGGTCAGACTGGCCAGCAGCCCCGCCGCCAGAACAAGGCGAACGATCCTAGGCGGCGAGGACATAGCGCGATGCACCCGCTTCCTTGCACATCTTCTTGCTCACCCGCGTTTCCTCGCCCTCGACGATGATGATGTCGGTTACGTTCATACAGCGGGTGCCGTCAGACAGGTCGCTTCGCGCTGCCACCGTCGACGATCCGCTGACTTCGGGACGCGTCGAACTGGTCCAGTTGGCGGTCGCCCCCACTGCCTCACCGCGCGTCACCTCCTCGGTCGCCGCGGCGGCCTGAACCTGTTCGGCGGGATCCAGCCGGCATGCGATCGCATCGGTCAGCGTCCCGCTCACCTCGCCGATCGGCACATAGCTGTACACGCCCGCCTTGCTGGCAGCGTCGCCGACCGCGTCATTGATCACATTGCCCAGGATGTTGCGGCCAATGCTGTTGCCCTTTTTTCCCTTTGGGCAGCCGCCTTTGCTGTCATCGCTCGGCTTCGGCGCCGGTGTCGTCACCTTGCGAAGCAGTCCGCCGAATTGCGCCTGCGCGGGCGCCACGGCGAGAAGACAGGCCGCCAACACGGCCGGTGCAGCCAATATTCTACGCATCATTCCATCCACCCTTGCCGCGCCCGAAACCGGGCAGCCATGCGACCCCTTTAACGGCGGTTCATGCCATCCGCTGTGATTTTCATCAACTCTTGTGGAAATCTCTTCCAGACAGGTTGAATTAAGCCTGAATATGTCACAGTAACCCGGCCATGCTTTCGCAAAAGACCCGTTACACAATCCGCGCGTTCCAGCATCTTGCCGACCATTGGGGCAAGGGGCAGGTCCAGCTGGCGGATATTGCGGACGCGCAAAATATTCCTCCCAAATTTCTGACGGTGATCCTGTCGGAAATGGCGCGCGAGGGTTTGCTGATTTCGCAGCGCGGGCGCGATGGCGGCTATCAGCTGGCGCTGCCCCCGATCGACATCAGCTATGGTGATCTGGTGCGGTTGACGCGCGGGTCGCTAGCGCTGGTTCCCTGCGCCGCGCGCAACGCCCATGAACATTGCAAGAATTGCCTGCCGGAGCCCGAATGCAGGATGCGCAGCTTGATGCTGAAGGTCCGCGACGACACCGCGTCGATCCTCGATCGCATCACCCTTGCCGATCCGATCAAGATGGAACCCCTCTTCGACAAGGACGAGGCGGCCGCATAGCAACGACCGGCGCGGGCCGGCAACAGGGAGCAGGATATGAAGCCGATCGCCACCGGACTGGCGCTTTTCCTTTTGGCTTTGCCCCATGGCGCCATCGCTCAGGGCGCGCCGGAAAGCGTTCCGCTGTATGGTCGCATACTGACCTTTACCTTGCCCGCCGATATGGTGCGTGCAAACGACCAGGATAATGGGACCAACAGGCTGATCGAATATACGCCGCGCGGCGAGACGGTCGCCAACTGGACGCGGCTGGTCACGATCCAGGCGTATCGCGGGCTTGGTGCATCGCCGCTGCCGACGGCGCAGATTGCGCGCCAGGCCTTCTATCCCGCCGCGTGCAAGGTCGGCCCGATTTATCAGGACAATGGCGAAAAAGCGCTCGCGGGCGGCGTCATGCGCAGCTTGATACTCAACGGCTGTGCTTCGCTTCCTCCGGGGGCGTATCCGGAGGCGCTCGCCGGAGCGGGCGAGCAGGATTTCATCCTGATTTTCCGCGATGCCGACACGATTTATACGCTGAATTATGCGGTGCGCGGTAAAACCTTTGCGGGCAAGGCGCCGCCGGTCGCGCTCGGCAAAGCAGAGGCGCTGCTCAAGGATGTTTTCGGCGAGATCAAGCTCGCGCCAGCCCAGCCTTGACCGTTTGATGGAGGAAATTTTGAAGAAATGGTGGAGCCTAGCGGGATCGAACCGCTGACCTCCTGCATGCCATGCAGGCGCTCTCCCAGCTGAGCTAAGGCCCCACATCTTCACTCGATTGCCCTCTGGAAGAGCAATCGGGCTGCCGCCTTTAACAGTGCGGCCGGTCGATGCAAGGGGCCAAATGCATCTGCATGATGCTTTTTTGGCCCCTTGCGAATAAATCAGGTTTCAGGAACGTCGTCGTCCGCGGTCGCGACGCCCAGATCGTCGTCGCCGCCCAGGTCGACGTCATTGTCGGGCGAGTCATTGTCCTCGTCGACATCGACGTCCAGATCCAGATCCTCGTCGACGACCACCTCTTCCTTGACGACCTTGCCGGGCTTTTCGGCTTCGAACGGCGTGGACTGTTTCGATTTCAGCACCGATTCCGGAATCCAGTTGTAACCGCAATTGATGCAGTTGACCGGGTCATCCTTGGTCAAATCATAGAATCGGGTGGCGCATTTCGGGCAGCTACGTTTCGTGCCCCATTCAGCCTTTATCATAAATTCCTCATAACCTTCTGGAAAGAGATTAGAATTTCAGGAAAGCGACGATTGCCTGCGCGGCATCCATCAAATCGGCGTGCGCCTTGCCAGATTGCAAGGCCGCTGTCAAAAGCCGCTCGCCATGACCAGTGAAATCGCCACCCCGCGCAGCTTTTCCGCTTCCGTCCCGCTTCAAGGTAGGATCGCGATTCCGGGTGACAAGAGCATCTCGCATCGCGCGCTGATGCTGTCGGCGCTGGCGGTGGGTGAAAGCCGCGTCACCGGGCTGCTCGAGGGACACGACGTGCTCGCCACCGCCGCCGCGATGCGGGCGATGGGGGCCAGCATCGAACGCCGGGACGACGGCGAATGGCGCATCCACGGCGTCGGGGTCGGCGGGCTCCTTCAGCCGCGCGAGGCGCTCGACATGGGGAACAGCGGCACCTCGACGCGGCTGCTCATGGGGCTGGTGGCGACCCACCCGATCACCGCGACCTTCGTCGGCGATGCCAGCCTGTCGGGCCGCCCGATGGGCCGCGTCATCGATCCGCTGAGCGCGATGGGCGCCGACATCTCCGCCTCTCCCGGTGGTCGCCTGCCGCTAATGGTGCGCGGCCTCGCCCCCGCCATTCCCTTCGCCTACCGCCTTCCCGTCGCCTCGGCGCAGGTGAAAAGCGCCGTGCTGCTTGCCGGGCTCAACACCCCGGGGATCACCGAAGTGATCGAACCCGTCCCGACCCGCGACCATAGCGAACGCATGCTACGCGGCTTCGGCGCCGACCTCACCGTCGAAACCGACGCCGACGGCACCCGCCACATCCGCGTTCGCGGTGAAGCCGAATTGAAGCCGCAGACGATCATCGTCCCCGGCGACCCCTCATCGGCTGCGTTCTTCATCGTTGCCGCGCTGCTCGTCCCGGGTTCCGACGTCACCATCACCAACGTCGGGCTCAATCCGACGCGCGCGGGCCTGGTGGACGTACTGAAGGCTATGGGCGGCGACATCAAACTGATCGATCCCCGCGAAGTGGGCGGTGAGCCCGTCGCTGACCTGCGCGTGCGCCACAGTGTCCTGAAAGGCATCGACGTCGACCCCGCCGTCGCCCCTAGCATGATCGACGAATTTCCGGTCCTGTTCGTCGCCGCCGCGTTGGCGCAGGGCCGGACGACGACGACCGGGCTGGACGAACTTCGCGTCAAGGAAAGCGACCGCCTGGCGGTGATGATGACAGGCCTACGGGCGATCGGCGCGCGGGTCGACGAGACGGATGACGGCCTGATCATCGACGGCACCGGCGGGGATCCATTGCCCGGCGGCGCGACCATCGCGGGGCACCTCGACCACCGCATCTGCATGAGCTTTGCGGTGGCGGGTCTCGTCAGCCGCGCGCCGGTCACCATCGATGACATCGCGCCGGTCGCGACAAGCTTTCCCAATTTTGAAACGCTGCTTCAGGGGCTTCAGGCTGGCGGCGGATAACGGCGCTGTGATTTTGATCATCGACGGCGCGCCGCAACCGATGCAATCTCGCGCCACCGGACAACCCGATTCCCGAACATGACCTTGAGGATTTACCGACGATGAAATTTGCTCCCGCCGCCTCGATCGCTGCCGCGCTGCTTCTGGCGCTGTCATGCGGCGCCGCTCATGCCAAAGATCAGATCGCCGATCCGTTCGACCGCGCCGATGCCAGCTTCTCGCGCTATCCGCTCAATCTGCCCAGCACGCCGCAGGCGATCGGCCGACTGACCAACGGCGATGTGTGCGACGATGACAATGGCTTTTCCTGTGAATGGCAGGACGATGCCGGCGTCGTCCATATTTTCAGCGGCGACATATTGGCGATCAAGGCCGTCGATGTCGGCGCGGCCACCCCCAGCCTGTCGGCGCTGGGTATTGGTACCGCGCGGACGCGCAACGACGTTCTGACCAAGGTGCGCGCCTTTCTGCCCGAAATTAAGATCGACTGCCTGGAGCCCGGTCAGGCTGGCGAAGGCGAAGGTGTCGCATCGTGCGGCGGATCGTTCGAAAACGGCGGCTGGATCAAATTGCTTTTCGATGCCAACAACCGACTGAAGAGCGCGCGTATCGACGCGTTCCAGATGAACTGATGATCATCGCCGTCGACGGTCCCACCGCATCGGGCAAAGGCACCATCGCCCGCGCGCTCGCCGATCATTTCGGCCTGCCTGTCCTCGACACCGGCCTGCTTTATCGCGCGGTCGGTTATCAGACCCAGCTTGACCATGGCGATCCCGATAACGCCAGCGATGCGCTTGCCGCCTGCGACTTTGCCGACGCGCTGCTGGATGATCCTGCCCTGCGCTACGAGAGCACCGGCGGCCTCGCCAGCCGCGTGTCGGTGCATCCGCAGGTGCGCGCCGCGTTGTTGCAGCGGCAGGTCGATTTTGCGAACCAGCCCGGCGGCGCCATTCTCGACGGGCGTGACATCGGCACTGTCATCGCGCCGCACGCCGATGCGAAACTGTTCGTGACCGCCAGCCCCGACGAGCGTGCCCGCCGCCGCCATGCCGAAATGCTGTCGCGCGGCGTCGATGTGACCTATGACGCGGTGCTCGCCGACGTCCACGCCCGCGATGCGCGCGACACCGGGCGCGCTGATGCGCCATTGCTGCGCGCACCCGACGCGATGCTCCTCGACAACAGCGACATGCCCCGCGACGCCGCGATTGCCGCCGCCATCGCCTTCGTCGAAGCGCGCCGAAGCGGCCGCGCCTAAGCGGGCTTTCCGCCTTGCGTTTGCAGGGTTTGCGGACTATAGGCGCCCGGTCCGACGGGCTTTCCAGCCGGTCGAGGCACGGACAACCGCCGCCCGAAACCGGGCGTCGGGCGTGACGGGGCAACCTCGTCGCGCCCTTTTCGCTTTGCCCCTGCCCCGTCCGTTAAGGCCCGAAGGATGCTGCGCTTTGCATCCGGCAGGCACGGCAGATCGGCCACAAGACCAGCGGAACCAACCGCTTGGCCGGAACAAATGAAGTAAGGAAATTATCTCTATGGCCACTACGGCTTTCCCGACGCGCGACGATTTCGCCGCGATGCTCGATGAATCGCTTGGTGGTGCCGACGGCGGCTTTGAAGGCCGCGTCGTCAAGGGCACCGTGACCGCGATCGAAAACGACCTGGCAGTGATCGACATTGGTTTGAAGAGCGAAGGCCGCGTGCCGCTTCGCGAATTCGCCATGCCGGGCCAGAAGGCCGACATCAATGTCGGCGACGAAGTCGAAGTCTATGTCGACCGCGTCGAAAACGCCAATGGCGAAACCATGCTGTCCCGCGATCGCGCCCGCCGCGAAGCCGCCTGGGACCGCCTGGAAGAAGAATTCAACAAGGAAGCGCGCGTCGAAGGCGTCATCTTTGGCCGCGTCAAGGGCGGCTTCACCGTCGACCTCGGCGGCGCCGTTGCGTTCCTGCCCGGTTCGCAGGTCGACATCCGCCCCGTGCGCGATGTCGGTCCGCTCATGGACCTGCCTCAGCCCTTCCAGATCCTCAAGATGGATCGCCGCCGCGGCAACATCGTCGTGTCGCGCCGCGCCATTCTCGAAGAGACGCGCGCCGAACAGCGCTCGGGCCTGATCCTGAACCTCGAAGAAGGTCAGATCATCGAAGGCGCCGTCAAGAACATCACCGATTATGGTGCGTTCGTTGACCTCGGCGGCATCGACGGCCTGCTCCATGTCACCGACATGAGCTACAAGCGCGTCAACCACCCGAGCGAAGTCATCAACATCGGTGACACGGTCAAGGTGCAGATCATCCGCATCAACCGCGACACCCAGCGCATCAGCCTCGGCATGAAGCAGCTCGAAAGCGATCCGTGGGAAGGCGTCGCCGCCAAATACCCCATCGGCGCCAAGCTGTCGGGTGTGGTCACGAACATCACCGATTATGGTGCGTTCGTCGAACTGGAAGCCGGCATCGAAGGCCTGGTCCACGTCAGCGAAATGTCGTGGGTCAAGAAGAACGTCCATCCCGGCAAGATCGTTTCGACCAGCCAGGAAGTCGATGTCATCGTCCTCGAAGTCGACAGCGACAAGCGCCGCATCTCGCTGGGCCTAAAGCAGGCTCAGTCGAACCCCTGGGGCGCGTTCGCCGATGAACATCCCGTTGGTTCGGTCGTTGAAGGCGAAGTCAAGAATGCGACCGAATTCGGTCTGTTTGTTGGCCTGCCCGGCGACGTCGACGGCATGGTCCACATGTCGGACATCGCCTGGGGCATCTCGGGCGAAGAAGCGCTGCACCTCCACCGCAAGGGCGAGGCCGTGCAGGTCGTCGTGCTCGACGTCGATGTCGAGAAGGAACGCATCAGCCTTGGCATCAAGCAGCTTGAAAAGGGTGCTCCGGCCGTTGGCGGCGGCGCCGCTGCTGCGGCTGGTTCGGTGAAGAAGAACGACGTCATCACCGTCACCGTCCTCGAAGTTCGCGACAACGGTCTCGAAGTTCAGGCTGGCGACGATGGCGCCACCGGCTTCATCAAGCGCGCCGACCTTGGCCGCGACCGCGACGAACAGCGCGCCGAGCGTTATCAGGTCGGTCAGAAATTCGATGCGATGGTCATCGGCTTCGACCGCTCGAAAAAGCCGAACTTCTCGGTCAAGGCGATGCAGATCGCCGAAGAGAAGCAGGCTGTTGAACAATATGGCTCGTCGGATTCGGGTGCGTCGCTTGGCGACATCCTCGGCGAAGCGCTGAAGGCCGGCAAGAAGGATTAATTTCCGCTTCCAGCGTTCACGCGAAACAAAGGCCCGCAGAGTGTCCCTCTGCGGGCTTTTTTCTTTCAGTGATATATTTTGACCAAACAGTGATTCGTGATACGTTCTGCGCGCGTTGGGAGGGGTCTCACGCAAAAATGTACCGGCAACGACCGGATGCCTGCTTCGGCGGGGGACGCGTGATTTATACTAGGGGAAGCAGATGATCCGGTCAGAACTGGTTCAGAAGATCGCGAGCGAAAACAGCGATTTGCGCGTCGACGAAGTCGAACGCATCGTGGATACGTTCTTTGATTCTATCGTCGAACAGCTTGCAGCGGGGGGCCGCGTCGAGCTGCGCGGGTTCGGGGCATTCTCGACCCGGGCGCGCGAATCGCGCACTGGACGCAACCCACGCACGGGCGCATCGGTCGATGTGGACGCAAAGAATGTGCCCTATTTCAAACCTGGCAAGGAAATGCGCGAGCGCCTGAACGATTGATATCATCGGCCGCCGCAGCACCGGATCCGGTCGCTGGGTTAATTTTTGGCCGATCTTATCTGAAATTTACCACGACAACCGCCCGCCGCCAGCGGGCATGATGGCTGCGGTGCGTCAGTCCATGATGGACGCGGCTGCGTGGCCACCGATCTTCGGTCGGCAGCCACGACGCAGGTGCGATACGCTTTCGCGTCAGGGTTTCGGTGTGACCTTTGCACCGTCGGCGCCGAGCCGGGCCAGCGCCTCGACCGCGTAACGGTTTTCGGGATCGATCCCGAGCGATTTGCCGAACAATGCGGTCGCTTCGGCCTTGTCCCCCTCAGTCGCCGCGATATCGGCAAGCCCGTCGTAGCTGTACGCCGACTTGGGGTATTGCTTGAGATTATATTCGAACACCGCTTTCGCCTCGGCCAGCCGCCGCACTTCAAACAGGTCATATCCCATCGTGACGAGCGTTTCGTCGCCAAAATCATAGGCCGTTGGCGCCGTGCGTTTGAGCTCGGCGTGGCGTGCCAAGGCGGCCGTCACGCCGCGATCGCGCATGACATTCCACAGCAAATCGCCCAGTTTCTCGACCGGCAGCTTATACGGCGCACCCAATGCGATCGCCGCAAGATCGGAGCCGACGCGGCCTGCATTGACCCGATCACTGTTACTGAGCACGATTACGGTCGTGCGGTCGCTCGAAAAGCGTGAGATATTGGTCGAAAACCCGTTATCGCTGCCTGAATGAAACTGGATGGGTCGGCCATGTCTTTCACCGACGAACCAGCCATAGCCATAGCCGTCCTTATCGGGGGTGAACATCGCGTCGCGTGACGCGCGCGAGATCAGCCGATCGGCGGTCAGCGCCTTGTCCCACAGCAAAAGGTCGCCGACCGTCGAATAGATGCCGCTGGCGCCAAGGTCGACGGTCGAACTGACGAAGCGTCCGTTGATAAAATCGGTCCCGACCGAATAATATCCCGCCGCGCGATCGGGAAGCAGCGCGCGCGTGTCGCGGAAACGGCTGTGCTTCATACCGACGGGTTTGAAAATATGCTCGCCCAGATACTGCTCGTAACGCTGGCCCGAAACCCGTTCGATGATCACCCCGAGCAGCGCATATCCCGAATTGGAATAGTTGAATTTCTCACCCGGAGCAAAGTCCAGCGGCAGGTCGCGAAACAGCGCCACCAGCTCGGGACGGGTGTAGCTCAGCATCGCGAGCTTCTCGTCCCATTCGGGCAGGCTCGTAAAATTGGGGATCCCCGATGTATGCGTCAGCAGGTGATGCAGCGTAATCCCCTGCCAGCTTTGCGGGCAGTTTTCGAGATAACGGCAGATCGGATCGCTGACCTTCAGCTTCCCCTTCTCCTGCAATTGCAGGATCGCCACCGCGGTAAGCTGCTTGACCACCGATCCAAGCAGGTACGTCGTATCGGACGTATTCACCGCGCTCAGCTCATAATTCGCCATGCCATAGCTTTTAACGAAAACGGGTTTGCCATCGCGTGCGACCAGCGCGGTTCCGCTGAACATATCGTTCCGGACCTGCGCCTGCATATAGGCGTCCATTGCTTCAAGCTTTTGGCGGTCGCTGTCGATCTGCGGCGCTGACTCAGAAACCGCGGCAGGGGCGTCACTGGCTTGCGCGGTGATCGGAGCGACGATCGGCATCATCGCAACCAAAGACAACAACATATGAGGGAACCGGGTCAAATTCATGCTTGGCACCTGATCATTCTCCAAACTAGCTATTACAAAACCGACTTATCTTCATATAAAGATTTATTTCAAGGCCATGATGTCTCATGCTGTACCGGTACATATGACGAAAAAGATCGATCTGATCGACGCGCTGGTCGCGGACTGGCAGCGCGAGCGGCCGGGATCTGATGCTTATCCGATGCAGGTCGTCGGCCGGATCATCCGGCTTGGCCGCACCTATGAGCAAGAGGTGTCGCACCTGCTGCGCGCGCACGGCGTCAGCTATTCGGACTTCGACGTACTCGCGACACTCCGGCGGTCGGGGCCACCCTATGAAAGCGCCCCAACCGAGCTCCAACACAATGTGTTGCTGACGTCCGGGGCGATGACCGCGTGTTTGCGGCGGCTCGAAAGCGCCGGGCTGATCGTGCGGGGGACCAAGCCCGAAGATCGCCGCAAGCTATCGGCGAAATTGACGCCGAAAGGCTTTGCGATGGTCGAAAGCCTCATCGATCGCCGGTTTGCTCTGGCCCGGCAATCGCTCGCGGGGCTCGACGCCGATCAGATTGCCGCGGCGGAAGGCCTGCTGCGCCGTCTCGGCCGCTGATCGACGCTCAGTTCTTCAGCCGGTATCCGGTCCGGAACATCCAGAAAATCACGCCGAGGCACAGCGTGAAGAACAACGCTACCGCCGCCATACTGACCTCGATCCCGACATCGCCTTGGTCAAAGAAGGTCCAGCGGAACCCGCTGATCAGATAAACGACGGGATTGAACAGCGTCACCGTCCGCCACGCCGCGGGCAGCATGTCGAGCGAGTAAAAGGCGCCGCCGAGAAAGGTCAGCGGATAGACGACCAGCAGCGGGATCACCTGCAACTGCTCGAAACTCTGCGCCCAGATCCCGATGATGAAACCGAACAGGCAGAATGTCACAGCCATCAGCAACATGAAGCCGACCATCAACAGCGGATGAACGACCTGAACATCGACGAACAGATGCGCGGTGCCAAAGATGATCGCGCCAATGATCACCGACTTGGTCGCCGCGGCACCGACATAGGCCATGACCGTTTCCAGCGGCGACAGCGGCGCCGACAGCATCTCGTAGATTGTTCCCGTCCATTTCGGCATATAAATGCCGAATGACGCGTTGCTGATGCTTTCGGTAAACATCGTCAGCATCATCAGCCCGGGAACGATGAACGCGCCATAGGGCACCCCGCCGACCTCGCTCATCCGGCCGCCGATAGCCGACCCAAAGACCACGAAATAAAGCGCGGTCGTGATTACCGGGAGCGCCAGGCTGGTCCACACGGTGCGACGGAAGCGCGCCAGTTCAAAGGCGTAAATCGCGCGCACCCCGCGCCAGTTGGCGATCATGCGCCGGCTCCCTTGTCTTCATGCACCAGCCCGACGAAAATATCCTCGAGCGAACTTTGCTTGGTGTGCAAATCCTTGAAACCCACCCCGATGTCGCTCATCCGCCGCAACAGCGACGGCACGCCCGTGGCTTCGGCATGGCTGTCGAATTCATAGACGAGCTCATGGCCGTCGCCCGCCAGCGCCAATTTCCACTCCGCCAGTTCGGCGGGCATGGCTTGCAGCGGCTCGGCCAGATTGAGCGTCAGAGTCTTGCGTCCCAATTTCTTGATCAGCGCGTGCTTTTCCTCGACCAGGATCAGCTGCCCCTTGCTGATCACCCCAACGCGGTCGGCCATTTCCTCGGCCTCCTCGATATAATGGGTGGTAAGGATGATCGTCACTCCGCGCTCGCGCAGGCCGTGGACCATCTGCCACATATCGCGGCGCAGCTCGACATCGACCCCCGCGGTCGGCTCGTCGAGGAACAGGATTTCGGGTTCATGGCTCAGCGCCTTGGCGATCATCACCCGGCGCTTCATGCCGCCCGACAATTCCAAGATCTTTGAATCGCGTTTGTCCCACAGCGACAGGTCGCGCAGCAATTTCTCGATATACGCGGCGTTGCGCGGCTTTCCGAACAGCCCGCGCGAAAAGCTGACGGTCGCCATCACCGTTTCGAACGCATCGGTGTGCAATTCCTGCGGCACCAGGCCGATCATCGACCGCGCCGCGCGATAGTCGCGGGCATGATCGTATCCGGCGACGCTCACCGTCCCGCTCGTCGCGGTTACGATCCCGCAGACAATGCTGATCAGCGTCGTCTTGCCAGCGCCATTCGGCCCCAGCAGAGCGAAAATCTCGCCCTTGTTGATCGACAGATCCACATCGCTCAGCGCGACATGACCACTTTTGTACGTTTTCCCGAGGCCGGAAATTTGAAGAACTGCTGTCATGCCCCGCCTCTAGCCGAGCCGCATTGCCGGGTGAAGCGCCAAACAGCGCTTGACCTCTTTCGGTCCATCGGCTTGACCGGCACCGATCGTGCGGACGTGGCGAAATCGGTAGACGCAGCAGACTTAAAATCTGCCATCCTCTGGATATGCGGGTTCAAGTCCCGCCGTCCGCACCAGCTTTTCAGGATATGTGATGCGCCAGATTTTTAACGGCGGATGAGTGCTTTCGCTCTGGCCCTGAGGCCCGTCCGATCGAGCACCGTCGCCGCGCGCGCGGCCATGGCATCGACGCCCCGCATCATCGCCAGTGCGGCCCGGTTGCGCAGCGTCGGGCGCAATATCAGTACATCGGCGCATGGGACCGACGCGCGCCCGAACTGCGCTTTATGCGCGCCGTCACCCTCGGTGAAATCGAACGCGCGGAACCGGCCTTCGTCATAAAGTGCGCGCATTGCTTCGACGTGCAGCACCGTGCCGGGCGACAGGTCGGCGAAATCGGGATCATAGCCCAGATGGGAATAGATCAGCACATCGCGCTCGACCGGCAGATAGAGATAGGCAATCGGTCGTCCTCCGGCGAAGAGCAGGAACGCGCGAATATTGCCCAACGCTGCCGCTGTGATCGCGTGCGCGACGCCGGCTTGATCGGTGGGCAGCCCCGCCTGCATCAGCCGCGCCTGATAGGTTCGGCCGGAAAGCAGGCCCGCTATGGCCATAAATTCGGCTATTTCGTCAGATGTCCGATAGGATTGCACGGTAAACCCGCCGTCGAGCCGGTCGGCAAGCCGCCGCGCCTTGCGCGACAGGGCCGAGCGCGTTTTCGACGAGAACCCCAGCCACCAATCGTCGAATCCCTGCCCCGCCATCGGAATATGATGGCGCGGATACTCCTGTCGCACCGCGACCAGCCATCCCTTCGCCTGGTCGCTAAGCACCGCCAGTCGCGCCCGCGGCAGCGAACGAAGCAACCAGCCATCACGGCCCGCAGGAGGCAAGACGGGCTGCCCTGCCGCCAGCACTTCGTCCAGACCATGCGGCAAGACTCGCAGCCTGCGCCGCACATAGCCGAGCGGGCGCCCGGCGACTTCGATGCGCAGCGCAACGGATTCGTCCGTTCCCTGTCCGGCCTGACGGTTCATGCCCCCTCATTCGTTGCGATAGCCCTGTTCCGTTTCGCACCACATGGTTATGATTAGCTTACACGACGTGGAGGGTAAGGCGCATAATGACATTACGGGGCAGATACGGACGCACGGCGATGCTGATGGTCGCTGCCGCAATCCTTGCGCTCACCATATCGAGCTGCGGCCTGTTCGGCGAACGCGGTCCCGTCCGGATCGCCGCGATGGGACCGATCAATACCGCCGCCAGTCCGCTGAACGGCGAGTTGTCGGCGACCAACGCGGCGCTGCTCGACGCCACTGCGCAGGGACTGGTCAGCTATGACGGCGAAGGACAGATCGACACCGGCCTTGCCGATCGCTGGACCGTCACTACCGACGGGCGGAGCTATATCTTTCGCCTGCGCGAGGCGAAATGGGCCAATGGCCGCAAGGTCACGGCGAAGGATGTCGCGGCAATCCTGCGCACCTATCTCGCGCCGAACAGTCGCCACGTCCTGAAAAGTGACTTTCCCGAGATCGAAACGATCCGCGCGATGACTGATACGGTTATCGAGATTCGTTTGGCGGTGCCGCAGCCCGCAATTCTGGAACTGCTGGCCCAACCATCGATGGCAATCGTAAACAGGGGCATAGGCTGGGGACCGATGCGCGCGCGCAGGGTCGGCCGCGCGATCCTGCTGTCCCCCGCTCCCGACCCGCTGGCCGAAGACCAGCAAGCCGCCGAAGCCGCCGCGAACGATCCCGCCGCGTCGATCGAACTCGTCGGCACTTCGCCCGCCGGGGCGCTCGCGCGGTTCAAGAACGGCTATGCCCATGGCGTCGTCGGCGGACGTTTTTCGACCCTGCCCTATTTCGCGGCGTCGAACATCGGCCGGTCGCGGCTCGTGGTCGATCCCGCCCCGGGCCTGTTCGGATTGTCGTTCGTCCGCGCCGAAGGCTTTTTGGCGATCGACACCAATCGCGATGCTCTGGCGCGCGCGATCCGGCGCGATCGGCTGATCGAGGCGTTTGGGTTGGCGGAATGGCAACCGCAACTAACGCTGCGTCCTTCAGTCCACACGCGCGATAGCGGCCCGGCCGCTCTGCTGCCGGCATGGGCCGACTATGACGACGCATCGCGGCAGACGCAGGCCAAGCGGATCGTCGATGCGTGGCGCGCCGCGGGGCGCGATATCGAACCGCTCCGCATCGCGGTCCCCGATTCGCCGGGTGGGCGCATACTCTTCGCGTATGTCGCCGCCGATTTTGCGGCGATCGGCGTGCCCAGCCGCCGCGTCACCATGGCGTCGACCGCCGACCTGCGCCTGATTGATGAGGTGGCACCCAATGACGACGCGTTGTGGGCGCTGCGCCGCTTGTCGTGTCGGCGTGACACGCTGTGCAATCGCGATGCGCAGGATCTGATCGATCAGACGACACGCAACATCGATATCGGCCAGCGCGCCGAACAACTGGGCGAAGCCGAAGCGGTACTGACCCGCTACACCCCTTTCATTCCGCTCGCGACGCCGCTGCGTTGGTCGGTCGCGGCGCAGCGGCTGACCGGCCTGCGCGCCAACAGCCGGGCGCAGCACCCATTGAATCACATGATCGCCGCTACCAATTAGTCCGTGGCGCCGCTCGTGGCGCTTTTTGAAAGCACGCCCATGGCCCCCTCGCCGCCCAATCCCGACGCCATTTTCGACGCAATGATCTCCAATCGCGCCGATCCGGCCGCATTGCGCAAGCGCGTCGAGACGATGGAAATCCTGCTTGAGCGCAGCTTTGTCATCCCCGGCATCAATCGCCCAGTTGGCCTCGACGCGATCGTCGGGCTCATCCCTGTGGTTGGCGACGTCATTGCCGCGACGATGGGCGCGTATCTGATCTGGGAAGCGCGCAACCTCGGCATGCCGAAATGGAAAATCTGGCGGATGGTCGGCAATCTGGGCGTCGACACCGCGCTCGGCGCCGTCCCGCTGGTCGGCGATGCGTTCGACTTCTTCTTCCGCTCGAACACGCGGAACCTCAAGATCATCAAGCGCCACCTCGACAAGCATCACCCCGGCACGATCATCATCGATCAGTAAATCCATAATTCCGTTCGCATCGAGCGAAGTCGAGATGCCTCTCGACTTGGCTTGATGACGATGGATGTCTCGACTTCGCTCGACACGAACGGCACGAAGGTGGCTTCTTCGCGGTCTTCCCTTGGGGTGTCTAATGCTGCTAGCACAGCGTCACCAAATCCCAGGGGAGAGTATCCAAATGATCCGCGCCAGTCTTGCCGCGCTTGCCCTCAGCTGTTCGTTCACCGCCGCCGCAGTCGCCGCGCAGGAGCCGAAAGACCCTTATCTCTGGCTCGAGGATATCGAGGGCAAAAAGGCACTCGACTGGGTCAAAAAGGAAAACGCCGAAACCGATAAGCTGATCCTCGACCGCCCCGGGTTTGAGGCCGACCGCAAGCGCGCCCGCACCATCCTCGACGACGATCGCCAGATTGCCGATCCCGGCGAGGTCATGGGCGACATGATCACCAATTTCTGGCGTGATGCCGCCAACCCGCGCGGACTGTGGCGGCAAAGCCCGCTCGACGCGTATCTGGCGGGCAAGCCCGTCTGGACCACGCTGATCGACGTCGATGCGCTTGGCAAAACGGAAAAACAGAGCTGGGTGTGGCACGGCGCCGACTGCCTCGCCCCCGACTATAAGCGCTGCCTCGTCTCGCTTAGCCCCGGCGGCACCGACGCCGACATCGTCCGCGAATGGGACCGCACCACCAAAAGCTTCGTGAAGGATGGCTTCATCCTGCCCCAAGCCAAAAGCAGCGTGACGTGGGAGAGCGCCGACACCCTGCTGGTAGCGACGGATTACGGCAAGGACAGCATGACCGCGTCGGGCTATCCACGCATCGTCAAACAATGGCAACGCGGCACGCCGTTGGCGTCGGCGACGATCGTGGCCGAAGGGGAGCCCGAAGATGTCGGCATGAGCGTCTCGGCGCTGGTTGACGGCGACAAGCGCTGGCCGGTAATCAGCCGCAACAAGACCTTCTACACCAGCGAATATCGCCTGCCGAGCAGCGATTTTTCGACCTATCACTCGACGATTATCCCCGAAACGGGCGACATTCGGGCAGTAATCGAAGGCCAGGCGATCGTCTTCCTCAACGAGGATTTTGGCGCCGGTTTCCCAGCCGGGTCGCTGATCTCGCTGTCGATTGCCGACATGGCCGCCGGGGGGCAGGTCGCGATCATTCCGGTGATGGCACCGACCAAGGCGCAGGCGATCGAGAATGTCGCGGCAAGCAAGACTATCCTGTGGGTGAAGGCGCTCGACGATGTCGAAGGCAAGTTGTTCGCGCTGCGCCGCGACCAGCCCAATGGCCGCTGGAGCCAGAAGGAAGTTCCCGTCACCGCCAATGCGACGATGACGATCGCAGGCACCGTCGACGACCGCGACATTGCCTTCGTCACGGCGGAGACGATGCTGACTCCCCCGACGCTCTATGCCGTGACCGAAGGCAAGGCGCCGCAAGCGGTTCAGAGCTTGCCCGCGACCTTCGACGCCAGTGACATGAGCGTCGAGAAACGCTTCGCGACGTCGAAGGACGGCACGAAGATTCCCTATTTCCTTGCGCGCAAGAAAGGCGCGACCGGCCCCGTCCCCGCGCTCGTCCACGCCTATGGCGGCTTCCGCGCCGCGCAGACCCCCGGCTACCTCACCGGCCAGCCGTACCGCGCGGGCCCGCTCGGGCTGTACTGGGTCGAGGACGGCAACGCCTATGTCCTCGCGAACATCCGCGGCGGCGGCGAATATGGCCCGGCCTGGCATCAGGCGGCATTGCGCGAAAAGCGCCAGAACAGCTTCGACGATCTCCATGCAGTCGCCGAGGATCTGGTTGCAACCGGCGTCAGCGCAAAGGGCAAGATCGCGATTTCAGGCCGCTCGAACGGCGGCGTGCTAGTCGGCGCGGCGATGACGCAGCGCCCTGACCTTTATGGCGCGGTCATCTCCGGTTCGCCGATCAAGGACATGCGTCGCTACAACAAGATGCTCGCGGGCGCATCATGGGTGGCCGAATATGGCGACCCCGACGTTCCCGCCGATTGGGCGTTCCTGTCGAAATATTCGCCGTACCAGAACATCAGGAAGGGCGTGAAATACCCGCCGATCTTCCTCTACCTGTCGACCAAGGACGACCGCGTGCATCCCGGACACGCCCGCAAATATGCCGCGCGGCTCAAGGAGTTCGGCAACAGCGTCTATTATCACGAATATATCGAGGGGGGCCATTCGGTCGGCGCCGACCATGCCGAAGACGCTGTCCGCGCCGCGATGCTCCACGCCTTCCTGCTGCGCGAACTGGTGGAGAAAAAATAGCACCGAACGAGCGGTGGTGGACAGGGCTGGATTCGAACCAGCGTACGGAAACCCGGGCAGATTTACAGTCTGCTGCCTTTAACCACTCGGCCACCTGTCCATGGGGTCCGCTTTGGGAAGCGGTCCAATGGCGAAACGAGGCTTGCCTGTCAATGGCAGTCGTGGGAAAGGCGCGCGCTATGAGACAAATTTCCCGTCACCGTCGCCCGCAAGGCCCAAGCACCCGCGGCCAGCCCATCCGTTTCTGGGGCCGTCACGCCGTTCTGGCGGCGCTCGCCAATCCCGAACGCACCGTCAAACGCATCTGGGGAACGCGCGAAGCGCTGGGGCAGCTCGACCTGCCCCCGGTGATTCCGATTAGCTACGCCGAGGTTACCGACCTCGCGCGGCTGGTCGCGCGTGACGCACCGCATCAGGGGCTGGTGATCGAGATCGATCCGCTCGAGGACATCTATCTCGGTGACCTGTTGCAGCAGGAGGTCGATGCCGACAGCAAGCGCCCGCTCGTGGTGCTCGATCAGGTCACCGACCCGCATAATATCGGCGCGGTGCTGCGTTCGGCCGCGGCCTTCGATGCGGCGGCGATCATCACCCAGGACCGCCACAGCCCGCCCGAAAGCGGCGTGATCGCGCGGTCAGCCTCGGGCGCGCTCGAAATCGTGCCGTGGATCCGCGTCGTCAACCTGTCGCGCGCGCTGGAGGAAATTGCCGAGGCGCAATATTGGCGCATCGGGTTGATGGGCGACACCGAAACAACGCTGGGTTCGACCCTCGACGGCAGCAAGGTCGCGCTGGTGCTCGGTTCCGAAGGCGACGGTATGCGCCACAATGTGATGGAGCATTGCGGACGTACTGGCCAAACTGCCGATTTCGCCGCGCATGGAAAGCCTGAACATCTCGAATGCTGCGGCGGTCGCGCTCTACGCGGTGGCGACGGCGGCCAAGGGCTGAATCCAAACCCTCGTCATTGCGAGCGAAGCGAAGCAATCTCCAGCTATCAGTCTTCAACACCGATAGCTGGACATTGCTTCGTCGCTACGCTGCTCGCAATGACGGGGTGGAAGGCTCAATCCTCCGCCGCGATCCGGACCTTCAACCCGTCCAACGCATCGCTGAACGGCAACTGGCACGACAGGCGCGAACCTTCGTCGCGATCGGTGGTCGAATCGAGCAGGTCATTCTCGTCCTCGCTCATCGCGGGCAGTTTATCCGCGGCGCCAGCCTCGACATGGACATGGCACGTCGCGCACGAACAGCAACCGCCGCACAGCGCCAGCAGTTCGTCGAACCCGGCATCGCGAATATTTTCCATCACCGTCAGGCTGGTATCGCCCTCGATCTCATGCTCGGTTCCGTCGCGCGTCACGACAATCAGCTTGGCCATGCTAGTCCCCATATCTTCTCTGTCGCTGGCGCTATGTCGCGCGTTGCGCGGCAAATCAAGCGCTGCTAGTGACAGATGTTGGAACAAAAGGGGAATATGGCATGGGTTTGAGCCAGCAGCAGCTGAACGCCGGAATCGACGCGCTCGCGGCGCTCGATCCCAACTTCGCGCGCGCGCTCGGTAATGCAGGTTATCCCGAACCGCGCATCCGGGCGCCGGGTTACACCACGCTGCTGCGCACCATCGTCGGCCAGCAGGTCAGCGTCGCCGCGGCGAATTCGATCTGGAACAAGCTGGAGGCGCAATTTGGCACCGGCTGTCCGGCGGAGGTGGTGGCCGCGGCTGAATTCGATACGCTGCGCGCCTGCGGCCTGTCGGGCCAGAAACAGGGCTATGCGAAAAGCCTTGCCCAGCTCATCCTCGACGGCGAACTCGATGTCACCGCCCTCCCCGCAGACGACGAGGAGGCTATCGTGCTGCTGACCAAGGTGAAGGGCATCGGGCGCTGGTCGGCCGAAATCTACCTGCTCTTTGCCGAGGGTCGCCCAGATATCTGGCCCGCCGGCGATCTCGCGGTACAAGAAGCCGTCGGCCGCATCCTCCAGCTGGACGCGCGGCCCAGCGAAAAGGCGGTCCGCGAACTCGCCGAACCCTGGCGCCCCCACCGCGGCGCGGCGGCGATCTTCAGCTGGCATTGCTATAATATGGCGGTGATTTAGTTTGAGGCAGATCAACCTCTCCACCTTCGTCATTCCCGCGAAAGCGGGAACCCAGCGGCGACGGTCGACAAAAAAAGCCGGGTGGAGCATCCTCCACCCGGCCTTTTTGTAACGCGTCAGCCGAAGCTTATTTCTTCGCCGCAGCCTTTTTGGCGGGAGCCTTTTTTTTCAGCAGGCTCGTCAGCGGCGGCCTTTGCCGGCGCCGCCTTTTTCACGGCAGCGGGCTTTTCCTCGGCCGTTTTGGCAGGAGCAGCGTCAGCCTTCTTCGCCGGTGCCTTCTTCGCAGGAGCAGCCTCGGCTGCGTCTTCCTTCACATCGGCCTTTTTGGCAGTGGGCTTTTTCGCCGCGGCCTTCTTGGCCGGCTTATGATCGTGATCATGGTCATGCCCACAACCCGGGGCCATGGACATGGCCGCTGTCGTCATCGGCTTCGATCGCGGCTTCCAATTCCTCGCGGGTGGTTTCGCGGTCGCTGATCTCGGCCTTTCGAACAGGAAGTCGACGACCTTGTCTTCATAGAGCGGGGCGCGGAGCTGCGCCGCGGCGAGCGCGTCCTGCTGGACATAGTCCATGAAGCGGCCGCGATCTTCAGGGCGATACTGCTGCGCAGCCTGCATGATCAGACGCTGCATTTCCTGCTGCGAAACCTGCACACCATGTGCCTGTCCGATCTCCGACAGGAGCAGGCCCAAGCGAACGCGGCGGACGGCGATCGCATGATATTCGTCGCGGTCGGCTTCCAGCTCGGCCTTCGCCGCGACCGGATCGTCTTCGTTCTCAACTTCCTGTTCCAGCTGCTGCCAGATCTGCGCGAACTCGGCCTCGACCATCGTCGGCGGCACGTCAAAGTCATGGCTGGCGGCGAGCTGATCGAGCAGCTTGCGCTTCATATAGGTGCGCGTCAGGCCGTTCAGTTCCTGCTCGACCTGATCCTTCATCAGCTCTTTCAGCTTGTCGAGGCTTTCGAGGCCGAGCGACTTGGCGAATTCATCGTCGATCTTCGACGCCGCGGGAATCTTCACTTCCTTCACTGTCACGGCGAATTCGGCGTTGGCACCCTTCAGATTCTCAACCGGATATTCGTCGGGGAAGGTTACTTTGACGGTCTTGTCGTCGCCGACCTTGGCGCCGACCAGCTGGTCTTCGAAACCCGGAATCAGCTGACCCGAACCGATTTCGACTGCCATGTCCTCGCCGGTGCCGCCATCAAAGGCAACGCCGTCGACGCTACCGGCGAAGTCGATGATGACCTGGTCGCCCTGCGCGGCCTTCTTGGTCTTCGGCGCGTCTTCGAAACCGCTTCATCTGCGATGCGAATTCTTCGATCTTCGCCATCACCGCTTTGTCGTCGGTGGGGACGGTCAGGCGCTCCAGCTTGAGCCCTTCGACCGACGGAGCCTTGATGTCGGGCAGCACTTCCAGCGCCACGGTGACTTCGGCGTCCTTGCCGGTTTCATAATCGTCAGCCAGCGTCACCGCGGGCTGCAACGCGGGGCGCAGCTTTTCTTTGGCCATCAGGTCGCGAACCCCGGCGTCGATCGCCTTGTTCAGCGCGTCGGCCGACAGCGCGGGGTCCGTGCATCTTGCGGATCAGGTTCGGCGGCACCTTGCCGGGGCGGAAGCCGGGCATACGCACCGTCGGCGCCATGCTCTTCACTTCGTCGTCGACGCGCGCGTCGATATCCTTGGCGGTGATGGTGACGCGATATTCGCGCTTCAGGCCCTTCGTTCAGCGTTTCGACGGTCTTCATTGCCTTGGTCTTATCCTTGCTCAAAATCTCGTATCGATGAACCCCGGCCACATGGCAGGGTTCCCCATTCCGGCTCCATCCCCATCAGCGCAAAAAGAACTGGTGCGGGCGAAGGGACTCGAACCCCCACATCTTGCGATACTGGTACCTAAAACCAGCGCGTCTACCAATTCCGCCACGCCCGCAGGAGCTGTCGGCCGGGTGCACAAAGCCGCGCGCTGTGCCGCGCACGCCCGTGCGGGCCGCGCGGGGCTATAGCAGACGCATCGCCGAGGGCAAGCGCCGAAAGCTCGCCATTTCATGGGTGGAACATGCGCCTCGCCTGTTCGTTAGTGAGGCAAGGAGAGCCCCTATGACTTATGCGTCCAGCCTGAACGTCCGCGCCACCGACCCCTTCCCCAAACCCAAGCCCGATACCATCGAGCCGATGGCGCCGCCCGAGCATCCGGTTCAGCCGACGCCGCAGGAAGATCCCGCCGGCCAACCCGTCGAAATTCCCGGCAGTCCAGGCGGCGGCGACATCGACGAACCGGGTCGCGGGCCGGACGAGGTGCCACCGCAGCAGATCTAAACGGCTATCTCCTCCTCTTAGTCACGCACGCGAAAGCGGGAACCCAGCGAGCCGACGTCGCCCGATCCGAGCGAGGCGGAATAGGCTCTTTTCCGCTAGCCGAGCGATGACGTCTCGTTGGTGCACCGACGACATCGGTGGATAACAACCCGACAACGTAGATTGCAGCGTTGGCGAGGAATGGTCTTATTGATATCGTCGTTGCGCGATAGGCACATACGGCGGAGATTTGCGCCACGTTGCACCAATCTTTCAACGCAAGAATATCAGACCGGTTCTCGAAATCGCGCGCAAGTTCAGAAACGCTTGCGAAATGTGACCCGCACCGTCCTGCCCAGCGGATCGATTTCGTCGCGCGTGTAGCCGGGCGGGGTGCTGCCGTCGTCCAGCGTGATGCGGCGATAACCGTTGAACAAATTCTGGATATCGAACGACAGCTTCAGGTCTTTCGTCAGCCCACCCTCGCCCGATTGTCCGGTCAACCGGCCGGGTTCGACAAACATCGACAGGTTGAAGGTCAGCGGCGGCTTGAACCGGAACCGGCGATCGGCGTTCGACACCGTCGCGGCGCTGGCCCAATTCCCGTTGAAGCTCGCGCCGATCCCGCGCTTTCCGGCCGTGATTTGCAGTGACAGGTTGTGGCGCGATTGGCCGCTGTCGGCCAGTTGGTCGATCACCGGCACGCCGGGACGGGTCAGCAATTCGCTTTTCAACCGCCAGCGATGGTTCAACGAAACCGAAAATTGCAGCGGATCGGGGCCGGGCGCGGCGCGCGCTGCGGCGCCGAGGGCCGGGAGGCGCAGCGCGATGCCCGAATTCAATCCGGTGTCGGTTTCGCGCGCGATATTGATTGCGCGGGCATCGACCGCGACCAGCCGCCCCGCCGCGTCGCGCGTCACCCGCTCGGGAAACGCCGCCTCGATCACCGGGGTCAGTTCGGGAAAGGACGCAATGCCGCCCTTGGCAATCGTCTGGCGGTACTCGACGGTCAGCGACAGCGTCTGGTCGTCGAACGGGCGCACCGTCGCATTCAGGGCCAGGCTTTGCCGGCTACCGCGCCCCAGATCGGGGTTCCCGCCGGTGAGCGACACCGGTTCGGCCACTTCCCCCCGCGCATAATCGAATATCCGAATGACTCTCGTCTCGATCGGGGCGTCGAGCTGATCGAAGGAGGGCGCGGTTTTGGCATGGTCGATCGATCCCCGCAGCTGGACCCTGGAGACAGGCGACCAATTGATGCCGCCGCCAAATTGCGTCTGTAACGGGCTGCTCGACATCGCCTGACCCCCGATCGACACATCGACGGTCATATCGCCGAGCGGTCCGATTTCGCTCTTGCCGCGGCGCGAAACCGGGACGGTCAGCGCCAATCGGCCGTCTAGCTGCGCGCGCGCCGTGTCGATCACGAAGGGCTCGCCGCGCATCCCGCTCTGCCGGCTTTCGCTGCTGCCGCGGCTGGCGTTGACCGCAAAGCTGGCGTTCAGAGGCCCCGCGGGCAGGTCGGTGACGGCCTTTTGCAACTGCAACCGGCCGCTCAGATTTTCGCTCTTGGTGCGGGTGCGATTGCCCAGCAACAGGCTGTCGTCCCATGCGCCATAGGGGTTGAACGCAACGTCGCCGGCATCAATCAAGCCCTGGACGCGGGCGATATCGATGCCAGTTTCAAACAGATTCTCGCCCCAACTGCGGACATAGTTAAGGCCGAGGCTGGTCTGCCAGCCGCCGATCACGCCGTTCAGGGTCAATGATCCGCCCAGCGATTCGGAGCTGTTGTCGTTGCGTAGCGGCCGGTCGCCCGCGAATGGCCGTATCAGCAGGACGTCGCCGGCAAAGGGCGACCAGGGGCTACCCGCCGGGACGACAACCGACGCCATCGGCAGTCCGCGCAGACCGCGGCTGCTGTTGCGGCTCGCGTTCAGGCTCAGCGAGGCGGTAAATCCGCCGACGGGGCGGGTCACGCCAAGGCTCAGCGTGCTGCTCCGCCGCGCCGACTGGAGCGTATCGAAAGCGTGGGGGTCGGCGGCATGGGTCTCGTCCGCCGTTCCGGCGAAATCGGCGAGCGCCGGCGCACTGGGCGCCGCGCCCATCGGAATCGCCGCGACCACCACCAGCCTGCCGGCCGCGGCGCTGAGCGCCGGATCGATTTCGCCGCCGTCGATACCGGCAACATAGCCGACGCGGTCGAAGGGCGTCGCCGGGCGCGGGATATTCCGCGCATCCTTGCGCAGCGCGCTATCGCGGCCGAGGCGCGCGTTCACGTTCCAGCGGACCGGGCCGCTGATCGCGACGCGCCCGGCGGACAAATTGCCGCCATATTGCCCCCCGGCGGTCGCCCAGTTGACGCCGGCATCGACATTCAGGCTCGAATAGCTTTTTTTGAGCACCAGGTTGACGACGCGTTTGCCCGGCGCATAGCCATATTGCGCCGCCGCTTCCGGCTTCAGCACCGCGAGCCGGTCGAGCGCCTCGGCGGGATAGAAGAGGATCGAACGGTCGAAACCCGCGGGCTTGCCGTTGATCAGGATGATCGGCGCCTCACCGCTGCCGTCGATGAAGGGCGCGAGGCGCGTCAGCAGGTCCTGGATGCTGTCGGTGCCCTGCCCGGCGATCTCCTCTTCGGAAAACTCGCTTTCGGCTGCGACCTTTGCCTCGCCATAGCGCTCCGCGGTGACGACGATCTCGTCGTCGGTCTCGGTGCTGGCGGAGCGGGGCGGCACCGGGGCCGGGGCGTCGCGCGCGGCGGCAGCGTCGCTGCCGTCCCTGCCGCTCGCCTCGCATGGCATCACAGCGAACAGGGCGGGAAGGGCGAGCAGCGATACAGGCGTGCGGGACACGCTGCGCCGGGGCTTCGGGTTTCGCATCGGTGCGATGACGTGGCGGGGAATTTGACGGGTCAAATTTGTCTCGCAACCAGGCCTCAGACTATGCCCAACCTAGTGGGTCTATGTCCAACGACAAGCAGACTCGTCGTTTCAGATCACCGCATTTTTGGCGTAGGTCGCGGTGTCAGAGAAAAAAATGGCGCACAAAATCGTGCGCCAAGGTTAGGAGTAAGGTACCCCTTGGCCGCCCCGTAAACATGGGCGGCGCAATGGGATTGTGCCGGGCCTGCGCTCGTACAAAAGGTTTGGCGGATGGCCGCTGCTCGGGCTGCCACGATGCCAACGCCTTTTTTCGAATCCAGCCCCGGGTCGGGAAACCATGACCAAAGGCGATGAAGCGAGCGCACGATTGCCGTGCGCTCGCCGCATCATTTCAACGCACCCTGCAACCTGCATGGCGCAGCGCCCGTCGATGCGCCGCCATCACCAGGTGATGGCGCCGTTGATGGTGCAATCGCCCGTGCCGGCATCGACTTCGGGCAGCGTCGTGTTGACGGTCAGCGTTTCGGGCGGGCCGGCAGTGAAGGTCGCGGTCAGCGTCCCGGCACAGTCGCCAGGGGTGATCGTCGTGTCCGCAAAAACGGCGTTAAAAGTGATGGTCGAGCCCGAAACTGTGACGTTATACGGCTGGCCTACGAAGACCACGGTGTTGCAGAATCCGCCAAAGCCGGTGAGGCTGGTATTGTCAGCCGTAATGACGCCGCCAGAATTGGTGATGTCGACGCTCAATGTACAGGACAGCAGCGGACCGCTGCCCTTTTGCACCGAAACTCCGCTGCCGGAGAAGGTATAAGTTCCAGGCGTGGTTGTAAACGTCTGTGCGGATGCGGCATAAGGAACCATTAATGCCAATGCTGCGGCAACGCTGAGAAGTTTTTTCATTTCACTCTCCTGTGCATAGAATTATATTGTAATTAACGACATAAATCGTCCTATGCATTAAATCGATTCAATATCGCTATTCATTTTTACTCTGAATATTCATGAAATTATTCTGATTGATCAGAATTTCTTGGACACGTTGAACCCGACGATGCGCGGATCGAGCGTGAAAATATTCGCGCTCAAACCGGTGTCGTCGGCGTTGGTGAAAAAGTCGGTGATCGGGGCGTCGTTGAACACATTCTTGACGTAGAGCTGAAACGTCAGATCGGAATCAGGCCGCGACAGCGTCACCGCCATATTGACATTGTCCCAGGCCTTCAGCCGGTCATATTCGGTGTTGTAGATGCGCGCGAAGCTCTTTGCCTGGCGGTAATAGTCGCCGCGAAAGGTCAGCTCCCAATTTCCTGCATCCAGGAAGAACGTATATTGCGCGCCCATGTTGAACGTCATCCGGGGCGAGTTCGGCAATTCATTGCCCGAAAGATCGGCGTCGAAACCGCGTCCGGCATTGGGCGCTCCGCTGCCGCCCTGATTGATGTTCAGGCCAATGGTGTCGGGATTGTAGGGCGCGGCCGGATTATAGGTGAAGCCGAACAGGGCGTGATACGGCAGGCCGCCGGGAAAGCTCGGATCATAGCCGCCGATGCGGTTCGATCCGGGGCAGAACGCCGCGAGCGCCAGATTGTGGAACGCCGCATTGCCGCGCAAGACGCGCTCAACCAGAACCTTTGGTGCAACGCAGTTCGACGGTGCCTGCAGCCAGGGACGCAACGTCACCCAGTCCGGGTCGCCCTGCGTCCGGTTCATCACGTCGATCGACTTGGACCCGTCCTTGAGGCGCGTTTTGAGGATTCCCAGATTGGTATGGACGCGGAAAGCGCGCGACGGACGCCATGCCGCCTCGAACTCCAGGCCCATGCTGGTCGCATCGAAATTCTCGTTGAACGCGATACGATCGACGATCTGCGAAATCTGATAATCGTCGTAGTCGTAATAAAATGCGGTGGCGTTCAGCGTGAAACGGCCGCCGTCGAAGCTGTTTTTCGTCCCGATTTCGAACGCGTTGAGATATTCGGGACGAAAGGTTTGGGGCAACGGCAGATATTGCACGATCGCCGGATTGATATCGACGCGCGGCGGGTTTGTGCCGCCGCCCTTATATCCCCGCGACGCGGAGGCATAGATCAGGGTATCGTCGGTAAACGCCAGCCGGGGCTGCCAATCCAGCACGACGCGGCCGGTGAACTCGTTCCATTCCTGTTTGATGTCAGGAAGCGCCGGATAGCCGCTGTTCACCCGCCCGCCGGTATTTTTCCCGGGGAGCGGGGTTCCCGTGCCGCCGCCCAACAGCAGTTGGCTGGGGATCTGGGTCGAGGTCTTTTTGTCCTGCGTATAGCGAAGGCCGGCCGTCAGTTTCAGGCTGTCAGTCAGTTTCCAGTATAATTCACCGAAGATCGCTGCGGACTTGGTTCGAATCCCGTTCTGACTCAGGAAGTAATTATGTCCCTGGTTGTTCAGACTATCGATCGGATTGCGATCGACATAGACACATTCCCGGCCCTCGAAACCAAGAGCGCACGGCAATTGTGTCGTGTTGCCATTGACCGTTGTAACGCCATAGTACCACTCTGAAAGCAGAGTGAACATATTGTTGAAGACATAATAATCGTCTTGCGATTTGAAATCGAGATAGTTGACGCCGACATTGAAATCGATCGGCCCGTCGAAATCCGACTGGAGGCGAAACTCCTGCGTCCATTGGCGGCTTGCCGAGCGGCTGAGATCGGCCGATTCAAGCCGATCGGAGCAGCCGAGCTGCGGATCGCAATATTGGCCGCCCGGGGTCGGGCCGGGGAACAACAGCGGATCGATCGGCCGATTGATCGCGTTCAGCAGCGGTTGGGTGGAATTGTTGAAGATCGGCGCCGAAACGAAGCGATTATAGTCTTGCGAGGAATAGAAGCGGTCGCGGGCATAACCGGTCTGCGACACCAGTTTCAGGCCGTCCGATGGCTCGAACTCGAGATTGAGCTGCACCACGTCATTCTTCGCGCGGAAGATGGGGTCATAGCTCGTCGCGATTTCACGCAGGTTTCTTGATTGTTCGACACCGGCAAACGGATCGATCGGCTTCAACAGCGGTATGCTCGCTCTGGTGGTCGGATTTTTGCCGATGGAGATCAGGCTCGGCACGAAGATATAGGACAGCGCAAAGCCATTGGGGGCGCCAAAAGCGGCATCGTCATAGATTGAACCGGGCAGGCACCCCTGGCTCAAGCGCCCGCGCGTGTAGGGATCGGTCACCGCCACATTGCCGACCCGCGTCGGACCCGGATCGGGCGTACACAGCTGTTTGCCGGTGCGCGAGCGGTTGTCGTCTTCCTCGAAATGCTGCCAGATGACGTTGGCGCGGAACCGATCGCTCGGCTCCCAACCCACGATCGCGCGGGTCGACCACAGATCGCGGCCGTTGACCCGCTGCTCGGTGAAACTGTTGTAATCAAAGCCTTCGCGGCTGGTCCACGCACCGGCAAAGCGGACGGCCAGCGAGTCGGTAATCGGCACGTTGAGCATTCCGCTCGCGCGCATGGTTTTGAAGTTGCCGACCTCGAGCTTTCCCTCGCCGGCCAGATTGTCATCGGGCAGCGCGGGGATGATGTTCACCACGCCCGCTGTCGCATTGCGGCCATAAAGCGTACCCTGCGGTCCGCGCAGCACCTCGACGCGCTGCACGTCGAAAAATTCCTGTTCGAACAGGCGGTTGCGCACCAGCGGCGTATTGTTGAAGCTGACCGCGACCGCCGGATCGCTCGACGCCGAAATCGCCTTCGTCCCGATCCCGCGGATCGAGATATTATACATGCTGAAGTTGCTTTTGGAGAAGTTGACGTTGGGGATGGCGCGCAGCAGTTCCGATCCGCCCTCGATCTTGCGGTCGTCCAGCGCATCCGCCGACAGCGCCGTCATGGCGATCGGCACGTCGATGATCTTTTCTTCTTTCTTCTGCGCCGTCACGATGATCTCGGCCTCGCCGCGCACCTCGGCCGCCCCGGCCACGACGGGCGCCGACGCGGGGGTCGGCTCGGCGGCGGTGGCGCGCGTTTTGGTGGGCGCGATCACATAGATATTGCCGTCGCGGCGATAGCTGAGCCCGGTGCCGCGGAGCAAGGTTTTCAGCGCGGCTTCGGGGGCGGCGCGCTCGCGGTAGCCGATGCTGCGCTTGCCCTGCATCGCTTTGCCGTCGTAAATGACTTGCAACCCCGACGTGCGTGCAAAGGCGCGTAGGGCGCCGCCAAGGTCCTGAGCCGGAATATCGAAATTATACGCTTGTTGTGCATAGGCAGGCGCCGGTGCAATACTCGCAACCATCGCACAACTGGCAAGCCCCACAAGCAGATACGGCCGAAGCAACATAAACTCTCCCCTGTTATTGAAGGGATCAATTTATTTGCCCCCCTTGTTAACTGAGACGCAGCATGTTCCTGTTTGCGCCCAACTATTTTTACCGGAGCGGCGGTGCCGCGCTGTGCAGGACGATTTTTCCATCTTCGCGCCGCGCGCTGAGCGGAAACAGCGAGGTCACGCCGGTCACAAAGCTGCCCGGATCGCTGGCGTCGAACACGCCGTTGACCAGGTGCCGGCCCGCCGCAGCGTCGCCGACGAAGATCGGGGTGTCGGCATAGCGATTGATACGCTCGACCGCGCTGGCCAGGGGCTCGTCGACGAAATCGAGCCGTCCGCCTTCCCACGCCAGCGACCGGCTGACCTCCGCCTGCACAACCACGGTCTTGCCCGACGCCAGGTTGGCGACCAGTTCCTGTCCCGGAACCAGCTGCTGCCCGACATCGGCGCGTCTCGCCGCCTGCGAAATCGTCCGCGGCGACGGCTGCGCGACGACCGCGACATGGCCTTCGTAGAGCAGCACCCGCATCTGGTTGTCGAGCAGTTCGACGCTGAATGCCGTCCCGGTGGCGACGACCGCGCGCTGGCCGGCCTGCACCGTGAACGGGCGCAGCGGATCCTTTGCGACGTCGAACTTTGCGCGGCCGCGCTGCAGCACCAGGGTACGCCGGTCGTCCGTATAGGCGACCGAAACCCGGCTCGAGGCGTCGAGCGAGATGTGCGAGCCGTCATCGAGCCGCACGACGCGCCGTTCGCCGACGCCGGTGTCATAGATGTCGGCCCCGCCGGTCAGCGACCAGAAGCCGCCGATCGCCAGCAGCAGCGCCGCAGCGGCGGCCAGACCATGAAACCAACGGCGACCGTGCACCGCCGGTGCGGCGTGATCGTCGCGGGCGGTTTCCATCGCGGTCAGCGCCTTGGCGCGCAGCGAGAGAAAGCCCGGCATTTCGGCAATCGCGTCGGTTCCGCGCCACACCTGAACCATCTCGTCGAACAGGGACCGGTGGCGCGGATCGGCGGACATCCACGCGTCGAACGCAATTTGCTCGGTCGGCGTCAGCGCGCGATCGGCGATGCGCCAGCACCATTCGGCCGCCTGCTCTTCATGGCCCATCGGAGTCGGATCGTCGAAATCGGCGTTCATGATCGGCCTCCCATCCGGCGGGTCAGGAACATCAGGGCGCGGGAGATATGCTTTTCAACGGTACGCACATTATATCCAAAATTGTCCGCGATGGTCTGTTTCTGAATATTTTCCACGCGGTAAAGGATGAAGATCTGCTGGGTCGGTTCGGGGAGAGCCTGAATCGCGGCCCAGAGGATGCCGATGGTTTCGCGCGCCGCGATGACGCGATGCGGGTCGAGTATGTCGGTGTTGAGCGCGTCGTCCTGTTCGATCGATAAACGATAGGCCGCGCGCACCTGATCGCGGCGCGCGCGGTCGCGCAGCAGATTGGTCGCGATACGAAAGATAAAGGCTTCGGTCGAATCGAGCGTCCCGATCCCCGATTGCGCCAGCCGGACAAATACCTCCTGGGTCAGATCCTCGGCCTCGGCGTGACTGCGCACCCGCCGCGAGAAGAACGCCACGAGCGCCGGTCGGAAATTCCGGGATACGCTTTCCAGATCAGGGACCGCTTCGGCCGCCACGCGCCCTCCAATTCATGCTGCTGTTCCTACAAAGACGCATAGGTCGTCCGAATGCGCCCCAAAATTCGGCGGTCAAATTTCGAGCCCTCAGAACGGTATAGTGTCGGTTTGTCAGACATGGGCAGAGAATTGACCATCCGCGCCGCGCCAAAATCCACAAGCGCTAGGTCACACGGCTTGCCGAGACGCCCGAAGATTTGGAAACGCGCCTTGATGCATCGAGCGAGCTCCGATTGCTCGATGGCAAAATCGGGTAACAAGCGTGACGACGTTCAGACCAAAGTTTACAGGTCGCTAACCCCATTCTCAAAATTATGCGCGTCAACACACAACCCGACGATGGCCGAGTTTCAACATCGGTGGTCTCCGGTTCGCGGGAATGACGAAGTTCAGTTTGCTAGCAACTTGGCCCGCTCCGTCCCTGCCAGTCGCTATGGGCGTTGGGGAAAACATCCGGACAGACGCCGCACCGTGCTGATTATTTCGTCAATTGTTACCCCGCGATACTTTATACCTGTCGAGCGCGGCGTTAGGTTGGCAGGGTTCCAGCAACGGGAGTCATCGTCATGCGCCGAGCTTTGCTTTTATCGCTTCTTGCGTCCACCGCCGTTTCGGTCCCCGCAATCGCGCAATCCGCGCCCGATGTCGCCGACCTTGTCGGCGCGCGGGGCGCGGGCGGCGAAACCCAGTTGCTTGCCCGCGGCTATGAAGCGCGTCAGTCGAATACGGTCCGGGACCAGCGCTACACGTTCTGGTGGAACCAGCGGACAGGTCGCTGCATTTCGGTGGCCACGACGGACGGGCGGTATTCGGCGATCATCGGCGTTCCGGCGGAGAATTGCGACAATGGCGCGCCGCAGGACGGCTATGCGCCCCAGCCGCACAGCTATGAACGGCCCGCGGAACCCGGCTATCGCGATCCCGGTTCGCTCGTACTGGTTTGCTACGGCGCCGGCACGCGCCCGACGGTCGACGTCAAGCCGACGTACAAATGGAGCACGCGGAACCACAAGTGGGAATGGGGCAACGAGGTCGGCAACACGGCGCAGGGCTTTACCAGCGACGTCCAGATCGAACTTTACGGCAATCAAGGCCGCATCCACCTCGGCCCGAAACTCGTCGCCCCGATCCACAGCGGCGACGATCATGGCTGGTGGGACCTCGACAATCTGGTTGCCACCCCCGACCGCATCACCGCCAGCTACCGGATTAACGGCCTCAACAAACCCAAACTGACAATCGACCGCCGCTCGGGTCGCATCACCATCAACGCAATCACCAATTTTTCCGGCCAGTGCGATATCGGCAATTGGGGCGCCGGTCAGCGGCGTTTTTAACGCGCGGCGCCCCGGCGGCTACGATCAGGGGCGCGATGGCGGCGTCGGGACTGGCTCGGGTGCCGGTTCGGCCACGGCGGCTGCCGCCGCCGGCTGCCCCGGTTTCGACAGATAGGCAGTCTCGCCCGCCGCGCGGCCGCGGCCGTCCTTGCCGTCGATGCGGTTGACCAGTCCGCCGCCTTGATTGCCAAAGGTGCCGCCATAGATGAACGCGGGCTGCACCAACGGTTTCGCCGCCAACCACGACGGCACGACAATGTCGCCGCTGCCGCGCGGGCGGATCGTAATCCGGTTCGGCACCGGCTCCACACCGCCGCCGAAAAAGGCCATGCCGATCAGCTTGCCGCCGGTCATTTTCGTGTCGGGATTGTCCGATTCCTCGCGCAGCGGCACAAACACACCCAGGTCGGCCAGCTCACCCGCGCCGACCTCGAAATGATAGCTGCCGAGTGAAAAACTGGTGTCCGCCGACCCCAGCGTCGCGCCGCTGGCGCCCGTTCCGGCGATCACCCACGTCCCCGGATCGACCTCGATCAGATACAGTCGCCGCTTGCCATCCTTGGCGACCGGATCGTTCCGCACCATCACGCCGGCGCGTATTTCCTTCTTCACGGCGTCATAGGGTGCAAAAACCACCCCGGTCACCAGGCGGTTGTTGCCCATCATCTTGAATTCGACCGGATCGACCTGGACCAGCAGATAGGCCTTGTCGGGTTTCAGATCGTCGGCCGACTTGATCTTGGCGGCGGCCGCGGGCGATAGCGCCAGCAGCGCCGCGGCAAACGTCAAGCGCATCATCCCCGTCATTCGTACATTTCCTTGCCCTCGGGTTCGCCCGTCGACGCCAGCGTGAACCATTTGTCGATGCGCGCGGCCTGATCGTCGGTCTGCTCGATCGCCTTCCATCCCGATTTGTCCATCTCGAACCGGCGATACCCTTTGTCGGCCAGGCAGATGCGTTCGACCTGCCACTGCAACCGTCGGTTCTGCCCGCCCGACATGAACCCGATCAACAGGCTCGCAATCCCGGCGGCGGCGGCCGACTGGCCGGTCGTCAGATTGTTGTTCTGCCAGATCTGTTGGTTCATCGCGGTGGTGTCTGGCGATATGCGCGCGACCCCGCCGGCCAACGCATCGCAGGTCAGCCGGTCTTCCAGATAGGTCTGGCGGTCGACCCCCGGCTTGTTGAAATAATAATAGTCGCGGGCCAGCGCCGGCAACGACACCGACATGGCAGCGATCGACGCGGCAACGGCCAGAAACGGCTTCATCACAGACCCTCGAACCCTCTTCCCAGCCGCCTGAATGCGCGCCCGCGCAGATTTTGGCAACGGGCTTGTTTCAGAGCAGTTTAGCGCTGGTTTCGCGGGTCTCGGATCGTCGTCCGCCAGCCTCGTCGGCGTCAGCCGGTGCAGAACGCGACGAAGCGCTTGATCACCTGTTTGCCGGTCGCGGTCCCCGCCATGTCGGTCGTTCCGCGACCGTCGGTCATGCGCAGCCAGCCATTTGCGGCAAAGGCGCGGATGAAGGGCGAATCTCCGGCAATCTCGTCCGAGGAGAAATAGGGCATCTCCTCGACTTCGGTCGTCCCGGCCACCCGCAGCGTCGCATCGCCCGACACCAGTTCGATCGCGGTCAGGTCGGGCGAATTGCCCGAAATGCCGGCGAAGATCCGATTGCCGCCCTCTTCGCAGCGAAAGTTCAGCGGCTGATCATCGGTGTCCGTGACTTCATAGGCCAGAATTGCGCTTTGCGCGCGCTCCTCGTCATTGACGCGCATCGCCCAATCATATCCATCGTTCACCGCGGGCGCGGCGCTCGCGGCACTGCCCATTGCCACGGCGAGCATGCTTGCAACCGAAACCATTGTCCGCTTCATCATCAACCTGTCCTTCGTCCGCCTATGACCTGATACTGAGGTACTTATGCCGTCGAAGCTACTGAATTTGCTGTGAACCGGATCACTATAAGGCTCAACCGAGCGCCTTTTTGAGCAGCTCGTTGACGACCTGCGGGTTCGCCTTGCCCTGCATCGCCTTCATCGTCTGCCCGACGAAGAAGCCGAACAAGGCTTCCTTGCCGCCCTTATACTGCTCGACCTTGTCCGCATTGGCGGTCAGGATCTTGGCAATCTCGGCCTCGATCGCGCCGGTGTCGCTCGTCTGCTTCAGCCCGTCGCGCTCGACGATCACGCCCGCGGCGTCGCCGCTTTCCAGCATCTTTTCGAACACCGCCTTGGCGATCGTCCCCGAAATCGTGCCGTCGGCGACCAAGCCGAGCAATTCGGCGGCGTGCTGCGGCGAGACCGGCGAGTCCGAAATGTCGCGGCCCATGCGGTTGAGCGCGCCGAACAGCTCGCTCGTCACCCAGTTCGCTGCCGTGGCCGGCTTGGCGCCCGTGTCGAGCCCAACTTCCAGCAAAGTGTCGAACCAGCGCGCCGCCTCGACCTCGGCAGTCAGGACATCGGCGTTATACGGCGAGATTCCTGCCGCCAGATAGCGCGCACGCTTGGCGTCGGGCAATTCGGGCAGGCTTTCGCGGCACTCGGCCAGAAACGCATCGTCGAGTTCGAGCGGCAGCAGGTCGGGATCGGGGAAGTAGCGGTAATCATGCGCGTCTTCCTTCGACCGCATCGACCGCGTCTCGTTGCGGTCGGGATCGTAAAGCCGCGTTTCCTGCACCACGGTGCCGCCGCTTTCGATCAGCTCGACCTGGCGCTTCGCCTCGCCCTCGATCACCGCCATCACGAAGCGTACCGAATTGACGTTCTTCGTCTCGGTCCGCGTCCCGAACTCGTCGCCGGGCTTGCGCACGCTGACGTTGACGTCAGCGCGCATCGAGCCTTCTTCCATATTGCCGTCGCACGACCCGACATAGCGCAGGATCGCGCGCAGCTTGCGCACGTACGCACCAGCTTCCGCGGGCGAGCGCATATCAGGATCCGAAACGATCTCCATCAACGCGACACCGCTGCGGTTCAAATCGACATAGCTCATCGTCGGATGCTGGTCGTGCATCAGCTTGCCGGCATCCTGCTCGACATGGATCCGTTCGACCCCGATCACCTTCGCTTCGGGCAATCCGGCCTTTTCGTCGGCCTCGATCGTCAGCGAACCTTTGCCGACAATCGGATGATAAAGCTGCGAAATCTGGTAACCCTGCGGCAGATCGGCATAGAAATAATTCTTACGGTCGAACCGCGAATATTTGTTGATCTGCGCCTCGATCGCCATGCCCGTGCGCACCGCTTGGCGGATGCACTCGCGGTTCGGCACCGGCAACATCCCCGGCATCGCGGCATCGACGAGCGACACTTGCGTGTTCGGCTCAGCCCCGAACGCCGTCGCGGCGCCCGAGAACAGCTTGGCGTTGGTGGTGATCTGGGCATGGACCTCCAGGCCGATCACGACCTCCCACTCACCGGTTTCGCCCTTGATGCGATAATCGCTCATCTTACCACCACTTCTCGGCGCGGGCGGTAAAGCCCGCCCGCTCTTCAATAGCGAGCCCGGCGTTCAGTACGCCCTGCTCGTCGAATGTCTTGCCGATGATCTGAAGCCCCAGCGGCAGCCCTTCGCGGTTCAGCGCCGCGGGGACCGACATCGCGGGCAGTCCCGCGAGGCTCGCGGGGACCGCGAACACGTCGTTCAGATACATCGCCAGCGGATCGGCCATCTTTTCGCCCAGCCCGAACGCCGCCGACGGCGCGGTCGGCGCGAGGATCACGTCACACACCGCAAACGCCGCATCGAAATCGCGCGCGATCAGCGTCCGCACCTTTTGCGCCTGCGTGTAATAGGCATCGTAGAAGCCCGCCGACAGCACATAGGTGCCGATCATGATGCGGCGCTTCACCTCGGGCCCGAACCCATCGGCGCGCGTCGCGGCATACATGTCCTGCAACCCCGCCCCCTCGGGCAGGTCGCGCAAACCATAACGCACACCATCATAGCGCGCGAGGTTCGACGATGCCTCGGCGGGCGCGATGATATAATAGGCCGGCAGCGCATATTTGGTGTGCGGCAGGCTGATTTCGACGACCTCGGCCCCCGCATCCTTCAGCATCGCGATGCCCGCATCCCACATCGCGTCGATGTCGGGATCGATGCCCTCCAGTCGATATTCCTTGGGAATACCGACCTTCTTGCCCCCCAGATCGCTCGACAAAGCGGCTTCCCAATTGGGCACCGCCAGATCGAGGCTCGTCGAATCCTTCGGATCGAAACCCGCCATATTTTCGAGCATGATTGCACAGTCGCGCACGTCTCGCGCCATCGGCCCCGCCTGATCGAGCGAGCTGGCGAACGCCACAATGCCCCAGCGCGAGCAGCGGCCATAGGTCGGCTTGATCCCCGAAATCCCGACAAACGCCGCAGGCTGGCGGATCGAGCCGCCGGTGTCGGTCCCCGTCGCCGCAGGACACAGCCGCGCCGCGATCGCGGTCGAACTGCCGCCCGACGAACCACCGGGCGCAAGCGCCGCATTGCCGCCGTCCTTGCGCCGCCAGGGCGAGATGACATTGCCGAAATAGCTCGTCTCGTTCGACGACCCCATCGCGAACTGGTCGAGGTTCAGCTTGCCCAGCATCCCCGCGCCCGCGTCCCACAGCTTCGCCGACACGGTCGATTCATAGCGCGGGACAAAGCCTTCGAGCATGTGGCTCGCGGCGGTCGTCTGAACCCCGTCGGTGCAGAACAGATCCTTCATGCCGATCGGCACGCCCGACAAAGGCTTCAACGTCCCCGCCGCGCGGTCGGCATCGGCTGTCTTCGCGGCCCTCAGCGCATGGTCGGGTGTCTCGACGATAAACGCATTCAGCGCCTTGGCGCCCGCGACATTGGCGCTGAACGCCTCTGCCACTTCGACGGCGCTGAAATCGCCGGCGCGGTGGCCGTCGCGGATCTGCGCGACGGTCAGATTGGTCAGTTCGGTCATTATTCGATCACCTTGGGCACGCCGAAAAAGCCGTGCATCGCCGCCGGCGCATTCGCCAGCACATCGTCGCGGCGGTTGCCGCCGGTCAGCGGGTCAGCGTCGATCACATCGTCGCGCAGTCGCAGCACATTCGGGATCACCGCGGTCATCGGCTCGACCCCGGTCACATCGACCTCGCCGAGTTGTTCGACCCAACCCAAAATGCCGTTCAATTCGCCTTCCATCGCGGCGGCTTCCGCATCGCTGATCGCGATGCGCGCCAGCGACGCTATTTTTCTGACCGTTGCCTGATCGATTGCCATTCGTGCTGCCTTTGCGGGAGAAGCTGCGCCGCTAGCATCCCCGCCGGGTTGCTTCAACCTTCTCGATCCTCCCTGTCGCGAAGCGCTGGGGAAGTGGCAGCGCGCAGCGATGACGCAGGGGCTTTTGGCGCACCCGTTGCGGCCTCTCCACCACTCGCATTGCGAGAGGTCGCCGTCCCTAGTGCTTCGCGACAGGGAGGATCAATTCACTCAAACGCCTCAGATCCCGGCACGCCATTCACCAATATCTGACGTCGCTCGACCGTTTCCACCGTCACCGTCGCTTTTGCCAGATCGCTCTGCGCGCGTTCCGGGCTTGAAGCGCTCGCCAAATCGCCCAGCTCCCAGCGCCCGTTTTTGTTCAGCGTGACAAAATCGAAATTGACCTTGTCACCCGGCTCGTCCTGCCCAAGCACCCCGATCCGGTCGTCGCCAAGCCACACCGCGACGCACGCTTTCGAGCCCCTGCACATATAGCTGTTCTGCACCACAGCCAACGCGTCGGCGGTCAGCCCGCGGTCGGTGGGTAAGACGCGCAGCCGCTCGGCAAAGGGTTTCAGCAGCAGCGGGCTATTCGACCCCGTCAATTGCCAGCGGTTCTCGGCCGCCAGCGCCGCCTTGGCCGCATCGGCCCTCACCCGTTGCGGTGATCGCTCGATATCTTTCAGCGCCGTCCGACCACTTGGCCCAAAATCAAATGCCATTGCGGCCCAATCGAATTTCTCGGCGGCAATCGTGCCAGATTTCAGTCGCGCAAGCTGATCGCGCGTTGAAATCGCGCCGAAATCGAGAATGGGGAGCGCAAGGAATAGCGCCAGCAATGCCATCCCGATCGCCAGCTTCTGCTGCAGCGGCCGCAGCAGATCGTCGAAATCGCGCCGCCCCTTCACCACCGCCCACACGCCGGCAACGCCATAGCTCAGCGCGATGATTGCCGCGATCACGCCCCAGATACGCTCCGGGGTCCAGCCATATTGGATCACGCGCAAATGCATCGAATAACCAGCGATGGCCGCCAGTGGCAGCACCGCGACCGCCAACACCGGCGCTGCCCAGCGCAGCAACGGGTTGGTCGCGCGATCGTCGGCGCCGTTGCCGATCACCGCATTGGCGAGCAGCACCGCGAACGCCGCCGCCGCCATCATCAATCCTGCGGTCGAAAATCCCGAATCCCACAGCTTCTGAAGCCCGGTTCCTACGAGCGAGAGCAGGAACAGCGCCAGCGCGATCGCGAGCACCGGCGCCAGCACCGCGAGCACGATCATCACCAGCCGCTGCAACGTCGACACCAGCTTGTCACGCTCGCGCAGCAGCCCGACCGCGCCCCCGAATGCCGCACCGGCGAGCATCCAGCCGAACCATTCGTCGCGAAGCAAGTTGTGCAACAGATCAATGCCGATCAGGCGGAACATCTCTGATATCAGAAAGATCAGCAGAAAGGTCACACCGACAAAAGCCAGCGACGCCGCGCCGATCACCGCATCGGTCCACGCGTGGCTGTGCAGCCGGTCGTACGGCATCTGCCACAATTTCCAGAACCGCCAGTCGGGCGCCACGTCGCGCCGCGTCTGGAACAGCGGCGTCGCGACCAATACCGCGAGGATTCCCGACCAGAACGGCCATTCAAACGGATCGCCCTGAATATTATAGCCTGCCGTCTGCCAAGCGATCAGGGCCATCACGGCGCCCCATATCAGCGCGAACCCGAGCGCCCAGTGCCAGCGCCGCAATTCGACCCCGAGCACAAACACAACCGCACTCACCGCGACAAAGGTCGCCAACGCGCTGCGCCAATACGCCAGCGGATTGTCGTAATGACGGTCGATCAGCAAATGGAACGCGAGCCCCGCGGCGGCACAGATCGCCGCCATGATCCACGGGCGCAGCGGCCAGGGCGGGTCGCTGTTGTCCAGGCGTTGCGAAATTGGGGGCGACTCGCGGGCGGGGGTGTCGGTCATGGTTGCAATCTGGGCTTTTTTCTTGGGGTGGGGCAAGCTCAAGCTGTGTACCGTTACACCGGCAATGCAGCGCCGTTCCGTTCGCATCGAGCGAAGTCGAGATGCCCCACAGTCGCGCGCTAACGATGGGTGTCTCGACTTCCCTCGACACAAACGGCTAGAGAGCGCCTAGTTCCTTCCCCCAATGGAGCCCAAATGGCCCGCAAATTCCTCTATGTCATCGCCGCGATCATCCTTCTCGTCCTCGCTGCCGGGGTTGCCTATCAGCTCTTCCCGGGCTGGATCGCGCGCGTCGCCTTCGTCCCCAGCGCCGAATTCAAGCAACAGGTCGCGGTCGCCCCGAACGCCTATGACGATGCCAAAATGTGGTTCGCCCGCCCCGGAATGCAAAATGATCCGTCGGCCTGGCGCCCCGCCGCCGACGGCAGCGAAACCCCCGGCACCGAAGGCGCCGCAGCCGACGACCCGCTCACCGCGCCCGTCGTCGCCGCCGACGCCGCAGTGCCAAGGGGCGACGCCGCGGTCTTTTTCGTCCACCCGACCAGCTATTACAGCCGCTCGAGCTGGAATGCGCCGCTCGAGGACCGCGATTCGGACCACCGCGCCAATCTGTTCGTCCAGGGCATGGCGAGCGCCTTTGCCGACGCGGGTGAAATCTGGGCGCCGCGTTACCGCCAGGCGACGCTCGGCGCCTTTCTCGCCGAAGACCGGGTGACCGCCGGCAAGGCGATCGACGCCGCCTATCAGGATGTCGACGAAGCGTTCGACGCCTTTCTGGCCGCGATCCCCAGGGACAAGCCGATCATCCTTGCCGGCCACAGCCAGGGCGCGCTCCACCTCACCACGCTGCTCAAGAACCGCATCGCGGGAAACCCGCTCGCGAAACGCATTGTCGCGGCCTATGTCGTCGGCTGGCCGATCAGCCTCGACACCGACATCGCAGGGCTCGGCCTGCCCGCATGCCAGACGCCCGAGCAAAAGGGCTGCATCCTCGGCTGGGCGACCTTCGCCGACCCCGCCGACCCTGAAATGGTCACCGCCGCCTATGACGGCACGATCGGCTTCGACGGCCGCCCGCGCGCCGACACGCGCATGCTGTGCACCAACCCGCTCACCGGCATCCCCGATACCGCCGCGGCGCCCGACGCCAATCTGGGTACGCTCAAACCCACGACAGGGTTCAAGAGCGGATCGCTGATCGCGGGCAAGATCGGCGCCAAGTGCGACGATACGCGCGGGTTCCTGATGATCGGCGATGCCGAGATCGCTAAGGATTATGTCGTTGCGGGCTATGTCCTGCCTGGCAACAATTACCATGTCTATGACATCACGCTGTTCTGGGCGAATGTCCGCGCCGACGCGCTGCGACGGTTGGCAACCTATGACGGCAAGCCGTCGCCAGTGCCGCCGCTGGCGGCGCCGGTGACGCCAACGGCGGTCGCGACGCCTTCAAAACCCGCCGCGCCCAAATCCTAATCCCGTTCGCATCGAGCGAAGTCGAGATGCCCCTCGGCCGCCCACGCCCTCACGGTGTCTCGACTTCGCTCGACACGAACGGCTAGAGAAGGGTCCATGATCACCACCGCCGCCCCCGACTTCGCCGCCAACTTCCCGAACGGCGGCCGCCTGATCGGGCTCGATGTCGGCACAAAAACCATCGGCGTCGCCTTCTGCGACACGAACTGGAGCTTCGCGACCCCCGACAAGACAATCATCCGCAAGAAATTCAGCGCCGATCTCGAAGCGCTCAAATTGCTCATTGCCCAACACAACATCGTCGGCGTCGTCGTCGGCCTCCCGCTCAACATGGACGGCAGCGATAGCCCGCGCACCCAGAGCACCCGCGCCTTTGCGCGCAACCTCCTGCCCCTCGCCCTCCCCCTCCTCCTCTGGGACGAACGCTGGTCGACCGCTGCGGTCGAGCGCGCGATGATCGCCGCCGACGTCAGCCGCGCTAAACGCGCGACACGGATCGACAGCGCCGCTGCCGCCTTCATCCTGCAAGGCGCGATCGATGCAATGACGCGCCAAGGATGACGCGCGGTTGACCAAATATATCCTCTATTGGCTGATCGCGGCGAACAGCATCGCCTTCGGCCTGATGGTCGTCGACAAACGCCGCGCCGAAGCGGGCTTGCGCCGAATATCCGAAAGCCGCTTGCTCGGCTGGGCGTGGCTCGGCGGCGCGATCGGCACCTACGCCGCCTCCCGCCTCGTTCGCCACAAGACGCGCAAACAACCGTTCGCGTCAAAGATGGTCGGGCTCTGTGCTGCCGAGATCGTTCTGCTTGCACTCTGGGCGCTCGATTTGATCGACCCGATCGTCGCTGCGGCCCTTGCTTATTTACCCCCCTCTGCGTAAAGGCTCGGCTTTAATGACAAGCGCAACCCTCCGACCCGCCAGCGATTATCCGCCCGGCGGCGATGCCTTTCGCCATCGCCACCTGATCGGCATCGCCCAACTCACCCCGTGGGAGATCAGCTACGTCCTCGATGCCGCCGAACATTGGGTCGAGGTGAACCGTTCGGGCGCGGCAAAGCATGACGACAAACTCGCCGGGCTCACGATCATCAACGCCTTTTTCGAAAATTCGACGCGCACCCTGCTGTCGTTCGAGATCGCCGGAAAACGGCTCGGCGCCGATGTCGTCAACATGCATGCCGCACAGTCGAGCGTGAAAAAGGGTGAGACGCTGATCGACACCGCGATGACGCTGAACGCGATGCGCGCCGACGCCATGGTAATCCGTCACGGCAGCTCTGGCGCGGTCCAGCTGATCGCGGACAAGGTCGACTGCCCGGTGCTCAATGCCGGCGACGGCCGCCACGAACATCCGACCCAGGCGCTGCTCGACGCGCTGACCATCCGCCGCCGCAAGGGCAAGGTCGAGGGGCTCACCATCGCCATCTGCGGCGACGTCCTCCACAGCCGCGTCGCGCGCTCGAACATCCTCGCGCTTACCTTGCTCGGTAACGAGGTGCGGGTCGTCGCGCCGCCGACGCTGACCCCGCCCGCGATCGACCGTATGCATGTCACCACCTTCACTGACATGGACGAGGGGCTGAAAGACGCCGACGTCGTGATGATGCTCCGCCTCCAGAACGAGCGCATGGACGGCGCCTATTTGCCCAGTGCGCGCGAATATCACGCCCTCTACGGCCTCACCCCCAAACGCCTCGAAAGGGCGAAGCGAGACGCGATCGTCATGCACCCCGGCCCGATGAACCGCGGGGTCGAAATCGACAGCAGCGTCGCCGACGACCCGCTACGCTCGACGATCACCGAACAGGTCGAAATGGGGGTCGCCGTGCGCATGGCGTGCCTCGACATCCTGACTCGCCGCAACCGGGGAGTGCCGGGATGGAACTGACCCCGCTCCTCATTACGAACGCGCGCCTGCTTGGCGGCGAGAGTGGCAGCCTGCTCGTCGTCGACGGCCGCATCGCCGCGATCGATCCTTCCGAAACGCCGGACGGCACCGAAACCATCGATGCCAAGGGCCAGTGGCTAGCCCCCGGCATCATCGACCTCGGCGTCTTTGCGACCGACAAGCCCGCCTTTCACTTCGGCGGCATTACCCGCGCTGCCCTGATGCCCGACGCCGGGCCGCTCGACGACCCCGGCCTCGTCGAACGCGCCGCGAAAGGGGGCAAGCCCGACCTGTGGGTCCACCCCGTCGCCGCCGCGACGAAAGGTCTCGAAGGCCGCGAGCTCGCGGAAATCGGCCTGATGAAACAAGCGGGCGCCCGCGCCATCGCCACCGGCCGCGCGCGTATATCCGACGCCGGGGTGATGCGCCGCGTCCTGTCCTACGCCGCCGCGCTCGGCCTCACCGTCATCGCGCATGCCGAGGACGATGGGCTGACCGCGGGCGCGGTCGCAACCGATGGCGAGATGGCAACCCGCCTCGGCCTCGCCTCGGCCCCCGCGGTTGCCGAAGCGATGGCGATCGCCCGCGACATGATGCTCGTCGAGGAAACCGGCGCGCCGATCCATTTCCGCCAGGTCACCACCGCACGCGGCCTCGACATGATCCGCGCCGCCAAGGCGAAAGGTCTGCCCGTCACCTGCGGCATCACCCCCGCGCATCTGTTCCTGTCGGATACCGCGATCGGCGATTTTCGCACCTTCGCGCGCCTGTCGCCGCCGCTGCGCTGCGAAGACGACCGCCACGCCTGCCTCGCCGCGATCGCCGACGGCACGATCGACGTGCTGGCGTCAGGCCACGACCCCCGCGGTCCGGAGGACAAGCGCTTGCCCTTCGCCGAGGCGCAACCCGGTATGGCCGGCGCCGAAACCCTGCTCGCGATGGGCCTCCAGCTTGTCCGCGACGGCCATGTCACACCGCCGCGCCTGTTCGGCCTGCTCGCCGCGAATCCCGCCAAGCTGCTCGGCGTCGATGCCGGCCGCCTCGATCCCGGCAGGGAGGCCGACCTGATCCTGATCGACGAGGGTACCCCGTGGCAGGTCGATGCCAAGAAGATGGCGGCCTACGCCGGCAACACCCCCTTCGACGGCATGCCTGTGCAAGGCCGCGCGACTGCTATGTGGAAGGGCGGATTGCGAGTGCGTTAGGGCAGCTTTGGGGTGGAAAGCTGTCGCAAGCCTTCCTACAATTTTACCGATGAAAGACGTTGAAGCCTCTCGCTCCTACGAGGTCGAAATCATGGGCGAAAGCGACGGCAAGTGCGATTGCTGTGGCAACGAGAGCCGTCGCGTGTGGGGTATGGTTCATAAGGTGGAAGGCCCGACGGTCGCAGCATATTGGATGCACTGGACAGTTGGGCATCTAAATGAGCCGGGTGCAAATCTCGATCTGGTGCTTGGACACTGGGGCGATGGCACAACGGCTAATGACCGGTTCGGCGTGGCGCTGCGTCACCGGGAGCAATACGATGAGCCGCCTTCAATAATGGTGATCGACCCCGCTGACAGGCCATTCAGCGATAGAGGATTGGCAGCGACACTGCTGGCCAGAAGCGACGTGATCGGTACACCAATTGCGGCTCAAGTCTTCTCGATCATCGATGCCATATACCAGCAGGACGGTCGGTTTTTCTAATTCTCGCAAACGTCCGCAATTGGTCGTTTCCTGCCGCTCACCTCAATCCCGCCGACCGCACCCGCCGCGTTAACGCGGCGCTTGGAACCGCTGCAATACCAACAGCGCGGACTGATAAATGGCTGCTGAGCCGCCGTCCTTTCGATGCCTTGCGGCGGCGATGCCGTCTTGGGCGATCTGGAAAAAATTGACCTTTTCCCCGTTGCCCTTGTCGGCGGCCTGCGGATCGAACGATCCCGCACCCGTCAGGCTCAATATCCCGGTGCTGTCGTCCATAGAAAGCTTGCCGTCTTTGATCCGGTCATTCATCCAATCGAACAACTCGGAGCGGCTCATCTGAGCGAAATCGCTTTGTGGGGAAACCCCAGCGTTCAATGCCGCGCCAAATCCTGCCGCATCCCGATCCCGCGCGACGTCAGCACCGGTTTTAGGGGCTTGATAGCCCGCTCTCTCAATCTTCATGGCAAGGCAATCCCCGAAAAGAAGCTACGCGCCGGACGGTAGCGCACCTCTCCATCGCGGCACAAAGCTTAGGCGTACCAGTACCTTACCCCAGCACCCAACTCCGCCGCGGATAGCCCTGCGCCCATAGCAGCGCGGTCAAATCATGGTGCCGGATTACCGCCGCCGCCGCTTCGCCCGCCGCCGGGTGCGGATAATAACCCACCCCCAACCCCGCCGCGGTCAGCATCGGAATGTCGTTCGCGCCGTCGCCGACCGCCAGCGTGTCGGCCAGCGGCAGGCCGTGCTTCGCCGCCTCCGCCTTCAGCGTTTCCAGCTTTGCTGCGCTATCGACGATCGGCTCGATCACCGCGCCGGTCAGCTTGCCGCCCGCTATCTCCAGCACGTTCGCCAGCACCTTGTCGAACCCGATCGCCTCGCCGACCGCGTCGGCAAAGGCTGTAAAGCCCCCGGACACCAGCACCGAATAAGCGCCATGCGCCTTCATCGTCTGCACCAAGGTGCGCGCGCCGCGAGTCAGTTTCACCCGCTCCGTCCGGCATTCGGTCAGCGTCGCCTCGGGCATCCCCGCCAGCAACCCGACCCGCTCGATCAGCGCAGCGCGAAAATCGAGTTCGCCGCGCATCGCGCGCTCGGTGATCGCCGCAACCTCGTCCTTGATCCCCGCATAATCGGCGAGTTCGTCGATGCATTCGACCGTGATCATCGTCGAATCCATGTCGGCGATGATCAGTTTTTTGGTCCGGTCGCCCATCGGCTGGACGATCGTGTCCAGCGCGCCATGGTCCATCAACGCCAATTCGGCGCGCGCACTGACCAGGCTGCCCTGAAAAACAATGTCGGCGGCATCGCCCACGTCCAGCCAGTGCGGGGCGCCGACCTCATGCCCCGTCGCGTCGAGCCGGTCGATCGCTTCGCGAACCACCTCGTCGGTCAGCTTTCCGGCTGCTATCAGCGTCGCAACGAACATGGCATCTCCTTCGTCCTCTTTCGGCCCACGGCCACCTGTCGCACTTATTGCTGGCCCCACCGCCAGCGGCAAGAGCGCATTGGCGGTACGTCTGGCCAAGACGCTTGGCCGGGCGCAAGTCGTCAATGCCGACGCCAGCCAGGTCTATGCCGACCTCGGGATTTTATCGGCACGCCCGACCGACGCAGACATGGCCGGGATTCCGCATCACCTGTTCGGCCATGTCGACGCCGCCGACGCGCACAACGCCGCGCGCTGGGCGAACGAGGCACGCGCCGCCATTTCGGCCGCGCATGAAACCGGCGATGTCCCGATCCTCGTCGGCGGCACCGGCCTTTATATTCGCACCCTGATCGATGGCATCGCCCCGGTGCCAGAGATCGCCCCCGATGTTCGGACCGCGGTCCGCGCGATGGCGGTCGCCGATGCGCATGCTGCGCTCGTTCAGGCCGATCCGGTCGCCGCGGCGCGGCTGAACCCCGCCGATGCCACGCGGATCGCGCGCGCGCTCGAAGTCGTCCGGTCGACCGGCCGCACCCTCGCCGATTGGCAGTTGGCGCGCGAGGGCGGCATCGGCGACAAGATCGCCCTCACCCCGCTGGTGCTGCTCCCCCGGCGCGACTGGTTACGCGAAAGGTGCGACCAGCGCCTTGTCCAGATGTTCGACCACGGCGCCATCGAAGAGACCGAAACCCTGCTCGCGCGCCAGCTCGACCCCGGACTGCCCGCGATGCGCGCCATCGGGGTGCCGCAGATCGCACAATATCTTTCGGGCGACATCGACCGCGCCGCGGCGCTCGATCTCGCGCAGGCGGCCACGCGCCAATATGCCAAGCGCCAATTTACGTGGTTCCGGAACCAGCCGCCCGCGCACTGGCCTCGCCACGTAGAGTTATTATCGGTCGATAATATCAATCAATTAGCAATAATATTACGTGATAAGCTGTTGACAGGATAGAATCATATACCTATTGCCCGCAACCCTGTTGCAGCGCACAAGCGCATCCGTTTGCGTATCTGCAAAGATCAGAAAGGAGTTTCGTCGTGACGGAAATGAGTGGTGCCGACATGGTTGTTCAGGCGCTGGTCGACCTTGGGGTCGATACGGTGTTCGGCTATCCGGGCGGTGCGGTCCTTCCGATTTACGACGCGCTCTATAAGCATCCGACGATCCAGCACATCCTCGTCCGCCACGAACAGGCGGCAACGCATGCGGCCGAGGGCTATGCGCGCTCGACCGGCAAGCCCGGCGTCGTGCTCGTCACCTCTGGCCCCGGCGCAACCAACGCGGTCACCGGCATCACCGATGCGCTGATGGATTCGATCCCGATGGTCGTGTTGACCGGCCAGGTATCGACCGCGCTGATCGGAACCGACGCGTTCCAGGAATGCGATACGGTGGGCATCACCCGCCACTGCACCAAGCACAACTATCTCGTGATGGACCCCGAACGCCTCGGCCCGATCATGCACGAGGCGTTTTACATCGCGACCCACGGCCGCCCCGGCCCGGTGGTGATCGATATCCCGAAGAATGTGCAGGTCGCGACCGGCAATTATGTGATCCCCGAAAAGATCGCGCACAAAAGCTACCGCCCGCAGGTCGAACCCGACGCCGACGCCATCGCGGTGGCGGTCGCGATGATCGCCGCGGCCGAGCGCCCGATCTTCTACACGGGCGGCGGTGTCATCAACGCCGGCCCCGATGCCAGCGCGGCTTTGCGCCAGCTGGTGGCACTCACCGGCGCCCCGGTCACCTCGACCCTGATGGGGCTCGGCGCCTTCCCCGCCGACGATGACAAATGGCTCGGCATGCTCGGCATGCACGGCACGTTCGAGGCCAATATGGCGATGAACCGCGCCGACCTGATCATCGCGGTCGGCGCGCGGTTCGATGATCGCGTCACAGGTCGCCTCGATGCGTTCTCGCCTGATTCCAAAAAGATCCACATCGACATTGACCGCAGCTCGATCAACAAGATCGTCCCCGTCGACCTTGCTGTGGTCGGCGATGCCGGGCGCGCGCTTGATGCGATCATTGCGGGCTGGCAGGACGCAGGCCACAAAGCCCGCGATCTGGGCGAATGGTGGCGCCGCGTCGATGGCTGGCGCGCAACCCGCTGTCTCGACTTTCCCGAGAAGAAAGAAGCGACCGCCGAAATCATGCCGCAACGCGCGGTCAAGGCGGTGTTCGACGCGACGCGCGGCATGGACCCGATCATCACCACCGAGGTCGGCCAGCATCAGATGTGGGCGGCGCAGCATTTCCATTTCGACAGCCCCAACCGCTGGCTGACCAGCGGCGGTCTCGGCACGATGGGCTATGGCTTCCCCGCCGCGGTCGGCGCCCAGATCGCGCACCCCGGCCGCCTCGTCATCTGCATCGCGGGCGAAGCGTCGCTGCAAATGAACATCCAGGAAATGGGCACCGTCGCGCAATATCGCCTGCCGGTGAAGATCTTCATCCTCAACAATGAATGGATGGGCATGGTCCGCCAGTGGCAGGAACTGACCTACGAGAGCCGCTACTCGAACAGCTATTCGGACAGCCTGCCCGATTTCGTGAAGCTCGCCGACGCTTATGGCTGGACCGGCCTGCGCATCGACACGCTTGGCGAACTCGAGGACGGTATTACCAAGATGATCGAAACGCCGGGTCCGGTGATCGTCGACTGCCGCGTCGCCCAGCTCGCCAACTGCTTCCCGATGATCCCCTCGGGCGCCGCGCACACCGACATGCTCCTCCAGCCGAGCGACGTCACCGGCACGATGGACGACGAAGCCAAGGCGCTGGTGTGATGATGGAAAGCAACGCGATCCTCCCCCATCGGGGGAGGGGGACCATGCGAAGCATGGTGGAGGGGCACAGGCCCGAAAACGCTACGCATGGGCGAGGGTACCCCTCCACCACCTTCGGTGGTCCCCCTCCCCGTTCCGGGGAGGAATAATGAAAATCAAAACCGAAGCGGGCGAGCGCCATGTGCTCGCCGTCACCGTCGATAACGAGGCGGGCATCCTGGCCAAGATCACCGGGCTGTTCTCGGCGCGCGGCTATAACATCGAAAGCCTGACCGTCGCCGACATCAGCGCCGATCACGCGCTGTCGCGCATCACCATCGTCACCAGCGGCCCGCCCGCGGTGATCGACCAGATCATCGCGCAGCTCGACCGGCTGGTCCCCGTCCACAAGGTCACCGACCTCACCGATCAGGGCGCGCATGTCGAACGCGAAATCGCACTGGTGAAGGTCGCCGGCAGCGGCGAAAAACGGATCGAGGCGCTGCGCCTCGCCGACGTCTTTCGCGCCAAGGTCGTCGATACGACGCTGACCAGCTTCATCTTCGAAATCACCGGTGCCAGCGAAAAGGTCGATCGCTTCATCGCCTTGATGCGCGAATGCGGCCTCGTCGAGGTCGGCCGCACCGGCGTTGTCGCCATCGCGCGCGGCGCGGAGGCGGTTTAATATTACAGAATAACCTTCAACTCTCGTCACCCCGGACTTGATCCGGGGTCCATGGATGCCGGATCAAGCCCGGCATGACGACAAACTAGCAGGGAAGAATGACATGCAAGTCTATTACGATCGCGACGCCGACCAGGATCTGATCAAGGGCAAGAAGGTCGCCGTTGTCGGCTACGGCAGCCAGGGCCACGCCCATGCGCAGAACCTGCGCGACAGCGGCGTCACCGACGTCGCGATCGCGCTCCGTCCCGGGTCGGCGACCGCCAAAAAGGCGGAAGCTGCAGGATTCAAGGTGCTGACCAACAAGGAAGCCGCCGAATGGGCCGACGTCATCATGATTGCCGCCCCCGACGAGCTTCAGGCGAAAATCTACGCCGATGATCTCGCCGCGAACATGAAACCCGGCGCCGCGCTCGCCTTCGCGCATGGCCTCAACATCCACTTCGGCCTGATCGAAGCACGCCCGGACATCGACGTGTTCATGGTCGCGCCGAAAGGCCCGGGCCACACGGTGCGCAGTGAATATCAGCGCGGCGGCGGCGTCCCCTGCCTGATCGCGGTCGCGCAGGAAGCGACCGGCAACAGCGGCAACGGCTATGCCAAGGCGCTCGCCCTCTCCTACGCCAGCGCCGTCGGCGGCGGGCGCAGCGGCGTGATCGAAACGACCTTCAAGGAAGAGTGCGAAACCGACCTGTTCGGCGAACAGGCGGTGCTCTGCGGCGGCATCACCCACCTGATCCAGGCGGGTTTCGAAACGCTCGTCGAGGCGGGCTACGCCCCCGAAATGGCCTATTTTGAATGCCTCCACGAAACCAAGCTGATCGTCGACCTGCTCTATGAAGGCGGCATCGCCAACATGCGCTATTCGATCAGCAATACCGCCGAATATGGCGACATCAAGACCGGCCCGCGCATCATCACCGAAGAAACGAAGAAGGAAATGAAGCGCGTCCTGCAGGACATCCAGTCGGGCCGCTTCGTGAAGGATTTCGTCCTCGACAACCAGGCCGGCCAGCCTGAACTGAAGGCCAGCCGCAAGGCCGCCGCCGCGCACCCGATCGAAAAGGTCGGCGGCGAACTGCGCGCGATGATGCCCTGGATCGCCAAGAACCAGCTGGTCGACAAGAGCAAGAACTGACGGACTTACCCCAGCGAAGACTGGGGTCCAAGCCGCCGTTAAAGCCCTGACATGGCCCCCTCCTGCCGGAGGGGGCCAATCACACCGCGCCATTTGCCCAACGCCTTGAAAGCGGTTACGAAACACCGCGGCCAAGGGGGGACAGCATGACGATCGGATCGCGTAGCCGATGGATGACGGCATGGGCGTTTGCGCTCGCGCTGCTCTTCGCCGCCCCCGCGCTCCATGCGCAAACCCCGCCCGAAGATCCCGCGATCGCCGCCAAACGCGATGAGCTGATGAAAACGCCGTTCGATCAGCGACCTGCGGTCGGCGAACAACTGCTCAAACTCATCGCCAAGCGGTTCGGCGAAGACAGCACCGAATATGCCGAGCAATTGCGCGTCCACGCCACCGATCTCAATCTCGCCGGCCGTTCGGTCGAATCCCAGGCGGCGCTCGAACGCGTGATCGCGATCTTCACGCGCATCCACGGCCCGAACGGCTATGCGACGCGCTTCGCCAACCGCGACTATGCCACCACGCTGGCGATCAATGGCTTCAAGGATCAGGCGGTCGCCCCCTATCGCGCCTTCATCGTTGCGGCCACCGACGAGGCTTATGGCTGCGGGCGCCGCGAAAAGGTCGCGGCGGGCGCCATCGTCCACGGCTGCACGAACGATGAAGGCGAGCTCGGCGGCTATCTGCTTGGCTATGCCCAATTGCTCATTGACTTGGGCCGCCAGGACGAGGCGCTCGCCGCCTTCGATGGCGTCATCGCGCGCTTCGAGCCCCGCTGGGCGGGCTGCGAAACCGATGCATGGGGCACCAAATGCGATCGTGCCGTCGAAAAACGGCGCCAGTTCATGGCCAGCTACGCCCGCCTGCTCCTCACCCTCGACAAGCGCGACCGCGCGCTTGCGATCCTGCGCGATGCCAGCATTCCGCGCCTCGATGCGCTGGCCGCTTGCACCGCCGACGACTGCCGCGCCGACTATTGGCTGCTCGGCGACTATCGCGGCTATCGCGGCGCGCTCAAGGGCGGCGACGCCCCCGCCGCGCGCGCCCTCGACACCCAGTGGCTGCCGATCCTCGGCGCCGAACCGATTTACGCGCGCGGCAAAGCCGAAGGCGCCGAATATTTCGACCGCGCCTATCGTGAGGGTTTCGACGAAATCGCCGCTGATTTCGCCAAGGATGCGGTCGCCGCGGGCGAACGTGACAAGGCGATCGCACTGCTCGAACCGCTGGGCCTCGCTGGCCTTGTCGGCGCGCTCGAAACCAGCCAGGATTACCAGACCCGGCTCGCCGAGCTCGACCAGCGCTACCGCGACATCGCATATTTCGATTATGACAAGCGCGCAGCGGTGCGAAAGGAAAAGGTCGAGCTCGAACGCACGCGGCACGGCGAAAAATCGGTCGAATATGCCGACGCCCTGCGCGAAGTCGCGCTCGAATATAAATACACCGACGACAAGGCGGCGACCGAGGATTATTTCCGCCGCGCGCTTGCCGCCGTCCGCGCCGGCTACAGCGACGATGATTATCGCACCCTCAACACGCTCTCTTACCTCACCGACTGGCTCGCCAAACAGGACCGCAAGGCCGACGCGATCGCGATCCTCGCCGACGTGCTCGCCGCCCCCGCCAACGACAAAAGCGACGTCTATGCCGATCCGATCCGCTCGGGCCTGCTCGCCTCGGGGCTCAGCGCGATCAACGATCCGCACGGCCAGCTCAACGAACTCAAGGCCGACCTTGCCCAATTTCGCCTCGAAACCGGCGGCGACGTCGCGGCGGCGCTGACCGACGCGCGCCATGCTGCGACCGGCAAGCGCGCTTATCGCCGCGCCTTCGGCTTTTCGCAAAGCGACGAGTCGACCTATGCTATGGCGATCGACGACAGCTATCTGCTCAACCTCGGGCGCCGCTACGACAGCTATTTTCTCCTGTTCGCTGATGCCCTCTGGGCTGCGGGCAACCACGATGACGCGGACAAGGAAGAAGCGTTCCTCGCGTTGCAGGAGGCGCAGATGGGAACGACCAGCCGCGCCGTCGCCAAGGCTGCGGCCGAACGCACGCTCGCCCAGGCGGGAGTCTCGCCACTGCTCGCCGAACGCCGCACGATCGACGCGCAAATCACGGCGTTGCAACAGGAAGCGAACGCCATCGTCGCCCCCGATCCGGCCGAACGCCAGCGCCTCGGCCGCCTCAACATCGAAGCGCAGCAACGCCTGAATTTTCAGCGGGCGGGGATCATTCAGAAAATCGCCGCCGCCTCGCCCGGCTATTTCGAACTCGTCCGCCCGCAACCGTTGTCGCTCGCCGACGCGCAAGCACTGCTCGCCCCCGACGAGGCAGTGCTGATGATCGTCCCAACCGCGTTCGGCACCCACAGCCTGCTCGTCACCCATGACAGCCTCGATTGGCACCGCAGCGATATGAAGGAAGCCGAACTCGGCGCGCATGTCCGCCGCCTGCTGTGGGATGTCGGCGCCAGCATCGATGTCACCCCCGAAGAGGACGAGCGTTGGTCGGCAGAGGGCGAAGGCGACCTCCCCTATGATCGCACCACCGCGTGGCGTCTCTATCAGGCGCTCGTCGCGCCGCTCGAACCGCAACTGGCGAACAAGCGCCACCTGTTCACCGCGTCGAGCGGGTCGATCTCGTCGCTGCCGCTCGGCATCCTAGTCACCGCAGCGCCGACCGGCGCCGATGGTGATCCCAAGGTCCTGCGCGCGACGTCCTGGTTCGCCGACAAGGTCGCGCTGCTCCAGCTGCCCTCGCTCCAGTCGCTCCAGCTGCTGCGCGCGGTCGGCACCCGCAACAGGAGCGCCGGCGGCACCGCGATGATTGGCTTTGGCGACCCGTTGCTCGACGGCACGGCGCAACAGCGGGGCGGCGGCACCGGGCGCAACCGCGGCACCCGCAGCGGCGCGGGCCTCGCGATCGGCGCCGGACTGCAAAGCAACGGCGACGGCGCCGCGCTCGCCGATCCCGCGGCGTTGCGCAAACTCGCGCGGCTGCCGGGTACCGAAACCGAGCTCAAGGCGATGCAGCAATTGCTCGGCGCGCGTCAGGCCAAATTGTTCCTCGCCGGCGCCGCGACCGAAACCAATATGAAGCGTAGCAAGCTCAATGATCTGTCCGTGCTCTTCCTCGCGACCCATGGCCTTGTCGCGGGCGAGGCCAGCGGCGTCGCCGAGCCCGGGCTGGTCTTCACGCCGCCCAATTCCGCAAGTACCGTAGATGACGGCCTGCTCACCGCCTCCGAAATTGCCTCGCTCCGCCTTGGCGCGCGCTGGGTCATCCTGTCGGCGTGCAACACCGCGGCGGGCGACGGCAGCCAGGGCGCTCCCGGCCTTTCGGGGCTCGCCCGTTCGTTCTTCTTCGCCGGCGCCGAAAGCCTGCTCGCCTCGCACTGGCCGGTGCGTGACGATGTTGCCGCGGTGCTCACCGTCAAACTGTTCGAACTGATGCGCGCCGACCCCAAATTGTCGCGCGCTGAAGCGCTGCAAAAGGCTGAAAAGGCCATCCGGGACGACGAACGCGCCGATCCTTTTATCAAAAGCTGGTCGCACCCCAGCGCCTGGGCGCCTTTTTCGCTGATCGGCGACGGCATCAACTGACCGCGACCTGCGACGATCGCATCGGGGCTTGGTTTTTGCCGAACAATCGCCATCTGGAGAGCAGGGATCGCGCTCTGATCGTCCCTCGCTGCTGTTTTGCGCCATATTTGCACCAGGTTAGGGTTAGGTTCATCTGCTGCGGTCAATCTGGGCGGCAGGGAATGGGTCTGGGAACGCGATTAGTGATGAAAAAAGCTGGCCTTCTCCTTCCCCTGTTCGCGGCGCTCGCGTTCGCCGCGCCCGCGTTGGCGCAGGAAGATGGCTCGCTCGCGCAGTCGGGCGAGCCGCCGCAGCGCACCTCGGTCCTCTACACGTTCGGCGACGATCCCTGCCCCGAAGCGCAAGGCGACGAAATCGTCGTTTGCGCGCAGCAGCCCGAATCCGAACGCTATCGCGTCCCAAAGGAATTGCGCGAAGAGTTGAAGGAAGAACAGGATGTCGGCGGCGGCGGCAGCTGGGCCTCGACGGTCGAGGGGTATGACAATGTCGCCCGCGCCACCCGCCCGAACAGCTGCTCGCCGGTGGGCAGCTACGGCTTTACCGGCTGCGCCTCGGCGGCGCTACGGCAATGGTTCGAGGCCCGCCGCGCGCCGTGATGGCATGCGAAATGGAAACGCAGCATTTCAATGCGGCATAATTGACGGCGGCGTCCCTCCTAGCCTAGCTTGATCCTCCCCCAACAGGAGTTTCCCCTCATGCGCCGCATCGCTCCCCTTGCCGTCCTCGCCCTCGCCGTCGTCGCAGTTCCCGTCGTCATCGCCCAGGCGCCCGGCGCCCCCGGCGCGCCCGACAAGACGCGCGTCACCGCCGGCACCTATGCCGCCGACGTCAATCACACGATGGTCGTGTGGGAAGTCGATCATTTCGGCTTCAGCAAATATACCGGCATCTTCGGCGACGTATCGGGCACGCTCGTGATCGACCCCGCCAACCCCGCGGCGTCAAAGGTCGATGTGACGATCCCGGTGTCGAAAGTCACCACCGCCAGCGCTGGCCTGACCGGCCACCTGCTCCGCGCCGGCAAGGACGGCGGCAAACCCGATTTCTTCGGCCCCGCGCCCGCCGACGCCAAATTCGTCTCGACCCGCGTCGTCCTCGACGATGACGGCGATGAGGCAAAGGTCACCGGCAAGCTGACGCTCAACGGCGTCACCAAGGATGTCACCCTCGACGTCGATTTCCACGGCGCGGGCACCAACCCCTATAACAAAAAGGAAACCATCGGTTTCCAGGCCGAAACGACGATCCGCCGCAGCGATTTCGGCATCACGATGGCCATCCCTGCGGTCAGCGACGCGGTCGAACTCGAAATCCACGCCGCTTTCGAAAAGCAATAAACGTCGCAGCCCACCCCAACCCCTCCCGCTTGCGGGAGGGGTAGCGAGACTTGCGCGCTTGCTCGCTAGTCGCAGCGGGGTGGGCTGGTTCATCGCCCAGCCAGCAACCTCGGCCTAACCTCGCTCCATCAAAGGGAGGATCATCATGCGCATCCTGTTGCTCGCCGCCGCACTCGCCGCCGCCCCCGCGGGGGCGCAAACCAACCCGCAAATCGACTATCCGGCGTTCCAGGCGCTCACCGCGTCGGTCGGCGTCACCCGCCCGGCGCGCCTCATCGCGTTCGACGCCTTCAAGGCCGAAGCCGCCAAGCCCGAAGCCATTCTGCTCGACGCCCGCTCGAAGGACGCCTTTGCGCGCGGTCACATCGCCGGCGCCGTCAACCTCCCCCTCACCGACTTCACCGCCGAGAGCCTCGCTGCGGTGATCGGCGCCAATCCCGACCGCGCTATCCTGATCTATTGCAACAATAATTTCTCGAACCACCGCAATCCCGTGCCGCTCAAATCGGCGCCGCTCGCGCTCAATATCCAGACCTTCATCAACCTCGTCGGCTATGGCTATCCCAACGTCCTCGAACTCGCCGACGTCGTCGATTTCAACGATCCAGCTGTGGAGTGGGTAAAGGGATAGCCCTTGGACTAACCTCGTCATTGCGAGAAGCGTAGCGACGAAGCGATCTCCAGCTCTCAACCTTGCACAGGCCGACGGCTGGAGATCGCTTCGCTTCGCTCGCAGTGACAACAGAGTGGCCCCACGCAATTTTCCCACTCCCCCCTTGCCAAGGGCGACATTTTGCATCACTAGGGCGGCCATGCGCGGCAACGCCCTTCTTCTTCTGCGACTTACACGCCCTTGGGCGTGACACTGGCTGCGCGTTAGTCGCGGCCACCCGCTCAAGGGTCCGATCGACATATTCGCAACCGACCAGCAGAAGACCATCCCATGACCATGCTCCGCGACCCTTCGGTCAAGTACAGCGCCTTTCCGCAAGTTCCGCTCGCGCACCGCGACTGGCCCACCCGCGTCACCACCGCCGCGCCGATCTGGCTGTCCACCGACATGCGCGACGGCAATCAGGCGCTGATCGACCCGATGGATGCCGAGAAAAAGGCGCGCTTCTTCGACCTCCTCTGCCGCATCGGCCTCAAGGAAATCGAGGTCGGCTTCCCCAGCGCCGGCGCCACCGAGTTCGACTTCATCTCCGGCCTCGTCCAGCACGGCCGCATCCCCGACGACGTCACCCCGCAGGTGCTCACCCAAAGCCGCGCCGACCTCATCCGCACCAGCTTCGACAGCCTCGCCGGCGCGAAAACCGCGATCGTCCACGTCTATAACGCGGTCAGCCCCGCCTGGCGCCGCATCGTGTTCGGCATGGAGATGCCCGAAATCAAGGCGATCGCGATCGAGGGCGCCAAGCAGCTGCGCGACAACGCCGCGCGCCTCCCCGGCACCGACTGGCGGTTCCAGTACAGCCCCGAAACCTTCTCGACCGCCGAACTCGATTTCAGCATCGAATGCTGCGCCGCGGTGATGGACATCCTCGCACCCACCGCCGACAAGCCGATCATCCTCAACCTGCCCGCGACGGTCGAGGCGGCGACCGCAAACATCTACGCCGACCAGATCGAATATTTCGCCAAGAACCTGCCAAACCGCGACCGCGCGCTGATATCCTTGCACACCCACAACGACCGCGGCACTGGCGTCGCGGCGGCCGAACTCGGCCTGCTCGCGGGCGCTGATCGCGTCGAGGGCTGCCTGTTCGGCAATGGCGAGCGCACCGGCAACACCTGCCTCGTCACCATCGCGCTCAATATGTACACGCAGGGGGTCGATCCCGGGCTCGACTTTTCGAACATCGACGAAGTCATCGCCACGGTCGAATATTGCAACCAGCTCCCCGTCCACCCGCGCCATCCCTATGGCGGTGAGCTCGTCTATACCGCCTTTTCGGGCAGCCATCAGGACGCGATCAAGAAAGGCTTCGCCGCGCGCGAACGCCAGAATGACGAACGCTGGGAAGTCCCTTATCTGCCTATCGACCCCGCCGACCTCGGCCGCAGCTATGAAGCGGTGATCCGCGTCAACAGCCAGTCGGGCAAGGGCGGCGTCGCCTGGGTGCTCGAACAGGACAAGGGGCTGAAACTGCCCAAGAAGATGCAGGCCAGCTTCAGCCATGTCGTGCAGGCGCTGGCGGATGAGACCAGCCGCGAGCTGACCGCCGACGACATCTGGGGCGCGTTCGAAACCGCGTACCTCAAGGTCGAGGCCAAGCGATTCCAGCTCGTCGACTGGTCCGAAAGCCATGCCGGCACCGACCGCATCTTTGCCGGCAAACTCACCATCGACGGCCAGCAACGCAGCGTCAGCGGCCGCGGCAACGGCCTGATGAGCAGCGTCATCGCCGCGCTCGCCGAATCCGGCGGCCCGGTCATGGACATCGTCGATTACAGCGAGCACGCGATCGGCCAGGGCAGCACCGCGCAAGCCGCCGCCTATGTCGAATGTCGCACCCCGGACGGCAAAAGCGTCTTCGGCTGCGGCCTAGACACCGACGTCGCGACCGCCAGCGTGCGCGCGATCCTGAGCGCCGCCAACGGCGCCTGACATCGGTATGACGCTCACCCACCGCCTCGCGCAGCCGTCGGACCTCGATGCGCTGCGCGCGGTGATGGCGCTCGCGATCGCCGAATTGCAAAGGGGCTTCCTCGACGACGCGCAGATCGCCGCCAGCCAGGCCGTCATGGGCCTCGACACCCAGCTGATCGCCGACGGCACTTATTTCGTGATCGAGGCCGAGGGTCAGATCGCGGGTTGCGGCGGCTGGTCGCACCGCGCGACGCTCTACGGCGGCGACCACGCCGCGAACTTGCGCGACCCCGCGCCGCTCAACCCTGCCACCGACGCCGCGCGGATCCGCGCCATGTACACCCCCACCCCGCCTTCGCAAGGCAGGGCGTCGGCCGCATGGTGATGGCGCTCTGCGAAGACGCCGCGCAGCAGGCCGGCTTCGCCCGCACCGAGCTGATGGCCACCCTATCCGGCGAACCCCTCTACCGCGCCTGCGGCTACACCCCGATCGAGCATGTCGAAGCGCCGGGTCCGAATGATGCCAGCGTGCCGTTGATCCGGATGGGCAAACACCTCAGCAGCTAGCCAATCCTCCCTGTGGCCGAAGGCCATGGGGAGGTGGCAGTCCAAAGGACTGACGGAGGGACTTTTAACGCTACGTCGCCGCCCCTCCACCCCTTGCTTCGCAAGCGGTCCCCCTCCCCATGCCTACGGCACAGGGAGGAACCTGATACGAAACGACCACCCAAAATCCTCCCTGTCGCGAAGCGATGGGGAGGGGGACCGCTCGCGAAGCGAGCGGTGGAGGGGGTGCGGGCTCAACCTCAACGTCGCGACGGCGAGTGTGCGGGGGGGCCTGTAGGCGGCTAAAGGGCGTGAATTGAGATGGACTACCTAATCACACTCAATTCCATTTGCTTTTCGAACAAATAATACCAAAGCCTCGACTTTCTGTCGCAAATCTAGCTGCGTTAGGTCCGGCGCGTTTTCGCAAACCTTACGGGCTACCCGGACCTTATCAATCTTTTCAACTAGTTGAGCAGACGCCCCGCGTCCAGATCCTGTGCGAAAGTAATGAAGAGCATGGTCGAACTGCCCGCCGCCCGAAGGCCGAACATAGCTTGGATATAGTGAACGGATCGCTTCGTGTAGTTTATCATGAGGAACGTAGCTTTCTATTTCCCGTCCCTTTGTCACCCAAGCGAACCCCGTTTTCTCTAACTCACTCGCAACCCTACGCTTGGTGTCGTTGATATGCGAGTGAGCGGACTTCTTGTCGCTGTCTATCACGATTGCCAAATTTCGGTTCAAATTACGCAGCGAAATAAATTCCTTAATCTCGCTGTCCTCCGCCGAGAGATGGTTTAGCAATCTACCACCGTAGAACATTATCGAATAGTGTAGCCCTTCCTCAAGTTCTGGCGCCAAACAATTTATCCAATGCTGCAAATATATTCGATCAGACGGCCCCTCGACCCATATCACTACATTAGATTGAAGAATGTCGGAAGCTCTATGACCTAGATCAGAACATATCTCAAATTTTTGTTGTTTTGAAACAGCTTTCCCGATTCGCGTTGCTCCCTCTTCTTGCCATACACGAAAAATTGCTGCCTTTGGCATATCGATAAATGTCGCAGAATGCGTAGCAATGAAGTACTGATTATTTGTATTTTCTTCAAGATATTCAATTAACTTTCTTTGCAAAATCGGATGAAGATGCAACTCAGGCTCTTCGAGACAGATTATTCTGTCGTCATAGACCGTGCAGAATGCCGCCAACATAATTACCTGTTGAATGCCTGTCCCTAAGCTATCGAGCGGCAGTATTCTCCCATCCATATGAACGAGAACATGCTCTCGAGAGTGCGGTACTTCTATCCTTGCCTCCGGCCTTCCGGTCACGGTTCGAACAAATTCATTAATTTTATCAAATACTTCTGTGTCTTCTCGCCTATCTACGTTTGGATTCTGTAGCTTTGCGAGACGCACGACGAGTCCAGCGCCGCTAGTATCGGATAATCCCTCTCCTTCTGGGCCAATCTTCCGAAACGCTGGAATAAGGTGAACTGGAGGGATCGGAGGATTGGCCAGCGCCCCTATCACTCCTATCGTTTCTGGAGCCCAAGACCTGACGTCGCCTCCACGCATGTGCGTCAAATGGTTCCAAAGCGTCGCCAATTCGCTATTGTGAATTGCCGATATGAGGTTCGCTGCATCGTTTTCAGTCAAGCACGTTGGCGCGCCATTGAAGGGAGGAGAGTTTTCCACCCAAATATATCCGTCACGTGCCATCCATTTGATGACCTTATCGCCGTATGGCACGATCGCGGCGTTCTGCTTCACCGCTGGCAGCTTTTTAAATCGCTCAAAAACGACTCTGTCTGGGGCACCTATGCGTATCCGAAAATCGCCAGCTTTTGCCGATCTATTGGAATCCAAAGGGCTACTGCTAATTGATCTCCGACCGCTTTGATCAGGATAGATCGGTAAATACCGATGGATAAGATCAAGTATCGTTGATTTACCCGCATTGTTCGGGCCGATGAAGAAATTGAAGCGCCCAAAATCTCGCGCCTCTTGTATCTCATTGTCGATACCTCGAAAATTTTTTACCGCCAAAGCATTCAGATAGACTGACAATTGAGCACTCCTGCTTTCACGGCGAGTGGCCGACATCCGAGACTGAACACTCCTATGCACTGGCGACGTCAAGTCTAACAAAAAACTCTTTCCTACATTTTACCCATATGGTTCACTCTATCGGTTTCCCAAACCGAAAAGGACGAATCGATGGACGATACCGACGATTACCCCGCCTTCCTCCCCGCTCCCGCCAGCTATCACTGGACCCCCAAACTCCAGCGCGACTTTCTCGAAAGCCTCGCCACCACCGGCTCGGTCAAAATCGCCGCGGCAAAGGTCGGCATGTCGCCGTCCGCCGTCTATCAGCTCAAGCACCGCGCCGCGGGCGCTGCGTTCAAGCTGGGCTGCGCCGCGGCGGTGCTGTCGCGCGCGGGCGGCTGGTCGACGAGCTGCTCGATCGCGCGATCTGGGGCTATGACGAAACCGCCGAGCTGATGCGCGAAGAGGGGCGCAGCTTTGCCAAGCGCCGCCGCCTAGATTCGCGCCTTGGCCTCGCGATGCTCGCGCGGCTCGACAAGATGGTCGAAACGCCCGCAGAGGCCGGGGAGGATATGCTGGCGCAGCTGATTGCGGGCGACTGGCCGGGCTTCCTGTCGCTGTTCGACGCCGCCGCCGCGCACGATGCAAACGGCGCGGACGACGCCGACGGCCAGCCCGCCCCGCTCACCACCGCGCTCGCGCTCTGGCTGACCGGCCGCGACAACCGCGCCAACCCGCTCGCCGCGCTGTGGCAGGACAGTACAATCGCGAGTGAAGTTGCGCAGATTTCCGCCGATCTCGGTGCCGACGGCGAAACCGAGGAAACCCCCGAACAGGCCGCCGCCGCGATGACCGTGTGGTACGACGACCACGCCGACGACTGGCGCACCGACTTTCCGCCGCCCGCCGATTTTTGGGGGCATGAGGAAGGCCAATTCGGCGACCGCGCCTATGCCCGCGCGCTCGATGACGAAGAGCTGGAAGTGTACGAAAACCTGCGCGCGGTCGACGTCACCCCGCTGCTGATCGCGGGAGAGACCGCGCGCCGCGCCTTCTTTGCCCTGCTCGATCCCGCCAATGATGCCGAAGCCGATCATGTGGGCGCGCGGGCCTGTTCGGGCCAGCGGGCGCGCCGGTGAGCGGCGGCGGTGCGCGGCCGCGATCCTGCACCGGCGGCGCCGCCTTACAATCGCCGCGCTGCGCCCCCATATAGGCATCATCGCGGTACCGATGGTCTTGAGCCGCCGCGGCTGAGAGACCTGCGCGCTCCCGCTTACCCGAACAGGAGCCGCGCCCGATGAACAGCCGATCGAAACCCGTCAATCCGCCGGTCCGCAAGGCACCCGCCGCCGCGGTCGCGCCGCCGGTCAGCGCCGCAGGCTCTGACGCATCCGATGACGCCGCACCGGCCCGCGCGCGGACCAACAATCATTTCCGCAAGCGCAGCGCGCCGCTCGCGCGCGACGATGCCAAACGCCAGGGCGACATCAGCCAGCTCGCCTTCCTGACGATGGGTGGCCGCGATCCCGCGGTCGAATTTCTCAACACCGAAAACGCCGAACTCGGCGGCCGTCCGCTCACCCTCGCCACCGCCAGCGCCGAGGGATATGAACAGGTCGCGACCATGATCCGTTCGATGGCGCCCAACCGCAGCTCGGAATGAGCCGCGCAATGAACGTCACGCTGGGCGAGGCCGAGGTGACGGCGCTGTGCAAAAGTGCGGGGGTCGCGATCAGCGCGATCGAACCGCTCCCCGCCGGCGGGACCCGCCTGATCTGCATCTCGCCGATCGGCGCCGACAAGATGCGCAAAAAGCTGAAAAAACATCTGATCGAAGGCACCGTCACCCGCCACCGCTTCTACCGCGCGCCGGGGTCGGAGGGCGGCTATTAGGGCGTGGGCCTAGGCGACTTCGGCCAAGGATTGCGGGGTTGAAAAGCGCTGGCGATATTCATGCGGTGACAGGCCGATGATGCGGTGGAACAATTTGCGGAACGCCGCCGCATCCTCATATCCGACCCCCCACGCGATCTGGTCGACGGTGCGGCGGGTGAATTCCAGCAGCTCGCGCGCCTTGCCGACGCGCAGGTGCTGGACATATTCGACTGGGGTCATGCCGGTGGCGGCCTTGAACCGCCGCTGGAACGTCCGCTCCTCCATCCCCGCCTCGCTGGCCATGGCAGGGACGGCAATCGGCCCGGGTCCGCGCGCCTGCAACCAGTGCTGCACCCGCAAAATCGCCTCGTCGCCATGCGTCAGTTTCGGGGCAAAGCTCGCGTAGTTTTTCTGCTCACGCCCGCTCGGGTCGATCAACAGAAAACGCGCGGTCTCCATCATCACCGTTGGCCCGAGCAGCCGTTCGACGATGCGGAGCCCCAGGTCGGTCCACGCCATCAGCCCACCCGCCGTCACAATGTCGCCGTCATCGATCACCATCCGGTCAGCCTCCAGCCGCACATCGGGAAAGCGGGTGCGGAACTGCTCGGCAAAGAACCAGTGCGTCGTCGCCGGCCGGCCGGCGAGCAAGCCCGTCGCCGCCAAGGCAAACGCCCCGCCGCAATTCGACGCCAGCACCGTGCCATGGGCGTGCCGATCGAGCAGCCAGCGCGCATAAGGCTCGACCTCGCCCGGTTCGAGCAGCTTGTGCAAACTGCCGGGTGCAATCAGCACCGCGGGACTGTTCCCCGCCGGTTCGCCAGGATGGCTGTCAAAGCAGCGCGCAAAACCGCCGCCGTCCTGCAACCGCCAATGGCTGACCCGGATCGGCGCCCGGCCATGCTGGACCGCGAACCGCCCGGCGATGTCGAACAGGTCGGTGATGCCGTGCACCATGCCCATCTGGCAGTCGGGATAGATCATCATCCCGACCTCGATCAGCGGCACAGTCGCCGCGTCGGGCACCTTCAGCTTGGGCATATCGCCTCCTTTGTCGGATTTGCCCCGCATAATGTCGTGTCCGCCAATCCCATGCAAGTCCGGTCCGGCCTAGATAGGTGTCATCGGGACGGACACCCCGCCCTTCGAAACGAAAGGAACCACGCCATGACCACGATCACCACCCAGGACGGCACCCACATCTTCTACAAGGACTGGGGTCCGAAGGACGGCCAGCCGATCATCTTCTCCCACGGCTGGCCGCTCAGCGCCGACGCCTGGGACGCTCAGCTGGTCTATTTCGGCAATCAGGGCTTCCGCACCATCGCCCACGACCGCCGCAGCCATGGCCGCTCGGACCAGGTCTGGACGGGCAACAATATGGATCAATATGCCGACGATCTGGCCGAACTGATCGAACAACTCGACCTGAAGGACGTCATCCTCGTCGGCCACTCGACCGGCGGCGGCGAAGTCACCCGCTATATCGGCCGCCACGGCACGGAGCGGGTCGCCAAGATTGCACTGATCGGCGCGGTGCCGCCGCTGATGCTCAAAACCGAAGCCAACCCCGGCGGCCTACCGATCGACGTCTTCGACGGTATCCGCAAAGGCACGTTCGACAACCGGCCACAGTTTTTCAAGGACCTGACCCTGCCCTTCTACGGCTACAACCGTGATGGCGCGCCGGTGTCCGAAGCGGTACGCGACGACTTTGTGCGGCAGGGCATGAACGGCGGTCTCAAAGGCCTGCTCGACAGCATCCGCGCTTTTTCGGAAAGCGACTTCAACGACGACCTCAAAAAATTCGACGTCCCGACGCTCGTTCTCCACGGCGACGATGATCAGATCGTGCCGATCGGCGCCGCGGCGCTCTCGACCGTCAAGATCGTCAAACAGGCGGTGCTCAAAGTCTATGCAGGCGGCAGCCACGGCCTGACCGTGACCGAGCAGGATCGATTCAACGCCGATCTTCTCGATTTCATCAACAGCTGATACAAACGAGGCGCGGTCCTGGGGGGCTGCGCCTCCTCCATCCAAAGGGAGACGTATGATGACCAAGCAGACGATTCTCGTCACCGGCGCATCCGACGGCATCGGCGCCGTCTATGCCGACCGCCTCGCCCGCCGTGGGTACGATCTGATCCTCGTCGCGCGCCGCGCCGACAAACTCGCCGCCCTTGCCGACCAGCTGCGCAGCGATACCGGCGTATCGATTGATGTCATCGCCGCTGATCTCGCCAACCCCGACGACCTCGCGCGCGTCGAAACCCGCCTGCGGACCGATGATGCGATCACCGGCCTGATCAACAACGCCGGCATTGCAGGCGAGACCAGCTTCGTCGAAGCCGACCCCGCGCATCTCAGCGGGATGATCGACCTCAACATCGTCGCGGTGACGCGCCTGTCGGCCGCCATTGCACCGCGGCTTGCGGCCAAGGGCGTCGGCGCGATCGTCAACATTACTTCGGTCACCGCGTTGATGCCCGACGGCTTCACCGCCGTGTATCCGGCCAGCAAGGCCTATGTCCTCGCCTTTACCGAAGCGCTCCAGGTCGAACTGGGCGCCAAAGGCGTCCGCGTTCAGGCGGTGCTGCCCGGCATCACCCGCACTGCGATCTGGGATGAGGCACAGCTCGCCAACATCCCCGCCGAAATGGTGATGGACGTGAACGACATGGTCGACGCCGCGCTCGCCGGTTTCGACCATGGCGAGACGGTTACGATCCCCGCGCTCCCCGACATGGCCGACTACGACGCCTATATCACGGCGCGCACCGCGCTCCGTCCCAACCTCTCGCTGGCGCGCCCCGCGCCGCGCTATCTGTAAAGGAGGCGTGCCATGATCCTCGGTTTGACCATCCCGCAATTCACCGCGCTCCATGTCGCGATCAGCCTTGTCGGCATCGCCGCGGGTCTGATCGCCCTCCCCGCCTTTGCGCGTGGTCGTATCCTGCCCCGCACGACCGGCATCTTCCTGTGGACGACGCTGCTCACCAGCCTGACCGGCTTCCTGTTCCCGATCGTCGCCTTCACCCCCGCGCTCGGCTTCGGAATCCTCTCGACGCTGATCCTCGTCGCAACCTTCTGGGCCTGGTATGGCCGCAAGCTCGTCGGCAGCGCCGCCACCATCTACGCAGTCACCGCAACCCTCGCGCTCTACCTCAACCTGTTCGTGCTGGTGGTGCAGTCGTTCCTGAAAGTGCCTGCGCTCAATGCGCTGGCCCCAAATGGAACCGAACCGCCCTTCGCCATCGCCCAAGGCGCACTGTTGATCGCCATGGTCGGCCTCGGCTATCTGGCGTTGAAGGCGGCCCGCCGCCGAACCGCTGCCGCCTGATCACCACCAAAGCTAACAGCAAGGGCGGCTTCGGTCGCCCTTGTCGTTTCAACACCGCCAACCCCTCTTGCACGACCTTCCGTTTACGTTAAGGTCAGTTTCAAACTGCTACCGGAGAGTGATTCATGGCCCTGCCCCCGATTTTCGACCGCCTGCGCCTGCCCGTCATCGGCTCGCCCTTGTTCATCGTGTCGGGGCCGGAACTTGTCATCGCCCAGTGCAAGGCGGGGGTTGTTGGCAGCTTTCCCGCACTCAATGCGCGGCCGCAGACGTTGCTCGACGAATGGCTGCACCAGATCACCGAAGAGCTTGCCGCGTGGGACCGCGCCAATCCCGACCGGCTGTCGGCACCCTATGCGGTCAACCAGATCGTCCATAAATCGAACGACCGGCTGGAACAGGACATCGCGACTTGCGCGAAATGGAAGGTGCCGATCACCATCACCTCGCTCGGCGCGCGCGAGGAACTCAACCAAGCGGTGCACAGCTGGGGCGGCATCACGCTCCACGACGTCATCGACGATCGTTTCGCGCGCAAGGCGGTCGAAAAGGGTGCCGACGGCCTGATCCCCGTCGCCGCCGGAGCCGGCGGCCATGCCGGCCGCCAATCGCCCTTCGCGCTGGTGCAGGAAATCCGCGAATGGTTCGACGGCCCCGTCGCGCTGTCGGGTGCGATCGGGCATGGCCGCTCGGTCCTCGCCGCGCAGGCGTGCGGCGCCGACCTCGCCTATATCGGCAGCGCCTTTATCGCCACTGCCGAAGCCAATGCCGACCAGGCCTATAAGGACGGCATCGTCGAGGGCCGCGCGGGCGACATCGTCTATTCGAACCTGTTCACCGGCGTCCACGGCAATTACCTGCGCCAATCGATCGTCGCCGCGGGGATGGACCCCGACAACCTCCCCGAAGGCGACCTCAAGACAATGAATTTCGGATCGGGTGGCAACACCAAGGTCAAGGCGTGGAAGGACATCTGGGGATCGGGCCAAGGCATCGGCCCGGTCAGCGCAGTACGCCCGGTCGCCGAATTTGTCTCTGAACTCGAAGCCCAATATCTGGCCGCGCGCCGCGAACTCGAAGCGAAAGTCAGACTGTAACGCCACCGAACAACCGCTCGATCGCCTCGTCCAGATAGGGCCGATCGACAAACAGTCGCATCGGATCGCGGCGGTTGAGCCAGAACCCGGCACCGTGCCGGTCGGTGAGCGCGCGCCGCGTCGTATCCTGAAGCAGGCGCAGGCGCATCACGGCGGTTCGCCGCGCGGCGCGTAGATCGGCGGGGGCGTGCAGCGCAAAATGCCCACGAATCCGCTCCACCCGCGCCGCCACCACATCGCTATAGCCCTGATGCGGTCCGCGATGGAGCGCATGACCAGACAAAAGCGCCGCATCTTCGCATGCGGGAAGCAGCAGCCCGTTGCGACGAAAATGTTCGAGCGCAAAGCCTTCGACCTGCAACGCGTCGAACATGGCGGCCATCTGGGTCCGATGGAGCAACGCGATCGGAATGAGGTGGTGGCGCTGAAAGCCGGGCTGCGGCGGCGGCGCACCGTGCCAGCCGCGGCGCGGCATTATCAATCGCGGCCGAACTCGACAACCACGGTCGATCGCTGGCCGCCAACGATCGGCGATGGCAACAGTTCGATCCATTCGCCGGATTCCAGCCCGCGCATGGTGCGTTCGTGGTGGACCGGACCGTTGATCATCATGTCGAGCGCCAGCCGCGACAGCCGCCGCACCATCTCTGCCACCGTCCAGCCTTCAGGAATTCGCGCTTGCAGTTCCTGGCCCGCAAACAAAGCGAGTCCCCGCGTTGCCATACAAACCCCCGCATCGCTCTCGCGGCGACGAAACGCGACCAAGTGCAGCACCGGCGGCATCCCGCTGGCCAGCATCTCGGCGATGGAGGCGCGGAACTGCGGGGCGTCGGACCAAAGCCGCGCCGGCGACCAGAAAATATGGCTGGCGTCGAACAGGTCGATCAGCAGGACCATCATCTTGAAGAATTCGCGCATTCGCGTCGGCTGTTCGATCGGCGTCGCCGACTGGTCGTCACGTTCAGGAACGAACATCCAGCAATTCGCGCGCGCGCGCCAGTCCCGCGGCAGGCTCGCCGCCAGCAGACTGGTCGATGGGTGATCGGGATCGGCGGTATCCAGTGCAGCATCGTCGGCGCGGCCCGCCAAGACCGATATCGCACCAAATTGCAGGCGAAACCGCGGCGCCGCGATCAGTGCCGCGGCACCAGATCGGTCATCGTCGACCCGTTCGGGCCGCAGCCCCATATGCCGCAGCGCCATTTCCAGAGCATCGGCGGAATTACCGCGAACCGCAGCGCCAACGATCATCGCAAAGGGTTCCGGTGGTACCGGCAGGATCAGAGCGTCTGTTTTGCCCACACCCATATCGCTGGCCGACCTCCACCGGTTCGCGCTTGCATCGCAAGACTGCCCGCAATGTTCAAACGCTTAATCGAACATGTCGGTAAGTTAATCGTCCGGCCGCGATTAGATCGCGACCTGGCTGCCCAATTCGACGACACGGTTTGTCGGCAGACGGAAATATTCCATTGCGCTTTCCGAATTGCGCAACATCCACGCGAACAGCTTTTCGCGCCAGATCGGCATTCCCGGTTTGCTCGCCGCGATCAACGTCTGGCGCGACAGGAAAAAGCTCGTCTCGATCATCTTGAATTCGCCGCCGCAGCTCGTCACCCGCCTCAGCGCGTCGGGTACATCGACCGGCTGCATAAAGCCGTAATTCAGGATCAACCGGTGGAATCCCTGCCCCAGGTCTTCGAGCGCGCAGTGATTTTCCTCGCGCACGAACGGCACGTCGGCGACCTTGATCGTCAACAGGATAATCCGGTGGTGCAGCACCTTGTTGTGTTTGAGATTATGGAGCAGCGCATGCGGTACACCGTCGCTGCTTGACGTCATGAACACCGCGGTCCCCGGCACCCGCGTCGCGCTGTTCGCTGCCGATTTGACGAACACCGGGATCGGCATGGCGCCCTCCGCCATTTCCTGCTGCATCAGTTTGCGGCCGCGCGACCAGGTGGTGAGCATGGTGAAGATAATCAGGCCGATCGCCAGCGGTACCCAGCCGCCGTCGGGGACCTTGATCAGATTGGCGCCGAAATAAGCGATGTCGACGATGAAAAAGACCGCGAGCAGCGGCAACGCCTTCCACGCGGGCCATTTCCACAGGGTGAAAAGCACGACCGACAGCAAACAGGTATCGATAAACATCGCGCCGGTCACCGCGATGCCATAGGCCGCCGCCAGGTTGCTCGACGATCCGAAGAACAGCACCAGAATGATGACCATGATCATCAGGAACCAGTTGACCACCGGGATGTAGATTTGCCCCGCCGCCGACGCGCTGGTGTGCTCGACGCGCAGGCGCGGGATAAAGCCGAGCTGGATCGCTTGCTGGGTCAGCGAGAACGCACCCGAAATCACCGCCTGGCTGGCAATGATCGTCGCCAGGATCGCGAGGATCACGACCGGCACCTGCCACGCGTCGGGCATCATGAGGAAAAATGGATCCTGGATCAGCCCGAGCCGCGATCCCACCTCGGCCTCAAGCACCATGGCGCCCTGCCCCATATAGTTGAGCATCAACGCCGGGAGCACAAAGGCGAGCCAGCTGATCCCGATCGGCCCGCGACCGAAATGCCCCATATCGGCATAGAGCGCCTCAGCGCCGGTCACGGCCAGCACGACGGCCCCGAGCGCGATAAACGCCGTATAGCCGTCAACGTAGAAGAAATTAAGTGCGTTTAGCGGATTGATGGTCGCCAGAATGATCGTTGGATGGTCGACGATATGCATCACCCCCAACGTCGCCAGCATCAGGAAGTAGCACAGCATGATCGGACCGAATAACGCCCCGACCTTCGCCGTTCCGCGCGACTGGATCGCAAACAATCCGATCAGGATCGCTAGCGCGATGGGCACGATATAGGGCTCGAACCCCTTGTTGACGTAGCTCAATCCCTCGGTCGCCGAGAGTACCGACATCGCCGGGGTAATCATGCTGTCGCCATAAAACAGTGCCGTCGCGAACACCCCGAGCAGAATGATCGGCCAGGTCCAGCGCTTCTCGCCCGACGATCGGCTGATCAGCGCAAGCAGCGCCAGGCTGCCGCCCTCGCCCTTGTTGTCGGCCTTCATGATCGTCAGCACATATTTGAAGGTGACGACCAGCATCATCGACCAAAAGACCAAGCTGAGCACGCCATAGATGTGCACTTGGTCGGCATCGATCGAGTGATGCCCGGCAAAGGTTTCGCGAAATGCGTACAGCGGGCTGGTGCCAATGTCACCGAACACGACGCCAACCGCGCCGACAGCCAGCTTCAGCTTGCCATCGCTGGCATGGCCCTGGCCATAATGGCCGGCGTTGGCGGCGGTCGGCACGACGCTTTCAGCGCCGCCCGCCGCGGTTGGCGACTCAGCAGTCATCGCCAGCCATTAGACGAGCGGACGCCATTGGAATAGCGTCCATATCACGGGGTTTGTCCCGTCGTGGGCGGCAACTGCGGCCCCAGCGCCTGTCGCAGCTGCGCCAGCCGAGTTTCGAGGTCGCCTCGCCACGGTGCATCGGCTGGGCTCCGCGCGAGCAATTGGCTCCACACCGCCTCCGCCCCCTTCAAATCGCCGCCCTGCGCCAAGGCAAGGCCGGCGAAGAAGGGCGGCGCAGGATGCGTCGGGTCGCGGCGCGCCGCTTCGTCGAACGCGAGAGCGGCAGCCGGAGACATCATGCCGCCGCTATGCGCCGCCAGCGCATTGCCCAGCCCGACCCACAGATCGACATTATCCGGATATTTCTCCAGTCCCTTCTCAAGCGTTTGCGCGGCAAGCTCAGTCTTCCCGGTGCGCGCGAACCCGTCGGACATGCCGAGCCACTGCGCCGCCGGGCCGAAACGATCGGCCATCCCCTGGCGCTGATCGCTGAGCGCTTCACCGAACCCGTCGGGTTCCTTCGACGCGGTCACCGGCTTGCCCGGCAATGTCGGACTGCCCTGCAGCGCATAGCCCGCGAGCCCCAGCATCACGGCAGCACCCGCCAGCGGACGCGCCGCGGCGGGAAGTTTGCCGAGCACGAACATCCCGGCGATCGTCAGCACCGCCACCAGCATGACCCACAACCAGATCAAACGCCGTCCTCCGCATCGTCGCTCGCGCCGCGCCGAAAGCGCCCAAATGCCAGCCAGCCGCCAAGCAGCAGGAACAGCAGCGGCCCTAGCCACAAAAAGGCCGTCGCACCGTCGAACGGCGGATCATAACTGACCCAATTGCCATAGCGGGCAACGAGCCAGCTTTTGATTTCCTCCGGGCTTTCGCCGGCGGCAATCTTGCTGCGGACTTCGTGCCGCATATCGCCTGCGAGCGGGGCGTCGCTGTCGGCGATCGACTGGCCCTGACAGACCAGGCAGCGCAATTCCTCCATCAACGCCTTCGCGCGCGCCTCTTTCGCCGGATCGCGCAGCTGTTCATAAGCGTAGGGCGCGGGCGGCAAGCGGTCTTGTGCGGTGACGGGCAAACCAAGACCAAATGAGAAGAGTGCGAACAAAAAAGCCACCGCGCCCCCGCGCAGGCAGCGGCGCATCTCCCGCCATCTCATCGCCAAACTACCCGTCGCTTGGTAACGTGCCGTGCGGAGATGGGCCCCTGCTTGCGCAGGAGCGCGGAAGCGTTGAACCGCGTCCGTCACTTCATCGCCTCCAGCTTGGCGACGATTTCGGGCACCTGTTCGGCCAAAATCACACCCTGGATCTGTTCGCGAATGATGCCCTTGCCGTCGATCAGAAAGGTTTCCGGCACCCCCGACGACCCGAGTGCGATCTGGACACTACTCTGCATGTCGGCACCGATGCGATCGAACGGGTTGCCGACTTCGCGCAGGAACATCGCAACATCGTCGGGTCGATCGCGGATCGCGATGCCGTCGATCGGGACGCCTGCGGCCTGCAAAGCTTCCAATTGCGGCGCCTCGGCACGGCATGGCACGCACCAGCTAGCGAACACATTGACCAGCCGCGGCCTGCCGTCGGCCAACTGGCTGCTCTTCAGGCCCTCAACGCCCGCGGTTGCCGGCGGCAGGTCGAACAGCGGCATCGGCTTGTCGATCCACTGCGACTGGATCAGCTTTTCCCCCGGCACCGTCAGCCGATAGACGAAGGCGCCGAACAACAACCCCATGATCGCCAGCGGGATAAAAAGAACCCAACGGTTTTTCATGGCGCGAAACGCTCCTGCGACTTGCGATGCCGCCGCGAACGCCAGATCGTCAACAATTGCGCGCGGCCAAGCAGCGACAGCGCCGCACCGATCGCGATCAGCGCGCCGCCCAGCCATATCCACCACACCAGCGGCTTCCACCACAGGCGGATCTGATACCGGTCGGCACGGCCATCATCGCTCGTCACTGGCTGACCCAGCACCGCGTAAAGCTGACCGCCGGGCCGCGTCAGCAGCGCCGCTTCGTTGGTCTCGACCGGCGCGGTCCCCATCAGGCCGGGGAAGGTTCGTGCCTCGGGCCGCAACGTAAAGGATTTGCCCGCCGATGTCGTCGCCACTAGCGTCCCCTCGATCGCGGTATAGTTCGGCCCTGCGATCGGTTTCACGCCGGCAAATTTCACCGCGAAATCACCAACCTTGATGATATCGCCCGGCGCCGCGGCCACCAGCCGTTCCTTGATGAAGGCGCTTTCGGCGCCCATTCCCGCGAGCGCGACGGCAACGCCGAAATGCGCGATGACCATGCCCCAGGTCGGCAGCGGGGTGCGAAGCAGGTTGCGCCCCCACAAGGGCGCCAGGCTCGCGACGGCAACAATTCCAGCGACGGTCATGCCGAGCAGCGGCAGGATGCCGACCTGCCCACCGAACAGGATGAGCGCCAATAACACCGCCACGCCCGCAAAGATTGCCAAAGGCAGGCGCGACCACAGCTTCTTGCCGTCATCCTTGCGCCAGCTGAGCAACGGCCCCGCCACCATCACCAGACAGAGCGCGAGCGCCAGCGGCCCCGCGACGCGGTTATAATAGGGCGGTCCGACCGAAATCTTCTCGCCCATCGCCTCGGCAACGATCGGATATAATGTGCCGAGCAAAACAAGCGCCAGGATCGTCGTCAGCAGCAGGTTGTTGATAACCAGCGCGCCTTCGCGGCTGAGCAGGGCGAATTTCTTGCCCTCGGCCACGCTGCCCGCACGCAAAGCGAACAGCGTCAGCGCGCCGCCGATATAAATCGCCATCAGCACCAGCAGGAATGTCCCCCGCTCGGGGTCGACCGCGAAACTATGGACGCTGGTCAGCAGGCCCGACCGCACAATGAAAGTGCCGACCATCGACATCGAAAAACCGATCACCGCCAACATGACCGTCCACGCGCGCAGGGCATTGCGGGTCGCGGTCACCGCCACCGAATGGAGCAAGGCGGCGCCCGCCAGCCACGGGATCAGCGAGACATTCTCGACCGGATCCCAGAACCACCAGCCGCCCCAGCCCAGTTCATAATAGGCCCAATAACTGCCCGCGGTGATGCCCAGCGTCAGGAAGATCCAGCTGAACAGCACCCATGGCCGCATCGCGCGGGCAAACGCAGGCCCGATCTCGCGCGTGATCAGCGCGCCAACGGCAAAGCTGAAAGCGACCGACAATCCGACGTAACCGACGTAAAGTGTCGGCGGGTGGAACGCGAGCCCGATGTCCTGGAGCAACGGGTTCAATCCCTGCCCGTCGGGCGGCGCCACCGGCAACCGGTTGAACGGGTTCGACGAGAAGATCAAAAAGGCAAAGAAACCAAGCCCCAGCGCCGCCTGCGCACTCAAGGTCGCGATCAGCGTATCCTCGCGCAGCCGCTTTTCGAACAGCGCGATCAGCGCCCCCGACAGCGACAGGATCGTCAGCCACAGCAGCATCGATCCTTCGTGATTGCCCCACGTCCCGGCGATTTTGAAAATCATCGGTTTCAGGCTGTTGCTGTTGCGCGCGACCAGTTCGACCGACATGTCCGATCGCACGAACAACGCGATCAGCAGGCCGAACGCCGTCGCGGTCAGCACACCCTGCGCGATACTCGCCGGCCGCACGAGCGCCGCAAGATCCTTCGGTCCGCCACGAAGGAACAGCGTCCCCGCGACCAGCGACAGGCAAGCGAGCGCTGCGGCGATCCACAGCAAGGCAAGGCCAAGTTCGGCGATCACGTGTTCATCGTCCCGACCGACGCACCAAAAAATTCGTCATTGCGAGCGAAGCGAAGCAATCCAGAGCGGCGCAAGGCAGCCCCTGGATTGCTTCGCTTCGCTCGCAATGACGACCAAGGGAAACTGCTCATGCCTTGGGCGCCATCTTCATATTCTTCGGCATGTCACCCATCTGTGGCGGCATATAGCGCTCATCATGCTTCGCCAGAATACGGTCGGCGACGAAAATGCCGTCGGCGCGCATCCGGCCGTCGGCGACCATGCCCGACTCCTCACCGAACAAGTCCGGGACGATGCCCTTATATTCGACCGGAACCGACGCCTTGCCGTCGGTTGCCACAAAGTGGATTGTCAGCCCGTCGGTTTGCCGCTTGATGCTGCCCGCTGCGACCATGCCGCCCAGCCGCATCGGCTCGCCGATCGTGGCTTTGCCGCCCTCGATCTCGACGGGCGTACGAAAATAGGCCGCCTCATCGCGCAGCGCGCTTGCCGCGAGCACGCCTGCGCCTGCCACCCCCACCAGCGCAACCATCGCCAAAACCAGTCGTTGATGCTTCGCTTTCACGGGCGGTCCCGCCGCAACGCGTCGCTGCGTCGCTCGGCTTCTACCATCGCGCGCCAGCTCCACCACAGCACCGCACCCGTCAACAGCAAGGTCAATCCATAGGCCGCCGCAACATAGGCCCATTGGCCGCTGCCGCTGATTACCCCCGTCACGCCATTGCCCCCTCATCGTCGGCCAGCCGCCGCAACCGCGCCGCAACGCGGTTGTCGGCGATGATCCGCCGCATTCGCATCAGCACAATGGCGCCGAATAGCAGCGAAAAGCCGAGCAAGGTCAAGCCCAAAGGCCATAGCAATGCATTGTCGATGCTCGATCCGCGCAGCGTGATGCTCGGCCCTTGGTGCAGGCTATTCCACCACACGACGCTGCGGTTGATGATCGGGATATTGATCGCGCCGACCAGCGCATAGATCGCCGCGCCGCGCGACAAAGACCCGGCCTGCCGCTGTCCGTCTTCGCCGTTGCTCAGCGCGATAAATCCAGCGTAAAGAAACAAGAGGACCAGCATCGACGTCATCCGCCCATCCCATTCCCACCAGGTTCCCCAGGTCGGCTTGCCCCATATCGATCCGGTGGCCAGGCACAGCGCGGTGAACAGCATGCCCGGCACGGCAATCGCGCGCGCCGCGATGCCCGACAAAGGGTGGCGCCACACCAGCTGGACCAGCCCGGCAAGCGCCAGCGACGTCCAACCGCCCATGCCGAGCCAGGCGGCCGGCACATGGACGTACAGAATCCGCGCCGTCTCACCCTGCTTATAGTCGCCCGGCACCTGCGTCAGGCCCGCCCACGCACCCGCCAGAACGAACAGCAGGCCGACACCGAGCAACCACGGCGTCAGCGGCTTGGCAATCGCCAGAAAACGGGTCGGATTGGCATAAGCATGCATCGGTCGCGTCCTTAGGGGAGCCCGGCTCGAGGGTCCAGCAATTTGCCCGATGCGACCCGGTCGATGCCCCTCATGCCACGCGGCGGGAGCAGGTCAACCCTCCGGCCGCGTCCAGATCCAGCTACCCGTCACGACCGCGGCGATAATCGGCGCCATCATCCACGGCCAAGGCGCAAACAACAGCGCCAGCACGATGCTGAACGCAAAGGCGATGCTTGCCGCGATCTTGCCCTTGCGGCTGATCGCGCCCTTCTCGCGCCATGCGACGATGTGGTGACCGAATTGGGGGTGGGAGAGCAGCCACGCCTCGAGCCGCGGCGACGAGCGCGCAAAGCAGAACGCGGCGAGGATGACGAACGGCACCGTGGGCAGCAGCGGCAAAAACGCGCCGATGGCGCCCAGCGCGAGCGACAGCCAGCCTCCGACCAAATAGAAATGCCGCTTCATTGCGTGGGGGGCTTAGCGGAAATTGCCAACAACTAAACCCCTCCCTTTCAGGGGAGGGGTTCAATGGAACTACCCCCGCCCGATCAGCTTCTGCGCCATGCGGTCGGCAACCGCCGACGCCGGGGTGCCGCTAGCCTTGCTCTCGGCCCAGATTTCGGCCAGCCGCCCGGGGATCATATGGATGCGGCTCTCGACTTCCTCGCGGCTGCCCTGCCCCAGATATTCCAGCGCGACGTTGATGATGCCGCCGGCATTGATCACATAGTCGGGGGCATAGGTGATGCCGCGATCATGGATGCGCTGGCCATCGGCGGCGGTCGCCAGCTGGTTGTTGGCACCGCCCGCGACGATCGGTACGCGCAGTTTGTCGATGCTGCGTTCGGTCAGAATTGCGCCCAGCGCATTCGGGCTGAGCACATCGGCTTCAATTTCCATGATCGCCGCCGAATCGGCAAGATCCGCGCCCAATTCTTCGGCAAGTTGTTTGGCGCGCGCCAGATTGACATCGGCCAACGTCAGCTTTGCGCCCTCGGCCGCCAGCCGCCGCGCGACGCCGCCGCCGACGCTGCCGACGCCCTGCACCGCGACATGCACGCCCTTGGCACTGTCGGCGCCCAGACCCTGCTTGATCGCGGCCTTGATGCCCAGATAGACCCCCAGCGCGGTCAATGGGCCGGGATCGCCGCCCGCTTCGCCGCTGGCCACCGGCAGGCCGCTGACATGTTTGGTATGCTTGGAAATCGCCACCATGTCGGCGTCGGACATCCCGACATCCTCGGCGGTCACATAAGCGCCGCCCAGCGATTCGACCGCACGACCGAACGCCGCGAGCAGTTCAGGGGTCTTCGCCGCGCCCTCGTCGGCCAGAATCACGCCCTTGCCGCCGCCCATCGGCAGCCCAGCCATCGCATTTTTATAGCTCATGCCGCGCGACAGGCGCAGCGCGTCGGTGATTGCCGCTGCGCGCTGCGGATAATGCCAATATCGCACTCCTCCAGCGCCGGGGCCGAGGTGCGTCGAGTGGACCGCGATGACGGCGGTCAGCCCGCTGGCGCGATCGCGGAACATGTGGACATGCTCATGATCGTCGAAATCGGCGAAATCCCAGACTGCGGACATGGACTCATCCTCGCGATAAAAAATTACGTCTGGACGTAATAATGCAACAGGCACGACGAGTCACGCCAAAAGCCGCACAACCGCAATGTTAGGGAAATGGGGCGATTGACGGGTCTTGAACCCGCGACCTCCGGTACCACAAACCGGCGCTCTAACCAACTGAGCTACAATCGCCACACATGCGATGAGGACGCCCGAAAGCAGCCTCGACAGCGCGCGGCGAATAGGCGCGGCGGCCCCGGTTCGTCAAGCATTGTTCGCACATACTTCCCTGCTAAAAGGCGCGCCATGGCTGAAAATGATTTTGTCGATATGGCGACCTCGGGTGCCGACCGCTCCGCGGCGCGGCTTGCCGCGGTTCCCCGCATCCGCCGTGCGCCGACGCCCAAGCTCGAACAATATATGCTGTCCGGCTTTCTCGACGCCGAAACCTGTGCTGGATTGATCGCGCAGATCGACCGCGATGTGCGCCCCTCGACAATCGCAGACCCGAACGGCGACACGGCCTTCCGCACCAGCACCACCTGCGATCTCGACCACCGCGATCCGCTGGTCATCGCGATCAACAATCGCCTCCACGACCTCACCGGCATCCCGCTCGCATATGGCGAACCGATGCAGGGTCAGCGCTACGACATAGGGCAGGAATTCAAGGCGCACACCGATTACTTCGACCCGCATGGCGCCGACTGGGAAACCTATTGCGCGATTCCGGGGCAGCGCAGCTGGACGTTGATGATCTATCTCAACGAACCCGGTGCGGGCGGCGCGACGCGCTTTCTGGCGACCGGCAAGCTGCACCAACCCGCAACGGGCAAGCTGCTCGCATGGAACAACGTTCGCGCCGACGGCACCGTCAACCCCGACACGCTCCATCACGGGATGAAGGTGCGCAAGGGGCGCAAGTATATCATCACCAAATGGTTCCGCGAACGGCCGTGGCCGTGGGCGGAGGGCGAGTTGGGGTAAACCCACCCATAACCCGTTCATGTCGAGCGAAGTCGAGACACCCATCGCGGGCGCGCGTCATCACAGTGTCTCGACTTCGCTCGACACGAACGCAAGGTGGGAGCCGGCGTCAGCCGACTCCCACTATATTACCGCACCAACCGATACTGGAAATTCAGCGTCAGCGTATTGCCAACCTGCCCCGGCTCGATCGGCGTCGCTTTGGCGGACCCGGCATCCATCGCCATACGCACCATCGGCATCGGCGGGTTCGGACCGAAGCTGCCGCCTTCGCTCAGCGACACCAGTTCGGCGGCGCGGAAGCCGGTCAGGCGCGCATAGTCCTGCGCCTTGGCTTCGGCCGCCTTGATCGCGGTGCCGCGCGCGCCGACCAGCTGCGCGTCCGGATCCTTCATGCCAAATGACGGCCCGTCGATATTCGTGCCGCCCGCGGCAACCAGCGCATCGAGCAGCGGGCCGATGTCGGCGATGTTCGACGTGGTTGCGCGGACCGTGTTGCTCACCCTGATAGCCCAGAAAGCGCGGCGGCTGACCATTGCCTTGGTTGTTATAATCATATTGCGGCGACAGGCTGATGCCGCTGGTCTGAATGTCATCGGCATTGATCCCGCGCTTCTTCGCCGCGGCGATCAGCTTGTCCATTGCGGCGGCGTTCAGGCGCATCGCCTCGACCGCGGTCGGTGCGGTTGTCGTCACCCCGGCGCCGACAGTCGCCTGATCGGGGCGCGAGCGCACTTCTTCGCTGACCGAAAAGGCCAGGATCGGTCCCTGCGTTGTCGCTGCGGTCACCGTCGATCCTCCCTGCTGCGCGAAAGCGGGCGCGGCCGCCATCAAAGCCATTCCGGCTGCCATAACGGTGAACAATTGCTTCGTCATTTCATTCTCCTGTCGGCCGGACCCCGGCCATTTCCGATTTCCAGCCCGTAACGCAGACGGACTGAACCCGTTCCAGCCTTTGCGCGCACGGCGCTTGCATGATGCTGAACGTGACGGTAGCGCGCCGTTCATCATGGCAGCTCCCATTCTTTCATATGAAGGCCTTGGCCTTGTGCAGGGCAGCGGCTGGCTGTTCCAGGATCTCGACATCTATGTCGGTGAACGAGACCGGCTGGCGCTGATCGGCCGCAATGGCGCGGGCAAGACGACGCTGCTCAAACTGCTGGCGGGACAGATCGACCCCGATAAGGGCAAGCGAGTCATCGTCCCCGGCACCCACGTCGTGATGCTCGAACAGGAACCCGATTTCTCGCGCTTCGACACTTTGATGGACTTCGCCGTCGCTGCACCCGACGCCCCCGAAGCCTATGAAGTCGAAGCCATCGCCGACCAGCTCGGCATCGACATGCGCCGCACCGCCGCCAGCGCCTCGGGCGGCGAACGCCGCCGCGCCGCGCTTGCCCGCGCGCTCGCGCAGAATCCTGACGTGCTGCTGCTCGACGAGCCGACCAACCACCTCGATCTCGCCGCGATCGACTGGCTCGAAAGCTGGCTCGCGCGCTACACCGGCGCCTTCGTCGCGATCAGCCACGACCGCACCTTCCTCACCCGCCTGACCCGCCAGACCTTGTGGCTCGACCGCGGCAGCATCCGCCGCAAGGACATCGGCTTCGGCGGTTTCGAGGAATGGAGCGACGCGATCGCCGCCGAGGAAGCGCGCGCCGCGCAGCGCCTCGATTCGAAACTGCGGCTCGAGGCGCACTGGCTCGAACGCGGCGTCACCGCGCGCCGCAAGCGCAATCAGGGACGGCTCGAAAAGCTCAAGGAAATGCGCGCCACCCGCGCCGCGATGATCGGCGGCCCCGGCGTCGCCAAACTCGGCCTCGCCAACGACGATGTCCGTTCGAAATCGGTGATCGTCGCCGAGGGCGTGTCGAAAAGCTTTGGCGACCGGATCATCATCAAGTACTTCGATTTTCGCGTCCAGCGCGGCGACCGCATCGGCATCGTCGGCGCCAATGGCGCGGGCAAATCGACCCTGCTCAAGCTGCTGACCGGCGAAATCCAGCCCGACAAGGGCAAGATCACCCTCGCCCCCACCCTCGACGGCATCGTCATCGACCAGCAACGCAGCCTGATGTCGCCCGACAAGACCGTCCGCGACATCCTCGCTGATGGCGGCGACTGGGTCGAGGTGCGCGGGGTCAAAAAGCACATCCAGGGTTACCTCAAGGAATTCCTGTTCGATCCCGGCGTCATGGAGGCCAGCGTTGGCGCGCTGTCGGGCGGCGAACGCTCGCGCCTTCTACTCGCGCGCGAATTCGCCCGCGAATCGAACCTGCTCGTGCTCGACGAGCCGACCAACGACCTCGACCTCGAAACGCTCGACCTGCTCCAGGAAGTCATCGCCGACTATGCCGGCACCGTGCTGCTGGTCAGCCACGACCGCGATTTCCTCGACCGCACCGTCACCGTGACCCTCGGCCTCGACGGTTCGGGCAAAGTCGACATCGTCGCGGGCGGTTACGCCGATTGGGAGGCCAAGCGGACCAAGCCGAACGCAGCCAAAGCCAAGGCATCCAGCGCCGCCGCACCGCCCCCGCCAACCGCGCGCAAAAAGCTCACCTATAAAGATCAGCGCGACTATGATCTGCTGCCAGCGCGGATCGAGGCGATCGAGGCGGAGATGGCTGCGGCGGAAACGGAATTGTCGGACGGCACTTTGTTCACGCGCGACCATGCAAAATTCACTATGCTGACGGGCAAGCTGGAAAAGCTGCGCGAGGAAAAAGCCGCGGCGGAAGATCGCTGGCTGGAACTGGCAGAAGAGATTGAATCGCTTAGCTAAGTCTTGGATTGTGCTTGGCAGACAGAAGCAATTCGAACATGTCGTAACCAAGGGGGAACGACATGAGTGACGATACAGGCCGATCCGAATTGCAGGGCGTCGGGGGATGGCTGGGCTTTCTTGTGTTCGTCCTCGGTATCCTCTCACCGGCGCGAATGTTGTTCCAGACAATCGCAAACATACGTGAAACGGCCATCATGGGTCAGGTGCTTGGCCCCAACGCATCTATCTATATTCAATTCAGTTGGGCGCTGGTCGCAGCATCAGCCGCCGGGTCGATCTTCCTCGCCTATCGGCTGCTGGCGGTTCATCGCTGGTCATCGGTCCGGATCGTCCTCATTGGCCTCTGGTGCCTTGCCTCTATCCCGACGCTGATTGATGCTTTGGCTGGATCGATCCTTTTCCCTGAGTTTGTTGGCGCCATAGTTCCTGAAGCTCTATGGTCGGCCGCCAAATCGAGCATTTCGGCGACGATCTGGACAGCCTATCTTATGAAATCGAAGCGCGTCGCGAATACCTACATCAAGGATAACGACGAAACGCAGCGCATCTTCGGCTAACAATCACCCCGTCCCGTAAAACCGCGCCAGCCGATCCAGCGCCAGCCCCAGCACCAGCTTGCCCGACCGCGCCGGCCACCCCAGTTCCTTCTCGGCCCCGGCAATCCCATCACCTGCACAAACTACCCGCCAGCAAATGTCGGCCAGCCCCGGCCCCGCCGCATCAAGCGCGCCATGAAAGCGCCGGTGCGCGTCGATCCGTGCCAGCGACGCATCCGATGCCCGCACACCGCCACGGCTTTTTCCGGGCGGCGCCGCATCCCAGCGCATCGTCACCCGTGCCGCCATCCCCGCGCGCTCATAATCGGCGCGCAGCCGCTCACCCGCTCCCAGCTGCGCCTGCGTCAAATGACCGCGCGCGGCCAGCCACGCGATCGGGCTTTCGGCGACATTCATCATGACATGCCGCATCATTTGCGGCCCGGTCTTCTCCGGATCGATCCGGTCGTCGGGATGAAGCCGGGTTTCAAGGCGGCGTGCGGTCATAACGGTCTCCTGCGCAATCAAACACTATCCTTGACACTGGATTATTTTGTAGGAAAGAAGAAACCGATTTGGTTATTTGAGGGTTTTGCTATGATCAACAGCATCCGCTCGGTGCGCCGCGCCAAAGGCTTGACGTTGGAAGAGGTCGGCGCGCGCTGCGATCCACCGACCACCGCGCAGACGATCGGGCGGCTCGAAACCGGAACCCGCACCCTGTCGCTCGGCTGGATGAACCGCATTGCCGCCGCGCTCGGGGTCGAAGCTGCCGAGCTGGTGCAATTGCCGCAGGATACCCAGCTGACGATCACCGCCCACTTGGGAGCCGATGGCGCGCAGGCGCCGACACGGATCGAACAGGCACTCACGGCGCGACCAGCCGAGGATATGGTTGCAGTCCGCGTCACCTCGTCGATCGGCGATTACCGCGCGGGCGACGAAATCTGGTGCCGCCGGATCGAAGGCGACTGGACCAGCGCGCTCAACCGCGACCTGCTCGTCCCCCGCCCCGCCGGGCGCTTCTTCTTCGCCCGCCTGCTCAACGTCGATGGAGAAAAGCTCCACCTGCTGCCACTCGGCACCGGCGCCCGGCAACAGGTCGTCAGCAACCCGCCGTGGGCAGCCGTCGCGGTGCGCCTGATCCGCACGCTTTAAGTGGCTGTCGCCTCTCCCCTGCGCGTCCTGTCGATCGCGACGCTGTTCCCTGACGCGGCGCGCCCCAACTTCGGGCTGTTCGTCGAAAAGAGTCTGCGCGCGCTTGCCGCGCAGCCGGGGATCGAACTCACCGTCGTCGCACCGATCGGCCTGCCGCCCTTCCCGCTCTCGCTGCACCCGCGCTATCGCAAGCTCCGCGCCCTGCCGCGGATCGAGCACTGGAGCGGCCTCACCGTCCACCGCCCGCGCTTTCCGCTGATCCCGCGCATCGGCGCGCGCCTCAACCCGGCGATGGTCGCGCGCGCCGTGCTGTCGGCGGTGCCCAGCCAGACATTCGAAGTGGTCGACGCCCAATTCTTCTACCCCGACGGCCCCGCCGCAATGCGCGTTGCGGCGGCGCTCAGCCTCCCCTTTTCGGCCAAGGCGCGCGGTGCCGACATCAGCTATTTCGGCCACGATCCTGCCACCGCGCCGCAATTGCTTGCGGCCGCGGTCAAAGCAGCGGGCCTGCTCGCGGTGTCGTGCGCAATGCGCCGCGAGATGGCCGCGATCGGCATCGATCCCACCAAGGTGGCTATCCACTACACCGGTATCGACGGTGCACGATTTTCGCCGGGTGATCGAAACGAGGCCCGCACCGCGCTGGGCATGAATGACGCACCCGCGATCCTCACCGTCGGCGCGCTGATCACCCGCAAGGGGCAGGCGCTCGTGATCAAGGCGCTGCCCGCCCTTCCCGATGTTCATTATTGGCTGGCGGGTGTCGGCGAAGAGGAGGGCCGCTATCGCGCGCTGGCGCGCCAGCTGGGCGTCGAAGCCCGCGTCCATTTCATCGGCTCGGTCGCCAACGCCGACCTGCCGCAACTCTATCGCGCCGTCGATGCGGTCGTCATGCCTTCGGTCAGCGAAGGCTTGGCCAATGCCTGGGTCGAAGCGCTCGCCTGCGGCACCCCGATCGTCATTAGCGATGCGGGGGGAGCCGCCGAACTCGTTACGTCACCCGTCGCAGGTCGCATCGCCGCGCGCACACCCGAAGCGATTGCAAGCGCGGTGCGGGCGATCCTCGCCAACCCGCCCGCGCCATCGGACGTCGCGGCAAGCCTTGCCGGCCGCTTCGACTGGGACCGCAACGGTCGCGAACTGGCCGACCACCTCCGCCGCTGCGCCGGCCGTTAAACGACCGCGCCGTCGTCCTTGCGCTCGACCCGCTCGCCGCCGTCCATGCCCGAACTGGTACGCGGGACAAAGCTGTCGGGACCGACCTTCAGCCACACCAGCACCGGGGTCGACATCAGCACCGACGAATAGCCGCCGATAAACACGCCGAACAGCATCGCCGCGGTAAAGCCGAAAATCACATCGGGGCCGAAAAGCAACAGCACGCCGAGCGCGAGCACCATGGCCAAGGTGGTCATGACGGTGCGCGACAGCGTTTCGTTGATGCTGAGATTCAGGAGCGGAACGATCTCCATCTTGCGGTATTTCTTCAGATTTTCGCGAATTCGGTCATACACCACGATCGTGTCGTTGAGTGAGTAACCGACGATCGTCAGCAACGCCGCGACGCTGTTCAGGTCGAACTGCATCTGCGTCACCGCGAACAGCCCGAACGTCAGCGACACCTCGTGGAACAAACGCCCCAGCGCCCCAACCCCGAACTGCCATTCGAAGCGGATCCAGATATAGATCGAAATGCCGATGATCGCGAGGCCCAGGCTGATCGCGCCGGTGCGGATCAATTCGCCCGACACCTTGCCCGACACGGTTTCCACCGAACCCGCCTTAGCGGTCGGGAAGGCTTTCTGGATACCCGCAACCAGTTGCTGTCCCGCGCGCTCGGCGGCAGACTTGTCGCCTTCGGGCAGCGCGGTGCGGATCGACACCGCTTTGTCGGATCCGAACTGCTGGATCGTCGCTTCGCCCAGGCCGATGTTCCCCACCTTTTCGCGGATTTCATCGATCGGCGGCATAGTCTGCGCGAATTCGACTCGTACCGACTGGCCGCCGACAAAATCGACGCCAAGATTGAGGCCTTTGACCGCGACCAGCGCAATCGAAATGACGACCAGGAAAAAGCTCATGAAGGACGCGATTTTCCGCCACTGCAGAAAATCGATATTGGTGTCGTCGGGGACGAGTTTGAGCAAGCGCATCTCTTCGCTCCCTTAAATGTTGATCGACGTCGGACGCGTCGTCCGCAGCCAATGGGCGACGAACATGCGCGTCACGGTGACGGCGGTGAAAACGCTGGTGACGATGCCGATGGTCAGCACCACGGCAAAGCCCTTGATCGGCCCGGAGCCGAACCAGAACATCAGCGCCGCGGCGATGACATTGGTGACGTTGGCGTCGAAAATCGCGCGGCTCGCTTCGGAATAGCCCAGCTCGACGGCCTGAAATACCTTGCGACCGCGCTTCAGCTCTTCACGTATTCGCTCGTTGATCAGCACGTTGGCATCGACCGCCGCGCCGATCGTCAGCACGAACCCGGCGATCCCCGGCAAGGTCAGCGTCGCGTTGAACGCCGCCATGATCGCGACGATCAGGAACACGTTAAAGAACAGCGCGATGTTGGCATAAACGCCAAAACGGCCATAAACGAGCACCATCAGCGTCAGCACCGACACGGTGGCGATGATGCCCGCGATCACGCCTTTGCGGATCGAATCGGCGCCCAGTTCGGGGGTCACGGTGCGTTCTTCGACCACCGCCATTTTCACCGGCAAGGCGCCCGACCGCAACGAGATTGCCAACGCGTTGGCGGTCGCGGGGGTGAAGCTGCCCGAAATCTGGGCGCTGCCGCCCAGGATCGGTTCGTTGATCGACGGCGCCGACAGCACCTTGCCGTCGAGCACCATCGCAAAGCGTTTTCCGACATTCTGCGCGGTGACCTTGGCAAAGGTGCTCGATCCGCCCGAATCGAAACTGATGTTGACGACGGCCTGACCATTTTGCTGGTCGAAACCTTGCTTCGCATTGATCAGCTGCTCGCCGCTGATCATCACTTGACGGCGCAGCACTTCAAACGCCGCGCCGCTGCGCTCGCCTTCGGCATAGGGAACGATTTCGCTGCCCACCGGCACCCGCCCGGCGGCGGCTTCGGCAGGGTCGGCGTTGGGGTCGACCATGCGGAATTCCAGCCGCGCGGTCTTGCCGATCAATTCTTTCAGCGCCGCCGGATCCTGCAAACCCGGCACCTGGACGACGACGCGGTCGTTGCCCTCACGGATGATCGTCGGTTCGCGGGTACCCAGATCATTGACGCGCTTGTCGATGATATCGCGCGCCGAATCCATCGCATCGGCGACCGCCTGCGTCTGTCCGGCGGCGGTCGGGGTCATCACGATGCGGCTGGTATCGATGATGTCGATGTTCCAGTCGCGCTGGCCCGTCAACGCCGCGCCCTGCGTCTGGCTGAACAGCCGGTCGCGCGCGTCGTCGAGCTGCTTCTGGTCGCGGATCATAAAGCTGATCTTGCCGCCCGCCGTCGACAGCTCGCCAATCGCGATGTCATCGTCGGGACCGCGCTCGCCGCGCATCGCGGTGCGCACGGTCTTTTCCATATTGGTCAGCTGCGTCTTGCGCAGATCGTCGATATCGGCCTCGAGCAGCAGATGGCTGCCGCCGGCGAGATCGAGGCCCAGATTGACCTTGGACTGCATGAACGACGGCAGGCTGGCCCGCGTCGTTTCGGGCAGAAAGGTGGGAATGGAAAAGAGGATACCGAGCAACAGGATGATACTGATGCCGATGGTTTTCCAGCGCGGGAAATCGAGCATGGTCTAAAAGTCCGATAGCAATTGCGAGGCCGCGGGAAGACGCGGGTCTCGCCGCGTTAGTCGTTGGCGGGTTTGCCGCCGGGCTGCATGACGTCGGCCAGAGTCGCCTTGACGACCTTGATCTTCACGCCCTGCGCGATTTCGACATCAACGAAATCATCGTCGACGCGCGTCACCTTGCCGACGATGCCGCCGCCGGTCACGACCTGATCGCGCGGCTTGACCGCCGCGATCTTGTTGCGCTGCTCCTTGGCGCGCTGCTGCTGCGGGCGGATCAGAAAGAACCAGAACACGACAAAAATCAGCAGATAGGGAACCAGCATCAGGAAACCGGCGGTTCCGCCCCCGGAGCCCGCCGCCTGGGTCAGAAGCAAATTGGTCGACATGAGTGAAAAACTTTCCGTTCGAACGCGTCGCCCGTTCCCGCGGAACCGGCGCGCATATAATGGCGCGGCGCCTATCACGCAGGGGACTTGCGCGCAACCGGTCGCTGCGCCCCGCCCCCCGCGGCAAGCGCGGCCGAAATGGGGAGGATGGCAGGAAGGTCAAGGGCGCAGCGTCGATCCGGCAACCCACAAGACCCGCGCCCGCCGCTTTCACTCAGGAGAGCCTTGCATCCCCGGCCAACCCGCGCTAGTGGCCTCGCCTGCCCAATCGGGCCGGTCGGGACGTAGCGCAGCCTGGTAGCGCATCACACTGGGGGTGTGGGGGTCGGAGGTTCGAATCCTCTCGTCCCGACCAATTTCTAATCATCAAATCCGCGCAAGCGGCGGGTAGCGGCCGGGGCCGCCACCCGCGCTCGTTGTCAGGCGGCCAGATTAATTGGCGGCTGGCGGAGCCTCCGCCGGCGGCGCCGACGCACGCGCGCCGCGCATCGCACCGATCTCGGCCCTGTCGATCACGCCGTCGCCATTGGCATCGACATGCTTGATGAAGGCGTCGACCTTTTCGGGCGAAGCCATCGTCGGATCGCCCTGGCGCTGCGCGCGCATTTCGGCCATTTTGGTCACTTCGGCCTTGTCGAGTTTGCCGTCGCCATTGGTATCGATCATCGCGAACATCCGGCCGTCGTCCGGCTTCGGCTGCGCGGCGGCCATTGCCGGGATGGCCAGGCCGATCGAAGCAGCAATCATCGTCAATTTCTTCATGGTTAGTCCTTTGGTCGTGGTCGGCGAAATCGCCGGGATGCCCCGGCGCCGACATGACAGCTTGGACGTCGCAAAACTATGGCAAGCGGACTCGGCTCGTCACGGTTTCAGCACGACCTTCCCCACCACCTCGCGTCGTTCGAGCATTGCAAAGCCCTCGCGCCAGTCGGCAAGGTCGAGCGCGGCATGGACATGCGGGCGAATTGTCCCCGCCGCCGCCAACGCGTCAATCGCCGCGATATTCTCCGCCCCGCGCCCCGGAAAGCGGCGGCCATATTCGCCCGCGCGCACACCGACCACCGAAAACCCCTTGATCAGCGGCATGTTGACCGACACCTCGGGAATACGCCCCGACGCAAAGCCGATCACCAGCAGGCGGCCGCCAAAGGCGATACAGCGGGTCGATTCGTCGAACACGTCGCCGCCGACGGGATCGAAAATCGCGTCGGCCCCGGAGCCGCCGGTCAAGTCCTTAACCGTCTCACGAAACCCGGGCGCCCCGTCGATCACCGCATCGGGCGCATAAAGCCGGGCGATCTCATCGCGCTTGTCCACGCTGCTCGCCGCCGCGATCACCCGTGCGCCGAGCGCCTTGGCGAGATCGACCGCCGCCAGCCCGACGCCGCCCGCCGCGCCATGCACCAGCACCCACTCGCCCGGCTCGATGCGCGCGCCGCGGACCAGCGCAACATAGGCGGTGAGGTAAGCAACCGGATAGGCCGCCGCTTCCTGCCAGCTTAGCCGATCGGGCTTGCGGCGCAGCATCCCCGACGGCGCGATGCAATATTCGGCCATCGCGCCGAAGCGGTTGCCCCCCACCACGGCGTCGCCGACACGCCACGCCGTCACGCCCTCGCCCACAGCATCAACCTCGCCGGCGAATTCCAGCCCGGACACAAAGGGCAGGTCGGGCTTCAGTTGATAGGCACCGCGCGTCATCAACAGGTCGGGGAAATTGATCGAGGCGGCGCGCACCCGCACGCGAACCTCGCCCACCCCAGGTTCGGGCGTCGGCAAATCGACGACCTCACAGCCGCCATGGTCGGGCAGCAATTCGCGCACCTGCAACGCCCGCATCGCGAAAACTCTTTCCTACAATATTCCAATATGGTTCGTTTTATATGTTCAACAAACCAAAGGAACGACTCATGCCAAAACCTGATCTAACGGCCAGCGATGCCGATGCGTTGATCGATGCCGTCATCGACCGCGAAGGCCGATATGTAAACCACCCCGCCGATCGCGGCGGCCCAACTTGTTGGGGGATTACCGAAGCGGTCGCCCGCGCGCAGGGTTATGCTGGCGCGATGCGCGACCTGCCGCGCGCCGATGCCGTATCGATCTATCGCCGCATCTATTGGCTGCGCCCCTGTTTCGACAGGGTGGCGCTACGCGCACCGCAAATCGCCGCCGAATTGTTCGACACCGGCGTCAACATGGGCACCGCCACCGCGGTCGGCTTCCTCCAGCGCGCGCTCAACGCGCTCAACCGCGCCGCGCGCGATTATCCCGACGTCGCGGTCGATCGCGATGTCGGACCACGCACATTGTCGGCGCTCGACGGCTTTCTGAACGCGCGCGGCAAGGGCGGCGAGACCGTCCTGCTGCGCGCGATGGAGGCGTTGCAGGGCGAACGCTACATCGCGCTCGCCGAACGCCGTCCCAGCCAGGAGGCGTTTCTCTACGGCTGGCTCGCCAACCGGATCGGCCCGCACTGAGCGCCATTCGCGGGCCTCGACAGATTGTAAACTTTGACAACTTCCGACAAAAGGACATCCGACCATGAGCATTATCGACGGCCTGATCGGCCCGATCGCCAAGCTGATCGACAAGATCATTCCCGACCCCGAAGCGCGCGACCGCGCCAAGCTCGAACTGCTGAAAATCGAGGGCAGCCAGGAAATGGAGGCGATCCGCACCCGGATGACCGCGATCATCGCCGAGGCGAACAGCACCGACCCGTGGACCAGCCGTGCTCGCCCAAGCTTCCTCTATGTCATGTACGCCCTGCTGCTCTGGGCAATTCCGATGGGCCTGATCGCAGCGGCGCGGCCTGAGATGGCGAAAGGGATTGCCGAAGGCATGAACGCCTATCTCGCGGGCATCCCCGAACCCCTCTACGCGCTATTTGGCACCGGGTATCTGGGGTACACGGCGGCGCGGGCGTGGGGGAAGGCGAGGGGGGTGGAGGGGTAAAACCGCCCACCAATTCCGTTCGTGTCGAGCGAAGTCGAGACAGCCAGCGGGGCGGCGCCGTACCGGCGGGCATCTCGACTTAGCTCGATGCGAACGGATTTAGGAGGCTGCGCCCTCCACAACCCCCGCCAAATTCGCCAGCGAGCTCTTCAACCCCGCCACATGATCCTTTGCCGAAATCCCCGGCGGCACGTGGTGGGCATCGATCGTCACCAACGTCCCGCCGCTTTGCCGCGCCAAATGCCAATGCATCGCCATCGTCCCCGAAAAGCGCGGATCGTCGGAGACGAACTCGACCTCCCACACAATCAGCCGCCCGTCGTCGAGCGTCGGGATATACACCTCGACGACATCGCTATCGTCATCGCTCTTGGTCTCGACATCATCGTCATCGAACGTCAGCCGCATCAGGAAACCGCCGCCCGCGCTCAGGTCGATGTGTTCGAACGTCCCCGTCGCGCCCTCAGGCGGCAGCCATAGCGCCAGCTTCGCTTCGCTGGTGAAGGCCGAAAAAACATCGACCAGCGGCGCCGCGATCAGCCGTTCGGCGTGATCGGTGCGCCGGGTCTTCTTGGTCGGTTTCAAGTCAGCGCGGCTTTGACCGCCGCGACCGCGGCATCGGCCGCGCCGCCGTCGGGACCGCCGCCCTGCGCCATGTCGGGTCGACCGCCGCCGCCCTGCCCGCCGAGCGCCGCCACCGCGAGCTTGACGAGATCGACCGCATTATGGGCGACGCCCTCGGTTACCCCAACCGCCACCGAAGCGCGCCCGTCATTAACCGCGACGAGCATCGCCACGCCGCTGCCGACCTGTTTTTTGAGACCATCGACGGTACCGCGAAGCTCCTTGGGATCGAGCCCGTCGACAACCTGCGCCATGAACGCCGTGTCGCCGATCTGCTCGACCGCCGGCCCAGCGGCCGTCCCGCCGCCGCCCCCAGCCCCGCCAAGCGCCAGCGCCTTTTTCGCGTCGGCCAGCTCGCGTTCGGCCTTCTTGAGCGCTTCGGCCAGCTGCGCCACGCGCGCCGGAACATCGTCGGGCGACGTCTTGAGCGCCGCTGCCGCTGCCTTGAGCGCCTCGTCGCGGCCATTGAGCCACGCGCGCGCCGCCTCGCCGGTCAGCGCCTCGATGCGCCGGACACCCGACGACACCGCAGATTCGCCGATGATCTTAAGCAACGCGATGTCGCCCAGCGCGCGGACGTGCGTTCCGCCGCATAGCTCGACCGAATAATGATTATCGGTCGCCTTGCCCATGCTGAGCACGCGCACTTCGTCGCCATATTTCTCGCCGAACAGCGCCAGCGCGCCCGCCGCGACGGCATCGTCGGGGGTCATCAGCCGCGTCGTCACCGCCTCATTGCCCCGGATCTGCGCGTTGACGTCGGCCTCGACGTCGGCGATCTCCTCGGCGCTCAGCGCCTTGGGGTGCGAGAAGTCGAAACGGAAACGGTCCTCGGCGACCAGGCTGCCCTTCTGCGTCACATGCTCGCCCAGTCGATTGCGCAGAGCCGCGTGGAGCAAATGCGTCGCGCTATGGTTGGCGCGAATCCGGTCGCGTCGTTCAGCATCCACCGTCAGCTGGACCGTATCGCCGACCTTCAGGCTGCCCGCCTCCAGCTTGGCATTGTGCGCGTGCAGCCGCCCCAGCGGCTTGCCGGTGTCGCTGACCGACGCCTTCGCGCCGCCCAATGTCGCGATCGTGCCGCTGTCGCCCATCTGGCCGCCGCTTTCGCCATAGAATGGCGTCTGGTTTGTCAGCACGACCAGTTCGTCACCGGCCTTTGCTTCGCCCACCGACACGCCGTCTTTGACGAGTGCGATCACCTGCCCTTCGCCCGATGTCGCGCCATAGCCGGTAAATTCCGTGCTGCCGTTGGTTTCGGCCAAGTCGAACCAGACTTCTTCCGACGCCTTTTGCCCGCTGCCCTTCCAAGCCGCGCGTGCCGCCGCCTTCTGCTGCGCCATCGCCGCATCGAAGCCCGCGCGATCTACCGCAATGTCCTGCGTCCGCAGCGCATCCTCGGTCAGATCATAAGGGAAGCCAAAGGTATCATAGAGCTTGAACGCGACATCGCCGGGCAAGGTCGCGCCCGCGCCCATGCCAACGGTCGCCTCGTCGAGCAGCCGCAATCCCTTGTCGAGCGTCTGGCGGAACTTGGTTTCTTCGCGCTCCAATGTCTCGGCGATCAGCGGCTGGGCGCGGATAAGCTCGGGATAGGCGGCGCCCATCTCGGCGGTCAGCGACGGCAGCAGCCGGTACATCAGCGGATCCTTGGCGCCGAGCAGATGCGCATGGCGCATCGCGCGGCGCATGATCCGGCGCAGCACATAGCCGCGCCCTTCGGCCGACGGCAGAACGCCATCGGCGATCAGGAAGCTCGATGCGCGCAGATGATCCGCGATCACCCGGTGGCTGGCCTGCGTCGCGCCCTCGGCCGGAACCCCGGTCAGGTCGACCGATGCGGCGATCAGCGCCTTGAACGTGTCGGTGTCATAATTGTCGTGGACGCCCTGCAGCACCGCGGCGACGCGTTCCAACCCCATGCCGGTGTCGATGCTCGGTTTCGGCAGATCGATCCGGTCACCCGGGCCGCGCTGGTCGTACTGCATGAACACCAGGTTCCAGATTTCGACGAAGCGGTCGCCGTCTTCCTCAGGCGATCCCGGCGGACCGCCCCAGATATGATCACCATGGTCGTAAAAGATTTCGCTGCACGGCCCGCACGGCCCGGTGTCCCCCATCGACCAGAAATTGTCGTTGGTCGCGATACGGATGATCCGCTCTTCTGGCAGACCGGCGATCTTCTTCCACAGGTCGAACGCTTCGTCGTCGGTGTGATAGACGGTGACGGTCAGTCGCTCGGGCGCCAGCCCCCAGGTCTTGGTGATCAGGTTCCAGGCATGGTGGATCGCCTGTTCCTTGAAATAATCGCCGAACGAGAAATTGCCCAGCATTTCAAAGAAGGTGTGATGCCGCGCGGTAAAGCCGACATTGTCGAGGTCGTTGTGCTTGCCGCCCGCACGGACGCATTTCTGCGACGACGCTGCGGTGCTGTACGGCCGCGTTTCCAGCCCGGTGAAGACATTCTTGAACGGCACCATCCCGGCGTTGACGAACATCAACGTCGGGTCGTTATACGGCACCAGCGGCGCCGATGCTTCGATATGGTGGCCGGTCCCCGCGAAATAGTCGAGGAACGAGCGGCGAATGTCATTGGTCGATGTCATGCGCGCGAATTAGGCATTTTGCGGGCATGCGACAAGCCGCTTCGTGTCGATGACTATCATCGACCCCATCGGTCAGAAATTGGTCGCGATCCCCTTGCCCAGATAGCAGGGCAGCTGGCGCAGCACATCGGCCTTCGGCACGCCATCCTCGATCAACTCGGCGGGGACTTCCGACGTGTCGGTTCGCACGACGGTCCAGTCGGCGCCGGGCGCCGTGCGGTGGACGGCGACATAGCCGCAATCCATCGTCCCGTCCTTGCGGTCACCGCGGAAATCAAAGGCGGCGTAAAGCCCCGGCGGCTGTCCCGCGGGATCGGCATACCAGCTGACGCGCAGCACCCGGAGCGTACCGTCGGCCCACAGGGTCGGGCGCTTGCGCAGGTTCATCTCCCATTCGAGCCGCGGGTTCGACGCCTGGAACGACAGCCGCAGCATCGCATAGGCGCTGGCGTAATCGCGCTTGGCCAGCGCCATCGTGTAAGCGGCAAAGCGGCCCATTGCGGCGCTTTCATCGGCCGCCGCCACGGTGATCGCCGCGCCGTCGACACCCGTCGCAACCCGCTCGACCTCGGGACCGAGCGGCGGCGCCTGCGCTGCGGCCGCGCTCGCAATCATCGCCAGCGCGGCGAGCGGCAGCCAACGCTTTCGGTCAATAGCCATAATAGGCGCCGCCCTTTTCGCGCGCGCGCTGCCAGGCGGGGCGCGCGTGGCAGGCGTTCACAAAGGCGGCGAGCTTGGGATAGCGCGGCGCCATGCCCTGCATGATCGCGATTTCGGCGGGGAAGCTCAGCATGATGTCGGCCGCCGACAGGCTGTCGCCGATGAAATGACCATTGTCGCCGACGCGGCTCTCCATATAGGCGAAATGCGCGTCGAGTTGCTGGTTGATCCGCGGTTCGAGCGGCGCCGCGGCTTCGCCAAGCCGTGCGGTATAGATGCGCAGCAGGATCGGGGTCATCGCCGACCCTTCGGCGAAATGCAGCCATTCGAGGTGGCTGATATGGTCGTCGGTGCCGCGCTCGGGCACCAGATCCCCGCCGCCGTGCCGCTCGCACAGATATTCGGTGATCGCCCCCGATTCGATGATCACGCGACTACCATCCGAAATCACCGGCGACTTGCCGAGCGGATGCACCGCAATCAGCTCGGGCGGCGCCAAGTTGGTCGTCGCGTCGCGATCATAAAATTTGACCTCATAGGGCGCGGCGATTTCTTCGAGCAGCCACAATATGCGCTGCGAGCGGCTGTTGTTCAGATGGTGGACGATCAGGGTCATGTCACTCTCCTCAAAGGGTCAATTCTTGTAAATGCCGTTGCGGTCGATCAGCGCCGCGAGTTCGCGGACCAGCTTGGCGCCAAGGATCGCGGTGACATCGCCGATGTCGCGGCCGGGATGATGCTCGACGATGTCGGCGCCGACGATCGGCGCGGTCTGCTTGTGCAGCACCGCAAGAACCTCACGCACGGTCAGCCCGCCGGGTTCGGGATGCGCCACGCCAGGCGCGGCCGACGGATCGATGCCGTCAAGGTCGATCGAGATGTAGAGCGGACCGTCGAGAACAGGGACGCGATCGGGGGTGAAATCGGACATCGGAATGACCTCCACCCCAAAGCGCGCCGCCTGTTCGCGGCAATGGTGATTGAGGGTGCGGATGCCGACCTGCACCAGCCGCGCGGCGTGGCCTGCCTCGCAGATGCGGGCAAAGGGCGAGGCGTGGCTGCGCGGGTTGCCAGCGAAATCGTCATAGAGATCGGGGTGGGCATCGAAATGGAGGATATTGAGCGGTCCGAAACAGGTCGCCGCGGCCTCGACGAGCGGAAAGGTCACCGCATGGTCACCGCCGAGCGCCAGCGGCACCTCGCCATCCTCCTGCAGCATCACGACATGGCGCCGGATCGCGGCATCATCGCGCACGGTGTTTTCGGTCAGCGGCAGGTCGCCATCATCCGCAAAGGCGATGTCAGTGCCGATTTCGGCACCAAGCTCACTCGCCATATTGCCGCGGTCGCTCCGTAACGCCGCACGGATGGCGGTGGGTCCCGCCGCCGCGCCGCGTTCAAAACTGCTGTTGATATCGGTGGGCAAACCGAAAAGGCGGATCGCGGGCATGCGTCGCTTGTAGCTGTTGGATGAAGGTTCGCAAGGCGCAGCGAATGTGATCGCGGTGATGCCCCACGATGTGGCGCGTTGGAATGACTGACCGGTGTCGACCGTTCGTGGACGTCTCTTCTCCCCTCCCGCAACCGGGAGGGTCCGGGGGTACGCTGCGACGTCGCGATGGCTTACCCCGCGCGACTAGCGAGCAAGCTCGCAAGTCTCCCAGCACCCCCCGCTTGCGCGAGGGGAAAGGTCAACGGCCGCTTTCCACTCCAAAACAGCCAGCAATAAAGCCGTCGCAAAAAGTCAACGGCGGGCGGGTCCACCTGCGGGGAGAGGGGAGTGCAGGTGCAAGGGGCTGAAGACCCGCCGCCGTTTCCCGGTCGGTGCACAAATGCGCACCGACCGGATCCCAATCAATTGTCGTCGCCGCCATCGTCATCGGGACCGGCCATCATTTCTTCGGCCACGGCGTCGGTGCGGCTGCGGATTGCAGCTTCCAGTCGATCCATCAGTTCCGGGTTTTCCTTGAGGAACGCCTTGGAATTTTCGCGGCCCTGTCCGATGCGGATCGAATCATAGCTGAACCAGGCGCCCGATTTCTCGACGATCCCGGCCTTGACGCCCAGATCGAGGATCTCGCCGATCTTGGAAATGCCCTGCCCGTACATGATGTCGAATTCGACCTGCTTGAACGGCGGCGCGACCTTGTTCTTCACCACCTTCACCTTGGTCGTGTTGCCGACGATCTCGTCACCATTCTTGATCTGGCCGGTGCGGCGAATGTCGAGGCGGACCGAAGCATAGAATTTCAGTGCGTTGCCGCCGGTCGTGGTTTCGGGGTTGCCGTACATCACACCGATTTTCATGCGCAGCTGATTGATGAAAATCACCATGCAGCGCGAGCGGCTGATCGAACCGGTCAGCTTGCGCAGCGACTGCGACATCAACCGCGCCTGCAGGCCGACATGCGTGTCGCCCATCTCACCCTCGATTTCAGCGCGCGGCACCAGCGCGGCGACCGAATCGACGACGAGCACATCGATCGCGTTCGACCGCACCAGCGTGTCGACGATTTCAAGCGCCTGTTCGCCGGTGTCGGGCTGCGAGATGATCAGTTCGTCGATATTGACGCCCAGCTTGCGCGCATAGACGGGGTCGAGCGCATGTTCGGCGTCGACAAAGGCAACCGTACCGCCGCCCTTCTGCGCTTCGGCAAGGACGTGCAGCGCCAGCGTCGTCTTGCCCGAGCTTTCGGGACCATAGATTTCGATGACGCGGCCGCGCGGCAGGCCGCCGACGCCGAGCGCGATGTCGAGCCCAAGCGAACCGGTCGAAATCGCTTCGACCTGCATCGCCTCTTTCGATCCGAGCTTCATCACCGAGCCCTTGCCAAAGGCGCGATCGATCTGCGCGAGCGCTGCGTCGAGCGCCTTCTGCCTATCCGTGCTGTTCACTGATTTCCCCACATCGACGAGTGACAATTGTCCGGCCATTACCGTACCCTTCCTGCTCTAGAGCGAAGGCTGAGCCATCGCAACGCCCCACCGATGTACGGTATTTGTTCTTATAGAACAAGAGAGGAACAAAAAGAATTTCCAGGGGGCCGAACCCCCATGCTATTGCGGTGAAAATTCCGCCAGCGCGCCCTCGATGTCGCTGATCCGAAAGGGTTTCGCCACCAACCGTCGGTGGGCATGCGCCGGCGGCAAGATGTCGCCGCCGCCCGAGGTGAAGGCAAAGGGGATGCCCCGCTCGGCCAGCGCGTCCGCGACCGGCCAGCCTTTTTCGTCGCCAAGGTTGATATCGACCAGCGCCCCGCCCAGCGATTCGGCCGCGATGATCGCCAGCGCCTCGTCCTTGCTCGCCGCCTGCGCGGGTTCGGGCAGCCCGAGCGCGTCGAACATGTCGGCCAGCATCATGCCGATCAGCACATCGTCTTCGACCAGCAAGATGCGAAGCTTATCCACTATGCGGCGCCCGGTGTGCGGCATCGTCCAGCGCCGCCGATGTCGCCTCGGCCAGTTGCGCGACCGAGAAAGGTTTGGGCAGGAAGGCGACGTCGTCGATGTTGATCGACTGGCGTAATTGCTCTTCGGCATAGCCCGACATGAACAAGACCGGCAGGTCAGGCCGCTTGGCGCGCATCGCGCGCACCATTGCGGGACCATCCATCGTCGGCATGACAACGTCGCTAATGATCAGATCGACCTTTTCCATCTGGCCAAATCGTTCGAGTCCCTCTTCGCCCTGCGACGCGGTGACGACAGTATAACCTGCGCGGGTCAGCGCGCGTTCAGCGACGGCGCGAACCATATCCTCGTCCTCGACAAGCAGGATGGTACCCGTTCCCCACTGGCTTTTCTTGGGCTTGGGCGGCGGCGGAGGTGCAACCGGGGCCTCGCTGCCGACGCGGTGAACGGGCAGATAGATAGCAAAACTCGTCCCCTGCCCGGGCTTGCTGTCGGCAAAGATGAAACCCGCCGACTGCTTGATAATGCCGTACACGGTGGACAGACCCAGGCCAGTACCTTTGCCGACATCCTTGGTGGTGAAAAAGGGTTCGAAAATCTTGGGCAACACATCGGCCGCGATGCCGGTGCCGGTATCGCTGACCTTCAGCGCGCAATAGTCGGCGGGCGGCATGAATTCATTGCCCATCACCCTGACGTCGGCTGCCGACACCGGATAGGTTTCAATCGTCAGCGTCCCGCCCCCCGGCATCGCATCGCGCGCGTTGACCGCCAGATTGATGATCACCTGCTCGAGCTGCCCCGGATCGGCGCGCACCGCGCCGAGCCCGCGGCCGTGGTGCACCGCCAGCTGAACGGTTTCGCCGATCAGTCGCTTGAGCAGATGCGACACTTCTGAAATCACGTCGGGTAGCTGCAGAATCTGCGGCCGCAACGTCTGTTGCCGCGAAAAGGCGAGCAGTTGCCGGGTCAGGCTGGCGGCACGATTGGCGTTACTGCGGATCTGCTGAATGTCATCATAATCGCTGTCGCCCGGCGTATGGCGCATCAGCATGAGGTCGCAGGCGCCGAGCACGGCGGTCAGAATATTGTTGAAATCATGCGCGACGCCGCCGGCAAGTTGTCCGACGGCCTGCATCTTCGATGCTTGCGCGACTTGGCGCTTCAGCCGTGATTCCTCGCTCGAATCCTTCAGGCTGAGTAGCACCGCCGCCTCGCCCAGTCCGCGCACGCCGACGACACGGATCGAGACCGGATCGCCGCTCTGCCCCGCCAGCCGGATCGACAGATCGCCGCCGACCTGTTGGCCGCTGCTGTGGCGGCGGATCATGTCGGCGAGCGGTCCCTTGTCTTCGCCAACGACGATATCGCCGGGATAGCGCGGCATCTTGCCCTCGCCCAGGTTCGCGGCGCGCACGAAGGCGCGGTTCATGTAAAGAAAGCGGCCATCGCGATCGACCATCGCCAGCCCGAACGGCAACAGCGAAAGCAGGGTTTCGACATAGGTTTGTGCGGTACCGCGATCGGCCGGCGCCATTTCCTCGTCGAGCAGGGCAAGCAGCACCGGCGTGTTGCCGTCGGCGGGAGCGAGCGGAATTTGCAGCATGCGCACCGGGGTCGCGCGGTCGCCCTCGCGAGCAAAATACAGCGCGCCGCCATCGTCGATCCGCAGCATCGGGGCGACATCGCGGCCCGCATAATGATGGGCATCATCCTCGCCCAACGCGCGGAGGAGGAAAGCGGGGTTGGCGACGCGCAATCGGCCTTCGGAATTGACCAGCGCAGTCATCACCCCCGCGTGACCCAGCGTGCGTCCGGCGGGGCCATCGAGGTGGCGGGTAATTTCCGACGCAAGGTCGAGCCGTTCGAGCGCCGAAAAACGCCAGACAAGATAATCCTCGGCCTGCCCCGCGCGCGTCACTTGCGCGCGCAGTTGCAGCGGGCCGATTGCGATATCGTCCGCCCGACCCTCGCCGTCGCGCCACGCGGCGCGTCCGGCGTTTTTCAGCACATCGGCGCCGCGGCCTTCGAGCGGCAGGCCGGGCGGCGTGACGAAGCCGCCCATCCAGGTGCCGAACAAATCATTGGCACACACCATGCGACCGGCGCGGTCGGTGATCGCAATCGCGATGTCATCGTGATTGACCGCCTGGCGCAACATCGTCCAGTCGGGCAGTATCGCGTCGCCCGCGACGCTCGCGGGAAACAATCGCCGCGCCAGCAATACTCCGCCGACCGCGACGGCGAGCCCGGCGAGAAAGCCCGCCGCCAGGACCGCATCGCGCGTCGCCCAGAACAGCAGCGCAGTCGACACCAGGGCGACTCCGCCAAGCAAACCCAAATCGACGCGCGACAGGGTGGCTGGCACCGCGAGCGGGCCGGCGGCGCCCGCCCCCCTGATGAAATCACCATCAGCAGAGGCTAGGCTTGTCGCGGTCAATGACAGTCTTTCTTATCGGCGCGTTACCAGATGCGAACGCGGTCCTTGGGCGCCAGATACAGCTTCTGGCCTTCCTTGATCTGATAGGCTTTATACCAAGGGTCAAGGTTGCGCGAGACCCAAGTCCGCTGAATCGACGGCGAATGCGGGTCGGTGGTGATCCGCTGCGACAGATTCTGTTCGCGGTAATTGCGGCGCCACACCTGCGCCCAGCCGAGGAAGAAGCGCTGATCGCCAGTCAAACCGTCGATGACCGGCGCCTCTTTGCCGCCGAGCGACGTCTTGTACGCGTCATAGGCGATCGTCAGGCCGGCGAGATCGCCGATATTCTCGCCGAGCGTGAAGGTACCGTCGAGCTTTTCACCGGGCAGAACTTCATACGCGTCATATTGCGCGATCAACGCTTTGCCGGCGGCTTCGAACGCGGCGACATCGGCGGGAGTCCACCAGTCGGCAAGCTTGCCGGTCTCGTCATACTTCGCGCCCTGGTCGTCGAAATGATGGCTGACCTCGTGGCCGATCACCGCGCCAATGCCGCCGTAATTGACCGCCGCGTCGGCATGCGGATCGAAAAAGGGCGGCTGGAGGATCGCGGCGGGGAAAACGATCTCGTTCATACCGAAATTGGCATAGGCGTTGACCGTCATCGGGGTCATGCCCCACTCCCAGCGGCGGATCGGACCGCCGAGGCGGTCGATATTGTCGTCATGCTCGAACTGATTTGACCGCAGCGCATTGCCGAACAGATCGTCGGCACGGATGTCGAGCTTGCTGTAATCCTTCCAGCGATCGGGATAGCCGATCTTGGTCGTGAAATTGGCCAGCTTCTTCTTCGCCTTCACCTTGGTTTCAGGCTGCATCCACGCGAGAGTGCCGATGCGGGTGTCGAGCGCGGCAAGCACATTCTTGACCAGCACATCCATCGCCGCCTTGGTTTCGGGCGGGAAATATTTCGCCACATAGTCTTGGCCGACCGCTTCGCCCAGATTGCCGGTGGTGAAATCAACCCCGCGCTTCCAGCGTTCCTGCATCTGCGGCGTGCCCGACAAGGCGGTGCCGTAGAAGGAGAAGGCTTCCTGCGCGAATTTTTCGGGAAGCACGCCCGAAAAGCCATCGACGCTGCGCACGATCAACGCGTCGCGGATCACCGCGATCGGCGCATCGGCGAGCAGCTTGGCCTCGCCGGTGAAGGCGCTCGGCTGCGCCACGAGCAGCGTGTCTTCCTTGACCCCCAGACCGCGAATGAAAGTCGCCCAGTCAAAACCCGGCGCCGCAGCGGCGAGCTCGGCGATCGTCATCTTGTTATAGGCTTTGGTCGCGTCGCTACTGTCGTTCTTGTCCCAATGGACGGTCGCGATCTGCTTTTCGAAATCATAGATCGCTTTGGCGCGCGGCGCGGCGTTTGTTTCGCCTGCCAGCGTCAGGACATTTTCCAGATGCTTCAGATAAGCCGCCTGAAGCTTCACGTTCCGGTCGCCGCCCTTCAGATAGAAGTCACGATCAGGCATGCCGATGCCGCCCTGACCCATCGAATAGATATAGACGTCGGGGTTCTTGTCGTCCTGGCCGACATAGCCACCGAAGAAATGCTGCACACCGTTGCGGTCGGCCTCGGCAAGCAGCGCGGGAAGGCCGGGTTTGTCGACAGCCCGGATCTTGGCCAGCCAAGGCTGGATCGGCGCGAGACCCTTCGCTTCCACGGCCGCGGCGTCGAGATAGGCGGCATAGTTGCGGCCGATCATGCTGCTGGGGTCGGCCTTTGCCGCATCCAGGATCTCGCGTGTACGCTGCTGTGACAGATCGCCCAGTGCGGTAAACATACCATAGTTGGACTTGTCGGCGGGGATCGCGGTGTCTTTCGCCCAGGTGCCGTTGGCATAGCCGTAGAAATCGTCGCCCGGCGGGACCGTCTTGTCCATGCCCGACGTGTCGAACCCAAAGGTGCCAAGCTCGGGCTTGGCCGCTGTTTCAGAGGCGGGCGCGGGTGCGGCCTTTTCCTTGGCCACAGCCGGAACAGTGGTCATCAGCGCGGCGCCCAGCGCAGCGGTTGCCATCAGGCGCGAAGAAACATGCAACAGAGTCATGATAGTCCCCAGTTTTCAGAATGAGGCAACAATGCGCGGCGCTTTTGCGCCGCACGTGATTGCGATGGGATAGCTATACGCTCGCTCGCTCGCCGTTCAACCGGCGGGGGTGTCGCTGGTCGAAGCCTCATGTCGTTGGTCGCGCGCACGCTGCAATTTGCGCCGCCAGCGCAATCGGATCCAGTTATCCCAGAAAATCGACGCGAGCACATAACCGACGAGCGCCGAAACCACCGAGATAACGAACAAGCCGGCCAGCATCGCGGGAGCGGCATCCGAAAACACCCAGCGCACCCATTCGCCCGCCGACGCGCCATGTTCGATCATCGCCGAAAAGGTCGCGCTGTTGGCGTGGAGCCCGAACAGCCAGTCGCCGAGCCACACCGACGCAATGATAATGAACGGGGTCGTCACCGGATTGGACAAAAAGGTCATCGCCGCGCCGATCGGGATATTAGCGCGCACGGGCAATGCGAGCAGCGCGACGCCCAATATCTGGACGCCGGGGATCAGAAAGAAAATGCCGACGAACAGCCCCAGCGCGGTGCCGCGCGGCACCGACGTTCGGGTGAAACGCCACAAATGGCTGTGCGAGACGCGGTGCGCGAACGGTTTGACGAAGCGGCTCGCCAGCAATTCTTCGCGCGTCGGCGAATTGCGGCGGATCCAGTTCATCACCGCCGCCTTGTCTTTCGGTTTTCCGCCGCTCACCCGCGTTCTTTCATCAGCCGCTGCTTGTCACGCTTCCAATCGCGTTCCTTGATCGACTCCCGCTTGTCATGCGCTTTTTTGCCCTTGGCGAGCGCGAGTTCGACCTTGGCGCGGCCGCGGCTGTTGAAATAGACGCTGAGCGGGACGAGGGTCATGCCCTGCCGCGCGACGCCGGCGTACATCTTGTTGATCTCGCGGCCGCTGAGCAATAATTTGCGCGGGCGCTTGGGTTCGTGATTGTGGCGATTGCCGTGGCTGAATTCGGGGATGTTGCTGTTGATCAGCCACACCTCATTGCCCTTCACCTCGGCATAGCTCTCGGCGATCGTGCCTTCGCCAAAGCGCAGCGACTTGACCTCGGTCCCCTGCAACGCGATCCCCGCCTCGAACACCTGTTCGATGGCAAAGTCGAACCGCGCGCGCCGGTTCTCGGCAACGATCTTTTTCTTGTCGAATTCGGCGGCGGACTGCGGACGGGCCATGGGAAACCTAAATCACTCCTGCCGCGGACAGCGCGGCATCGACGGCGGCGCGCGATGCATCGTTCGCCGCGATGATAGGTAGGCGCACTTCGGGCGAAAACCAGTCGTGAACGCGAGACAGCGCATATTTGACCGGCCCGGGTGAGGTGTCGGAAAACATCGCCTGATGCAGATCGAACATACGGTCGTGCAGGGTCAACGCCCGCGACCAGTCAGCGGCGGCGCACGCAGCGGCAAAGTCGGCGCAGAGCCGCGGCGCGACGTTGGCGGTGACCGAAATACAGCCAGCGCCGCCCAGCACCGCATGGGGTAGCCACAGATCGTCATTGCCGCTCAGCTGGCAGAATTCATGGCCCGCACCCGCACGGTGCATCGTCACCCGCGCCAGATCGCCGCTCGCATCCTTGATCGCGACGACCGAGGGGATTTCGGCAAGCTTGCACATCGTCTCGGCGCTGATGTCCGCCACGGTCCGGCCGGGGACGTTATAGACGACGATCGGCAGGTCGCTGGCGTCCGCCAGCGCCTGGAAATGCGCGATCATACCGGCCTGGCTTGGCTTGTTGTAATAGGGCGCGACGACGAGTGCTGCGGCCGCACCCGCCGCCTGCGCATAGCGCATATGGCGGATGGCGGTCGCGGTGTCGTTCGATCCGCAACCCGCGATCACCGGCACGCGGCCCGCCGCTGCCTGGATGCAACTGTCGATGACCTGATAATGTTCGTCGAAGCCGAGCGTCGGGCTTTCGCCGGTGGTGCCGCAAGGGACCAGCGCGCTGGTCCCTTCGTTGATCTGCCAATCGACGAGGCGCGCAAAGGCCGGGGCGTCGAACGCATCATCGCGAAATGGCGTCACCAAGGCGGGAATCGACCCCGAAAACATGCCCCGCTCCTTTACAAAAACATGGGCCAGCCGGTAGAGTCCCGACGGCGCGCCGCTAATGGACGCCTATTCAGCGCCCCGCAAGGAGTTTGGCACTAGTATGGCCGCTATGATCACGCTGCCCCGTATTTCGCGCCTCGCTCTTGCGATGGCCCTCCTTATTCCGACGGCTGCGCATGCCAGCGAGCTGACCCCCGAACAGATGGCGTGGTATCGCGCCCAGATGGGTTTGGCGTCGGCATCCGGCCCGCCACCGTCGACCAACTCGGTCGGCGACGCGGTGATGGAATGGCGACGGCTGACCGCGAACACCGGCGCCTCGTTCGACCAGCTATCGCGCTTTCTGATGACCAATCGCGGTTGGCCCGATGGCGAAAAGCTGCGCACCCGTGCCGAAAAATCGATCTCGCTCGACAGCTACGATCCGCAGCGCACCCTTGCCTATTTCCAGGCCTATCCACCGCAAACCGCGAGCGGGCATTTGCGCTATGCGCTCGCGCTCAACGCGTCGGGTCGCCGCGATGATGCCAGTGCCGCGGTACGCCGCGCCTGGACGAGCGGGCCGCTCGACGATTATGAGACCAGCCGCGCGCTGAGCATGTTCCCCGGCGCGATCACGCTGGCCGATCATGATGCCCGCATGGACCGCCTGCTGTGGTCGGGCGCCACCGCCGCGGCGGGCCGCCAGCTCGCCTTCACCTCACCCGACAAACGCAATGTGTTTGCCGCCCGTCTGGCTATGCGCAACGCATCGGTCGATGCCGCTTTCCAGGCATCGGCGGCCGAAAGCGCCAATCCGTCGCTGATCCGCAGCGACGCCGGCTATATCACCGACAAGGCGACCTGGCTGCGCAAGGCGGGGCGTGTCGGCGAGGCGCGCGCGCTGCTCGCAGCACCCCGCTCGCTGACGAAGGCGCCCACCGATCCCGAAGAGTGGATCGAAACGCTGCTGACCAACGCGCGGCAGGCCGACAGCGGCGGAGACAAGCTCACCGCCTATAATATCGCGCGGCAATTGAGCGACGCCTTCCCGCCGGGGACCGTGATCCGCGAAACGCCGCTCAGCGTGCGCGACGATTATACCTCGCTTGCCTGGCTGGCCGGCCAGCTCGCGTACAAAGACCTTCGTCGTCCCGCCGAAGCGGTGGCCCTATACCGCGCCTATGGCGAGGCCGCTCGGTCGGCGCAGACACGCACCAAGGGCTTTTACTGGGCGGGCCGCGCCGCACTCGCGGCGGGTGACACCCGCACGGCCAACGTCCATTTCGCCGACGCGGCGCAGCATTATGACCAATTCTACGGCCAATTGGCGCTTGAGCGGCTGAGCCGCCCGCAGCCCAAACCAACGCCCAATCCGACGATCGAGATCAGCAACGACGAAAAGCGCGCATTTGGCGACGACCGGCTGGTCCGCGCCGCCCGCGCGCTGGGCGAGATCGGCGCGTGGCGGGAACAGTCGCTGTTCCTGCGCGCGCTGGCGCAAAAGGCATCGTCGCCCGCCGATCACGTCCTCGCTGGACAATTGGCATCGCAGATCGGTCGCCCCGATCTCGGCGTGATGATCGGCCGCAGCGCGCAGGCGAACAGCCTGGACGCCGTCGAGGTTTCGGGTTTTCCCACCGTCCGCGTTCCGGCGGGGCATGAAAGCAACTGGACCTTCATCCACGCGATCACGCGGCAGGAAAGCCAGTTCGACCGGCAGGCGATCAGCCATGCGGGCGCGCGCGGGATGATGCAGTTGATGCCCGGCACCGCGCGCGAGGTCGCGGGCAAGCTGGGGATGAGCTATGACGCCGGATCGCTGACCACCGACACCAATTACAACATGATGCTGGGATCGACCTATTTCCAGCAGATGCTGCGCTATTTCGGTGGCAGCTATCCGCTGGCGGTCGCGGCGTACAACGCCGGCCCCGGCAATGTGAACAAATGGATCAGAGCCAATGGCGATCCACGCGGCGGCAGCATCGAAATGATCGACTGGATCGAGGCGATCCCGATCTTCGAGACAAAGAATTATGTCCAGCGCGTGCTCGAAAACGCCGTCGTTTACGACACGCTGCGCGAAGGCAGCGGGGCGCGAACGCAGGCACCATTGAGCTTCTACCTCGGCAAACGCACGCCGGGGTAGATCCGCGTGGCGGGGGAACACAGCAACATCATCTCGCCGACCGGCTTTGCCGCGCTGCGCGCCGAATATGACGCCCTGCTGGGCGGCGAGCGGCCAAAGCTGGTCGAGGTAATCAGCTGGGCGGCAGGCAATGGCGACCGCAGCGAAAATGGCGATTATATTTATGGTCGCAAGCGATTGCGCGAGATCGACCGGCGGCTGTCTTTCCTTGCCCGCCGGATGAAGGCGGCGCGCGTCGTCGATCCCACGGAGCAGCCCGACAAGAGCCGCATCTGGTTCGGCGCGACCGCCGAACTGGCCGACGATGACGATACGCGGCTGACCGTCACGCTGGTCGGCGACGACGAGGCCGAGGCAGGCGAAGGCCGGATCGGCTGGAACAGCCCCCTCGCCCGCGCGCTGCGCGGCGCGGCCATCGGCGATTTGCGGACGGTGCAGCTGCCCGCCGGACCAAAGGAGTGGGAAGTGGTGGCGGTTCGTTATCCGTCCTGAATACCGCCATCGCGGGGAAGATTATTCGCCAATCCCCGCGATCAGCTCGCGCTGATCCTTGCGAAGTTCGGGCAGGTCGCGCGCGAGCTTCGCCCAATGCGCGGCCTCTTTGCTATCGGTCTCAACGCCAATCCCTTTTGCAAACGCGTCGGCCAGGATCGCGCGTGAACCAGCAAAGCCCGCCCGCGCCGCAACGGCGCAATCCTCGATCGCACCGGGCAGCGTTTTGGCCGCGAAATTGGCCTCGCACAGCCAATGATTGCCCTCGGGATTCCCTGCGGCGGCGATATTGCGCAGCCGCGCCAGGTTCGCCGCGCGCGTGTCGGCAAAATAGGTCAGTGCAAAAATCGCCGCCGGGTGGCCTTTTTCCGCCGCCTCGGCGTAAAGCGCCTGCGAACGGGCAAAATCGGCGGGGCCAAATGTGCCGGCTGCCAAGCGATAGGCCAGATGCGTTTTCGCTTTGGAAAAGCCCGCATTCGATGCCGCGACATACAGGTCATATGCGCGTTTGACATCGTCCGGCGTCGGGTCGTTTTCGAGCAAAAGATAGGCGAGTTCCTGCTGGCCCGCCGGGAACCCCTGCGCCGCCGACGCCTCCAGATAGGTGTGCGCGCGCGGCAGATCCTTTTTCAAACCGACGCCGAGCGAAAACATATAACCCGCCAGCTGCTGCGCGAGCGGATGGCCGCCATCGGCGAGCGCGATCAGCTCGTTGGCGGGATGGCGGGCCAGAACATCGGCGATCAATATGGGCTCGTCCTCGATCGCCAGCCGATCGAGCGAAATATCGGCCAGCGGATCGACACCAGTCTTGGCGCCGCCCCGCACGGCGGCTGGCGTGGTTGCAGAAGCCGCGAGCGGCGCGGGTATCGCTATCGGTGCGTTCTCGATCTCCGGCGGCGCCACCAGATAATAATCGTCGAACCAGCTGCCGTAATGAAACGGCTGCTGCGGCCCCAGCTCCATGCCATAGGTGCGCTTGTAAACCTCGCGCGATACGATCTTGAAATAATCCGATATTTCCAGACCGGGGATGCCCAGCTCCTTGACCACCGCCGCGGCGAACGGGCTGACGGGCGATCCGACCGGTGCGAAATCGAGCGCTGGCCGGCCCTTCGCGGTCGAATAGAACACCGCCCCCTGCCCGATGTCGAGCAGCCCCATCGGTGCCGATGCCGCATCGCCAGCCCCGACATTGACATCCTCGATCCGGACCACAGGTTCGGCGGTGCGGCAGGCATCGACAAACAGCAGCGTGAAAGCGCCCGCTGGCACCACGCGCTTTACTGCCTGTTCGATCGATAAATAGCGTTTTTCGACATCGGCGCGGCGCGTCGCAGGCGGGGCGTCCATCGGGACCAGCCAGTTGCGGCCGCCATATTCAAAACCGTGTCCCGCATAATAGATGATCACCGACTTGGCACCCTTCGCCTCGGCGGCGAAACGGGTCAACGCTGCGTCGAGCGTCGGCATGTCGGCGTTGCGGACGATACGCGGCGCAATGCCCGCGCGGGCGAAAGCGTCGCAGACGAAGTCGATGTCGTTGACCGCGTTTTTCAGCGACGGCCATTCCCAGTCATTATAGGCGCTGTTGCCGATCAGCAGCGCAACGCGCTCGCCCTGAAGCGGCGCTGTGCCGCACGCGGGCGTCTGCGCAGCGGCCATGGGCGCGAAACAAAAGAGAGACAGAAACGCCGCAAAAAAAGCGCCGATCCGCGATGCAGTCACCATGATACCCCCGTAAACGCCCGCGCGCTCATTCAGAAAAATGACGGAATTCTGCGCAACTTCAAACTGAAATCGCATTTGCCCCGCGCCGATCGACCCACCGAAGGAAGGCTAGGTCAGCATGGCAGTGTAGGAAAGCGGAAAATGGTGTGCGGACGATCACTGACAACATGTGGACGGCCCAAATACAGGTGATAATCTGCGCGTGACCAAGGGGGGATGATATGATGCGAAGCCTGGGATTGCTGGCCGCGCTATTGCTGTCCGGTGCAGCGCACGCCGCGCCCGATGGCGCCGCGAATCCACCCCTGACCGATCAGTTTCTGCTCGATCAGATCGAGCTGGGCGAAGAGATCGAAGTGCGCGCCGATGGCGATCTCAATGGCGACGGCGATGTCGATACCGCCTTTGTCGTCGCCAGTCCCGACGAACGGCACCTGTATGTGGTGCTCAGCTATCGCGCCGAAACCGATATGGGGCATCAACCGGGCGGCGACTTCAAGCTGGAGCCCGATCCGCTTGGACCGGCCGATCTGTCGATCAGCAAGGGCGTGTTGACGATCAAGGACCTCACCGGCGGCACCACCGCCTTATCGGCGACCTATCGCTATCGTGCCGCAACGACGAAGGATGGACCGCGGATGCGGCTGATCGGGCTCGACGCGAGCGTGTACAGCCGCACCTATGCCCATGACGGCAATGAGATGAGCTGGAACGTCGCTACGGGCGACACGATCACCAGCCTGCTCAAAGTCTCCCAAACCGGCGGCCGTGGGTACGACAAGCTGTACACGCGGAAATTCCGGCAGCCGGTGCGGACAATCTATATGGAGGACACGCCGGAAGCCGAGGGGGAGCTGATCGGCGCAACCAAAGCGAAATAATCGAAATCAGGGCTGCATCAGCGCCGGAATGATCCAGATGGCGGACATCAGAATCACCACCGCGATCAGCGAAAACGCCAGCACATAGCGGACATTATGACCTTTGACGCCGCCGCTCGCTTCCGTCTCGGTCACTTCGACATGCTCATCGACGACTTTCATGGTGGCTTCCCTTTCAACTGGTTCGTTTAGAACGCCGCCCGTGCGCGAGCGGTTCCCAAACGCGGGTTTGGGGAGAATATTGCCAGAGGGTCTGTAAGCCGGGTTCTGTCCACCCCCTTGCGAGAGATAGGCGATCATTCCTCTAGGCGAACGGTTACCCGAACGCTCAAGCAGTCAACCCGGACGGCTGGGCCGGAATCAGCCCTGGATTACTCCGTACCGTCCCTATTCGACCTTGCTCCCGGTGGGGTTTGCCGTGCCGCGCCTGTTACCAGCCGCGCGGTGCGCTCTTACCGCACCCTTTCACCTTTCGCCGGGCCGAAGCCGTGGCGGTTTGCTCTCTGTGGCACTTTCCCTGAACCGATCCGAGGACCGGCCCGCCGGACGTTATCCGGCACCGTGATTTCCGTGGAGCCCGGACTTTCCTCCCCCGGCAGGATACCCCACCGGCGGCGATCGCCCGACCCTCTGGCGACGGGAGTATAGCGCGAACTGACGGCCATTACGAGCGATTGTGGGACCGGCTGTTTTGGGGTGGTAAGCTGCCCTCATATCTTCGTCACCCCGGACTTGATCCGGGGTCCATGCGGCCTTGCACCGCCTATACTGAGAGGGCGGATGGATCCCGGATCAAGTCCGGGATGACGACAATATAGGTCAGCAATTGATCGTTAGCGGTCAGGCCGCTTTTGACCGCCAATCGTGAGAAGCGGCCATCGGTGATTGCGCGTCATTCATGCACTAGTTCCATTGGGCGCTCGTTTGACAGGCCATCGTCGTGGTAAGCGGGCAGACACGCTCGGGAGGCGTCTGGTATGAAATTGGGTGTCAAAGCAGCCTTCGCCGCGGAAATGGCTTATGCGCGGTCAGCCGAGGCGACGGGTGATATTGCCCTCACCAAACGTCATCTGGAGCGTGCCCATATTCTGGGTCAGCGCTGGTATTTGGCGCATGTGAAAACGCATTTTCACATGTTGCGGCTTGCCCTGAAACAGTCGGATGCCAAAGAAGCCCGGGGACAGCTCGTCAGGCTGATCGGAGCGGCGCCCTTTCACATGGCCGGCTGGGTTCCCGTCGGCAACACAGGCGGGGCGGATGTCTCGCCAACGCTTCCGATGCCGATACCGTCGGACTTGCAATTCTATCTTGAGGGCCATTCGCTGCGCAAAGGCTTGGTCATGCGCGGCGCTGTCATCGCCGTGCTTGTCGCCGCCTATCTGCTTTTCCGGCAATGACCGACCAAATGTTTCAAGATCGCGTGCAGAGCTGAATTTGTAAAAGAGCGATTTGGCGACGGGCCGTTTTGCCGCGGGTGCAGCGGATGTCTGCCGTTCAATTCCCCTCGGGCTGCGGGAGCAGCAGCGCCAGCAGGATCGCGCGGCATTCGCCGCAGATCGTGCCATCGATCAGCTCGGGGCGAAAGCGACGCTGAAACGCCACCGTGGCGGCGAACCCGTCGGTCACGTCATAACCAAAGCGTTCAAGCGCGAGCAGAAACCCCGCGTCGGTCCACAGCGGATCGGTCAGCTTCTTCGTCGGGCGCGGCAGCGCGAGGCGGCGGCGTGCGAGTTCTTCCCATGGGAATAGCTCACCCGGATCCTGTTTGCGGGTCGGCGCGATGTCCGAATGGCCGACGACATTGCCGCGGGTGATCGAATAGCGATCCTTGATCATATGGACCAGGCGAACGACCGAGGCGACCTGTGGGTCGGGGAACGGGACATAGCCAAATTCATGCCCCGGATTGACGATCTCGATCCCCACGCTCGCCGAGTTGATGTCGCTGACGCCGCGCCAGTGCGATCGGCCAGCGTGCCACGCGCGCTTGTCCTCGGCCACCATATGGGTGATCTGGCCGTCCTCGCTGACGACATAATGCGCCGACACCTTCGCCTCGGGATTGGCAAGCCAATCAATCGCTGCGGCGCCGGTCTTCATACCGGTATAGTGCAGGACGATCATCGATATAGGCAGCGCGCGCTCGTCGAAATTGGGTGACCAGCGTTCGATAAAATCGCTCATGCGGTTCGCGGCCCATGCTTTCTCTGCCCCGGTGCGGGACGACCCTTCACCTGCGCCAGCACGGCGCAAAATGCAAGGTCAGGCCGCCGCGCGGCGCACTTGCTGGTCGGCGGGCTCGTAAAGGCCCCGCAGGCGCGGGCTGGCGACAAACTGGTCGGTCTGGCCCAGCACGGTTTCGCCGGCGCCCAGGACAAGGAAGCTTTGCGGTGCCGCCATGGCGCGCAATCGCGCGAACGCCTTTTGCCGCATCGGCGCCGAAAAATAGAGGAGCAGGTTGCGGCAGAAGATCAGGTCGGCCGAGCTCGCCAGCGGCGGCCGATCGGTGAGCATATTCTGCACCGAAAAATCGATGCGGCGGCGCAGATCCGCCTTGGCGAGCCAGCCACCCTCGGTCTGGTCGAACCAGCGCACCATCCGCTGCACCGGCAGCCCGCGCTGAATTTCGAACTGGCTGTACAGGCCGACGCGGGCGCGGCTGATCGCGTGATAGCTGACGTCGGTGCCGACGATATCGACCTGCCAGCCCGCCCATTTTTCGCCCTGTTCGGCGATCAGCATGGCCAGCGAATAGGCCTCCTGCCCGGTCGATACGCCGCAATGCCAGATCGTGAGCCGCCGACGCAGCTTGTTAATCTCGCGCAATTGTTCAAGCACTGTCGCAGCTATGTCATCGAATAAACTGTATTCGCGATAGAAATAGGTTTCATTGTTCAGCATCGCATCGACCGTGTCGTCGAGCAACTGGCGGCTGTTCGACGTGACCAGCCCCGCCACCAGCGCGTCGAGATCGGCGATGCCGTGCCGCTGCATCACCGGTTTCAGCGACATTTCGATGCGCCAGATGCGGCTCGGCGACAATGTCTGACCAGTCCGCGATTCGAGTACGCCCATCAGCACCCGATACGCCGATTCGCTGGCGCTGCCCCCCATCATGGCTGGCGCCGCCCGGGCAGGAAGCCGCCGAGCATCAGCGCGATTGCGTCGGGGTTGAGCGTCGCGGCGGCGATCCCGGCCTTGGCGACCGCGCCGGGCATACCCCAGATCACACAGCTTTCGGGCGCCTGCGCGAAAATCGTCCCGCCCGCATCTTTCAATCGCGCAGCGCCGATCACGCCGTCACGGCCCATGCCGCTCAGGACGACCGCGACCCCGCTTTTGCCATAAACATCGGCGACCGAATCGAACATCGGATCGGCCGAGGGGCAGCACCCATTGTCGACAACCCGGCGATCGAGCGCGATTTCATGCCGGCGGCCGTTGGCGACGACCAGCATATGCGCATCGCCTGGCGCCAGATAGATATGGCCGCGTTCAACCACCATCCCGGCCTGTGCAACCTTGACCGGCCTGGCGGTCATCGTCGCGATCTGTTTGGCGTAAAATTCCATGAAGGCGTCGGGAAGATGCTGCGTCAGCAGGATCGGCGCGGTGATCCGCGGATCGAGATTGGCAAGAAAATTGGCGAACGCCGGGATTCCGCCCGTCGATGCGGCGACCGCGATGCACTCGAGCGGCTGCGCGGTATTGACCACCGCCGCGACCGGCGCCGGCTGGCGGCGCTCGCCCGCCGGGATTGGCGTCGGGAAATCCTGTTGATGCCCCAGCGTCACGATCCGGTCGGTCAACACTTCGGCAAAGCGCCCCGAAAAGCTGCCGCGACCGGGCTTGGCCAGCGTGTCGCTGGCACCGAGCGCGAGCGCCTCGATCGCCGCCGGGCCGCCCTCGATGCAGTTCGACGAGAGGATTAGCACCCGCGCCTTTGCGGCGCGCTTCAGGATATGCGGCAGCGCATCGATGCCGTTCATCCCTGGCATTTCGATGTCGAGCACCACGACATCGACAGGTTCGCGCGCTAGAAACGCGAGGGCGTCGTGCGCGGAAGCGACCGACGCGCAAACCTCGAGACCCGCATGCTGGTCGACGATCCGTTCAAGGATACTGCGGACAACCAGGCTGTCGTCGACCAGCATCACCCGGACCGTCCGTGCTGATGGCTCGGGGTCGGAAATTAGGGGTTGGGGATGCGCCATCGAAATCGCCTTATGCGACGCCGACGAGCTGCAATTTTCCTTCCAGCGTTTCGCGATCGAACGGCTTCATGACATATTCGTCGGCGCCCGCTTCGATCGCCGCCCGGATATGGTCGATGCTGTTTTCGGTGGTGCAAAAGACGACCCGCGGTCGTTCTTCATGGCCATAATCCAGGTCGTTGAACGCGCCCAAAAATTCCATTCCGCTCATCACCGGCATGTTCCAGTCGAGCAGGATGACATCGGGACGATTGGCCCGGCAATAAGTCAGCGCTTCCTGTCCATCGGCCGCCTCTTCGACGGCAAAGGACATGCTTTCAAGAATATGGCGCGCGACCTTGCGAATGACTTTGCTGTCATCGACGACCAGACAAGATTTCAACATATTACCTCCGCAACCCCAGATTTCTTGCCATGCTAATCCGAAGGAGTGTCCAGCCCGTTAACTCACGCCGCTTTGAGTATCGGCAGCGTGATAAAATGCGACGGATCGACTACCAGCAGCGAAGCGCCTTCATGCTCGATCATCGCATCGGCAACCCGCGCCCAACCTGGCAGCAATTTGCCCGCGACCCGCGTTTCAGGCGCGTCGATGAAACAGACATCCTCGATTGCGTCGGCGAGCAGCGCATAACCATGATCGGCGACATCGACGACGATCACCCGCTGGCCCGGTGCGACGGGGACGGCGGGCAGGCCGATGACGACATGCGGATCGATCAGTGTGAACACCCGGCTGCGCAGCGCGAACAGGCCAGCGACATGCGGCGGGGCGCCCGGGACTTCGACCGGGGTGCCGACCGTCACCACCGAATAGATCGCACGGCTGCGCAGCGCGACGCGGGTGTCGGCAATGCGCGCCACCAGATAGAGTTTTTCCATCATTCGCGGCCTCCCCCGACCCGCCGCGCTAGCGCATCGAGCAACGCCTGACGATCGTAACGATAGACGGTTTCGTCATCGGGTCCGGCTGCGGCGATCGACGCGCGCAGACGGATCACCGGCACATCGTCGCCGATATGGGCGCAAAGCCCGCCATCTTCCGTGAGGCACAGCAACACGTCGGGCGCCTCGTCGACGGCGTCGTCATCCGATACGACGCGGTAACCTGCGTTGCGCAGGATCGGCGCCAGGAAATTGTCACCCCAACCGTCGTGATCGTCGGCCAGGCGGCACAGCGGCTGGTCGGTGACGGGTGCGCCGCCCAGCGCCGCATATTGCTGCATCAGCCAGAAGGGATCGATCAGCTCGACAGGATCACCGCCGACCAGCACGACACCGGCAATCAACCCCGGCGCCGCCGACGGCTGCACCGCGTCCGGCAGGCGAACGATGTCGATCACTTCGGCGATCGGATAACAAAGCACGGTATGACCGTCGTGGAGGCGCAGGAGCTTCTGGGTCGTCTGCGTGTCGGGCAGGCTTGCCGCATGGACCACGAAAATATCGTCGCCGATCTGGGCCTGGACCCGGCCCGCGCTTTCGAACAGCGCCGATGCGGGAACTTCTTCAACCCGCTCGATGACCGACAGCCGTACGCCGCGGACGCGTTGGTTCGTGTCGCGAAACAGCAGCAGCTGCGCGGCATTGCGCGCCGCCGACGCCTGGGCTTCGGCCTCGGCACTGCGGTCGTGGCGGCGCCCTGTCTCAGAGGCGTCGATCGCTGCGGCGGCGAGCAGACCTTGCACGTCGAGCAACAAAACGGGGCGCCCGTTGTCGGGAAGCGTCGTGCCGGCATAAAGACCCGTCGCCATGATCATCGGCGCCGCCGGCTTGATCACCAGCTCTTCATGGTCGTGGATGGCCGCCACGCTCAGCGCATAGCTTTGTCCCTGCCTTGGCCGGACGATGACGAGCGCCCGGTCATCGATATCCTCGTCGTCGCCGACTTCGCGTCCGAGCACCGATTCAAGCCGCAGCAGCGGATATTGTTCGCCGCGCACCGTCGCCAGTTCGCCGCCGCCGACGCGATCGATCCGCACCGTATCGCCGTTTTCGAGCAGGATTTCGCGCACCGCGCCGCGAGGAATGGCAAAATATTGCCCCGCCGCGCGGACCATCAGCCCCGAAATGATCGTCAGCGTCATCGGCACGCGGAGCAATATGGTCAGACCCCTGCCCTCTTCGTTACGCAGCTCGACGACGCCGCCGATCTTTTCGACATTCGCCTTGACGATATCCATGCCGACCCCGCGCCCCGACACCGAAGTGATCTTCGCTGCGGTCGAGAACCCGGGACGGAGGATGAGTTCGAGCTTGTCCTTGGGTGACAGAGCGCGCGCTTCGATCGCGGTGATCGCGCGCGATGCGATCGCCTTCGCGACCAGCGCGTCGGGCGACAGCCCGCGCCCATCATCGCGGATTTCGATTTCGATCTGGTTGCCCGACTGACGAGCCGACACCGCGATGGTCGCGGTAATGTCCTTGCCGGCCGCGACGCGGTCCTCCAGCGCCTCAACGCCATGATCGATAGCGTTGCGCACGATATGGATCAACGGATCGCGGATACTCTCCATCATCTCGCGGTCGAGTTCGACTTCACCGCCGCTGGTCTGGAACGCAATCTTCTTGCCCATCTCCTGCGCCAGGTCGCGGACGATACGTGGCAGCGGCGCGAACAGCTTGTCGATGCGCTGCATCCGCATCTGGCTGACCGATTGCCGCATTCCGGCAATCGAATCGGACAGACGATCGAACGACGCGATCACCGTGGGGCTGGCGCCCGATTCGCGAAGCATCCGGGCAAATTCGTTGCGGGCGAGGACGATGTCGGTAACCCCGGTCATCACGCTGTCGAGCAGCGGCAGCGGCACCCGGATCGATCGCCAGCTTTGCAGTTCGGCCTGGTGATCATCGTCGCGGCGCAGCGGCACGCCCGCCACCTCCAAAGCCGCATCACCGGATAAATCGCGCTCTGCAAGCGCACCAATGACGTCTCGGTCGTCGCCGACCGGCTCGGCTTCGTCACGGCCCAGCGCCGCGCACAGCATGTTCAGCCGGTCGATAATGGCAAGGACACCGGTGACGAGCGCCGCATTCGCCGGACGGTTGCCGCGGCGCACCTGATCGAGTGCATCCTCTGCGGCGTGCGACAGGGCGGTGACTCGCGGCAAGGCGAGGAAGCCCGAGCTGCCCTTGATCGTGTGGACGAGCCGAAAAATTGCATCGAGCTGGGCGCGGTCGGCAGGATCAGACTCCCACGCCACGATCGCCCCGCCGGCTTCGGCAAGGATTTCCGCCGTTTCGGCCAGAAAGTCGTTCAGTAGATCGTCTATCACGGTACCGGTGCGCCCCAGAAACTGAAGCTGCACCATGGCCGAGAATGGTTAATGGAGGGTTGTACTGGGGGGCTGCGCAAAGGAAAATTGCGCGCGCCTCGTCCGAAGAATTAGCGACCGCGGAGAACGGCTCCGACCAGCAAGGATGTCGGCGTTTCGCGCGCGAGCATCACCGTGCCGCCATTTTGCGCCGCAACGGCCTGCACCAGCACGGCCGGCGCGGTGCGCGAGGTCATCGCGGTCGCGCCTTCGCCATCGCGCAGGATGGTTTCGACGTCGGCGTCGAGGAATATCCTTTCGGCCTCAACATGCAGGGCAATTTCGATGCCATCCGCCTGATTTTCACAGCCGATGTCGAGCCGTCCGCCGCGGACCAGCGCATCGACGAGCAGCAGCGACAGGTTGAGGATGATCTTGACCGCCGGCTTGGGCATCGGTTCGGCTCCGATCATCCAATTAAAGTCGATCGCACGATCGCCGATGATGCCCTGGATCGCCGATTTGGCCTCGTCGGCCGGGACCAGTTCGCCAAAGCCGCCTGCCGAGCCAAAGGCGAGGCGAAAGAATTTCAGCTTGTTCGCCGACGTCTTTGCGCTTTGTTCGAGCAATTCGAAACAGCGCGCCCGCATCGCCGGATCTTTTTCATCAGCGAGCAATTCAAGCCCGTTGGCGAAAGCGCCGACAGGGCTGAGCAGGTCGTGGCACAGGCGCGAGGCCAGCATCGAGGCGAAATCGACGCGATCGTCGGACATGGATTGGTTAACTCCCCGCAGACCGGACGTTTCCGGTTCGCGAAAGCCTCCTAAGGCACGGACTTTGGCTAGACAAGCGCGTTCCCCCCATTCCGTTCGCATCGAGCGAAGTCGAGATGCCCATCGTCAGCGCGTGCCTTCACGGTGTCTCGACTTCGCTCGACACGAACGGAACCAAGGAAGCCGTATCTTGAAATTTGGCGTGCCAGAACCACATCCTCATCAATGCAGGGGGATGACAATATTTTGACCGTGACGCTCGACGATAGCGCCGCCGGACTGCGGCTGGACCGCGCGCTGGCCGAGGCATTGCCCGATCTGTCGCGCGAGCGCGTCAAGACCCTGATCAAGGATGGCCGCGTCGCCACCGCCAGCGGGAAGATCCTGCGCGACCCGTCCGCGAAGGCAACGACCCCGTCGACGATCGAAGTCCGCGTCCCCATCGCGTCGCCCGCGCGCAATATTGCGCAGGACATGGGCTTGGTCATCGCGTTCGAGGACGAGCATCTGATCGTCATCGACAAGCCGGCCGGCATGGTCGTCCACCCCGCCGCGGGCAATTTCGACGGGACGATGGTCAACGCGTTGCTGCATCATTGCGCCGGCCAGTTGTCAGGGATCGGGGGCGTCGCCCGGCCAGGCATCGTTCACCGGATCGACAAGGACACCAGCGGACTGATCGTCGCCGCCAAGCACGACCGCGCCCACGAAGGGTTGGCGAAGCAATTCGCCGCGCACAGCATCGACCGCCGCTATGTCGCGATCGCCACCGGGCGCCCGATGCCGGTGGGCGGCACCGTCGACGCGGCGCTCGGCCGGTCGAACACCAATCGCAAAAAAATGGCGGTGGTCGCCGCCGATCGCGGCAAACGCGCGGTGACGCATTACCGCATGATCGAGCCGCTACAGCATGCCAGCGTGATCGAATGTCGGCTGGAAACCGGACGCACGCATCAGGTGCGCGTTCACATGGCCCATATCGGCCATCCGCTGGTCGGCGACCCGGTCTATGGACGCGCCAGAAAGCCACTTTCGGAGGTGCTGAAAGCGCGCAATTTCGTGCGGCAGGCATTGCACGCCGCCCATTTGGGCTTTATTCATCCGGTGACCGGTAACAACGTCGCACTCGACAGCGAACTCCCAGCCGACATGCAGGAACTGATCGACGAATTGCGCGTTTAGGTTTCGAATAAAAATCTATCTCGACCGCCGGACGCAACCGCGGCATATTCTGACTCCAGATACTAAAGGGAAGACGCTCTCCAATGGCTAACAAAAGCAATGTTCCGGCAACGGTGCCAGCGCTCGGCGGCGAAGCCAGCCTGAATCGCTATCTGTCGGAGATCCGCAAATTCCCGCTGCTGACCCCCGAGCAGGAATATATGCTCGCGCGCCGTTTTCAGGAGCATGGCGACAATGAAGCTGCGGCACAACTCGTCACCTCGCACCTGCGGCTCGTGGCAAAGATCGCGATGGGTTATCGCGGCTATGGGCTGCCGGTCAGCGAGCTGATCAGCGAAGGCAATATCGGTCTGATGCAGGGGGTGAAGAAATTCGATCCCGAACGCGGCTTCCGTCTCGCCACCTATGCAATGTGGTGGATTCGTGCGTCGATCCAGGAATTCATTCTGCGGTCGTGGAGCCTGGTCAAAATGGGCACCACCGCGGCGCAGAAGAAGCTGTTCTTCAACCTGCGCCGGATGAAGAACAATCTGGAGGCGTTCGAAGACGGCGACCTGTCACCCGAGCATCTCACCAAGATTGCGACCGACCTGGGCGTCACCGAGGAAGAGGTCACCAGCATGAACCGCCGCATGGCGATGGGCGGCGACACCTCGCTGAACGTCCCGATGGGCGAGGATGGCGACAGCCAGTGGCAGGATCTGCTGGGCGACGAAGGCCCGTTGCAGGACGAGCGCGTCGCCGAGGCACAGGAACGCGATGTGCGCCATTCGCTGCTTAATGAAGCGCTCGAAACGCTCAACGAACGCGAACGTCACATCCTGACCGAACGCCGCCTGACCGACGATCCAAAGACGCTGGAAGATTTGAGCCAGGTTTATGACGTCAGCCGCGAACGCGTCCGCCAGATCGAAGTGCGCGCGTTCGAAAAGCTGCAAAAGGCGATGTTGAAGCTCGCGGGCGACCGGCGCCTCATCAACGCCTGAGGGAAAATCGGGGCGGCACAGCGACAGGGCGAACACGCCGGCGTTCCGGCAGAAGGAGTAAGCTGATGCGTTTCCTTTTCCTTGCCGTCGTCACCATGGCACTCGCCGTGCCCGTTTCGGCGGCCACACCGGTCGCGAAAGCGGAAGTAGTTCTCGCGAACTTCAGCTTCACGCCTGAAGCATTGCACCTGCAAGCCGGGCACAGCACGACGGTCCATTTTGTCAACAACGGATCGGGCGGCCACGATTTCACCGCTGCCGAATTCTTTGCCGCGGCGACGATGGATGCCGCCAACCGCGCCAAAGTGGGCGGCGCAATCGGCCGTGTCTCGCTGGGTAAGGGCAAAAGCCTCGATGTGACCCTCGTCCCCACGGCTGGTACCTACAAGGCACATTGTTCTCACTTCATGCACAGCGGCCTCGGCATGACCGGAAAGATCGTCGTCGACTGATCCCGGGGCCCAGCGATTTGACTCGTGGGAGCAATCGGCTAGCCTCTTCGCCGGGTTGAGTGAAGGGGGACATATCATGTGGAAATGGATCCGTATTCCCAAGGGCATCGCGCTGCTGGCGTTTTTGTTGCCATGGATGACCGTTAGCTGTTCCGATCAAAAGATTGCCGAGGCGAGCGGCTTCGGCCTCGCCTTTGGTCGCATCTCGGCGATGGGCCAGGCGGCCAGCGCCGGTGACGGTGCATCGATGAACCTGTGGCTGATCCTCGCGCTGCTCGCCATCGCGGGCGGGCTGTTCCTGCTGTTTACCAAGGGGCGTGAAGCGGCGAAACTGGTGCTGGGCACGTCGGCCGCAGCGTTCGTGCTGATCTTCGTCGGCACCTATCGCTACAGTAAGGACGCGATCATGGCCGAAGCTGCCAAAAACGGCTCCAGCGGCAGCATGGATCAAGCCGCGCTGGCGATGATCCAAGTCAATTGGCACTTCGGCTATTGGCTCGCGCTGCTGTCGCTGATCGCTGCGGCGGTGATGGCGTGGCTGGTGATGAGCGGCAAGGAGGCCGAGGCCGAGGCGAAAATGCGCTCGCTCGCCGCCGACGCCACCGACGCGGCGAAGGTCGCGGCGGCCAGGGCGAGCGAAGCGGCGAAGGACGCCGCCACCAAAGCCAATGACGCCATCGACGCCGCCAAGGACAAGAAGGACGACGAGCCACCAAAAAGCTGAATTCGTGGGGGAAATGAGACGGGAGCGGCAGGCCGGGGCGCCTGCTGCTCTACCGAGGATTGGGGGAATTCTATGAGCACCGAAAGTGGCACCGCTACCGTGGCGGCGGCGACACCCGTCGCTGCGGCGGCCGATAACCAAAGCAAAGCCGGCGGCGACAAGCTCGCCGCCTGGTCGGGCTTTTCACTGATCCTGGGCCTGGCCGGCGACATGGCGACCCCGATCGGCAATTATTCGCTGTGGCTGATGGCAGCGGGCATCGCCGGCTTCGTCCTGTGCTTTTTGATGCGCCGCATCGCCTTCGCGCGGCGCGGCATGTTTCACACCGGCATCTTCGCGCTGATCATGGGCACGATCTGGGGCTTGCAGCAATTTGCCGTACCAAAAGATACGGGCGTCGAGCGCGGCGCGACGGTCGCGTTCTTGCCGATCTTGGCGCCGATCCAGACCAAGATTTTGCCATTGCCGCAAAGCCAGAAACTGTTGCTGCAATTTCAGGACGCAATCGCCAACGGCAGCGACAGCGAGCGAGTCGCGGCGGCGCGCGAGCTATATGCGGCGACCGAAGACACTGCGCTCCACCGCGGGATGATCGAGACGATGATGGGCTCGGGCAACCCCGCGCTGCAACAGAGCGCGACCTTGCTGCGCTTTGCCGAGCGCAAATTCGACCGCCTGACGCTGCCTCCCATCGATCGGGACAAGAATGACCCGCTGTCGCGCCGCCTGCTGTCCTTTTCTTTCGAAGTCCGCGACGTCGATGTCGACAGCGGCGCGCTCAATCTGCGGTCGAGCAGCCGCCGGTCCTATGGCACGATAACGCGCCAGGGCACGACCATGCAGTTGCCAATCGTCGTCGTCGATGGCGGCAATTTCCAGGAAATGCTGGTCGATCTGAAACCCGACAAGGATATGCGGCTGACAGGCAAGGCGCGGCTGGAGACGGGCGAAGTCGTCGCGGTCGAATTACCCTTGTTCTGATACCCCGACGTCCGATACCAACCGGACGATGACGACCACGACCAAGAAGCGCGCCAAGCGCCGCAAGCTCCCCTGGTATTTGCGGCCGTTCAAATGGCTGCTGTGGTTCGTCGCAATTTCGGTGCTGTGGGTGCTGCTCTATGCGGTGGTGCCGCCGCCGGTGACCTTTACCATGCTGGCCGACAGCAGCGGGATCACCAAGGACTGGACGAGTTTGTCGGCCATCGACCGTAACATGGTCCGCGCCGTGATCGCGGCCGAGGATGGCAAATTCTGCACTCACAACGGTTTCGACACCGAAGCGATCGAACAGGCCATCGAACGCAACGCCAAGGGCAAACGGATACGCGGCGGATCGACGGTTAGCCAGCAGACCGCCAAGAATGTCTTCCTGTGGCAGGGAAGCGGCTGGACGCGCTATGTCCGCAAGGTACCCGAAGTGTGGTTCACTTTCCTGATCGAGAAAATCTGGGGCAAGCGGCGGATCATGGAAGTCTATCTGAACGTCGCCGAGACCGGCATCGGTACCTATGGTGTCGAGGCGGGTGCGCAGCGGTATTTCAAACATGGCGCGGGCAAACTGACCCCCGCAGAAGCCGCACGGATTGCGGCGATCCTGCCGCTGCCCAAAAAGCGCGCCGCGATCAGCCCATCGGGATTTACCCGCCGCTATGGCAACACGATCCAGCGCCGCATCGGGCAGGTGCGGCGTGACGGGCTGGATGCGTGTGTCTATAACTAGGCGAAGCTAATCGCTGGCATCACGCAGCGCATCCGCAGTCAGCACCACGCCGCCGATCACAACCACGCCAACCCCGATCGCAATCCAGCCGACGGTTGAGACATTGTTCCGCTGCGCCTTGTCCAGCGGCCGGCCATTGAGCAGAAACCGCCGTTCGCGCTCCAGCGAAAAACCGATGCGTGTCTCGGTCGGGCCGATGCCGCTGCTCGACTGGCGGTTTCCATCGAAGTTCACCACATCGCGGGTCAGGCGCAATTCGACGCGCGGCGGCGCCTTTTTGCGGTCGCCACCGATCGGAATGGTGAGGCCCAGTCCGACAACGCCATCGACGCGGCTCAAACCATTCCGGAAATTCATGGGTTCAGCGATGGCCGATGTGGTCAATGCTGCGCTGATCAATAGCCCGCAGATAATGCGCATGCTCGCCCCTTTGTTCGATCAAAATCGATCAAAGCGGCCTAAGCCCGCATCGTGACGAAGCGTCAATCATCTCCGAGTCACCGGTACACCAGCAGCCTCAAGCTGCGTCGTTGCTACGCGGGTTTCCAGCTTTTGCGGTCTTCCGCCTGTTTCAGCACCTCGAACGCCGCCTGTCCCGCCGCAAAGCGCTTGGCCGCTTCGGCATCGCCGGGCTTCACATCGGGGTGACATTCCTTGGCGAGGGCGCGCCATGCCTTCTTTGTTGCCTCAAGATCGGCGTCGGGTTCGAGGTCGAGAATTTCGAGCGCGCGCATTTCATCGGCGCTGCGGGTGCCGTCACCCGACCCGCCCCAGGCGTAGTGCTGCGCCTTGGCATAGGCGCCGGCATCGCGGGTCTCGTCGGCCGCACGCGCGGCGGCGTCTTCGGCGCTCAAGCCCTCGAAATAATCCCAGCCGCGGTTGTACTCGGCGGCATGCGTTTCGCAGAAATACCAGCGCTCGGGGCTGTTCGGCGACTTGGGCGCGGGGCAGTTGCCGGGGTTGGTGCAGCCATGGCGATCGCACAGGCGCACCTTTTGCGCTTCATTGCCCGAGCCATAGGGTCGCCAGCGGGGAAAACCCCAATCGTCTGTTCGTTTGGCGCGGCTCATCGCTTCCATGTAGCGGCTAGGGCCGCCGATTGCTAGCCAAGAAGGCCGAAAAACCTAGTCTTTCGGCTTGTAGCCAAAGGCCTTCCCGGCCAGTTTGGCGACCGCTGCGTCGAGATCGGGGGGCGTCATCGGGACCGCTGCCTCCAATATTTCGACGATATGGGTCAGCGCCGCAATCCGCCCCGCCTTTTTGTTGTTGCCGTCGATCACCTTCCAAGGTGCCCAGCGGGTGTTGGTCTGCGCGAACATCTCGTCCATCGCCGCGAGATAGTCCTTACGCTTGGCGCGGTTGCGATAGTCTTCGGTCCCGGTCTTCCACCGTTTCCACGGGTCGTCGAGGCGATCGGTAAAGCGCCGGTCCTGCCCGTCCTGCGTTAGGTGGACAAAGATTTTGACGAGGTTGGTTCGGCTACCGGTCAGTTGCGCCTCAAACTCGTTGATCTCGTCATAACCCTTGCGCCACTCCGCCTCGGTCGCGAAGCCCTCGACCCGTTCGACAAGGACGCGGCCGTACCAGCTGCGGTCGAAGATCGCGATTTCACGGTTGCCGGGCAGTCGTTTCCAGAAGCGCCAGAGGAAATGGCGCGCCTCTTCCTCTTCGGTCGGCGCGCTGATCGGCCAGACGTCAAAATAGCGCGGGTCGAGCAGCGCGGTCATCCGCTTGATGATCCCGCCCTTCCCCGCCGCGTCCCAGCCTTCGAACATGATGACGCTGCGCTGACCATGGGTGATGTGTGCGGCCTGCACGCGCTCCAGCCGTTCTTGTAGGGCTTTGAGCGCGTCGGAATAATCGCCATCAAATTTGGCGCCAGATTCGTGATCGGAAAGGGAGATGGTCATACCCTTCCCTAGCGCAACCCGAGGCATCCGGCCAAGCACGATGCGGCGATGTCATTTTCTGGCACATCGCGCGCCGCCTTTGTTACTCGTTACCCATCACCGCTTTTCGCGCAATCCATTCGCCCATCGCCCGTCGATGACGCTCGATGCGGGCCAGCGCCTCGGGAACGACGGTGCTGCGCGATCCTTGTCGCTGCACGTCGCCATACCAATCGACCGCAGCATCAAGATCACCCGCCATTTCTTCGCAAAGACCCAGATTATACGCCAGCGGCGCCGTCGGTTCGACATCGCGAGTCAGTACCGTCCACGCCGTGCAGGCGCCGTCCGGGTCCGTTTTCGTCAACCGCACCGCCGCTTTGAATGCGGCTTGCGCAGGCTTGGTCAGCCCCTTGGTGCTCTCATCGACGCGAACGTCGAGTGAATAGTCGCGCGGTGCAAGGTCGCGGCGGATCGCGCGCACCTGACTGCGGAAGGTCGCGGTGAAATAATCCTCAACCGATTGTGGCGCGCTGCGGTCAGGGCAAAAGGTCTGCTGGTCGCGCGCGCTCAACGGTCGGGTATAGCGGATCGAACCATCGCCAAGGGCGACCAGCCGCACCGTCGTGGCCACCGTCGCCGTTCGGCGCCGGCAGCGGATGTCGGCATCGATTTCCTTGATACATTTCTTTTTGTCGGCGGGATCATATTCGGTGCAGCGCCGCCGCTTTTCGATCACCGCCACCTCCTCGACACTTCCGCGCACCGTACCGGTGATCAGTGCATCGGCGGGCGCTCCGGACTCCGGCGCAACCACGCGGTAAAATGGGCCGCCGCGAAATGTGGCGGCAGCGAGTTCGGCCTCCAGCGCCTGTGCAAACGCCGCGCCATCTTCGCCCTCGAAGCGCTCGACCGAAATGCTTAGCAGATCGTTGATGTTGGCATCGGCGGGATCGGCCGCCTGGATCGTCAGCGTTTCCGCCGTCGCGGGCGTCGCAAGGCCTAGCAAAGCCGCACCCAAAACCCATCGCGCGTCGATCATCATCGCCCCCATCCCTGATCCGCCCGGGCTATCGCAGCCACCGACGACTGTCAAAGTGGCCTAGGCACCGGGGTCAGATTTGATCGGCAACCAGGTCGGCAAGACGCTGCGGCGCTTCCATCGGGATGAAATGGCTGTGGTCGCTCCATTGCTCGTCGCGCACCGCGCGGATGAGCTCGCCTAAACCGGGCCACGTTGGACTGACGGAAAAGTCGAGCGGGCCGTCTCGCTCGCCGGTCTTGGCGCGGATGATGCTGGTCGGAACCGCGAGGGAGGCCAGCCAACCATAAGGATTGGTGCGCTGTGCGCCCTGATAAACCGATGCTTCGAGCGCGGGAGGACAGGCAAGTTCATATCCCCGCCCCGCAGGCGCCGGGAGCAGGCCATAATGGCAGTAATCGACCAGCACCGCCGGCTGCCACGCCGAATAGGGCAGGCGTTCGGCGAAACGCGCGACCATCGCGTCGGCGCTGTCCCACGCGTTGCGGCGACGCGCGACCGGATGATCTTCGGGATCGGGGATCGGCTGGCCAGTGGGGTGATAAAGGTCGGGATCGAAGATCGTCGGATCGATCAGCAGCAGATGCCGAAAGGCGCCAGGACGCTGCGCCGCAAGCCAAGTTAGGATATAGCCACCGCCGCTATGCCCGCATGCGACCAATGGCGCGCCTGCAAACTGATCGACGAGCGGGAGCAGCGCGGCCGCGTTGGCAATCCAGTCCACTAGCGTCGCCGGACGATAGCTGCGGCCATGGCCGACAAGATCGGGCGCGATGATATGGGTGCCCGGCGGCAGATGCAGGACGACCTGATCCCATAAACGCGCGTGAAAGCCAGTCGCGTGGAGCAGGAGAACGGATGGCCCGTCCGATGGCGTTCCCCATTCGAACCAGCAAATATCGCCGTCCGGCGTCGCCAGCCAATGCTCCCGCGGCTCCGCCACGCCTTAACCCTTCGGCCCGTCGACGACGCGGATGCCGAGTTCCTTGAGCTGCCGGTCGCTGACCGGCGCCGGGGCATTCATCATCAGATCCTCAGCTTTCTGGTTCATCGGGAAGATGACGACTTCGCGGATGTTCGGTTCGTCGGCGAGCAGCATCACGATGCGGTCGACGCCGGGGGCCGAACCGCCGTGCGGCGGGGCGCCAAATTTGAACGCGTTGATCATCCCGCTGAAGTTCGCATCGACGTCGGCCTGGCTGTAGCCAGCGATTTCGAACGCCTTGTACATGATGTCGGGGCGATGGTTGCGGATCGCGCCTGACGACAGTTCGACGCCGTTGCACACGATGTCATATTGCCACGCGAGAATGTCGAGCGGGTCCTTGGTTTCAAGCGCTTCGAGTTCGCCCTGCGGCATCGAAAAGGGGTTGTGGCTGAAATCGATCTTGCCGGTGTCTTCGTCGGCCTCGAACATCGGGAAATCGACGATCCAGCACATTTCAAATTTTGACGGATCGATCAGGTCGAGCTGTTCGGCGACGCGAGTGCGGGCGAGGCCCGCGAGCTTTGCGGCCTGTGCTTCCTTGCCGGCGGCAAAGAACAGGCCGTCATCGGGGCCGGTGCCAAGCGCGGCGGCGAGCGCGTCCATCTGTTCGGTGCCGTGGTTCTTGGCAATCGGGCCGCCCCATTCGCCGCCCTTGCGCGTCGCATAGCCGAGGCCGGCAAAGCCTTCGCTCTGCGCCCAGCTGTTCATGTCGTCGAAGAATTTGCGGCTTTTTTCCGCGGTCGCGGGCGCCGGGATCGCGCGGACGACGTCGCCCGCCGCAACGATATCGGCGAAGCGGCCGAAGCCCGAACCGGTGAAGTGCGACGACACATCGGTGATGATCAGCGGGTTGCGCAGGTCGGGTTTGTCATTGCCGTATTTCAGCATCGATTCGCGATACGGGATGCGCGGGAACGAACCGGCGGGGGTCACCGACTTGCCGTTGGCGAACTCCTCGAACACGCCCGCAAGAACGGGCTCGATCGCGCTGAACACGTCGTCCTGGGTGACGAAGCTCATTTCGAAATCGAGCTGGTAGAATTCGCCGGGGCTGCGGTCAGCGCGCGCGTCTTCGTCGCGGAAGCAGGGGGCGATCTGGAAATAGCGGTCGAAACCGGCAACCATCAGCAGCTGTTTGAACATCTGCGGCGCCTGCGGCAGCGCATAAAATTTGCCGGGGTGGACGCGGCTGGGAACCAGATAATCGCGCGCGCCTTCGGGCGACGAGGCGGTCAGGATCGGGGTCTGAAATTCGGTGAAACCCTGATCGACCATGCGGCGGCGCAGGCTGGCGATCACGTTCGAGCGCAGCATGATGTTGGCGTGGAGGCGTTCGCGGCGCAGATCGAGGAAGCGGTATTTCAGGCGGATATCCTCAGGATAATCCTGTTCGCCGGCGACCGGCATCGGCAGCTCGATCGCCGCCGACTGGACAATGACGTCGCGCGCGCGCACTTCAATCGCGCCCGTCGGCAGGTTGGTGTTGGTCGTCTCAGTCGAGCGGGCGACGACGTCGCCGGTGATCGTCACGACGCTTTCCGCGCGCAGACCGTCGAGCGTCGCGAAGACCGCATCACTGCTGTCGGCGACGATCTGGGTCAGCCCATAATGATCGCGCAGATCGACGAAAAGCAGCCCGCCATGATCGCGCTTGCGATGCACCCAGCCCGAGACACGGACCGACTGGCCGACCTGTTCGGCGCGAAGCTGGCCGCAGTTATGGGTGCGATAGGCGTGCATTTGATCGTCTTTCAATGTTCGGGAAGGCACGCGGGAAAAACGCGCCGATATGGCCGCGCCTAAGGCAGCGCGGCGCGCCATTTGTCAAGGTGGAAGGCCAAATCAGCAGGTCAATCCAAGCCCGTCGAGCACCGCGCTGCCGAACAGCGCGCGGTGCGCGGGGTCGGGTATCAGCCGGTCGCGCGCGGTGCGCCAGCGGCGGAAATCCTCGCCATAATCGGCGGCAACGCGCGCCGCATCGAGGTGACAGCTTTTGGCCCAATGGCGCGTGAACGCGATCCCCTCGGCATCGAGCCGATCGACGACGCGGGCATAGGCGTCGGCGGTGCGCGGACTGCGCGGACCGTCGAAATCGATCACCGCATTGTGCGGGAAGCGCGCGGGCGCGAGCAGCCCCTCGGCGCGCGCCATGAAGCGCACCGTGACGACGGTCGAGCCGCCGTGGCGCGCATAGACCGCACAGATCAGCTCGAACGCCCGCGCCAGATCGGCGCGGTCGATGGTGACCGAGGCGTTGAACAGGTCCGCCAAGGGCCGGTGCGTGTCGAGCCCCTCGCCCCAGCTGCCATAGACCGCCGGAGCATCAACATCGGGGCCGCTGGCATAGCCCTGCTTCATCGCAAATTGTAGCAGCGCGCCCCGCGCCCACGGATAAGCGTCGAGCAGCCGTCCCAGCAGGCTGAGCGCATCATAGCCTGCACCCATCTGTCCAGGCGTCGCACGCGGGTAATCGTCGCGCCACGACTCGCGATAGAGGAAGCGGAGCATAGCGGGGCGCTTGAACGGCTGGTACGGGTTCACGATCATCTGGACAAAATCGGGATCGCGATCGAGCGAATAGGCCGCCGAGAAACGGCAAAAATCGCCCGCAGCCAGCCAGTCGAGCGCTGCGCGATCCACCTTGCGCCGATTCTGGATCGGGCGGACAAGGAATTTCGGCACACTGTCGACAACTAGCGCCGTGACGATGCCGAGCGACCCAACCGGGAGCTGTGCCGCGGCAAAAACCTCGTCGTTGCGCAGCGGGGTCGAACCGGTCGCCGCAACAAAGGCCGCCCTCATCACCCCCGCAGCGGGCTCGATCCAGTGGACGCCGGCAGGCGTCACGATCTGCACCGCGCGAATATGGTCCTGGATGCCGCCGCGCGCGATCATCGAGCCATGGGTGCCGGTCGCGCAAGCACCCGCGAACGTCTGACCGTTGCCCGCACCGCTGGTCCACAACGACCGACCCTGTGCCTCCAGCTTGTCCGACACTTCATCAACCAGCGCCCCCGCTTCGATCAGCATCAGCCCGCTGGCATCAACGCCGGGCCGCACGTCGGCGGGGTCGATACGAAAACAACGGTTGAAGCGGCGAGTGTGGAGCAGCCAGCATTGCGAGGCGATGTTGACGTTCGACGGCGACCAGCCCGCGCCGAGCGGACGGACACGGCGTTTTGCCGCTGTAGCCTCGACCAGCCAGTCCTGCACGGCCTGCGCCGCGATCGCGATCTCGTCGCGTCCGCGCGGCGCATCGCCGCTGCGCAGCGCAAACCGCGTCGCCGCTTCGCACGTGCCGGTGCCATGATAGTTGGTCCAGCGCCCTTCGTCACCGAGTCGCACGAGCGGCATCAAGCGTCTCCCAACGGCAAGATACCAGCGTGCGCACGCCATGCGACGGTGACCGGGCGCAGAAAACCGAAACTGGCAATCGCAACCAGCATCTGGCGCCGCGTCGCGAAAACGCGGACGTCGCACAGGCCATGATCGGATTCGGGTGTCACGAACGGCTGCGCAGCTTGGGCCGCAAAACCCCAGCCCTTCAGCGTTACAATCATCGATTCTTCGTCGAGCGGCCGCGGGTTGGCGATCGATACGAAAATATCGGCCTGCCCCGCCATATATTGCCCGAAAAGAAACGCAAAACCGAGCGCAGCCAGCGCCCAACCGACCCACATCATGCCCCAAATCCCTTCGTCTTTAGCTTTGGCCGGTATTCCGGCTCCGCGACCCGAAGAGCGCGGGCAATTTTTCCTGCCCGTCTGCACCAACTAGCTGTATAGGCGCGCTATGCAAGTCCATCCGCTCATCGAAACCAGCGCCGAACTCGTCGAATTTTGCGACCTCATCAAAAACAGCGATTTCATCGCCGTCGACACCGAATTCATGCGCGAAAATACTTTCTGGCCAGAGCTTTGCCTGATCCAGGTGGCCGACCGCGAGCATGCCGCGGCGATCGATCCGCTGGCGCCCGGCATGGATTTGAAGCCGTTGCTCGATCTGATCGTCGATAATCAGGATATGCTCAAAGTCTTTCACGCGGGCGGGCAGGATGTCGAAATCATCTTTAACCTGACCGGCAAGACGCCGCATCCGATTTTCGATACTCAGATCGGCCAGATGGCGATCGGTCAGGCCGAACAGGTCGGCTATTCGAACCTGGTCGAAGCGTGGATCGGGCTGCAACTCGACAAGGGCGCGCGCTTTACCGACTGGAGCCGCCGTCCGCTCGACAAGCGCCAGATCGACTATGCGGTGGGCGATGTCACCCACCTCGCCAAGATTTTTCCGATGATGCTCGACAAGCTGATCAAGACCGACCGCGGCCATTGGCTTGACGAAGAAATGGAAAAGCTCGCCGACCCCAGCAATTACAGCGTCGACCCTGAAAAGGCTTGGCACCGCATCAAGATCCCCTCGCGCAAGCTCGACGTGCTGGGCCGCTTGCAATCGCTCGCCGCATGGCGCGAGCGCGAAGCGCGGTCGAAGAACCTGCCGCGCGGCCGCATCGTCAAGGACGAAACGCTCGCCGACATCGCCGCGCATCCGCCCAAAGATCAGGACGGCTTGGGCCGCGTCCGCGGTCTGTCGGCGACCTGGCGCAGCAACGACATCGGCGCGCGGCTGATGGACGCGCTGGCCAATGCCAAGCCGATGGACAAGGACGAAATGCCCGACCGCGCACCCCGCGGTCCGGGGCTGGGCAAGGAAGGCGTATTGGTCGCCGACCTGTTGAAACTCTTATTGAAAATTCGTGCTCGGGAGCTGAACGTCGCATCGCGATTGATCGCACGCAGCGACGATCTGGAAGCCCTGGCCGCTGGCGGACGCGAAGGCATCGCGATGATGCAGGGCTGGCGTTATGACGTCTTCGGACACGCAGCGCTCGACCTGGTTGAGGGGCGAATGGGTTTTGCCGTCAAGCATGGCAAGCTGGTGATGAGCGAAATCGACGCGGCGACGGCTGCCGAGGCCTAAACCTTTGACTTGATAAACGTCGCCTTCGCGGGCGCGACGGGATTAGAGCAGTACCAGCTCCGACTTGACCTCAAGCGACTGCGCCAGCGAACGCAACCGGCGCTCGACCGATTCACCCGCCAGATGATGCCAGCCGCGATCAAGGCTGAGTTTCAGTTTGCCATCGACCAGCGCGATATGGCTGGCCTTCAGCGGCGCCTCGACCCCGCCGGTCAGTCGCTGCGCCAACCGGATCGCCAGCCCCCATTGCCGCGCCCTTGCCAGACGGTCGGGTGCCACCAGCGGCCCCATGTCAGGAAAATCGCTGTCGGCGCCGCCGAACCCGGCGTGGAGGGCGCGGGCGAGCAGGATGCGGCCCGGGATGTCGATGCCACGCCAATTGCCGTGCAGCCCGATCTCGGTGCCGCGTTCGGCGCGGAAATCGGGGTTGGCCGACCAGGCGACGTCGCTGAGCAGGCTGGCGGCGAGCCGGACGCGGCTGTCGGCGGGCGCCTCGCCGTCGAACAACGGTGCAATCCAGTCCGTAATCGCCCGGCCGTGCGGGGCAAAGCGCGCAAGTCGGCGGCCCTCGAACTCTGCGGCGACGATTAGCGGATCCTGCGCGCGCGTTTCGGTGTCGAGCGCCTGGTAGAGCAACCCTTCGCGGAGCCCGGACGACGATACGGTCATTTCAGGGACATCAAGAATATTGACCAGCGCGGCGAGCAGCGCCGCCGCATCGGGCAAGGCGGCGGCGCGGTTCGATGCCATGCCGGGGATCGCGCGCATCTCTTCGAAGGTCAGCCGATGGGTAGCGCGCACCAGTCGGCGCAGCGCGGAACGCGGCAGGCTGTGCTGGTCGAGCACCGCGAGCGGATCGCGCGTCAGTTCGAGGTCGAGCCGCGACAGAGCGCGCCACGATCCGCCGACCAGATAAAGCGGCAGACCCGTCATTCCGTCTGGCCAGCCCGCCGAGCGTAGCATCTTGCGGACCGCGCGCTCGAACGCCTGTTGCCCTTCCTTGCGCAGCGCCGGCAGGCGAAGCACCCCAAGCGGAAAGGACGCCCGGCGCCCGACCTGGCCGTCGGCCACCTCGGCCAGCTCAAGGCTGCCACCGCCCAGGTCGACCGCAACGCCGCGCGCGTCGGGGATTGCCGACAGCACGCCATAGCCCGCCGCCTCGGCCTCTTCTTCACCCGAAAGCAAACGAATCTTCAGGCCGGCGTCGGCCGCCGCAGCGATAAATTCGGGACCATTTTCGGCGTCACGCACCGCCGCAGTGGCGACGCATTGCAGATCCTGGACCTCCATATGCTTGGCGAGCAACGCATAGCGCCGTAACGCGGTCAGCCCGCGCATCGCATCCTCGTCGGCGATGCGGCCATCAATCGCGAGTCCGCGACCGAGCCCGGCCGCAACCTTTTCGTTAAAGATCACCGCCGGCGCGCGCGCCGGTCCTTCATAAACGACCAGACGAACCGAGTTCGATCCGATGTCGATGACAGCCGAACGGTGCACCGCCTGCTTCGAGGACAGCGGCAGCGCCAAGGGTCAGGCCTCGCGCATCGTGAAGGCGAGCGTCGGGACATCCTGTCGTTTGTGCAATGCCGTGCCGCGACCCGACAACGACGGGTTGTTCATGAAATAATGATGCAGATTAAACGGCTTGTCGTCCGGAGTTACGCGCACATAGATGCCGTCAGGTTGCAGTTCCCAGCTCTGTTCATTGTCGATGAGGTTCGCGACCAGCACCTGATCGAGGATCTGGTCGTGGACGGTCGGATTCTCGATCGGGATCATATATTCGACGCGGCGATCGAAATTGCGCGGCATCCAGTCGGCGCTGCTGATGTACAGCTTGGCCCGCTGATGCGGCAACGACGCGCCGTTGGCGAATGCCCAGACCCGGCTATGCTCCAGGAAACGGCCGACCACGGATTTGACGCGGATCGTTTCCGATAGGCCGGGTACGCCCGGGCGCAGGCAGCAGATTCCGCGCACGATCAATTCAACCGGCACCCCCGCCGCGCTTGCCTCGTATAATTTGTCGATGATGCCGGGATCGACAAGGCTGTTCATCTTGGCCCAGACGCCCGACGGCTGCCTCGATTTTGCCGAACGGATTTCGGCGTCGATCAGCTCGCAAAGATGCGCCCGCATGTTCAGCGGCGACATGGTGATCATGTCGAGCCGTTCGGGTTCGACATAGCCGGTGATATAATTGAACAGCTGCGCCGCATCGCGGCCGGCGCGCGGATCGGCGGTAAAGAAGCTGAGATCGGTATAGATGCGCGCGGTCACCGGATGATAATTGCCGGTGCCGAAGTGGCAGTAGGTGCGATACCCCTGCCCTTCGCGGCGGACGACCATCGAAATCTTGGCGTGCGTCTTCCACTCGATAAAGCCGTAAACGACCTGTACCCCGGCGCGTTCGAGCTGGTTCGCCCAGAGCAGATTTTGCTCCTCGTCAAAGCGGGCCTTGAGTTCGACGACCGCGGTCACCGACTTGCCCGCCTCGGCCGCCTCGATCAGCGCACGGATCACCGGCGACTGGTCGCCGGCGCGATAGAGTGTCTGCTTGATCGCCACGACGTCGGGGTCGGCGGCGGCCTGGCGCAGGAAGGCGAGGACGACTTCGAAGCTTTCATAGGGATGGTGGACGAGAATGTCCTTGCTGCGGATTGCAGCAAAACAGTCGCCGCCATGTTCGCGAATGCGTTCGGGAAAACGCGCCGAATAGGCAGGGAATTTCAGGTCGGGGCGATCGACATCGACCAGCGCCGACAGCGCCGCCAGTCCGACGAAACCGCCGATCTTGGCAACGATCGCCTCATGCCCCTGAATATCGGCGTTGAGCACTTCGGCAATCTCGCCCGGCATATCGGCTTCAAGCTCGAGCAGGATGACGCGGCCGCGGCGGCGGCGGCGGATCGCGGTGCGGAACAGGCGTACCAGATCCTCGGCTTCTTCTTCCAGCTCGATGTCGCTGTCGCGAATGATGCGGAACACGCCCAGCGAACGGATGGTGAAGCCGGGGAACAGGAGGTCACCGAAAATCTCGATCAGATATTCGATGGGCACGAAGGCCTGAGCCTGCCCCGGTACCAAAACGAACCGCGGCAACGCGGCAGGAATCAGCACCAGTTCACGGACCGTTTCGCCCGTCGCCTTACGTTGCAGGTCAAAGATGATCCCCAGCCCGCGGTTCGGGATGAACGGAAAGGGATGCGCGGGATCGAGCACCTGCGGGGTCAGGATCGGAAAAATCTGGTCGATAAAATATTGCCGCAGCGCGGCGCGTAGCGGTTCGCGATCGGAGCCGGTGCCGTGCACGACAATGCCTTGTTCGCCGAGCAGCTTGTGGAGCCGCTGCCATTCGCTCTGCTGTTGGTCGACCAGCCGGTTCACCTCGGCCTCGATCTCGGCCAGCTGCTGGCTGGGCGAACGACCGTCGGCCGACGGATCGTCGATCCCCTGCAGCTGCTGCCCCTTCAGCCCCGCGACGCGGACCATGAAAAATTCGTCGAGATTGCTGCCCGAAATCGACAGGAAGCGCAGGCGTTCGAGCAGCGGGTGCGCGGGGTTGCGCGCCTCCTCCATCACCCGGCGGTTGAACGCCAGCCAGCTGAGTTCGCGGTTGAAGAAGCGGTTTGGATCTGACGGCGTCTGGAACGCACCGCTGGCGTCGTTGTCGGCGCGAAGGGATTGTCCGGTTATCGACATGTATCGGCATCCTGTCGTTCAAGGAAATCGGGATCGATCAGCCCCTGTGACAGTAATGTTTCACGCGTAAGACGAATGCCGACGCGCCGCCCCTGTTCGAGCGAAGCCGCGTCGAGCGCCGCGACGACGCGGTGGATCATCGCATAGCTGCGCTCCATCCGCGGCACGATGTAGGATGCGACCCCGGGTGCCAGCGCCATGCCGCGCTGCGCGAACAGCGCTTCGATCAGGTCGCGGGCCAGGCAATCGTCGGGCTCCGCGATCGACAGCACCGGAACCGCGCGCAGGCGTGAGGCGAGGTCGGGCAGCGCGATGGCCCATTCTGCGGGTGGCGAATCGGCGATGATAAGCAACGGCGCGCCACTGGTCTGCGCCGCGTTCCAGGCGTGGAAGATGTCCTCTTCGGAACTACTGTCATGTCCGTCGATGACCCGGCCGCCGGTTTCGCGCGCGAACAGGCGTCCGATCAGGCTGCGTCCCGAACCGCGCGGTCCGAAGAGCACCGCGGTGCGGACCGGCCAGGTCGAAACATGGCGCAAATAGCGCACGGCATCGGCATTGCTCGTGCCGACGATGAGCGGCCCGTCGTTCGTGCCGCCCGCGCTCCAATCGAGTGGTAAGGCGATCTGGCCGGGCGCCGGGCGCCCCATCAGCGGCTGATCCGCAGCGTGTTGCCGCCCTCCTGGACCTTGAAACCACGCGCCGCCAGCGCTGCCTTGAGCGCCGCCGCATCGCCGCGGAAGGTCACCCGCATGACCGACATGCCGCCGAGCGCGAGACTGGTCGTGGATGCCGACTGAACCCCCGATATACCGCCAACGGCGCGCTCGGTCGCCGTCACCGATTCGACGTCGGGCGAGCTATATTGGACGGTGTAACCCTGCACCCCGGCAGGCGCGGTGGTCGGCACGCTGCTGTCGGTTTCGCTGGGCAGGGCATCCTCGGCGGCCGTCGCTACTTCTTCGGGCAGATCCTCTTTCTCGACCGGCTTTTCGAGAACCAGATAGGTGTCGGTGCGCAGCACACCCGCCGCCAGCGCGTCAATGTATATACGGTCCATCTGCGCGACCGCCTTTTCCATCATGTCGGGGAGCGCCGCGGGGCTGGGGCCGGTCATCGTAAAGCTGGAGATCAGCTTGCTGTCGGGGCCGAAACGTGCGGTAAAATAGCCTTTGATCGGCCCGCCGGGATAGGAATATTCGACGCGCGCGATCGGGGTCAGCACGTCGGCGGCCCCATATTGGTCGAGAATGACGCGCCACCAGATGCGCCCGCGGCGCCCGGTCTGCCCCGCGTTGAGCAGCAGCGTATCGGCGCCGGTACCCGCGGTGCGGACATAATCGATCGCGCTTTGACCCGTATTATATTCGGCCCACGCGCGCTGCCAGGCGCTGCGCTGTTCGAACACCTGCGGGATGCCGTCGATCGAATAGACGGGAATGACGAGTAGGGGCGGTGAACGGAGCGTCCGGCCGCTGACGCCCAAAATCTGTCCGGCGCGCACGCGGTCGAACTGGACGCCGAGCCGCGCAACATAACGGCGCGGGCCGATCTGTTCCTGTTCGACGACGATCGCAGTGACGATGCCATCGAGCACCGAATCGCCCAGCGCCGGGCCATCGCTGCCGTTCAATTTGCGATACAGCTGGGTCCAGCCCTGCCGCTGCGCCTCGCGCCACCCTTTTTCGCGCGCGTCATCGGCATTGTCGCCGGTGACGTCGACCAGGATGCCGCTGGCCAGGAAATCGCCGCTGCTGTTGATCGGGGTGATGCCGCGATCGCCGCGGCTGATCTGCCCTTCGACGACGCCGACGAGCAGGACCGCGAAGAACAGGCCGAAGAGCACGGCCCAGCGCCCGCCGCGCGGCAACGCAACGTCTTTGAACCGGTGGACGAACGGAAGGGGAGCGGTGGAAATCATCTCTTCTCTATGCTCTGCCCAAAAGCGCACGCGCGGACAAGGAAATCATGGCATTTGTCGGCTGGAACCGTTAGTCGCGCGGGCCATGGATTCCAAGCACAACCAGCCCGCCCCCTACACTTATGCCCAGTCGGGTGTGTCGATCGACGCCGGCAATGCGCTGGTCCGTGCCATCGCCCCGCTGGCGCGGGCGACAAGGCGCCCCGGCGCCGACGCCGACCTGGGCGGATTCGGCGGCTTTTTCGACCTGAAGGCGGCCGGGTTTACTGATCCCCTGCTCGTCGCAGCGAACGACGGCGTCGGCACCAAGCTCAAACTCGCGATCGAATCGGGGCGGCATGACGGCGTCGGGATCGATCTGGTCGCGATGTGCGTCAACGACCTGATCGTCCAGGGCGCCGAGCCGCTGTTTTTCCTGGATTATTATGCGACGGCCCAGCTCGACAACGACATCGCCACCCAAGTTGTCGCGAGCATCGCCGAGGGCTGCAAGCTGGCCGGGTGCGCGCTGATTGGCGGCGAAACCGCGGAAATGCCGGGGATGTACAGCGAGGGCGACTACGATCTGGCTGGCTTCTGCGTCGGCGCGGTCGAGCGCGATCAGGTGCTGACCGCCGACAAGGTCGCGGCGGGCGACGTGATTTTGGGCCTCGCCTCGTCGGGCGTGCATTCGAACGGCTTCTCACTCGTGCGGCGGCTCGCGGCGGACAAGGGGTGGAAACTCGACCGCCCTGCCCTGTTCGACCAGACAGTCCTGTTGATCGACGCGCTGATGGCGCCGACCCGCATCTATGTAAAAAGCCTGTTGCCGCTGGTGAAGACCGGCAAGATCCACGCGCTGGCGCACATCACCGGCGGCGGGCTGCTCGAAAATATCCCGCGCATCCTGCCCAAAACCTTGCACGCGCATGTCAGTGCCGACGCTTGGGAGCAGCCGCGGTTGATGGCGTTCCTGCAGGCGCAGGGGCATATCGAGCCCGAAGAGATGGCGCGAACGTTCAATTGCGGGATCGGCATGGCGGTTGTGGTGGCCGAAGGCGATGTTGCCGATGTAATGGCGGCGCTCGAAGCGGCGGGTGAGACGGTGTTTCGCATCGGCCATGTCGCCGAGGGCGCCAAGGGCTGCACCGTGACCGGCGGGGCCGAGACGTGGAGCGCGATGGCTGCGTGGTCGGCCACGCATAATGGCTAAGGCGCGGGTCGCCGTCCTGATTTCGGGCGCCGGCACCAACATGGCGGCGCTGCTATATGCCGCGAAAGCCGAACCCTGCCCCTTTGAGATCGTCCTGGTTGCCAGCAACGTGCCGGGCGCCCCGGGTCTGGCCATTGCGCAGGCCGAGGGTGTGGCGACCTGGAGCCTGTCGCACAAGGGCATGAACCGCGACGCTTTCGACGCGCTGGTCGATGCCCAGTTGCGCGGCGCCAAAGCTGATTTTGTCGCGCTCGCGGGCTATATGCGGATCCTGAGCGACGATTTTGTCGCGCGCTGGACGGGCAAGATGCTCAACATCCACCCCAGCCTGCTGCCGCTTTACAAGGGGCTCGACACCCACCAGCGGGCGATCGACGCGGGCGACAAATTCGGCGGGTGCAGCGTCCATATCGTCACCCCCGGTGTCGATGACGGCCCGGTGCTGGCGCAGACGCCCGTCGCGATCCTGCCCGGCGACACCGTCGAGACACTGGCGGCGCGAGTGCGGATTGCCGAGCATCAGCTGTATCCGCCGACGCTTGCGGCCTTTGTGTCGCGCGAACGCTCCCCGGAATATGTGATTGGCCGCGTTCGCGAATTCGCGATGGCGCTGCCCGAGGCCGACGAGGTAACCTCGCACGGCATGCCGTGTTTCGGTATCGTGAAGGGCAAGAAATTCGCCTATTTCAACGAACACCATCACGGCGACGGCAAAATCGCGCTGCTGGTCAAGATCAGCGGTGCCGATGAGCAGGCGGCGCTGATCGAGATGGACGAAGACCGCTATTACCGCCCCGCCTATTTCGGCGACGGCTGGGTCGGTATCCGGCTCGACCTTGGCGACACCGACTGGGACGCGATCGGCGAATGGCTGCGCAAAAGCTGGCTGGCGGTCGCGCCGAAGAAACTCGCCGGGTTGATGGGTATCGCCGACGAATTTTAAGGGGGGCAGATGGACCAGTGGATGGCGTGGGCGGGAACCGCCCTTTCGGTTTTCATCACGGCGGCAGGCTTTTACATGGGCTGGCGGCGGTATCAGTCCGACAGCCTGCGCAGCCGCGACGTCGCCGTGTGGGCCGACAAGGCGATCGCGATGCTACTGACCGTCGAGCTTTGCGCCAAGCCGGGCACACCGATCGGCGGCGACGAACAAGTCAGGCGGCTCAGCGACGCCTATTTCACACTGAGCGCGCTGACCGAACAGGGCCGACTGTTCTTCGTCAACATCGGCGAGCGCGACGGCACACGGGCGGGCGGAACCTACGACGGTCGACGGCCAAAGCTGCTCGATCCGCTGGTGATCGCGCACAAGGCGGCGGAGCGGATGATCGATCGGCCCGACGAGACCAGCGGAGCGCTGCATGCGGTGCTCGTGGAGCAGCGCAAGGCGTTCGTCGCCCACGTCCAGTCGGAAATCGGCCGCCGCCAGTCGATCGCGCGGGATTCGCGCAAAGGCGGCGAAACCTCCGACCTCGACGCGATGATCGCCGAAAAGGCATGAAAAAGCCGCCGGATCGCTCCGGCGGCCTCTTCAGATCAGCTTTGCCGTTCGGCTTAGCCGACGATTTCTTCGGGCTTGAAGAAGTAAGCGATTTCGATCGCGGCATTCTCGTCGCTGTCCGAACCGTGGACGGTGTTCGCTTCGATGCTTTCGGCCAGTTCCTTGCGGATGGTGCCAGGGGCAGCGTCCTTGGGGTTGGTGGCGCCCATGATGTCGCGGTTGGCCTGCATGGCGTTCTCGCCTTCCAAGACCTGGACGACGACCGGACCGCTGATCATGAAATCAACGAGTTCGCCGAAGAAGGGGCGTTCCTTGTGGACCGCGTAAAAGCCTTCGGCCTGTTCGCGGCTCATATGGATGCGCTTCGAAGCAACGACGCGCAGGCCGGCGTCTTCCAGCATCTTGGTGACGGCGCCGGTGATGTTGCGGCGCGTGGCGTCGGGCTTGATGATCGAAAAAGTGCGAGTGACCGCCATGGAGGAAGCTCCTGCTTTGTTATGGTTTGCGATGCGCGCGCCTCTAGCCGCGCTTTTGCTGCACTGCAAGGCGGGAGCGTGGGCTAGCGCTGCGGCCGGTCAGTCGCCGCTGCCGTAAGTGATCGTTCCGATCACCTGCGCGCCCTGCTGCGTCGCGGTGATCTGGACGCCAGCTTTGGTATCTCCTGCCTTTTCGGCGCCGATGATCGCGCTGTCGCCGGTGGTGATCTCGCTCGTCACCTTCATGCCCGCCGCCTCGGCCTGTTTGCGGAAATGGGCGATCACGTCGGCGGCCTTCGCGTTGACTTCGAAACTGGCCATGCCGCCGGTGCCGTCGGTGCCGCTGGCAGCAAATCCGCCGGTCAGCTTCGATCCGGGATAGGCGGTGAAGCCTGCAGGAAGCTTGGCATTCGCGGCACCGCCACCGAACTGCATCTCGCCTTCGTCGGTCTTGATGGTGACATTGCTCATCTCGCCATCTTCGCTGGCGGTGACCTTATAGTCCGCGGTCTTGCCGGTTTCGGGATCGGTATAGGTGCCGCTCGCCACTTCGGATTCCGATTTGGAACCGCAGGCGCTGAGAAGCAGCGCGCTGGCGGCCAAGGCGGTGAAGGCAAGACGGGTCATTGATCGGCTCCTGTTGCTGGTCATGCTGCTCCGTGCCATCGCAGAAGTCCCGACGCGGTGACCGTGGTCACATCACGGCCCCTCCGACCAGCGGCCGCGATCATCCTGTTTCCAGAAATGGGTTTCGACGTCTTCGACGGCGCTGAGCTTGCGCCAGGTCGCGCGCGCGTCGTCGACGCGGCTGTTGTCGAAGAGCAGGAAGGTGCGATCGAATTCCAAGGCTTCGTCGCGCCACTCCCCATCGGCGAGTGCGACCAGCCGGGCGTGGTTGGGCGGCGCGGGGTCGAGCGTTCCCGAAATGAGGATCGGTTCGATCGCTTCATCGGGCGACCCCGCGGCGCCGTGCGGCAAGAAACTGGCGGGGGTCAGCGTCCACAGCGCCTCGTCGATCGCCTGCCGCTGCATCGCCGGGGCGGCGACGATCAGCAGGCGGTCGCCCGCGCCCAATATGCGCGTCGCGATGGCGGGGAGCACCCGTTCGACGGGGTCGCGGGTCAGCCGGTAAAAGTCGACGCGCGCCATGCTCCCCTGCCCTTAACCCTCGTGATTTTCGGCGATGTAGCGATCAAGCAGACGCACGCCATAGCCGGTCGCGCCCTTGGCATAGACCGGGCCATCCTTGTCACCCCATGCCACACCCGCGATGTCGAGATGCGCCCAGGCGACGCCGTCGTCGACAAAGCGTTTCAGGAACTGCGCCGCGGTGATCGAGCCGCCTTCGCGCGGACCGATATTCTTCATGTCGGCGATCGGGCTGTCGATCAGTTTGTCGTAAGCCGCCGACAGCGGGAAGCGCCATAGCTTGTTGTTGCTGGTCTCACCTGCCGCGATCAGCTGCGCCGCGAGGCTTTCGTCATTGGCGAAAATGCCCGCATATTCATGCCCGAGCGAGATCACCATCGCGCCGGTCAGCGTCGCCAGATCGACGATCACCTTGGGCTCATAGATTTTCTGCACCCAGCTGATCGCGTCGCACAGCACCAGCCGTCCCTCGGCATCGGTGTTGAGCACTTCGACCGTCTGGCCCGACATGGTGGTGACGATGTCGCCGGGGCGCATCGCATTGCCGTCGGGCATATTTTCGACGAGCCCGACGACGCCGACGACATTCGCCTTGGCCTTGCGGCCCGCAATCGCCTTCATCGCGCCCGCGACGGCGCCCGCGCCGCCCATGTCCCATTTCATCATGTCCATGCCCGCGGCAGGCTTGATGCTGATGCCGCCGGTGTCGAAGGTCACGCCCTTGCCGACGAAACAGACGGGCTTGTCGCCCGCCTTGCCGCCGTTCCAGCGCATCGCGAGCAGCCGGGGCGGACGGGTCGAGCCCTGCGCCACCCCGAGCAGCGCGCCCATGCCCAGCGCCTTCATCTGGCGTTCGTCCAGGACTTCGATTTCGACGCCGAGGTCGGCGAGATGCTGGCAGCGCTCGACGAAGCTTTCGGGGTAAAGGATGTTCGGCGGCTCGGCGACCAGGGTCTGGGTCAGCGCGACGCCGTCGGCAATCGCCGCATTGTCGGCCCAACGCGCCGACAGATTGCCGTGCGACGAGGCGACGGTCAGCGTCTTGACGCTCGGCTTCGCCGTATCGGCCAGCCGGGTGCGATAGGTGTCGATGCGCCAGTCGCGCAGCTTCGCCCCCATCGCAAACGCCAGAACATCATCCTCATCAACGTCGCCAGCGCTCGCGAAATCGACATGGACCGCCGCCGCGCCGCTGGTTTGGAGTCGCGCCGTGAGCGCGCCGCCGGCGCGTTCGAGGTCATGCACGGTGCCTTCGCCGATCCCGACCAGCACCAAGCGCAGGACCCGCCCGCCATCGACCGCCGCGGTTTCAGCAATGCCGCCCGCCGCGCCTTCAAAGCGGGCCTGTGCCGCGGCACCTCCCAACAGGACACCATGCGGTTCCCCGAGCGCCGCGACGAACGCGCCGAGTTCGCCCTTGCGGACCGGAAAAGCGATAACGTCGGCAGACGCATCGATTTGCGCGACAAAGTGAATATCCATGCGGTAACTCTCTCATGCGATGATTGATTGCGGCGTGCGGGACCGATAGGGGTTTCGCTTGCGAGTTGCAAAAACAAAGCAGCCGGTCCAACCCGGGCGGACGTGACAAATAAGTGGGACGAAGTATTTCAATGACGTTGGCTTTGTTCCCCGGAACGCCAGGCGCACGGCCTTTCTGGCTTGCCACCGCCAGCGGCCTTGCGCTGCTCGCCAGCCCCGCGCTCGCCCAGCAAGCAACCGAATCGCCGGCGCCGCAAGACGTCGCGGGCCAGCCCAATCTGCAAACCCCTGACGTCGCGCCGCTCACCAGCAACGCCCCCGCCGTAAGCGCCGAAGACCAGGTGGGTTTCGCCGCCGATACCCTGAATTACGATAGCGACACCGAAGTCGTGGTTGCCGAGGGCAATGTCGCGATGAATCGCGAGGCGATATCGATGCGCGCCGACAAGGTGACCTGGGACCGCAAGACCGGTCAGGTTTTTGCCGAGGGCAATGTCGCGATCAAAAACCCTGAAGGCGACATCGCCTATGGCGACAAGATCGAGCTGACCGACAGTCTGCGCGATGGGGTCGTCGAGAATCTGCTCGTGGTCCTCGACAACGGATCGCGGATGGCAGCGGTCAGAGGCACGCGGTTCGAGAATGGCAACATCGAGCTGGAAAACGCTGTTTACACCGCCTGCTCGGTCGAGGATTCGGAAGGTTGCCCGAAAAATCCGAGCTGGCAGATCCGCGCCGTCCGCGTCACCTACGACAAGGCGAAGAACAAGATTCGCTATAAGGGCGCTCGCGTCGAGATTTTCGGCCTGCCGCTGATCCCGTTGCCCGGTCTGAGCCATCCCGCGAACAGCGAGGCGGGGGGCGGTCTGCTGGTCCCTGAAATCCGGCTCGACCGCAGCAACGGGTTCGAAATCGCGGTGCCATATTATCTGCGGCTTGCCGCCGATCGCGACATCACGGTCACCCCGCATCTCTACACCGGCGCCGCGCCGATGATCGAGGGCGAGTTCCGCGCGCTGACCGACATCGGGTCGTTCCGTGTCAACGGCTACGGGACCTATGGCTCGCTCGTGCCGCTGACGGGCGAAGACCTGGACAGCCGCAAGCGGTTCCGCGGCTATCTGGAAAGCGCCGGAAAATTCCAGTTCGATCCGCGCTGGAGCCTTTCTTATTCGGGCCGCATCGCGACCGACCGCACCTTCATGCGCCGCTATGACATCAGCCGCGACGACCGGCTGCGCTCGACCTTCGAGCTCGAACGGATCGGCGGCAGCAGCTATCTGTCGATCGCTGGCTGGGCGACGCAGACGCTGCGCGCGAACGACCAACAAGGCCAGCAGCCGATCGCGCTGCCGATCATAGATTACCGCAAGCGGTTCGCCGATCCGGTGCTAGGCGGCCAGGTCGAACTGCAACTCAACACTCTGGCGATCGGCCGTACCGAGGGGCAAGATACCCAGCGCGCCTTTGCCGGCGCGCGCTGGGATTTGCGCGGGCTGACCCGGCTGGGGCAAGAGGTCACGCTGACCGCGCTCGTCCGCGGCGACGTCTATCACAGCGACGAAAATCTGCTGACCTCAATCCCCGGCTATCGCGGTAAATCTGGGTGGCAGACGCGCGGGATTGCCGCGGTCGCCGCCGATATGCGCTGGCCGTTCGTCGGCGAATTCGCCGGCGGCACCCAGACGCTGACCCCGCGGGTCCAGATCGTCGCCACCCCGCCGATCAAAAATCTCGATATTCCGAACGAGGATTCGCGGGCGTTCGACCTCGAAGACAGCAACTTGTTCTCGATCAACCGCTTCAACGGATATGATCGTTTCGAGGACGGCGCGCGCATTACTTACGGCGTCGAGTGGAATTACAACCGTCCGGGCTTCAACATCAGCAGCAGTGTCGGCCAAAGCTATCGCCTGTCGAACAAGCCGAGCTTGTTTCCCGACGGGACCGGCCTGACCGATCGGACGTCCGACATCGTTGGCCGCACGACGATTGCTTACCGCGATTTCCTGCGCCTGACGCACCGCTACCGGCTCGACAAAGATAATTTCGCGATCCGTCGCAATGAATTCGACGCCACGATCGGCAGCCGCTCGACCTACGCCGTGCTCGGCTATTCGCGGCTGAACCGCGACATCCTGCTGCTGGGTGAGGATTTGCAGGATCGCGAGGAAGCGCGCGTCGGCGGTCGGGTTGCGGTGGCCCGCAACTGGTCGGTCTTTGGCTCGGCAATCGTCGACCTGACAGAGCGGAGCGACGATCCGCTGAGCTCCGCCGACGGGTTCGAGCCGATTCGCCATCGCCTGGGCGTCGCCTATGACGACGACTGCCTGTCGATCGCGCTGACCTGGCGCCGCGATTATGCCGACACCGGCGATGCGCGGCGCGGTAACAGCTTCTCGTTCCGCGTCGCGTTCCGCAATCTGGGATTCTGAGCATATCGCTCAGCCTAGGTTCAGCGTTTGCGGGCTATCAGAAGCCATCAAACGGTCGATATGGCGGATTGCGCTGGACCATCGGGCGCATCCGCTGATACGGAGCGTCGGGACTTTCTCGAATAGGGTAAAGATGACCAAATTTACGACCATGATCGGCCTGATCGCCGTGGCCGCCGTCGGCATTACGCCTGTGCTGGCCCAGACCGTCAGCGACGACGACGTTCCGACGACCAGCCTGAATATTCCGGGCAATGTCCAGATCTTTGGCGACGCAAAACCCAATGTATATCGGCCATCGGCAACCATCAACGGCGAGATCATCACCGCGACCGATATCGAACAGCGCATGGCGTTGATCCGGATCGCCAACAACAATGTCGAACTGCCACCCGAAGAATTGCAGCGGTTGCGCAGTCAGGTGTTCAGCAACCTGATCGACGAAAAACTGCAGATCCAGGAAGCCAAGGCGGCCGACATCACGATCGACGAAAATGTCGTCAACGAACAGTTCGCCCGGCTTGCGACTCGCTTTAAGCAGTCGCCCGATCAATTTTCGACCTATCTCATCAGCAAGGGATCGTCGTCCGCCGCGGTGAAGCAGCAGATTCGGGGCGAATTCGCCTGGGATCGCCTGTTGTCGCGCAATATCCAGTCGACGACCAACGTATCGACCGAAGAAGTCGAATCAGTGGTGCAGCGGATGAATGATTCCAAGGGGCAGGACGAGTTTCATCTTGGTGAAATCTATCTTTCGGCGCCGCCTGAAAATGTCGCCGCGGTGACCGAAAACGCGCAGAAGATCATCCAGGCGTTGCAAGCCGGCGGTAGCTTTGCCGCTTATGCACGTCAGTTTTCGGAAGCCTCGACGGCTGTCGTCGGCGGCGACCTTGGCTGGGTGAAGGCGGGTCAGCTGCCTGCTTCGATGTCCGAAGCAGCGACGCAGATGCAACCCGGCCAGCTGGTCGGCCCGATCCAGGTTCCCGGCGGGGTGTCGATCATGCTGATGATCGATCGTCGCCAGGTGCTGACCGCCGACCCGCGCGATGCGGTGCTCAGCCTGAAGCAGATTTCGCTCGATTTTGCGGCCGGCACGACGCAAGCGCGCGCATCCGAGCTGGCCGGGCAGTTCGCTGAAGCCACCCGCAATATTGCCGGTTGCGGCGGCGCCGACGCCGTTGCTGCGCAGCTTGGTGCCAATGTGGTGTCGCGCGACAATATCGAGATGCGCGCCCTGCCCGCGCCGCTTCAAAATACGCTGCTCAACTTGCAGATCGGGCAGACGACCCAGCCGTTCGGCGCCGCTAACGAAGGGGTCAGCGTCCTGGTGCTGTGTGGCCGCGACCTACCGCAGACCGCGACTGCACCGAATATGGAGCAGATCGAACAGCGCCTGCTCGAAGAAAAGGTCAACAAGCGGGCTCAGCGCTATCTGCGCGACCTGCGCCGGGATGCCGTGATCGAATATAGCTAATGTCCGACGCCAATCTTCGACAGCCGATCGCGGTCACCATGGGCGACCCGGCCGGCGTCGGACCCGAAGTCACCGCCCGCGCTTGGGCCGCGCGCCGCGAACATGGCCTGCCCGCGTTCGTCGCGATCGGCGATATTGCGACGATTGCGGCTGTCTGGGATGGCCCGATCGCACGGGTCGGGGACATGGACGAGGTCCAGCGAACCTTCGAAGACGCCCTGCCGGTCTGGCACCTCGAGGACAGCGGGCCGCTGACCCCCGGCACCCCGACCGCGGCGGGCGCGACCTGCGCCCTGCACGCGCTCGAAACCGGGATTGGACTGACCCGTAACCAGGCCAGCTCTGCGCTGGTCACCGGATCGGTTTCCAAATTCGCGCTCCACGGCATTGGCTATACCCACCCCGGGCAAACCGAATTTATCGCCGAACGCTGCGGCGTGACTGCCACGAACGCGGTGATGATGCTGGCGGGACCGGCGCTGCGCGTCGTCCCGCTGACGGTCCATATTCCGCTGATCGAAGTGTCCGAGCGGCTGACTATTGAATTGATCGTCGCCAAGGCGCGGATCGTCGCACGCGGTTTGAAGCGCGATTTCGGCATTGAAGCCCCACGTATCGCGCTCGCGGGCCTGAACCCGCACGCCGGTGAAAACGGCCAGCTCGGCAGCGAGGAAGAGCGGATCATGAAGCCGGCGCTCGCGCAACTTGCCGAGGAAGGCCTGATCGTCGACGGCCCGCTTGCCGCCGACAGTCTGTTCGCGCCCAGCGTCCGTGCACGGTACGATGCGCTATTGTGCGCCTATCATGATCAGGCGCTCACCCCGTTCAAGGCGCTGCATTTCCATGACGGCGTCAACCTGACCCTGGGCCTGCCGATCATCCGCACCTCACCCGACCATGGTACCGCGTTCAATATCGCCGGCACCGGGACCGCCGACCCCGGCCCCACCATCGCAGCGATTGCGATGGCGGCAAAGCTGGCCATGGCGCGCGAGCGCATTTGCGCGCCAGCCAAGTGACGGCGCGCGCCGTGCCTCATCTGCCCCCGCTGCGCGAGACGGTGCGCGTGCACGGGTTGCAGGCCAGCAAGGCGCTGGGCCAGAATTTCCTGTTCGACGAGCAATTGCTCGACCGGATCGCGGCGCTGCCCGGCGATCTGGATGGTGCGACGGTGTTCGAGGTCGGCCCCGGCCCCGGCGGGCTGACACGCGCGCTGCTCCGCGCCGGGGCGAAGGTGATTGCGGTCGAACGCGACGACCGCTGCCTGCCGCTGCTCGCCGAACTGGGCGAAGCGTTTCCCGGGCAACTGACGGTCATCGCCGACGACGCGATGGCGGTGGATGTCGACGCGCTGACTGGCGGCGCCCCTTATCATATCGTCGCCAACCTGCCGTATAATGTCGGCACCGCGCTGTTTACCCGATGGCTGGAGCCAGCCGCATGGCCACCGCGCTGGCAATCGCTGACGCTAATGTTTCAGCAAGAGGTCGCCGAACGGATCGTCGCGCCGGTCGGCTCGGGCGCCTTTGGCCGACTCGCTGTGCTGGCGCAGTGGCGCTCGACTGCGAAGATCGCCATGAAAGTCCACCGTTCGGCCTTCACCCCGCCGCCCAAGGTGATGTCGGCGATAATCCATGTGGTACCAGCCGACCAGCCCGAAGGCGTCAATCCGAGACTGCTGTCGAAACTGACCGAAAAAGGCTTTGGCCAGCGGCGCAAGATGCTGCGCCAGAGCCTTAAAGGGCTTGAAGGCGCGGTTGCCGCGGCGGAGGCGCTCGGGATCGATCCGACGCGCAGGGCCGAAACCGTCAGCGTCGCCGAATGGGTGTCGCTGGCGCGAGCGCTGGAGGCGTAGAGTCGGCTTTCGACCGATCATCGATCCAAGGCATTCGACATTGACGCGCGCGAACGGCGAAGCGCCGCAGTTCTGATACTGCCGTGTTACATGTAAGTTCGGCTGACATCGGGCGGGCGGGCGCTTCGCGGCGATGCCGATCGCATCCGGCTCCCCGCTGATCGAATATTCCCATGCGGCCCGGAGGCCTGTGTCTCCGCCGCCGGTGACGATCGCGAACGCGGGGTTGAGGCTTTGCACAGAATGCTTTTGAAGGTTTCCGCCCGACTCTATACGGGCACCGGAAATGAATTATCGCCATTCCTTCCATGCCGGCAATAGCGCCGATGTCGTAAAGCACAGCCTGCTGATCGCCCTCGTGCGAGCCTTGCAGCAAAAACAGGGCGCGCTGACCCTGATCGACACCCATGCCGGTTGCGGGCTGTACGACCTTGGCGGCGAGGAGGCGAGGCGCACGGGCGAGGCCACACAGGGCGTGCTGCGCGCCTTTGCCGACCCGAATTCCTTGCTGGACGACTACCGCGCCGCCGTACGGGCAGTGAATGTCGGGGACGAGCCGCACCTCTACCCCGGATCGCCGCAGGTTCTGGCGCAGCTATTGCGCCCGCAGGATTTCCTGATCCTCAACGAAAAACACCCCGACGACGCGTACACGCTGCGCGGCGTAATGCGCGGCACACCCGCCGCTGTGCATCAGCGCGACGCCTATGAACTTTGGCTGGCGATGCTGCCGCCCCGCACCGCGCGCGGCGTGGTGGTGGTCGATCCGCCGTATGAGCAGACCGATGAGCGCGCCCGGATCACCGCCACCCTCGCCGCTGCGCACCGCAAATGGGCGCATGGCGTGACGGTCATATGGTATCCGCTGAAAGACCGCGCGACGCATCAGCAGTGGAAGAACAAGCTGCGGAACCTCGGCATACCGAAATTCCTGGTCGTCGAGCATTGGTTATATGACGCCGATCAGCCCGACATTTATAACGGCGCGGGCCTTTTTATCGTCAACCCGCCCTACGCCTTCACGCAGGCGCTGCCGCCGCTGCTGGAAGCGCTGCGTGCCGCGTTGGCGCCGGAGGGGCATAGGGGAGCGATCACAACCGATTGGTTGAGCGATTAAAGTAAACCCTCATCTTCCCCTTCTCCCAAAGGAGAAATTGCCCCGCTTCAGGCTGAATGCCAGTGCTCCAGACGATTGCGCTTAGTGGCCGTCGGCATCAACCATGAAGACCGTCGGCTTGCCGCGAGAAGCCGGGTCCCATCCTGCCGACAATGCCGCTCGCACCCCTCGCGAGGCGATCACGTCGTTGATGTGCGAACGCCCTTTCGGCAATCCTTTCAACAGGCGCTTTGGCGTCGGAAATTCCAGCACGGCTTCGCGTGGCATATCTCTCTGGCGCAAGGCGACCCTCATGCCCCTCCAGCCTTCGGACGAGGACAGTTGGGGCTCGCTCAGGAGTTCCCAGTCATATTTGACACCATCGATTAGGACGGTGCCGCCGCGGCCGTGCATGTGAAGCATAGGATGCCCTTAGCATGTTAGGCGCGGCGCTCCAGTCGGTTCACGTCAAAGATCGGCTACCCAAACGTTTAGCGGCCAAGACAGCCGCTGCTCCCCGGCGGCGATATCGACCGGTTGCGGACATCGCTTCTCCCCTCCCTCTTAGGAAGGAGAATGTATCGAATCCACCCCGATGCCGCCGTAAATCTCGGCCAGATTCTAATTCTGATTGTTACTGGTACCAACCGTCGCAACTATCGGTTTCGGCACCAACGCCTCCGCAGCGACAACACGTTTGGTAGTACTCGACGAAATCGTCTTTTCGAGCGCCGCGACCTGCGGGCATTTGTCGGTGCAAACCCGCTGCGCTTCGGTAAGCTTCTCACGCGCCAGTTCGAGCGCGCCCTTGTCGGCGAGGGCTTCGCCCTGCCCGGTCAGCGCGACGATGTCGTTGGGTTCGAGCACGAGAGCCTCGCGATAGAGGCCGATTGCCTTGCCGGGCAGACCCTGTGCGCGAGCGACCTGCGCCAGCGCGATGATCGCCGAGCGGTTGCGGGGGTCGGCGGCCAGGGCCGATTCATAGAAGTCGACCGCGAGGTTGAGATCGCCAGATTCCTGTGCGGTTTGACCTTGCTGCTGGAGCGCGATCGAGCGTGGGAAAATGTCGTTGTCGGCGCGCTGGGCATCCGATGCCGTGGGCAGGCTGGTCAAAATCAGACCGGCAGACAGAGCCAGAAAACTGACGCGCATCGCATTCTCCCATCGCTTCATTGCAGGGATGCTAACATGGCGCCGTCAGTCGTGCGAGAAAAAATCCGTCGCATCCGTCATGCTTCGGGGTGAGCAGAAAACCGCCGCCCGCGGCGCGGCCAACGCCGTCGGGCAAATAGCCGGTGTCGGCGGTCCAGCCGCGATGACGGGTCAGAAAATCATCCACCTGTGCGCGCCCCTCGCGAGCGATGATCGAGCACACAGCATAAAGAAGTTTGCCGCCCGGCGCCAGCAGCGCCGCGCCGATGTCCATCAGCTTCGCCTGATCGGCAACATGCCGGTCGAGCCGCGCCGGGGTCGAGCGCCAGCGCAGTTCGGGGCTGCGCCGCCAGGTGCCGCTGCCTGAACAGGGGGCATCGACGATGACGCGGTCGGCCTTGCCCATCCGATCGGCGAGCATCCCGCGTTCCTGTCCCGGGTTGAGCAGGAGCGTTTCGATACCGGTCGCCCCGGCGCGGTGCGCGCGCGGCGCCAATTGCTGAAGCCGCGCGCGGTTGGTGTCGCAAGCGAGGATGGCGGCTTCGTCATTGGTGGCCGAAGCGATGGCGAGCGTCTTGCCGCCCGCGCCCGCGCACAGATCGATGACCTTTTGCCCGGCCTCGGCACCGAGCGCGGCGGCGGCATATTGGCTCGCGGCGTCCTGCACCTCGAACTGTCCCTCATTATAAGCGCTATGCTGGACCGCGGCGGTTTCGCCAGGCAGGCGCCAGCCGTCGGCGAGGCCGTTGATCACTTCGCCGTCGGGGAAAATCATCGCCAGCTCGTCTCGACTCGATCGCAGGCGGTTGGCGCGCAAGTCGAGTGGGGCGCGGGCGAGCATCGCGGCGTGCTCCGCCTTGGTGACCAGTGGATCGAACAATTTGATCAACGCTGGGGTGGCAAGCCCGGTCTCGGTCCGCGCTTCGTCAACGCCGATCGCGGTGGGGCCATAGGAGGCGCCGTCGAACAGCGCCGCAAGTTCCGCGTCGTTATCGGCGAGCGCGAGCATTGCGGCGCGGCCCGACGCGGGCACCGAACGCACAGCGCGGATCGCATCATAGACGAGACCGCGGATCGCGCGGCGGTCCTTCGATCCGGCATAACGACGAGCGCGCATCGCTTCGGCAAAAATTGCGTCGGCCGGGGCGCCACCATCGCGCGCCGATGCAGCGATAACGTCGAGGATTTCGATGGCGGTCTGGACGCGAGCGGCGGGGGTCATAATCTGTCTTTACCTTCGTCATTGCGAGCGGAGCGAAGCAATCCAGAGCGGATTACGTGACTCTGGATTGCTTCGCTCCGCTCGCAATGACGAAGCGAAAAATTCAACCCGCCGGATAGTTCGGCGCCTCGCGCGTAATCGACACGTCGTGAACATGGCTTTCGCGCAGGCCCGCGTTGGTGATCCGCACAAATTTGGCCCGGTCGCGAAAATCGGCGAGGGTGCGGCTGCCGGTATAGCCCATTGCCGCCTTCACGCCGCCGACCAGCTGGTGGATGACGTCCTTTGCCGCGCCCTTGAACGGCACCTGCCCCTCGATCCCTTCCGGAACCAGCTTCATCTGATCCTTGATATCCTGCTGGAAATAGCGGTCGGCCGATCCGCGCGCCATCGCGCCGACGCTGCCCATGCCGCGATAACTTTTATAGGTGCGGCCTTGGAACAGGAAGCTTTCGCCCGGCGCCTCGGCGGTCCCGGCGAGCAGCGAGCCGACCATCACGCTCGACGCGCCCGCTGCCAGTGCCTTGGCGATATCGCCCGAGGTGCGCAGACCGCCATCGGCGATGACGGGAATATTCTGCTTTGCCGCCTGCTCGACGCTGTCGAGGATCGCGGTCAGCTGCGGCACCCCGACGCCAGCGACGATGCGGGTGGTGCAGATCGACCCCGGACCGATGCCGACCTTGATCGCGTCGGCACCACAATCGATCAGCGCGCGGGTCGCATCGCCGGTCGCGACGTTGCCCGCCATCACTTGGACACGGTTCGACATTTTCTTGATCCGTTCGACCGTGGCGCCGACCATCTTGCTATGGCCGTGCGCGGTGTCGACAACGATCAGATCGCATTCGGCCTCGAGCAGTGCCTCGACGCGTTCGATCCCCGAATCGCCGGTGTTGGTCGCCGCCGCGACGCGTAGGCGGCCGGTGCCGTCCTTGGTCGCATCGGGAAAATTGACCGCCTTTTCCATGTCTTTGACGGTGATCAGCCCGATGCAGCGATAATCATCGTCGACGACCAGCAGCTTTTCGATGCGGCGCTGGTGGAGCAGTTTGCGCGCCTCGTCCTGCCCGACACCAGGGCGCACGGTGGCCAGATTTTCGGCCGTCATCAATTCGCGCACCGGCTGGCCAGGATTGTCGGCAAAGCGCACGTCGCGGTGGGTCAGGATGCCGACCAGCTTGCCGCCGGTCTCAACAACCGGGATGCCCGAAATCTTGTGCTGGTCCATCAGCGCGGTGGCATAGGACAGCGGAGCGTCGGGGGTGATGGTGATCGGATTGACGATCATGCCGCTTTCGAACCGCTTGACCTGCCGCACCGCGGCAGCCTGTTCCTCGATCGTCAGATTGCGGTGGAGGACTCCGATGCCGCCGATCTGCGCCATCAGGATCGCCATGTCGGCCTCGGTCACCGTGTCCATCGCCGACGACAGGATCGGGATGTTGAGGCTGATCTCGCTGGTCAGGCGGGTCGAAAGGATCGCGTCGCTGGGCAGGACTTCGGACGGGCCGGGAACCAGCAGCACATCGTCAAAGGTCAGACCGGTCGTGATTTCCATCGGGGCCACTTTCTGGTGCGGGCGGCGCCTGTCCCGGTTTTCCGGGCGGCACACGCGATTCGTTTGGTGGCGGCCCATGTAACCAGTCGGCCCGGCGCGCGCCAGTGGGCGGCGCATGATTATTTCGTTCCCCTGCTGGCGGCGAGCGGAGCGGGTGCATCGCGCCGTCCCCGGTCTTGCCCCGTCTGGCATCGGGCGTTACGCGCCATGGTGTGAGTCCCGACACGCCCTCGCCGCCCTCGACCTTCGGGCCGTTCCGCTACCCAGCGTTTCGCGCGATCTGGATCGCCAATCTGGCGTCGAACATGGGATCGATGATCCAGGCCGTCGGCGCGGCGTGGTTGATGACCGAACTCACCACGTCGCATACGCTGATCGCGCTGGTTCAGGCGGGTGCGACGATTCCGATCATGCTGCTGGGGATCTTCGCCGGCGCCATCGCCGACAATTTCGACCGGCGCCGCGTCATGCTGGCGGCGCAAACCGGCATGCTGATCGTCTCGGCCTTGCTGACGCTGACCACTTATCTTGATGCGATCACCCCGCTCACCTTGCTGTTTTTCACCCTCGCCGTCGGCTGCGGCACCGCGCTGAACGGGCCTGCGTGGCAAGCCTCGGTTCGCTTGCAAGTCGGGCCGAAAGACCTGCCGCAGGCGATCTCGCTCAACACCATCGCCTTTAACCTGGCCCGCAGCGTCGGACCGGCTCTCGGCGGAATGCTGATCGCCGTTGTCGGGACGGCGGCTGCCTTCGGCCTCAATGCGCTCAGTTATCTGGCACTGATCGTCGTGCTGCTGCGCTGGCACCCCGAAACCGTGCCACCGCGCCGAACGCCGATGCTGACCGCGATCGCCGCGGGCATTCGTTTCTGCGCCCGTTCGAACCCGGTGCGCCGTGTTCTGATCCGCGGCTTCGCGTTCGGGTTCGGCGCGGCGGGGTTTCAGGCGCTGTTGCCCTCGCTCGTTCGCGACCGGCTGCACGGCACCGAAATCACTTATGGTCTCTGCCTCGCCGCTTTTGGCGCGGGATCGGTCGTCGGAGCATTGTTGATCGGCCACGCGCGCCGCCGGTGGGGCAGCGATCGGGTGGTGACTGTGGCGGCGCTGGTCTTCGCCGCCACCATGTTGCCGGTGGCACTGACGAGCGGCCTGGCTTCGATCATGGGTGCCGCCTTCGTCGCTGGCGGGGCGTGGGTTTCGACCCTCACCACGTTGAACGTCGCAATGCAGCTGCGGTCGCCCGACGAGATACTGGGGCGCTGCTTGTCGATCTATCAGGCGGTCACTTTTGGAGCGATGGCCTTGGGCGCTTACGCGTTCGGTCTGATGGCCGATTTGACGACGCTGTCGATCGCCATCCTGACCTCTGCAACGTGGTTGGGGATGTCCGCCCTGCTGCTGCGGATTGTGGCGCCGATGCCGAGCCGCGACGAGGGACGGCTTATTCCCTGACCGCGCCATCCTCGCCGATGGCTTCGATTTCGAAACGGCTGTTCGACAGCGTCAATTCGTCGCCGCAATGGCTGCACGCGACGACCATGTGCAGGCCATGGCCGCACGGGCGGTGGGTCAACAGCACCGGCGGGCCGCGCTCGTCGGAAAACCAGCGGTCGCCCCATTGCAACAGCGCGAGCAGCACCGGGTAAAGATCGCGGCCCTTTTCGGTGAGCCGATATTCATAACGGTCGGCGCGGTCGGAATAGGGGGCGGCGCGCAAAATCCCCTGCCTGGTCAGCCGGTCGATGCGACCGGTCAGAATGTTTGTGGCCATCAGCGTATCGCGTTGAATGTCGTCGAAGCGGTTGATCCGCGTGAACATCGCGCGGACAACCAACGTCGCCCAGCGGTCACCGAACAATTCGATCATCGTGTCGACCAAGGGTCGCCCGCCCGGACGACGCGTTCCGACGTCGCCATTGAAACGGCGACGTTCATAGGCCGGGGTCACCTGAACCAGTCCCGGCCCTTCGCGCCAATCGACGGCACGCGGATCGATCTCGGCGCGGCAATGGCCGCACACCGGCACCGGTTCGGTCGCATGACCGCAGGTCGCATGATGCAAACGGACTTGAAAATCGCGGCTGTCGGCTTCCCATTTATGCTGCCAGCGCAGCATCATCAGGCCGTTGGGAAACTGGTCGCGTCCCTTCTGGGTGAGCATATAATGAAAGCCGCGGCCGCCCTTGCGCGGCACCTTGGCAAGGCAATCTTCCTCGACCAGTTTTTTGAGCCGCCCGTTGACCACCGAGCGTGCGAGCCCGGTGCGCGCCACAAATTCATCGAAACTGTGGATGCCGAGCAAGGCCTGTTCCATGATCAGCAGCACCGGCACGTCGCCGACGACGTCAAGCGCGCGCCAGATCGAGCAGGCTCTGATGGTACGGTCGTGTTTCAAACGCTTGGCAATCCTTCGCCCCCGCCCCTAACCCGCCGGCCGGAAATCGACAAGGCGATCGGGTCGGGAGAGGGGGCAGTGCCCGTGCCCCCTCTTCCCTGGGGAGAGCTGGTCAGAAGCGCCCGGTGAGTTGCACCGCGATCGTACGCGGGCGATCGACGATGCCATTATAGGCGTTGCCCGCGTTGCGCGTGATCGTCGTTGCCAGCGGCATCGAGCTGGCGGTCTGCAGGATGCGCTGGTTGGTCAGGTTACGGCCGATCAGCGCCACTTCCCAGCGATTGTCGATCTGACCCAGCGCCAGCCGCGCGCCAAGCTTTACATAACCGTCCTGGTGGGTGCGCGGATCAAGGTTCGCCGACGCGATATAGGAGGAAGAGAAGTCGGCGTTGACGTTGAACGCAACCTTCATGTCCGAAGTGATCGGGGTCGTGTAATCGAGGTTGAGGTTGCCCGACCATTTCGGCGACAGCGCGTTGCGCAGCCCGGTATAGTCGCAGAACCCGCCCGGCCCCGGCGCTTGCAGATAATAGCATTGGCCCGAGGTGAAGTTGGTGAATTTGAAGTCGAGATAGGCAACCGCGCCGCTGACCGTCAGCCCGTCGGCGATCGCAGCGCGGAAGTCGGCCTCGACCCCCTGTGTGCGGGCGCCCGCGGCGTTGGCGACGTTGAAGTTCAGCGTGCCATCGAAGATGTTGACCTGCAAATCCTTGTAGGTGGTGCGATAGAGCGACAGGTTGAATGCGACGTTGCGGCCCTTGTACTTGAGGCCCGCCTCGAAATTGTCGGCGCTTTCATCCTCGAACTCGAACGCGCCGGGCTTGGCGACCGTCGTCGAGCCTGGCAACGAGTTGGAGCGAATGTCGAAGCCACCCGCCTTGGTCCCGCGCGCGAACGAGGCGTAGAGCATCAGATCGTCGGTCGCGTCGAACTGGACGTTGACCATCGGGTTGAAGCTGTCTTCGCTCAATTTTCCCGAAATGCTGTGCGCCTCGATGTTCAACGCGCGGAAGGTTCCAGCGACAACCAGTGGATTGAAGGTGTTGAGCGGGCCGCGCACGATCGCCAGCGCACGGCTGCCGCTCTTCTTTTCATGGTTGAAGCGCGCGCCCGCGGTGATGCGAAAGCGTTCGGTCAACGCCAGCTCGCCCTGCGCGAACACCGAGATCAGGTCCGATTTCTGCGAATACACGCGGTCATTGCGGGTGTCGCCGATCGCATTGAACGGCGGTCCCAAGGCGAGGAAAGTCGAGTTGAACAGGACCTGGTCGTCCACGTCCAGCTTGGCGTGCTGATAATAGGCACCGGCGATATAATTGAACGCCTCACCGCCGGGCGAAGCCAGCCGCAGCTCTTGCGAATATTGCCGGTAATCTTCCTGCAAATTGGTGCCGTCGAGGAAGCTGATCCCCGAAAAATCGACATCGACGATTTCGCGCGTCTTATAGTCGAGCAGTGAGCTGACCGAGGTCAGCGTGTGCTCGCCGACCTCCAGATCGGCATTCAGCGTCGCGCCGAACACCTTGTTGCGGCTTTGATAGCCATTATCCTCGCGGACATAATCGGGGTTGGTGCTGACGAAAAACGGCCCCTGAAAGACCGTGTTGTAATTGCCGACCGCGCCGAACACGTCGCGCGGCTGGCCCTTCATTTCGAAGTCGGCATATTCGAGTTTGAGCTCGGCAGCGAAGGGACCGCCGCGGTCGAACTCGAGCTTGCCGCGGAAATATTTCTCATCGACGTTCGGTTCGTCGCGATCGAGCTTCGCGTTGTAGAAATAACCGTCCATCTTGCGGTAATAGCCGACGACGCGCGCCTCGACGCCTTCGCTCAAGGGTCCGGACAAGACCCCGGTCAGCTGCAATTCCTTGTGGTTGAATTCATACAGGCCGCTGACCGATCCCTCGAATTCATCCGTGGGGCTGCGCGTCGTGATGTTCACCGCGCCGGCGATCGCGTTTTTGCCGAACAAGGTCGGCTGCGGCCCGCGCAAAACCTCGACCCGCTCCATGTCGACGAGCGGCAGGCGCGACAGCTGATCGCGGCCGTAATAGACGCCATCGACGAACATCGCGACCGACTGTTCGAAGCCCTTGTTATCGCCCGACGCAATGCCGCGGATCGCGATGCGGTTGGCGATCGCGGTCTGGGTGATCTTGAGGTTGGGGACCGACGACGAGATTTGTTCGAGGTTGGTCTGGCCATAGGCTTCGACCTGCTTGCCGCTGATCGCCGAGATCGAGATCGGGACGTCCGACAGCCCTTCGGCGCGTTTTTGTGCGGTGACGATGATCTCTTCGAGCCCGCCCTGGTCCTCGGCGGAGGCCGCGTCCTGTGCGAATGCGATACCCGGGCTGGCGAGCGCCGATGCGGCGAGCAGCGCAACAAAATTCCTCTTCATAATTGTCTCTCCCTCCCACCATCGTCAGGGCAAGGCCCGCGATGTTTTTCTTGCCTTGCGACTCATAACGGCTTTAAGTATCGTTATGCAAGTCAGATAATTTGAGAGAGGATTAGCCTTGCCGGGACACGGCCTCCCACCCGCATTGACGCAGAACTTGCGTCTGCCCGCGATTGCCGCGCCGATGTTTTTGGTGTCGGGGCCGGAGATGGTGATCGCCGCGTCGCGCGCCGGGATGATCGGCAGCTTCCCTGCCCCCAATGCGCGCACCTCCGCCGATTTGGAGGATTGGGTCAGCCGAATCGACGCGGCGCTGTCGAACGATCCCGATGCCGCGGCGTGGGCGGTCAATCTGGTCGTGCACCCGTCGAACGGCCGCCTTGCCGAGGACGTCGCCTGCGTCGTGCGGCACAAGGTGCCGCTGGTGATTACCGCGCTGGGTAGTCCCGCACGCGTGGTCGAGGATATTCACAGATATGGCGGGCTGGTGTTCGCTGACGTCAATTCGGTCGGGTTCGCGCGCAAGGCCGCTGCGGCCGGAGTCGACGGCCTCGTGCTCGTCGCGGCAGGCGCGGGCGGGCATACGGGTGCGACCGCAGGCTTCGCCTTTGTCGAGGAGGTGCGACAATTCTGGGACGGGCCGCTGGTGCTCGGCGGCGCGATTTCGACGGGGCATGCCGTGCGCGCTGCCGAGATTTTGGGCGCCGACCTCGCCTATCTCGGAACCTCACTGATCGCCTGCGCCGAAAGCATGGCGGCGCCGGGGTACAAGGATATGATCGTTGCCGCGGGTGCCGAAGACATCGTGCCATCGAAGGGCATCACCGGCGTCACCGCCAACTGGCTGAAACCCAGTTTGATCGCCGCAGGATATGACCCCGCGAACATGCCCGAGGACAAGCGCCCGAACTTCTCCGACGCGCAGGACGATGCGAAGGCGTGGAAGAACGTCTGGTCCGCCGGGCAAGGCGTCGGCGCGGTGCGCGGCGTCGAGCCGATGGCGACAATCGTCGACCGCCTTGTGAAAGAATATGATGCGGCCGCCGCTAGGCCGCGCTTTGCAATTGCCGAAGGAGTCCCCGTATGACCGCCCAGCTTGTCGAGACGATCGAAACCACGATCCAGCCGAACGATCATCCCTATATGCAGGGCGCCTGGCGGCCGACGTACAATGAGTGGAACGCGATCTTTGCCAATGGCGATGCCGAAGTGATCGGCAATATTCCGACTGACATCGACGGCGTTTATGTCCGTACCGGCGAAAACCAGATTCACGAGCCGATCGGCCGCTATCATCCCTTCGATGGCGATGGCTTTATTCATTCGATTTCGTTCAAGGATGGCCGCGCAAGCTATCGCAGCCGGTTCGTGCGCACCAAGGGATTTGCCGCCGAGAAAGAGGCCGGTCGCTCTCTGTGGGCGGGGTTGATGGAGCCCCCGCACAAATCGACCCGCCACGGCTGGGGGGCGCAGGAATGGCTCAAGGATTCGTCGTCGACCGACGTCGCGATCCATGCGGGCAAGATCATCTCGACCTTTTATCAATGCGGCGAAGCGTACCGGCTCGATCCCTTCACGCTCGAACAGTTTGGCACCGAAAGCTGGGTGCCGCTCGACGGCATTTCGGCGCATTGCAAAGTCGATCTGGCGACCGGAGAATTGATGTTTTTCAATTACTCCAAGCACGCACCTTATATGCATTATGGCGTCGTCGGGGCGGACAACAAGCTGCAGCATTATATTCCGGTGCCGCTGCCCGGACCGCGGCTGCCGCACGATATGGCGTTCACCGAGAATTACACGATCCTCAACGACATGCCGCTGTACTGGAATGCGGAATTGCTCGAACGGAAGCTGCATGTCGTGCAATTCCACCCCGACGAAAAGACGCGCTTTGCGATCATTCCGCGGCATGGCCAGCCGGAAGAAATTCGCTGGTTTACTGCCGAGCCGACCTACACGCTGCATTGGCTGAACGCGTGGGAGGAAGGCGACGAGATCATCCTCGACGGCTATTATCAGGAAGAGCCGATGCCGAAGTCCTATCCGAACGCGCCCGAGGGGCTGGAACGGATGATGGCATATCTCGATCAAGGCCTCTTGAAGCCACGCCTCCACCGCTGGCGCTTCAACCTCAAGACTGGCGCGACCGTCGAAGAACGGCTCGACGAGCGCGATCTCGAATTCGGGATGTTCAACCACCGCTATGCCGGCAAGCCCTATCGCTATGCGTATAGCGCGATCCCCGAGCCGGGCTGGTTCCTGTTCCGCGGTCTGGTGAAGCATGACCTCAATGCGCGGACGAGCGAGGAATATGAATTCGGTCCCGGCCGTTTCGGCAGCGAGGCGCCCTTTGCCCCGCGCATCAACGCGAAGGACGAGGACGACGGCTATCTTGTGTCGTTCATCGCCGACCTGGAAACCGACACGTCCGAATGCGTGCTGATCGACGCGAAGAATATCGCGGCAGGCCCGGTATGCCGGATCATCCTGCCCGAGCGTATCTGTTCGGGAACCCACACCGTCTGGGCGAGCGGCGACGATATCGGGATGGGCGACAACAGCGTGCTGGCCGCGTGAGATGATTGCAGCGGGAGAGGATAAAAGGCAGCAGCATCGCGCAAGCGGCTGGTGGGGCGATCAGACCTTCGCCGACCTGTTCGCGGCAAATGCAGCGACGCATCCCGAGCGGCTTGCGCTCGTCGATGCGCCCAATCGCGGCGACTTCGCTTTCGGCGAGCCGCAACGCCTGAATTACGCCGGACTGGCCGCAGAGATCGACCGGCTCGCAGGCGCGCTCGTCGCCGCCGGAATCGGCAAGGACGATGTGCTGCTGGTCCAGCTTCCGAACATCAGCGAGTTCGTGGCGCTCTATTTCGCGGCGGCGAAGATCGGCGCGATCGTCAGCCCGGCGGCGGTGCAATATCGCAGCCACGAACTCAAAGGCATGATCGGCATTGTCGAACCGAAAGCGTTCGTTTGCGCCACGCAGGTCAAGGGCTGCGACCATGTCGGCGTCGCTGCGCCGTTGCTGGGCGTTGTAGCGCTGATGACCTTCGGCCCCGATGCACCCGCCCATGCGCTCGACCTCTCGACCGCAGGGGGAGACGCCGACGCCCTCGCCGCCCATGCTGCCGCCAACCCGGTCGATGCCGACGACATCTTCACGATCTGCTGGACCTCAGGCACCACCGGCGTCCCGAAGGGCGTGCCGCGCAGCCACAACCACTGGATCGCGGTCGCGGCCGCGGGATATGAGGCGATGAAGGTCGGGCCGGGCGATGTGCTCCTGAACCCCTTCCCGCTCATCAACATGGCGAGCATCGGCGGCATCACGATGTGCTGGCTAACCAGCGCGGGGACGATGGTGCTGCATCATCCGTTCGATCCCGCGATCTATCTGAAACAGATCGCAACCGAACGACCCAGCTTGACGATCGCGCCGCCCGCGGTGCTCAACATGCTGTTGCAGAACGAGGCGTTGCTGGCGTCGGTCGACCTGTCGAGCCTGCGCGTTATCGCGTCAGGATCGGCGCCGTTGGCGCCCGCGATGGTGCGCGGGTTTCAGGAAAAACTGGGTATCATCATCGTCAATGTCTTCGGATCGAACGAGGGGATGAGCTTTATCACCGGCGAAGAGGATATGCCTGACCCCGACAAGCGCGCGAGCCTGTTCCCGCGCCGCGGCACGTACCAGCGACCCTATGGCGAGGGCCGCGCGCCGAACATCGAAAGCCGTCTCGTCCCGCCAGCTGGCGGCGATCCGATCGAGGTGGACGGCGTGTCGGGCGAGTTGCAAATCCGCGGGCCGACCTTGTTCGAAGGCTATCACAACGCCGCGGAGCGCACCGCCGAGGCCTTCACCGACGACGGCTGGTTCCGCACCGGCGACTTGTTTGAGATCGCCGAGGGCGGCGACTTCTATCGCTTTGTCGGGCGCTGCAAGGATCTGATCATCCGCGGCGGCGTGAACATCTCGCCCGAAGAGATCGACCAGTTGCTCGGCGGGCATCCGCTGCTGGCCGAGGCGTGTGTCTTTTCGCTGCCCGACCCCACAATGGGCGAGCGCATCGGCCTCGCCTATGTGCCGCGCGGCGCCGACGATGTCGGGGTTGGCGAGGTGGCTGATTACCTTCGCGAACAGGACCTCGCGGTGTTCAAACTGCCCGAACGCCTGTTCCGCTTCGACGCGCTGCCGCGCAACGTCACCAACAAGGTCATGCGCAGCGAAGTACGCGATCTGGCCATCGCGACTTTGGAAAAGGAAGCCTGATATGGCGAAGGACGTGTTCATCCTCGGCGGCGCGCAGAGCGATTTCGCGCGCAATATGGAGCGCGAGGGTGGCGGCCTGTTCGAACTGTTCCGCGACGTTGCCGAGGCGGCGTTCGCCGCGACCGGCATCGAACCCAAAGAGGTCGAAACCGCGCATGTCGGCAATTTCGTCGGCGAATTGTTCGCGGGGCAAGGCCAGCTGGGCGGCTTCTTCGGCCATGTCCACCCCGACCTCGCGGGCGTGCCGGCGTCGCGCCACGAGGCGGCCTGCGCCTCGGGCAGCATCGCGATCCTCGCGGCTGCGGCCGAGATCGAGGCCGAACGCTATGGCCTCGCGCTCGTCCTTGGCATCGAGCTGATGCGCAACGTGCCCGGCCAGCGCGCCGCCGAATATCTAGGCGCCGCGGCATGGGCGGGGCGCGAGGCGCAGGAGGCGCGCTATTTGTGGCCGTGGATGTTCGCGCGCGTTGCCGAGGAATATGACGAGCGCTTCGGGCTCGACCGTGCGCACCTGCGCGGCATTTCCGCCAACAATTTCGCCAATGCGAAGAAGAATCCGAACTCGCAGACGCGCGGCTGGGCGGTCACCGACGATCATCTGGGCGAGAATGACGAGGTCAATCCGCTGATCGAGGGGAGCCTGCGCAAATCCGATTGCGGGCAGGTCACCGACGGCGCGGCAGCGATCTTTCTGGCGTCACGCGAAGTCGCCGAAGCCTATGCCAAGCGGCGCGGGATTGCGATCGACAGCATTCCGCGAATCAAGGGTTGGGGCCACTCGACCGCGCCTTTGCTCTATTCGACCAAGGTCGCGGGCAGCCGCGGCGAACCTTATGTCTTCCCGAGCGTGCGCAAGGCGATGATGGACGCGCTGCGCCGCGCCGAAATGCCCGATGTCTATGCCTGCGACGGGGTCGAAGTTCACGACTGTTTCTCGATCACCGAATATATGGCGATCGACCATTTCGGGATTACGCCGCCGGGCGAAAGCTGGCGCGCGATCGAGGACGGAACGATTGCGCTCGGCGGAAAATTGCCGGTCAACCCGTCGGGCGGGCTGATCGGGCTCGGCCATCCGGTCGGCGCGACGGGGGTACGGATGATGCTCGACAGCTGGCGGCAAGTCACCGGCAATGCCGGCGACTATCAGGTCGAGGGCGCCAGGAATTTCGCGACGTTCAATGTCGGGGGTAGTGCGACGACGGCGGTCAGCTTCGTCGTCGGCGTCTGATTTGGCGGACGTCTATCTTTATGACGCGGTGCGTACCCCGCGCGGCAAGGCGCGACCCGATGGCGGTCTGGCCGGGTTGAGCCCGCAGGAGCTGGTGCGCCAGCAGATCGCGGCGCTGGCCGAACGCTGCGGCGATGTTGCGCGCAATCCTGACGCGCTGCTGCTTGGCTGCGTTACCCAGAGTGGGGCGCAGGGCGGGCATATCGCGATGCTGGCGAAGCTGCACGCGGACTTGCCCGACGCGACGGCGGCGCAGAGCATCAACAATTATTGCGCTTCGGGCCTGTCGGCGATCGGCCAGGCGATCGCAAAGGTTGCGAGCGGCGAAGTGAGATGCATCCTTGCGGGCGGGGTTGAATCGATGAGCGGAGCGTCGTTTCTGAGCGATCGGGCGGGCTTCTATACGAATGACGAGCTGCCACCGCGGGCGCGCTTTGTGCCGCCGGTACTCGCCGCCGATCGGCTTGCAAACGCCGAGGGCATCACCCGCGCCGATCTCGACGCCATCGCGCTCGCCTCACAGCAGAAGGCAGGCGCAGCCGAAACCGATAGCGCGCTCCAGAAATCGCGGATCGCCACCGGGCCGCTGACTGGGGAAGAATGCATCCGGCCGCAAACGACCGCGGAGTCGCTCGCCGCGGCGCCGCCTGCGTTCGGCGCGTTGCAGCAGCAATATGCCAGCGCGCTCGAGGGCGCGACCTTCGAACCGCTGCACAGTATCGCCCATGCGCCGCCGATCTGCGACGGTGCGGGCCTCGCGCTGATCGGTGGCGAAGGGCTGGGTAATCCGCGTGCCCGCGTTGTCGCCTTTGCCGAAAGCGGTGGAGATCCGGCGGCTTCGCTGACCGCGGGTTTTGCCGCGATGGACAAGGTGCTGGCGCGCGCCGGGCTGACTCTTGCCGATCTCGACCGGATCGAGTTCATGGAAGCCTTTGCCGTCACCATCGTCAAATTCCTGCGTGACCGCGGCGCCGACCCGGCGCGCGTCAACGTCAGCGGCGGGCATCTGGCGAAGGGGCATCCGATGGGCGCGAGCGGCGCGATCCTGACCTCGACCTTGCTCGACGCGCTTGACGCGTGCGAGGGCCGTTATGGGCTGGTCGTGTTGACCGGCGCGATGGGGGTTGGCGCGGCGATGGTGGTCGAGCGGATCGTCTAGTATTGATCCTCCCTGTGGCGAAGCCATGGGGAGGTGGCAGCGCGAAGCGCTGACGGAGGGGCTTTGGCGCTGCCGTCGCGGCCCCTCCACCATTCGCTTCGCGAACGGTCCCCCTCCCCATCGCTCCGCGACAGGGAGGATCAAGTTCGGTGATTCCCGATTGCGCAAAAGCTCGGTTGCGCTATGTGCCGCGCGTGCGGGGTCTTCCCTGCGCATGATCGCACCGGTGCCCGAAAGGGCTTAAAATGGGAACGCGGTAAGCGGGTTCGTCACGAAACCGCGAAGCCGAGGCTGTCCCTGCAACTGTAAGCGGCGAGCGAGATGTACCGGTCCGAAGCTTTCGGATCAGCCACTGGGGTAACCTGGGAAGGCGTGTATCAAGCCCTGACCCGCGAGCCAGGAGACCTGCCGGCGTGGGTCGCTCAATGCCAAGGCCCAGGGAAAGGCCGCGGCACGGAAATTCCGTCGAGCGACGACCAAGCGGCTGGAGCCGCTTCGGTGCCGGGGTTGCAGGCCTTTACGCCACTTGCGACGCCAGCATGGGTCGATCGCGTCCGCGCATCGGCAGGCTCCGCCTTCGTTGCCGGCGTGCGGGGGTTTCCCATGTTGAAATTTGCGACCATTTCCTTGTTGGCCTTGGCGACTGCGACGCCGGCCCTTGCCCAAACCACCGACGATATCGTCGTCACCGCGTCGGGCATCGAGCAATCGCGCGATGAAGTCGGTCAGGCGATCACGATCATCGACGCCGACACGATCGAAAAGCGTCAGACGGTCGATGTCGTCGACCTGCTCGCCACCACGCCGAGCGTCCGGTTCAGCCGCACCGGCAGCACCGGTTCGGTCTCGGGCATATCGCTGCGCGGCGCCGAAACGACGCAGACTTTGGTGCTGATCGACGGCGTGAAGGTCAACGACCCGAGCGGGATCGGCGACGGTTATGATTTCGGCCATTTGCTCACCGGCAACATCAGCCGGATCGAGGTGCTTCGCGGTTCTAACTCGGTCGTGCATGGCAGTCAGGCGATCGGCGGGGTCGTCAGCCTTACGACCGCCACTCCTGCCGACGGCTTCGCCGGTAATGCATCGGCCGAATATGGCTACAGCGACACGCTCACCGCCAAGGCCGACGTGTCGGGCACCGCCGGACGCGTATCAGGCGGCATCGGCGGCGCCTATTTCCGCACCGATGGCATTTCGTCGGCGGCGGTGGGCACCGAAAAGGACGGCTATAAAAATTTCGCTGGCAACGCGCGGCTCAAGATCGCGTTCAGCGACGCGCTCAGCCTTGACCTGCGCGGTTATTATATCAACGCCGACCTCGATTATGACAGCTTCTTCGGCGCTCCCGCCGACAGCCCCGACATTGCGAAGCTCGACCAATATGTTGGCTATGCAGGGCTGAACCTCGGCCTGTTAGACGGACGTTTTACGAGCCGTGCCGCTCTCACCTATCTCCGCAACGACCGCGATTATTATTTCGTCCGCGGCACCGCGCCCGATTATGGCTATTCGGGTACCAACCTACGCTTCGAATATCAGGGCGTCGTCACCCCCGTGGAGCAGGCCAAGCTGATCTTCGGATATGAGCATGAGCGCCCCGATTATGATTTCTTCGGCTTTGGATCGACCGACAGCCAGCGCGCCAATATCGACAGCGTCTATGCGCTGGCCATCGTCCAGCCCTTCGCGGGTCTGTCGGTCACCGGGGGCATCCGCCACGACGATCACAGCCAGTTCGGCGGCGCGACGACGCTGGGCGCCAACGCCAATTATTCGCCCAACGACGGCGCGACCAATGTCCGGTTGAGTTATGGCGAGGGGTTCAAAGCGCCTTCGCTTTACCAGCTCTATGATGCGTTCAGCGGCAACGCGGCGCTGCGCCCCGAACGATCGAAAAGCTATGATGCCGGCATCGACCAGAGCCTCGCCGACGGCCGCGCGCTGATTTCGCTCACCGCATTCCTGCGCAACACCACCGATCAGATCAATTATGACAATGCCACCTTCACCTATGGCAATATCGACCGCACCCGCGCCAAAGGCGTCGAAGCGACGCTGGCCCTGCGTCCCGTCGATGCGCTGAACGTCACCGCATCCTACAGCTATATCGATGCGCGCGACCGGTCGGGGCGGCTGGCGTTCGACGGCAAGCGCCTGCCGCGCCGTGCAGAACAGGCCGTCAGCGTTTCGGCGGATTATGACTGGTCGTTCGGCCTGTCGACCGGCGCGACGGTGACGCTGGTCGGTGACAGCTTTGACGACGCAGCCAACAGCGTGCGACTCGACGGCTATGCGCTCGCGGGCATTCGCGCGTCCCTGCCCGTCGGTGGGAACTTCGAGATTTATGGCCGCGTCGACAATCTGTTCGACGCGGATTACGCCACCGCGGCGGGCTTTGGCACCTATGGCCGCGCCGCTTATGGCGGCGTGCGGGCGCGTTTCTGATGAAAGCCCGCACCGACGCGGAACATGCAGCGAAGATGAAGAAGATTCAGGCGGCGCAGAACAAGAAGGTCGCGGCGAAGACGGTCGAAAAGGGGCTGGTCATCGTCCACACCGGTCCCGGCAAGGGCAAGACCTCGGCAGCGCTGGGTATGGCGATCCGCGCGATCGGTCATGACATGAAGGTCGGCGTCGTCCAGTTCGTGAAGGGCGCGATGGCGACGGGCGAGAAGGCGGTGTTCGACCGCTTTCCCGACCTCGTTGAATTCAAGCCGATGGGCGAAGGCTTCACCTGGGACACCCAGGACCGGGCGCGCGACATCGCGGTCACCCGCACGGCATGGGACGAGGTCAAACGGATGATCGCCGATCCCTCCTACGCGATGGTGATTGCCGACGAGCTCAACATCGTGCTGCGCTATGATTATCTGCCGGTCGATGAGGTGCTCGATGCCCTCGCCGCCAAGCCGGCAATGACGCATGTCATCATTACGGGCCGCAACGCGCCGCAGACGCTGATCGACGCCGCCGATCTGGTGACCGAAATGGCGCAGGTGAAGCATCCGTTCCGCGAACAGAATGTCAAAGCGCAGGCGGGGATCGAGTTCTGATGCGGCGGCGCGGCCCGTTGGCGCTTGCGGCGCTGCTCGGCGGCGGCGCGGCGCTATGGGCGGCCTCGACTGCAACGCCAGCAAAGACGCCCGCCGTTCCGCAGCGCATCGTGTCGATCAACCTGTGCGCCGATCAGCTTGTGCTTGCGCTCGCCGACCGCGGCCAGATCGCGGGGCTGACGAAAAATGCCACCGACTTGGAAATGTCGGGCGAAGCGGCGAAGGCGCGCGGACTGCCTTTGCTCAGCAATTCGGCAGAGCAGATATTGGCGATCGAGCCCGACCTGATCATTGGCATGCCCGCAAGCCGCAGCGCGGCGCTCCGTGCGCTGCCCGAGCAGAGCTATCCGCTGCTCGACCTCGACACCGCGAACACGCTCGACGAAATCTATGTCTCCATCCGCCAGACAGCCGTCGCTGTCGGCCATCCCGAACGCGGCGCGGCGCTGATCGCACGGATGCAAGGCGAACTCGCGGGCCTGCCCAAACCCGGACGTGGACGTGTCGCCGCCTATTACCAACGGCGCGGCTATATGACCGGCACCGGGACGCTGATCGACGAACTGATGACGCGCGTCGGGCTGACCAACCTCGCGGGCAAGCTTGGTAAGCCGCCGCTGTCGCAGCTCAGCATTGAGGAGATGGTCGCGGCCCAGCCCGATTATCTGATCGTCGAAAGCGCGACCGACAAGGTGACCGATCAGGGGAGCGAAATGCTGCACCATCCGGCGTTGAAGGACATTCCGCGGATCAGCGTGCCGCAGGCATGGACGGTTTGCGGCAGCCCTGCCTACACCCAGGCGGCGCGCAGCATAGCGGCCCAGGTTGCGATACGCGAAAGAAGAGGCGCATGAGCCATTTTGCCCTGCCCCGCTGGTCGTTGATAACAGCGCTGTCTGCTCTCACGCTCGTTGCGGCGATCGCGTCGTTGTTGTTCGGCGCGGTCGACCTGTCGGTCGCGCGTCTCATCGATGCTGCGATGGGCAGCAACGACAAGGTCGCGTCGATCATCCTTTTCGACCTCCGCCTGCCGCGCACAATTCTCGCGCTCGCGGTCGGCGCGATGCTCGGGCTCGCGGGGGCGGCGTTGCAGGGCTATCTGCGCAACCCGCTCGCAGAACCCTCGGTGCTCGGCACGTCGAACGCAGCGGCGCTCGGCGGGGTGGCGGCGATCTATTTCGGTCTGGCCGAAATTCATCCGATCATATTGCCGCTGCTCGCAACGGGCGGAGCGCTCGTGTCGCTCGCTTTGCTCTTCATACTGGCGGGCAAGGCCGAAAGCCCGCTGACCTTGATCCTTGCCGGCATTGCCGTCGGCACGCTGGCGGTCGCGGGAACCAGCCTGGCGCTCAACCTGTCGCCCAATCCCTTTGCAGCGATGGAGATCATGACCTGGCTGCTTGGCAGCCTAGAGAATCGGTCGTTCAGCCATGTGTGGATCGCGCTGCCCTGTATCGCGATCGGAATGACGATGTTATTGTGGAACGGCCGCGCGCTCGACGCGCTGACGCTGGGCGAAGATGCGGCGCAGGCGCTCGGCACCGACCTCAAACGCACGCGCCTGCGGCTGTTGACCGGCACCGCGATCGGGGTCGGCGGCGCGGTCGCGGTGGCAGGGGCGATCGGCTTTGTCGGCTTGATCGTGCCGCACCTGATCCGCCCGCTGACCGACCGTAGCCCGTCGGCGATCCTGCTGCCCTCGGCGATCGGCGGGGCGGCGCTACTCACCCTCGCCGATTTGGGGGTGCGGATCATCCCGACGACGAACGAACTGAAACTGGGTGTAGTCACCGCCTTCCTGGGCGTCCCGGTCTTCCTGATCCATCTGATGCGGGAGCGGCGGCTATGGTAAGCCTGGTCCTCGACCATGTCGGTGTGACGCTGGCCCGCCGCGCCGTCGTTAGCGACGTCAGCGCCACGTTCAGCCCCGGCACACTGACCGCGATCGTCGGCCCCAATGGCGCGGGCAAATCGACGCTGGCGCGCGCGATGCTTGCGCTCGTCCCGGCGACCGGCCGGGTCTTGGTCGATGGCGTCCATGCCGCCGCGATGCCGCGCGCAGAACTGGCGCGGCGGATCGCCTATGTGCCGCAGGGACAGCTTCTACACTGGCCGCTGACGGTCGAGCGGCTGGTCGGGCTCGGCCGCCTGCCGCACCTCGCCCCCATGTCGCGGATCGCCGATACCGACGTTGCGGCGATCGAGCGCGCGATGGCACGCGCCGACGTGCTCGACCTGCGCAACCGGATCGCCACCGAACTATCGGGCGGCGAGCGCGCCCGCGTGCTGTTCGCGCGGGCGCTGGCAGTCGAAGCGCCAGCGCTGATCGCCGACGAACCGCTCGCCAGCCTAGATCCGGGGCATCAGATCGACGTTATGGACATGCTGCAAGCCGAAGCCGCGAACGGCGCGCTGGTGATCGCGGTGCTCCACGATCTGACCCTCGCGGCGCGCTATTGCGACCGGCTGCTGCTGATCGACGAAGGCCGGATCGTCGCCGATGGCGCCCCCGCTACGGTTTTGACCGCAGAGCGGCTGCGTGCTGTCTATGGCATCGATGCGCGCGTCGAGACCGGCGGCGACTGGCCGACGATCACGACCTTCGGCCGCGCCTTGGGCTAGACCTGCCCGTTAGTGGCCGGGTTCGACCAAGACCGTCCGGCTGGCGCGCTTGCCGTCGGCCGAGCGGCTGCGCAATTCGGCCGCTCCGCTGACCGCGACCGGCCCTCCATAGCGCGTCCAGTCGCCCCCACCGATCCGATATTCAGTCACCGTCCCCGGAAAGACGCTGTTCGCTTCCAGCTTCCCGCCCACGATCCGCGCGCCGGGTGGCGCGACGCGATAGGCAACCCCCATTCGATCGAGCATCGGCAACTGCGCCGCAACGCGCCCCGCGAAATCCTGCCATCCTGCTTTCAGTTTCAAACTTTTGACGCGCGCATCGTTCCATTCGTAGCTGGCGCCTGCGTGATAGACGGGCGTCCATGGCGCCGGGCTCCACGCGCGTTCGGCGAGCGCGAGCAGCCGCGGGAAGAGCATATAGTCAACCTGCGCATCGGTGCGTGTCACCTCGCTCCACAATTGCGCCTGAATACCTGCGATCCGGCGCCCGGGCTGAACCACAGGCGTGTCCGCGATCGCCTTGCCCTCGGCATGGGTGCTGCGGATCGTGGCGGCGTTCGCCGGAAGATTTCCGGGCATGAAACCGAACACCTGATAGTCGTCCACCCCGCGCGACGCCCAATGATAGCCGCTCTCGTCGGGATGCGGGGCATAGGGCATGTCGAAATAACCAAGGTCGGGAATCGACAGCACGACGTCCCAGCCGCGGTTCAACTGATCATGCGCCTCGCGGATGGCGCCAGTGTGGAGCACACCCCAGATGTTCGTTTGCACATTTTGGGGCATCTTCGCGGGATCGGTATGCCCCATCCCGTCGCTCCACCCCCCGGTGCGCAGCCCCTTGGCAGCGAGTCCGCTCGCCACCCGCTCGATAAAGCGCGGGGTGAGCTTGCCCCCGTCGCCGCCGTTTTCGGCGATCATTGCCTGACACGCGGGCGATTTAACCCACGCCCCTGCGGTTTCGTCGGCGCCGAGATGGAAGGTATGGAGCGGCGCGCCTGCCTGGCGGTGCATATCGGCGAGCGCATCGACCACCGTGTCGACGAAGCGATAGGTCGCGGGCAGGCAGACGTTGAGAGTATTGTCGTTATAGTGCTGGATGCTGCGATATTCGGTCGTGTCCGCCGGATCGATCAGGCGGAAGGCTTCGGCCTCCTCCGCCTTGCCCGCGGCCAACAGGCGCGCATGGCGAACCTCCATCGCCCGGATCGCGGCGCGGCTGTGGCCGGGCATGTCGATCGACGGAATGACCTCGATCTGCCGCGCCGCCGCTGCTTGCACGATCGCGACATAGTCGGCGGCAGTCAGATAACCGTTGACGCCCCCCGCCCCATCCGGTCCCGCCCCCAGTTGCGGCAACAGGCAAGTCTGCTCCGTGGGATCGTGACAGCGTTTCGATCCGATCTCCGCCAGTTCGGGAAGCGCCGGAATCTCGATCCGCCAGCCTTCGTCGTCGGCCAGATGGAGGTGCAGCTTGTTGAGCTTGTACGCCGCCATCGCCTCGATCAGTTTCAATATCTGGTCGCGGCCATGGAAATTGCGACCCAAGTCGATGTGCAGCCCGCGAAAACGATATTCGGGGGCGTCCTCGACCCACAGCGGTTTCATTCTGCCATTTTCGAACGCCGCCTGCTGGGCGAGCGACCGCAGCGCATGGCTCGCCCCCGCCGCGTCATGCGCGGTGATCGCAATCCCCGATGCCTTGACGTCAAGGACATAGCCCTCGGGCTTCGTTACGGCTGCAGCATCGATACGGACCGTCAGTGGCAGCAAGCCGTTCCCGGCAACATCGAGTGCCGCCAAGGCCGGTGCAACGACGCCCCGTTCGACACCGGACAGCGTCAGAGCAACACCTTGGCGCAAGTCGACCGCCGCGCCTTTGCCCTGCATCGCCTTCACCGGTTTGGGCAGGATTGCGATCCCCGAGGCGGCGGGCGCCTGTCGCTCGGCTTGCAACGCAAACGCGCGCTCGGCGGTCAGCCATCGGGTCTTGTCGGCGTCGCTCTTGGTTGCCAGCTTTGCCTCGTCGGTCATCGGCCCAACGAAGGGCAGACGCTCCAGCCCGGTCTCGGGATCAATGATGGCGCGCGTCGCAGCGATCGTGCGCGGTTCGAGACCATCCGCGACCAGGTAGGCGTTGGGCATCGCGAACGCCTTGGAAAAATTGGCGCCGACACCCCATAATTTGACCTGATACTTGGCGCCGGGGCGCAGCTCTACGCCGGGCTTCAGCGTCAGTTGCTGGACATCGCCGTTGACCAGCCGATGCGTAAAAATGTGGCTTTCGACGAGCGGCAGCGGATTGACGAAGCTGAAATACAGCGAGAGGCCGTCTGTCGGCAGCGCATCGGGCAAATTTTCGGGGATCGTCAGCGTGATCGTCGACAGGAAACAGGCGTCGATGCCGGGCGGGCAGATCGGACGGTTATCGACGACCTCGAGCCGATAACCTATCGTTTCGGCAAAGCGGTCAAGCACCGCCTGCGGCGATGTCTCGGCAGCGCTTGCCTGCGGCGCCAACAGCGCCGCGACGACCAATGCCGTCCAACCCACCGCTCGCATAATATTCTCCCCGTCAAAATTTGTATTTAATTTGTCATGGTCAAAACAGCGGGTCAATGTCTTTTGGGCTGGACAGGTTCGAAGGAATCTCACATAATTCAAGGCTTATTGTTGTCGTTCGTTTCATCTCATCGCCTTCGATTGGTATTATATTAGTATCTTTTGTCGAACGGGACACTGCCCGCCATTTCTTTTCAGCGGATACGCCTTCGACTGCGGGCAGTCGAATTGGTCCTGTCACAATCCCGCCTTTCCACGGGACGCCGAGAATACCAAAAAGATCGCAACGCCGCGCTACATTGGTACCGGAACGGGGCGGACAACAGCTTGGATCGGTCATTCTCGACGCAACAAGCCTGCCCGTTCGGCGGAAATGATCGCGACAGAGATTGACGCGACGATACCAATGCAACACATGTCATCGCGGCACTGGTCTTATCGCCATCACGCCGGGGCAATCAGGTGGAGCAACGTCCTTGTCACTGATCGAACGCACGGGTCCGCTCCACAAGGACGATCCGACACCGCTGTATCTGCAATTGCAGAAAGTTTTACGCGGTGCGATCGACGGGCAGATGGTCAAGCCCGAAGAGGCGATCCCGACCGAACGCGACCTTGCCGAGGAATTCGAGGTATCACGCATCACCGTGCGCAAGGCGATCGACGGGCTGGTCGCCGACGGCATCGTCGCACGGCGGCGCGGCGCCGGGACCTTTGTGACCCGGCCACGCGTTGAAAAAAGCTTCTCCAAGCTCACCTCCTTTTCGGAGGATATGGTGTCGCGCGGACGCAAGCCGACCAGCAAATGGGTCAGCAAGACTGCGGGCGCGGTGACCCCCGAAGAGGCGCTGTCGCTCGGTCTGTCGCCGGGATCGCTCGTCTATCGTTTCCACCGCATACGCTACGCCGACGATACGTCGATGGCGCTCGAATACGCCACGATACCGGCCTATTGCCTGCCCTCGGTCGAGGCCGTGGGCGCGTCGCTTTATGACGCGCTGGAGGCGGCAGGTCATTTGCCCGCGCGCGCGTTGCAGCGGTTGCGCGCGATCGCGTTCACCGCCGAACAAGCCGAGGTTCTGGGTATCGAGCCCGGTATGCCCGGACTGTTCATCGAACGGCGTGGCTTTCTGTCCGACGGGCGCACCGCCGAATTCACCCAAAGCTATTATCGCGGCGACGCCTATGACGTCGTTGCGGAGCTCAACGGCTGAACTAGCTGCCGAAAAGCGCACGACGCCCCGGCAGCACGCGCGTCGTTAAGTGGCGCGAGGGAAGAGCCGTCGCTGGGCCAGATCATCAAAATCGGAATTTTTGAACATACATCTTGATGAGTTTTATATAACCTATATAGTACCAATGTATCGAGCGCCGCAGAGCCGCCCGATCCGGAGGGAAGAAGGATGACGCTGAGCGCCGCGCTGGACGGACGACAAACGGTGATGGCGCAGGAAGCTGGCGAAGCAGCGACGGCGGTCGGACAAATGCTGGGAGCGAATCGCGAAGCGTTCGCCGCCATCGCGCATCGCCTTCGCGCTTCCCCTCCGACGGTCGTCGTCACCTGCGCCCGGGGTTCATCCTATCACGCTGCGACCTATGCAAAATATCTGATCGAAACGATGACCGGGACACCGACCGCATCCGCGGCGCTGTCGATCGCGTCGCTCTATGATGCTCCGTCGGTTACCGGTGACCGGCTGTGCCTGGCGATTTCGCAATCGGGCCAAAGCCCCGACCTGCTTGCCGCGGTCGAGCAGCAACGCGACGCCGGTGCCTTCGTCGTCGCGTTGATCAATGCCGCGGACACGCCGCTTGCCGATCTCGCCGACGTCGTGATCCCGCTGTCCGCCGGGGTCGAACGCTCGGTGGCGGCAACCAAATCCTATATCTGCTCGCTTGCCGCCATTGCGGCACTGGTCGCAGCATGGGTCGCAAGATGCGGCGCTCACCGATGCGCTCGATACGCTTCCCGCCCGCCTCGCCGACGCCTTCGCCCTCGACTGGTCCCCCGCGGTCGCCGCCTACCGCGATGCCACGAATCTTTTTGTTCTCGGTCGCGGCTACGGCCTCGGCATCGCGCAGGAGGCCGCGCTCAAGTTCAAGGAGACGTCCGCCCTCCACGCTGAATGTTTCAGCGCCGCCGAAGTGCGTCACGGCCCGATGACAATCGTCGGCAAGGGCTTTCACATCCTGGCGCTGGGCGGCAGCGACCGCACCGCTGTCAGCGTGCGCGACGTCGCCGACGAGTTTCGCGGACGCGGCGCGACCGTCCTGCTCGCCGACCCCTGGCTTGGCGATCTTCCCGCCATCGCCGCGCATCCGGCGATCGAACCGATCCTGATGATCCAGAGCTTTTATCGCATGGCGAGCGCGCTGGCGCTGGCGCGGGGGTGCAACCCCGACTCGCCTCCGCATCTGAACAAGGTTACCGAGACGCTATGATCTATCGCTTTCAAAACGGCTGGGTCGCACTGCCGGACGGCGCCGTCGGCGCGGCGGATATTGCCGTGACTGACGGCGTCGTTACTGCCGTTACCAGCGCCGGGACGGAGCCCGCCGACCAGGCGATCGATCTGGAGGGTGGCTGGCTGCTCCCCGGCTTCGTCGACACCCAGGTCAATGGCGGCGGCGGTGTGCTGTTCAACGATCAGGTCGATGTCGACGCGATTGCCGCGATCGGCGCGGCGCATGCGCGGTTCGGCACCACCGCCTTCCTGCCGACGCTGATCAGCAACACCCCGGCGCAGATCGCCGCTGCCATGGCTGCGGTCGATACCGCGATCGAAAGCGGCGTGCCGGGGGTGATCGGCATCCATATCGAAGGGCCGTTTATCAATGAGGTGAAGCGGGGCATCCATGAGGCGCACCGGATCCGCCGCCTCGACGCCGATACGCTCGCCACGCTGACCGCACCGCATCGCGGGCGCGTAATGCTGACGCTGGCGCCCGAACTTTGCGACGACGAGGACATTCGGACGCTTGTCAGCCATGGCGTGATCGTCAGCGCTGGACACAGCGACGCGACTTATGAGGAAGCGCAGCGCGCTATCGCCGCCGGGCTTTCTGGGTTCACTCATTTGTTCAACGCCATGTCGCCGTTGCACCACCGCGAACCCGGCGCGGTCGGCGCGGCGTTCGATTCCGATACATATTGCGGGCTGATCGTCGACGACGTCCACCTCCACCCGGCGGTGGTCCGCCTCGCGGTGAACGCCAAAGGGATAGACCGCATCATGCTGGTGACCGATGCCATGCCCAGCGTCGGCACCGACGACAGCGAATTCACCCTGCAAGGCAAGCGCATCGCGGTGAAGGACGGGGTCTGTATTTTCGAGGACGGCACCCTTGCCGGTACCCATCTCGACATGGCATCGGCGCTGCGCAAGACGGTGGAGGTCACCGGCCTGCCGGTACCCGACGTATCGGCGATGGCCAGCGCGACCCCCGCCGCTTTTCTGTCGTTGCAGGATCGCATCGGCGCGATCGCATCGGGTCGCCGCGCCGACTGGGCGTGGCTGGACGCCGCGCTGATGCCGCGCGCGACATGGATCGACGGCGCCCAGGTGTTCGCGTCCACGCCGACTTTCATCCAAGCCGCACCATAGGAATTGCCGATGAGCCTGATTATCACCTCTCCGCTCAGAGGTTGGGCCTCGGCACTCGACAGCGTCCCCGATCCGGTGTTTGCGCAGCGGATGATGGGCGATGGGGTCGCGATCCAGCCGCTCGGTGATACGGTTTTTGCGCCCTTTGATGGTGAGGTGGTGACGCTGCACGATGCCGGTCATGCGATCTCGCTGCGCAGCACTGAAGGCGCCGAGGTGCTGATCCACATCGGGCTCGACACCGTGATGTTGAAGGGCGAGGGTTTCACTTCGCTGGTTGCGATCGGCCAGAAGGTCGCGCGCGGCGACCCGCTGATCCAATTCGACCTTGATGCCGTCGCGCTGGCCGCGACCAGCCTGATCACGCCGGTGATCGTGACCAACGCCGAAGCCTTTGCGATCAGCCGCCGCACGATCGACTGTGCGATCGGTGCGTGCGAAGCACTGATGACCCTCGTCCCCGTGCAGGCCGAAACGCGGCACCGGTCGGACGACGGTACGGTGGTCGAGCACAAGGTGACGCTGTCGCTGCCGCACGGCATCCATGCGCGCCCCGCGGCGCGCATCGGCGAGGCGGCGCGGGGGTTCGAGGCAGAGGTTTATCTGCTGAACGGCGACAAGCGCGGGGACGCACGCAGCACCGTCGGGCTGCTCGCGCTCGGGACGCGTTTCGGCGATGAGGTCGTCGTGCAAGCGCGCGGCGACGATGCCGAGGCGGCGCTCGCCGCGATCGTCGCCTTGCTGAACAGCGATATGGGTGAAGCCGCGTCCGCCGCCGCACAAGCGCCGGCCGTCGCCATCGAACCGCTGCGCGACGGACAGATCGGGGGCGTGATCGCCTCGCCGGGGCTCGCGATAGGCCCCACTGCCCGTCTGCGGCAGGCTGAAATCGCAGTGGCGCGCGACGGCTCGGGTGCCGCAGAGGAGCGCGCTGCGCTGTTGGCGGCGCGTAACGATGTTCGCGGCCGGATCGCTTCGCGCGCTGACAGCGAAAGCAGCAGCGTCGCGGCGGTGATGCAAGCGCATCTCGCGCTGATCGACGATCCCGAACTGCTTGCGGGAGCCGACACCCGCATCGCTGACGGAAGCAGCGCTGGTTTCGCCTGGCGCGGCGCCATCCACGACCAGATCGACGCGATCCGGGCAACGGGCAACGCGCATCTGATCGAACGCATCGACGACCTGGTCGATATCGAGCGCCAGCTGCTCTCGGTGCTGACCGGCACACCGCTCGACGGCGCGGTGCTGCCCGCCGGCGCGATCGTGGTCGCCGACGATTTATTGCCGTCGCAGCTTATGACCCTCGCCGCCGCGAAGCCCGCGGGCATCTGCCTTTCGCGCGGCGGGCCGACGTCGCATGTCGCGATCCTGTGCGCGGGCATGGGCCTGCCCGCGATCGTCGCGATGGGCGATGGCTTGAGCGCGGTCGAAGACGGCACGCCGCTGCTGCTCGATGCCGAGATGGGCCATCTCACGGTAGCGCCCTCCCCCGCCGATGCCGAAGCCTTTACCGCGCGGCTGGCAAAACGCGAAGCGCGGCGCGACGCTGCCAAGGCGGCAGCAAACGACGCCTGCCAGACCGCAGACGGCACCCGGATCGAAATCTTCGCCAATATCGGCACCGCCGATGATGCGACGCTGGCCGCCAGGCAGGGCGCCGAAGGATCGGGACTCGTCCGCAGCGAATTCCTTTTCCTCGGCCGCGACACCGCGCCGTCCGAAGATCAACAGCACGCCGCCTATCAGGCGATCGCCGATGCCCTGGCAGGCATGCCGGTGATCATCCGCCTGCTCGACATCGGCGGCGACAAGCCCGCGGCCTATATCCCGATCGAAGCCGAGGAGAATCCGGCGCTCGGCCAGCGCGGTATCCGCGTCGCACTCGCCAACCCTGCGCTACTCGAGACGCAGCTTCGCGCGATCCTGCGCGTCGAACCCGTTGGTCAGTGCAAGATCATGATCCCGATGGTCGCAAACATCGACGAACTGCGCCAAGTGCGCGTGCTGGTCGACCGCCTCCGCGCCGAACTGAGGATTTCGGAGCCAGTCGAAGTCGGGGTAATGGTCGAAACGCCCGCGGCGGCGATGACTGCCGACCTGCTCGCTGTCGAGGCCGATTTCCTGTCGATCGGCACCAACGACCTCACCCAATATGTGCTGGCGATGGACCGCGGCAATTCTGCCGTCGCCGCCGGGGTCGACGCGATGCACCCCGCGGTCCTCCGTATGATTGGCGAAACCTGCCGCCTCGCGACCGCGCGCGGTCGCTGGGTCGGGGTGTGCGGCGGACTCGCATCAGACCCTGCGGCGCTGCCGATCCTGATCGGTCTGGGTGCGACCGAATTGTCTGCGGTCCCCGGCTTCGTCGCCGAAGCGAAGCAGATCGTGCGCAGCTTGACCCTGATCGAAGCGCGCGCGCATGCCGAACTCGCGCTGCAATGCAAATCGGCGGCAGAGGTTCGCGCCCTCGCCCGCGCATTTGAGGAGACACGTCGATGAGAAAGATGCTCGAAGCGCTCCAGCCGCTCGGCCGCGCGCTGATGCTGCCGATCGCAGTGCTGCCGATCGCGGGACTGCTGCTGCGCATCGGCCAGCCCGATCTGCTCGACATCGCTTTCATTTCGGCGGCAGGCGCGGCGATTTTCGACAACCTTGGCATCTTGTTCGCGATCGGCGTCGCGGTCGGCTTCGCGCGTGACGGCAACGGCGCCGCGGCGCTCGCCGGCGTGGTCTGCTATCTCGTCACGACGACTGGCGCGCAAACCTTCATGGTCGCACCGCCCGATGTGAGCGCCGGACTGCCCGACGCCGCGGCGGCGCTTGCAGCGAAGACCTGGGCGCTCACCCAGATCGACAAGCTCGAGGTCCCGATTGGCATATTATCAGGACTGATCGCGGGCAATTTCTACAACCGCTTCGCGACGATCGCGCTGCCCGAATATCTCGCATTTTTCGGCGGCCGCCGCTTCGTGCCGATTGTCAGCGGCGTCGCCGGACTGCTGCTCGCCGCGCTACTCGGCTATGGCTTTGCGCATATCAGCGGCGCGATCGACACCGCCAGCCACACCGTAGTCGAAAGCGGCGGCACCGGCCTGTTCGTCTATGGCGTACTCAACCGGTTGCTGATCGTCACCGGACTTCATCATATCATAAACAATGCGGCATGGTTCGTCGTCGGCGATTTCGGCGGCGCGACGGGCGATTTGCGCCGCTTCTTTGCAGGTGACCCCAATGCGGGCGCGTTCATGTCGGGTTTCTTCCCGGTAATGATGTTCGGCCTGCCCGCCGCCTGCCTCGCCATGTATCACGAGGCACGGCCCGAACGGCGCAAGGCGGTCGGCGGCATGCTCTTCAGCCTGGCTTTCACCAGCTTTCTGACCGGAGTGACCGAACCGATCGAGTTTACTTTCATGTTCGTCGCGCCGTTGCTCTATGCGATCCACGCCCTGCTGACCGGCGCCTCGATGGCGCTGATGAACGCGCTCGACATCAAACTCGGCTTTGGTTTTTCGGCGGGGTTGTTCGACTATGTGCTGAACTTCAGCCTTGCGACCCGGCCGTGGCTGCTGCTGCCGATCGGCGCCGTCTATGCGCTGCTCTATTACGGGCTATTCCGCTTTTTCATCCGGCGTTTTGACCTGACGACGCCGGGCCGCGAGCGGGGCGAGGTCGCCGAGGCTGCGCTGGCATCTGCCGGCAGCGCACGGGGCAGCGCCTTTGTCGCGGCGCTTGGCGGCGCCGCCAATCTGGTCAGCGTCGACGCCTGCACGACGCGGCTGCGGTTGATCGTCGCCGATCAGACGGCGATCGACGATGCCGCGCTGACGGCGCTTGGCGCGCGCGGCATCATCCGCCCGTCGGAAAAGGCGGCACAGGTAGTGCTCGGGCCGATCGCCGACCTCGTCGCAGAGGAAATTCGCGGCGCGTTGGTAGGCGGCGCGGCTGCCGCGCCAGCGACTCCGCCGCCCCAGCGCACCGGCAACATCGAACAAGCCACGCTGCCCGGCGACATCGTCGGCGCGCTGGGCGGAGCGGCGAATGTACGCACCGTCCGCGCGCTCCATGGCCGTTTCCGCGTCGAACTAACCGATACCTCGCGGGTCGACGAAAGCGCGCTGACGCGATTGGCGCGCGGTATCGTCCGCCCGACGCCCGACATCTGCCATATCCTGATCTGAAAGCGCATCAGGCGGGCGACGACATCTTCATCAGCACCAGCCCGCCGACAATCAACAGGGCCGCCGTGATCCGCATCGCGTTCGCCTGTTCGCCGAGCACGAAAATCCCGACAAGAAACGCTCCGACCGCTCCGATCCCGGTCCAGATCGTATAGGCGGTGCCGAGCGGCAACGACTTCATCGACAGCGACAGCAAGGCAAAGCTCGCGATCATCGCGGCGATTGTGACCAGCGACGGACCGAGCTTTGAAAAGCCCTCCGACTGTTTCATCGAAAATGCCCAGACGATTTCGAGCACACCGGCGATGGTAAGATAGATCCAGGCCATGACAGCCTCCTTCAAAGCTGCCGGGCCGTCCCGGGCTTGAAAACCCGCATCGTTCGCGGGCGAGGACGTGGCCTCTTGGTGATATATGGTCTGGCAGGGACAACCAGACTCGAAGCCCTGTTATAAGGCGCTGATTTATTTATAAAACGCCTCGTAGAATATGTGCAAGGCCAGTAAATTCACCCTAAAGTTTTTGGGCTGCGGTGGCGTCTATCGGGACCTTTTTGTCGATTATCGATCAATGACATATTTTCTAGGATGAATTGAGACAAATTCGTTCATTGGTACCAACTGCGGTGTACTTCATCCGGCACTCGTCGGACTGCGCGACCATCGAGTCGGCGCGACGATGGACGCTCTGCGGTGATCTCGATGACACGTATTGGCCGACCCCGGTACAATGACCGGGGCGCCAGCCTCAACGATCGGCGAGCATTTGTAACTGAGCGGTCGCGCTCTCTGCCTCACGTTCGGCTTGCGTAAAGCCATAGGCGGGAATAACGGCGCCGTCGCGATCGGCGACCTGTTCCCAATCGGCGAGCAGACGCTGCCCCGCCGCGGCGCCGGCGCCGACAAAAATGCCGTTCGACAAGGTCACGTCAGCGCACGCGAAATGGCCCGCGCCGGCGCACAGGATCGTGCGGGTGGGCGCATCGTCGCCGACCAGCGCCAGCAACGCGGGACTGACAAGTTCGGGTGCCAGGAGGTCGAGGCTCGCATCGGACAGCACGCCTTCGGTCATCTGCGTCGCCGCCGTCGGCGCGAGGGCGTTGACGCGGATGCCATATTTCTCCCCCTCGATCGCGAGCGTCTGCATCAGCCCGACGAGCGCCATCTTGGCCGCACCATAATTGGCCTGGCCGAAATTGCCCCACAGCCCCGACGATGACGTCGTCATCAGAATGCGCCCATATTGCTGCGCGCGCATGATATCCCACACCGCTTTGCAACAGATCGCGGCGCCGATCAGATGGACATCGACCACCAGGCGGAAATCGTCCAGGCTCATCTTGGCAAAGCTTTTGTCGCGCAGGATGCCCGCATTGTTCACCAATATGTCGATCCGGCCCCAGCGATCGACGGTGCGCTGGACAAGCGCGCCGATCGCCGCGTCATCGGTCACCGATGCGCCAATGGCGATCGCTTCGCCGCCATTTTTCTCGATCTCGGCGACGACCGTCTCGGCGGCGGCCAGCGCCAGATCGTTGACGACAACGCGCGCGCCTTGGCTGGCCAGATACAGCGCGTGCGATCGGCCGAGCCCGCCGCCCGACCCGGTTACGATCGCCACCCGCCCAGCCATTGGCAACATATCCCGCTCGCCCGTCATGTCATTACTCCATTCACTCACTCGTTAGTTAATATTATAGATGTGCACAGGCCCGCGTCTTTATCCGGCGACGACTCAGGCGGGCACCCGCGGTGCGCCGCAGATTTGCAAGAAACCCGCTGCCATGAACGACGCCATCCGCGCCTTGATCGCCTCGAAATCGTCCGATTTACAAAGGCCGCCCGACAATTTGTCGATCCGCCCGGTGCGCGCAAGCGTCACCATCAACGCACCCGTCACAAAGTGATAGCCCCAAAAAATATCCTTCTCCGGGCAATCGGGCAGCGCCTTTTTCAATATGTCGATCAAGCGCAGCACGACCGGGTCGAAATGCGAGTCCATCAGTTCGGCGCCCCATTCGGGCGAGTTCGCGACGAGCGCGCCCAGCGCGCCGTAATTCTTCCAGCTCTCGCCGCCCTCGATATAAAGATCGAGGTCGGTGTCGAGAAACGCGCGTAGCGCGCCCTCGACCGTCGGCTTGGTGCCGACCGCCTGCTCATAGTCATTGAGCGCCTGCATCCGCCGCGTGCTGGTGATCACGGCGCGCCGGGCGAATACCTCGTCGAACAGCGTTTTCTTGTCGGCGAAATAGTAATTCAACAGGGTGTGGTGGACGCCAACCCGCTTCGCCACATCTTTCAAAGTCACGCCGTGCAGGCCGTGTTTCGAGAAAAGATACTCCGCCTCGTCGAGAATCTGCTCCATCGTGTCGGCGCGCTGTTCGGCCTTGGTCGATCGCCGCCGCGATTTCACCTGCTCTGCCACGATGTTATTTTCCGATCCCTGTTTCCCGGCGGCCAGCCGCGCGGCGCGTCCCATTGGCTCAACCCGCTCCATATTCGTTCCGCAAGCGAATTTTATCGATTTTTCCGGTGGGCGCCAGCGGCATGGCCGAAAGCCGGATCACCGCATCGGGAATCCACCACGGCGCCACCCGCCCGGCCAGCGGCGCCAGCAGCGCCGCATCGTCGATCGACTGATCACCGCATAGTTCGACCAGCAGCACGGGACGCTCGCCCCATTTCGCATCCTCGCGGCCGATGACCGCGGCCAGCGATACTTCGGGCAGCGCCCCGACGACGGCTTCGATTTCGGCCGGGTTGATCCACTCGCCGCCCGATTTGATCAGATCCTTGGCGCGGCCGGTGATGATCAGATTGCCCTTGGCATCGATACGCGCCAGATCGCCGGTTGGAAACCAGCCGTCGGCATCGGTCGCCGGACGATCTTCGCCGAAATAGCGTTCGACCACCGCGGCGCCGCGGACGCGCAGATGCCCCTCGCCGCCGCGTTGTTGCGCGAGCGCAGCGCCATCGGCGTCGGTCAGAAGCAGATCGACGCCGATCGCGGGGCGGCCCGACACCGCCGCGGATCGGTGCGGATCGTTCGGCGGTGCGACGGTGCCCGACGGTGACAATTCGGTCATGCCCCAGCTCGTCTGGATCGTGACCCCCAACCGGCGCTCGATCCGCTCCATCAGCGCCGGCGCCATCGGCGCCCCGCCGACAATGATGCGCTTCAGCGATGGCAGTTCGCCTCCCGCCGCCTCAAGATGCTCGACCAGGCCGAGCCACACAGTGGGTACGCCAACCCCGATGGTGACGTCCTCGGCCGCAATCAGGCGCGCCAGACTGGCACCGTCGGACTGCCGCCCGGGCAGCACCAGCTTGCCGCCGACCGCGGGCAAGGCGAAGGGCAGACCCCAGGCATTGGCATGGAACATAGGCACCACCGCCAGCACCGCGTCGCGCGCGGTGAACGCCATCACATCGGCCTGCAGCGTGCGCAGCGTATGCAGGAAGCTGCCGCGGTGGGTATAGGTCACCCCCTTCGGCGCGCCGGTCGTTCCCGATGTGAAGCACAGGCCCGAGGGAGCGGTTTCGGGAAAGTCGCCCCACACCGCGTCGTCGGAGGCCCCTGCGATCAAGCTTTCGAGTTCGGCGATGGGCGGCGCCGCGGCGGCAGCTTCGCCGACCGCGCCATCGATCACCAATATCCGTTCAATCCCCGGCGCGCGATCCGCGATCAGGCGCGCGAGCGGCAGCAGATCGGCACTCGCGACCAGAATCTTCGCGTCCGACTGCACCGCCGTCGCCGCAAGTTGCGGCCCGGTCAGGCGCGGGTTGAGCGTGTGGCAAACTGCACCGATGCCCATCACCGCATACCACACCTCGACATGCGCTTGGCTGTTCCAAGCCAGCGTCGCGACACGGTCGCCCTGCGCGATACCGAAATCAGTCAGCAACGACGAGATGGCAAGGCTCCGCGTCCGTAGCATCGCATAACCGACCCGGTCGATACGCCCATCCTCTCGCGCCGTGACAACTTCGGCATCGGGATGCCAGCGGGCCGCGTGGTCGAGAAATTTGTCCAGCGTTAGCGGATAATCCTGCATGCTCCCGTGAATCATGGACAGTCGGCGCCCTTCGCGAGGACCGGCGAGACAATGCCCGCATTCCAGTTCCACGGCAGGTTACCCGCGGCGCGGCGACGGCACATCGCCGCCTCGTGCAGCGCGTACATGCCGGGCATCAGCCGCGCGCCGGGACGCGGAATATCGGCAAAGGCCATAAACGCCGCGTCCTTGCCATAGGGACGCCACGCCGCCTGCCCCGCCGCCTCGGGCTTGCCGGTCCGGGCAAACGACACCCAATAATCGCCCATCGCGGTCGCGAAACGCCGTTCGGCGACGGTGTCGGGTATTTTCGGCCAATAGGGCGGCGTGTCGGCCGCGGTGCCGAAGACGAACGGGATTTCGGCGGCGTGAAAACCATGTACCCCGGCTTCGCTCGTCGCCGGATAGCCATGGTCGAACAGGTAGAGATAGGCGGGCTGGCCGAGCGCGGTCTGCTTGACCGCCAGCCGTTCGGACGTCCAGCCATAGAGCGCGTCGCGCGCCGCCGCGAGCATCGCCTCGCCGAGATCCCTCGCCGGATACAGCTTGAGCCATGCGTCGGAAAGATCGCCATACCGCGCCCGGATCGCCGCTTCATAGGCGGCGGCATTGGCGGGCGGCGGCGGCGCGAGCATGCGCAGCGAGCGGATTTCGCCGATGTTGAAGCCCGCGATCATCGGCACCGGTGCCTGTTCGCCGCGGTCGAAGCTGTCGACGAGCTGGCGCGGCAATATCTTGCCGTCGACGGTACCCCACGGGAAATAGCCCGCCTTTGCCGCGCCGTCGGTCAGCGCCACCGGGTCCATCGCGCGCAAGGCCGCGACGTCAGCGGCGCCGAGCGCGGCAGCGACTTTCGTCCCCATGTCCTCGCCGACGATTTCACCGTGGCGAGCCTCCCTCAGCGACGGGGTCGAAATCATATAGGCGCTTTGCGCGATCGCCTTGTGGAACAGCCCGCGCGCCGGCGGAGCGGCCATCAGATACATCACACTGAGCGCGCCCGCAGACTCGCCCGCGATCGTGACATTGCCCGCGTCGCCGCCAAAGGCGCCGATATTCGCCTTCACCCACTGCAGCGCCAAAATCTGGTCGAGCAGTCCATAATTGCCCGACACGCCGTCGGCCGATTCCTTGCTGAGCTCGGGATGCGCCAGATAGCCGAGCGCGCCGAGCCGATAGTTGATCGACACCACGATCGCCCCGCGCGCCGCGAGCTTCGCGCCGTCGTACATGCCTTCGTGGCTGTACCCGTTGGTCAGCGCGCCACCGTGAATCCACACGATCACCGGCGCGTCCTTGCTCTTTTCGGGCGCCCAGATGTTGAGCGTAAGACAATCCTCGGACACTTCGGCCGGCGGGTTGGTGTAGATGCCAATGGCGCTCGATCGTGGCTGGATGCAGGCCGCCCCAAAGCTCTGCGCCTTGCGGACGCCCTGCCACGTCGGCAGCGCCACAGGCGGCTTCCAGCGCAGCGGCCCGACCGGCGGCTGGGCGAAAGGGACGCCCTTGAACACGCGAATCTTGCCCGCCGCCTTGCCTTCCAGCGTACCGGCCGGAGCTTCGACCACCGGTGCGGCGGCGACAGCGGGCGCCGCCATCAAAAACCCGGCCGCCAGTAACGAGCGGTGTGCCCTTTTCATGCGCGTGCCTCCTGCGAAACGTCCTGACGGCGCAGCAACCGCGCGAGCCAGAGGAACAGCGCGATGGCGACCAGATAAAAAGGCGTCAGCGTATAAAGCGCCGTTTGCAGCCCGTGCAGGTCGCCCTGCGCCTTGAACCAGTCGCTGGCAAAGCCCACCCATGTCGGCCCCAGGCCCAAACCGATGAAGTTCATGATCAGCAACAACAGCGCGCCGGCGAGGACGCGCTGGTTGGGCTTCACTTCCTCTTGCACCAGCGCGACCGAGGCTGAGAGATAGAAATAATTGAAGACCATCACGACGGTGAGCAGCGCCAGCGCCAACGGCCAGCCGGGCGCCCAGACGAACGCCAGATAAAATGGCATGGCCACCGCCAGCGAGACCGCCGGGGCGATCGCATAGCCGGCGCGCGATTTGCGCACCATCCGGTCAATCACCCGGCCCGACACGATCATCCCGCCGCCCATGCCGATCAGTAGCACCAGCGCGTACCAGATCGCGACTTCGCCCAGCACCATCCCCTTTTCGCGCATCAGGAACAGCACCGCAAAATTGCCCAGGCCATAGGTGACGAACTGCGTCGCGCCGCTACCCAGCGCCGCGAGCATCAGCACGCGGTTCGACAGGAACATCCGCACCGTCGGCCAGAATTGCGCCTTTTCAACGGCGGGCGCGCTCGCGGCAGCGCCCGCCGCATCGGTGGCACCGCGGGCGGGTTCGCGTACCGTCAGCCACACGACCAGCGCCGTGACGATGCCGATCGCGCCCACCGCGATAAAGGGAATGCGCCAGCCGAAGCGCTCAGCGATCGCCGCGCCAAATGCGACGCCCGCCGCAGCCCCAATCGCCGGACCCAAATTGAAAATGCCCAGCGCCGCAGCGCGCTTGCCGGGCGGATAGCTGTCGGTGATGATCGCATAGGACGGCGGGACGCCGCCCGCCTCGCCAAAGCCGACGACCATGCGCGCCGCCGCGAGCTGCGTGTAATTCGCCGCCATGCCGCACGCGATCGTCGCCCCGCTCCAGATCGCACAGGCGGCCGAGAGGACACCGACGCGGCTGGTCCGGTCGGCAAACCAGCCGACCGGAATCGCGATGAAGCAATAGAACATTGCAAAATAGAGGCCGCTGATCAGTCCAAGCTGGCCGTCGCTGATCTGCAACGCGTCCTGGATCGGCTTCGCCAGGATCGACAGCAGCTGGCGATCGAGGAAGTTCAGCACATAGACGAAGCACAGCATCCCCAAAACGAACCCGGGCCTGCCACTCGGCCGCGCACCGGGCGCGGCGGAGGGTGAGAGATCAGCGGTAGTCATCGGTCAGAGACTATAGCCGAGGCGGATGCCGAAGGTGCGCGGCCGCATCGTCCCGAAACGGCTAACCAGAAAGGCTTCGGGATGAATGTAGGTGATCGAGTGATCGTCGAGAACATTCTCGACATAGAGCTGCGCCGACAGATCGCCCTTCTTCAGCCCCAGACTGAGATTAACGTTGCTGTACGCATCGGTTTTCCCAAAGGTCGAGAGCGGCACGGTCGGGCGGCCCGGAGTATTCGGAAAGCTGCTGTTGTACGCGCCGATATGTTGCGCATTGACCGCGAGCATCGCGTCGATGTCCGACGCCAGCTTGAAGTTATACGACATATAAGCCGACCCCTGAATCCGCGGCGCCGACAGTCGATGGCCGAGCACCGCGCCCGAAATCGCCGCTTCCGCCGCCGACAGCTTGGTGATCTTGGCATCATTATAGGCGCCGTTAAAGCCGATCGACACCCCGGTCGCGGGGACCACATTGACCTCGAACTCGAACCCCTTGCTGCGCGCCGCACCGATGTTGGTGGCGAACTGCACCGAATCCGACACGCGGTTCGCCTGTGCCTGGATGTTACTCCAGTCGATCAGGTAGAAAGCCGTGTTGATCGAAACGCGGCCCCCCAGCCAACGGCCCTTGGCGCCGATTTCATAGCTTTTGAGGCTGTCCGACGTCGCGCCGAACGGGATGATGATGTCATTCGGATCGACAAGGCTGGCAGCACCCGCGCGGGCGTTGACGATCGGCGCGCGGAAGCCGGTCGAGAAGGTCGCATAGGTGGTGAGCGTTTCGCTCGGCTTGAAGGTCGCGCTCGCCTTCCAAGACGGTTTAGATCCTTTCGCCTTGATGCCCTCGGCTGCGGCGTAAGGCGTGAACGTGTTAAAGTTTGCCGGAATACCGAGCAGCGCATAGTCATAGTAGCTGAAGCCGAATGCGGTCGCGAGATAGCCGCCCGCTTCGGTAAAGCTCTGCGCCGCCGTTTCGCCATAGCGCATGCCGCCAGTCAGCCAAAATTTGTCCGAGAAGCGGTAAGTCAGCTCACCGAAACCCGCGATTTCGGTGCTCTTCGAGTGTGTATAGAGCTTCTGGAAATATTTGTCTGGCAGACCGGTCAGGCCGCGCTGGGCAAGGAAATCGGGGTTCGAGCGATAGAGGAAATCGACGTCGCGGCGACGATCGAGATAGAAACCGCCGACCACGAATTCGAAAGGGCCATCGAGCGTCGAGGCGAGCCGCGTTTCCTGGACAAACACCTTGTCCCGGCCGTCGGCGTCGAGCCCAAAGGCGATCGGCGCACCGGGGAATGATCCGGGGGCAAAGGTGCCCGCCAAATCGACATAAAAGCGCTGATCGAAATCCGAATAGGTCGACGAACTTGTCAGCTTGGCGAAGTCGAACTCATAGTCGATCGTCGCATTGGCGATGAGCTGTTTGCCCGTAAAACGGTCGGGCTCGTCCGAAATCCGCTTGTTGCGACCGAGGCCGGGACTGGTCAGCGAACTGTCCTTGGGATTGCTATATTCGTAAGAGCCGAGCAGTTTGATCGACAACCGGTCGGTCGGTTTCCACAGCAAGGTCGCGCGCCCGCCGTAATCGATCAGCGTGTTCGAATTCTTCACTCCGGTCCCGACATTGTCGAGATAGCCTTCTTCGTCGCGATAGAAACCGACGACGCGAAGCGCGAGTTTGTCATCGATCAGCGGCACATTGACCATCGCATTATAGCGCTGGCGGACGCTGTCCGACCCGGTCAACCCCAGATCGACCAGCGCAGCCGTATCGAAATCATTGAGATCAGGACTTTTCTGCAGAATGCGCATTGCGCCCGACAGCGAGCCCGACCCGAACAGCGTCCCCTGCGGCCCGCGCAGGAATTCGACGCGCTCGACGTCGAACAGGTTCGGATCGACGACGGTGGTGTTGCCGATCGTCGAGACCGGCAGTTCGTCGATATAGATCGCGACCGAACTTTGCAGGTTGGCGTTATAGCCGTTGGTCGCGATGCCGCGGGCGGTGAAATTGTTGAAGTTGGCGGTGGGCTTGTTGAGCACGACGCCGGGTGTCTCGCGCCCGATGCCTTCATAACCGACGATGCCCTTTTCGGTCAGCTCTTCCTGCGAAAAGGCAGAAATGCTGATCGGAACGTCCTGAATGCGCTCGGCGCGGCGGGTCGCGGTGACGATGATATCGTTGCCGGCGCCTTCGCCCTCGGCTTGCGCGACGGTCTCACCGGCGTCCTGCGCTGCAACCGAAGCTGGAACTGCGAACAGCGCGCCCGCGCAGGCGGATGCAAAAAGCTTTGCCCTCATATGACCTCTCCCATGAACCACCGTTCGAATGTCGGCGTCCTGTTCATATGCGACGCTCTTTCCCCAGAGTCAACATTCACTCTCTTGTGTGTGAATATTATCATTGGCGATAACCGCACCCCGGCTTGGCCTTCCGCAGGCTCTCGGCTTCCGCGAAATCATAACGGACGGGATCGCCGTGCGAGGGTCGGCGAGGCGAGATCGCGCGCGCAGCTCGATCCCGGCATTGATATCATGCGGCGGCTTACGCGCGCTTGCATCCACTACCGCGCATGAATGACTGCTCTCGAAGTTCAAACGTCGCGAGCCGAACGAACGAGATGGGTCGCAGAGCTGCCTTCCGGGACTTGAAACAGCCGTTCAGGAATCGAAGCTGCGCCACGGATATGAAAGGTGGCCGACAATCGTCCCAACAAATGCTCGAACTGAGCGCAATCTGAAAGGTCCGCGCAAGCCTCACTGGGACGATTTTGATCGTCTAATCCATTGCTTTTCCGCCAATTTTTCAATGCCGGAGGCAGGATATTTTGGGACGTCAAGGGACGTTCTGGGCCGGCCTGGCAGGGGCAGTAGGACTCGAACCTACGACCCTCGGTTTTGGAGACCGATGCTCTACCAACTGAGCTATACCCCTAGGCCGGAGTGGGCCACTAGCCCGATTGCGAGGGCGGAGCAAGAGGGATCACGGGTTGCGCCGCCGGGTCGGCCTGATATGCGCAATTCCGCATGGACTCCGCCCAATCCTTCGCCGCGCCGCAAAATTATCTGGGCGGGATCGCGCTGCGGCTGTTGGCGATGGCCAGCCTGTCGCTGATGTTCGTGCTGGTCAAATATATCGACCAGGCCGGCATCCATGTAATCGAAAGCCTGTTCTGGCGCCAGGCGCTGGTCATCCCGATCGTCTTTGCCTGGGCGCTGTCGCACGGCGGCGTCGCGTCGCTGAAAACGCAGCGCATCGGTGCGCACGCCCGCCGCGCGATGATGGGCCTTGGCGGAATGTTCTGCAATTTCGGCGCAATGATCCTTCTCCCGATGGCCGAGGCAACGACGTTCAGCCTGTCGGTGCCGATATTCGCCGTCATCTTTGCCGCGCTGCTGTTGGGAGAGGCGACGGGTTGGCAGCGCTGGGGTGCGGTGATCGTCGGCTTCGTCGGGGTACTTGTGGTCCTCGATCCGATGACGAATTTTGCCGGCGGGTTTGGCGGCGACCATGGCTTTGGGACTTTAGTTGCCCTGACCGGTGCCGTCATGACGGCGCTCATCACGATCGCCGTCCGCGACCTCGGTCAGACCGAGAATGCGACGACGATCGTCTTTTGGTTCAGCCTGCTTTCGATCGTGCCGCTGGGGATCGCCCTGCCCTTCGTCGTCACCCCGCACGACGGCTATGAATGGTTGCTCCTCCTCGGACTCGGTTTTTCTGGCGCAGTCGTGCAAATGAGCCTGACCGGCGCGCTGCGCCTCGCCCCGGTGGGGGTCGTCATCCCGATGGACTATTCGGCGCTGCTGTGGTCGATCGCATGCGGCTGGTGGTTTTTTGGCACCCTGCCCGCCGGCACGACGTGGATCGGCGCGCCGATCATCGTCGCGAGCGGCCTGGTCATCGCTTGGCGCGAACATCGCCGCCATATCAACCGACCGAAGGAGGTTGCCGCCTGATGCGCCCCATTCTCTATCATTGTCCCGACGCCCGCTCGCTGCGCTGCCTATGGGCGGTCGAGGAAACCGGGATCGACGTCGATCTGCGTCTGCTGAGATTTCCCCCGCGCGCGTTCGAGCCAGATTATCGCGCAGTGAACCCGCTGATGACGATTCCGGGCTGGGTCGAGGATGGGCGGCTGATGACCGAGTCCGCTGCGATCTGCGAACGCATCGCCGAGGGGACGCCGCTGGAAGTGCGACGCGACGAGGCCGATTATTGGGACTATCGCAACTGGCTGCACCGCAGCGACGCGACGCTGACCTTTCCGCTGGCGATCATGATCCGCTATACGCGTGTCGAACCCAAGGAGCGACGCCTCTCCCAAGCGGTCGACGATTACAAAGCATTTTTCGGCGGGCGCGCGAAAAGCATCGAATCGGTGCTGCGCGACGGCCGCGAATGGCTGGTCGCGGGGCGGTTCACGATTGCCGATATCGTGACGGGCTATGCCGCTTTTCTGGCGACGACGCTGGACGCGGACGACATGCTGGGGGAAGCGACAAAGGCGTGGCTGGCGCGATGCGTGGCGCGCGAAGGGTTCGCAAGGGCGCGGCATCGTCAAATCGCGGCGTAGCCAGGACGGGATGGAGAGATAGTCGCATGAGGCACAGAAAGAGCATTCTGATTACCGGCGCGGCGTCCGGCATCGGCCTTGCCACCGCGCGGCTTTTCGCACGGAATGGTTGGTTCGTCGCCTGTGTCGACTGGAATGCAGCAGCCTTGGCGGCGCTTTCGGATGAACTCGGCAGCGACGCCGCGCTGTTCGCGACGGTCGATATTTCAAACCGCGCCGACGTGCTCGCGGTGGTGGCCCAAGTTGGCGAGATCACGGGAGGCTCACTCGACATTCTGCACAACAATGCCGGGATCGACGCCAAGGGAAGCTTTGCCAACATGGGCTGGGAACAGATCGAGCAGGTCGTCAGCGTCAATCTGCTTGGCGGCCTCAGCCTGATCCACGCCGCCTATCCGTTGCTGAAAGGCACGCCAGGCTCGCTCTGTTTTTCGACCGCGTCGGGATCGGCCATTTTCGGCGTCGCGAACATGGCGGTCTATTCGGCCACGAAACATGCGATCAAAGGCCTTACCGAAGCGTTAGCCGTTGAATTCGCTCCCGACGGCGTAAGAGCGGCCGACGTACTGCCGGGGATTATCGACACCGGGATGCTCGATCCCGCTCAAAAGGCAAAACTTCCGGTCACAGGCATGTGGCGCCCGATTCCCGCCGATGCGATCGCCGAGACCGTGTGGGCAGCGTATCGCGGGACGAAGCTGCACTATTACGTGCCCGAGGAACTGGCGGAGTTGAACGTGACGGTCACAACGCAACCCGAAGCGATGCGCGACAACCGGATCGCAAATCCGCCGGTCTAATTCACCATCCGCTCGCGCCCCGCCCAATAAGGCGCTCGTAAATCCTTGCGCAAAATCTTGCCCGATGCATTCCTTGGCAAAGCATCGATCACATCGACGCTGCGCGGACATTTGAAGGGGGCGATGCGGTCGCGCGCCCAAGCGATGATGTCGGCTTCGTCGACCGTCATGCCAAGTTTGGGAACGCAGACTGCCTTGACGCTCTCGCCCCATTTGTCGTCGGGGATGCCGAACACCGCGACCTCCTGCACCGCGGGGTGGCCAAAAATCGCGCTTTCGACCTCGGCGGGGTAGATATTCTCGCCGCCTGAAATGATCATGTCCTTCATCCGGTCGTGGATGAACAGATAGCCATCCTCGTCCATGTACCCCGCATCGCCGGTGCGGATCCAGCCGTCGGCGCTGACCGTCTTGGCGGTGGCATCGGGCAGTTTCCAATATCCCAGCATGTTGTTCGAAGACCGGGTGACGACCTCGCCGACCTCGCCCTGCGGCAATTCCTCGCCATCGGGGCCAAGGATCTTGATCTCGACCCCCGGGAGCGGCTTGCCCGCCGACCGCATCCGCGCGTTGCCCGCGGGGTCATGATCTTCGGGCGGCAGCATCGAAATCGTGCCGGTGGTTTCGGTCATCCCATAAGCCTGGATGAATTGCGCCCCGAACATCTGGATGCACTGGCGCAGCAACTCGAGCGGGATCGGCGCGGCGCCATAGAGGATATATTTGAGGCGGCTGTAATCGACGCTGGCGCAGCGCGGGTGCATCAGCAAAAAGTGCAGCGCCGCGGGGACCATGAAAAAGCGCGTCACGCCATGCTGCTCGACCGCGTCGAACACCCCGTCGGGGTTGAACTCGGCCAGGATGATGCCGGGCAAGCCGGCAGCAAGCGCCATGAGGCCGAGGCCCGTGCCGCCGATGTGCGCGCACGGCATCGCGACCAGCACCGCCTCGTCGTCATCCCATTTGGTGTAAGGCAGAGCAAGGTCGTTCGAATGTTTGCGCAGCGCGAACAGGTTGCGGTTCGACAGCACCGCGCCCTTGGGATTGCCGGTCGTGCCTGAGGTGTACAGTTGCAGTACCGCATCGTCGGTGCCTGACGGTTCGAACGCCGTCGGCGCAGCGCCATCGATCATCGCCCGCGCTTCTGCGGCGCCCATGATGGTGGGGGCATGGTCGAGTTTGCCGGCGAGCTGGTCGGCGAGCGTTTCGAAACCCGGCCCCGCAAACACCATCTTGGCCTGCGTGTCGTTGACGATGAACGCCCATTCGGTCGGCGACAGGCGCCAGCCAATCGGCGCCATCACGATGCCGGCGCGCGCCGCGCCGTAAAAGAGCGTGAAATAAAGGTCGCTGTTCTTGCCGATCCACGCGATCCGGTCGCCCTTCGCCAGCCCCGCGGCGAGCAGCGCCGACGCGACTTTTGCCGTCACCTCGTCAAGCTGGGCATAGCTATAGACGCGGTCTTCCTCGCGCAGCGCGACCCTGTCGCCCCGTTCGCTGGCCCAATGGGTCAGAAATTCGTCGAATGTGAAAAGCTCCGAAACGTCGCGGGGCATTGGCTCTCTCTCCTCGAATCGCATCTTTTGCGTGCAATTGGGGAAAGGCTAGCGACTGCACCGATCAGGTAAAGCGGCGATCACGCACCCTGTCACCTGCATCAGGTGCGATGGAAGAGCAGCATCAGGTTGTTCGCCGACATCGCGCGGCGCGCGGTAAAGGCCAGCCCTGCCTTGGCGGCGGCGGCCTTGACGTCATCGGTGTTGCGCAGACCCCAAGCCGGATCGCGCATCTGCAGGCTGGCGTCGAACCCGATATTGCTGTCCGCCGTCGGTACGTCAGGTTCGATATACGGACCGTAGAGGATTAGCGGAGCGCCAGCGGGCAGCAAACGCGCCGCGCCCGCGAACAGTCCCAGCGTCGCGGCCCACGGGCTGATATGCACCATGTTGATGCACAGAATCGCGTCGGCACGAGCGATCGGCCAATCCGGGGCCACCGTATCAAGCGCCAGCGGCGGCGCGATGTTGGGCAGCCCGGCCTCGTTGCACCATGCGGCAATCGAGATCAGGCCCGCCGGGTCGGGATCGCTCGGTTGCCAGCGAAGCGCCGGAAAGGTCGCGGCGAAATGGACGACATGCTCGCCTGACCCGCTCGCGACCTCCAGCACCGTGCCAGCGCCGGGCAGCCATTCGGCGAGCACCGCGGCAATCGCATCGCGGTTGCGCTGCGTCGCGGGGGCGTAGCGCTTGTCCGCCGCGCCGCCGTCACCTGGCATCCACGGCGGTGATGCCATCAGCCTTTGGCCTGCGCCCGCGCACGGCGTTCGCGGACGATCAGCCACGCGAGCAGCCCGACCGGGCCGACCATCAGCGTCAGGAACAGGAAAGGAAATTGCGCAATGCGGCTGAACCCCTTGTTATCGGCGTCGCGCGCGATCCACAGGCCGGTGAACAGGTCGAACGCCAGATAATGCGTCCACCCCAACGTCGCGCCGCCGGGGCTATCGAACAGCTTCATTACCCCCGTCAATGTGGTAAAATCGCCACCGCCGGGGCCACCGGGATCGATGCCGCCGCTGACGAAACCGACAATCATCACCGTATAAGCAAGGCACAGCAGGAACACCCCGGCGTAGAGGATCGCCGCCAGTATTTTGGGGCCGCGCGGCAGGAAAGCGAGCGCGATCCAGCTGGCAAAGGCCCAGTAATTGGCCAACAGAAAAATGGTGTCCCAGCTCATGCCGTCCCCTCCCCTTCGTCGTCAAAATACGCCAAATCCGAACAAGACCAACCCGCCGATCAACGCTGCCGCCCCGGTGACGACAATCAGCAACGTCAAACGCGCGGCGGACGCCCGCCGCGCGACGACGAAAGCGGCGGCAGTGGCACAGCCTATCGCGAACATCGGCGCATAGAGAAACACCCAGTCATAACTGAACTCACGCCGAACTTCGATCAGCGCCCACTGCTCGACGACGAGACCGTAGAGCATGATCGCGAGCAACCAGCCGATGATCGCCACAAACACAAACAGCGCCCCGACCGCGACACAGCCCCATCCGCGCGAAAGCGGTGCGGCGGGATCGGGATCGGGTAACGGAGCGACCATTAACCCTCCCAGGCCAGCACCGGCTTACGGGCGGCCGCGGTCTCATCAAGCCGCGCGCGCGGGGCGAAATGCGGCGCCGACTTCAGCGCCGGGTCGCCATTTTTGGCTCGCAGAGCGACGCTGCGCAGGGCGCCGATGAACTGGTCGAGCGCCGCCTTGCTCTCGGTCTCGGTGGGTTCGACCAGCATCGCGCCGTGGACGACGAGCGGGAAATAGACCGTCATCGGATGATAGCCCTCGTCGATCAGTCCCTTCGCAACGTCGAGCGTCGAGAAGCCTTCGGCCAGGCCTTTGTCGCTGAACAACGCTTCGTGCATGCACGGCCCCGATGCCGCGAACGGCGCGTCGAGGACATCCTCCAAGCTGCGCAGGACATAATTGGCGTTGAGCACGGCATCCTCGGCGACCTGTTTCAGCCCGTCAGCGCCGTGGCTGAGGATATAGGTCAGCGCGCGCGTGAACATGCCCATCTGGCCGTGGAAGGCCGTCATCCGCCCGAATGTCTGCGGATGATCCTCGCCCGCGCTTTCCTCCTCGATCAGGCGGAAGCCTTCGGCGTGCTTGGTGACGAAGGGCAGCGGCGCGAAGGGCGCAAGTGCTTCTGACAGGACCACTGGCCCCGAGCCCGGCCCGCCGCCGCCATGCGGGGTCGAGAAAGTCTTGTGCAGGTTGATGTGCATCGCATCGACGCCCAGGTCGCCGGGGCGCACCCGGCCGACGATCGCGTTGAAATTGGCGCCGTCGCAATAGACATAACCGCCCACGGCGTGGACCGCGTCCGAAATCGCTTTCATGTCGCGCTCGAACAGACCGCAGGTGTTGGGGTTGGTGATCATCACCCCCGCGACGTCGGGGCCAAGCCGCGCCTTCAGCGCTTCGAGGTTGACGCGACCTGCCTCGGTCGCGGGAATATCCTCGACGGTGAAGCCCGCGAACGCCGCGGTCGCGGGGTTGGTGCCGTGCGCGCTTTCGGGAACCAGAATGACGCGGCGGTCTTCGCCGCGCGCTTCGAGTGCCGCCTTGATGCACAGGATACCGCACAGCTCGCCATGGGCGCCCGCCTTGGGCGACATCGCGACGCTGTGCATGCCGGTCAGCGTGATCAGCCATTCGGCGAGTTCGTGGATCACCGCGTAAGCGCCCTGCACCGTTTCCTGCGGTTGCAACGGATGCGCGTCGGCAAAGCCCGGCATCCGCGCCACCTTTTCGTTGAGCCGCGGGTTGTGCTTCATCGTGCAACTGCCGAGCGGAAACAGGCCGAGGTCGATCGCATAATTCTGCCGCGACAGTCGGGTGTAGTGGCGCACCGTTTCGGCTTCGCTCAGACCCGGTAGGCCGATCGGCGCGGAGCGGGCGAGCCCGCCGAGGTCGTCAGCCGGAGCGGCTTCGTCGAAATCGACCCCGGTGGTTTCGGTCGAACCGATCTCGAAGATCAATGCCTCCTCGAGCATCAGCGCGCGGTTGCCGGTGAACGTGACATTGTCGTCGGCACCGCCTGCGACGTTCATTTCGGGACGCCAGCCGGCGGGGTTGAGCGCGGTCATGCCAATACCTCCTTCAGAGCGGCGGCAAAGGCAGATATATCCGCCTCGGTCACGGTCTCGGTCACCGCGACGACAAGGCCGTTCGCGAGGCCCGCATTGCCGGGATAGAGTCGGCCAAGCGAAATCCCGCCCAATATATCGCGTTCGGCAAGCTCGTGGATCACCGGCCGCGCTTCGGTTGGCAAGACCAGGGTGAATTCGTTGAAATAGCTTGTGTTAAGCACCGACACCCCGGGAATTTTGGTCAGTTCGGCGGCGGCCATCTTGGCGCGGCCATGGTTGATCGCCGCGAGCTGGCGCAGTCCGGCTTCGCCAAGCAACGTCATATGAATACTGAAAGCCAGTGCACAAAGTCCTGAATTAGTACAGATATTGCTCGTCGCCTTTTCGCGGCGGATATGCTGTTCGCGGGTCGAGAGCGTCAGCACGAAGCCGCGTTTGCCATTCGCATCGACCGTCTCGCCGCACAGGCGCCCCGGCATCTGGCGGACATATTTGGTTTTGCAGGCAAACAGCCCGACATAGGGGCCACCGAACTGCAACCCGACGCCGATCGATTGCCCTTCACCCACCACGATGTCCGCGCCCATTTCGCCGGGCGCCTTGATCAGGCCGAGCGCGACGGGTTCGGTGACCACGGCGATCAGCAACGTTCCTGCAGCCTGACACGCCGCGGCGAGCGCGGTCATGTCATCGATCCGGCCGAGAATGTCAGGATATTGGACGACGACACAGCTCGTGTCCTTGTCGATCGCCGACGCGAGCGCCGCCCAATCGGTCCCGGCTTCAAGCGCCGGGTCGCCATCGACCAACACATCGCCGGTATATTTCGCCATGGTCCGCGCGACGCTGCGATAATGCGGGTGCAGCCCGGTGGACAGCAGCGCCTTGCCGCGCTTGGTAACGCGCCGCGCCATCACAATCGCTTCCCAGCAGGCGGTCGACCCGTCGTACATCGAAGCATTGGCCACGTCAGTGCCGAGCAGGCGCGCGACCTGGCTCTGGAATTCGAACAGCATCTGCAACGTACCCTGCGCGATTTCGGGCTGATATGGCGTGTAAGCGGTCAGGAACTCGCCGCGCTGGATCAAATGATCGACGCTGGCCGGGACGTGGTGGCGGTAGGCGCCCGCGCCCAGGAAGAAGGGTCCCTCCCCCGCGGCGCGGTTCTGGCGCGACAGCGCCGCCATGTGCCGCTCGACCGCCAGCTCGCTGGCATGAATCGGCAAGCCCGCGATCGGGCCGTCGAGCCGCGCATTCACAGGAACATCGGCGAAGAGGTCGTCGATCGATGACGCCCCGATTGTCGCAAGCATCGCAGCGCGGTCGTCAGATGTCAGGGGAAGGTAACGCATGAACTACTCCGCAGAAGATTCTGGTTTTTGGGAAAAAAGCTGAACAGTGTCGGCAAGGGTACCCGAAAAGACTGTCGGACCGGCGTGGGTCGTGCGGATCCATGGCGCGAGCCAGATACGGTAACCCGCGTCGCGAACGCGGCGGCAAAACGCATAGTCGTCGGACAACAATGCCTGCGTATCGGGTTCGATCAGCGGGCAGAAAAAGGCGGGAACGACTTCACCGACGCCGTGCGCCTGCCGTTCGGCGGGATCGGGCCGGAACACCAGGTCGGGCATCGCCGCCGCCAAGCCCTCGAGCACGTCGCGGCGGATAAGCATCATTGCGGTGCCGAGCCGCGCCAACTCGACCAGATCGGTCATCTGGAAATTCTGGTTAGGATGCAGAAAATGCAGGGCAAAGTCGCCCGCATAACGCGCAAGATCGGCGGGATTATCCTTGCCCAACCCCATCTCGACCGCGCGTACGACATTCGCCCAGTTGACCATCCGCCGCGGATAGGCGGCGCCCATCACGCCGCATTCAGGATGGGCCGCCATTGCCTCGATCATCGAAAACACATCGTCGGCCGAAAAGTCGATGTCGGCATCGACGAACAGCATGTGAGTGCAATCGCTGGCCAGGAACATCGCGGCCAGCATGTTGCGCGCGCGCGTGATCGACGGCTGGTAGAGGATGAATTCAAAACGCACGGAAATGCCCATGGCCTGCGCGCGCAGCGCCAGCCCTAGTGCAGCGCGCACATAAGTACCCTGCGCCCCTTCATAGATCGGCGTCGCCACCATCAGGCGGCAATTGGCAAGGGCGGCAGCGATGGCGATAGGGCATCTCCAAAAAACCCCTCCCCTGATTGGGGAGGGATGAAATCCTTAGAGCGTGTCGCAGAAGGCCTTGTACGCTTTCGCGTCCATCAATCCTTCGAGCTGGCTCTTGTCGCTGAGCGCCAGACGGAAAAACCAGCCCTCGCCTTCAGGGTCCGAATTGACGAGCGCCGGATCTTCTTCGAGCTGGCCATTGCCTTCGGTCACGGTGCCATCGACGGGCGCATAAACGTCGCTCGCCGCCTTCACCGATTCAACCACCGCGGCGTCGCCGCCTTGGCTCAGTTCGGCGCCCGTGTCGGGAACTTCGACAAAGACGATGTCGCCGAGCTGGCCCTGTGCGAAGTCTGTGATGCCCACCGTCGCGACGTCGCCGTCGACATCGATCCACTCATGCTCTTCGGTATAATAACGCGGCATCGATCAAGCTCCTGTTTTACGAACATAATTATGCGGGACAAAGGGCATGGCGGCGACGGTGCAGGCCACCCGCTTGCCGCGGACTTCGGCGGCCAGCGCGGTACCCGGCGCAGCATGGTCGCGCGGCACATAGCCCATCGCAATCGGCGCGCCGATGGTAGGAGCGAAGCCGCCTGACGTCACGACGCCGATTTCGCTGTCGCCGTCGAACAGTTTGGCGCCTTCGCGCACCGGCATTTTGCCATCGACGAGCAGGCCGACGCGCTTGCGGGCCGAACCGTCGGCAAGGTGGCCCAGGATGCGCGCGGCGCCGGGAAATCCGCCTTCCTCGCGGCGGCGCTTGCTGATCGCGAACGCCAGATCGCCTTCGACGGGATCGATCGTCGGATCAAGGTCATGGCCATAGAGCGGCAAACCCGCCTCCAACCGCAGACTATCGCGCGCACCCAGCCCGATCGGTTTGACCTCGGGTTCGCCGCACAAGATGTCGGCCACATACCCGACCTTGTCGGCGTCGACCGAAATCTCGAACCCATCTTCGCCAGTATAGCCCGACCGGCTGATCCACGCGTCGATCCCGCCGATCTGATAAGGCCCGCCCATCATGAAAACGAGCGCATCAAGGCCCCATTGACCGGTGGTGTGCCGCTTCAGCGCGTCGAACGCCTTCGGCCCCTGCAAGGCAAGCAGCGCACGGTCCTCGAAATGATTGATCGTGATCGCGTCGGGAAGTTCTTCGCGAAGATGTCCGATATCCTCCCACTTCACCGCGCCGTTGACGACCATATAGATGCCGTCCGGCCAGCGGCTGAGCATCAGGTCATCGAGAATGCCGCCATCCTCGGCCAGCAGCACCGAATAACGCATACGCCCGACCGCCAAGCTCTTGATGTCGCCGGGAAGCACCGCCTCGAGCGCATCGTCGAGCCCTTCGCCCGACAAATATAACTGCCCCATATGGCTGACATCGAACAGGCCGGCATTTTCGCGCACCCACTGGTGTTCGGCCATGATGCCTTCATACTGGATCGGCATCCAGTAACCGGCGAACTCGACCATGCGGCCGCCCCTGGCGCGGTGCCAGGCGTCGAGCGGCAGCATCTCGGTTGCTGCCTCGATCGCGCCATCGTCGTTCGTCTGTTCGGTTTCGGTCATGCCAGTCTCCCGCGGATGCACGGCGGATGCGCGGCAGGGTGCCACGCCTTGCGCCATGCCCCCTCTGTCACGGGAACCTGAGAGTTTTCCCCCGGGCTCGCCGGGGTTACCCCTTCGGTGGTTCCAGCCGACAGCCGGAACGCTTTCCAGAGTGTCCGTTCCAGCCTGCGCGGTCCTGCTGACCTGAGAGTTTCCGGGGCGGTTGCTCCTTCGGTGGTGAGGCCCGGTTTCCCTGCCCTCACGCTCTCCCGCGCGACTGGTCGAATCCCTTGCGAGATCCGACAGACGCTCAAGCCTTGGCGCTGCGCTTTTGCGGAGTCAATCGGCGAGCGCGCGGATCGCGTCGTTTTCATGGATGTGCACGCCCGAACCACCCTGCCCGACCAAGGCGGCGATCGCGGCGGCGACGACGCCCCCCTGAATCGAGCGGTAACGACGGAGGGAGCCGCGAAGCAGCGCATCGGTGAAAGGCGCCGCGATCGTGGCGATCCCTTCGCCGAGCCGCGGCGGCCCCGGCCGGTCGCCGAGCAGCAACCCGGGGCGGATCAGGTCGAGGCGGTCGAAACCGAGATTGCGGAGTACGCCCTCCGTCTCACCTTTGGTCTTCAGGTAAAAATTTCGGCTTTGCGCCGATGCGCCGACCGACGACACGCTGATCATCTGCGCCGCGCCAGCCTGCTTCGTCGCGGCAGCGACCGCGAGAACCAGATCATGGTCAACCGCACGAAACGCCGCCTGAGACCCCGCTTGCCGGATCGTTGTCCCCAGACAGTTGATCAAGATATCGGGCTTGTCTTCGGCGATAATCGTCGCCCAATCTTCTGTCGGCCGGACGATCGAGCGATGGCGCTGTGGATAGGGATCGCGCGGACCACGCCGGGCCAGGATCGTCATGCTACCCGAGCCCGAATTGTTGACGACGGCGTCGCCGACCATTCCGGTCGCCCCGACGAGCATCACCTTAAACATGCGCCAGCGCCTCGGGTACCGCGTCGCGCCCGAAGATCTCGGCATAACGGTCAATGGCAAAACGATCGGTCATCCCTGCAATATAGTCGCCGATGTGACGCACTGTCGCGCATTCTTCGCCCGGCAGCCGTGCCGACCAGTCGGCGCCCATCAATTGCGGGTCGTCGGCATAAGCGGCGAACAGGCGGCCGACGACCTCGTTCGCGGCTTCGGCGGCGGCAACTTGCTCGGGATGATGATAGAGATTGGCGTACATGAAGCGTTTGAGACCCCGCTCCTCGGCCGCGAGTTCTGGCGAAAAGCTCCCGAGCGTTTTTCCGGCGCCGCGCACGTCATCGACGCTCGCAGCACCCGTTGCCGCAATATTTGCCATGGTCGCCGCGATGACGTCGTTGACCATCACGCCGATCTGGTCGCGCACCAGTTCGCGGAGCAACCGGTCGCGCGGCGCCCCCGGAAAACGCGTCTCGACGGCGCGAAAGTTGGCGGCAACAAAAGGCTGTTCCATCAGTTGGTCGATGTCGAGCAGCCCGGCGCGCAGGCCATCGTCGATGTCATGATTGTCATAGGCGATGTCGTCGGCGACCGCCGCGATCTGAGCCTCCAGGCTGGCGTGGCTGCCGAGATCCAGTCCGAAATCGCCATCGATTTCAGCGAGTGCCCAGCCGGGATTCGTTACGGGGCCGTTATGCTTGGCGAGCCCTTCGAGTGTCTCCCATGTCAGGTTGAGGCCGTCGAACAGCGGATAGGGACATTCGAGCTGCGCCAGCGTGCGCAGCGTATGTCCATTGTGATCAAAGCCGCCATGCGCCGCCATCGCGGCCTTCAGCGCATCCTCGCCGGCATGGCCGAAAGGCGGATGACCGATGTCGTGCGCCAGACACAGCGCCTCGGTCAGATCCTCGTTGAGTCCGAGCGCGCGCGCGATACCGCGGCCGATCTGCGCCACTTCGATGCTATGGGTCAGGCGGACGCGATAATGGTCGCCGTCAGGCGCCACGAACACCTGCGTCTTGTGGCGCAGGCGGCGAAAGGCGATCGAATGGATGATGCGGTCTCGGTCGCGCTGAAAATCGTCGCGCGGCCCCCGCACAACCCGGCCAAGCTCGCCATAGCGGCGCCCGCGGCTTTGCGCAGGGTCGCTGGCACAATCAGCGACGCTCACTTGACGGGATCGACGGCCTGGCCCGCCTCGCTGTTGAAAAGGAAGCCGTCGCCGCCCCCCTTCTTGTAGCCCGTCAGCCAATCCTGAGCCGCCTTGCGATCTTTGAACGGGCCGACGAGCAGGCGACGGGTTTTGCCCCATTCAGCCGTCGCGCCCGATTTGCCCTTGAACAGGTCGGGACTCTTCTTGGCGAACTTGCCAAAATCGGCTGCCAGCGCGCGGGCGTTAGCGCCTGTCGCGACTTGAACCCAGATGCGTGCCGGGCTGGCCTTTTTCTCGGCCGCCTCGGCTTTGGCCTTGGCGGCGTCGGCTTTTGCCTTGTTGTCCGCCTCGGCCTTCGCTTTCGCCGCCACGGCGTCCTTTTCGCGCTGAGCGTCCTCCGCCGCGTCGGCACGCCGCTTGTCTTCCAATAGCTTCGCGAGAGTCTCCGCACCGATCGCATTTTCGGGCCGGCTCAGCTCTTCGGGCGGGATTTCAATCGACCCGACGATGTCAGCGAGTGAGGCAAGCGGCGCGGGCGTAAATGGTGCGGTCGCGGGCGCAGGTACGGGCGAGGTTGCCGCGGCGGGCGACTGCGGCGTTGTCGCAGTCCCGGATGGCCCATTTGCCGCGCCGCGCCCCATATCGGCAATCGAAAAGCCCGGCCCGACCGGGTCGGCCGACTGGGCCGGGTTTGTCGCGATTGGCGCAGCGGCGGCGCTTGCGGCGGGCAATGTTGGCGTCGGCTTGGGGTTGGCCTCGACAAAAACCGGCGCTGGCCCAGCCGCGGCGGGGAACGGATTTTCCGGCGTCGGTTCGACCCGGACAACAGTCGGTGCTGAACTGCCTGCCGCCGGAAACGGATTTGTCGGCGTCGGCCTCGGCGAAATCCAGCCGGTGGCGTCGGCGGGTGCCGGCGTCGTCGGCGAAACGGTCGATTGCTGCGGCACCGGTGCCTTGACAGGTTGCGCTGTCGATGGACGCGGCTCGGCATAAGCTGGCCCCGGCCGCCGCGTGACCGGCACCGCGGCTGGCGCGGCCGCCACCGACGCTGCGGACGGACGCTTCGTGCTAGCCGACGCGCGCTTGCCCGTCGCAGTGGGCGACGGCGCGGGCGGCGGGGTTACCGCCGCGATTTGCACGGGTTTACGCTTCGGGCCGAGCTGACCGTTCGGAAAGCGACCGAAATGCGCCGCCGCGGCCTGCTGCGCCGGATTGAGCCGGTCCATCTGGGTCAGATAGGGCAAAATAGTCTGGGCCATCGCGGGCGGCATCGTCGCGTTGACAATTTCGCTCGCTTCGCCGTCGCGTCCGTTCATCGCCAGAATCATCGCGCGCAGTCGCCACGCGCCGCGATCCTGCGCGCGGAGTTGCGGGGTCAGCATCGCCACGGCCCGGTCGGTTTCGCCGCTGATCCCCAGCGACAGCGCGTAGCGCCGTGTCAGTTCATCACTGGGGACCGTTGCCAGCGCGAGCTGATAATCACGCTGCGCCGCATCCTGTTGCCCCAACAGATCGCGCGCCAAACCCCTGTCGGACAGGAACAGCCGCTCGGGGGCGCCAAGCAGCTGCGCTTCGCCAAAATAGTCCAGCGCGCGGGTCGGGTTTTCCATATGAACCATCGCCGACCCCAGCGCGGCCTTCACCGCACCGTCGCGCGGACTTGCCTGTTCGGCGCGGACCAGAAAGCCGAGCGCGGCGCGGTGGTCGTCAAGTTCGATCGACGCCCGCCCGGCATCCAGAAGTGCAGTGGAATCGCTGTTGTTCGCTGCAATGCGGGCAAGCGCCGACGATAGCAACGTGCGCGCCGCGGTGCGCTTTTCCATCGCCGCTTTGGTTGCCGCATCGGGCGGCGTCACCTGCAGCGCCTGCGCCGGGGACAACAGTGCCGCCCCCAGCAACAGCGCGCCGAGCGCGCCGAGCGCGCCGACGCAGCGCCGTGCGCGCGCCGGCTTCGCCGTCATTTTTGCTTGCCGCATGGGCAAATCATCCCGATTTCCGGCCTGCCGCGCCCGGTGGGCAGCCGTTCGATGGCCCCGTTACTGGTTGTTCTGACGCCCCAGGAAGCGCGGGATATCAACTCCGTCTTCCTTGTCGCCACCCTCCCCCTCGGGCGGCGTAGCTCCGCGCGACAGGCGCGACATGCGTTCGAACAAGGTCCCCCCGCCGACCGAGCGCGCAGGCGATTCCTCGCCCGAACCCGCGTCGGCGCCCAAGGCCGGAGCGGTCCGATAATCGGTTGCGGGTGCTTCGGGGGCATCAAGGACCAATTCGTCCGACGTATCGTCATAGGTCGCGGCGACCTCGGACAATTCCATCGGCTCTTCTTCGGCGGCAGGCGTTTCGGCTTCGGCCGCATCACTCAACGAAAATCCGGGTGCCGGTTCGTCGTCCGCCACTGCCGACGCTTCGGCGACAGGTTCTTCGTCGACGACCGGCTCAAAAGCTTCTTCGGCAACCGGTGCGGGCGCTGCCGCGCGCGCCGGGGCAAAGGAGAAGCTGCGCGTCGCGGGAGAGACCTGCGCCGCCATTTCGCCGGTGCTGTCGATGCCGGTGGCAACCACCGACACGCGGATCTTACCGTCGAGGCTGTCGTTGAAAGCACTACCCCAGATGATGTTGGCGTCGGGATCGACAAGCTCACGAATGTGGTTCGCAGCCTCGTCAACTTCCATCAGGCGCATGTCTTCGCCGCCGGTGATCGAGATGATCACACCCTTCGCGCCCGCCATCGAAACGCCGTCGAGCAGCGGATTGGCAATGGCTTTCTGCGCCGCTTCCAGCGCGCGGCCGTCGCCTTCAGCTTCGCCGGTGCCCATCATCGCCTTGCCCATTTCGCGCATCACGCTGCGGACGTCGGCAAAATCGAGGTTGATCAGGCCGGGCATGACCATCAGGTCGGTGATGCCGCGGACGCCTTGCTGCAGCACTTCATCCGCCATGGTGAAGGCTTCTTTGAAGGTCGTGTTCGGGTTGGCGACCAGAAACAGATTCTGGTTGGGAATGACGATCAGCGTGTCGACATGATCCTGCAGTTCGGCGATGCCCGAATCTGCGGAACGCATGCGGCGCTGGCCTTCGAATGTGAAAGGCTTGGTCACCACGCCAACGGTCAGGATGCCGCGATCGCGCGCTGCCTTGGCGATGACAGGAGCAGCACCAGTACCGGTGCCGCCGCCCATCCCTGCGGCGATGAAGCACATGTGCGCGCCGTTCAGCGCCTCTTCGACCTGCGCGATGCTTTCCTCGGCTGCCGCGCGGCCAACCTCGGGCCGCGAGCCGGCGCCCAGTCCCTGGGTGATCTGCGTCCCCAGCTGAATGCGCCGTTCGGCCGGCGAGGCGTTCAGCGCCTGCGCGTCGGTGTTGGCAACAATGAAGTCGACCCCCTCGACCCGCGCCGCGATCATGTTTGCGATGGCATTGCCACCCGCGCCGCCGACGCCGATCACCGCGATGCGCGGTTTCAGTTCATCGACCTGCGGCGGGCCAATATTGATGCTCATCAAAAAGTCTCCCTGCAGCGGCGGACAGTTGCCGCTTCCCCAACCTTGCGACCCATCCGAGCGGCAGTCCGACCGCCCGGTTTTCTGCAACCGCATTGCACTATTGTGACGCGGGAATCACCCAAAAAATTAACCTTTTTTCGCGTTTCACCGCTAAAAACTGCTTTTCAGCGCTGCCATCAACCGATGGAGGATCGAAGTGCCCGCCGGGCGATAAACGTCCTGTGACATCATCGGCAGGTCCCGAAGGTCCACCGGGTCCGAAGCAGCGTACAGAACCAGACCGGCAAGCGTCGCGAAAGCAGGGCCGCTGTGCGCATCGGGCAGGCCGTGCAAGCCGCGCGGTCGCCCGACGCGGGCGGCGCGGCCAAGCGCGCTCTGGGTGTAATCAGCGATACCCTTAAGATCGGCGCCGCCGCCGACGAGCACCACCTGACGCCCGATCGGACCGACGAAATGGAGGTCTTTCAGCGTCCTGCCGATCTCTCCCATCATCGCGTCGAGGCGTTGGCGGATTACTGTCACCAACTGCGCGCGGGTGATACGCGGGGCATCGCCGTTCGTCGGCGCGCCGGGTTCCAGCTCGATGATCTCGTTATTGTCGCGCGGGCTGGCGGAGGCCGAGCCGTAAAAGCTCTGCAATCGCTGCGCCTGGCTGCGCCGGATGCCAAAGGCCGAAGCGATGTCGTCGGTGATGTCGCTGGCACCAAAGGGCAGCGATGCCATTTCGACCAGCATCCCTCCGGCATAAAGCGAGACGGTGGTAACCGCCGCGCCAAGCTCGACAAGCGCAACGCCCAGGTCGCGTTCCTCATCCGAAAGGCAGGCAAGCCCCGCCGCAATCGGCGACGCGACCACCGCGTTGACGTCGAGATGCGCTTGGCGGACCGCCGCTTCCAGGTTCCGCACCGGCGCGCCGTCCGCCATGATGATATGAATATCGACCCCCAGCCGGTCGGCGTGGAGCCCGATCGGGTTCTTGACCCCGGTCAGCCCGTCGAGCGTGTAGAGCGCGGGCTGCGCGTGCAGGATCATCCGCCCTTCGGGATCGATCCCGGCACGTCCTGCCGCCAGCAGGTCGTCGATGTCCTCCTTTTCGATGCGGTGACCACCGAGCTCGCTTTCGATCGGCGCGACGTCGCTGATCAGCCCGCCCGCCGAAAAGGCGACCCACACATCGTCGATGTTCAGGCCCGCGATCCGCTCCGCCTGCTCGATCGCCTCGCGCACGATATGTTCGGTCTGCTCCATGTCGGCGACATAGCCGCGCTGGACGCCGCGGCTCTCGCGCTGGCCGGTGCCGAGCACGTGGAGTTGCCCGTCGGCGGTCTGCCCCGCGATCAGCGCGCACACCTTCCACGACCCGACGTCGAGCGCGGTGATGATCTTTTCGATGCGCGGCGGCGCCATATTATCCCTTTTCGGCCGAAGCGACTTCGGCGACCGCATCGACCGCAGCGCGCGCATCGTCGAGCTTCGCGGGCGCCACTTGCCCTTCGTGCGGCAAGCGTAGCACGAACCGCGCCGGATCGCGCATGTCGAAACGCAAGATGCCGCGCCCCAGCAAACGGTTGGCGCCGTCCATATGCGCGAATTTGGCGAGTGCAGCCTTCGCTTCGGCTTCACCTTCGGGGAGCGATAGCGTCTCGCCACTGCGGAAACGCAAGTCCCAGCGGCGATTGCCCACCCACGTCGCACCGGCCAGCAATTCTTTCAACGAGCTCGCTTCGGCGAGCAGGCGGTCGAGATCTTGCGAGCGCTGGTTGGCCTTCGGCCCGATCACGAGCGGCAGGTCGGGCATTGTCGCCACGGTCACGGGTTCGAGCACGACACCCTTGTCGTCGATCAGCGACAGGCGGTTGTTGTGCTGCCAGATCGCCGCCGGGGTGCGCTCGACGATGTCGACGACCAGCGTGTCAGGCAAACGCCGCGACACGCGCGCATCCTTGATCCAGCCATAGCGCATCAGATCGCCGCGCACCCCGTCAAGGTCGACCGCCGCCATCGAGCGGTCCTTCTGCGCCAGCGCGATGTCATACACTTTCAGCCGGTCGATGCGGTCGGCGCCGACGACCTCAACTTTTTTGACCTGGAAACCCGCGCGGCCGACCGCCTGCGCATATTCCTCATGCACCTTTGCCGTCACCCCGGTCGCGTGCGCGCCGATCGCGGCGACGGCGAACAGGCTGAGCCCGATCGTCCAATTCGCGACCTTCTGCAATCGCTGCGGGCTGATCGGCAACGCGTTGATGATCGCGTTCAGCCGCGACGTCTGGACCTTGCGGCGCTTCTTTGGCGTACGTGACGGCCGCCGCGGCGGTGCTTTGCCGCGTTTTATCTGTGTCTTGCTCATAACGCTTCCCCCACGATGCGTTCGACCAGTTCGGCATAATCCATGCCGACGGCGCGCCCCTGTTCGGGCACCAGACTCAATGGTGTCATCCCCGGCTGGGTATTGACCTCGAGCAGGAAAATGCCTGCGAGGCCATGTTCATCATCCCAGCGAAAATCGGAGCGCGAGGCGCCCTTGCAGCCGAGCAGGCGATGCGATTGCAGCGCAAGGTCCATCATGCGCTGTGCGACGTCATCGGGGACATCGGCGGGGCAGACATGCTCGGTCAGGCCATCGGTATATTTTGCGTCATAGTCGTAGAAACCCGATTTCACGCGCAGTTCGGTGACGGCGAGCGCTGCATCGCCGAGCACGGCAACCGTCAGTTCGCGCCCCTTGATAAAAGGCTCGGCGAGCAGCCGGTCGAACTCCTGCCACGGGCCGACGGCTGCCCGCGCGATCGGATTGCCATAATTGCTGTCGTCTTTGACGATCGCAACGCCCACGGACGAGCCCTCGTTGAGGGGTTTCAGCACATAGGGGCGCGGCAAGGGGTCGATGGAATAGAGGCTTTCGCTGTCGACTATGGTCCCCGTCGGCATGGGGATGCCATGTGGCACCAGCGCCTGCTTCGTCAATTCCTTATCGATTGCGATCACCGAGGTGACGAGGCCGCTGTGGGTGTATTTCAGGCCCATCAGGTCGAGCATGCCCTGCACCGTGCCGTCCTCGCCCGGAACGCCGTGCAGCGCGTTGAACACCACGTCGGGCTTGGCGTCGGCCAGTCGCTGCGCGACGTCGCGGTCCATGTCGATCCGCGTAACCTTGTGACCGCGGCTTTCGAGCGCGTCGGCCACCCCGGTGCCGCTCATCAGCGACACTTCGCGCTCGGCTGACCAGCCCCCCATCAGGACGGCGACATGCCATGGACCCCGGCTCACTTTGTCACTCCCACGCGCTGTATTTCCCATTGCAGATCCACGCCGCTCTTGGCTTTCACCCGGCGGCGGACTTCTTCGCCAAGCGCCTCGATATCGGCACTGGTCGCATCGCCGGTGTTGATGAGGAAATTGGTGTGCTTCTCGCTGACCTGCGCGCCGCCGAGGCTGAAACCGCGGCATCCGGCTTCGTCGACCAGTTGCCAAGCTTTGTGGCCGTCGGGATTCTTGAAGGTCGAACCGCCGGTCTTCGAACGCAGCGGCTGCGATGCTTCACGGCTGGCCGAGATGCGGTCCATTTCGGCCTGAATGACGGCGGGATCATCGGGATGACCGCGGAAGGTTGCGCCGATCACGACCGCTCCATCGGGCAGTTCGCTGTGGCGATAGGTGTAACCAAGTTCGGCGAGCGGCAGCGTCCGGCGTTCTCCAGAGCGGAGCATCACATCGCAGTCGATCAGGATATCCTTGACCTCGCTGCCATAGGCACCGCCGTTCATGCGGACGAAGCCGCCGACCGTGCCGGGGATCGAGCGGAGGAATTCCAGACCGGCGATGCCCGCATCGCGCGCGGTCGAGGAAACGAGGATGCCCGACGCGCCGCCGCCGCAGCGCAGCGTCGTGGCGTCGATCGCATCGACCTTGGCGAAAGCCTTGCCGAGCCGGACGACGATGCCGGGGAAGCCCCCATCGCGGATGATCAGGTTCGAGCCAAGGCCGAGCGCCATCACCGGGGTTGCCGGATCGAGATCGCGCAGAAAATCGGCGAGGTCGTCGGCGTCCTTCGGTTCGAACAGCCAGTCGGCGGGGCCGCCCGACTTGAACCAGACCAGCGGCGCGAGGGGGGCGTTTGCGGTCAGTTTGCCGCGGACGACTGGGAGGGTTTCGGCGAGGCTCATGCCGCCTCTACCGCAGCGGCCAAACCCGCCGCCATCTTGGTAATGTCGCCCGCGCCGAGGCAGATCACCATATCACCCGCGCCAAGATCGCCAGAGGCAATGCTCGCGGCGATAGCTGCGGCCAGAGCGCCCGCATCGGCGACGACACTCGCCTGACGGTGGCCGCGATCGCGCAACCCTGCGACCAGCGTATCCGACGACACGCCTTCGATTGGGCTTTCGCCCGCGGCATAGACGGGCAGCGCCAGCACGATGTCGGCGTCGTTAAACGCCTGCTGGAAATCGTCCATATGGTCACGCAGGCGGGTGAAACGGTGCGGCTGGACGACGCCAACAACGCGCCCCGCGCCGACGCCTTCGCGCGCCGCCGACAACACCGCGCGGATCTCGACCGGGTGGTGGGCATAATCATCGATCACGGTGACGACGCCCTCCCCCGCCGCGATTTCGCCAACCTTGGTGAAACGGCGCTTGACCCCGGCAAAGCCGTGGAAGCCCGACACGATCTTGTCGTCGCTGACCCCCATATGCAGCGCCACCGCAATCGCCGCGAGCGAGTTCTGGACATTGTGACGGCCCGACATCGGCAGATGGATACCCTCGATCGTCCGGCTATTCCCGTCGCGGTCGCGCACGACGACGTCGAAGCGATTGCCGTCGGGACCGGGGGTCACATTGGTGCCACGCACGTCGGCCTGCGCCGAAAAACCATAGGTGACGATGCGCCGGTCGCGGATGCGCGGGATGATCGCCTGCACCTCGGGATGGTCGAGGCAGAGCATCGCGGCGCCGTAAAAAGGCACGTTTTCGATAAACTCGACGAAAGCGTCCTTGATCGCGTCGAAGCTGCCATAATGGTCGAGATGTTCGGGATCGATGTTGGTGACCACCGCGATCGTACCGTCGAGGCGCAGAAAGCTGCCGTCGCTCTCGTCGGCCTCGACCACCATCCAGTCGCTGGCGCCGAGGCGCGCGTTCGAGCCATAATTGTTGATGATGCCGCCGTTGATCACCGTTGGGTCGATCCCGCCCGCGTCGAGCAGCGCCGCGACAAGGCTGGTCGTCGTCGTCTTGCCGTGCGTTCCGGCGATTGCGACGGTCGATTTCAGCCGCATCAGTTCGGCGAGCATTTCGGCGCGGCGGACGAGCGGGATGCGATGCGCGAGCGCTGCCTCGACCTCGGGGTTGCCGCGCTTGACCGCAGTCGAGGTCACGACGACCGAAACGCCGTCGACATTCGCCGCGTCATGGCCGATCGCGACCTTGATCCCGCGTTTGCGCAGGCCGTCGATGACATAACCGTCGGCGATGTCGCTGCCCTGCACCTGATAGCCAAGATTGTGCATCACCTCGGCGATGCCCGACATGCCGATGCCGCCGATGCCGATGAAGTGGATGGTGCCGATGTCGGTCGCAACGCCGCGCATCATTCGCCTCCCATGCGAGCGGACGCCATGCCGGCTGCGGCGGCGCGCTGGCCCGACGGCGCACCGACGCGGATGACATCCATCATCGGCGGCGCGGCGAGCGATTCGACGAGGTCAGCAAGGTCGCGGGTCGCATCGGGCAGACCGCAGCTTGCGGCGCGCGCGGCGGCATTTTCCAAAGCGCCGGGTTCGAGCGCCATGCGCTGGATCTGTTTGGCGAGCTCGCTGGGGGTGAATTGCGGCTGCGGGATCGACCGCGCGCCGCCGGCCTCGACCATGTCGACGACATTATAGGTCTGATGATTGTCCATCGCGCTGGGATAGGGCACGAAAATCGCGGGCCGCCCGGCGCAGGCCAGTTCGGCCACCGTCGATGCACCGGCGCGCGCGATGACCAGATGCGCCCAGCGCAGCCGTTCGGGGAAATCGGCAATATAGGTCGCACATTCGGCGGCGACGCTGAGATCGGCATATTTGGCGCGTACCGTTTCCAGATCGTTCTCGCGGCACTGCTGGACGACCTGCAGCCGGTCGAGCAGCGCGCGGGGCAGCATCGCAATGGCGGCGGGAACGACGTCGCTAAGCACCGTCGCGCCCAAACTTCCCCCGACCACGAGCAGGCGAAAAATTCCGTCCTCGGGCAGCGGCGGAAAACCTTCCTCGCGGATCGCAATGACTTCTTCGCGCACTGGATTGCCAGTGATGTGCTTCTTGAGCTCATGACCGGCAGGATAGCGCTGGATATTATGGTAGGCGACGGCGACCGCATCGACGCGCGGCGCCATCAGCCGGTTGACCCGGCCAAGGACGGCGTTCTGCTCGTGGATCACCCGCGGCCGCTTCATCGTACCTGCTGCGAGCAGGCTGGGGAGCGATGGATAGCCGCCGAAGCCGACCACGACCGCAGGATCGAATTCGTCGATCAGGCCAATCGCCATGCGCCGCCCCTTGCGGATCGCCAGTGCCGCCTTGATCCAGCCGATGGGCCCGCCCGACACGCGTCCGGCGGGCAGGACATGCGTTTCCATCTCGGCCGGGGCGCCCGGAATCTTCAGCCCACGATCGTCGCTGACCAGCGCCACGCGGTGCCCGCGCGCAATCAATTCGCCCGCCAGCGCATAAGCGGGCAGCAGATGGCCGCCGGTGCCGCCAGCGGCGAGCAGATAGTGGCGCGTTGCGGTCATGGTCGGGCGGTCATTTCTTGTTCCAGTTGCGGGTCATCGACACGCGCGCCGCATAGGGGTTTCGCCGGGTCAGCGACAAGAGCAAACCCATGCCGATCGATAGGGCGAGGAAGGACGAACCGCCGTAACTGATGAACGGCAACGTCATTCCCTTGGATGGAAAGATCTGGGTGTTCACCGCCATGTTGATCACGGCCTGACCGCCGAATTGCGCGATCAGCGCGGCGACAGCGAGAATCAGAAAGCTGTCTTCTTCGTCGAGCAGGCGCACCAGCACCCGCACGATAATCGCCAGATACAGGATCGCGATCGCGATGCAGGCGATCATCCCGAATTCTTCGCCGATGACCGAGAAAATATAGTCGGTATGCGCCTCGGGCAGCTGGAACTTGGCCAGCCCCGCGCCCGGCCCGGTACCGATCAGCCCACCCGCGGTCAGCGTCGCATGCGCCTTGTCGACCTGAAAACTGTCACCCTCGGCAAACAGCCAGATGTTGATGCGCTGCTGCGCCACCGGATAGAAGAAATACGCGAGCACGATACCGACGACCCCCGTTGCGGCAAGCATCCCCATAATCCGCATCGACAGGCCGGCCACCATGACCAGCACCAGCCAGGTCGCGGCAAAAATAACCGTCTGCCCCAGATCGGGTTGCCCCATCAGCAGCATCGCGATGACCCCGGTGAGGACAAAGCTGAGCGGCACCACAGGCAAGCTCTGATCGTGCAGCCGCAGCGACAGGATCCACGCCAGCGACACCGCGAAAAACGGCTTGAGAAACTCCGATGGCTGAAGCCGGAACACGCCGCTGCCGATCCAGCGCTGGGCGCCGTTTACGGTGGTGCCGAGCAATGGGACGAGGAACAACAGCACCAAGAAGGTGATCGTGCCGTAAATGGCAAAGCGCCGTGCCTGCGCCTTCGGCAGCATCGACACGCCCAGCATCACCGGCACACCAACGAACACCCACATCAACTGGCGATAGAAATAATAGAGCGGGTCGAGCGACGCCGTGCTGGTCGACAGCTTCTGCGCCGCGACCGGCGACGCCGCAGCCACGGCAACTAGCCCGATCGCAACCAGCATCGACACCAGCAGCAAGAGTACCCGGTCAATTTCCCAGAACCACACACCCAACGGCGTGCGGTCGGCGCGGCTGAGCCGAGGCCCCCGGCGCTTGACCGTGCGGGTCGTCGCGATCACCGGCCTTTCGCTCGTGGCGTCCATATTGTCCATTCCCCCGCTCATGCCCCAAGCGCCCGTACTAACCCACGAAAAACATCGCCGCGCTGCTCATAATCTTTGAACTGGTCAAACGACGCGCACGCCGGCGACAGCAAGACGATGTCACCGGGCTTTGCCGCCGCCGCCGCATGAGCCACGGCCGTCGCCATGTCGCCGGCAGGGTCAACCGGCAACGCGTCGCCAATTTCGGCCGCGAAAGACTCCATCGCTTCGCCGATCAGATAGGCTTGCCTGACATGGCCGAACCACGGACGGCATGCCGCCAGCCCATCGCCCTTGGCCTGCCCCCCGGCAATCCAGTGCAAACGCTGGTCCGGCGCCGGCGGAAACGCCGCCAGCGCCGGTGCAGCGGAAGCCGCGTTGGTAGCCTTGCTGTCATTATACCAGCGGACACCCCCGACTTCGCCGACCAATTCCATCCGATGCGGCAGCGACGTATAGGTCGCAAGGCCGCGTTCGATCTGTTCATCGTTCAACCCCAGCACCCGGCACACCGCGATCGCACACACCGCGTTCTGGGCGTTATGCGGACCTTGCAGCGCGGGCCAGCGCGCCTGATCGACCGGGTCGATGTCCTTGCCCGATACGCGGTGCAACCGGTGGTTGATCCGGCTGGCGACCATCTTCGACGGGTCGTCGTCAACTGCAACGATCGCCGTCTGGCCTTGGTGCTGCAATCCGAACAATCGCGCTTTCGACGCCGCATAGCCGGTGAAGCCGTCATAGCGGTCGAGATGATCGGGGCTGAGATTGGTCAGGACCGCAATGTCGCAGGCCAGGCTGTGCGACAGGTCGATCTGGTAACTCGACAGTTCGAGGATATAGACCCCGCCTTCGGGAATGGGATCGCGGCTGAGGATCGGCAGGCCAATGTTGCCGCCCATCAGCGACGGCACCCCGGCGCTTTCCAGCATATGCTGGATCAGCGCGGTCACGGTCGACTTGCCGTTGGTGCCGGTGATGCCGACGACTTTGTGCGGCGGCAGGTCGCCGCGCGCTTCGGCGAACAATTCGACGTCGCCGATCACCGGGACATGCGCCTCGCGCGCGTGCGCCGCGATCGGGTGGCGGTTGAGCGGCACACCCGGCGACACGACGACCCCGGCAAAGCCGATCAGGTCGATTTCCAGCGGATTGCCGATGTCGGCGCCGAGCGCCATAGCATCGTCGCGCGCTTCCTCGCGGTCGTCCCACGCGGTCACGCCGGCGCCGCTGGCAACAAGCGCCTCGACCGTCGCCAATCCCGAGCGCGCCAGTCCGAGCACCGCATAGCGGCGACCGGCAAAGGCGCGCGAGGTGATCACCGGAGTTTCAAGGTCGCGAGTCCCGCGAGCGCGAGAACGATAGAGACAATCCAGAACCGGATGACGACGGTGGATTCGGGCCAGCCCAATTGTTCGAAATGATGGTGGATCGGCGCCATGCGAAACACCCGCTTGCCGGTGCGTTTATACCAGAATACCTGGATGATCACCGACAGCGCCTCGACCACGAACAGCCCGCCGATTATGACGAGCACTAGCTCATGCTGCGCCGTGACCGCGATCGTAGCGAGCGCGCCGCCCAATGCCAGGCTGCCGGTATCGCCCATGAACACGGCGGCGGGCGGCGCGTTGAACCACAGGAAAGCCAGGCACGCTCCGATGATCGCGGCGCCGAAGATGGCAAGCTCACCCGCGCCCGGAACGTGCGGGATACCAAGATATTCGGCGAACTTCACATTGCCCGACAGGTAAACAATGATGAGCATCGCCATGCTGGCAATGATGACCGGGAAGGTTGCAAGGCCATCGAGCCCGTCGGTCAGGTTCACTGCGTTGCCGAAACCGACGATCAGGACCATCGCAAAGACATAATAGAGCGGCCCAAGCTCGAGCACGACGCCGCTGAAAAACGGCAAGTACAGGTCGGTCCCGGTCCGCGAGACAATCAGCATCACCGCGACGCCGGCGATCAAGAACTCGATCAAGAGCCGGACGCGGCCGGGAATCCCCCGGTGGCTGGCCTTGGTCACCTTGTCGAGATCGTCGAGGAAACCGACCGCCGCGAAACCGCCGGTTACGAAAATGCACGCCCAGACGAACCGGTTGGCAAGGTCCATCCAGAGCAGTGCCGAAATCATCAACGAAATCAGGATCATCAGCCCGCCCATCGTCGGCGTGCCCTTTTTGGCGAAATGGCTTTGCGGGCCATCTTCGCGGATCGGCTGGCCCTTCCCCTGCCGCATGCGCAGCATCAGAATGAAGCGCGGGCCGATCCACAGCCCGATGATGAGCGCGGTCGCGACCGCGGCGCCCGAGCGGAAGCTCAGATAGCGAATGAGGTTGAGAACCCCCGGAAAGCCGAGCCATTCCGCCAGCCAGTAAAGCATCAAAATTCCCCGTTGGTCAGCGCTGTCACCAGCTGCGACAGGCCGACGCTGTTCGACCCCTTGATCAGCACCGTGTCACCCGGACGGATCAAGTCGCCCAGTCGCGCTTTGGCGGCCGAATGGTCGGCGACATGCGCGAAATCAATACGGCCCTCAAGCGTCTTTGCCAGCGGCGCCATCTCGTCGCCGACAAGCAGGGCGAATTGCACCCCGGCTGCGACGAGCGGAGACGCGAGGTTAGCGTGATACGTCGCGCCGTCCGGTCCCAGCTCCTTCATCGCGCCCAGAATCGCGATCCGGCGCTCGCCCGATTCGCTGCCAAGCTGGCCAATCGTCGCCGCCATCGAGGCCGGATTCGCATTATAGCTTTCGTCGATCAGCAGGATATGCCCGCCGCCGAACGGGACGCGGTGCCGCGCACCACGCCCGACCAGCCCCGCCATCTCGGCAAAAGCCAGCCCCGCCGCGGGAAGGTCGCCGCCGACGGCTTTGACCGCGGCAAGCACCGCGAGTGAATTGGACACCCAATGCGCGCCCGCCTGCGCGATGGTGAAGCAGAGCAGCGAGTCCTGAACCTGCGCGGTGACGAGCGAGCCGCCGCGTCCATCGGACAGCCAGTCAACCGCCCGCACATCGGCGTCGGCGCCGAGCCCGAAGCTGATGACGTGCGCCGCATGCTGTTCGGCCTTCGCGCGAAGCCGCGCATAATGTGGGCTGTCGAACGGGACGATCGCGGTGCCCCCGGGTTCGAGGCCTTCAAAAATCTCGCCCTTGGCATCGGCGATCGCCGCTTCGCTGCCGAAAAACTCCATATGTGCAGGGGCGATGGTGGTAACGACAGCAACATGCGGGCGCACCATGCGGGTCAGCTCCGCCAGCTCGCCGGCATGGTTCATCCCCATCTCGAACACGCCGAAATCGGCGGTCGAGGGCATCCGTGCCAGGCTGAGCGGGACGCCGACATGGTTGTTATAGCTTTTGACCGAGCGGTGCGCCTTGCCCGGGCGGAAGCGGTCGAGCGCGGCGAACAACGCCTCCTTGGTCCCCGTCTTTCCCGCCGAACCGGTGACTCCGATGATCCGGCCATGGCTGCGCGCGCGCGCAGCGACGCCGAGCGTGTCCAGCGCCGCGGTGCTGTCGGGAACGCGGACGTGCGGATGGTCGATAGCGGTTTCGCAGACGATGCCCACGGCGCCCGCCGCAATCGCCTTATCGATGAATTTATGTCCATCGGTCGCATCGCCGCGCATCGCGATGAACAGGTCGCCGGTCGTGACTTCGCGCGAATCGAAGGCGACGCCGTGCGCGGTAAAATCGGCACTCGCGCTGCCGCCGGTCGCGGCAGCAACGGCGCGCGCGGTCCACAGCGGGTTCATGCCGCGCACTCGCGCACGACCGCGACGTCATCGAACGGAATGACGCGCATCGCGGCACCGCTGCCGACGATCTGCCCCTGTTCATGCCCCTTGCCCGCGATGCAGATGATGTCTTCGGCGCGCGCTTCGGCAATCGCGGCAGCGATGGCGTTGCGACGGTCGCCAATGACCTGCGCGTTCGGCGCGCCTGCCGCAATAGCCGCGCGGATAACCGCTGGATCTTCGCCGCGCGGGTTGTCGTCAGTGATGATCAGCACATCGGCTTTCGCAGCAGCAATACGGCCCATTTCTGGGCGCTTCGCCTGATCGCGGTCGCCGCCGGCGCCGAATACCAGGATCAGCCGTCCGGCTGCATGCGGGCGCAGCGCGTCGAGCGCGGCCTCGATGGCATCGGGGGTATGGGCATAATCGACATAGACGGGAGCGTCCGCCTTGGTGATGGCCGCACGCTCAAGCCGCCCGCGCACCGGCTGGAGCCGCGCGAGATTGCCCAGCGTCTGCGCCACATCGCCGCCGGTGGCGATGACGAGCCCCGCCGATACCAGCGCATTGGCGACCTGATAGGCACCGATCAGCGGCAGATCGACCTTTTGGGTCACATCGCCCGCGGCGATGACGAGCGACTGGCCCAGCTGGGTCGGTTCGCGGGAAAGAAGGCGGAGGTCCGCACCGGTGGCCCCGACAGTCATCACCCGAAGCCCCCGCGCGGCTGCCGCATCGACGACCGCCGCAGAATGCAGATCGTCGTTCCATACGACCACTGCACCGGCTTGTTCGACAACCTCTTTGAACAGCCGAAGCTTGGCATCGAAATATGCCGCCATCGTGCCATGATAATCGAGATGGTCGTGGCTGAGGTTGGTGAACGCAGCCGCCTTCACAGGCAAACCCTCGGTGCGATATTGATCGAGACCGTGACTCGATGCCTCGAACGCCGCGTGGGTCACGCCCTCGACCGCCAGCCCCGACATATTGCTGAGAAAGGTGACAATGTCGGGCGTCGTCAGCCCTGTCGAGGCGCTGTCGTTCGACGTCGTGATGCCAAGCGTACCGATCGACGCAGCGTGAAAGCCCGCCATCCGCCAAAGCTGGCGCGTCATTTCGACGGTCGACGTCTTGCCATTGGTCCCGGTCACCGCAACGCAGGTCGCGGGAAAACGGTGGAAATAGCTTGCGGCAATATGTGCGAAGGCGCGGCGCGGATTGGCATCGGCGATATGGACGGCGCCCGCGACGGGCGCTTCGGGACGCGCGACCACCGCGATGGCGCCCGCTTCGACCGCGTCGGGAATGAAGTCTTCGCCGTTGAATTTTTCACCGATGAACGCGCCAAATATCGTGCCCGGCGCGACCTTGCGATGATCGATGGCAAGCCCGGTGACGACCGGATCGTCGCCCACCAACCCAGTGTCATCGATCAGCGCGGAGAGGCGCATTATTCGGATTCCCCGTTTCTCCAGAGCAACGGGGTGAGTTCGGAGACGTCGACGTCGCGGCTTTCATCGGGGAAAACCCCGAGCATCGGGCCGGCGCGGGTCACGACCTTGCGAACCACCGGCGCCGCGGTCCAGCCGGCGGTGCGCTGACCGGAGCTGAAGGCATTGCCCTTCGGCTCGTCGATCATCACCAGGATGACATAGCGCGGATTATCCATCGGGAAAGCGGCGGCAAAGGTCGCCACGACCGAGCTGCGGCGATAGCCCCCGGCGCCCGGCTTTTCGGCGCTGCCGGTCTTGCCGCCGACCCGAAACCCCGGTGCTTCGGCCTGCTTGCCCGTGCCGTCGGACACGATCAGGCGGAGCAGCTGGCGCATCCGTGCGCTGGTCGCCGCCTTGAACACGCGGCGGCCCTTTGGCGGTGCCTGATCGCCCAGTTTGGTGATGGTCGCTGGGCGATAAATGCCGCCGTTGACCAGCGCGGCATAGGCGCTGGCCAGATGCAGCGGCGTTACAGCAATGCCGTGGCCATAGCCGGTGGTCATTGTCGTCAGCCGGCCCCAATGCTTGGGCCATAGCGGAAAGGCGCGTTCTTTCAGATCGATCTGTGGTCGGCCGTCGAATTCCAGGCTGCGGAACATCGCTTCCATCTTTTCGCGACCCAGTTCGTCGGCGATGCGCGCCGTGACGATATTCGAGCTGTGGATCAGCGTTTCCGGGACGTTCAGCCAGCGCCCCGACGAATGAAGATCGCGGATCTTGTAACCGGCGATCGCCAACGGCTGGCTTGCGTCATACCGGCGCGCCATGCTGGTCACGGTGCCGGCGTCGATCGCCGCGGCGATCGTCAGCGGTTTGAACGTCGAGCCCAGTTCGTACAGATTATGCGTCACCGCATTGCGGCGCGCCGCCATATTTTCCGGCAGCAGCTTGTTTGGGTTGTAGGTCGGCAGCGATGTCATTGCGGCGATTTCGCCGGTGTGGACGTCGAGGATGATCCCGGCGCCGCCCAGCGCCTCAAGGTTCGCAACCGCCGAACCCAGTTCGCTTTCCAGCACCCCCTGAACGCGCGCATCGATCGACAGCGCCAGCGGATCGCCGCGCGTCGCCTTGTCGATCAGGCGGCCGTCATACGCGCCTTCGACGCCGGTGACGCCATGCCCGGCAGCGTCGGTAAAGCCCAGCACATGCGCGGCCAGCGACAGCTGGGGATAGAGCCGTTCCTTTTCACGCGGAAAGTCGAAACCGACGTCGCCGATCGCGTTCACCGCCGCGACCTGATCGGGCAACGCGCGGCGGCGGATATAGGTCGGACGGGGGCCGCTGACTTTCGCCAGCAGCTCGGCGCGCGACATGTCAGGGAAAATCTTGTGCAGCTCGTCGGCCAGATATTGGCGATTGTTGAGCAGTTTGGCCGGAACGACGCGGATCGAATAGCCATCGATCGTCCGCGCCAGCGGAATGCCGTTGCGGTCCACGATATCGGCGCGCGCCGGAAGAAAGGCGGTCGACGCCGAACCATTGCGCGACGCGGTGTCGAACATCGCGAAATAAAGCAGCCGCATCGACACCATAAAAAATGCCGCCATGAACAGCAGCATCAGGATCATCAGACGCTGCTGCGCGGTCAGCAATATTTGCTGCCGCACCCCCGCGGTGCGCACCCGGGTCGGACGGACGACCAGCGTGTTCATCGGCCGGGCTTGCTTCCCGCGGCTTCGGCAGCGGCAGCGCGCTTGAGATCGGCGAGCGTCGATTCGGCGAGCAGCTGGTCCTCGATCATCTTCAATTGTTCGCGCCGACGGGTCGGCGCCAGTCGCGGCGTCACGTCGCTGCGGACGGCCGAGTCAGCCTGCGCCAATATGATCGGCTTAGCCGCAGCAGGCTTTTTCGCGACCGGGCTTTCCTTGGACGCAGCGGGGACGGCGACCGGCGACACCATCGCCATCAATACTGGCGCCACCTCGTTGGCCCCGCGGGCACGCGGCAGACGGTCGAGCGAGGCGAGCTGGCGTTCGCTGGAAAGATACTGGTCGGCGGCGGGCGCCGAATAGCCGAAGGTATCGGCATTCCATTGTTCGAGCTGACGCATCGAAGCGCGCACCGCGAGTTCCGATTCCAGATAGCGAATATTGTCGCGGGTCCGATCGATCTGCTTTTCGATGCGGGTCAGTTCGCTGCGCGTCGCCGCGACCTTCAGCGACACCGGGTAAAGCATCATCGCGAAGATCAGCACGAGCAGGACCAGTCCGATCCCCTGAAGCTTGCGCGCCGCCATCAACATGAGATCGCCTCCTTCATCGAATGATCTGGCCAGGCGGGCGCCGCAGTGCGCACGGCACTACGCAGCGTTGCCGACCGAGCGCGCGGGTTGCGGGCCTCTTCCGCTTTACCCGGTCGCACTTTGCGCGCCGGGGTCTGGAAGGATGGCGCATCGGCAGCGGCCGCGGCGGCCGGCCGATGGCGCGATCCGCCGGCGTCGCCGCCGCTGCGTTCGCGCAGAAAGTTCTTCACGATCCGGTCCTCGGTGCTGTGAAAGCTGACGACCGCAAGGCGGCCACCGGGACGCAGCAGCCGCTCGGCGGCGGCCAAACCCGCGACCAACTCGTCGAGTTCGGAATTGATGTGGATGCGGATCGCCTGAAAGCTTTTGGTCGACGGATCCTTCGGCGCGCCGGGCGGATGGCGCAGCGCCTTGCGGATCACGGTCGCCAGCTCGCCGGTGCGGCTGAGCGGGCGTGCGGCGACGATCGCGCGCGCGACGCGGCGCGACTGACGCTCGTCACCATAATGAAACAGCACGTCGGCAATCTCGGTCTCGTCGGCGCGGTTTAGCCATTCGGCGGCGCTTTCGCCGTCTTGCGCCATCCGCATGTCGAGCGGACCGTCTTTCTGGAACGAAAAGCCACGCTCGCCCTGGTCGAGTTGCATCGACGACACGCCAATGTCGAAGGTGATGCCGTCGACCGCATCGATCCCGCGCTCGGCGAGCAGCCGGTCGATTTCGCCGAAGCGGCCATGGATCAAGGTGAGCTTGCCGCCCGCGTCCTCGACCAGCGCCTGACCGTCGGCGATCGCATCGGGATCGCGGTCGCAGGCAATGACGTCGGCGCCCGCAGCGAGCATCGCGCGGGTGTAGCCGCCGGCGCCGAAGGTCGCGTCAACGTGACGTTCACCGGGCGCGATCGCGAGGGCGGCAATCACTTCGTCGCGCAGGACGGGATCGTGGCGGGGATCCCTAGGCGCTTGGTGGGAAAGGTCGCTCATTTGCGCCCCTTCCCTTTTGTCGCATCCCAGGACGCGGCGAGACGCTGCAGCACCGGGTCAGCTTCGGCGCATTCGGCAAGCGTCGGCAGCCACCAGATTTCGAAGCGGCGGCCCGACCCGACGAAAGCGGTCGCCCCGGCGTCGCCGACACGGTCGCGGTGGGTAAAGCTGGGCAGGAAACGTCCGCTGTCGTCGAGCGTGTATGGCTCGGTGTAGCTGAAACGTTTTTTGAACTCGACATCCTCATCGAAGTCGAGGTTCCGGGAGCGCGCCGTTTCGCGCTCGCGCTCGATCTCGCCATTCAAACGATCATATTGATCCTGACCGTAAGCGACCAGGCAGGGCAGCTTTTCGTGAAAGCCGACCCAAAGCACGCGCTGACCGTCCGCAATGAGGGGCACATTGTTGCGGAACTGAGAGGGGACGGCGATCCGCCCTTTGCCATCGATCGCGGCGAAACTGGTGCCTGCATACTGGCCGGGCGTCACAATCGCCATCGCTCTGCCCCCTATGCGCCACCCGGCAATACTTTCCTGGCCCCGGAATCGCATGATTCCAGCTCGTTCGGCGTCGGTGGAGATTGCCCCTCTCCGATTCCTGACTATCAACTATAGAGTGGGGTGAAAAGGGGTAATTTAGGGTGAAATAGGGAATCTAGCCCCTATTAATCGCAAAATGCCCAAATAGATGATCGAAATGCGACGTCTATGGGTCAACTTAGTCGAAGGGCGCGACTCGATCGGGGCAAAATGGGGTGAAAAGGGCATCTCAGTCAGCGCGAACGCGAATCCACGACGGATTCAGCGGCGCGACTCCGGCGCCGGGCCACAGTCGCGCCGACAGCCATTCCATCGTATCCGCCCGGCGAAGATGATCGGCGCCGGGTACGGTCGGTGACCATAAGGGCGCAAACAGCAGGTCGGCATCGCCGACCAGCCAGGCTTCGCCGGCGCCAATCCGGCAGCGCGCGACGCGGCGATCGGCAAAGGAACGGCACATCGGCGGCAGACGATCGAACCGGCCCGCGCTCGACAAGCGCAGGCGCGAGCGATCGACATCGGCCACTTGCACATTATGGCCGTCGGTCGGCGCGGCGCCAAGCGTTACCCCCCAATGATCGAGCAGCGGCGTGAGCAAACTGGTGATCGGGGGATTGCGCGGATCGCCGAGCGGGTGGCGCGCCGGCCAGCCCGACAGCGCATCGGCCAGCACCACCGCGGTGCCGCCGCCGCGAACAAACGCATCGATCGCAACCAGTTCCTGCGGCGCCAGCGCGCGCGGGTGTGCGATCAAAAGCGTGCCGCCGGGCGGCGGCACATGATCGACCAGACTATCGACCAGCGAAATCGGCCCCATGGCCTCGATCGCGATCAGCGCCGGATCATCCTCCGCCTCATCGGCGATGATCGCAGCGATGTCGGCACGTCCCGACCAGCGCAGCGGCAGACCGGTCAACATCGTCGCCGCGGGAGCATCGGTCGAGGCAGCCGAAGGATGATAGAGCCGCGCGAGGAGCACATGTCCCGCCGCGAACCACCCGATTGCCAGCATCAGTCCGGCAAGCCACGGCAGCAACATCGCCCGCGACCGCCATTGCACGATCCGGTCGGCAACAAATCCCGCCACCGCGCCCGCGACCAGCACGAGCGCCAATTGGCCGAATGCTGCCGATCCTGCCAGAAGGATTGCAAGCAGCGTCTGGGCTACTGCCAAACCGATAAGCGCAAGGACAAATGTGCGCCGCCGCAGCGCGGCCCCGTCGCCCCGATGCCAGTACGCCAAAAGCAACATCGGCGGCGCAAGGATCGGGACTGCAAGCGCCGGGTCGATGCGGCCGAGCAGCGCCTGTCCGCCGCCGACCCAAGCCAGCAGCGCGACGAGCGCAGCAATCAAAACGGCGCGCACCAAAGGGCGGCGCAGCAAATGCGTCACGGGGTCGATTTGCGCGCCCGTTGCAATGCGGGGTCGGGTTCCAGATCGGGTACGGTCGCGGGCGACGGCGCCGCCTGCGGCACCTTCACCGTCGTCTCGGCATTTTCGTCCTTCGCCGACGGCGATACCGGTTGGACGCCCAATTCTTCCAGCGGCGCGCCGCTACCCTGCTCGTCGCCCGGCATCTTGACCTCGGCGGTGGCAGCAGGATCGCCGGCCGAATTTTCGCGCGCCCGGTCGCCGATCAGCCCCGCCATGCCAACGAGCAACAGCACCGTCAGCACCCCGGCAATGCCGATCTGAAGCCGTCGCATCGTGTCATTAACGGGCAATGCGGCAGGCGGCGTCGGGACCTTCGCTGCTGCGCTATTGTCGATCCGCATGTCCCTCATGCCCCCATTCCCTTTAGCGTCCCTTTTGGCATCTCCGCCAAGCCCTTGCTCGCCAGCCATTCGGGGTTGAAGAGTGTCGAAAGATAGCGAAACCCGCTATCGCACAGGATCGTTGCAATACGTGTGCCCGGGCCCAATTGCCGCGCAAGCGCCATCGCGCCAGCGACATTGATGCCCGACGACAGGCCCAGACACAGTCCCTCTTCGTCGAGCAACTGCCGCACGATCGCCAGGCCTTCGGCGTCCGAAATGCGAAACTGCGTGTCAATTGGCGCGCCATCGAGATTGGCGGTGATGCGGTTCTGGCCGATCCCTTCGGCCACGCTACTGCCCTCGGCCTTCAACTCGCCGCACTGATAATAATTATACAGCCCCGCACCATGCGGGTCGGTCAGCGCGATGACGATGTCGGGGTTATGCGCCTTCAGGCCCAGCCCGGTTCCCGCGATCGTGCCGCCCGTGCCTGCGGCGCAGGTGAAGCCGTCGATACGGCCGCCCATCTGTTCCCAGATTTCCTCGGCGGTGCCGTACACATGCGATTTGCGGTTGGCGATATTGTCGAACTGGTTGGCCCAGATCGCATTTTCGGTTTCCTCGGCGATGCGGCGCGAGGTGTGGACGAAATGGCCGGGATTGGCGAAAGGCGCGGGCGGGACGAGCACCAGTTCGGCGCCGAGCGCCCGGATTGTCGCCATTTTCTCGGCGCTCTGGTTGTCGGGCATGACAATGATCGTCTTGTACCCCAACGCATTGCCGACGAGCGCAAGCCCGATGCCGGTGTTGCCCGCGGTCCCCTCCACAATCGTGCCGCCAGGTTTCAGGCTGCCGTTCGCTTCGGCGTCGCGGACGATATAGAGCGCGGCGCGATCCTTCACCGATCCGCCGGGGTTGGCATATTCGCACTTGCCCCAGATTTCGCAGCCGGTGGCTTCGCTCGGCCCCTTAAGCAGCACCAGCGGCGTGTTGCCGATGAGTTCGAGGCTGTTTGCAGCAATAGTCATGCGCTTGATCTAGGGCTCCGCCCCCGGCCTCGCAAGACAGCTTCGCTTGCTCAGCGCATGATCGGCCTTTGTCGACCAACGGGCGTCGCCATCCGACGAACGGTCGCGCCCGCCCGGCCTCGGGGGTTGTCATTGTAACAGTATATCATTACTGGACCCATCCAGGTCGTCATAGAACAGGACTCTTCCCCATATGCGTTTGCTTTGCTCCGCCGGTTTCACCTTCGCGATGTTTCTCGCCGCCCCCGCCTTTGCGCAAGACACGGCGCCACAAACTGGCGACGACGATTATCACACCGACCAGCCCATTGTTGTGACCGCACCTTTTGTTCGCAGCCTCGACATCCTCGGCAATGTGTCGGTGATGGAGGGTGAGCAGCTGGCGCAGGATATTCGCGGCCAGATCGGTGACAGCCTGACGCGCCTGCCCGGCGTGTCGACAAGCAGCTTTTCGCCCGGCGCCTCGCGCCCGATCCTGCGCGGCTTTTCGGGTGAACGGGTGAGCGTGCTCGTCGACGGGCTTGGCGCCATCGACGCTTCGTCGACCTCGGCCGACCATGGTGTCAGCATCGATCCGCTGACCGCCGAACGCATCGAAGTGCTGCGCGGCCCATCGGTGCTGCTGTTCAGCAGCCAGGCCATCGGCGGCGCCGTCAACGTTTTCGACCGCCGCATCCCGCGCAGCATTCCCGAAGAGCCCCTCCATGTCGACGCGCTCGCCAGCTATGGTAGCGCCGCCGAAGACAAGAGCGTGGGCGCCTCGATCGACTTACCCCTGGGCCAACAGTTCGTCGTCCATGTCGATGGCAACTACCGCGATTCAAACGACGTCCGCGCAGGCGGTCTCATCTACGCCGAACCGCTGCGCCAGCGCTTGCTCGGCCTCGCCTCTGATGCCGCCGCGGACGGTGACACCGACGAAGCGTCGCGTCTGACCGGCGCCGCGAACAGCCGCGGCCGTATTCCCAACAGCGCAAGCACAAGCACCAGCGCCGGGGTCGGCGCCGCCTACATCAACGATGGCGGAATGCTTGGCCTGTCGTTCGGCTATCTCGAAAGCGATTACGGCATCCCGCCGCGCGCCGATCTGGGCGAAGAGCCGACAATTTCGTCGCGCCAATATCGCGTCGACCTGCGCGGCGAGGTCGAGCTGGGCGACGGTTTGTTCGAAAAACTGCGCATCCGCGGCGCCTATGGCGACTATGCCCATACCGAGTTCGACGATGGCGTCCCCGGCACGACCTTCCTCAACAAGGGCATCGAGTTCCGCACCGAGCTGGCCCAGAACGACCGCGGCGGATGGCGCGGCGCAAGCGGCCTGCAGTACAGCTTCCGCGATTTCGCCGCGATCGGCGACGAAGCCTTTCTGCCGCCCAACGAAACCACCCGCCTGGCCGCCTTCACGCTGCAGGAAAAGGAAATGGGGCCGGTCACCCTCGAAGGCGCGCTGCGCTATGAAAAGAGCAATGTGAAGGCAAGCAGCACCGGTTTCGACCGGACGTTCAATGCCTTGTCGGGCGCCGGCGGATTCAGCTATGCGCTGGCCGATGGCATCAAGGCGGCCGTGTCGGTTTCGCACAGCGAGCGCGCGCCTTCGGCCGAAGAGCTACTGTCGGACGGTCCGCATGCCGCCACGCAGACGTTCGAGCGCGGCAACCCCGATTTCGACAAGGAAACGAGCTGGGGCACCGAAGCCTCGCTTAAGTTCAACCGCGACGGATATTCACTGGCACTGACCGGCTATGCGAGCTGGTTCGACGGCTTCATCTATGAAAGCGACACCGGGTTGATCGAGGACGATCTGCCGCTGTTCCAGTTCCTGCAGAACAAGGCGCGCACCTGGGGTTTCGAATTCGAAGCTGCAGCGCCGATCGCCCAGATCGGCGGTTTCAACGTCGTCGGCGACGTCACCGCCGACATGACGCGCGCGAAAATTAAAAGCAGCGGCACCGATCAGAATGTCCCGCGCATCCCGCCGCTGCGCATATTGGGCGGGCTCGAGGCGCAGGGCGAACGGATCGATGCGCGCGCCGAGGTCGAATGGACCGACGCTCAGGACCGCGTTGCGACGTTCGAGACGCCAACGAAGGGCTTTACGTTAGTCAACGCTTCGCTGACCTGGCGCCCACTGCCCGACACTAAAAATCTGTCGCTGACACTCGCCGCGAATAACATCTTCGACGTCGATGCGCGGCGCCATGCCAGCTTTACCAAGGACTATGTGCCACTCGCGGGTCGCGACATCCGGGTTACCGCGCGCGCGAGTTTTTGATTTCGGTAAAACCCCTCCCCTTCAAGGGAGGGGTTTTCCGCGTTGGTCAGAACGGCAGCTGCGCGCGCTTATTCCAATAGATCGACGTCGCCGCGGCATAAGCGCCGACTTTTTCCCATGCTGCGTTATCGACCTTTTCGATGTCGACCCCGCTGTCGATGTAGGCTTGGACGATCGCCATGATCTGGTCGTCATTCATCTCGCCGGTCAAATCGGGGTTCGCCCCTTTGGGACCGAAATCGAGCGCTTTGTCGACGATCGCCGCCGACAGGTTGAGCTTGGCGATGTCGCCGATCAGCCATTCGCGCGAAATACGCGCCAGGCTATAATCAAAATAGGTGGATTTTTGACCGTCCGCAATTCCATGCTTTGCGACGCAACCGTCAGATATCGTCGCCAGCTGCTTGAACAGCGCATCGCGCGACGCATCGTCGCCGGCCCCTGCCATCGCGGCACCGATCGACGCTTTTAACGTCGTGCTGGTGTCGTTGGTCACACAATCGAACTTGGCGCCTTCCTGCGCCGACACGGCACCCGGCAGCGTCGCCAATGCAAGAGCGACCCCCGCCAACAAACCCTTAACCATGCACGAATCCCTTCACCCTCGTAACTCGACCCTCAGGACAGCATGGCCATCCCGCCATTAACATGCAATGTCTGACCAGTGACATATCCGGCCTCTTTCGACGCCAGATAGACGACCGCCGCGGCGATATCGCTGCCCTCGCCCATCCGCCCCGCCGGGATGCGCTGGTTGAGCGCTTCCTTCTGCGCATCAGGCAGATCGTCGGTCATAGCCGTCGCGATAAAGCCGGGTGCGACGCAGTTGGCGGTGACGCCGCGGCTCGCCAATTCCTGCGCCAGCGCCTTGGTCAGGCCGGTGACCCCCGCTTTCGACGCGGCATAGTTGGCCTGCCCAGGATTGCCCGTCGCGCCGACGACGCTGGTGATCGAGATGATGCGGCCGAAGCGTGCCTTCATCATCGGCTTGGCGGCAGCGCGCGCAAGGCGGAAATTCGCCTCCAGGTTGATGCGGATGACATCCAGCCACTCGTCGTCTTTCATCCGCATGATCAGATTGTCGCGCGTGACCCCGGCATTGTTGACGAGGATGTCGAGCTTGCCGCCCAGCGCCTCGAGCGCAGCCGGAACGAGCGCATCGACCGCGGCAGCATCGCCCAGATTGCACGGCAGCGCGACATGATCGCCGCCCAGCGTGTCGCGAAACGCGGCCAGCTTGTCGGCATTGGAGCCCGAAACCGCAAGCCGCGCCCCCTGCGCCGCCAGCGCCTGCGCGATGGCCGAACCGATGCCGCCGCTGGCGCCGGTAACAAGGGCGGTCATGCCGGTGAGATCGAACATTCTAATTCTCCTGAATTTCTGACTTACAGCGCTTTGAGCAGCGCCTCGATATCATCCATCGAAATGACGCTGACCGTCTCGACTTCGCCCGATGCGCTCCGCTTGACCATCGGCGACAACACCTTGCCGCCGAATTCGACGAAATGCGTGACGCCGATATCTTCCATCGCGCCGACGCTTTCGCGCCAGCGGACGCGACCGGTGACTTGCTGGACCAGCAGGTCGCGGATGCTGTCGGGGTCGCTCACCGGGCTCGCCGTGACGTTGGCGATCACGGGAACCAGCGGCGCGGCGGGCGGATTTGTGCCGAGCGCTTCGGCCATCGCGTCGGCGGCGGGCTGCATCAGCGGGCAGTGGAACGGAGCCGACACCGGCAGCAGAAGCCCGCGCTTGATCCCATAATCCTTGACCAGCGCCACCGCGCGCTCAACCGCGCCCTTGTGACCCGAGATCACGACCTGCGACGGATCATTATCGTTGGCGACGGTGCAGATTTCGCCTTCGGCCGCCGCATCGGCAAGCTTCTGTGCGGTCGCGATATCGGCGCCGAGCAGCGCCGCCATCGCGCCGATGCCGACCGGCACCGCCGCCTGCATCGCCTGCCCGCGCGTCTTGAGCAGCCGCGCCGTCGTCGCGAGGTCGAAGGCACCTGCGGCGCACAGCGCACTATATTCGCCTAGGCTGTGGCCGGCGACATAATCGGCCTTGGCAGACAGCGTCACGCCGCCTTCCTTTTCGAGTACGCGCAGCGTCGCGATGGCGTTCGCCATGATCGCCGGCTGCGCATTTTCGGTAAGGACCAGCTGGTCCTCCGGGCCTTCGCTCATCAGCTGAAACAGCTTTTGGCCGAGCGCGTCGTCGACCTCCTGGAACACTTCGCGCGCCACTGGCGATGCATCGGCGAGCGCCTTGCCCATGCCGACCGCCTGGCTACCCTGACCCGGAAAGATGAATGCGCGCATGATGAATTCCTTGTCGTCATCCCAGCATAAGCTGGGATCGGTTGCGTCCTAACTCCAGCGATCTCAGCTCACGCTGGGATGACGGAAAGATGCCGCGCCTATTCCCTCACCCGGCGCGATGCAAGCCGAAGGGGACGACCATGTTGTCCGCATCATGCCCAATGTCGGCGCGGCCGAGCCACGGAATGTTGCAACGCGCGCACCAGTCCTGCGCGATCTCCTCGGCCTCCATCCCGAACGGCCGGTCGTTTTCGCGAACGTCGCCGACCCGGCCGAGCCGCAGGCCGGCGAGCCCGCGCGGACCAAGATAGCTCGCGACATGAAAGAAAGCGCGGTCGAAGGCATAAAGATATTCGCTGACCTCCTCGACCAGCAGCACATGCCCCGCCAGATCGGGTTCGAGCGGGGTTCCGAGCAGCATCGACAGCGTCATCAGGTTGAATGCCGCATGCCGCGCGCCATGCTGCAATTCAGGCTCGCACGCCCCCGGATCGCGCGCGACCAGCCAGTCGAGCGCGCGCAGCACCGCCGCATCGCCGCCCTCGCGCCGGATGTCGGCGACCATCGGGCCGTGCGCGACATGATCGAACCCCTCGCGATAGAGCGCGCCGAGCAGATTGCCTTGGTCCGAATAGCCGAGGAACGCCTTGCGCCGCGCGACATCGGTCATCGCGGCAACCGCATCCTCGGCAATCCGGCACGCGCCATAACCGCCGCGAGCAAACCAGATCGCGTCGATGTCGGGGCGGTTTGCCATCTCGACCAACGCCGCGAAACGATGGCCATCCTCGCCCGCGAAATGGCCATGCTTTGCGAAGCATTGCGGGTCGAAGATCAGTTCGACGTCGGGATAGCCCAGACTGGCGAGCGCGCGCACCGCCTCGGCATCGTCGGGCAGGATCGCGGTAGAGGGGGCGACTATTCCGATGCGCATTAAAGGTCTTTCTTATCCGTCATCCCGGGCTTGACCCGGGACCTGCCTTTTTCTTCTTCAAGACAAGGCAGGCCCCGGATCCAGTCCGGGGTGACGATTGGGGAACGGTGGCGCCTGTTCTGTTCTCATTTGCAAACCCTTCATCAAAGCCATATCGCGCCGCGATGGCCGAAAACAAATCCTATTTCTTCTGCGGCATCGGCGGGTCGGGCATGTTGCCGCTCGCAATGATCGTCTCGGCGCGCGGCGCCAGCGTTGCGGGATCGGACCGCAGCCGTGACCAAGGCCGTTCGCCCGAGAAATTCGCGTGGCTCGAAAGCCAGGGCGTTGCCTTTTTCCCGCAGGACGGCAGCGGGCCAAAAACGGGCCAGATTCTTGTCGCCTCGGCAGCGGTAGAGGATAGCGTTCCGGACATCGCCGCCGCCAAGGCGCTCAGTCTCGCCCGGATGACGCGCGCCGACCTTAACGCCGCACTGTTCAACGCCGCCGACAAGGCAATTGGCGTCGGCGGGACAAGCGGCAAATCGACCGTGACAGGTATGATCGGCTGGATCCTCGATCGTACAGGCCACAAGCCGACAGTGATGAACGGCGCGGTGATGCGCAACTTCGCCCATGCCGACCTGCCCTTTGCCAGCGCGTTGATCGGCGACGAAGCCGTCTATGTCAGCGAAGTTGACGAAAGCGATGGATCGATCGCGCTCTATCGCCCGGACGTCGCGGTCGTCACCAACATCAGCCTCGATCACAAGACCTTGGAAGAGCTGCACACGCTGTTCGGCGCTTTTGTCGCCAAGGCACGGATTGCGGTGATCAACGCCGACGATCCTGAATCGGCAGCGCTGTTCAATGCCGACAATAATCTGCGTTTCGGGTTTGGCGACGGCGCGGCGTTGCGCGGCAGCGATTTTGAAGCGCTCGCCGACGGGTGCCGTTTCAAGGTCCATTTCCTCGCGAACACGCACGATGTTCGGTTGCGGATGCCCGGTCGTCATAATGCGATGAACGCGCTCGCGGCGATTGCGGCGGCGAGGTCGATCAATATTTCCGTCGCCGATTCTGTTGCCGCGCTGGCCAATTTCGCCGGCCTTGCCCGCCGCTACGAGGTGCTTGGTCAGGCAAGCGGCGTCACCGTCATCGACGATTTTGCGCACAATCCGGACAAGGTCGCCGCGACCCTCGCTGCCGTTGCGGAACTTCCCGGCCGCGCGTTGTTGTTCTTCCAGCCGCACGGCTATGGCCCGCTGCGTCAAATGGGCAAGGAACTCGCGGCCAGCTTTGCCGCAGGCATGCGCGCCGATGACAGGCTGTTCGTCTGCGATCCCGTCTATTTCGGCGGCACCGTCGATCGCAGCATCGGCAGCGAGGCGCTGGTCGCCGATATCGTCGCCGGCGGCGGCGATGCGGTGCATATGACCACTCGCGCCAACTGCGGCGCGGCGATGCTTGATGCGGCAAGGTCCGGCGACCGCATCCTGATCCTAGGTGCCCGCGACGACACCCTCACCGAATTCGGGCGCGAACTGCTGGAAAAGCTGGCCTCGAGCGCTTGATTTCCGCCCGCGAATCTGTATAGGCCGCCGCATCGGGGCGAGGCCGTGTGCCATCGCCCCGTTTGCTTTGCACCGATTCGCAAGGCGAGACGACAGCCGGAGGGGGTTCGCGATTGGCGCGAAACCAGCGATCGGCCAAATCGAAGGAAGCGCACCATGCCGTTCTACGAGCATGTTTTTATCGCGCGTCAGGACCTGAGCCAGGCTCAGGTCGACGCGCTGGCGGAAACCGTCACCAACGTCATCACCGAATATAAGGGTGAGGTCCACAAGACCGAAACCTGGGGCCTGAAGCAGCTCGCCTACAAGATCCAGAAGAACCGCAAGGGTCATTATGTGATGTTGTCGGCTGAAGTCGCAGGCGAAGCCATTGCCGAGATCGAGCGTCAGGCTGCGATCAGCGAAGACATCATTCGCTGGATGACCATCAAGGTCGACGAACTCGAAAAAGGTCCGTCCGTCATGATGCGCAAGCAGGAACGTCGGGGCGGCCGTGGCGGTCGTGACCGCGACGGCGAAGAATAAGGAACGATACCATGGCACGACCCTTTTTCCGCCGCCGCAAGACCTGCCCCTTCACTGCGAAGGACGCACCGGTCATCGATTACAAGGACGTCCGTCTGCTCCAGGGTTACCTGTCGGAGCGTGGCAAGATCGTCCCGTCGCGGATTACCGCGGTGTCCGCCAAAAAGCAGCGTGAGCTGGCAAAAGCGATCAAACGCTCGCGCCACATCGGCCTGCTCCCCTATATTGTGAAGTAAGGAGGGCTGGTCTGATGGAAATCATTCTGCTCGAACGCGTCGAGAAACTGGGCGGCATCGGCGATGTCGTCAACGTCAAGAACGGCTTTGCCCGCAACTATCTGTTGCCCAACAACAAGGCACTGCGCGCGAACGACGCCAACCGCAAGCTGTTCGAAACGAACCGCGCCAAGATCGAAGCCGACAATGCGGACCGCCGCGGCGAGGCCGAGGTTCGCGCCAAGGATATCGACGGCAAGCAGATCGTTCTGATCCGCCAGGCATCGAACACCGGCCAGCTTTATGGTTCGGTTTCGGTTCGTGACATCGTCGACGCGCTCATCGAAGATGGCGTCGAAGGTCTCGGCAAGTCGATGGTCGAACTCGAACGCCCGATCAAGTCGCTCGGCCTGGTCGACGTCAAGGTCAAGCTGCACCCCGAAGTCATCGTGTCGGTCGGCGTCAACGTCGCTCGCTCGCCCGATGAAGCCGAGATGCAGAAGCAGGGCATCGACGTCATCGCCGCGATGTTCGAGGAAGAACAGGCCGAGGCTGTTGCCACGGCGTTGGAACCCGACAGCGAAGACGAGTTCGAAGACGCGACCCCGCCTTCGGAACGGACCGAAGACGCTGGCGACGAAGCCGAAGAAGCTTAAGAGCCTTCCGGCGAATGCCTTTTGAAAGGGCCGCGTTTCCAGATGGAAACGCGGCCCTTTTGCTTTGGGATTGTGACGCTTTCTGGCCGAAAACGCGGGGTGAGCGACGCCCACCCCGCGCGTCCTAGATTCCGTCGGCAGCCTTGCTGACCAGAATATTCACCGCAACGCGGCGGTTCTGCGCCTTGCCTTCGGCGGTGGTGTTGTCCGCGGCCGGATCGGCTTCGGCCATCCCGGTCGGGGTCAGCATACGATAAGGCTTCCAGCCGCAGGCCTGCTGCAGATGGTTGACGACGCGGCTCGCCCGCTTTTCGCTCAGCACCTGGTTGGTTTCCTCGCTCCCCGTGGAATCGGTATAGCCGACGACGAGTAACAGGGCGTTGTTCATCCCCTCGGCAGAGCTTGCGGCGGTGCAAAGATCGGCTTTCGCCTGCGCCGTCAACACCGCCTTGCCGGTGTCGAAGTTCACGTTCGTCGTGCCTTTGATATTATATTGATCGATGTCGCCGACGCGGCTGCGCAGCGCGTCGGTCGCCGCGGTCTGTTCGGCAAAGCGCTGGTCGGTACCGGTTTGGATCATTGATGCGGTCCGCAAATCTTTGCTCTTGAGATCGACTTGGCTCGCGACCAAGCCGCCGTCCCACTGCAGGGTATCGACCTTGACCGGCAGACCGTTAAGCAGCGATGCGGCAACCAGCTTGTCGCTGTTGAGGCCCAGGAACCCGCCCTTGGACTTGATCTTCGTGTAGTCGGCGATGGCGATGGTCGTGTTGGTACCGTCGGCGGTCCGAACCTGTATCCGGCCGTCGCTGCGCGCGGCAATGATACCCTCAACCTCGGGCCCTTTGGTCATCTGTTCCGGCGAAGGCAGCGTACCATACACGGTCGTCATGACTTCGCCGCTATCGGACGCTTCCTGCGGTTGCGCAGCATCCGTCGCCGCTGACGTATCCTGCGTCTGCGCGGCGACAGTGGCTGTCGCGGTCCCTGCAAGCATGGCCAGCAGCAACAAGCGTCTCGGGGTTTTTGAAAAGGCACTCATGACCCTACTCCTTCAATGAGCCGCCCCCGCGTTTCCCGTTGCCCCTTCTGGCAACTGGACAAGACCTGCAAGCGGCACCTTCGGTTGCGCCGACAATTCGGGCGGATTGCGCGGCGAACCGAGGCTGACAACAGCGTGCAGCCCGAATTTCGGGTCGCTGCAGATCTACTTCGAGAGGGTTTGCGCTGCCTTTTCGCAAGATGCGCGGTCGGGAAAGCAGGTTTCTTTAACGACCTTTGTCGTCATGACGGCGGACCCCTGCGCGGGCTAAAGGCCACGCCGATCTGCACTCAGAAGCGCGGGGGACGCGGCGCCAATAAGCCGCCACAGCTTTCGCTGTGGCGGCGAACTTTAATACCCCATGAGGCTGAGCACTTCCTTGCGGCTGCGCTGGTCGTCGAGGAAGCAGCCGAGCAGGCGGCTCGTCACCATCCCCACCCCCGGTGTGCGCACGCCGCGCCCGGTCATGCAGCCGTGCTGCGCATCGATCACCACCGCGACGCCATGCGGGTGAAGATTGTCCCAGATGCAGCGCGCGACATCGGCAGTCAGCCGTTCCTGCACCTGCAGTCGCCGCGCATAGCCGTTGAGCACCCGCGCCAGTTTCGAAATGCCGACGACGCGGTCGCGCGGCATATAGGCGATCGACGCTTTGCCGGTGATCGGCGCCATATGATGTTCGCAATGCGACTGAAACGGAATGTCCTTGAGCAGAACAAGCTCGTCATAGCCGCCGACTTCTTCAAAGGTGCGCGCCAGATGGATCGCCGGGTCGTCGGCATAGCCACTGCAATATTCCTTCCACGCCCGCGCGACGCGCTTTGGCGTGTCGAGCAAGCCCTCGCGTGCCGGATCGTCGCCGGCCCACTCGATCAGCGTCCGCACCGCGTCCGCGACATGATCCGGAACGACCACTTTGCCGTCGGCTCCCACTTCAACCTTGCTGTCGCTCATCGTCCCGCTTTCACTGTTGCATTCTTGTCGCACATCTCGGTGCAAATGCATCGATAAACAAGGGCCGGACAACAACAATCTTGGCTGCCGCGCAAGTTTACGTTGCGGAAACTTGGCGTTTTGCATTTTTGCAACTGCCCCATTTCATGTCGCTTTCCGGATCGAACAAGTGGCTTGACGCTTGCGTCAACTAAGCGCACCTTTGGGTTGCATTACAGAACCCGCCGAAGCGGGTCGTATTCCGGAGAGGCCGGCGTTTTCCCCGACGCCGGTGGGAGAGGACGATGACCAGCACAGCTGGCAATAAGTGGGATACTCACGGGCTTCCAACCGTTTCGGTCGGACAGTCTTTGCCATGTCTGGTCTTATCCCCTCCCCTTACCACAAATTGAGTTTGGGCGGCCCCGCACCTGCGGGATCGAAAAAGGGAGGCTATAAATGAAGTTCAAGGCACTGATCGGAACGTCGATCCTTGCAATGGCGGTGGCGACACCGGCATTTGCGCAAGGAGCGGCGGATGAAACGGAACGCGATGCTTTCGGCGGCGAGATCGTCGTCACCGCCCAACGCCAGTCGGAACGACTGCAGGACGTGCCGATCGCGGTCAGCGCCTTTTCTGCTGAGGCCTTGGAAGCTCAGCAGATCGAGAATAGTTCCGATCTACAGCTGACGCTGCCGAACATTACATTCACCAAGACGAACTTCACCTCATCTAGCTTCACGATCCGCGGCATCGGCGACCTTTGTGTTGGCGTATCCTGCGACCAAGCGACCGCGATCCACATGAACGGATCGCCGCTTTTCCAGACGCGCCTGTTCGAAACCGAGTTTTTCGACCTGGAACGCGTCGAAGTACTGCGCGGCCCGCAAGGAACCTTGTTCGGGCGCAGCGCGACGTCGGGCGTGGTAAACGTGATTACGGCAAAGCCGAAGCTTGGCGCGTTCGAAGCGGCAGCCGACGCCGAATATGGCAATTATGACGCCATAAAGGTCAAGGGAATGGTCAACATCCCGCTGGGCGAGACGTTCGCGGCGCGTGTTGCCGGCGTCTATATCAATCGCGACGGCTATACCAAGAACCTGTTCAACAACACGCGCATCGACGGTCGCGACCTTTATTCCGTGCGCGGGTCGCTGCGCTGGGAACCCACGCCCGACACCGTCGTCGATTTCATGGGATCCTATTTCCGCGAAAAGGACGATCGCCTGCGCATCCAGAAGCAGCGCTGCCAACGCGACCCGACGGGCGTGCTCGGTTGCCTCAACACCCGCCGCGATGCTTCGCCGACCAACGGCAATGCGACGCTCGCGTCGATCTTTGCGTCGCGCGAGTTATTCGCGATCCAAGGCCTGCCAACCGCGCTGGCGCTCGGCAGCCTCTACGGCACCGACTTTTATAACAAAGCGGTCGTACCCGAAGATCCGCGCACCGTCAGCACGGCCTTCACACCCGAATATTACACCAGCGAACTGACATTCGAAGGCCGTATCCAGCACAATTTTGGACCGATTTCGGCCCAGCTTTCGGGTTCCTACCAGAAGGTCAAGGTCGATTCGCGCAACGATTACAACCTCGCCGTCGGCGATCGCACGCTTTATGCCGGAGCGCTCAATACGTTGGCGTTCTTTGCCGCGAACGGGATTCCGACCGGGCTGCCCGCGCCGGCGCCGGCATTCGTTCCAGGCTCGTCCGCCTATTTTGCTCCGATTGCGGCGGCACTGATCCCGAACGGACCGAACGGACAGCTTTGCACTTCAGACACCGATCCGACCGGCCTCGGCTCCTTTGGTGGCAACAAAATCTGTTCCGACCAATCGCTGCAATTTGACCGGTCGAACCAGATCAGCGACGCCTGGTCGGCGGAACTGATCTTTAACAGCGACTTCGACGGAATGTTCAACTTCTTGGTCGGCGGTATCTATGCACGGTCGAACACGACGGAGAACAGCTATTATGTGAACGCGTTCGGGCTGGATTATGCATCGGGCATCCTCGGGTCATTCTCGACCTTTGCGGCAGGTGCGCCGCCATCGCATCTCGGTCAGTCCTTCTTCCGCAACAACACCTCGGATTTCTCGCTGAAGTCCTATGGCTTGTTCGGTGAGACATATTTCGAATTCAACGACCGGCTTAAACTGTCTTTGGGCCTGAGGTACAACAACGACAAAAAATTCGTCCAGGCGCGCTCGATCCTGCTCAGTTCCAACGGCAATCTGCTCGTACCCTACGGCCAGACGGGCAGCATTTTTGACAGCCCGTTAGGCGCACTATTCGATGCCGACCCCTTCACGGCGTGTACAGCCACATCTCCCGCGGGGGCCGTTGGGTCGCGCCCGGGCTGCGAAGCCTTCCAGGAACGGTCGGTCGGCTTCAACAAGCTGACGGGCCGCGCCGTCATCGACTTCAAAGTTAGCGAAGATAATCTTCTCTATGCCTCCTACTCGCGCGGCTATAAATCGGGCGGCATCAACCCCCCGCTCCAAGCCAGCACGGGCGTGCAGGAAAGCTTTCGACCCGAACAGGTCGATGCGTTCGAAATCGGGTCGAAGAACACATTCGGCGACGGCGCGTTCCAGCTCAACCTGACAGCTTTCTATTATAAATACAAAGATCTGCAGCTGAGCCGCATCGTGTCGCGAACCGCGGTTAACGACAATATCAACGCCAATATCTGGGGTGCCGAAGTCGAGGCAATCATCCGGCCCGACCCGAACATGCTGGTCAATATTGGCTTCAGCTATTTGAAGAGCGAAGTGAGCGGCGATTCCTTCTTTTCCGACACGCGTGACTTTGGTGGCGGGCGCTCGGACGCGGTCATCATCAAGGACATCAGCAACGCCGCGAACTGCGCCGTGGCATCCGGGACGGCTGGAAATGCCGCCGGGGTCAACGCGTTCGTTGCAGCGGTTAACGCTTCGCTCGGCCTGCGAGCCCCGACAGCCTTCCCGGCTGACGGTGGTATTGCGTCCACAGGTGCCTTCAGTATCTGTAGCGTCCTGGCTTCGGCGGCGATCAACGCCAGTGGTAATCCCACGCCGACGGCGCTGGCTTTTGATCCGAACGGTATTCAGATCTTCGCCGCAGGTATCCCGGTCAACATCAAAGGCAATGAACTGCCGCAAGCGCCGAACCTCAAATTCTCGGTGGGCGCGCAATATAAGATCAACTTCCAGAACGACATGAGCCTCGTTCCGCGCATCGACATGGCTTATACTGGCGAAAGCTTTGGCACGATCTTCAACGGCAACGTCAACAAGATCAAAGGCTATGCTCAGGTCAACGCGCAGCTCCAGCTCAACGGAACTGACGATCGCTGGTATGTGCGGGGCTTCGTCCAGAATCTGTTCGACAGCAACTCCACGACCGGCCTCTATGTAACCGATCAATCGTCTGGCCTGTTCACCAACATCTTCACGCTCGAACCGCGCCGCTATGGCATCGGAATTGGCGCGAAGTTCTGAACCGAACGACGATCGCAGGAAAAACCCCGGCCTCTCCATCGAGAGGCCGGGGTTTCTTTTTGTCCGCTGAACGCGCGAAGGCCGAAGCGTTTGACCGCTCCGGCCCGCTCGATCAGAATTTGAAGCGAACGGTGCCGCCATAGGTGCGCGGCTGGCTGGGATAGCCCGACACGCTGCCCGATTGTGCCACCGCCGGGAAGATCGTCGTCAGATACTGCGCGTCGGTCAGGTTGCGACCCCACACACCAACGTCCAGGCCGTTGGTGAGGCGGATCGTGAACGACGCATTGAGCGAGTTCACTTCGCGCTGCAGACCCTCGACGACGCCGGGGGCAAAGCCGCTCAGACCTTCGACAATCTGGACCGGGCTCTCATAGGCGTAATCCACGTGGGCAATCGCCTTGGTCCCGCCGCCAAATTCATGCGTGTAGGTGGCACCCATCGACAGCGACAGATCGGGGATACCAGCAGGCGTGGTACCCGAGATGTCACCGAACGCCGAATTGACGAAGCTGTCATATTTGGCATCGAGATACGTCGCGGCCAGCGTCAGGTTGAGCCCATCGACCGGGCGCACCGAACCGTCGAACTCGATCCCGAAGGTCGACTGCTTGCCGGCGTTGGCGAGCGCGAAGCCCGTGCCGGTGAAGACGTTCGACTGGAACCCCTTGATCGACTGCTTGAACACCGCGATGTTCACCGCCGCGACGTCCCACTGGCCCTTCAAACCGAACTCGTAAACCGTCGATTCTTCGGGGGCAGCAAAGCGCGAACCCGAAGCGAGGTTCGGCGTACGCAATCCCGCCGCGGTGATCGCGGGAAGGTCCGATGCCAACGGACGGCTGTCGCGCGACAGATTGACCGAGCTTGCCTTGAAGCCCGTCGCATAGGTCGCATAGACATTGACCGTATCGGTCAGCTCATAGGCGGCGCGGACGCTGTAAGAGAAATCGCCGTCGTCGGTCTTGCCGTCCTCAACCGAATTGGGAACGTTCAGGAACGGCGGCAGGAACTGGAACGCCCGCAGCCCGCCCAACGGGTTCGCCGCCGGATTGTTCTGGTTGGCGGCAGCGAAGGCCAGAAACTGCTGGAAAATCGGCGCAGTGGCTGGGTTGGTCGCGAATGCAGCGACAGCCGCGGGATTGTTAGGATTGACCCCCGCCTGTTGCAACGCGCCGCCGAGCAGCAGCTGGTTGCGGAACGGTGCATATTGCGGCGCGTCGAGGTTGATGCCCGAGAACACGTCGGTGCTGACCACATTGGTCGAAAAATTCTTGCGATCCTTGGTGTAGTTGCCGCCCAGCGACAGCGTCAGCCGGTCTGTCACTTCGAAATCGACGGTGCCAAAGATCGAGAACGCCTCGTCCTTCAGCTTATACGCTTCGTCGAGGCCGTCGCCGGCGCGGAAGAAGGTGTTGGTGTAACGGGTCGGTGCGCCTTCGAGCGCGCCGAACGTCGCTTCGAGCATCGCGACGTTGAGCGCATTGCCGCTCGCGGCGCGGATCAGTTGATCGCCATAGGGGCGGAACTGGTTGCCAAAGCGAATGTCGTTCTTCTGGTCGATCTTTTCGTTGAAATAATAGCCGCCGAGCAGGAAGTTGAGCGGGCCATCGAAATCCGACGTAATGCGCAGTTCTTGGGTAAAAGTGTCGATCCCCAGATCTTGGCTGTTCTCGCCGATCAAGTCCGCCCCGGTGAAATCCGAATCCTGGTTCGTCAGCGCCTTGACCTTGCGGTAGGCGGTGATCGACGTCAGTCCAAGGGTACCCAGATCATAATCGATCTGCGCCGAGCCGCCGTAATTTTCGATTTCGTTTGTCGACAGGAAATTGTTGTACACGTCGAACGAGAAGGGGTTGTTGGCATCGACACTGGGGCCACCTGCCAACGCATTGGTGATTGCGATCGTCGGACCCGCAATGACGTTGCCGGCGATGCAGCAATTTTCGTCGATCTTGTCATAGTCGCCGATCAGGCGGACCGACAACGCGTCGGTCGGTTCGAACAGCAACTGGCCGCGGACCCCGTAACGGTTGCGGTCGTTGACGTCGGTGTCGAGCTTCAGGTCCTGCGCATAACCGTCGCGGCGGTTGTAACTACCGCCGATCGAGAAGGCGACGGTCTCGCTGATCGGGCCGGTCACGTCACCCTTGATGGTGACCGCGTTGAAATTGCCATAGGTCGCCTCGACCGAACCGCCGAAATCAAACTGCGGCTTTTGGGTAACGATGCTGATGACGCCCGCCGACGCGTTCTTGCCGAACAAGGTCGATTGCGGACCGCGCAGCACTTCAATGCGCTCGACGTTCGGAAGATCGCCGATCTGGGCGGCCGAACGCGAGCGATAGACGCCGTCGATGAACACGCCGACCGATGGTTCGATGCCGGCGTTGTTGGCGCCGTTGCCGAAACCACGGATGATGAAGTTGGTGTTGGCGCTCGACTGCAACTGCGACACGCGCAGGCTGGGAACCGACGATTGCAGGTCGATGAGATCGCGGATCTGCGATTCTTCAAGCTGCGCCGCCGAGGTGACCGATACGGCGACCGGCGTGTCTTGCAGCGTCTGCGACCGCTTCGACGCGGTGACGATGATGTCGTTGCCATAATCGGTGTCATCGACGGCGACCGCCGTGTCGTCTGCGGGGGCTGCATCCTGGGCAAAGGCGATGACGGGGGTGGTGCTGGCGCACAGCATCGTGGCGCCCAGCAAAAGGTTGCGCAAAGTCATGATGTCTCTCTCCAAACCGGTGAAAGCGCGGCGTTTCGCCAAAGAGGGAGATGCCCACCGGAAACGCCCGCTGTAATAACGCGGCGCGCCGCGTCAACGCAGCGACGCTGCACTAAGCCGATTTTCTCGCGATTTGTGACTGAAAAGCAACAGTTTGCACTGCAACATAAATCCTCTGTGACGGCCCGAAAGTCGGCACGATCATCTCCCAGCCAGACGCGCGATTAAGACGGCCCATACTTAACGGAAAAATGGTGCCCGGGGACGGGTTCGAACCGCCGACACTGCGATTTTCAGTCGCATGCTCTACCAACTGAGCTACCCGGGCAAGGCCGCTGCGACCCGACGGTCGCGCTGGCGAGCGGCGGCTATAGGCACGGCTTGTGATCCTGTCCAGTGGCTTTGTGACGCCCGGTTTTCCGGCTCAACCCTCGTCGAAACGATCATCGTCGGCGGTGCCGTCGGGCGGTTGCGCGGCGGGTACGCGATAGCCTTCGCCGAACCAGTTCAACAGGTCACGATCGCGGCAACCGCGGCTGCAAAACGGCTTGAATTCCGGTTCACGCGGTTTGCCGCACAGCGGACAGCGCGGCGATCTACTGGGCATGGCCGATTCCTTTGATCTTCGCGTCGCCGATCAGCTGGGCCGGCCGGCCGGTACGGTTTTGCAGCATCGCGATCCACCCCGGATGCGCTGCGATATGATCGATCACTGCCGGCCGGGCGGTCAGCATCAGCCCGCCGGTCCCCACCGCGCGCTCGGCCTGACGCAACAACAGCGCCGCGTCCGTTGCCACGGGATCGAGCACAATTTGTTCAATCAGCGACGGGCGGTCGCGGCGGCGGATGATCTGCATCAGCCCGAAACCGTTGACCGCGGTGCGTTCATACGGCTGTGGCAGCGCCGCGTCGACCGCCGCGTCGATCGCGTGCCGCCCGGCGCGATCGGGCAGCGAAGGGAAATCGATCCCGATCGACCCGCCGATGTCGCAGCACCGGATCACCGCTGCGGCGGCCTTGGCACCCGCCTTGGCCAGCGTCAGCGCATCGCCGTCGCCATCGATATCGATCAGCACCATCGCCGGGGTCGCATCGACCCACAAAGCGCCGCCGGCGAATGGCCAATGACCGGTGCGGACATGATCGATCAATTCGGACCAGCCCGCCTGTTCCAATCGGTCGGGGTCTGTGGACCGCAGCTCGGTTACCGGCAAGCCCGTCGCCGCAACACGGGTGCGCAAATCAGGGCCATCGCCGATTGCTGCGCCCACTTCGGCGATCCGTGCCCGCGCCGGTTTGTCGCGGCCGCGTTCGCGCAGCGCCATGCGGCCGATCTCGACCGTCAAAGCTGCGCCGATCGAGGTCGAAGACGGCAGCCCCGTCAGCGATGCCGTCGGCGCGCCGGGCCAGTCGAGCGCCACCAGCGGTGACTTCCCGGCCTCCAGAAGCCGCGCTCCAACAACCGCGCCGACGCGCGGCCCCGCGCCTTCGCGTTCGACGCGCGCTTCCAGAATTTGGTCGCCGTCGACCAGCGCGGCGCGCGCCTCGCCGATCCCGGCTTCGTACAGCCACTCAGCCAAGCGCGATGCCCGCGCTGGTCAGCAAGGTGCGCGTTTCGAACAATGGCAGTCCGACGACATTCGAATGGCTGCCCGAAAGGAAGCGGACAAAGCATTCGGCGCGGCCCTGAATAGCATAGCCGCCCGCCTTACCCATGCCTTCACCGCTGGCCACATACCACTCGATTTCGGCGGCGCTCAGCGCCTTGAACGCCACGACCGTGTCGGCGACGCGGACCCGGGCCTTGCCATCGGTGCCGACCACGCACAGCCCTGAATAGACATGGTGCCGCCGTCCCGACAGCAGGCCGAGCATGCGGCGGAGATCTGCTTCGTCGGCGGGTTTTTCCAGGATGCGGCGACCGATCGCGACCGTCGTGTCGCCCGCCAGCACAACCTCGTTCGCAGCGCGTTCGATCGCGAGCGCCTTGTCTCTGGCGAGCCGCGCCACATAGTCGCGCGGCAACTCAGCCTTCAGCGGCGTTTCGTCGATATCGGGGGACGCGATGCGCGCCGGGGTCACCCCGATGCGCGCGAGCAGCTCAAGCCGCCGCGGTGAGGTCGAAGCCAGGACCAGCGCGGGACGATCCACCGCGCTACTCACTTGAAGCGATAGGTGATCCGACCTTTGGTCAGGTCATAGGGGGTGAGTTCGGCGAGCACTTCGTCGCCGACCAGCACGCGGATGCGATTCTTGCGCATCTTGCCCGCCGTATGGCCCAGAATCTCGTGGCCATTTTCCAGTTTGACGCGAAACATCGCGTTGGGCAGCAGTTCGACCACTTGGCCGCGCATTTCCAGAAGTTCTTCTTTCGCCATCAGTCCTCTAGGATCTCACAAATATAAGGATGCGCGCCCATAGCCGCAAATGGCCGCGATGAAAAGCGGTCTGTCATTCGACCAGCCGCAGCTTTCGCGCGACCCGCCATGCGATCGTCTTGGCCCACGCGTAGCTCGGCCAGCGCGGCGGCATCGCCGGGTTCAGCCCCATGCGGCGCAGCGCGGCATTGGCGGCATGCGCCTCGGCTTCGCGGTAACTCCATTCGCTGCGCCACGTGATCGACAGCGAAATCGACGGGGCATCGCCATTGGCGACAAAATGCGGCGCCATCACGGGCATCAGCACCGCGTCGCCGGAACCCAGCGGCACTTGCTGGGCACCGTCGCGATATGTCTCTTCCCACGGCAGGTTGCGGTGACCACCGGTGTGATAACGCTCATGCTCGCGGCGGTGCGCAAAACGTTCGTCGCCCGACGGCCAGACGTTCATCACCTTGGTGCCGCGCAGCTGTAACAGGATATTGTGCTCGGGATCGAAGTGGAAGGGCGTGATCGACCCCGGCGACGAGATAAAGATAAAGCCCTGCGGGGTCAGCATCGCGCCGGTACGCGGGGTGACGACAGGTTCGAGTTCGCCGAGCAGGTCCAGCAACAGCGCGCGATAGGCCGCAACATTCTCGATATTCTTCAGCACCGCCCAGCTGCCGTTGCTGGCGATGGTGCGGATCGTCTCGCCGATCGACAGACCATTCGATGGAATATCTTCGGGCCGGATGCCGATCGGAACATCGCCCGGATTATATTCGACTTCGCTGGCGGGCAGGCTTTCGCCTAGCTGCGCCAGCGCTTCGATCGACAGCAGGGGATGATCGGGCAGATGATGGTGCAACAGCCCCGCCTTGAGCGGATAAAGCGCCGCCATTGCCGCCAGCGTTTCGGCGGAAAAAACGGGTCGGGTGATCGGCTGATGCGCGGTCATGACGAGCTTTCTACATCAGTTTCGGGCGCCGCGGCACCCTTCCAGCGCCGCCAGACCCGTTCGACCTTGGCCAGCACCGCAAAGCGCAGCCGGTCGAAAGGGTCTGAAAGGGCAACATTGACCCAGACGAGGGCACGGCGCTCGCGCCATACACTGTCGATCATCGGATGCCCCGGCGCCGCGCAGCTATCGACCCACGCGATACGCGGATCATCGAGCAGGTCGAGGTTCGCTTGTTGCAGCAGCACCCCAGGCGAAAATCGCGCATAATCCTCGTCAAACGCGGTCTTGAATGAAAATCCGCCGGGCGCCGCCAGAAAGTTGATCAGCATCGCGAGCGGACGGTCGTCCAGATCCAGCGCGCGCATGTCGAGCCGGCCCGCATCGGCGGCGGCCGCCACGATGGCGCGGAACCAGGCCTGGGTGTCGCTGTGGCTCGCCAGCGCCGATCCGGCCCGCCCCTTCCAGCCGCGCACCTCCAGGTCGAGGAAGGCGTCGATCCACGGGTCGAGCGCCTCGCCCGCCTGCCAGCGCCGAAATTGCACGGCGCCCTGTTCGGCGAGCCGATTCGCCTGTCGGCGCAGCTCCTTGCGCTTTTTGGCGCGCACCGCCGCGTCCCAATAATCCGCGGGCGACAGGCTGCTGTCCAGCAGCGCGCGTTCCTCGCGGTGGACAATCTGCGCCTCGCCGCCGCGCACCCGCGCGACATCGACCAGCGCGCGGTGGAGCGGGCCGTCGTCGGTCAATCGCGGGATCTGCAACAGCGTGCGCCCCCAAGGCGCCGCGTCGCACCAACCGAGCAGGATCGACCAGAACAGGCGTTCGAACCCGGCGCGAACCAGTGGCAGCCCGAGGAAGTGGTTGGGATGCGCCCAGCCGGTGACATGCCGCAGCGGCAAGCGGCCATAATGCGTCGCGAGCGCCAGCGGCATGACGCCGATGATCGGTCCGTCGCTGCCATCGCGCACCATCACCAGCCGCGCCCGCCGTTCGGGATCGAACAGGTGCAGCGCCGATTGCAGGCACCAGCGTTCGGCAAAGGGGTTGGGCTCGCTCGCCGCGTCGGCCAGCCGGTCCCATGCCGCCGCCAGCTCGGGTGACAGCGCCAGCGGATCGACGACGCGCACCGTCAGCGGGTCGGCGGGCGCGGCGTTGGCAGGAAAGGCGGGATGCACCGTCATCGGGTGGAGGTTAGCAGGGAAGCGTTAAAATGGGGTGGCGATTTATCTGAGCCCCTCCCCTTCAGGGGAGGGGGTGGTTCGCTTCAAATCCCGAACAGCTTCGCCAGCGACTTTTCCAGCATGAAAAACTGCCAGATCAGCCGCCCATGGTCGCGCCGCCCCGACTGGTGCGCCGCGACGATGCGCTCGATCTCGGCCATGTCGAACCAGCCCGACCGCGCGAGCGTCGACGAGGTTGCAAGCCCCTTTGCCGCATCCACCAGCGGCCCACGAAACCATTGCGATACCGGGGTCACGAACCCCATCTTCTGGCGATAGAGGATGTCGTGCGGCAGATAGCGCTCCATCGCCTGCTTCATGATCGCCTTGCCCGTCCCGCGCTTGACGCGCATCGATGCGGGCAGGCTCGCGGCGAACTCGATCAGGCGATAGTCGAGCAACGGCTCGCGCGCCTCCAGGCTGACCGCCATACTCATCCGGTCGGTCTTGGTCAGGATGTCGCCGGGCAGCCAGATCATCAGATCGGCATATTGCGCACGATCGAGCGGCTCGCGCGCCGGTGCCTCGGCCATCGCCTTCCAATAGCGCGTTTCGGCGACATGATCGCCGAGAGCGCGATGCGCCGCGTCGTTGAACAGGCGTGATCGCTGGGCGATGCCCGTCACCCCGACCGCTTCGGCATAGCCCTCCGCCCCGCTTTTCGACAGGCTGGCCAGCGTCGCGCGGGCGCGCAGCGGGCGCGGCGCCCAGTCCATTTGCGGCCAGATCTTGGCCAGCGGCCCCAGCACCCCGCGGCGCATGAAACCGGGGATCAGCCCGCGCAGCTTTTCTTCCTGATGCTGAAACACCAACCGGCGATACCCCGCAAACGCCTCGTCAGCGCCGTCTCCCGACAGCGCGACCGTCACCTCTTCGCGCGCCAGTTCGCACACGCGGTAGGTCGGCAGCGCGCTGGCGTCGGCAAAGGGTTCGTCGAAATGGTCGGCGATCGTCTCGACCAGCCCGAAATCGCTTGCCGACACGGTGCGGGTGCGGTGATCGGTCGCGAACCGCTCGGCGATTTGCTGCGCATATTCGGTCTCGTCGAGCGCCGCCTGATCGAAGCCGATGGTGCAGGTCTTGACCGCCTTTGCGCTCGCCTCGGCCATCAGCGCAACGACCGCGCTACTATCAACCCCGCCCGACAGGAACGCGCCGAGCGGCACGTCGGCAACCATGCGGTCGGTCACCGCGGCGCGCATCAGATGGACCAGATGCTCCGCCGCCTCGCCCTCGCTGGCGCGGATGCGCTTGGAAAAATCGGGCGCCCACCAACGCGTCGGTACCGGCACCGGCTTGCCGCGTTCGAGCAACAGGAAATGACCCGCGGCTAGCTTCTCCACCCCGGCGACGATGCAATTGTCGTCGGGGACATAGCCAAAGGCGAGGAAATCTTCGATCGCGGTGAGGTTCGCTTCCTGCCGCAGCAACGGATTGCGCAGCAGCCCTTTCAGCTCCGAGGCGAACGCCACCGACCCGTCCGACAGCCGCGCATAGTGGAGCGGTTTCACCCCCAGCCGGTCGCGCGCCAGGAACAGGCAGCCGCGCTGGTGATCGTGGATCGCAAAAGCGAACATACCGTTGAGCCGCGACAGGCAATCGGGACCCCATTGCCGCCACGCCGCGATGATGACCTCGGTATCGCCGCTGGTGCGAAACCGGTGGCCGCGATCCTCCAGCTCGGTCCGCAGTTCACGAAAATTATAGATTTCGCCGTTGTAGGTAAGCGTCACCGCCTCATCGTCGCTCGCCATCGGTTGCGGGCTGCCCTCGATGTCGATGATCGACAGGCGCAAATGGCCGAGGCCGACGCCGGGTGCGGTCCATTCGCCGGAACCGTCGGGGCCGCGGTGCTGCATCGGCGACAGCATCGCGCGCAGCCGCGCCGGATCGACCGGTTTTGCCGTTTCCAGATGATAGATGCCCGCGATCCCACACATATGTCGCAGGCCTAGCGGGTTTTGAGGGCGCGGTCAGCCATTGCCTTGGCTCCACCCGACGCGGAAACGAAATCCTCTATCGCATTGCGTCCGCCCTGCCCCGTCTCGCTCGATATGATCAGTGACAGTGCGCGCGGATCGCCGCCAAGCAATCGCGCCTCAAGCCCCGCCAGTTTCGCGCGGCGCGGATCGCCGGTGACGGTGCCGCCAACGACATACCAGGTCGCCGCATCGCGCAGCACCGGACCGGGGTGGAGCAGGCGTTCGGTCTTGGCGCCCTCGATCGCAGGTAACGGCGCGCTCCACGCCCATTTGCTGTCTGGATCGATCGCGCCCTGCCCGAAAGCCACCACTTCACGTCCTTCCGCCTGACGTTCGTATCCGCCGATGGCGACGGTGATCCGGCGGCTCTTGGTATCGATGAAATGACGCAGCAACCGCTGGTCGGCACCGTCGAAACGCGGCGTCCAGGCGATGCCTTCGGCGCCGACCTCACTCCAGCCCCGCGGGGCCTCCACAGTCATCGTGGCGGGCAGCGGCGCGCTGCGCCCGCCGACCAGCATCGCCCAACCGCCAAACAGCAGCGGGATCGCCAAGGCGACCGGCATCAGGGCTTTGGCCGAACCGACGAAACGCGGCGCGCCACCCAGGCCGCTCACATCCACCGCGACATCATTCGCCGGTCGGTCGAACCAGCGCCGCGCCACCAGCATCACGATCACGATCACAACGCCAAAGAATATCCAGCCATAGAAGATATGGTCGATGCCGCCCGCCGCCTCGATCCCCCAGATTTCGGCCGCGACCATCGTACCATAGGCCCGCAGCGCATTGGCAAGGATCGTCGTCGCCAGTGCCAGAACGACAAAGACAATCCGCCGCGTCCAGCTGCGGAAACACAGATGCGCCGCGAACACCGCATAGGCGAGCATCGCGACCAGGAAATTGACCCCCGAACACGCCTCGGCGACCTCGAAGAACCCCGCGGGCGTCGTGATGAACACTCCCTCCATCTTCGCCGGGATTCCCGACAGGTGCAGCAGGGCCATACTGATATGCGCGGTCAGCGTCTGGAGCAGCGGCACCAGCTCCTCGCCGAACGGCACCAGCAACAGCGCATAAGCAAGAGGGAACAACAGCCCGCGCACCAGCTTTTCGCCGAGCGTCGCCGCGACAACGCCCTGCAACATCAGCACAACGCCAAGTTGACGGAACAGGCCAACCCCCGCCGCCTCGCCGACCAGCCACACCAATCCCGCACCCGCCATCCACGCAAGTGCCGGCCACCAAAAGACGGGGGTCAACGGGCGCAGCATCGCGGTCCGCTGCGACACCAGCCAGCCGATCATCGGCACCATCAGCAAGCAATGGGTGAAGGTCGAGCTATGCCACCAGATGCCCGCCATATCCGCGGCATCGCGCCAGAAGATTGCGAGGATTGCCGCCGACAAGAGCGCGAGCGCGCCAAGATGGCGTTGCCAAAGGCTCATGCGGGCAGCCCCAGCAGTTCGCCGAGCGGCGCCAGCCGCGCATCCCAGCCGTAGCGCGCGATCATCCGCGCGCGCGCCGCCCGTCCCATCGCGGCGCCGGTATCGGGATTGGCGAGCAAGATGACGAGTTCGCGGGCGAAAAAGACTCCGAGGTCGGCGCCGTCGGCGACCCTTAATTCGCTGCCGTGCTCGGCGTCGATGCCCTCGGCAGCGGCAGGGGTCGAAACCACCGGCCGCGCCATCGCCATCGCTTCCAGCAATTTATTCTGGACCCCACGCGCGAGCAACAAAGGTGCGACGACGGCGTCTGCGGCGGCGAGCCACGGCCGCACGTCGGGCACCTCGCCCGTCACCTCGACCCCCGGCAGGTCTTGCAACGCCAGCACTTCGGCGGTCGGCGCGCGGCCGACAATGGCAAAGCGGGTCGCCGGAAATCCGCGACGCACCAGCTGCAGGACATCCTGCGCGAACCAACGCACCGCGTCGATATTGGGTCGGTAATCCATCTGGCCGGTGAACACGAGCAACCGGCCTTTGCGCTTTTTCAGACGAACGAAATCGGCCGACGGGTCGAAATGCGCGGTATCGATGCCATTGCCGACTGCATGGACGCGGTCGCATCCCAGCCCGCTGCGGTCACGAAACAGCGCCGCTTCGGCCTCGCTGACGAAGAGGCTGGCGTCGACGCGCCGCGCCACCGCGGCCTCATAGGCACCCAGTACCCGCGCCTCGCGTTGATGCACCCAATGCAAAGGCTGGCGCTTGTCCTGCTCGGCATAGGTCGCGAATTTCGCCGAATCGACATCGACAAAATCCATGATGACGCGACCATCGAAATCGGTTGGCAGATATTGTGCCATCTGGCCGGAGAAGGCGACAATGTGGGTAATGCCTCCGACGCGGACCAACGCATCAACGTGACGCGCAAGCGCGGCATTTTTGAACAACCGGTTCGACACAGGCTCGCCGCGCAGCACCGCCTGCGCCAACGCAGTGGGGCGCGAAACCTTGCGCACTTCGATAGCCAAACTCTTGCAAAGCGGTGCCATCTTGTCGCGCGCGATGTCCGCGTCGTCGGCGTTATCGGCCAGCGCCGCAACATGCACCGGCGCCAGCTTCGCCAGCGCCTCAAACATATGCCAGCTGCGGATCCGGTCGCCGCGGTCAGGGGGCCACGGCGCGCGGTGAACGAGGAACAGGATTTCTGGCAAGTCGTGGCTATCCCGTCATTGCGAGCCGCGGGCGAAGCAATCTCCAGCCATCGACCCTGCGCAAGGTCCATGGCTGGAGATTGCCGCGTCGCCTTCGGCTCCTCGCAATGACAAAATTGTAATGCCCACGCCCGATCACCCCAATCCGCGTGCGATCAGCGGCCCGATCCGGTTCGCCGCCCACAGCGGCAGTTTTTTCCACAGATCGACCTGCAACCGATATTTGGCACTGGTCGGGTTCGTGTCGCGCGCTGTTTCACCGGGCGCCAGCCAGCGCGCATAGACCAGCGGCTGCGGCTCGAAGCCCCAATTCTTCTTGTAGCTATAGGGTCCGGTGCCGACCTTTGACCGACCGAAATCGAACCGCGTGCTGCCCTTCGCCCGTGCGTGTCGCATCAGCGCGAAATACATCAATTCGTTGGCGCGCAGCCGCCGCGCATCGGCGGTCCCGCCGCCCCAATAGGGCATGACCGTGCCGCGCCAATACAGGCTGAGCACACTTGCGACCGGACGCCCGTCCTGCCGCACGGTCAATATGTCGGCATCATCGCCGAACGCATCGAGCACCGCATCGAACAGCGCTTTTGGGAACACCGGCGTCCCAAGGTTGCGAACGCTGGTCGCATAGACATGGTGATGGTCGCGCCGTTCCGCGGCATCGCGGCCGCTGGTCACAGTCAATGCGCTCTCCAGCACCTTACGCACCTCGGCGCGCTGCTTGCGCGGAATGGCTAGCAGTTCGGCATCGTCGTCGCTGCAAAGCGCGCGCGAAAAGCCCGCGTAAACCCCGTCTTCGCGGCGCCACCCTTCGCCTTCGGGCTGCGGCCCGCCGCGCAGTTCGACCGAGGGAACGCCCAGCGATTTCGCCATCGTCGCCGCGCCTTCGGCCAGCGGCGCCGCGATCGTCGGATCATCGGCCAGGATGCCGCCATCGACCGCAAAACCGCTGCCCACCAGCGCCTGCCCGAACAGGGGCGAGCGGACATGGTGCAACGGCAATAGCCCCGTCAGCGCCCCGCCCGCATCGCGCGCGGTGACCAGATGGCAAAGATGCCCGGTCGCCTTGGTGACCGCCTCGCACCACGCCCTACTATGGAAGGGTGTCGCCTGCGGATGCGCGGCAACATACGCATCCCATGCCGCCGCGTCGGACAGCGGCGCACCGGGAGAACGATCTTTCATCGGAAGCGTCGGCGCGTTCACGCCGCCTCGCGCCACGGCTGCGCGCGGCCCTGCTGCGCTGACAGCAAGGCATCGGCGCGGGTCCATTCGAAATCGGCGAGCAGCCTCTTCAGCTTGCCAGCCATGGCCGACAACCCGCTGTAATGGCGGATCTTCGACTTGATCGGCGCATCGCCGACGCGCGGCTGGTCGGGGTCGATTTCCCACGGGTGGAAATAGAGGATCGCCGGATGCCCCGCCGCATTCATCTGCCCGATCGCCCAGCGCGTAAAGCCATAGGGCAGCATCCGCATGAAGCCGCCACCGCCAGCCGCCAGCGTGCGCCCGGCGAAGCGCGCGGTCGTCACCGGCCATTCGACCAGGTCGCTGCCCGCCACCGGCCGCCACGCGTGGCGCGGGCTTTGCGGCCAGCCATAATGATCGTGCACCACCGGCGCGACGCTGCTCGAATAGGCATAGCCCTGTTCCGCGAGCACCGGATGCGCCCATGGGGTGCGCTGGTCGACCGAGAAGCTGGGCGCGCGATAGCCGCGCACGGCGACGCCGCCCAGATCCTCCAGGATGCCTCGCGTCTTTTTGAGGTCGGCGGCAAAGCTGTCGGCGGTCATGTTGAACACCCGCTGGTGATCATAACCATGGCTGGCGAGTTCATGCCCCGCCGCGACGATGCGTTTGATCAGCGCCGGATAGCGTTCGGCAACCCAGCCGAGGGTGAAGAAGGTTCCCGTCGTGCCGGCGTCGGCAAAAATTTGCAGCACCGCGTCGCAATTCGCCTCGACCCGGCATTCGAGCGTTGGCCAGTCGGCACGGTCGATCGTGCGCTCAAAGGCGCCGACCTGGAACCAGTCCTCGACATCGACCGACAGGCCGTTCTGCATCTTTTCTCACCTTCATCGGCAGACTAGCCGATTTCGCGTTCGCTGTCAGGCCGCCCAGGTCCGCGACGTTGCGGGGTTGGGCGCATTTTCGGGATCGCGCTCGACCCATTCGATCAACAGGTCGAGCACGCGGCGCAGCGCCGCATCCTGTTCGACGAGACGCGCCTCCAGCGATGCAATCTGCGCTTCGAGCGCTGCGAGATGTTCGGGGTCGATCGCCGGGGCCGGTTCGGGGGTCAGCTCCAGCACCTCGGCCTCAGGAGCGGTTGCCACAGGCTCTGCAAAAGGCGGACGTCCGTCGGCGGCGCGCTGCGGCCATTCGAGTGCGGCTTCATTGGCGGGCGTCGGCGCTGCAAAGGGCGCTGGCGTCGGCGCAACCGCAACGGCGGCGGCCGCGACGACCTGTTCGACCGGCAGCGGCGCGAGCGTCGCCGCATCGATGCCGCGGTCGGCCTCGATTTCGGCGACCACCGAGCGCACATTCTGCGCCGTGATGCGATGCATCTGCTCGACCGCGCCGTACAATAGAATCCGGCTGACCAGCACGTTGAGCTTGCGCGGCACACCTTCGCTATAATCGAAGATTTCCTCGAACGCGTCAGGGCTGAAGCTGGGGTTGCCCGTCCAGCCAACTTTGCCAAGGCGGTGGAGGATATAGGGTTCGACCTCCTCGGGCTCCATCGGGTCGAGGTGGTGCGTCGCGATCACCCGCTGGCGCAATTGTTCCAGCGTCGGCGAATGAAACAAGGTCTGACGGAACTCGGGCTGGCCGAGCAGAAAGATCTGCAGCAGCGAATGGCCGCCGAGCTGGAAGTTCGACAGCATCCGCAATTCTTCGAGCGCGGAGATGGCCAGGTTCTGCCCCTCGTCGACGATCAGCAACGTGCGCTTTCCGGCGCGCGCCTGCTCGCGCAGATATTGCTCCATCGACCGCAGCAATTCGGCCTTGCTCTCGCCTTCCCAGTCGATGCCGAACTGTTCCGCAACCAGGCGGAGCAGATCGTCGCCCTCGACCTGCGTCGACACCAGCTTGACCGCGGTCAGACGATTCGGGTCGATCGTGTTCATCAGATGGCCGACCAACGTCGTCTTGCCCGCGCCGACGTCGCCGGTGATGACAATGAAGCCTTCGCCTTGCGCCAGCCCATAACCCAGATAGGACATGGCTTTACGGTGCGTGCCACTCTCGAAATAGAAATGCGGGTCTGGCGTCAGCTGAAACGGACGCCCGGTGAAACCATAGAACTGATCGTACATCGCAATATTCCCGTTGCTTGGTCAGAAGTTGTAACGAAGTCCCACCAAAGCTGAACCAATAAGCTGGCTGTTGAAGCCGTCCTGATCAAAGGCGTTGAGGCTGGCTGCCGCGGTCCCGGTCAGACCGCGCCAGAACCGCCGCGCGTATGCCGCCGAAAGCCCCGCCGACTGCACGTCGCTCGTCCCTGGCGCGCCATTGTCGAAATAATTGAGGTAACCCGACAGGCTGAGGTCCGAATCAGCGTCGAGCTGGCGCCCGGCCGACAGGAACAGATAATAGCTTTCGTCCTTGATCCCGTTCAGACCAGCGATCGGCGACAGTACCGGCGCGAGCAGCTTGCGCTGGTCGTAACCGATGCCGACGCCATAGCTCCAGCCCGCGAAGCGCGAGGAGACCGTCGCCTGCACCCCGCGGCTGCGATATTGGGCTGCCGTCGCATTGCCGAGCTGGTTGTTGAGACAGCCGCCGCCTTCCTGCCCGAACACGCACGGATTAATCGTGCCGCCGATCGGGTTGCGCGTCGGGTCGAACTGGGTCGGCAGCGCGGCAAGCCCGCCTGACAGCCCGCGACCCAAGCTGGACAGCCCGTCATAGACGCCGACCTGGATCGTCGTCGCATGGTCGGCGCGATAGGAAAAGCTGCCCGTATAAATGGTATCACCATAACGGCGCCCGACACGCGCGGTCAGCGAGGTGCGGCGGCTGGGTTGCCACATCACGCCGGCGTCCCAGATCAGTCCGCTGGTATCGAACGACAATTGGCGCGGTTTCGATTTGTCGGTGACGAAGCGGCCATCGGCATCGCGGACCGGCACGCCATTAACGACCACCGGATCGCGCTGGCCGATCTCGATATCTTCATAACCGACCCCGCCGAGCAGCGCGACGGTCGGGCCGATCGGCATCGTGACATCGGCGCGAGCATATTTGCCCTCGAACCTTTGGTCGAGCTGGCTCGCGTCCTCGCGCTCATAGCCGCCCGAAACCTGCCAGCCGAACGGCAGATCGCCCGGCCGTGCGCCGACGCTGGCCCACGCAACATGGTTGGTCGAGCTGTCGAAAATATCCTGCGGCTGGCTGCCCGGCGCAAGCAGCGCCGGTTCATCGACATCGACCTTGGTATAGCCGAAGCGATAGCCAGCGCCGAGGTCGAGCCCGCCGATGCGCCGCGTCAAGGTCGGACCGGCGTAAACCGAATAAAGGTTGGCGACATTGCTGGCGTTGCCGATGAACAGGCCGCTATCGGCGCCCTGCCCGTCGGCGCGGGTGCGCGTGGCGAGTGCGCCGCCTTCGAGATTGAGGCCGCGCGCGAGTTCGATCCGGCCGCGGGCAAGGCCGCTGATCGTATCGGAATCGCTCAGTCCGCCGTTCCATCCAAAGCGATGTTCGTAGCGTAGGCTCGCGGCCAGTTCGGCGCGATTGGTGACGATCGCGGCATCGACGCCGACCGCGACATTGGTGTAAGTCAGCACGTCGCCGCCGTTTTTCAGATCGGCGGTCAGAACCTGCCCGACCTCCAGATAGGGGCTGACATCGACCTGCCGCTGAGCGCGGCGTCCTTCGGCGCGCTTTTCCTTACGACCCGGTTCGGGTTTCGACGCGCTGCCCGCAGGCGCCTCGCTCGCGCCCGATCCCGGATCACCCGAAAACTGCGCGTGCGCGCCCGTCGCGGTTCCTGCGAGCAGGAGCGCGGCGAGTGCGGCCGCATGACGTAAGGTGGTGGTGCGCATCACGCGCCTCCTTGTCCATAATAGGTGCCGAAACGGCGACCGCCCGGCGAGAATTTCACCCCGTTGAGCAGCAGCTGGATATGCGGACAGGCGCCCATCAGGCCGATCGCATCGCGCAGCGCGGATTCGAGTGTTTCGTCGGCGCGCACGACCATGATGGTCTGTCCGACATGCCCCGCGAGCACCGCGGCGGGCGACGCCGCCAGCACCGGCGGCGAATCGATAATCAGGATGCGCCCCGGCGCGCCCTGCTCGAGCTGGGCCAGCAACGTGTCGGTCCGCGCCGACGCCAATAATTCGGTGTCGTGCATATGCCCGGTTCCCGCAGGCATGACCTTCAATCCCGGAATGTCGGTCTGAATCAAACAATCGCCGAGCGACAGATGGGCGTCGGCCAGCGCGTCCATCAAGCCGGGACCGTCGTCGAGCCCTAGGGCTTCGAGCACGCTCGGCTTGGCGATGTCGGCGTCGATCAGCAACACGTCATGGTCGGCCTCAACCGCCAGGCTCAAGGCAAGATTGACCGCAGAGAAGGTCTTGCCCTCGCCCGGATTGGCCGACGCAATCAGCACGCGGTGGCCGCGCGGCAGGATCGGACGGTTGCCGACGCCACCGAAATTACGAATCAGCTCGCGTTTCACGATGCGATATTCTTCGGAAATGCCGGTGACCGGGGTACCGGGCACGATCATCCCGCGCGACGCAAGCCGGTCGCGGTCGATCGTCCCCTGCCGCGTCGGCACGATTGCCGGTGCCGCCCTGACGACATCCTTGCGCGGCGAGGGCTTCGGCGTCGGCGCCGTTTCGACCACCGGTGCGGCTTCGATGACGGGTTCCAGGATTTCGGCTGGTGACGCGTCTGCGGCGGGCGCAGATTTATCCTTCCGTTCCTTCTTTACCGGCTCGGGAGGCAGGCTCGACACGTCGATCGTCGGCGCATTGGCGGCCGGATCGAGGCCGAACATGTCGGCGGCGCGTTCGAGGAGCGAGGGCGGGCGCTTTACTTTGCGTTGGTCGTTCATGTCATCGTCCCCCGTCACGCAACCATGCCGCGCTGGATGAATTCGGCGACCAGCAGCAAGGCGTAAAGGCCGACCAAGGCGCCCCCGCCGCTTGCCAGCCACACCAGCTTCTTGCGCCGTTCGACATGGCGTTCGGGCGTCACCACTTCGGTGATCGAACCGATCACCGGCAATCCGCTAGCGCGCTCCAGCTTGGCGGCGGTCGCATAGCTGGCGCGAACCTGTCCCAGGCCAAACGCCGCGCCGACGCCGCCACCAATGCCGACCAGCAGCACGAGCGTCAGGAACAACGGGCGGTTTGGCGCTGCCGGGCTTGTCGGTTTCGTCGGCGGATCGAGCAGCTCGATCTTGATCGCGTCGGTTTCGGTCTGGACGTCGCCGCGCATCCGCACCTGCTCGCGCTGACCCAGCAGCTTGTCATATTGCGCCTTGAACGCCGTATATTCGCCGTTGATACGGTCATATTCGGCCGCAATGCCGGGGTTCTGGATCTGCTGCGAGGTGATGCGTGCGATGTCACCGCTCAATTGCGCCTTGCGGGAATTCAGCGCGCTCACCGTCGCCTGGCGTTCGGCGCGCATCGCGGCGAGCGAGGCATAGGCCGGGTTCTGCGAATTGCCCCCGCCCCCGCCTGCGCCTTCGCGGTCGGCCATGGCTTTCAGCGACGATATCTGGCTTTTCAGCGCGATCACGTCGGGGTGTGCGTCGGTCAGCCCGCGCGAGCGCATCGACGATAGCTCGTTCTGCGCCCCGGCGAGTTGCTGCCGCGCGACACCGCCGCCGACACTACCCATGCCGGGGATATTGATCGTCGCGGGGGTCGAGGCGAGCTGGCCGTTCGCGGCGGCAAGTTGCGCCTGCGCCGCGACCAGCTGCGAATCGATCTGGCCCAGTTCGGCGCGCGCCGCTTCGACGCGCTGCGCCGGCGATCCGGCACCGCCAGGGATCAGGCCGATATTCTGCGCTTCGAACGCGGCACGGCGCGCTTCGACTTCGCGCAGCGCCTTTTCGCGGTCGGCGATCTGCGCATCCAGGAATTTCAGGCCTTCGCGGGCGTTTATGCGGCCGCCGCGCAGCTGGTCGTCACGAAACACCGTAATCAGGCTGTCGAGCACCCCCGATGCCAATTTGGCATTGTCGGCGTCGGACAGGCTGCCGACCCCGACGCTCGAGGTGATTTCAAAGATATTGTCCTGCTGCGGGATGACCTTGATGCTTTTCTGCAACATCGCGACCGCGCCGGCCTTGTCGCGCTCGCCGCTCCCGGCGGGGAGCAAGCCGGTGGTCGCGGCGACCTTTTCCAGATTGCGCGCGCTGGTCAGCGTCTCGCGGATCTGGTCGATCTGCTGGCGGCCACCATAGCCACCGCCCTGCGGATCGTCGGGCAGGATTTCGTTGACGTCGACGAGCAGCCGGGCGCGCGAATCATAGCGGTTGGGGATCGAAGCGATCGCCAGCCAGCCGAGAATGCAGATGCCCCACGCCACCGCCAGCACGAGCCACCGGCGCGTCCAGACGCTGTGCAGCGCCACCCGGAATTCGTCGTAGAGGCTGGTCATCGGTTGCGGTCAATCCTTGGGAGATGGTTTGGTTTGGCGGGCTTCGGGTCAGAACATGCTTTCGGGGATGATGATGACATCGCCGGGCTGCAACCGCACATTCGCCTTGATGTCGCCGCGCTTGATCAGGTCGTTCAGCCGCAGGCCGAATTCCTGCTGCTTGCCACTGCCCTTGTCGAAACGGACGAGTCGCGCCTTGTTTCCAGCCGCATATTCGCCCAGCCCGCCGACTGCAATCATTGCGTCGAGCACGGTCATGTTGGCGCGGAACGGAATCGACGCCGGCTTTTCGGTCGCGCCGACGATCCGCACCTGCTGCGAAAAGGTGCTGTTAAAGGTCGTGACGATCACGCTGACGATCGGATCGGTGATATATTGGCTGAGCTGGAGCTTGATATCCTGCTGCAGCATCGTCGGCGTCTTGCCCACCGCGGGCATGTCGGTGATCAGCGGCGTGGTGATCCGGCCATCGGGCCGCACCTGGACCTTGCCGCCGAGTTCGGGGTTGCGCCACACAAAGATCTGGAGCTCGTCGAGCGGGCCAATGATATATTCTTCGCCCGGCCCTTCCTGGTTCTGGACAAAGTTCGCGCTGGGTAGCTGCGGCGCGCCGCTACCGGCGCCGACGCAGCCGGACAGCGCGGTGGCCGCGATACCGGAAACGAGCGCGGCGCGGGCGACGCGGAGCGAGGGGAACGAAGCCATAATCAATCAACCTTTCGAGCCGCGGGCAGTTGCCGCGGTCCCAATCCCCGCAGCAACAGTCATTGCGTCAGCTTCCGCCATTGCCCAGAAAGGGTGAACATACGGTTAGTATTGAGATAAGTTTGCCTAGCACACCGGCAAGACTGTCCCGTTAAGGAACAGCTTTTGCGCCGTCAGACGAGCATTTCTCGCGCCGATCCCTGCCCCAGGAAGCTCGCGGGGCTGGCGCTCGCGCCATAAGCGCCCGCGAGGAAGACCGCGATCAGGTCGCCGACGTCGGCGCGCGGCAGCGCGACCTGGTCGCCAAGGCGATCGAGCGGGGTACAGAGGCAACCGACGACTGAAACGGTCTCGACCGGCTCGCTGCCGAAGGCGTTCATCACCGCGATCGGGTAGTTGCGGCGGATGACGGTGCCGAAATTGCCGCTGGCCGCGAGCTGATGGTGCAGGCCGCCATCGGTGACGAGAAAAGTCTCGGCATGGCTGATTTTGCGATCGACAATGCGGGTCAGATAGACCCCAGCCTCGGCGACCAGCCAGCGGCCGAGTTCCATCGCAAAACGACTGTTTTCAAGGCTTGCGGAGCGCTGCGCCAGCGTATCGGCAAGCGCGATCCCGACCGTCGCGGCGTCGACCGCCTTGTCACCCGGAAAATAAGGAACCCCCATGCCGCCGCCCAGATTGACGAGCGGCGGGGTAGCACCGATTTCGTCCGCTAATCGCCCCGCCAGCGCCACGGTCTGCGCCTGCGTGTCGGCGATGGCGGCGGCGTCAAGCGCCTGCGATCCCGCGAAAATATGAAAGCCCTGCCAATCGGCGCCCGACGCGATCAGGCGACGCACCAGCGGGGGAACCTCGTTGGCATCGACCCCGAAAGGCTTGGCCCCGCCGCCCATTTTCATCCCCGATCCCTTGAGATCAAAGTCGGGATTGACCCGCACCGCGAGCCGCGGCGTCACGCCCAGATTGGCCGCGATCGACAGCGCCCGCTCGGCCTCGCCCGCCGATTCCAGATTGAGCGTCGCGCCCGCCGTAATGGCGGCATCCAGTTCGCGGTCGCGCTTGCCCGGCCCCGCAAAGCTGATGTCCTGCGCCGCCATGCCGCTTGCCAGCGCGGCCTTGAGCTCGCCGCCCGACGCGACATCGAACCCGTCGACCAGCCCTGCCATAAAAACGAGCAGCGGCGCATAGGGGTTCGCCTTCATCGCATAATGAAGCTGCACCGCATCCGGCATCGCCGCGCGCCATTCGGCCACCCGCGCCGTCAGCATCGCGCTGTCATAGACGAAGAGCGGGGTATCGCCCGCCATGTCGGCGAGCGCGTCGGCGCGGTCGCCGCCGATCAGCAACATGCCATCGGTGTCTGCAACATAACCGGGCGGGATCGGACCGTGCGGCTTCATGCTGCGCCCTCATGCGCCCATTCGGCGGCAATCGCCACCCGGTCGAGCTTGCCGTTCGGATTGCGCGGCAGCGTATCGCGCCACTGAATGACCCGCGGCTGCATGAAATTGGGGAGATTCTGGCGCAGATATCCCGCCAGCCCTTCCTCGTCAGCAACGCCGCTCTTGCCGCGCACGATCAGGACGATCGCAGCGCCGAGCCGCGGATCGGCAACCCCGAACGCGACGGCTTCGTAAATCAGCCCCGACGCGACCGCGACATCCTCGACCTCGGTCGGGCTGACGCGGTTGCCCGCGGTCTTGATCATCGCGTCGTCGCGGCCGACGAAATAGAGGAGATGGTTGGCGTCGCGGCGCACCGTGTCGCCCGACCACACCGCCATGCCGCCATAGCGCGACACGCGCGGCGCAGGTTTGAAGCGCTGCGCGGTGCGTTCGTCGTCCCGCCAATAGCCCTTGGCAACCAGCGGCCCACAGTGGACGAGTTCGCCCGGCTCCTCGTCGGCGGTGATCGTGCCATCGGCGCGGCACACCAGTATCTCGGCATGCGGGATCGCTCGCCCCATCGACGTCGGATGGTCGGCGACATATTTCGGATCGAGATAGGTCGAACGGAAGGCTTCGGTGAGCCCGTACATCGGATAGATGTCGGCGTTCGGAAAAGTGGCGCGCATCGCGTCGATCAGCGACGGCGTCAGCGCCCCGCCGCTGTTGGTCAGCCGCTGGAGGTGCGCGGCGGTTGCGGCGGGCCATGCGGCCTCGACAAGCTGCACCCAGAGCGGCGGCACCCCGGCAAGCGTCGTTATCCCGTGCCGCGCCACCGCTTTCACCACATCGCGCGGGGTCAGATAATCGAGCGGCGCCACCGCGGCCCCCGCATACCAGCTCGAAAGCAACTGATTCTGCCCATAATCGAAGCTGAGCGGCAACACGCCCAGCACCCGGTCGTCGCGGTTGAGCCTGAGATAGGACGCAACGCTCTCGGCTCCGAGCCACAGATTCGCGTGGCTGAGCATCACCCCCTTCGGCCGCCCAGTCGAGCCGCTGGTATAAAGAATCGCGGCGAGATCGTCAGGTTCGGCGATCGAAAGTGGAAGCCCCTGCCCGGCCGAATCAATCACTTCCTCGGCGATCTTCAAGTCCTGCACCGCACACGCGACCGGCCGCGCGTCGCCCAGCATGTCGGCGCGCGCACTGTTCGTGACGAGCAGCTTCGCGCCGCTGTCGGCCAATATATGCGCGACCTGCGGCCCCTTGAGCAGCGGGTTAACCGGGACATGGATCAGCCCTGCGCGCACCGCCGCGAGCGGGATCAGGCACGCGAGCCGAGTCTTCGCGCTCCAGCTTGCGACCCTTTCACCCGGGCCGCCGACCTGTTCGAGCAGCCATGACGCCAGCCGTCCCACCCCGGCGTCGAGCTGAGCAAAGGTCGTCACCTCGTCACCGATCAAAAGCGCAGGCGCGTCGGCGCCGCCGCAGCGGGCAAGATGGTCGATGGGTCGCGAAGATGGCTTTTCGGGCGTGGTCATCGGCTGTTAGGACTGAGGGTGATAGAGGGCAGCACCATGCAAGGGAACGGTGAACATCACGCTAATGATATGCGGCTGCCCGCCACAGCGCGCGCAGCCGGCTTTGCGTCGCCGTTCGACCGTGCAAACTGGTTCGACCTGCTCGAAGCGCATGGCTTTGCGGGTCGGGGGCGTTTCGACGCGCATGCCAGCGCCGGGTCGACGACGGCTTGGCTGCCATTGCGGATCGAGAAGCCGGGCGAATTCGCCGGGCTCACCAACTGGTACAGCTTTTCGATCCGTCCGCTCTTTACTGGCGATGGCGACCGCGCCGGCGCTTTGCGCGCGCTCTTCAGAAACCTTCGCCAGCACAGCGCCCGCCTGACGCTCTATCCCGTCCCTGATACCGCAGACCTCACCGCCGCTCTCCGCGCCGCGGGCTGGTGCGTGAAAGCGACCCCGGCGGGCGATCGCCACTGGCTCGACCTTGGCGATATGGATCATGACGCGTGGTGGGCCAGCTGCCCCGGCGCGCTGCGCAATACGGTGCAGCGCAAAGCGAAGAAGGGCATCGTCGACATCCAGTTGCTCACCGCCTTCGACGATGGCAGCTGGGCCGCCTATGAAACCATCTATGCCGCCAGCTGGAAACCCGAAGAAGGTCACCCCGCGCTGCTGCGCGCCTTTGCCGAAGGCGAGGGAGCGCGCGGCAACCTGCGCATGGGCATCGCGCGCATCGACGGCATCCCCGTCGCCGCGCAGTATTGGACCGTCGAGGACGGCACCGCCTTCATCCACAAGCTGGCACATGTCGAGGATAGCCTGAAAGCATCACCCGGCACCTTGCTGTCGGCCGCGCTGTTCCGCCATGTTATCAAGGTCGACCGGGTGAAACGCATCGACTTCGGCACCGGCAACGACGGCTACAAGCGCGACTGGATGAACCGCCACGACCCGCTATGGCGGATCGAGGCTTTCAATCCGTCGCGCGCCGCGGCATGGGGACCGGCACTCAAGACCTTTGCCCGTTCCGTGTTGAGGAAAGAATCGTGACCGATAGCAGCTCCGTCGATGCCACCCTTCGCGCCCTGCTTGCCGATGTGCTCGGCCTCGGCGAAGACAGCGCCGCCGCGCTGACCGACGACAGCGGCCTGTTCGGCGCGCTGCCCGAGTTCGACTCGATGGCAGTCGCGACGGTGCTGACCGAGATGGAAGACCGCCTCGGCATCCTCATCGACGATGACGAGATCGACGGCGAGATCTTTGAAACCTACGGCAATTTGCTGGCCTTCTCGCTGCGCAAAGTAACGGATTGAGAGCTATCGGTTTGCATCCGTCCCCCTTTCATCGTCATCCCGGCGAAGGCCGGGATCTCGCCGTCGCGAATTACGCTGCGGTGAGATCCCGGCCTTCGCCGGGATGACGACAGGGAGCATGCGAATGGCGACCCCCACCCCCGAACACACCCTCCGCATCACCCCCACCGGCACCCCGCGCGCCACGATCCTGCTCGTCCTGCCGCTGTTCGAAGAAGCCAACCGCACCCGCCGCACCATCGTCCTCGCGATGCGCGCGCTGGCGGCCGACGGTTTCGCGACCCTGCTCCCCGACCTCCCCGGCCAGAATGAAAGCCTCGTCGCGCTGGAACAGGTCGATCTCGCCAGCTGGCAGAGCGCCCTCGCCGATGCCGCAGCCACCATCGACGGCCCGCTGATCATCGCCTCGCTGCGCGGCGGCGCCCTGATCGACCACCATGCAAAAGCCACCGCATGGTGGCGCCTCGCCCCCGTCGGCGGCGCGTCGCTGCTCCGTACCCTGATGCGCGCGCGCGTCGCCGCGGATCGCGAAGGCGGTGTGACCTCGTCGCTCGACGGCCTGCAAGCCGCAGCCGCCGCCGCGCCATTGCTGCTCGCGGGCAACCGGCTCTCGCCCACCATGGTCGCACAGCTCGGCAGCGCCGAAGTCCAAACCATCGTCCCGGTCCGCACCGTCACCCTCGGCACCGGCGCCGAGGCCATCGCTGGCACCCCCCTGTGGCTGCGCGCCGAACCCGGCGAGGATGCCGCGATGGCTGAAGCGATCGCCGCCGACATCGCCGCATGGAGCACGACATGCGGCATCAGCTGACCTTTCCGTGCGAAGGCGCCACCCTCGCCGCAACGCTCGACGACGCACCGGGCACCACCGGCCTGCTCATCGTCTCGGGCGGCAATGAAATCCGCAGCGGCGCGCATCGCGGCATTGCGACGCTTGCGCAGCGCATCGCCGAAGCCGGTCACCCCGTCTTCCGCTTCGACCGCCGCGGCATCGGCGACAGCGAGGGCGTGAACGGCGGCTACACCAGCAGTGCCCCCGACATCGCCGCCGCAATCGCCGTCTTCCGCCGCGCCGCACCAAAACTCACCCGCATCACCGCCTTCGGCAATTGCGACGCCGCCAGCGCACTGCTGCTCCATCAGCCACTGCCGCTAGACGCGCTGTTCCTCGCCAATCCGTGGACTTACGAAAATGATGACAGCGAGGAGACGGATGAACCCACGCTGCCGCCCGCAACCGCGATCCGTGCACGCTATCTGGCGCGGTTGAAGGATCCGAAAAGCCTGATCCGGCTGCTGAAGGGCGAGGTCGATTTTCGCAAGCTGCTGCGCGGCTTGTCGGCGCTCGGCAAACCGCCGGCACCGGCAGCGCCCGATGGCCTGCCGGCGCGGATCGAGGCTGCGTTGGCCGGACTCGGTTGCCCGGCGACCATCCTGCTCGCGACGGGCGACCGGACGGCGCAGGCTTTTATGGAGAATTATCCGACGGCATTGAGCCGGGTTCCGGTCGAGCGTCTCGCCAGTCCGTCGCACAGCTTTGCCGGGGATGATGGCGCGTGGTTGGCGGAGCGGATACTGGAAAAATTGGATTGATTGCGTCATCCCGGGCTTGACCCGGGACCCGCCTTCTTTCTTCCCAGCCTCGAGCGAAAAGACAAGGCAGGCCCCGGGTCAAGCCCGGGGTGACGATAGAGGGGACCGTCGATTGGCGGCGCGGCGGCCCAGCCTCAAGCCTCCACCGACGCCTTATACTCGGCTTCGGCCAAGAACCGCTCGGCATCCAGCGCCGCCATGCAGCCCATGCCGGCTGCGGTCACCGCCTGGCGATACACCTTGTCGGTGACGTCACCCGCCGCAAACACCCCAGGGATGCTTGTCAACGACGTCCCCGGCGTCACCGCCAGATACCCGTCCGCATCCAGCGGCAGCTTGCCCTTGAACAGCTCCGTGGACGGGCTGTGGCCGATCGCGACAAAACCGCCGTCGGTCGGCTCATGGCTCGCTTCGCCGGTGACGGTATCGATCAGGTCGACGCCGACGAGACCCGAAACGCCCTCACCCGCGACGAAACGATCGACCTTCTTGTTCCACAACACTTTGATCTTCGGATTGACCAGTAAGCGGTCCTGCAGGATCTTTTCGGCGCGCAAATGGTCGCGGCGGTGGATCAGCGTCACATCGTCGCTGTGGTTGGTGAGGTAGAGCGCTTCCTCGACCGCGGTGTTGCCGCCGCCGATCACCACGACCTTTTTTCCGCGATAGAAAAAGCCGTCGCACGTGGCGCATGCCGACACGCCCTTGCCGCCCAGTTCGTGCTCGCCCGGAACGCCCAGCCATTTCGCCTGTGCGCCGGTCGCGATGACGAGGGTTTCGGCCATATAGACGTCGCCGCCGTCGCCGGTGATCTTGAACGGGCGGCGCGACAGGTCGACGTCGACGATCGTGTCCCAGATCATGCTGGTCCCGACATGCATCGCCTGCGCGGTCATCTGTTCCATCAGCCACGGGCCTTGCACCACCTCGGCAAAGCCCGGATAGTTTTCGACGTCGGTGGTAATTGTCAGCTGGCCGCCGGGTTGCAGCCCCTGCACAACGATCGGCATCATCCCGGCGCGCGCCGCATAGATGGCGGCCGACAGGCCGGCGGGGCCGGAGCCGAGGATGAGCATCTTGGTGTGGTGAACGCTGGGCATGATCGTCTTTCAGTGGCTGTGCGGACAGGCACAGATGGGTGTTGCCAACCGCGCTAGCAAGGGTCACCTTCCGCGCCAAGGGAAGACTGGCCGCGCCAAGGGGGAGTCCGACAAATGGCGAGTTGGTGGGAACGTCATGGAGTGCCGCGCCTGATCAAATGCGCCTGTTCGCAAGGGCAGATCATGAAGGTGCGCAGCAAGGTCGTGCCGCATGCGCGCGGCGACGTACTCGAACTTGGTTGCGGCGGCGGCATCAACATGGAATTTTACGTGTCCGAGCGCGTGACCAGCTTCACCGGCCTCGACCCCTCGCCCGAATTGCTGGCGATGAGCCGCGCCGCGGCGCAGGCGCGCGGGATGACGGCCGATATTCAGGGCGGCGTCGGCGAGGCGATGCCGTTTGCTGACGCGCGCTTCGACACTGTCGTCACCACCTTCACTTTGTGCTCGGTTGCCGAACAGGCGGCGGTGCTCGCCGAAATCCGCCGCGTGCTAAGGCCCGGCGGCACCGCGCTGTTCCTCGAACATGGCGCCGCGCCCGATGCCGGAGTCGCGAAATGGCAGCGGCGTATCGAGCCGGTGTGGAAACGCATCGGCGGCAATTGCCACCTGACCCGCCCGATCGGCGATGCGTATGAAAAGGCCGGCTTTTCGGTCGATCGGCAATTCGCCGCCTATATGCCGCAGACCCCGCGCCCGTTCGGCTGGGTCGAATATGGCACCGCCCGCCCGCTTTCCTGACCAGAGGATATCGAAATGACGAGAGTTTGGCTTATCGCGCTCACCGCCGCCTTTTTATCGGTGTCGACCGGCGCCGAGGCGCGCAAGGTCGCGCTGGTGATCGGCAATTCGGACTATGCGAACACCAGCCGCCTGGCGAACCCGGTCAACGACATCAAGATCATCGCGGCGTCGGCGAAGCAGGCGGGGTTCGATGACGTGACGATTGCGGCCGACCTGTCGGTCAACGACTTCCAGAAAGCGATGCGCGATTTCCGCGCCAAGGCCGATGGGGCCGACGTCGCGATGGTCTATTTCGCGGGGCACGGCATCGAGGCACAGGGCAAGAACTGGCTGATCCCGACCGACGCGCAGCTGAAATCGGACCTCGATCTGCCCTATGAAGCGATCAACCTCGATCGGTTGATGGAATCGGTGTCGGGGGCGCAGGTCCGCATGGTGGTGCTCGATTCGTGCCGCAACAACCCGTTCGGCCGCTCTTGGCGGTCGGGAACGCGCGCGGTGGTCAACGGCCTGGCAGGGGTCGAGGCCGACGATGTGCTCGTCATCTTTGCCGCGGCGCCGGGGCAGACTGCCGCCGACGGGACGGCAGGCAATTCGCCTTTTGCGACTTCGCTCGCCAAACGCCTGCCACAGCCCGACGTGCCGGTGCAGCTGCTCGGCGGCCTGATCCGCGACGATGTGCTCGCGGCGACCGGCGGCAGCCAGCGCCCCTTCGTCAGCGCCAGCATCACCGGCACCCCGGTCTATCTCGTTCCGCGCGCCACCCCGACCGCACCGGCGGCTTCGGGTGACCGCAGCGGGCTGGAGGAGCTGCTGTGGAAGGGCGCGATGGCGGAGAACAATGTCCGCGGCTTCAGCGCCTATCTCGCCGAATTTCCGGCTGGCAAATTTGCGGGTCAGGCGGGCGACAATATCAACCGGCTGCTGAAGAATCCGGGCGCGACCGCCGTGCCGGTGACGATGGCCGCGGTTGAAGACCCAGCTCCAGCGACACGTCCGTCCGCGCGCAGGTTCACCCTGTCGAACGTCCGCGTCGAATGCGTCAAGCTTACCGGTCGGTTAGGACTCGGCCTGCCCGACCAATTGTTCCTGCGCTTCAACACGGGCCAGCGCTTTCCCGAGGGCAAGAGCGATATCTACTCGATCAAGAAGGGCGAAAGCTGGGCGGTGAATCAGAGCTTTGAATTTGATCAGCCGGTGAGCCTGCAACTGCGCGAATTCGACGATATCGGCGGCAGTGACAATATCGGGACGATCGACATCGGCGAAGCACCCGGGACGTTCACCCGCACGCTCGACGGCGATGCGAGCGATTATCGGGTGACCTACACGCTGACGGTCGCCTGACGGCTCAGTCCGCGCCGGGTTTCTCGCCGACCTCGACCAGCCCGTGGCCGACACTCACCCGCTCATCGAACACAAAACAGCTCCCCTGCCAGCGGCTCTGATCCGCCGGCACCTGCTCTAGATACGCCAATATGCCGCCTTTCAGGTGGACAACATCCTCGACCCCTTCATGGCGCAGAAACGCGGTCGATTTTTCGCAGCGAATGCCGCCGGTGCAGAACATCGCCACGCGCTTTCCGGCAAAGCGGTCCGCGTTCGCGCGCCACCATTCGGGAAACTCGCCAAAGCTGTTCGTTGCCGGGTCGATCGCGCCGTCGAAGCTGCCGTAACCGACCTCGAACCCGTTGCGCGTGTCGATCAGCACGGTGCCGGGATCGTCGATCAGCGCATTCCAGTCGACGGGGTCGACGTAAGGCGCGGCGTCGCGCGCCGGATCGATGCCCGGCACCTTCAGCGTCACGATTTCCTTTTTCAGCCGCACCTTCATCCGCTGGAACGGCATCGCCGCGGCGACCGAATATTTGACGTCGAGGTCGGCGCAATCAGGCAGCGCGCGGATATGCGCGATCACCGCCGCAATGTCATCGACGCGGCCGGCGATCGTTCCGTTGATGCCTTCGCGGGCGATCAGCAATGTGCCCTTGACGCCGTGCGCGGCACACAGGTCGAGCAAAGGCTGGCGCAGCACGGCGGGATCATCGAACGGCGCGAAACGATAAAGGGCAGCAACCTGGAACATCCGCGCGCCATGTACGCGCGATTGCACGTCAACGGAAGGGATCGCTCCGCCCGGTCGCATAATGCGCCATCGCCATCGTCGTCCATTGCGCGTTGACGCGAATGCAGCTCGGGAACACGCTGGCATCGGTGACCAGCACATTGGTCGTCCCATGCACTCGGCAATCGAGGTCGACGATGCCGTGCTGCGGATCTTCGTTGATCGCATTGCCGCCATGCGGGTGACTGCTCGACAGCGTGACATCATCCTGTTCGCGGATTGCATCGCGGAAAAACGCATCCACATCCATGCCGCGCGTCACCACCTGCCCGCGCGCCAGCGCCGGATAACATTCGATCGCCCCCGCGGCGAAATGCACCTTGGTCAGCGTCGCCATCGCGTCGCGCAACACCGGCAGGTCGTCCTGCACATCCAGCTGAAACTGCAACTTGTCGTTGACCACCCGCCCGCGCCGGTCGGCGGGGAACAGGATGCCCGCCGAATGGACGCGGCCGAAATTCTTCATGCGCGCGGCGTGATCGCCGAACCAGCCGGGCATCAGCGACGCCATCGACATCGGCGGCTGAAAATGACTTTCGAGCAGAAAGTCGCCGCAATCGACATAACTCGACATCTGATCCTCGTCCCACGCATTGCCGCCGACGCCGTCGGGCATCAGCGCGACGACGGGCGAGGCGACGTTGAGCGACACCTGATAGCCGGTCCCCGATATGTCGCTGCGGTCGAGCAGTTTCGACGAGGCGATCGTGCCGGCCGCAACGACGACGCCGACCTTGGCCCGCACCAGCCTGTTCGATCCATCGGGGAGGATCAGCTTCACCGCTTCGGCGTCGCGCCGGCCGTCATAGGCGGTCTGCCAGACGATCTGTTCGGCCTTGGTATCGGGCAGGATACGCGCGCCATGGTCGCGGCACGCCGCGGGCAGATAGGTCTGCGCGATGCCCATGCGGCGGCCATAGGGACAGCCCGAATTGCAGTAACCACAGTAAGCACACGCGTTGGGCGTGTTCGGCGGGCCGAAATTCTTGGTGAACCAGTCGGTGATCGCGCGCGCGTCGCGCGGTTTGCCCGACGCCGCCGCATAGGCGCGCCACCCCTCGATCAGATGCGGCCCGTTGTGCCGCCCGCTGCGCGGCTCGATCGGCGCAATGCCCAGCTTCGCCTGCACCGCATCGTAACTCGCATGAAACGCCGCCGCGTCGATCGGCGCCCCGATGCTGGCCCATTTCGCCAGCACATCCCGCGCGTCAGGATGCGTCCGCCCCGCCTCGTTGACGCGCAGACAGATGCCGTTGTTGATCGTCGACGACCCGCCGACGCAGCGCCCCTGAAACACCACGAAATCGCGGTTGGTCGACGTTTGCAACGCGCCATGCTTGTACAGCTGCGAAATCATGTCGAGTTCGTGGTGATTGATGCGGTGCGAGGGGAAAAACGGCCCCGCCTCGACGATCAGCACCTTATACCCCTGCGCCGCTATGTTATGCGCGGCGACCCCGCCGCCCGCGCCCGATCCGATCACGATCACATCATATTCGTCGCCCAGCGTCGCAGCATCAAGGATGTGCGCCGGATCGATTTCGCGCCCAGGCACCGGCTCGATCGCGACTTCGCTTGGGCCGCGCTGGCGGAACTTGGGCAGCGTGAAACCGATCTGCCGGTGCACCGGATTGGTGATATTGGCGTCCTGATCGCCCGGTACCAGCCCCGGCTGCCAATGGCCATAATAGCAGGCATAGATAATCCCGCGCAGCCGCGCCATGTCCTGGAACAGATCGATCTGGCTGTTCTGCAGCCGGTTCTTCAGTTTTGTGGCGCGTCCCGCCACGTCGTCCTCGGTAAAGAAGGGTCCGCCCAGCACCACTTCGGTCGCAATCAGCGACAGGCGAATCTCGTCGAGTTTGGTCCCCCCGACCTTGGCGAACAGCTGACAGATATTATCGACGACCTGATCGGCGGTGATCGCCATGTCGGCATCGTGAAACAGCGCCTCGGTCAGCGCCTTCAAAAATTTAAGCTGCCCGAAATTAAACGGTGCCGTCATCGCCCTGCCCCCACATTGCCCGCCTCTAGGATGGCGCGTTATAGCGGGTGGAGGCAAGGCGTATTGTATGGAAACGGCAGCGATGAGGGGATCAAAAATCCCGTCCCAACGACGCCAGCCAGAAAAAGCCAAGATCGGCATAACGCCCGCCCGCCGGATCGCCCGCCGCGGCTCGAAACGCCGCTTCCGCCTCGGCGCGCTGCCCGGCATTCAGCCGCGCCACGCCCAGCCGCACCTGCGCGCCCGCCCCGTTCGGCAGGTCCGGTTTCGCCATCGGTCCATTCCGCCCCTTGGCAATCGCGCGATCGACCTCGGCGGCGATCTCGCGCGTCGGCGACGTGGCGGCGTCGAGCAGCCCGCGCGCCACCCCTTCGCCCAGCACAGCCTTCGCCTCGCGCGGCTCGCCCGACTGGTTCAGCAGCTGCGCCATCCGCTGATATTCGGCCGCCTGCGTCAGCGCGCCAACGTGACGCGTCAGGCGAAACAGGTCGACTTCCAATGCCCCCTCCGCCGCCGCCAACTGCCGGTACACGACCAAAGCGATGCGCCAGTTTTCGGGCGTCGGAAATGCGCCGACCAACGCGCGCGCGGCGTCGATGCCGGGTGCGACCAGATTATCCTGCTGGGCGATACTTAACCGTTGCCGATACCATCCCTCCGAAACCGGTTGGCCCAGCGCGGCGCGCGCCGCGATGGCGTGCGTCAGCAGATCCATCGCACCCGGCGCATCCTTTTGCGCCAACCGCACCTGCGCCAGATTGGCCAAGGCGTCGGGGTCGGACGGCGTCAGTTCAACCCATCGCGCCCACAGCTTGCCCGCGGTGTCGAAATCGCCCGCGCGAAAGGCAATCTGCCCGCGCGTCGCCAAATGGCCCGCCAGGCGGTCCCCTCGTGTCAACGGGCTGACGATCAGCACGTCCAGCGCGCCCGCGCGCATCACATCGTCGCCGCGCCGATTGCCGATCTCCAGTTCGTACAGCGCCAGCGCGAAGCGCGCATCGCGACTGTTAACGGCGCGGCGCGCTTCGGCCAATGCGCGATCCTGACTACCGGTCTGCGCGCTGCGGGCCAGATTGCCGAGGTTCGACAGCGCCCGCATTTCCTGCGGCGACACCGCCAGCTTGCTGCCGCCAATTTCCATGACGGTGCTAACCTTGTCCTGGGCATTGGCCGCGGACAAATTGGCGATGCTGGTGCCGGCAACGAGGATCGCAGCGGCAATCACGCGAGCGTGACCCGCCCGCCGCGCCGCCTTCGACCGCGGATCGAGCCCGTTCAGGAAAGTTTTACAAGGTATCTGGATAGCGACCATAGCTGCTCACCCACTAGATCGACCCGGGCTCTACAGACGAACTACGCTTGTCGGGCAATGGTTACAATGGGTTGTCCCCTTTGGGGTGACAAGCGGACGTTGCTTCATCCTTATGTCGTCATCCCGGACTTGATCCGGGATCCACCGCAGCGCCGAAGTCTTAGACCCCGGATCAAGTCCGGAGTGACGAGGATTTAGAAACGTCGGCGACTGCTCGAAAGCAGACCGCCCTTAACCCGCCGCCTTCTTCGCCTGCCGGAACTTGTGCAGCAACGGCTCGGTGTAACCCGATGGCTGCGTTACGCCGTCAAAGATCAGCGCCCGCGCTGCCTGCCAGGCGATCCCGTCGGGCGTCAATTTTTCATACAGTGCATCGCCTGCGTTCTGCCCGTCGACCTTTGCCGCCATCCGCGCCAGCGCCGCATCGACCTGTTCCGTGCTGCACACCCCGTGCAGCAGCCAGTTGGCCAGCGCCTGGCTCGCAATCCGCAGCGTCGCGCGGTCCTCCATCAGGCCGACGTCGTCGATGTCGGGCACCTTCGAACAGCCAACCCCTTGGTCGATCCAGCGCACGACATAACCCAAAATGCCCTGGCAATTATTGTCGAGCTCGCGGGTGATCTCGGCCTCGCTCCAGTTGCGCCCGATGGCGACCGGAATGTTCAGCAACCGGTCGAGCGAGGGCACCGCCTCGCCCGCGATTTCCTTCTGGCGCGCGAACACGTCGACCATATGATAATGCAGCGCATGCAGCGTCGCGGCGGTTGGCGATGGCACCCATGCGGTGTTGGCGCCCGATTTCGCATGGCCGAGCTTGGCATCGAGCATCCCGCGCATCAGGTCGGGCATCGCCCACATCCCCTTGCCGATCTGCGCCTTGCCCGACAGCCCGCACGCCAGCCCGATGCGGACGTTGCGATCCTCATACGACGCGATCCAGTCGCTCGCCTTCATCTCGCCCTTCGGAATCATTGGCCCGGCGCGCATCGAGGTATGGATTTCGTCGCCGGTGCGATCGAGGAAGCCGGTGTTGATGAACACGATGCGGTCCTTCACCGCGTGGATGCACGCAGCCAGGTTGGCGCTGGTGCGCCGTTCCTCGTCCATCACCCCGACCTTCATCGTGTGACGCGCCAGGCCGAGCATATCCTCGACCGCGTCGAACAACCGGTCGGTAAAGCCGCACTCGTCCGGCCCATGCTGCTTCGGCTTGACGATGTAGATGCTGCCCGCGCGGCTGTTGGTGAGGGTGCCGAGGCCTTTGAGGTCGTGGAGCGCGCACAGCGCGGTGATGACGGCGTCGCACAGCCCTTCGGGCGCTTCGGCGCCGCCGGGCAGCCGGATCATAGGCGTCGTCATTAGATGCCCGACATTGCGCACGAACATCACGCTGCGGCCGTGGAGGAGGAAGGGATCGCCATTCGGCGCGGTCCATTCGCGATCGGCCTCCATCGCACGGGTAACGGTCTGCCCGCCCTTGGCGAAGCTTTCGGTCAGGTCGCCGCGCATCAGCCCGAGCCAGTTGGTGTAGCCGAGCGTCTTGTCCTCGCCATCGACGGCGGCGACGCTGTCCTCGAGGTCGATAATCGTGGTCAGCGCCGATTCCAGCACGACGTCGGCGATGCCCGCGGGGTCGGTCTTGCCGATCGCGCTCGCCGAATCGATCACCAGTTCGATGTGCAGGCCATGGTGGCGGAGCAGGATGCCGCCGGGCTTGCTGCCGACCCATTGCGTCGGATCGGCCAGCGTCAATTGGCCGCCCTGCCAGTCGGCCCAGCTTCCCGACGCGAGCGGCACTGCTTCGTCGAGGAACGCCTTGGCGCGCGCGATCACCGCCGTGCCGCGTGCCGCGTCATAGCCACCGGGCTTGGCGGGCGGCGCGTCGAGCGCGTCGGTGCCGTAAAGCGCGTCGTACAGGCTGCCCCAGCGCGCGTTGGCGGCGTTGAGCGCGAAGCGGGCGTTGAGCGCCGGCACAACCAGCTGCGGCCCGGCCATCGTCGCGATTTCGGGATCGACATTGTCGGTGCCGATCTGGAACGGCGCGGGCTCGGGAACCAGATAGCCGATGTCGCGCAGAAACGCCTGATAGGCCGCGGCGTCATGCGGCTGCCCGCCACGCGCCACATGCCATGCATCGATCTTGGACTGCAAATCCTCGCGCTTCGCCAGCAGCGCGGCATTTTCGGGGGCGAACTTGCCGAGCACGGCCGCGAAATCGGCCCAGAATTTGGCGGCGTCTAGCCCGGTACCGGACAACGCCCTCTGCTCGATAAAATCGGCCAGACGCGAATCGACGGACAAGCCGTTGCGGTCAAGAAATTCGGTCATGTCAGCACCCTTTGGTCGGCGCGGCTGCGCCCGTGGACCCGGGGAGGAAAGGGCCGCCGCCCTATGCCGCGATTGTCCCGATATGGCAATGGCGGCAATTTACCCATAGGATTTCAGTCGATGGGTTTCGTTTCAGCACTTGCCCGCGCCGTCCGCATGTGCATTATGTTGCAATGCACAACAAAACCTCTCCTCTCCTCCCCCCGGCGCGATCATGAACGAAACCCGTTTGACGCTGATGGAAGCGATCGCGCGCAAGCGCGTCGTCACCGCGCACTATAACGGCCAGTTGATGAAGCTGGCGCCGCACCAGATGTTCGAACGCCGCGGCGACCTGTTCGTCAGCGCGCTGAACCTCGAAAAAAGCTGGCGGTCCGATGACGACCGGCGGCTGGGCCATTTCAAGCTGGACGGGCTGGTCGAACCGGCGCTGATCGACGCCAGTTTCGATCCGCTGCCCTCGTTCGAGGCCGCGGCGCCGCAGGTCGACGACACGCTGCTGCTCGCAGTCTGACCGCCGCGCCATAACCGCGGGTCATAGTCGGCCGATGTTTCATCCCCGGCGGGGGTGGCAAGCGGCGCGCTGCTCGCTATAGCCGTGCGATGACCACGCTCACCGCATCCGAAACCGCGACGCTTGAACGCGCCGCCGATGCGCCGATGCTGGCGCAGGTCGAAACCTGGGCCGCGGTCAACAGCGGCACCGGCAATCTTATGGGCCTGAAAAATGTCGCTGGCCTGCTCGCCGATGCCTTTGCAGCGCTGCCCGGCGACGTCCGCCTCATCGCCGCCGATCCGGTCGAAAGCGTCGATGCCGCGGGCCGGGTCAGCACGATCCAGCGCGGCGACCATCTCCATCTGCGGGTGCGGCCCGATGCGCCGGTCCAGCTATTGCTCACCGGCCATATGGACACGGTGTTCGCCGCAGATCATCCATTCCAGACCCTGACATGGCTCGAACCGGGGGTGCTCAACGGCCCCGGTACCGCCGACATGAAGGCGGGTATTTCGGTGATCCTCGCTGCGCTGACCGCGCTCGAAGCCTCGCCGTTCGCGGCGCGTGTCGGCTATGACGTGATGATCAACAGCGACGAGGAAACCGGCAGCCACGCCTCGGCGCGGCTGATTGCCGAACTTGCCGCCGGGAAAACCGCTGCCTTGACCTACGAACCGGCGCTGCCCGACGGTACGTTAGCGGGGGCAAGGCCGGGCAGCGGCAACTTCAGCGTCATCATCCATGGCCGCGCGGCGCATGCGGGCCGCAACCCCGACGAGGGTCGCAACGCCCTCGTCGCCGCCGCCGACCTCGCGGTGCGCCTGAACGCACTCAAGTCTCTGGAATTGAAAGTTAATCCGGCCAGAATAGACGGTGGCGGCCCGAACAATGTCGTCCCCGATCAGGCGATCCTGCGCGTCAACCTGCGCCCCGCGAACCCGGAAGCGATGATCGCCGCCGAAACCGCGCTACGTGACACCATCGCTAACATCCAGCGCGACCACGACGTCCACTGCCACCTCTACGGCGGCTTCAACCGCCCGCCCAAACCGCTCGACGCGGCGGCAACGCGCCTGTTCGAACTGGTGCGCGACTGCGGCGCGGCGCTCGGCCTGCCGCCGATCAGCTGGAACGCCACCGGCGGTGTGTGCGACGGCAACAATATCGCCGCCTGCGGGATTCCGGTGGTCGATACGATGGGACCGCGCGGCGGCGCGATCCACTCGGCGGACGAATTTCTGATCGTCGACAGCCTCGCCGAACGCGCGCAGCTGTCGGCGCTCACCATGATACGCATTGCGGAACGGGGGACAGTGTGAATTACGTGATCCGGGCAGCCAAGCCGGGCGATTTGCAGAGCATTTACGAGATGGCGAAGTTGACCGGCGGCGGCTTCACCAACCTGCCTCCCGACAAAAAGGCGCTGCGGACCAAGCTCGAGCGCACCGAAGCCTCGTTCGCGAGCGACAAGGAATATCCGTCGGACGAGCTCTACCTGCTCGTGCTCGAGGATCTCGACAGCGGCGAAGTGCGCGGCACCTGCCAGATTTTCGGGCAGGTCGGCCAGCGCTGGCCCTTTTATAGTTATCGCATCGGCACCGACAGCAAACATAGCGAACAACTTGGCCGCACCTTTCAGGCGCAAATCCTGATGCTGAGCAACGACCTCAACGGGTCGAGCGAGGTCGGCGGGCTGTTTCTCCACCCCGCGGCGCGCGCCGGCGGGCTGGGCCTGCTCCTCGCGCGGTCGCGCTACCTGTTCATCGCCCGCCACCGCGCGCGCTTTGGCGATCGCATCCTCGCCGAACTGCGCGGGGTGATCGACGAGGCGGGCGGCTCGCCTTTCTGGGACGGGGTCGCGGGCAAGTTTTTCGGGATGAGTTTCCAGGAAGCCGACCAGTTCAACGCGGTCCACGGCAACCAGTTCATCGCCGACCTGATGCCCAAGCATCCCGTGTATATCGCGATGCTCAGCGACCATGCGCGCAGCGTCATCGGTGTTCCGCACCCCAGCGGTCGCGCCGCAATGCGGATGCTGGAAAACGAGAATTTCGCCTATGAAAATTATGTCGACATCTTTGACGGTGGCCCGACGATGACCGCGCGCACCGACCAGGTGGCGAGCATCGCGGGCGCGAAGCATGGCGAGGTGTCGGCGATCAGCGATAGAGGCAGTGATGCTTTGGTCGCGACCGGCAGGCTAGCCGATTTCCGTTGCTGTTTCGGCAAGGTAGGCGAGGAATCGACGCTTGATGCTGAAGCCGCGAAGGTGCTCGGCGTCGACAAGGGCGGCGAGATAAGCTGGATCGGCCGATAACGCCATGCTCTGCGAAATCAACTTCGACGGGATCATCGGCCCCAGCCACAATTATGCGGGGCTGAGCCGCGGCAATATCGCGTCGGCGTCGAATGCGGGCGACGTGTCGCAGCCGCGTGCGGCAGCGCTGCAGGGCATCGACAAGATGCGTCACAATCTCGCGCTCGGGCTCGCCCAAGGTTTCTTCATGCCGCTCGATCGCCCCGACGCGCCGTGGCTCGATACGCTCGGTACGACGCTGGACGATGCCGAGGGGCATTTGCGCGCACAGGCGTGGTCGGCGTCGTCGATGTGGGCCGCCAACGCCGCAACCGTTTCACCCGCCCCCGATTCTGCAGACGGGAAATGTCATCTGACCGTCGCCAACCTCGTCACCATGCCGCACCGCAGCCACGAATGGCCGGGAACGCTGGCGCAGCTCCGTCTGGCCTTTGCCGATCCGGCCTTTGCGGTGCACGCGCCGATCCCGGCGCCGTTCGGCGATGAGGGCGCGGCGAACCATATGCGGCTGTGCAACGGGCATGATAGGCAAGGAGTCGAAATCTTCGTTTATGGCGTCGGCGGCGGCCGCTTTCCGGCCCGCCAGCATCTCGACGCGTCGAAGGCGATCGCGCGTCACCATCGGCTCGATCCGAAGCGCACGCTGTTCATTCGCCAGTCGGACACTGCGATTCAGGGCGGCGCCTTTCACAACGACGTGGTTGCGGTGGCGAACGAACATGTCCTGTTCACCCACGAAACGGCGTTCGAGGATCGCGAGGCGGCCCACGCCGAAATCCGAGCGACGTTTCCTGCGGTCGAGATCGTCGAGGTGCCCGCCAGCGCGGTGACCCTGCCCGACGCGATCCGATCCTATCTGTTCAACGCCCAGCTGGTCAGCCTGCCCGACAGCGGCGGCATGGGGCTGGTGCTGCCGACCGAGGCCCAAGCGATTCCCGCGGTGTGGCAATGGCTGGAGGCGCATATCGCGGGCAACGGTCCGATTCGCCGCCTGCTGCCGGTCAACGTCCGCCAGTCGATGGCGAACGGCGGCGGCCCCGCGTGCCTGCGCCTCCGCGTTGTGGCCGACCCGGCGACGGTCGATCCGCGGTTCATGGCGGACGACGCGAAGCTCGACCGGATCGCCGAGGTTGTCGCGAGCCACTGGCCCGAGGCGATTGCGCCGGGCGACCTTGCTTCGGCGACGCTGGCGTCCGATGTGCGCAGCGCGCGCACCGCGTTGCTTGCAGCGCTCGACCTCAACGAACTGACCTGAGCCATGAAAATGCGCGAATTGCTCGGGACGGCGCAGGTACCCGGCGGCGACGAGCTGCGGCTGTACCGGCGCGGCGATGATTTCATCATCGCGATCGACCGCAACGAATTGATGAGCAGCCGGATGAGCGGCTCTGAAGAAGCGCTGGCGACGTTGACGTGCGAGCGGCTCCGCAGCCCGAAAGCGGCAAGCCTGCTGATCGGCGGTTACGGCATGGGGTTTACGCTGCGCGCCGCGCTGGCGGTGCTCGGCCCCGACGCGAAGATTGCTGTGGCGGAGCTGGTGCCGGGCATCATCGAGTGGGCGCGCGGTCCGATGGCGGAACTGGCGGCAGGCTGTCTTGACGATCCGCGGGTCGAACTTGTCCTCGGCGACGTGTCGAAAGCCATCGGCGCAGCGACGCGCCGCTATGACGCGATCCTGCTCGACGTCGACAATGGCCCCGATGGCCTGACGCGCGAGGCGAACGAGGGTCTCTATTCGGCGGCGGGCCTTGCCACCGCCAAGGCGGCGCTGCGGCCCGGCGGAATATTGGCGATATGGTCCGCCGCCCCCGACGCCCGCTTCACCCGCCGGTTAAGCGCAGCGGGCTTTCAGGTCGAAGAGGTCGGCGTGCGCGCGCGCAGCAATGGCAAAGGTCCGCGCCACGTGATCTGGTTCGCACGGACGGCCTGAGACGAGGGTCGAGCCCATGCGGAAACATGTCATCATAGGCGCAGCAGCATTGGCGTTGTCGCTCTCGGCCTGCGCCGGGGGTAATTTCCGGCCGGTCGCCGATGCGCCGGTGCGGATCGGCCCAGCCTATGCGATCCGCGGTACGACCTATGTTCCCGCCGCTGCCCCGACCTATGACGCGGTGGGCTATGCCAGCTGGTACGGCAGCGAATCAGGAAGCCGCACCGCCAATGGCGAAGAATTTCGGCCTGGCTGGATCACCGCAGCGCACACCACCCTGCCCCTGCCGACCTATGTCGAGGTGACCGCGCTCGATACCGGGCGGCGGATCATCGTGCGGGTCAACGACCGCGGCCCGTTCGCGCTGGGCCGGATCATCGACCTGTCGCGCGGCGCCGCCGAAGAACTGGGAATCAAGGCGCAGGGTCACGCCGCTGTGCGGGTGCGCCGAATCGAGCCATCGGAGCAGGACCGCAAGCGGCTTCGCAACGGCAAACCCGCCGCCGGGCTGGCGCCGGTGTCACAACGCGAGCTGCAAAAACTGCGGGAACAAATGACTTCAAAAGCGCGTTAATTCCCTGAGCGGGACACGCATCGCGACACCGCCCTTCCCTAACCTGTCGGATTAACTTACAGTTTACCATAAGCCCGGCGCGCCGAATCCCGCTTTTACGCCAGTGGCACGGGTCTTGCTGGGTGATGGGTGATGTGGAAAAAAATCGGACGCCTGTTCGTCATCAAGACACGCCTCGAGGCGTGTCTGATCATCTATGCACTCGGCGTCGGCGCGATGGCGCGCGGTGCGGCCTATCTCCACGAATATCCGGGGGTCGGCGGCAAGCTGTTGCTGGTGGCGTGCAGCGGTTCAGTGTTCTTGGCGGGTGCCAAGATTTTCGATTGCCTGCGGTATGAGCAGGCGGCGACCGCGAAACTGCCGGGCTAGACCGCGCCAGCCTTTCACCTGTCACCGAAACATGCGACAGCTGAGCCCATGAGCAGGATCAGCGGCCGCCCCGTCATCACCACCGAGCATGTCTATGGCCTGAATCTGAGGGTCGCGCGTTGGCGCGAAGGCCAGAGCGCGGCAGATGGCAGCACGCCGTTGTTGTTCCTGAACGGCATCGGCGCCGACATCGCCGCCGCGGCTCCGTTGCTTGCGCAAATTCAGGGACGGGAGGTGTGGACGCTCGACATGCCTGGCGTCGGCGGGTCGCCTGATGCGCTGATCCCCTATGGCGCCCCGACGATCGCGGCGGTGGTGATGGAAATCGCCGACCGCTTTGGCCACAAGACCATCGACATCGCCGGGTTCAGCTGGGGCGGTGCGCTGGCGCAGCAAATCGCGATCCAGTTTCCCGGCCGCGTCCGCAGCCTGGTGCTGATGGCGACGACCCCCGTCATGGGGGCACCCGGGATCGGGTGGGCGGCGCTGTTCGATAACGACATGCAGGCGAGCGGGCTGAAAATCCAGACGGCGACACCGCTGGGCATTGCTTACCAGACCGCCGCCATGGCGGGGTGGAGCAGCGCCGCTTTCCTGCCCGGTCTGAAAACCCTGCCGACGCTGGTGCTGATGGGAGAGCAAGATGGCGTTATGCCCGCCTGCTATGGCGAGATGCTTGCCAGCCTGATCGACGGCGCGGTGCGGGAAGTGGTGCCGGGATCGCACCTCTTCCCCTTTACCCATGCCGCCGCCATATCGGCGCGGATCAGCGCGTTTCTGGACGATCCGGCGACGGGGCGGCAAGCCGCCGCGTAAGGAAATCGGCGATCGCGTCGGCGGTCGCGTCGGGCGCTTCCTCCATCGGCAGATGACCGATGCCGGGCAGCAATATAACTTCGGATCCGATGATGCGGTCGTGGAAGGTCTGCGCCGCGCTGGGGTTGATGATCCGGTCCTTGTCGCCGAACAGGATCAAGGTCGGCGCCTTGATCGCGGCGACGCGCGCCGCCATCGCGGGTTCGCGGTTCAGCCGGGCGCGCAGCACGGTTGCCTCGCGATTGCCCGGAAAGCGCAGCAGTTCCCAATAGCGATCGATCATCGCGTCATCGATGATTGCGCCCTTTTCGACCGACCCGCGCAGCGACTGTTCGACCAGCGACCGCGGGGTGATCTGGGTCGCGAGCCAGCGGCCGGCGGGATATTTCAGGATCCGGAAACCAACGTTAGATTCGGGCGCTTTCTCTCCTTTGCGGAGCGGCATACCGGCAGCGTCTAGCAAGAGCAGCGCATCGATGCGGGCAGGCTCCGCCAGCGCGAAGCGCCACGCGACCCAGCCGCCCATCGAATTGCCGCCCAGCGTGAAATGGTCGATCCCGAGTTTTGCGGTCACGACGTCGACCGCTGCGATCATGCCGTCGGCGCTGTAATCCTTGTCGGGCGTACCACCGGTCAGGCCGTGGCCGGGCAGATCAAGAGTCACGATGCGGTAGGTGCCGCCGAGCCGCGCGATCAGCGGTTCCCAGGTGTGCAGGCTGGCGTTCGATCCGTGGAGCAGGACGATCGCGGGGCCGTCACGCTTACCCCGATCGCGGTAATGGATGCGCTGGCCTGCGGGGCCGGCGACGAAGGCTGCGTTCGGGCCACCATATTTAGCGATCATTGCGTCGCGGTCGGTGTCGGCGGTGCGCAGTGCGAGAAAGATAGCGACGATCGCCAGCAGCAAAGCGAGCGGGATCATCACCCGTTTGCGCCGCCAGAACGGACGGCGCGGCGGCGGGCGCTCAAATTCATCGTCGTCGATCATCATCAAGCCCCCTCCGGCAAGCCGCGATCCTAATCCGCGCGCTTCGCGCGTCAACGTCCGCTATTCGTCGATGCGGCGGCGAAAGGTTTCAGGCAGCAGGAAAAGACCCACCACAACCGTCAGTGCGGCCAGCACAACGGGATACCATAACCCATAATAGATGTTGCCTGTCGCCGCGACCATCGCGAACGCTGTCGTCGGCAGGAAGCCGCCGAACCAGCCGTTGCCAATATGATAGGGCAGCGACATCGCGGTATAGCGGATGCGGCTGGGGAACAACTCAACGAGCAGCGCAGCGATCGGGCCATAAACCATCGTCACCAGCAACACGAGGTAGAAGAGGACTCCGACGACGCGCGGTTTGTCGATGCGGGCGGGGTCGGCCTTTGCAGGGTAGCCGGCTGCATCAAGCGCGGCGCCCACTTCCGCCAGACTATAGGGGATGCTGCCTGCGTTCGTGCCGGGGCCAATGCCGCCCGACGGATTGGCAATCCAGATTGCCTTCTGTCCGACAATGACCGCCGCCGAATCATCCTCCGCGTCGCGCGAGGCATAGGGTATGCCGGCTTTCGCCAGATAGGATTTCGCCACATCGCAGGCGGTCCGGTCGAACTTGTTCTTGCCAACGGGATCGAACTGGACAGAGCAAGCGGCGGGATTGGCGACCACCGTCACCGGCGCCTTGGCCTGTGCCTCGGCCAGCGCCGGATTGGCGGCCGCGGTCAGCATGTGGAACGCCGGGAAATAAGTCAGTGCGGCAAGCGCGCAGCCGGCGAGGATAATCGGCTTGCGGCCGATCCGGTCGCTGAGCCAGCCGAACAGGATGAAGAAAGGGGTACCAAGCGCGAGCGCGATGGCGATCAGGATGTTCGCGGTAGCACCGTCGACCTTCAGCGTCTTTTCGAGAAAGAACAGCGCGTAGAATTGACCGGTGTACCAGACGACCGCCTGCCCCGCGACCGCTCCGAACAGCGCGATGATCACCCATTTCAGGTTGGCCCATCGCCCGAACGCCTCGGTCAGCGGCGCCTTTGAGGTCGTGCCTTCGTCCTTCATTTTTTGAAAGACCGGGCTTTCGTTCAGCTGCATGCGGATCCACAGCGACACGCCAAGCAGGATGATCGAGATCAGGAACGGCAGGCGCCAGCCCCAATCGGCAAACGCTTCCTCGCCGATCAGCGAGCGGATCGTGATGACGACGCCGAGCGCCGCGAACAGGCCGAGGGTCGCGGTGGTCTGGATAAAGCTGGTGAAGAGGCCGCGTTTCCCTTCGGGGGCATGTTCGGCCACGTAGGTCGCCGCGCCGCCATATTCACCGCCCAGCGCCAAACCCTGGAGCAAGCGCAGCACCACGAGCAGCACGGGCGCCGCGACGCCGATCGATGCATAGCTGGGCAGGACGCCGACGAGGAAAGTCGACGCGCCCATGATCCCCATGGTGACGAGAAAGGTGTTCTTGCGCCCGACGAGGTCGCCGATGCGGCCGAACACCAACGCCCCGAACGGCCTTACCGCGAAGCCCGCGGCAAAGGCGCCGAGCGCGAAGATGAAGCCGGTGGTTTCATTGACGCCCGAAAAGAATTGCGCCGAAATGACCGTCGCGAGCAGGCCGTAGAGGTAGAAATCATACCATTCGAACACCGTGCCGAGCGACGACGCGAGGATGACCTTGCGCTCGCTTTGGCGGGTGTCGATGGGTGCCGCGATATCTTCGGTCATTATCTTCCCCCGTTCGCCCTGAGCCTGTCGAAGGGCCGTTCTTTCGTTTAGCCGACGCTAGAGGAAAGGACGGTGCTTCGACAAGCTCAGCACGAACGGAATAGGAAGATGGTTATGCTTAGCCGACGCGGGTTACCGCGCTCTTGTGGGCGCCAACGCTTTTGTTGCGCGGGCGGAAGCGACGCTTGCGCTGACCTTCGGCCGTCGCATCACCAGCTGCGCCATCGCGGCGCGGGCCGCGCTCGCCTTGCGGCTTGCTGCCATTGCGGCCGCGATTGGCGTCCTGGCGCTGACGGTTCGGGTCACGGCCCTGGCTGCCGGTGTCGCGCGGACCCGCAACGGGCTTGGGCAGGTTGCGCACCAGCTCGTTGAAATTCTCCGGCAGCGCCATCGGCTCGGACTTGCTGCGCGTGACGCGTTCGATGTCCTTCATATACGGCCGCTCATCGGGGGCAATGAAGCTGATCGCCATGCCCTCGGCGCCGGCGCGCGCGGTGCGGCCGATGCGGTGGACATATTGTTCGGGCACATTCGGGATCTCGAAGTTGATGACATGGCTGACGCCCGACACGTCGATGCCGCGTGCGGCGATGTCGGTCGCGACGAGCAGCTTGATATCGCCCGAGCGGAACGCCTGCAAAGCATGGGTGCGCTGCGACTGGCTCTTGTTGCCATGGATCGCCATCGCCTTGATCCCGGCGCCCGCCAAGTGGCGCACGACGCGGTCGGCGCCATGCTTGGTGCGGGTGAAGATCAGCGCGCGGTCGATATCCTGGGTCGCGACGACCGAGTGTAGCAGCGCCTGCTTTTCCTTTTGTTCGACGAAGGTCGCGAACTGGCGGATTTTCTCGACCGTGGTCGCCTGCGGGGTGACCGAGACGGTGACGGGATCATTGAGGAACTGTTCGGCCAGGCCGGCGATTTCCTTGGGCATCGTCGCCGAGAAGAACAGGTTCTGGCGGCGCGACGGCAGCAGTTTCGCCACGCGGCGCAGCGAATGGATAAAGCCCATGTCCATCATCTGGTCGGCTTCGTCCAAAACGAAGATTTCGACATCGTCGAGGCGCAGCGCACGCTGGTCGATCAGGTCGAGCAGGCGGCCCGGGGTGGCGACGAGGATGTCGACGCCGCCCGACAGGTCGCGGATCTGCTTGTTGATCGGCACGCCGCCAAACACCGTCGACACCGACAGCTTGGTGAAACGGCCATAATCGCGGCAGCTCTGCGCGATCTGCGCCGCGAGCTCACGCGTCGGGGCGAGGACGAGCATCCGGCAACCGCGCGGGGTCGGGCGGTGCGGATAGGTCAAAAGATGGTGGATCGAGGGCAGCGAGAAACCGGCGGTCTTGCCGGTGCCGGTCTGCGCGATGCCGCACAGGTCGCGGCCCTTCATCAGCGGCGGGATCGCCTGCGCCTGAATCGGTGTCGGCACGGTATAATCCTTGGCGGCAAGCGCGCGATTGATGTCGGCGTGCAGGCCAAAGTCGTTAAAAGTTGTCATAAATACTCACTATGAGCGACGCGCAGGCGCATCCGTTCGGATCGAACGGACGGCGCACGGGCCGCGGGTTCGAAACGACCCGCGTGAAAGGGTGCCTCTGGGGACAAAGCGCTGGTCCGACTCGTCCCGCGCCTGAGATTGGGCGGGAAAATCACGCTGCCGGTGGTTACGGCGGGTCATCCCGCCATGCTGCGCTGCACAACATATGGCATGGGTTGCGCGGTTTTGCAAGATAATTGCGCGGCATTCGTTAACGGCCTTCTTAACCCAGTCGCCCCGAGCTTGTCGAAGGGCCGTTCTTTCTTCATCAGGATGGAGAAAAAAGCAGGGCTTCGACAAGCTCAGCCCGAAAGGATGAGGGGTTTCTAATGGCCGAGAAGATCATCGTCATCGACGAGGGGACTACCTCGACCCGTACAATGCTGTTCGCCGCCGACGGCATCCCGCTAGGCAGCGCGCAGCGGGAGTTTCAGCAGCATTATCCCGGGGCTGGGCTGGTCGAACATGATGCCGCCGAAATCTGGGAGGCGACGCTGGCCTGCACCCGGGCGATGATCAAGAAGGCCGGGGGTGCCGAGCACGTCGCCGCCATCGGCATCACCAACCAGCGCGAGACCGTCGTGTTCTGGGACCGCACCACCGGCGAACCGCTGGCGCCCGCGATTGTGTGGCAGGACCGGCGCACCGCCGCCGACTGCGCGGCGCTGAAAGACGCGGGGCATGAGGCGGCGGTGCAGGCGACCACCGGCTTGCTGCTCGATCCCTATTTTTCGGGGAGCAAGATCGGCTGGGCGCTGAAGCATTGGCCGCAATTGCACGAGGCGGGCGCGCGGCTCGCGATCGGGACGATCGAATCCTATCTGATCTTTCGCCTGACCGGCGGCGTGCATGTCAGCGATGCGAGCAACGCGTCGCGGACGTTGTTGATGGACATCAATGGTAGCGGCGGCTGGGACGCGGGGCTGTGCGATTTGCTCGGGGTGCCGATGGCGCTGCTGCCCGAAATCACGGGTTGCACCACCACCGTCGGCACGACCGACCCCGATCTGTTCGGCGGCGCGATTCCGATCTGCGGCATGGCAGGCGACCAGCAGGCGGCGACGATCGGGCAGGCGTGCCTGGCGCCGGGTCAGACCAAGGCGACCTTCGGCACCGGCGCCTTCATCCTGTCGGCGAGTGGCACCGCGCGCCCATACTCAACCAATCGCCTGCTCGCGACGGTGCTGGTGCAAGAAGGCGATGTCCGGTCTTACGCGCTTGAAGGATCGGTGTTCGTCGCGGGGAGCCTGATCAAATGGCTGCGCGACGGGCTCGGCCTGCTGGCCAATGCGGGCGAGAGTGAGGGGCTGGCGCGGTCGGTCGCCGATAATGGCGGGGTGTATCTGGTCCCTGCCCTCACCGGGCTGGGCGCACCGCATTGGCGCCCCGATGCGCTTGCCGCGATCTCTGGCCTCAGCTTTGCCAGCGGCAAGGCGCATGTTGCGCGCGCGGCACTGGAGGCGCAGGCGTATCAGGCGCACGACCTGAAATCCGCCTTTGCCGCCGATGGCGTCGATTGGGCCGATTTGCGGATCGACGGCGGCATGGCGGCGAACGACTGGATGGCGCAGGATCTGGCCGACATGCTGGAGCTGACCGTCGAACGGCCCGATTTCGTCGAAAGTACAGCTTTGGGTGCCGCGATGCTCGCGGCGACCGGCGCGGGGCTCTATCCCGATCTGGCGAGCGCGGCGAAGGCGATGCGCGGCACCGCCACCCGCTTCACGCCTGCGCTGGGCGCCGACAAACGCAAAGCGCGCCTTGCCGGGTGGCAAAGCGCGCTTGCAAAGGTTTTGAGCTGACCGCCGAATCCCCGCCTTGGTGGGGACAGGGCTTAGCGCTTGAGGGTGAGGCCACCGAAGCGCTTGTTGAACTTGGCAACCTGGCCCGCGGCGTCGAGCATGCGGCCGTTACCGCCGGTCCATGCCGGGTGCGCGGTGGGATCGATTTCGAGCGTCATCGTGTCGCCCTCTTTGCCCCAGGTCGAGCGCGTCTGATATTCGGTGCCATCGGTCATCTTGACCGTGATCATGTGGTACGCGGGGTGAATGTCTTGTTTCATGTCTTGGCTCCTGTGCCGCTGGTTACCGACCAGCGTGCGCGAGTCTGTGCGTCCGGGGACGCGAAGGTGCGGCCCCTAACGGCGAATGCCGGATTTGGCAATAGTTAGTCCGTCGGCGGATCGGCAATCATCGCGGTGAACTGGCATTCTGCCGCCAGCACACCATTCAGCATCGCCTTGCCTTCGAACCGGCAGACGCTGCGCTTGGCCTGGATGATCGTCGCGTGCAGGTCAAGCAAGCAGCCAGGTTCGACCGGCTTGCGGAACTTCGCCCCGTCGATCGCCATGAAATAGACAAGCTTGCCGGTCCCGGCGAGGCCCATCGATTCGATCGCGAGGATGCCGGCGGCCTGTGCCAGCGCCTCGACGATCAGGACGCCGGGCATGATCGGCCGACCGGGGAAATGCCCTTGGAAAAAGGGCTCGTTCATCGTCACCGCCTTGATCGCGTGGATCGAGGTGTCCTTCACCATCGATTCCACCCGGTCGACGAGCAGCATCGGATAACGGTGCGGCAGCAGCGTCAGGATCCGGCGGATATCCACCGGACCCAACGCCCCTGCCGCATTTTCCCCGTCAACCATGACGTTTAGCGGGTCGTCGGCGCGGTGCCGGTCGGTGCCGGAGCCGGTGCGGCGGGCGTCGCGCCCGGCTGCGCCGCGCGGGCGGCGTCCATCAGCTGCTGGTTGCGCTGCTGAACAAGCTGACCCGGCTGATAACCGGCAGGGACCGCGGTCGACACGTTGGGCAGCAGACGATTGAGTTCGACCACGACGGCATCGGTGATGTCGACGTTATTCTCACGCGCCAAAACCGCATCAGGATTGAGCAGCAGGTCGATCTTTTTTGCAGCCATTGCGGCCTTGATCGCATCGTTCATGCGAACGCTGATCTGGTCTTCGACATAAGCGATGGCGAGTTCGATCGGACGGCCGATCTGACCGAGTTCGGTCTGCGCAGCCTGGCGCTTGTTCTGGACCGCTTGGCCGGCCGCTTGCAGCGCCGCCTGATTCTGCGGGGTCTTTTTCGATTCTTCGTTATATTTGGCGATCAGGACGTTGATTTCGGCCTGCAGCGTTTCGCCGCGCGACTGCTGCTGATCGATCTGCGCCTTATAGGTGGTTTCGATCTGCTGCGACGCGACGGTGAAGGCGTTCGAGCGTGCGGCGGCAACGCGAACGTCGGCCACGGCAACGGCTTTGGCCTGCGCGATTGCGGGGACCGCCACGATCGGCGAAACCGACAGCGTGGCGACGGCGAGCGCCGAAGCGACAAGAATTTTCTTCATCAGAATTGGGTTCCTACGTTGAATGAGAAGCGTTTGGTGTCATCACCCTCTTCTTTGCGAAGGGCGTATGCGAAATCGATCCGGAAAGGACCGAACGGAGAGTTCCAGTTGACCCCGGCGCCGATCGATACTCGCGGCATCCAGCTGTCGCCAAAGAAGCGTTCCTCGAACGGCGGCAGCGGCGCGAAGCCCGTGGCGCAGGTGGTGAACTGCCCGGTTGGAGCACCCGCCGCGTCGGGCGTATTGGTTGCGAAATTCGTCGCCCCGGTGGTGGAATTGCGACACAGATATTTGGTGAGCCCATCGGCCGGGTCGCGGAAATCGGCGAGCGTCGTCAGCGTCGGACGCCTCACGCTGAACACCGATCCGACGTCGAGGAAGATCGACGGCCGCAGCCCCAATTCCTTGGCACCGGTGCCGAGCGGAATATCGATCTCGACGCGGCCCTGATAATAGGCGCGGCCACCGAGCGCATCGTCGATCTGGGCGTCGCTGCTGGTGTCGAGAACCGGCGCGGCCGGATTGGTCAGATCGACATTGGCGTAGCGTACGACGCGGGGGCCGATGCCGCGGATGTCGAAACCGCGCATCTGCGGTTCGCCCAGGAAGAAACGGTCGGTCAGGCGGACTTTGTCGCTGGTCGGGGTCGGGGCGCTGCCGAACGGATAGATATAGCCGCCCTCGGCCGAGATGTTGAGGATGAAGCGGCTGCCAAGGTTGAAGTGCTTCGAACCGTTCGCGCGGGTGCGGACATATTTGACGCTCCCGCCAAGGCCGGCGAAATCCTGGCTGAGCGACAGCGACTGGCCGCGCGTCGGACGGATGCGATTGTCGCGGTCATCATAAGCGAGCGTATAACCAACGAGCGAGGTCGTCCGCTTGCCGATCGCGTCGCACAGATACCGACCGGCGACGAGGGGATCGCACTGATCGCCGAAGAAATAGATGCCGCGATCGAGCGTCACATCGTCGTAGTTCAGACTGTAACGCCCAAAGAAGGACATGAATTCGGTCAGCGGCACACCGGCGTTGAGCTGAAAGCCGGTCGTCACCTGCTGGAACGTCGTCTGACGATCGTTGTTGATGAAGTTGAACGAGTTCAAATCACGGCGATAGACGCTGCCGCCAACCGAGATATTGCGGTCGAACAGATAGGGCTCGGTAAAGCCGAGCTCGATCGATTTCGAATAGCTGGAATAATTGACCGAGGCCTGAAGCTGCTGGCCCAAGCCGCGGAAGTTGCGCTGACGGATCGACGCCTGCAGCAGGAAATTCTCGATCGACGAGAAACCCGCCGACAGTGACAATTCGCCGGTCGGCTTTTCCTCGACATTGGTTTCGAGGATGATGCGGTCGGGGGCGCTGCCCTCCTTGCGCTCGATCTCCAGATTTTCCTGGAAATAGCCGAGGCTGTTCAGGCGGTTCTCGGTACGTTTGATGCCAAAGCTGTTGAACGCGTCGCCCTCGTTCAGGCGGAATTCGCGGCGCACGACCTTGTCGTGAGTCAGCGTGTTGCCGTTGACGTCGATGCGCTCGACATAGGTGCGCGGGCTTTCGGCGACGTTGAAGGTGATCTGCATCGTCCGCGTTTCGGGATCGCGGCGGAATTCGGGGTTGATGTCGGCAAAGGCGTAACCGAACAGGCCGGCGGTCTCGCTCAGGCTTTCGACCGTGTCCTCGACCAGCTTCGCATCGTACCAGTCGTCTTTCTTCATCGGCAGCAACGTTTTCAGCATTTCGGGCTGGAAGTCGCGCAATTCGCTCTTCACGTCGATGTCGCCGAACTTGTAGCGCTCGCCTTCCTCGACGACATAGGTGATGATGAAGTCCTGCTTGTTGCTCGTCAGCTCGGCCACCGCCGAAATGACGCGGAAATCGGCATAGCCGTTTTGCAGATAAAAGAGACGCAGCTTCTGCTGGTCATAAGCCAGGCGGTCGGGATCGTAGCTGGTGTTCGACGACAGGATCGTCAGCAGACCCGATTCCTTGGTCGCCATTTCGTCCTTGAGATCGCCGTCGCTGAACTTCTCGTTGCCGATAATGCTGATCTGGCGGACTTTGGATTTCGGCCCTTCGTTGATTTCGAACACGACATCGACGCGGTTCTGGTCGAGCGACACCATCTTGGGTTCGACGGTCGCGGCGAAACGGCCCTGACGCTTGTACAGCTCGATGATGCGCGCGACGTCGGCGCGGACTTTCGAACGCGTGAAAATCTGGCGCGGCGCGAGCTTGATCTCGGGCCGGATCTTGTCTTCTTTCAGGCGTTTGTTGCCTTCCAGGATGACGCGGTTGATCACCGGGTTTTCGGTGACCTGAATGGTCAGCGCACCGCCATTGTCGGTGATCTGGAAATCCTTGAACAGCTCGGTCGCCGCCAGGTCCTTGAGCGCCTGATCGAGGATCGAACGGTCATAGGCCTGGCCGACGCGCAGACGCAGGTACGACAGAATCGTCTGTGCCTCGAGCCGCTGATTGCCGACGACGGTGATCGACCGGACAGTGGTCGCGGTCGGAACCGCTTCGCTGGCGGGGGCCGGGACGGCGGGAGCGGCGACGGGCGGCGGCGCAACTTCCTGCGCCATGACCGGCGTTGCCAGCATCGTGCCAGCCAACAGAAGTGCCGACAGCTGTGTCCGGCCCAAGAATTTGTGTGAAGCCACGCTGTTCATCCCGAAAAAATAACTCAAAAGCGACCAACCCGCCTGACCGCGGGCTCGCGCGCACTCCCTGCCCCAGACTCGCTAGCCAATCAAGCGCGCGATCCCGTTCCACAAGCCCAATGAGCCCAAATCGTTGAAAGTCACGACCAGCATCAGCGTGACCACCGCCGCAAAGCCAACCCGGAACGCCCATTCCTGCACCTGCGGCGGTGCAGGACGGCGCCGGATCGCCTCATAAGCGTAGAAAAGCAAATGACCACCATCGAGCATGGGCAATGGCAACAGGTTGATGAACCCCAGATTGATGGAAATGAAGGCGATGAACCAGATAAACGTCGCGATCCCCAGCGTCGCGACCTCGCCCGACTGTTTTGCGATCTTGACCGGCCCGCCCATGTCCTTGACCGAACGCTGCCCGGTCAGGAATTGCCCCAGGACATTCCCCGTGAGCCGCATCAGCGCCCAGGTCTGATCGGCGCCCGCGCGGACGGCGGCCAGGGGACCAACTGTCGAATAAACCGGAGCGCCTGAACGGATACCGATCATCGCTTGTTCGACCTTGTTGCCGAACTGATCGGTTTGCGAGACCACGCGGGGGCGCAGAACAACATCGATACGTTCGTCACCGCGCGCGATTTCCAGATTGGCGGGTTTGCCGAGGTTGACGGCGACGACCGCCTGAATGTCCTCGAATATCGCGATCGAGCGGCCATCGATGCTGACGATGCGATCGCCTACTTGCAAGCCGGACTGCTGCGCGGCGCCGTTCGGGTCCACTGCGCCCACCACGGCGGGCGTCCTGGGCGCGCCATAGGTCATGAACAGCGCGGCGAAGATCGCGATCGCAAACAGGAAATTGGTTACCGGCCCCGCGACGACGATCAGCGCGCGTTTCCACACCGGCTGGGCCGGGAACGTGTGCGACCTTTGCTCGGCGGGCAGTTGCTGCCATTCGGCATCGGGCTGACTGACGGCGTCGCGGTCGCCCGCGAACTGAACATAGCCGCCCAGCGGCAGCCAGCCGATTTTCCATTCGGTGCCGCGTTTATCGGTCCAGCCAAGAATCTTGCGCCCGAAGCCGATCGAAAAAGTATCGGCCTTCACCCCGCACCAGCGGCCGACGATATAATGGCCATATTCGTGGACGAACACGAGCGGGCCAAGCACCGCCAGAAACGCAATCGGATAGAGCCAGAGCGGTACATCAAGCATGTTCATATTGGTCCACAAAATGCTGGGCAGCCGCGCGCGATGCGGCATCGACGCTGAATATGTCCTGAAGCGACGTCGGCGCGGCGGGCGCATCGCCATCGATCACCCGGCGCACCGTGTCAACGATCGCGGAAAAGGAGATGCGGCCCGCCAGGAAGGCGGCGACCGCCACTTCGTTCGCGGCGTTGAGCTGCGCCGGGCGCGCACCGCCCGCGGCGATCGCGGCGCGGCACAGCGCGGTGGCGGGAAAACGCACCTCGTCGGGCGCCTCGAAATCGAGCCGCGCGATGCTGGCCAGATCGAGCGGGGCGCATGGCGTCGCCATCCGCTGCGGCCAGGCGAGCGCGCTGGCAATCGGGATGCGCATGTCGGGCGAGCCGAGCTGCGCCAGCGTCGAACAATCGATATATTCGACCAGGCTGTGGATCACCGATTGCGGGTGGACGAGGATCTCGATGCGGTCGAGCCCGACCGGGAACAGATGATACGCCTCGATCAGTTCGAGGCCTTTGTTCATCATTGTCGCCGAATCGACGCTGATCTTGGCGCCCATCGACCAGTTCGGATGCGCGACCGCCTGCGCCGGGGTGACGCGCGCCATGTCGGCGGCGCTCATCGTGCGGAACGGCCCGCCGCTGGCGGTCAGGATGATACGCCGCACCTGATCGATCCGCCCGCCCGCGAGGCACTGGAAAATCGCATTATGCTCGCTGTCGACCGGCAGGATGGTGGCGCCCGACGTTTGCGCCGCGGCGGTCATCAGCGTTCCCGCCGATACCAGCGCTTCCTTGTTGGCCAGCGCGACGTCGTGCCCGACCTCCAGCGCCGCCATCGTCGGGGCAAGCCCGGCGGTGCCGACGATCGCCGCCATCACCAGGTCGGTCGGCAGCTTGGCCGCCGCGACCAGCGCTTCGGCGCCCGCCGCGGTTTCGATGCCGGTGCCGGCCAGCGCTTCGGCGAGTTCGGCATGGCGCGATGCATCGGCGACCACAGCAATGTCGGGGCGAAATTCCTTCGCCAGCTTCGCAAGCTCCGCCACGTCGCTGTTCGCGGTCAGCACCCCAACCTGCCAAGCCTCGCCATCGCGGCGGACGAGGTCGAGCGTCGATTGCCCGACCGATCCCGTCGCACCGAACAGCGAGAGGCGGCGCGTCATATCAGCCAGCCGCCCGCACGGCGATCTGGCCAGCGAAGGCAAGCGCGCCGAGCAGCAGTGCGACCGGCAGCACGCCGTCGACGCGGTCGAACAGGCCGCCATGCCCGGGGATGAGCTTGCCCGAATCCTTCACCCCGGCGCGGCGTTTCATCCAGCTTTGCGCGAGGTCGCCCAGCTGCGCGAGCAGCCCCATGAACAGGCCGATCCACAGCGGCACCCCGATGATGCCCGCGCGGTCGCCGATCGTGGCGCTGGCGATCAATGCCGCGACCATGCCGCCGATCAGCCCCGACCAGGTTTTCGATGGGCTGATTTTGGGAGCGAGGCGCGCGCCGCCAAAGGCGCGGCCAGCGAAATAGGCACCGATGTCGGTCGCCCAGACCATGCCAAACACCCAGAGCGCGGCGGTCATGCCCAGCGCGTCGCGGATGAACCACAGTCCCGCCATCGCGCCGAGGACGAGGACCGGGCCGAAAATCTTGAGCGCGGCCTTGGCGCCGCCGCCCAGGGCCATCGCGCGCACTAGTGCGAACCATTCGACAAGGACGAGCGCGCCGCCGACGAGCAACAGCAACCCGAACGCAAAACCACCAAACCACAGCGCGGTGCCCGCAATCGCGAACAGGATGAGCGCCGATCCGGCCCTGACCCAAAAATCCGAATTACGCGCTGCGGCCATGCCCTAAAGTCCCCCGTAACGGCGATCGCGCCGCGCAAAATGATCGAGCGCCGCCGCCAGATCGGCGGGCGTAAAGTCCGGCCACAGCCGGTCGGTGAAATACAGCTCGGCATAGGCCGACTGCCACAGCAGGAAATTCGACAGCCGCACCTCGCCAGACGTGCGGATGAGCAGGTCTAGCGGCGGCATGTCGGCGGTATCGAGATGCGCTGCGATCGCGTCCTCGGTGATTGCGCCTTCGGCAGCGGCGGCCGTGGCGGCGCGGACCAGTTCGTCCTGGGCACCATAGTTGAGCGCGACCGCCAGCGTCGTGCGCTTGTTGCCCGCGGTGCGTTCGAGCGCATTTTCGATCAGTTTGACGACGTCGGGCGCCAGTGCGCGCCAATTGCCGATGACCTTCAGCTTGACGTCGTTGGCGGCGAATTCGTCGAGATCGCTGAGGATGAAGCGCTTCATCAGCCCCATCAGGTCGCTGACTTCCTCTTCGGGTCGCTTCCAGTTTTCGGACGAAAAGGCGTACAGCGTCATCGCCTCGATACCGAGATCGCCCGCCGACCGGACGATCGTGCGCACCGCCTCGACCCCGGCGCGGTGGCCGGCGATGCGCGGTAACAGGCGTTTTTTTGCCCAGCGGCCATTGCCGTCCATGATGATCGCGACATGGCGCGCGCCGTGATGCTGCGTTGTCACGAAAAGACCTCAGAACCCGTTCGTGTCGAGCGAAGTCGAGACACCCGCCGGGCTTGCGCACCGACGAGTGGTGTCTCGACTTCGCTCGACACGAACGGAAAAGGGGTCGGCGTAAGAACGCACTAGCCCAGGATTTCCTTTTCCTTCGACGTTGCCGCGGCGTCGAGTTCGGCGATCGTCGCGTCGGTCAGCTTTTGCACCTCGGTTTCGTGGCGCTTGCGCTCGTCCTCGCTGATTTCCTTTTTATTCTCGTCGGCCTTCAGATTGTCCATTCCGTCGCGGCGGACGTTGCGCACCGCGATGCGCGCCGCCTCGGCATATTTGCCGGCAAGCTTCGACAGCTCCTTGCGGCGTTCCTGTGTCATTTCCGGGATCGGCAGGCGCAGCATCTGGCCGTCGACGATCGGGTTGAGGCCAAGCCCGGCCGAGCGGATCGCTTTGTCGACCGGGCCGACGTTTGATTTGTCCCACACTTGCACCGTCAGCATCCGCGCCTCGGGGGCGCTGACCGATGCGACCTGGTTCAGTGGCATGTTGGCGCCATAGACCTCAACCGTCACCGGATCGAGCAGCGCGGTATGCGCGCGTCCGGTGCGCAGGCCCGACAGATCGCTCTTCAGCGCCTCGACCGCGCCTTGCATCCGGCGCTCCAGGTCGGCCTTGTCATATTTCGCCATCGTCTCTTCCTCTTCTTATATTTCGTGCGTTCAGGCGTTTCCGGGGGCGTCGGCCACGACCGTCGAAACGCCCTCGCCTGCCAGAACCCGCGCCAGATTGCCGGCTTCGCGAATGTTGAACACGACGATCGGAATATGGTTGTCGCGGCACAGCGCCACGGCGCTCGCGTCCATCACCTTCAGATTGTCGGCAAGGACCCGGTCATAGCTGAGCGTGTCGTACCGGACCGCCGACTTATCCTTTTTGGGATCGGCGTTATATACGCCATCGACACTGGTCCCTTTCAGCAGCGCGTCGCATTTCATCTCCGCAGCGCGCAGTGCGGCGCCGCTGTCGGTGGTAAAATAGGGGGCGCCAACGCCGGCGGCGAAGATCACCACCCGGCCTTTTTCGAGGTGGCGTTCGGCGCGGCGGCGGATCACCGGTTCACACACCTTGTCCATCTCGATCGCCGACTGGACGCGCGTTTCGACGCCAAGCTGTTCCAGCGCATTCTGCATCGCGAGCGCATTCATGACGGTGGCGAGCATCCCCATATAGTCGGCTTGCGCCCGGTCCATACCCTTGGCAGCGCCCGCCATGCCGCGAAAGATGTTGCCGCCGCCGATGACGAGGCAGATTTCGAGCCCGGTTTCCTTGGCTTGCTTGACCTCGGCCGCCATGCTCGCAACCGTTTCGGGATCGATACCGAACGGGGTCGAGCCCATCAGCGCCTCGCCCGACAGTTTCAGCAAAATGCGTTTCATGCCGGGCAGTGCCATGATCGGTGGGAACCTCTTTGGGGATTAGATACGCGAATGGCGCGCACCCTAGTGAAGGCGCGCGCCATTGCCAAGCGGACTGCCGCGTCAAGCAATTGCTATCCCCACCTTCGTCGCTCCGGACTTGATCCGGGGTCCATCTGCCGCCGAGGGGTCGGATGGATGCCGGATCAAGTCCGGCATGACGAAAAAAGGGGGCCAGCTTTTGCCTAAAACCGCAGCCCAATTCTCTTTTAGACGCCGGCGACCGCCGCGACTTCCGCCGCGAAATCGCTTTCTTCCTTCTCAATGCCTTCGCCGAGCTGGAAGCGGGTGAAACCCTTGAGCGTGATCGTCGCGCCGACGTCCTTGCCGGCGGCGGCCACGACTTCGGCGACCGGGGTCTTGCCATCCATCACGAACAGCTGCGACAGCAGCGCGTTTTCCTTGCGGAACTTGGCGATGCCGCCATCGACCATCTTCGCCGCGATGTCGGCGGGCTTGCCCGACTGAGCAGCCTTTTCCTCGGCGATCGCCCGTTCGCGGGCGATCAGGTCGGCGTCGAGATCGTCACCGTTCAGCGCCAGCGGGTTGGCGGCGGCGACGTGCATCGCCAGCTGCTTGCCCAGCGGTTCGAGGACATCGGCACCGGCGGTCGATTCAAGCGCGACAAGCACGCCGATCTTGCCCATGCCGGGGGCGGCGGCGTTGTGAACATAGGCAGTGACGACGCCCGATTTGACCGACATGATCGCGCTGCGGCGCAGCGACTGGTTTTCACCGATCGTGGCGATATTCTGGGTCAGCGCTTCGGTGACGGTGCCGCCGGCCGGATAAGCTGCGGCGCCCAGCACATCGGCGTCGGTGATGTTACCGGCGAGCGCGACATTGGTCACGTCGCGAACGAAACTCTGGAACTGTTCGTTCTTGGCAACAAAGTCGGTTTCGCTGTTCACTTCGACCATCGCGCCGCGCGTGCCGTCGGTGGCAACGCCAACCAGGCCTTCGGCGGCAACGCGGCCGGCCTTTTTGGCGGCGGCGGCGAGACCCTTGGTGCGCAGCCAGTCGATCGATGCTTCGACGTCACCGCCATTTTCGGCGAGTGCCCTTTTGCAATCCATCATCCCTGCGCCCGTGCGGTCGCGCAGTTCCTTGACGAGAGCGGCCGTAATTTCAGCCATCGGTGATCCTTTCAAATGAGATGCGGCCCCGAGAGGGAACCGCTGCGCCGCACGCGTGGCGGCGCGACAAGTCAAAACAATGACCGAGGGCGGCGGCTGCTGTTCGCAGCGCGCCGCCCCGTCATTCAGGCGCGCTTAGGCGTCGCTCTGACGTTCGGTTTCGGCAGCCGCTTCAGCGGGAACCTGTTCGTCTTCGGTCACCGGAGCAGCAGCTTCAGCAACCGGGCTTCTTCCGCTGCGGGAGCGGGTTCGACAGCCGGGGTTTCTTCGGCAACCGGAGCGGCAGCTTCTTCGACCAGCGCCGGTTCGGCGACGGGCTCTACCGCTGCGCCAAGGTCTTCGCCCCGATCGGCGCGAGCCTGCTGGCCGCCACGCGTCGCCGCCTGGGCAATCGCATCGCAATAGAGGCGGATGGCGCGCGCGGCGTCATCGTTCGCCGGAACCGGGAATGCGATGCCGTCGGGCGAAACGTTCGAATCGAGGATCGCGACGACCGGGATACCCAAGACGTTGGCTTCCTTGATCGCCAGTTCTTCCTTGTTCGCGTCGATCACGAACATCACGTCGGGAATACCGCCCATGTCGCGGATGCCGCCCAAGCTGGCTTCCAGCTTGTCGCGCTCGCGCGTCTTGTTGAGGACTTCCTTCTTGGTCAGACCCGAGGTGTCACCCGACAATTGCTCTTCGAGCGCCTTCAAACGCTTGATCGAACCCGAGATCGTCTTCCAGTTGGTCAGCATGCCGCCCAGCCAGCGATGGTTGACGAAATGCTGACCCGAAGCGCGCGCCGCGTCAGCGACGGGGCCCTGCGCCTGGCGTTTGGTGCCGACGAACAGGACCTTGCCGCCCGATGCCGCCGACGAGGCGACAAATTCCAGCGCGCGCGCGAAAAGCGGCACGGTCTGCGACAAGTCGAGAATGTGAATGCCGTTGCGCGCACCGAAGATATACGGCTTCATGCGCGGGTTCCAGCGGTGGGTCTGGTGGCCGAAGTGGGCGCCAGCCTCGATAAGATTCTGCATCGTGACGACAGGTGCCGCCATAGTCTTTCTCCTTCCGGTTGGTCCTCTGGAAAGCAAGAACCGAACGTCCGCAAGCGGAACAGTCCGGCACCGGTTTATGTGCGCCTTCCATGTGGAATGGCCGGGCCGTTAGCCGCCTTGGTTGTCAAAAGCAAGGGGCCGGCGCGCGTTTTCGGGTTCAGCGGAAATGGGGCGCCCGACTCAACTCGGCGACAAAGCGACTCCGTTCGTCGCAAATGTGTTGAGAACAAAACAAGAACATGGAACAAAAAGCCCAACGAAACCGTCGCTGGTTAACAAAAGGTTTCGCACACAGAAGCCGAAAGGACAAGATCATGGTTCAGGTCGCAGCTGCCCTCCTCTTCGCTCTCGCCGCCGGGCTCGGCATCACGGTGATCCTCGCCATGCTGAAATCGAACGAGAATGCGATTCTCTCGGCGCTGCTCGGCGAAGGTGCTTTCCAGATTGTACCAGCGCCCGAAGCCGGTCCTGCCCCGAGCGTGATTCCGATGCGCCGTGCGGCCGAACGTCGCAACATGGCGCTCCGGGTCCCCGCCGCTATGCCGACCCGTCCGCAGTTCAGCCGCGCCGCCTGACCTTCGCATAGCTGACGAGGCCGAAGGGCAGCATCACGACATATAGGGCGCATACGCCAAGGAGCGTCAGCCACGGCGCGGTGACGAGCGCCGCGCCAAGCAGCCCAACTCCTGCCAAGGCGAACAGGCGCCACGACCGACGCAGGCGGATCGACGACCAGCTGTAGGTCGGGATTGCCGAGATCATTAGCATGGCGACGCCGAGCGCCCAAGGCATGACGATATACCATTGGCGGAACAGGTCGTTGTCGGTCACCAACCACAGATAGACCGGAACGAACGACAGCCCCGCGCCCGCGGGTGCCGGAATGCCGGTCATGAACCCCGCGGATTTGTGCGGCTGAAAATCGGCATCCATGCGCGAGTTGAAGCGGGCGAGCCGCAACGCACAACATACGGCCAGCGCGAGCGCCGCGGTCCAGCCGAATTTGGGCGCATCGGCAAGCGACCACAGAAACAGGATCATCGCCGGCGCCACGCCAAAAGCGATCACGTCGGACAGAGAATCGAGTTCGGCGCCGAACTTGCTCTGCGCACGCAGCAGCCGGGCGATGCGCCCGTCCATGCCGTCAAGCACTCCGGCGACGATGATCATCGTAATGGCCGCCGCCCATTCACCGCCAATCGCGAAGCGGACCCCCGTCAGCCCCGAACAGAGCGCTAGGATCGTGATCGCATTAGGAGCAAAGGCGCGCAGCGGGATGCCACCGATGCGGCGGCGCTCGGCCTCGGTGACGGACTGATCCCTGCCAGCCACCCTATTGCCCAATGCCGTCGATTATGTCGGCCTTTCCGATCCGTGCAACCACGGTCTCGCCAGCGAGGGTCCGTTGGCCGAGCAGCACTTGCGGCGTCGTACCGGCGGGCAGATAGACATCGACGCGGCTGCCGAAACGGATCAGGCCGACGCGCTGGCCGGTGGCCAGCTGATTGCCCATGGTCACAAACGGCATGATGCGCCGCGCGACGAGACCCGCGATCTGCGTAAAGCCGATGCGGACGCCATCGGCGCGTTCGACGACGAAATGCTGGCGTTCATTTTCCTCGCTCGCCTTGTCGAGGTCGGCATTCAGGAATTTGCCCGGAATATAGACCAGCTTGCGCAGCGTCCCGGCGACCGGCGTGCGGTTGATGTGAACGTCGAAGACGCTCATGAAAATCGATACGCGTAGTATGGGGGCGTCGCCGAGCCCGTCGGGTCCGGCGATCTCCGGTGGCGGCGCCACTTCGGCAATCTGGGTCACAAGCCCGTCCGCAGGGGCGATGACGACATCGCTGCTAGTCGGGGTGATGCGGGCGGGATCGCGGAAAAAGGCGCCGACCCACAATGTCACGCCGAACATCAGCCAGCCGATTATTTCCCAGCCGAGCAACCAGAAACAGAGCGTGATGATGGCGGCGATCAAAAGGAACTTGCGTCCTTCTGGATGGATCGACGGCCATTGCCATTTGATGCCGCCACCGGGGCGGTTGGAAGAGATGATGTTGGACATGGCCGTTCTTCTAGGGTGCGCGTCTGACACTGACAATGGATAAGGCACGGCCCGGGTTCCACCACGCCCATTGATCAATCGCGCCGCTTTGCCTAAGGCCCGCTGCAACTCCGACTCCCCAAGGATAAAGGCAGCAGCATGGGCAAGATCAAGGTAGCCAACCCCGTCGTCGAACTCGACGGCGACGAAATGACCCGGATCATCTGGCAATGGATCCGCGAGCAGTTGATCCTGCCCTACCTCGACATCGACCTTCATTATTACGACCTCAGCATCGAAATGCGCGATCAGACCGATGACAAGATCACCGTCGACGCCGCCAATGCGATCGCCAAATATGGCGTCGGCGTGAAGTGCGCGACCATCACCCCCGACGAACAGCGCGTCGAGGAATTCGGCCTCAAGAAAATGTGGAAATCGCCGAACGGCACGATCCGTAACATCCTGGGCGGCGTGGTGTTCCGCGAACCCATCGTGATGAAGAACGTCCCCCGTCTCGTGCCCGGCTGGACCGACCCGATCGTCGTTGGCCGCCACGCCTTCGGCGACCAGTATAAGGCGACCGATTTCCGCGTCCCCGGCCCCGGCAAGTTGCGCCTGGTGTTCGAAGGCGAAGACGGCAAGGTCATCGACGAAGAAGTGTTCCTGTTCCCCTCGTCAGGCGTCGCGATGGCGATGTACAACCTCGACGATTCGATCCGCGATTTTGCACGCGCCAGCCTGAACTATGGCCTCGCGCGCAAATGGCCGGTGTATCTGTCGACCAAGAACACGATCCTGAAAGCCTATGACGGCCGCTTCAAGGACATCTTTGAAGAGGTGTTCAACGCCGAATTCAAAGCTGATTTCGACGCCGCGGGCATCGTTTACGAACATCGCCTGATCGACGACATGGTCGCGTCGGCGCTGAAATGGAGCGGCAAGTTCGTGTGGGCCTGCAAGAATTATGACGGCGACGTCCAGTCAGACACCGTCGCGCAGGGCTTTGGCTCGCTCGGCCTGATGACCAGCGTGCTGATGACCCCCGACGGCCAGACGGTGGAATCGGAAGCCGCGCACGGCACCGTCACGCGCCACTATCGCATGCACCAGCAGGGCAAGGCGACATCGACCAATCCGATCGCATCGATCTTTGCCTGGACCGGCGGGCTCAAGCACCGCGGCAAGCTCGACGGCAATGCCGAGCTGATCAAGTTCGCCGACGACCTGGAAAAAGTCTGTGTCGCGACGGTCGAAAGCGGCAAGATGACCAAGGATCTGGCGCTGTTGATCGGCCCCGACCAGAATTGGCTGACCACCGAAGGTTTCTTTGAAGCGATCGTTGAAAACCTGGAAAAGAAGATGAGCAGCTGAAAACAACCAAAAAGGTTGGGATAGCCATCTAGCCAATCGGGGCCGGCCTGCATAAGGTCGGCCCTTATGGTATCGGAAACAGACACCTCCGCCATCGGCAACGCGCTGGTGGTCCTCGGCGCCGCGGGCATCGTCATCCCGGCGTTCGCGCGTTTTCGCCTTCCCCCCGTCATCGGTTTCATCCTGGTCGGGTTGCTGGTCGGTCCGTCGGGGCTGGGATCGCTTGCGGGTGAGTATCCGTGGCTTAAACATATCACGATCGGGTCGACCGAGGACATCGCGCTGTTCGCCGAATTCGGCATCATCCTGCTGCTTTTCTCGATCGGACTCGAGCTGTCGTTCCGCCGGCTGTGGCAGCTCCGCAAACTGGTGTTTGGCATCGGCGCCGCCGAACTGCTGCTCGGCGGATTGATCCTCGGGGTCGCGTTGAAGCTGATCGGTGGTTATTCGACCCCAGCAGCTTTCGGACTTGGCATCGCGCTCGCCCTATCGTCCACCGCGCTGGTCCTCCCCATCGCGGGAACGAAATCAGCGGTTGGCCGAGCGTCTTTCTCGATGCTGTTGTTCGAGGATCTGGCGATCGTCCCGATCATCTTCATTCTCGGCGCGCTGGCGCCAAACGCCGCGGCTGACAACACCGAAGTGCTGCTGACGACCTTGTGGCAGGGCGCCGTCGTCGTTGCGGTGCTCGCGCTCGCCGGCTGGTTCCTGCTGCCGCGCATCTTTGCGCAGGCGGCGCGCGCCAAGGATCCCGAACTTTTCCTTGCCGCCAGCCTGCTCGTCGTGATCGTCGCAGCGATGGCGACCGCAGCGGTCGGTCTGTCGCCGATCGTCGGCGCGCTGCTGGCAGGGCTGATGATCGCCGAAACCGAATATCATAACGAGGTCGAAGCGATCACCGCGCCGTTCAAGGGTCTGGCGCTCGGGGTCTTCCTGATCAGCGTCGGCATGGGGCTCAACCTCAAGACGATCGCCGAGCAATGGCCGCAACTGATCGTCGCAGTCGTCGGGGTGGTTGCGATCAAGGCGATCGTCACGGCAGCGCTGCTGCGTTTTTCCAACGTCGCGCGGCGGGGCACGGCGGCCGAGGTCGGCTTGCTCATGGCGAGCCCGTCCGAGACGACTTTGATCGTGCTCGCGACCGCACTGCAGGCCCAGATCATCAGCCGCAACACCGCCGAATTCTGGCAGCTGGTGACTGCGATCGGGTTAACGATCACGCCCTTGCTCGCACGGGTCGGCCACGACATCGCGCGGCGGCTCGAAATGCGCAGCGAAGGGCCAAAGCCCGACGAAACGCCCGAGGGGCGCACTGTCGTTGTAGGCTTCGGCCGTGTCGGCCACACCGTCGCCGAACTGTTACGCGAACATGGCCGACCCTATATGGCGGTCGATGCCGATATCGACACGGTGGCGGCGGCGCGGCGCGACGGCTTCATCGTCCGCTTTGCCGATGTTGCGCGGCCGGGCGCGCTCGACAAGCTGGGGATCGAGACCGCCAATGCCGTCGTCCTGACGATGGACGACCCGGTGCAACAGCTTCGGATGACGCGGCAGCTACGCCAGAAATATCCCGCCCTGCCGATCATCAGTCGCGCCCGCGACGCCGACCATGCCGCCACCCTTTATCAAGCGGGCGCCAGCGATGCCGTCCCCGAAACGCTCGAAAGCTCGCTGCAACTGGCCGAAGCGGTGCTGATCGACCTGGGCGTCGCAATGGGTCCAGTGATCGCGTCGATCCACGACGTGCGCGCCAAGATGCGGCGCGACATCATGACCAAAGGGGCGCTGGAGCGCGAACCGCGCATCCGTAAAGTACGAGCCCCCACCGCCCCGGGGAGCGAAACCGCCTAGCGCCCGCCCGCGGCAGGCGCGGTCGCCGCGCCGAGCGCCGACGCATCGGCGAGCGTCATCCCCTTGGGCAAGATCGCCAGCGACCATTGGCGTTCGGGCGCCAGATATCGCTGCGCCAGCCGCTGGACGTCGGCGGCGGTGACGGCGGAAATATCATCCTGGATCGACAGTGCCGCCGCAGTGACGCGCGGATCGCGCGTCGCGCCTTCCAGCAGGAACATCCAATAGACATTGCCCGTCGAGGCCCGCGCCACCTGCTCACGGATCGGCACCGCATTGCGCGTCAGTTCATCGGCGCTAACCGGCTTCGTCACAAGATCGGCGGCGATGTCCCGCGCGATGCCATAGAAACGGTCGAGATCCTTTGGCGCGAGCAGACTGCCGACGAGCAGATAGCCCCCGCTGTCGAATCCGGTCGGCCAATGGCTGTCGACCACGGGGCCATAGCTCGCTCCCTGTTCTGCGCGAAGGCGGTCGAACAGGCGGTCGTTGAATATCGCCGCGAGCACTTCCAGGCCGCGCGCGTCGCGCGGGCTGGCGAGGCCGCCGCTGGTCGGCCAAGCGGTCATCGCCGCTGCCTGTCCCTGTTCGCCGCTATGATAAGCAATTTCGGGGACGGTCACATGCTTGGCAAAATCGACGCGCTGGCCGCTGGCCGGGGCCAAGATCGGCCGCGGCGCCAGCGCACCCAATGTGCTTGCGAGAATCTGCCGATAATCGATCGATTCCAGATCGCCGAAAATCTGCACCTCGATCGGCCCGCTGGCCAGCCGCGGTTCCCAAAACGCGCGGAACGCCGCAGGGGTCAGCGCTTCGATCTGCGCCTTGTCAGGCGCCGCCCAGCGCGCGTCGTTGTTGGTCAGCCAACCGCGCAGATTGCGGTCCAACACCGCATTGGGCGTGGCATCATTCAGGTCGTAGCCCGTGAGATAACCGATGCGGAGGCGTTCGATCGGCGCAGGGTCCCAACGCGGTTGCGCCAGCTTGCCGGCGATCAAACGCATCTGGTCCGCCAGATCGGCCGGCTTGCTTTCCGCCGAAAGTTCAAACGCGTCGTCGTCGATCGCGAAATTCAGCTGAATCTGGCGCCCGTTGGTCAGCTGGTCGATCTCATTCTGTCCCCACGGCCCGATGCCGCTCGCCATTAGGGCGTAATCGCCGGTCCAGAGCAGGTTCGGCGCGTCTGCCGCGACGCTGCGGTTGCCGGTGCCAAAGCGCACGTTGACGCGCACCTTGCCCGGTTCGACTTTGTTGTTCGATACCAGCGCCGTGACGCCATTCGCAAATTCGATGCGTTCGGCGCGCAGCCCGAGGAGGCTGCTGGTCGAACTGATCGTCCCCGGCTTTCCGACCGCGGGCAGTTGGTCGAAGTCGGCTTTTACCGTCGCCAGCCGGTCGTCGCGCGCGGTCACCGGTGCCTTCAATGCGGCGAGGACCGCAGCATTGCCGCCCGCCGCAGTCGGGGTCGTCAGGACCGCGCGCGTCACCGGTGCCGCGAAGATGGCCTTGCTGATCTCCAGCATCACCTTGGGCGTTGCCGACGCACGGATCGCCTTGAACATGTCGACCTGCCCCTGCGGGCTGGTGACGGTCTCGCCGATATCGACGGCCCGCACCATATCGTCGGCCAGTCGCGCACCCGGTTCATTGCGGGCATTTTCCAGTTCCTTGACCAGAAAAGCTTGAATCTCGTTGGCTTCGCGGTCGATATCGGCCTGCGATGGCGGATTTCGCACCGCATCGGCGATGACCCCGCGCACGTCAGCGAGTGCGGCTTTCCAATCGCTGAGCGGAACGATCGATGCCATCGTCACGTCGGCGCTGCGGCTGACATATTGCTGTTCGACCGTCGCCACCAGATAGCTGCCGCCGCTGCGCGCGCGGTTTTCCAATCGGCGATTGACGAGCGCCTGGGCGATGAACTCCAGATAAAGCCGCCGGGTGTTTTTGACCGTGTCGATCCGTTTCTGCCACGGACGCACCATTGCCAGCGTCAGCGCCAGCGGCTGGTTCGCTTCGACGATCTCGCGCGCGGCCGGTGCCTTTGGATCGGGCTTGCCGAAATCGGGGTTCGCGGGATTCACGCCAGTGCCGCGCCAGTCGCCGTAATATTTCGCGACCAGCCGCGCCAGCTCTGCCGGATCGGCGTCGCCGACGATGACGACCACCGCCCGTTCGGGACGATACCAGCGCTTGTGAAAGGCCGCGACCGTCGTCGCGCTCGCCTGGCCGAGCGATGCCGTGGTTCCGATCGGGGAGCGGTCGCCGAGCAGCTGGCCGGCAAAAAGATGCGCGTTGGTCGCATCGCCAATTCGCTTTTGCGGACCGTCCGATTCGCGCAGTTCGGACATCACGACGCCCCGCTCCGCACCAACTGCAAGCTCTGAAATCCTGGGTTCACGGATCATTCCCGACAGCAATTTCATGCTCTCGTCGAGGTTGACCGGCGTGACGCTGGGCAGGTCGAGCTGATAAACGGTCTGGGTCGGCGTCGTCTGCGCGTTCGAATCGCTGCCAAATGTGACCCCGAACCGCTGCCAAATGCGCTTGGCTTCGCCGTCGGGAATATGTTCGGACCCGCGAAAGGTCAGATGCTCGAGCAAATGCGCATAGCCGCGCTCCTGCTCGGTTTCGAACATCGATCCCACATCCATGCGGACGCGGATCGACACCTGTCCCGGCGGGACACCGTTGTTGCGCACCGCGTAACGGACGCCGTTGGGCAGCACCCCGAATTGCCACGCGGTGTCGCGCGGAATGTCACTGCCGGCATAGAGCCAGTCGCCGCTCGGCGCCTGCCGGTCGGCCGTGGCGGTCGCAGTGCTGGCTTGCTGTGCATGGACGGCAAACGGCAACAGCAACAGCACCGCGGAGGCGGCGCACAGAAGCGATCGGGAAGTTCGGAGCGGCATACGCGCAGGAGAATGGACCATTGTGCCATCTTATCGCCTTCAAACCTTGCTGGCCACTGAACTGTCGTGGCTCTTGTCCTGCAAACAGCATCGGATTAGCCATGGACGATGACCCCGACCACCAATCCGCCAGCCGCCGCCCCAATCGCTGCGCTCGTCCAGATGTCCAGCGGGATCGATCCCGCAGCCAATCTGGCGACGATCGACCGGGCGATGACCGAGGCCGCAGCAGGCGGCGCCGCAATGGCCTTCCTGCCCGAAATGTCGGTGTTGCTCGATCGCGACCGCGCCCGATCGGGGCGCCATATCGTTCGCGAAGGCGACAGCGCGTGGCCTGCTGCGCTTCAGGAGTTAGCGCAAAAGCACGGCCTTTGGCTCCATTCGGGATCGATGCCGCTGCTGTCGGAAGATGGCGCGCAGCGGATCAACCGCAGCCACGTCATCGCCGCCGACGGCAGCATCCACGCCCGTTATGACAAGATCCACATGTTCGACGTCACCTTGCCATCGGGCGAAAACTGGGCCGAATCATCGGCCTATGCCAGCGGCGACGCGCTGGCGGTTGTCGAGACGCCGCTCGGACGATTGGGACTCAGCATCTGTTATGATCTGCGGTTTGCCGAACTTTACCGGGCGTTGGTCGATCGCGGCGCGACCCTCATTGGCATTCCAGCGGCGTTCACCGTGTCGACTGGCGAAGCGCATTGGCACGTGCTGATGCGCGCGCGGGCGATCGAAACCGGCTGTTTTGTCTTGGCGGCGGCTCAATGCGGCGGCCATGACGATGGCCGGTCGACTTATGGCCATAGTCTGATCGTCGATCCGTGGGGCGCCGTGCTCGCCGATGCAATGCGCGATCATGCGGACTATCGCGTGATCTTTGCGCCGATCGAGGCCGCCAAGGCGAACGAGGCCCGGCAAGCGATTCCATTGGATCGATCAAGAGCCAACCGGAATATCACGCTTTAACGGCGATCACCGCCGGACCCGTCGTGAAAAACCGATACACATCGTGAAAATCGACAGGCCCGCGCGTTCTGAACACGCGCAAAAGGCCCCGAGCGAAGCTCGGAGCCTTTTGGTATCAGTATCGATCAGCCGAAATTACGGGCTGGTCGGCGAGTCGTCGTTGTTGTCCGACGCGAGGATGATGCCACCAACGATCGCAGCAAGAGCGAGAAGCGCGATGATCCAGCTGGTGCTGCCTTCGAGTTCGCTCTGGCCGTCAACAGCCGAAGCTGCGCGTGCTGCGGGAGCAGCCGAAGCGGCAACCGGGGCCGCGATCATCGAGGTCGCTGCGAGGGAGATCGCAGCTTTCTTAAGAAGGTTCATCATTTTCTCCGTCCACTGGAATAGTTTTTGTCGAATCAAACCAGGGGACATCCCCGATCTGCTTCTGCATCGCCCTTCTAGGGTCAGCGTTCAGCAATTGCAACGACGATCTGCCCTACCCCGCCAATTCTTAGCAAATTGCTAAATAGAGAGAAAATTGCGCTCTCAACCCGCTTAACCACGGCGAACATGGTCGAAGGATTCGCTGGTAACAGGGTAGCCTAGATGCCCCGGGATGCACAGATAGGACTGCCCTTCGCGGTCTTCGATCCACGGCGTGATCAGTTCGACCGGAAACTGAACAGAATGGTCCGAAAAGCCGGAAAAATCAGTGGCCTGAGCAAGCCGTTCCAGATTGCGGCGGGTGGGAAAAATCACCGACACGTCGCCGCGATCGGCCATCGCCAGCGTTCCCTCGGCGCTCGCCCAGAAAATATGGCTGTGTTCGGCCTCTTCAACCGTCAGCTCATGGCTGTGCGGCGGAGCAGCGACCGCGTAAAATCGCGTGTCGAATGTCCGTGCCTCTTTGAAATTGGGACACCAGCGCGCGAAAGGTACAAATGATTCCAATGCGATTCGGTCGCCACGCGCCGCAAGGATGTCGGAAAGCAGGGTGCCGCCAAGCAACGCCGTTCGAATAGCGGGAACCTCTTCCTCCGCCAGCGCGGGCCAGCCGACGGCAAGTCCTGTTTCTTCCAGTGTCTCGCGAAGCGCCGCCACCCGCGCGGCCCCGTCAGCCTCGCCGAGTTCAGGTGCTTGCTGGCGCGCCACCAAATAGTCGTCGGGATCGACGCGGCCGCCGGGAAACACCACTGCGCCCGCGGCAAACGCCATGGTCGTCGAGCGTTTGACCATCAGTATTTCGTCTGGTCCGTCTTCCTCCGACGGACGCATGATAACCAGTGTGGCCGCAGGAATCGCACCTTCGGGCAAGATCTCGGGCGGGGCGGACGGCGGAACAGCACTGGTCATGTTCAACGCGATAACCGCCTCGCTTCCGCTTGTCATCTCGGCATTGCGGGTCCGCCGGTGCGGGTGCAAGAAGGAACTAGTCGGGCGGACAAGGAGCAGGATATTGGGCATTGTCGAGATTTTGGGCGTTGCCGGCAGCCTGAGCTTGCTCGCGGGTTGGCGGCTGTACCTGACCATATTGGCGACCGGCACCGCGATGCATTTCGGCTGGCTGCCGCTTCCCGAACATCTTGCGGCCTTGCAGGTGCTGGCCAATCCCTGGGTGCTCGGCGTCGCTGCGGTCGGCACCATCGCCGAATTCCTCGCCGACAAGATCGCCTGGGTCGATTCGATATGGGATATGATTCACAGCGTCATCCGGCCGCTCGGCGGCGCCTTGCTCGCGCTCGCGCTCGTCGATGCATCCGATCCGACATGGCAGGTGATTGCGTTCCTGCTCGGTGGTGGCGGCGCGCTGTTAAGCCATGGCGCCAAGGCGACGACGCGTGCCGTCGTCAATGTCAGTCCCGAACCGTTCAGCAATGCGGTGGTTTCGACCGGCGAAGACGTCGCGACGGGCGGCCTGCTCGCGCTCGCTATCGCCTATCCGCCACTCGCGATCGTTATCGCGATCTTCATGGCGATCGCAGCCGTCGTCGTGATCATCGCGCTGCGCCGACTGCTCCGCAATCTCAGGACGACGCTGAAGAGGGCGCTGGGCGATGAGCCGGTGCCCGCGACGAAAACGCTGCCCTGACGCTTCGTCCGCGCCGTTGGCAATTTGGCAAGAAATGCCTTATAACCCCTCAGAATATCCGCACTATTTCCCGGCAGGTTCGGGGGATGGGGACCAGGCGGCGCCCAGTTAAAAAGGGGAAGCCAAATGGCCTGCACGGCACAATCATCGATCTTTCGGACCGATGGCGATCCTGGTTTTCCCATGTTCGTCCGCCGCCGACTTGCCCTGTCGACCGCGCTTATGTTCACGGTGAGCCACACATCTCCCGCTTTTGCCCAATGCGTTTTCACGCCGGCGGCCGGTGACGACACCCATATCTGCAGCAGTGGAACTTCGCCGGGCGGCCTCGACGACCCCGACGGCAATAATCGACTGGACCTTCCGACAGGCGGATCGGGTACCATTGCCGGCAACGTCACCTTCGGCGCGGGCGCCGACATCATCGTCATGCGATCGGGACGGATCACCGGATCGGTCGATCAGGGCAATGGCAGCGATCGGTTCGAAATCAGCGGCGGCGCGATCTTCGGTAATGTCCAGCAAGGCGAAGGCGTCGACGATTTCCGGATGACAGGCGGCGAAATCAACACGCTCAATCAGGGCGGGGCGCTCGACACATTTTTCATGTCGGGCGGGCGGATCGTCGATGCTTTCGACGACGGCGACATCGCGATGATGACCGGCGGACGCATCGGCCGCGTCAATATGAAACTCGCCGACAATTTGTTCGACATGTCCGGCGGCACGATCGACCGCAATCTTGTCACCGGGTTCGGCAATGACACCATCATCCTGTCGGACGGCACGATCGGCGGCAATATCAGCGTGTCGGGCGGCACCGACAGCGTCACGATCACCGGTGGTTCGGTCGGCGGCGATGTGTTGATGAGTGTCGGGACCGACAGCTTCGTCTGGGATGGCGGCGGCGTCGTGCACGGCATGGTCGATTTGGGCGGCGATAACGACAGCGCCCGGCTCGCCAATCTGAATAACGCAAATCTTGGCGGGTCGCCGCGCTTCACCGGCGGCGCTGGAACCGACGCGCTGGTTCTGGACAATGTCACGACGGGCGGAGTCGCGCGCTTCGACGGCTGGGAAGCCATCGCCGCGACGAACGACACTGAACTGACTTTCGACGGATTTCTGGCGCTGGGCGATGCGGACACCGGCACCGGAAGCTTCATGCTCGATGCGTCGAGCACAATCTTTGGCGGCGGCGTGAACGGCGGGATCGTTGCCTTCGCCGCCGACCAGCGCGCCACGGTCGTCAACGCCGGGCGGATCGACCTGACCAATGGCGGCACCGGCCCGGGCGACAGTTTCACGATCCGCGGCGACTATGTCGGCGATGGCGGGCTGTTATTGCTCGACACCGTGCTGGCGGGCGACGGCGCGCTGTCCGACAGGCTGGTCATCGACGGCGGTTCGGCATCGGGTACGACCGGGGTCACGATCCTGAACGCCGGCGGCGTCGGGGCAACGACCACGCAGAACGGCATCCTGATTGTCGAGGCGATCAACGGCGCAGCGACGGCGAGCGGCGCGTTCGCACTCAACCACCGCGTCGCGGCTGGCGCCTTTGAATATTATCTGTTCAAGGGCGGGGTCTCTGCGGGTACCGGCGACAACTGGTATCTGCGCTCGACGCTGGTTACCCCGCCGCCCGCAGTCGCACCGCCCGCGCCCGCCCCGGCGCCGCCGCCGCTGGAGCCCGCGCCGCCGCCGCCCGAACCCGCGCCGCCTGAGCCGCCCGCGCCTCCTCCCCCGCCTGTCCCGCCGCCGCCACCGCCGCCGCCCGAGCCGACCCCGGTCGATCCCGACCCGATCGATCCGGCGCCGCCAGTGGTGATCGCCGACCCGGCGCCGCCGCCCACACCCGCTCCGCCGCCAGCGCCTGAACCCGACCCGCCGGCACCGCCGCCCGAACCGCCGAGCGAGCCTACCCCCGTCCCTACGCCCGGCATCGCCAGCGTCCCGCCGACGCCCGAGGCGACCCCGGTCGTCGCCGATGTGGTGCCGCTCTATCGGCCCGAAGTTCCGGCGTTCGTCGTTGCGGTTCCGCTCGTTCAACATCTGGCGTCGGTGTCGTTCGGCACCTTCCACGAACGGCGCGGCGAACAGGCGTTGCTGCGCAGCGATGGGGCGCTACCCGCGACATGGGGCCGGCTGTTGGGCGAGGACAGTGAGATCAAATGGGACGGCGACGTCGCCCCCTCGTTCGATGGTGACCTCACCGGATTTCAGATCGGCCAAGACCTGGTTGGCTTGGGCGAAGACGGTGGCACCTATCTGCGCCTCGGCGTGTTCGGCAGCCGGACCGAGGCCGACGGCAAGGTGCGCGGTCAGGCGATCGGCTGGAACGACCTGGATGTCGGCCGTGTCGATGCCAAGAGCAGCAGCCTTGGCGGCTATGCGACCCTTATCGGCGCCTCTGGCTGGTATGTCGACGCGGTGCTGATGCGCAGCTGGTTCAAGGGCGATGCGGCCGCGAGCACCGGCATGGCGATCGACATCGACGGTACCGGCTGGGCGGCGTCAATCGAGGCTGGTTATCCGATCGCTTTGTCATCGCGCTGGAGGCTGGAACCGCAAGCGCAGATCGTCTGGCAGCAGATCAAGCTCGACGATCAGGCCGACATGTTCTCGGCCATCGACTTTGCCGCGAGCGATAGTGTCACGGGGCGTCTCGGCCTGCGCCTGCAGGGCGAATATGGCGGGCTCCAGCCTTATCTGCATGCGAGTCTGTGGCACGGCCTGTCCGGACATTCGACGACGCGCTTTGGCACTGACCCCATCCGCACCGATCTGGGGCGGACCGAGGCCGAGGTTGGCGCCGGACTGGTCGCGCGCCTTAGTAAACATGTCGAGGTGCACGCCAAGGGCGATTATGCCTTCAATGCCGACGGCCCGCATAGTCGCCGGCTGGGCGGCACGGTCGGTGTAACGATCCGCTGGTAGGCCGCGTCAGGCGGGGAGCAGCGCCTTCAGCGGCGTTTCTGTGTCGGCGAGCTGCTCGGCTGTCGCCAGCAGGCCTGCGGTGACGATCAGTCGGCCTTGGACATAATCCTTGGTCGCATTGACGCAGTCGATCGCGATGACCTTGCCCGCTTTGAGATAGACGACCGAGAAGCTGCGGTTCGCGGGATCGCCGCGCATCACCGCGCGGTCGTGGCCGGTCGACAGGCCTGCGGTTTGAAGCTTCAGATCATATTGGTTCGACCAGAACCACGGAATCGCATGGTAAGGAGCTTCATCGCCGACGATGCCCTTGGCGACGACATTCGCCTGGTCGTTGGCGTTCTGCACCGATTCCAGCCGGATCACCACGCCTTCCGCAAAGTCATTCTCGTGCGCCGCGCAGTCGCCGATCGCATAGATGTCGGGCAGACTCGTCCTGCACAGGCGGTCGACGAGGACGCCGTTGCCGCCCTCGGCCCCCGCCGCGATCAGCGGCTCGACCGCCGGAACAATGCCAATGCCGACAATAACGAGATCGGCCGCGATGACCTCACCGTCGGCCAGCCGCACGCCGGTGACGTGGCTATCGCCCTCGATCGCCTCGACCGCGACGCCGAGCCGCAGATCGACGCCATGCTCGCGATGCTCGCGTTCGTAAAAGCGCGACAGCTCGGTTCCGGCGACGCGCGCCAGCACCCGGTCGAGCGCCTCGAGCAGCACGACCTTCTTGTCCGCTTTGCGCAGTACCGCTGCGGCCTCGAGCCCGATATAGCCGCCGCCGATGACGACGATCTGGCCTGCGGTTTCGGACGCCGCCTTCATCGCGTCGGCATCGGCGCGGGTCCGCACGCCCTGCACGCCGGGCAGATCGCCGCCGGGGATCGGTAGCATCCGGGGCGAGCCGCCGGTTGCCCAGACGAGCTTGCCATAAGTGATCGTCTCACCGCTTTCGGTGGTCACGCTATGCGCGGCCGGATCCACCGACATGACCCGCGTGCCGAGCAACATCGTCACCTCGCGCTCGTCCCAATATCTGGCGGGACGCAGCTGAATGCGCTCAAATTCCTTCTCGCCGGCGAAATATTCCTTCGACAGCGGCGGGCGCTCATAAGGTAGCTCGGGTTCGTCGCCGATGATCGCGATGCTGCCCGCAAACTTTTGTGTGCGCAGCATGATCGCAACCTGCGCCCCGCCGTGTCCGGCCCCCACAATCAACACATCGAAATGCATCAGCCGCTCTCCACGCTACCCGCGAACGCGTCCCTTGCATGCGACGTCAGATGAGACAAGCCACGCCGACCTGCCGGTCGGCAAAGAAAAGCTTGGACGGTGCGGGTTGCGGACCCGTCGCCGTACCGATCAATCGCGGCGGGCGAGGCGCGCGCGAATGGCCGCCGTATAGGTGCGACCAACACGCAATTCGGCGCCATCGTTCAGCACCGCGATCAGGGAATGGAATTGGCCGCTTTTCACGCGCTCGACCGCATCGATCCGCACCATCGTGCTGCGATGAATCCGCAGAAATTGCTGCGCCGGTAACAGCCGTTCGAGCGTCGCCAGATTTTCGTTGTACAAATAGCTTTGGCCCTCGGCGTGGATGCGAACATAGTCGCGCTCCGCGCCCACATGACTGATGCTTTCGGGCTTGATACGGACATATTCGCCGCTCGCTCGCACCCAAAGCTCGGCCACGTGCGGCCGCGCGCTGTCCCCCGTCGCGCGCAGGTTGGCGACGACTTCTTCCAGTTCGCGGATGCGGTCGGCGTTGCCCGCTTGTTCGGCAGCCGCCCGCGCTCGTTCCATCGCAGTCTGGAACCGCCCCGTTTCGATCGGCTTGGTCACATAATCGACCGCATGGGCATCGAAGGCACGCAGCGCCTGATCGTTGAACGCGGTGACAAAAACGACAGCGGGGGACGGTTCGGGCAAATGCCGGAGCAGGTCGAAACCACTCCCGCCGGGCATCCGGATGTCGAGCAGGATGATGTGACAGACCGAATTGGCCAGCCAGTCGATCGCCTGGGCGACATTGCCCACCTGGCTCACTTGGCCGACCCATGGCAATTGCTGCGCCAGACGCACGGCGCGGCGCCGCGCCAGCGGCTCGTCATCAACCACCAATATCGCCAGCCCCTGCATCAAACCGCCCAGGGCAGCCTGATTTCGGCGCGAAACAGCGCCGGCGTCAATTTCGTTTCAAACGAGCTTTCGCTACCAAAGCGCGCCGCGAGCCGTTCGGCCACATTGCGCAATCCGATCCGACCGCCCGACCGCGACGCGCCTTCGTCAATCGAGCAGAGATCGTTTTCGACCCGGATACCGAGTTGGGCACCATCGCGCCACGCGGTGATCCGGATCCCGACTTCGCCAGTGCAAGGCTCGACGCCATGCCTGACCGCATTTTCGACCAGCGGTTGCAAAATGAGATTGGGAACGAGCGCGTCCAGCGCGGCTTCGTCGACATCGATCGTGAAACGCATGCGGTCGGGAAAACGCTCGCGCTCGATCTCGAGATAATCCTCCTGCAATTCCAGTTCAGCCGCCAAGGTTACGTCCTTCATCGGGTCGAGCTCGAGCGTCTGGCGCAGGAAAGTGGACAGCGAGAACATCATGCGCTGCGCCCGCGCGGTGGCGCCCTCCTCGACCAGCCCCATCGCCGAATTCAGCGTGTTGAACAGGAAATGCGGGTTGATCTGATACCGCAAAGCCCGCATCTGCGCCGCCAACGCCTCCTCGCGAGCCAGCGCCAGACTGCGCTCGCGATCGCGAACGTCAAAGCTGTAGATCATCGCGATATAGAGGCATGACCAGCCGAAAAACATCGCGGTACTGGATATCATCGTGTGGCCGAACTGGACATTGTCGAACACCCATTGGGCCGGCCGCGCCATCCACAGATAGATGAAGATGTCGAACACGCTGTAGATTGCCGCGGCAAGGATCGAGAAGGTGAACGCAACCACCACCTTGGTAAAAATCGACGCCGCGCGGATCCGAAAGAGCAGCACAGTGACCACCAGCGTCAGGGCCGCCCCGAAACTGTTCAGGATCACTTTGCCGAATGCCGACGCAATCGGATCGGTACCGACGATGCCCCACAACAGGCTGTCCGAAAGGAGCACGCAAAGCCAGAACAGCGCCGCAAGCTTGACCGTCATCGCGGTAATCGCCTTGCGTTCCTGCACCGCGCCCAGCCCCGACGATCCGTGCTGGTTTTCGCCTTCGGCCGCAACAGCGTCCGATTTCGTCGCGCGCCCTTGAACGCTCGTCATTGATGGCAAGCCATTGGTAGAAAACTCCACCCGTTCATTGTGTCCTGCAAGCCAACCGCCGGTTTGCCTCTCATTCTTCGTTACCATTGCGATAGCATTGCCGCGCCATGAAACATATCGACCCATCATTTTATCCTGTGCCCGATGCGGCATTGGACTGCCCCGACCTCAACGACCGGACCGTCGTCCTGGTCACCATATCGCGGTATCGCGAGGAAGACGTCATTTCGCGGATCCAATCCGCCCTTCCCGGTTCTGACATCATCAATCTGTCGCAGCTCTATATCGATCGCAATTTGGGAGACGCAGACACCGCTCATGGCTCCACCCCACCGCTCGCACCGCTGACGCATCGGCAGCAGGAAATTCTGGACTATCTGTTGCACGGGCTTTCGAACAAGGAAATCGGCCGCAAGCTGGGGCTGTCGCATTTCACCGTGCGCAATCATGTGTCGAATATCTTGCGCATCCTGGGCTATCCCTGTCGCCGCACGATGCGGCGCTCGCTGACCTCCGACCGGATCACGTCGGCATACCCCACCACCTTGGCCGCCTGACCACTGGCGGACGGCCGCACGCCAACGGCCGTCGGCGAAAATGCGGCGCCGGATCCATGGCGTTGCGCATCGACCATGATCGATCAAGCCCGGCGCCCAACCGGACGCAAGATGGTGAAATAACAGCCCCTGCATCGACGCAATCCTGTGGAAATTTATCGACGACCACAGCCTAGCCGAGCTTTGGGGCGAACCCAATCGACCGCGTGAACCGGTACATGTCGCGATCGGCGGCGACCGGGGCGCGACGTCATAGCTTTGCTTACTGCGTGGGCGCCCCGCATCGCGGGTCGTCCGGCGACACGAACTCCAGCCGCTCGATCAAGTCAAATCCAACTCGTCCCGATTCGCCGGCAGGAAAGCGGATATCCAGACGACTGTTTCGTTCTTTGCCCAATTCAATCAGCCAACTGCCGTCTTCGCGAACCCCGGGCGGTGCGTAAGGCGGACCGACACCGCGGCTGGGATAAAATGTTATCGCGCTGTCGTGCAATTGTCCGGCCGGATGTTCGCTGGCGTTATCGGGATCGGTGCGCCGCATGGGTTCGACCGGGCCGGACAAGGTCACGGCGACACCGTCCCGCAACCAATAGGATTGCCCGCTGCGCAGCGATTTCCAAGGTCGGCGCAATTGCTCTCCGGCATGAAATGCGAAACCGATCCCGCCTTGGCAGTGATAGCCTGCCCCCTCGTCGGGTCGCGGCGGGTAGCGACCGGCGTAAAAGGGATCGTCAAAGGACCGCGCAAATCCTGCCGTGCCATAGTCGCGCTTGCCCGCCGCCAGGTCTGCCGGTCGTACGCAGTCGGAAACGCCCGCAGCATTCAGCTGAAAACGCTCTAACAGCGCCTTGTCGGCATCGCTGCCGTCGAACGAAGGCGACGCGACGATCAGCATCGACACCATGCCGTCCGACGGTGAGGAGGCGGCCCGCGTCTCGATGGCGTAACGCACATCGTCCTTGCCAAAGCCCTCGGGGGCAAATTTCGCATAGGATATGGCGCTCTGCGGCAGCTCGCCCGAATAGCGAAAAGCGATCGCCGCACTGGTCGGCGTTTGGCCCAACGTAAATTGGCCGACAGTAAATACGCCATGCTTGACCGGTCCATCGAACAGCATGAACGCCGAGGGCGGTAGAACCATCGGCGTTGCGGCAATCAGATATTCGTCGTTGATGACCCGAAAAATTGGGCCGACCAGATGCACCGCCTCATTCGTCCGGAGCGCGATCGATAGATCATCTTCGCAGACGGTGAGCGGTCCATAGGCGCCATATTCAGGTGGTATCGGCGGTGGCAGCGTCGCTTGCACCGGTCTGCAGAGCAGCACAGCGAGCATGGTGAAACAAGGCAGGATCATTTTCCGGGTCATGGCGTGTCCGTTTCCAAAGCGATGTCGTGCTGCAAAAGCCATGTGGCGACCGCGCGGCGTAACCGCCATGTTTCTTCGTTCAGCAAGTGACCGGGTGTCATGAACAGATAGCGCTGAAATGTCTGCCCCTGCGCGTTGCGCGCTGCGGCGGGCGCGCCTGCGTTCAACAGCGTCAGCACGTATCGCGGTTTATTGATTTGTGCCGCGACGTGCAGCGGCGTGTTACCCGTCATATCGGTCTGCGCGAGGTTCGCACCCGCGGCCATCAGCAAGGTGAACTGACGGTCGCGTTCCGCCAGCATCGCTGACATGATCGGGGTGCGGCCGCTGACGCGATTGCGCGTGTCTGGACTGAGGCCGCGCGCCAGAAACAGCTCGAGATAGGCGGGGTTGCGGTCCATCGCGGCGTAGTGGATCGCGGTGTCGCCGTCGCGGTCGGGCAACATGGGATCCGCGCCGGCATCCAGTAATTTGCGCAATGCGCTGGGGTGCGACCCCTCGACGATCTGCTGCGCCATGGGCGGTCGGCTGGGCGAAGCCACCATGTCGGCCATACCCGCCATCGCGGCCGCATCGCTTGCGCCAGATACGACAGGTGCCAGGCAAGCCCAGAGCAGTGCGAGCCCCCACGCTCCGCGTCGCGTCTTTGAAATCTCCATTGCGTTGATGATCGCGTTCGATCGGCGAAAAACAACGTTCGCCGATGCACTGGTACGCCGCTCGCCCTGCCGCTGCGCTGCGCCGCGCTCTATCCCGTCAAAGGACGACGGGCCGCTTGACTGTTTGAGGCCGCGCAATGTCGCGACAGGAGACCATGTGGTGGCAAAACTGCGCAGCGGATATGGCCCATTCGGCCGATCGACATTCGCTGTCGCCGGGCTCGTCGCGGCGGGTATCGGTGGTCTGTCGGCGACCGAGCCAGCCGCCGCGGATCGTTCGCCCGAATTTCGGCAATGTGTCCGGGGCAGTGGCGGCGTGACGGCGGCGATGCAGGATTGCATGGCGGACGAATATCGTCGGCTCGATCGGGCGCTGAATCGATCGTACCGCGACGCGCTGCGCCGCTTGCCGAGCGATGCCGCCCGGTCGCAGCTGCAGGCATCGCAACGGACTTGGCTGAAAACACGCGGGAACATTTGCGACGACGAACTCGCACGATCGGGGATGGCGGGCGGGTCAGGCGGCCAGCTTGTCGAGGCCAGCTGCCGACTACGCATTTTGTCAGACCGTACCCAATGGCTGCGCGCCTATCCGCAGCCGATCCCTCAAGGAAGATAATCCAGACCGATGGACGTAACCGACACCGCGAAACTTCTGCTCTTTTCGGGCGCCGCCTCGATGCTTTTTTCCACGTTCCTCGGCTTCCTGATGCTGGCGCCGATGCAGCCGTGGGGGCGCCAATTTTTGAAGGGTATGAATTTCAAACAGTTCGGCGCCGCGCATCTCGACTGGCTCATGCTCGGTCTGATGCAGGGGCTGGTTGGGGGGCTGGTGACGGTCTTTGCCGTCAATCCGCCGATGGTCGCGGTGTGGGCTATGGTTCTTGGTGCCTGGCTCAATCCCCTCGCCTATGTTTTTCGCGCCTTCGGCGTCAACGCCTTCGCATTCGAAGGTGCCGCAAAGCAGCGGCTGGCGGCGACGTTGGGCCTCGGTTCCAGCGTGGCGATTGCTTACGCCTGGGTGTTGATCCTCGCCGCGTGCTGGAACGCCTGGTGATGCGTGGCAGGACGCCAACGATGCACCGGTGCGTCGTACTCGTTGCCATGGCACGGCCGCCATGGTGTTCAACAGCATGCGAATGACAATTGCCCGATTCCACTGGTCGAATGGCCTGATGCCGATAACGCTCCTGCTCGCTCGCGTCGCGACGGCCGGATTCTTCATGATACATGCCATCTCGCGCATCATCTACGGCACGATCCCGCAATTCGGCCAGTTTATGGAATCGCTGAGATTTCCGGCGGGCGAAGTGCTGGTTTGGGCGATCACCCTGACCGAACTGGTTGCCGGCACGCTGATTATCCTGGGCCGATTTGTCCGCCCCGCTGCCGCGGCGCTGATGGCGATCGCGGTCGGCGGCATTGTCCTGATCCATCGCCATTTCGGCTGGTTCGTCGGCGAACATGGGACAGGCGGCAGCGAGTATAGCGTGGCACTGATCGTCCTGTTGCTGTTGATCATGGCGGACGACCAAGACCGTGTTCGCAACAACGCTGGATTGATGCCCTGAAAATTGTTGGGCGCGCTGTGGGTGCGGCCGCAACATGCACCGATCCGCTAGAGCATCCCGCTAGCAACGGTTTCGTACCATATTTTGCAGCGGCCACCACGCACCCGGCGATGACGTGCTAGCCCTTCGCTGCAGTTGCTCACCGCCATCGACTGCGCCAAACTAAACCATCGATGCTGCCGTCACGCCCACCGGCATTTGCGTCACAAAGGCGTTTGCGATGCGGCAAAAAGGCAGCTTCAGATCCGCCAATGGGTCGCTTGGTGGCGGAGGGGGCGCGCAGCGATGCGAGTCCCCTCCTTTTTGCGCCAGAAAAAGGCGAACCGGTACGTCATCGCACTGGCATCTACCGCCGCATTGCGCAACCAAAGCGCACAGCTTGCGACTGCTCAACCGGGCACGGCCAGGCGGTATCGGAGTATAGCCAACCATGCCGACATCGCGCGCCGAACGGATTCTGGTTGCCGACGACCATCCCCTATTCCGCGACGGAATGTGCCGCTTGGTTGGCGGCGCCTTTCCACGCGCCGAAATGCTGGAGGCGGGTAGCATTGACGAAGTGCGGACGCTGGCCGGCAATGGCGCCGCGCCGACGCTCTTCATTCTCGACCTGATGTTCCCCGGCATGGATCCTGCTGCGACGATTGCCGCGCTGCGTGCCGACTATCCGACATCGTCGCTGATCGTCATTTCGATGAGCGATGATGCAGAAACGATCCAGCTCGTCATGCGTCAAGGCGCCGACGGCTTCATCGCCAAAGCTGTGCAATCCGACGCAATGCTTGCTGCGATCAAGTCGGTCTGCAATGGCGATACGACGGTGCTTGCTCCGACCACGGCATCAATCCTTCCGCAACCACCGCAGCGACGGCGCGCTCAGGAATTCACGCCGCGTCAGCGCGATGTGTTGTCGCAACTGGCGATGGGCAAGACGAACAAGGAAATCGGTCGCCACCTCGACATATCGCCGTTCACCGTCCGCATCCATGTGTCGGCACTGCTGCGCATATTGGGCGCGCATACGCGGTCTGAAGCAGCGACAAAGGCCAATGCCATGGGTTTTCAATAGCGCGACCGACCGGCGCGCTATCCCGTTTTTCGACGGCGCAGCGCCGCGATGGCCGACCGCAGCTCGGCGGGTCGCACCGGTTTTTTCAGGACCAGGACGTTCGGGTCGGCAAGGGTCTCCTCAATCGCCATTTCGTCGTGTCCGGTCATGACGATTGCCATGGGTGGCGGCGTTTCGTGGCGATGCAACGCGATGCAGTCTGCCCCCGTTACTCCACCGCCGATATCGAAATCCGTCACGATTAAATCGCAAGGCTGGGGATACGGCGGAACGGTGGACCATGCAGCGACTTCGGCGCCCCACGTGCGCAGCAGATGCGCGGTCGCATCGAGCACATCGACGTCATCTTCGATCAGCAATATGCGCATATCGTGCAGCGGGGCGGCATAGCTGCTTTCGCGATTGAGCACCGGCAGTTCCACCGGAGAGGCTGGAGTCAAACCGTGGATCGCGACCGCAGTACCGTGGCCCGGCCTTGCACGAATCTCCGCTTCGAGTCCCATCAATGCACCCAACCGTTTCACGATCGAAAGCCCCAGCCCGACACCCTGCATGTCGGCGGCACCCAATTTGCGGATCTGGTAAAATTCGTCGAACAGCCGCGGAAGATGCTCTGCCGAAATACCCGGGCCACGATCGATAACCCAGATCGAAAGCATGTTGCCACGCGGGCGACAGCCGATCAGGACGGGCCCGCGCGGTGCATATTTGATCGCGTTCGACACCAAGTTTTGCAGCATCGTCAGCAAAAGCGCCCTGTCTGCAAGAACGATCCGGTCGGAAGCAACGAAGCGCAGGTCAACATCCGCCCATTGCGCGCTGACCTGATTCTGCTGTTCGAGCATGCGGAACAACTGGATGATGGAAACCGGTTCGAGCTTTGGCGTCACAGCGCCGCTGTCGAGAGTCGAGATGTCGAGCAGCGAACGGAACAGTTCGGCAACACCTTGAAGCGATCGATCGATCCGATCGACGATGCCGCGCTGTTCGGGCGCAAGGCCGGTTTGGTTCAGACTGTTCAAGAAAAGACCGATCGCGTGAACGGGCTGCCGCAGGTCGTGGCTGGCCTGCGCCAAAAAGCGCGATTTCGCGGTGTTCGCCTCCTCTGCGTCGCGGCGCGCTTGCTCGATGTGGCGGAGCAATGTCTGGATGTAGATGGGAACGATCAAGGTCGTAAGCGACAGGGTAAACACCAGGATGGGATTGGCCTGCCAATATGGTGTTAGCGCCGTGATCACGGCCAGCGTAATCTGCACCATCACCCCCGCGACAATCATATATCGCGACCCGAAGCGCAGACCGTTACCCACCGTCACCCACATAATAATCGCATAGGTCGGCAGCATCGCCTGACCGCCGACGATGATCGCGAAACCAAGCCCCGCATAGTCATTGACCATCCCGAAAATTCTGCGCGCGGGATAATGGCCGGGGAAGCGAATGATGAGGTAAAGAAGCCCGATAGCGAGCGGCGTGTAGCATGCGAAGTAGCTCAGCACGTCGATCGCCCAAGCCGCGACATGCCAGTCGCGCGAGGCGATAATGCTGGCGACCATGGCGTAGGACGACACAAATATGAGGATGAACAGCCGGATCCACGCCTGCATCCGTTCCGAATGATCTTCGACGGCCGTGCTGTTCGCGCGACAACAAAGGCGTTGCGCTTGACGCCTTACCTCCGAGGCGAGGCCTCCGTACCGCATGCCACCACCCCGTCCCGGATTAACGCGCCCATCAGAGCTCGACAGCCGCGCGCGAGGCTTGCCGCCAACGCGCCGTGGGGCAAGGCGCGCGGTGTACCGTGACATTTTTCCAACCAACCACGGAAACATCCGCGCGGCGCCTTCAACGCCGCGCGGCGGTCCCCAAGCGGGTCAGAATGCCTGTTTAACGTTAATCAACACACCCTGATCGGTCCCCGCGCCGCTGTTGCTGCGACGTGAATATTCGATGTCGACCGCGGTCCGATCGCCGATTGCCATCTCGACCCCGATCCCCATCAACAGCCGGCTGCGCGCGTAGCCCGTCAGCGGAACCCCGTTGAACGGCCCCGAGATCTGATCGAAATAGGCGACCAATGCTTCGCTATCGCGCTCGATATCGCGCTGATATTCCAGCCGCAGGCGCGGCAAGAAAAAGCCGTTCTCGACCGCAATCCGATAATCGACATTGGCCCCCGCGCCGATCGTGGTGAATGCCACATCCTGATCGAGGTAGGTCAAGTCGAACACCGATCCGCTGTTTTCGGTGTAACCGTTGAGCTTGCCGCGCTGCGCGTCGATCCGCGCATAGGGCGTGAAGCGCCAGTCGCCGCTTTCGATATCGGCGCCGGCCGATACCGAACCGAACCATTGGCGACCGCTGCGCGACGAATTGACCAGCGCGCCCGACAGCGTGACATAACGGCGCAGGTCAAAATCGAGCCACTGATACCCTGCCAGCCAATCGACGTAGAGACCGCCGCCGAGCAGATGGCTGCCATAGATCGCCAGCGTTTTCGCTTCGCCCTCGCTCTGCGACCCGTTGCGACCGACATCGGTGGTCTCGCGGCCAAGGCCGACCCCGACCCCGGCAGCGAACGACGGACTGAAGCGATAGTCGGCGCCAAAGGTGATGCCTTCCGATTCAAAGCGTTCGGACGGGCGTCCGGTCTGTTCGTCGCGGTCCCCCCAGCGGATCGCTCCGCCCGCCCAGATGGTGAGCGGTGCCTGCGCGTTGCCCGAGCCATCCGTGGCGGCTGCCGTGCCGGTGTCGTCGGCGGGCGCCGCCGACCCGATTGCGCCGCCACCGAGCATGCCATCCGACATCAGGCCGCCCTGGGTGTTGCCGCCAAAACCGCCCGGCCGGCGATTCGGTCCGCCTGCCGCGTTGCCGCCCGCATTGGCACAGATCGGATTGGTCCAGGCGGTAACGGTATCGATGCAATGATCCGATGCGCTGATCCGCAGCGAGTTGCTGAACCCGCCTCCCCCACCGCCGCGACGCATCCCTTCGAGCCGGCGATTGAAATTGCCGACCTGGGTGTCGACAAAGCGCCGCGCCGAGTTGACCTGCGCCTGAACCAGCCCCCGCACTTCGGGGTCATTCGCCGGATTGGGCCGCGCAACGATCCGCAACGTGTAGGTAATCGTTGCCGTCGAAGGTGTGCCGCCTGTGCTGTCGCTGACCGTGATCGCAAAGGTGACATCGCCGGACCCCGTGGGGGTTCCGGCGATCACGCCGGTCACCGCGTCGATTGCCAGGCCCGGAGGTAGCGTCCCCGAACTGACTGCGAAGCGGTAGGGCGCGATGCCGCCCGTGGCGGTGAGCGGCTGGCTGTAAGCAACGCCCTGCGTCCCCGCCGGCAGCGTTGCCGGAGTGACGGTAATCGCGGAATTTGCCACGGTCAGCGTCAAGCTGGCGGCGCCAGCCTGACCATTGGCGTCGGTGACAGCGACGGTGAAGGCAAAGGCGCCCGCCGCCGCCGGCGTTCCCGAAACAACGCCGCCGGTGGACAGCGACAGTCCCGCGGGCAGCGCGCCGCCGCTCAGCGCAAAGCGGTACGGCGCGACCCCGCCCGCGGCGGTCAGCGTCGCGGTATAGGCGGCACCGGCGGTCGCACGCGGCAGGTCGGTCGGGGTTACCGTCACCAGCGGTGCGACGACGGCAAGGCTGTAATTACCCTGGACCGTGAACGGCGCGCCCGCCCCGGTCGATCCGGTATCGGTGGCGGTCACCGCGAAGCTGAAACTGCCCGATGCCGTCGGCGACCCGGAAAGCAGTCCGGTCGACGGATTAAGGGTGACACCCGCCGGCAGATTGCCGGTCAGGCTGTAGCTGTAGGGACCGACCCCGCCGGTCGCGGTAATCGCCTGACTATAGGCGGCCGCATAATTGGCGGTGAAGCTGCCCGTTGCGGGGGTTAGCGTCAGCGTCGGCGCGTTGACGACGAGCGTAAAGCTCTGGCTCGTGCTGAACGGCCCGTTGCCGGTCGACGCGTCGGTACCAGAGACAGTGAGGGCAAAACTGCCCGCGCTGGTCGGGATTCCCGATACGGTCACGCTGTTCGCGCTGCTGCCGCTGATCGCCAGCCCGGTCGGCAGGTTGGTCACCTGATAGCCAGCGAACGGCTGGGAGCCGCCGCTGAAGGTGAAGATCTGACTATACGGCATTCCCGCCGTTGCCGTCAGCGGTCCGCCGGCCGCGATGGTGATCGCCGGGTTGGCGACGGTAATCGTGACCGTGGCCGGAACCGACGTCCCGCCCGCGTTGGTCGCGGTGTAGGTAAAGCTGTCGGTACCGGCGAAATCCGCATTCGGCGTGTAGGTGATGCTGGTGCCGCTGGCCACCGCGGTCCCGCTGGCCGGGCTCGAGGCGATTGCGACGCTGGTCGCGGCACCGCCGGTGATGTTGAGCGCGATCGGGTTGGCGGTGCTGCCATAGGCAACGGTCGCCGACACCGAATTGGCGACGGGTGGCTGCTGGACGATCTGCACCGAATAGCTTTGGGTAGCCGAATAGGGGCCGGCACCCGTGCTGCTGTCGGTCGCGGTGGCGGAGAAGTTGAACGTGCCAAAGGCGGTAGGGGTGCCCGAGAGGGTTCCGCCGGACGACAGCGTCACGCCAGCCGGCAACGCGCCCGCCGTGACCGCATAGCTGTATGGCGCCGTGCCGCCGGTCGCGGGGTTCAGCGCCGCATTATAGGCGACCCCGACCTGTCCGGCGACCAGCGTCGTCGGCGGCAGCACGACCGTCGCAGCACCGATCGCCAGGCTGTACGCACGGCTGCCCGTCTGTCCATTGGCGTCGGTCGCGGTCAGCGTGAAGTTGAACGTGCCGCCGGCGGTCGGCGTCCCGGCGAACACGCCGCCCGCAGACAGCGTCAGCCCCGGCGGCAACGCGCCCGCAGAGAGCGCATAACCATAGGATGCGACGCCGCCCGAGGCGGTCGCCGTCTGGTTATAGGCGATCCCGACGGTGCCGGCCGGCAGCGTTTCCGGCGCGATCGTGATCGTCGGCGCGGGGACGTTGATCGTGTAGTTTTGCGCGATGGTAAACGGCGCACCCGCGCCGGTCGCACCGGTATCGGTCGCGGTAACCGTGACCGGATAGCTGCCCGGTGCGGTCGCGGTGCCGCTGAGCGTATTGCCACTGAAGTTCAGACCTGTCGGAAGGGTTCCGGTCAGCGCGTAGCTGAACGGACCGACGCCGCCGCTCGCGGTAAAGGCTTGCGAGAAGGCGGCGCTGTAGGGCGCGGTGAGCGTCCCCGCCCCCGGCGTCATCGTCAGCGACGGCGCCGCGACGACCAGCGTGAAATTCTGGCTGGCATTGAACGGCCCGTTGCCGATCGACGCATCGGTCGCCGACACGGTGATCGTGAAGCTGCCGGCGCTGGTCGGTGTCCCGATCGCTTCGACCGTGTTAGCGCCGCTGCTGCCTGCCTGCATCCCGGCGGGCAGGCCGGTGACCTGATAGTTGGTGAACGGCTGGGTGCCGCCCGTGAAGGTGAAGCTGTTGTTATAAGCCGTGCCGACCGTCGCGGTCAGTGGACCGCCCGCGGTGATTGTGATCGTCGGACCGCCAACCGTAATTGTGACCAGCGCCGGCGCCGAATTCGCGCCATTGTTGCTGGCGATATAGGTGAAGCTGTCCGACCCGGCAAAGCCGGTATCGGGAATATAGCTGATCGTCATCCGATCCACGACCGCCCGGCCCCGGGTCGGCGGCGTCGCGACCGCAACCGAATTGGCATTGCCCGTGATGCTGAGCGGGACGGGGGTCAGTCCGGCGCCATAGGGGATATTCGCGCTGACCGGATTGGCCACCGGCGGCGTGTTGACGATGTTGATCGAATAGCTTTGCTGAACGACCGCCGAGCCATTGGGATTGCTGTCGGTCGCGGTGACCACAAAGCCGAAATTATTGGCGGTCGTCGGGGTTCCCGTTATCGCGCCAGTCGGCGACATCGTCAGACCATTGGGCAGCCCGCCCGAGGTCACGACATAGCTGTAGGGGGCGACGCCGCCCGTCGCCGCGTTGATCTGCGCGGAATAGGCGACATCGGTCCCCCCGTCGGGCAGCGCCGTCGTCGGCAGGACGAGCGCCGGAACATCGACGGTGAGCGTGTAGGCACGGCCACCCGTATAGGGGCCAGGCGCCGCGGTGGCATCGGTCGCGGTAATCGTGAAGGTGCGCGGGCCACCCAGCGTCGGTGTGCCCGACAAGGTTCCGCCGGTCGCGAGAGTGAGACCGGGAGGCAAGCTGCCCGAGGTCACGGCAAAGCTGTAAGGCGCGATCGACCCGTCGGCGGTGATGGTCTGGCTGTACGCCACTCCAAACGTCGCGTTCGGCAGCGATACCGGCGTCAGTTCGATGAACGGCGGCGCGACAGTCACCGTATAAGCGCGGCTGGTCGAGTAGGGTCCGGGCGCTCCGCTGCTGTCGAGCGCGGTAATCGTGAAATTGGCGTTGCCCGCCGCGACCGGGGTTCCCGACAGGGTGCCGTCCGACGCAAGCGCCAGCCCTCTGGGCAGCGTCCCCGCGGTAACCGTGTAACGATAGGGCGCGACGCCGCCATCGGTCGTCAGGATCGCGCTATAGAAAACGCCGACCGTCCCGTTCGGGAGGTTTTCGGGCAAAATGTTCAGCAGCACGTCGTCGTTGACGATCGTCGCGGTTGCGGTGCCGGTCGCGATGGTGACGTTAAACGCGCCCGACAAGACGGCGGTAAAGCTCTCGTCGCTTTCCGGGGTGGTGTCGCCAAGGATCGTCACCGGGAAATTCTTGGTCGTTTCGCCGGGCTGGAACACAAGGGATGCGGTGGTCGCATTAAAGTCGCTGCCCGCGGTCGCCGATCCGTTGACAGTCGCGGCATCGATCGACACCTGCTGGCCGCTGGGGGCATCGAGGGTAATCACGAAGTTCCGGACCACGGCCCCGCTATTGCCTTCGACCACCGAAAAGCCGTTGATCGAAGCCGACGGCAACGGATCGTCGTTGGTGATCACACCCGTACCCTGCGATCCGTTGACAAAGGCGCCGGTGACATTGGCGATCCGGACAAAGAAATCCTCGTCGGCCTCGTTCAGCAGATCGCCGTTCACGACGACGGTGAAGGTCGCCGACGCTGCGCCCGCTGGAATAGTGAAGCCGGTCTGGCTGTTGGCGACATAATCCTGACCCGCGGTCGCGAACCGGTTGAAGGTCGCAATATCGAGGGTCACGCCCCCGGTCGCGGCCGGCGCCGACAGCGTCAAGGTGAAGACAGCGTTGGTCGTCCCGCTATTGCCCTCGGTCACCGTGGCATTGCCGACCGTGATACTGGGGAAATCGTCGTTGGTGATCGTACCGGTCGCGCTGGCCGGCGTGCCGACGACATAGCCTGCCCCGGCGGCAAGGGTGATGATGACCGTCTCGTCGGGTTCGATCGTGCCGTCCGAATTGGGATTGATGACGATTGTCTGGCTGGTCGATCCGGCCGGGATGACGACCGTCGTTCCCGTCGAGGCATAATCGTTGCCGTTGGTCGCGGTACCGCCCAACGTGAAATTCACGGTCAACGCCGAGGTCGGTGCGGCGTCGAGCGCAACGGTATAGACCAGATTCGGGGCGCCATTTTCCAACACGCTGGCCGGCGACACGGTGATCGTCGCAGTGGGCACATCGTCATTGAGGATCGTTCCGGTCGCCGAAGCGGGTGCGCCGACAAGGTACCCGGCCCCCGTCGCGACGGTCAGGATGACCGTTTCATTGGCTTCGACGGTGCTGTCGGCGGTGGGATCGATGGTCACGGTCGCAGTGGTGGCGTTGGCGGGAATCGTCACGGTGGCGACGCCGCCCGCATAGTCGGTTCCGGAGGTCGCTGTGCCGCCAGTGGTCAGGTTGACGGTCAGCGGGCTGGCGCTGGCGGCGCTGCGCGTGACCGTATAGACCAGATTGGTCGCGCCATTTTCGGAAACGGATGCCGGCGCCACCGCGATAGACACGGTGGGCTGCGCGACGACATTGATCGTCAAAGTTTCGAGTTCAAAATAGGGTGCGTTTGACGGCGTGCTGGCGTCAGTGACGCGCAATTGCACTGTGGCGCTGCCGGTGGTCGCCGGAGTGCCGGATATAAGGCCGCTGGGCGACAGACTGAGGCCGAACGGCATCGGCGTGCCCGGTGGTTCGGTGGCGTAGATATGCGGCGAGAGGCCGCCGTTGGTCGCCAGTTGCGCCGATGCCGGAACGCCCGCGGCCAGTGTTACGGTCGGCGTCGCCAGCGATAGCGAAGGGTTTTGCACCGATCCCGAGTAGCTTTTGACCGAGAAGGCACCCACCGAATCCTGAGACCGAACGCTAAAGGAGTAGAGCCCGCGCTGCGTCGGCGTGCCGGACAGCACCCCCGTCCCGCTAAGCGACACGCCGGGCGGGAAGGAGCCGCTGGCGAGCGAATAGGTATAGGGAGCAGTTCCGCCGGTCGATGACAGGCTTTGGTTGACCGGCGTGCCGGCAATCAGCGTCGGCAGGGTGTTCGGCGATACGACGATCGCCGACGTGGGCGGTGTAATCGTGATCGTGAACCGGATCCAACGCAGGTCGAGGTCCTCCATTTCGAAGGTGTCCTGGGTCGCGGAATCGCCGTTGTGGGTATAAATAAGAACGGATTTAGCGGTGCTTGGCGGCACGAAATCCTGACGCACGCTTGCCTGACCGTGCGAAGGCCCGTTGCGGGTTTGCGCAGGACCATTGCCGTAACCAAAGTTGTAATCGTCACAATCGGTTATATCGATTTCGATCGAACCGCCATTGGCGACGGTCGCGGTTTGCGGCGGGCAAGCCAGAGACGTGTGCTGCGCACTGGCGGTTCCAGGCATCATGGCACCCAATGCGACGAGCACCGCAATTACCATCCAGCGCGCAGCCATCGTGCGCAAAACCGCCAGTTTCATAATATCCCGTTCCCCGCGCCGCCCGTCGAATGACAAGACCACCCGCGGCGAACCCTAGGGATAGGAATGGAACACCACTAGAAAGGGAAATGTACTAGTTCACATCAATTTAGCGATCGAAGTCGATAGAATATGGCAAGTAAGAGCCAGCGGTTCCGGCTCGAAAAAGCCAGCCCGGCGAACCCTTGTCGCACCGCAAACAGGGCGTCCCCGCGACCGCTTGCGGAGCCGGATTTCGGATATCGCGCTGACAGGAAAATGGTGCCCAGAAGAGGACTCGAACCTCCACGACCTTGCGATCGCCAGCACCTGAAGCTGGTGCGTCTACCAATTCCGCCATCTGGGCACGGGGTAGGAGCGGGCGCTTAGCGGCGGGGCTATCGGCTTGTCAACCGCGGCGCGCGCCTTGACGATCATTTTGTCGAAAAGCCGCGGGTTTCGTCCGGCAACTCCGCCCTCGCCCCTTGCCCCCTTCCCCGCTTCGCGGCATGGGAAGCCGTGCGGCGCCCTCTGCGCCATGTTCAAGAATCGATCACAGGCGGACGCAATGCAGAAACTCGACGGGCAATTGATCACGGTGTTGGGCGGCGGGGGCTTTGTCGGGCGCTATGTCGTGCAACGCCTGCTCGCGCGCGGTGTGCGCGTCCGCATCGCGCAACGCACCCCACGTGCCGCGACCTTCCTGAAACCGCTCGGCGGGTTGGGCCAGACGCAGTTCGTCACCGCCGACGTCCGCGACCCCGCCAGCATTGCACGCGCGGTGAAGGGTAGTGATGCGGTGATCAACCTGGTCGGCGCGTTCGACAATATGCAGGCGGTGCAGGCCGATGGTGCAGGCCATGTTGCCGCCGCCGCGAAAGCCGCTGGCGTCCGCGCCCTCGTCCATATCTCGGCAATCGGCGCTGATCGCGACAGCGCGTCGGCCTATGGCCGCAGCAAGGGCGACGGCGAAGCCGCGGTCCGCGCCGCCTTTCCCGATGCCGCCATCCTGCGCCCGTCGATCGTCTTTGGCCGCGAAGATCAGTTTATCAACCGCTTTGCCGGAATGATCCGCATGGCGCCCGTGATCCCGGTGGTAGCCCCGCATGCGAAATTCCAGCCGGTCTATGTCGGTGACGTCGCCGATGCGGTCGTCGCCGCGCTGGGCGATACCGTTTCGGGCCAGACCTTTGAGCTTGGCGGGCCGCAGGTGCTGACGATGGGCGAGCTTCAGCGATGGATCGCCGACGCGATCGGTCGCAAGCCGCTGTTCGTCGACGTCCCCGATGTCGTTGCGGGGGGGCTCGCGTCGGGGTTCGGCTGGGCCCCCGGCGCGCCGATCACCAAGGATCAGTGGCTGATGCTGCAAAACGACAACGTGGTCGCGAACGGCGCGGCGGGCTTGGCCGAGCTTGGCGTTGCGCCGACATCGCTGGCGGCGGTCGCCGACGACTGGCTGGTGCAATATCGCCGCCACGGCCGTTTTGCTCAGCTTGCCTCGCGCTGATGGGTATCTGGCTCACCGTCATCATCCTCGGCATCGTCGAGGGTCTGACCGAATTTCTTCCCGTCTCGTCGACGGGCCACCTGATCCTCGCGACCGAGCTGCTCGGTTATGACGCGTCGCGCTGGGCGATCTTCAACATCGCGATCCAGCCGGGCGCGATCCTGGCGATCGTGGTGCTTTATCGGAAATTATTCTGGGACATGTTCACCGGTTTCTTCCGCCGCGATCCGGTTGCCATCGCCTTTGTCCGTAACCTGGCGCTCGCGTTCTTCCCGGCGGTCATCCTCGGCTTGGCGCTGGGCGACTATATCGAGGTGCTGCTGGAAAATGCTGTCGTCGTTGCATGGGCGCTGATTATCGGCGGTTTCGCGATTTTGCTGGTCGAGCGCTTCGCCAAGCCGAAGGAAAGCGGCGGCGTCGCCAATTTGTCGGCGCGCCAGTCGATCTTGATCGGCCTCGTTCAGTGTATCGCGATGATCCCGGGCGTTAGCCGGTCGGGCGCAACGATACTGGGCGCGATGTCGCTGGGCGTCGATCGCAAGACCGCCGCTGAGTTCAGCTTTTTCCTCGCGCTGCCGACGCTGTCGGGCGCGACCGCGCTGCAATTGTTCAAGCATCGCGACGCAATCACGACCAACGACCTCAGCCTGATCGCGGTGGGGGCGCTGGTTTCGTTCATCGTGGCTTGGGCGGTCATCAAAGCGTTTCTGGCGGTGGTGACGCGATACGGTTTTACGCCTTTTGCCTGGTACCGAATCGTCGTTGGCGTTGCCGCATTGGTCTGGCTGGGCCTGAGATAGGTCCGATACGGAACTAGTTGCGAAAGATAGTTGCGCGAAATTCGTCATACCTCGATTTTGATCGCAATTTAAGGTCAATAATATTGACCTATCTGCCATTTCGCCCGTGACATGGCGGTTTTCGCCATGCATTTCCCCCGCATCGAAGGGGAAATTGCATGGCTGCCGATCGCATGCTTCAATTTGTGGAGCGCGAACAACATTATCCGGACAAGCGCTCTGCCGATGACCGCGCGCAGGACTTTCGCGAGATTGCGGAACGTTATGCCGCGCCCGACGCCGATGCACAGGCCGCGCGCTGTTCGCAGTGCGGCGTCCCCTATTGCTCGGTTCATTGCCCGCTGCACAATCACATCCCCGATTGGCTGCGCCTGACCGCCGAAGGGCGGCTGCGCGAGGCCTATGAGCTGAGCAACGCAACCTCGACGATGCCCGAAATCTGCGGCCGTATCTGCCCGCAAGACCGATTGTGCGAAGGCAATTGCGTCATCGAATTTTCAGGCCACGGCGCGGTCACCATCGGCAGCGTCGAGAAATATATCACCGACACCGCCTGGGCCGAGGGCTGGGTCGAGCCGCTGCATCCCGGCACCGCGACCGGCCAGTCGGTCGGCATCATCGGCGCCGGTCCCGCAGGGCTGACCGCGGCCGAATATCTGCGCGTTGCGGGGCATGAGGTGCATGTTTACGACCGCCACGACCGCGCGGGCGGGCTGCTGACCTACGGCATCCCTGGCTTCAAGCTGGAGAAGGAGGTCGTGATGCGCCGGATCGACCGGCTGGTCGACGGCGGCATCCATTTCCATCTGGGCTTCGAAGTCGGGAGCGATGCGACGCTCGACGCGCTGCGCCAGAAGCACGATGCGCTGCTGATTGCGACGGGCGTGTACAAGGCGCGCGAGATCAATGTCCCCGGCAATGCGGCGGAAGGCGTGATCGCCGCGCTCGACTATCTGGTGGCATCGAACCGCAAGGGCTTTGGCGACGCGGTTCCGGCGTTCGACGACGGTCGCCTCGATGCAAACGACAAGCATGTCGTCGTTATCGGCGGCGGCGATACTGCGATGGACTGCGTCCGCACCGCGGTGCGCCAGGGCGCGAAGTCGGTCAAATGCCTCTATCGCCGCGACCGCGAAAATATGCCGGGGTCGCTGCGTGAAGTGTCGAACGCCGAGGAAGAAGGCGTCGAGTTCGTCTGGCTGTCGGCACCCGAAAGCTTCACCGCCGACAAAAGCGTCAAGCAGGTCGCCGTCGCGGGCATGCGCCTCGGCGCCCCGGACGCCAGCGGCCGCCGCAGCCCCGAGATCGATCCCGGCCGCCAGTTCGACGTTCCCGCCGACATGGTGATCAAGGCGCTGGGCTTCGACCCTGAGGAGTTGCCGCACCTGTTCGGCGCCCCCGACCTCAGTGTCACGCGCTGGGGCACGCTGCGCGTCGATCACCAGACGATGATGACCAGTTTGCCCGGGGTTTTTGCGGCGGGCGACATCGTTCGCGGCGCCAGCCTGGTCGTCTGGGGCATCCGCGATGGCCGCGATGTCAGCGAGCAAATGGCAAAGTGGTTGAAAGCCAAAGCGAAAAGCGAAAAGAAGGCAGCATGACCAACAGGGAAGGAAATTCGTAATGTCGAAATTCAAAGCGATGCTGCTCGCCGGAACAATCGCAATGCTGCCGCTGGGGGCGCAAGCCTATGCCGCGCCAAAAGAAGCGCCGATGGCGGAAGTCGTCGAAGCGCCCACGCCGACCGAGGCTGATGACGCCCAAGGCGATTTTGACAGCGAAGCTTATGCCGAACAGGCAAAGGCCAAGATGCAGAAGGAAATGGACGAGGCGATCGCGCTGGTCGAAAAAATGTTCGACACCAAAAGCCTGCCCCCGATCGAACCGGCGCGGTTGGCGCTTGGACAAAAAACCATGAGCGCGCTGATCCCCGCGGGCAGCCTCGAGAAGATGATCGATAATCTCTATGGCAAGATGTTCAAGACGATCATGGGTGAGCTCGGCGGCCAATCGGACCTGATGCTCTCGATCAAGACCGGCGTCGAAAGCGACAAGATCGCTACGCTCGACGAAGCGACAAAAGGAAAGATCGCCGACTTGTTCGATCCGCATCGCAAGGAGCGCGAAGACCAGATAACCAAGGTCATCAAGCCGCTGATTAGCGAAGCGCTGACCGACATGGAGGTACCGATGCGCGACGGCATGGCCAAAGCCTATGCCCGCAAATTCAGCGCCGCCCAGCTGGCCGACCTCAACACCTTCCTCGCGACCCCGACCGGCAGCCTCTATGCCAGCGAATGGATGGCGTTGCAGGCCGATCCCGAAGTGATGGTTGCGGTGATGAAAGCGCTGCCGCCGCTGGTCACGAAATTCATGGATCGCGGACCGCAGATCGAAAAGGATATGAAGGAGCTGCCGAAGGAAAAGCAGTTGTCCGATTTCAGCGACAAGGAACTCGCGTCGCTCGCCAAGCTGATGAAGGTCGATGTGAAGGTGCTGAAGGAACAGCGCGACATGTGGAAGACCGACACGGTGGAAACGACCGAGGCGCTGCCCGCCGACGCCGCTTATGACGATGCCGCGACCAACGCGGCGGTGGATGCCGCAGCCGAGGCGGCGGATGCGGCCGCTTATGCCACGGACGCTGTCATGGACCCCGCCGAGGATCGCAGCAACTGGTCGGCCGCCGACCTGAAGCGCGTCGAGGATCTCGAGGCCGCCTATGAAAATGCGTCGCTCGCGGCGCAGCAAGCCGCCGAGGAAGCCGCCGCCAACGCGCGGAAGAAACTGCCCGACTAAGTCTTATCGTCAGGACGACAGAAGATGACCCACTACCCCACCCCCGAACACGCCCGGCTTGCCGAAGAAGGCATGTATCGTCCCGACATGGAATCCGACGCCTGCGGCGTCGGGCTCGTCGCCGCGACCGATGGCAAGGCCTCGCGCCGCGTCGTCGAGGCGGCGATCGAGGCGCTGCGAGCGGTCTGGCACCGCGGCGCGGTCGATGCCGATGGCAAGACGGGGGATGGGGCGGGCATTCACGTTGACCTGCCGGTCCGCTTCTTCGACGATGCGATCGCCGCGTCAGGCCACAAGGTGCGCCCCAACCGCCTCGCCGTCGGCATGATCTTCCTGCCGCGTACCGACCTGGAGGCACAGGAACATTGCCGCACGATCGTCGAGGCCGAGATCATCGACGCGGGATTCACCATCTATGGCTGGCGTCAGGTGCCGGTCGACGTGTCGGTGATCGGCGACAAGGCGCAGCGCACGCGGCCCGAGATCGAGCAGATCATGATTGCCGGACCGCTGCCCGATCAGGCGTCGCTCGCGGAGTTCGAAAAGCAGCTCTATCTCGTCCGCCGCCGGATCGAGAAAAAGGTCATCGCGGCACAAATCGCCGATTTCTATATCTGCAGCCTGTCGTGCCGCTCGATCATCTACAAGGGACTGTTCCTGGCCGAAAGCCTAGCGGATTTCTTTCCGGACCTCACCAGCAAGCTGTTCGAAAGCCGTGTCGCAATCTTTCACCAGCGCTATTCGACAAACACCTTTCCCCAATGGTGGCTGGCCCAGCCGTTCCGTTGCCTTGCCCATAATGGCGAAATCAACACGATCCGCGGCAACAAGAACTGGATGAAAAGCCACGAGATCAAGATGGCGAGCCTCGCCTTCGGCGAACATTCGGAAGACATCAAGCCGGTGATCCCCGCGGGCGCCAGCGACACCGCGGCGCTCGACGCAGCGTTCGAAACGCTCTGCCGCGCCGGTCGTGATGCGCCGACCGCCAAGCTGATTCTCGTTCCCGAAGCATGGACGAATGAAAACGACGTACCCGACAACCACCGGGCCATGTACGCCTACCTGGCGAGCGTCATGGAACCGTGGGATGGTCCGGCAGCGCTGGCGATGACCGACGGCCGCTGGGCGGTCGCGGGCATGGACCGTAACGCGCTTCGCCCGCTGCGCTACACGCTGACCGCCGACAATCTGCTGGTCGTCGGGTCGGAGAGCGGCATGGTGCTGCTGCCCGAGGCGAGCATCCGCAAGAAGGGCCGGCTTGGCCCCGGCCAGATGATCGCCGTCGATCTGGAAGAAGGCATCCTCTACGAAGATCTCGCGATCAAGGACAAGATCGCCGACGCGCACGATTACCCCGCCCGCGTCCGTGGATTCCGCACCATGGCCGACCTGCCCAAGGGTGGAAAATCGAGCCTGCCGACCTTCGAACGCAGCGAATTGCTGCGCCGTCAGGTCGCTGCCGGGCTGACCATGGAGGATATGGAACTGATCCTCAGCCCGATGGTCGAGGATGCCAAGGAAGCGATCGGGTCGATGGGTGACGACACCCCGCTCGCGGTCATTTCGGACAAACCGCGCCACGTGGCGCAATTCTTTCGCCAGAATTTCAGCCAGGTCACCAACCCGCCGATCGACAGTCTGCGCGAACGCCATGTGATGAGCCTGAAGACGCGCTTCGCCAACCTCGCCAACATCCTCGATGAACGCGGGCAGAGCGACCATGTTCTCGTCATCGATTCCCCGGTGCTCGTCGGCGACGACTGGGACCGCTTGCGTGCCTATTTCGGCGATGCGGTCGCCGACATCGATTGCACCTTCAAGGTCGGCGGCGACGCCGCGTCGCTGCGCGAGGCGATCGCGCGGGTCCGCCGCGAGGCCGAGGATGCGGTGCGCGCGGGTCGCAGCGAGCTGTTCCTGACCGACCAGAGCATCGGCGAAGATCGCGTCGGCATGGCGATGGTGCTCGCCGCCGCCGCGGTGCACACGCATCTCGTGCGTAAGGGGCTGCGCAGCTACGCTTCGATAAACGTCCGCTCGGCCGAAGTGCTCGACACCCATGCTTTCGCGGTGCTGGTCGGCGTTGGCGCGACCACCGTTCATGCCTATCTGGCCGAAGCCGCGATCATCGACCGTTGGAATCGCGGCTTGTTCGGCGGCGAATTGTCGCTCGACGATTGCCGCTTGCGGTTCCGCAAGGCAATCGATGACGGGCTGCTCAAGATCCTCGCCAAAATGGGGATCGCGGTGATCTCCAGCTATCGCGGCGGCTATAATTTCGAGGCGGTCGGCCTGTCGCGCGCGCTCGTCAACGACCTCTTCCCGGGCATGCCGGCCAAGATTTCGGGCGAAGGCTATCAATCGCTGTTCATCAACGCGACCGAGAAGCATGAGGCGGCGTTCGACAAGCGCGTCACCACCCTGCCCATCGGCGGCTTCTATCGCCAGCGCGCCGGCGGCGAGACACATGCCTATTCGGCGCAGCTTATGCACCTGTTGCAAACTGCGGTCGCGACCGACAGTTACTCGACTTATCTGCAATTCGCGCGCGGCGTCGCTGACCTGCCACCCGTCTATCTGCGCGACCTGATGGAGTTCAACTATCCGGCGCAAGGTGTCGCGCTCGACAGCGTCGAGGCGATCACCGAAATCCGCAAGCGCTTCGTTACCCCCGGCATGTCGCTGGGCGCGCTGTCGCCCGAAGCGCATGAGACGCTGGCGATCGCGATGAACCGCATCGGCGCCAAGGCGGTGTCGGGTGAAGGCGGCGAAGCGAGCGAACGCTATCAGCCATATGCCAATGGCGACAACGCCAACAGCAACATCAAGCAGATCGCCAGCGGCCGCTTTGGTGTCACCGCTGAGTATCTCGGCGCGTGCGACGAGATCGAGATCAAGGTCGCACAGGGCGCCAAGCCCGGCGAGGGCGGCCAGTTGCCCGGCTTCAAGGTCACCGAATTCATCGCCCGGCTGCGCCACGCAACCCCGGGGGTGACGCTGATCAGCCCGCCGCCGCACCACGACATCTATTCGATCGAGGATCTGGCCCAGCTTATTTACGACCTCAAGCAGATCAACCCCAGGGCGCGCGTCTGCGTGAAGCTCGTCAGCTCGGCGGGCATCGGCACCGTAGCGGCGGGCGTCGCGAAAGCCCACGCCGATGTCATCCTGGTCGCGGGCAATACCGGCGGCACGGGCGCTTCGCCCCAGACCAGCGTCAAATATGCCGGCACCCCATGGGAAATGGGATTGTCGGAGGTCAATCAGGTGCTGACCCTCAACGGTTTGCGCCACCGCATCCGCCTGCGCACCGATGGCGGTCTGAAAACCGGGCGTGACATCGTCATTGCCGCCATTTTGGGCGCCGAGGAATATGGCATCGGGACGCTCAGCCTCGTCGCGATGGGCTGCATCATGGTGCGCCAGTGCCATTCGAACACCTGCCCGGTCGGGGTCTGCACCCAAGACGAAAAACTGCGCGCGAAGTTCAGCGGCAGCCCGGAGAAGGTCATCAACCTGATGACCTTCATCGCCGAGGAAGTGCGCGAAATTCTCGCCAAGCTTGGCTATCGCAGCCTCGACGAGGTAATCGGCCGCACAGAGTTGCTACGCCAGGTCAGCCGCGGCGCCGAGCATCTCGACGATCTCGACCTCAACCCGATCCTCGCCAAGGTTGACGCGCCCGACAATCAGCGCCGGTCGCAGGGCGGCGGCCGCAACCCGGTACCCGACAGCCTCGACGCGCAGATTTTGAACGACGCCAAGCCCTTGTTCGAGCGCGGCGAGCGGATGCAGCTAACCTATAACGTCCGCAACACCCACCGCGCGGTCGGCACTCGCCTTTCCGCCGAGGTCACCGCGCGCTTCGGGATGAAGGGGCTGGCCGACAATCATGTGCAAGTCCGCCTGCGCGGCACCGCCGGGCAGTCGCTGGGCGCTTTTCTGTGCAGCGGCATCACGCTCGAAGTGTTTGGCGACGCCAACGACTATGTCGGCAAGGGTTTGTCGGGCGGTCGCATCGTCGTGCGTCCCACGGTATCCAGCCCGCTGGTCAGCCAGCATAACAGCATCATCGGCAACACGGTCCTGTATGGCGCGACCTCGGGAACGCTGCTCGCCGCCGGTCAGGCAGGCGAACGCTTTGCAGTCCGCAATTCGGGCGCGAACGTCGTGGTGGAAGGCTGCGGCGCCAATGGCTGCGAATATATGACCGGCGGCACCGCGGTGATCTTGGGACCGGTGGGATCCAACTTTGGCGCCGGAATGACCGGCGGCATGGCCTTCATCCTCGACACCGACGGCCAGTTCGACCGCCGCGCCAACGCCGAATCGATCGTCTGGCAACGCATCGACAGCGCGCATTGGGAAACGATACTGAAGGATTTGGTCGAGGATCACGCGAAGGCCACGGGAAGCAAATGGTCGAGCGAAATCCTTGCGGACTGGGATCGCTGGAAAGACCAGTTCTGGCAGGTCTGCCCAAAGGAAATGCTGTCGCGCCTGACGCATCCGCTGAGCGACGCCGAGATCGAGGTGGTTGCGGCAGAGTGAACTTATCGCAGCGATAGGGCGGCCCGTCGCAGCACTGAGGGCCGTTCAGCGCCGCGAAAGCGTTGTGTCCTTATACCCGCGGCTTTGCTGACCCTTGCGTCCTTTGAAAGGATGAAAGCCATGACCCGTTTGACGCCCCGTTTTGCGCTGATCGCCCTTCCCCTGCTCGCACTCGCCGCGCCGCTGCCCGCTGCCGCCGCAGACAGCGAGATGCGCGATACGGTCACGACGCTGAATGACCCAGCGGCGCAGGACCGGATGGCCGACACGGTGACCGCAATCGTCGGCGCGCTGATGCAGATGCAGGTCGGCCCGCTCGCCGATGCCATCGCGCGCGTCGATCCCGAATCCGATGCCGCGTACATCCCGCGCGACGCCACGCTGGGCGATGTTGCGGGCCGCGATCCCGAATATGCGGAGCGGATGGGTGCGGACGTCCGCGCCACCACGCGCATGGCCGGGCAGGCTGCGTCGGCGCTCGCGGTGTACGCTCCAGTGCTCAAGGACATGGCGCGCGATATGGCCGCGCAATGGGAACGTGAGCGCACCGCCCCGCGCCGCTAAAGCGCAATCCACAATATAGGCGTCAGACCCGCGCCATAGCCGTTGCACGCGCGCCCTTGCTGCCGCTATGCCGGAGCGATGTGGCAACTCTATCAATTCCCGCTCTGTCCCTTCTCGCGCAAGGTCCGCCTGTTGCTGGGCGAAAAGGGCGTCGGTTATGAATTGGTGCGCGAATCGCCGTGGGAACGCCGCGACGAATTTATCGACTTGAATCCGGCGGGGCGCACTCCGGTGATGGTCGATGAGGCGCGCGGTCAGGTGCTGATGGACAGCATGGCGATCGCCGAATATTTCGAGGAGACCGTCGAAGGCAAGGCGATGATCAACGGCACCGCGGCCAGCCGCGCCGAAATCCGCCGACTGACGTCGTGGTTTGACCATGATTTCTATTATGAGGTCACCGGCCCGTTGCTGTTCGAACGGATGCAAAAACGCATCGTCCACCGTCAGCCCCCCGACGGCGGCGCGCTGCGCGAGGCGATGAAGGCGGCGAACAACCATCTCGATTATGTCGATTATCTGATCGACCACCGCACCTGGCTCGCCGGCGCGACGATGAGTCTCGCCGACCTGACCGCCGCCGCGCATATCTCGGTCGCCGATTATCTGGGTGGCATCGACTGGACCGGACACGAGCAAACGAAGGGCTGGTATTCAGGGCTGAAGTCGCGGCCTTCCTTCCGTCCCCTATTGGCAGAGCGGATGGAAATCGTGACCCCGCCGAAATATTATGAGGATGTGGATTTCTAAACCTCGTCATTGCGAGGAGCGTAGCGACGCGGCAATCTCGAGCTATCTGCCTTGCACAACATCGATGGCTGGAGATTGCTTCGCTACGCTCGCAATGACGATTAAATAGGGACAGTCCCTATTTAATCCAGCCACCGCGCCGCGACCAGATAGTTTAGCGCCTCGCTGCCACCAAGCTTGAAGCCCTTGGCGGGCGACAGTGAAAACCCGGTGCGGTCGATGACCTCCAGCCCCGCGCCTTCGAGCAATGCGGTCAGTTCCTCGGGCCGCAGGAACTGGTCCCAGTCATGCGTCCCGCGCGGCACCGCGCCAACGCGCTCGGCGGCCTCGACGAGCAACAATCTCGAGAGCGTCGTGCGGTTGGGCGTCGACAGGATCATCAACCCGCCGGGCGCCAACCGCGCCGCCAGCTCGCCGATAAAGGCCGCCGGGTCTGTCACATGCTCGACCACCTCCATCGAGGTAACGAGATCGAATGTGGCGGGCGGCAACGCGGCGAGCTCCCCCGCGTGATAGGCGATTTCCAACCCCTGCCCCGCCGCATGCGCCCGCGCCGCGTCGATATTCTCCGGCGCCGCATCGACCCCGGTCACCGTCGCCCCCATCCGCGCCAGCGGCTCGGCAAGCAGCCCCGCGCCGCATCCGACATCGATCGCGCTCCGCCCCGCGAGCGCATGACGCGCGTGCGCATCGCCATGCCAGTGCGCGTCGATCTGTGCGCGAATATACGACAGCCGCACCGGGTTCAGCCTGTGCAGCATCGCCGACGACCCATGCGGGTCCCACCAGTCGGCGGCGAGCGCGCCGAAATGGGCGGCTTCGTGCGGATTGATCGTTGCGGCGTTCATGGGTGCGATGTGGCATTGCCGCATCGCCGGTGCAAGAAATTCTATTCCCTCGCCGCGCGCCCTGCCCTTGCCTTACGGCGCCCCCTTCCGTAACAGCGGCGCGCCGCAATCTTGTACGAATGTTGCGGCGCAAACCAGTTTCTTGAAAGCAGGGCGACATGGCGCGGATCGTGATGAAATTCGGGGGCACGTCGATGGCGGGCACCGAGCGGATTCGCACCGTGGCGAAGCTCGTCGCGCGCGAAGTCGCCAATGGCAACGAAGTCGCGGTCGTCGTCTCGGCGATGGCGGGCGAGACCGACCGGCTGGTCAATTTCTGCCGCGAGGCGAACCCGCGCTACGACCCCGCCGAATATGACGTCGTCGTCGCCGCCGGCGAACAGATCACTTCGGGCCTGCTCGCGCTCACCTTGCAGGCGATGGGCACCCCGGCGCGCAGCTGGCTCGGCTGGCAGCTGCCGATCCGCACCGAGGAAGCCCATGCGCGCGCGCGCATCGCCGACATCGACACCGGCGCATTGGGCGCCGCGATGGCGCGCGGCGAGGTTGCGGTGATCCCGGGCTTTCAGGGCCTGATGGACGATGGCCGCGTCTCGACGCTGGGCCGCGGCGGGTCGGATACCAGCGCGGTCGCAGTCGCGGCGGCGCTCAAGGCCGACCGCTGCGACATCTACACCGACGTGGACGGCGTCTATACCACCGACCCGCGCATCGTCGCGCGCGCGCGCAAGCTCGATTATGTCACCTATGAAGAAATGCTCGAACTCGCGAGCGTCGGCGCCAAGGTGCTGCAAACCCGATCGGTCGGGCTGGCGATGAAAGAGGGCGTGCGCGTGCAGGTGCTCTCGAGCTTCGTCGAGGGCGACGAAGCCCCGGCCCGCGGCACGATGATCGTCAGCGACGAGGAAATAGAGGAACATCAGATGGAACGGCAGCTGATCACCGGCATCGCCCACGACAAGAATGAAGCGAAGATCATCGTCACCCGCGTCCCCGACAAGCCGGGCGGCGTCGCGAACATCTTTGGTCCGCTCGCCGCGGCCGGGATCAACGTCGACATGATCATCCAGAACGTCGGCCGCGACAAGGGCGAGACCGATGTGACCTTCACCGTGCCGCAGACCGACCTGTTGCGTTCGATCGACCTGCTCGACGACGCGAAGGAAAAGATCGGCTTTAACCGGATCATCAGCGACGACAAGGTCGCAAAAATCAGCGTCGTCGGCGTTGGCATGAAAAGCCATGCCGGGGTCGCGAGCACGATGTTTCGCGCGCTCGCCGATCGCGGCATCAACATTCAGGCGATCTCGACCAGCGAGATCAAGGTCAGCGTGTTGATCGACGAGGATGAAACCGAACTCGCGGTGCGCGTGCTGCACACCGCATACGGCCTCGACGCCGACTGATCGTCCTTGCGGATACCCGGCTTGGGGCGCATGCTGGCGGCCTGAGGCGGCGCACCTGCCTCCTTCGATCGAGGGGCAAGCGCAATGACATATCGCATTGGATTAGGGGCAGCGTTGGCGCTCGCACTGACCAGCCTCCCCGCGGCGGCGCAGGTGCCGCCCTATCCCGCCAGCTTCAAAACCCGGGAAGTCGCGGCGAACGGCACGACGCTGCACGTCCGCGTCGGCGGCAAAGGGCCTGCGGTCGTCCTGCTCCACGGCTTTGGCGAGACCGGCGATATGTGGGCTCCGCTCGCTGCTGCGCTGATGAAGGATCACACCGTCATCGTTCCCGACCTGCGCGGCATGGGGCTGTCGGCGCATCCCGAGGGCGGTTATGACAAGACGACGCAGGGACACGACATCGCCGCTGTGCTTGACGGCCTCAAGATCGACAAGTTCGCACTGGTCACTCATGACATCGGCAATATGGTCGGCTTCGCGCTCGCGACGCAGCAGCCCGAACGCGTCACCCGCTTCGCCCTGCTCGACGCGCCGGTGCCCGGCGTAGGGCCTTGGGACGAGATTCTGAAAAACCCGCTGCTCTGGCATTTCCGCTTTGGCGGCCCCGACATGGAACGGCTCGTCGCCGGGCGCGAGCGCATCTACCTTGATCGCTTCTGGAACGAATTTTCAGCCGATCCGAAGCGCTTCGACGAAGCGTCCCGCGACCATTATGCCAAGCTCTATGCGCTGCCCGGCGGCATGCATTCGGGCTTCGCGCAATTCGCAGCGTTCGACCAGGACGCCATCGACAATCGCGCCTGGCTCGCCAAGGGGCAGAAGCTGACGATGCCGGTGCTGGGCATCGGCGGCGCCAAATCCTTTGGCCCGACGATGGCTCTCGTCATGCGCTACGCGGCGACAAACGTGCGCGAAGGCGTAGTCCCCGATGCCGGACATTGGCTGATGGAAGAACAGCCCGACGCGACGGTGACGATGGTCGTCGACTTCTTGAACGCACCCTAGCGCAGCCGCACCTTCGCGGTCACCGACAGGCCGGGCCGCAACTGCGTCAGCGCCGCCTGCCCCGGATCGAGCCGGATGCGCACACCGACCCGCTGGACAATCTTGGTGAAATTGCCCGATCCGGGCTCGAACGGCAGCAAAGTGAATTTGCTCGCCGATCCCGGCGCCAGGCTTTCAACAGTACCGGTCAGCGGATCGCCGCCCAGCGCGTCGACGTCGATCTCGGCCTTTTGTCCGGGACGCATCTCGCGCGTCTGGGTTTCCTTGAAGTTGGCGACGACATAGATCGATCGCACCGGCACCACGGCGAGCAATCGCGATCCCGGCTGGACATAATCGCCGACCTGGATACGGCGGTTGCCCACCACGCCATCGATCGGCGCGCGCACCAGCGTATGCCCGCGGTCGAGTTTGGCGAGCGCGAGCGCGGCGCGCGCTTTTGCCGCCGTCGCCTCCGCCGCCTTTACCTGAGCTTGCAGGATCGGACCGCGCGCCCGCGTCACTGCGGCTTCCTCGATACTCGCGCCCAGATCGGCGCGCGAACGTTGCGCCGCCGATGCCGCGCCCACCGCAGCAGAGTCCACCTGTTCGGCATCGCGCCGCGTCACGAAGCCATCGACGACCAGCGCGTTATAGCGGCGGCGGTCGGCGGCGGCACGAGTGAATTCGGCGTCGGCGGCGGCGATCTGGGTGTTGATCGAGCGGACATGCGCCGCGGCCAGCCGTTGTTCGGCGCCCAGCGAGGCCAGCGTCGCGCGCGCGGTCGCAACCTGGGCATCGGCGTCGGCGACCGCGGCTTCGGCTGCCTGCACCCGCGCATCATAATCCTGGACATCGATGCGGACCAGCGGCTCGCCCGCCTTTACCACCTGATTGTCGCGCACCAGCACCGCTGTGACCAGCCCGCCAACGCGCGGTGCCACCTCGCTCGCATCAGCCTGTAGATACGCGTTGTCAGTCGATTCCACCGTGCGTGGCGACAGCAGCCACCAGATGCCGACAATCGCGATCAGCAGCGCGATCAGCCCGATCTGCCATGCCTTGCGCGGCACCGTGAAGCCTTTGCGAACGGGCACTTCCGCCTCGACGGCAACCTGTGCATTCATGGCGTGATCACCAGCAGCGTCGAGGTCGCGGTCGCCAACAGCCGTCCCGTTTCGTCGCTCAGTTTCGCCTCGGTATAAGCGACGCGGCGGCCGATCGAGATCACCCGACCCTCGGCGCGCACTTTGCCCGTCGTCTCGTTCATCGCCTTGAGGTAGCTCGTCTTGAGTTCGAGCGTCGTCATCGATTGCTTGTCATCGAGCTTGGTGACGACCGCGATGCCACAAGCCGAATCAAGGAGCGTTGCCGCATAACCACCATGAACGGTCCCCTGCGGATTATAATGCTCGCGCCCCGGCACCCCCTCGAACGCCGCCCAGCCGTCGCCTGCATCGACAAGCTGGAACCCCAGCGTGTCGCCGATCGGCGGGCGTCCCCCGGCATCGATCAGCCCCCGAACCCTCTCTAGCGTCATTGCACGGTCTCCAAACCATAGCGTACGACGATGCTCGCGTGCGTATCCGCCAGCATGGCATCGGACAGCTCGGAGTCGCCGACCGCCCGCGCCAGCGCGACCGCGCCGACCAGCTGCGCCACCAACACCCGCGATTCCGCTTCGGCATCGGCATGGCCGAGCGCCTGGAGCGGCGCTGCAAGGCGGCTCGCGATCCCGACGACGCCTTCACCAAACCGTGTCCGCGTCGCGGGCTGCGACCGCGCGAAATCGCCCGACAGCGTCGGCAGCGGGCAACCCCGGTCGCGGCTGTCGCGATGCGCGGGCGACAGATAGAAATCGACATAGGCGCGCAGCACCGCGCGCGGATCGCCGTTCGCGTCGATCCGTTCGGTGCGTTTCCGGGCATCGGCAAACATCGTCCCGATCGCCTCCTTCACCAGCGCATCCTTCGACGCGAAATGGGCGTAGAATCCGCCATGCGTCAGCCCGACGCGCGCCATGATACCCGACACCGCGACATTGTCGGGTCCCTTAGCGCGGATCTCCTTCGCCGCCTCTTTCAAAACCCGTTCGCGGGTTTCCGCCTTGTGCTCACTTGAATAGCGCACTTGTCGTCTCCTTTTATATGATACATATAATATAAAGATCGCAGGACACAAGTCGCATGGCATCGATTCCCCTCTCCCCCGACCAGACGCCCGCCGGAGCCGCCGCGCAGTTCGACCCCGCGAGCCTCAGCAACGCGCGCAAATATCTGATCTTTGCGGTGATGGCGTTCGGCCAGTTCATGGCGCTGATCGACATCCAGATCGTCGCCGCGTCGCTCAACGAAGTGCAGGCAGGCCTCAGCGCCGGACCCGACGAGATCAGCTGGGTCCAGACCGCCTATCTGATGGCCGAACTGGTGATGATCCCCTTCGCCGCCTTTCTAGCGCAGGCGGTGTCGACGCGCTGGCTGTTCGCTGCATCGGCGGGGCTGTTCACCATTGCATCCATGCTGTGCGGGCTCGCATGGAACATCGAATCGATGATCCTGTTTCGCGCCGTGCAGGGCTTTGTCGGCGGCGCGATGATCCCGACGGTGTTCGCGACCGGCTATATGCTGTTCGAAGGTAAGCAGCGCGCGATGATCCCCGCGATCCTCGGCATGGTGTCGGTGCTCGCGCCCACTTTGGGCCCGACGGTCGGCGGCTGGATCACCGACGCGATGGGGTGGCGCTGGGTGTTCTTCATCAACGTCTTGCCCGGCGCTGCGGTAACGCTGGCGATCATCGCGCTGGTGCGCGTCGATACCGCGAACCTTAAAATGCTTCGCCGCATCGACTGGGTGCATCTCGGCTCGATGGCGGTCTTTCTGGCGGGCCTGGAATATGTGCTCGAGGAAGGGCCAAAGCATGAATGGTTCAGCGAACCGTCGATCGCAATCGCGGCGTGGCTGTCGTTCGTCGCCTTTGGCCTGTTCCTGGAACGCTCGTTCCGCTCCGACGGTCCAATCGTCAAGCTCACGCCGTTCCGCAAGCCGACCTTCGCCTTCGCCTGTGTCTTTAACCTCGTGATCGGCTTCGGCCTTTATTCCAGCACTTACCTGATCCCGATCTTCCTCGGCCGCGTGCAGGGCTATAACGCGTCCGAAATCGGCACCACGGTTTTTATCGCCGGCATCGCGCAGCTGCTTGGCGTGCCGATCGCCGCCGGGCTGTCCCAGCGCGTCGACCCGCGCATCATCATCACCTTCGGGCTCGGCCTGTTCGCGGTCGGGCTCTGGATGTTCAGCTTCATGACCCCCGAATGGGGTTTCGCCGCGCTGTTCTGGCCGCAGGTCGTGCGCAGTTTCGCCATCATGCTGTGCATCGTGCCCTCGGTCGGCCTGGCGCTCGGCAATTTCGAGGGGCCGGAGCTGCGCTATGCCTCGGGGCTGTTCAACCTGATGCGCAACCTTGGTGGCGCGATCGGTATCGCGCTCGTCAACACCTGGCTCGGCGACGGGCTGCGGCTGCACATCCTCCGCCTGTCGGAGGCACTAGGCCGGTCGAGCGAGGCCGCGAACGAAGCCGCCGCAGGACTCGCGCTGCATATCGGCCATTATGTCAGCGATCCCGCACTCGCAGCGCAGATGGCGGGCGGGACGCTGGCACGCGTCATCGGTCGCGAAGCACTGACGCTGGCGTTCGACGACGTCTTCCGCCTGATGTCCTACATCTTCCTCGCCGCGCTGGTGATGGTGCCATTTTGCAAGCCCCCGCCAACCGGTGGCCCGGCGCCGGTCGACGCACATTAGCTTTCTAGCGGAGGAACAGATCGACTGGAAACGACCGAATTGAAGACACAAAGGGAGGCGCGACGTCGCGAATTGTGAAAGTCAGGCTTCAGGAATGGGCCAAAACGAGGTAAGCGACCGCGATGCGAATCGAAGGCGACTATCCCGAAGACGGTTTTACGACGATCAGGGGTTTGATCCCTCCCGAAGTCGCTTCGAACCTCTTCAAACAGTTGCAGATCGACCTTGCGGCGGCAGGAAAATCGTTCGAGACGTTTGCCAAGTCGCAACCGCTCTCGACGCAACAGACTGTCGATATCTCCGGTCATTTCTATCGGCCGCTAACGACGTTCCTGTGGGGCCTGACGCCGATCATCAGTCAGATCACAGGGGCTGATCTTTTGCCCAGCTACGACTATTTTCGCATCTATCAACAGAATGATATTTGCCGCGTCCATTCAGATCGCCCGTCGTGCGAACACAGTGTGTCGCTTACACTTGCTTATAGCGATGATTTGCCATGGCCGCTTCAAGTCGGCTCGACGCGCGTCAGCGGTGAGGGGCCGTGCGTAGAGGATTTCGGCGACGAACCCTATTCCGCGATCGAGATGCAGCCGGGCGACGCCGTCCTGTATCGCGGAATCGATCTGCGCCACGGGCGGACGCAACCCAATCCCAACCGATGGTCGGCGCATCTTTTTCTGTTTTGGGTAGAGCGCGGCGGCGAATTCGAGCAACACGCATTTGATGCGCAACGCCTCAAGTCGGAATTGCAACGGGTTGGCAATATAGAGGCCTGAGCAGGGCTGACGAAAAGAGCACCGCTGCCCGCCCGCATGCCGGTATCGCGGGGACGCCTTGCGACCCGTCGTCTTTATGGCCGACGCCGCCCCCGCGGCATGATGCGGGGACAGCGACGCCAAAAGATCAGGCGAGGTCGAACCGGTCGGCGTTCATCACCTTCGTCCACGCCTTGACGAAGTCCTTGACGAACTTCTCTTCATGGCCCGTTTCAGCATAGACTTCGGCCACGGCGCGCAGTTCTGAATTGGACCCGAACACCAGGTCGGCACGCGTCGCGCGCCAGGTTTCGCCGCCGCCCTTGCGATCGGTGGCGACATATTCCTGATCGTCCGACCCATCGACGGCCTTCCAGACATTGGTCATGTCGAGCAGGTTGACGAAGAAGTCGTTGGTCAGCTGGCCCGACCGCTTGGTGAAATGGCCGTGCCCGCGTTCGCCATGATTGGCACCGAGGACGCGCAAGCCCCCGACCAGCACCGTCATTTCGGGCACCGACAGGCCGAGCAGCGATGCGCGGTCGAGCATCATTTCCTCGGTCTTGATCGCCAGCTTCTTTTTGCCGACATAGTTGCGGAACGCGTCGGCCTCGGGCTCCATCACGTCGAAGCTTTCGGCGTCGGTCTGTTCGGCGGTCGCATCGCCGCGCCCGCCGGTAAACGGCACCGCGACGTTGAAGCCCGCATCCTTGATCGCCTTTTCAAGCCCGACCACGCCGCCGAGCACTATGGCATCAGCGATCGACAGATTGCCGCGCAGGCCGTCGAGCGTGCTCAGCACCTTGGCCAGCGCCGCCGGTTCGTTGACGTCCCAGTCCTTTTGCGGCGCCAGACGAAGGCGCGCGCCATTGGCACCGCCGCGATGGTCCGACTTGCGATAGGTGCTTGCCGACGCCCAGGCCGCCTTGACCAGTTCGCTGACGGTCAGTCCGCTACCGGCAATCGCTGCCTTGACGGCGGCAACATCGGCGTCGGAAGGCTTCGCGCCGGCGGGAACCGGATCCTGCCAAATCAGGTCTTCGGCCGGAACTTCGGGGCCGAGATAGCGGACCTTGGGACCCATGTCGCGGTGGCACAGCTTGAACCAGGCGCGCGCGAAGGCGTCCTTGAACGCTTCGTGATCGGTCCGGAATTTCTCGCTGACCGCGCGGAATTCCGGGTCCATCTTGAGCGCCATGTCGGCGGTCGTCATCATCGTCGGAACCTTGACGTTCGGATCCCACGCCGCCGGGGCCATATCCTCCGGCTTCTGGTTGATCGGCTGCCACTGCTGCGCGCCGGCGGGCGAATGGACGAGCTCATAATCATAATCGAGCAGCAGGCGGAAATAATTTTCCGACCACTCGGTCGGGGTGTTCACCCACGACCCTTCGATCCCGCTCGTCACACTATGCTCGCCGATACCGCCGCTGTCGTGGCTGCTCACCCAGCCGAAGCCCTGCGCCGCCAGATCGCCGCCCGACGGCGCGTTACCGAGCAGCGAGGCGTCGCCATTGCCATGCGCCTTGCCAAAGGTGTGCCCGCCCGCGGTCAGCGCGACGGTTTCCTCATGATTCATTGCCATGCGCTCAAAGGTTTCCTTCATGTCGCGCGCCGACAGCAAGGGATCGGGATTGCCGCCCGGGCCTTCGGGATTGACGTAGATCAGGCCCATCTGGATCGCGGCCAATGGCCCTTCGATCGCCTCAAATCCGTTGTCCGGATCGATGCGGGTCTGAACGCCCTCGTTCACCCACTTGTCTTCGCTGCCCCAATAAATATCGCGCTCGGGCTCGAACACATCGGCGCGGCCGCCGCCGAAGCCGAACACCGGGCCGCCCATGCTTTCAATCGCGACATTGCCGGTCAGGATGAACAGATCGGCCCAGCTGATCTTGTTGCCGTATTTCTGCTTGATCGGCCACAACAGGCGGCGCGCCTTGTCGAGATTGCCATTGTCGGGCCAGCTGTCGAGCGGGGCGAAACGCTGTTGCCCGCTGTTGGCGCCGCCGCGGCCGTCGGCGGTACGATAGGTGCCCGCGGCGTGCCACGCCATGCGGATGAAGAACGGACCATAATGGCCATAATCGGCCGGCCACCACGGCTGGCTGTCGGTCATCAGCGCGGTCAGGTCGGCCTTGAGCGCGTTATAGTCGAGCAGCGCGAACGCTTTCGAATAGTCGAAATCGTCGCCCATCGGGTTCGACGGGCCGTTCGGCGTGAGGACTTCGGTCGCCAGCATGTCGGGCCACCAATCCTTGTTGGTGCGGCCAAGTAGCGAACGCACGCCGCCGGGCTGATGGACGGGGCAACCGCTTCCGATGGGGGTCTGGTCGTTCATACAGTCTCTCCTTTTGGGGTTATCGTTGGATCGGGGTGGCGCGGCAGGATGACGGGCGCATGACGCGCGGGCGACCAGAGGGTCACCGCTAGCACGTCGATAGGGGCCGGTCGCGAGTCGATTGATCATCCTTTCACCTTGAGATGGGAAGGATAGGCCGCCCCCCTTCATCGACATAACCGAATAAGCTGAATTCAGTCATTGAACGAACCGATTACAGCGGCGCAGGTTGCCGCAATCAAATGACATTGGTCGCACCGCCGCCACGCCCCGGCGAAACGGCCCGTTACACGAGAAAGGGGGCCGCTCCAGCTGGCGCGGCCCCCTTTTTTGGACAAAAGCGAAAGGATCAGAAGTTGAATTTCACCGTCCCGCCCCAGGTGCGCGGATCGCCGGGTTGACCCGCGATCAGACCGACATTGCCCGGCGCGACCTGCAGCGTCTCGATATACTTTACGTCGAAGGCGTTACGGACCCAGCCAAAGACGTCGAAACCCTCGGCACGGAAACCGGCGCGGACGTTGGTCAGGGCATAGCCTTTGACGTCGGTGTAGATCGACGGCGATGCGTTCGAATTCCAGTGCGAGCGATAATTGCCGTCGATGCCCAGATAGACCTGGCCATCCTTCGCCAACAGCGTCACCGGAGCATTGGCCTCGGCACCATAGGAGAAGGCCCATTTCGACACGCCGGGGAGATCCTGGCCGGAAATATCACACTGCCGCGGGCTGAGCGCGCCGGGTACGCCCGGCTGAGAATAGTCAGGTACGGCGCCGATTGGCTGAAGCGTGCCGCCTGACAGCTCCGGTGGGCACGGCGCGTTGGTGAACTTCTTATACTTGGCATCGGTATAAGCGCCGTTGGCATAGGCCGTGAAGCGATCGCTGGTGCGGATCTTGAAGTCTGCTTCGACGCCTTGCGAGACGACCTTCTCTGCATTGGCGAGGTAGCCGCGGACCGTGCCGAACTGACCGCCGTTCACCGTCGCCTGGAAATCCTTGATCTCGGTGCGGAAGGCAGCGAGGTTAAACGTCGCCCGGCGGTTCCAGAATGACGTTTTGAGACCGACTTCGAAATGGTTCACCGCTTCGGGTTTCACCGTGCTCGCGGACAGATCGGGCAGGTTGGTGGCGCTGTTGAGCGGCAGGCCGTTCTGGTTGATGCCGACCGTCTTAAAGCTCTTTGCATAGGTCGCGTAGGCCAGAATGTCCGGGGTGACCTTATAGTTCACATTGAGGTCGTAGCTGAAATTCCAGTCGCTGACCGACGGCGACGTGCTCTGCGGCTGATAGACACCGCATTGCGCCGCCAGCGCACTGTTCGCGGCCAGCGGCGGCGCGCAGCTGATGACCTGGCCGGCGCCGTTGGTCACCACGCGTTCGTAGAAGCCGGCCTTCTTGTCGTAATTGACGCGGATACCCGGCTGAATGGTCAGCTCGGGCGTCAATTTGTAGCTGAGCTGACCATAGAGCGCCGCGCTGGTGCTTTTGAGGAACTGCGTGTTGCTTGCGGTCAACCCGTTGAGCGTGGCCGGGTTGTTTGCGCCCTGCGCCGCGGTGAGGCTCCACAGGCTCGCGTTCGGACCTTGCTGTTCAGTGCCTTGGGTGTCGATCCGCTGTTTGAAGCCGAACAGGCCGACGACGAAGTCGAGCTTGTCGCCCGAATAATTGTAGCGAAATTCCTGGCTATACTGGTCCTGCTGCGACGGGTTCTGCGATTTCGAAACGATTGATGCGCCGGTGAAGTCGCGGTCGTTCTCAGGCTTCCAGTCCCAGAAGCGCCAAGCGGTGATCGAGGTGAAGGTGCCGGGACCGACGTCCCACTTCACCTTTGCCGACACGCCGCCGATCTTGTTGCCCGCGTTCAGGCTGGCGTCGATGTCGGTCAGGCGGTCATAGACGTCGCGGCTGGGCACCGTGAAGTTTCGCCCGGGATTGGCGGTGTTGAGCGCCGCGATCAGCGCATCATATTGGCGATTGAGCGCGCGCTGCGTCCTGCCCACGCGGACAAAGGCTGTGCCATAGCCCTCCGGATCCTGCTTGCTATAGTCACCCGACAGCGTGATGCTGAGATCCTCACTGGGTTTGAACAACAACTGGCCGCGAAGACCCAGATTATCCTGTTCGTTGATCCAGCGGTCGCTCGTAACATTGAACAGCGTGCCGCGCCGGCTGGTCGCGGCGATGGCGAGGCGAGCGGCGATGGTTTCGGTCAACGGGCCGGAGATTGCAGCCTTGGCCTGCCGGAAATTGAGGTTGCCGACGCTGAGCTCGGCCCGGCCTTCGAAATCGAAGGTCGGCTGGTTGGTCGTGATGCTGATCGCGCCCGCAGTGGTGTTTTTGCCGTACAGCGTGCCCTGCGGCCCGCGCAGAACCTCGACCTGGTCGACGTCAAGGAAGTCGAAGGTCGCGGCGGCGACGCGCGAATTATAGACGTCGTCGACATAGATGCCGACGCCCTGCTCAAAGCCGTCGCTGGTCAGGCCGTAAGGCACCCCGAGACCGCGGATGTTGACCGAGGTGTTGCGCGGGTTGGTGGTATAAACCTGAAGCGTCGGAGCGATCTGCTGCAGCTTTACGACGTTGAAGTTGCCCGTCGCCTCGATCGAATCCCCGCGAATGACCGAGATCGCGACCGGCACTTCTTGCGCGGTTTCCTGACGGCGGCGCGCGGTGACGATGATGATGTCGCCGCGGCTGACGTCGTCATCGACCTGCGCCGCGGTGGCCGCCGAAGCGGCTGCGGCGGTCGCGGCAGCGGCGACGCCCTCGTCCGCCGTGGCTGCAGATAGGTCCGCTGCCGTAGCAGGCGTCGCGCCGAGTGCGAGAAGGAGCGAAAGGGTTAGCGATGATGCCTGCACGCGGCGGCGGCGAACGGACGGGTATTTTGCGGTCATGACAATTTCCTGTTGCAAAGAAAATTGCCACATCCGGTGGTCCGGTCTGCGGCAGGTTGAGGGGAGAGTCCCTCTTGGGAGCGGTTGAAATCAGTTGGGGTAGCGGTGCCGTTCGGTCACATCGACCTGCACCAGCCGTCCTTCGTGGACGGTCAGCTGGATCGCCCCGAACTTCAGCTTGTCGAGCGCCTCCAGCACCGTCTGAATGGCGCGGGGCAGCTGTTCGGAACCGTCTTTGGCGGCCTCCTCGACAGTGCTCATGGTAATTCCTTTCCCTGGTGGATTCGCTGCATAAGCATATGCCAAGTGATTTAGTTGACAATGATTGATTTGCTTTCTGCGCCGAAAGGTTCGGTTGTCGCGCCAAATGGATTCCAGCTTGCGACGGGCTGCTGACCCCGAGACCACAAGGGATTGCGCGCGAGTCCCAGTGCTGGCAAAGGCAGCTTCGATGAGCAAAATGAAAGAATTGATGGCGCGCGGGACCGCGTTGCTCGGCAGCGACTATGCCATCCTGTGCGGCGCGATGAGCTGGGTTTCCGAACGCAATCTGGTCAGCGCGATCAGCAACGCTGGGGGGTTCGGCGTCATCGCGTGCGGCGCAATGACGCCCGAGCTGCTGGATGCCGAAATCGCCGCGACCAAAGCGCTGGCAAAGCGCAATTTTGGCGTCAACCTGATCACGATGCATCCGCAATTGTTCGAATTGATCGACGTTTGTGCAAAGCATGATGTCGGCCATGTCGTGCTCGCGGGCGGGCTCCCGCCCAAGGGCAGCCTTGAAGCGATCAAGGCATCGGGCGCGAAGGTCATCTGCTTTGCGCCGACACTTGCCATGGGCAAGAAGCTGATCCGTTCGGGCGTCGATGCGCTGGTGATCGAAGGGATGGAGGCCGGCGGTCATATCGGTCCGGTATCCACCAGCGTGCTGGCCCAGGAAATCCTACCGACGCTGGCGGACGAGGTTCCGGTATTTGTCGCCGGCGGCATCGGCCGCGGCGAGGCGATCGCGGCTTATCTGGAAATGGGTGCATCGGGCGTCCAGCTCGGCACGCGTTTCGTCTGTGCCACAGAGAGCATCGCGCATCCGAATTTTAAGAAGGCCTTCCTGCGCGCATCGGCGCGCGAAGCGGTGGCAAGCGTCCAGATCGACCCGCGCCTGCCCGTCATTCCCGTCCGCGCGCTCAAGAACGCGGGGACCGAAGCCTTTACCGCGAAACAGCGCGAGGTCGCCAACAAGCTCGACGGCGGCGCGATCGACATGATGGAAGCTCAGCTGGAAATCGAGCATTATTGGGCCGGCGCGCTGCGCCGCGCAGTGATCGACGGCGACGTCGAAAATGGTTCGTTAATGGCAGGGCAATCTGTCGGTATGGTATCCGAAGAAGAGAGCGTGACAGCAATCGTCGCGTCTCTGGTGCAACAGGCCGAAGCCGCGTTGCACGCTCGGGGTTAACGCCGCATGGTGAAGCGGTTGGGGAGTGAATCATGAATTTGTCGCGGAAGATCATCGTGGCCGGACTGTTGGCGAGCGTTGCCGCTTGCACCAAAGCGCCGCCCCCGCCGCCCCCGCCCCCGCCGCCGCCGCCGGTTGTGATCGTGGTGCCGCCGCGCCCGCTGCCGCCGGGCAATGCTGCCGTCACGCAGATCCTGCCCGGTCGCGGCATCGACGGCCGGTTCGTTACCGCCAACAGCAACATCACCGGCGACCGCGCCTTCTGGCAGCTCAAGATCGGGTTGAACGTCGCCGCAATCGGTTGCCGCGGCCTCGAAGAAACGACGCTGGTGTCGGCCTATAACAATATTATCAAGGCGCACGGCAAAGTCATCCGCTCGACCGAGAAGAATGTAATCACCCAGCTGGGCAAGGATACCAAAACCAACGGCACCGCCGCGCGCGACCGCCTGTCGACGCAGCTGTTCAATTATTTCGCTCAGCCGCCCGCCCAGCGCGCCTTCTGCGCCCGTGCCAATGAAATCGCGCAACTGGTCTCGTCGACGCCCACTGCGCAGGTCATCGAACAGGCGCCCGCGCACCTCGCGCGGCTCGACCAGCCCTTTCACGATTTTTACGAAGCTTACGCCCGATATCAGTACGACGTCGTTGCGTGGGACGCCAAATATGCGCCGCCCCCGGCCATTATGAGTACTCCGGCGCCGTTCTCGCCCGTTGGTCCGACAACCGGAACCGTCACGCCGCCCGGTGCAGCGCAAGGACCGACCGCACCGGTCGGTGCCAACTGACGCCGACCTAACGCAACCCAAGAATAGATTGGCTGCGATAGCGCGCGAGGTAATGGCGCTCGGCGCGTCCATCTGTTAGCAGGGGGCGAATGACCAACGCCCCGCCTCCGCCTTCTTCTGCCGCCCAATCGGCGCGGACCATATTGACCCGGTTGCACGAGGTCATGGCATCGCGCGCGAACGCGCAGGGCAAGCTCAATCAGGTCGTCGGCATCATCGGCGAATGCCTGGATAGCGAGGTCTGTTCGATCTATCTGCTGCGCGACGGTGCGCTCGAACTTTACGCGACGCGCGGCCTGAAACAGGAAGCGGTGCATGTCACGCGCCTGGGGCTGGGCGAAGGACTGGTCGGCACGATCGCCGATCAGATCGAAACGCTGAACCTCGACGAAGCCGCCTCGCATCCCGACTTTTCCTATCGCCCCGAAACCGGCGAGGAATTGTTCCACAGCTTTGCCGGGGTGCCAATCATTCGCCGCGAACGCGCCGTCGGCGTCCTCTGCGTCCAGCACGCCGACCCGCGCCGGTACGCCGACATCGAAATCGAGACGTTGCAGACCGTCGCGATGGTGTTGTCCGAACTGATCACCAACGCCGACCTCGTCGACACCGCCGCACGCACCGATGCCGCCGCGGCCGACCAGTCGGCGCAGCGTCTGAACGGGCAGAAACTGGTCGACGGCATGGGCGCCGGGGTCGCGGTGTTCCACCAACCCCGCATCACCATCGAACATACCGTCGCCGAAGATACCGAGGCCGAGCGACACCGTGTTTATGCCGCGTTCGACAAGATGCGAGAACAAATCGACCGTATGGCCAGCCAAGCCGATTTCGGAGTCGGCGGCGAACATGATGAAGTCATCCAGACGTACAAGATGTTCGCGTATGACGAAGGCTGGTCGCGGCGTATCAACGAGGCGATCGACAGCGGCCTGACCGCCGAGGCGGCGATCGAGCGGGTCCAGCAGCGCACCCGGATGCGGATGCGCCAGATCGACGATGCGCTGCTGCGCGACCGCATGCACGACCTGGAGGATCTGTCGAACCGGCTGATCCGCATCGTGTCGGGGCAGATGGGCACCGCGGCGCAGATGGGCCTGCGCCAAGATTCGATCCTGATCGCGCGCAACCTCGGCCCCGCCGAACTGCTGGAATATGATCGCCGCCGTCTGAAGGGCGTTGTGCTCGAGGAAGGGTCGCTGACCGCCCACGTCATCATCGTTGCGCGCGCGATGGGGGTGCCGGTGATCGGCCGCGTCAGCGATGTGCGCAGCTCGATCCGCGAAGGCGATTTGCTGTTGCTCGATGCGGCGGCCGGGGCGCTGCACGTCCGCCCGACGCAAGCGGTGCAGGATGCCTTTGACGCCAAACTGGTCATTTCACAGAAGCGCCGCGCCAATCTGGCCTCGCTGCGCGACTTGCCCGCAGTCACCAAAGATGGCGTCGCGATCGAACTGATGATCAACGCCGGGCTGCGCGAAGATGTCGCTGCGCTCGACCTCACCGGCGCGCGCGGTATCGGGCTGTTCCGGACCGAATTCCAGTTTCTGGTGTCGGCGACGCTGCCGTCGCGCGACCGGCAGCAGCGCCTTTATCGCGACGTGCTTGATGCCGCCGGCGACCGGCCGGTGATCTTCCGCACCGTCGATATCGGCGGCGACAAAGCGCTGCCGTATATGAACGTCGGCGACACCGCGCAGGAAGAAAATCCCGCGATGGGATGGCGGGCGCTCCGCCTTGCGCTCGAACGCGAGGGGTTGCTGAAGGTACAGGCGCGGGCGCTGATGGAGGCGGCCGCCGGACGGACACTGAACGTCATGTTCCCGATGGTGTCCGAACCCTGGGAATATGAAGCCGCGCGCGATTTGTTCGTCGGCCAGAGGGCGTGGCTGGCGAAGCATAATAAAAAGCTGCCGGTCGCGATCCGCTATGGCGCGATGCTCGAGGTGCCGGGGCTACTCGAAACGCTCGACCTGATGCTGCCGCATCTGGATTTCCTGTCGGTCGGTACCAACGACCTCACCCAGTTCCTGTTCGCGGCCGACCGCGCCCACCCGCGCCTCGCTGAACGCTATGACTGGCTGTCGCCGATCGTTATGCGCTATCTGGCCCGCGTCGTCCGCACGGTATCGGGATCCAAAGTGGCACTCGGCGTCTGCGGCGAAATGGGCGGACGGCCGCTGGAGGCCATGGCCTTGCTGGGCGTCGGCATCGAACGTCTGTCGATCACCCCCGCCGGCGTCGGCCCGGTCAAGGCGATGATCCGCTCGCTCGATCTGGGCGCGCTGCGCGCCGATATGCCTGCTATTCTCGCCCAGCCCTCGTCCAATCCGCGCGGGCAGTATCAGGCTTGGGCCGCGGAGCATCAGGTGGACTTGGGCGACTAGGCGACCGGCCGCCTTCCATACAATTGTCGCTGGGCCGCGGCAGTCAGTTTGCATGCGGCATAGATCGAACAGATGGCAACCGCAGCGCCCGCTATAGTGTCGATCAAATGGTGACTCCCATGGAGAAGCGTCCCGACCCAGACGGACAAATTGAAAATCACGGCCGGCCAGCGAAAAATTCGAAGCTGCCAAAAACTCCAGGCGGACTGGATTGCCAGCACCGTGTGAAAGCTGGGAAAGGTCAGCAATCCCATCATCGGCGCGCTGCTCAGATCGAAGAGCGCACCCGTCCGGAGTTGCATCACCTGGATCGCCGTATGGCCTTCAGACGTCAATATCATTCCGGGATGATCGGACGCCGTCAGGCCCAGATAGCCATAAGCCCCAATCGCCGGCGCGAAAATCGCAACGATATGGACGATGACAAGGGCGATCAATTGGGCCGACACCAGCTTCATCAAACGGTCATTCTGGCCGACAAGGACCAAAAACGGAAGCGCGACGGCGATTTGCAGCGGGGCGAGATCATAGGTCACCTGCGTCAGCTTCGCCAAGATGGGATGACGGCCAAACCAGTGCAGCATCGTCAGCCAGTCGAAACCCATTGCCTGATCGATGGCATGAAGCTGCGCATCAATGAGCGGAAAGCGCGCTCCCGCCGAATAGACAAGATAGCCGTTCGCCGCGCCGAGGAAGCTGCCGAGCTGCAGCGCGAGGACAAAACCCAGCGCAGTAGCAATGTCCGGTCGAAACCTGACCGTGCAATAATGGAACGTGAGCACAGCCGCCGCAAAAATGATGGGCAGACGCCAGAGACTCGGGGTCACATGGACGTTGGCAACGAACCAAAGCAGGCCGACGAACGCGAACAGCAACGCGCACAGCGATGCTGTGACGATCGAAGACACCAGTTCCTCTTCCGCGGCGGCAGTGTCCCAACGCTTCGACAACCCGCTGGGGATGAAGCGCAATTGGAAGGAGGACATCGAGGTCATGGAGCGCCGTTAACTATCTTCGCGCGATTAAGATCGCGTAAATCGAGGGGCTGGCCCTTACCCATGTACGCAAACAGGCGTTGCGATTTCGACAATGTTTATGTTATGTTCTCACGTCGATTCCCTAAGGAGAGAACGAAATGACTGAACAAGCCCCCCGTGCCAAAGGCCAATGTCATTGCGGTGCGATCCGTTATTCGATGAGCACCGCGGTTCAGCATCACGCGCTGTGCCATTGCAAGGATTGTCGCCGCCATGCGGGCGCGCCGATGGTCGGTTGGGGACTGGTTGGGTCGGATGAGATTGACATCGACGGCACCGCCAAGATTTATGCTTCGTCGGAACATGGCCGCCGCCATTTCTGCGGCGAATGCGGCACCGGGCTCTTCTATACCAACGAAGCGATTTTTCCGGGCCAGATCGACGTCCAGGTCGCAACGCTCGACGACCCCGACCTCATCCCTGCGCGAGTGCAGATTCAGACCGCCGAACGCATCGGCTGGATGGAAAAGCTGAACGACCTGCCCGCGTTCGAGCGTTACCCTTCCTTCGAATAGGGTCAACGCGGCGGGTCGGCGGCGACGACCGCTTTGACGAAGGCGGCGATGTCGAGACGGTTCTTGTCGTCGTCATACCCCTGGCGCACGATTACCAGATCGCGCGAGGGGATGACGACGAGATATTGGCCGCGGTTGCCGAAGGCGCCAAAGGCGTCGGCGGGGATGCCGTCGGACTTGTTCAGCAACCAGAAGCCTGCCCCATAGCCGAACGGCCCAGCAGGCTGCGGTCCGCTGGGCGTGGTGACGAAGGTCCGCCAATCCTGGGGCAGCAGGCGCTTGCCGTCCCACAGGCCGTCGTTTTGATAGAGCAGCCCCAGGCGCGCCAGATCGCGCGCGGTCGTCGACACCTGGCTCGACAGAATGAAGTCGCCATCCTTGTCATGCTCGACATAGGTGCGCGTCATGCCGAGGCGGTCGAAGAATGCGCCCGGGTTCAGCGGCGCGCCGGCCTTCGCCTGCGCTGCTTTGAGCGACAGCACCGCGAGCAGCGTGTCGTTGTTGGCATAGCGATAGCGCCCGTTCGGCGGGTTCAGCAGCGGCCATTGCACCGTCCACTGGCGTACCGACGCGCCGCCCATATAGATGGCGTCGGTGCGGTTTCCCGCACTGTCGCTGGTCAGTCCGCTCGCCATCCGCATCAATTGTTCGGTGGTGATGACGGCGCGCGGGTCGCCCGGGGTCTGCCATTCGGCAATCATCGCGGGCTTCGCCACATCGATCTGGCCGCGATGCACCGCATGACCTATCAAGGTCGCAGCCATCGACTTAGCGATTGAAAAGGTCCGCTGCGCTGTGTGGGGCGCATGCCCAAGCCAATAGCGCTCAACCGAAATCTTGCCGCTCTTGACGATCAGCACCGAGCTGGTGCGGCCGCCGAAAACCTCCATATTCGTCGTCGCCCTATCAAATGCCGTCAACGCCCTGGGAATCGGCCAGCGCGCATCTTTGTCGCCGAGCGGCCACGGCTTGGCATCGAGATCGAAGCTGCGCTCCAACGCCCGCCCGGCGACCGGCGTACCCGCCCCGATCGGCAGGGTGACGCAGCCGGACCGGCTGTCCCACTCGGCAATGCGCGGTGGCATATCGGCGCGATAGGACACGCTCACCCGCTTTGCCTTGTCGTCAACCTCGGCCTTCAATGCGCGGACTTCGGCCTCGATCTCGGAGTAGATGCCGGTCAGTTCGTCACGCTCGATAGCGGCGGGCGACTTGCCGCTACCGTTCCACAGCGCCGAACAGGTGAAACCCGCGCGATACCCCGCGGCCCAGGCGCGATTAATCTCCGCGTTCATCTGCGCCACCGGTGCCGGTGCCGGTGCCGGTGCCGATGTCTGTGCCTGTGCGGGCACGACACCGAGCGTGAACGCTATGCCGAAAATCAGCCGGCGCAGCATCTCAGGGCCGCTCACCAAAGGACTGGCGCTGCGCCTTTTTTGCGCGCGCCCACCAGGCGCGGCGGATGACGTTGGCGACGCGTTCGGGATCGTCGGACCCGAAACGGACAAGCAGCGCATGCCATCCTTCGTAATGGGGAGTTTGCCAGAAGGTGTCGGGATCGGTTTCAAGCAGGATCTCCTTTTCGTCGGGCGAACACATGGCGGCAAAGCTGCCTGGTTCACGCCCGGGTGACGCCAGCGACTTGCCGTTGAGCTTGGGACAAGGCGTGCCATAGAAAGGCAGCAGTTCGACATCGGGGAGCGCGCAGGCAAAGGTAACCACATCGTCCCAGCCGTCGAATTTCGGCGTCATTCCGCGCTCCGGGTCCGGCGTTGTTCGTCCCACCAGGCGATCCGTTCGGCGATGCGTTTTTCAAAGCCGCGATCGGTTGGCTGGTAATATATTTGCGCGCCCATTTCCTCGGGCCAATAATCAGCGCCTGAAAACCCATCCGGCGCGTCATGGTCATAGGCGTAGCCCGCGCCATAACCCAGGTCTTTCATCAACTTGGTCGGGGCGTTGAGGATGTTCGCGGGCGGCGCCAGCGATCCGGTGTCGCGCGCCGAAGCGAAGGCGGCTTTCTGGGCGGCATAGGCGGCGTTCGATTTCGGCGCCGTGGCGAGATAGAGGCACGCCTGCACGATCGCCAACTCCCCCTCTGGCGAGCCGAGAAACTGATAGGCATCCTTGGCCGCCAAGCATTGCACCAGCGCTTGGGGATCGGCGAGGCCGATATCTTCGCTTGCGAAGCGCACCAGTCGCCGCAGCACGTAAAGTGGCTCCTCGCCCGCCACCAGCATCCGCGCGAGATAATAGAGCGAGGCCTGCGGATCAGACCCGCGCAATGCCTTGTGCAGCGCCGAAATCAGATTGTAATGCCCGTCCCGATCCTTGTCATAGACCGGCATCCGGCGGTGCAGGAACTGGGCAAGCTCGGCCGGATCGAGCGGGCTGGGAATCGCAGCGGCGAACAGCGTTTCGACCTGGTTGAGCAGGAAGCGCCCGTCGCCATCGGCACTCACGACCAACGCCGCTTTGGCATCGTCGGTGACGGGCAGACGGCGCCCGACCTCGGCCTCGGCCCGGGTGACCAGCATGGTGAGCGCGTCGGCGCCGAGCCGGTCCAGCACCAGCACCTGCGCCCGCGAAAGCAGCGCGGCGTTCAGCGCGAAGCTCGGATTTTCGGTCGTCGCGCCGACCAGCACCACGGTGCCGCGTTCGACATAGGGCAGAAAGCCGTCCTGCTGCGCGCGATTGAACCGGTGAATCTCATCGACGAACAGCAGGGTGCGTTTTCCCGCCGCTGCCATTTTTTCGGCATCGGCAAAAACCTGTCGCAGGTCGGCAACCCCCGAAAAGACCGCCGACAGCGGCGCAAAGCGCATGCCCACTGCCTCGGCGAGGAGGCGCGCGATCGTCGTCTTGCCCGTACCCGGCGGTCCCCACAGAATGATCGAGGATAATTGCCCGGCCGCAACCATGCGCCCGATCGTGCCTTCGGGACCGGTCAGATGCTCCTGCCCGACGACATCGGCCAAGTCACGCGGACGGAGCCGTTCGGCGAGGGGCGCCGCACCGGCTACACCGCCGTCGCGCTGTGTGGGTGCGTCGCCGCCGAACAAATCACCGGCCATCGCGAACCTAGCCCCCACGCCGCTGTTTCTGGCGGATCAAGCGCAGATAGGTGTCGGCAACCGACTGGTTGATCGCGTCCCATTGATAAGAACCGCTTTCCACCACCGCCGCCAACCCATGGTCGGTACGCAATGGAATATCGCGGCAATAGCGCTGGAGATGATCGGCGAAGCTGGTGATCGAACCGGGCGCGACGAGATACCCCGTCCGCCCGTGCTTGACGATGCTGGCGCTGCCGGTTGCGCGCGCGGCCACAACCGGCAGGCCGCACGCCATCGCCTCGAGCGTGACGTTGCCAAAGGTTTCGGTGACCGACGGGTTAAAGAAAATGTCGCACGACGCCAACGCGTGCGCCAGATCTTCGCCGCCCTGAAACCCGATGAAATTGGCGTTCGGCAGGCGGGATTCGAACCACTCGCCGGCCGGTCCCTCGCCGATCACGACGACCTTGTGCGGCACGCCGCGGCGCGCGAGGACGTCGATGGCGTCGGCAAAAACGTCGAGCCCTTTTTCCATCACCAGTCGGCCGAGAAAAGCGATCACCGGGACATCGTCGGCGATATCAAGCGAACGACGCCAGTCCAAGTCGCGGCGGCCGGGATTGAAAACCCCCTGCTCGACGCCGCGGGTCCAGATACCGATGTCGTAATTCATCCTTTGTTCGCGCAGCACCTGTGCGAAGCTTTCCGAAGGCGCAATCAGCGCGTCGCATTTGCGGTACAGCTTTCGCAACCACGCCACCATCAGCGGTTCGATGAAGGAGAGGTTGTAATAGCGAAAATAGGTTTCGAAGCGCGTGTGGACCGAACATGCGACCGGCAGCCGCCGCCGACGCGCCCAAGCCGCCGCCTGCCGCGATACGCGATCGGGGCTGGATATATGGAGGACGTTCGGCGCAAATTCGCTGATGTCCTGCCGCACGCGCGACGAAAAGCTCACCGGGATGCGATATTCGCTGCGACCAGGAATCGCGAAGGACGGCACGCTGACGAGATCGCCGGTCGGTTCGAAATCGGGGTTGACGACAGTCGGCGAATAGACCCGCACCGCGGCGCCATGGGCCAACAGATACCCGACCAGGCGGTTCAGCGCTTTGTTGGCGCCGTCAACGGTCATGTTGTAATTGCCGCTGAAGAGGGCGATGCGCAGGTCGGAAACGTCCATCTCGCCTCAGCTAGTCCCTTGGACGGCCAAAGGCAATTGCGTCAGAACTCTTCGCCCCGCTCCGACGATGCCTCCAGATCGACGACGACCGGCGGGTGCAGGCGCAGGCGATGGACCCGGCGTTCGTCGGCCTCGATCACCTCGATGCGCCAACCGCTGGGGTGGAGCAAAATCTCGCCAACCTCGGGGACATGCCCCGCGAGCACTGCGGCAAGGCCACCCAGCGTATCGACGTCCTCGTCGACTTCGGCCAGCCGCGGGTCGATCGCTTCGCCGACATCGTCGAGTTCGGCGCGCGCCTCGGCATCCCAGCAGCCGTCGACGCCGCGTGAGAAGAGCAGGACCGGTTCGTCGTCGTGCTCGTCCTCGATCTCGCCGACGATTTCCTCGACCAGATCTTCGATCGTCAGCAGGCCTTCGGTGCCGGAATATTCGTCGATGACGATCGCGAGGTGGGTGCGCTTGGCGCGCATTTCGGCGAGCAGGTCGAGCACGCCCATCGATTGCGGGACATAAAGCGGCTGGCGAATGAGGTCGAGCAGCGGCGGCGGCGGCCGCCCCTCGGCGAGCACCGCGAACACGTCCTTGACGTGGATCATGCCGCTCACCTCGTCCAGATTTTCGCGATAGACGGGCAGACGGCTGTGTCCCGCGTCGGCAAATTGGGCGACGATTTCTTCGAAACTCGCGCTTTCGGGAATGGCGATGATGTCGGCGCGAGGCACCGCGACATCGTCGACCGTCTGTTCGCCAAAGTGGAGAAGGTTGCGCAACATCTTGCGTTCGATCGGCGACAGGTCGCCGACGATGCTGCTACCGCGGCGCTCCTGCCCTTCTTCCTCGGCTTCGTCGATGACCTCTTCGATCTGCTCGCGCAGCGATGGTTCATTGTGGCCGCCGAACAGCAATGTCTTCAATCCGGCCAGCAGGCCGGACCTACTGTCCTCTTCCGATCGGTTCGAAGACCCCTGATCATCGGGCATATTTTCAGCGTTTCCTAAGTTAATCCTGATCCGCATATGGATTGGCGATGCCCAGCGATGCAAGCGCTTTCACTTCCAATGCTTCCATCGCACCGGCGCTGGCGTCCTCCATATGGTCGTAACCGACCAGATGCAGCATACCGTGGACGATCAGGTGGGTGGCATGATCGACGATCGACACCCCCTTCTCGCCCGCCTCTCGCGCGCAGGTTTCGCGCGCCAGCACGATGTCGCCAAGCAGGATTTCGCCGTCGTCGCTGTTGGCAAGGCCTGCGAGCAGATCATCCTGAACCTGCGGAAATGACAGCACATTGGTCGGCTTGTCCTTGCCGCGGAAGTCGCGATTGAGCGCGTGCACTTCCGCATCGTCGGTCAAGCGCACCGCGACCTCGACCAGCGGCGCGGCGTCAGCGAGGCTGGCGTAAGGCGTGAGCGCGAGCGCAGCAGCGACCGCCTCGCCAGCGCGAGTTTCCCAATCGAGCGCGTCGGGCCATGGTGTGGCTTCCTGGGTTTCGACGATCAGCACAATGCAACTCCACGATGAAAAAGCCCGGAAAACTGCCCAACTTCACACTGAAAACTTATGGTCATTGCCGTTGGCGCCGCAGTGGGGAGGGTATGGTGACAATGCATCATCGGCGCCACGCTATCGCGGCATAATAATATAGGACAGCGGAAATTTCGGATGCAGAGCAACCGGATTCGACGCGCGACGTCGATTGCGCCGTAACCTTCGCGGAAGCGGGACCGTACTCCCTTCGTGCCGCTATTTCGCTCCATCCTCGCCGCGCTGCTGTTCGCGATCGCCGTGACCGGATCGGCCGCCGCGGCTCCAATTTGTGCAGCGAGCGGCGCAGCAAGCGGCTGTTGCGACGAGAAGCGCCCCGCCTGCCCGATGGTCGGGCCGGCGTGCCGTGCCGTGTGCGCCGCCGCGATAACTACCTTCTCGCTCGGCTTCGCCACGACGCTGGCGGCGAACGCGCCGCTCCCGTTCTCGATCATCGTTGGCGCTAGTGAGGGGCGCATGATCCGTCCTCCTTTGCCGCCACCGCGAGCGACAAGCGTCTGAACTGGAACCCGAATTTACAGGAGAATGACAATGAAGAAGATTATTGGCCTTTTCGCCGTTGGTGCTGCGACCATGAGCAGTGCCGCCTTTGCCGCCTCTCCGACAGCCTTTGCTGCCGCCTGCTGCGCCCTTGGCGCATGTTGCGGATTGCCCTGCTGCGGATAGGATGGGTCGCGGGTCGGGGTGGCGGTTATCCGTCGCCCCGATTCCGTCAGTGCATATGTCGCAGCTTGTCGGGGTTCCGCACGACATAGATGGCGGCGATCTTGCCGCCAGTAATCTCCAGTGCGGTGGTTTGCAGTTCGCCGTCGGCTTCACGGGTGACAAAGCCCGGCAGGCCATTGATCGTCCCGGTATGGACAAGGGTCGAGCCATATTTACCGAACAGCACGGCCAGGCCGCGATGGAGCTTCATCACCGTATCGAATCCCAGCACCGGCCGATCAACCGCCGGACGCTTGCCGCCACCGTCCGCCCACATACCGACGTCGGCAGCCAGCAGCGCACCGAGCGTTCCCATGTCGCCGCTGCGCGACGCGGCAAAGAATGCGTTGGCGATCTGGAGCCCCTGCTCCTTTTCCAGCTTGTAGCGTGGGCGCGCGTCGCGGACGTGGGTGCGGGCGCGGGCAGCGAGCTGGCGGGTCGCGGCGGCGTCGCGGTCGATCGTTGCCGCCACCTCTTCAAAGCCGACACCAAAGACATCGTGGAGCAGGAAGGCCGCGCGTTCGAGGGGAGAAAGCCGTTCGAGCGCCAGCATCAGCGGTAGCGTGACATCATCCTCTTCCGCCTCGTCAATCAGCGGTTCGGGGAGCCACGGTCCAATATAGGTTTCGCGCTGGTGGCGCGCCGACTTGATCTGGTCGAGGCAGAGCCGGGTCACGGTGCGGCGAAGAAACGCCGCGGGCTCGCGCACCGCGCCTCGATCGGTACCGAGCCAGCGAACGAAGGCATCCTGCACCGCATCCTCGGCATCGGCGACCGAGCCGAGCATGCGGTAGGCAACGCGGGTGAGCAGCGGACGCAGCGGGTCAAAACTGTCCGCCGCGTCCGCCGCTTCATGGGAACCCTGTGGGATCATCAGGCCGCCTTGGCCGCCGGCTGCTCGTACCAGAGGTCGAAGCCCACCGCGAGGCGGTTCCAGCCATTGATGACGTTGATCATCAGGGTCAAATTCACCTGTTCCTCCGGCGTAAAATGCGCTTCGAGCGCATTCTTTGCGGCCTTCTGTGTGTGACCCTGGGCGATGCGGGTCAAGGCATCGGTCCACGCCAGCGCCGCACGCTCGCGGTCGGTGTAGCATGGCGCTTCCTGCCATGCGGCGAGGAGGTGGATACGCTGTTCGGTTTCGCCTTTCGAACGCGCGTCGGCCGTGTGCATGTTGATGCAGTTGGCGCAGGCGTTGATCAGCGAAGAGCGGATTTTCACCAGTTCGACCAAGCCGGGATCGAGGCTTTTTTCCGCGGCGAGCGAGACGGCCATCCACTGCTTCATCAGCTGCGGCGCGGCGGCGAAGGGATCGGTTACCTGGGTCATGTCATGTCTCCTTTGTGCGGGTTGTACAAACATGACGAGACAGGCTTGCGCGATGTGACATGGGACGCGAAAAAATTTCGTACCAGCCGCAAAATCGGTTAGCCTTCCTCTCTCGGTAACCGGGATGGGGGTGTCATATCATGAAGTTTTTCGATGGTTTTAGGCAACAGGCCTATGCGCTGCTACGCATCGTCGCGGGCCTGTTGTTCATGGCGCATGGTATCCAAAAATTCTTCAATTTCCCGGTCGCGTTTCCGATGCCGCTCAACCCGATGCTGCAAGCCGCCGGCACGATCGAGCTGATCGCGGGCGGCCTGATCGTCATCGGCCTGTTCACCCGCCCAGCGGCATTCATCGCCAGCGGCATGTCGGCGGTCGGTTACTGGGTCGCGCATGGCAGCAACGGCCCCTTCCCCATCGCCAACGGCGGCGAGACGATCGTGCTGTACTGCTTCCTCTTCCTGTTCATCGCAACGCGCGGCGCAGGGATGTGGAGCGTCGAGGGCGCCAAGAAATAGTGCTGCTTAAGCCCCTCCCCTTCAGGGGAAGGGATGGGGTGGGGGCTGTCGGCGTGGCGCAAGGCCGATGGGCCCCCACCCCGCTCGACTAAAGGCCCGGCTGCGCCGGACCAAGTCTCACTGCCACTCTCCTGAAGGGGAGGGGCTTAAGCAGTTACGGCGACGTTCTTTGCACGCCGAAAATCGTCACAGCTTGCGGGTATTCGCCTCGATCAGTTTCTTCGCCTCCGCGATGGCCTTGGCGGTGGTCAGTTTCTTGTCCTGCACCTCGTCGGCGATTTCGAGCAGGCGGCCGCTGATGACGGTGCCGGTGTCGGCCTTTTCGTCGATTGAGATACCGCCCTTGGTCGCGGCGACGCGGTCCCACTCGGCGCGGACAGCGGCCCAATAGTCCTTGGTGGCAGCCCAATAATCGTCAGCCGCCTTCACGTCATACTGGTCGTATTTGATATAGGTGTTGAGGACATATTCCTGGACGATCGGCACGAGCTTGCCGTCCTTCGTCCCCATCTTGGTATTGTCCTGCCAGTGAACCCAGCCGTCGGGCGAGGGCTGGTGGCGGTTGATCGACAGGTAACGGTCATAGACCGGGTTGCGCACGGCGTCGCGGCGCGCGAGCGGGCGCCACGTCCAGTTCGAGCGCCAGCGGCGGACGCCGCCCTGCGTTTCATACTGGCCCCAGCCAGCGTAACGCGGGCTGTCGTCGACCTGATACACGGTCTGCGACCAGCGCCCGGTGCGCATCTTTTCGGGGACGTCTTCCCACGTCCAGCTGTTACGATCCGAATAGACGAGCAGCTTGGCGGGTTCATATTCCCAATCCTGCCGCCAATGTTTGATGATCATGCTCTTGTCGTCTTCGCCGGTGATAACGAGCATATGCTGCAATATGATCTTGCGGCCGGTATCCTCGATCACGCGCACGACCTCGTTGCCGCCCGAGCGCTTGGGCTCGAGGACTTCGTAGTTTGGATCCCAGCGTGTCGTTTCCTGCATGTTGAAACTGACGCGGTAATTGCCCGCCATCGCGAGAATGTCGGCACGGTCCTGTTCGAAACTGGCCGCGGCGGCGTCGGCAGCAATCGGCGGGTGGGCGAAAGCCGCGAAGGGCAGCGCCGCCGAGAGCAGCAACGCAGCAGCGAGATTGCGGATGGATTTCATGATAGCAATCCTTCTGGTTTTAGAAACGATAGCTGAGCGAGACGCTCGCGTTGCGGCCGGGCTGGGTATAGGCGTCGGTAACGAGCGAGGTGGATGCGAGGCCACGGACGTCGCTCCACCAGCTGTATTTCTTGTCGAGAATGTTGAAGACCCCGCCGCGCAGCGTCAGCGTGTCCATGACGCGAACAAAGGCGGTCGCATCGAGGATGGTGAAGGCATCGGGGCGGAAGCACGAAGGGGTGCACAGCCCGGTCGTGCGCGACGCCTCCTTGCGTCCGGCGTGCGTCATGATGAGCTGACCGCCGAAGCGCCCTGTCCCGTCACGATAGCCGACCCCGGCGACAAGCTTGAGCGGATCGATCGACGACAGCGGGGACCGCACCCCGTCGGGATCGATCACATCCCCCTTCGCATAGGATAGGGCGAGCGTCGTATACAGGCCGGACGACGCTCGCCCCTCGAACCGTGCCTCGGCACCTTTGACCCGGACACGGTCGAGATTCACGAATTGGAAGATGGCCGGGTCGTTCGGCAGGAAATTGCCGTTGACCTGTTCCTGGCTTATGAAATCCTTGTAGCGTGCGGAGAAGCCCGTCACGTCGAGGCTGACCGCGTCGCTTGAAAAGCGGATGCCACCCTCGAAACTCTGGCTGCGTTCGGGGCCGAGGTCGGGGTTCGGGATCGAGGTATAACCCGATGCGATGTTCGAAAAGAACTGGTTTACCTGCCCCGGCTCGGGCGCCTTGAAGCCGGTCGCATAATTGGCGAACAGGCGGACCTCGTCGGTGATCTTCCACACCGCACCGAATTTCGGCGAGACGCGGGATCCGTCCTGCTTGGCGCCGGCAAAGGTCGGCAGCAGCGGGTCTTCGTCGGGCGACAGATCGTACCAGTCGAAACGCAGCGCTGGATACAGCAGCAGTTTGCCGCCCGCGGCCGATATTTCATCGCCGACGAACAATCCGCCGCGGGTGAAATCGGTCCTTGGGAAGGCGCGCGTCGGGAAAGTTTCGCCGAACGGCGGCACGGTGCCGTCGCGCAGGCCGCGCTGGCGCGTCTGGCTGATGTCGCCGCCAAAGACGAGGCGGTGGGCGATCGCGCCGGTTGCGAAGTCGGCGCGCGCGTCAGCCGATGCGCCGATTACACGGTTCTCGAAGGTGTTGAGGCGCGTGCGATCGGCTGCGGGGGTGCGATCTTCCTCGGTATATTGCCGGTCCTCGCCGTCTTGCCAGTATAGCGCGACGCGGGCGAAATCGATCGCGCCCTCGCCTTCCCAGCTCCAGTCGAGCGACACACGTTTGCGGTCCCCGCTATCGAAGCCTTCGAGGCGATCAACGCTGGCGGTCGTGACGCCCAGCGCATTGCGCGTCGCGGTCACCCCGGTCAGGCCGTTGGTATAGAGATCGGTGTCAAGATATTCGCCGGTCAGGCGGATCTTGTGACCATTGGCGGGGTCATAGACGATCCGCGCCAACCCGGCGTTCGATTGGCCATCCTGCGGGTTGGGACGCGTGCGGAGCGGTCCGGTACCCGCATCCTTGCCCGATGTGCCGGTCGGCGTGACGCCGCCAGCGACATTCCCCTTGTTGTCGAGCTCCTGATAATCGCGGCGGGTATAAGCTGCCATGATCGACCAGTCGCCGCTGCGTCCCGCGAGGATCGCGGTTTCGCTAAACTCTTCATCGGCGCTGCTGTAGCCCGCGCGGAGGAGGCCGCCGACATTCTGACCTTCCTTCAAGAAATCCGACGGATCGGACGTGATGAAGCTGACGGCACCGGCAAGGCCGTCGCTGCCGTAAAGCGCCGAAGAGGGACCGCGCAGGATCTCGACCGATTTCACGAGGCCGAGGTCGACATAATCGCCGCGCCCTGACGCCTGCGCGCCAAAGCTGAAGCCGTCGGGGACGCGGACACCGTCGACCTGGATCAGCACGCGGTTGCCGCCTATACCGCGGATGTTGAAGCTGTCGTTCCCGGCGCGGCCGGTCGCGCCCAGCGCGGCCCCGAAGCGCGCAGGCTGACGCTGGACGCTGACCCCGGGTTCGAAACGCACCAGATCGCGGATGTCGGTGACCAGTTCGTCGGCGATCTGTTCGTCGCTCTTGACGGTCACAGTGACCGGAATGTCCTCTACATTCACCGCGGTGCGTGTTGCGGTGACGACGATCTGGTTCTTGCGCTGAGCCCAATAGTCGCCATCATTGTCCTGAGCGAAAACCGGCGAGGCGACGGCTGCGAGCGCGAGGCTTAGCGCGGTGCCCGCAGCGAGGCGCATAGCGGACGGCGAACGATGGCTAGTCAAAATTCTTCCCCTGATTGATTGAGATTGATTCGCAATAGCGTCGCTCTAAGCTTGCTGAATCAGGGGGTCAAGATTTATGCTATTGCGACTCGTTATTATTATAAGACATCCCGGTTGCCGCATGCCAGACCGGGGTTAGGACAACAGGTCGAGTGTTTGTCAAAAGCTATCGGGTGGCGGTCAGCGTCGCGTCACGCGCGCCTTTGGCCTTCCCGCCACCGTCATCGGTGGGGCTTCTGGACGGCACACGCCGTTAAGTCGGCTTCAGCCCCAAGACGCTGTGATGGCCCGATGCCTGTTCGAAGCGATCCAAGGCCGACGATAGCGCCGACCCCGGTGCGCCATCACCGCTGGGGTTGCGGCGCGCACTGGCTTTGGTCGCCTGCTCGGCAGGCCGCCACCGATGCCTCCCATTTGGCGCGCGCCTCGCTCGCCCGGCGATTGTTCTCGGCAATCAACGCCTCGCGATCGGCCAGCGCTTGACGATAGGCGGCCTCTTTCGCCGCCTGTTCGTCGGCAATCGCTTTTTTGCGCGCTTCATAGGCCTGAATCTCGCGTTTGGCGGCCGCGGCCTGTTCGCTGTTTAACGACTGCACAGCTTGCGACGGCTGTGCTGGCTCGGGAGGCGTTACTGCCGACGGCGGCTTGCGCGCCGCGGCACCCGCTCCCGCCTTGGTATAGGAATAGGTGTTCGACGTGCCGCGTTCGCGCAACGTTTTTGTCTCCGGGTCGATCACCAGTTCGCAGGCGGTTTCGACCATCTTGAAATCGGGCCGACCGTTAATCGTCGTGCGCTGCGAGGCATAGCATTTCGCGGTGTACACGCATGCCGACTTCATCCGCATGCTGGTATACTTGTCCTGCCCGCGCACCCAATTTTCCGGATGATCATCCATGCTACCGGTGCCGCCAACCCCTTGGGTGCCTGCGCCGCGAATGGTCACGCGCGCGCCGTCGGAGCGGTCCCAGCGACCGTTGAAATCGGCAGGGGTGCAGGTTGTCGGCAAGGCGGCCGCGGCGCCGCGCAGCCAGCGACCCGGTGCGCCCGCGACGGCCTGTGCATCGAGCTGGTCGGCATAGATTTGATAGCTGCCGTCTTTGAAGCGATAGGCCTGCTCGTTCACAAAGCGCAGTGATCCGTTTTTTGTGTCGATCAAAGCGGCGCTGCGCGATACGCCGCTGTCGCGCATATTGATAACCATAGGGATCAGGCAGAGATCTTTTCCGGCGGCATAGGCTTTGGCATCGGTAAACATGGGCGTAGGCGCCAGACCGAGTAACCGCTTGTGCGCCGGATAGGTGGTAAATTCGCCGCGATACCGTTTTTGATTGCCGTCATGGTTGGCGGCGCCCCCCGTCGACACGGCAAAGGTCACCGCGTGACCCGTTTTGGCAAGCTCCGCATTTTCAGCGCGCCATGGGCCCTTGAGCAGGTCGGTTGTGCAGGCGGAAGTCTTTACGGGGGCGCTTGCCGATTTCGGGCGCGGCACGATGAGAGTAGCGTCGATCGCGATGGTCCAGTGCGAACGTTGTAAAGTATTACCATAGCTAAGCACGCAATCCGTCACAAACGCGCCGTTTGGCAAACGCTTATCCGAGGCCGCGGAATAGATATTGGACACTGCGCTGACCACACCCGGACACAAACGGTTCGCGGACGGCACTGGTGGTGGCAAATGATTAGTGTCTGAGAAGTAACTCCGGTTTGGAAAACGAATGGCCCCATCAAGACCTTCCGTAAAACTATTCAAATTGAATGGAGGTATTATGTCTGAAGGTAAATTTCTACCGTAGTAAGACCATTCGAGCCTAAAATTAAGGACATAATATTCCCTATTATTCGGAATGACAGCATCATATCTGGGATTGTTTGGGTTACTTGATATATAAATAGTAGGTTGTCCATACCCCTCGATATTGGCCGAGCCCACCCCGGAGCAGGTAAAACTAAATCTTTCTTTGCTCTCAATTTGCTTCAGCGCATTAGCGTTAGCCGTGCAATTTTCACTGGATGCGACCCCGGCTTCCGTTGGGGCCCAAAAAGGAGCGCCGCTGTTCTGTGCGGCGGCTGGGCCAAAAGCATTAAACAACGCCAGCCACAGCGAAAAAGCCGCCAGTAGCAGCAAGGCGATCAATTTGCGAAAATGCCGCATGGTTCCCAGCCAACGCGCTCTGATCATAAGTCTGCTCCCCCGGACGCAACATATAACAGCACCGCGCATCGACATGCAGCATCGGCGGGATTGCGCCAAGCTGAACAAGCGTTTGCGCCGGTTTATCCGCCGCCCTTCAACGCGTCGGGCCCCTCATAGGCGTCGACGATGCGCCCGACGATCGGGTGGCGGACGACGTCAGCGCTGGTGAAGCGGCTGACATTGATGCCTTCCACGCCCTCGAGCCGCGCTACCGCATCGGCGAGGCCCGACGAGGCGGGAACGGGCAAATCGACCTGTTTCGGATCGCCGCACACCACCATCCGGCTGTTCGCACCGAAGCGCGTCAGGAACATCTTCATCTGCGGGATCGAGGTGTTCTGCGCTTCATCGAGGATGATGAAAGCATCGGCCAGCGTGCGTCCACGCATGAAGGCGAGCGGCGCGATCTCGATCTCTCCGCTCGCGATGCGGCGCTCGACCTGTTCGGCGGGCAAGCAGTCGTGCAGCGCGTCGTAAAGCGGGCGCAGGTACGGATCGACCTTTTCCTTCATGTCGCCGGGCAGGAAGCCGAGCTTCTCGCCCGCCTCGACCGCGGGGCGCGACAGGATCAGGCGTTGGACGCTGCCGGTGATGAGCTGCGCCACCGCTTGCGCCACCGCGAGATAGGTCTTGCCGGTCCCCGCCGGGCCGAGCGCGAAGATGATGTCCTCGCGCGCCAGTGCTTGCATGTAAGGGATTTGCGACGGCGCGCGCGGGACGATGGTCTTTTTGCGCGTCCGGATCATGATCGGCGGCGCTTCGCTCGCCTCGTGGCGGATGATGCCGTCGAGGGTCGGCTGCGCCGACATCGCGATCACCCCGTCGACCATGCCGGCATCGACCTCCTGCCCCTGTTCAATGCGATTATACAGATCGACGAGCACATCGCGGGCGCGCGCGGCGGCTTCGGCTTCCCCCTCAATCTGCACCCGGTTGCCGCGCGCCGAGATATAAACACCCAGGCGATTCTCGATGCCAACGAGGTTGCGGTCGAACTCGCCAAACAAAATCCCCAACAGCTGCGTTCGCTCAAATTCCGCGGTCAGTCGGACGCGGTCGCCGGGTGCGGCGGGAGAGGTGGCAGTCAGCGGGCGTTTGGACATATGGGCAAGTCACCTAGGCTAAGAATGATCCTGTGTACTCCCGCAAAGGCGGGAGTCCATCACCGTTAGTTTGGAAATTCGACAGAAGGAGACGGAGTGTGTCTTCGTGGAGACAGCTTCCGCCAGTCCCAGTCGCACTAGGCGACCGCTTCCATCAATGGCTCGGCGGCAACACTGTTGGCGCCAGCCGACACGATCCGCACATCGATCATGTCGCCGATCGCCAGGCCCGGGGCGATGACATGCGCCGATTGCAACCAAGGCGTCTTGCCGATCAGCTGGCCGTCGAGCTTGCCCTTGCGTTCGAGGAGCAGCCGCGTCGTGCTGCCGACACTCGCTTCATTAAACGCCTGCTGCTGTTCGTTGAGCAACGCTTGCAGCCGTTGGAGCCGGTCGTTCATCACCTCCTCCGAAATCTGGTCGTCCATCGTCGCGGCGGGGGTGCCGGGGCGGCGTGAATATTTGAAGCTGTACGCCATCGCGTAACGCGTCCGGTGGATCAGATCGAGTGTCGCCTGGAAATCGGCCTCACTCTCCCCGGGGAAACCGACGATGAAATCGCCCGAGATCGCGATGTCGGGGCGCACCGCGCGGACGCGTTCAATGACGCGCAAATAGCTGTCGGTGCTGTGGCTGCGGTTCATCGCGGCGAGGATGCGGTCGCTGCCCGCTTGCACCGGCAGGTGAAGGAACGGCATCAGCTTGTCGATCTCGCCATGCGCGGCAATCAGCCCGTCGGTCATGTCGTTGGGGTGGCTGGTGGTATAGCGAATCCGCTCCAACCCATCCTCGCGCGCCAGTTCGCGGATCAGGCCATCGAGGCCGACGGTGCGGCCCTTGTCATCTTCGCCATCCCATGCATTGACGTTCTGCCCCAGCAAAGTGATCTCGCGCGCGCCGCCTTCGACCAGCGCGCGCGCTTCGGCGATGAGGTCGGCGAACGGCCGACTGATCTCGGCGCCGCGCGTATAAGGGACGACGCAATAGGTGCAGAATTTGTCGCAGCCTTCCTGCACTGTCAGGAAGGCGGTCGGGCGCTGACCGGCGGCGCGTTTCGGCAGCGCGCCGAACTTGCTCATCGCGGGCATGTCGAGATCCACCGCTTTCTCGCCGCGCGCGGCACGCGCGAGCAGGTCGGGCAGGCGGTGATAGGCTTGCGGACCGACGACGACATCGACGGTGGGGGCGCGGCGGGCGATCTCGGCGCCCTCAGCCTGCGCGACGCAGCCCGCGACGGCGATCGTCGGGCGGCTGCCGTCGGCGCGCTTCAGGCGGCCGATGTCCGAATAGACTTTCTCGGCCGCCTTTTCACGGATGTGACAGGTGTTGAGCACGACCAGATCGGCATCGGCGCCGTCGGTGGCAGCGACATAGCCTTCGGCGCCCAGCATCTCGGCCATGCGTTCGCCGTCATAGACGTTCATCTGGCAACCAAAGGATTTGACGTGGAAGGTCTTGGCAGTTTTAGGGGACGAGTCAGGCTTCATCGGCGCGCTATAGGCGATGCCGCACCGCGGCGGAAGGGCCGCCTAGCGCATCGGCGATGGCAGCGCGCGCCGCCTCGTTGATCGCCTTGCGGTCGTTCTCGGCCTGATCGGGTAGCGGGTCGAGATAATGGATGGTCAGCGGGATCGGCCGCTTGCGGGCCAACAGCCGCTTGAAATTGTCGAGCCCGGATTCGGGGTCGAGCCACGCGATGTCGCTGGCCTGATCGCCATAGTCGAGCAGCACCGGCTGAACCTGTAAATGGGGCGGCGTCGGAATGATGGCCTGAAACAGCGACGCACGAAACGGCAGCAGCCCGTCGCCCGGGCCGGTCGTTCCCTCGGGAAACAGCGTGACCGGACGGCCTCGCGCCAGCGCGGCGCGCAAGCTGCCGGCTTGGTTATGAATGTCGCGCTTCGCCTCGCGCTGCACATAAATGGTGCTATTCTGATCGGCGAGCCAGCCGACGAACGGCGTCGTCTTTACTTCGGCTTTCGACACAAATGCCGAGCGCGCCGCGCCGCCGAGCGCGAGAATGTCGAGCCAGCTAACATGATTCGATACGAACAAGACGTTGCGGCGCAGCCGTGTGCCGGTGGTGCGAACCCGCAGTCCGGCGATCCAGCCCGCCGCATTGAGAAACGCCATGACCATCGGCGACGGGCGGCCAACCGCGCGATACAACAGGTGCGGCACGATCAGGAACAAGAGCGCCAACACCATCAAGGTCAGGCGGGCGACGGTCCGCCACGTAATCGAGGCGCGATCAGTCGCGCTTGCGATCGAGGGCGACACCATAAAGCTCCATGCGATGATCGACGAGGCGGTAGCCCAGTCGTTCGGCGATAACCTTTTGCAACGCTTCGAGTTCCGGATCGACGAATTCGATCACCTTGCCCGTTTCGACGTCGATCAGATGGTCGTGATGCGCCTCGGGCGCGGCTTCGTAGCGCGAGCGGCCGTCGCCGAAATCATGGCGGTCGAGAATTCCCGCCTCTTCGAACAGGCGCACGGTGCGATAGACGGTGGCGATCGAAATGCCGCTGTCGACCTTTGACGCGCGCTCATACAGCGTTTCGACGTCAGGATGATCCTCGGAATCCGAGATGACACGCGCAATAATGCGGCGCTGCTCGGTAATCCGCAGCCCCTTTTCGTGGCACAATGCTTCGAGATCAATGTTACCGGACATGCTGGCCTTTCCTGCAAGATGCAGCCGTGTCTTTCTTATGACAACTGTATAGGGTCGCGCCGCGGATAGGACAAGGGCGGCACCTGGCGGCGCCGCCCTTCCCTGCCCTTTCGGGCGATCGATGCGAAAGCGTCAAACTTTCGCTTTGCGCTTGCGCCCGCCGCCACGACCCTTGGTACCAAGGCCGATCTGCATCGCCAGTTCGCGGCGCTTTTCGGCGTAGTTCGGCGCAACCATCGGATAATCGGCGGGCAGGCCCCATTTGGTACGATAGTCGTCGGGGGTCATGCCATAATGCGTCATCAGGTGGCGGCGGAGCATTTTCAGCTTCTTGCCATCCTCGAGACAGGTGATGAAATCGGGTTTTACCGACGTACGGATCGACACCGCCGGCACCAGTTTTTCTTCGACGATCGGCGCGCTGCCAAGACCCGATAGGGCGGCATGGACATTATTGATCAACAGCGACAAATCAGAAATCGCAACGCTGTTGTTACTGACGTGCGCGGCGACGATGTCGGCGGTCAGGGTAACCAGCATCTCGCTGGTGTCGGCTTGATCGGACATGAGACTATTCCTTGTTATTTTTTCCCAGAAGATTCATCGGCGAACATTAGAATTCCTGAAGCGCCGCTTATAATATTGTCACTTTGCGCGAGATTTCGCAACAACCGATCATTGGTTGCCGGTGACCGTTTGCGTTCGCCGCATGGTAATAGCGTCGCGCATGACACCGTCATTGCCGCGATAATAAGCAGCGCGGCGACCAACTTCCGAAAATCCCGTGCGCGAATACAGATGAGCCGCGTCATTGTCAGCGCGCATTTCCAGGAAATACTCATCGGCGCCTTGCGCTGTGGCCCAGCTCTGCCAGTCCTGCATCAACAGGCGGCCAATTCCGCGCCCGCGCCAGGTCGGGTCCACCGCCAGCAGCAAGAGCTCGCTTTCGGGTCCGGCCAGGCGGGCGGCGGAAAAGCCGCACGGCTGTTCGCCGTCCCAGGCGATGCAAACCCGGGCGGACGGCAAAGCGAACAGGGTCAACAGCTGCGCCCCGCTCCACGCCTCTCCATAAGCCGGTTCGAAGGCGGCATCCATGACCCGCATTACTGCGGCGAGGTCACCGACGCGCGCGGTGGCAAGGCGGATGTTGCCGGTCATGCCCGTGCCATGGGCTTGGCGTCGGCAGCGCGCCCATAGATCGGGCTCGGCTGATCGAGCAACGCTGTCGAAGGGAGCCGCCCAAACGCACGCGCGTCGGGCAGCATCGTCATCGCGCGCCCAGAACCGCGGTGCGATACAAAAAGTTCGGCGCGGTTTCCGACGACCAGTTCGTCCGTGAGCGCCGCCGCGTCGTCGGGCAACAGCGAACGCAGGTCCGCGCGCGGGGACAGGTCGGGGTTGAAGGGCTGGACGAACCATTGGCCATGGCCGCCCTCCATCACCACCAGACCGCCGCCCGCAGCGGCAATAGCCTCCGCCGCACCGGCGGCCACGAGCGCAAGCGTCGAGAACCCCTGCACCGGAACCTGCCAACCCAAGGCGAGTCCGCGCGCCGCAGCGACGCCGATGCGGACCCCGGCAAAGCTGCCCGGGCCACAGCCGACGACGATCGCATCGGCTTTGCCGCCGTCGATCAGTTCGGCGATCAAGGGAACGAGCCGTTCGACATGCCCGCGACCGATCACCTCGTGACGATAGTCGACGAGGTTTGCGCCCTCCAGCAGCGCCACCGAACAAGCCTCACTCGCCGAATCGATCACCAGCTGGCGCATGAAGTCGAGAAATTCCGGCTCAGGCGATGCGATTGAAGCGGGGGAAGTCCGGGCGCGGGCTGCGCTCGAAGATCGTTGCCGGATCGCCGTAACCAAGGGTCGAGATGAAGTTGCTCTTCACGTTGGGCTGGTCGGCAAAGAAAGCCTCATCGACCGCTGCATTGTCGAACCCCGACATGGCGCCTGTGTCGAGCCCGAGCGCGCGCGCGGCCAAGATGAAATAAGCACCCTGTAAGCTGGAATTGCGAAACGCCGTCGTCTTCGCCAGTTCGTCGTTACCGACGAACCAGCTGCGCGCGTCGGCATGCGGGAACAGTTCGGGCAGATGCTCGTAAAATTCGTTATCCATCGCGATGATCGCGGTGACTGGAGCCTGCAGGATCTTGTCCGCGTTCGCTGGCATGGCGAGCGCGGCGAGTTTCGCCTTTGCCTCATCGGACACGCACCAGACGATCCGCGCCGGCAGGCTGTTGGCGCTGGTCGGGCCGAATTTCAGAAGGTCCCATATCGCGTGCAGCTGCGCCTCGGACACCGGCTGATCGGTATAGCCGTTATAGGTCCGCGCGGACCGGAACAACTGGTCGAGGGCGCTGGCAGAAAGCGGCTCGCTCATCGGGCAATCTCCTGAAAATGGGATCCGACCAAGCGGTCAGACGGCGTGGACCGCCGTTACTTCGGGTACATAATGTTTCAACAGCGATTCAATACCGTTTTTGAGCGTCGCCGACGAAGACGGACAGCCAGCGCACGCGCCCTGCATCTTCAGATACACATTGCCTTTGTCGAATCCGCGATAGACGATGTCACCGCCGTCGTTGGCGACCGCCGGGCGGACGCGCGTTTCGATCAATTCCTTGATCTGATCGATGATGTCGGCGTCGGCGGGATCGTCGGCAAAGCCTGCCTCATCCTCAGGCGGGACCGCAAAACCGGCACTGGCCGTGTTGAACAGCGGCACCTCGGCAAGGAAATGGTCCATCAAGATGCCGAGCACATCGGGCTTCAGGTCGCTCCACCCGACCCCCGGCGCCGCGGTGACCGATACGAAATCGCGGCCAAAGAAAACCCCGGTGACATCGCCGAGCGAAAATAGCGCACTCGCAAGCGGCGACGCCTCGGCCTCTTCGGGGCTGGCAAAGTCGCGGGTTCCCGCTTCCATCACCGCCCGGCCGGGCAGGAATTTCAGAGTCGCAGGATTGGGCGTTGATTCGGTTTCGATCAGCATGGGGTGCATGTGGGACGCCATCGTCCTTTGTGCAAGCCGATTGGCCGCGCTAAGGCCCGCCGATGCGCCGCTTTACCCATTTCGCTGCCATCGACTGGTCGGGCGCCCGCGGGGCGCGGCAACGCGGGGTGGCGCTGGCGGTTGCGACCGGAACCGCCGCCCCTGTCCTGATCCGTCCCGGCCATATATGGTCCCGCGCCGAAATTTTGTCGTGGTTGCAGGATGTTGCGGCATCCGGAACCGACATGCTGATCGGTTTCGATTTTTCGGCGGCTTTCGCCTTTGCTGACTGCGGCGCCTATTTTCCCGAATGGCCCGACAGCCCCGCCGACCCGCCGGCTTTGTGGGCGCTTGTCGAGCGGCTCTCCGCCGCCGATCCGCACTATGAAAGCGGCGGATTTCTGGCGCATCCCGCGGCGCGTCGGCATTTCCGGCACAAAAAGGGCGACGTCGGCGATCTCTTCGCGCCCGGCGCAGGTCGGCTGCGGACCGTCGAACGGCGCCAGCGCGCGACCAAACAGGCCGCAAGCGTCAGCAACTTCAATCTCGTCGGCGCGGCGCAGGTCGGCAAGGCGAGCTTGACGGGCATGCGGCTGCTCCACCGCCTGCACCCCCGATTGCCGCTGTGGCCGCTCGATCCGGTGCCTGCCGAAGGCCCATTGCTTGTCGAAATCTATACCGCGGTCGCGGCGCGCGCCGCCGGGGTCGCAGCGGGACGCAGCAAGATTCGCGACGGCGCGGCACTCGATACCGCACTGACGGCGCTCGGCTCGCCGCCCGCCGGCGTGATCGGCCCGATCAGTGACCATGCCAGCGACGCCTTGCTGACAGCCGCGTGGCTCCGCGCGATCGCGGGTGACGCGGCGCTCTGGTCCCCCGGCCCGCTGACCGCCGACATCGCGCAAACCGAAGGCTGGACCTTTGGTATAATTTGAAGCAAGGAGCGCCCGACGCCGGCTTAGCTCAGTTGGTAGAGCAACCGCCTTGTAAGCGGTAGGTCGTCAGTTCGAGTCTGACAGTCGGCACCAGCCCCCGTCCCCTCCCCGCCGCGAGACAGGTATTGGCGCCGCATGCGAAAGCCTGCGGATGTCTGAGAAACCGTGCCTCGCACCAGATCGAAGTTGATTTATTTAAGTTAATCTGTTGGCTTTTGTTAAGAACTTGGACGACAGGCCGTGGGACTGAGGCATCTTTGGGATTGCGGCGGACGCGATGGGGCAGCGGGCGGAACCGGACTGGGACGATATCTTCATGCAGGCGGCGCTGCAGCCTGACATGTGGCTGGATGCGCTCGACACGCTGGCCAGTCAAACGGGATCGGGCCATGGTCAGCTCATCGGCGTCGGCGGCGCCCGCGAAATCCCGTTCAACATCGTCACCAATTTCAGCACCGAGCTGATCGATCATTTCGCGGCGAGCGGCTGGGGTTCGGAAAGCCATAATTTTCGCATCGCCGCGTCGAACCGGCACGTCGAACGCGGTTTTTATGACCCGGTGCTGCACGAAGATCATTATGACCGGGTCATTCCCCAGCTCGCCTCAACCGACTATCTCGATTGGTGCGAAGAAATCAGTATTCCATTCGGCTGCCAGACCAATCTGGTGATCGACAATTTTGGCATCGTCGGACTCGCGACCCTGCGCGACCGCAACGACGGCCGGACGACCCCGGCGCAGCGCAAGATCTTTGCCAACGGCGCCAAAGCCGCTCGCCGCGCGGTGCGCTTGCAGGAAAAGCTGGAGGGCGAGCAGGCCAAACTGCTCATCGGCGCATTCGATGCGGTTCGGGTCAGCGCCTTCATCATCGACGCGCGCGGGCAATTGCTCGCCCACACGATCGGCGCCGAAGCCATGCTCGACGCCGGCGATGTCCGGCTTTCCGGTCGGTCCATCGACGCGGCGGGCGCACCCTTCACCTTGCGCCAGATGATTCAATCGCTGATCGCGGACGGCGGGATGGATCACGCCAGAACCAAGGTTGCCACCGCCGAAGGCCGGCCGCCGATTGTGATCGAGGGGTTTTGCCTTCCCGAACGCGGCTGGTCGCTCGGCAAACTGCCGCACGCGATCCTGATCGCCAACGGACCCAACCGCGACCGGGCCGGCGTAACGCACTATCTGAGTGCGATTTACCGTCTCAGCCCGGCCGAGGCGGACATTGCGGTGCGACTTTTCGAAGGCAAGGGCCGACCGCAGATTGCCGCCGAGCGCGGTGTCACCACCGAAACACTGCGTGGGCAGATCAAGCAGCTCTATCTTAAATGCAGCGTCGACAGCGAAGCCGGATTGATGCGGCTGCTGGCCCCCATCTTAAGTTGACCACCCCCCGGCAGGGGGATGACCCCTTCTCCCGGCCGAAATAAAGGTCCGTTCGCAAGGACTAAGGGGGCTGTCCTTTCGACCCAGGGCGCCGGATTCATTTTCGGCGAACCGCTGTGCGTCGAAGCGATCCGGCTCAAGATATTCCTGTCGTTCTACGCGACCCAGGACGACGGGGCGAGGGTCTTCGCCAGTATGTGCTGTGTGCGACCTGGAAGAGCCCCGTCGAATATCGGCGGGGCTCTTTTCGCACCGGCAATCTGCAACGCCGTCGTCGGGCCGATCCGTCAGCGACCGGATGCCGGCACGACGGCCAGTTCGCCGCGCGCCTGACGGAACACCTCGATGCTGCCCCAGATCGCGAGTACCGCCATGATCGCCGCCACCGCGAGGTCGGGCCAGCTTTGCCCGGTGCCGAATACGCCGAGCGCTGCGCCCATGACAGCGACATTGCCGATCGCGTCGTTGCGCGAGCATATCCAAACCGAGCGCATGTTCGCATCGCCCGTGCGATAGCGATAGAGCATCAGCGCGACCGCGACATTGGCGGCGAGCGCGAGGGCGCCGATCAGCCCCATCGTTTCGGCTTGCGGCGCCGATCCGCTGATGAAGCCCCAGACCGCCGAACCGAATACCCACAGCCCAAAGACAAGCATCGTCACAGCCTTGAGCAAGGCTGCGCGAGCGCGCCACGCGAGCGCCATCCCGGCCACGCCCAGGCTGATCGCATAATTGGCGGCATCACCGAGGAAATCGAGCGCGTCGGCCTGGAGCGCGCGCGAGTCCGCGGCAACCCCTGCGACAATCTCGACGCCAAACATCGCGGCGTTGATCAGCAGCGCGATCCACAGGATGCGCCGCCAGCGCGGGTCGTTCAGCGCGGTCTTGCCGCTGGCACCGGCACAGCATTGGTCGGACAATGTCGAGGCTCCTTTGATCTTCGAGTCGGCACCCTATATGCACTCTGTAGCAACTACAGGGTCAAGCAATGAAAATCGGCGAACTGTCGCGGGCGACCGGGACCAATATCGAAACCATCCGCTATTATGAGCGCATCGGATTGCTGCCGGCGCCCGATCGCACCGCGGCGAACTATCGCAGCTATAGCAATGCGCACCGCGCGCGGCTGGCATTTGTGCGCCATTCCCGCGACCTGGGGTTCCCGATCGAAGAAATCCGTTCGCTGCTCGACCTGTCGGACGATCCGGGGCGCGATTGCAGCGAGGCCGACCGCATCGCGAGCCGACATCTGGAGCAGGTCGAGGAAAAGATCATACAGCTCACGCTGCTTCGCGATGAACTGACGCGCATCGTCGGGCGGTGCCGCGGTGGGATTGCCGCCGACTGCCGCGTGATTGAGGCGCTAGGTGATCATGGACACTGCGAGGGGGCGCATTGAACGCCCCTCCCTCGTCATTCCCGCCCTGCGAAAGCGGGAACCCAGCGGACTAGCCTATCGCCTCCCCGCTCCGGCTTGCCTAATCGGACGCCGAAACCGGGTTCCCGCTTTCGCGGGAATGACGAGGAGGAGGAGGATTGAAGGAAAGGTGGGACGATTCTGTTGCCCGGCTCGTCCCCAGCCGCTGGTATCCGATTCTGTTGCCCGGTTCGGTCCGAACCGCGCTCTCTTTGAATAACTTTCGGCCGTGAGGCCTAAAGGTTACGCAGCCAGAGCGAGTGCTTCGTTATCGTTAGCACCTATTGGTTTTGAGCCTTGAACGGGTTACTCAGCCCGGGCAAAAATATCGTCTTTGAACACACGTCGATCCTGGTTCGGCCCCCTCAGAAGCCCGCTTTTCCTCGACGGAAGGCGGGATTGTGGTGGAGCCGCCGGGTACTGCCCCCGGGTCCGCTGTATCTATTTCACGACACCATTTATCACCATAGTCGGCCGAAACCGACCTGACCTATATAGGGTGGACGCCCTCCGATGGAAAGGGCGGGCGTGCATTTCATCGCCGATCGATCACGGCCGCTTTTTCAGCTCGTCGCGGATTTCGGTAAGGATATCGACTTCGGTCGGACCAGCAGGCGCCTCTTCAGCCGGCTTGATGAACTTGCTCGCCTGCCGCACCAGCAGGAAGACGACGAACGCGAGCAGGATAAAGTTGATCACGGCGGTGACGAAGCTTCCGAGCGCCATGACATTCGCGCCCGATGCCTTAGCGGCGGCCAGCGTCATGCCTTCGGTCACCTTCTCGCCACCGGCCAGGATCAGATATTTGTTGGTGAAATCGACTCCGCCGCCGGTGACAAAGCCAATGAAGGGCATCAACACGTCGTCGGTCAGCGACTTGACGATGGTCCCGAACGCGGCGCCAATGATGACACCGACGGCCAGCCCCATCACATTGCCTTGGTTGAGGAACGCCTTGAAATCCTTGATCATGTTTTATCCCCTTGGTCTGTGCGCCTGCGATTCCAGACTGCCTGATAGGATTATCTCCGTCAATGATTGCGGGGGGCGGAGCGTCTTACTATATTAAAGCAGTTGGCGCGGCGCCGTGCCGCGCGGAGGGAGTGCCTGACCCATGACTTTCCGTTCCGCCCGTTGGATGATTATCCCCGTTGCCGCAATGTCGCTGTCCGCGTGCGGCATCAACAGCGTCCCCACCAAGGAAGAAGCCGCCAAAGCGAAATGGGCGAATGTCGAGGCCGCATACCAGCGCCGCGCCGACCTGATCCCCAACCTGGTCGAAACCGCCAAGGGCGCGTCGCAGATCGAGCAATCGACGCTGGAAGGCGTTATGCAGGCGCGGGCGTCGGCCACTCAAATCAAGCTCAGCACAGACGACCTTAACAGCCCTGAAAAGGTGCAAGCATTCCAGCAGGCACAGGGACAGGTAACAGGCGCGCTCGGTCGGTTGATTGCCACCGTTGAAGCCTATCCGACTCTCGCCAGCCAAGCGCGCTTCGCCGACCTGATGACCCAGCTCGAAGGCACCGAAAACCGCATCAACGTGTCGGTGCAGGACTATAATGGCGCGGTGCAGGATTATAATACGACGATCCGCACCTTCCCCGACATCATCGGCGCCAAGATCGTTCATGGCGCCAAGCCGATGACGCCGTATCGCGCAGTGACGCCGAACGCGAACCAGGCGCCGACGGTCAAGTTTTGATCGATAAATTGGGCCTGAGCGCTTTCTTTCGCCCGCTGGCAACGGCGGCCCTGACCGGGCTGCTGTTGCTGACGGCTGCCCCCGCCGCCGCGCAGACCTTCCCCAAACTCGCGGGCGCACCGGTCGTCGATCAGGCCGATATCATCCCGGCAGCCGAGGAAGCGGCGCTCAATGCGCAGCTTCTGGAATTGGAGACGAAAACCGGTCATCAGCTGGTCGTTGCGACGGTCAGCAATCTCGAGGGCAATGATATTGCCGACTATGGCTACAAGCTGGGCCGGGCGTGGGGGATCGGCGATGCCGAGAAGGACGACGGTGCCGTTTTCCTGATCGCGCCCAACGAGCGACGGATGAATATCGCGGTCGGGCTGGGGCTTGAGCCAGTGCTCACCGACGCGCTGTCGGGGCGGATCATCCGCGATGTCGTGACCCCCAAGTTCAAGGCGGGCGACATGCCCGGCGGCATCCAGGATGGCGTCAACGCGATCGTCGAGCAAATCCAGCTGCCCCCCGAGGAAGCCGCAGCGCGCGCGCAGGCAGCGGCGGCACAGCAACGCGACCGCGCCGACGACGGCGATTTCGGCGGGCTTTTCTTTGTGGGCTTCATCATCCTGATCTTCTTTGTCCTGCCGATGCTCTCGCGCCTCGGGCAACGCGGCAAGAAACGTCGCAAGGGGCGGCCATGGGATGTCCCGATCATCATCTGGGGCGGCAACGACTGGGGCGGCGGCGGAGGCGGCTCATCCTGGGGCGGTGGCGGATCGAGCTGGGGCGGCGGCAGTGGCGGTGGCTTTGGCGGGTTTTCGGGCGGCGGCGGTTCTTTCGGGGGCGGCGGCGCCTCCGGCGGCTGGTAGGGAGCGCGGCACATGAAAGTCAGTCACGTCAGCGAAGCCGACCACGACATTGTCACAGCAGCGGTCGCAGCGGCGGAAAAGCACACCAATGGCGAAATCGTCACGGTCATCGCCGGACAGTCGAACGATTATGACGATGTCGCGCTCGTCTGGGCCAGCGTCATCGCGTTCATCGCGATGTCGGTGGTCGCGCTCTTCCCCGAATTCTACCGCAACCTCTATGATCAGATAACCGGCGGTTGGGGGCACGAGATCACGGCGAATGAATGGCTGGGCACGGTCATCGCCATCGGCGTGCTCAAATGGATCGGGGTCTGGCTGATCCTGCTCTGGCGCCCGCTGCGGCTCGCGCTGACTCCACGCGCGATCAAGGCGGGGCGGGTCCGCGCCCGGGCGATCGATCTGTTCAAGGTCGGCACCGAGGCAAAGACGATGGGCCGCACCGGCATCCTGCTTTACCTCAGCCTGCGCGAACACCGCGCCGACATCGTCGCCGACGAAGCGATCGCGGCGAAAGTCGCGCCGGAGGTCTGGGGCGACGCGATGGCGGCGCTGATCGAACAGGTGCGTGCCGGCCGACCCGGCGAAGGCATGGCGGAAGCGGTCAAGCAGATGGGCGTCGTGCTGGCCGAGCATTTCCCGCGCGGCAGCGAGAATCCCAACGAGCTCCCCGACCGCCTGATCGAGCTTTAGGAAACACCCGTGACCCGCCCTGCCCCCGAAGCCCCGATCGAGACGCGCTGGGAAGGCCGCTTCATCACCGTAAAGCAGCAAGGAACGTGGGAATATGTCTCGCGGTCGCGCGGCATCCATGCCGCGGTGATCCTGGCAATCGACGACGCCGCGGACGGTCGCCACGTCATCCTGGTCGAACAATATCGCGTGCCAATGAAGATCCAGTGCCTCGAACTGCCTGCGGGTCTTGTCGGCGACGAGGCGGCGGGCGAAGCGCCCGAAATCGCCGCCGAACGCGAACTTGAAGAGGAAACCGGCTATCGCGCCGCGCATTGGCGCACGGTGGGCGAGTTTTACAGCTCGCCCGGGATGGTCAGCGAAAGCTTCACCCTGCTCGTTGCGACTGGTTTGACCAAGGTCAGCGACGGCGGCGGGGTCGGCGGCGAGGACATCATCGTCCACCGCGTGCCGCTGAACAGCATCGCCGATTTCGTCGCGGCGAAACGTGCCGAGGGATGCGGGATTGATGTGCGGGTCGCGATGTTGCTGGCGGGCGGGTTGCTGGAAGCCCTCTAATTCCGTTCGCGTCGAGCGAAGTCGAGACACCCATCGGCCTTGCGCCACTCCGGCGGGCATCTCGACTTCGCTCGATGCGAACGGATTCTATAGATCGAGGCTACCGCGCCCCGAACCGCCAACGCAGCAACGGCCTTGCCAGCAGCAGTCCGGCCAGAAAGCCACCGACATGCGCCCAGATCGCGATCGCGCCAAACCCGCCGCCGCCGGCCAGGCCGATCAGCAACTGCACGCCGATCCACGCCGCGGCCAGCCACAGCGCGCGCACCCAATGGCTGGGAATGGGGCCAATGGCTGGCGCCTGTGAGCGGCTGAAAATGAGCGCGAAAACCGCGATGACTGCCGAGATCGCGCCGCTGGCGCCGATCATCGGGACCGCCGACTGCGGATCGGCCAGAAACTGGGCGAACGCGCCGCCATAAGCCCCCGCGAGCAGCAGCACCGCCATCGCCTTTGACCCGAGCGGCGCCTCCAGCTGACGGCCGATGAAGAGCAGCACAACGATGTTAAAGACGATGTGCAGCACCCCGCCATGCAGAAATGCCGAGGTTAGCGGGGTGAGAAAGAACGGCGTCATCGTCCCCGGCGGGACGATGAGTTCCGACCCGAACCGCGCGGGAATAAACCCCGCGCGAATGATCGCATCGACCTGGAACCCGGTAATCCACAATAGGACAAAGACGATAACGCAGACGAGCGCATAGCCCGTGACCAGCGGCGCTTCCTGCGGCTTCATCGTCAACAATCCATCAGATGAATTCGATTTTCTTCACCACATAATATTTGTCGCCGGCAGGCACGGTGACTTCGATCTCGTCCTTGACCCGGCGACCGATCAGCGCGCGGCCGAGCGGGCTGTTATAGCTGATCCGCCCGACGCGGGCGTCGGCTTCGGCCAGGCCGACGATCTGATATTTCACCGGCTTTTCGTCTTCGTCGAGCAGCGACACAGTCGCGCCAAAGACGATGCGATCGCCCGACAGCGTCGTCGGGTCGATGATCTGCGCGCGCGACAGCTTGTCTTCCAGGTCGCCGATCGACGCCTCGACCTGCCCCTGGCGTTCCTTGGCCGCATGATATTCGGCGTTTTCGCTCAGGTCGCCGTGCGCCCGCGCGACCTCGATCGCCTCGACGATGATCGGGCGTTCAGCCTTGAAATCCGCCAGTTGTGCATTCAGCTTTTCATAGCCTTCTTGCAGCATCGGCACTTTTTCTACGCTCGCCATTCTTCGTCTTCCTTCGTCAATAACTCTCCGCCAGCGAAGTTTCGCCGGGCGGCTGCGCCGCTTTTCCGTCAATGTCGGGGGGCGGTGTTGGTTCAATAATAGTCTTGAAGCGGCTTTACTTCAAGAGAGTGCGCGCGCAGCGCCCCGATCGCGTGGGTCGCGGCATCGCTGCCTGCCGCGGTCGTGTAATAAGCGACATCGGCGGCGAGCGCCGAGGCCCGGATCGATTGCGAATCCTGCAGGCTCTGCCACCCCTCGGTGGTGTTGAAGATCAGTTGCACATCGCCGTCCTTGATCCGGTCGACGATATGCGGCCGGCCCTCGGCGACCTTGTTGACGCGCTCGACCGCGATCCCCTCGCCGGTCAGATAATCGGCGGTGCCGCCGGTGGCGATCACTTTCCATCCCCAGCCGGTCAGGCGGCGAACCGAGTCGAGAACCCGCGGCTTGTCGCTGTCCTTGACCGACACGAAGACTCGGCCATCGGTCGGCAGGCGGTCGCCGGCCCCCAGCTGGGCCTTGGCGAACGCCAGGTTGAAATTGCTGTCGATTCCCATGACTTCGCCGGTGGATTTCATTTCCGGCGACAGCACCGGATCGGTGCCGGGGAAGCGCGCAAAGGGGAACACCGCCTCCTTCACCGCGACATGTTTGATGTCGCGGTTGATCTTGGGCAGGTCGGCGAGCTTTTCGCCCGCCATCACCCGCGCCGCGATCTTGGCGATCGGCGAGCCGACGGCCTTGGCGACGAACGGCACGGTGCGGCTGGCGCGCGGGTTGACCTCGATCAGATAGACGTCGTCGCCCTTGACCGCGAACTGGATGTTCATCAGCCCGCGGACTTCGAGCGCGCGCGCAAGCAATTCGGTCTGGCGCTCGATTTCGGCGATGATGTCGGCGGACAGGCTGTACGGTGGGATCGAGCAGGCGCTGTCGCCCGAATGGACCCCGGCTTCCTCGATATGCTGGAGCACCCCCGCGACCACGACATCGGTGCCGTCGCACAGCGCATCGACATCGACCTCGATCGCGTCGCGCAGGTAGCGGTCGATCAGCACCGGCGAGTCGCCCGATACCTGCACCGCGGTCTCGATATAATTTTCGAGCTGGGCCTGATCGTCGACGATTTCCATCGCGCGGCCACCGAGCACATAGGACGGGCGGGTCAGCACCGGATAGCCGATGCGCGTCGCGACCGCGATCGCCTCTTCGCGGCTGCGCGCGATGCCGTTTTCGGGCTGCTTGAGGCCGAGCTTGTTGATCAGCGCCGCAAAGCGCTCGCGGTCTTCGGCGAGGTCGATCGCGTCAGGCGAGGTTCCGAGGATCGGGATGCCAGCGTCGGACAGCGCCTGCGCCAGCTTCAGCGGGGTCTGGCCGCCGAACTGGACGATGACGCCGACGAGCGTACCGTTCTGCTGCTCGACGTGCAGGATTTCGAGCACATCCTCGGCGGTCAGCGGTTCGAAATAGAGGCGGTCGGAGGTATCATAATCGGTGCTCACCGTTTCCGGATTGCAGTTGATCATGATCGTCTCATAGCCCGCCTCTTCGAGCGCGAAGCAGGCGTGACAGCAGCAATAGTCGAACTCGATCCCCTGCCCGATCCGGTTCGGACCGCCGCCGAGGATGACGATCTTTTTCCGGTCGCTCGGGTTCGCCTCGCATTCGGGTTCGCCAAAGGTTGGGGCTTCGTAGGTCGAATAGAGATAGGGGGTCTGCGCCGCGAATTCGGCGGCGCAGGTGTCGATGGTCTTGAACACCGGGCGGACGCCGAGCTTGTGGCGGAGCTGGCGCACTTCCATCTCGGTCACGCCGCCGGTCATCGCCTTGACCGCTTCGTGGATCAGCCCGCGGCCGCTGGCCGTCGCACGGCGCGTGCCCGGTTGCAGGTTCGCCGATTGCAGCGCGAGATAGGCGAGCCGCTTGTCCGAAAAGCCCATGGCTTTCAGCTTGCGCAGTCCCTCGGCATCGCGCGGCAGACCGTCGCGGCACACTTGCTTCTCGGCCTCGACGATTTCCTCGATGCGTTCGAGGAACCACATGTCGTAACCCGCGATGCGGTTGATTTCGCTGAGCGGTAGCCCCTCGCGGATCGCTTGCGCGGCGTTGAGCAACCGGTCGGGGGTCGCCTTGGCCAGCTCGCTGCGCAGCTGGTCGTGGGTCGCGCCTTTCAAGCGATCGACGAAGTTGAAGCCCGACAGGCCGGTTTCCAGCCCGCGCAGCGCCTTTTGCAAAGATTCGTGGATCGTCCGCCCGATCGCCATCACCTCGCCGACCGATTTCATCGCGGTCGACAGCACCGCCTCGGCGCCCTTGAATTTCTCGAAGGCGAAGCGCGGGATCTTGGTGACGACATAATCGATCGTCGGTTCGAACGACGCCGGGGTGACCCCGGTGATGTCGTTCATGATCTCGTCGAGCGTATAGCCGACCGCCAGCTTCGCCGCGACCTTCGCGATCGGGAAGCCCGTCGCCTTTGACGCCAGCGCCGACGAGCGCGACACGCGCGGGTTCATCTCGATCACGATCAGGCGGCCGTCCTTGGGATTCACCGCGAACTGGACGTTCGACCCGCCGGTCTCGACCCCGATCTCGCGCAGGCACGCGATGCTCGCGTTGCGCATGATCTGATATTCCTTGTCGGTCAGCGTCAGCGCCGGGGCGACGGTGATGCTGTCGCCCGTGTGCACGCCCATCGGATCGACATTTTCGATCGAACAGATGATGATGCAATTGTCCTTGCGGTCGCGCACCACCTCCATCTCATATTCTTTCCAGCCGAGGAGCGATTCCTCGATCAGGACTTCGGTGGTCGGCGAGGCGATCAGGCCGCCGCGGACGATATGCTCGAACTCCTCGCGGTTATACGCGATGCCGCCGCCGGTGCCGCCCAGCGTGAACGACGGGCGAATGATCGATGGCAAGCCGGTGCGTTCGAGCACCGCGAGCGCCTCGTCGAGCGTGTGCGCGATGCCTGAGCGCGCGCTTTCGAGCCCGATCTTGGTCATCGCGTCGCGGAACTTGATCCGGTCCTCGGCCTTGTCGATCGCCTCGGCATCGGCGCCGATCATCTCGACGCCATATTTGGTCAAGGTGCCGTCGTTGAACAGCGCCAGCGCGGTGTTGAGCGCGGTCTGCCCGCCCATGGTCGGCAGCACCGCCCAGCCGCCCGGATGCAGCGCAACCTCCTTGGCGATGATCTTCGCAACGATCTCGGGCGTGATCGGCTCCACATAAGTGGCGTCGGCCAGGTCGGGATCGGTCATGATCGTCGCGGGGTTGGAGTTGACGAGGACGATGCGATAGCCCTCCTCCTTCAGCGCCTTGATCGCCTGCGTCCCCGAATAGTCGAACTCGCACGCCTGACCGATAACGATCGGGCCAGCGCCGATGACGAGGATGGATTGGATGTCGGTTCTTTTGGGCATTTTTTTATCCGAAATATGATTTTGCAGCGGCGCCAGCGGCAGCAGCCAGAAGAAGTTTTGTGGTTTCCCAAATCCCCTTGCCGACGGGGATTTTGCTAAGACGCTGTTTCCAAGTGAGCGGCTTGCGGGCCTCGCTAATTTCTGACGCTCGTGCTTTTCCGGCAGCAGTTAGTGCTAAAAGCATCATGGCCGGCTTATCACTGTCACGGATAGACCGAGCAAATGACGGCTCATTACGGATCAATAACCAACCCGCGTCGCGAGCAAGCTGAGGGTTCTCGTCCCAGTTCACATCTGACCGAGCTTCTCTAAGTACCGCAATCGGGCTTAAAGGCTTCGTGTTGGAAGACCCCTGCGCCGCCAGCGCGACAAGCAGATCGTCTCTTAGCACGTTGAGATTGGGAGGATCGGGCTGAAGCGCCATTTACCTTAGATTTCCCACAAACTTCTCGAACAAATAGAAGCTGTCCTGCGGCCCCGGGCTCGCCTCGGGGTGATATTGCACGCTGAACGCATTCTTCCCCGTGATCGCGATGCCGCAGTTCGATCCGTCGAACAGGCTTTTGTGCGTCTCGACCACGCCGCCCGGCAGGGTCGAGGCGTCGACCGCGAAGCCGTGGTTCATGCTGGTGATCTCGACGATGCCGTCGCCGAAATCGCCACCGACACGCTGCACCGGATGGTTCGCGCCGCGATGCCCCTGATGCATCTTCACCGTCCTCGCCCCCGCGGCGAGCGCGAGCAGCTGGTGGCCAAGGCAGATGCCGAAGATCGGGACATTGCGTTCGAGCAGCCCCTTGATCACCGGCACCGCATAATCGCCCGTCGCCGCCGGATCGCCGGGGCCGTTCGACAGGAACACCCCCGCGGGGCGCAGCGCGACGATGTCTTCAAGGCTGGTCTTTGCGGGCACCACGGTGACGCGCGCACCGGCGTGGACCAGGCTGCGGAAGATATTGTCTTTGGCGCCGTAGTCGATGGCGACGACGTGGGGCTTCTTTTCCCCCTCCCGCTCGCGGGAGGGGTTAGGGGTGGGCATGTCCTCAGATGTCGGCGCAGAATTCGGCCCACCCCCGACCCCTCCCGCAAGCGGGAGGGGGGAAGAGGCATAGCCCTTTCCAAGCGCCCAAACCCCCGCATCCCACGCACCCTGCCGCTCGCGGGTGACGGTCTTGGCCAGGTCCATGCCTTCCAGCCCCGGCCAGCCCTGCGCCAGCATCAACAGCTTATCGAGATCGAACTTGCCCTCGGCATGATGCGCCACCACCCCGGTCGGCGCGCCGCCGTCGCGGATGCGGCGGGTCAGCGCGCGCGTGTCGATGCCGGCGAGGCCGATCAGCCCCTGCGCCGCCATCCATTCGGGCAAAGTCTGCACGCTGCGGAAATTGCTGGGCAGCGTCGGCAGCTCGCGCGTGACACAACCGATCGCGGCGCGTTTTTCGCGTTCCATATCGTCGGGGTTCGCGCCGACATTGCCGATGTGCGGAAAGGTGAAGGTGATGATCTGACCCGCATAGCTGGGGTCGGTCAGGATTTCCTGATAGCCGGTCATCGCGGTGTTGAAACAAATCTCGCCCACCCCCGCACCGGCCGCGCCATAACCGACGCCCCACAGGACGGTGCCATCGGCAAGAACGAGGACGCCGGTGGCGCCATCGGGCTGGCTTGCAGGCGCGGCAGAGGGGTTGGCAGGTGCCATTCAACATGCTCCGGACGGGGGGCTAAACGGCCGATCAACTAGGCAGCAAAAAAGTGATTCACAAGCTATCGAATTCGGAATCTTCCCGCTAGAGAGGGTCTTTCCGAAATTTGCAGCGCATGGGGACACGCATGATTCGTGACGACATCAAGGCTGCGCAGGTCACCGCGATGAAAGCCGGCGACAAGGCGCGGCTCGGCACCATCCGGCTGATGCTGGCCAAGATCAAGGACAAGGACATCGAACTGCGCACCGGCACCCCGCCGGCCGACGACGATGTGCTGGTCACCGACGTGCTGCAGAAGATGGTGAAACAGCGCCGCGAGTCGATCGCGCTGTACGAACAGGGCAACCGTCAGGAGCTCGCCGACATCGAGGCGGCCGAGGTTGTCGTGATCGAAGATTTCCTGCCCGCACAGCTTTCCGACGACGACGCAATGGCCGCGATCAAGGCGATCGCCACCGAACTCGGCGCCGCCAGCCTGAAGGACATGGGCAAGGTCATGGCCGCGGTAAAGGAACGCCACGGCTCCGAACTCGATATGAGCAAGGCGAGCGGGTGGGTGAAGGCGGCGCTTAGCTAAGGCCACCGAAGGCGTCGCCCACCCCTAACCCCTCCCGCAAGCGGGAGGGGGACTGGACCGCAATCTTACCTCTCCCCTCCCGCTTGCGGGAGGGGTCGGGGGTGGGCATACCGCCATTCAATGGATGGACAGTTTCAGCCCCGCAACACAGTGCGAGCCAAGGAGTTGCGCAACGCGGCAACGCCCGCCGAGCGGACACTATGGCGCTGTCTATCCGGACGAAAAATCGGCGGCTGGAAATTCAGCCGACAGATGCCGGCTGGTCCTTACTTCGCCGACTTTCTTTGCCGGGAAGCGCAGTTGATAGTCGAACTCGATGGATATTCGCACGATATGCGTCAGGCCTATGACGAACGCCGGGATCTTTGGCTTACCGAAAACGGTTATCGGGTTCTTCGCTTCACGAACAGCGATGTCATGACGAATATCGACGGCGTCGTGTTCGAGATCGAACGCAGCCTTGCCCTTCTGCCCACCCCTAACCCCTCCCGCAAGCGGGAGGGGGACAAGTGACACCTCACGCAGACCGCCTCCTCTCCCGCTTGCGGGAGGGGTCAGGGGTGGGCATGGCCCGCTCATGACCCTCACCCCGCAATGGCTGGACGAACTGCGCGCGCGCGTCACGCTATCGACCCTGATCGGTCGCACGGTGAAGGTCACCCGCGCCGGCCGCGAATATAAGGCCTGCTGCCCCTTCCACAATGAAAAGACGCCCAGCTTCACGATCAACGACGAAAAGGGCTTCTACCACTGCTTCGGGTGCAGCGCGCATGGCGATGCGATCCGCTGGATGACCGACCAGCGCGGGCTGTCGTTCATGGATGCGGTCAAGGAGCTAGCCGCCGAGGCCGGGATGGAGGTTCCCGCCGCCGACCCGCGCGCCGCGAAAAAGGCCGAGGAGGCGGCGAGTCTGCGCGATGTGGTGCAGGGTGCGGCCGACTGGTTCACCCAGCAACTCGACAGCAGCAACGGCGCGCCGGCGCGCGACTATTTGGCGAAGCGCGGCATATCCGACCCGACGCGGCGGGCGTTCGGCTTCGGCCTTGCCCCCGATAGCCGCAGCGCGCTCAAGGAAGCGCTCAAGAAATTCCCGAGCGCGATGCTGGTCGAATCGGGGATGCTGATCGAAGTCGAGGGCAAGGAGCCTTACGACCGCTTCCGTGGCCGGTTGATGATCCCGATCCGCGACGCGCGCGGGCGGGTGATCGCGTTCGGCGGGCGCATTTTGGGCGATGGCGAGCCCAAATATCTGAATTCGCCCGACACGCCGCTCTTCGACAAGGGCCGCGTTCTCTACAATCTCGACAAAGCCAGCCCGACGTCGCGGCAGACGAACCGGATCATCGTCGTCGAAGGCTATATGGACGTCATCGCGCTGGCCGAGGCGGGGATCGCCGACGCGGTCGCGCCGCTCGGCACCGCGCTGACGGAGGCGCAGCTTGGGCTGATCTGGCGGATGGTGCCGGTGCCGGTGCTCTGCTTCGACGGCGACGCGGCGGGACAGAAAGCGGCGATGCGCGCCGCGATGCGCGCGCTGCCGTTGCTGCGACCAGGTTTCAGTCTCGCATTTGCGGTTCTGCCCCCGGGACAGGATCCCGACGATATCGTCCGCGCCCGCGGCGCCGAAGGCTTCACCGCCTTGCTCGACGAGGCGCAGCCGCTCGTCGAACGCCTGTGGGCGCATGAGGTCGCAGCAGGGCCGCTCGCGACCCCCGAGGAACGCGCCGCGCTCAAGACTCGGCTGCTCGGCCATGCCGATGAAATTCAGGACCCCGACGTGCGCCACCATTATCGCGAGGCGTTCCGCGAACGGCTCGACACGTTGTTCGCGCGCAAGCAGCCGGAGCGCGCGCAGCGCCAGCCGTGGACACCGAACCCGCCGCGAGGAAGCGGCAATCGCCGTTTCGGTCCTGACCCGCGGCTCCAGCCTCCGGTCGACGAAGCGCGGTCGATCGGCCAGATCGGCATTGGCGGCCACTATGCAGCGGCGTTGATCGGCGGATTGCTGCGTTTTCCCGAAGCGCTGCGGCGTAATGAGGAGGCGCTGACGCGGCTCGCGGTCACCGATTCCAGCGACGCCGAACTGCTTGGCGCAATGCTTGACAGCGCGGGTGCACAGGAAGGGCTTGATTGCGAGGGGTTGCTTGCCATATTGGAGCCAATGAAAGTGTATAATAGGGCGATGACATTGCTCAGAGCCGACGGAATGCACTTCTCGTTCAATCGCAGGCTTGACGGCGAAGAGGTTGATGCAGCGCGGGAAACGGCGCTTCGCGACCTGGATGAATATATCGGCGTGCTGGTGACCCAGCCTGAAATTCGCACCCGGCTTGCCGAAGCCACCGCGGATTACATGCGCTCGATGGACGACGAAGGCCATGCGCGGCAGCAAAAGCTGCGCGCGATGGACGAGGAATTGACCCGCCGCCTGGCCGCGCTGTCCGACAGCAGCCCAGGCTGACCCACTGATTGCCCCCAAGGCAGGAACATATATGGCCACCAAGAACACCGCAGCCGAAACCGAAGCCGATACCGACGGCCCGCTGATCGACCTCAACGAGGCCGACGTCAAAAAGCTGATCGCGCGCGGCAAGAAGCGCGGGTATTTGACCTATGACGAGCTGAATGCTGCCTTGCCGCAGGACGAGATGTCGTCCGAGCAGATCGAGGACATCATGTCGGCGATTTCCGACATGGGCATCAACATCGTCGAAAGCGACGAAGATGTGCAGGAAGAGGCCGACGCCGAACCCGACGACGAAGTCGATGTCAGCGCCGGGACCGGTTCGGTTTCGAACCCCGCGATCGAAAAGAAGAAGGAAACGGTCGATCGCACCGACGATCCCGTTCGCATGTACCTGCGCGAAATGGGCGCGGTCGAGCTGCTCAGCCGCGAAGGCGAAATCGCGATCGCAAAGCGCATCGAGGCTGGTCGCGACACGATGATCCTGGGGCTGTGCGAAAGCCCGTTGACGTTTAATGCGATCATCGAATGGTCGAACGCGCTGAACAACGGCGATATGCAACTGCGCGAGATCGTCGATCTGGAAGCGATGTTGTCGAAGGACCCGGCGCCCGAGAATCTCGAGGAAGAGGGCGCCGAGGATAACGGCGAGATCAGCGAGAAGACGGCCGGCGTCTCGTTCAAGGACGAGGACGAGGTCGAGGAAGAACCCGAAGCAAGCTCGGACGACGAGGACGGCGAAAGCTCGTCAGGCAAGCGCGAAACCTTTGAGGAGGATGAGGAAGACAACACTCTCAGCCTCGCCGCGATGGAAGAGCTGCTCAAGCCCGATGCGCTCGAGAAGTTCGCGAACATCACCAAAAGCTTCAAGGCGTTTTCGAAACTGCAGGATGCGCGGCTCGAGGCGTTGTCGGGCATTGGCGAATTTCCCGCGGCGTCGGAAAAAAAATATCACAAGCTGCGTGAAGACCTCACCGCGCAGGTCGAAGGCGTGCAGTTCCACAACACCAAGATCGAATATCTGGTCGATCAGCTTTACAGTTATAACCGCCGCCTGACCGCGCTGGGCGGCCAGATGCTGCGCCTGGCCGAGCGCCACAAGGTGCCGCGCAAGGCGTTTCTCGACAATTATGTCGGGCGCGAGCTGGAAGAAAACTGGATCGATAGCGTCAAGGCGATCGACAAGAAATGGGTTGCTTTTGCCGAAAACGAAGCCGGCGCGGTCGATCGCATCCGCATCGAAATCTCGGAAATCGCGCAAGCCGCGGGCATGAGCCTGACCGAATTCCGCCGCGTCGTGAACATGGTCCAGAAGGGCGAGCGCGAAGCACGGATTGCCAAGAAGGAAATGGTCGAGGCGAATCTGCGGCTCGTGATCTCGATCGCCAAGAAATATACGAACCGCGGCCTGCAATTCCTCGACCTCATTCAGGAAGGCAATATCGGCCTGATGAAGGCGGTCGACAAGTTCGAGTATCGCCGCGGTTACAAGTTCAGCACCTATGCGACCTGGTGGATCCGTCAGGCGATCACCCGCAGCATTGCAGATCAGGCAAGAACGATCCGTATCCCGGTCCATATGATCGAGACGATCAACAAGCTGGTGCGTTGCAGCCGCCAGTTCCTCCACGAAAGCGGCCGCGAGCCGACCCCCGAGGAAATGGCCGAGCGTCTGTCGATGCCGCTCGAAAAGGTCCGCAAGGTGATGAAGATCGCCAAGGAGCCGATCTCCCTCGAAACGCCGATCGGCGACGAGGAAGACAGCCACCTCGGCGATTTCATCGAGGACAAGAATGCCGTCATCCCGGTCGATGCCGCGGTGCAGTCGAACCTCAAGGAAACGGTTACGCGTGTCCTGGCGTCGCTGACGCCGCGTGAAGAACGTGTGCTGCGCATGCGCTTCGGCATCGGGATGAACACCGATCACACGCTGGAGGAAGTCGGCCAGCAGTTCAGCGTGACGCGCGAACGTATTCGCCAGATCGAGGCGAAGGCGCTCCGCAAGCTGAAGCACCCATCGCGCAGCCGCAAGATGCGCAGCTTCCTCGACCAGTAAGCGTTCGGGGTTGAAAGAAATCAGGGGCGGTCCGGCAACGGGCCGCTCCTTTTTATGTCGGCTTTGGGGTGGTGAGCGGACGTTCGCTTGTCCCCTCCCGCAAGCGGGAGGGGCAGCGAGACTTGGGACTTGCTCCCTAGTCGCAGCGGGGTGGGCCATCGCGACGTCGCTGCCCACCCCCGACCCCTCACGCCTGCGGGAGGGGAGAAGAATGTCCTAAAATGATCGCTTCCTGACCGTCGTCCCGGCGTCATGCGTGAATGACGCGTAGAGCGCTGCTCTGACGCAGAGCCGCCCAATGCTGCACCGCACAAATATTTTGCCCGATCCTCTTTAAATCTTCACATTTCAACGCCAGATAGCCGTCGTCACGCGATACGGCGCGCTTCATCACGGGTTCAGGCGCTGCCCATCAAATGGCAATCATTCCCAAGCGATGGGAATGGATTCACGGTCAAGAGCGGGCAGTTCAGCGCAACCGGCCCCAAAAAGCCCGGAAATTCGGGGACTGCTGAAATTGGCACGGCCTTTGCGATGCATATGGCATCGGCGCGAGGCCGTGATCGCAGCCACAACGAAAGACGAAAAAATGGACAACGCAACCACCAATCTCTTCCAGCGTCGCGACACCTTCTTCGGTATCTGCGAGGCCGTGGGCCAGGATTTCGGCTTTAACCCGCTGTGGCTGCGCCTCGCCTTTGTTGCGCCGCTGTTCTTCTTCCCGGTCGAGACCTTTGTCGGCTATTTTGGGCTCGGCCTCGTCGTGCTGGCCTCGCGCCTGCTGTTCCCCGCCAAACCCGCCGGTGCTGGTCAACCCCTGTTGACCGCCGTCGAACCGACGGACCGGCCGGCCGAAAAAATCGAGGAACTCGCCCTCGCAGCTTAAGCGGTAGCGGCCGACCATCCCTCTCAAGGGTTCGGCCATTCCGCGCTGGTGGTGTCCAAACGGACATCACCGATGGGACCGGCACGCTTCCCCCGGGGCTGGCCGGTCCCTTTAATTGTCCCTGACTGAAACAGCACCGGTACAAATCAACCGCCGTCTATAAACGCGACGTTTACGACGTGGCTTTATGACTCGGTTGATATTCCACCGGCCTGGCCCTCGCGGCCCGCGCCACAGGCGAGGAACAAGCGTTGAGCCAGTCGACCCAGCCCCTGCTGCAGCCGCGCGGCGTCGCCGAGATGCTCGATTCGCTGGTCGCCAGCGGCGGCACCGGGGCGCATCCCCACGTCCGCGCCGGCGCGCTGTCGAGCGGACCCGACGCGATGCGCAACTTGGCCGACGCTGTCCATTTTCTCTGCCTGCTCCACGGCCGCCATCCCGGGGTCATCGACAATGCCGCGCGCAAGGCGGTCGATCCGGCATCGCGCCAGTGGATGGACGAGGCCGCCGACGCCTTTGTCCAGGAACGCGCCTTTCTGACGAAAATTGCCTCGGCGGTCGGCCCGGTGCCCAGCACCCAGGGTCAGGCGCAATGCGAGGCCGCGGTCGCCGCACAGCGCAAGGCGATCGACATGCTCGCCGAATCGGATCGCCACGGCTGTGCCGTCGGCGCGGCGATCGCGCTGACGCTCGACTGGCGGACGATCCGCGTCCTGCTCGACATCAGCGCCCAGCGGCTCGACATGACCCCCCCGACCTGCGCTCTGCCCGACCTGCGCGACACCGCAAGGCTCGCCGGCACTGTCGCCGACAGCCCCGCCGTCGAACGCGCGATGATCTTTGGCGCGCAGCAACTGATAACACAGCACAGCGGGTTGTGGGATCTGATGGCGGTGCGCGCGGCCAGCCGGGCGCATCCGTAAATCTTCTCCCCTCCCGCAAGCGGGAGGGGTCGGGGGTGGGCCGGAAAGCTACGACTACCCACCCCGCTGCGACTAGCAGACAAGTTTGCAGGTCTCGCTGCCCCTCCCCGCTTGCGGGAGGGGAGACAAGCTTGCACGCTCTCCATCCCCTCGCTATGCCCGCCCTTGATTGACGTTCACGTTAAGGGAAAGACGAGCCCATGCGTTTCGATGGAACCAGCGCCTATATCGCCACCGACGACCTGAAGGTCGCGGTCAATGCCGCAACGCTGCTGCGTCGCCCGCTGCTGGTGAAGGGCGAACCCGGCACCGGCAAGACCGTGCTGGCCGAGGAGATCGCCAAGGCGTTCGATGCGCCGCTGATCACCTGGAATATCAAATCGACGACGAAAGCCCAGCAAGGCCTCTACGAATATGACGCGGTCGCGCGGCTGCGCGACGGACAGCTCGGCGAAGAGCGTGTCCACGACATCCGCAATTATATTCGCAAGGGCAAATTGTGGGAGGCGTTTACCTCGCCCAAGCTGCCCGTGCTGCTGATCGACGAGATCGACAAGGCCGACATCGAATTTCCGAACGATCTGCTTCAGGAACTCGATCGCATGGCGTTCCATGTGTACGAGACCGACGAGACGGTGACCGCGGTCGAACGCCCGATCGTCGTCATCACATCCAACAATGAAAAGGAACTGCCCGACGCGTTCCTGCGCCGCTGTTTCTTCCATTATATCAAATTCCCCGACCGCGACACGATGCACGCGATCGTCGACGTCCATTTCCCGGGGATCCAGAAGACGCTGGTTAGCCGCGCGATGGACATCTTTTACGAAGTCCGCGACGTACCGGGCTTGAAGAAAAAGCCGTCGACCAGCGAACTCATCGACTGGCTGAAACTGCTGCTGAACGAGGATATGCCGCTCGAAGTCCTCCAGAACCGCGACGTCGGCAAGGCGATCCCGCCACTCCACGGCGCGCTGCTCAAGAACGAACAGGATGTGATGCTGTTCGAAAAGCTGGCGTTCATGGCGCGCCGCCAGGGCAGCTGAGTTCGGGCCAACCGGTATCCCCAATTCCCGTTCGCATCGAGCGAAGTCGAGATGCCACTCGGTGTGGCGCTCTCTCGATGGGTGTCTCGACTTCGCTCGACACGAACGGAGACGATAGGGCTGCTCTACCTATAGCTGGTACGCGACCTCGACGTCGCCCCAACGCCGCCCGTTGATCACCACCGGCGTATAGACGTTGCGCACCGTGACATAATTGGTGCCGTCGCCTTCCTGGCGATAGACCGCCATGAAGAAGGGGGCGTTGCTCCGCTTGGCGGCCTTGTCGGTCTCGTCGAACAGGATGCGGCCGTTGCGGCAATAAGCGGTGTCGTGCGCGACATCGCCCGTCGGGGCGCGCGAACATTCGGTGATGTGGGTCGGCAGAAAGCCGTTCATGTCACCCGCCGACGACATCTTCACTTCGGGATGATTGCCGACAATATCGTCGAACAGCGGCCGCCAATGGGCGTCGGCCCAGTCACACAATGTGGTGCGGAAGCGTTCGGGGTTAGACCCCGCGACGCGGACATAATTGGTGTCGAACAGCTGCTCCGTCGTCAGCTCACCGTTCGCGATCGCCCGTTCGGCCAGCGCGACGAATTTGTCGCGAACCTTGGCGGCCAGATCGACGACCGCCGAATCCTGCGGCGAGACCCCCGCCGAAATCACCGCATTGAACATCCGGTTCGACACATGCTCCATCGACAAAATCGACGTGCGCGTATCTTCCAGTGTCGAGCGATTGTCGCGGACCGACCCGACAACGCGGTCGACCGCTTCGCGGACCTTGGCGCCATTGGCATGGACCATGGCACTCGACTGCGCGATCCGGTCGCTCTGGTCATCGAGCAGCGCCACCAGATGCGTCGCGTCGTGCAGCGCGTCGGTAATCGTTTCGAACTGCGCCTCGGCACGGCTCGACTGTTCGACCCCAGTCTGAATTTCGGTGACAAGCCCGCCCGCTTCGGCCGCCAAGCTGCCGATACTGCGGCGGATCTCATCGGTGGCGCCGCGGGTGTTCTGCGCCAGCTTTTTCACTTCGGCGGCGACGACGGCGAATGTGCGCCCGGCGTCACCGGCGCGCTCGGCCTCGATCGCGGCGTTGAGCGCCAGCATGTTGGTCGTCTTGGCGATCTGTTCGATCGACTGGCTGACCTGCTGCACTTGTTCCATCACCGCGGCGAAATTGGTCACGTGCGTACCGAGCCGCGCGACGAGGTCGATCACCGAGCGAAATTCGGTGACCGCGGCGTTGACGCGTTCGGCGCCGCTGTCGAGCTGTTCGCACGCACGCGCCGAAAGCAATTTCGCTTCGTCGGTCGAATCGGCGATCTGGCGCTGGTCGGATTCCAGGCTCACCACAAATTCTTCGAGTCGGCCGAGCTCGTCGATCTGACGGTCCATCTGACGGGTCGCGCGCTTGATCCGCCCCGCCGCTTCGCTGCATCCCACGGCCAGTTCGCCGCAGTCGCTGGCGACCGACTGGTCGAGCACCGGGCCTGCCGGATTGATCGGATCATATTTCATGCGCGCACCCACCTTATTTTCATCGACGGGTCATGCCGGATAATGGTTAACGGGGCGTCAATGGGTGAGACGACCGACCGACCTCGCAGATGGCCGGAATGGGTTGGGAAGCGGACGTTGCTTATCCTCACTCCGTCATCCCGGGCCTTGACCCGGGACCCGCCTTTTTCTTCAAGGCAGGCAGGCCCGGGGTGACGATAAAGGGGGTGTCCGCAACTGGTCGTTACCCGTCACTCCCGTTTCCGTTCGTGTCGAGCGCAGTCGAGACACCCATCGACCTCGCGCCACGCTGAGGGGTATCTCGACTTCGCTCGATGTGAACGGGAGAATAGGCGGCCGCAAACCAGCCACCCCGCTCTTTCCGTTTACGTAAAGCAGTTGCGCGAGGCACCCGGACGCGATAACCGTCCCCCATGTTTTTCGGCTTTCTCGACGAGCTTCGCGCCGCGGGCATTCCCGCCAGCCTGAAAGAGCATCTGATGCTGCTGGAAGCGCTCGACCGCGAGGTAATCGACCGCAGCCCCGAGCAATTCTATTACCTCAGCCGCGCGATCTACGTGAAGGATGAAGGCCTGCTCGACCGCTTCGACCAAGTGTTCAACAAGGTCTTCAAGGGCATCATCTCGGACTACGGGCAGAACCCGGTCGACGTCCCCGCCGACTGGTTGAAGGCAGTCGCCGAGAAATTCCTGACGCCGGAGGAAATGGCGGCGATCGAGTCGCTCGGCGACTGGGACAAGATCATGGAGACGCTGAAAGAGCGGCTCGAGGAACAGCAGAAGCGCCACGAGGGCGGCAGCAAGTGGATCGGCACCGGCGGCACCTCGCCCTTCGGGAATTCGGGCTATAATCCCGAGGGCGTCCGCATCGGCGGCGAAAGCAAGCACAAGCGCGCGCTGAAAGTCTGGGAAAAGCGCGAATTCGCCAATCTCGACAACACCAAGGAGCTCGGCACCCGCAACATCAAGGTCGCGCTGCGCCGCCTGCGCAAATTCGCGCGTGAGGGTGCGGCGGATGAACTCGACATTCCGGGCACCATCGATGGGACGGCCCGCCAAGGCTGGCTCGACATCAAGATGCGTCCCGAACGGCGCAATGCGGTCAAGCTGCTGCTCTTCCTCGACGTCGGCGGATCGATGGACCCGTTCATAAAGCTGTGCGAAGAATTGTTCAGCGCGGCGACGACCGAATTCAAGAACCTCGAGTTCTTCTATTTCCACAATTGCCCCTATGAAGGGGTGTGGAAGGACAACAAGCGCCGCTGGTCCGAACGCCACCAGATGTGGGACATCCTCCACAAATATGGCCATGACTATAAGGTGATCTTTGTCGGCGACGCGTCGATGAGCGCGTATGAAATCACCCACCCGGGCGGCAGCGTCGAACATTTCAACGAGGAATCGGGTGCGGTGTGGCTCGGCCGGATCACCAAAGTCTATCCCGCCGCGGTGTGGCTGAACCCGGTACCCGAGGCGCATTGGGGCTACACCCAGTCGGTCAAGCTGATCAAACAGCTGATGAACGACCGCATGTACCCGCTCAGCCTCGCCGGACTGGACGATGCGATGCGCGAGCTGACGCGAAAGCATTGACGCAGCGTGGGCGGGGTGTAGGGGCGCGAAGATGATCGACCTCCCCCTCGTCACCATCCTGCTGCTTACCGGCTTCATCAACCTGATCGGGGCGCTGGCTTATGCCGCGCGCATCGCCGGGGTCCGCACGCGGCGGATCGCGATGTCGTTCGCGCTGTTCAACATCCTCGTGCTGTTCTCGCGCACCTCGAACAGCTTCCTCGGCCCCTTCCTCGCCAAACGGATCGAGACGCGCATCCACGACGGCAGCGGCGCGTCGCTGTTCATCGACATGCAGTTCGTACTCGCTGCGGCGAGCGTCGCGACCTTGGTCGGCATCCTGCTGGTCCCCACCGGGCAGCGCATGTTTGCCGCCGCGATCGATTGGTATCAGACCAACCGGTCGACGACAAAGCTGGCGGTGAAGGCGATGAGCCCCAGCGGGCTGCGCACCCTGCGCCGCTCGCTGAGCTTCCCGAGCTTCGCGCATCTGCGCGGCTGGCATATGCCGAAGGGGATCAGCTGGGGCGTACTGATCGCCAATTGCCTGGCACAATCGCTGCTCGCGGTCGGGGTCGTCGCCTCGCTCTATGCCGGCTATCTGGCGCCCGAATTTCGCGTCACCGCATCGCAGTTGTCGGCGCTGATCAACGGCTTTGCGACGATCCTGCTGTTCGCCTTCATCGACCCGCAGCTGTCGGTGATGACCGACGACGCGGTCGAGGGCAAAGTCGGCGAAGGCGAGTTCCGCCGCGCGATCATGCTGATCTCGCTGAGCCGTCTGGCCGGCACCATCCTCGCGCAGCTGTTGCTGATGCCCGCCGCGCTGCTGATCGCCTACGTCGCCGTGCATGTCTGAACCGCGGCCGGACGCGGTGGGCGGCCAAAGCCGCTTTCACGCGGTCCGCGCACGGCTGGAGGCGATGGCGATCGTGCCGGGGCCGCGCGGCTGGTTCCTCGAATTCCTCGTCTTCGGGTTCAAGCAAGGTTGGGCGTGTCTGTTCGGCGGCCTGATGCTGACGCTGCTGCTTGGCACGCATCTGTTCTGGCCCGATAACGCGCCGCTGCATCGCTATGATGCGATCACGATCGGCGCGGTGCTGATCCAGCTCGGCATGCTCGCGTTCCGGCTCGAGACGCCCAAGGAAGCGCTCGTCATCCTGATCTTTCACATCGTCGGCACGGTGATGGAATTGTTCAAGACCGCCGCGGGGTCGTGGCAATATCCCGAGGCGAGTCTGCTCCACATCGGCGCGGTGCCGCTGTTTTCGGGCTTCATGTACGCCGCGGTGGGCAGCTATATCGCGCGCGTCTGGCGCATCTTCGATTTTCGTTATTCGGGCTATCCACCGATCTGGGCGACCTATGCGCTGGCGGCGGCGATCTATATCAATTTCTTCGCGCACCACTGGCTGCCCGATATCCGCTGGCCGTTGTTCGCGGCAACCGCGCTGCTGTTCTGGCGCTGCCAGGTGTGGTTCCGCCCGCTCCACGTCCACCGCCGCATGCCGCTGCTGATCGGCTGGGGGCTCGTCGCGCTGTTCATCTGGTTGGCCGAGAATATCGGGACGTTCGCGCGGGCGTGGACCTATCCCAGCCAGGACGACGGCTGGCATATGGTCGGGGTCGAAAAGCTCGGCAGCTGGTATCTGCTGATGATCATCTCGTTCGTATTGGTGAGTTTGGTGCAGCGGCCGAAGACCCCCGACTAACCGAATGGCTGATCGATCGACGGCGGCGGTTCGCTGAACCACTTCGGGCCGCTATCGGTCATATAGAAGCAATCCTCGAGCCGGATGCCGAACTCGCCCGGGATATAAATCCCCGGTTCGTTCGAGAAACACATGCCGGGCGCCAGCTTCGTCGTTTCGCCGCGCACCAGATTCACCGGTTCGTGGCCGTCGAGGCCGATGCCGTGGCCGGTGCGGTGCGAGGTGCCGGGGAGCTTATAGTCGGGGCCCCAGCCGAGACCGGCATAATAGGTGCGCACCGCGTCGTCCACCGCACCCGCGGGCGTGCCGAGCTTGGCCGCGGCGAAGGCGACGTCCTGCCCCTTGCGCATCTGGTCCCACACCTGCCGCTGGCGCACGCTGGCCTTGCCGTAAACGAAGCTGCGCGAAATGTCGGATTGATAGCCGTGGACGGTGGCGCCGCAGTCCATCAGCACGACCTCGCCCGCGCGCACCGCCTGTGGCTTGCCGCTGCCGTGCGGATAGGCGCTAGCCTCGCCCAGCAGGATCAGCTCGAACTCGCTCTTGCCGCCGAGCGCCTCGGTCGCACGCTTCATGATCGCGCCGATATCTGCGGGGGTCATCCCAACCTCGATCTGCGGGGCTGTGTGGCGATAGGCGGCGAGAGTGATATCGGCGGCGACCTGCATCAGCGCGATTTCGGCGGGCGACTTGTGCATCCGGCACCCGCGCACCACTGGCGCGCCATTGACCACGGTCGCGCCCGGCATCGCCTTTTCGAGGCCGTCGACCGCGAAGTAACGCACCGTTTCCTCGACGCCGATGCGGCCTTTCGTAAGGCCGCGCTTGCCAAGCCACGCGGCGACCGCCGCCAGCGGGTTCTCGTCCTCGTTCCACGTCAGCACCTCTGCCTCGATGCCCAGGCTTTCGCGCACCGACGGTTCTTCAAAGAACGGCGTGACGATCGCGATCTCGCCTTCGCGCGTCAGCACCGCAGCGGTCAGCCGCTCGCTGCGCCACCATTCGACCCCGGTGAAATAGATGAGACTCGATCCGGGCTCGATCAGTAACGCGCCGATATCGTTCGCGCGCATCAGGTCTTTGGCCTTGGCGATCCGCGCCATGCGCTCGACCTTGCCGATCGGCACCGCCTTGGCGGCAAGGTTGGGGAGCGCTCCGGTGTCGGCCGCGAGCACCGGGGCGGGTAAGGCCGCTGCCAGCCCGCCGATTGCCGCCGTCCCAAGAAATTGCCGTCGGTGCATTATCGTCCCCTTCGTCAGTAGATCAGCAAGTCTGCTATTTCCTCGCGCCACGCCGCCTCGTCGGGCAGCGCCAGCGCGTCGAGATCGCCCGCGACCGCGCCTGCATCGTCGACCCACTCGCGCAGGCCCGGCCCGCCGTTGATCACGTCGATTGCCAGCACATCGTCGGTATATTCATATTTGAAATCCGTGCCGCGCCAGATGGGATAGTCTGGATAAAGCGACCGGATCGCCTTGAACCCCAGCGCCTGGACGCGCCACGGCTGGAACGCGGCATCATCGTACCACGGACCCTCGGCATGGATGTGGACGCCGCTACACAGCTGTCCGGCGTGCTTGTGAAAGGTCGGCTGGAACCAGATGTCGCGCAGCTTGCATCCCGCGAGCCAGTGCGGCGCGAGGCGGTGCATTTCGGCGATCACCGCCTTGGCATCGATGTCGGGGGCGCCGAAGATTTCGAGCGGGCGGGTCGTGCCGCGGCCTTCGCTCAAGGTCGCACCCTCGACCATCACCGTGCCGGCATAGGCGCGTGCCATGTTGACGTTTGCGGCGTTGGGGCTGGGGTTGATCCAGACGCGATCGGTAGGCCAGCCGTGGCCCGGACCGACTGCGGGCGCCCACCCTTCCATTTCGATCACGCGGTAATCGACGTCGAGATTGAAGTGGCGGATGAACCACCCGCCCATCTCGCCCATCGTCAGCCCGTGGCGCATCACCATCGCCGCCGCGCCGACGAAGCTTTCCCAGCCCGGGCGGAGCAATGTGCCTTCGACGGGGCGTCCAGCCGGATTCGGGCGGTCGAGCACCCACACCGCCTTGCCATGCTGCGCCGCGGCCTCGAGCATGTAGAGCAAGGTCGTGACATAGGTGTAGATGCGGCAGCCGAGATCCTGGAGGTCGATCAGGACGACGTCAAAGGTGTGCATCGACTGGCCGGTGGGGCGGCGCACCTCGCCATAGAGGCTGAAACAAGGGACGCCATGCACCGGGTCGGTGAAGTCGGGCGACTCCATCATATTGTCCTGCAGGTCGCCGCGCACACCGTGTTGTGGTCCGAACACCGCAGTGACATTCACGCCAGCGGCGACTAGCGCGTCGAGGCTGTGGGTCAGGTCGGCGGTGACCGACGCGGGATGCGCGAGCAGCGCGACGCGCTGACCCATAAGCGGCCCGCGAAGCGCGGGGTCGGCGAGCAGGCGGTCGATGCCAAATTGGACGGTCATGCCGCGTCGGGTGCCGCAAGCGTCAGCGCAAAGCAATCGGGATGATGAAAATCGGGTTTGCCGGGCGGGTGGGCGAGCGCCCAATAGCTTTTGGTGCCGTCGACTTCCTCGATCACCGCGCACAGCGCGAGTTTGGAACCGGTGTCGGGAAAAATCCCGGGCTCGACGCGCAGCGCATATTGTGTTTCTCCGCGCTCGGCCACCATTTCCCATGGCGCAAGCTCGTCGGGGCGGAGCAGCGAGCGATAATCGTCGAACTGGTAACAGGCCCAGCGGCCATCGGGCGCATAGTTGAATTCGGTATAGTCGGGCTGTCCCTCCTCGGTCAGGAACGCTTCGAAACAGGTGCTTTGCCACAGGCCATCGGTCGCGCTGTCGGCGATGACAAGCTGCCCGTCGCCCGGCGGCAGGACGATATCGCTGACCGCGCCATCGACCATGTAGCGCAGCGCAAAGCCGTCATCGAACGACAGCGTGACCTCGACCGCGACCGACCGGATGGTCTTGGCACGAGTGTCGGGGTGACAGACCAGCTCTTTCCGAATGCTATCCAAAGTTCAAACCCCATGCTAAGCGCCCGCCCGCTATGACGAACCATCAATCCGACCTGCTGCGCCTGCTCGACGAGCGAGGCTATATCCACCAGATGACCGACGCGGAAGGGCTGGATGCACTTGCCGCGAAACAGGTCGTCCCCGGATATATCGGTTTCGACGCAACTGCGCCCTCGCTGCATGTCGGCAGCCTGGTCCAGATCATGATGCTGCGCCGGATGCAACAGACAGGACACAAGCCCGTGGTGCTGATGGGCGGCGGGACGACGCGGATCGGAGACCCGACCGGGCGCGACGAAAGCCGCAAGATGCTGTCGGACAACACCATCGCCGCGAACATCGCGTCGATCTTCAGCATCTTTCAGCAATTCCTTACCTTTGGCGATGGGCCGACCGACGCGGTGATGGTCAATAATCACGACTGGCTGGGTCAGCTTGGCTACATCGAATTGCTGCAGGAAGTCGGCACCCATTTCACGATCAACCGCATGATGACATTCGATTCGGTGAAACTGCGGCTGGAACGCGAACAGCCGATGACCTTCCTCGAATTCAACTACATGATCCTCCAGGGATATGATTTCCGGCATCTGGCGAAAGACATGGGGGTGCGGCTCCAGATGGGCGGGTCGGACCAGTGGGGCAATATCGTCAACGGCATGGAGCTGGGCCGCCGCATGGACGGCGCCGACCTGTATGGCCTGACGACTCCGCTGCTCACCACCGCCGCGGGCGCCAAAATGGGCAAAACCGCCGCCGGTGCGGTTTGGCTTAATCAAGAACAACTGTCCCATTTTGACTATTGGCAGTTCTGGCGCAATTGCGACGACCGCGACGTCGGCCGGTTTCTGAAGCTGTTCACCGATCTGCCGCTCGATGAGATTGCGCGGCTCGAAGCGCTCGATGGCGCCGAAATCAACGCCGCCAAGAAAATCCTCGCCGATGCGGCGACCGCGCTGTGCCGCGGCGAAGAGGCGGCGCGCACGGCTTCGGACACGGCGGCGCAAACCTTTGAAAAGGGACAGATTGGCGGCGACCTGCCGCAAGCTGCTGCACCCGCCGACGGGATCAGCGTCGTCGACGCGCTGCGCGAAATGGGTTTTGCCGCATCGAACAAAGAGGCCCGCCGCAAGCTCGATGAGGGCGCCGTCAAGGTTGACGGGATCGTCATTCGCGATCCGCATCACCTGATTCAGCCTGGCGACGAGCCCGTGCCGGTCAGCCTGGGATCGAAAAAACATGGTCTTGTGACCCGCTGACGCGCACAACAGCATTTACGACTTCTTCAGCAATCGGGTGGATCGTCATGGCCAAACAACCAAGGTCCACAAAAATGCGCAAGATCGACACTAGCAAGGCCCATTATGTCGGGCTCGACCAGCGGATCGCCCCGCGTAGCGACGTCTATGTCCGTTTGCCTTTCGTCATGCCCGACGGACGGCAGGAAATGTGCACCTGCGTCAACATCAGCGCCGACGGCATGTTGATGCGGTTCGAGCGCGGGCTCGAGATCGGCGATCTGGTTGTGTTCCGCATGCCGATTATCGGCCGCACCGCAGCGAAGGTCGTGTGGTCGCTCGCCGGCAAGATCGGTGTCCAGTTCGACAAGTCGATCGCGGTCGAAGATTATCTGCCGATGATCCGCGCCATGGGCGCCCGGGCCGACGTCAGTTAACCACTCCGCAATAGCGGCACCGCCGCGTCGCGTTCGAACAGATACAGGCAGTGCCGCACCGCTTCGCCGCGCGCGCCGTCCATGCCGCCGTCGCGCTCGACAAACAGCCGCGCGTCGTCGTGCGCCACAGGCAACAGCCGCACGAGCTGTTCGGCGCTCGCCAGCCCATAATCGGCGTCGCCCGACTGTTTGAGCCCCAGCAGTTCGCCGCCGCCGCGTAGTTCCAGATCCTTTTCTGCAATCATGAACCCGTCGTTCGTTTCGCGCATCAGGGCCAGCCGTTCGCGCGCGGTTTCGGACAGGTTCTGCGAGCGCAGCAGCAGGCACACCGATTTCGCCGCGCCGCGCCCGACCCGCCCGCGCAGCTGGTGCAACTGGGCCAAGCCGAAATTCTCCGCATGTTCGACGATCATCAGGCTGGCGGCGGGCACATCGACCCCGACCTCGATCACCGTCGTCGCGACAAGCACCCCGATCTGGCCCGCTTGAAACCGCGCCATGACGTCATCCTTGTCGGGTCCCTTCATCCGGCCGTGGACCAGCCCGACGCGGCCCGCGCCCAGACGCTCGCGCAGCAAAGCGGCGCGGTCTTCGGCGGCGGCGAGTTCGCTCGTCTCGGTCTCAGCGACCAACGGGCAGACCCAATAGGCCTGCGCCCCAGCCGCCAGATGACGCTCGAGCCCGCCAACCACTTCATCGAGCCGGTCGACCGACACAACGCGGGTGTCGACCGGGGTGCGCCCCGGCGGCATCTCGTCGATCCGCGACACGTCCATCTCGCCATGATTGGCGAGTTGCAGCGTGCGCGGGATCGGGGTCGCGGTCATCACCAGCAGGTGCGGCGGCCGCGCCGCTTTCTGGGTCAGCATCAACCGCTGCGCCACGCCGAACCGATGCTGTTCGTCGACCACCACCAGCGCCAGGTCGCGGTACGCCACCGCGTCCTGAAAAATCGCATGGGTGCCGACGAGGATGTCGATGCTGCCGTCGGCCAGCCCCATCAGGGTGGATTCGCGCACCCGACCCTTGTCGCGCCCGGTCAGGATTGCGATGTGCACCGGCAGCCCCGCGAGCATCGCCTGCAAGGTCGCAAAATGCTGGCGCGCCAAAATCTCGGTCGGCGCGAGCAGCGCCGCCTGCGTCCCCGCCTCGACCGCCGCCAGCATCGCGCGGAGCGCGACCAGCGTCTTGCCCGACCCGACGTCACCCTGGAGCATGCGCAGCATTGGCGTTTCGCGGCCCATGTCGGCGGCAATCTCACGCCCCACCCGCTCCTGCGCCCCGGTCAGCCCGAACGGCAGACGCAGCGCGTCGATCAGCCGTCCGTCGCCGACCACCGCGCGCCCCTTGCGCTTGCGCAGCCCTTCACGGATCAGCATCAGCGCGACCTGGCTCGCAAAAATCTCGTCATAGGCCAGCCGGTCGTGCGCCGGGGCGTCGTGCGGACTGGCATGGGCGCGCGTCAGCGCCTCGCGCCAGGCGGGCCAATTGCGGCTGGTCAGAAGCGGCCCGTCGATCCATTCGGCCAATTTGGGGCGTCGTTCCAGCGCGATCTCGACCAGCTGCGCCAACCGCGCGTTGGTCAGCCCCTCGGTCAGCGGATAGACCGCCTCGCTCGTGGCAATCGCCTCATCGCTATCGGGTTCACTGACATGGTCGGGATGGACGATCTGACGCATGTCGCCATAGCTGTCGAGCCGACCCGAAACCTGCCGCGCTTCACCCAATGGTAACAGCTTCTTCGCGAGCCCCGCAGTGCGGCCGAAATAGACGAGCCGGACATGATCGCCCGCCGCATCGAACGCTTCAACGCCAAAGGGCGCGCGCGGGCTGCGCCCCGACCGATAATCCTGCGCGGTCAGGGTAACGATGATCTGCTGCCCCACCTGCGCATCATCGAGTCGATCGACCGGATAGCGCTGGACCAGCCCCGTCGGCAGATGAAACAGCACATCGACGACACGCTCCAGCCCCAGACGCGTCAGCGGCTTGGCGAGCTGCGGCCCGACGCCTTTCAGGTCGGTCAGCGCGGCAAAGAGCGGATTGAGGATTTCGGGTCGCATGGCTAGGGGGTTTCTAGCCCCCACATTCCGTTCGTGTCGAGCGAAGTCGAGACACCCATCGATGCAGCGCGGGGCTGACGGGTGTCTCGACTTCGCTCGACACGAACGGACTTGGTGATCTTCGTTGCTGAATCATTCGATCGGACTAAAAGGCCCGCCATGACCGACCGCCTCAAACGCCTGAAATTCCGCGCCTGGCATCGCGGCACGCGCGAGGCCGACTATATGATCGGCGGCTTTTTCGATCGCTATGCCGCGGCGTGGAGCGAGGACGAAATCGCCTGGTACGAAATCGTCGTCGAGGAAGACGATGTCGACATCATGGCGTGGGCGCTCGGCACCGGTACGCCGCCGGCGCATCTCGACCGGCCCGAGATGATCGCCGCGATGCGCCGTCTGGACTATATCCCGCTGCCATGACGATGTCTGCCGCCGACATTTTTGCCGCCATCGGGCAGGCGTCGATGCCGCTGACGCTGGCGCGAGCCGCCGACGGCTTTCTGCCGCTGCTGCTCGCCGATCTGGCGCGCGCCAGCGATAAGCGCCTCGTCTATGTCGCGACCGACGATAGCGCGATGCAGGCGATCGCCGACGCTGCGCCCTTCTTCGCGCCCGACCTGATCGTCCACCGCTTTCCCGCTTGGGACTGCCTGCCCTATGATCGCGCCGGACCGTCGATGCGGGCCAGCGCGGACCGGCTGGCCACATTATCGGCGTTGCAGATCGCGCCGAAGCGCGGCGAACTGATCCTCACTACCGTCGCCGCCATCACGCAGCGCACACTGACCCCGTTCCGCATCCGCCAATTGGCGACGACGCTTGCCGCAGGGCAGCATATCGACCGCGATTCGATAGCGGAACTGCTGGTCGCCAACGGGTTCAGCCGCGTCGACACTGTCGCCGACCAAGGCGAGTTCGCGGTGCGCGGCGGGATCGTCGACTTGTTCCCGGCGGGCGAGGAGACGGGCCTACGCATCGATTTCTTCGGCGACGAGATCGAAAGCATCCGCCGTTTCGACCCCGCCGACCAGCGCAGCCTTGGCCCCGCCAAAGCGCTGCAACTGCTGCCCGCCACCGAAACCCTGCTCGATCAGGACACGATCAAGCGCTTCCGCTCGGCCTATCGCGACATTTTCGGCGCGCAGGCGACCGGCGATCCGCTGTATCAAGCGGTCAGCGAGGGGCGGCGACAAGCGGGTATGGACCATTGGCTGCCGTTGTTCGAGGACCGGCTGGCGACCCTGTTCGACCATATCGATCCCGCGACACCGGTCCTGCGCGGCCACCGCAGTGAAGCGACCGCCGAGACGCGCTTTGCCGCAATCGCCGATTATCATGCGAACCGCGTCGCAGCGGAGCAGGAATCGACCGGCAGCTATCGCCCGCTGGCGCCCGAGACACTTTATCTGACGACAGGCGAATGGGCCGACGCGGCGGCAAGCCGTCCGATCCATATCGTCACGCCGTTCGACGTGCCGCCCGCGCCGCAGATCATCGACCTAGAAACCTTTGCCGCGCGCGATTTCACCCCTGAGCGCGCCGCCGACGCCAACGTCTATCAGAAGGTCGCCGATCATCTGAGCGACGAACGCCGCAAGGGCCGCCGCACGATCATCGCCAGCTACTCGGGCGGCGCGCGCGAGCGCTTATCGGGGTTGCTACGCGAGCATGGCGTCACCTCGCTGGCGCCCGCCGACGGCTGGCAGGACGCGCTGGGCACCGCTTCGGCGACAAGCGGCGGCGCGACCGCGATGGTCGTCCTGCCCCTCGATCATGGCTTTGCCTCCGACGCGGTTAGCCTGCTCACCGAACAGGATATCCTCGGTGAACGGCTCGTCCGTCGCCAGAAGCGCCGCAAAAGCGCCGACGCCTTCCTCGCCGAACTCGCGACGCTCAGTGTCGGCGACATGGTCGTCCATCTCGACCATGGCATTGGGCGCTATGAGGGACTGACCCAGATACCCGTGGGGAGCAGCCCGCACGATTGCGTCGCGCTGACTTACGCGGGCGGCGACAAGCTTTACGTCCCCGTCGAAAACCTCGACGTCCTGTCGCGCTATGGCGGTGAAAGCGACGGGGTCGCGCTCGACCGGCTGGGCGGCGAAGCATGGCAGCGCCGCAAGGCGCGGATGAAGGACCGCATTCGCGAGATCGCGGGCGAATTGCTCGCGACCGCGGCGCAGCGCGCGCTGCGCTCGGGCGAGATGCTCGCCGCCGACGCCGCCTATCCGGCCTTTGCCGACCGCTTCCCCTATCAGGAAACCGACGATCAGGACCGCGCGATCGGCGATGTGCTGGCCGACATGGCGTCCGGCAAACCGATGGACCGGCTGGTGTGCGGCGATGTCGGGTTCGGCAAGACCGAGGTCGCGCTGCGCGCCGCCTTCGTCGCAGCGATGGCGGGGGTCCAGGTCGCCCTCGTCTGCCCGACCACGCTTTTGGCGCGTCAACATTTCACCAATTTCGTCGAGCGCTTCAAAGGCTTTCCGGTCAACATCGGCCGCCTGTCACGCCTCGTCCCCGCCGCCGAGGCGCAGCGGACGCGCGACGGCCTGGCGAGCGGTCACATCGATATCGTGATCGGCACCCATGCCGTCATCGCCAAATCGGTCGAGTTCAAACAGCTCGGCCTCGTCATCGTCGATGAAGAACAACGTTTCGGCGTCGTCCACAAGGAGCGGCTGAAACAGCTCAAGACCGACGTCCATGTGCTGACACTCACCGCGACTCCGATCCCGCGCACACTCCAGATGGCCATGTCTGGCTTACGCGAACTCAGCGTCATCCAGACGCCACCGGTGGATCGGCTCGCGGTGCGCACTTATGTGGCGCCCTGGGACGCCATCGTGTTGCGCGAAGCGTTACTGCGCGAGCATGATCGCGGTGGGCAGAGTTTCTTCGTCGTCCCGCGGATCAAGGATCTGCCCGACATCGAGGAATTCCTGCGCAACCGGGTGCCCGAAATCAAATATGTTGTCGCGCACGGCCAGATGACCCCGACCGAGGTCGAGGACCGGATGAGCGCCTTCTACGACCGCAAATATGATGTGCTGCTGTCGACGACGATCGTCGAGAGCGGGCTCGACATTCCGAGTGCCAACACGCTGATCATTCACCGCGCCGACCGCTTTGGCCTGGCGCAGCTGTACCAGCTGCGCGGGCGCGTCGGGCGCGCCAAGACGCGGGCTTATGCCTATCTCACGACCCCCGAGCATGGCGCGATCACCGACACCGCCGAAAAGCGGCTGAAGCTGCTCGGCGACCTCGACACGCTTGGTGCGGGGTTCCAGCTCGCGAGCCACGATCTCGATATTCGCGGTGCCGGAAATCTCGTCGGCGACGAACAATCGGGGCATATCCGCGAGGTCGGCTTCGAACTCTACCAATCGATGCTGGAAGAGGCGATCCTGATGGCCAAGGCTGAAGGCGCGGGCAAGCTGCCGCCGCGCGAGGCGTTGTCGCCGACGATCACCGTTGATGCGCCAATCCTGATCCCCGAGGATTATGTCCCCGACCTGCCGCTGCGCATGGCGCTCTATCGCCGCCTCAACGATGCCGAGGATCGCGCAGCGCTGGACGCCTTTGCGGCGGAAATGATCGACCGTTTCGGCCCGCTACCGCCGGAGACTGCCAATCTCGTCCAGCTGATGGAGATCAAGGCGAACGCAAGAATTGCAGGCATCGCCAAGCTCGATGTCGGGACCAAGGGCGCGCTGGTCAGCTTCCACAGCGACCAGTTCGCCAACGTCCCTGGGCTGATCGCTTATGTCGAACGGCTGAAAGGCCGTGCGCGCCTGCGCCCCGACAACAAACTGTCGGTCAGCGGCGACTGGGTGAGCACCGGCGCACGATTGAACGGCGCGCTGCAGTTGTCGAAGGGGTTGGGGAAGCTGGCAAAGCAGGCTGGATAAATCATCTCCCCCGCCTTCGCGGGGGCGACGATTATTTCATCAACTCCACCAACTCATCCCCCGGAACCGGCCCAGCGCGCAGAAAACCCTGCCATGTCGCGACCCCCAGTTCGGATAGCCGCGCCAGCTGGCGCTCATGCTCGATCCCTTCGGCGACCACCAAAAGCCCCAGCGCGCGCGCCAGATCGACGATCGCGCGGACGACGATGCGGTCGCGGTCGCTGCCGTCGATGGTACGGGTGAAACCGCTGTCGATTTTCAGATAGTCGATCGGCAGCCGCGCGAGCAGCGACAGGCTGGAATAGCCCGTACCGAAGTCATCGATGGCAACCGCACAGCCGAGCGCGCGGATCTGTGCCAGCTGTTCGGCGGCGCTCGCGGGATCGCTCAGCATCGCCTGTTCGGTAAGTTCGAGCGTCAACCGGTCGGGATCGATACCAGCCGTTTTCGCCATGCCTGCAAAGCGCCCGGCGAAGTCGGGATCGCCCAGATCGGCGGCGGTGATATTGAGCGAGACGCGCAACTTTGCCAGCGATTTGGGCCAGTTCGCCATTTCGGTCAGCGCGACCCGGTGGGCATGTTCGGTGAGTTCGCATTCTAGCCGCGCGGCACGCGCCGCGGTGACCAGCGGCCCGGCGCCGAGCAGACCCAATTCGGGATGCTGCCAACGCAATAGCGCCTCGACCCCGGTCATTTCGCCGGTACCGACGTCATATTGCGGCTGGTAATGGATCACTACCTCGTTTTGCGACAACGCCGCGTGGACCATCACCCCGTCGCGCGCCGACGCGGGACGCGACAGCTGGTCGCCAGCGTTGCGAAGCTGGGTGGCGACCGATTCATCGCGGGTGATCAGCGCCGCAGCGATACGGATCGCCAGCCGGCCGTTCGGGTCACCAACGATCGGTTCGGCGAGCGCGACGTGCAGCGCCCGCTCCTGCGCTCGCAGCGCGCCCAGCGACATCGGCATCGACGGCACGATCAGAAAGCGTGGCCCGTCCAGCCGATCGACGCACGACCCTTGCCCGAATTCGTCGCTGGCGAAATTTTCCAGCCGCCGCCCGATCTCGTCGAGCACCGCGTCGCCAGTGGCAGTGCCAGCGCTATTGTTGATGCGCGCCATCTGGTCGATCTGGACCAGAATCACGCCGGCGTCGGCGTCATGCTGTTGGTGCAGGGCTTCCAGTTTCCGGACACAGGCAGAAAGGGATTCGGACAAGCGATTCATCGGATTCCTTTAGCAGGCTTTGCTTGCCAAGCTGCTGCCTTTTGCATCACAAGGTGCGAGTGGCTGCCACATTATCCCAATATGCCGCATCATCGGCTCCGCTGATCGACGGCCACGGCCGACAGATCAGCTACTTAAGGCTGTCGGTCACCGACCGTTGCGACCTGCGTTGCCGTTATTGCATGGCCGAAGACATGACCTTTCTGCCCAAGTCGGCGGTGCTCAGCATCGAGGAAATGGCCGAATTGGCCGAGCGATTCGTCGCGCGCGGGATTCGCCGCGTCCGTCTGACCGGCGGCGAGCCGTTGGTCCGGCGCGGCATCGACACGCTGGCAATGCGGCTGGGGGCGATGATAGGTCACGGCCTCGACGAACTGACACTAACCACCAACGCGATGCGGCTGGCCGAATATGCATCGATGCTCGCCGAAGCGGGCGTGCGCCGGATTAACGTCAGCCTCGACACCCTCGATTCTGCCGCTTTCCGTCATATCACCCGCGTCGGCGACCTTGAGGTCGCGCTCCGCGGGATCACCGCGGCGCGCGCCGCAGGGCTTGCAGTGAAGATCAACATGGTCGCGCTCGCGGGGCTCAACGAGGATCAGTTGCTCCCGATGCTCGCCTATTGCGCCGCGAACGGCTGTGATCTGACACTGATCGAGACGATGCCGCTCGGCGAAGTCGAAGCCGACCGCAGCGATCATTATATCCCGCTCCACCATTTTATCGCGCCGCTTCGCCACGCCCACGCTATCCATCCGATCGATCAACGCACCGGCGGTCCGGCACGCTATTTCGCGGTCGAGGGCAGCAGCGTCACGCTGGGGCTGATCACCCCGCTGTCCGACAATTTCTGCGCGACCTGCAACCGGATCCGTCTGACGGTCGAGGGCCGCGTCTATATGTGCCTGGGGCAGGACGATCATGTCGACCTGCGGTCGGCCTTGCGCGACGGCGGTGATGTCGATGGCTTGATTGATGCGGCGTTGGCTGGCAAACCCCGCGCGCATGACTTTCACATCGAACGAAAATCCACACCGGCGGTCGCGCGTCATATGAGTGCAACGGGCGGCTAGTCAGCCGTCCCAATGTTTGAAGGCACGGGGGAAGCGGACCATTATGCATCGCAAGATAGCGCTAGTCGCGTCGAATTCGCCTGTCGCGATGGAGGCCGAGGCGGAGTTGCGCCCGCTCTACGACTTTGTCGATCTGAACGAGGCCGACCTGCTGATCGCGCTTGGCGGCGACGGTTTTCTGCTGCACATGCTGCACCAATTGCTCGACCAGCGGCGCAGCATGCCGGTGTTCGGCATGAACCGCGGGACAATCGGCTTTCTGATGAACGAGTTTCGCGTCGAAGGACTGGTCGATCGGCTGACCGCGGCGCGGCCGTTTCTGATCCATCCGCTCAGCGGCGACATTACGACGATCAGCGGCGAGCGGCATATCTTGCCGGCGATCAACGAGATTTCGTTGCTGCGCGAAACGCGCCAGGCGGCCAAGCTCGAAGTGCTGATTAACGAAAAGACGATGCTCGAAGAGCTGTCGTGCGACGGTGTGCTTGTGTCGACCCCCGCCGGATCGACCGCTTATAACCTCAGCGCCAACGGCCCGATCCTGCCGCTCGAATCGGAAATGCTGGCGCTCACGCCGATAAGTCCATTCCGCCCTCGCCGCTGGCGCGGGGCGCTGGTTCCCGAATCGACAAGTATCCGCTTCAATGTTCGCGAGGCGGCAAAACGCCCGGTCAGCGCGGTTGCCGACCAGCGCGAAATCCGCGATGTGAAGACCGTGCTGGTCACTACCGACCGCAGCCGCCCGCTGACGTTGCTGTTCGATCCCGACCAGGGTCTCGACGAACGCATCGCGATGGAACAATTTATCGTTTGAGGCCTTGCAAAATGCTGCGGGCGACGGCAAAGGGTCCGCCTTGTCCGCTTCGGCGGCGTGTTCCTCGGTAGCTCAGTGGTAGAGCAATCGACTGTTAATCGATCGGTCGTAGGTTCGAATCCTACCCGGGGAGCCATTTCTTATTTTCGCCGATTATGGCGCTGGAAGCGCCCTCCCGAGCCTCAGCTTTGGGAAGGCTTTCTACTATGATATCAAAGGGTTTGTGAAAGGCCGCAGACACACCCCCGTCGCTGTACGAGCAGTTCGATAGGAGGTGGTGGAGGATGTTTCGTTTGCCCGCGAAATCGGCCTCCGCCAACTTCCGCCGTGCGTCCTTCGCGATACCGAGCAGCGCGATCCCGTCCTCAATATCTGCATGATCTGCTTCAGACAGGCGATCAGATTCCCGCGAGAGCCCTTTCAAATCCCCGCGATAGTCTTCGGCGATTCGCGCAAAGAGCGCTTCCTCGAGCTTGCCATCGACGTGGTCGAGATGCACACCCGTGCCACCGTGTCGACAAACTGCTCAAGCAACTTCTCCTGGCGCACATAGGGTGCCTTGCAGTTCCCTTTGTGTCGGCTGCACCGGTAATAGATGTATTTCTGCTTCTTGATGTCATGATGAACGCCGCCGCGCTGTAGATCGACCAGGATGGCAAAAGTGACCTCGGCGGAATTTATCGAGCGATGATCGAGGCCGCGATGACCGAATGACCGACAGTGTGCGAGAAAATAAGCGGTAGCGCTGGTAGTCGAAAATGGCTGGTTACCGTCAGTCGGGTCTTGAACGCTCGTCGCTCCAAGCAGACATTACACCATCGACACGTTGGGTATGGCCGAGATCAGGCGCTGGCTGCCGAGCCGCTTTTCCATTCCACCTGACCATAAGTTGACTGACCGCTTTCAGGAATCACGCCGGATGATAAGGTCGTTTGGCGCGCCAAGGCTAGCCGCCGAAACTCTTTTCGCGCCGCCGTAATTCGGTCGGCGTCATTCCGAAACGGCGCCCAAAGGCGCGCGTGAAACTGGCGTTGCTTTGATAGCCACAGCGATATCCAATGCTGGAAACCGGCAGGTCGCTAAGCGTCAACAGCGAGCGAGCGTTGCCTAATCGCCGCTCGCTTACCGCCTCGGCGACCGTGCATTTGTACATTTCACGAAAGCCTTGGGTCAGCTTTGCTTTGCCTAGTCCCGAGCGCCGCGCGACATCGGCGACAGTCAAGGGTTTCTGCCAGCTTTCACTCACCAGTTGGTGCGCCGCGGCAACGCGCTGGGCGTCGACTACGCTCAGCATCGTGCTGCCATGATATTCGACCATCCGATGTTGTTCGAGTGCCACGAACAACCGGCAGAGCAACTCCATACTGCGCGCGGTGCGGAGCATGGCGGCCACCTCGCTTTCGCCTTCAATGGCAACGAGCGCCCGACCGAGTTCGCGCAGATCGGCGGCGAGATACCAGCTAGCCTTCACGCTTGGCAAAAGGCGGAACATGCGGAGGCAGGAGGGTCGACTGATTGCGAAGAGGAGGATATGGCCGCTTGCACCATCGCTGATCTGCTCGGTCGCCAGAATGGTGACCGCAGGTTCGCCCATGTCGCCAAACCCGATGACGATCGGCTCGGGCGGCAGGCAGGCTGTGTCTAGCGCGCCATGCCCGACGAAACTCGTGAACTCCGCCGATATGATGATAGCGCGCTTGTATGTCATCGATCCTGTCAGCCTCCCCGCACCCGTCTATGATTCAACAAGAAAGGCGTCCAGTTCTGCCAGCAACAGTCCGGGAACCTCTTCTTGAGGGCTGTGTCCGCAGGGGAGAGCGTGGCCGCGCATGTCGTGAGCTTTGGATCGCCAGCTTTCAATGACGTCAAAGAGCGTGCCTACGGTCCCATGTTCGCCCCAAAGCAGCAGCAATGGCGCCTTGATCCGTCGTTTGCTGTCGGCCGCATCATGGTCGAGATCGATGCTTGCTGCAGCGCGATAATCTTCGCAGATCGCGTGGCGGGTCGCCGGGTCGCGGTAGCAGCGGCGATATTCGGCAACGACGCGCGGATCGAGCGCGCCTTCGACCTTGATCTGGCCGGCGAGGTGGCGGTCGAGAAAATGGTCGGGATCCGCCGCGATCATGCGTTCGGGCAGATCGAACGGCTGGATCAGGAAGAACCACCAAAAATAGCGCGTGGCGAACTCGCGGTTCGTTTCCGCATACATGGTCGCGGTGGGCGCGATGTCGAGCAGTACGAGCCGCGCGACGCGGTCCGGATGATCGAGCGCCATGCGGTGCGCGACGCGGGCGCCGCGATCGTGCGCGACGACATCGAACCGGTCAAAACCTAGCGCCGCCATCACCGCGACCTGATCGGCCGCCATCGCGCGTTTCGAATAATTCGCGTGCGCCGGACCGCCCGGCAGTTTTTCGCTGTCGCCATAGCCGCGCAGATCGGTCGCGACGACGGTGAAGCGTTTCGCCAGATCCGGCACAATCTTGTGCCAGGTCAGATGGGTCTGCGGGTGCCCGTGGAGCAGCAGAAGCGGCGGCCCCGCCCCGCCAACCGCGGCACGGATGCGGACGCCGCCCGCGTCGACGTCCTGCCAGCGAAAACCGGGCATAAGATCAGGATATTCAGGTCTCATGCTCATCGCTGTCAGCACCCATAAGCCAAGGCTTGCGGCCGAGATAGGCCTTCTCGAACGCGCGGATGCGGTCGGCGTGCATCAGCGTCTCTCCGATCCGGTCGAGCCCCAGCATCAGCGCCTGCCGTGTCGCGGGATCGATGTCGAAATCCGCCGCATACGTGCCCATCGCAATACGCTGTGCATCGAGGTCGACGGTCATATTCCCCGCCCCCTCATCGAGCGCCGCCACGAGCGCTGAGATTTCCGTGGTCTGCAGCGACAACAGGAGCAAACCGTTGTTCGCAGCATTGTCGGCGAAGATCGCGCCATAGGAGGAGCCGATGATGCCGCGGATGCCATATTGCAGCATCCCCCACACCGCATGTTCGCGCGACGAGCCACAGCCGAAATTGGGTCCGACGATCAGGAAGCGCGTCTCCGCCATATCGGCGCGGTTGAGGACGAAATCAGGCCTCAACGCTCCGTCTTCATCGAAACGAAGATCATGGAAAAGGCCGATCGCCAGCCCCGAACGGTCGATCCCCTTCAGATACGCTTTTGGCATGATGACATCGGTATCGATGTTGGCGGCAGGCATCGCTGCGGCGCGGCCCGACAAACGGATGAAACGCTCCATCAGGAAATATCCTCTGCCGCGAGTACCCTGACATCGGCGAGCCTTCCGGTGACCGCGGCGGCCGCGACCATCGCGGGACTCATCAGGTGCGTGCGGCCGCCGATCCCTTGGCGGCCCTCGAAATTGCGGTTGGTGCTTGATGCGCAGCGTTCGCCTGGGGCGAGGCTGTCGTCATTCATCGCGAGGCAGAGCGAACAGCCCGAGCGGCGCCACTCAAACCCGGCGTCGATGAAGATGCGATCGATTCCTTCCGCCTCGGCGGCGCGGCGGACGCCGCTGCTGCCCGGCGAAATCATCGCGCGTACCCCCGGCGCAACTTTACGCCCCTTCAATATCCGCGCGGCATCGCGCAAGTCGCTCAGGCGCGCGTTGGTGCATGATCCGATGAAGGCGCGATCGATCGTGATGTCCTGCAACAACGTGCGCGGCGAAAGGTCCATATAGGCCATGGCACGGATCGCGTCGGCGCGGCGCTCGGCAGGCAGTTCCGCCGGATCGGGGACAGCGCCGGTGATCGCCAGCGACTGGTCGGGACTGGTGCCCCAGCTCACCATCGGCGGGACATCGCCGGCTTCGAGGATGATTTCCTTGTCGAACGACGCGTCGGGGTCGCTGCGGAGCCCACGCCAATCGGCGCGCGCGCGTGCGAGCAATTCGGCCGACGGAGCGCGTGGACAGCTTGCAATATAGTCGACGACCTTGTCGTCGGGCGCGATCAGCGCCACCCGCGCCCCGCATTCGACCGCCATGTTGCAGATCGTCATGCGCGCCTCGACGCCGAGCGCGTCAATCGCCTGGCCCGCGAATTCGACGGCATGGCCTGTCGCGCCGTCGGCGCCAATCCGTCGGATCACGTCCATGATCAGGTCCTTCGCGGTCACGCCGGGCGCCAGCGTGCCGTCGATCGTGATCCGCATCGTCTTGAGGCGGCGATAGACGAGCGTCTGGGTTGCCAGCAAATGCTCGATGTCCGACGTGCCGATGCCAAAGCCGACCACGCCGAATGCGCCGTAGGTGGTCGAATGGCTATCGCCCGCGGCGATCACCATACCCGGCAGCACGAGGCCGAGTTCGGGCATCACGACATGCTCGATCCCCTGCCGCGGATCGAAGAGATCGAAGATTTCGATGCCGAAATCGCGGCCGTTCTCCCCTAAATACTCGATCTGCCGCCGCGCCCCGTCATCGAGTTCGCCCGCGTCGCGGTCGGGGTGGGTCGAGTTGACATGATCGACAACGCCCAACGACGCAGCGGGACGCCAAGGGGTTCTTCCGGCGGCACGCAGCCCGCTGAACGCTTGGGGGCTTGTATATTCGTTCAGCACCGTTCTATCGATATAGAGCAATAATCGTTCGCCACCGTCGCCGGATTCGCCAAAAGATAATATGCGATGGTCGTCGACGATCTTGTCATAGAGCGTTTTTGGCGACGACATTCTTCATACCCTTCCTGCGGTTTCGCGGGGAGGGATTACCGTCAGCGGTTCAGACGAAGCCAATGCCGGGACAGTATCAATTGATGCGACGAGTGGAATCAAATGGATATCATGTGGCTCGAGGACTTCATCAAGCTCGCGGATGAAGGCAATTTTTCCCGCGCAGCCGAAGCGCGCAACCTGACCCAGCCGGCCTTTAGCCGTCGTATCCGCGCGCTCGAGGACTGGGTAGGTGCGACGCTCGTCGATCGCGACACCCACCGCATCGCACTGACCGAAGCGGGACAGGCGTTCCGCGTCCTGGCGGAAGAAATCATGCGGCGCCTGACACTGGGCCGCGATCATGTCCGCGAAATCGGCGGTACGCTAAGCAATGAAATCCGTTTCGCGTCGACGCACGCGCTGTCGACAAGCTTTTTCCCACCGTGGCTGCGCAGCCTCCACGACGGGCACGAGGCCGGGACGATCACGTTGATCGCCGACCATATGGTGGCGTGCGAACGCTTCATGCTGGAGGGCAAGGCCGATTTTCTCCTCTGTCATCACCATACCGCCGCGCAGCACCGCCTCGATCCGGCGGGCTTTACTTCGCTGGCGCTTGGCGAAGATGTGCTGATGCCGGTGACCGCGCCGCTCGGCGACGGTTCGCCGACCCATCTGCTGCCGGGCCGTGGCGACCAGCCCCTCCCCTATCTGGAATTTGAGGAAAAATCGGGCATGGGCCGCATCCTGCAAGCCGCACAGGTTATTTCCGCGGGCTCGGCTTCGCTTCGCACCGTGTTTCGATCGCATATGGCAACCGCGCTGCTGTCGATGGCGCGCGATGGGCGCGGCCTGTGCTGGGCGCCGCTCAGCGTCGCCGCAGCTGACCTGGAAAGCGGCCGGCTGGTCGCCGCGGGCGACGCCCGCTGGCATGTTCCGATCGAGATTCGCATCTACAAACCGATCGCGCGGCGGAGTCCGAGCGTCGAGGCGTTCTGGACGATGCTGAAAAATCGTTTGAAGGCCGACAGCGCGTAGCAGGCCCGCCGGGACACAGAGACAAACTGCGTAACAATACTGCGTAGATGCCGGTCACGCCGCACGAATGATTCTATGTCGAACCGGCATTGGGAACGATGTCCGCATCTCCATAGACAGGCTGAACCCTAGCACTAGCCGACGAACGGACGGCGCTGGCGGGGTTAAGGGCGGAGAAAAAACATGATCCAGGGATCGGCAATGGCAGCCAAAAGCGGCCAGCTCAAAATTTCCACATCGCTTTTCGCCATCGCGCTGTGCGCGGGTCTGGCAGGCACCGCACAGGCTCAGGACGCCATCGTCGCACCGGCCGATGAGCAGGCTGTAGAGGGTGGTAGTGACATCGTCGTGACGGGGTCGCGCATCGGTCGCCCCGTCCTCGACCTGCCGACCCCCGTCGGCGTCGTGACCTCGGAAGCCCTCGACAACAACAACGCCCAGTTCGACATCGGCCGCGCGCTCGCTCAGCAACCGTCGATCGGCTTTTCGGGCAGCATGCAGCAAAGCCAGCAGACCGGCGCCTCGGGGTCGCGCGGCGAAAACAGCGGTGGCCTCGCCCTCGTCGATCTGCGCAGCCTCGGGTCGAACCGCACCCTTGTGCTCGTCAACGGCAAGCGCCGCGTCGCGGGGGCCACTGACAGCACCGCCATCGACCTCAATTCGATCAATCCCAATTTGATCGAGCGCATCGAGGTCATTACCGGCGGTGCGTCGGCGATCTATGGCTCCGATGCCGTGTCGGGCGTGGTCAACATCATCACCAAGGATGATTTCGACGGGTTTCGCCTGTCGTTCAACGGCTCGCAACCCGCGCGCGGTTCGGAAGGTCTGACCTACGGCGCCAGCCTCGTTGCCGGCATGAACTTCGCCGACGGCCGCGGGAACATCACGGTGGCCGGCGATTATACGAAGGTCAAGGAACTGACGCCGCGCCAAGCCGACATGACAAACAATGTCGCGATGCTCAATCCCGCCGACACGGGTCCCGACGACGGCATCCCCGACATGATCGTCGTCCCCGGCGGCGAAGCATTGCGCTTCTCGGGTTATGGCGTTGTGGGCTTCGGCAACGACACCGGCGGCCTTGGGCGCTTTGTTTTCAACGATGATGGCACCGCCCGCCCCTTCCCGACGCCCAGCCTGACCGACGGTAGCCTGTTCGGTATTTTCGACAATTGCGGCGTCGCGTGCTTCCGCTTCGACGACTCGATCTCGATCGTTCCGGACATCGAACGCTACAACCTCAACCTCAGCGCGCACTATGATTTCAGCGACAGCGTGCGCGGCTATTTCGGCGTCGATTACAATAATACCTCAAGCTATGGCCGCGGCCAGCCGGTGATCCGATCGGGCGCTGCGATCAACATCGCCCAAAACGCCTTCCTCAATCAGGACTTCCGTCAACGTCTTCTCGCAGCGGGGGCGACGACTTTGCGCCTCGACCGTCTCTATACCGATGTCGGCCTTCGCTTCAGCCAAGTTGATCGCAACAGCCTGTCGTTCGTTGGCGGCGTCAAGGGAGAGTTCGAAACGGGTTTTGCCGATCTTCGCTATGATGTTTACGGCACCTATGGTCGTACCAAGGCGAAGTTCATCGGCTACAACCGCCTCGTCGTTCCCAATTTCCTCGCCGCACTCGACGCAGTGGTCGATCCTGCGTCCGGGCTGATTCGATGCCGCGCCGACGTTCCCGCGCTGCAGCCGGTCGGCTATGTGCGCCCGAATATTCAGGGCAGCGCGCCCTGCGCTCCATTCAACCCCTTCGGATCGACCGCCAGTTCGCCGGAAGCCCGCAACTTCGTCAAGACGACGACCGTGTCGGAGGCCTTCATCCGCCAGACGACCGCGGGCTTTTCACTCGCGGGCGATACCGAAAAATTCCTGACCATGCCGGGCGGCGGTGCCGTCGGCTTCGCTCTCGGCGCCGAATATCGCAAGGAGCGCAATGGCCGCACGACCGACCCGCTGGTCAAAGCGGGCCTGACCAATCAGGCCGCAACGCAGGATTATGAAGGCGGCTACGATGTAACCGAATTTTTCGGCGAGCTCAGCATCCCGATCCTGACCGACATGCCCTTCTTTGAATTGCTGTCGATCGAGGGCGCGGTGCGCCACGCCGATTACAGCCATGCCGGACAAGCGACGTCGTGGAAAGCAGGGGCGATCTGGGAGCCGACCGATGGCCTGCGGCTGCGCGCAACGATCAGCCGCGCGATCCGCGCCCCGAACATCTTTGAGGCCTTCCGTCCGAGCGAGGGACAGACGACCAACGTCAACGACCCCTGCGCCCAGACCAACCTCGGCCTCAACCCGAACCGCGCCGCCAACTGCGCCGCGCTCGGCCGCCCGGCGGGCTTCACCCCGTTGAACGGCGGCGTCGGAGTTCCGTTCATCGTATCGGGCAACCAGGATCTCAGCCCCGAAGTTTCGGACAGCTGGACCGCGGGCATCGTTCTTACCCCGAACTTCTTGCCCGGCCTCCAGATCTCGGCGGACTGGTTCAACATCGAGATCGACGATGCGATCAGTTTTCTCAGCCCTCAGCAGATCGCCGAGAACTGCGTCGACCGCGCCGGTGGCCCCGATCTCGACCTCTGCTCGCTGATCACGCGCGAGTCGAATACCGCCAGCCCGAACTTCTTCGGCATCACGACGGGCAACAGCACCTATGTCAACACGTCGAAGCTCGAAACATCAGGGCTCGACACGCAGCTGTTCTACGCGCTCCCGCTCGGCAGCGGCCGCATTTCGACGAACGTCGCCTTCACCTATCTGCACCGCCTGCGGACCTACACGTTCCAGTCGCGGCCGGACCTTTTTACGGTGCTCGAAGGCTTCTACGGCTACCCAAAGTATAAAGGCGTCGTCGGCCTGACCTACAGCAACGGCCCGCTGACGCTCGGCTGGCAGGGACGCTATCAGTCGAGCCAGGCATTGACCGATATCTCGCCGGGGATCAGCCGCGAATTGCTTTCGCCCGACCGCACGGGATCGCGTTTCTACAACGACATCTCGGCCTCCTACACATTGTCGATGAACGGCAAACAGGAAGCCAAATTCTCGTTCGGGGTTACCAATCTCTTCAACGAGAAGCTGCCGGTGATGGAATCGGTGCAGGTCATCGATCCGTCGGGTGGCGGTTTCGAACAATTCGGACCCGTCATCCGCGCGGGACTTGAAGTGAATTTCTGACACGACCCAGACGGACGAGGCTCGCGTGCCATTTGCTGCGCGCGGGCCTCATCCCGTTTTTCAAAGGAGAACCCATTTTGCCCGGTCAGGAAGGCGCGATCGCGAGCGGCGAAACCATCCGCCCCACGCGCCAAAGGGGATTTCTGGGTTTCGTTGAACGGGTAGGCAATCTCTTGCCCGACCCGACCATCATATTCCTCTACCTGATCGTCGTGCTGATGATCATATCGGCAATCGGCGCGGCGCTAGGTTGGAGCGCTTCTTTGCCCTATTTGGGCAAGGAAGCCCCCCCCGGCGCCGAACTTGCTGGCGGCGTGCTGACCTATCGCGCGTCTAGCCTGTTCTCCGCCGACAATATCGCGCGGCTATTTACCGAGATGCCGCGCACCTATGCCGGCTTCGCCCCGCTCGGCATCATCCTGACGATCATGATGGGCGCTGCGGTGGCCGAGCGATCGGGATTGTTCTTTGCGCTGATCCGCGGCTCGCTGCGGGGTACCCCGCGCCGCTATATGACCCCGATCATCGCGGTGGTCGGCATGGTGTCGCACCACGCGGCCGACGCCGCCTATGTCGTGCTGATCCCGATGGCGGCGGTGCTTTTCGCGTCGGTCGGGCGTCACCCGCTCGCGGGGATTGCCGCCGCGCTTGCCGCCGTATCGGGGGGCTATGCCGGCAACATCATGCCCGGCCAACTCGACGTCCTGCTGTTCGGTTTCACGCAGGAAGCGGCGCGGATTGTCGATCCGGGCTGGACGATGAACCCGCTCGGCAACTGGTATTTCATCCTGGGGATCGTCATCTTTTTCACGCCGATTATCTGGTTTGTTACCGACCGGATTGTCGAACCGCGGCTTGGCGCGTGGAACGAGGTGATCGACGACGAATTGCGTGCCGACCTCGAAAAGGGCGACCTCAGCGATGGTGAGCGGCGGGGACTTCGCCACGCCGGGATCGCCGCGCTGCTGGTCGTCGCGGCGTTTGCAGCGCTTTGCCTGTGGCCAGGGTACACGCCATTCATCAACCAAGATGCCACTGGACCGATCCGACTGCAGCCACTTTACGGATCAATCATCGCGGCGTTGTTCCTGCTGTTCCTGCTCACCGGCATCGTCTTCGGGCGCGCGGTCGGGACAGTGAAAGGATCGAACGACGTCGTCGCGATGATGCGCGAGGGGGTAAAGACAATCGCGCCCTATCTCGTCTTCGTCTTTTTCGCCGCGCATTTCGTCGCGATGTTCAACTGGTCGGGTATCGGCCCGATCATCGCGATCAGCGGCGCCGAAAAATTGCAGGGCATGGCCCTCCCCGCGCCGCTGCTGCTCGTCTGCGTGCTTCTCCTATCGTCGGTGATGGACCTGTTCATCGGGTCGGCCACGGCGAAATGGAGCGTCTTGTCGTCGGTCGTGGTACCGATGTTCATGCTGCTCGGCATCAGCCCCGAAATGACGACCGCCGCCTATCGCATGGGCGACAGTTACACCAACATCATGACCCCGCTGATGAGCTATTTCCCACTCGTCCTCGTCTTTTGCCAGCGCTGGGACAAGTCGATGGGGGTGGGATCGCTACTCGCGCTGATGCTGCCCTACGCACTCTGCTTCATGGTGACTGGGATCGCGATGGTCGTCGCCTGGGTCACCTTCGACCTTCCGCTCGGCCCGGGCGCGCAGGTCTTTTATCAGGTCGCTGCGCATGCCGCACCGTGACGGAGCTGATGATGGAATTTTCCGCCGAGCATGCAACCATGTCCAATAAGCATTGGGGTCCGGAGGACGCTATCCCTAGCGTGACCTCGCCGCTGCGCCAGGAGGTGCGTCCCCATGTCCTTTGACCTGACATCGCTCGAAACCGACATGACCGGCTGGCGCCGGCATATACACCAGCATCCCGAGCTCGGTTTTCACGAGGACAGCACGGTCCGGTTCATTCTCGACCTTCTTGAAAGCTTTGGCATCGACGAGGTTGCGACCGGCATCGGCGGCACGGGCATCGTCGCCACGATCCGCGCCGGCGGGTCGGATCGCGCGATAGGCATCCGCGCCGACATCGACGCGTTGCCGATGACCGAACTGACCGAGTCCGACCATAAATCCTGCACCCCGGGTGTGATGCACGCCTGCGGCCATGACGGGCACACGACGATGCTGCTCGGCGCTGCAAAGCATCTGGCTGCGACGCGCAATTTTGACGGTGCGGTGCATCTTATCTTTCAGCCTGCCGAAGAGTCACTCGGCTATCGGGGGCCGGGCGGCGATCCCGATGGCGGCGCCAGCGCGATGATCCGCGACGGCCTGTTCGAGCGCTTTCCGATGGACGCGATCTTCGGCGTTCATAACCGCCCCGGCCTCGCCGCGGGCAAGCTCGCGGGGCGCGCGGGGGCGCTTTATGCCGCGGCTGATAAGTTCGAGATCATCGTCACCGGCAAGGGTGGCCATGCGGCGCGCCCGCACCTGACCGTCGATCCGGTGCTCGTCGCCGCGCACATCGTCGTCGCCGTGCAAAGCATCGTCGCGCGCAATACCGATCCGATGGACGCCGCCGTCGTATCAATCTGCAAGGTCGAAGCAGGCACCGCATTCAACATCATCGCTGACGAGGCGCACATGGGCGGAACAGTACGCACCTTGTCGCGCGCCAGCCAGGACGCGACCGAGCAGCGGCTGCGCGAAATCGTCACCGGGGTCGCGGCATCGTTCGGCGCGACCGCCGAGCTTCATTACGAGCGCGGCTACCCTGCCCTGCACAATCCGGCCGATCTTTACGCCCAGGTCCGCGAGATCGCGATCGGCGTCGTCGGCCCCGATCGCTTCATCGACCTCGACGCGCCGGGCATGGGGGGCGAGGATTTTGCACGCTATCTCGACGTCGTGCCCGGCTGCTTCCTCCTCCTAGGCAACGGCGACGAGGGGCCGGGGTCGGTGATGCTCCATAATTCGCACTACGCCTATGACGACAGCATTTCACCGACGGGTGCGGCGCTGTGGGTCGCCTTGGCCGAGACATTCCTGCCCAAATAGCCAATCCGGGGAGACGCTTTGATGCGCCGTTCGACTGCCGCCTTGCTCCATGGTTCGACGCTTCTGCTCCTCGCGGTGGCCGCGCAGGCGAACGCCGCCGAAAAGGTCAGCATCTACCGCGACGATTTCGGGGTGCCGCACGTGCAGGCGGAGACGTCCGACGCCGTGATGTTCGGCGCGGGCTATGCGATCGCGTCCGATCGCCTCGCCGCGATGGAACTGGCGCGGCACAACACGCAGGGCCGCCGCGCCGAATTATCGGGTGCCTCGGCGCTCGAAGGCGACAAGATGATGCGCGGTCGGCGGCTGTCCGACGCGGTGCTGATGCAGCGTTACAAGGCGCTGGAGCCCGAGCATCGCCAGATGATCCAGGCGATGGTCGACGGCATCAACAAGCGCATCGACGAAGTGAATGCCGATCCCGCGCGGCTGACCCCGCTCGAATTCATCCGCTGGGGGATCAAGCCAACGCGCTGGCGTCTCACCGAATATCTCGCGCTGATCAGCGCCGCACCGCTCGGCCGCGAAAGCTATGAGATCCAGAACCTCAAATTCCTGAAAGACATGACAGCGCGCTATGGGCTGGAAAAGGCGTGGCAGATCTTCAACGACGTCGTGCCGATTTCCGATCCCGATTCGCCTACGACGATCCCCGCGGGCGACGATCTTGCCCCTGCCCGACCCATACCCACGCCAGTGCTCGCGCCGATCCAGCTGCCGTCCGGCGCCATCGCGTCGGCCGCCGCGCAGGTCGCGCCGCTCCAGCCAGTGAAGGGAGCGAGCCGTTGCATGGTCGTCGGCCCCGAAAAGTCCGCGAGCGGCAAGGTCCTGATGCTCGAGGCGACCGCCGACGGTCCCGAAATCCACCTGCACGGCGGGGGTTTCGACAACGCCGGGTTCGGATCAACCGGCTGGGGCGTGCCGACGATGGGACGCGGCGCGCAGCATGGCTGGCTGCTCGTGTCGGGAAGCAGCGAGGCCGGCACCGTTTTTGCTGAAAAGCTCAACCCGAAGAACCGGTATGAATATTGGTACAAGGGCGCGTGGAAGCGAATGGAGCACCGGACCGAGAGCTTCAAGGTCAAGGACGGGGCAACGGTGACGCACGACGTCGCGTGGACGATCCACGGGCCGGTGATCGCGTGGGATGCCGAAAACGGCACCGCCTATGCGCAGCAGATGGGCGTCCACGGGCGCGAACTCGACACATGGGTCGCCTTCGCAGAAATGGGCCGCGCCAAAAGCCTCGCCGAATTCCGCGAGAAGGGCGTCGATCGGCTCGGCTGGAACCTCGGCGCCTGTTACGGCGGCGAGGATGGCACGATCGCCTATTTCGAGGCGGGCGCGCTACCGAAGAAGGCGGCCGGGGTCGATCCGCGGCTGCCGACGCCGGGTACCGGCGAATATGACTGGAACGGCTTTCTGACGCGCGATGAAAAGCCGCACATGATCAACCCGGGGCAAGGCTATCTCTTCTCTTGGAACAGCAAGGCGACGGGCTGGTCGCAGGAGGGCGACAATGCCCGGATCGGCGCGACCTTTCGCACCTGGCTCGGCGACCGGCTCGCCAAGGAGGGGCAGTCGCTGACCTTGCTCGACATGCGCGAGTTCAACGGCAAGATTTTCAACGCGCTTGGCGCGGTCGATCGCAATCAGGCCGCCCCCGATTTTTTCGCGCCCTACATCCGGCGCGCGATCGAGGCGAGCGACGATCCTGAGGTCAAGCGCGCGGGCGAATATATGATGGGGTTCAACGGGCTCTATCAGGACCGCGATAGCGACCATAAATATGACGACCCCGGACTGACGCTCTATCGTGCCTGGCTGCAAGTCGCGCCGCGGGTGGTGTTTGGCGACGACATGGGGGACGGGTGGAAGACGATCGATGAGGGGCGCTACCTCACCTATCAGACAAGCCTGTTGCTGCGCGCCTTTCAGGGCGATGCCGCCGGAGCGCCGCTGGGCGTGGACTATTTCAACGGGCGCGACCGCACCGCAGTAATGATCGACACGATCAAGGCGACGCTTGCCGAGGTCAAGCCGCGCTTCTCCGGCAAGGATATGGCCGAGTGGAAGCAGCCGATATTCTGGAAATATTTCGACGCCTCGCTGGAAACCCCCGATCGGCCGCAAATGGCCGAGGATGCCCCCGAAAAGCGCCTGTCCGCGTTGCTGCGGCTCGGCCCGACGATGGCGCCGCACAATGGCGGCGAAAGCTGGGTCGGGTTGATGGAAATCGGCGCCGACCGGCGTGCGCTCTATTCGGTCGTCGATGCCGGCGGGCAGAATCTGTTCATCGGTCCCGACGGCAAGGGCAATCCGCATCTCGCCGATCAGACGATGATGCACGAGACCAACGAGCTCAAGAAGATCGAGCTTTCTCCCGACCGGATACGCAAAACGGCCCGTTCGACCACCACGCTCGAATATCGGCCGCAGGCCCGATAACGCGGCAGCGGCGATGAACCAGCACCCCCGACCGGCGGCGATTCCGATCCAGCGACGGGCGATGCTCGGGATGATCGCCGCGCTGCCGCTTTCCGCCTGCGCGGGTCCGCCGCGTGCGCCGGGCGAGCTGTGGGTTGGGTCGTCGCCGACGGGCGTGCCGTTCAGCTATGTCGATCCTGCGACCAACGAACTGACGGGCGCCATGATCGATATTGCGCAGATCGTTTTGCGCGAACTGGGGATGAATGGCGATTATCGCGCCGCGCCTTTCGCCGCACTGATCCCTTCGCTGACGACGGGCCGGATCGACATGATCGCGGCGGCGATGCAGCGCACACCCGAACGCGCCAAAATCGTTGATTTCAGTGCGCCGGTTTTTTCCTATGGCGGCGGGCTTGTCGTCCGCCGAGAAGATCGCGGCACCTATCCCACCCTGTCTGCGGTGCAGCACCTGCGCGTGGGCGCGCAGGTTGGCACGCGCTTCGTCGACCAGCTGCGCGGCGTCGGCGTGACGCGGGTCAAAACCTATGACGGGCTCGGCGAGATCGTTCGCGACCTCGCCAACGGCCGGATCGACGCCGGCTATGGGGACGAACCGATCCTTCGCTACCAGCTTCGGGTTGGCCCCGAGCGGCCCGTTCGCATGGCTCGCGAATTCACGCCGCCGGTCGAGGAGGATCTTTGCCTGATCGTCGCCAAGGGCGATCGGTTGCTCCCCCGCCTCAACGCGGCGATTCTGCGCCTGAAGGCGGCGGAAATACCCGCGATCCTGCAACATTGGGAGCTTGGCTGATGCAGGAATTTCTTGCCGACGCCGTGCTGTTCCTGCCAGTTCTGCTGCGCGGGCTTGGCATCACCCTGTTGCTCACCGTCGCGGCACTCGTCGTCAGCATCGCGCTCGGTCTCGTGTGGGTGCTGATGGGCTATTCGCGCTTTGCCCCGCTGCGCTGGATCAGCGGCACGGTCATCAATGTCATCCGCGGCATCCCGATCATCGTCCAACTCTTCTGCATCTATTTCGTCCTGCCCGAATGGGACATCGACTTGCCCCCCTTTGCGGCAGGCGTGCTCGGCCTCGGCCTCGCCTATTCGGTGTATCAGGCCGAAAATTTCCGCGGCGGGCTGTCATCGGTCGACAAGGATCTGATCGAAGCGGGTACCGCGCTCGGCATGACCTGGCCGGTGCTGATGCGCCGCGTCGTGCTGCCGCTCGGCATCCCCGCCGCGCTGCCCTCGCTGGGCAATACGACGATCATGCTGCTGAAAGACTCGTCGATCGCCTCGACGATCACCATCGCCGAACTGACGCGTGCGGGTCAGTTGCTTGCCATCTCCACCTTCAAGAACGGCACCGTCTATCTGCTCATCGCGTTGCTTTACCTCGCCGCCAGTCTGCCGATGGCAGCGGGCGTGCGCGCCCTCGAACGCCGGTTTGCACGCAAATGATCCGGCTGCGCGGCGTCCGCAAATCTTTCGGCGGGCGCGAGGTCTTGCGCGACGTGAACTTTGAGGTCGCGGCGGGCGAGGTCACGTGTCTGATCGGTCCCTCGGGGTCGGGCAAGTCGACGATCCTCCGCTGCATCAACGGGCTCGAAGCCCATGATGCGGGGACGATCGAGGTCGACGGCGTGCCGGTGACGCCGCACGCGCTGCCGCATGTCCGCATGGCGGTGAGCATGGTATTTCAACGCTTCAACCTGTTCCCGCACCGCACCGCACTCCAGAATATCATCGAAGGTCCGGTCCATGTGCTCGGGCAGCCAATCGCCGAAGCGACCGCACGCGCGATGGCGCTGCTCGAAAAGGTCGGCATGGTGTCGCACGCCAACGCCTTCCCGCGTCAATTGTCGGGCGGCCAGCAACAGCGCATCGGCATTGCGCGCGCGCTCGCGATGGAGCCGCGCGCGATCCTGCTCGACGAGCCGACCTCGGCGCTCGATCCCGAGCGCGTCGGAGAGGTGCTGAAGGTGATGCGCGATCTTGCCGACGGCGGCATGACGATGATCGTCGTGACCCACGAAATCGCCTTCGCGCGTGAGGCGGCGGACAGTATCCTGTTCGTCGACAATGGCGTGATCACCGAGCAGGGACCCGCTGCCGAATTCCTTTCCAATCCCAAGACCGACCGCACCCGCCTTTTCCTGAGCCGGGTCCGCCACCCCATGTGATCCAGGAGCCACATATGACCGCCGAAGCGATCAGCCTATTTCGCTCTCACGAACTTCTCGCCATCGGCGCAATCGCACCCGTCGCTGCGCCCCTGGGCGAACCGGTTTCGCAGGTACGATCGGTCGCGATACCCGGGGCTGGCGCAAGCCGCCATGGCGTTTGGCATTGCACCCCCGGCGTCTGGCGCCGACAGGTCGTCGAGTCCGAGTTCTGCCATTTTCTTGCTGGAGAAGCGATCTTCCGGCCCGACGATGGCGAGCCTTTGCACATCACCGGCGGCGACACTGTCTATTTTCCGCCGCGAACCGGCGGAACCTGGGAAATCCTGCGCGATAGCGAAAAGATCTTCATTGTCTTTGACGAGGTCGGAGCCGCCCGATGAGCGCAACCGTTTCACCCGCCGACATCGGCAGCTATTGGCTCGCGAGCTGTAACGACGATCTGACGCCGCGACCTGCCGTTTCTGGCGACGATACGGTCGACGTTGCGATCATGGGCGGCGGTTTCTCTAGTTTGTGGACCGCCTATTTTCTGCTGCAAGACAACCCGGACCTGTCGATCGCAATCGTCGAGCGTCAGTTTTGCGGTTTTGGCGCGTCGGGGCGCAATGGCGGCTGGTGTTCACCGCGCTTTCCGATCAACCCCGCGGCATTGACCCGCCGTTTCGGCGCCGCGACCGCCCGCGCGATGCTGGTCGCACAGCAGACGATGATCGACGAGGTTGGCCGGATTTGCGACCAGGAAGGCATCGATTCCCAATTCAATCGGGTCGGGGTGCTGACGCTTGCCCGCAGCGCCGAACAAATACCCTCGGTCCGACATTCCTATGATGCCTATTGCAAACTGGGGATGGCCGATGCTTGCGAGCTGCTCGACGCCGGTCAGGCCCAGGCAGCCGTGCATGCCACCGACGTCCACGGCGCGCTGCGCCTTCATGCCGGCGCGACCATCCATCCGGGCCGCCTTGTGCGCGGGCTCGCGCGCGCACTCGAGCGACGCGGCGTCCGCATCTACGAGCGCAGCGAGGTGCTGCAAATGGTTGAGAGTCCGGCGCCCGCGCTGGTCACGGCGGGCGGCACCATTCGCGCCCGCCGCGCGATCCTGCTCGCGGGCGAGGCCTATCTGACGGCGCAGCCCGGCTATCGGCGCCGGTTGATCCCGATGGCGTCGACGATCATGCTCACCGCGCCGCTGACCGCCGCGCAATGGGACAGCGTCGGCTGGCGCGGCGGCGAGTGCCTTTCCTCCTACGTCCACACCACCAATTACCTGACCCGCACCGCCGACGGGCGCATCCTGTTCGGCAGTCGCGGCGCGCCCTATCGCTACGGATCGGACATGGACGAAGCCGCGCTCCGCGAAAATGCCAACTTCGACTGGATCCGCGAACGGCTGATCGAATGGTGGCCATCGCTTAACGGCATCGAATTCACCCACCGATGGGCGGGTTATCTCGGCATCCCGCGCGACTGGCTGCCCACCGTCCATTTCGACCCCGAACGGCGGCTTGGCCACAGCTACGGCTATACCGGACATGGCGTCATCACCAGCGCGATTTGCGCGCGGGCGATGGCGGGGCTGGTCACCGGCCGCGCGCCCGATCCGCATGCCCCTTATATCCGCGCGCAGGCGCCAAACTGGGAAGTCGAGCCGCTGCGCTGGGCGGGCATCCGCTACGTCCAGAACGCCTATCTGCGGATGGATGTCGCCGAGGCGGCTCAGAAATCACCACCGCTCGATGCGAACCTCGCCAAATATCTCGGTGAGCCTTAGCCGACGATCACTTCGCCATGTCATCCAGCGCCCGTTCGAGCCCGGGCACAAACTGCGCGCCGGTCTTCAACTCGACACGCGACCCGACAAGATCGTCGCCAAAGGGTTCGGCCGGTCCCCCAAGGCATTTCGACAGGAAGTGCTCGGCGATCGCCGCGAACGAGATATTCGTCGCGTCCTTCGCATAAACATGGCCTTCGTCGGGATAGAAGGCATAAGTCACTGGCTTGCGTCTTGCTTTCAACGCATCGACGATCTCTTCCGACTGGCTGGGAAAGATGCGCGGGTCGTTCGCGCCGTTAGTAACAAGCAGCGGCTTTGAGATCGCGTCGACGCGCGCGATCGGCGAGCGCCGCATCAGGTCCGCCGCACCCTCGGGCGTCGTCGGATCGCCGACGCGGTTGATGAACTGCGGGCGCTGCCAGGTCCACCAGTCGGGCATGGCCGCCACTTGCCGTACCAGATTGCTCGGCCCAGCCAGATCGACGCCGCACTGGAAAGTATCGGGCGTGAAACTGAGCGAGACGAGAGTCGAATAGCCGCCGTAGGACAGCCCCATCGCCGCGACGCGATCCTTCGCCGTTACCCCCTTGTCGATCGCCCACTGCACCCCGTCGAGCAGGTCGTCGTGCATCGTTTCCGACCATTTCCTGTCGCCCTTCGCCATGAAGTCGCTGCCGAAGCCCCCTGACGCGCGAAAGTTCACCGACAGCACCGCATAGCCGCGGTCGGCGAGCCACGCATGCTGCGGATCGAAAGCCAGATCGTCGCGAAGCCAGGGACCGCCGTGAACGAGCAAAACCATCGGAACGGGCGTCTCAGGCATCCCATCGGCGCCGAGTTTCGTGTTGGTCGGAAGGGTCAGGTAGCTAGGGAGCGTCAGGCCATCGCGCGAAGCGATTATGACCGGGATACGGCGGGCCAGCACCTGTTGATCGAGATCGGGCCGCGTCGACAGCAGCGGCACGAGCGTCCGGTCGTTGCGGTTCCACCAGCTATAGCGGTCGGGACGGTTCGGAACCGTTTCGAGGAGCAGCCAGCGCGCATTGTCGGCGGTCTGATCGACAATCTTGAACGGCCCTGCGGCCGCCGCTTCGAGCGCCGCGAATTCGGCGCGCACGCCCTCCGATCGCACCGTCCATTCGCTGACCAGCGGGTCTTCGCGCGTCGCAATCAATGCACCGCTAGCTTCATCGAACAGCGGATCGACGATATCGGCGCGTCCAGCGGCGGCGAGCATGGTCTGCTTGCCGGTGCCGAGATCGACCGAGACGAGGTTCGCCTTGTCGCTGGTCCGGCTGTCGAACATCAGCAGCTTGCCCTTGCTATCGAGGCTCAGTATTCTGGAATTGCGTAGCGAGGCGAGCGGGATCGTCATGACCTCGCTTGGCCCAGCGGGGTCAAGACGGAGATAGGTCGACGAGCCGTCGACATTGCCACGAACGACCAGCCGGATGTTGAAATCGGGATCGGCCACGACGTCGATATAGTTTCTCTCGTTGCGGAACACCTCGGTCCGCTGCCCCGTCGCGAGGTCGATCCGGTAGATGTCGCGATAGCGGCGGTCGCGAATGTTCATGCCAACCAGGATTTCGCCCGGGCGGCGCTTCGAAACTTTCACGATCTTCGTCTGCACCGCAGGATCGGCGGTCATATTGGTGACCGTTCGTTTTTCGAGGTTCGCGACCCAGAGCTGGCTATGCTCCTCACCGCCGACATCCTTCACCACCAATATATACCGCCCATCGGCGCTCCACTGGAAACCGTCGGGCGGCCTTGTATCGAAACGGGTGACTGGGGTTGCAGCCTTAAGATCGTCGAGCGGGGCGACCCACACGTTCAGAACCCCGTTCAGCGGATGAAGAAAGGCCAGCTGTTTGCCGTCAGGGCTGATTTGCAGTTCGGAATAGGTCGGCGAAGCAAAGAGCGCATCGCGCGGGACGAGCGACGCCGCCTGCACCGGCCCCGGCTCGGCACCCAACACCGGCAGAGCGCTGAGGAGGATTCCTGCGCCAAGTATCGCGGCCGTCAATACCGTCACCCGACTGGCCCGATTTGGTCGTTCCTGCCGCAGCATGTTGAAATCCATCACTTACTCCCTCATTCAACCTGTCTGCGAAATTACCGCTCACCGATGCATGTCATCGCAGCGTTGGACGCAGACTGCCAATCGGGCGGGCACAGCTCCAATGCACAATATGGATCAATCCATGCTGATCAGCATGGGTAGGCCCGGCTCTTTCGACGCCCGCCCGCCAAACAATATTCGCCAGCTGCAGCGCGAGCTTGCCAGCAGCGTTCTGGCGGCGGGTTCAAATTAGAGACTGATTGCGAGAGCGCGAAGGTTGTTTTTGGCTGTTAGAGAACGGTCCGTATCGAAAGCATGAACCGCGAATAGCGCACGTTGCTATGTCTTGCTCTGCACATCGTCTCGTGGTGACTAGCAACGGGGACGTCGGCGCTGGTCACTGATTGAAGCGACCTCGTCCGTGTGAACCAGAAAGGACGTGATCTGTGCAGGTCCGAACGCCGTGGTGAGCGCGGTATCGGTCGCGTCGCGGCCGCGCGCCATCAAGATGCGGCCGATACGCGGGCGATTGTGGCGTGCATCGTAGGTGTACCAGTCGCCGTCGATATAGACGTCGAACCAGGCAGAGAAGTCCATCGGTGCATCGACGGGCGGGATCCCGATATCACCGAGGTAGCCGGTGCAATAGCGCGCGGGTATGTTCATGCAGCGGCAGAGTGTGATCGCGAGATGGGCGAAGTCACGGCACACGCCCTGCTTTTCTTGATAAGCGTTCCAGGCGGTCTTGTCCGAGCGCGCATGTTCGTAGCCGAACTTGATATGATGGTGGACGAATGCCACGATCGCATCGACGCGGTCGCGCGCCGACGCGATATGGGCGAATTCGGCCCAGGAGACGCCCATCAAGCGGTCGGTCTCGCAATAGCGGCTGCCGAGAAGATAGATGAGGATATCGTCGGGAAGCTCCTCGACCGGCGTCGGCGGCGCGTCGGGCGCGCGGGCATCTTCGAGACCGCTATCCTCGATCACGAAATCGGCCGACAGGGTAACGCCACCCGCCGGGACGGTTAGCCGGGTGCAGATATTGCCGAAGCTGTCCTCATAATTATAGATCGGGATGACCGGCACCGTCTCGATCTGCTGCGGAGTCTGCAGGTCCTTCTGCCGCGACGGATGGATGCTGAGCATCGCCATCATCGGGGTCGCACTCGCGGTCTCGAAGCGTATTTCATATCCAGCCCTGATCAACACGTTTGCTTATTCCTCATCTTGCCGGCGCTCCGGTTATTGGTCGCACCGCCTGAACGAATGTCCTGATCTTCGCTGGCTTCGGTACCCAGCTTCACTTCGACGGTGACGTCCATGCCGAGGTAGCTCGCGGGAAAGCCGCTCCAGCTCCCGGACAGAGGCACCGCCTGATAGGGGTCGCGCGCGACCGCGACGCGAACGAGGCCGCTGCTCCCAATGATACCGTTGGTGGGATCAAACTCGATCCATCCCGACCCGGGAAGGAAGACGCGCACCCAGGCGTGGGTGTTGCCGCCGCCGACACGGCCCTCGCTGCGGCTCGGATTATACACATATCCCGACACGAACCGGGCCGCGAGACCGAGTGCCCGGACCGCTTCGATCATCAGCACAGCAAAGTCGCGGCAGGTCCCCTGGCGCAGCGTCAGCGTCTCGATCGGCGACTGCGTCCCTTTCTCGTGCCGCGGCACATAGGTAAAGCTCTGTTTGATCGTCGTCGCCATGTCGGTGAGCAGCGCCAGCGTGTCGGTGGGTCCGTCCTTGCGGAGAAAATCGTTCGCCCATTTATCGATCACCCGCCCCACATCGAGATATTGGCGTTCGATCGAGCGCAGGAGGTCGGGCATGTCCTCAGAGGCATAGGTAAAAGGAAAATGGCGGGCATAAGCCTCGATATCGATCTGCTGGCGTTCGAGTGGGGCATGATCAAGGGTCATCTCGCTCATCACCCGAAGCACGTTGGCGCGGGTGTCGAACAACGCAATGGCGACCGAATTGCCGAGGACATCGTGCAACCATCGCAGCTCGCAGGGATGAGGCGAAATATCGAGCTCGGCCTTCACAAGACGCTGGTCGAAACTCTCGCGCGGCCGCATCATGATCCGGTGCTCGCCAAACGCGACCGGCTGCCGATACCTATATTCAGTCGTATGGCGGATCGTGAGCAAAGGCATAGAAGGCTTTCGTGATGACGCTTCTTGAAAACCCCCTCCTCGGGACGGCCGATCCTGCGGCGGCTCAGCTCTTCAACGCAGGTGGGCGGTCTCCGTTCCTTATCGTCGGGGATCACGCCGGAAATGCGATCCCGCATCGACTTGGGACATTGGGACTGACGGAGGCCGACCGCGCGCGCCACATCGCGTGGGACATCGGTGTGTATGATCTCGGGAAGGCGCTCGCCCAAGCCCTCGACGCGCCTTTCATTTTTCAACGCTATTCACGGCTCGTCATCGACTGCAATCGCGATCCAGGCCATCCCGACGCCGCGTCGGCAGTCTCGGACGGAAGCGTGATCCCGGGCAATGCCGGGCTCACGCCCGACCGCCTCGCGGCCCGAGTAGCGGCAATTCATACACCTTATCACGCGCGGATCGCGCTAGAGCTGGCGCGGCGTGACGCCGCGGCACAGCCGACGATCTTGCTCGCCTTGCACAGCTTCACCCCGACACTCGGCGGTAAGTCGCGCCCTTGGGAAGTCGGCATCCTCCACGACGGCGGCGACACGCGCTTCGCGAGGGTCCTGCTCGCCAGCCTCGTCGCGCGCGCTGACATCACCGTCGGCGACAACGAGCCCTATCGGATGGATGCTACCGACTACAGCGTGCCGCGACACGCCTACCCGGCAGGTCTGCCGTATGCCGAGATAGAAATAAGGCAGGATCTTCTTGCCGACGCGGCTGGCGTCGCAGCGTGGAGCCTTACCCTTTGCTCTGCTTGCAAAACGGCACTTCAAAGTACCGCAACGAGAGGTTCGGCCCCCTAGCAGCGGCCATGCGGAACACTCTCGGTTCCTGCGGCGTTGAATTGTATGCGGCGCAGCGCGACGCGTAACTTTCGGCATCGACAGGATGATCTAGGATGAAGACGCAGACGCTTCCGAATAGCGGCCGGATCAACCGCAGCAGCATCGAAGACATGCGAGCATGGTCGGACATCCTTGGTGCGCTGCAGGTCGAAATCCTGGTCGCGGTTGCCGCGGTCGGCCCATGGTACCAGGATGTGCGAACGTACCTGCGGGAGAAGTTTTGCTTTTCCAGCCGCGAGCCGGCACCCGAGGTCGAGATGGTCCCTCCCGAGGCGCGCAGCCTGGCCGCATGACGCCCTGACCGGCATCGTCGATCAATACGGCAATCGTCGATCGTTTTGGCCTACTCTTGGCCGCTTTCGGACAGCCAGGGTTCCAGGCAGGAATCGTGAGAAGCGGACATTCGCCGTCGCCGAGCCGCTACGACGTGAATCGACCAATTTCAGCTACGCCGGATCGGTCGGCGGAAAGCGCAATATGGCCGCGATCTGAGCTTCGGCTGTGGTTGCTTCAGCAATGAGCAGACGCAATGCCTTTGCGGTGTCTTCCAAAAGCCCGTCACCAAGAGGCCGCTCGCCATTGATGAAACGGCGGATCGCCCGCTCGTCTATGCCAAGACGCCGCGAGAATGCGGTGGTGCCGCCAAACAGTTGGACGCAATAAGCAAGATGCTCGCGTCGCTCGTCCACTGAAAATGGCGCGGCCATTGTATCCCCTTTTCGTTCGCTGCCGATGGCCATAGGCTATCTGTCGGATGAGGCGCAATCGACCAATTGCAGGTATTGGAAGTCGCGCCAAAGCGGACATTCGATCGCCGGCATTCTCGGTGTAAACGAGATGATCTACCCCGATGACCAAAACTGGCCGTTGGCGGACGGTCGGCTTTTGGGATGCCGGTAATCCAAAGCCGTCAGCCGGGCGAGCATTTTGAACGCTTTGGCCAGCATGGGCCGATGCAACGGAACGATCGCTGCAAAGGGCCGTAGTCTCCAGCGAAGGGCAGTTTGCCCTCAACGTGGGAGAAAGACAATGAAGAGGCTTCTGACAATTTTCGTACTTGGTAGTTCGATACTGGCGCTGTCTGCTTGCAACACGGTTGAAGGTGCAGGGAAAGATGTTGAATCCGTTGGCGACTGTGCTGATGGCGTGAAGGGCAACTGCTAAGGCGGCGCGGACTGATTGGCGTCGACCGCCATTCGCGGTTCAAATGATAGTCGCCCAACTGAGGCAGTCCGGTAGCAGGCCGAGACGGCAAAAAGCGGATTAGCGAGCTAAGGCCTGCGCAAGGAAACTGCGGTCGAGGCGAAGTCCGACGGGATCCACGGTGTGCGCCACACCGTGGGAAACGTGCGTCGTGACGTCGACGTCGAGGCGCTTGAGTTCGCTCTCCGACATGTTCAGCGCGGCGATCGGGACGACCCGATCGGCCGTGCCGTTCACCAATAGCCCGGACGGCTTTGGAAGTTTTCCGGGACTCAACCCGAGCATCCCCGCTAACATGCCAGAATAGTCAACGACGGCAGCCACAGCTTGCAGGCGATACAGCGCGACATGCAGTGCCGTCATCGCCCCCCGCCCCGCCCGATGACAGACGGGATGATGGCCATTGGGAACAGGGCAGATGGTGAAATGGCGCTGACGCTTGTCAAAGGTTTGGCGCCGCACTATTCCTCGCGGCCGTAGCCCCGGGCTCCCTGACCCAGCGGACACCGCCACCAAAGATTGCTTCCGCTGAGCCCTGTTCAAGCCACTCCCTATGTCGAACAGCTCAGCATCGGAGCGGGACGCCGTACGCTTGCCATAAGCCTGGCGGTGCTGATCCCGGCGCTTCTGCTGCTATTGCTGCTGTCATTTGGTGCGGAAAAGCCGCCCAAATTTCGGGAAGAGCGTGTGAGCATGGTGAGCCTCGAGGCCAACAAGGCTTCCGAGAAAGCCCCAGAACCGAGCAGCGCAGAGCGCGAGCAGGCCGAGGAGCGGCCCGTGCCGCCGCAGCCCGCCGCCGAGCAACCGCGACCGCCCACACCGCTACCCCCGCAACCCGCGGCACCCAAGGCGGCACCGACAGCGCCGACGCCCAGCGAACGGCCGCCGTCGCCGGCGAATCCCCCGATCGCGGTTCGTCCACCGGGCGGCGCGGTTTACGGGCCACCCAACATTGGAGGCTCCCCCTCCTCGGGCGACTCGGAGCGGGTAGGAACGGCCCCCAATGGCGAACCGCTCTATGCCGCGAAATGGTATCGCGAGCCGCGGGATGACGAGCTGCGCGGCTATTTGTCCACCGCCAGCGGACCCGGCTGGGGACTGATCGCGTGCCGGACGGCGCCGGATTATCGGGTCGAAGATTGCGTCGGACTGGATGAGTATCCGAACGGATCGCAAATCAATCGCGCGGTGCTTGCCGCAGCGTGGCAGTTCAAGGTGCGCCCTCCCCGCGTTGGCGGACGGTCCATGGTGGGCAGTTGGGTGAGGATCAGGATCGATTACGGCATCACGCGGCGTTAGCACCGGAGTGAGCGATGGGCGAAGCCATGAAGGCACGCGCGTCTCCTCGAACCGTTCGCTGGCGGCGATGCCGACACCGCAGCCGAACGCCCGATCCGGCACTTCGACGGCATCGGCCGCACCTTGGCAGCAAGCTGCGATCAGCTCGCCAACGCGCTCGAAGGTGACCGCAAACTTGGCGAATCGATCGTTGCGGCACGAACGCTGATCCAGGCGTAATTACGCGAAGAGATATCCCGGACCACCCTCACTGCCGCCGATCCCCGCTTTCAAGAGTTTCCGGCTCATGATCGGAAAGGCCGCCACCGAATGGCTTCACGTCACCTTTGTCACGCAAAACTGGGGCTATTTGGCTGACGAAACCATTACGCAAGGAACGATCGCCGAGGTCGAGGGACCCTCCGGCGTCTGCTTGCCCGCGCCTTCGATGTCGGCGCGTATGGCATCATCCTCGCCCATAATCATCCGTCGGGATCAGCGGAACCGAGCGCGAGCGATGTCGAAATGACGAAGAAGATCGAGTGACTGGCGAATGCGGTCGATATTCGCCTTCTCGATCGTCTCGTCATCGGCGGACGCACCATCGTGGGCATGCGCGAGAGGGGTCTGTTATGAGCGGGACGCCGGACGTGCGCGCGAGCGGTCGACGCAGGACAATCGCGTAATCCCTGTCCCACTGACAGCCCATGGTCTTGGCGGCAATGGAACGCTATCTGATCGGCCGCGCACGTCCGGCTGCGCGTCCGGCGACGTCTGTCGCGGCGCTCGCGTCCAGCGCTTGACTGCCGGCGGCGCTGCTGCCGAGAGGCTCGCCAAAGCCCACTCGCCCCCGCCAATCACGTGACGGCGTCGCGCGCCTGATATTCCAGGCTTTTCCAAACGCCATCGTCCATGATTGTCGCCAGCCGGTCAACGGCATCCCACACATCGGCATAGCCGATATAAAGCGGGGTAAAGCCGAACCGCATCGTATCGGGGGCGCGGAAATCGCCGATGACGCCGGCGGCGATCAGCGCACGCATGATCGGATAGCCCGCGGCATGGGCAAACGACACCTGGCTGCCGCGCGCCGCGGCATCGCGCGGCGAGGCCAGCGCAAAACCGGACCCCGCACACCGATGTTCGACCAGACGGATGAACAGGTCGGTCAGCGCCATCGACTTGGCGCGGATCACGGCCATGTCGGCCTGCAGATGGATATCGAGACCGGTTTCGACGAGCGTCATCGACAAGATCGGCTGGGTGCCGATCAGAAACTGGCGCAGTCCAGGTTGTGGGCGATAACCGGGTTCGAAAGCGAAGGGCGCAGCATGGCCCCACCATCCGGTCACGGGTTGCAATGCCTGTCCCTGATGCCGCTTCGCCGCAAACAGATATGCAGGCGAACCTGGACCGCCGTTCAGATATTTATAGGTGCAGCCGACCGCGAAATCGGCGTTGCAACCGCCCAGATCAACCGGCATCGCGCCGGCGCTGTGGCACAAATCCCAGATTGCGAGCGCACCTGCCGATTGTGCGCGCGCGGTGATCGCCGCCATGTCGTGGATATGCCCGCTCTTGTAATGGACATGGGTGATCGCGACCGCGACAGTATTTTCGTCGATCGCGTCGGCAATCTCGTCCTTCTCGCACAGGCGCACGGTCACGCGTCCGTCGGTCGCCGCGGCGACCCCTTCGGCGATATAATTGTTGGTGGGAAAATTGCTGCCCTCGAGGATCAGCACGCTGCGATCGGGCCGCATCGCGACCGCCGCCGACAAGACCTTGAACAGATTTTGACTGGTCGAATCGCAGACGATGACTTCGCCCGCTTCGGCGCCGATCAACGGCGCCAGCTTATCGCCTAGCCGGACCGGCAGGTCGAACCAGCCAGCGCTGTTCCAGCTTTTGATCAGGTCGGTGCCCCATTCGCGCGTCACGACCCTTTGCGCCCGCGCGCCGGCCGCCTTGGGCATCGCGCCCAGCGAATTGCCGTCAAGATAGATCACCCCGTGGGGCAGCACGAACTCGTCGCGCATCGGCGCGAGCGTGTCGGCGCGGTCCATCGCTTCGCACCAGGCGCGATCGGGCATGTCGGGGATCTCTATCGTGGCGTCATCAAGCATCATGGAAACATATCACCTTCGGCTGGCTTCGTGCACCAGCGGTTGTGCCATAACCCGTTTGGCCGCCCCGTTGGAAGTCGCGACACGCTGCTGATTCATCTTGGCGCGCTGCGTCCGCTCGTCCTAAGGCTTGGCCGACGATCATGGAGAGCCAGTGCCAATGTCCGACGCCCAGCCGCAAAGCTACCCCGAAATCCGAGAGGCGGTGCGCCGCCTGTGTGCGGGGTTTCCCGGCGAATATTGGCAAAGGCTGGACCGCGACCGCATTTATCCCACCGAATTCGTCCGGACCCTGACCGAAGCCGGGTTCCTGTCGGTGCTGATCCCCGAGGAGTTTGGCGGATCGGGCCTCGGGCTGGGCGCGGCGACCGCGGTGCTCGAGGAAATCCATCGTTCGGGCTGCAACGGCGGCGCCTGTCACGCGCAGATGTACACGATGGGGACGCTGCTGAAGCACGGGTCGGCAGCGCAGAAGGCGGCGTATCTGCCCGCGATCGCACGCGGCGACCTGCGCCTGCAGGCGTTCGGGGTGACCGAACCAACCGCCGGTACCGACACCACCCGCATTCGCACCTTCGCCAAGCGGGTCGGCGACGATTATGTCGTCAACGGCCAGAAAATCTGGATCAGCCGCGCCGAACATTCGGACCTGATGATCCTGCTGTGCCGCACGACCCCGCGCGAGGACTGCGCCAAATCGTCCGACGGAATGAGCGTGCTGCTGGTCGATATGCGCGAGGCGGTCGGCAACGGCCTGACCGTCCGTCCGGTCCGCACCATGCTCAACCACGCGACGACCGAATTATTCTTCGACGACCTAAAAGTTCCTGCGGCGAATTTGATTGGCGAGGAGGGCAAGGGCTTTCGCTATATCCTGTCTGGCATGAACGCCGAACGCATCCTGATCGCGTCCGAATGCATCGGCGACGGCCGCTTCTTCATCGACCGCGCCGCCGCCTATGCCAAGGAGCGCGAGGTGTTCGGGCGGGCGATCGGTGAAAATCAGGGCGTCCAGTTTCCGATCGCACGCGCTTATGTGCAAATCGCTGCCGCCGCCGAAATGGTCGACAAGGCGGCGCGTCTGTTCGATTCCGGGCAGGACGGCGGGACCGAGGCGAATATGGCGAAAATGCTGGCATCGGAAGCCAGCTGGTACGCCGCCGACATGTGCATCCAGACCCACGGCGGTTTCGGCTTTGCCGAGGAATATGACATCGAGCGCAAGTTCCGCGAAACGCGCTTGTACCAGGTCGCGCCGATCAGCACCAATTTGATCCTGAGCCATGTCGCGACCCACGCGCTTGGCTTGCCCAAAAGTTTCTAGGGCGGTGATGGACGATTTTTCGGACTGGGTCGGGCGCAGCGAAACGCGGCACGACGTCGCGACCGCAGCGCCGCTCGTGGGCTTGGCCGCGCTGCTCGACCATGAAGTCGCCGCGCCGGCGACGGTGCCGCCGCTCGGTCATTGGCTCTATTTCCTGCCCGACGCGCGCCAGTCGGCGATCGGCGACGACGGCCATCCGCGCCGCGACGATGGCGGGCTGTTGCCGCCGGTCCCCCTCCCCCGCCGGATGTGGGCGGGCGGGCGCGTCGAATTCCTCGCCCCCATCGCGATCGGTGCCGACCTCGCTCGCGTTACCACGATAGAAGCGATCCGCGCCAAGCGCGGTGCCAGCGGCGACCTGCTGTTCGTGACCTTACGGCACGACATCGCGGCCGACGGCGTCCCGGCGATCCGCGAGGAGCAGGATCTGGTGTATCGGGCGGCGGCCACCGCGACCCCAGCGTTGGTCGCGGCCCCCGCCACAGCATTGGCGCCCGAGCCCGCTGAAGCGGCCCGGCGCGTCACGCCCGACCCCATATTGCTGTTCCGCTATTCGGCGCTGACCTTCAACGCCCACCGTATCCATTACGACCGCGACTATGCCCGCGATGTCGAGGGCTATGCCGGGCTCGTCGTGCATGGCCCGCTGATCGCAACGCTGCTTCTCGATCATGCGTCGCGCGAAATACCGGGCCTGACGCCCGCGCGCTTCAGCTTCCGCGCCGAAGCGCCGCTGATCGATGGCGCCGCCTTCGACCTCTGCCTGACGCGCGAAGGCAGCGGCGCGCGATTGTGGGCGCGCGACGGAACAGGGCGGACAACGATGCGCGCCGAGGTGACGGCTTGAACGCTTAGGATCAGGACTAATTGATCAGAGCCAGAAGATGACGGTAGCGGCGAGGGCTACGCCGGAGAAGAATGCTTTCGGGCACCGATCGTAGCGTGTGGCGGCGCGGCGGGTTCCTATGGACGATTCCCCGCATCGTCCCTGACCTCACCTCCTTGAGACGACCGAGCATGATCTCGACGCGATTGCGGCGTTTGTAGCGCCGCTTGTCGTATTTTACGGTCTGGTTCCGTATTTTCCGGCCTGGGATACAGGGCGTGATCCCCTTTTCCTGCAAGGCATCGCGGGACCAGTCGGCATCATAGCCTCGGTCGGCCAGCATCCATTGCGCTTGGGGCGGACTGTCGAGCAGAGCGGCAGCGCCAGTGTAATCGCTGATCTGCCCGGCGGTCATGAAGAAGCTGCTGCTGAGGAGGTTGGTGAAGCGCAAACGATTCCTATCGTCTGCGAGTTCGCAGGCTCGTCCGGATTGCACGGGCGCATCTTCGAGACCCTCTTGGTGGGCCTTGGCTAGGACGAGGTGAGACGGGGTCAGGCGTTTGAACGGTAAAATCTGGTGATTGCCATGTGATTGCTAGCGTTAATACGCATTCTTGCAAACTTAGAAAAACGGCGGAAAAATGGTGCACCCGGCGGGATTCGAACCCACGGCCCCCAGATTAGGAATCTGATGCTCTATCCTGCTGAGCTACGGGTGCGCCGCGGTTCGTTTAGCGGCGGCGGGCGCGCAGCGTCAATCGCGCCGGGTCAATTAACGGCGTCCGGCGGGACGATCGGTACCAGCAGCGGCATCGCCGCGATCCCGTCGTCGCGCAGCGCCTGCGCCTCTTGCGCCGACGCTTGGCCGTGGATCAGATCTTCGGCAGCGCGGCCTTCGTGCATCGCGCGCGCGGCATCGGCGAAATCGCGTCCGACCCAGCGCGATTGCGGCAGCATTTCGGCCTGTTTCGCCGCGATCTCGGCCATGACTTTGCGTACCAGTTCCGGGGAAACCTCCCCGCTGGTGGGGACGTCGTCCGACTTGGGGGACCGCTTGACGGTCAATTGGTTGGATTTGGCACCGATGCGCGGCGCCATCGCCGCTTTTTTTACGGCGTTGTCGCCGCATATGGGGCAGGCAATCAGCCCGCGCGCCTGCTGATCACCAAAGCTGTCGCTGCTCGCGAACCAGGCTTCGAACCGATGATCGCCAGCCCTGCAGCAAAGGTCAAAAACGATCAAGGTCCGGACGGATCCAACAGGGGATCGAGCCCGCCACGCGCGTCGAGCGCCGCCATATCGTCGCTGCCGCCGATATGCTGACCATTGATGAAAATCTGGGGGACGGTGCGGGCGCCGCCGGCGCGCGCGACCATCGCATCGAAACCCGCGCGGTCCATCGTCACGTCGATTTCCTGATACGCCGCGCCTTTGCGATCGAGCAGCGCCTTCGCCCGCGAGCAATAGGGGCATAGAAATTTGGTAAAAACTTCGATCTTGGCCATGCGCCTATCCCGTCAGTGTCTGGTCCATCATATCGGAATCCAACGAAGCAAAGTCAATTATGTTGCTCGTCATCAGCGCGTCGGGGACGACCCGCGCCCAGGTCAGCGCGGAGACCCGCGCTGCACCACTACGCCGTAGCACTTTAGCCGCCGCGCGCAACGTCGCACCGCTGGCGTGAACATCGTCGATCAGGACAATATGGCGTCCCGTCGCGCGCGCCTTGCCGTCGTCCGCCAGCGCAAACGCCCCGGCCACGATCCGCTCACGCTCGCGCCGGGTCTTGCCGCGCAGCGAGGCCGTGGATTTGACCCGGAGCAACAGATGATGGTCACGCGGCGCACCTGTCGCGCGCGCCAGTTCGTCGGCCATCAACGCCGCCTGATTGAAGCCGCGCGACCAGAGTCGCCAGCGATGCAGCGGCACCGGTACCAGCAGAATGTCGTCCGCGGCGCCCAGCTCCGCGAGTTGCCGCGTCATCAGCTGCGCCATCAACCGCGCATGACCGGTGCGGCGTCCATATTTAAGGCGCAATGCAACGGTGCGCGCGACTGGGCCGTAAGCGACTGCGGCGGGCGCTCTGTCGAACGGCGGCGGACTGGCGAGACAGGCCCCGCATGCTATCGGCCCGCCCGGCAACGCCGTCGGCAGCGGAATCGAGCAATGCGAACAGGCGGGTCCAGCGAGGAAATCGAGCGACAACCAGCACGTCAGGCAGAATTGCCGGTCTTCACCGACGATGGCCCCGCAACCCGGGCAGCGCGGCGGCAGCGCATAATCGACGATCGCGCGCCCAGTCGTCCGCAGGCCGCGGAGCCATGGTCGGGATGCAGCCCCCGTTTCTTCGACATCGCCTGTCGTTGTCGCCATCGCCGACTTGTGAAGCATCGCCGGGACCGGCACAAGCGGCGCATGTCGCAGCCGCCCCGCCCCCTTTTTTCCGCAGCACGCCATCGCGCCCAGCGCGACCGCATGGCAAGCCGTCCCGCATCGGCCAATTTCCTCGCGCCGATCATCGCCGAAACCCTGCTCGACCGGTTGACGATGGTGACACGCGCGTTTCCGCGGATGCTGCTCATCGGCGCGCATGACCAGACGCTGGCCGATCATTTGCGCGCTACCGGCAGCGACCTGACGATCATCGAGGCGAGTCCCCGGCTCGCGGCCGCCGTCGGCGCGCTGGTCGTCGAAGCCGACGCGGTTGATCTGCCGCTCGCAAGTTTCGACCTCATCGTCTGGCCCGGCGGTCTCGACAGCGTCAATGACGTTCCGGGGGCGCTGGTGCGCTTGCGCGCGTTGCTCGCCCCCGACGGTCTGCTGCTCGGCGCTTTTGTCGGCGACGGCAGCCTGCCTCGCCTGCGCCGCGCCGTGATGACCGATGGGGTGCGCCCCATCGCGCGGCTGCATCCGCAAATCGACCTGGCGGCCATGGGCAACCTGCTCCAGCGCGTGGGGTTCACCCTTGCCGTGGTCGATGTCGAGGCGCTGACGGTACGCTACGGCGACTCGTTCGCGCTCGTCCGCGACTTGCGCGCTGCGGGCCTGTCGAGCCGCCTTGCGCTGGCGCCGCCGCCGCTAACGCGCGAGGAAGCAGCGCGGATCGCTGCGAGCTTTGCGGCTCAGGCCGACTCCGACGGTCGCATCGCCGAAAGCTTTCGCATCGTCCATTTCAGCGGGTGGGCGCCGCATCCCGATCAACCACAGCCAGCACGGCGCGGCAGCGGCACCGCCTCGCTCGCCGCGGCGTTGAAGCCGAGTATTTAAATTCTGACCCTAGATCAGCGCTTCCAGCAAGCCGATCAGCGGCTTGTCGGCAGGCGGCATGGCGAGACCATGCAATTCGACCGGCCGCACCCAACGAAGCGCACTGGCGTGGTGAGCGACGGGGGTGCCGCGCCATTTGCGGCAGACGTAGAGCAGCAACAATAAATGCCGATCGCCCAGCATGTCGCTCGCAAAACAGGCGGGGGCCAAGCAGGCCTTTTCAACGTCGATGCCCAGTTCCTCGGCCAGTTCGCGGATCAGTGCCTGTTCTGGGGTTTCGCCGGCTTCGACTTTTCCGCCCGGAAATTCCCACAACCCTGCCATTGGCAGGCCTTCAGGGCGCTGTTGAACCAGCAGGCGGCCGTCGCGATCAACCAGCGCCGCGGCGACCACGACCAAGTCAGTTTTTTGAGGTTTTCCGGTGCTGAGCACGGACAAAGTGTTAACTTTCCTATGCGATTACGGGCATCCTCGGGAACTATACTTCAGTCAGGGGCGGAACAATGCGCAATCTTTACAGGCTGATGCGGTCGACCAGGGCCGCTACAGCCGTCGAATATGGGCTGATACTAGCTCTGATTTTCCTTGCCGCCGCCAGCACGATAACGGACGTCGGCAATTCGACAACAAATATGTGGACCACGGTTTCGGACGCCACGACGAGCGTGATGTAGCGGGATGTCCATTTTCGGGACTTGATAGATCATTTATCCGGGTTCCGTCATTAAGGTTTTCAAAACCAATTCGTCCTAAACCAACCAATGTTGACCCAGACCAGACCGTCAACAGGGTAAGTGAAATCAGGAGACCAGTCATGAAGTTTATCAAAAAGCTCGTTCGCGACACGAAAGCCGCAACCGCCATCGAATACGGCCTGATCGCCGCTCTGATTGCCGTCGCCGGCATCACCGCAATGGGTGCAGTTGGCAACAGCGTCAGCAGCACCTTCAATAAGGTCGATCAAAATCTGACCAACGCCTAATTTGCGCGACTTCCCGGGTCACCGGGAAATCAAAAAAAGAGAAAGGGGCGGTTCCAGTGGCCGCCCCTTTTTTCGCCTAAAGTTTAGCGGGTCGCATACGCGACGATTTTAACCTTTTGCCCCGGCGTCAAGCGGCTCGACGCGGTCAAACGGTTGAGCACCTGGAACCGCTCCGTCTGATAATTGCTGTACGCCATGCGACGCGCCAGACTGGCCATAGTGTCGCCGCGCCCCACCGTCACCACATCGATCCGCCGCGGCTTGATCGCCGCCGCCTCGGGCGCGCTGAGCCGCCGGACGCTGTTGAACATCGAATTGAACACCGTGCCGCCACCCGCTTTCGTCAGAGTCACGAAGTGAAACGCGCTGCTTCGCGAGAATTCATAGGCAAAGACGGTCACATCGACCTGCCCTGACTGACTGTTGACGCGCGCGGTCGAGTAGGACGCGGGAATACCGCCGACCGTTGTGCGCTGGATCGCACCGGGGCTGATCGCGGTGTTGCCCGCCACCGCCTTGAACGCCGCGGCGATATAGGCGTTCATGTCGCCATTATAGGCCGCAGTCGAAAATTGCGCCTGACCGCCGTTGCCGCTGATCGACACCGCAGCCGCGCCGTTCTGCATACCATAGCCGTTCGGCACCGCGAATTTCAGCCGCAGATCGGGGTGGATGAATTCATTGCCCTCGACGACCCCCTGCGCCGGATCGTCACCATAAAGCACGCCATCGACCGAAGCCAAAAAGGCATCGGCGTTACGATTGCCGCCGCTACCACCTGCGCGGCTCGCCAGCGTCTGGGCGTTGCGCACGCGCGACGCTGGATCGGGGTGAGTGCTCGCCCATTCGGGCAACGACCGCGCATCCCCGCCTGACAGCCGCGCATCGAGGGTGGTCTGGTTGGCGAGGCTGGTCAGCATCGTCGACAAGGCAAGCGGGTCATAGCCCGCACTGCGCAGATATTGGACGCCGAGCTGATCGGCCTCCAACTCCTGGCTGCGCGAGAAGCCCAGTGTCGCATATTGCGCGACTTGCATCGCGTTGTTCTGAACCAGTCCGCCCAGTCCGCCAAGCACACCGCCATTGTCGCCGATCGCGCCGCCCACGACCTGCGCCAGCACGCCCAGGATCGCGTTGCGCGTCGCCGCTTTCTGCCGCTTTTTACTGTGCTGCGCGGCGACATGGCCGACCTCATGCCCCAGCACCCCGGCGAGTTCGGCTTCGTCGTTCATCAGCGCCATCAGCTGGCGCGTGACATAGACATAACCGCCGGGAATCGCGAAAGCGTTGTTCACCGGCGAATTGAGCAGGGTAACGGTGAAATCGCTGGGCGAGCGCGACAGGCCCGACTGGACCGCGATGTTCTGCCCGACGCGGTTCACATAGGCCGCCTGCGCGCCGCTATAGGCGCCGCCGAATTCGGCCATCAACTGCGGATGCGCGTCGGTGCCCTGTTTTCGCTCGGCTGGCGAAATGCTCGTCGCGGTCTTGATCGCCTTCAGCTGCGCGTCGGCCGCGCCCGTCACCGCGATACCGCCGATCGCGAGCGCAGCCGCCAGGGTTTTTCCGGTTTTCCAGCTCATCGAATTGCCTCCCACCATATTCTGCCGGTCAGGGTATCCCCGTCCAGCGACAACGCAAGCCGCGCGATGAATCGCGGCCGGCCGATTTCAAAAAGGGAACGCGATAACCCGCGATCGGGTTCCGCGAGAACCGCGTCTAAGCGCGGCCCATCGCCAGGAATTTTTCTTCGCGCGCAGCAAGGATCGCGTCGCGCGGCATACCGGACAGCGTGTCTAGTTCCTGCGCGATCGCATCGCCCAACGCGGCCATCGCGACTTCGGGGGCCCGGTGGGCGCCGCCGACGGGTTCGGGAACGATGCGGTCGATGATTTTCAGCCCCAGCAGATCCTGCGCCGACATCTTCATCGCCGCAGCGGCATCGGCCGCCTTGTCCGACGTGCGCCACAGGATCGATGCGCAACCTTCGGGCGAAATCACCGAATAGACGGCATGTTCGAACATCAGCACACGGTTTGCTGCCGCCAGCGCAATCGCGCCGCCCGATCCGCCTTCGCCGACGATCGCCGCGATCATTGGCACCCCCAACGCCAGACATTGCTCGGTCGAGCGCGCGATCGCTTCGGCCTGACCGCGCTCTTCGGCCTGGATGCCCGGAAAAGCGCCCGACGTATCGACCAGCGTGATCACCGGCAGGCCGAAACGGTCGGCAAGCTGCATCAGCCGGATCGCCTTGCGATACCCTTCTGGTTTCGCCATTCCGAAATTATGCTTCATCCGCGACGGAATATCGTCGCCCTTTTCATGGCCGATGACCATCACGCGGCGGCCGCGAAAGCGCGCCAGCCCGCCCAAAATCGCCTGATCGTCGCCGAAATTACGGTCGCCGGCGAGCGGCATCCAATCGTCGAACATTTCCGCCGCATAATGTTTGAAATGCGGTCGGTCCGGATGGCGCGCGACCTGTGTTTTTTGCCACGGCGTCAGCTTCGTATAGATATCGCGCAGCATTTTTGAGGACTTGTCCTCCAACCGCGCGATATCATTGTCGATGTTGAGCGTGGGGTCGTCCCCCATCTCGCGCAGCTCGGCGATTTGCCGATCGAGCGCGGCGACCTGTTTTTCGAAGTCCAGAAAGGCTGTCATCGTCGGACCGCTAAGCCGATGGCGCCGCAACGTCAACGTCTGGCAACCCCTGTCCGACCGTCATGCGCGCGAGCGGATGGCGGCGGTTGACCAGCTCGACCAGGCGGCGGCTGTCAACATGGGTGTAGATTTCGGTCGTCGCGATATCAGCATGGCCCAGCATCAGCTGCAGCGCACGCAGGTCGGCGCCGCCTTCCAGCAGGTGGGTGGCAAAGGCGTGGCGTAGCACATGGGGGCTAACCGCGGCCGGATCGATCCCGGCGCGGCCCGCCAGATCCCGGAGCATCTGAAACAGGCGAACGCGCGACACATGGCTCTTGCCCGACGGAAACAACCAGGTGGGGCCGTCGGCGAGCAAAGGAAACCAGCGATCAAGTGCACCGCGAGCGCGGTCGGAGAGCGGCACCAGCCGCTCCTTGTCGCCCTTCCCCCGCACGATCAGATATTCGCGTTCGCCGGCAATTGCGCGCCGCGGCAGCGACACCAGCTCGCTCGCGCGCAGCCCCGACCCGTAAAGAAGTTCGAGCAGCAACAGCATGCGCACCGACGCCGCTGGCGGCGACGTGCCTGCCGCTTCCGCTTCGGCCTGCGTGAACAAGCGCTTGATATCATCGTGGGTCAAAATGCGCGGCAGCGGGCGACGGGTCGTCGGGCGCGCAACATCGAGCGCGGGATTGTCGGCGCGGTCGCCTTCATCGAGCAGAAAGGCAAAAAACTGGCGCAGCGCCGAAAGCTTGCGCGCCGCGCTGCTCGCCGCAAGCGATTGATAATCCGACATCAATTTTCGTAAGATCGCCACATCCGCATCGACGAGCCGACCCGACACGAAATCCGTCGCCTGAGCGAGGTCGCGGCGATAGGCGGCCAGCGTATTGCGCGATGCACCTCGTTCGGCTGCCATCATTTCGAGGAAGCGGTCGATCGCCGCCTCATCAGACATCACGGATGCCCAACGCGCTTGTCGGCTCAGACACGCACCAGCGCTTCGGCGGCGATCATCCGCGCTTCGGACCCGAGGCCCACCTCGCGCAGCGCCCGCACAATATAATAGAGGTGATAGGGCGGCACTTTCGACCACTCGCCTTGCATCCCTGTCGCCGCGAGCAAGGCCACCATGCCCGGTTCGCGCCGCTCGGCTGCGGCCATAATCGCCCGCGACCAGCGCGTCTGCTTGCCCAGATCGACCTCGAGGTCGCCCGCTGCCGACGCAGCGGCATCGGCGTCGATCCGCCCGAGCCCCGCGAGGCCGGCGAGCAGGAATTTCGAGCGCACATAATCCGCGCTATCGTCATTGCCTGAAAATTGCCCGACTACGCCCGCTGTCGTGCCATTCAAAGGTCGCGGCGAACCGACCGCCAAGACGCCCCACGCACGGCTTCCGACCGTGACCGTCGGCACCCAGGCAATCGCATTATCGTCATAGCCGCCCGCCAGCATCGACCCCATCAGCTGCCACGGATCGGCGCCGACATCGGTGTCGATGGGCAGCGCGGCTGCGGCGCGAGCGGTCGCGACCATCGCGGCATAGCGCTGGGTCGGTGCGGCGCCCGTACCCCAGAGCTTCTCCATCGCCGCGTAACGTTCGGCGCCATTCGCCGCGCCAAAGGCGCCGCGCAGCTGATCGGACTGGTTCGCAAGCGCCTCGGCCGGTTCCTCTTCGCTGGCCGCCGCGCTGAGCAGCGATACATAGGCCTCGCTCGACAAGACGCCGCGCGCCGCTGCCTCGGGCGCTGCCGCAATGCGGTGCGCCATGTCGGTCATCGGCGCCAGCACCGTCCAGCCCTTCATATAGGCCGGGGCCGCGGTGCGTAGTCCTTCGGGAACGGGGATCGCGGTCGCGGTCGCCATGCCGAAACGCCAGCTCGTCAGGCGGTCGATATTGTCCCACTCGATCGTGGTCGACCGACGGCTCGCGCCGCTCGCGCCCAAGACGCGTTCGGCCAGCAGAATGTCGAAGTTCGCGATCTTGCCGCTCGACCGCACCCGGCCAATCGCCCAACCCGCTGGCCCGGCCTCGCCCGACAGGCCCGAACAGATGGCGGCCGACAGGCGCCATGCCTGTTCGTCGCCATGCGCGAGTCCGGCGGGAACATAGGGACACATGCCCGCCGGATCGGCGTTGGCCAGATAAGTCTGTTGTGCGGCGGCGACGAGGCGCGGGCTGGCGCGGTCATAATCGACCGACTGGACGATCCAGCGCGCGGCGATCGATTCGCCCATGCGCAGCAGCAGCGACGCGCGATCGGCCGCCAGGTCGGCGCCATTGATCGTATCCGGTGTGTCGATCGCCGACGCCAGCGAGCGGCGCAGCAGAATTTGGCCCCACCGCGAGGCGAGCTGGCCGTTGGTCCGGCGCATGATCGCGGCGGCATATTGACCGCGCACCCCGAACGCATCGGGGCCGAGCCCGCCCGTTTCAGGGGTCAGCGGCCCGATGCGGGTCAGCAGGCGCCGGGCGCCCGGCGGCAGGTCGTACTTCAGCGTCCCGGGCGCGACCTCTTCGCCGTCCTCGCCCTCATCGGCGGCGGCGTCGGTCGTCCCGACGGTCTCGGTGCTGCCGATGGTCGGGTTGACGACTGGCGGGATCACGCCGCCTTTTGGCGTCGCGTTCGGCGTCGGGGCTTGCGACGGCGTCGGCGTCGGGCGCGGCGCGGGGGTTTCGGCCGGATTGCCAAAGCCTTCAGGCAACAGCGACTCCTGGGCGAGCGCGGGCAGCACCAGCGCAGCGGCCAGCGCGGAGCCCGACAGGGCCAAGGTAAGCGTCAGCAGTTTCTTCGTCATCGCGCTGCGCTTTCGGCAATCTTGTCGGCCACGTCCACCTCAATCATTCGCGCCCGCTTGACCGGGCCATCGTCCATCGGCGAAAACCGTTGTTCCGCGCGCCCCTCGCGGTATAGCCGCGCGCATCATGTCGCGAAACCCGAAAAGCCCTTCGCCGAACAGCACCAGCGCCGTCGCCGCCGCGATCCGCGACCGGTCGATCGTGCTTGTCGGGTTGATGGGGTCGGGGAAATCCACGGTGGGCCGCCGCCTTGCCGGGCGGCTCGGCATGCGTTTTGCCGACGCCGATGATGAAATCGAACGTGCGGCCGATATGACGATCGCCGATATTTTCGAACGCTTTGGCGAGGCGCATTTTCGCGATGGCGAACGGCGGGTGATCGCACGGCTGCTGGCGGGGAAGCCAATGGTGCTGGCTACCGGCGGCGGCGCCTTTATCAACGAAGAGACGCGCGCGCTGATCCTGCGGGACAGCCTGTGCATCTGGCTCGACGCCGATATTGCGACGCTGGTCGAGCGCGTCGGGCGCCGCAGCCACCGCCCGCTACTCAAGAACCGCGACCCCGGCGAGGTGCTGGGCGAACTGGCGGCCATTCGCAACCCCATCTATGCCGAAGCGCATCTGCGCATCAGTTCGGCGAGCACGCCGCACGACGACACTGTGCGCTGCATTCTGGAGGCTCTGTCGCAATGGAACAGCTGACCGTCGAACTTGGCGACCGCAGTTATCCGATCCTGATCGGCGACGGGTTGATCCGCGCCATCGGCGAGCATGTCGCCCCTTTGCTAAAGCGCCCGCGGACGATGATCGTCACTGATGCCCATGTCGCCGACCATTATCTGGTACCGCTCGGCACCGCGCTGGCGATGGAGAATATCTCTTTCTCCTCGTTCGTTCTCGAACCGGGCGAAGCCACCAAAAGCTGGGCCGGGCTTGCACGGCTGACCGACTGGCTGATCGGCGAAGGCGTCGAGCGCAGCGACCATGTCATCGCGCTCGGCGGCGGTGTCATCGGCGATCTGGTCGGTTTCGCGTGCAGCATCGTCAAACGCGGCTGCAACTTCATCCAGGTCCCGACCACCCTGCTGGCACAGGTCGACAGCAGCGTCGGCGGCAAGACCGCGATCAACGTCGCCGCGGGCAAGAATATGATCGGCGCCTTTCACCAGCCGGCACTTGTCGTAATCGATCCCATGACACTCGCCACGCTGCCGCGCCGCGACCTCGCTGCGGGCTATGCCGAGGTGGTCAAATATGGCCTAATCAATGACGCCGATTTCTTTGCCTGGTGCGAAGCGCATGGCGAAGCGCTGCTGTCGGGAGATAGCGATGCGCGTCACACGGCGATTGCCCACAGCGTCGCCGCCAAGGCGCGGATCGTCGCTGCCGACGAACGGGAGACACAGGACATTCGCGCCCTGCTCAACCTTGGCCACAGCTTCGGCCACGCGCTTGAGGCAGAAACCGGTTATTCGGACAAGTTGCTCCACGGCGAGGCGGTCGCAGCGGGCATGGCGCTGGCACACCGCTTCTCGGCGGCACAGGGTCTGTGTTCGCTCGCCGATGCCGACCGCGTGGCGGTGCATCTCGCTGCCGTCGGCCTGCCTTATGATTTGACGAGCGCGGGTGTCGAAGCCAGCGGCGCGACGCTCGCGGGCCATATGGCGCACGACAAGAAAGTGCGCGGCGGCAAGCTGCCGCTCATCCTGACCCGCGGGATCGGACAGAGCTTTGTCACCGACGCCTACGGGCTCGATACGGTGGCGGCGTTTCTGGACAGCGAGCGGCCGCGCTAGGCGCCAACCGCCGCCTCGGCCTCTTCCTTGGCCAGCTTGGCCGCGCGGCGCCGTTCGCGCAGCGTTTCGAGCACACTCGCCGCCTGCCGTCCGCCGCCTGCGATAAAACGGTGGTCCATGCCAGCCCGCAGATCACCTTCGCTGATCTGCGCGTCCAGTCGCTCGGCGTCGAGGTGACGCAGCGCCTGTTCGACATCGGCGATCTCATCCTCGCTGACCTCAATCTGCTTGAGCGCCAGCAATCCCAGCGCGATCGAGCTTTCAAAGGTTTCGCGCACCGCGCCGTCGATACCGGCACCGTCGATCGCCATCAGCTGGCGGCGATCAAACACCCGGGTCAAGATCTTGGCATCGGGGAATGCTTTGACGATCGGCGCCATCACCGCGGCATCGAAACTGCGATCGTCGGTGCAGAAGATGATTAGCCGCGCATGCTCTGCATCGGCACGGCGCAAAACATCGATCTTCAGCCCGTCCCCATAATAAACTTTGGTATCGAACCGCCCCGACGTCTCGATCTGGCTCGGCTTTTTATCGATTAGCGTCACCGAGCAATCGACGGCGTTCAGCATCTGCGTCACGATCTGCCCGAACCGCCCGTAACCGACGACAATCGCCGAGCCGCGCGGCGCATGTTCGGGATCGTCGAGATCGGCGGCGACGCTTTCGGGCGCGAATTCCAGGTTGCGCGCGAACAGCATCAGGAACGGCGTCGATATCATCGACAGCGTCACGACGGCGCTGAACAGGCTGGCCGCCTCGGGAACGATCAGCTGCGCTTCGGTTGCCTGGGTAAACAGCAGGAAACCGAACTCGCCGCCCTGGCTCAGGAGCAGCCCGAGCCCAAGCGCGACGCTCCACGGTTTGCCGAACAGGCGCACGATGACGGTCAGCACCGCGACCTTCACCGCAACCAGCCCCGCGGCGAGCGCTACGACGCGCAGGGGGTCGTCGCGGATGACATTGAGGTCGAGCACCATACCGACAGCGAGGAAAAACAGCCCGAGCAGCACCAGGCGGAACGGCTCCACGTCCGCCTCGATCTCATGGCGATAGGGCGAATCGGCCAGCATCACCCCGGCGATGAACGCGCCGAGTGCGGTCGACAGGTGCAGGCTGTGCATGAAGGCGGCGCTGGCGAGAACGACCAGCAGCCCGACGACGACGAAGAGCTCGCGCTCGCCATAACGGCCGATGATCCGCAGCAGCGGATTGACCACGAAGCGCCCGGCGAGAACCAGAACGACGATTGCGCCGACGGTATAAAGCGCCATTTGCCAGCCCGGCGGCCCGGCGGCACTGGCGGGCGCGCGCGATAGCACGGCGATGATCGTGATCATCGGCACGATCGCCAGATCCTGGAACAACAGAATCGAAAAGGCTTTTTCGCCAAAGGGCGAGTTGATCCGGCCCGAACTTTTGAGGCCCGGCAGCACCTGCGCGGTCGACGACAGCGCCAGGGGCAGCCCCAGCGCGAGCGCGGCCTGCCAGCTGAAACCCAAGGTCAGAAAAATAAGGCCGGAGAGGATCAGACCGGTGATCACGACCTGCGCCAGACCCAAGCCGAAAATCGCATGACGCATGTCCCACAAGCGCCGCGGATGGAGTTCCAGCCCGACGAGAAACAGCAGGAATGCAATGCCGATTTCGGCAAAAGCCAGCTTCGATTCGCCGCCGCCGACGAGGCCCAGTCCATAGGGGCCAACCAGCGAACCCGCGATCAGATATCCCAGCACCGCACCCAGGCCAAGACGGCGAAAGAGCAGCACGAACAGCGTCGCGACCCCCAAGAGGATCGCACCTTCGACCAGCGCCGTGTCGCTCGCTTGCTCGGCGGCCACTTCGGTCGCTGCGACGGTCAGCGCAAGCAGGCTCATACGCGCGCGCCCTGCTTATCTAACGCGGCGATCGCGGCGTCGAACGGCAGCAGGATGGCCCCCTGTCGCGCCGGATAGTCGCGGGCGGGCGCGAGCAGGTCGAAACCCGGCCAATCGGGGATGGCGCCGGTACCGGCAAACCAGTCGGCAATCGCATGGCGCGCACTGCGAACCTCATCAACGCTGCGTCCCCTGATGTCGCGCGCCAGCAATGTCGCGGCCGCCTGCCCCAGCGCGCATGCCTCGACATGCATGCCGATACCGGTCACCCGCCCCGCTTCGTCGGCGTCGAGGTCGAGGAGAATGCGGCTACCACATAGCGGCGCACGCGCGCTGGCATGATAACGGGCATCGGGATTGGGCAGATGTTCGGACGTCGCTACCGCCAGCGCCAAAATGTCGCGATTATACAGCGGCGCGCTCATGGCGTCGGCGCGGCCGGCGCGGCCTTCTGCTCGACCTCGGCTTCGCGCGCTTCTGCCCGGCGCTCGGCGATCACCTTGCTCAGCGCCTGGCTCGTCGCATTGAGCGCCGGATAGGTACGGCTGTCGGTCATCCATGTCGGGCGTTGGGCATTGCCATAGCCGATGTCGTAGAGCAGCGTAACAAGCATGAAGCCGATCGCCGCGATCATCAGCCCTTTCACCGCGCCGAACCCGGCCCCGAGCCCGCGGTCGAACCCGCCGACGATCGACGCGCGGCTGCGCTGGCCCATCGCGCGCGATCCCCATTTGGCAAAGGCAAAGACGCCGCCGAACAACAGCACGAACGCCAGCATGGCCGCGCCGCCGCCGCTGCCGACCCAGCCTGTCAACAGTTCGGTGACGATGGGGTGAAAGAAACGCACCGCTGCAATCGCCAATATCCAGGCGAGCAGCGTCGTCACCTCCTGCACCAGGCCACGCGAAAAACCGAGCACCGCACTGCCGCCAACCAGCACCAGCACGACGATATCCAGAGCTGTCAGACTTCCCATTCAGGGGTGGCTAGTCGCGACCGAGCATCAGGTCAACGAGTTCGCCGAGCCGTTCGAAACCGGTCACCGATATTCCGCCGACCGGCTTCATTCCCTTTGGCCCCCAGCCGTTGGAAAAACCGAGCTTTGCCGCTTCGCGCAGGCGCAATCCGTCGTGCGATACCTGCCGCACCTCGCCCGACAGCGACAATTCGCCGAAGACGATGGCGTCGGCAGGCACCGGCCGCTCCGTGAACGCCGAGATCAACGCCGCGGCGACCGCCAGATCTGCCGCCGGATCAGTCAGCCGATAACCACCCGCGATGTTGAGATAGACTTCGGCAGCGCCCATTTGCAGCCCGCAGCGCGCTTCGAGCACCGCGAGTACCATCGCCAGCCGCCCGCTGTCCCAACCGACCACGGCGCGGCGCGGCGTTGCCCCGCTCGCCAGCCGCACGGTCAGCGCCTGCACTTCGACCAACACCGGCCGTGTGCCTTCCAATGCGGGAAAGACCACCGAACCCGGCACATCGCGGCTGCGGTCGGTCAGGAACAGGCTCGACGGGTTGCTCACCTCGCCCAGCCCCTCCTCGCCCATCGCGAACACCCCGATCTCGTCGGTGCCGCCAAAACGGTTCTTCACCGCGCGCAGGATACGATATTGGTGGCTGCGCTCGCCCTCGAACGCCAGCACGGTGTCGACCATATGTTCGAGCACGCGCGGCCCGGCGATCGTCCCGTCCTTGGTGACATGGCCAACCAGCACGATCGCGGCGTCGCTGTCCTTGGCATAGCGGATCAGTTCCTGCGCGCTCGCGCGGACCTGGCTGACTGTCCCCGGCGCGCTGTCGATCAGGTCGCTGTGCATCGTCTGGATTGAATCGATCACGACGAAATCGGCGGTCTGGCGGTCAAGCGTCGCCAATATGTCGCGCACCGAGGTCGCGCTCGCCAGCGCGACCGGTGCATTGCCCAGCCCCAGTCGCTGGGCGCGCAACCGCACCTGCGCCGCGGCTTCCTCGCCGCTGATATAGACGACCGATTTGCCCGCCTGAGCCAGCCGTCCCGCGGCTTGCAACAACAGGGTCGATTTGCCGATCCCCGGATCGCCGCCGATCAGCGTCGCCGACCCGGCGACAAATCCGCCGCCCAGCGCGCGGTCGAATTCGGCAATACCGCAGAGCATCCGTTCAGGCATCTTGCTGTCGGCATCGAGCGTTTCGAGCGCGATCGTCCGCCCGCCCTTGCTGAGGTCGTGCTTGGCCGAAAACACGGTTTCGCCCGCCTCCTCGACCAGCGTGTTCCACTCGCCGCAATCGGCGCACTGCCCCTGCCAGCGATAGGTCGCCGAGCCGCAATTCTGGCAGACATATTGGCGTTTTGCTTTGGCCATGCGGATCGCATAATCGGAACAAACGTGGAACGCTAGCCCTTTCCTCATTCGTCACCCCGGACTTGATCCGGGGTCCATGCAGCGCCGCTGCTATGGATGCCGGATCAAGTCCGGCATGACGAACGGGGGTGAGGACGGTTCATATTTTGCCCGCACTGTTCTAGGGCGGACGCAACCACCGAATCGCTCTTCCGACAGAAAGCCCGCGCCATGAAATTCTTCGCCGACACCGCCGAAATCGCCGACATCCAGGAGCTCGCCGCAACCGGCCTGCTCGACGGGGTCACCACCAACCCGTCGCTGATCGCCAAGTCGGGCCGCGATTTCAAGGAAGTGACCAAGGAAATCTGCGCCATCGTCAACGGCCCGGTGTCGGCCGAGGTCGTCGCGCTCGACCATGAAACGATGATGAAAGAGGCGGAGATTCTGCGCAAGATCGCCGACAACGTCTGCATCAAGGTGCCGCTGACGATCGACGGGCTCAAGACGTGCAAGGCGCTGACCAGCGACGGCACGATGGTCAATGTCACGCTGTGTTTTTCGGCCAATCAGGCGCTGCTGGCGGCAAAAGCCGGCGCGACTTTCGTCTCGCCGTTCGTCGGCCGCCACGACGACAATGGTTTCGACGGCATGGCTTTGATCGCCGACATCCGCCTGATTTACGACAATTACGCCTATCCGACCGAAATCCTGGTCGCCAGCGTCCGCCACGGCATCCACGTGCTCGAAGCCGCCAAAATCGGCGCCGACGTGATGACTGCCCCGCCGTCGGTGATCAAGGGGCTGTTCAAGCATGTCCTGACCGAAAAGGGCATCGAAGGCTTTATGGCCGATTGGGCGAAGACCGGGCAGTCGATCTGACCCTGTGCCGTCGTCGCCGCCAAGGCGGGGCGACGGTTAGCAGTTGACGTAAACGTCAACCAACCGCGATACTCCTGCCAAAGGGAGAGATTCGCATGACCGACACAACCATCCTTACCGAGCGCCAGGGCTATGTCCTCATCGTCACGATCAACCGGCCCGAAGCGCGCAACGCGGTCAACGCTGCGGTCCATATCGGCATCGGCACGGCACTCGAAGAAGCAGAAAACGATCCAGAAATCCGCGTCGTCGTCATCACCGGTGCGGGCGAGAAGAGCTTTTGCGCCGGCGCCGACCTCGTCGCGCTGTCGCGCGGCGAAAGCCTCTACCCCGACGATCCAGCGCAGCAAGCGTGGGGCTTTGCCGGCATGGTGTCGCACCCGATCTCGAAACCGATCATCGCTGCGGTCAACGGCTTCGCCTTTGGCGGCGGCTGCGAAATCGCGTTGATGAGCGACATCATCATCGCCGCCGATCACGCGCAATTCGGCCTGCCCGAGGTCAAGGTCGGGCTGTTCGCCGCGGCGGGCGGCGCCTTTCGCCTCGCCCAGCAAATCCCGCGCAAGCTGGCGATGGAATATATGCTGACCGGCGACCCGATCCCCGCCGCGCGCGCCGCCGAGTTCGGGCTGGTCAACCATGTTGTCCCGCTCGCCGACCTGCTGCCTACCGCCATCGCGCTGGCCGAAAAAATCGCCGCCAATGCGCCGCTGTCGGTGCAAGCGTCGAAGCGCGTCGCACTCGGCATCCACGAGCGCCGCATCGCCGCCGACGCGCCCTATTGGGAAGCCAACACGCTAGAGCGCACCGCGCTGATGCGCAGCGAGGACGCCCGGGAAGGCCCGCGCGCCTTCGCCGAAAAGCGCAAGCCGGTGTGGAAGGCCTGCTAAGCATGGCCATGACCGACCCCGAGCGTATCCCCGTCATCATCGGCGGTGGGCAGATCAACGACCGCCCCGCCGATCCCTATGAAGGGCTGGATTCGCTTGGGCTGATGGTGGAGGCGCTGAAAATCGCGGCGGCAGACGCTGGCGTATCGCTGGCCGATCTCGACAGCCTCGCGATCGTCGACCAGATCAGCTTTCACAGCTTGGGCAAATTGTGCGACCCGCTCGCCGCCGCGATCGGCGCGAACCCGGCGGTCAACTACCAGTCTGCCGCGCCGCACGGCGACACCCCCGTACGCCTGCTCAACGAAGCGGCGAACCGCATCGGCGCGGGCGAGATCAAGCTCGCCGCGATCGTCGGCGCCGAGGCGTTGCGCACCGCCGCCGGCCGCGCCGCCCAGGCGGCGAGCGGCGAGGACAAAAGTTATAACGCGATCCGCAAGGTCGCGACGCGGCGCGAGCCCAACTATGCCCAACTCCACGGCCTCGCGGCCCCGGTCGACGTCTATCCGCTTTACGAAAACGCGACGCGCGCGGCGTGGGGTCAGAGCCTCGCCGAGGCACAAACCGAAAGCGCAGAAATCTGGTCGCGCTTTTCCGAGGTCGCCGCCGCGAACGAAGGCGCGTGGATCCGCAAGCCTGCGACGCCCGAAGATATCCTGCGCGTCGATGAGCGCAACCGCCCGATCGCATTTCCCTATTCGAAACTGATGGTCGCCAATTCGTCGGTGAACCAGGGCGCCGGCTTTATCGTCGCCAGCCTTGCCGAGGCGCGGCGGCGCGGGATCGCCGAGGACCGGCTGATCTATGTCGGCATGGGCGCCGCAGCGAAGGAACCCGCAAGCATCCTCCACCGCGACCGTTATGACGGCAGCGTCAGCATGGAGACGTCGATCGCGCGTACACTCGCATTGAACGCGATGACCGCCGACGATTTCGATTGCGTCGAACTTTACAGCTGTTTCCCTTGCGTCCCCAAGATGGCGCGGCGCATTCTCGGATGGTCATGGGATCGCCCTGCAACGGTGTTTGGCGGCCTGACTTTCGGTGGCGGCCCGATCGCCAATTATATGAGCCACGCGATCGTCTCGATGGTCGACAAGCTGCGCCGCGAAGGCCGCTATGGCTTCCTGTTCGCCAACGGCGGCTTTGCCACCGACAATCATTGCATCGTGCTGGGCAAGGCGCCGATAGCGGTCGCGATTTTCCCGCAAGACTTCGACTATCAGGCGGAAGCCGAAGCAAAGCGCGGCGCGGTGCCGCCACTGGTCGAGGATTATGCCGGTACGGCCGTGATCGAAAGCTACACGATATTTTACGGCCGCGACGGCACCCCGAAAGCCGGGGTCGTCGTCGCCCGCACCCCTGACGACAAGCGCACCTTGGCGAATGTCGATGTGAGCGACGCGGCGATGCTGGCGTTCCTGACCGACGGTGAGCACGAGCCGGTGGGCACAACGGGCCAGGTCGTCGCGCTTGAAGAAGGCTTCGGATGGCAGTCAGCTTAGATTTCTGAAACCCGTTCGTGTCGAGCGAAGTCGAGACACCCCTAAGGCGCGCACGACCGATGGGCATCTCGACTTCGCTCGATGCGAACGGCGATTTGGATTATGTTCTCGCCGTCAGATCTCGAACGAAACCCCCTGCGCCAGCGGCAGCGCGTCGGAATAATTGATCGTATTGGTGGCCCGCCGCATATAGGCTTTCCAGCTGTCCGATCCGGACTCGCGTCCGCCACCCGTTTCCTTTTCGCCGCCGAACGCCCCGCCGACTTCAGCCCCGCTTGTCCCCAGATTGACGTTGGCGATGCCGCAATCGCTTGCCGCAAGAAAGCGTTCTGCCTCGCGCAGGTCGGTGGTGAAGATCGCCGACGACAGCCCGGCGGCCACGTCGTTGTGCTGGTCGATCGCCGCACCTAGGTCGTAATAGCGCATGACGTAAAGGATCGGCGCGAACGTCTCTTCCAGCACTGGCCCGACCTGTCCCGGCATTTCGACCAGTGCGGGCTTTACATAAAAGCTCGCACCATCGCCAACCCGTTCGCCGCCGTGCACGACGCCGCCCGCGCGTCGCGCTGCGGCCAGCGCCTGGTCCATCGCCTCAAAGGCCGCGCGGTCGATCAGCGGGCCGACGAGCACGTCGCCGGTCAGCGGGTTGCCAACGGCCACGCTGGCATAGGCGGCCTTCAGCCGCGCGACGAAGCCGTCATAGATGCTGTCGTGGACGAACAGCCGCCGCGTCGTCGTGCAGCGCTGCCCCGCCGTTCCCATCGCGCCGAACGCCACCCCGCGCAGTGCAAGGTCGAGGTCGGCCGATGGCGCAACGATCACGCCATTGTTGCCGCCAAGCTCGAGGATCGCGCGCGCAAAGCGCTGCGCCAGCCGCGGCGCCACCGCGCGGCCCATGCGCGTCGAGCCGGTCGCCGAGATCAGCGCGACACGCGTGTCGTCGACCAACGCCTCGCCCACCTCCCGCTCGCCGATCAGCAGTTGCGACAGGCCGTCCGGCGCGTCGCCGAACCGCGCCACCGCGCGATCGAACACCGCTTGCACCGCCAACGCGGTCAGCGGCGTCTTTTCCGACGGTTTCCACACGACGCTGTTGCCGCAGACCAGCGCGAGTGCGGCGTTCCACGCCCACACCGCAACCGGAAAGTTGAACGCCGAAATCACCCCGACGACGCCGAGCGGATGCCAAACCTCCATCATCCGGTGGCCCGAGCGCTCGGTCGCCATGGTGAGGCCATAGAGCTGGCGTGACAGGCCGACGGCAAAATCGCAGATGTCGATCATTTCCTGCACCTCGCCCGCGCCCTCGGACGGGATCTTGCCCGCCTCGATCGTCACCAGCTTGGCCAGATCGTCCTTTGCCGCGCGTAGTTCTTCGCCCCACAATCGGATCAGCTCGCCGCGGCGCGGTGCGGGGACATGGCGCCAGGCGCGGAACGCCGCACTTGCCTTGTCCAGTGCATCGCCGGTTGTGGCGGCGTCGGCGACCTTCACCATCGCCAGCCGCTCGCCGGTCAGTGGCGTGACCGACGGCAGCGACCCGTCGATCCACAACGCGCGGTCGACTCCTATTCCGTCAAGCAGACGCCCGACTTCTTCGCCGATCACGGCCATCTTCTTTCCTTTCGCGATACTCTCGCGCTGCCTCTAAACGCCCTCGCCCGTTCGTGTCGAGCGAAGCATGTCCCGAGCAAGTCGAAGGGTCGAGACACCCCGAAGTCGTATGCGACCATGGGCATCTCGACTTCGCTCGATGCGAACGGCTATGAGAAGGGCGAATAGAGGAGAGCCAATAGTGTCCGAACTGCCGCCGTCCGAACCTTTTGTCCCCGTTCCTGCCGATGCCGCCGCGAACACGCATTGCAGCGCCGCCGACTACGACCGGCTTTACGCGCAGAGCATCACCGATCCCGACATCTTCTGGGCCGAACAGGCGAAGCGGATCGACTGGATCACCTCGCCGACGAAGATCGGCAACTGGTCTTACGACCCGGTTGCGATCCAATGGTATGAAGATGGCTTGCTCAATCTCTGCCACAACGCGGTCGATCGCCACGTTGCGGTCGGCCATGGCGATCGCACCGCGATCATATTCGAACCCGACGCCCCCGATGGGGAGACGCGGACGATCAGTTACGCGGCGCTGCTCGCCGACGTCATCCGCTTCGCCAATACGCTGAAGAAAATGGGCGTCCAAAAGGGCGACCGCGTCACCATCTACATGCCGATGATCCCCGAGGGGGCAGTCGCGATGCTGGCCTGTGCGCGCATTGGCGCGGTGCACAGCGTCGTGTTCGGCGGCTTCTCGCCCGAGGCGATCCACGGCCGCATCGAGGATTGCGCCAGCGACTGGGTGATCTGCGCCGACGAAGGACGGCGCGGCGGCAAGACCGTGCCGCTCAAGGCCAATGTCGACAAAGCGCTTGAGCGTGTCGATGTGAAGGCGGTTCTCGTCATCGCCCACACCGGCGGCGACGTTGCGATGCAGGAGGGCCGCGATCATTGGTACGACGCGTTGTCGGCCGATGTCGGCGACACCTGCCCGTGCGAGCCGATGAATGCCGAGGACCCGCTGTTCATCCTCTACACCTCGGGATCGACTGGTAAACCGAAGGGCGTGCTCCATACCGTCGGCGGCTATTCGGTGTGGACCGCCAGCACCTTCCACTACGGTTTCGATTATCGCCCCGGCGAGATTTTCTGGTGCAGCGCCGATATTGGCTGGGTCACCGGCCACAGCTATGTCGTCTATGGCCCGCTGCAAAACGGCGCGACAACGCTGATGTTCGAAGGGGTGCCAAACCACCCCGACCACGACCGCTTCTGGCAGGTCGTCGACAAGCACCGGGTCAACATCCTCTACACCGCCCCGACCGCGATCCGCGCGCTGATGCGCGAGGGCGATAACTATGTGACCCGCCACGATCTGTCGTCGCTCCGTCTGCTCGGCAGCGTCGGCGAGCCGATCAACCCCGAGGCTTGGCGCTGGTATAGCCATGTCGTTGGCAAGGACCGCGTGCCCGTCGTCGATACCTGGTGGCAAACTGAAACCGGCGGCATCATGATCACCACCCTGCCCGGCGCACATCCCGCGCAACCGGGCAGCGCAGGGCGCCCCTTTTTCGGCGTCCGCCCGCAGCTCGTCGATGCCGAGGGCGGCGTGCTGGTCGATGAACAAACCGGCGGGGCGGCCGAAGGAAATCTCTGCATAACCCACAGCTGGCCCGGACAAGCGCGGACGATCTATGGCGACCATGCGCGCTTCGCCGAAACCTATTTCTCGACCTACAAGGGCAAATATTTCACCGGCGATGGCTGCCGCCGCGATGCCGAAGGCTATTGGCGCATCACCGGGCGCGTCGACGATGTCATCAACGTGTCGGGCCACCGCATGGGCACCGCCGAGGTCGAAAGCGCGCTGGTGCTGCACGAGGATGTCGCCGAAGCCGCGGTCGTCGGCTTCCCGCACGACATCAAGGGCCAAGGCATCTACGCCTATGTAACGCTCAACGCCGGGGTCGAACCTACCGAAGAGGTCGCCGCGGCGCTCAAGCAGCAGGTCCGCAAGGAAATCGGTCCGATCGCGACCCCCGACCATATCCACCTCACCCCGGGGCTCCCCAAAACGCGGTCGGGCAAGATCATGCGCCGCATCCTGCGCAAGATCGCAGAAAACGACTTCGGCTCGCTGGGCGATACGTCGACGCTGGCCGATCCGAGTCTGGTCGATGGGCTGATCGAGGGGCGGAAGAACAAATAGCCTCAATCGTCATCCCGGACTTGATCCGGGATCCATTGGGACGGAGCGCCCTTGGACCCCGGATCAAGTCCGGGATGATGAGAAAGTAGAGCTACTTCGCCAGCGCCTCGCACAGGCCATCGATTGCCAGCGCGATGCGCGATTCCGCCGTCTTGCGATTGGCCGCGCTGTTCTCGACCCCCCGGGTTTCAGTATTGAATGCCAACAGGCTACCGACATGCTGTTCGGGACACAGGCTGAGATAAGCGCGGAAGCCGTTCTGATCGCCATTGTGCCCGACAAAGCGCACCCCCGCGCTCTGGTCGATGAAGAAGGAAAGGCCGCTCTGCGTCGTCGTGGCCATCCGGCCCTGCGTGAAGTCCTCGCCCGCCGCGATTTGCGGCGCCCACATTTCGTCGAGCGACGACCGCCTGAGCACCAGATCATAGTCGCTCTGCCGCGCCGGATCGCCGAGCAGGAACGCCACATACTTTGCCATGTCGGGCATCGGCGCATTGAGCCCGCCGTTCGACACGGTCACGCCGGTATCGGCATCGAAGGGCGCGGCGACCCGCCGGCCATCACGGATAGTATAGCTGTGCGACCGATGCGGCAGCAGGTGCGGCGGGGTGCGATCGAAATAGCTGGCGTGCATCGCCAGCGGCTTCAGGATATTTTTGTCGATATAGACTTCATAATCCTCGCCCGACAGCCGCTCGATCACCTGACCGAGATAGACGATGCCGGGATTGGAGTAGCCAAAGCGCGTGCCAGGCTTAAACTCAACCTGGGTGTAAGGCAGCATCGCCGCCAGCTGCGACCATTCCTTCGGTTCGAACGGCTGCCAGTCATGGTCGCGCCACGGCCAGGTTCCGCTGCGAAATCCTGCGCTATGGCTCATCAACTGGCGCAGCGTGATCGCGCCGGTGTCGCCGTGCGGATTATGCACCGCCGCCAATTCGGGTACATAGCGTATGATGGGATCGTCGAGCGACAGCAGCCCGCGATCGCGCAACTGCATGATCGCAATCCCCGTCATCGTCTTGGTGATCGACGCCCAATGATAGATCGTCGCGGCATCGACGGGAACATGGGCATCACCATCCTGCTCGCCTAGGTGATCGGCGGCGACGGTCCGGCCGTCCTGCACCAAGTAAAAACTGCTCCCGACGATGCCCGATCGGCGCATTTCGGTGCGGTGCAGCTCGCGAAAGTCGCGCAGCGCCGTGTCAAAGCCCGATTCTTTAGCCGTGGCGGGAGCGGCCATCAGAAGGAGAGCGGCGGCAATCCAGCGCGACATGCGATCCTTTCCCTAGTTTGACCAGATCGCCGTCGAGGGCGATCAGAAATGAAAGTCGGGCAATTCCGCCAGAGCGATTCCCAGTGCTTCGGCCCAGCCGTCGGCGACGCTGTCGAAATAAGGGTCGCCGCGTTCGAACCGCCGCTCGCGCACCGTCGTATAATCGTCGCGTTCGTGGATTTTGAGGTCGATCGGCAGGTCGACACCAGCGTTGGCGCGGATCGTCGAATCGAACGACACGCAGAGCAGTTTCACTGCATCTTCGAACGACATCGCCGGATCGTAGGACCGGACGATGATCGGGCGGCCATATTTGGTTTCACCGATCTGAAAGAACGGATTGTCCTCGCCCGCCTCGATGAAATTGCCTTCGGGATAGACCATGAACAGGCGCGGTTCGGCGCCCTTGATCTGGCCGCCGACGATCAGCGACGCCCGAAAGGGCGACGCAGCGGCCGGCCCCTCGGCACTGTGGCGCATGACGATCTGGCGCAGTGTTTCGCCGACGATCGTCGCAACCGAGAACATCGAAGGCGCGGCGAGGATCGACGGATGGCGTTCTTCGGGTGCCTTGGTCCGTTCGTCGAGCAGGCTGACGACCGCTTGCGTCGTCGCCAGATTACCCGCCGACATCAAAGTGATGACGCGCTCGCCGGGCATATGCCAGCTGCGCATCTTGCGGACCTGCGCGATGTCGTCGACGCCCGCGTTGGTGCGGGTGTCCGACATGAACACCAGCCCTTTGTTCAAACGCATCCCAACGCAATAAGTCATCGAATCCCGTATCCCCGCCCCGGATCGTTCCGATCGCCCCCGATCCGCTTATTGCTGGACCTGCAATTGAACAACCAGATTTTCTTGCGCCGCACCATATCGCATGCCGCGAACCGGCGCAGCATCGCGGTAATCGAGGCCGGTGGCAACGCGGATATAGCGCTGGTCGGGCGAATAGCCATTGCTGACATCGAAACCGATCCAGCCGATATTTTCGAAATGCGCCTCGGCCCACGCGTGCGTCGCGTCCTGCTGGGTCCGATCGTCCATCATCAGATAGCCGGACACATAACGCGCCGGATGGCCCAGGTGGCGCATCGCGGCAATGAAAATATGGGCATGATCCTGACACACCCCGCCCTCGCTGCCCAGCGCCTGTTCGGCGGTCGTTTCGGCATCGGTAAACCCGATCCGGTACGCCAGCCGCTCGATGATGAGGGCCGACAGCGCATGCGCGCGTTCGATGTCATTGGCATAGTCGCGGCCGAGCTGCGCGGTCAGCGCCCGCACCTGCCGCCCCACCCGCGTCAGCGGCGTGGGCCGCAGAAAGGTCCACAGCGGCATCGCGCCGCGGTGGGCGCCGATGACGCCGTCCCATGTTTCGAGTTCGACGGTGCCATGACAGCGGATCATGAGATCGGTCACGCCGCTATCGACCGCGATCAAATCGACGCCATTGCCGTGATGGTCGCTATAGTGCAGCTGCTGCGTGCCGCCCTCGACCTCGATCGCCCAGTCGACGATATGCTGCTGCCCAGGCCGGTCTTTCGGCGTCAGCTTGAGCTGCTGCAGCGCGTACCGGACCGGTGTATCATATTGATAGCGGGTGATATGTTCGACGCGAAGTTTCATTCGACAAACCGATAGTCGCGCTCGATCTGCCGCGCGAGTGTGGCGGTATCGCGCAGGAAGCCGGTCACATATTGGTGGAGGCCGCCGTCAAAGATCGACTGGATCGGCGCGTTGAGTTTTTCATGGGCCAGCGTGTGCGCCATCCGGCACGCCGCGGTTTCCTCGTTATATGCGCGCTGAAGCTGTGCCAGATGATGCTCCATCCGCTCGCTGCAAAAGGCCAGGCTGCGCGGCATCTGGCGATACAGGATCAGGAATTCCGCAATCTTCAGCGCGCTGATTTCGGCCCCATAGAGCCAGCGATAGGCGCGGTGCGCCGACACCGAACGCAGGATCGTCTCCCACTGCACATTGTCGATCGAGGTGCCGATATGCGCGACCGAGGGCAGCAGCAGATAATATTTGACGTCGAGAATGCGCGCCGTGTTGTCGGCGCGCTCAAGATAGGTGCCGAGCAGCGCAAAATGATAGCCGTCGTTGCGCAGCATCGTGCCGTTCAGTGCGCCGCGGACCTGCGCGCTTTGCTGGCGGATCGTGGTCAGCACGTCGGGCAGATCGTCTTCCCGCACTTGCCGTTTGAGCAGCGCGGTCAGCGTCATCCAGCTGGTATTGACCGCCTCCCATGTTTCGCGGGTCAACGCGGTGCGCGCGGTGCGGGCATTGTCGCGCGCCAGCCTGATCACCGACAAGATGCTGGACGGATTGGCGGGATCGCGGAGCAGGAAATCGATCACCCGCGCCGAGCTGTAGTCGCCATGCGCGGCTTTGAAGGCCGGATTGACCCCCGCGGTTACCAGCACCGATTTCCATTCGGCGGCAGCGGTGCTCGACCGGGTGAGCGCGATGCGGAACCCCGCGTCGATCAGGCGCGCATTATTCTCGCTACGCTCAAGGTAGCGCGCCATCCAGAACAGCGATCCTGCGGTCTTGCCCAGCATCAGTCTTCCAACACCCAGGTGTCTTTGGTGCCGCCGCCCTGGCTCGAATTCACCACCAGCGATCCCCGGGTCATCGCGACGCGGGTCAGTCCGCCCGGCGTGATCGTGATCCCTTGCGGCGACATCAGCACGAAGGGGCGCAGATCGACGTGGCGCGGCGCCAACCCCTTTTTGGTAAAGATCGGCACGGTCGACAGCGACAGCGTTGGCTGCGCGATATAGTTGCTGGGGTTCGATTCCAGCTTGGCGCGGAACGCCGCCAGCTCCTTCTTGCTCGCTGCCGGCCCAACCAGCATCCCGTAGCCGCCCGATCCATGGACTTCCTTGACCACCAGTTCGGGCAGCCGGTCGAGCACTTCGCGCAAATGCTCAGGCTCCGAACAGCGCCACGTCGGCACGTTGGGCAATAGCGCTTTTTCGCCGGTATAAAATTCGATGATGTCGGGCATGTAGCTGTACAGCGCCTTGTCGTCGGCGATACCGGTCCCCGGCGCGTTGGCGATGGTAATGCCGCCGGCGCGATAGACGTCCCAGATCCCCGGCACGCCGAGCATCGAATCGGGGCGGAAGTTCAGCGGATCGAGGAAATCATCATCGACGCGGCGATAGAGGACGTCGATCGCTTTATAGCCCTGTGTCGTGCGCATTGCGACGCGTCCATCGACGACGCGCAGATCATGCCCCTCGACCAGTTCGGCGCCCATGTGGTCGGCGAGGTAGCTATGCTCATAATAGGCGCTGTTGTGGATGCCGGGGGTCAGCACCGCGACCGTCGGCGTCCCGCCGCACGCCGGCGGCGCACAGGCGGCCAGCGATTTGAGCAGGTTGATCGGATAATCGCTGACCTCGCGCACCGCGACCTTCGCGAACAGCTCGGGAAACATCTGGAGCATCGTTTCGCGGTTTTCGAGCATGTATGACACCCCCGACGGGGTGCGGGCATTGTCCTCGAGCACATAAAATTCATTGGCGCCAGTGCGCACGATGTCGGTGCCGCTGATGTGCGTATAGATGCCGCCCGGCGGGTCGAGCCCCATCATCATCGGCAAAAAGGCTTCGTTGCCGGCGATCAGCGCCGTCGGCACCCGACCGGCGCGCAAAATCTCCTGCCGGTGATAGATGTCGTAGAGAAAGGCGTTCAGCGCGCGCACGCGCTGCTCGATGCCGCGCGACAGGCGGCGCCATTCGCTGGCCGAAATGATCCGCGGCACGACGTCGAACGGGATCAGCCGTTCGTCACCGTCGGCGGCGCCATAAACGTTGAAAGTGATCCCCGTGGTGCGGAACAGCGCCTCGGCCTGCACCGTCTTGTGCTGAATACGCGCGACATCCTCAGCCTCGAACCACCCGCAATAGTCTTGATAGGGCGACCGGGTTTCGCCCTCTTGGCTGTTCATTTCATCGAAAAAGGAAATGCGCCTGACCTTTCCACGCAACCTGCCAACCATTACCGCGCGCGGGGCGCGCGGCGCATCCTGTTCCAGCTGCTGCGGCGCTTGCCGACTGCGTGGCCGTCAAGCTTGTGTGGGCAATGCTAGCACCGCCACAGGGGAAGGCAAGCGCGCAAAAAAGCGTTAGAAACCAAACAACAGACGGATCGCGACGACCCCAACGAGTATGGCGGTGAGCCGCCGGATAAGCGTCGCGCGCCCGCTTTTCACCGCAAGCTGCGTCCCGATGGCACCGCCGATCAATACCGCGACCAGCAACGGCCAGTGACTCACGACAGCGCCCATCATCTCGCCGCCCTTGCCCTTGATCAACTGGCCGGTCAGCCCGAACAGGCTGTTGACGAGGATGAAGAGGCTCGCGGTCGCGGCGACCGACCGTTCTTCTGCCCAACGGATCAGGTGCAGGATCGGCGCGAGGAAGATACCGCCGCCGATGCCGACGACCCCCGCGAGATAGCCGAGCGCTGCCGCGATCGGCAGCAGCAGTGCGGGCGATAGCTTGACCGGCTTCGCCGTCTGCGGCTGGATCAACAGCGCGAGCGCCGAGGCCAGCAGCGACAGACCAAGCAAGGTCACCAGCACCCCCTGCTTCACCGGAGTCAGCCCGCCGAGGAACGCGAGCGGCGCGGCGACGGCGACAAGCGGCAGCCCCTTTGCCCAAGGCATCACACCCGACCGCGCGAAGCGGATCGTGCCGCCGCTGACGACGATGACATTGCACGCCAAGCTGATCGCCGGGACGAGCCCGACCGCAACCCCGCCGAGCAACAGCAACGCGGTGTAGGTCGATCCGCCGCCAAATCCGACCGCGGCATAAAGCAAAGCCGTGAATCCGAATGCGACCGCTAATCCGCCCATGATATCTTCTCCAGACCCAACAACATTGTCGTTAACAGCAAGGCGAAGAATCCCGAGCGGTTGCCCTACACGTCAGCGGGGTATTCGAACGTCAAATCGCGCCGTGGCAGTGCTTGTACTTGCGGCCCGAACCGCAGGGGCACGGAGCGTTCCGGCTGATATCCAGCGCCGCGTAAGGATTTTCGCCTTCGGGCAGATCGGGGCGCGGGATTTGCATCGGCGGCAGCGTATTCGCGATCAACCACAGATCCCCGCCGTCGATGTCGGCGCTGTTATCTTCACCGGTGAACGGATCGATGTGCGTCGTCAGGAAATCGGGCAGGTCGGGGAGCGCCATCGGCTCAGGCTCGTCAAAGCGCAGGTCGATGCGCGCCACGGTGCGCGTCACATCCTCGCGAATGCTCGACAGCATGCGTTCGAACAGGGCGAAGGCTTCCTGCTTATATTCGTTGATCGGCTGTTTCTGCGCGTAAGCGCGCAGAAACACGACCTGACGCAGCGCATCGAGCGTCGCCAGATGCTCTTTCCATTGATGGTCGAGCGTCTGAAGCAGCACCGATTTCTCGATACCCTTCCACGTGTCGGGATCGACGAGCGCCGCTTTCTCGGCCGCAACCGCATCGGCCATGGCCTGGATGCGCTCTTCGAAAATTTCGGCATCGACCGCGTCTTCTTCCATCCACGCGTCGATCGGCGGATTGAGGTCGAGGATATTGGCGACCCGCTCCTTCATCTGCTCGATATTCCATTGTTCGGGATAGCTGCCCGGCGGGCAGGCGTCGGCGACAATCGCGTTGACCGTCTCGGCGCGCATCGCGATCATCACTTCATCGACGGTCTCGCTGTCGATGATTTCGCCGCGCTGTTCATAGATGACCTTGCGCTGGTCGTTCATGACATTGTCATATTCGACGACCTGTTTGCGGATGTCGTAGTTGCGCGCCTCGACCTTTTTCTGCGCGGTCTCGATCGCCTTCGACAGCCATTTCGACCCGATCGCCTCGCCGTCCTCCAGATTCTTGTTCATCATTTTGGAAAACAGCGTGTCGGGACCAAAGATACGCAGCAGATCATCGTCGAGGCAGAGGTAGAATTTCGACAGGCCAGGGTCGCCCTGACGCCCAGAACGACCGCGCAGCTGGTTGTCGATGCGGCGGCTTTCGTGGCGCTCGGTCGCCAGCACGAACAGCCCGCCCGATGCCTTCACCGCTTCACGCTCGGCGGCGACTTCGGCGGTGATACGCGCAATACCGGCTTCGCGCTCGGGGCCTTCGGGGACATCCTTCAGCTCGTCGTCGATGCGGAATTCTTCGTTGCCGCCGAGTTTGATGTCGGTACCGCGGCCGGCCATGTTGGTGGCGATGGTGACCGCGCCGGTGCGTCCCGCCTGCGCGACGATATGCGCTTCGCTCTCGTGGAACCGCGCGTTGAGGACGCTGTGCGGTACGCCTTCCTTTTCAAGGTAGGACGACAGCAGTTCAGACTTTTCGATCGACACGGTGCCGACCAGCACCGGCTGGCCGCGGTCGTTTGCTTCGCGGATCGTTTTGGCGATGGCGCCGAACTTGTCAGCGATATTCTTGTAGAACTCATCCTCGTCGTCCTGGCGGGCGATCGGGCGGTTGGTCGGGATGTTGACGACGTTCATCTTGTAGATGTCGAAAAATTCGGCCGCTTCGGTCGCCGCGGTACCGGTCATGCCCGACAGTTTGGGATACATGCGGAAATAATTCTGGAAGGTGATCGACGCCAGCGTCTGGTTCTCGGGCTCGATCTGGACGCCTTCCTTCGCCTCGACCGCCTGGTGCAGTCCGTCGGACCAGCGGCGTCCGTCCATCATGCGGCCGGTGAATTCGTCGATGATCACGACCTTGTCGTCCTTGACGATATAGTCGGTGTCGATGCGGAACATCACGATCGCCTTCAACGCCTGATTGACGTGATGGACGACCTGCGTGTTCTCGATATCGTAAAGGTTGCTGCCCTGAAGCAGGCCGGCATCCTCGAGCAGACGCTCGACATGCTCGGTGCCGTCTTCGGTCAGGTTGATCGATTTGGACTTTTCGTCCTTCTCATAATCATCCTCGACCAGCTGATGCACGATCGCGTTGACGCGGATGTACAGTTCGGACTTGTCGTCGGTCGGACCGGAAATGATCAGCGGGGTGCGCGCTTCGTCGATCAGGATCGAATCGACCTCATCGACGATGCCGAAATTAAACTCGCGATGGACCATCTGCTGGCGATCAAACTTCATATTGTCGCGCAGGTAATCGAACCCCAGCTCGTTGTTCGTCGCATAGGTGATGTCGCTGCCATAGGCGTCGCGGCGTTCCAGCTCGTTGAGGTTGGGGACGATGATCCCGGTGGTCAGGCCCAGGAAGGCATAGACCTGCCCCATCCATTCGGCGTCGCGGCGCGCGAGATAGTCGTTGACGGTGACGACATGGACGCCCTTGCCCTCGAGCGCGTTAAGATACGCCGCGAGCGTGGCGACCAGCGTCTTGCCCTCGCCCGTCCCCATTTCGGCGATTTCGCCGCGGTGCATGACGATGCCGCCGATCATCTGAACGTCGAAATGGCGCATGCCGAGCGTGCGGACGGCCGCCTCGCGCACCGTCGCAAAGGCTTCGGGCAGGATGTCGTCGAGCGTTTCGCCGGCTTCAAGGCGCGCGCGGAATTTCGGCGTCTGCGCTTGCAACGCCGCATCGTCATATGCCTGCATCGTCGGTTCAAAGGCGTTGATCTTGTCGACGATCTTGCGGATCGAGGCGACATAACGGTCGTTGGACGAGCCGAACAGGCTCTTGGCTAGGCCAGAAAACATTGGGATTTCCTTGAATTTCGGATGAAATGGCGGCGCGCGGCCGCGTTAAGATGCAAAAAGCCCCGAGACGGGGCGGCGCCGCGAAAGGACGCCAAGGCGCCGCTCTATTCGAGCGCGCGGTCGCTGCCGGTGAGCAGGCCGGGAAGATGCGGCGGCGCGGCTTTGCGCGGTTTGCGTCCGGTGCCACTGCCGGTACGCCGCGTCGGCGCAGTCGCGGTCGGGCGGCGCTCGCTATCGCTGACTTCGGCCTGCCCTGCCGTTTCGGCCAGCAGGACAAGCGCCCCCATCGCCGCCGGTGTGGCAGGCGCGGCAACGGCCCGGTCGGCCGTCGCCAAACCAGTCAACAATGCCAAAAGGGTCAGAAATAACCGCAAGAATAGCCCCTGTTGCGTTCGGAGCCTCAGATATTGCGCCCCGTTCCCTGAACATAGGGTGAAAGGTGCGCCGCGTCTAGGGGTGGACTGCTCGCGCAGAACCGCCCCCAATATCCCTCAGAAGCGCAACCATGGGGTCGACGGCCCCCTCATGTCTTCGTGTCACCCCGGACTCTATCCGGGGTCCAAAACCGCCTGCGCTGCCTTATCCTACTAGAGGAGATGGAACCCGGATCAAGTCGGGGATGACGACAGTGGAGGTCCGCAATCAGTGCAAAACGGTCGTCAGCCCAACTCCGGATTGAGCCCCTTCACTTCAATCAGAAAGCTTTTCGGTTTCTTGAACAATTTGCTCTTGCGATTGACCTTGAGCCCGACCACCTCCGCCAACTCCATTACGAAATGCACGCAATTGCGCTTGTTCAGACTGTAGCTCGGCTGCTTGCGGTCGCGCCATTCGCCGACCTTGGCCATCAATCTTGCGTAGGTTGCGTCGTCGACGGTGACGTCAAACTGGCGGTCGCTCTTTTCGATATAGTCAGATTTCGATGTCTGGACTTCGCCCTTCACCGATCCAAGCAGAATCGCCGGGCTGACCGACGTCGCGGTGAAACCGTAATTGGCGTCGATCGCTTCGCCTGTCGCGTCGACCGTGCCCTTTATCACGATGAAGGCATGCGGAAAGCGGTCGCCAAAATCATGGCTGTAGAAGCTTACGACCACCTCGGCGCGGGCCGGCGCGGTCAGCCCGGCGCAAAGCAGCAACAGGGAGAAGAGGATCAGGCGCACGCCGCGGGTCATCGCGCTCTCTTAACCAGCATGGCTCGACGTTGCCAAGCCGTCATTGCCGCTTGACGGACCCGCCCGCTTCTTATCTTGTCCCACTAACAAGAATGTAAGGAGGGCAGGATGGCACGGAAGGCTATTTTCATCACCGGTGGCGGTTCGGGCATTGGCCGCGCGGTCGCGCGCCATTTCGCCGACCAGGGCTGGTTCGTCGGGATCGCCGACGTCAACCGCGCCGGGATCGACGAAACCGCCGCGCTACTTCCCGACGGCGCCTCGTCGCGGCATGACATGGACGTGCGCGATCGCGACCAGTGGAACGCCGCGCTGGACGCCTTTGCGGAGCAAAGCGGCGGCCGCCTCGACGTCCTGTTCAACAATGCCGGGATCGGAACCGGCGGCCAGTTCGCCGACATGCCGCCGGCCGAGGCCGACCGGCTGATCGCGATCAATTTCGGCGGCGTCGTCAACGGCACCTATGCCGCGCTGCCGCTGCTGCGCGCGACGCCGGGATCGGCAATTCTCAACACCGGATCGGCGTCGGGCTTTTACGGTGTTGCGGGGCTTGCCATTTATTCAGCGACGAAATTCGCCGTGCGCGGTCTGACCGAGGCGCTGGAGATCGAGTTCGCCAAACACGGCATCAAGGTGCGCTCGCTGATGCCCGGCTTCATCGACACCCCGCTGCTCGATCAGGTCAGCGCCGACAGCAACGCCCCGGCGCGCGATCGCCTGTCGCAAAGCGGGTTTGAAATCATCCCTGTCGAACGCGTCGCCGAAGCGGCGTGGGCGGCAGTCCATGGAGAAAAGGTTCACACCACGGTCGGCAAGATGGCAAAACGCTTGGCCCGCCTTGCGCGCTGGTTCCCGGGTTTGATCATGCGCCAGTCGAAGAAGATCGACGGATTGGGCACGGCAGCGCAATAGATTTTTGCCCTCCCGCAGGCGGAAGGGATCGGACCGCTATCGCTTGGCCGTGCCGCACTGCACCGACCCATTGCCGACATTGCGCACCGTGCACACCGGCTTGCCGAGCACCACCGTTTTGCCCACCCCACGCGCCGCCACCGCCGCGGTTTTCACAGCGCGCAGCACATGGTCACCGGCGCCCTCGCCATCGAACGTCAGCATATCCACGGCCAATGCGCCCGCATCGAACAATCCGGCCCCCGAAACGGTCATCTGCGCCTGCTTGGCGGTGCCGCTTAGAGTCATCGTGCCGTTACCGATCATCACGACCGACAGCCGGTCGGTCGTGATCGCGCCCACCGACATCGTACCCGGACCGCGCAGGCCGATGGTGACGCGCGTCCCCTTCAGGCGGTCGATCTGCAGCGACCCCGCACCGCCCATCGTCACCGAACGCAGGTTGGCCGCATTGATCCGGATCGTCACCGCCCCCCGCGGCGCGCGGCGATCCGCATCGCCGGCAAACTCACGCTGGCCGATCACCAGCCGTCCGTCGCGCGCGTCGATGGTCAGCCGGTCGAGTGCATCCTGCGGTCCGGTCGCCACCGCGCCGACGGGCGCGCGCGTCGTCACTTCGATCGCGTAATCGGCGTTGACGTCGATCGCTTCAAAGCTGGTCAAACCAAAGCGTTTTTCGGCGGCCGCGGCAGGAGCAATGGCGAGCAGGGTGATGGCCGCGAGCGCGGCGCTTCGAATGGGAAGGGTCATGGTGCCGCCCTACCCCTTTCGGTCAGGCGGCACCAGCATCGCTTCATTTGCAGGTGACCGAGCCCGAACCCATCTGGCGTGACGAACAGGTCGCGCCGCCGCCCAGCGTGACATCGCCCGATCCCAAAATGCTGACATCGGCCTTGCCCGCCGCCTGCGCGTCGATATTGCCCGATCCGGTGATCGAGACATCGAGCGTCTGGGCGACCAGTCCGTCGGCGTCGATGTCGCCCGATCCAGTCACGCTATATTCGCCCGATGTGACCGTGCCGCCGCCGATCTCGATATCGCCCGAACCCGATACGCTAATCTCGGCGCTCTTGCCCGTCAGTTTCGCGATCTTGAGGTCGCCCGATCCGGTAACGACGGCCTCAACCGCATCGCCATCGACGCTGTCGGCGTCGATTTCGCCCGATCCGGTCAGGCGCACCGCGGTCAGCCGCGGCATGGTGATCGCAATCTCGACGTCTTTGTCGTCGCGATGCGAAAAGCTGAACCCTTCGCGCTTGCGGCCGATCAACAATGTCGAGCCATCGAGCTCGATCTCCAGCTCGTCGAGCACCGCCTGCGGACCCTTGGCGCTGATCGAAAATGTGTCGCCCTGCCGGATGGTGACGTCATCGGGGCCGGCGACCTTGACGCCGGTGAAGCCGGTCAGCGCATAGGTTTTGGCGGTGACCGGACCCGCGTTGGCGGACGGCGCCGCCTCACTTTTGGCCGAATGATTGCCATCGCCGCGGTCGGTTCCGTTACACGCGGCCACCGTCATCGCCAAAGCCAGCGGCAACACCGCCATTGTCCATTTACGCATCGCAAATCTCCTCTGTGTGTTATATGCGTAACACACAGAGGGCTGACTGTCCAGCGATCCTACCAGCGCAGCAGCGGTGCCAGCAGCAGTCGGCCGGCGACCCCCGACAATGCGACCGCGAGGCCGTGCCACAGGGCAATATGCATCATGTCATTCGACGCACAGTGCAGCGCGACGATCGTCGCGCCGGCGGCGCCCGCCGCGATGCCGATCACCCAGCCAGCGCGTGTCGGCGACGTCGGCGCCCCGCGCTTCAACCACGCGAACAGCGCCGCGCCGACGCCCAGACCCGCAAGGACGCCTTCGATCATGCAGCGCAGCCCGTTTTCGGGCCGCGCCGCCTCCATCGCGGCATGGTGATCGCCAAAGCCCATCACCAGCGCAGAAAAGGGCAAGGCGAGCGCAGCGAGTCCGGCCCAGCGCCAGCCGCTGTAATCGCGGCCGACCCCAGGCAGTCCCATGCGCAGCGCGCTCCAAGCCGTCGCCACGCCCAGCGCAACGATCAGCCAGAAAGCCAAAAGCGGCAGTGGCGGCATCATCGCACCCGCAGCCAAGTCGTGGCGCATTCCCGATAGCCACAGCAGCAGCGTTGCGCCGACGGTCCAGCCGCCCACCACCCACAGCGACCCGCGCGCCACGCGGCGGGGACGAACGGGCTCGAGCTCGCTCGCCAGGTCGTCGATCAGATGGTCGATCGATAGGTCGGTCATGTCATTCGCTTTCAATCAATTGCGCGAGCTTTTTCAGCCCGCGATGAATATTCACTTTTACCAGCGACTCGCTCTGGCCGCAGATCTGCGATGCCTCGGCAATCGACGCTCCCTCGATCTTCACCAGCGTGATCGCCTGCGCTTGTCCGGCAGGCAGCAAGATCAGCAAACGGTCGAGACTGAGGCGCGCGTGGACGAGCTCGTCCTCAGCCTCGACCGCCGCGTCGCCTTCACCAAGTTCAACTTCGTCGCGCTGGCGGCGCAACATGTCGATCCAGCGATAGCGCGCGATTGCCGCCAACCACGGCAGGAACGGTCGGCTATTGTCCCAGGTCGAGAGCTTGCGGTGCACCGAAATCAACGTTTCCTGGACCAGATCATCGATCTGGTGCGGTGCGATGCGGCGTGCGAAATAACGCGCCAGCCATTTGCCCGAATCGCCCAGCAGCGCGCGATAGGCGACGCGGTCACCCCGCTGCGATGCCGCCATCAAACGGGCCAGCGAGGGTTCGTCGATGCTCATTTGCGCCGGAGCTTAGCAATGATTGTGTCGATCGAGAACAGCCCGCCGCCGCGCACGATCAGGATCGCCGCCATCGCGATCCACAAGGAATGGACGGGCCACCAGGCGTCGGGAAAGACAAAGAACTGGATCACCAGCGTCATCACCAGCAACGCCCCGGCCGATAGCCGCGTCGCCAAGCCCAGCAGCAGCAATGCCGGGAACAGATGCTCGGCATAGGCGGTCAGCGGCACCGCGATCGCAGGATCGAGCGGCAGGCCCGAAAATTCCGACGCAAATAAATCATACTGCCCCGGGTCGATCTGCAGGAAGCTGCCCTCGACAATTTTGGTCTGCCCCGACCGCCAGAACACCCCGGCGAGCGCTAGGCGGAGAAGGAACAGCGCGATGGCTTCGGGAACCCGCCCCGACGCGATGGCAACACCGCGATCGTAAAATGCGATAATCCTGTTCATCCCTCAAACCCTCTCGAACGCCCCGGCGCCGATCAGCGCCGCAATGGCAGCACCGCCGCCCGGATGATGTTCGGCGAGATGACCGATGAGGTTACCAAGCGGCAAAAATTCGCGCGCCATGTCGAGCACCGCGGCGTCTGCTGCGTCGATCGCGAACAGCCGCACCTCGGCATCGGGCCGCGTCACGAGCAGCGCGCGGACGTCATGTGCAAAAACTCGATCGAGGAGCGGCGCGGCGGCGCGCGTCAGCGTCACGACGCGCATCGCCGGATGGCGCCGTACGACAAGAGCAAGCAACGCCGCTTCGTCCAGCCCGGTCAAATCGGCGAGCGCCAGCGCCGGAGCGTCGGCGGCGTGATAGCTTTCGAGCCAGGCCCATTCGACCCGCGCCAGGTCGGCGACAAGCGGATCGGCAAGCCAGTCCGGAAAACCCGCGCCGATGAGCGCCGACGACCGGCCCTGCGCACCGCCGACGTCGATGAAGGCCCGCGAAACCCGGTTGAATTCCCCCGCACCCATATGCTCGCGGGTGCGCGGAAACGTCGCCTCCAGCGCCACCAGGCGTGCGTGCGAGATTGTGTTGGCATGGACGCGCAGTCCGCGCAGCACCGCCGCCGGATCGCCCGCAAAAACACCGGGAGGCAATTGGCCGGGACCGCGAAGCAGCGTCGCGGCAATTGCGGCCTGGTCCTCAAGCATCGGCCAGTTCGCTCGTCAGCATCGCGTCGGCCTTGGCCACTTCGGCCATCAGCACCGCATAATCGGGAATATCGCTGTCCCATTCTACCAACACCGGCTTCGGCCCGGAGCGGCGCAGAAAGGTCGCGAGCAGATCCCAGCAGCTTTGCCCGACCGCCGACCCATGATCATCGATCGCGATCGTCTCGCCGACATCATCGTCCTTGCGGCTATGCCCCGCGACATGCACCTCGCCAACCAGCGCCGGATCGAACGCATCGAGCCAGCGCGCCGGATCGCGCCCGAGGTTGAATGCCGACACCTCGACATTGTTGATGTCGAGCAACAGCCCGCAACCCGCGCGGCGGCAAAGTTCGTGGAGAAAATCGACCTCGTCCCAATCGTCACCGGCATAAGCGAGGTAGCGCGACGGATTCTCGATCAGCATCGCGCGCCGCAGCCGGTCCTGAACGCGCCCGACTTCGTGCACAAAATGGTCAAGCGCCGCATGACTGTAGGCGATCGGCAACAGGTCGGGAAATTTGTCGTTGGGTCCGTTGCTCCAGCTCAGATGATCGGAGACCATCGCCGGATCATAGCGGTCGCAAAGCAGCGCCAGCGCGTCGAGCTCGGTCACATCGACCCCCGCTGCCGATCCGATCGACAGGCCGACCGAATGGAAACTCAGCGGCAGATGATCCGCAATCGCGGTCAGCCAGCGATGCGGAGGCCCGCCTGCGCCGAAGTAGTTTTGGGGATGTACTTCGGCCCAGGCGGGCAGGGATGCCCGCTCCGCCGCCGCCAGCACGTCGGCATAATGTTCGGGCTTCAGCCCGAAACCGGCGCGCTGCGGCAAGACGTGGAACGGGCGGGGGGGCACGGAATTCCTAATCTTCGCTCAGCCCTTTTTAGCGACCGGCTTGGCATTGCCTTCATGCGCGGCCAGCGTGCCGCCCATCTTGACGCAGCTGCCCTTGGCAACATTCTTCCAGGCATTGCCCTGATAATTGACGGTCGAGGTGCCGGCGCAGCTGGTCCCCGGACCGGCGGCGCAATCATTCTTGCCCTTCAGCGACACGCCATAGCATTTTTCCTTGGCGCCATCGGCGGCGGCGGCCGGCATGGTCATCGCACCGGCAGCCATGGCGAGCACGGCCGAGGCGGCGAGCGAAAGTTTCAGCGTATTGGACATAATGGATACTCCGTTTGAAACAGGGATGCGAAGGATGGCATCGACAGGAGTTTCGCAGGGAACCGCCCGAAGGTTACGCCGCTCCTCGATTGGCCGCGCCATTTTGTCGCCACCTTCGGCGGGCAGGGGCATCCTTTGCAATTTCGACCAGAAAGCGTGACCATGAGCGTAGCGTTCCGCCGTGAAGGCGACGACGAGCACAAGGAACCAGAATATGAGCTGCCTATCGCGGTTGGCCCGAACTGGGTAACCGTGCGCGGGCTGCGGCGGCTCGGCGAAGCCGTCACGCGGATCGAGGCGGAGATTGCGGGGACGACTGAAGAGGAGGCGCGCAAGAAGTTGCAGCGCCGCCTGCGCTATTTTCACACCCGCCAATCGACCGCAGAGGTCCAGGCGCCGCCCACCGACGGCAGCGTCGGGATCGGCAGCAGGGTGACCTATCGGCTAAGCAAAGCCGAAAAAACGATCACCATCGTCGGCGGCGACGAAGCCGATCCCGACCACGGTCATATCGCCTTTTCAGCCCCCATCGCCCGCGCCTTGATGGGCGCCGAAGCCGGGGAGCGCGTCGAATATCAGGGCCGCGAGGATGCGATCACCATCCTGACGGTCGAAGTCGACCCGGAGGTCATGGCATGAAAGACAAGTTCGAACGTCACAAACAGCCGTGGACTCCGGCCGAGATCGACAAGCTGCACACGCTGGCCAAAAAGGGCATGCCGCTGAAGTCGATCGCCAAAGCACTGACCCGCAGCGAGGAATCGGTGAAGGCGCGCGCCAAGGCCGACAGCCTGCCGATCGCCAAGCTGCACTGAGCCATCATGCCTACAACCGAATTTGATGCCATCGTGCTGGGCGCCGGCGCGGCCGGGCTGATGTGCGCCGCGGTCGCCGGGCAACGCGGCCGCCGGGTGCTGTTGCTCGACCACGCCGACCAGGTGGGGAAAAAGATCCTGATCTCGGGCGGCGGGCGCTGCAACTTCACCAATGTGAACACGGCGCCCGACCGCTTTATCTCGGCGAACCCGCATTTCGCGAAATCTGCGCTGGCGCGCTACACACCCGCCGATTTCATTGCGCTCGTCGATCGCTATGGCATTGCGCATCATGAAAAGACGCTGGGCCAGCTGTTCTGCGACGGATCGGCGAAACAGATCGTCGCAATGCTGCTGGAGGAATGCGCGAAGGGCAACGTCGACGTTCGCACCGGTCAGCCGGTGGACGACGTCACCCATGCCGACGGCAAGTTCACAGTCCGGTTCGGCGACCAGCGTTTCAGCGCCGCCAGCCTCGTCATCGCCACGGGCGGGCCGTCGATCCCGCAGATGGGTGCAACGGGCTTCGCTTACGACCTCGCACGCCAGTTCGGATTGAAGGTCGTCGAGCCCCGCCCCGCGCTTGTTCCGCTGACGCTCGGCGGCGGCGATGTGCTGTTCCGCGAATTGTCGGGAATCGCCGCGCCGGTTGAGGCGCGCGCGGGCAAGGCGGCGTTCCGCGAGGCGGCGCTCTTCACCCATCGCGGCCTTTCCGGCCCAGCGATCCTGCAAGCCAGCAGCTATTGGCGCCACGGCGATCCCGTCACGATCGATTTCCTGCCCGACGCACCGGATGACTGGTTGCGCGAAGCCAAACGCACCCGCCCGCGCGCCACGGTGCGGGCCGCGCTCGGCGCGCTGCTCCCCGATCGCCTCGCCGAAACCCTCGCCGAACGCCTTGCGCTGGCCGGCGAACTCGCGGCGCAAACCGACCGCAAACTCGCCGATGCCGAATCGCGTCTCGCGCGCTGGGATTTTCGCCCCAATGGCACCGAAGGCTTCGCCAAAGCCGAGGTCACAGTGGGCGGAATTTCGACCGCCAGCCTGTCTTCGCAAACAATGGTGGCCAAAACCGTCGCGAACCTCTATGCGGTCGGCGAGGCCGTAGATGTCACAGGGTGGTTAGGCGGCTATAATTTTCAATGGGCCTGGGCAAGCGGACACGCTGCCGGACAGGTGATTTAAGCCCATTGAGCCCCTTCTATCGGCCCGTCACCGCACCGGTGACCGCCTATTCTATTGAGATAAAAATGAATTTCGAAAATCTTGTTCCCGTCCTTTCGGACGCCCTTGCCGCGCGCGGCTATGAAGCGCTCACCCCCGTTCAAACGCAGGTTAGCGAAGACCAGGCCAAGGGCCGCGACCTGCTTGTCTCTGCCCAGACCGGGTCGGGCAAGACCGTCGCTTTCGGTCTCGCGATGGGCGACGAGCTGATCGAGGATGGCCGCCTGCCCTTCGCGACCTCGCCGCTCGCGCTGATCATCGCCCCGACGCGCGAACTCGCGCTGCAGGTCAGCCGCGAACTCAGCTGGCTTTACGCCAAGGCCGGGGCGCGCATCGCCACGTGCGTCGGCGGCATGGACGCCAGCAAGGAACGCCGTGCGCTCAGCCAGGGCGTGCAGATCGTCGTCGGAACCCCCGGACGCCTGCGCGATCACCTCGAACGCGGCGCGCTCGACCTCTCGGCACTCCGCGTCGCTGTGCTCGACGAGGCCGATGAAATGCTCGACATGGGCTTTCGCGACGACCTGGAGGAAATCCTCGACGGCACCCCCGCAACGCGCCGAACCCTGCTCTTCTCGGCCACGATCCCCAACCCGATCGTTCAGCTCGCCAAGCGCTACCAGACGAACGCGCTGCGCATTTCGACCGTCGGCCAAGACCGCGGTCATGGCGACATCGCCTATCAGGCCGTGACCGTCGCCCCCGCCGACATCGAGGGCGCGGTGGTCAACCTGCTCCGGCTTCACGACGCCGAAACCGCGATGCTGTTCTGCGCCACCCGCGACAATGTTCGCCGTCTGCACGCCAGTCTGGTCGAGCGCGGTTTCGCCGCGGTCGCTCTATCGGGCGAGCATAGCCAGAATGAGCGCAACGCGGCGCTGCAAGCGCTGCGCGACCGCCGCGCCAAGGTTTGCGTCGCCACCGACGTCGCCGCGCGCGGTATCGATCTGCCGACGCTCAGCCTCGTGATCCACGTCGAAATTCCGCGCGATGCCGAAGCATTGCAGCATCGTTCGGGCCGCACCGGCCGCGCGGGCAAAAAGGGCACCGCGGTCATCATCGTCCCCTATCCGCGCCGCCGCCGCGTCGACGGCATGCTGCGCGGCGCCCGGATCGAGGCCGAATGGATGGACGCCCCGACCGCCGCCGACGTTCGCAAGCGCGATCAGGAACGGTTGATGGAAAAGCTGCTCACTACCGTCGAGCATGAAGCCGAAGATATCGAACTCGCGCAGCGCCTGATGGCCGAGCGCACCCCCGAGGATATCGCCGCCTCGCTCGTTCAGATGCACCGTGCGCTGATGCCGCCCCCCGAAGACCTCATCGACAATAGCGCCCGTGGCCGCGACACCGCCGGCCGTCCCGAGCGCGGCGAGCGTTTCGAACGCCCCGAACGCGGCGCCGGTGGCGACCAGCGCGAAGGGTTCGAGGACAGCGTCTGGTTCCGCCTGAACATCGGCCGCCACCAGAACGCCGACCCGCGCTGGATCCTGCCGCTGCTGTGCCGCCGCGGCCATGTCAGCAAGAACGAGATCGGCGCGATCCGCATCGGTCCCAAGGAAACGATGTTCAACATCCCGCGCGCCATTGCCGATCGCTTTGCCGAGGCGGTGATCCGCAGCGCCAATGAAGATGGCGAAGACGAAAGCGGCGTCGCAATCACCCCCGCACCCGACGGCCCGACCTATCCGCCGCGCCGCGATAAAGGCGGTCATTCGGCAGGTCCACGCAGCCCCGCCCCGCGCGCCACGCTGGGCCGCGCGCCCGGCGGCGACCGCAGCTTTGGCGATCGTCCCCGCGGTCCCGGTGGCCCGGGCGGCAAGCCGACCGATCGCTACAAGCCCAAGCCCTTCGGCCAGCGCAGCCCGCGCCGGCCGAGCAAATAAAATTACATGCCCTCTCCTTCAGGGGAGGGCAGCGAGACTTGCCAGCTTGCTGGCTTAGTCGCAGCGGGTGGGGGCCATCGGCCTTGTGCAAGGCCGATGGCCCCCACCCCAACCCCTCCCCTGAAGGGGAGGGGCTTTTACCGCACCACTCTTGCACCGTTGCTTCCGCTTCCCCAGATGGACCGGACAGCAGGAGACAGGCGCGTGAAAGAAACCCAAGCCTTTATCGAAAGCCAGGGTGGACCCGAGGTCATCGACTGGCGCGAGGTGACGCTGGGCGAACCCGGTCCCGGCCAAGTCCTGCTCCGCCAGACGGCAGTCGGGCTCAACTACATCGATATCTATCATCGCGACGGCACCTATCCGATCCCGCTGCCCAGCGGGCTCGGCCTGGAATCCGCGGGTGAAGTCATCGCGGTCGGCGAAGGCGTCACCGGCTTCCAGCCGGGCGACCGCGCCGCGACCTTCGGCCCCGAACGCAGCGCTTACGCCAGCGCCCGGCTGGTCAGCGCCGCGTCGCTGTTCAAACTCCCCGCCACCATCGACGGCGAAACCGCGGCCGCCGCGCTTTTGAAAACGTGCACGGTCGAAATGCTCGTCGAACGCTGTGCAAAGGTCGAAGCAGGCTGGCCGGTCCTTGTCCACGCCGCCGCGGGCGGGGTCGGCCTCATCCTGACCCAATGGCTGAAGGCGATCGGCGCGACCGTCATCGGTACCGTCAGCACCGACGCCAAGGCGCAGGCGGCGCGCGACGCCGGCGCCGACCATGTGCTGATGTATAAGACGGACGACGTCGCCGCGCATGTCCGCGAAATCACCGACGGTCAGGGCGTACCCGCGACCTTCGACGGTATCGGCATGGCGACATGGGAAGTTTCCCTCAAAGCCACTGCGCGGCGCGGACTGATCGTCAGCTATGGCAATGCCGGCGGGCCGGTGACCGGGGTTAACCTGGGCGTGCTGGCGCAGCATGGCTCGCAGTTTGTCACCCGGCCGACGCTATTCGACTATTATCTCCACCCTGGCGAACGCGCTGCGGGCGCGGCGCGGGTGTTCGAAATGATTGCATCGGGGGCAGTGAAAATCACGGTTGGCCAGCGTTATGGGTTGCAGGATGCGGCGAGAGCGCATGCCGATTTACAGGCGGGGCGGACGACCGGATCCAGCCTATTGATCCCGGAACACCGCTAAACTTCCGTTCGCATCGAGCGAAGTCGAGATGTCCATCGTCAGAGCACGACTTAAAGGTGTCTCGACTTCGCTCGACACGAACGGAAATAAGTGGCGGATCACGCCCTCAACCTTTCCGCATGCCAAGCCACATGTTCGGCCAAAAAGGTCGAGATGAAATAATAGCTGTGGTCATACCCCGGCTGCATCCGGATTTCGGCCTTTTGCCCCGCCAGCTCGCACGTCTCGACCAGCAGGTTCGTCTTCAATTGCTCGGTCAGGAAATTATCCGCGTCGCCCTGGTCGATGAGCAGGTCGGCCACCCGCGCGCCGTTCGCGATCAACGCGCAGGCGTCATAAACCGTCCACGCTGCGCGATCCTCGCCGAGGTAATTGCCGAGTGCTTTCTCGCCCCACGGGCATTGCAGCGGCGCGACGATCGGCGAGAAGGCCGATACCGACTTGAAGCGGTCGGGCGTCCGCAACGCCACCGTCAGCGCGCCATGCCCGCCCATCGAATGGCCGGTAATCCCTTGCCGCGTCATGTCGGCGGCGGCAAATTCGCGCAGGATCAGCGACGGCAGCTCGTCCTCGACATAAGACCGCATCCGGTAGTTTTTCGCCCAAGGCTCCTCGGTCGCATCGACATAAAAGCCTGCGCCCAGCCCGAAATCCCACGCCCCGTCGGGATCATCGGGAACCTCCTCACCGCGCGGGCTGGTGTCCGGCGCTACGAAGATCACCCCATGCTCGGCGCACGCGGCACGATATTCGCCCTTTTCCATCACATTTGCGTGGGTGCAGGTCAGCCCCGACAGATACCACAGCACCGGTAGCTTCGCGCCGGGTTCATGATCGGGGATAAACGCAGCAAAGGTCATGTCGGTGCCGGTGGTCGTGCTCGAATGTTTGTACACGCCTTGCGTGCCACCATGGCTGCGAACGGTGGAGACGGTTTCTAGGGTCATGGTTCGTCCTGCTTGTCTTTTCGCCAGCCTAGGCCATGCTGACAGAAAATCCAAAGGGGAGACGCGCCACATGTTCGACAACGCCATCCATGGAACCTGCCAGGACCGCTTCGCCGCCGTTCGCCTCGGCATGGCGGCCAGCCTTGCCGCCGGAACCGACGTTGGCCTCTCCTTTTGCGCGACGATCGAGGGCGAAACGGTGGTCGACCTGTGGGGTGGCCATGCCGACGAAGCGAAGACGCGGCCGTGGCAGGCCGACACGATCGTCAACGTCTATTCGACGACCAAGACGATGACCGCACTCACCGCGCTGCTCCTTGCCGACCGCGGCGAACTCGATTTCGCCGCGCCGGTCGCGCGCTACTGGCCCGAATTCGCCGCGAACGGCAAAGAGGCGGTCACCGTCGCGCAGTTGATGAGCCACAGCGCCGGTCTGTCGGGCTGGGAAGCGCCGATGGCCACCGAGGATTTCTATGACTGGGAAAAGGCGACGTCGCTCCTCGCGGCGCAATCGCCGTGGTGGCAACCCGGCAGCGCCCCGGGCTATCATGCGCTGACCCAGGGCTATCTGGTCGGCGAGGTCGTCCGCCGGATCACCGGCAAATCGATCGGCACCGTCTTTCGCGAAGAAATCGCCGAACCGCTCGGCGCCGATTTCCACATCGGCTTGCCCGCGTCCGAAGACCACCGCGTCGCCGACCTGATTCCACCGCCCGAAACGCCCCGCGACTTTACCAGCGACATCCAGCGCAAGACCTTTGCCAATCCCGGGATCGACGTGTCAGCAACCCGGACGCGGGCGTGGCGCGGCGCTGAAATACCGGCGGCGGGCGGCACCGGCAACGCGCGCAGCGTCGCCGAAATCCATGCGCTGCTCGCCAATGGCGGCGTCGCGAAGGGCAAGCGCATCCTGTCCGAAGCGGGCTGCCGCAAGGCGCTGGAACTACAGAGCGCGGGCATCGACCTGATATTGGGCATCCCGGTGCGCTTCGGCATGGGCTTTGGCCTACCCAACGAACTGGTACCATTGCCCAATCCGAACACGATCTTCTGGGGCGGCTATGGCGGATCGGTGATCATCATCGATATGGATGCCCGCGCCACCTACAGTTACGTGATGAACAAGATGAACAGCGGGCTGACCGGCGACACGCGGTCCTTCGCGCTGATCGGTGCGATGTGGATGGCGATGGCGGGCTAATGCCAATCTCGTCCACGCAAATAGGAACCATTGGCGAGAATCTGCTGATCAACGCCATCATGAAAGCAAGCGACGGACGTCTCTCGCCGTTTCAACCCGTCGCGGATGACGACGGGATCGATGTGCTATTTTTCGACAAGGCAACAGGTCATGCGGTCGCAGTCCAGTTGAAATGCCGGACAAGATCACTGTTCAAGCCAGGGACGCAGGATCGCGGGAACGGCGTTCATTTTGAAGTCCGGAAGGCGACATTCAACGACGCGCGCCGCGCTCATCTGGTGGCCGGTTTATTGAACGAAGAGATGACCCAGTTTGTCGCAATGTGGTTCCTGCCGATGATCGACCTGCCAACGGTGGCCCGTGACGGCGGAACAAAATGGGTGATCCGACCGAGCAAGGCGGCGGAAACAAGGGATCGCTTTGTCCCATATCGCTGCACCGATGCCTTTGATCTGGCCCAGCGGATATTCGCTCTTTGCGATACATCGACCAAGGATTCTGACGCTTAGCCTACGCTGTTATCCTGTACCGGAATAGCGGCCACGACCGGCGCATGACCCCAATGGCGCAGCAGGTCGAGGATCGCGGCGCCCGCCAGCCCCAGCGTCGCGGTGTTGCGGAGCGGGTGGACGTTGACCGGATCGGCGTCAGCCAGCGCGGCGTCGAGGACCACGGTGAGGCTCTCCGGCACGGCATTGATCGCGGCGAGTGGGGTCACCGATCCCGGCGTGATGCCGAGCAGGCGTGCCATATCCTCCGCCTTGCCAAAACTGACAGGTTTGCACCCGATCGCAGCCGGCAGCGCCTTCAGATTGACACGCGCATCGGACGGCACGGTGATCAGCCAAAAGGCACCGCCCCTGTCCTTCAGGAACAGATTTTTGGTATGCGCCCCCGGCATGGCGGCATGCACCGCATCGCTCTCGGCGACGGTGAACACTGCGTCATGCTCATGTTCGGCGAAGCGGATAGCCAGCGCACACAAGTCCGCCCGCAATCCCGCCTCGCCGCGCATAATCTTATCGGCCGTTTACAGGCGCTTCAGCGCGCACAGCTTGTTGCCGTCGGGATCGCGCAGATAGGCAAGGTACAGCTTGCCAAATCCGCCTTCGCGGACGCCCGGCGGATCTTCGATGCTGGTGCCGCCCGCGGCGACGCCGGCGTCGTGCCAAGCCTTGGCCTGCGCCTCGTCGGCCATCGCAAAACCGATGGTGCAGCCGTTGCCCGCGGTCGCGGGTTCGCCGTCGATCGGCGGGGTGACGAGGAACAACCCGTCATTGTGCATATAGATCAGGCGGCCCTTGTCGTCCTGGATCCCCGGCTTGCCGCCGAGCGCCTGGAATGTCGCATCATAAAATGCCTTCGCTTTCGCCACGTCGTTCGTGCCGACCATATTGTGACTGTACATCGCTCTCTCCTTTTTTCGTTGCGAATCGATACCGAAACCCTGCCAGTCCTGTCAGCGAAATACTACGGTCTTGCGTCCGTCGATCAATACGCGCTGCTCCGCGACCCAGCGCACCGCTTTCGCCAGCACCTGCGCCTCGACATCGCGGCCAATGCGGATCAGATCCTCGACGCTGTCGCGGTGATCGACGCGTTCGACCGCCTGTTCGATGATCGGCCCTTCGTCGAGGTCGCCGGTGACGAAATGCGCGGTCGCGCCGATCAGCTTGACCCCGCGCTCGTGCGCGCGGTGATAGGGCCTGGCGCCCTTGAACCCCGGCAGAAAGCTGTGGTGGATATTGATGCAGCGGCCCGCCAACTGATCGGTCAGGTCGGCCGAAAGCACCTGCATATAGCGCGCCAGCACCAGATAATCGGCGCCGGCCTCGGCCATGATTTGCAGGATCGCCGCCTCTTGTTCGGCACGATTGGCGTCGCTCACCGGCAGGTGGTGAAACGGCACGCCATGCCATTCGGCCAAGCGCCGCTGATGGTCATGGTTCGACACCACGCCGACCACGTCGATCGCCAGATTGCCCGTCGACCAACGGTGGAGCAGGTCGTTCAGGCAATGGCTGCCCTGCGACACCGCGATCACGAAGCGTGGTTTTTCGGCGCTATCGCGAATCCGCCAGTCCATTGCAAAGCGTGCGGCGGTCGGCGCGAACGCCGCCTGCATCGCGGCCAGATCGGCCGGGAAGCGCGGCCCGGCGCCGCGGAACGCAACGCGCATGAAGAACCGCCCGCTGTCCAGATCGGCATATTGCTGGCTGTCGAGAATGAAGCCGTCGCACTCCGCGAGCAGCCCCGTGACCGCCGCGACGATGCCGACGCTATCGTCGCAGGTCAGCGTCAGGATATGGGGCGGATTGTCGGCCGCCACCGGGTCAGCCCGACACCTTGTGAAACGCGCACAGCTTGTTGCCCGACGGATCGCGCAGATAGGCCAGATACAGCACCCGGCCTTCGGTTGCCTGACGGATACCCGGCGGATCCTCCGCCGTCGTGCCGCCCGCGGCAAGACCGGCGGCGTGCCACGCATCGACCACCTCGGGAGAAGCGGCCAGCAGGCCCAGCGTGTGTCCATTGCCCGATGCCGCAGCCTCGCCATTGACCGGGTTGGTGATCAGCAATCGCCCGCCGGCGTGCATATAGATCAGGCGGCCCTTGGCGTCGATCTGCCCCTCGGCCACCCCCAGCGTGGCCAGCGCCGCGTCGTAAAATATCTTGGTCGCGGCGATGTCATTCGCCCCGATCGTCACATGGCTGAACATCGCTGCGCTCCCTTCGGTCAGTAAACGACGACGCTGCGAATACTCTCGCCCGCGTGCATCAGGTCGAACCCCTTGTTGATCTCGTCGAGCGTCAGCACATGGGTGATCATCGGGTCGATCTGGATCGTCCCGTCCATATACAGATCGACGATCTTCGGCACGTCGGTGCGCCCCTTGGCGCCGCCGAACGCGGTGCCGCGCCAGTTGCGTCCAGTGACCAGCTGGAACGGCCGGGTGCTGATTTCCTTGCCCGCCTCGGCCACCCCGATGATGATGCTGGTACCCCAGCCGCGGTGGCACGCTTCCAAGGCCTGGCGCATGACGGTCGTGTTGCCGGTGCAGTCAAAGGTATATTCGGCGCCGCCGTCGGTCAGCGCGACCAGATGCGCGACGATGTCGCCATCCACGTCTTTGGGATTGACGAAATGTGTCATCCCGAATTTCTTGCCCCATTCTTCGCGGTCGGGATTGATGTCGACCCCGACGATCATCCCAGCGCCCGCCATCCGCGCGCCCTGCAGCACGTTCAATCCGATGCCGCCGAGCCCGAAGACGATGACATTGTCGCCCGGCTGAACCTTAGCGGTGTTGGTCACCGCGCCCACCCCGGTGGTGACGCCGCAGCCGATATAGCAGCTCGACTGGAACGGCGCGTCCTGACGGATTTTCGCGACCGCAATCTCGGGCAGCACGGTGAAGTTCGAAAAGGTCGAGCAGCCCATATAATGAAAGATCGTCTGCCCTTTGTAGCTGAAGCGCGACGTCCCGTCGGGCATCAACCCCTTGCCCTGCGTCGCGCGGATCGCGGTGCACAGGTTGGTCTTGCCGCTCAGGCAGCTTTTGCACTGGCGGCATTCGGGGGTGTAGAGCGGGATCACATGGTCGCCGGGTTTCACCGATGTGACGCCCGCGCCGATTTCGCGCACGATGCCCGCGCCTTCATGGCCGAGCACGCTGGGGAACAAGCCCTCGCTGTCCAATCCGTCGAGCGTATAGGCGTCGGTGTGGCAAATCCCCGTCGCCATGATCTCGACCAGCACTTCGCCCGCCTTCGGACCTTCGAGGTCGAGCTCAACGATTTCGAGCGGCTTCTTCGCTTCGAACGCAACGGCGGCGCGGGTCTTCATGGGCGGTCTCCTTCTCGGCGCTCCCAATCAGGCAAACGCTGCAGCAATGCAAGATACAAGGCGCTCACCGTCCCTCCGTCACGCCGGACTTGATCCGGGGTCCATCACTTCAGCGCCGCCGTGGTTCCCGGATCAAGTCCGGGATGACGATGGACGAAACGTGCCGCTCAACATTCCACCACACTAACCGCCAGCCCGCCCTTCGACGTCTCCTTATACTTATCGCGCATGTCGCGGCCCGTTTGCAGCATCGTGGCGATCACCGTGTCGAGGCTCACGACATGCGTGCCGTCGCCGATCATCGCGATGCGGCTGGCGTCGATCGCCTTGATCGACCCCATTGCGTTGCGCTCGATGCACGGGATCTGCACCAGCCCGCCGATCGGGTCGCAGGTTAGGCCGAGGTTGTGCTCCATGCCGATCTCGGCGGCGTTTTCGACCTGCGCGTTCGTGCCGCCCAATGCCGCGGTCAGCCCCGCCGCCGCCATCGAACAGGCGACCCCGACCTCGCCCTGGCAGCCGACCTCGGCACCCGAGATGCTGGCGTTGCGTTTGTAGAGCGCGCCGACCGCGCCCGCGGCGAGCAGGAAGGTCCGAACCCCCGCATCATCGCCGCGATAGCCGCGCCGGTAGAAACGGATAACCGCCGGGATGATTCCCGCCGCGCCGTTGGTCGGCGCGGTGACGACCTTGCCGCCCGCAGCATTCTCTTCGTTCACCGCCATCGCCCACAGGTTGATCCAGTCCATCATCGCGAGCGGGTCGGTGAGATTCTGTTCGTGGCGGTTGCGAATGTCGGCGGCGATCTGCGGCGCGCGGCGCTTGACCTTGAGCCCGCCCGGCAGGATGCCCGTGCTACAGCAACCCGCTTCGATCGACGCATCCATTGCGCCAGCGATCGCGTCGAGACCCGCTTCGACTTCGGCCAGCGGGCGATGCACCAGCTCATTCTCGAGCATCATTTCGGCAAAGCTCTTGCCCGACGCCGCGCCCATGCGCAGCAGGTCGGCACCCGAAGTGAAAGCGAAGGGCAGGCTCACCTCATCCTCGGCGCCGCGGCTGTTGCGGCCAGCCTCATCCTCGTCGACGACAAAGCCGCCGCCGATCGAAAAATACATCCGCTTGGCGAGGATTTCCCCGTCGGCGTCGCGCGCGCTAAAGCTCACGGCATTGCTGTGAAACGGCTGGCGCTGGCGCATCTGGAAATGCAGGTCACGCGCGGGCTGGAACCGGACGCGCTGGCGTCCGAGCAGGTAGAGGAAGCCCTCGCCTTCCGCCCGGTCCCAATGCGCCTTGATCGCGGCGAGGCTGGTCGAGGCGGGAATTTCACCCGCAAGCCCCGCGACGATCGCGGTATCGGCGGCGTGGCCCTTGCCGGTCAAAGCCAGCGAGCCATAAAGATCCGCCTCAACATGCGCGGTTAGGCCCAGCAGGCCGCTGTCGTCCAGCCAGACGGCAAAACGGCGCGCCGCAACCATTGGCCCGACTGTGTGCGAGCTGGAAGGGCCGACGCCGATTTTGAAAAGTTCGAACAGGCTGATCGTCATGACCGCGCCTATAGAGGCGGCGCGGTCATGACGATAGATGCCAGGTCAAATTCCCTTACGGTCAGGCCGGATAGGTCCAAGTCGTCTCGCGCGCGAAATTCTCCGCGGCGAAATCCCAGTTCAGCAGTTCGTCGACCACCGCGTCGACATAGGCCGGACGCAGATTCTTGCGGTCGATATAATAGGCATGTTCCCACACATCGATCACGATGATCGGCTTGATACCCGCGACCAGCTCGGTTCCTGCGTCATGCGTGTCCGTAACCGACAGCGCACCGTCGCGCGCGACGAGCCAGGCCCAGCCCGACGCGAAATGGTTGACGGCGGTTTCCTTGAGCTTCTTTTTCAGATCATCGAGCGACCCGAAATCGCGCTCGATTGCCTCGAGCAGATCGCCTTCGGGTGCGGTCTTTTCGGGGCTCAGGCTGTTCCAATAGAAGGCGTGGTTCCACGACTGGGCGGCGTTGTTGAACAATCCCTTGTTCCCCGCGCCTTCGGCATGGTGGACGATTTCTTCGAGCGGCTTGTCCGCCAGTTCGGTGCCTTCGACGGCGGCATTGACCTTGTCGACATAGGCCTTGTGATGCTTGCCATGATGCGTCGCGAGGGTGTCGGCCGAAATATGCGGCTCGAGCGCGTCCTGCTTATAGGGGAGCGGGGGAAGAGCGATCGTCATGGCAGTCTCCATCGTTTTTTATTGAACGTTCGGGGCTTGTAACTCGGGATCGACCCCGCCGGTTGCAACCCTGTGACCGCAATTTTTCCCATTAATACTCACGTCACCATCGCCAGCAGCGTCGCGATCCGATCCGCCTCTTCCGCCGGTTTGTCGCGGCGGATGCGCGATATGCGCGGGAAGCGCATCGCCAAGCCGGACTTATGGCGCTTCGACGCATGGATCGAATCGAACGCAACCTCGAGCACGAGCGACTTTTCGACTTCGCGCACCGGCCCGAAACGGTTGAGGGTGTTGTCGCGGACGAACTTGTCGAGCCCCTTCAATTCCTCGTCGGTGAAACCCGAATAGGCTTTCCCGACGGGCAATAATTCGCCCTCTTCCGACCAACAACCGAACGTATAATCCGAATAGAAACTCGCGCGGCGCCCATTGCCGCGCTGCGCGTACATCATCACGCAATCGGCGGTCAGCGGATCGCGCTTCCATTTATACCATAGCCCCGCGCGGCGCCCCGCGACATAAGGCGCGTTGCGGCGCTTGAGCATCACCCCCTCGATCGCCGCATCGCGCGCACCGGCGCGGCGCGCCGCAAGGTCGTCGAAATCGGCCGCGTCGATCACTTGCGACAGGTCGAAATGGCTGGTGGCGAGCCGCGGTACAAACGCCTCCAATTGCCGACGTCTTTCGGCCCAAGGGAGCGGGCGCAGATCGTCGCCGTCGACCGCGAGCAGATCGTAAATGCGAACGAACGCGGGGGATTCGGCGAGCATCTTTTTCGACACGGTCTTGCGCCCGAGCCGTTGTTGCAGTGCGTTGAAGCTCGCCGCTTCGCCGCCCTGCGCATCACCGCGGACGAGCAGTTCACCGTCGATCACCGCATCCTGATCGAACGCCGCGACCAATTCGGGAAAGGCGCTGCTGATCTCCTCGCCGCCGCGGCTGTAGATGCGCGTCTGTCCGCCGCCATGGACGATCTGAACGCGGATGCCGTCCCACTTCCACTCGGCAGCATAGTCGGCCAGATCGACGGTCGCATCTTCGAGGGGATGCGCGAGCATGAAGGGGCGAAAGAAGGCGACGTCCTTCAGGTCGGGGCGCTCGGCCCTGCCCTCGCCCCATGCGAACAGCGGCGCATAAGGCGGCGGGATTGCGTGCCACAGCTCCTCGACATCGTCGACGGGGACATCAAACGCCTGCGCAAACGCCTGCTTTGCGAGCCGCGCCGACACCCCGACGCGCATTCCGCCGAGCGCGAGCTTGAGCAAAGCATAGCGGCCGTCGGCATCGAGCCGGCCGAGCAGCTCGGCGAGGATCGCGGGGGCGGTGGCGCGGGTGGCGGCGGACAAGGCATCGACGGCGTCGGATACGCTTAATCCCCCATCCCCTTCAGGGGAGGGGTCGGGGGTAGGGCCATCGGCATCGCGCTGTCTTGCGACCCCCACCCCAACCCCTCCACTGAAGGGAAGGGGCTTTTCCTGGTCCGGCCACAGCAGCGCCGCCGTCTCTGCCGTGTCGCCCACAAAATGCCGCGACAGCCGGAACAAGTCCTCATCGACCCGCGTCGCTAAAAGCGCCCGCACCATCGCCGACTTCACCGCCGGAAAATCGAGGCTCTCGGTCAGCGCCGCAATCGCCCAGCCGCGATCGGGATCCGGGGTGTGCGTCAAATAATCGGCGATTAGCGCCAGCTTGCTGTTGCGCGAGCGCGTATAAATAAGTCGGTCGATCAAGGCGGCAAAAGCCTTCACACCTCCTCCTCCAGATCGCGGCCGACCAGATGCAGCGCGCGCGCCTTGCGTTGATGCAGTTCGCACCAGCGCAGCAGGCCATCTTCGCTGCCATGGGTGATCCATGTCTCCTTGGGGTTCACTTGCGAAATCGTCGTCGTCAGCTCATCCCAGTCGGCATGGTCCGAAATCACCAGCGGCAGTTCGACCATCCGCTGCCGCGCGCGCTGGCGCACCCGCATCCAGCCGGAAGCCATCGCGGTCACCGGATCGGGCAATCGCCGCGACCAGCGGTCATTGAGCGCTGACGGCGGCGCGACGATAATCTGTCCCGCCATCGCGGCCTTGTCGGTCTCGCTCACCAGCCGCAGTTCGCCGAGATCGACGCCATGCGCCGCGTAGAGCGCGCACATTTTTTCCATCGCGCCGTGGATATAGATCGGCGCGTCCCATCCCGCGGCGCGCAGCTCCGCCATCACCCGCTGCGCCTTGCCCAGCGCATAGGCGCCGACGAGCACGCAGCGATCGGGCTCCGCGCGCACCGCGCCGATCAGCTTGGCGATCTCGTCTGACGTGGGAGGATGGCGAAACACCGGCAATCCAAACGTCGCCTCGGTGATGAAGATGTCGCACGGCACGACTTCGAACGGCGCGCAGGTCGGGTCGGGGCGCCGCTTGTAATCGCCGGTGACGACAATCCGTTCATCCTGATATTGCAGCAAAATCTGCGCGCTGCCCAGCACATGCCCCGCCGGATGAAAACTGAAACGCACCCCGCCGCGCTCGAACCCCTCGCCATAGGGCACCGCCGCATTATGGCTCGCCTCGACATCGACGCCGTAACGCAGCGCCATGATCGCCAGCGTTTCGGGGGTCGCGAACACCGCGCCATGGCCGCTGCGCGCGTGGTCGGCATGGCCGTGGGTGACCGCCGCGCGCTCGACGGGGCGCGACGGGTCGATCCACACATCGGCTGGCTTCACATAGATCCCGTGCGAATGCGGTTCGATCCAGGATTTCGGTTTCGCCATCAGGCGGCGAGCTGCCGCGCATGGGTCAGGTCGGCGATGAACGCCGCGCGTTCCTCGGCAGCGCGCTCGCGATCAGGCAGGCGGAGCAGGAAGGATGGATGGATCGTCGCGATCAGCTTCGTGCCGCCTGCCAATTCATGCACCGCGCCGCGCATCGACTTGATGCTTGCGCTTTTGCCCGTCACCCCACGCAGCGCGCTGCCGCCCAGGGTCACGATCAGGTAGGGCTGCACCAGCGCGCGCTCCTTGTCGAGCCACCAGCGGCAGATGTCGATCTCGCCCGTTGTCGGGTTCTGGTGGAGCCGACGTTTGCCGCGCGGCTCGAATTTGAAATGTTTGACCGCGTTGGTGAGGAACACCGACCGCCGGTCGAGCCCCGCTTCCTCCAGCGCCTCGTTCAAAACCTGTCCCGCCGGTCCGACGAAGGGCCGCCCTTCCAGATCCTCGCGATCGCCCGGCTGCTCGCCGACCAGCATGATCCGCGCCGCGCGCGACCCTTCGCCCGTTACCGCCTGCGTCGCGTTGCAATAGAGCGGGCAACGCGTGCAGCCGCCGACCGCGCGGGAAAGTTCGTCCAGCGTTTCGATATCGTCGGTCAGGGTCAGCTCTTCGGGCACGCGGGTTCGCCACTTTCCGGTTTGCGGGTTCGCTAGCGAAACGGCGGTCTCACGCATCCGTTCCACCCGCGCCCCAGCCCCGGCGAGCAGCGGCGCGATATCCTGCGCTTCAGGCAGGTTTTTCCAATATTTCTTGGGCATCTCGGCCCGCATCGCCGCAACCTTCACCCGCGCCGGATTGAAGATCGCGCCATAATAGGTGCGCCACTGATCCTCGACGACATCGCTGTCGGGAACCTCGTCTTTTGTCCCGCCTGGGCCATAGGTCAGCGTCTCGTCCTGCCAGATCGCGCGCGCGTCGGGGGTCACGATCGCCCAATCCATCCCATAGAAGCGGCGCTGGAAAAAGGGTGCGGTCAGCCGCATGATCTGGTGCGTCGGTTCGAACCACGCCGCAAAGCTTTCCCGGCCCGTTTCATCCTCGCCCAACCGTCGGAACCGCACGAACGCATGCATCTTGTGGATGTCACGGCGGATCGCCTTGTCGGCCTTGCGCAGCCAGTCGATATCGGCATCGGTCGTCCGCGCCAGCAACTGCCGATCATCGGCAGCGCGCCAGACGATGCGATACAGCCGCGCCGGGACCGCGGCATCGCGATAACAGATGACCCGTTCGGCCATTTCCAGCAATTCGCGCGGCAACGACACCGCACCCGCCGCCGCCGGAACCGCCGCGTCGCCGAACAGCGACGCTCCCTCGTCCTCGCCGCGCCAACTTATATCCTCGGGCGCGACGCCGCTCGCCAGCAAAGCGCGCGCCGCGCGACGCCACTCGGCAAAGTCGCCAGCCCGGTGCAATACAATCTCTCTCACAGCGTGAGCACCAGCTGCTCCGCTGGCGGCGCAAAGCGGGCGCGAAGGTCGGCGCTGTCGGTGAGTGCGCCGGGGCGCCAGTCAGGGGTGACGATGAACGGCAGGACTTTCTTTACCGACGCGGTCAGCTTTGCCAGATCGCCGATCCGCAACTTGCCGGTGCGCCGCACCGCCACGATCCGGTCGACCGCGCGCGTCCCCAGACCCGGCACCCGCAACAGGATCTCGCGCGGCGCGCGATTGATGTCGACCGGAAAGATGTCACGCCGCATCAGCGCCCACGCGAGCTTCGGATCGATCGCGAGGTCGAGCATCCCCGCCTGCGCTCCCTCCATGATCTCGGCGCGCTCGAAACCATAGAAACGCAGCAACCAGTCGGCCTGATAAAGGCGGTGTTCGCGCATCAGCGGCGGACGGACCGGCGGTAGATCGCTGCTGGCGTCGGGGATCGGGCTGTACGCCGAATAATAAACCCGGCGGAGTTGATACCCCGAATACAGGTTGGTCGCGGTCTTCAATATATCGTCGTCGCACGACGCATCCGCCCCGACAATCATCTGCGTCGATTGCCCCGCCGGCGCAAAGCGCGGCGGCTTCGCCTTTTTGAGGAGCCGCCCTTTGGCCGCTTCGATCGCATCGTCAGCGCCGACCCGCACCGATGCCATCGTCTTGCGGATCGTCTCGGGCTTTTTCTCCGGCGCAAAGCTTTGCAAACCCGCCTCGGTCGGCAATTCGACATTGGTCGACAGCCGGTCGGCATAGAGCCCGGCGCGCGCGATCAGTTCGGGGGCCGCACCGGCGATGGTCTTGAGGTGGATATAACCGCCGAACCGATGTTCCTCGCGCAGGATGCGCGCGACCTCGACCAGCTGCTCCATCGTGTAATCTTCGGAGCGGATGATCCCCGACGACAGGAACAGCCCCTCGATATAATTGCGCTTGTAGAAATCGAGCGTCAGCCGCACGACTTCCTGCGGATTGAAGCGCGCGCGCGGCACATTGCTCGACGCGCGATTGATGCAAAAGCGGCAATCGTAAATGCAGAAATTGGTCAGCAGGATCTTGAGCAGCGAAATGCAGCGTCCGTCGGGCGCATAGCTGTGACAGATGCCCATCCCCTCGGTCGAACCAATCCCTTTGGTGCCGGTCGAATCGCGTTTGACCGTCCCCGACGACGCGCAGGACGCATCATATTTGGCAGCGTCGGCCAATATGCTGAGCTTTTCGAGAATCGGTTTTGTGGACATTTCCTATACATAGCACAGGAACATAGTAGGAACAAACCGCTCTGGCGCACTCAGGCGTCGCGCCACCGCGCGGGCAAGGTGATGTCGAGGATCAACCCGGTCGGCTCCCAGCGGCGCTCGATCGTCCCGCCCAGATTGTTGCGGACGCTGCGTTCCATCAACAAGGTGCCAAAGCTGGTCTTTTCGGGCGGGCCGATCGGGCCATGATTGCCGGTTTCGGTCCAGGTCAGCCGGAACATCCGCGAATCCTGACCTTCGGGATCCTGCGTCCATTGAATATCGACATCGCCGCTCGCACCCGACAGCGCACCATGCTTGACCGCATTGGTCGCCAGTTCATTAAACACCAGCGCCATCGCAACCAGCGCATTTTCGGGCAGCAGCAGGTCTGGCCCCGCCCAGCGGATGCGCGGAAACGCCGCCTCCACCTCGCGCAGCAGCGCATGCATCGACCCGGTCATGAAATTGGCGCCGAGCAGGACATTCTGCGCCCGATTGAGCGCATCGAGACGACCGGTGATCCGCTCGACATAATCGTCGACGTCGGTTGCAGCGTGGCGGGTGAGCGAGATGATTGCGCTGACCGTCGCGAACAAATTGCGCATCCGGTGGTGCAGCTCGCGCATCAACAGATTGGCATTTTCCTGGCGGCTTTTCTGTTCGGTGATGTCGATGCTGATCCCGGTCAGGATCGCATCGTTCGATTTGACGTCCCAGTCGGCGCGCACCGCAATCCAGCGCACCCCGCGTTCGGGGTGCTGGATACGGTATTCAGTGGCATAATGGGTGCCGCTCTCGACCGATCCACCCAGAACACCGCGTACCATTTCGCGGTCGTCGGGAAGCAGCCGCTCGTAGAATCCGTCGATATCCGCCAGCGCCGTGTTGAAGTCAGCGCCCCACAGATCGGCGGCGGCACCGCCCCAATTGATCGATCCGGTCCGGGCATCATAACGCCATGTCGCGATGCCCGAAAAATCGAGCGCGCGCTCCAGCGTCTGCCGCGCCTCGTCGCGTTCGGCGACGATGCGCCGCAGATCGGCTTCGGCCATGATGATCGCGGCAAAATCCTGGAGGCGCTCCAGCTCGCGCTCGACAAGCAACGGCCGCACCTTGCGATCGATGACACACAACGTCCCCAAAATCGTCCCGTTATACGCGCGCAGCGGAACCCCGGCGTAGAAGCGAATGAATGGATCACCGGTGACCAGCGGATTGTCGCGAAACCGCTCATCACCGAGCACATCGACGATGACCACCGGTTTATCCTCGGCGATCACATATTGGCAAAAACTGATGTCGCGCGATGTTTCTGGGACGTCGAGGCCGTAGGAGGATTTGAACCATTGGCGGCAATCGTCGACCAACGACACCAGCGCAATCGGCGCATCATACAGGTCGGCCACCATCTTGGTAACCCGGTCGAAGGCTTCTTCCGGGCCGGTATCCATGATCCGATATTCGCGAAGCGTATCGAGGCGCAGGCGCTCGGCCTGCTCCGGACTTGCATAACCTCCGTCCGCCAACTGATGCCCCTCGCGTCCTCCTGATCCTGTGGGCCGCTCTGCCATGAATATGGTTCCTAAAAAAGTCTGTTTCCCATCGGGCCTGGAAAGCAGCGTAATTCCACTAACTTACCGATGGGCTTAAGGCGTCCCGGCTGACTCTACGCATCGCACTAAGACAAGTTGCAGCGGTTCGTCTTGCATTTTTGACTCAACTTTGCGGAACCGTCGCCAATCGGGACGCGTATGACGGGTCAAAGCGGGAGGAATATAATGCCATTGGGTGAAGAGCTTCGCGGACATTTGCCGTATCTGCGCCGTTACGCGCGCGCGTTGACGGGCAGCCAGCAGCATGGCGATAATTTCGTCCACACGACGCTGGAAGTCATCGTGGCCGCCCCCGATGAATTCAGCGAAGGCAACGGCACGCGCATCGACCTTTATCGACATTTCCACCGCATCTGGGAAAGCGCGTATATCGACGATGGCGAAGGCGATGATGACGATGAGGATCCGTTGGTGCGCGCCGCAAATCAGCGCCTCGCACAAATCACCCCGCTGGGACGTCAGATATTGCTGCTGACCGCTCTGGAAGGCTTTTCGGTCACCGAGACTGGAGTCATCACCGGCACCGACCATAACACGGTGGAAGCGCTGCTCGCTGAAGCCGTCGGCGAACTCGACCGCGAATCGCGCACGTCGGTGCTGATCATCGAGGATGAGCCGCTGATTGCGATGGAGCTGGAACAGATTGTGCGCGCGCTCGGCCATACGGTCGCCGGGATCGCCACCACCCACGCCGATGCGGTTGCCGCTTTCGAGGCAACCGACGCGGGACTGGTGCTCGCCGATATCCAGCTGGCCGACGGATCGTCCGGGATTGACGCAGTGCAGGACATATTGGCGATCGCGCCGGTGCCGGCGATCTTCATTACCGCCTTTCCCGAGCGACTGCTGACGGGCGGACGGGTCGAGCCGACCTTTCTGATCTCGAAACCATTTCGCGAAAACACGGTCCGCGCCGCAATCAGTCAAAGCTTGCTGTTTACCCCGCAACTGGCGGCGTAGGGGAAATCAATCCCGCGCCGGTCCATTCGCGGTCAGATGATCGACATCGTCCATGATCGCCCGGAAGACGTCGCTCGACGGCAGCAAATCGGCGCTGCGCCGCGGCATCTCGCCGCTTTCCAGTATCGCCTGCAGCGCGGTCCGCGCACGGGAGACCCGGCTCTTCATCGTGCCGACCGCACATTCGCAGATCGCGGCGCCCTCTTCATAGGACAGCTGTCCGGCGCCGATGAGCACCAGCGCCTCACGCTGGTCAACAGGCAGCATCAGTAACGCGCGCTGAACGTCGGCAAGGTGAAGACTGTCGTCCTGATCGTCGGGCGCAACGAGCAGCCTTTCGGCCGCCTGCTCGTCATATTCGGCGGTGAATTTCTTGCGCCGCATCTGCGACAGGAAACAGTTGCGCAGAATGACAAAGGCCCAGCTTTTCATGCTGGCCGGGCCCGGCACATATTGCGCCCGCGCCTTCCACGCCTTCAGCATCGTTTCCTGAACCAGATCGTCGGCCAGATCGGCGTTGCCGCACAGACTGCGACCAAAGGCGCGCAGGTGCGGCAGCATCGCCGCCAGCTCGCGCTTGAAGGTGGCATCGTCGAGCGGTTCGGCGTCGCGCGGAGTAGGCGTCAGGTCGTTGATAATATAGCCTTAGTTTTCTGAACAGCGATCAAGATGCGAGTAAGGCTTAGCGCGTCGGGCGGCCGATGCAAACCGGAACCGCCGACCGCGCCGAATAAGTCACCCTGGACCGTCAACTCTCGGTGGCACCGGACAGGCGAGTGCGGCGACCGAGCGCGATGAAATTGTCCATCATCAATGCGTCTTGCGGATCGAGCCGACCCGTCGCGGCCAAGCGACCCAAGGCGTCGTCATGACCGTGAAAATGCGGGTCATAGAGCATTGACCATTCGGCGAATGCGCGCTCCTCGACCGTGCGGCGGCGAATCTCGATCATGCCACTGTGGCGCGGATCGCTACGGATCACCGCCAAACACGCCTCGACCTTGTCCGGCGACCCTTCCAGCAATTGCAGGAAATTATGACCGTTGAAGATGAGCGCGCCGGTCAGCGCATCGCGTTGATTGTTGCGGCGGGCCTTGACCAGCAACGCGGCAATGTCGTCTTCGCCGATCAGGGGATCGGCCACACTAATATAGATGACGGAAAGCAAGCGACGTTCTCCAGCCTTCCGACATGCGGCAAAGGCAAAGCATAACCCCTCGCCGCAAGCCTGGTCACCTACGCGGCGCACCGAATAGGGCCGCTATGGCATCTTGGCAACGCTTTCGTCGCAAAAAACGAACCAGACGGGAACCTGCGGCGCTTTTCCTCGTTGCTCCGTCATGGCTACGCAAGGCAACAACCGATCGAACGGCACGGGCACCCCGCCCCCGGGGGCTGATGCGCCAAATCGTAAGCAGGGCAGCTTTCCCGGCACCGACAGCGACGAATGGCATCGGACGCTCACGGGTCGGCAAGCGCCCGAGCCCGTCAGCGCCAAGCTGCGGATGATCTATGGCAACATCGTTTCCGAACAATTGCCCGATCAAATGCTCGACCTGCTGTCGCAGCTCGATCAGAAAAGTTCGAAGCAATAATGGTGGGCGTTGGGGCTGAGGCTGTCGAAAGCCTGTCCGACACCGAATTCAAGACGTTGCTCGCTAACGTCATTCCCCATTTGCGCGCCTATGGCCGCAGCCTGTCGGGCAGTCCCGATCTTGCCGACGACCTGACGCAGGACACGATGGTCAAAGCCTGGGCGTCGCGCGAGCGGTTCGAACGCGGGACGTCGATCAAGGCGTGGACATTCGTCATCCTGCGCAACACTTTTTTGTCGCAGATGCGCCGCAACAAATTCGTCGGCGAATATGATGAAACTGCGGTTGAGCGCACGATGTCGACCCCCGCAAGCCAGGAAGACAGCGGCGAGATGGCCGATTTGCAACGCGGGCTAATGGAATTGCCGCAGGATCAGCGCGAGGCGCTTATCCTCGTCGGCGCTGGCGGCATGTCTTATGAGGAAGCCGCAAGCATTTGCGATTGCGCGCTCGGCACGATGAAAAGCCGCGTCTCGCGCGCCCGCGCCGCGCTCGAAGAGATTATGAACAGCGGCCAGTTTTCGCAGAAACGCGCCGATGCGCCGCCCGCGAGCGAAGCTGTCGCCGCGATCATGGACAGCGTCGAGATTATCACTGCACGGCGCGAAGCGGCAAACCGGTAGATCTGGTCAAGCCCTCTCGACTTTGCCGTGCCGCCGCGCCAGATTGGCCTATCCTTCCCCAAGCAAAGCGAGCTTTTTCATGAAATCATTGCCGCTCCTCGCGCTTACTGCCGCGCTTGCCGCGAGCGCTTGCTCCGCCAGCACCGCGTCGAGCAAAGCCGCAGATCCCGCGATGCTCGATGTTTCGGGCGAACAGCCGACGACCCCGGTCGCCGATGCACCGTTCACTGTCCAAGAGGTCGCCAGCTTTAACGAGCCCTGGGCGATGACCTTTGTCCCCGGCACCCGCGCCGCGTTGATCACCGAGAAAGCGGGCAAGCTGAAACTGTGGGAAGAGAATGGCAGGATGCTCGACGTCGCGGGCGTTCCGACGGCCGCCTATGGCGGTCAGGGCGGCTTGGGTGACGTTATCGTTGCCCCCGATTTCGCCACCAGCGGCACCGTTTATCTCAGCTGGGTCGAGCCCGGCGCGGGCGGCACCTTTGGCGCCGTCGTCGGCATGGCCAAGCTGGTCCAGGGCGCGGCCCCGCGGCTGGAAGATCTCAAGACGATCTGGACCCAGTCGCCGAAGGTTAGCGGTCGCGGCCATTTCTCGCACCGCCTCGCCTTTTCTCCCGACGGCAAATATCTGTTTATCGGATCGGGCGAGCGCCAGAAATTCGACCCGGCGCAGGATATGAAGGCCAATTTGGGCAAGATCATCCGCCTGAACCCCGATGGCAGCGTTCCCGCTGACAATCCCTTCGCCGCGCAAGGCGGCGTGACAGCGCAAATCTGGTCGCTCGGCCACCGCAACATATTGGGCCTGGCGTTCGACGGCGCCGGGCAATTCTGGAACCAGGAAATGGGGCCAAAGGGCGGTGACGAGGTCAATCTGGTCGCGGCCAAGGCCAATTATGGCTACCCGATCGTGTCGAACGGCGATCATTATGATGGCAAGGACATTCCCGACCACCCGACCCGCCCCGAATTCGCCGCGCCGAAACTCTGGTGGAACCCGTCGATCTCGCCCGCCGGACTCGTCTGGTACAATGGCGATCTATATCCCGGCTGGAAGAACAGCCTGCTGATGGGCGCGCTGTCCGGCGAAGGACTGATCCGCATGGGCATTAACGGCGACAAGCTGTCCAAATCCGACCGCTGGGATTTCGGCACTCGCATCCGCGAGGTCGAGGTTCGCGACGACGGCACGGTCTGGCTGCTCACCGACGGCGAGGACGGCAAGCTGGTGAAACTGGTCCCGAAAAAGTGACATCGTCCACCGCAGGAAATAGCGTTGTCCCCACGAAGGCGGGAACCCATCTCGGGTGGGCGCATCCTGGAACCGGTCGGCGATAGAGCTCTGGCTTCGCAGGGGTACAGATTCTGGTATAGCCGCCCCATGATCCGCAACCTGCTCACCCGCCGCGCCGAATGGCCGGCGCGCATTCCCGACGATGACGCGCTGCCATCGCTGGGGTTGCTCTGGCGCGAGGTCACGAGTCTGGCGCGCGCGCTGTGGGGCCGGATTCGCCCGATGCCCCCCGAACCCAATCCCGATAGCGATCATCCGCCGGTAATGATACTCCCCGGCTTCCTGTCCGGCGACTGGGCAACCAAAGCGTTGCGCGCCGATCTCCGCCGATCGGGATTTCGCTGTTACGCCTGGGGTCTCGGCTTCAATCGCGGCGCTACTCCCGACATCATCGAGCGCATCGACACTCGCGTACAATGGATCATCGACCGCACCGGCCACGCCCCGGCGCTGGTCGGGTGGAGTCTGGGCGGTATTTACGCCCGCGAATATGCCAAACATCATCCGGCAAAAGTGGCGCGCGTCGTCACCCTTGGTTCTCCCTTTTCCGGCAGCCGCCGCGCCAACCGCGCCTGGCGCCTCTATCATCTGATCGCGCGCCATCCGGTCGACAATCCGCCGATCGATTTCCACCCCGCCCCGCGCCCCGAAATGCCGACCTTCGCTTTATGGTCGGCGTTCGACGGCGTCGTCGCGGTGGGCAGCGCGCGCGGCCAGCCGCATGAAAGCGACCGCCAGGTCGAGGTCGATTGCGGCCATATGGGCTTTGCCTATGCGCCGACGTCGGTGGCCGCGATTGTGAAGGCGCTCAAGGAAGAGGTCGCGTTGCCGCTCCCTCCGGCCGCTCAGCAGCTTTAGTACGCCGTGATCGCCTGACCGCCTGTCGCAACATCCATTCGGCTCTTGCCTCATGACGTTATACAACATATTGCGCAATATATTGTATAACTGAGTCGCAGGTGAATATTGATGCTTTCTGTGAAAAAATTCGGATCGGCGGGGATCGTCGCGGCGGCATGGTTGCTCGGCGTTGCTGCGACAGGCGAGGCGCCGCTTACGGCCGCTGACCGGCAACAGGTAGTCGAGCAGCTCGGCCAGGCTTTGGAGACCAATTATGTCTTTGCCGACAAGGCCAAGACGCTCGCTGCAACGCTCCGCGCCCATCTCGACAAGGGCGATTATGACGGTGCGCAGGACAAGGACGCGCTGGCGCAGGCGCTGACCAAAGACCTGCTCGCCGCCAGCAACGACCTGCATTTTTTCGTCGGCGTCGATCCCGCCTTTGCCGCCGACTATGCCGCCCGGAAAGATCCCGCGCGCGCCGCCGACTTGCGCGAAACCGACCGGCGCGACGAAGCCCGCAAGAACTTCGGCTTTACCGAGCTGCGCCGCCTTGAGGGCAATGTCGCCTATGTCGGAATGTCGCATTTTGCCGATCCCGACCTCGCCTATGATGCAGCCAGCGCGGCGATGCGCTTTATCGAGAACAGCGATGCCGTCATCTACGACATGCGCTACAACAATGGCGGCTATCTCGAGATGGCGCAGCTGCTCGCCAGCCAGCTTTTCCGCGCCGACAAGGATCAGGAGCTGTTCGATTATTATTATACCGACGATGGTCGCCGCATCGCCCGCGGCCAGTGGGTGCTCCCCGCCATCCCGGCAAAGCGGCTGACCGGCAAGCCCGTCTATGTCCTGACCTCGTCGACCAGCTTTTCGGCCGCCGAATGGTTCGGCTATTCGCTCCAGAAGCTTGGCCGCGCGACACTGGTCGGTGAGCGCACCGCGGGCGGGGCGCATCCGGTCGACCGCAAGCCGGTCGGCACCGACTTTTTCGTGCAGGTACCAATCGGCCAGATCCACGACCCCGTCGATCGCGGCGATTTCGAAGGACGCGGGGTTACGCCCGATCATCAAGTCGCCTCCGCCGACGCACTAATCTTCGCGCATCGTCTGGCACTGGCCGACACGGCGAAGCAAGCCGACGCCGCGTGGTTCGCACCCTCACTCGCCGCGCGCGCCAAAGCGGTCCAGCTTACGCCCGCTGGCTTGAAAGCCGTCGCCGGGCGCTATGAAGGCCGGCAGATCGACATCGTTGACGGCAAGCTACTCTACACCTGGCGCGAGCGTTTCCGCGCCACGCTGGAACCGCTGGGCGATGACCTGTTCGCGGTCGAAGGCGTCGACGATTTCCGCTTCCGCATTGCGCGCAAGGCGGGCAAGATTGTCGCGCTCGAACGCATCAACCGCGATGGACCGACCGACAGCTATGCCCGCCTCGACTGACTCCTGGAACAACCTCGACGACATCTCGTTCCTCGGGCGGCTCAGCGAGGCGCTGAGCCAGATGATCGAGGATCAGACGCGCGAGCTGTTCGACGCGGCGGGCATCGTCATCCCGGTGCGCTCCTGCTCGCTGCTCACCGCGCTGCGGCAGGCGGGCGAGGCGTCGGCGGCCGAGCTGGCGCGCGCGCTGGGTCAGTCGCACCAGCTGGTGATCCAGAAATGCCCGGCGCTGCTTCGCCTCGGCCTGATGACCCAGCACCCCGACCCAACCGACGCGCGCCGCAAGCTGTTTCGGCTGACCGAAAAGGGTCATGCCCAAATGGCAATGCAGGATAGCTATAGCGATGAAATTTCCGAGGTGTACCAACGCCTCTTCGAAGAGACCGGCGATGTGCATGCGATGATATTGAAAACCTTGCGGGCGCTCAAAGAGCGGCCCCTTCGCGAACGCGCCGCGCCGAAATCACGCTAGTCGAGGAAGGAGCGGAGATCCACTGAGAGGCGGGAGAAACGCGACCGAAATATTTAGCGGCCCTCCGCCTGAGCCAATTTGGCTCCCGCCTTTTGCGGCAGAATCACTATCAGAAGGACGATGGCGACGATCAGAACGGCTGACGCCAGCGGCCGGCTGAAATCCAGACCACCTTTCGCAATCGGCTTGTCCAGAAAATCGCCGACCGTGGCGCCCAGTGGCCGCGTCAGGACGAATGCTGCCCAGAACAGCGCGACATGACTGACCGCGCTGCGGTAATAGAGCAACGCCAATATGACGAGCAGCGCCCCGAACACAGCCGCAGCCCCCACATAGCCAAGCGGTCCGTCCGCTAGCCAGTCGCCCAGCGCGGTGCCCAGCGTTTGCGACAGGGTGATGGTCGTCCAATAATAGATTTCGGCCCGCGGCTCATGCACCGTCGCCACCGAAATGCTGCCCATCTGTCGATGCCAGACAAAAAGGGATCCGATAACAAGGCCAAATAGCAGCAGCGAGCCGCCGGGATACCCAATGCCCAGCGAACGCGTCGCGAAATCGGCGATCGTCGTGCCGGCGGTTGTCGACGCGATGATCGTAGCCCAATAGAGGAACGGGTGAAAAGCCTCCGCCCTGATCTGCGCGACGACCAGCGCGACAAGAATGGCGGCGAAGATCGCGGTTCCCACGAGATAGCCAAGGTTGAGCGTCATGCTGACGGTGTCCCCGGCGGTCTCGCCAAAGGTCGTCGCCAATGTCTTGATGATCCAGAATCCCAGGGTGACCGCCGGGACCTTGCTCAATGCACCACGCTCGAACGAGTTCATGCCGCACCTCCTGCGCAACTGGGACCAAGGGGACGCGCTTTGACGGGTGAACGACAAGTGAACGCCGACTTGCGCCCTACTCTGAAAACGGCGCCACCACCGCCGCCGTCACCCGCAGCGGCCGTCCGCTGGTCTTGTCGAGCAGCGCCCACACGGTCCGCGCGCGAACATGCACCTTCCCGTCGGCGCCGGTGAACTCCATGAACCGGTCGAACTTCGCCCCCTGCGGCTTGTCGGCAACCCACGTCCGCGCGGTCACCGTTTCGCCGGGGCCGAGCGCGCGCAGATAATCGATCTCGTGCCGCACCACGACCCAGATATAGGCGTCCTTGTGCGCTTGCGGCGCCGCGGCATCCCAATGACCGGTCGCGACCTGCTGGATCCACTGGACCCAGACCGCATTGTTGACATGGCCGAGCTCGTCGATGCTGTCGGGTGTGGCGACGAAATCGCGGGTGAACTCCCTCATGCCAGTTCGACGGTGGTCACCATATAACCCGCATCGCGCAGCGAGGCGACCAGGCTGTCGAGATGTTCGCGGTCGCGCGCCTCACATTCGATGTCGGTGATCAACCCCTTGGCGGGCAGCGTCGTAAAGATGCGCTGGTGATAGATTTCGATGATGTTGACCTGTTTCTCGTCGAACAGCTTCATCACCTTGAACAGCGCGCCAGGGCGGTCCTGCAATCGGATGCGCAGCCGCGCGATGCGGCCCGAGCGCGCCAGGTCGCGGAGCAGCACATTGGCGAGCAGCCGCGTGTCGATGTTGCCGCCGCACAACACCAGCCCGATCCTGCGCCCAGCAAACTCCTCCGGGTGTGCGAGAAGCGCGGCGAGACCTGCGGCGCCCGCGCCCTCGACGACCGTCTTTTCGATCTGGAGCAGCAGGCTGACCGCGCGTTCCAGATGGCGTTCGGCGACCAGCACAATGTCGTCGTTCAGTTCTGCCACGCGCTTACGCGTATATTCGCCGGGTTCCTTGACCGCGATCCCCTCGGCCAGCGTGTCACCCTCGCATGCCATGTCGACGCCGTTGAGCTTGGCGTACATCGACGGGTAAAGTTCGGCCTGCACGCCCACCAGGCGGATGTCAGGATTGATCCCGCGCGCTGCGGTCCCCATGCCGGTAAACAGCCCGCCGCCGCCGATCGGGATGATCAGCGTGTCGATCTCCGGAACATCCGCGAGCATTTCGAGCGCCACCGTCCCCTGCCCCGCCGCGATATGCGGATGGTCGAAGGGATGGACAAAGGTCAGCCCGCGCTCGACTTCCAGCTCGCGGGCATGGGCATAGGCATCGTCATATTTCTCGCCGAACAGTACGATTTCGGCGCCGTGGCTGGCGGTCTGGTACACCTTAACCTGCGGTGTCGTTTTCGGCATCACGATGGTGACAGGCACGCCCAGCCGCTTGCCATGATAGGCCAGCCCCTGCGCATGATTGCCCGCCGACGCCGCGATGACGCCGCGGGCGCGGGCCACGGGGTCCATCAGCAACAGCGCGTTCAGCGCGCCGCGCTCTTTATAAGCCGCCGTAAATTGCAGGTTTTCGAACTTCAGCCAGACCTCGGCGCCGACCATTTCCGACAGCGTCTGCGAATGCAGCGTCGGGGTGCGCACGATCGCGCCGTCGATCCGGGCCGCGGCGGCGCGCACATCGTCGAGGGTGATTGCCGGCAAATCGGCAGCGGACAGGGTGGGTGCGGTCGTGCTCATGATGGGGCTGGCCCTAGCCTATCTGGCGCACCGCGCAAACCATGGTTATGGACCGTTCTATGAGCGAACAAAAATTGCGCATCAGCTTCATCGGCACCGGCGTCATGGGCGGACCGATGGCGGGCCATCTTGCGAAAGCGGGCCATCACCTGACCGTGTACAACCGCACCCGCGCCAAGGCCGAGGCCTGGGTCGCGGCGCATGGCGGCGCGGCGGCAGCGACCCCGGCGGAGGCGGCACGCGACGCTGATGTCGTGCTGACCTGCGTCGGCAACGACGATGATCTGGCGCAGGTTACGCTGAGCCGCGATGGCGCGTTCAAGGCCATGCGCAAGGGCGCGCTGTTCATCGACCACACCACCGTGTCGGCGCGCATCGCGCGCCAACTGTCGGTCGAGGCCGAGGGGCTGGGCCTGCTCGTCGTCGATGCCCCCGTCTCGGGCGGCGAAGCGGGGGCGCAGAACGGCACGCTGTCGATCATGTGCGGCGGCACCAAGGCGGCGTTTGCTGCGGCCGAGCCGGTGATGCAGGCCTATGCCGCGCGGATGGTGCATATCGGCGGCCCCGGCGCGGGGCAGACGACCAAGATGGTCAACCAGATCGCGATCGCCGGGGTGCTGCAGGGGCTGTCCGAAGCGCTGCGTTTCGCCCAGGCGTCGCGGCTCGACACCGACAAGGTGTTCGAGGCGGTGTCGGGGGGCGCGGCGGCAAGTTGGCAGATGCTCAACCGCTGGGACACGATGGCGAAGGACGAGTTCGACTTCGGTTTCGCGGTCGACTGGATGCGCAAGGACCTCGGCCTCGCGCTCGACGAAGCGCGCTCGAACGGCGCGACGATCGCGGTCGCCGCGATCGTCGATCAATTTTACGCCGATGTGCAAAAGGCCGGGAACGGTCGCCGCGACACCAGCTCGCTTATAACAAGGTTGCCGAAATGAACCGCGAACAGACCCACACTCCCCTCCCGCCTGCGGGAGGGGCAGCGAGACTTAGTTCGGCGAAGCCGGGCTTAGTCGCAGCGGGGTGGGCTTCCACGGCTCACCGCCTGCTGCCCACCCCGCTGCGACTAGCCAGCAAGCTGGCAAGTCTCGCATCCCCTCCCGCCTGCGGGAGGGGAGTCGTCGTTGCCGCCCTCGCGCTCGCCCTCGCCGCCCCCGCGCACGCCGACACGCTGGTCGATAACGTGAACGGCATCACGCTCGACAAGGACGGCAAGCTGGTTCGTTTCACCGGACTGGTCATCGACACCCAGGGCAAAGTAAAAACACTGCTCGACCGCAAGGATAAGCGCCCGGAACGCCCCGATTTCAAACAGGACGGCCAAGGCAAGACCCTGATTCCCGGCCTGATCGACGCGCATGGCCATGTCATCGGCATGGGATTCCAGCTGATGCTGCTCGACCTGTCGGACACCAACTCACTGGCCGAGGCGCAGGCGGCGATCCGCAAATATGCCGCCGACAATCCCGAAATGCCGTGGATCATCGGATCGGGCTGGAATCAGGAGAAATGGGGTCTTGGCCGCTTCCCGACCGCCGCCGATCTCGACGCGGCGGTCCCCAACCGCCCGGTCTGGCTCGCCCGCGTCGACGGCCACGCCGGCTGGGCCAACAGCGCCGCGATGGCATCGGCGAAAGTCACTGCCGCCAGCAAGTCGCCCGAGGGCGGGCGTATCGAAATGACGGGCGGCAAGCCGAGCGGCGTGTTCGTCGATGCGGCGATGAGCCTGATCGACGGCGCCAAGCCCAAACCGCTAGCGCGCGACATCGACCGGGCGCTGTATCTCGCGCAGCAAAAGCTGCTCGAACAGGGCATCACTGCGATCGCCGACATGGGCACGACGATCGAGGAATGGCAATCGTACCGCCGCGCCGGCGACAAAAAACAGCTTGCGGTGCGCATCCTCTCCTACGGCGGCGACATCGACAATATGGCGATCATCGCCGGGTCCGAACCGACGCCGTGGCTCTATGACGATCATCTCCGAATGGTCGGGGTCAAACTCTATCTCGACGGCGCGCTCGGCTCGCGTGGCGCCTGGCTGAAAGCACAGTATAGCGACGCAGCGGGGCAAAAAGGCTTGCCGTTGCTGACCCCCGCACAGCTGCGCAACAAGATGGTGCGCGCGTCGATGGACAAGTTCCAGGTCGCGATCCACGCGATCGGCGACGCTGCGAATGCCGAGGCTTTGGACGCGATCACCGATCTCAACGCCGACCTGCCCGGCGACCGCCGCTGGCGCATCGAACATGCGCAGATCATCGACCCCGTCGACATTCCGCGCTTCGCCAGCATGAAAGTCATCGCCTCGATGCAGCCCGTTCACCAGACGAGCGACCGGCTGATGGCCGAAGCGCGGCTTGGCCCCGACCGACTGAAGGGCGCCTATGCGTGGCGCAGCCTTGAAAAAGCAGGTGTTCGCCTCGCCTTCGGTTCGGATACACCGGTGGAAAGCGCCAACCCCTTCCCCGGCCTCGCTGCGGCGATCTCGCGCACCGATGCCAAGGGCGAGCCGTTCGGCGGCTGGCGTCCTGAGGAAGTGGTGAGCCGCGAAACCGCGCTCGACGGCTTCACCCGCGCCGCCGCTTTTGCCGGGTTTGCCGAGGATCGCATTGGCACTTTGATGCCCGGGATGCGCGCCGACTTCCTGATCGTCGACGCCGACCCAATGCTCGCCAGTCCCGACGAGATCCGCAAAATGACGCCGCTCGAAACCTGGATCGGCGGCTATCGCTATTACAAGAAGAGCGAGGGCGCGACCGTTGGCCGCTGATACGCCTCCCAACAATATACCGACGCGCCGTGCGCTGCTCACCAGCCTCGCCGCACTGCCCGTGGCCGCTGCGGCGGCGGCCGCCGAACGCAAATCAAAAAAGCGCAAACCGGCCAAGCCCAAGGTCCAGCACGTCGATGTCGCGATTATCGGCGCCGGGGTGTTCGGCGCGTGGACCGCATGGCATCTCCTGCGCGCCGGCAAGACGGTGCGATTGTTCGACGCCTATGGCGCGGGTCACGCGCGCGCGTCGTCCGGCGGCGAGAGCCGCGTCATCCGCATGGGCTATGGCGCCGACACCATCTATTCGGAAATGGCGCGCGAATCCTTGCCATATTGGAAATCCTTATCCGACACCGCAAGCGCGCCGATCTTTCACAATAGCGGCGTATTGTGGTTCGCGCCGCAGGGCGACGCTTATACCGCACAGTCGCTCGCCTGGTTGCAGGCGAACCGCGTCGGACACGAACATGGCGATGTGAGCTGGCTGCAGAACAAATATCGCCAGATGCAATTCTATCAGGGCGAGACCGGCATCCTCGAAACCGAAACCGGCGCGCTGATCGCCGGGCGCGGCGTGCAGGAAGTGATCGCGGACGCCCAGATTGCGGTCGAGCGCGTCGTCATGCCCGCACCCTTGCTGTCGAAAAAGATCAAAAAACACGCACTCCCTGACGGCGGCACCGCCGATCATCTCGTCTATGCCGCAGGTCCGTGGCTGGCCGAACTTTTCCCGCAGCAATTGATGGGAAAGATCGTCGCGACGCGGCAGGAAGTCTATCATTTCGGCGCGCCGCAGGGCGACACTCGTTTTGCCCCGCCCGAACTGCCCGTGTGGGCCGATTTCAACAACGGTCGGATCGTTTACGGCCTCCCCGACCTGGAGGGCGCGGGGTTCAAGATCGCAGTCGATGTCCACGGCCCGGTGATCGACCCCGATACAATGGAGCGTAGCCTGACCCCTGCCGGGATCGCCGAGGCGCGCGCGTACATCGCGCGCCGTTTCCCCGGCCTCGCTTCGGCGCCGCTGATCGGTGGGCGCGTCTGCCAATATGAGAACAGCTCGAACGGCGACTATCTGATCGATCGCTTTCCGGGGCAGGAGCGCGTCTGGCTGGTCGGCGGCGGATCGGGGCACGGGTTCAAGAACGGCCCCGCGGTGGGCAAGCGCGTTGCAGCACATATCCTCGATCCGAAGCTGGCGGTGGAGCCGCGCTTCAGCTTCGCGACCAAGGGAACCGTGGCGGCGCGGACGGTGTTTTGATGCCCGGCACCGACGCCCAATCCCGTTCGTGTCGAGCGAAGTCGAGACACGTGAGGCAAGGCACGAACGCAGCGTGTCTCGACTTCGCTCGACACGAACGGAAACATAAAAAGTGAACCTCACCGACTGCCACAATATCGACGACTTCCGCATGCTCGCGAAACGCCGCCTGCCTTGGCCCGTGTTCGACTATATCGACGGCGCCGCCGACGAAGAGGTCACCCGCCGCCGCAACCGCGCGGCGTTCGACGATTGCGACCTGATCCCGCGCGTCCTCGCCGGGGTCGAAAGCGTCGATATGCGCACGACCTTGTTCGGCCGCGAAATGGCGATGCCGTTGTTCCTGTCGCCCACCGCGCTCCAACGCCTGTTCCACTGGCAGGGCGAGCGCGCCGTGCTGCGCGCCGCGGCGAACGCCGGCACGATGGCGGGTATTTCCAGCCTCGCGACGATCAGCCTGGCCGAGGCGGGCGCGCTGACCGACGGCCCCAAGCTGTTCCAGCTCTATGTCCACAAGGACGACGGGCTGAACCGCGCGATGCTGGCATCGGCGCGCGATGCGAAATTCGATGCTGTCGCGCTGACCGTCGACACGATCGTCGGCGGCAACCGCGAACGTTGCCTGCGCTCGGGCTTCACCTCGCCGCCGCGCTTCACCGCGGGCAATATGCTGAGCTACGCCGCCAGGCCCGGCTGGGGGCTCAACTATGTGCTGCGCGAAAAATTCAGCCTGCCCAACCTCGCCACCCATGTGTCGGAGGGATCGAGCGTCCCCAAATCGGTCGCCGACTATTTCACCTCGATGCTCGACCAGAGCCTCGACTGGCAGCGCGCCGAGGCGATCCGCAAGCAATGGGACGGCCCCTTTTGCCTTAAAGGAATCGCCGCGGTCGAGGATGCGCGCCGCGCGGTCGAGATCGGCGCGACTGCGATCATGGTGTCGAACCACGGCGGTCGCCAACTCGACGGCAGCATCTCGCCCTTCGACGCGCTCGCCGACATCGTCGATGCGGTCGGCGACAAGATCGAGGTGATCTGCGACGGCGGCATCACGCGCGGGACGCATGTACTGAAAGCGCTGTCGGTCGGGGCCAAGGCCTGCTCGGGCGGCCGCCTTTATCTTTACGCGCTGGCTGCGGCGGGCGAGGATGGCGTCGCCCGCGCCATCGCCCTGCTCCGCGCCGAGATAGAGCGCGGCATGAAACTGATGGGGGCCAAGACCCTGTCGGATCTCGGCCCCCAAAATCTGCGCTGGCGCTGACTTTCCTTCTTTCGTCATCCCCCCGAAAGCGGGGACCCAGTTCCAGCGTCGCGTCGGCATGTACCGTAGAGCTGGGTTCCCGCTTTCGCGGGAATGACGATTAAGAACGGTCAGGCCGCTGGCAAAGCCTCATCCTTCTTGCCCAGCCCGCTCCAGTCGATGCTGCGCGTCATGTACATCACCCCGGCAAGGGCGAAGAACATCAGCACCGAACCGATGAGCAGAGAATAAGCCTCGAGGTTCAGCAGCACATAGAGCAGCGCATACAGCCCGACCAGCATCGCGGCAAGGAACCGCGCGCGTTTCCAGCTTTTCAGCACCGCCGCGCTGTAGAAGGCCAGCAATCCGATGATCGCCGCCGACGCCAGCATATAAGCAAAGGTGAACCCGATCACCTCGGCAAAGGCCAGCAACAGCACGAAGAACAGCACCAGCGCCACCCCGGTCAGCAGATATTCGGCCGGCGCCACCCGCGCGCCCGCGATGATGTCGAACATCAGAAAGGCGACGAAGGTAAAGCCGATGAACAGAAAGCCATATTTGATCGCGCGATCGACCTGGCTGTAGAGGTCAACAGGTTCGATCAGGCTGATCGCTACCGCTTTTGCGGTGCCGCCCGATTCCATGTTGCTGCCGTCGTTTGCCACTGTGGTCACATCGACAGCCTCGGCATAGCGCGGGCCGTTGCCCGAATAGTTGGTTGTGACCGGCGGCGACAGGTCGCCGGTGAGAACCTGCGCCTGTCCCAACGCCAGATTCGGAATTGCATAGGTCGCGGTAAAGCCGCTTGTCTTGACGTCGCGCTTGGCGGGCAGGAAGTCGCCGCCAAAGCTTGGGTTCGGCCAGCTCGACTTGACCGTCCAGCGGGTATCGACGCCGCGCGGGATCAGCTTGAAATCGCCCAGCCCGCGGACGCCGATCTTGTAATCGACCTTCAGCGGCGCGGCTGCGGTCCAGTCGACAAAGGCAAAAGTACCCGAATTGCCGGTCGAGAGCAGCCCCTTGCCGGGCTGAAGCGCGAGCGGGATGCCGTTGACCGCGACGCTATTGCCGTCGACTAGCCCGCGGGCGTCGCTGACCCCCAACCGCACTTCGGCGCGGTCGAGCATCAGCGCCTCACGCGCGACACCAAAGCGGGCGATGTCGGCGGGCAGTGCGAAATCGGCGGTTCCCGAAATCTGGCTTTCATAAACGACGGTCTCGTAAATAGCTTTCTTCCGCTTCTCGGGCTTGATGACGACATCGGCCCGATTCGACTGCGGCGACAGATAGAGGTTGCGGATCGTGTTGACCGTCCGCGTCACATCCTTGCCGTTTTCGGTGACGGTGTTCGTTTCGGTGGCGCGATAGGGGATGACGATTACCGGCCCGGCGATCGTTTGCTGGCCGCCCCAGCCTTGACCGATCGAGGCCTGCGCGGTTTGCGCCTGCTGCTGGCGATCCCACAGCAGGCCGTAAATCATGAGGAGGGGGACCATCAATGCCACCGCGATCAGCACCGCGATGACCAGCTTGACGCCGGGACTTCGCTCGCTGCGCGCGGGCGGCACCGGGCTCGTGACGGGGGGGACGGAAACGCTCTGAGTCATGGGGGATACTCTTGCTGCTTCAACTCGTCGATGAAATTGCACGGTTCGCCGCTGCGGTCAAGCGCGTTGCGCTGACTCGAGCCGGGCGCCCAACGCGCACGAAAAAGGGGGCGGCCTCCCCCGAAGCCGCCCCCTTAGCGCGTGGTCGTGACTCGCTAGCTAATCAGAAGGAGAAGCCCAGCGTAAAGACGACCTGCGGATCGTAAAGCGTATCGATTGCCTTGATGCCCGACTTCTTGATGTCGGTGTCGACATATTGAACTGTGAACGTCGCCGGTCCAGCGGCGAACGAAGCGCCGACCAACCAGTCGATATAGTTGCCGCCGGGCGCCAGTGCGCCGAGCGAGCCATCGGTGTAGCCCACGGCGGCGTTCAGCGTGACCGGCGTTTCGGGGATGCCATAGCCAAGGCCAAGGTTCAGGTAGATATTGTCGTCGTCGCCGAGCGAGCTCTGATCGGGAGCATAAGCCACCATACCGGTCGCCGAAACGGGCCCGATGTCGTGCGACAGCTTGCCGATGATTTCGACATAGTCGCTCGGGCCTGCGAAATCCTGATTGCCGGGATAGACATAATAGGTCGCGCCGATATCGACCGTCGTGCCGGGTGCGATTTCGGTGTTGAAGCCGCCATAAAGGTCGAGTTCGAACTTGCCATAGAGCGGGCTGTCGGGAAGGCCCGAACCCCATGCTCCGACATAGAAGCCGCTTTCATGGCTGACCGTCAGGGTCGGCTGGACTTCGACCTTTTCGTTCGACAGCGAGATGCCGCGGAAACGATAATCCGACGTAACCGCAATGCCGCCCGAAAGCGAGAACGGGCCGCTGGCTTCTTCTTCCTGAGCGAAGGCAGGCGTCGACAGGGCCGACGCGGCGAGCAGCATGCCGAAACACGCTTTGGTAAGAAACTTCATGGGTGATCCCCCTAGAGAAAAAAACGGATCGTCCCGGCCTGCCGTGCGTGTCCACGCCTCTTTTGTCGGGCCTGTGACGACGAACACCTTCGAAATTGCCGATTTTGCTGCAATGCACAAACAAAAATTGCGCGCAGCTCCGATTCAGCACCGGAGTGTGTCTTTCGCGCAACATCTCCCCGAGCCATGCTTGGCTTTGCCAATCGCGCGCCGGACCGCTAAAGAGCGGCGCTGTCCCCCTCTCGATCGAGCCCGAAACCATGAGCGATCACAACCCCGGCCTGCGCCCCTGGCGCGACATTGCGCGGCGTACCAGCCGCCAGATCATGGTCGGCAACGTCCCGGTCGGCGGCGGCGCGCCGATTACGGTTCAGACGATGACCAACACGCTGACCAGCGACGCGGTGGCGACGATCGACCAGATTCGCCGCTGCGAGGAAGCGGGCGCCGACCTGATCCGCGTATCCTGCCCCGACACCGAATCGACCGCGGCATTGGGAAAGATCGTCCGCGCCGCGCGCGTGCCGCTGATCGCCGACATTCACTTCCACTACAAGCGCGCCTTGGAAGCCGCCGACGCCGGTGCTGCGTGCCTGCGAATCAACCCGGGCAATATCGGCAGCAGCGAACGCGTCGGCGAAGTCGTCCGCGCCGCCAAGGCGAACGGCTGCGCGATCCGCATCGGGGTCAACGCGGGCAGTCTCGAGAAAGACCTGCTCGAAAAATATGGCGAACCTTGCCCCGAGGCGCTGGTCGAAAGCGCGCTCGATCATATCAAGCTGCTTCAGGACCATGATTTCCACGACTATAAGGTCGCGGTGAAGGCGAGCGACGTCTTCCTCGCGGTCGCCGCTTATGCGCAGCTCGCCGACGCGGTCGACTGTCCGCTCCACCTCGGTATCACCGAAGCTGGCGGGCTGATCGGCGGGACCGTCAAATCGGCGCTGGGCATCGGCAATCTGCTGTGGGCGGGCATCGGCGACACGATCCGCGTCAGCCTGTCGGCCGAACCCGAGGAAGAAGTGCGCGTCGGCTACGAAATCCTGAAATCGCTCGGCCTGCGCACCCGCGGCGTCCGTGTTGTCTCCTGCCCCAGTTGCGCGCGCCAGGGCTTCGACGTCATCCGCACCGTGCAGGCGCTCGAAGAAGCGCTCGGCCATATCAAGACCCCGATGTCGCTCTCGGTCCTCGGCTGCGTCGTCAACGGCCCCGGCGAAGCGCGCGAAACCGACATCGGCATCACCGGCGGCGGCAACGGCAAGCATATGGTCTATCTTTCGGGGGTCACCGACCATCATGTCGCCGACGCCGATATGATCGGTCACATCGTCAAGCTGGTCGAGGCCAAGGCGGCGGAAATCGATGCGGGCAGTTCGGTCAGCATGGACGTTGCGCACGGCAAGGCGGCGTAACCACCGGCGCTGCGATCGAGCTGGCCGCCCTAGCTCCCGGTCGGCACCGGAAGCCCGTCCATCACCGCGGTCAGCGCCAGCGCATTTTCGCGCTCCATCGCGCTATGTCCGGCGTTGGTCACCACATAACTCACCGGCTCGGCCCCGGCCGCGCGCAGCGCCGCGACCAGCCTTGATGCTTGGGTCAGCGGACAAACCTCGTCGAAACGGCCGTGGACGATATGGATGGGAATCGCCGCCAGCGTGGCGATATTGTCGAATAAATGCCCCGGCGCGATGAACAGTTCATTGGCGAAATAATGCGCCTCGATTTGGGCGAAACACAAAGCGAAATCGGCCTCGCCGAACTTGCCGGTGTTGGCGGCCTCGGGGATCATGTTCGAAATCACCCCTTCCCACAGCGACCAGGTCACCGCTGCTTTGAGTTGGCGTTCTTTTTCCGCGTCGTTCGTCGGCACCATATCGAAAATCGCCTTGTACGACGCCATGACGTCGCCGCGCTCGGCGGGGGTCAGGATGTCCAGCAACGCCGCCCATTCGCCCGGATATTTGATATATGCCCCCGGCGCGGTCAGGCCATACGGATCCGCCTCCCACGTCGCGGCATTGCCCTGATACAGATACTCCAAATCCTCTGGTGCGCCGAGGAAGATGCCGCGCAGAATCAGGCTGGCGCAATGCCCGGGGTGTGCGATCGCATAGGCCATCGCCAGCGTGCTTCCCCAACTGCCGCCAAACACATGCATGGCGCCCGCAATGCCCAGATGGTCGCGCAATTTCTCGATGTCGCCGATCAAATCCGCCGTCGTATTTTTGCTCAGCGCCACCGCCGGCCCCGCCGATGCGACATTGGGTTCGCTCTTGCCGCACCCGCGCTGATCGAACAGGATGACGCGATAGCGCTTGGGATCGAAAAAGCGTGCCATCGCGGGCGCGCACGCGCCGCCCGGACCACCATGCAGAAACATCACCGGCTCACCCGCCGGATTGCCATATTCCTCCCAGTAAATCCGGTGCGCCGGGTCAAGGCCGACCTCCAGCCAGCCGAAATTCAGGCATGGCGGCTGCGGATACACCCACGCGTCGCCGATCTTGCTGCTCGCCTGAAGCCGGGAAAAATCCATCGCTGATGTCCTCGCTGGTGCGGAAAGATGGTTCCGGCTTAACCGTCGCAGCGGCCATGTCCACCCGCTACGCCGCTTTATCCGGCATCGTGAAAGATCACCCCTAGCGTGTGGCGGCGTCCCGACCGCACCATGCTGACCCCATGGCGCATCGCCACCCGGTAATCGCCGCGGCTGCCCGCCACCGGCCGCTCGTTGACCGCGAACACCACGGCATCGCCCTTGCCCAGCGGGACGACGGCGGCGCGCGACTGCATCCGCGGTCGCTGCTCGGTCAGCACAAATTCGCCGCCGTCAAAATCCGCCCCCGGCGCCGACAACAGCACCGCGACCTGCAAGGGAAACACCTCCTCACCGTACAGATCGCGGTGCAGGCAATTATAATCGCCCGGCCCATATCGCAGCAGCAACGGCGTCGGCCTGACCTGTCCCGCAGCGTGGCACACCGCCAGATAGTCGGAATGATCGGCCGGAAAGCGCACGGTCCTCCCCATTCGCTCGTGCCAGCGGTTGGCGACCAGTGCCAGCCGCGGATAAAGCGCCCCGCGCAACCCCGCGACCAACCGCGGCAGCGGATAAGCGAAATAGCGATATTCGCCGCGCCCGAACCCGTGCCGCGCCATTTGGACATGGTTGCGGAACAGCGCCTCGTGCGGATAGACGGCCGCGGTCTCGTCGCACTCCGCCTCGCTCAGCAACCCCGGCAACACCGCCCATCCCTCGCGATCAAGCGCTGCGCCGATCATATCCCAATCCAACGCGGCAAGGCGCGCGGGACCATGTGTGTCGATCATATTTGTCATGCGCCTTCGATGCCACCCCACCCAAACAGGCGCGCCCCGTTTCTTGCTTTCAAACTTCGTCATTCCGGGGAACCCGAGGCCACCGATATTAGAACTTGGCTGGAATCGAGAACGCTAAAGCCCGACGCTGAAAGGGTGGCGTGAACCACGCTGCGCTTATCGCCGGTATGTCCCACGACCGTGTCGGCGAGTGAGCGCATGGCGTTCGAAGCATCAAAATGGGTGTCAGAGCCTGGGAACTTATCGGTGAGCTTGGTGACCTTGCGCTTGGAGGTTTCAGCGACGCCGGATGGCGGCCGGGAATATTCACGGCGCATTCGCCAGTCATGCGATGGCCTCGACTCGCTCGCGTTCGATTTTCGCGAAGGGGCGGGCATCGGACGGCGAGCCGGGAGATCGTGCTGGCGCCCGCGATCGCCGCCAACGCATCGGCGACGCTGTCAGGTAGGCCGCGCACCGCGCAGAGTTGCGTCAGCCGCTCGTCATCGACGCCTCGGCGCGAATGGTCCGCACCAGCGAGCCCAGCATCTGCCCAAACAGACTTTGCGATTGTGCATCGATGCTGATCGATCCGCGCACCGGGCGCAGCGAACCGGCCCCGGGGGTCGCAACAAAGCGAAGCCGGTACAACGCCTCACGGGGGCGCAGCGTTTTTCCCGCATCCTCATTGACCGCGATGGGGCCGCCTTGCGTCGAAGCGAGGATGGGTTGATCCATGTGCTGAACGGCGCTGGCCGACTTTTCCATCAGTTTAGCGACGCGCGACGCCAGCACCGGATCATCGGGGACGAAATGCGCGAGTGCACCGTCCTCGATGCGCGAAATATCGCTCTCCCGAACAAAGCTTTGCACGTCATAGTCGTTCGGCGTCACCACCCGTGCCAGAACCTCGGCGCCGCCCAGCCAGCGACCTCGCGGCGCTTGGGTGTCCAGATCGGTCACCACCCCGGCGATCGGCGCGCGCAGGACCAGGCGCGCGCTGCGCCGGTCAAAGCCAGCAAGCTTGTTGCCCTCCGCCAGCAGTTCGCGTTCCAGCACTGCACGTTCCGACAAATCCTCGGCATCGGCGGCACCGCGCGCAAGCTGTGCCTCGATACCCGCGATACGCAGACGCGATTGCGCTGCGGCGACGTCAATATCGGGCGCGATAAGTTCGATAAGCGGCGCGCCCTTGGCCACGCGCTGACCGTTCCGCACCAGAACCCGTTCGACACGGGCCGGATCGCCCGCCACGATCGGTACCGCCGCGATCGGCCCCATCACCGCAGGTGCGCTGACATGGCGGTCGAGCGGCAGAAAGCCGAGCAGCACGAGGCCGCCCAGTCCGAACACCAACAGTCGCCCCCGGGGCGAGGCGAGGATGCGGCCGCGCCGCAATCGCCATTCGTTGATCTCGCTCCATATCGGCCGCACCAGAAACACCGCCATTTCCACAACGAAAAGAATGATCCCGAGCAGCTTGAAGAACAGGTGATAGACCAGCAGCGCGATGCCAAGGAACAGGATGAATCGATAAATCCAGGTCGCCCATGCATAGACGACCAATATCCGCGCCATCCGCCGGGGCAGGAGCTCGGGCGGTGGTTCGCCCAGCCTGAACAGCAATTCGCGCAGCCGCCAGCGCCCGAGCGCGAAACCGCGCGGCTGAAGGTTCGGCACACCCAGCAGGTCGGACAGCAGATAATAGCCGTCGAACCGCATGAAGGGATTGAGATTGATCGCCAGGCTCATCACCCAGCTCGTGGTTGCCAGAATGAAGGCAACGCTGCGAAGCATCCCTTCGGGCAACAGCGCCCATGCCAAGGTGGCAATGCTGGCGATCATCAATTCTGCGCTGACCCCCGCGCAATCGATCGCCAGACGCTTGCGCCGCGACGTCAACCGCCACGCCCCGGTCGTGTCGGTGTAAAGCACTGGCATCATGATCAAAAAGCTGGCGCCCATGCTCGGCACGCGGCAACCGAAACGCGTTGCGGTATAGGCATGCCCCAGTTCGTGCGCGATCTTCACGACCGAAAGGCCAATGGCGTAGGCAATCAATCCCTGCCAGCTGAAGAAATAGAGGAAAGACGCCGTGAACGCGTCCCACTGACGCGAGACGAGGAACAGGCCGACGATCGCCAACACGACGAAAAAGCCCAAGGCGCGCGGGGACCATAGCGGCGCCACCCGCGGCAACGTGCGCTCCAGGAAATCCGCCGGCTTGACAAGGGGGATCCGGAAAAACAGATAATGATCGACAAGCCAGCGCCACCACGCTTTTCTGCTTTGGCTGCGGATGCGCTCGAAACTGCCGACGCTGTCGGACAGCGGGGCAATCGTCAGATTATTTGCCAGCGAAAATTCGACAACCCGCGTGACTTCGGCATCGGCTTCATCGGCTTCCAGTCCTTCGGCCACCAACCCCTGCGCCGCCTCGTGCATCCGGCCATTGGCCCAACGCGAAAAGATCGTGAACTCGATCCGTCCAAGCTGAAAAAAAGCGTGACGCACCGGATCGAACAATGTCCAGCTCGGCGCACCGTTCACCAACGGCGCGCCCGGTTCGATCCGCAGCTCCTGCCGAAGCAGCGGCATCGCCAAAGGCTGCGCCGCGGCGGTCATATCCCGACGAATTGGCGCAGGCTGGAAATCGGCCGACGCAGCAGCGAATAGAAAAGCGGAACCCAGCTGCCATATATCTTCGCGGTCCCGCGCGATCCCACGCGCGGTGCATCGCCCAAGGGATGCGCGACCACGGCAAAGGACAGCACCCCTTCGGCGGTGGGCCGGGCCTGGTAACTCACCGTTTCGAGACGAGCATCGATCGCCCAGAGCGGCTGTGCATCGAGCCAGACCTTGACCTTGCCGCCTGTCGGCAGCGACATTTGTTCGCGAGTCGGCAGGTCGATCCGGAAATCGACATCGTTCGGATCGACGATCTGCAGGATCGGATCGCCGACATTGACCGCCCGGCCCTCCCAATCGCGGCGATCGCTGTAAAGCGCCGTGCCGGCCTTCGGCGCCGTAACCTCGGCGCGCGCCAGCAAATCGCGCGCATAGGCATGGTCGGCCTGCGCCAGCTCATACTCGGCGTGCATCAGCGTGATATCACGCCCCTCCTCGCGCGCGCCGATGGCGAGGTTGGTCGACCGTTCCACGCGCGTACGCGCCACCTCAAGCTTTTCCGCCGCGACATCGAGGTCGTTGCGCAGCTTGGTGTCGTCGAAACGCAGCACGGGCTGGCCCGCTTTGACCACCCCGTTCGGCGGCACGATAACCCTGTCGATGACGCCCGAAAAAGGTGCGGCGACCACGAATGGGCGGGCAGCGACGACTTCGACCGGCGCCAGTGCCGTCAACTGCACGGGAAAAAGGGCAATGACAGCGAGCCCTACCACAAGCCCGCGCTTTTCTTTGGGACCAAGCCCCTTGACGCGGCGGACGGGCGCGTTGCCGGTCAGCGCCAGCCAACTGTGCCCCACGGTTTCGGCAACGCGATCAAGGCGGAACGCCTCGGTTTCGCGCATCACCGCAGCGCGGGCGACAAGAAGGCCGGCGAAAGGCTGCGCATCGCGGTCCAGCAGCGGCTGCCAGCGCCAGTGGCCGAAGGGATATTCCTCCAGCGCCGCATCGGCGACGAGCGCGGCCGCCGAAAAGTCGTGCGGACGATCCAGTCCCTCGGTCCGCGCCAGTTCCGCTGTCGCTTTTTCGATCGCCTGGATCAGCGGGGCATTGCGATCGACTGTCGCGAGACTGGACGCTGCGATAACGTGAAAACCTGCTCCGATGCGCGATTGGCGGAGCACGAACATCTGATCATAATCGACGATCCGGCGCGTCTCATTGGCGATGTGATAGACAAGTTCGGGTACTGTCGCACGGCGCCGCACCTCGCCCTCATATTGCATAAGCGCCGCCAGACCGGACGGGTCTGGCGATACAACCCGCGGCACCGGCCGCGGCGGGACCGGATCAGGATGACTTGCCATTGCTCGTCGCAGCCGGGACCGTCACAGCATTCGCCTTGGCGGCGTCGGGGAATGACGCGGTTCCGCTCATGCCCGGCAACACCAACCCGGTCGTTTCCGTGATGTCCCCGGTCACGCGAATGGTCTTGCTGACGGCATCGACCGACGCGCCGAGACGCGTGACGACACCTTGGATATCCTGGCCTGTCTCGTCGATCGTGAAACCGAACGCCGCGCCGGGCCGCAGCCACGTCAACCAGCGACTGGGGACGATCAATTCGATCTCGAGATTGCCGCCGCTTTGAATCTTGAGCAACGGCTGCCCACTCGCCGCCACTTCGCGCGAGTGGGCGATCTCTTCGACCACCTTGCCCGAAAAAGGTGCATAGACGGCGCAGTCGGATAGCTGGGCAGCGACCGCCTTAGCCTCGGCATCGGCTTTGCCCAGATTGGCCTGCGACACCGCGACCTCATTCTTGCCGACCGCCTCATATTGATCGAGTTCGACGTTGGTTTCATAGGTCTTGCGATAGGCGGCGGTCGCCGCGTGCGCGGCATTCAGTTGCGCCTGGATCTGCGAGCAGTCGAAACGCGCAAGCAGCGCGCCCTTCGGAAAGGAATCGCCTTCGCCATAAGGCATCGCGACGATGCGGGCCGTCATCCGCGACGCGATCGTTGCTTCCTGTTTCGATTTCACGATACCACGGACGGCGCTCTCGAGCTTGGCCGCTTTGGGCGGTTGGGTCCTGGTAGGCGCCACCTCGGCGGCGACCGCCGGACTCTGCTCCTTCGACCATTTAAGGTCGCTACCCGACCCGCCAGCAGCAAACACGCCGACCGCCACCGCAACGAGCAACGCCACTCCACCGCCAATCAGAAGCTTGTTGCGACCGCCCTGTTCCGGTCCATCTTCGCCAAGCGGTTCATTCATGGTTTCAGTCAACCTTCAGCGCTGTCTCGCGGGCTGCCCATAGCTGCTTGAGCGAATTCGCCAGCGTGGCGACGTCCTCCTTGCCACTGATGTCCGGGCCAAAATCGTCGATACCCATCGAACCGAACAGATTGGCATAGGCATTTTGCGCGGCGGCAAAGGCGATGTCGTATTTCACCTCGCTCACCAGCGTATTCATTTCTTCGCGCAGCAAGGTTTGCTGACTCATCGCGCCAGCTCGATGGCCAGCCCGGACCTGATACATGATCTTGTCCTGAACGCGATATTGATGGCTCGCTGTATCAAGCTCGTCCTTCAAATGACCGAAGCGCGCGCGCGAAACATTGACCTGAGTTATGACGGCCATCGTCAACGCCAGTTCGCGCTGCCGAAGAAGCTCTTCCTGCGCCGCGACGGCCTTTTTCTGCGCCGGATATTTGAACAGATTCAACACGTTCCAGCTCGCCCGCGCCCCCACGTTCAGCCAGTCATTGTTGTACAGGAAATCGTTTGAGTCATAATTGACCCCGATCACGCCGCGGATGTTCGGCAACGCGCTGAGCAGTGCTGCGTCGAGTTCCTTGCTGTTGATGCGCTGGCGATAGCTTACCTCGCGCAGTTCGGCGCGGTTGCGCAGCGCGGCCAACATCATTTCCTCGCCCGACAGGCCGATGGCCGGCAGCGCCTGGGCGCGGTCGGGCAGGACAAGGGCGAATTCGGTGCCGGGCTTCAGATTCATCAGCGCAGCGAGCTGGGCTTTGGCGATCACCAGTTCGCGCTGGAGCTGACGAATATTTGCCTGAATATCGATCAGTTCGCGTTGATAGGTGAGTGCGGTCAGCGGCGCCGACAGACGGCGTTCGGCCAACCGCTCCGAATTGGTCAGCGTCGTGCCGACCGCCCCTTCGAGCTCCTTGAGCTTGGTCAGCAGCCGTTCGGCGCTGACCGCGCGCCAATAGGACGTACGGACGTCTTCGATGATCCGGTTGGCAACTTTCCGGCGGCGCTCCTGCGAAATCAGATACTCGTCCGCCTTTTGCTTGGCGCGGACATATGAGAGACCGAAATCGAGCACATCCCAGCTGAGCCCCAGGTCGGCAGAGAAAATATCCTTCTCTGCCGAGGTCGAAGGCTCGAGCGATTGGCGGCCACTGAGGAGCGACAGCGAGCTGGCGCCCGAATAATTGTTACGGCTGGCATAGCCGCCGCTAGCCACAAGCTGCGGCAGCATATCGTAGCGCGCGACGTCGAGTTCGCGCCCTTTTAGCGCTTCCTCCATCATCTCGACTTTGTAATCGAGATTATATTTCAGGGCGCGAGCCATGGCTTCATACATGTCAATCGGACCGGCGACCGGTTCCTGATTGGCGTCCACGGCCTGGAAGTTGCGGTCGGCGGTCGCAGCAATATCGCTCCGCGCCAGCGGTTCGGGGTTTACCGCACAGCCGGACAGCGCCGCTGCCGCCGAAATCCCCAAAAGTTGCTTATACCCCATTTTACCCATCCTCATACGCCCGACCGTCGAACGCCCCAAGCAGTCTTGCGGTTTCATCGCCTGCGGCCGATTGTTGTGCAGCGATCATCCGGCCCAGCGGCGCAGCGTCGCTGATGCGGTTGCCCGACTCGACTTTCGCATCGAGCTGTATTTCGCCGGTCGCGCCCTGCACGATCACCGGAATTTCGATGGCGGTTCCATCGGCGCGCAGTCCCCGGACGATCAGCCGGATTTCGTCCGCATCAAGCGGCCGTTCGATGATCGCCAGCCCCCGCGCATCCATCCGGATCCAGTCGGGCAGCGGACGACCGTCGCGCATCCGTAGCTGAAATTCGACGACTGGCGACGTGCTCTCGTCGCCGATATCCCGCATTTCCATATAAAGGACGTGGCCGCGCGAAACCGACTCGATCATGATCTGGCCGTCGCTGCCGCTCAGCTGCCGGGCCGAAAAGCCTGTCAGGGTTTCGATGTCGAAGGCGCCCGACCGACTATCCCACATATCTTCGCCCGGCGTGCGCAGCTCGCGCAGGCGATCGAGATGCGTGACGACGTCGGAAATCGGGTGCCCGTCGGCGTCGAACGACGTCGTCCCGTTCAACCAGCTGACGTCGTTGACCGCTGTCAGTACTGGCAAGCCGACGTTCAGATCCGCAGTGCCGTTAAGCGAGCGGATGTCGTTCACCGCCTCCAGGATATAAAGTGGTCCTGTGACGGGGCGCTCGCCGGTCCCGGCGCCGCGGTCGATGAACGTGGGTTCGTTGCGGCCCAGCCCGTCATTTCCAAGCAGCGCGTTCAGATCGATGCCGGCATCGAGGATCGATACGGTGAAGCTCGATACGACCGTCCCGCCCTTTCCGTCGGACACGACATAGGTGACCGTTGCCACGCCGCGAAAACCGAGCGGCGGGGTATAAGTGATCGTGCCATCCGCATTGATGACGGCCATGCCGATCGACGGCGTCGCCGAAATAACTGTGAGCGGATCGCCGTCGATGTCGGTTGCATTGGCCAGCACCGGCACCGTCACGGGGACGTCGACGATCGTCCGCACCGTCTCTGGCGCGTCGACCGGCGGATCGTTGACCGGCGCGACCGTCACCGTGAGGGTTCCGGTGGTCGTCCCCCCCTGGCCGTCGCTCACGGTATAAGTGACCGTATCGGTGCCGTTGAAATTGGGGTTCGGGGTATAGGTGATCGTGCCGTCGGAATTAACGACCACGGTGCCGTTCGGCGCGGTCGCGCCGGTCACGGTCAGCGGGTTGCCCTCTGGGTCGCTGTCGTTGGCAAGCACCGGCACAGTAACCGGGGTGTCTTCATCGGTCGTTGCGATGTCGTCCACCGTATCGGGCGGATCATTTGACGCGATGACGGTAATCGTAACCCCGATCGTGGCGGTCGAGAAACCGCCCTTGCCGTCGCTGATCGTGTACGTGATCGTATCGTTGCCGTTGAAATTCCGGTTGGGCGTGTAGGTAATCGTGCCGTCGGCATTGATCGTCACGGTGCCATTGGCCGCGCTGCCGGCGACCACCGTCAGCGGATCGCCGTCGGGATCGGTGTCGTTGGCCAGCACCCGGATGGTGACCGGCATATCTTCGTCGGTGGTGGCCGCATCATCGATCGCGACCGGCGCATCATTGACCGGCCTGACGACGACAGTAACCGTCGCGGTCGAGAAACCGCCCTGCCCGTCACTGATCGTATAGGTGATCGTGTCGGTGCCGTTGAAATTGGCGTTGGGCGTATAAGCGATCGTGCCATCGGGATTGATCGTCACCGTGCCGTTCGCCGCATTGGCGTTCGTGACCGTCAGCGTGTCGCCCTCTGGATCGCTATCATTGGCGAGCACCGGGATGATGACGGGGGTGTCCTCGTCGGTGGCGGCTGTGTCGTTTGACGCCACGGGCGGATCATTGACCTGCGTGACCGTCACCGTGAGCGTCGCGGTGGCCGTACCCCCGTTGCCGTCGCTGATCGTATAGGTGATCGTGTCGGTGCCGTTAAAATTCGGGTTCGGGGTATAGGTGATCGTGCCGTCAGCGTTGACGATCACGGTGCCATTGGCCGCGGTTGCACCGGTCACGGTCAGCGGGTTGCCCTCCGGATCGCTGTCGTTCGCCAGCACCGGCACAGTAACCGGGGTGTCTTCGCGCGTCGTCGCGGTATCCGGCGCGGCGGTCGGGGCGTCGTTGACTGCACCGACGGTCACGGTCACGGTTGCGGTGGATGTTCCGCCCTGACCGTCCGAAATCGTATAAGTGATCGTGTCGGTGCCGTTGAAGTCGGGGTTCGGCGTGTAAAGGATGGTCCCGTCGGGATTGATGGTCACGGTGCCGTTCGGGGCGCTGGCCGAGACAACCGCCAGCAGATCGCCGTCGATGTCGACGTCGTTGGCAAGGACCGGGATCGTGACCGGTGTATCCTCATCGGTGGAAACCATGTCGTTCGTTGCCACCGGCGGATCATTGGCCGGGGTGACGGTCACCGTCACCGTCGCTGTCGCGGTGCCGCCCTTGCCGTCGCTGATCGTATAAGTGATCAGCGCCGGACCGTTGAAATTGGGATTGGGCACAAAGCCGATCGTGCCGTCGGGATTGATCGTCACGGTTCCGTTGGGCGAACTGGCGACGGTGACGGTCAGCGAATCGCCGTCGATATCGCTGTCATTACCCAGAACGCTGACGGTAACCGGCGTGTCCTCGGACGTCGTTGCGCCGTCATCGACGGCAACCGGAAGGTCGTTCGCCGACGTCACGATCATATTGACGGTGGCGGTTGACGTGCCGCCATTGCCGTCGCTGATCGTGTAGGTAATCGTGTCGGCGCCGTTGAAATTGGCATTAGGCGTATAGGTGATCGTGCCGTCGGGATTGATCAGAACGGTCCCGTTCGCCGCGCTTGCAGTGACGACGGTCAGCGGGTCGCCATCGGCATCGACGTCATTGCCGAGCACACCGATCGTGACCGGCGTGTCCTCGGCCGTCGATGCGGTATCATTGGCCGCGGCCGGCGGATCATTAACGGCCGTGACCGTCACCGTAACGGTTGCAGTCGACGTTCCGCCCTGGCCGTCGGAGATCGAGTAAGTGATCGTGTCGGTGCCGTTGAAATTGGCGTTCGGCGTATAGGTCAACGTCCCGTCGGGATTGATCGCAACGCTGCCGTTGGCGGCCGTCGCGCTTACCACCGTCAGCGCATCGCCATCGGGATCGACGTCGTTCGGCAACACGGCGATCGAAACCGGTACATCCTCGGCGGTCGAGGCTGTATCATCGGTGGCGACCGGCGGCGGATTACCGACCGTCCAGGTAAAGCTTGTGCTCGCGGACAAGCCCGACGGATCGGTCGCTGTCACCGTCACCGCATAGATGCCGCCGTTCAGCTGGCTTGCATCTGCGGCGATCGTGCCGGTGATCCGGCCCGTGACAGAGTCGATCGTGAGACCCGCCGGCAGTCCGGTCGCGCCATAGGTCAGCGTATCGCCGTCGATATCGGCGAAGCTGGCCGCCGTCGCCACATCCACCGCAGCGGCATCGAGATTATTTTGCGACGGCAAGGTGATGGCGGTGGGGGCATCGTTCGCCGGAACGACGGTAATCGTCGCAACGGCGCTCGAAAAGCCACCAAGCCCGTCGGTGACGGTGTACGTAACCGTCGCAATCCCGTTGAAGTCCCGGTCAGGGGTGAACGAAATTGTCCCGTCCGGATTGATGATCGCAGTGCCGTTGGTGGCGTCAGCGGCGACAATCTGCAGCGGCGACGCATCGACATCGTTGACCAGAACGTCGAGCGTGATCGGGACGTCTTCGCTGGTCGAATAGCTATCATCCGCGGCACGCGGCGGAAGATTGGTGATCGTCCAGGTGAACGTCGTCGTTACTGTGCCGCCATTGCCGTCGCTGACCGTGACGGTAACCGGATAAATGCCGTCGCCATTGGGTCCGCCGATCGAGCCGTTCGGGGCGGTCGTGCCGGAAATCATGCCCGTCACCGGATCGAGGGTCAGCCCGGCGGGAAGGCCGGTCGCGGTATAGGTCAGCGTATCGCCGTCAAGATCATTGAATCCGCCCACGATTGTGACATCGATCGGGTCGGAATTGGTGTCGAAACGGTCAGGCAATCCGACGGTGGTCGGCGCATCGTTACCCGGCGTCACCGTCATTATGACCGTCGCGGTCGACGTGCCGCCATTGCCGTCGCTGATCGTGTAGGTAATAATATCCGGGCCGTTGAAATCGCGGTCGGGTGTATAGGTCAGCGTTCCATCGCCGTTGATCACCACCGTCCCGCGCGTCGCCGAGGCACTGATCACAGTCAGCGGGTCATTGTCGGGATCGTTGTCGTTGGCGAGCACGGGGATCGTGACCGGCGTATCCTCGACGGTCGTCGCCGTGTCGTTGGTCGCCGTCGGTGCAGGGTTGGCGATCGTCCAGGTAAACATCTGACTGGTCGTCAGACCGCCCGGATCGGTGGCCGTCACGATCACGGTATAGGCGCCGCCATTGGTCTGGCTGGCATCGGCAGTGATGGAACCGGAAATAATGCCCGTGGCCGGATCCATCACGAGGCCCGGCGGCAGGCCGGTCGCGCCGTAGGTCAGCGCGTCGCCATCGATGTCCGACAAGAACGCCGCCACCGGCACCGGCGGGATCGTATCGCCATCGTTCGACGACCGGTCGGACAGCGGACTGCTGGCGGGTGCGTCATTGACCGGTGTGACGGTCACCACGACAACGGCGGTCGAGAATGCCCCGTCGGTATCAGCGATCGTATAGGTGATGGTCGCCATGCCATTGAAGTTTGGCGGCGGCGTATAGGTGATCGTACCGTCGGCGTTTACCAAGACGGTCCCGTTGCTGGCCCTTGCATCGGTGACGGTCAGCGGGTCGCCGTCGTCGTCGACATCATTGCCAAGAACCGAGATCGTGACCGGCATGTCTTCGGGCGTGGTCGCAACGTCGTCGTTCGCGACGGGGCCGACGTTGCGAATGGTCCAGGTGAATGTCGTCGGCACCGAGCCGCCATTTCCATCACTCGCGGTGATCGTGACCGTATAGATGCCGCTGTTGCCGGGGCCACCCGTCGACGCGCCGGGATCGATGGTGCCGCTGACCACACCCGTCGCCAGATCGATCGTCAGACCTGGCGGCAACCCGGTCGCGACATAGGTTAGCGCATCGCCGTCGACATCCTGGAATTCGGCCGCGAACGGGATCGAAACCACATCGGAATCCAGGTCGAACAGATCGGTGACACCGTCGGTCGTCGGTGCGTCATTGACCGGCGCAATCGTCACGGTAACCGACGCCGTCGTCGTCCCGCCTTGCCCGTCGCTGATCCGGTAGGTGATGGTATCGGTGCCATTGAAATTGGCCCTGGGCGTGTAGGTGATCGTGCCATCGCCGTTAATCACGACGGTGCCATTGATTGCCGTTGCCGTCGTCACGGTCAGGCTGTCGCCGTCCGGATCATTGTCGTTGGCGAGGACCGTTATGGTGACCGGCACGTCCTCGTTGGTCGATGCCGTGTCATTCGCCGCCGTCGGCGCTGGGTTGGTCACCGTCCAGGTGAAGGGCGACCCCGCGCTCGCGCCGGACGGATCGGTCGCCGTGACTATGACGTTGTACACGCCGCCGTTGGTCTGGCTGGCATTGCTTGTGATGGTACCCGAAATCACGCCGGTCGTCGGATTGATCGTCAGACCCGGAGGCAGCCCCGTCGCGCTGTACGTCAGCGTGTCGCCGTCCGCGTCGCGGAAATTGAGCGCGGTGGCGACCGACGTGAGATTGCCATCGGCACTCAGCTGGCCGTTCAGCGGCGGCGTCGCGATCGGGCCGTCATTGACCGAAGCGACCGTAACCATGACCGTCGCGGAAGACATGCCGCCCTGATCGTCGCTGATCGTATAGGTGATCGTGTCGGTGCCGTTGAAATTGGCGTTGGGCGTATAGGTGATCGTACCGTCGGCATTGCGGACGACCGTACCGTTTGCCGCCGTCGCTGAAACCACCCGCAGTGCGTCGCCGTCCGGATCGTTGTCGTTGGTCAGCACCGCTATCGTGACCGGCACATCTTCGTTGGTGGTCGCCGCATCGTCACGGGCGACGGGGGCCGGATTGGTGATGGTCCAGTTGAAGGTTTGCACGGCGCTGAGTCCGCCGGCATCGGTCGCCGTGATCGTCACCGCATAAACGCCGCCATTTTGCTGACTGGCGCTATTGCTGACCGTGCCGCTGACGACGCCCGTCGCTGCGTTGATCGTCAAGCCCGGCGGCAAGCCCGTGGCGCTGTAGGTCAGCGTGCTGTTGTCGATGTCGTTGAACGCCCCCGCGACCGGCACCGAAACGGGCGCCGCGTCGGCATTGGTTCGCGACGGAAGTGTGCCGACAGCGGTCGGCGCGTCGTTGACGGGTGCCACGGTGACCGCGACGATCGCCGTCGATGTGCCGCCATTGCCGTCGCTGATCGTATAGGTGATCGTGTCGGTGCCGTTGAAATTGGCGTTCGGCGTGTAGGTGATCGTGCCATCGGCGTTGCGCACAACCGTACCGTTCGCGGCGCTGGCAGCCGTGATGGTCAGCGGGTCGCCGTCGGGGTCGTTATCGTTGGCAAGCGGGCTGATCGTGACCGGCGTGTCCTCGGGCGTATTCGCCGTGTCATTCACCGCCGTTGGCGCCGGATTGGCGATCGTCCAGGTAAAGCTGGCCGTCGCGCTGCGTCCACCCGGATCGGTCGCCGTGACCTGCACCGAATAGGAACCCCCGCCCACTTGGCTGGCGCCGCGGTCGATCGTGCCGCTGATCACGCCCGTCACCGGATCGATTGTCAGTCCGGCAGGCAGACCCGCCGCGCTGTAGGTCAGCGTATCGCCATCGGCGTCGGTAAAGCTCGCGGCGGTCGGCACGTTGACCCCCGTCTGCGCATCGAGACCGCTGCGGTCGCTCAGCGGCACGGTGACAATAGGCGCGTCCTGCACCGCAGTGACGGTGATCGACACGATAGCAGTGGACGTGCCGCCTTGGTCGTCGGTGATCGCGTAGGCAATCGTGTCCGTGCCGTTGAAATTGGCATTGGGCGTATAGGTGATCGTCCCATTGGCGTTGACGACCACCGTGCCGTTGGCCGCCGTCGCCGACGTCACGCGCAGCGGATCGCCGTCGGGATCGACATCATTGGCAAGAACGGAAATCGTGACCGGCGTGTCTTCGGGCGTGGTCGCCGTATCGTTGCCCGCCGTCGGAGCCGGATTGGTCACCGTCCAGGCAAAGGGCGAAGTCGCGCTGGCGCCGCTCGGGTCGGTCGCGGTCACGACGACATTGTACGTGCCACCATTGGCCTGACTGGCCGACCGATCGATCGTGCCGCTGATCACGCCCGTCGTCGCATTGATGGTCAGCCCGGGCGGCAGGCCCGTCGCGCTGTACGTCAGCGCATCGCCGTCGGGATCGACGAAATTATTTGCCGTGGTCACCGACGTGGCCGCGCCGTCGACGCTGACCTGTCCATTGAGCGGCGGCGTCGCGATCGGACCGTCGTTGACCGGATCGACCGTTACGGTAACCGTCGCGGTCGCGAAGCCTCCCTTGCCGTCGCTGATGGAATAAGTGATCGTGTCGGTGCCGTTGAAATTGGCATTGGGCGTATAGGTGATCGTGCCGTTGGCGTTGCGCACGACGGTACCGTTCGCCGCGCTGGCGGCGGTGATCGTCAACGGGTCGCCATCGACATCGCTGTCGTTCGTCAGCACGCCGATGGTGACAGGCACATCCTCGTTGGTGCGCGCGCTATCATCGACCGCCACCGGCGGATCGTTGACGGGCGCGACCGTTACGGTGACCGTCGCGGTCGAGAAGCCGCCCTTGCCGTCGCTGATCGTGTAGGTGATCGTGTCGGTGCCGTTGAAATTGGCGTTCGGGGTATAAGTAATCGTGCCGTCGGCATTACGCACGACCGTGCCGTTCGCCGCGCTGGCAGCGGAGACGACCAACGGATCGCCGTCGAGATCGGTGTCGTTGCCGAGAACGCCGATCCGCACCGGCGTGTCTTCGTTGGTCGATGCGACGTCGTTCGCGGCGACCGGCGGATCGTTGACCGGCGTGACCGTCACGGTGACCGTCGCGGTCGCGGTGCCGCCCTGGCCATCGCTGATCGTATAGTTGATCGTGTCGGTACCATTGAAATTGGCGTTCGGCGTATAGGTAATCGTGCCGTCGGCGTTGCGCACGACCGTGCCGTTGTTGGCGCTGGCCGCCGTGACGGTAAGGGGATCGCCATCGGGATCGACATCGTTGGTCAGCACGTTGATCGTGACCGGCGCATCCTCTGCTGTCGTTGCGCTGTCGCCATCCGCGGTTGGCCCGGGGTTGGCGATCGTCCAGCTGAAGCTTTGGGTCGCCGCCGCGCCGCTGGGGTCGCGCGCGGTGACAACCACATTATAGACGCCGCCGCCCGTCTGGCTTGCGCTGCGGTCGATGGTCCCGCTGATCACCCCGGTGACCGCATTGATCGTCAGGCCCGGCGGCAGTCCCACCGCCGAAAAGGCCAGCGTATCGCCATCGACATCGCTGAAGCGGCCGGCGGTCGGCACGTTGAGCGCATCGCCGTCGAGATTGGCCCGCGCCGGCAGCGGCGCCCCCGCAACCGGGGCGTCGTTAACCGGGGTAACGGTGACGGTCACCGTTGCGGTAGCCAGCGCGCCGTCGGAATCGCGAACCGTATAGCTGATCGTCGCGGTGCCGTTGAAATTGGCGTTGGGCGTAAAGGTCAGCGTGTTGTCCGCGTTGATAACGACCGTACCGTTGGTCGAACTCGCCGCGGTGACTATCAGCGGATCGCCATCCGGATCGACGTCGTTGGCCAGCACATTGACGGTAACAGGCGTGTCTTCGAGCGTTGCCGCGCTGTCGTTGACGGCGGTGGGACCGACGTTGGCGACATTCCACTGGAACGTCGTGGACACCGTCGCACCGCTTGGGTCGGTCGCGAATATCCTGACCGTATAGGGCGCCGCGTCGGACGCGTCGGGTGAGAGCGTGCCGCTGATCAAGCCGGTTACCGGATCGATCGACAGGCCGGGTGGCAATCCGGTGGCGGCAAAAGTCAGAACGTCGCCATCGACATCCGAGAAGGCCTGCCCCGTCGGCACCGATACATTGCCGCCATCGACGTTCGATTGTCCCATCAACCCGGTCGTGACCGGTGCGTCGTTGATTGGCGCCACCGTGACGGTCACGACCGCCGTTGACTGACCGCCTTCGCCATCGCTGATCGTATAGCTGATTGTCGCCGTGCCATTGAAATTGGCGGGCGGCACATATTGCAGCGACCCGTCGGCATTGATCGAGACGCTGCCGACGCTGGCGGTCGCCGAAACGACCGTCAGCGTGTCGCCATCGGGATCGGCGTCGTTAGCCAGAACGGGAATGCGCACCGCGACATCCTCGTTGGTCGTGACATTGTCATTCGCCGCCGTTGGCGCCGGATTGGCGATGGTCCACGTGAAAGTGGAACTGACCGTCCCGCTGCGCCCGTCGTTGGCGGTCACAGTGATCGTGTAAACGCCGCCGTTCACCTGGCTGGCACTGTTGTCGATCGTGCCCGAAATGACGCCCGTCGCTGGATTGATGCTGATCCCGGCGGGAAGCCCGGTGGCGCCATAGGTCAGCGTATCGCCGTCGGGGTCACTGAACGCGCCGGAGATCGAAAAACTGACGGTCTCATTGTCCAGGTCGCTGTGATTGCCCAGCGTTCCCGCAATCGGCACGTCGTTCACCGAATTGACGGTAACAGTCACCGTCGCGGTCGCGGTGCCGCCTTGGCCGTCGCTGATCGTATAGCTGATCGTATCGGTGCCGTTGAAATTGGCATTGGGAACGTAATTCAGCGTGCCGTTCGGGTTGATCGTCACCGACCCGTTCAATGCGCTGGCGGTCGTGACGGTCAGCGGGTCGCCGTCGGGATCATTATCGTTGGCGAGCACCACAATCGTCGCCGGGGTATCTTCATTCGTCGTGGCGCTGTCGTTGCCCGCGGTGGGGGCGGGATTCGTCACCGTCCATGTAAAGCTGGTCGACACGCTGCGCCCGCCGGGATCGCTGGCGGTCACCTGAACCGCATAGACCCCGCCAGTCGTCTGACTGGCCGACCGGTCGATCGTCCCGCTGATCACCCCGGTCGTCGCATTGATGCTGAGCCCGGGCGGCAAACCCGTCGCGGTATAGCTAAGCGTATCGCCGTCGGGGTCGGTGAAGCTTCCAGCCGTCGCGACGCTGATCCCCGCCTGGGCATCGACATTGCTGCGGTTGCCGAGCGGCGTCACGACGATCGGGGGATCCTGCACCGGGGTCACGATGATCGTCACCTGCGCGTTGGCGGTGCCGCCCTGCCCGTCGCTGATCGTATAATTGATCGTCACATTGCCGTTGAAATTGGCGGGCGGCGCATAGGTGATCGTGTTGTTGGCGTTGACCGTCACCTGGCCGATCGAGGCCACCGCCGCGACCACCATCAGCGGATCGCCGTCGGGGTCGCTGTCGTTGGCCAGAACGTTGATGATCAACGGTGTGTCTTCGGGGGTGCTGACGGTATCGTTCACGGCAACCGGCGCCGGATTGGTCACTGTCCAGATAAAGCTTTGCGTGGCGCTCAACCCGCCGGCGTCACGCGCGGTGACGACGATCGAATAAACCCCGCCATTCACCTGGCTGGCGCTGCGATCGATCGTGCCGCTGATAACGCCGGTGGCGGTGTTGATCGACAGGCCGGCAGGCAGGCCGGTGACGCTGTAGGTCAAGCTTGCGTTGTCGACGTCGGTGAAGCCGCCCGCCGTCGCAACCGAAACGCCCGTGGCGGCATCGGCATTACTGCGATTGGGCAGCGTGCCGACCGGCACCGGGGCATCGTTGACGGCCGCCACCACAACGGTGACGGTCGCGGTCGATGTCCCGCCCTGGCCATCGCTGATCGTATAGGTGATCGTGTCGGTGCCATTGAAATTGGCATTGGGCGTATAGGTGATTGTGCCATTGGCGTTGCGCACGACCGTGCCATTTGCTGCGCTGGCGGCGTTGACGGTCAGCGGATCGCCATCGGGGTCATTGTCGTTAGCGAGCACCGAAATCGTGACGGGCGTGTCTTCGTTCGTCGAGGCGTTATCATTTGCCGCGGTCGGCGCGGGGTTGGTCACCGTCCAAGTGAAGCTTTGCGTCGCGGTCAGTCCGGCGGCGTCGCGCGCGGTAACCACCACGGCATAGCTGCCGCCGCCCGACTGACTGGCCGACCGGTCGATCGTACCCGAAATGACACCTGTCGCGGCATTGATCGTCAGCCCCGCCGGCAGTCCCGTCGCCGAATAGGTTAGCGTGTCGCCATCGATGTCGGTGAAACCGCCCGCGGTGGCGACCGAAACCGCCGCAGCATCGACATTGCTGCGCGGCGCCAGACTGCCAACCGCGGTCGGCGCGTCGTTAACCGGCGTTACCGTAATGGTATCGGTCGCAGTTTCGGTCGTGCCGTTCGACGTCACGGTATAGGTGAAGCTGGTGGTGCCGTTGAAATTGGCGGTGGGGGTGAAGGTGAAGGTGCCACCGCTGTTCAGCCGCAGCGTACCATTGGCGACCGCAACGGTGCTGCCAACGCTGATCGCATTGCCGTTGATCGCCGTGATCGTCCGCGCCGGATTTTCGAAACTGTCGTTGGCCAACGGGTCGTATGTAATCGCCGTGTCTTCGGGCGTCGTCACCGCGTCGTTGACGATGTCGGCCACCGGCGTGACCGTGATGTTGATCGTGTCGAAGTCGGCCTTGCCCTCGATCGTCGTGATGCCATCGACAAAGTTACCGACCGAAGGGCTGCCGCCGGCGGAGCTGACCGCGCGATATTCGAAACGGATGATATTGCCCGTCGCACTGTCGGTCAGCTGACGCGTATAGGCGCCCCACGCCGTATTGCCGTCGGAAAACAACTCGTTGATCAGAACGGTATCGTCGCCGCCGCCAACGACGCCGTCCAGACCCAGATCGGTTGCAACCACGCGCATGACATCGACGCCAAGGCGACCCCGATGCGCGAAGCTGATCGACACATTGCTGCCTGCCGTTGGCGTGAAGTTCTGAAACAGCGCCGCGACCTGATTGGCATTGATCTCGGCGAACTGGTTGCCTTCATAGGCCACAACACCCTGGAAACCCGATTTCCAGATTTCGATCACATTGTCGGTGGCGTCGGTGTCCCAGCCCGGCACCGTCGTTTCGTTGACGAGCTGGAAGGTCGTACCGGGAATAACCGGATTTTCAAAACCACCGTTGGTGAACGCCCCGGCTGGCTGCGGATTGGTGACCGTCCGCATGCTGATCTGCGCGGGGCCGTTGTAATCGGCGGTCGGCGTATAGCGGGCGCCCTGTAGGGCCGCGTTGATCGCCGCGACACTGCCCGAAAAGGTCATCACGCCATCGGCGGTGCCATCGCCTTGCGTAAAGGTCAGCCCGGTTACGCCGCTTAACGAGAAAGTGCCGTTGGTGACGTTCAGCGTCACTGTCTGCACGCCGCCCTCGGCGTCGGAAATGCTGATGGCATTGCCATTGGCGGTCGAAAAGACGAGCGCATTGTCCTCGGCAACCGACTGCGCACCCGGAACGGTATTCAACGGCGGATCGTCGACGGACGTAATCGTGACGGCCACCGTGGCCGTCGACGTGCCGCCCTTGCCGTCGCTGATCGTATAGGTGATCGTGTCGGTGCCGTTGAAATTGGCGTTGGGCGTATAGGTGATCGTGCCGTCGGCGTTGCGCACGACCGTGCCGTTCACCGCGCTCGCCGCCGTTACACTGAGCGGATCGCCATCGACATCGGTATCGTTGGCCAGCACCGCAACGGTGACGGGCGTGTCTTCCGCAGTCGTCGCGCTATCGTTTACCGCCACCGGCGCATCGTTAACGCCGACGATCGTGATCGTGGCCGTCGCGGTGTCGGTGCCGCCATTGGCATCGCGAATGGTGTAGGAAAAGGTTTCGGTGCGCGTCTCGCCCAGTTTCAGACTGTTGTAGATGCCGTTGGACGCATAGCTGAACGTCCCGTCGGCGCGCACGGTCAACGTTGCGCCTGAAGGAAGCGCGGTCGCGGTGCCGACGGTGATTGCCCCGCCGACCGAATTTTGCGCTGCTGAAACGGTAAACGCATCGCCGCGCGGGTCGCTGTCGGCGCCGTTGCCGTTGTTGGCGAAAAGATTGCCGGTAAGGGTCGCGACATCTTCGTTGGTCGACAGATTGTCGTTCACCGCATCGGGCGGTGCGTCGATCGCGACGCCGATCTCGAACCCGTCGCCGGCCCCGGCCGCGGCCGCCGGGTTCATCCGGACACTAAACGTCAGGGTCGTGAAAGTGCCATTGACCTGAACGCTGCCAGCCGCGGTGCCCGCCGTACTGATCAGGCTTGATTCGCTACCCGTCGTGACCACGCCGGTCTGCCGCGTGATAGTCGTGGTGCCGACCACCAAATGCGCCGGCCCAGCCAATTTGGTGAGCGTCGCCCCCGAGGTCAACAAGGTCAGCAAGGCACTATTCGCTGTACCACTGACGCCGCCAAGCCGGTCGAGATTGATCACCGGATTCACGACCGCCTGACTGAAGGTAATCGTAATCGTTCCAAGATCGGTGGTGTTGTTCGAATTATATGTCACCGACAGCGATGGTGTTCCCTGCGCGCTATTGTCGAACGCAGCGATGTTGTTGAACGTATCGTTCGCCAGACCAGCGAAGGTGCTGGTACCCGCGCCAGTGAAAGTGATGGTGGTGGTGATGCCTTCCCTGACGGTGGACGCGCTGCCTGTCCCGATCGTCCAGGCGCCGCTGTTGGTCCGCGTCAGCAAACCATTCCAGTGATCGCTCGCCAGCACGGACGTTTCGACCAGTCCGGCCCGCGTCTCCAGGTCCCAGTCGCCGCCCATTGCCGCCGCGCCCGTGTCGTCGTCCGACGCCGCGACATCGGCGCCCGTAGCGCGGGCGATCGCATCGACCAGTTCCTGCCCCTGCTCGCCCGCGCTGGTGTCGCAGCCATAGATCAATATGTCGCCGTCAGCCGTCAGCTTCGACCCGATCGAGGCAAAAGCGCCCGCCAGTTCGCCCGTCACCGCCGTCCGGTCGATTACCGTGGTGCCCAACGTAAAGCTGTTCGCGGTGCCGTGGCTGACTATATGGATGGCACTGATATCGGACCGACCGGCGAGCGCCGTCATGATCTGATCGACGCCGTCGCGCGACGCATCGATCAGAACGACTTCGCCGCGCTCCGCCCATTCGCGCGCGAGCTCAGCATAGCCCTCCACGCCGGTATCGATAAAGATGATGTTTGTCGCCGTCGGCGCCTCTACGGGGCCGCCGTCGCCATATAGGTCGTGCGGCGTCGCCCACCCTGCGTTGTCCGTCGCATGCGCGTCGCCGAAGTTCGCGCGGTCGCCCTGGCGTTCGCCCCCGAATGCAACGGGCCCCTCTCGCAACAGCGACGCGCGCGCGGAGGAGGCGTCATCGCCGAAATGCGCCGGCGCAACGGGATCCGGGAGCGCCGCTGCGTCGGCAGCCGTCGCAACGGCCGCGCCGTCGAACATCATGCGCGGCTCAAGGGCAAGCAAATGGGGCTGAAGCCGCATTTGACGGAGCTTATGCGGTTGGATCAGGCGATGGTCGTCGGAATCCCTCAACTGCGCTCTTTCTTATCGTGCAAGACATCCGTGATATCGGTTGCCGACAATATAGCTTGCATATGCAATACTAGTCGTAAGTCACCATGGCCAGTTTGAATTGCCCTTTTTCATCGGAAATGCGATGAAACGAATGCAATCCAGCGACGCTTATGAAGCTATTAATAAATACATAATAGATTTGTTAATAAATTAATAAGTCCAAGATGAACGATTCTGTCTGTCGACCTCATATTCGGTCGCTTGGCGGCTTCGCCGCGTGTCGAACGAGCCATCAATATGCCCCCAACCCCAATTATAATTGTTGCGCCAACTCTCTCCTACTGTCTGCTGCCGGTTTGGCGGTCACCGGGATAAGTTCTTTCAGGCTGCCCAGCTTCACGATCGAAGTCGATGGGACCGATACGTCCGCTTTCGCGTGCACCCCCGATCGGTAGATTTTCTTTCCAATGCGCCCAGCGAGATCGCATTCTAAAAGGTGAACGGCGCTGAACGGGCATTCGGCGCCCATCGCATTAAACGGCAGCCTGCGGGATTATCAGCACCCAGCATGGCCCATATCGGGGGCAAGTCAGCCGGATTCCAATTGACGGATCGGCGCAAATCAACGCTTCCGGCAAGTCATAACTTCGGTGTCCCAGCGAAAGCCGGAACAACGAAAGCGCAGGGGTCTGTCAGCCGACGCTCTGGGCGCTTCAATCGAAACCGGAAACGCTCTAGGCTATCCCAAACCAAAAAACGGGAACCCCTTGTCTCATGTCGATCCGCCTTGCCCTCACCGCCTTCGTTCTTGCCGCGCTCGCGGCCCCGGCCGCAGCGCAAACCGCGCCCGCTGCGCCATCGGGCATTGACGCCGCGAACCTCGCCCAGACCGTGCGCACTCTCGCGTCCGACCAGTTTCAGGGCCGCGCGCCCGGCACGATCGGCGAGGAACGCACGGTCGGCTATCTGATCGGTCGGCTTCAGGCGCTCGGGCTCGAACCCGCGGGCGTGGACGGCGGCTGGACCCAGCCGGTGCCGTTGCTGCACACGCGGCTCGGGACAGCGACGACGCTCGCGTTCGGACGCAAGGGCGTGGTCACACCGCTGGCCTCTGGCACCGACATCTATGTGTCGACGCTCCAGCCAAAGGATCGGGCGGTTGTCGACAATGCCCCGATGGTTTTCGTCGGCTATGGCGTCACCGCCGCCGAACGCGGCTGGGACGATTTCAAGGGGCAGGATCTGAAGGGCAAGGTCGCGGTCTTTCTGATCAACGATCCCGATTTCGTCGCCGCCAAGGGCGAAGATGCTTTCGGCAAGTTCGGCGGGCGGACGATGACCTATTACGGTCGCTGGACCTACAAATTCGAGGAAGCGTCGCGGCGCGGCGCGGTTGCGGCGCTGATCGTCCACGACACCGACGGCGTCGGCTATGGCTGGAACGTCGTCAAAAGCGGCGGCGGCGAAAATTACGGCCTCGTCGTGCCGCCCGAGAAGGTGACGAGCCTCGCACTGCAAGGCTGGATCTCGGGCGAAACCGCGACCAGCCTGTTTGCAAACGCCGGACAGGATCTCGCCAAGCTGCGCGTCGCCGCGCGGCGCAAGGATTTCAAACCCGTCGATCTCGGCACCAGCTTCAACGCCGCGATCCCGGTGACGCAGGCGGTCGTGCAAAGCCAGAACGTCCTCGCGAAAATCCCCGGTGCCAAACGCCCCGACGAGGTCGTGATGTATGGCGCCCATTGGGATGCCTATGGTGAAGGCGCGCCCGACGAGGCGGGGCGCATCTATCGCGCCGGTGCCAACGACGACGCGCTCGGGGTCGCGGGACTGTTCGAAATTGCCCGCGGCTTCAAGGCCGCACCGCCACCCGACCGCAGCATCGTCTTCGCCTTCTGGACCGCCGAAGAACGCGGACTGCTGGGTTCCGAAGCCTATGCCGCCAATCCGATCTTCCCGGTCGAAAAGACCGTCGCCAACTTCGGTCTCGACATCCTCCAGACCGCCGGAAAGGCAAAGGACGTCGTCCTGGTCGGCAAGGGACAGGGCAGTCTCGAAGACGACCTAGCGCGCATTGCTGCGGCCCAAGGCCGCACCGTCTCCGTGGAGAGCCTCCCCGAACGCGGCCTCTTCTACCGCGCCGACCATTTCAGCATGGCCAAACGCGGCGTGCCTGTGCTGCTGATGATGGGCATCGCCGGCGCCTCCGACCTCGTCAACGGCGGCAAACCCGCCGGACAGGCGTGGGTCGATGCTTATACCGGCAAATGCTATCATCAGGCGTGCGACGCCTGGGACGAAAGCTGGAACCTCGACGGCGCGGTGCAGGATATTTCGCTGTTCTACACCATCGGCGACGAGCTGGCGCGCTCGGCGCGCTGGCCCGACTGGAAAGTGGGCAGCGAGTTCAAAGCGATCCGCGAAAAAAGCGCCGCGTCGCGCAGATAGCGCGACGGGCTTATAATCTGATCCCAACGTCCCGTTCGACACGAACGGACACTGAGGTCGTGGTGATTTAGGACACCAAGTGCTGGCACCGCGTTTGCGACCGCACAGCAACAAAAAAAGGGGCCGCCTCTCGGCAGCCCCTTTTCCTATTTTCTAACGCGAAGGCTTAGTCCTTCAGGAAGTCGGGCACATGGCCTTGGTCTTCCGGACCTTCGTTGCGTTCGCGGCGCGGGCCGCGATCGCCACCGGCACCGCCGTCACGGCGCGGGCCACGATCACCGCCGCCATCGCGGCGCGGACCACGGTCGCCACGACCTGCGCCGTCGCCGCGCGGGCCACGATCGCCGCCGCCGCCATCACGGCGCGGGCCGCGCGGACCACGGTCGCCGCCTTCACGCGGCGGGCGGGTGTCTTCCAGCTCTTCGCCGGTTTCCTGATTGACGACGCGCATCGACAGGCGAACCTTGCCGCGCTGGTCGATCTCGAGCACCTTGACCTTGACTTCCTGACCTTCGGCCAGAACGTCGGCGACCTTTTCGACGCGCTCATTGGCGATTTCGCTGACGTGGACAAGACCGTCCTTGCCGCCCATGAAATTCACGAACGCCCCGAAATCGACGAGATTGACGACCTTGCCGTCATAGATCTTGCCGACTTCGGCTTCTTCGACGATGCCCGAAATCCACTTGCGTGCGGCTTCGATCTGGGCCGGATCGCTCGACGAAATCTTGATCAGACCTTCGTCGTCGATGTCGACCTTGGCGCCGGTGGTCGCGACGATCTCGCGGATCACCTTGCCGCCGGTGCCGATGATGTCGCGGATCTTCGCCTTGTCGATCTGCATCGTTTCGATACGCGGCGCATAATCGGACAGCTCGGTGCGGGCTTCGCCCAGCGCCTTGGCCATTTCGCCCAGGATGTGCGCGCGGCCTTCCTTGGCCTGGTTCAGAGCGGCTTCAAAGATCTCGCGCGTGATGCCCGCGATCTTGATGTCCATCTGCATCGTGGTGATGCCTTCGGACGTACCCGCAACCTTGAAATCCATGTCGCCGAGGTGATCTTCATCGCCCAGGATGTCCGACAGGATCGCGAAATCCTTGCCTTCGAGGATCAGGCCCATCGCGATGCCCGAAACCGGACGCTTCAACGGCACACCGGCATCCATCATCGCCAGTGAACCGCCGCAAACCGACGCCATCGACGACGAGCCGTTCGACTCGGTGATGTCGCTGGTGATGCGGATCGTGTACGGGAACTCGTCCTTCGTCGGCAGCACCGCGTGCAGCGCACGCCATGCCAGCTTGCCATGACCGATGTCGCGGCGGCTGGGCGCCCCGAAGCGGCCAACTTCACCGACCGAATAGGGCGGGAAGTTATAGTGCAGCATGAAGTTCGAGTAGCTGAGGCCATTCAGGCCGTCGATCATCTGCTCGCTGTCCTTGGTGCCAAGGGTACAGGTTGCGATCGTCTGCGTCTCGCCGCGCGTGAACAGCGCCGAGCCGTGCGCGCGGGGCAGGAAGTGCGTTTCGGCAAGGATGGGACGAATCTGCGTCGTCGTGCGTCCGTCGATGCGCTTGCCGTCCTTGAGGATGGCGCCGCGAACGATTTCGGCTTCGAGCTTCTTGACCAGCTTGCCGGCGGCCATCTGGTCCTGCCCGGATGCATCGGCGAAAGCGGCCTTGCCCGCAGCACGCGCGACGTTCAGCGCGTTCGAGCGGGCCGATTTGTCGGTCAGCTTGTAAGCGGCGGCAATATCCTTGCCGATCAGCTTCTTCAGCTTGTCCTTGGCGGCGGTCAGGTCGCTCTGCTCGGCCATGTCCCAGGGATCCTTGGCAGCCTGTTCGGCCAGCTTCACGATCGCCTTGACGACATCCTTACACGCATCGTGCGCGAACAGCACGGCGCCGAGCATGATCTCTTCCGACAGCTCGTTTGCTTCGGATTCGACCATCATCACCGCGTCGTAAGTGGCGGCGACGACCAGATCGAGGTCGCCTTCGGCAACCTGCGCATCGGTCGGGTTCAGGATATATTCGCCATCGATATAACCGACGCGCGCGGCGCCGATCGGACCCATGAACGGCACGCCCGAGATGGTGAGCGCAGCCGACGCAGCGACCATCGCCAGCACGTCAGGCTCGTTATGGCCGTCATAGCTCAGAACCTGGGCAATGACGTTGATCTCGTTGTAGAAACCTTCGGGGAACAGCGGACGGATCGGACGATCGGTCAAACGCGAAACCAGGGTTTCCTTTTCGGTCGCGCCGCGCTCGCGCTTGAAGAAGCCGCCGGGGATGCGGCCTGCGCCCGAATATTTTTCCTGATAATGGACAGTCAGGGGGAAGAAGTCCTGCCCTTCCTTGACCGTCTTGGCAGCGGTCACGGCGCACAGCACCATCGTTTCGCCCAGCGTCGCGACAACCGCGCCGTCGGCTTGACGGGCAACCTTGCCCGTTTCGAGGGTCAGCGTTTCACCGCCCCACTCGATCGATACTTTTTTCACGTCAAACATGGAGTTTCCTTCGCCCGCCGGGCCCGATGCCGGGCGGGGCCTCTAGTTCCGGGTAATCCGACCCGGGGCGGTGCGGGGCGTCTGTGGCCCCAATGGCGGCCCCGCCGAATGCGGGGCGGCCCTGTGGTCGTGCAAATATGCGGACGACCAATATGACAGCGGCCCCGGAAACCCGGGGCCGCCAGAAATTCTTACTTGCGAAGACCCAGCTTCGCGATCAGCGCCTGATAACGGCCTTCGTCTTTCTTTTTCAGATAGTCGAGAAGGCTGCGGCGCTTGTTGACCATCATCAGTAGCCCGCGGCGGCTGTGATTGTCCTTGTGGTTCGCCTTGAAATGACCGGTCAGGTTATTGATGCGGTCGGTCAGGATTGCGACCTGCACTTCCGGCGAACCGGTATCGCCCTTGCTGCGGGCATTGTCGGTGATAACTTCGGTCTTGCGTTCTGCCGTAATCGACATGCATTTTTCCTTCGAACATCGTGCTTAAAGATTGAAGCCGCGCAAAACCTTCAGCGTTCCCGCCAAAGCCTCGATCAGGGCGATCGGACGATTGTCACCGTCCCGTCCCCAATAGAGCCCGTCATCCGTAGCTACCCCGGTCCAGACACGACCCTGACGGATCGCCCCTGCCGCTTCCGGGGAAAGGTTCAGAGCCGGGATGTCGACCAGCCCTGCCTCGAGCGGCAGAATTACTTCTGATTGGGCGGCCCCTTGACCGAATGCGTTCAATTTGTCCAGCGAAATCGCGTGATCGAGGGTGAAGGGACCAGCCTTGGTGCGCCGGAGCATAGTCACATGGCCGACGGTGCCGACCGCCTGCGCAATGTCGCGGGCAAGCGAGCGGATATAGGTGCCTTTGGAGACGTGGGCGATGAGGGTGACCGAATCCAGATCCTCCCCGGCACGGGGAGGGGGACCATCCGCAGGATGGTGGAGGGGCACAGGAGGCTTGCGCAAGGTTTCGAGGGCACACTCCGCCGAGGGTGCCCCTCCACCAGCTTCGTTGGTCCCCCTCCCCGTTTCGGGGAGGATCGACAGCGAATGCACCGTCACACTCCGCGCCTTCATCTCAACCACTTCACCCCTGCGCGCCAAGTCATAAGCCCGCTGGCCGTCGATCTTGATCGCAGAATAAGCCGGCGGCACCTGCTCGATCGGCCCGGTAAAGCGCGGCAGCACAGCCGCGATATCCGCCAGCGTCGGTCGCACATCGCTGCTCGCAACCACCTCGCCCTCGGCATCCAGACCGTCGGTTTGCGTACCGAACGCGATCGTAAACGCGTATATCTTACTCGCGTCGAGCATCCGCCCGCACAGCTTCGTTGCCTCGCCGAGCGCGATCGGCAGCACCCCCGACGCCAGCGGATCGAGCGTCCCGCCGTGGCCGACCTTGACCTTGCCCAGCCCCGCCTCGCGGCACACCCGTTTAACCGCGCCGACTGCCTGCGTCGAGCCCAGACCCAAAGGTTTATCGAGGATGATCCAGCCGTTCAGCGGACGCGCGCCTGCTGGTCAGCCCAATCGCCCGTCAGCAACGACCACAGCCCGGTGTCGCGTGTATAGCCCGTCCAGGTGACGCGCTCGGCGCGCAGCACGCCCTCTTTGACCGCGCCAAATTTTGCAACCGCCGCCTGGCTGCGCGCATTGCGCTCGTCGATGCGGAACTCGACGCGGCGGATGCCGACCGCAAAGGCATGTTCGATCATCAGCCGCTTCAAAAGCCTGTTGAACCCCGTACCGCGTGCGTCCGGGTGAATGAAACTATTGCCGATCTCGACCGTCTGCGCTGCCAAATCAGGGCGGAGCCATGCGGTCATCCCCACCAGTGTCTCGCCGTCGAAGATCGCATAGGGCATCCGGCCTCCCCCGCCGATCAGCGCGCCAAAGCTCTGGTCGAAATGACCGGGACCAAAGCTCGACGAATAGATCGTCCAGATGTCCCCGTCCGCAGCGCAAACCACGCGCAGCGCCTCGCGATGCGCTTCGGTCAGCTTGACGAGCCTCAGGTTGCCGTCCGCGAGCTCGACATAGAGCCGGTCAAGCATGGGCGAGGGCTTCGGCCGCTTCGCGCCGTTTCGCCATGAAATGCCGCCGGCACATTGCGACATAGCGGTCGTTGCCACCAATCTCGGTCTGCGCGCCCTCGACCACCGCGCGGCCGCTTTTGTCGACGCGCAAGTTCATCGTCGCCTTGCGCCCGCATTCGCACACGGCTTTCAGCTCGACGAGCGCGTCGGCGATGCCGAGCAGCGCCGCCGATCCGGGGAACAGCTCGGCCGAAAAATCGGTGCGCAGGCCATAGCAGAGCACCGGGATGCCGGTCTCGTCGGCGAGCCGCGCGAGGTCGAGCACCTGCGCCCGCGTCAGGAACTGCGCTTCGTCGACGAGCACGCAAGCGAGCGGGCGCTTGGCATTTTCGGCGTTGACCGCCGCCCACAGGTCGCTGTCGGGATCGAATTTATGCGCCTCGGCGATCAGCCCGATCCGGCTCGTCACCTGTCCTGCGCCGTACCGGTCGTCGAGCGCCGCGGTCCACAGCATCGTTTCCATGCCGCGCTCGCGATAGTTGAAATCCGCCTGGAGCAGCGTCGTCGATTTGCCGGCGTTCATGCTGGCATAGTAGAAATAGAGCTTGGCCATCACGCGCTGCTAGCCTCTCCCTTTGGGGGAGGCAATCACCCCCTCTTCGTCATCGCGGCGAAGGACGATTGGGATAGCACGGGCTCCCTCGCTTGACTCGCCCACCGCCCCTGTCATGCTGCCCACAATAAACGCAGCAAAACAGTGGGGAGAGCTGCCATGCGGCTGATGCCGGTGACCGACGCGATGTTTCTCGTCGCCGAAACGCGCGAGACGCCGATGCATGTCGGCGGGGTCAATCTCTACACCCTGCCCGACAAGGTCGACGAAACCGAATGGCTGAACGAGATGCTCGCGCTGCTGCGCCAGCAGGAAGGACTGCGTCGGCCGTTCAGCGAGGTCCTCAAGCTCACGCCGCTCGGCCAGTACGGCCCGATCCGGCTGGTCCCCGATAAGGACATCGACATGCATTACCATGTCCGGGCCGCCGCATTGCCCAAGCCGGGACGGTACCGCGAGATGTTCGAACTCGCCTCGCGCCTCCACGGCACCTTGCTCGACCGCACCCGTCCAATGTGGGAAATCACCCTGATCTCCGGCCTGCCCAACCGCCAGATCGCGACCTATTTCAAGATCCACCACGCCTTCATGGACGGTGCCAGCTCGATGCATTTTACCAACGCGATGCTGAGCAACGACAAGAATTTCAAGCCCACGGCGTCGCCGATGTCGGTCGACGTCTATGAGGCCTATAAGCGCAAATTCCCGACTGCAAAAAAGCCGCCGACCCCCAGCCTTACCGACCTCAAAGCGATTGGCGCCTTCCTGAAGGAGCAATGGGGCAACAGCGTCGGGGTAACCAAGGCGCTCAACCAATATGCCGCGGCGATGTTCGGGCTGGGCGGCGGCGATCTGGCGACGCCATGGGGCGGATTGCCGCGCACCAGCTTCAACCGCAACATCACCGGCGCCCGGCGCTTCGTGGCGCAAAGCTGGTCGCTCGAACGCGTGCGCGCGATGGGCAAGGCGTATGACGGGACGATCAACGATGCGGTGCTCGCGATGTGTTCGGGGGCGATGCGCAAATATCTGCAATCGCTGAACGAGCTGCCCGACAAGCCGCTGAAAGCCATGGCGCCGGTGTCAATCCGCGCCAAGGACGACATCGATTCGGGCAACTCGGTCGCCGCGGTCACCGCCAATCTGGCGACCCATATCGACGATCCGGCCGAGCGCATGCGCACGATCCAGGCGTCGATGAACGCCGCCAAGGCGCAGCTGCGCGAAATGACCGCGCAGCAGATCCAGATCTACACCGCGATCACCCAGATGCCACAGATGCTGACCGCGCTGACCCGCACCGCCGACAAATTCCCGGCCTACAGCGTCACCATCTCGAACGTCCCCGGCCCGCGCGAACAGCTCTACTGGAACGGCGCGCGGCTTGACGGCATGTACCCCGCGAGCATCCCGGTCGACGGCATGGCGATGAACATCACGCAGGTGTCGAACAACAAGAATATCGATTTCGGCATTACGGCGTGCCGGCGCAGCGTACCGCATGTCCAGCGCCTGATCGATTATCTGGAGGACGCGCTGGTCGAACTGGAAGAAGCGGCGGGGATCAAAAAATAGTCACCGCCCCGACAATCGAGGGGACGCAGGGATGCCGAGCAAATATGACGCTCTGGGCCGGTTGGTTCAGCTGCTGCTGCTCGTCGCAGCGGTGGTCGCGATCGCCAACGGCATCTTCATGCTGGTCAAGCCGCTCGACTGGTATGTCTTCATTCCAACCGTCGTCACCACCGGCCCGCCCAACGCGCATTTCATTCGCGATATCGGGCTGGCCTACGCCGGATCGGGATTGATCCTGCTCTATGCCGCCGCCAACCCCGTTCGCCGCTGGCGCGCCGCGATTGTCGGCGGACTGTGGCTGGCCTTACACGGCGCGCTCCACATCTACGAGGTCGCCGCCGGCATCTGCGGCCCCGCCACCTTTTGGGCCGACGCCCCTGTGGTGATCGGTCAACCCGCCCTCGTCATCGCGGCGCTAACCATTCTCTTCATGCGAAAGCGGATTTGACAGCCGCGCTGCCACGCGACACGACGCGACCATGACAATCTCGATCCGCCCCGCCGCCTCCGCCGACCTGCCCTTGATCGCGCAGTTCATCCGCGACCTTGCCGAGTATGAAAAGCTTGCTCACGAAATACGCTTTGACGAAGCAACACTCGGCGAAAAGCTGTTCGGGCCGCGCCCCTATGCCGAGGTGGTGATCGGCGAGCTGGACGGAACGCCCAAAGGATTCGCGCTCTTCTTCCACAATTTTTCGACGTTTGAGGGGCGTCCCGGCATCTATCTCGAAGACCTGTTCGTGCACCCCGACGCACGCGGATCGGGACTCGGCAAGGCGCTGCTCGCGCATCTTGCAAAGCTGTGCACGACACGCGACTGCGCCCGTCTCGAATGGAGCGTACTCGACTGGAATGCCCCGGCAATCGGTTTCTATCAAAGCCTGGGCGCCAGACTGATGGACGAATGGACGGTGATGCGCGTCGACGGCGACGCGCTGACCGGCCTTGCCGACCTTAGCTGAGTATTTCGCTCAGCGCTTTCGCGCGAACCAGACCAGGAAAATGCCGACCACTGCGAGCACCACGCCGTTGCGCGTCCAGCTCGTGTCGCCCAGCATGAAGCTGCTCGCCGGCCAGCGCACGATGTCGAGCCCCTGCAACGCCCACAGGCCGCCGACCAATATCATCGCAACCCCGACGATCGCGAGAATTCCCTTTAATGCACCCATGATGATCTCCCCCTATTTGCGCTGCAACCCGATCAGCGGGCGAAGCCAGCCGATGGTGCGCCCGATCGCATAGAAAAGCCAGCATCCCAATATTGTCGCCGCGACTAGGATCAGGAAGGACGGCAACGCCCCAACCTGACCTTGCCGCAGATACCAGCCGACGACGACGATGATCGTCTGGTGGATGATGTAAAAGGGGAACACCGCCTCGGCGAGCATCGCGCGCCGCGGATGGTCGTGGTTCCACCAGGTATCCGCGATCCCGACCAGCGCGACGATCGCCATCCAGCCATTGACCTGCCGCGCGACATGGTACGGCAGGAACACCCAATCGGGGGCGATGGTATCGCCGGGCCAGGTCCATTCGACCCAAAAGATCGGGACGAAGGCGATCACCGCCAGCACCGCCGCGACCTTCCACCAACGCGCGACCGCTTCGAATAGCGCGGGCCGCACGCGCAGCAGCCAGCCGACGAAAAAGGCGGTCAGATAATGGAGATGCGTCGGCCCATCGTTGAACAAGGCATGCGTCTCGTCATGATCGGGGAACAGCGCATAGATCAGCAGCCAGACCGCAAGCGGCCAGATCAGCAAGCCCCAGCCGTTCAGCAGCCGCGCCGCACCGTCAGCGATCTTCGCGCGTACCGCTACCGGCCCAACCGCGAGTAGCAGCGCCGCCAGCATCGTATAGAACCACAGGTACACGACGAACCACAAATGCTGCCACGTCGGCAGGTCGATGCCCGCCAGCTTGTGAAAGCCGAAATAATCGTGAAGCCAGAAATGGCCGAAGCCGTGGGGATAGCCATGCTGGCCGACCAGTTCGATCCACGGTTGCGGCGGGATGATGACGATCATCCCGAACAGCAGCGGGATCAGCAGCCGCGCGCTGCGCGATCGGGCAAAAGCGCTGCTCCCACCCAGTTTCGCAAACAGCGCCGCGCTCGCATAACCCGACACAAGAAAAAGCAACGCCAGCCGCCAGCTATTGGTCGCCAGCATCGGGATAGCCACCCAGTCGAGCGGCTGGGCGATTTTCACATGCCAGTCCCACGGCACGAAATACATGCCGATGTGATAGAGGATCAGCAGCGCAAACGCCCCGATCCGCAGCCAGTCCATGCCGTAGTGGCGTTGCGCGGTCATGCCTTACTCCCCCATCGTCATTGCGAGCGTAGCGAAGCAATCCCCAGTCACCGGAACGTCATGACGTTGGCTGGAGATTGCGTCGTCGCCGCTCTCCTCGCAATCACGAATTTGATGGGGCCGTCTATTTCACCACCCGCCACGCCAGTTCGGCAAATTCGCACAGCAAAGGCCGCGTGTCGCGCGGGTCGATGATGTCCTCGACCCCGAATTTCTCCGCCGTCCGGAACGGCGAGCGCACCCGGTTCAATCGCTCGCGGATCGCCGCCAGATGCGCCGCGGGATCCTCCGCGGCTTCCAGCTCGCTCTTGTACGCCACCTCGACCCCGCCCTCGATCGGCAGGCTGCCCCAGTCACCCGACGGCCAGGCAAAACGATACTGGAATCGCTCGGCGTTCGACATCGCGCTGCCCGCGATACCGTAAGCCCGCCGCACCACCACCGACGCCAGCGGTACCGTCGCGCGATAAATCGCGTTCATCGCCTGCACCCCGTACCGGATCGTCCCGGTCCGCTCGGCCTCGCCGCCGATCATGAAGCCCGGATTGTCGACAAGGTGGACGATCGGCAGCCGGAACTGGTCGGCCAGCTTGACGAACCGCTCAGCCTTTTCGCTCGTCTTCGCGTCCCACGACCCGCCCAGATACGACGGATCGCTTGCCAGCACCGCGACCGGATAGCCGTCCAATCGCGCGAACGCCGTGATCACCGCCCGCCCCCAACGCGCGCCCATCTCGAAAAAGCTGTCCCGGTCGAACACCGCGTCGCATACGCGCCGCATCGCATAGACCTGCTTCGCCTCACGCGGCACCGCCGACAACAGGCTCTCCTCGCGCCGGTCGATCGGATCGCGGCATTCGGTCCGCAACGCCCGATCATGAATCGACGACGGCAGGTACGACAGGAACCGCCGCGCCGCCGCGAACGCTTCGGCCTCGCTGGCGACTTCATCATCGACCACCCCATTGCGCGTATGCACATCGGTGCCGCCCAATTCCTCGCGGTCCAGCGTATCGCCGATCGCCGCAGCGACCGCCGGCCCCGCCGCGAACAGCTGCGACAGCCCGCGCACCATGACGCTATAGTGGCTCGCCACCACCCGCGCCGCGCCCAGTCCGGCGGTTGGTCCCAAGGCCAATGCCACAACCGGCACCGTATCGAGATTGGCGATAATCTCATGCCAGCCCGGGACGTGTGGGATATAGGTATAGCCCATATCCTCCAGCGTCTTCACCGACCCGCCGCCACCGGTGCCGTCGATCATGCGGATCAGCGGCAGGCGATATTCATGCGCCATCGCCTCGCACTGGACGAACTTGCGATGCAGCGCCGCATCGGCAGCGCCGCCGCGCACCGTGAAATCGTCAGCCGAAGCGACCACCGGCCGCCCGTCGATATTCGCGCGGCCAAAGATGAAATTGCTCGCGGCGAGATCTTCCAGCTCGCCGTCGGGACCATACGTGCCGCGCCCGGCGATCTTGCCGATCTCGCGAAAGCTGCCCGCATCAACGATCCCGGCGAGCCGCGCCCGCGCGTCCATCTTGCCGCGGCTGTGCTGGCGCGCGACCTTTTCTTCGCCGCCCATCTTCTCGGCCATCGCACGCCGCGCGGCGAGTTCTTCGGTCTCTTTTTTCCAGCTCATGCAGCGAAGGCTAACTGACGTTGACGGAAACGTCATGCAAAACCTTGCCCGCTTGGACCTCGCTGCTATCGTACTCCGATGATCCGCAATTTCTCCGTCGCCCTCGCCGCTTCGCTGCTTCTGATAACGCCAACGCTGGCCGCTGACGGCATAGCCCCGCGCACCCTTCCCGGCATCGAAGACGCCTACAAAAGCGACGCCTTCGTCGCCGACCCGATGCTCGCGATCGACGCCGCACTCGCTGCGGCAAAGACGTCGGGCAAGCGCGTCCTGCTCGTCATGGGCACCGGCGGCTGCCACGACAGCGCGTGGTTCGCCAACCTCCTTGCCACCGACCGCTTCGCCCCCGTCCGCCGCCGCTACGAAATCGTCTATGCCGACATCGGCATGCCGCATGTGCGCGGCTGGGGGCGCAATCCCGAGGTGCCGAAACGCTTCGGCTTCAAGAAGATCAAGGGCACCCCGACCATCGCAATCGTCGATGCCGATGGCCAGGTGCTCAACCGCAAAGCGGCGCCGAAATGGCGCAACGCCGCAAGCCGCAGCGACGACGATATCTATAACGAACTGATAGGGGAAATTTGATGACGGAGATGAGCCTCACGGGCCGCACCGCGCTCGTCACCGGCGCCTCGCGCGGCATCGGCCGCGGCATCGCGATCGGCCTGGCCGAAGCCGGTGCCGATGTGGCAGTCAACTACACCCGCGGCGAACAGGAGGCCGCCGAAACCGTCGCCGCGATCACCGCCCTGGGCCGCAAGGCGAAAGCCTATCAGGCGTCGGTCGCCGACGAAGCCGCCTGCGCCGCAATGGTCGCCGCGGTTGAAGCCGATTTCGGGCCGATGTCGATCCTGATCAACAACGCCGGGATCGCCAGTCGCGGTCGCGCAGTCGCCGACACCAGCCCCGAGGAAGTCGACAAACTGTTCGCCGTCCACGCCGGCGGCCCACACCGCCTCAGCCGCCTCGCGCTGCCGCAACTGCGCACCCACAAGCGCAGCGACATCATCGTCATCTCCAGCATCGCGACCTACACCCACTCGCCGAACGGCGCGCCCTACACGATGGCCAAGGCGGCGGGCGAGGCGCTGGCCTATGCGCTGGCCAAGGAAGAGCTGGCAAACGGCGTCCGCGTCAACATCGTCGCCCCCGCGCTGACCGTCAGCGACATGGGCGAAAAACTGTCGCGCGCGATCACCGGTCAGGACGACATCCAGCATCTCGCCGCCAAAATGCCCTTCGGCCGCGTCGCCGTCCCCGCCGACGTCGCTGCCGCGGTGGTGTGGTTCGTCAGCGATGCGAACAGCTATTGCTCGGGCCAGAAACTCAATATCGACGGCGCGGGAATGGCGACGTTTCGTTAGGGTGCACTATCACGAAACAATCGGCCGGTGTTGATGACGACATCGCCGACACAATTCGACGACTTTCGGGGCCAATCAAACGCCATCATGCCCCAGTCGCTCCAAACGGCATATTGGGGGCAGGGTCCATGGTCGCAGAGGCTTTTGATCTTGCCGCCACGATATTTCACGGTAACCCGATCGGTGCGAACGCAAACTCGATTGAGTGCGATCTCGAAGATACTGCCTCCCACTTCCTGGCTCAGACGGACACGGGGATTGCCCAAGGCAGGTTTGGGCCATCTTTCAATGTAGCAGTCGCCGGATCGACATTCAGCGGGCAGGCTAAAGGCGTCAACGAAGTCAGCAGGGCTCGGGTTGCGTTTGGAAACGAGCTGATCCAGCCCATCGAACAGCACCGTCTCGGCTGGGCTGAACGGATCCTTCGGCGCAAGCCAGAAAAGAGAAGCTCCGCCGATGACCAGCATCAGCAGCGTGATATGAAGAATGCCCCGATAGCCCATGATACGGTGTTACATGGGCTATCGGGGCCATGCAAGCCGACGCGTTACCGAATTGGATATTCTCCGCTACAGCCCCACCCATGCGCCCCGACTCACCCTCCCCCGTCATCCCCTTCCTGATCGCCTGCGCGGGCATCGCGACATTTTCGGCGATGGACGTGCTGATGAAGGGGCTGTCGATCGACATCGGCGCATATAACGCGGTGCTGTGGCGCACCGGGGCGGGAACGATCCTCAGCGGCCTGCTCTATTTCGCGTCACGCCCGGCGATGCCCGACCGTGCGACGCTGCGCATCCACGCGGTCCGCTCGCTGTTCGTCGCGGGCATGGCGGTCAGTTTTTTCTGGGCGCTGGCACGGCTACCGATGGCCGAAGCGATCGCGATCGCCTTCATCGCGCCACTCGCGACGCTCTACATGGCGGCCATCTTCCTGGGCGAGAAGATCGGCCCGCGCTCGATCGTCGCGTCGGTGCTCGGCATTGCCGGGGTGCTCGTCATCGTCGCGGGCAAGCTCGGCCGCGGCGACTATGCCCCCGAAGCCTTGTGGGCGGTCGCCGCGGTTGTCGGATCGGCGCTGCTCTACGCCTATAACCTCATCCTCGCGCGGCGGCAGGCGAAGATGGCCGAGCCGATGGAAATCGCCTTTTTCCAGAACGGTTTTGTCGCGCTGATCCTTGCCGTCGGCGCGCCGTGGTTCCTCGCGGTCCCGGGCAGCGGCCACGTCCCGCACCTGCTCGGCGCCGCCTTCCTCGCGGTAACATCGCTGCTCCTGCTCAGCTGGGCCTATGCCCGCGCCGAGGCGCAGATCCTGGCGACCACCGAATATACCGGCTTCCTGTGGGCGATGCTGTTCGGCTGGATGTTCTTCGACGAAGCCGTGACCTGGCCGACGATCGCCGGCGCGGTGCTGATCGTCGTCGGCTGCTTGATTGTGGCGCGGAAGACCCCGCAGCTCGACCCGATCGAACCGGCGGCGGCTTAGCCTCCCCCCTCCCGCTTGCAGGAGGGGCAGCGAGACTTGCGAACTTGTTCGCTAGTCGCAGCGGGGTGGGCATTCGCGACGTCGCTCGCCCACCCCCGACCCCTCCCGCAAGCGGGAGGGGAGAAGCTAGACCGCCGCCCTACTCAATCTGTCGTTGATCGCCGCACCCAACCCCTCAGCGGGAATCCTCGCAACCGCAATCTTCGCCTTCGCACTCGCCGCCCCTGCATGCAGCGCATCGAACAGGCGCGCCGCCGCCTCAGTCAGATCGCCCGCTTCGCTCATCTGGTAATCGCCGCGAACGGCGCCAAACCCGATCCCGAACTCGTCGTCCGCAAAATCCACCGCCCCCAGCCGAACCGGCTTGCCCGGCGCATAATGGCTCGCCAGCATCCCCGGCGCGACGATGTCCGATCCCGTCACCCCGATCACGGGCAAGCCGCTCGCCTCGCCCAGCATATCCGCCGTCACCGGCCCGGGTCGCAGCACCTCCACCGCGCCGTCCCGCACCCGCGCAATCGTTGACTCCACCCCCGCCATGCAGGGACCATCGTCGATCACCAGCGCGATCCGCCCATCGAGCGTCGCCAGCACATGCTCGGCCTTCGTCGGGCTCACCCCCCCGCTCGCGTTGGCGCTCGGCGCCGCCAGCGGAGCGCCGGTCGCCGCCAGCAGCGCCTGCATCGCGCGATGCCCCGGCACCCGCAGCGCAATCGTATCGAGCCCCGCCGTCGCAATGCTCGCGACCGGGCAGTCGGCGCCGCGCGGCACCACCAAGGTCAGCGGCCCCGGCCAGAACCGCGCCGCCAACGCGCGCTCAACCGCGCCGAACGCACCCAGCTGTTCCGCCGCCGCCAGATCGGCCACATGCACGATCAGCGGATTGAAATCGGGGCGTCCCTTGGCAGCATAGATGCGCGCGACAGCATCGGGGTTGCGGGCATCGGCGGCGAGACCGTACACCGTTTCAGTCGGCGCCGCGACCGGCTGGCCCGCCGCGACCAGCGCCGCGGCGCGCGCTATCGCATCCGTGTTAAACGGCCGTAGCTCGGTCGCCATGTTCTCGTTCGTTTGACCCGTCGCCATGCCGCGCTATAGCCGCGCCGAGCACAGAATCGCCAGCAAAAGCGGGGACGAGATGACCTACACGCCGCCGACCACCGAACAACTCTTCGTTCTCGACCATATCGCGCGCATCGACGCGATGGCGGCGCACGACAAATTCGCCGCCGCGACCCCCGACATGGTCGAGGCGATCGTCACCGGCATCGGCGAATTTGCCGCCGAAGTATATGCCCCGCTCAACCGCGTCGGCGACGTCCAGAACCCCAAATGGGAAGACGGCAAAGTCACCATGCCCCCCGGATTCAAGGAAGCGTATCAACAGTTCGTCGACGCCGGCTGGGGCAGCATCGACGGCCCCACCGAATATGGCGGCCAGGGCCTGCCTTTCACCCTCGCGACGGTGATCATCGAGGCGCTCGGCAGCGCCGACATGGGATTCACCCTGTGCAACATCCTGACCCCCGGCGCGATCCACGCGCTGATGGCCTATGGCACCGAAGAGCAACGCCAGACCTGGCTCCCCAACCTCGTTTCGGGCGCATGGAACGGCACGATGAACCTGACCGAGCCCGCCGCGGGCAGCGACGTCGGCGCGCTGCGCTCGACGGCCGAACGCGTGACGGAGGGCGAGCACGCCGGGCTCTACAAGGTTAAGGGGCAAAAAATCTACATCACCTTCGGCGAGCATGACCTTACCGACAATATCGTCCACCTCGTCCTCGCGCGCACCCCCGGCGCGCCCGAAGGAACGCGCGGCATTTCGCTGTTCCTCGTGCCCAAATATCGCCTCGACGCCGAGGGCAAGCCCGCGCATTCGAACGGCGTGCGCTGCGCGTCGATCGAGCACAAGCTGGGCATCCACGGCTCGCCGACCGCGGTGATGATCTATGGCGAGGACGAGGATTGCCTCGGCGAAATCGTCGGCGCCGAAATGGGCGGCATGCGCGCGATGTTCGTGATGATGAACAACGCGCGGCTGATGGTCGGCTGCCAAGGCGTCCAGATCGCCGAACGCGCAACCCAGCAGGCACAGCGCTTTGCCGCCGAGCGCGTCCAGTCGGCGCTCGCGGGCGGCACCGACCGCAATCCCGTCACCATCGATCAGCACCCCGACGTCCGCCGCATGCTATGGCGGATGCGCGCGCAGACCGAGGCGGCGCGCGCGCTGACCTATTATGCCGCGGCGCAGACCGATTTCGGCAAATTGGGCGACGAAGGTGCCGCGCTGCGCGCTGAAATCCTGATCCCGCTGGTCAAGGCGCATGCGACCGACATCGGCTGCGAGGTCGCGAGCCTCGGTATCCAGGTCCATGGCGGCATGGGTTTCATCGAGGAAACCGGCGCCGCGCAGCATTATCGCGACGCGCGCATCGCCCCGATCTACGAAGGTACCAACGGCATCCAGGCCGCCGATCTGGTTGGGCGCAAGCTCGGCATGGCGGGCGGCGACCTTGTCCGCGGCCTGATCGACGACATCGCGCACGGGGCGGGGGAATTTCCCGAACTTCAGCAGCTCGCCGACGCCTGCCGCGCGGTCACCGACTGGATGGTCGCCGCGAACACGGGCGATCGGCTCGCGGGCAGCTATCCTTACCTCACCATGCTCGCGACGGCGACGTGCGGCTGGTTGATGGCGCTGCAACATCAGGCGGCAAAGGCGGCACTCGACGAAGGCAGTGGCGACCGCGAGTTTCTCGAAGCAAAGATCGCTTCGACGCGCTTTTACCTTGCGCAGATCGTCCCTGCGGCGACCGGGCTGGCGCCATCGGCGCTGGCGGGCGACGCGGCGCTGGCGCCTCTGCCGAAATTCGCCTGAAACAGGAGGATTCAAGCGGCGTTTCGGCGCGTGGCCGATGGCAAGAATTTGTTCATGATTAACGCGATGATAACCATCTGAGCCTAGGCACGACCGGCAATTGCTGGAGACGTGCGTGCCCATTCCGGTCAAAAGTCTGATCATCAGCTGGCGCACGATCGCCCTGGCGCTGTTGCTCAGCGTCTTGGTGGGGGTCAGCGGCGCGGGCGAGTTGCCCGATCGGATGATCTCTATGGCGACCAGCCGCCTTGCTGCCCGCGCCGTATCGGGTGAGACGGTCATTGTCGCACTCGACGACAAAACACTACAAGCCATCGGCAATCAGGATTTCGACATCAAGCGCCATATGCAACTGGTGCGCGCCATCGACGCCTCCCCGGCGAAGCGCCTTTTTGTCGACTTTTCTTACGAGCGGCGGACGAAGGAACGGGATTTTCCGAAATTTGCCGCGGCGGTGCGCCAGATGGGCGATCGCATAGTACTTGCCGTGCCGTCGGCCAGTTTCACTGGCAATGACGCCAGCAAGCCACAATGGCCAGATGCCCGTCTCGGACCAAAGGCAAAGATCGGCTTTATCGGTTGGGAATATGAATTTTGGCAGGTGTGGAAAGTGCCACTGGCAGTGCGGGCCGAAGGTCGTATTGTCCCGAGCTTTGCGTCGCTACTTGCGAACCGCCCGCTCGACCCGCCAGGCCAATTTGCCCTCGATCTGTCCTACGACCCAGACACGATCACCCAATATAGCGCGATCGATGTCATGTCGGGTAAACTCGACATGGAACTGCTACGCGGCAAGGACGTGATCTTTGCGTCGGCGTCGGCGACCTTGCCCGACCAGCATTATCTGCCCGGCCACGACAAGGTCCACGGCGCCTATATCCATCTCATTGCAGGCGAGGCGCTCAAGCGCGGCCAGCCGGTAGATATTGGCTGGCTTCCCGCACTTGCCTTCGCCTTCATCTCCATGCTTGCAGCGCTGGCGTGGCAACGCGGCCGCTGGCACGGCTTGTCGGCGCTCGCGCTCACCGGTGGGCTGATCGTGGTCAAGGTGGTAGGCAGTCTTTCGTTGGTCACCATCCACGTCGGCGCCGCATGTTTCCTGATCGCGGCGATGAGCGCAAACGTCGCGCGCACCCGTCGCCGTTCGTCCGCGCAACGCGAAAACCCCGTATCGGGGCTGCCGAATTTCGAAGCGCTGCGCTCGCAGGCATCATTCGGCAGTGCGACGGTTGTCGCTGCCAAGGTCGTCAACTTTGAAGATCTCGCTGCATTCATCCCAGGCGACGGCATCGGCAAGCTGGTTGAACAGGTTACCCGCCGCCTGCAACTGGCGTCACAGGGCACGATCCTCCACCACGATCTCGACGGCACCTTCGCCTGGCTCGTGCCCTATTACCAACATAGCCAGATCGAAGGCCAGCTCGCCGGGCTCGCCGCGCTGTTCAACGCGCCGCTGACGATCGGCGAATTGCGCGTTGACGTCGCGATCGCCTTCGGGGTCAACGACGAGTTTGAGGGATCGAACGCCCAGCGCCTTGCCGCCGCGCTCGTTGCCGCCGAACGTGCGATCCGCACCCGCGCGCTGTGGACCAAATATGTTCCGCGGCAAAAGGACGATGCCGGCTGGCAACTCTCCTTCCATTCACAGCTCGAGGATGCGCTGACCGGGGGCGACATTTGGGTCGCGTTCCAGCCGCAATATGCGATCGCGACCGGCACGCTGGTCGGGGTCGAGGCACTCGCGCGCTGGACGCACCCGACGCGCGGCCCGATCCCGCCCGACGAGTTCATCGTTCAGGCCGAAAAGAGCCAGGACATCTATCGCCTGACTCTGTTCGTCATGGACCAGGCGATCCGCTCGGCAGCGCAGCTTCACGAGCGCGGCCATCGGATCAACATGTCAGTCAACCTGTCGGCGACGCTACTCGACCACAGCGACCTCGTCGGCACGATCCGCGTCATGTTGACCGCACATCATCTGCCGCCCGAAGCCCTCACGATCGAGATCACCGAAACCGCGCAGATCGAAAATAGCCGTCAGGCGCGCCAGACGCTCGCCCAGCTCCGCCGCACCGGCATTCGCCTGTCGATCGACGATTATGGCACCGGCCAGTCGAACCTCGAATATCTGACCGAAATCGAAGCCGACGAAATCAAGATCGACAAACGATTCGTGATGACCATGCGCGATTCGCAGCGGAACCTCGAAGTGGTGAAATCGACCATTGACCTAGCCCATCGTCTGGGCGCGGTTGCGGTCGCCGAAGGCATTGAAGATGCCGAAACCATGGCTCTGCTCAATGGCCTCGGCTGCGATGTCGGGCAGGGTTATCATCTTGGCAAACCACAGCTATTTTCAGAACTCGCCGCAACCCTTTCGGCCCCCCAGCAGAACCGCACGGGATAGCTGCCAGATTGGTGGCAATTTTATGGTTAAGACTCGATTTACCTTACCAAAGATGGTATATACTCCGTTAACTGTTCTTCGTGGGCAGTGCCGACAGGAGATATCTTATGGGTTGGTTTTGGAGATGGATGGGCGGCGGCGGCTCCGGTAACGGCGGCGCGCAAGCTTAATCTGATTTGAATTCTAAAGAGGGGCCTCGGCATTGCCGGGGCCTTTTCTTTTTGTCCGCTATCGGCGCGATGGCTTGTGGTGCCTGCCTCGACGATGTTGCCATCGGCCCGACACCCTCAGCGCCATCGTCTCGCCTCTCACGCCATAAAATTTCCGTTCGCATCGCTATCGCGCCCAGATCCGCGCAATCCCGCGGAAAGGCTGGCGCGACCCTGCTGGATCGGGCGTCGCCAGCGACGAGACGAATCAAAATATCGACGAACCGAGTCCCTAAACCGTCATTTACCGTCTTGCATCGCAGCGCCGACGTGGCACTATAGATGGTGGGTCGGCCGAGGGGGCACCCCAAGCATTAGTGGTTAGCCGAAAATGGCGGATTTCCGTCGCCCACGTCATATGGGCTCGGAAAAGTGCTTCGTGCGGCCAAAAATATGTGCCCCCAAGGTCCGAATAGATGCTAGGCTGGGGCTTCGTCCCGAGTCGAACAAGACAGGAACATATGCGCTGCGGCGCAGTGGCAATCGGGGACGAATATGATGGATTTTCGCGAGACAGAACGGGTGGAGACGAGCGACGTGGCGACGGTGGAACTGACGAAAAACGAAGCGCCGGTAGCGAACGAATCGGCTCCCGAAACGGCCGCAACGGTCAAGCTCAACGACAGCAGCGAGGCGAAAGTCCACGCCCGTCGATTCGACATCGTGACCGATCGCAGCCGCGACGCACTCCTCACCGATTTCGGCAAGGAAACGCTCGAGGATCGCTATCTGCTTCCCGGCGAATCCTATCAGGATCTCTTCGCGCGCGTCGCGTCGGCCTATGCCGACGATCAGGATCACGCCCAGCGCCTGTACGACTATATCTCGAAGCTGTGGTTCATGCCCGCCACCCCCGTTCTCTCGAACGGCGGCACCGGCCGCGGCCTGCCGATCAGCTGCTACCTGAACTCGGTCCCCGACAGCCTCGAGGGCATTGTCGAGACGTGGAACGAAAATGTCTGGCTCGCCAGCCGCGGCGGCGGCATCGGCACCTATTGGGGCAGCGTGCGCGGCATCGGTGAACCGGTCGGCCTCAACGGCAAGACCAGCGGCATCATTCCTTTCGTCCGCGTGATGGACAGCCTGACCCTCGCGATCTCGCAGGGCAGCCTGCGCCGCGGCTCGGCCGCCTGCTATCTCGACATCAGCCACCCGGAGATCGAGGAATTCCTCGAAATCCGCAAACCGTCGGGCGACTTCAACCGCAAAGCGCTCAACCTCCACCACGGTGTGCTGATCACCGACGAGTTCATGGAAGCGGTCCGCGACGGCAAGGAATTCAACCTCCGCTCGCCGAAGGACCAGAGCGTCCGCAACACCGTCGACGCGCGCAGCCTGTTCCAGAAACTCGTCGAAACGCGCCTCGCGACCGGCGAGCCGTACATCATCTTCATCGACCAGGTGAACCGCATGATGCCCAAGCATCACCGTGATCTCGGCCTCAAGGTCACCACCTCGAACCTGTGCAGCGAAATCACCCTGCCCACCGGCCGCGACCATCTCGGCAACGATCGCACCGCGGTCTGCTGCCTGTCGTCGCTCAACCTCGAAACCTGGGACGAGTGGAACGGCGACAAGGGCTTCATCGAAGACGTGATGCGCATGCTCGACAATGTCTTGCAGGACTATATCGACCGCGCCCCGCCCGAAATGGCACGCGCCAAATATTCGGCCAGCCGCGAACGCTCGGTCGGCCTCGGCGTCATGGGCTTCCACAGCTTCCTGCAGGCGCGCGGCCTTCCGTTTGAGGGCGCAATGGCGAAATCGTCGAACCTGCGCGTCTTCAAGCACATCCGCGCCCAGGTCGATCAGGCGTCGATGCTCCTCGCCAAGGAACGCGGCCCCTGCCCCGACGCCGCCGATCAGGGCGTAATGGAGCGCTTCAGCTGCAAGATGGCGATCGCGCCGACCGCGTCGATCAGCATCATCTGCGGCGGCACCAGCGCGTGCATCGAGCCGATCCCGGCGAACATCTACACCCACAAGACGCTGTCGGGCAGCTTCTCGATCCGCAACCCGCACCTCGAAGCGCTGCTCGTCGACAAGGCGAAGAACAGCGACAATATCTGGAACTCGATTCTGGAAAAGGGCGGCAGCGTCCAGCACCTCGACTTCCTGAGCGTTGACGAAAAGGATTGCTTCAAGACCAGCTTCGAGATCGACCAGCGCTGGCTGCTCGAACTGTCGGCCGACCGCACCCCCTATATCGATCAGGCGCAGTCGCTGAACCTGTTCATCCCCGCCGACGTCGAGAAATGGGACCTGCTCATGCTCCACTACCGCGCTTGGGAACTCGGCATCAAATCGCTCTATTACCTCCGCTCGAAATCGGTCCAGCGCGCCGGCTTCGCGGGCGGGGTCGAGGCCGACAACACCGCCGAAGCCCCGGTGTACGAGCTGCAGACCACCGATTACGACGAATGTCTGGCCTGCCAATGATGCGCCGCGCGGGGATCACGCGATGAATGTGAACGCCACATACATCGCGCTTGCCGCGGCCTTCTTTGCGCTCAGCGCCGTGATGACGATGCGCGGGCGCAAGGCAGCCGAAGACCCGGGAGCTAAAAAGAGTCAGCTCTCGGGCATCCTGTTCATGATCGCCGGCACGATATTCATGCTCGCCGGCGTGATGCCCATGTTGCGGTCCCTTTGACCGCCCGAATTTCTGGAGTGTAACCGCAATGCCCCTTCTAGAATCCCGCAACACCTACAAGCCCTTCGAATACCCCTGGGCGTTCGATTTCTGGAAGCGCCAGCAGCAGATCCATTGGGTGCCCGAGGAAGTGCCGCTGGGCGAGGATTGCCGCGACTGGGCGCAAAAGATCAGCGACCATGAACGCAACCTGCTCACCCAGATTTTCCGCTTCTTCACCCAGGCCGATATCGAGGTGCAGGATTGCTACCACGACAAATATGGCCGCGTGTTCAAGCCGACCGAAATCAAGATGATGCTGACCGCATTCAGCAACATGGAAACCGTGCATATCGCGGCGTACAGCCACCTGCTCGACACCATCGGCATGCCCGAAAGCGAGTACGGCATGTTCCTCGAATATGACGAGATGCGCGCCAAGCACGATTATATGCAGCAGTTCGGCGTCGACAATGACGAGGATATCGCGCGCACCCTCGCGATGTTCGGCGGCTTTACCGAAGGGCTTCAGCTCTTCGCCAGCTTTGCGATGCTGATGAACTTCCCGCGCTTCAACAAGATGAAGGGCATGGGCCAGATCGTCAGCTGGTCGATCCGCGACGAAAGCCTGCATTGCGAAGGCATCATCAAGCTGTTCCACACCTTCACTAAGGAACGCGACTGCCTGACCAAGGCGGTGAAGGAAGACATCATCGACACCTGCCAGAAAACGGTGCGGCTCGAGGATGCGTTCATCGACCTGGCGTTCGAACAGGGCCCCGTCCCCGGCATGACGCCCAAGGAAATCAAGCGCTACATCCGCTACATCGCCGACTGGCGCCTGGGCCAACTCGGCTTTTCGCCGATCTACATGATCGAGGAACACCCGCTCCCCTGGCTCGCCCCGCTGCTCAACGGCGTCGAGCACGCCAATTTCTTCGAAACCCGCGCGACCGAATACAGCAAGGGCGCGACCCGCGGCGAGTGGAACAATGTCTGGTCCAGCTTCGACAACCGCAAGAAAGCTAAGGCGAACGACGACACCGCCCCGGTGATCACCGCCGAAACCGACGGCGAAGATATGTTCGCCAAAGCCGGCATCGCCGCCGAGTAAGCAATCTTAAAACCCCTCCCGCTTGCGGGAGGGGCAGCGAGACTTACCAGCTTGCTGGTTAGTCGCAGCGGGGTGGGCTAAGAGCGGCAAGACCGCCATCGCGGCGCCCGCAACAAGCAGAAGAACCCAAATGACCGAAAAACAGAAACTGATCATCCTCAGCCAGCCGCAGCGTTCGACGCTCGAAGGCCTGTCGAACCGCCGCCCCCAACTCCCCACCGACCCGATCCGCGACGAACTCGTCACGCTGGGACTGGTGGTGAAACAGGGCGCCAAATGGGCGCTGACCCCGCAGGGCAAGAAAGTGCTGGCGGCGAGCTCGAACCGGAGGAATGCGGGCGGGTTTTCGGTTTGAGAACCAACTTACAAAAACGACTTCCGGAAGCAGAGATTTGAGGATGAGTCGTTAGGACTCTAGCTCATCTTCGTCCTCTGCCCATACATCAGCCAGCAAATCGATGTGGCGAATTAAGTTTTTGATCGCACGAGCGTTGAGTTTGCCAACGATCCGCAGCTCTGCCCTGCACTCTTTTGTCAAAGGGATAATCACCAACTCCCCGTCGACCGATCGAACTTCTCTTTGAACCTCTTTGTCGGGTTCAGGGGTAGGGGGTATCTCCGTGAGCGGCGGCGCCTCTACCGAAATTGGCTGAGGGCTTACCTCAGAATCTCGGCTAAAACTGTCGGCATATGCCAAACTTTGCCGAAGCGCCTTGATGCACTCGTCTGCTGAGTTCTTCTGAAAGCCCAACTCTCGGATCAAAAAAGCTCTAATAGCTTCATCCGCTTGGGGCACACGCCCATCAAAGCGCGTAAGCACTTCCCCAAAAACGTCGGGACTTTTCGACGAGGTACGAATCGCAGAAGATTTCTCTGAGGCCGATTCTGGTTCAAGAATTGCAAGAGCCAGATCGGATATTCGAGTTTTTTCCCCGATCCCTTCTATCAGCCCATACTGCCTTAAAGAGCCCAAAGCCTTAGCACTTGTGCCCGTCTTTCCGGAGAAGCCCATCAATTGATAGATTGTAGCTGAATCCACTGAGCTACGATGAACTGCATGGTAAATTGCTTCAGCATGACGCAGCGATTCATCCAACGACTGGCTTGGAAAGCGCGGACTCCGGCTTCGATCCCTAGGGTTTAAGCTGCTCATTGAACTTCTCTCCAAAGCTTATCTCTAACACGCATAGCACGACGGGTTAAAATCATCAACTACGATGAATTGGATTATATACTTGAAAATAAGTGATTTTATTCACGGACTGCCGCGGCACGGAGTGACGACCCGCCGCAGGCCAAATTCGAGCACGGCCCATCAGCCTAAAAATTAGTCTAATAGTTGATTTCCGATTGACGTTCATACCGGGCGTGGTATTTCGGAAATGCAAAAGGCGAGAGCCGCATCGCGACTCTCGCCTCCTGATCGGAAACAGGTGTTGGAACCACCTCTTCCTGTCGGGTTGAGGAGTAAACTCCACGCCCGCTTTCAAGCGTGTCGTTACTCCTCAGTTTGCATTCTTGCAACAGTATGGAGTTTAATTACATGAACCACACGACCAAATCCCGCATCGGGACCCGCGCCGCCACTGGTACGAACTGCCCCGAAAGTGGCATCTGGAAGGTTGAAGGCACGCCCTCCACGACCGCCCCGATCGCCAAGGGCAACCGCATGCCGCCGTACGCCGGCAAAGCAGTCGTCTGGGTGCTTATCCAGTACGCGTAATTGCAGGGCGGGCAGCAATGCCCGCCCTCTTTTTGTGGGAGCAACCCAATGCCCTATTTTTCTTCCTCGGCAATCCGCGCGGCGGAATACAACGCGGCCAGCCTTACGCTGGCAATCACCTTCACCAGCGGCCGCACTTACGACTACTACGGCGTTCCGCAATATATCTACAATGGCCTGTTGGCGGCGTCGTCAAAGGGCGAATATTTCAACGACAATATCCGCGATCAATATCGCGATCGCTAATCGATAGGTTGCTTGGATGCCGGATCAAGTCCGGCATGACGAAGCGCGGGGAAGCATCCGGTTTGGGCTAGACTTCGTCACCCCGGACTTGATCCGGGGTCCATCGCCGCCCTAGCCTCCACCCCATGCACGCCGACGTTCAGCCCTGCGCCTATATCATGGCCAGCGCGCGCCACGGCACGCTCTACACCGGCGTCACCTCGCACCTGATCCGGCGCATCAGCCAGCATCGGGACGGCAGCTTCGATGGCTTCACCAAACGCTATGGCGTCAAAACGCTCGTCTGGTTCGAACTCGCCGGGACGATGCACGCCGCGATCACGCGCGAGACGCGACACAAGAACTGGCAGCGCAAGTGGAAGATCGCGCTGATTGAGGCGGCGAACCCGGATTGGCGCGATTTGGCGGAGGAGCTGGGGTTGCCGCCGTTGTGCGCGTGATCCCACACCCTCACACCTCCCCCCTCATTCGTCATGCCGGACTTGATCCGGCATCCATTCCGCCGGCGCCGCATGGACCCCGGATCAAGTCCGGGGTGACGAAAGAGGGGTGGCGCTTCGCGCCTTCGCGTGAAACCGACTTACCCCTCCCCCCTCAATGCACCGACGCCCCCATAACCCCAACACCCCCCGCCCGCGCCACGGCGAACATCACCGCGTCGCGCACCACCTCGGGCCGCTCGTCCAGCATGTACAGCTTCACCAGTTCGCGCGTCACCTCGCTGTCGTCGTCGACGACCAGCCGTAGCGATCGCACGCCGACCTCGCTGCGCGTGACGATGACGTCGCGGATCAGCACCAGCGGCCACCGATGCGCGCCGCCGCAATAGAGCGACACGCCGTCGTGGCGCAGATAGGCGCTGCGCCGCCGCCATATGCTCAGCCAATAGGCCCAGCCGGCCAGCACCGCGGCGATACCAAGCATCACCAGCGGATGGACAAAGATCATGTTGCGAAAAACATCGACGGGATCGCCGCCCCATTCCAGCCGGGCGAGCAATAGGCCGAGCAGCCCAAGGCACCCCGCCTGCCACGCGACCAGCGGCGCCGTGCGCAGCCGGGCGATCACCACCCTGTTCCGACCCTTGTCCGTCATTATGGCCTAGATAGGCATCGCCGCGCCGCCGCGCCACCCCGGCCTGGGGACCGATGCGAAATGATGCGAAATAGGATCCGCGCACGCTTTCCTACATCGCGGAGATATGCCAGCCTCCGGCTCCTGGCTCTTTGACACGTTGAAACCGTTGCCGCGCCGCGGCGCGAAACATCGCGACCGCGCGCGACCTTTGCGACTTTTTACGCAGACGCGCCGTGGATGACCTTGGCGATCTTTCATCGGGCGCCCTGGTTCGGACCGCGCATAAAAACGGCCCGCCCCCGGTCAGGGGACGGGCCACTTTCGTGCCGACGCGCCCGATCGGGACGCCGGCCTTTTGGTTATCTCGAAAAAGCTATTCGGCCTCTTCGAACAGATCGACGGCGTTGGCGCCGGTGGCCGACAGGCGGATCGTGTCGCCATCGACGCTGGCGACCAGGCCGGCGGGCAAATAATGATGCTTGCCGTCGCCGCTGTCGCTTTTGGTCAGCTTGATCCGCTCGCCGTCGAGATGGTCGACGGTGCCGATATGGACGCCGTCGGCGCCGATGACGTCCATATGTTCCTTGATTGCGCTATGGTCATGCTCAGCCATCGTCATTCTCCTTGCCGCCGGGCGGGGATCGCCTGCGGAAATCACCTTCTTCATACGTCCGGAATGGGCTTTCGATCCAGCGCCTCCGACGAATTGCCCGAAAGCAGCGCCCGCTTCCCAACCACGGCGCAAGGGCCTAGTCTGCGGCCCATGCGCACACTCATCGCTTTCGCCGCCGCCCTGTCACTCGCCGCGCCGATAACGGCGGCCGCCTGTTCGCCCGCCCCGGGTTACCGTGTGCCGACGAATATGGAACTGGTCGCGGATGCCGACCTCATCCTGCTCGCCACGGTGTCAGAGGGCGACTTCGCGCCCGACAGCACCCCCGAACAGCAGATCGAGGTCCAGCCGCTGGCGGCGATCAAGGGCGAGATGCCGGCCGGCCCGCTCGCAATGCCGGGATCGATCGCGACGGGTGCCGACGCGCTGCTCAGCAATCCCTATGAGCTTCAGGAAGCGCATCCCCAAAGTTTTGCCGGGGCGTGCAACCGTTATATGTTCCCGCGCGGATCACGCGTCCTGTTCTTCCTGAAGTGGGAGGGCGACCATTGGCGCGCCGCGGGCGGGCCGTTCAGCCGCTGGGCCGAGGATGTGCTGACCGACGAAGCGCCCTGGTTGCAGATCGTTCGGCTCTATGCCGAAGCGGCGGGGTTGCCAGCATCCGAACGCACCGCCTACCTGACCGCGCGCCGCGCCGACTATGGCGCCGAAGGCGACGGCCCGGTGGCGCAACTGATCGCGATGGACATCGATCGCCAGCTCGCCGGACCGAACAATCCGCTGCGTGAAGACCTGCCCCCGCCGCCCGACGACGCGCCCAATGACGTGGACGTCTGGACGATTAACACTAAGGGTGCCGCCGCGATTGATTAAGGCGCGCCGCGCGGCTCGTCGTCTTCAATCCCTCCGGGACCCAGCTCGCCATCCTCGTCGTCGTCGCTGCGCTCGCCGCGATAGGCGTCCATGTCGATCTGACCCGATCGCTCCATCTGGTGCATATGATCGACCAGATCCTGCACATCGTCGCTGGCGTCACCGGTTTTCGCCTTTTCGCTGTCGCCCAGCGGGCGTTCTTTGCGCGCCGCCTCGGCGACGCTCTGCGCCTGCGCGTCCTCGTCGTCCTGCTCGCGGTTATGGGCTTCGGGGGCTTGGGTGTCGGCGTTGCGCGGGGTCTCGGCCATGATCGGCTCCTTGAAAGAGGACGGTGGACAAACGCGCCGCCCTCCTCCCCCGTTCCTCAGGCCGCGGCCGCCAGCACCTTATTTTCGATCACGCGAACGAACATCTCGGGATCCTGCGCGCCGGGGATCAGCATCCGCCCGCCCAGAACGAACGCCGGGACGCCCGTGATATTCTGATCGGCCCAATACGCCTCTTCGGTCCGTACCATTTCGCCGAACTCGCCCGAAGCCAGGATCGCGGCGGCGCGGTGGCGATCTAGCCCCACCGAAGCGGCGACATCGGCCAGTACATCATGGTCACTGACGTCGCGATTGTCGGTGAAATGGGCCGCAAAAAGCGCCAGCTTCAGCGCGGTCTGCACCCCGGTCGCCGCGGCCTGCTCGGGCTCTTCAAGCGCCCCCGCCCACGTCAGCAAGCGGTGCGCGTCGAAACTGTTGCGCATCCGGAAACTGGGACCGCGGTTGAATGCAAATCCCAGATCGGCGGCGACGCCCGCCATCTTGCCGCTGTTCGCGCGGCTCTGTTCGGCGGTGATCCCATATTTGCGCATGACATGCGCGGCGGCGTCCTCACCCTCGGGCGGCATGGCGGGGTTGAGTTCGAACGGATGCCATTGCACCCGAAAATCCAACCGGCCGGCGAAATGCGCCATGACCGCCTGAAACTTCAGCCAGCCAATGATGCACCATGGACACATGACATCGGACACAATGTCGACGCTCAGACGCGGCACGATCGGTTCAGCCAACGAAAAACTCCTGTGCGCCGCGCTCAGCCAGGCGTCTGGCGATCCTTGCCCTTGCGCCGGTCGCCCATGCGGCGATCGGGTCCTTTGTAATCGGGATCTTCAATGACGCGCCTGTCTGTCGACCGTCTATCCGAAGGTGTCCGCTTATCATCATCGGTTGCCATACGCCCCCTCCTCTCCATAAAGGAAACAAGAAGCGACCCGCGCTCAGATACGCATAATATCGTCTAAAATACAAGCAAAGCTGCGGTCAAAGCGCGGTGCCGTCGCCCAAACCCGCCGACCCCAGCGCCGGATCGGCTGCCACCGCCGGTCGCGACAACACCCACCAGCTGCCAACCATCAGGATGACCGACAGCGTCTCGATGATCATCGCGCGAACGATCTCGACACTGACCAGATCGCCCATTCCGGCGCCGAGCAATCGGCCGAGCAAAGCGGTGCCGAAGAGCGCGCCCGGAACGAGCACGGCGCGGCTCCATCCCGGAACCAGCGCGCCGATCGCGGCACTCGCCGATGCGACCAGAAAGAACGAGGACAGATCGGCGCGGACGGTATTCGCGGCAACGCCGTCGATCAGGATGCCAAAGGTTTCGGTATAACTCGCAGGGTTCAGCACACCCTGCACACCAACGATCGCAAACAATGCCGCCCAGAGCAGCAACGCGCCGCGCAAAACCCAGTTGATCATCATAGTCTCCCCGTTTTTTCAGTCGTCAGGCTGAACCAACAGGCAGGAATGTCAATGGTTGCACCGGCGCATCACGCGGCGTCGGCGAAGGTTTCTTCGATCCAGCCGCCGCCCAGGACGCGCGAGCTGTCCGCCGCGTCGTAAAGCACTGCTGCCTGCCCGGGCGCGACGCCATATTCGGGGGCGGCGAAAATCAGCCGGTCGCCTGCAACATGCGCGGGTACCGGCCGCGCCATGCTGCGCACCTTCGCCATCACGTCACGGCCATCGACCGTGCCCAGCCAGTTCGCTTCGCCCAGTCGCGCACCCGCCACCGCGAGCGCGCGGCGCGGACCGACAATCACCTGCTTTTCGACCGCATCAAGGCGGATGACATAAAGCGGCTCGGCCTGTCCGCCGATCTCGATCCCGCGGCGCTGGCCGACGGTGTAATGAATCAGCCCCTTGTGCGCGCCGAGCACCGTGCCATCGACGTGGACGATGTCGCCCTGATCGTCGGCCTCGGGACGCAGCTTGCGGACCAGTGTGGCATAATCGCCATCGGGAACGAAGCAAATGTCCTGGCTGTCGGGCTTTGCCGCAACGCCCAGCCCCAGCTCGCGCGCGATTTCGCGCACCACGCTCTTCTCCATCCCGCCAAGCGGAAAGCGCAGAAAGTCTAGCTGGTTCTGCGTCGTGGCGAACAGGAAGTAGCTCTGGTCGCGCGCCGGATCGACCGCCCGGTGCAGTTCGGCACCGTTCGGCCCCATCACGCGCCGGACATAATGGCCGGTCGCGAGGCAATCGGCACCCAACTCCTTGGCCAGGGCAAACAGGTCGGTGAACTTCACCCCCATGTTGCACCGCACGCAGGGGATCGGCGTCCGCCCCATCAGATATTCGTCGGCAAACTGATCGATCACCGTGTCGCGAAAGCGGCTTTCATGATCATAGACGTGATGGGCGAAACCCAACCGGTCGGCTACCGCGCGCGCGTCCTTGATGTCCTGGCCCGCGCAGCACGCGCCGACGCGTTTCGCCTTGGCGCCATGATCGTATAATTGGAGCGTGACGCCGATCACTTCGGCGCCCGATCGCGCCGCAAGCGCCGCGACGACGCTCGAGTCGACTCCGCCAGACATTGCAACGACGATTCGCCGGTCCTTCAGCGGCATCGCCAGCTGAAAATCGGCCTGCGCAAGGCCGGAAAGAGAGGAAATCGTCTCGATCATGATGCGCGCCATCTAGGGATGCACATCCAAAAAAGCCAGCTTTTCTGCCGCGACCGTCAAGATATTGACGGGGGTTAAGCTTCGCTAACAAGCGATGAAATGGGCATTTACTGGACCTTAGGTGGTCGGCGCTAGACCAGCATCATGAATATCGCCCCTTCCGAATTTCCACGCCTTGCCGGCGCAGCCAGACTGTCAAAGCCCGGCTTTGACATCCTGTTGGCCACATCCAGCGCGCGGCAGGCCGCGCAGCCGACCGTCCGGCTGTTGCGCGCGCATGCGACTCGTCAGGCCCACGCCGCGACGCTTAACGCGCTGCGCCATATGTTCGCAGGGTCGCGCCGCACGTCGGAACAAACGGCGCCGAATATCGTTCGTTTCTTCGATCTGTCGGACGGCGTGAACGCTCTGCCCGAAACTATGAACGACCTGTTTACCAGAGGATTTCAGCCGATGTTGAACCCCTCTGATTTAAAAACAATCGCGTCGGACCAAATCCCCCCCGACGATGAAACCATGGAATGAATATGATCGAGAATCAGAAAATCCGGCCGGCTCAGGTCATCGGCCCCCTCGGCGAACCGCTAACGATCGACTCGCTGCCGCCTCCATCGACGACCCGTTGGGTCGTTCGCCGCAAGGCAGAGGTCGTCGCGGCCGTTAACGGTGGCCTGTTGACTGTCGATGAAGTGTGCGAACGTTACGGGCTTACGCTCGAGGAATTTGCGAGCTGGCAGCGGTCGATTGATCGCAGCGGCATGCCGGGACTTCGCGTCACGCGTATCCAACATTATCGTGACCTGTACGAGCGCCAACAGCGCTTCTGATAGCGGTCAGAAAGGGATCTACGAAAGAGGGCGTTTCGGCGCCCTCTTTTTTTGCGCCGCGTAACATCGCTGGGCGATCACCATAATTCCAAGCCATTTGCAGCTATTTGACGATTTCGTTGCAACCCTATCGTTCACCCCGCGTTAAGCCCCGGAGTCAACTTTGGGAGTCACTCAATATGCGCAAGATGTTCATTACCCTCGCCGCCACGTCCGCCCTCGCTCTTGGCGCCTGCCAGAGCCCTGCAGCCGATAAGGTCGAAGATCAGGCCGAAGCTCAGGCAGACGTGATCGACGCGCAGGCCGACGCCATGCCGGAAGGTGCGGCCAAGGAAGCCACAGAAGCCAAGGCTGATGCGGTCGAAGCGGCCGGCGAAGAAAAGGCGAACGCGATGGACGACAATGGCGAAATCGCTCCGTCGGAAACCGGCGCCATGGCACCGGCTGATCCTGCGAAAAAATAAGGTCTGCCTTCCCTAAAAGGGCAGCGCGAAGGGCGCCGGAATTGATTCCGGCGCCCTTTGTCGTGGCGGGAAATTTTTTCGGTTGATGCCCTCTTGTGACCCGCGTCACCACTTTGTCATCTCAATGCGGCTATGCGGGCGGCATGGACGCAATGCTTCGGCGCTCTGTCCATGGCCTACCCTCCCGCCGTCGGCAGCGACCCCCGGCGGTGGGAGGGACTATCGCCCGATGCTAGCCAGCCCGCGCCAGCGCCCGCAGCACATTCTGCACCCCTGGAGCAGCAGTATCGGCGCGAAGCGCCGCGATCCCCGCCGCGACATCTAGCCGATATTCGGCCACTCCCGCCGACTCTCCCGTCCATTCGGCATCGAGCGATTTCACCAGCCGTTTTGCTGCTGCATTTTCCGAAAGGATATGCACATCGAGCACGGTCAGCCCCTCGGCCAGACAATGAACAAGCAGCGCCGCGGTCATCATCCGCGCCAGCCCCCGACCCTGGAATTCGTCGAGCACCGCGACCGAAAACTCGCCAGCGCGGCCGTGGCCGCTATACCGTACCGCGTGGACCGCGCCGATCGCTGGCTGCCCTTCGCATTCGGTGCAGATCGCCCCCCATGCGATATGGTCGTGCCCATCGACGTCGACGAGCCGCTCGATCACCGCGTCTGGCAGGATCGGCGCCGGCGAGAAAAAGCGTAGATAGCGCGAGTCAGCCGACAATTTGGCGATCCCGTCGCGCAGCAATTGCTCGTCGTCGGTGGTGATGGTGCGCAAGCATACTGCGGTGCCGTCGTTCAGCGCGCTGTGCACCGAAATGTCCGCCATCGCCTTGGTTTTTCTTGGCCCCTGCCCCTCCATCGTGGTCATCCCTGCCTCCCAGCCGGACTACGATAGGGACGCCGCGCGCCGCTGGCAATTCGCCGCCGCCGCGCCGCGCGATTGGTGAGATGTTGAAAGCCGCTTCGTTGGTCAACTTGTAGCACCGTGTCCTCATACAAGAGGCCTATAAGGTACCCAATTTCGTGATCCACGCGCCGATTACCCCCTTGATCGAAGAGGCACCCACGACCGAAACGCTTGGCGCGCGGCTCTCGCGGCTACGCCGGGCGCGAGGACTGAGCAAGACGGACGTTGCCGATCGGCTGACGATCAGCGTCGCCGCCATCTGTCATTGGGAGCAGGACCGGTCGCGACCGAAAGCCGCGCGATTGCAGGCGCTGTCCCAGCTGCTTGGCGTGTCGGCCACCAGCCTGCTGAGCGGCAACAGCCCGGCGACAGGCCAGAGCCTGGCTGACCTGATCGCGCGAACCCGCGCTGAAATTGCCCACGCCGCCGGCACCAATCCAGCGAAGGTGCGGATCGTTATCGAGGTGTAGGCGCGGCGGCGGATAGCCCCAGCGCCGTCAGGATCGCCGTACGCTGTTTGCCCCAGCTTGCGCTGTCCGGCGCGATCAGTTCGACATGCCCTTCGCCCGGGGTCACGTCCATCGTTACCGCCCGCCCGCGCTTGGCCATCGCGGTGATATAGGCTGCGCCCGTCGCGGGCGGGGTGATGCGATCGCGGTCGTTGTTGAACTGCATCTCGCGCGCGGCGCCCAGCGGCATTTCGGGCGGCGAGGTGCGCGCATAGTCGCCCTTCGCCATCGCCGCCGGTGCTTCGGCGCCGCACGCATGGTCGGTGCTTGCTGCCCCGGCGCGCAAGTCGGGCAACCCGCCTTGGCTGATCGCGACATCGATACGGATCGGGCTCGGCCCACGAAGCGCGTCGTCCGCCGCAAGACCCGGCCGCCGTGCCAACCACAGCGCCAGATGGCCGCCGGCGCTGTGCCCGATGGCGATCCGCACCCCATCGGTCTTCAGCCCATATGTCGCGCCTTCTGCCGCGAACAGATCCGCGGCGCGCCCGACATCTTCGTAAGTCCCCGGCATACCGCCACCACGATCGACACCGCGATACTCGATATTCCACACCCCGACGCCGTGCGAGCGTAGATCGTCCGCGATCCAATTCATGATGTCGCGCTCGGCAATCGCGGTCTGCCAGCAGCCGCCGTGGATCATGATCACTGCGGGGTGCGGTCCGGTGCCTTTCGGCACCCACACATCGACGACCTGCAACGCATCCTTGCCATAGCTTAGGGTCGCGTCGGCCACCGGCTTCGCACGCGTCAGCAGGTCGGGCCACGTCATGATCGGCTTGTCGCTCATCGCCCGCTCCCCCTTCACCGGCCCGACTGTGGCGGGAGCGCAGGCGGCAAACAGCAATGCCAGCCCGACAACCGCGCTTTTGGCAAGCCCGGTCAGGCGTCGTCTCCCATCCGCAGCGCGGCGATAAACGCCTCCTGCGGGATGTTCACATTGCCATATTCGCGCATCCGCTTTTTCCCCTCTTTCTGCTTTTCGAGCAGCTTTTTCTTGCGGGTCGCGTCGCCGCCATAGCATTTGGCGGTCACGTCCTTGCGCAGCGCGGCGATGGTTTCGCGGGCGATCACTTTCCCGCCTATGGCTGCCTGGATCGGAATCTTGAACATATGGCGCGGGATCAGGTCTTTCAGCCGCTCGCACATGCCGCGCCCGCGCGTCTCGGCGGTGCCGCGGTGGACGATCATGCTCAGCGCATCGACCGGCTCGTTGTTGACGAGGATGCTCATCTTGACGAGGTCGCCGGGGCGGTGGCCGATCTGGTGATAGTCGAACGACGCATAGCCGCGGCTGATGCTCTTCAGCCGGTCGTAGAAATCGAACACCACTTCGTTGAGCGGCAGTTCATAGGTGATCTGGGCACGGCCGCCGACATAAGTCAGGTTCTTCTGCACCCCGCGGCGGTCCTGGCACAGCTTCAGGATCGAGCCGAGATATTCGTCGGGGACGTAAATCACCGCCTCGATCCACGGCTCCTCGATCTCGTCGATGCGGTTGGGGTCGGGCATGTCGGCGGGGTTGTGGAGCTCGATCTCCTTCGCCGCCTCGTTCTTCGTGTGCCCCAGCTTGAGCTTGTAAACGACGCTGGGCGCGGTGGTGATCAGGTCGAGGTCATATTCGCGGGTCAGCCGCTCCTGGATGATCTCGAGGTGGAGCAGGCCGAGGAAACCGCAGCGAAAGCCGAAGCCGAGCGCCGCGCTGCTTTCCATCTCGAACGAGAAGCTGGCATCGTTGAGGCGCAGCTTCTGGATGCTCTCACGCAATTTTTCGAAGTCGTTCGCGTCGGTCGGGAACATGCCGCAGAACACGACCGGCTGGACTTCCTTGAACCCTGCCAGCGCCTTGGCCGCAGGGCGCTTCGCATCGGTCACGGTGTCACCGACGCGCGCTTGGGCAACATCCTTGATCTGCGCGGTGATGAAGCCGATCTCGCCGGGGCCGAGCTCGGCGAGCTGCTCGATCTTGGGCGTGAAACAGCCGACGCGGTCGATCAGGTGGATGGTGCCCGCCTGCATGAACTTGATCTGCTGGCCCTTTTTCAGCACCCCGTCGATGACGCGGATCAGGATGACGACGCCGAGATAGGGGTCGTACCAGCTGTCGACGAGCATCGCGGTCAGCGGCGCGCTCGCGTCGCCCTTCGGCGGCGGGATGCGGGTGACGATCGCCTCAAGCGCTTCCTCGATCCCGATCCCTGACTTGGCCGAGGCGAGCACGGCATTGTCGGCGGGCAGGCCGATGATATCCTCGATCTCGGCCTTCACCTTGTCGACGTCGGCGGCGGGCAGGTCGATCTTGTTGATCACCGGCACGATTTCATGGTCGTGCTCGATCGACTGATACACATTCGCCAGCGTCTGCGCCTCGACCCCCTGCGCCGCGTCGACGACCAGCAACGCGCCCTCGCACGCCGCCAAGGACCGCGACACTTCATAGGCGAAGTCGACATGGCCCGGGGTGTCCATCAGGTTGAGCTCATAGGTCTCGCCGTCGTGCGCTTTATACTTCAGGCGCACCGTCTGCGCCTTGATGGTGATCCCGCGCTCTTTTTCGATGTCCATATTGTCGAGCACCTGCGCCGACATTTCGCGCGCGGTCAGCCCGCCAGTGAACTGGATCAACCGGTCGGCGAGCGTCGATTTGCCATGATCGATATGCGCGATGATGGAGAAGTTGCGGATGTGGGACATGGGCGTGGTCATGCGGGCGCGTTAGCAGGGGAAATGCGCGCTGTCAGCAGGCTCTTAAAGCCACAAAAGCCCCGCATGTGGGCATCGGATTTGGGGCTTTTGAGGCTTTAATCGATCAAAGGTCGCAAAGGTCACCCACAATGCGCGCGGGCGAAACATCGCAAAGGTCGCGCGCGGCCGCAATGTTTGGCGCGCGGTGGAGCAGCGGGTTCGGACGAGTCAAAGAGCCAGATCGCGAGGCTGGCATGGCGGGATAATGTAGGAAAGGGGTTTTTCGCGCGAAGGTCAGGCGGCGAGCAATTCGTCGATCCGCTGCGCCTCCGCCTCGAACGCGAAGCAGAGTTGCTGAGCCTCATCGGTGGGCAGCCAGCTTACCAGATGGGGAAAGATCAGGCGATTGTAGCGAAGCTTCGCCGCATCCCACGGCGCATCGGCCGACACGGTGCGCGCCGCAGCGATCAACGCCAGTGCATCTTCGCGCACTTCGCCCAGATCGGGCTCGGTGCGATTGATCGCGGGCGCTTCGGTGAAGCCAAGGTCAAATTGTTCGGACGCCATCGGCACGATTGATACACCGAATTTATCGGTCCGCAAGGATCGACAGTGTCAATGATCGCCATTTCCGCTCGGTCTGTGGTGGCATTTTCGTTCGCGTTGCGGCACATCGCCTCTCATGGCCCAAGACCGTTTCAAACCGCTGCTCGATCGTGACTTCCTGAAGGCCGAACTCCACTACGAGTTTCGCGATTTTCTGGAAAACGGGCAGGACGATATTCTGAAAACACGTGTCGCCGACTGGCACAAGCGCGCGGAGAAAAAAGAAACGAAAGCCGAAGCCTCGTTCATCCAACGCTTCTTTGTCGAAACCTGGGGCTATCGCGAGGATGGTACTGGCGCCGATAGTTTTCACCTCAAACCGAAATTCGCGATCGCGGGCGCCGGACAGACCGGCAATCGCGGCGAAGCCGATCTGGCGATCGGGCATTTCGGCGGCATCCGTCCCGAGATTCCGCAAGTCGTGTGCGAATTCAAGGATGTCAAATCGGGCCTCGACAAGCCGCAGAATCGCAAAGGCAACAACAGGTCACCGGTCCAGCAGGCGAAGGATTATCTGTGGAACGCGCGGCGCGGGCTGTTCGGCAACGAGCCCGTCCAGCCGCGCTTTGCCATCGTCACCGACATGAACGAGTTCCGCCTGTACTGGTGGGACCATTTCCCCGATCGCTATCTGCGGTTCAAGATCGACGGCGGCGACCTGTTCAACCCGGCGACCTTGCTCGGCGACAACGACGACAGCGCGTTCGACCGTTTCCTGTTCTGGCGGCTGTTCCAGCCCAACATGCTGCTGAGCGACGCCGGACGCACGCGGCTCGAGCGGCTGATCCAGAAACAGGGCAAGGCCGAAGAAAAGCTGGAGGGCGATTTTTATCAGCATTATCGCGGCTATCGCGAAGTGCTGATCGACCAGATCATGTTGCAGCGTCCCGAAGGCATGACGCGGGGCGGCGCCGTGCGGTTGGGCCAGAAATTGCTCGACCGGTTGATTTTCGTGATGTTCGCCGAGGATATGGGCGGACGGGTCGGCTTCCCGTCGGGCGCGCTGCAGGACCAGCTTAAGACCTTTAGCCAGGACAGCTTGCTGGAAGCGAATGGCGACGAAGTGTGGCGGCGGCTGAAACTCATTTTCCGGATCATGAATAGCGGCGGCCCGCTGGGCGAGGTGACGATCCATCGGTTCAACGGCGGATTGTTCGCGCAAGACGACGCGATCGACGGCCTTGATCTGCCCAACCATATCTTTGTGCGATACGGACAGGGGCTGAACGACGCCAAGCTGGCCGAGCACAAGCAGACATTGTTCTTCCTGTCGGCGACCTATAATTTCGCGCGCGAAGGCGACGCGAAGAACAGCATCGGCCTGTACACGCTGGGCCATATTTTCGAGCAGTCGATCGTCGAGCTGGAAAAGCTGGAGGCCGATGCAGAGGGCCGGACATCGCTGACCGATGTGACCAAACGCAAACGCGACGGCGTGTATTACACGCCCGAATGGGCAGTGCGGCGGATCATCGAAGAGACGGTCGATCCGTTGTTCGCGGCGTGGAAGGCGGAGGCGGGATGGCCGACGGCGGGCGACCCGTCACGCGAGGCGGCCGCATCCTATTGGAAGCGGCTGCAAAACATCCGCATTCTGGACCCCGCGTGCGGATCGGGCGCCTTTCTGATCGTCGCGCTGAAACATCTGGAAGGCGAATTTGCTGCGGCGGCGGCGATCGCGCGTCAGACCGGCGCGATTGAGCGCTTGCCCGTTGAAGACGAAATCACGAGCCAGATCCTGGCGAACAATTTGTTCGGGGTCGACATCAACCCGGCGTCGGTCGAAATCACCAAGCTGTCTTTGTGGCTGCACACCGCGATGCCGAACAAGCCGCTGTCGGGGCTGGACGACAATATCCAGTGCGGCAACAGTCTGGTCGACAAGCGCTTTTACAACAAGCGCGACATATTGGACGCCGACGAACGCGACCGGATCAACACGTTCGAGTGGGAGGGCGATTTCGCGCTGGGCAGTTTCGATGCCGTCATCGGCAACCCGCCCTATGTGAAATTTCAGAACTTCGTGAAGGTCCATGCCGACATGGCGGCGTGGATGGTGTCGGGATCAAGCGGCGCCGGGCCGTATGTGTCGACGGTGACAGGCAATTTCGACCTGTATCTGCCCTTTATTGAAAAGGGTCTGGCGCTGCTGAACGACGGCGGGCGGATGGGCTATATCGCGCCGAACCTGTGGCCGACGCTGGTATATGGCGCAGGGTTGCGCGCGCTGGTTCATGGCGGGCGCCATCTGGAAAAATGGCTGGATTTCCGGTCCCATCAGGTGTTCGAAGAAGCCACGGTTTACACCGCGATCCAGATTTTCTCGAAGGCGCCGGTCGATGCGATCCAGCTGGCCTTTGCCCCCGACGGCGACGTCAGCCGCGTCGACTGGAGCGACGCCAGTCATCGCCTGCCCTATGCCGACATCCCCGACGCGCTGGCAAGCGACCCCTGGTTGCTCGCGCCGATGGCGGTGCGGGCGATGGTAGCGCGGTTGGACCGGGAAGCTTTGCGGCTCGATCAGCCGGAAAATGTGAAGGCGATTTTCCAGGGCATCATAACGGGCGCCGATCATATATTTCATCTGCAGCGATTGGGCCGCGACCGGTACAGTTATGTCCCGCGGCATGGCGGGAAAAAACTGGCGCCCGTGGTCGTCGATATCGAAGATGCCGTGATGAAGCCGCTGGTGTCGGGCGCCGAGGCCAAGCGTTTTATCGAACCGCGCACCGACACCTTTCTGCTGTTCCCCTATGCCGTCGATGCGAGCGGCGCGCGCCTGCTGAGCGCCGAGGCGATGGCCGACCGGTTCCCGAAAGCCTGGGCATATTTGCAGACGTTTGAAGCGGAATTGCGCGCCCGCGAGGGCGGGAAGTTCGACGATGATGGCTGGTACCGGATGGGGCGGAATCAGAATCTGGACAAGCAGGAGGTGCCCAAATTACTGGTCGCCCAGTTGGTACCCCACCTTCGACTTACCTTCGACGACGGTGGAAAATTCTATATCAACAATGTTCGGGTAAACGGCATTTTGCCGCAATCGGGAAATGGGTGGTATCTGCTAGGCGCGCTTAATTCGCCGACGATCAATTTCGTGTTCAAATGGCTCGGTAAGCCGAAAGACAACGGCTATTTTGAAGCGAACAAGCAATTCATAGCGCCGCTGCCGATCCCAAAGCCCGGCCGCGCCGATCGCGCGGGGCTATCAGCACTCGCCAAAGGCATGCAAGAACGCCGAACGATGCAGGTCGATAAGCGCGCCCGCCTCGAAGAACGCCTCGCTGCCACCGCGCGCGAGAACTGGCCGCTGGAAAAGCTGTTGCCCGATGTCCGGCCCGTCGACGCCATCACCGAGGCGACCCCGGAAAGCGTGCCTGCCAGCGAGCGAAAGGCATGGGTCGATGCCGAACGCGCTGCGGAAGAGGAAGCCGCGCTGGCGCGGATCGACGGCATCATTCGGCTCGATTCCGAATTTGCGGTTATTTTGGCCGACGGAAAATTGGCGCTGACGATCGACGAACAGGAAGCGGCGCGCGTCTATGTGACCGAAGCCGAGGCGGCGCTGGTCGAGGCGCAGTGGCGTTGTATCGCCATCGACACCCAGCCCACCGGCAAGGGCGACGCCAAGCGGCTGATCCAGCGGCTGCGCCGCGTCGCAACGCGTGCCGAGCCCGCGGTCGCCGAGCAGATCATCGCGATCGGCAAAGAGCTGGCGGCGCTGGACGGCGTGATCCGCGACGACGAGGCGCAACTGCACGAGATGACTTGCGCGCTGTTCAACCTATCGGCGGAGGAACGCGCACTGGTCGAGGGCAAGCGGGGTTAGAGAATAGGCCTCCCCTAACCCTCCTGCAGGCGGAAGTGGTGCTATAGCGCCAGCCACCGCGCGCAATCGTCCCTCACCCGCGCATCGCTATCCCCCATCCCCCGCTCCAGCACCGCCGCCCTGCCCGCGCCCTCCTCCACCGCCGCAATCGCCGCAATCGCGTTCGCGCGGACCCGTGGCACCGGGTGCGTCCGCGCGAACTGGTCGGCGAGGTCCTTGCCGTTGTCGGTCAGATGCACGGCGCAGCGGAGCAGCATTTCGCCGCTGGTCAGGGTCGGGCGGCTGGCGATCGTGCCGTGTTTGTCCGCTTCCTGGCCCAGATCGACGATATATTGGTCGCGCCAGGGGACTTGCTCGCCCTCGTCCATGATGTTGAGGCTGACCGAGAGGCTTTCGGGCGGGAGCTGGCGGTGGATGTCGCGGTGGGCGCGGTAGAGCATCAGTTTGCCCTTATCGAGCCGGCTGCGCTCGACGAATGTCAGGTTCAGCGGTTCGCCCAGGCGGCCGTCGACCGCTTCGGGGTCATAGTCATAATGGTCGCTGATGTAGCCGGGGCCGAAATAGCCGGCGGTCAGGAAGCTGAAATTATGGTCGTGCGGGACGCCGTAGGAGAAGGCCGCGGGGCCGCTTGTCGTATAGGCGGCGTCGCGTTCGGACGGCCATAGATTGGCGCGCAGGTAAAAGCCGCGCGGGCTGCGGTGAAGGAGGAAGACCTGCGCCGAATAGCGGTTGGCGGCGAGCTGGTCGGTATAGCTGGCCTTCAGCGCCGCGATGAGGTGGTGGCCAAGGAAGCTGCGGTTCTGGGCGAGACCGGCCAGCAGATTGGCGCACTGCGCGATGCTGGCTTCGTCGGTGAGGTCGACGCCGCTTTCGTCGAGGCGGGCGGTGACTTCGGCGAGGTCGAGGGTGGGGGCGGCCGGCGGGGTTATGGCGCGGGGCATGACATTCTCCTGCTCCCCTCCCGCTTGCGGGAGGGGTTGGGGGGGGGAGTGGGCCAGCGACGTTGCGAATGCCCACCCCGCTGCGACTAGCGAACAAGTTCGCAAGTCTCGCTGGCCCTCCCGCCAGCGGGAGGGCATGAAAGGCGCGTCGCGGCGGCGTTGGGGGTGGAAGGCGGCGAGCGTGTGCAAGGCTCCTCGCTTCCACCCCCCTCCGGCCCCTCAGTGACGAGGGGCGGAGATAGCATGGCCCCGGTGGCGGCCGCGGCGCGGCGCACCTCCGGGTGCGGATCGGTTGCCGCCATCTGCGCGAGCGGCGCCCATGCGGCGGCGGGGTCGAGGGCGACAAGTTCGCGCATGGCGTGCCAGCGCGCGGCGAAGTCCTCGCTGTGCGTCTCGGCGACGAACAGCGGCGCGGCGTCGGTGCGGCCGAGGTGGCGGAGCAAGGTCAGCGCCATGGCGCGGAAACTGCTGTCGCGGCGCGAAGCGCTGACGTGGAGCAGGCGGCCGCTGGCGGTGTCATAGGTGCGGATCGGTAGCGGCGACGGCGGCTGGACGGTGAGTTCGAGGAGCAGCATGTCGCCCTGGCCGGGGACGAGCGTGAAGCTTTGCCGCGCGGTGTCGAGGCGCAGCGTCTCGCCGGCGCGCAGCGGGCGCGGCGGTGTGCTGTGGCATGGCGCGGCTGCACTGGCGGTAAAGCCGCCGGTATCTTCGGCGCGGGTGACCACGACATGGTGTTGGCACAGCTGCGCGCCGCCGCTGGCGAGGATGTGGAGCGCGGCGCGGCCGGGGACGAAGGTCGCGGGGCCAGCCGCGGCCTTATGGGTCGCGAAGGGCCAGAGCTGAAGCGTCAGGCGGATCGCGCCGCGATCGGCGAGCACCAGCCCGCCGGGACCACCATCGCCGCCGCCGACCGGGCGCAGCGGCGGGCGCGCGAACGGATCGGCAGCGAGCAGCGCCAGCGCCGCGTCCAGCCGCTCGCGCAGCCACTGCGGGTCGGTCAGCCACGGCAAAAGGCGCTCGATCGCGACATCGGGGGCGAGATCGGCGACCGCGTCGATAGCGGCCAGGAGGCCACCGGGCGCGATGTCGGCAGCGGCCCACACCGCGTCAAGACTTTGCACCGCCTGGCGCATCGCCAGGCGCCGCTGAGCGTCGGCGCGGGGGAAGTGATCGTGGCGGGACAGGGCTGCGGTCATGGCAAGGCGCGCGGGAAAGGACGGAAGCGGATCGCCCTTACCCCTTCCCGCCGACCGCTCAGTCGTAAATGATCAGCGCGATGGTGACCGCGATTTCGAACACCGACGGCCCTGACGACACGCTCTCGCTGACGAGCGAGCCGAACAGTCCGACCGCGGTGTCGAGCAATGGCACCGCGTCGATATCGATGGATGGCAGACCCATATGGCGCTCCTGTGTTGACCAGCGGCAGGTTTGGCCGCCGACGACAGGGCTAGGAAACGGCGGATGCCGCGGCCAGTTAACTTAATTTAATGTCGCAGCGGGTCGTCGAAGATGCGTTGCGGGGTCAAAGATCGTCGCTACCGAAAGCAATCCACAAAGACAGACCCGGGAGCGGATCCGACGGCGGCGCGTCGGCGATATGGCGCGCCGCGTCCGCGCGGGCGCGAATGAGGATCGCCGCGGGTGCCTGCGCGGGATGAAAAATATGATCGGCCTCACCCAGCAGCCGGGCGGCGCGCAAGGACAGATCGTCGGGGTCGGCGCTGATCAAGCGGATGGTTTCGAGGCGCGCGGGCTGGATCATGGCGTCGCTCGCCAGCCAGCTGTCCACCTTGTCGGCGGCATCGCCGTCGAGCGGGTCGAGCGCGCCGCCGCTCGCCAGTGCGGCGTCGATTGCGCGGCGACGGTCGGCGGCGGCCGGCCAACGCGCTTTCATTGCTTCGCGCGCGGCGTGGAGCGCCGATGCAAGGGCGCCGAGGCGGGCGGGCAGCAGCGCCTCGATCCGCTGGCGCACCGCTTTCGCAAGCCCCGCCGACGCGCCGCCGGTGCCGATGGCAATGGTGACCGGGGCGCGGTCGACCATCGCGGGGGTGGTGAAATCGCAGAGGTCGGGGCGGTCGACGACGTTGACGAGCAGGCCGTGAGCGCGGAGGGCGGTGGCGGCGGCGCGGGCTTCGGCTTCGTCATCGAGCGCGACGAAGGCGATGGTCGCACCTTGCTCCCATGCCGGGACGATGCGCCCACCTGCGCGCTCGATCAGGCGCGCCTTGGCGTCGGCGGCCTCCCCCTCGCCGACTAACACGACAATGCGGCCGGTAAGGTTCAGGAAGATGGGGAGTTGGTGCATGGGGTCGTCCTAGCAGAAATGCGGCCAAAATCCTCCCCGCCTGCGGGGAGGTGGCAGGCCGGAGGCCTGACGGAGGGGGGCGGCGTTCTTACGCCACCTCGCTTGAGGGCGCGAACCCCCTCCACCACCCTTCGGGCGGTCCCCCTCCCCGCAAGCGGGGAGGATCTAGTCGATCCAGTCGGGAACGCGTTCAGCGGCCATGATGGTGCTGGCGGCGATACGATCGGCGACTTTGATATAACGGTCGCCGTCGACCAGGACCTCGGGAACCAGGCTGCGGCTGTTGTAGGTCGAGGCCATCGTCGCGCCATAGGCGCCCGCAGTGCGGAACACCGCGAGATCGCCGGCCTCGACCTTGTCGGTGACGCGGTCGCGCGCGAAGGTGTCGCCGGTCTCGCACACCGGACCGACAATCGACGCGGTCATCTTTTCGCCCGTTGGCTTGACCGCCACAAACTCGTGATACGCGTCGTAGAGCGCCGGGCGCGCGAGATCGTTCATCGCGGCATCGACGATCACGAACGGGTTCGTCGCGCCGGGCTTGACCCACAGCACTTCGGTCAGCAGCACCCCGGTGTTGCCCGCGATGACGCGGCCGGGTTCGAACATCAGCGTGACGTCCCAATCCTTCGTCACGCGCGCGACCATCGCGCCATAATCGGCCATGCTGGGCGGATTGTCGTCAGCCTTGTACGACACGCCCAGCCCGCCGCCGAGATCGACATGGGTGATGCTGTGGCCCGCGGCGCGGAGATCAGCGACGAGGCGACCGACGCGCGTGAACGCCGCTTCGAGCGGGTCGAGGCTGGTCAGCTGGCTGCCGATATGCACCGCGATGCCGCGCATCTGGAGGCCCGGCAGCGCGGCGAGGCGGTCGAACATCGCGGGCGCGACGTCGATGCCGACGCCGAACTTGTTGTCGGCCTTGCCGGTCGAAATCTTGGCGTGAGTCCCCGCGTCGACGTCAGGATTGACGCGCAGCACCGCGCGCGCGGTCATTTCCTTCGCCAGCGCGATTTCGGCGAGCGCGATGCCTTCGGGTTCATGTTCGATGTTGAACTGGCCGATGCCGCGGTCGAGCCCCTGCGCCAGCTCGGCGCGGGTCTTGCCGACGCCCGAAAAGACGATATCGTCGGGCGCCATGCCCGCCGCGAGCGCGCGTTCGAGCTCTCCGCCTGACACGACGTCGGCGCCATAGCCCTGCCGCGCGAGGACGCGCAGCACGCCGAGGTTGGGGTTGCTCTTGATCGCAAAGGCGAGGTGCTTGCGCGGCACGTCCTTCAGTCCGTCGCGAAATTCCTGCGCGTGACGTTCGAGCATCGCGCGCGAATAGACATAGACGGGGGTGCCGACTTCTTCGGCGATGCGGGGCAGCGGAATGTCTTCGGCGTGAAGGACGCCGTCACGAAGTGCAAATTGATCCATTATTCTAGTCCTGAGGCTCAGCCCGGAGGCGGCAAGTCGAAATCATCGGGTTCGCGTTGTTCGGACCGTTTGAGAAGTTCGTCGCTGCGCGCAGGCCGGGCCTGCGCATCAGGCGTCGTAAGCTCCTCCGTGGTCGGGGCGCGGGCGGCGCCGACGGGAACGACCGGCGCAGGCTGGCCTGCAACCGGTTTCAGATCTTCCTTGCTGCCGCACGCGCCGAGCAGGGCGGTAGCGGCGATTGTCGCAATGATGAGGCGCTTCGTCGCCATCAAATTGTTCCTTCCAGCGCGGCACGGGCCGCTGCGATCGCCTGCCTTACCCGTTCAGGCGCGGTGCCGCCATAGCTGGTGCGACTGGCGACCGATGCCTCGACGGTCAGCGCCGCGAGCACGTCCGGGGTGATCGCGGCATGGATACTGGCGGCATCCGCTGCGGGCAGGGCCGAAAGCTCCACGGCCAATTCCTCGGCGCGCTTGACGCAGGCGCCGACGACATGATGCGCCTCGCGGAACGGCAGCCCGTTTTCGCGCACCAGCCAGTCGGCAAGATCGGTCGCGGTCGAATAGCCCGATGCGGCGAGAGCGCGCATACGGTCGGTGCGAAAGGTCAAAGTCTCGACCATGCCGGTCATCGCGGCGAGCGACAGCGCGAGCGCGTCGAACGCGCCGAAGACGGTTTCCTTGTCGTCCTGCAAATCCTTGGAATAGGTCAGCGGCAGGCCTTTGACGATCACCGCGAGGCGCTGGAACGCGCCGAGCAATAGACCGGCGCGCCCGCGCACCAGCTCGGCGGCGTCGGGGTTGCGCTTTTGCGGCATGATCGAACTGCCCGTTGACCACGCGTCGGGCAGGCTAATGAAACCGAAGGGCTGGCTGGCCCAGATGACGATTTCTTCGGCGAGCCGCGACAGATGGATCGCGGCGATCGAGGCCGAGGCGCAAAATTCGAGCGCGAAGTCGCGGTCGGACACCGCATCGATGCTGTTCGCCATCGGACGGTCGAAACCGAGTGCCGCGGCAGTGGCGACGCGGTCGATCGGAAAGCCTGTCCCCGCGAGCGCCGCGGCGCCCAGCGGCGATTCGTTGAGGCGGCGGCGCGCGTCGGCAAAGCGGCTGCGGTCGCGGCCCAGCATCTCGACATAAGCGAGCAGATGATGGCCGAGCGTCACCGGCTGCGCGACTTGCAGATGCGTGAAGCCTGGCATGATGCTGTCCGCATGCTCGTCGGCGCGTGCGAGCAGCGCGGCCTGCATCGCGGCGAGCCCGGCGTCGATGCGCTCGCACGCGGTGCGCGTCCACAGGCGGAAGTCGGTCGCGACCTGATCGTTACGCGAGCGCGCGGTGTGAAGGCGTCCGGCGGCCTCCCCGACGATTTCCTTCAGCCGCGATTCGACGGTCATGTGGATGTCTTCGAGCGCGAGATCGACGGGGACGCCGTTCGCCGCAAACTCGTCAGCGATCTGCGCGAGGCCGCGGTCGATCTGGACCGCATCGTCGGCGCCGATGATTCCGGCGGCGCCGAGCATCGCGGCATGCGCGCGGCTGGCCGCTATGTCTTCTTCCCAAAGGCGCTTGTCGACCGGGATCGAGGCGTTAATCTCTTGCATGATCGCCGCAGGTCCGCCACCGAAGCGGCCGCCCCACATGCTGTTGCTGTCCGGAGATTTCGTCATCCGCCGCGTCCCAAATCCATATCTTGCGATCCTCGCCGTGATTTTGGCCGGATCCGTCGCGGGCTGCGATAGGGAAAAGCCGTCGGGCGGGCAAGCCGGGGAAGGCCAAGCAAATGTTTCGCCGGGCCAAGCGAAGGGGCTGGGCCAGTTCGAATATGTGATCGACCGCAGCCACAAGGGTAACGCGGCTCCGACGGCGGCCTTTCGCGGCCCCGACGACACGCCGGTGACGCTGACGGATTTCCGCGGGCGCCCGCTGTTGGTCAATTTATGGGCAACATGGTGCGCGCCGTGCGTCGCCGAAATGCCGACGCTCGATGCGCTCGCGGGGAAAAATGGCGAGCGGATGACGGTGATCGCGGTGGCGCAGGATTTGCAGGGTGCCGAGGTGGTCGATCCGTGGTTCCAGAAGGCGGGGTTGAAGGCGTTGCAGCCTTATCTGGATCCGCAGAACGGGTTGCTCGATGCCGCGAACAGCGCTTTGCCGACGAGCATTTTCTATGATGCCGAAGGGCGCGAGGTCTGGCGGGTTGTAGGGGCGATCGACTGGCAGGGTGCCGAGGCTAAGGCGTTGCTGGCCGAGGCCGGAACCTAGTTTCCCTCCCGCTTACGGGAGGGGTTAGGGGTGGGGCGAGCGCAGCGAGCTTCCGCCGACGCGGAATGCCCACCCCGCTGCGACTAACGAACAAGTTCGCAAGTCTCGCTGCCCCTCCCGCAAGCGGGAGGGGGCTTGGACTCGAAAAGGGCGGGCGCCCATGATGCCCGCCCTTCCCTTGCGACCCAGAGCAAGCTCCGGGGAAACTTAACCGCCGACGGTCACGCGGCCGGTGCGATAGCCCTTCTTGCGCATGGCCTTCACATAATCCTTGTCGGCGTCGATGACCTCGGTTTCCCATTCATCCCACGCGTCCCAGCGGTCTTCGCGGTCGGTGGCGCGGCGCAGGTCGCTGGTCAGTTCCTTCTCCGCCTCGAGAATGTCGGTTTTGTAATTATACCATTGCTGGTTGACCACGCCCGCAATCGGCCGCTCGCGAATGGGCGGCGCTTCGAACCCCGGCGGCATCGATTTATAGGGAACGGCAGCAACCGCGGCGGTGGCGGGGAGCGCCAGAATGACTGCGAGGGTGGTCCATTTTTTCATCGTCCATCTCCTGATTGCCCGCCCGCATGCGGGCCGGTCAGGGGAGTCAACGAAGCAGGCGGCAGATTTCTTCCCGGCTAAACGGAGATTCGGCACGGCTGGCGGCGGATTTGGCGCCGACGGGTCAGCCGGGGTGCGCTTCGTCGCCGACCGCCGAGCGCAGCAGCCCGCGAAACACGTCCTGCGCGGTGCGTTTGCCCTGCGTCACGTCATACACATCGCGCGCGATCGGCATGTCGAGATTATAGCGTTCGGCGAGCGCGATGACGGTCGGGGCGCTCTTCACCCCCTCGGCGACCATGTTCATGCCCGCGATGATCTCGTCGATCGGGCGGCCTTTGCCGAGTTCGACCCCAACGTGGCGGTTGCGGCTGAGCGGGCTGGTGCAGGTCGCGATCAGGTCGCCCATGCCGGTGAGGCCGGAGAAGGTTTCGGGGCGGCCGCCCATCGCGACGCCCAGCCGGGTAATCTCGGCGAGGCCGCGCGTCATCAGCGCCGAGCGGGTGTTGTCGCCCGCGCCTTGGCCGTCGCCCATGCCGACCGCGATCGCGATGATATTCTTGAGTACCCCGCCGAGTTCGCAGCCGAGCAGGTCGGTGTTGGTGTACACGCGGAACAGCCCCGAATGGAACACCGGCTGGAGCGCGCGGACGACGATCTCGTCCTCCATCGATAAGACGCTTGCCGCTGCCTGTCCGGTCATGATCTCACGCGCGAGATTGGGGCCGGTGAGGACGCCGACGGGGTGGCCCGGCAACACTTCCTCGATCAGTTCGGTCATCCGTTTGCCCGACGACAGTTCCAGCCCCTTGGTCAGGCTGATGACCGGCACCCACGGTCGCAGATGGTGGCGCGCTTCCTCGAGCACGGCGCGAAAGCTGTGCGACGGCACCCCCATGATCAGGACATCGGCGCCGGCGACGACTTCGCCGAGATCGCTGGTCGCGCGGAGCGCGGCGGGCAGTTTGATCCCGGGCAGGTATTTATGGTTTTCGTTGTCGCGATTGATGCCGTCGACGGTTTCGGCATCGCGCGCCCACAGCGTGATCGGCGCGTTGCGCGACACCACCGACGCGACCGTCGTCCCCCAGCTGCCCCCACCGAGCAGGCCGACCTTCAACCGCATGCTTCTCTCCCCTGTTTTTTGGGGAGAGTGGCGTGGTTATGGGGGGTTGGCAAGCGGCGACCCATTCGTCATGCCGGACTTGATCCGGCATCCAGCGCCGGCATGGCGTCGTGGACCCCGGGTCAAGTCCGGGGTGACGAGGCTTTAGGACTGCTTGGCCAGAAACGCCTTCATCACCGCCGCCGTCGCCTTGGGATCTTCGATCATCGGGACATGGCCGATATGTTCGAAGATATGGCTCTGACTGTCGGCAATCCCCGCCTCGAGCACTTCGACGCAGCTGACGTCGAGCAGGCGGTCATGACGGCCCCAGATGATCAGCGTCGGCACCTTGACCTCGCCCAGCCGGTCGTTGAGCGGAAAGTCGCGGCCCTCGGTCGCGATGACCCAGAAAATGCCGTCGAGCTGGTCGCGATATTTGAGCGCGTCGGCGTAGAGCACGGGTTTCAGCCGCGCCGGGATATAGGGCGGTTTGTGGACGACCATGCCGACAAGCCGGTCGGCGTCCTCCAGCCCGGCAAGGACGAGCGGATTATAATCCTCGTTCGCCGCCTGTTTTTGCAGGTCGCTTTCGTTGGCGCCATTGACCCCGGCATTATCGAGCAAGGTGAGGGTGGCGAGCGCGCCCGGATAATCGATCGCGTAGCGCAGCGCGATCCAGCCGCCCATGCTGTTGCCGCCGACGTGCGGGCGGTCGAGGCCGAGGGCGTCGGCAAATGCCTTCAATCGCGATGTCTGCGCCGCAAGATCATAAGCGAGGTCAGGATTGCGCTCATTCTCGCCAAAGCCGGGAAGGTCGGGGGCGATCACATGATAATCGCGCGTCAGATACGGCGCGATCATCGACCAGTTATCCTTGTCGCCGGCAAAGCCGTGGACGAGCAGGAGCAAGGGTTTCGCGGGGTCGCCACCCTCCAGATAGGGCCAGTTGCGGCCTTCGACGCTGACGCTTTTCTGCACCATCCGCCCCCGCTGGCGCAGCAACGCGCGCCCGAGCGCGACGAGACGGCCCGGGAAGACGAAATACATCAGCGCCAGCGCGATGAGCGGGGCGAAGAGGAGGATGAGGAGGATTTTCATGGGACTTCCTAAAGCCCCTCACCTTCAGGGGAGGGGTTGGGGTGGGGGCTGCCGGCGTGGTGCAAGGCCGATGGCCCCCACCCCGCTCGACTAAAGGCCCGGCTAACGCCGGACCAAGTCTCGCTACCCCTCCCCTGAAGAGGAGGGGTCTATATTGGCCGCGCCACATGCGCGTCGAACCAGCCGATCAAATCGTCGAGCACGGCATCGCGTTCCGGCTCGTTGTAAATTTCGTGGAACAGGCCGGGATAGATTTTCAGCGTCTTGTCCGCCGACCCGACATGATCGAACAGATATTGCGAACCTGCCACCGACGCGAGACTGTCATCCGAACCATGCTGGAACAGGATCGGCAGCGTGATGCGCGGCGCCCCCGCCTGCGCCGCGGCCATCGCATCCATGAACTCCTTGCCCAGCCGCGCGCCGATCTTGCCGGTGTAAACCAGCGGATCGGCGAGATAGGCGGCGACCACGGCGGGATCGCGGCTGACGCCGTTGGCGTCGAGCGACAGCACGCCAAGGCGCGGGAAGAAGCGCGACAGGAAGCGGCTGATCCACACGGTAAAGCGCGACGGCGGCGCGGCGGGGACGATCGCGGGACCGGAGAGCGCGGCGGCGGCGAACGCCTGTTGGCGTTCGATCAGGAACAAAGTCGAAATCAGTCCGCCCATGCTGTGGCCGAGGAGCAGGCGCGGGGTGGTGCCATGGTTGACCTCGACCAGGGTCAGCAGTTCGGCCAGGCCGTCGGTGAAGGCCGAAAAGCGCGGCACGAACCCGCCCTCGCCGTCCGACAGGCCGTGACCCCAATGATCGATCGCATAGACGGCATAACCTGCATCGGTCAGCCGCTTGGCGACATGGCCGTAGCGCCCTGCATGTTCGGCATAGCCGTGCGCGAGCAGCACCACCGCCTTGGGCAGACCTGTGGGCAGCCAGTGGGTGACGTGGAGTTTGGCCCCGGCGCCGGCCGATCCCGCAGGCAGGATCACCGCCGCCATGTTAGCGAACGGCCTTCTTCAGCGCGGCGGTGCTGCGATGGCCGGGGCCATCGTCGCCTGCCCGGTCGATCCGCGCCAAGATGCCCTCGAGCGCGCGGCTGATCGCGGTCTGGGTGCGGACCATTTCAACCTTGGGCCAGGCGGTGCGCTCGCCGGTGTCGATCAGTTCGTCAATATCCTCCTGCCCCAGGTCGCTCAGGATCTTCGCGGGCGACCAGAATTTGGGCGGGCGGATGATGTTGATGTCGCCGGTATATTCCTGATTGATCACCGACCGCGCCATATTGGCGAGGCTGTTCAAGGGCGGCACCCATTCGAGCGGTTTCTGGAAAATGATCATATTGGCGTTCAGCCACGCCTTGAAGGTCGCCATCGACGCATGTTGGATCGCCTCGATCGGCGCCATCTGCTTGCGTGTGTCGGTCGCGAAGGGCAGCGCGATCGGGTTCGCCTGGCTGACGATATGGTGGTTGACCCCGTAAAGGCGCTCAAGCCGCTTGGTCGGTATATCGTGCGTCACCGACCCGTCGACCCAGCGCCGGTCGGGCTGGTACGGGATGCGGTTGCCGCTGTCGTCGCGCGCCATCAGCATGACGGGCGGGAAGACGCCGGGGACGGCGCATGAGGCGAGCACGGCCTCGCGGATCAGCACATTGGGCGCGGTGATCGCGTTGAGCAGGCGGCCGTTCTGATGCTTTTCGGCGGGCGCGACCGAGACGTTGAGGTGGCGACCGCTGATCTCGAACGCTTCCTGAAAGGTCAGATCGGGGATCAGATCGGCAAGCCGGTCCCGCACTTCGTCCGACGCCAGCCGCTTTTGTTTGGGATCACGCGCAGGATTGGCGAGACGCTCGCTTTCGAGCAGCGCGCCGATCTCGCTGTCCTTGCGGGTGCAGACGACCGCGGCGACGATTGACCCGCCGCTCGCACCCGACATGATCGCGGGCAACACGCCCTCGGACCATAAAGCTTTGACGGCGCCGATGTGGAAGAACAGGAAGCTGCCCGAGCCCGAGAGCAACAATGCAGAGCGGCCGTAGCAATGCTGCGCGCGGCGGAAGAAGTCGCGCTTTTCCTCTTTGCCGATGCTGCGCGCCGCGGCGATCTTGTCGAGCGACGCGACGACCTCGGCGACATAATCCTCGATCAGTTTCTTGGTGCCGAACCGCGCCTTTTGATAAAGGCGCTCGTGGCCCATGCCGTCGATATTGCCGTGGATGCCCTCGTTGAGGACGAACAGCAGCCCCTTGACGTCGCCTGCGGCCGACAGCTTGCGGAGCTTTTCCAGCCGGGCGCGGATCGCCTTGTAATCGAAATGCTTGCTCTCGTCGGCGTCGCGCCAAGTTTGCAGCCCCGATTTCTTGTCATGTTCGCGGGCGGCCTTGGCCCAAGCGAGATAATCGGGCGCGGTCACAAGATCGCGGTCGGCGCTGAGCGTCGGGGTGAAAAGCATTTAATGTTCCTGTTGCGCATGGTCTATTTTTTCGGAGTCTTGCGGGTTGCGTTGCCTTTGGCAACCGGTTTCACCCTGTCCTTTGCGGCAGGTTTTGGGACGGCTTTTGCTTTCGCCTTTGGCTTTGGCGCTGCTTTGACTGCCGGTTTCGGCGTTGCCGTAACGGCTTTGGGCTTTTCGGGTTTCGGTACTGCCGCCATCAAATCGGCGAAACTTTCCTCGATACATTGGCGGAAAAAGGCGATGTCGGGCATGATCGCCCGGTCGGAGGTGACCGAAAAGCTGATCCGGCCATTGTAGCTGGGGGTCGCGATGAACAGCCCCATATTGTTGGCGAGCGGACCCATCGCGAGACTGTGGGTCAATTGCGCCCCGGCCATATAGAGCGGTACCTGCGCCCCCGGGACGTTCGAGATGAACAGGTTGGTCTGGCGTACCGCAAAGCGTTCGTTGGTCAGGATGCGCGCCACCGCCGCCATCGTCGCACCCGGAATATGCTGTGACAGGTCGGTCATCACCCGCGCGCTGATCCCGGCCTTCGCCTCCTTCGCTTGCACCGTGTAATCGCGGATCGCGGCGAGGCGTGCGAGGGGATCGGCGATGTCGGTGCGGATCGGCACGCTCATCGCCGACACCTGATTGCCGGGGACGTCGGCCTTGCCCTTTTTGCCGCGCAGATTGATCGGCGCGACCGCAACGACGCTGTCCTTGGGCAATTCGCCATGATGTTCCAGATACCGGCGCAGCGCTCCGCCACACGTCGCCAGCACGACGTCATTGACCGTCGCGCCGGGGACCTTGGCGCGGATCGGCGCGAAGTCGGCGAGCGCAAAAGTCGCGGCATCGAACATCTTGTGCGGCCCAACCGGCGCGTTGAAACGCGTATCGGGAACGCCGCCGGTGGTCCCGCCCTCGGCCACCGATTTGCGCGCTGCCGTCAGGATGGCGGGGGACATTTTCATCAGCGCATTCATGAACTTGACTGGCGATTGCATCGACGCGCTCCACGCGCGGGTCAGGGCTTCGTTGGTCGAGGGCGCAACACCCAGATCCTCTTCCTGCGGCGGCGCGGCGATCGCCGGGGTGCCAGCCGCGTCGAGATCGCTCATCGCGATAAAGGCATGCGCGCCCGACGCGCCGTCGACCGCAGCATGATGGACACGGTGGAGCATCGCAAAGCTGCCCGGCGCGATGCCGGGGATGCGGTCAAGCCCTTCGATAATGTAAATATCCCACAGCGGACGGTTCATATCCATCGGTTTGGAAAAATAGCGCGCCGTGGCGATACAGAATTGCCGCCAGTCGCCGGGATCGGGCAGGCGCGCATGGCTCATATGCGCCTCGATGTCGAAATGTTCGTCCTCGACCCAATAAGGATGGTCGATGTCCATCGGCAGGCGGTGGAGGCGCCTTTTGAACAACGGCGACGTGTCGGCACGGCTGGCGACGTGGCGAATGATGTCCTTGAACCGCACCAGCCCCTTGGGCGACGTCGCGGGATCATAGATGTACGCGCCCATGATATGCGTCAGGTTGTTCGCCGTCTGCATATAAAGGAACTGGGCATCCTGCGCGCTGAGCTGTTTGAGCATGTTAAGTTCCTTTACAGACATCGTCATTGCGAGGAGCCGAAGGCGACGCGGCAATCTGCAGCCTTCGAGGTTGCGCAGCTTCGATGGCTGGAGATTGCTTCGCTTCGCTCGCAATGACGAAATTGCGGTTGATCATTGCTGCTCTCCCGTCCCCGGCATCCGGTCTGCCAATGCGACCGTCGACAGGCGCATCGTTTCCATCACGTTCGCCAGCCCGCGCAGTTCCAGCAGCAGCGCACGGCGCGCGGCGAGGATGTCGGAGGTCGCGGGCTCAGCGAGCCCCATATGGCGCATCAGCGATAGGCCGTTGGCGAAGAGCAGCTTGCCGATCGCGGCCTCGCTGCTGATCCGGCGAAGCAGATAGGCCTGCTTGCCCTCGGTCAGCGTGGCATCGAGCAGAGCCTTGTCATCGACCGCATCACCCGGCCGCGCGCGGGCGAGCAGGTCGGCGACGATCGAATAGGCCTCCGCGAACGGCAGCAAGATCGCATGGCCGACGACGGGCTGGCAGCGGCGGAGCAGTTGCGCGATGCCGCGGTCGCCGCTCGCAAGGCGGCGGTCCCAGACAGGATCGATGCGCGCCAGCTCGGCCTCCAGCGCGGCGCGATGCTCGTCGCGCGGCGGGTAGAAGAATTCGAATTTGAACAAGTCGCGCAGGCGATCGATTTTGTCCCAGAAGGCCACCGTCGCATCGCCGCTGTCGGCGTCGCGCAGTTCGAACAGCGCAAGTTCGATCATCGCGCGGTCGAGGAAATGATGCGCGATGATGTTGCGGTAGTAACTCGCCATCGGATGCTTGGCGGGGTCGATCGAATAGACATTCTCGCTGCCTGCTTCGTAGCGCGTGAGCAGCCCGCTTGCGACAAGCGTGTCGACGGTCGCCGACAGCGCGCTATCGTCGTGGCTTTCAAGCTCGCTGCTGAGGCGGATATCGCGCGCCCGCGCCCAGTCGGCCACCGCGCCGATCGCGCCGAGCAGTTCGGCAGAGGTCGCGCCGCGCGGCGCCATGCCGAGCAGGATCAGGCACATCACCGACGACACGGTGAGCGGCGTTACCCGATTGGCTTCGACAGCAACCGAAAAAGCGATCTTCTCAAGGGCGCGCTTGTCGTTCGGCTCTGGGGCTTCGTCGACTACAATTGGTTGGCCGATGTCGAGCCGGATACGGCCGGACGGCTTCTTGAGATTGCGCAAGTAGCCAACGAACCAGCCGAGGTTCTCCGCTTTCTTCACGCGGCCTGTCTGTTCCGCAGCATATTCCTCGACATCGAGGATCAGGTCGAAGCTAGTGACGAAGGGCACGAAATGGACGTCGCGCGTGCCCGTCGCATGCGCGGCGTCGAGGACATATTTCATCAGACCATATTTGGGCGGCATCAGCTTGCCGAGCCGCGAGCGGGTACCCTCGAACGCCCACGACAGCGGGAAACGCTTGGCCAGCAGCCAGGCGATATAATGGCGGAGGACGAGCTTATAGACCGGCTGGTCCTGAAAACTGCGACGGATGAAGATCATCCCCGAGCGGCGGAAAAATTCGCCCATCACCGCGAAGTCGAGATTGGCGCCGCCGAAGCTGTGCAGCATCGGCATGTCGTTTTCATAGGTGAGGCGGCTGGGAGTGGCGCCGTCGATATAGGTTTTGTGGGTGAACAGGATCGCAGTGGGATGTTCGCGCAGGATCGCGCGCAGCCGCGCGAGCTCGGCGGCGTCGACCTCCATCTCGGGTGCGTAGCCGCCGAACATCATGCGGTCGAGCCGGGCGCGCAGATCAAGGAACAGCGCGCTGGGCCGCGCGATGACCTCTTTCATCAGCGGGCGGGCTTCGCGAAACAGGTCGGCGACCGGGCGGCCCGTTGCCTCGGACAATTCGGCGAGCGCGGCGCGGAATTTGGGGCTGGTGCGCAGGCCGTCGGCGACGAAGCGCGGCACCTTGTAGCGGGTGCCGCGGATGCCGCGTTCTGCCACATCGAGCGCGAGCCCCGCCTGCCGCGCGACGAAGCCGGCAAATTCGGCGCCGTCGGGGCCAGCCGCGTCGCCGCCGCCGGTTTGCGCCGCGAAACGGTCCCTCAATGCGTCGAGCGTCGCCGCCTCGCCGACCAGGATCTGCGCGCGGCGGCGGTCGCGGAGCAGGATCAGCCGCGCGCGCAGCGGCCCCGGGTGGCGCGGATCGCCGAAGATGATGTGGCGGAACTTGAGCGCCCGATCGCGCTCGAACCCCGGGATGCGCCACGCGACGCGCAGCGGCACCACCTGCCGCGACGGCTGCCCATCGAGCCGGGCGCGGAGCGTTTCGAGCGGCAGGGCGTGATCGTCGTCGGCGATCGCAAGGCTAGTCCATTGCGGCTCGGCCTCGCCCGCGGTGGCATGGACCCAGTCGAGCAACAGCTGGCGTTCGACGCCGTTGCGCGCGTCGATGATATAGAGCCGGTCGGCCGCGTCCTCCGCTATGATGGGGGTGCGGGCGGTTCCGTCGGCCACTGTTCAATAACGCCCCGCCGCGTTGGAAAGAAGGGGAGCATGTCCCCAAATTCCGTTCGCATCGAGCGAAGTCGAGATGCCCGTCGGCATGGCGCTGTCCCCCCGGGTGTCTCGACTTCGCTCGACACGAACGGGAAGCAGATGTCGGGTGATAGTCGTCATTTGCTCGAAGGCTTTTTTGCCGGTTTCGTCGCTGCGGGCTTCTTCGCCGCCGCCTTCTTGGGCTTGGCTTTTTCGGTCTTCACCTCGGGGGCAGCAGCCTCCGGCGCAGGCTCCTTCGCCACCGACTCCGCCACACTTTCCTCGGGCTGGCCCAAAGTGCGCAGAAACATGTTGCGGACGTCGCGAACGTGATTGTTCATCGTCCGGGCGCTCCACTTCGACGTATCGACCGGCGGCAGCACCGTGACGCGCACCGTCGCAGGGCGCATCACAAACTCGTTCTTGGGCGCGACGTCGGTCGCGTTATGAATTACGATCGGGACGATCGGCACGCCGGCTTGCATCGCCAGATGGAACGCGCCCTTCTTGAACGGCTCAAGCTTTGGCGTCAGGCTGCGTGTGCCTTCAGGCGAGATGCAGATCGACTTGCCTTCGATCTTGATGGCATCCACCAGCGGCTCCATCGCCTTGATCGCGCTCTGGCCGTCAGCGCGGTCGACAAAGACGGTGCCGCCCCATTCCATCAACTTGCCGAGGATGGGGATATTCTTGATTTCCTTCTTGCCCACCCCGCCCATGTCGCGGCGGATGAGCTTGGCGAGGATCATGACGTCCGCCTTGCTCTGGTGGTTGAAGATGAAGACGCAGGGGCGCGAGGACCAGAGGTTCTTCTCGTCGTCGACCTCAAGCTCGACCCCGGTGATCGCGGTCGCGAAATCGCCGAACAGCCCGATAGAAAAATTCGCCGCCTCGCGCTGCGAGCGGGTCAGCGCCCAGATCGGCAGGCCCGCGGCGAACGCGCCGACGAGCGAGCCGGTGGCATAGATGGTGCGGGTATAATCGACCCAGCTCGGCGTACCGCGGCTGCCGAAGCGCTGCACCGGCCAGCCGTTCTCTTCGGCGATGGCCTTGAGTTTCAAGTTGGGGTTGAGCGGGCGCGGCTTGCCGACGCGTTCGAGCAGTTCGATGTCGTCGTCGCTGTCCGAATAGAAAAAGCTCTGGTCGAGATCGAGGCCATATTCGGCGGCGAGTTGCTCGGCGGCGAGCACCTTGCCCTCGCCGAAACAGAGCGGGCGGATGATGTCGCCGGTGAACACGCCATCCTCGATCTCATAGGCCGAGCATTTGATGTCGATGATGCCAAGGTCGCGCGCGGTCGGTTCGATCTGATAGATCGTCGCCGACGAGATGATCGCGACGCGGTGCCCCTTCGCCTGATGCGCCTCGATGATCGCGCGCGTCTCGGGATAGATTTTGCGGGCGATATGCTTTTTGTAAAGCTCTTCGCCGAACGCGACGAAGCTCTCTTCCTCGACGCCCTTCATGAATTTCGCGGCGCCCGACATCAGCCCAGAAAAGCCGATCGTGCCCAGGCTGTGCTGCGCGATGACCTGCGCGGTCTCGGCGATTTCTTCCATCGACATTTCACGGCGCTGGAATTTCTCGCGCAGCATCGCGGTCGCGGAATAGCCCGATATGATCGTACCGTCGAAATCGAACAGCGCGGCGATATGCGATCCCGGCTCCGATGCCAGAACTTCATCCAAATGCGGTTGCGGCCTCGCCACGCCTGTCTCCCCACCAACGGCTTGTTTGCCGCCTTATCCCTGCACGATGACAGGTAAAATGGGGTTAATCAATGGCGGGAAAGCGCCGCGGCCTCGCGCGCCAGCACCTCGATCCTCGCCGGGTCGAGCGGCCCCGACGGGACAACCCAGCTGCCGCCGACACACAGCACCGCTTCGAGCGCGAGCCAGTCAGGCGCGGTCGTCAGGCTGATGCCGCCGGTCGGGCAGAAGCGCGCCTGACCGAAGGGACCGGCGAGCGCCTTGAGCGCCGGAATGCCGCCGCTGGTCGCCGCGGGGAAGAATTTGAACCGGTCGAGTCCCAAGTCCATGCCGCGCATGATGTCGCCCGCGTTGGCGGTGCCGGGCAGGAACGGAATGCCGCTCGCGACGGCGGCCTTGCCCAGATTGTCGGTCAGGCCCGGCGAAACGATGAATTCGGCGCCGGAATGGATCGCGCCCGCCAGCATCGCGGGATCGAGCACGGTGCCCGCGCCGACGACCGCGCCTTTCACGGCCTTCATTGCGGTGATCGCCTCCAGCCCGGCGGGGGTGCGCAGGGTGACTTCGAGCACGGTCAGCCCGCCCGCGACCAGCGCCTCGGCCAGCGGCACCGCATCCTCGACCCGGTCGATGACGATCACCGGGATGACGGGGGCAAGGCGCATGATCTGGTCGATGGACTGGCTCAAATGACGGACTCCATAGCAGCAAGAACAGCCGATCCGCCCTTTTCGGCTTCGTCGGCGTGGTGGCGGAACAGGGCGAAAAGTTCGCGGCCGACGCCGACCGCGGGCGGCGGCGCGGCGGCAGGACTGCGCGCGGCCCAGATGGCGGGATCGACGAGCGCGAGCACCTCACCTTGCTTTGCGCAGACGCGGACGATGTCGCCGTCGGCGAGAAAAGCGAGGGGGCCGCTGACGCCGTCGGCGCCAGGTAAGGCTTCGGGCGACAGGTGGATCACCGCCGGCACCTTGCCGCTGGCGCCCGACATGCGGCCATCGGTGAGCAGCGCGACGCGGAAACCGCGGTCCTGTAACACCCCGAGCGCCGGGGTCAGTTTGTGCAGTTCGGGCATGCCATTGGCGCGCGGCCCCTGAAAGCGGACGACGACGATGACGTCCTGTTCGAGTTCGCCCGCCTTGAACGCCGCCAGCACCGCATCCTGATTGTCGAAAATCCGGCACGGCGCCTGGATCGTCCAGCGATCTTCGGCGACCGCGCTGGTCTTGATGATCGCGCGGCCGAGGTTGCCCGTAAGGAGGCGCATGCCGCCGTCGGGCGAGAAGGGCGCAGCGACGGGGCGCAGCATGGTGTCGTCGCGGCTTGTCGCGGGGGCCGTCTGCCATTGCAGCGCATCATCGATCAGCACCGGCTCGCTGCCATAATCGGCCATCGTGCCGCCCACGGTCAGTACATCGCCGTGGAGCAGCCCCGCGCCTAGCAGCTCGCGCACGACATAGCCGATGCCGCCCGCGGCATGGAAATTGTTCACATCGCCCGCGCCGTTCGGATAGACGCGCGCGAGCAGCGGCACGGCATGGCTGAGCTCGTCGAAATCCTGCCAGTCGATGATGATGCCCGCGGCGCGCGCGATGGCGGGCAGATGGATGGCGTGGTTGGTCGATCCGCCGGTGGCGAGCAGGCCGATCGCGGCGTTGACGATTGCCTTTTCATCGACGCAGCGCGCCAGCGGGCGATAATCGTCGCCATCCCAGCCGATCGCCGCCACCCGATGCGTCGCGGCGCGGGTCAGCTCCTGGCGTAATTTCGTGCCGGGGTTGGTGAACGCGCTGCCGGGGACGTGCAGTCCCATCAGCTCCATCATCATCTGGTTCGAGTTGGCGGTCCCGTAGAAGGTGCAGGTGCCCGCGCCATGATAGCTCGCCGCCTCGGCCTCGAGCAGTTCGTCGCGGCTCGCCTTGCCTTCGGCGTAAAGCTGGCGGACGCGCTGTTTTTCCTTGTTCGCGAGTCCCGAAGGCATCGGTCCCGCGGGAATCAGGATTTGCGGCAGATGGCCGAAGCGCAGCGCGCCGATCAGCAGGCCGGGGACGATCTTGTCGCAAATGCCGAGCAGCAACACGCTCTCGAACATCGCATGGCTCAGCGCGATTGCGGTGCCCTGCGCGATATTGTCGCGGCTGAACAGCGACAGGTCCATGCCCGCCTGCCCCTGCGTCACCCCGTCGCACATCGCCGGGACGCCGCCCGCGACCTGTGCGGTCGCGCCGACTTCGCGCGCGAAGAGTTTGATCTGTTCAGGGTAGCGGCCATAGGGCTGATGCGCCGAAAGCATGTCGTTGTAGCTGGTGACGATGCCGATATTCATTTCGGCGCCGGACCGGATCGCGGGCTTGTCGTCGCCCGCGGCGGCAAAGCCGTGGGCGAGGTTGCCGCAGGAGAGATTGCCGCGATTGGTGCCGACTTCGCGTTGGCGGTCCATCAGGTCGAGATACGCGGCGCGGCGCGGCGCGCTGCGGGCGATGATGCGGTCGGTGACCTTGGCGATTACGGGGTTCAACTCAATCATGCCAGCTCGCTCCGTCGCGTTCGATCAGCGCGATCGCCGAACTCGGGCCCCAGCTACCCGCGGTGTAGGTCTGCGGCGCCATGTCGACCGCGGCCCAGGCGTCGCGGATCGAATCGATCCACTGCCACTGTGCCTCCACCTCGTCGCGGCGCACGAACAGGGTCTGATCGCCCTCAATGAAGTCGAGCAGCAAGCGTTCGTAGGCGATCCGCCGCCGCTCGCCGGCAAAGCTGTGCGAGAGCGAGACGTCCATCGTCACTTCTTTCAGCTTGACGCCATCGCGGTCGAGCCCCGGCTGTTTCGCCATCACCTTGACCCGGATATTCTCTTCGGGCTGGAGGTTGATGATCATCATATTGGCGTCAAGCTTGCCCGCCCCGACGCGCGCGAAGATATTGTGCGGCACCGGCTTGAACTGGATCAGCACTTCGGACTTGCGCTCGGGCATGCGTTTGCCGGTGCGCAGGTAAAAGGGCACCCCCTTCCAGCGCCAATTGTCGATGAAAGCCTTGATCGCCACGAAAGTCTCGGTGTTCGACGGCTGGCCAAGCTCTTCGGCATAACCCGCGACCGCGCCGCCATTGACCGCGCCGCTGCTGTACTGGCCCTTGACGCTGTGCGCCTTCACATCTTCGGCGGTCAGCTTGCGCAGCGAGCGGAGCAGCTTGACCTTCTCGTCGCGTACCGCGGTCGATGACACGCTGGCGGGCGGCTCCATCGCGATGATCGCGAGCAATTGCAGCATATGGTTCTGCACCATGTCCTTGAGCGCACCGACGCCGTCATAATAGGAGACGCGGCCCTCCAGCCCCACCGTTTCGGCGACGGTGATCTGGACATGGTCGATCGCCTGCGCGTTCCACAGCGGCTCGAAGAGCATGTTGGCAAAGCGCAGCGCGAGCAGGTTCTGCACCGTTTCCTTGCCGAGATAATGGTCGATGCGGAACACCCGGCCTTCGGCAAAGGCGTCGCCGACCTGTTCATTGACCTCACGCGACGAGGCAAGATCGTGGCCGATCGGCTTTTCCATCGCGATGCGGCATTCGGCGCAGGCGATGCCCGCGGCCTTCAACCCTTGCGCGATCGGCCCGAACATCGATGGCGGGGTCGATAGATACACGCCGATCGGGCGCTGCATCCGGTCGCCGAGCAAGGTAGCCAGTTCGTCATACCCGCTGCCCGCACCCGCATCGATTGCGCAATAATCGACACGAGCCACGAAGGCGTCAACCGCACCCGGCTCAATCCGATCGGCGGGCAGATGCTCGGCCAGCGCGTCGCGCACCTGCGTGTGAAAGGCGGCGCGGTCCATTTTCGAGCGCCCCGATCCGATGATCGTCAGCGCATCGGCGAGCAGCCCGTCGAGATGGAGATTGTAGAGCGAGGGAAAGAGCATGCGCTGCGCGAGGTCGCCCGTCGCGCCGAACAGCACCAATGTCTCGACTTTCACGCTCACAAAAATCCCCTTGGATATCCATCAGGGGAAATGGCGGAGCCAGCGTGCGATTGCAACGCGCATACGTAGCTGCACCCTCTTGGCAAAATCGGCTGGATCGCCATAGGGAGAGATATGCCCGACAGCGCCCAGCCTTATGACCTCATCATTATCGGCGGCGGCGTGAACGGCGCCGGGGTCGCGCGTGATGCCGCGGGGCGCGGGGCGCGGGTGTTGCTGCTCGAGGCGGGCGATCTGGCGCAGGGAACGTCGTCGGCGTCGACCAAGCTGATCCATGGCGGGCTGCGCTATCTGGAGCATTATGAATTCGGCCTGGTGCGCGAGGCGCTGAAGGAGCGCGAGACGTTGTGGGGCATTGCGCCGCACATCATCTGGCCGCTGCGTTTCGTGCTGCCGCACCGGCCAGGGCTGCGTCCGCGCTGGCTGCTGCGGCTTGGGCTGTTCCTCTATGACCATATCGGCGGGCGCAAGAAGCTGCCCGCGACGCGGTCGATCGACCTGCGCCGCCACGTCGCAGGCGAGCCATTGCAGCCGCAATATACCCATGGCTTTGAATATTCGGACGGCTGGGTCGATGACGCGCGGCTGGTGGCGCTCAACGCGCGCGATGCCGCCGAGCATGGCGCCAAGGTTCGCACCCGCACCCGCGCCGACATGCTGCGCTGCGAGGACGGATTGTGGGTGGTCGAGGCGAGCTGCGCCAATGGGCATCAATACCGTTTCACTGGACGCGCGATCGTCAACGCCGCCGGGCCAGCGGTGCTCGACCTGCTGAAGCGCGCCGATGCCGAACCCGACCATGCGATGCGGCTGGTGCGGGGGTCGCACATCGTCGTGCGGCGGTTGTTCCAGCACGACTATGCCTATTTCTTCCAGCTCCCCGACGGGCGGATCTTTTTCGCGATTCCCTATGAGCGCGACTTCACGCTGATCGGCACCACCGACGTCGATCACGACGGACCGGCGAGTGAGGTGCGGGCGAGCGCCGACGAAATCGCCTATCTTTGTGAGGGCGCGAGCCTCTATTTCCGCGAGGCGATCACCCCCGCCGACGTCGTGTGGACCTATTCGGGGGTCCGGCCGCTGATCGAGGATGGCTCGGGGCGTCCCGAAGCGGCGACGCGCGGTTACCGCATCGACCTCGACATGGAAGAAGGCGCGCCGCTGCTCACCATTTATGGCGGCAAGATCACCAGCTATCGCCATGTCGCCGAGGCCGCGGTCGACGAGCTGGTGGGCCATGTGTCCGCTCTGTCGAGGAAGCGCTGGACGGCCAAGGCACCGCTGCCCGGCGGCGATTTTCCGATCAGCGGCGCCGCGGCGCTCAAGGCCGAGATCAAGCTTGCGCATCCTTTCCTGACCGCCGCGACGGTCGATCGCATCGTCAAGGCCTATGGCACCGATGCGCGGCGCTGGCTGGGCGATGCCGATGGCTGGGACGCGCTGGGCGGCGAAATCGCGCACGGGCTGAGCGTGGCCGAGGTGGCATGGCTGGTCGAGCAGGAATGGGCGCAGACGACCGACGATATATTGTGGCGGCGCAGCAAGCTGGGGCTGCATTTCAGGCCGGATGAGGTGGCGAAGCTGGCAAGCTGCCTGGATGCACGCCCCGAACCCCGCCGGGAATGATGCCCTATCTTGGTCCGTTCGCATCGAGCGAAGTCGAGATGCCGTAAAGCGGTGCGCCAACGATGGGTGTCTCGACTTCGCTCGACACGAACGGGATTAGGGGATCAGTTGGTGATCAACGCACCCTAGTCATCCACACCATATTGCTCCGCGAGCTTGGCACGGCGCACTTGCCATGTTTCAGCGAGCACCGGCACGTCGCGCAGCGCGCGGAGGTCGGCGGGGCGATCCTTTGCTTCGCCGCCGATCAGCAGCGCGAACAGCGATGCCAGCGGCCAGTCGGGATAGGGACGTTCCGCCAGTTCGAGACTGTCGCCCGCCCGCACCTCCCCCGCTTCGAGAACGCGGTAGTACCAGCCGGTCCGCCGCGTCTTGACGACCTGCGCCATCACGCCCTTCGTCCCGAAGCGGTGGTCGAGTTTCCAGCACGGCTGGCGCGCCTGGCTTACCTCGACCAGCGCGGTACCAAGGCGGAAGCGGTCGCCGAGGCAGACATTGGTTTCATCGAGGCCCGTCGTGGAAATATTCTCGCCGAACGCCCCGGGTGCATCGAGCAGCGGCACGTCGCCCAGATACTGACGCCACCAATCATAATGGTCGGCAGGATAATGGTGGATGGCTTTGTCGACGCCGCCATGGACGGTACGATCGGCCTGCTCGTCCCCCGCGAGACCCATCGCGCCGACCGCGATCGCTTCGACGACCGGCAGTTTGCCGATCGCGCTCGGTTCGTCTGCGCCGCGAAAGGGACGCACCTGACCCAAAAGGACCGCTAGAATCGGCGTTTGCATGGGCGATTGATACGCCGCACGGCGGAAATGGCAATCGCCCCCCGCCCGACAAGCTGGCTTGCCAACGGCGTCGCCGCGCGGGACAAGGCGGCGATGGAATCCGGGCAGCAATCGATCAACCTCGCGGTGCAACGGCTTGGCCTCGCCGAGCCCGGCGACGCGGCGCTGGTCCGCAGCATTGCCGTGGAGGCGCCCGTCTCGATCGAGGTTGGCGGCATAGGCTATGCGGTGATGATGGCGACCCCGGCCGATCTGGAGGATTATGGCCTGGGCTTTGCGCTGAGCGAGGGTCTGGTCGAGACGGCCGATCAGGTCGAGCGCATCGACGTGCATCCGGTCGAGGGCGGCTGGGCGCTGCGCCTCTGGGTACCGGCCGAACGCAAGGCAATGGCGCTGGAGCGCGCGCGCCAGCGGGTGAGCGAGAGCAGCTGCGGGCTGTGCGGGATCGAGAATATCGAGCAGGTCTTGCGTCCCCTCCCTCCGCTGACCGCGCGCATCGCGACCGACCGCGCCGCGATTGCTACGGCGCTGGCTGCATTGGCGGACCACCAGCCGCTCGGTCGCGCGACGGGCGCAGTGCATGCCGCAGCGTTTTGCTCGCCTGACGGCGCTATCCTGCTCGCGCGCGAGGATGTCGGGCGGCACAATGCGCTCGACAAGCTGATCGGGGCGCTGGCGCGGGCGGGGACCGACCCGGCGGCCGGTTTCATCCTGTTATCGGCGCGGTGCAGTTATGAGCTGGTCGAAAAGACGGTGCGCGCGGGATGTCCGATGCTGGTCACCATTTCGGCGCCGACCAGCCTGGCGGCGGAGCGTGCGGTGCAGGCGGGGCTGACGCTGGTCGCGCTGGCGCGCGCGGACTCGGCGCTAGTCATCAACGATGCACGCGGGATGATCGCGTGAAGACGCTCGGCGCGGTGCTCGCGGGCGGGCGGGCGCGCCGCTTTGGTTCCGACAAGGCGGCCGCGATGCTCGATGGGCAGACGCTGCTGGATCATGCGCTGGCGGCGCTGCGCCCGCATTGCGACGCGGTGATCGTTGTCGGCAGGGGCGAAATCACCGACTGGCCGCGCGCGGACATGGGGCCGCTGGGGGGCATCGCCGCAGCTCTGATCCACGCATCCGATCAGGGCTGCGATCAGGTGCTGACCGTCTCGGTCGATTGCGTGCGCCTGCCGCCCGACCTGCGCGCGTTGCTCCAACCGGCTCCAGCTTTCCTGGCAACCCAGCCGGTGATCGGCCTGTGGCCCGTTGCGGTGCTCGACGACCTGAAGGCGGTGTTGACGGATAGCGACGATCTGGCCGTTCGCGCTTTTGCCCGCCGGATCGGCGCGCGCGCGGTGGCGAGCGACTTCGTGCCGCCAAACATCAACAACGTCGCCGATCTGGAGCAGCTGCGGGATCTATGACCCGCCGATGGCGTTTACCGTGAACGCCAATATGCCCATGTTGAAGATGAACGCCGCCATGCAATGGCCGAGCACGACGCGGCGCATATGCGCGCCCGATATGGCGACGTCCGACGTCTGGAACGTCATCCCCAGCGTGAAAGCGAAATAGAGGAAATCGGGGTATCCGGGCTCCTTGGCCCCCGGCACCTCGATGCCGCCTTGGTCGCGCCCGCCCACCTGCAGATAATAGAGGTGCGCGTAGTGGAGCGTGAACACCATGTTCGCGAACAACCATGCCAGCGCCAGCGTCGCGATGATCAGCGCAATTGCGCTGCGGTCGAGCGCGCCCGGACCCGCGATCAGCGTCCCGACCGCAAACAGGATCACCAGCGACAGCAGCACCGCGATCGCGAGCAGCCCGGCGCGGTTAGCGTCGTTGCTCTCCGCCGTGCGCCGCATCCGATCGGCATCGGCGCCGAGCAAGGGCGCGATCGCGGCCAGAAAGACGAGCGTGGCGATGTCGAAGCCGATCAGTAGCGCGGTGCGCGGATCGCAGCCGAACGCCGATGCGCCGCCGCCCGCGACGATCAGCGCGGCGGCAAAGATCAGGAAACGCGCCGGGGCGATGCGGTGACCGACGGTGATGTCGGCGCGCTTAGCCAACGGCGGTGACCGCGACGACGCGCACCGGGATCGCCTTGGCCGCCGGACAGCCGCTGGTCTTGTCGTAAAAAGCGAGCGGCAACAGCGGGTTGAGCTCGGGATAATAGCCCGCGACCGAGCCGCGCGACATCGGATAGGCGATGATCGTCAGCCCCTCGACCCGGCGGCGGGCGCCGTCGTCGGTGATCGTTTCGAGCGCGACCTTGGCGCCGGCCTCCAGCTTGCGGTCGGCGATGTCATCGGCGTTCATGAACAACACCATCCGGTCGTTATACACGCCGCGATAGCGGTCGTTGTAACTGTAGATCGTCGTATTGAACTGGTCGTGCGAGCGCACGGTCGCCAGCCGCAGCATCGCCGGGTCGGCAACCGGCGCGTTCACCGCGAGTCCTGGCAGGACCAGGAAAGTGGCCTTACCGTTCGGGGTCGCCCAGACGCGGCGGCGCGGCGGGATGTCGAGGTGGAAGCCCGTCGGCGCCTTGATTCGCTCGGCGAAGCCCTCGTAAATCGCGGGATAGACCGCGGCGATCTTGTCGCGGATCAGGCTGTAATCGTCGATATAGCTGGCCCAGCCGGTCTTGCTGTTCGGCAACGTCGCCATCGCCATGCGGCAGACGATTTCGGTTTCGGTCAGCAGATGCGCGCTCGCGGGGTCGAGCACGCCGCGCGAGGCGGTGACGTTCGACATCGAATCCTCAATCGTGACGAACTGTTCGCCCGCCGCGGTCTCGATCCGTTCGGAGCGCGCGATGACGGGCAGGATCAGCGCGTCCTTGCCGTGGACGAGGTGGCCGCGGTTGAGCTTGGTCGCGATGCCGACGGTCAGGTCGAGCTGGCGCATCGCATCATAAGACCGGTCGGTATCGGGAACCGCGCGGACAAAATTGCCGCCAAGCCCGATGAAGACCTTGGCGGTGCCATCAAGCATCGCCTCGACCGATTCGACCGTGTGATGGCCATCTTCGCGCGGCGGTTCGAACCCGAACACATCGCGTACCTTGTCGAGATACGCCTGGCTCGGTTTCTCGTCGATGCCGACGGTGCGGTCGCCTTGGACATTCGAATGGCCGCGGATCGGCGAAATCCCCGCCCCCGGCTTACCGAAATTGCCTTTGAGCAAAAGCAGATTGGCGATCTGCTGGACCAGCTGCGACCCCATCTGATGCTGGGTGACGCCCATGCCGTAACAGATGATCGTGGCGTTCGAGCGGATATAGATTTCGGCGCAGCGCCGGATCTGCGCCTCATTCAGCCCCGATGCGGCGACAATCGCGGGCCATTCCTGCGCGGCGATGTCAGCCTGAAGCGCCGCAAAACCATCCGTGTGCTGCGAGATAAAATCATGGTCGAACACCGCCTCGCCCGCGGCCTCGCGCTCGAACATCACCTTCATCATGCCCTTGATCAGCGCCAGGTCGCCGCCGATCTTGATATGCACGAACTCGCTGGTGACCTCGGTCGAACCGAAGGTCGCCATCTGGACGATATCCTGCGGCTCGGTGAAGCGGACCAGCGCGCGTTCGGGCATCGGGTTGACCGCGACGATCGGCACCCCGCGTTTCCGCGCCTCGACCAGCGGGGTCATCATTCGCGGGGCGTTGGTCCCGGCATTGTGGCCAATCAGGAAGATCGCCTCGGCATGTTCGAAATCATCGAGGATCACCGTGCCCTTGCCGATGCCGATCGAATGCGGCAGTCCGCGGCTGGTCGGTTCGTGGCACATGTTTGAACAGTCGGGAAAGTTGTTCGTCCCGAACTCGCGCACAAAGATCGAATAAAGGAATGCCGTCTCGTTCGCGGTGCGGCCCGAGGTGTAGAATTCGGCCTGATGCGGGCTGTTCAGGGCGCGCAGGTGCCTGCCAATCAGCGCAAAGGCATCGTCCCAGCTGACCGGCACATAGTGATCGGTCGCGGCGTCATAGCGCATCGGCTCGGTCAATCGCCCCTGCATTTCGAGCCAATAGTCGGACTGTTCCATCAGCGCGGACACGCTGTGCTCGGCAAAAAATTCGCGCGTGACGCGGAACTTGGTTGCTTCATGCGCGAGCGCCTTCGCGCCATTTTCGCAGAATTCGAGCTTTTTGGTGCAGCTTGCGTCGGGAAAGGCGCAGCTCGGGCATTTGAACCCGCCGGGCTGGTTCATCGCCAGCAGCGCGCGCGATCCTTTACCGACGACGCTTTGTTCCATCAGCACCTTTGCCGTTGCGGCAGCGGCGCCCCAGCCACCCGCCGGGCTGGTGTAAGTTCGATAGCGGGGTTTGTCCTCGGCCATAGTGCGCGGATTAGCGCAAAGCGGCGTGCTTTTCTATCGGTCGCCGAATTTTAGCGTGAAACAGACGCCGCGTCCCTCGGCGCCCGCGCCGCTGGTGAGGTTGATGCCCGCAGCGGCGCACAAACGCCGCGAAATATCGAGGCCGAGCCCGCTGCCTTCGCTCGCTTCACCTTTGACGAACGGGGCAAACGCATCGGTTGTCGTGCCAAGGCCGGGTCCGTCATCGCTGATCGTCAGGCAATCATGCCGAAATTCGATGTCCAGATGGGCGGCCGCCGCGTGCTGGAACGCGTTGCCAATCAGATTGTTGAGGACGAGCTGCAACGACGTCGGCTCGACGACGATCGCCGCATCGCCCGCAACATCGTTCGACACGGCAAGCTGGTTCGCCGGAAAGCGCACCGCCGCTGCCGCGATCGCCTTTTCGACCATGGGCCGCAAGGCGACGCTTTGCGTCGGCAACGCATCACCCTCGCGCGCCAGCGCCAGCAGCAGGTCGAGCGTTTGCGTCATGTCGATCGTCGCGGTTTCGATCCGGCGCAGCGCTTCGGGGATCAGCGCGGGCAGGTCGCGGCGCAGCGCGATGACTTCAGCAGCGCCGCGAATGACCGCCAGCGGGGTGCGCAGTTCGTGGCTGGCGTCGCGGGTGAAGCTGCGCTCGCGGTCGACAAAGCCGCGGATGCGCTGGAACGCCTGTCCGAGCGCACCCGCCAAAACCCCGATCTCGTTCGCAGGATAATCCTCGACCCGCACGACGGGGACGGTTTCGCTGCCGCCATCGGCGACGTCTTTAGCAAGCCGACTCAGCGGGCGCATCGCGCGATTGGCGAGCCACCAGCCGAGCAACGCCATCACCAGCGCGATGAACAGGCTGAGCCCGATCAGGAACTGGATCATCCCATCGCGCACGGGGCGGACGAGCAGATAGCGGCTGACCTCGGCCACCGCGACGGCAGGCGTTCCCCCCGGAGCCGCGCCGGGGCGCCGGTCGAGCGTGAAATGCGCGACGTGATAATGACGCCCCGCAGCGCCGTAGAATTCGATCTGCTGGGGGTTGGCCGCGACCTGCTGCGCGAGATCAGGCGGCAGGCCGAGCTTGTTCGGATAGATTTTGATATAGGCCAGTTCCGGCGTCGATAAGGATCGGCCGCGGCGCCAGCTTTGCTGCTGCCTTTCGATCTCGCGGGCGACAGCGGTACTGAATAGCCGATCCTCAAGCGTGTAGGCAAAGATGAAGGCCGCCAGCCCAAACACCGCGCTGGTCGCCAACACGGTGGCGACCAGCGCGACCATCACGCGGCGTCGCAGGCTGTAGCGTCGCAGGCTCATTGCGACGCGCTCAGGCGAAAGCCGATGCTGTGGACGGTTTCGATCATCGGCGCGCCGAACGGCTTGTCGACGATTTGCCGCAGCAGATGAATGTGGCTGCGGAGCGCATCGGACGATGGCGGCTCGTCACCCCACAGCTTGCGTCCGATCTCGGCGCGAGTGACCGCTTGGGGCGACGCTTCGGCGAGCAACAGCAGGATGTCCCAGAGCAGCGGCGACAGCCGCAGCAGCTGACCGGCGCGCGTCGCGCTCCGCATGTGCCGGTCGATGGTCAGCGGGCCGATGACGATGCTGTGCGATTGCCCGAGCCGCGGGCGCTGCGCCAGCGCGGTGATCCGCGCGGCCAGTTCAGCGAGCGAAAAGGGTTTGACCAGATAGTCGTCGGCACCGCTGGCAAAGCCCGCCAGCTTGTCGTCGAGGGTATCGCGCGCTGTCAGCATCAGGATCGGGATGCGGTGGTCGGCGCGGCGGCGGATCTCGGCGCACACGCTGAGCCCATCGCGGCGCGGCAGCGCGAGGTCGAGCAGCACGACATCGACCGGGCGCATCAAGGCCTCGCGCACCCCCGCTTCACCATCGGCGGCATAATGGAGCCGATGTCCCAGCGCCTCGAGATAGTCGATGACATTGCCCGCCAGATCGGCGTTATCCTCGACCAGCAAGATGTCGAATGCGTCGTTCAAGCGATGTCCTTTGTCCGCCCGCCCCTTGTTCCACCGCAAATCCTTGGCGATGCAAGGTCAAAATAGCGTCAAAACGGCTTTCACATCGTTCTGACGCCCGGCCTGCCAGACCGGCGGCATCCTGACCCAATGTGGAGCGAGACGATGCACAAGCAGAAGAAGAATTTGGCGATGTTGGTTGTGGGCCTGCTGACCGCAGCCCCCCTGCCCGCACAGGCGCAGGCCGATAGCGGCGCAAAGGCGGACCGCGTGCTCCTGGTCGTCAGCGGCCATGGTGCCGACGCCGGAAAAACGCGCCCCGGCTTCGAGATGGATGAATTGTCGCAGGCCTATGCGGTGTTCGCGGACAATGGGCTGACCGTCGACATCGCGAGTCCGGCCGGGGGTGTTGTCGTCGCCGACGGATTCGATCCCAAAAAACCCTATAACAGCCGCTTCATCGCCGACCCGGCCGCGCAGGCAAAGTTCGCCTCGACGCTCTCCTTGGCCAGCGCGCGCAGCGAGCGTTACGCCGCGGTTTTCATCATCGGCGGCAAGGGCGCGATGTTCGACCTGCCGGTCAATATCGACCTCAAGACTTTGCTCGCGCAAACTTATGAAGCGGGCGGCGTGATCGGCGCGGTCTGCCACGGCCCCGCCGCGCTGATGAACGTGCCGCTGAAGGACGGCAAATCGCTGATCTCCGGACGCGCCGTCACCGGCTTTTCGAACGAGGAAGAATTGCTGTTTGGCAAGCGCTGGGCCGCGGCCTTCCCTGTCCTGCTCGAAGACGGCCTGCGCGGCGCGGGCGCACAATTCAGCGAAGCGCCGATGATGCTGAGCCATGTCGTGTCCGACAACCGCATCGTCACCGGCCAGAACCCGTACTCAACGTCGGACGCGGCCGAAGCCGTTGTCCGTGCGATGGGCCGCAAACTCGCGCCGCGCGAACCCTTCACCGACGAGCGCAGCATCGCGCTGATCGGGCGGATGCTGGCAGGCGACGTTCCCGGGGCGCGCCAATCGCTCAAAGCGAACACCGCGCAATATGACGTCCCCCTCATCGCCGCGTGGGGGCTTTACCGGTCAAAAACGCCGGGCGCCGATCGCAAGATGATCGAAGGCGCGATCACCGCGATGGAAGTCGCACTGCCGCATTATGACGAACCGCAGTTGGTCGCCGCGATCGCTGAAGCCCGCGCCAAGCTGGCGAAAGCGCAGTGATGCCATCGCTCTCGCGTCGTCAGGTCGTGGCGGGTGCGGCGGCTGTGGCCGCCGCTGCCGGGACAGCGGGCTTTGTCGGCTTTGCCGCCGAGCCGTCGGCCGCCCCGCCTTCGGGCCCGCTGCCGATGGCGGCGCTCAAAGCCGATCTGGCGGTGTGGCGCCGCGCGGTGCTCGAACGTCACCCACGCTATTATGGGCAGACGATGTTGGAGGCGCCGGTCGAGGCCGCGTTCCGCATCGCCGCCGCGTCGATCGACGGTGCGCTGACGCGCGAGCAGGCGTTTCCCATCTTCGCGCGGATCAATCCGACCTTTCGCGATGCCCACACGCTGCTGTTGCCGTGGTTGTCGGGCGAGGAGCCCGGGGATGCCGAACGCGCGAGCCAGTTCCCCTTCGGCGCCGCGATCGCGGCCGACGGGCAGCTGCGCCTGCGCAGCGGTTGGCGCAATGACACATCGGGCGAAACGCTGGCGCAGGGGGCGGAAATCCTCGCGATCAACGGCATCGCGACCCCCGACCTGCTCGCGCGCCTTGTCGCATACAGCCACGGCGAAACCGCCAAGCTGCGGATGCATATGCTGTCAGTGATGCTACCCGGCTGGCTCGACGCGGTGATGGGGTGGCGCGACCGGTTTGCGATTACTTTGGCCGGTGCGGCGCCGCCGATGACGCTGCAATGGGTGAAAGGCGCGCGATGGACGCCGGTCGAAAACAGCAAGGCGGCCGAAATGCCTAGGGTCGCATGGCTCGGCGCCGATGCCGCGCTGCTGCGCGTGCCGACCTTCGACGTCGATGAAGACCCTGCCACTTACAATACGGCGATTGATCAGGCCTTCGCTGCGATCACCGCACGCGGCGTATCGCGGCTGATCATCGACGTGCGCGGCAACACCGGCGGTCAGAGCGACGCGGGCGCGCGTGTCATCCAATATGTCCTGAACCGTCCCGCCGCGCAGGTGTCGCGGGCGCGCGAGCGGCTGAACGATGAGAATATTGGCGTGCTCGGTTATCGCGGTGACGCCGGGTCGATGCGCGAATTTGTCGTTGACGACGAACTGATCCAGCCCGCGTCCGCCAACGCGCGGTTCAAGGGCCGCGTCGCGGTGCTGATCGACGAGCTGACCTATTCGGCGGGGATTTTGTTCGCCACGACGATGCAGGACCGCGGACTCGCTACGCTCGTCGGCCGCCCGACCGGCGGCTTCGCCAACCAGACCGGCAACATGATGCCGACGCGCCTGCCCGCCACGGGCTTCACCGCCTTCATCGCCACCCGCGATTTCATCCGGCCGAGCGGCGACCAGCGCGTCGCGCCGGTGCAGCCGGACCTTGTCGTAAACGACGGTGCGAGCGAGGCGGCAATCATACAGGCGGCGCTGGACAACCTCGCCAAACCCGGCGGCACCATACGCCAGATTGACACGCCCGCAGGCTGAACGGGGCAACATCGGGGGCCGTGGTGCGTTGAGCTGTCATCCACCCACAAAAGGAGCCCCCCATGAGCGACGACATCAAGAAGCAGTTCTGGAAAGCACTGGCCGACAGCCCCTATGTCATGGTCGGCGCGACCGGCGAGCGCGAGCATCATATCCCGATGAACGCCCAGCTCGACAAGGACGCCGACGGTGCCTTCTGGTTCTTCACCTCGACCGACAATCGCTTGGCCAGCGGCGGCGCCGCGATGGCGCAGTTTGCCGCCAAGGGCCATGATCTGTTTGCCTGCATTTCGGGGACACTGGTGCATGAAAGCGACCGTGCGGTGCTGGACAAACTGTGGAACAACGGCATCGCCGCCTGGTACGAAGGCGGCAAGGACGATCCCAAGCTCGTCCTGCTCCGCTTTGACCTGGCCGATGCCGAAATCTGGACCGCCGACCCGAGCATCAAGGGCATCTTCAAACTGATGACAGGCATGACGATGAAGGAAGGCGAACTCGGCCAGCACGCCGAAGTGGCGCTATAGTCAAATCACGGGTGGCCCGATCCGCCCGTCACGAAACTCAAATCCCCCCTCCCGGTCCCGCGCCAGCAGCGCGGGACCGTCGAGATCTACCCACCGCGCGCGCTGTGCCAGCACGAACGCTGGCGCGATCGCCAGACTGGTCGACAACATGCACCCGACCATGATCGACAGCCCCGCGGCATCGGCCGCATCGGCGATCCGCAGCGCCTCGGTCAGCCCACCCGCCTTGTCGAGCTTGATATTCACCCCGTCGTAAAAGGCGCCGATGCGCGCGGCATCGGCGGCGGTCTGGCAGCTTTCGTCGGCAATGAAGGGGATCGGCGCATAGACGGGGTCGAGCAGCGCGTCGGCGCCGACCGGCACCGGCTGTTCGACCATTTCGACCCCCAGGTCGGCCAGCGCCTCGGCCTCGCTCAAAATATCGACGTCACGCCAGCTTTCATTGGCATCGACGATCAGCCGCGCTTCGGGCGCGCCCTTGCGCACTGCGGCGACCCGCAAACGATCGTCTTCGCCGGTCAGCTTGAGCTTGAGCAGCCGATAACCGTCGGCCGCCGCAGTCGCCGCCTGTTCGGCCATCGCCCCCGGCGACCCGAGCGAGATGGTGAAAGCGGTCACCCGCGACGTCGGCGCGCCGTCACAGCCCGCAACCTGCCACAACCGCAGCCCCCGCTGTTTCGCCTCGAGATCCCATAGCGCGCAATCGAGCGCATTGCGCGCTGCGCCAGCCGCCATCAATTCCTGCACCGCCGCGCGCGCTTCGGCCGCACCCATGTCGGCGATATGCGTCGCGGCGCGCAAAATCTGGTCGCGGCACCCGGCGGCGTCTTCACCCAGATAATAGACCGGGGTTCCTTCGCCGCGCCCGATTGCACCATCGCTCTCGAACTCGGCAACGACGACATCGACAAATGTCTTGGCGCCGCGCGCGATAACAAACGATCCTGCGACCGCCCAGCGTTCGACCCGCGCGCCTTTCAGTTGGATAGCCATCGTCCGATCATAGGCGAAGCCCATGATCTCACAACAGCGTCGTCGCGAGCGGAGCGAAGCAGTCCCGCGTGGCGCCAAGCCGCCCTGAATCGCTTCGCTCCGCTCGCAATGACGAATAAATTATCTATGGTGCGGCGATGACCGGCAAATCCCTTTCCGAACGCATCGGCGACCTTGGCCACCGCCTCGCGGTCGAGGCCCACGCCGCATGGCTGGCGGCACGCGATCCGCGGGTGCCGATGCTCGCGCGCATATTGGCGATCGCCGTCGCCGCCTATGCGCTGTCGCCAATCGACCTGATCCCCGATTTCATTCCGGTACTCGGCTGGCTCGACGATCTCATCATCGTCCCGCTCGGCCTGTTGCTGGTGCGGCGGCTGATCCCTAACGATCTATGGGTCGAACTCCACGCCGCCGCCGAAGCCGAAGCCGATCGCCCGTCCAGCCGCACCGGCATGGCGTTCATCCTGCTCCTGTGGGCAGGGCTGCTCTATCTGGGATATTGGGCGGTGCGCACGTCGCCCTGGCATTGAACCCGGCAGGTCAAAGCGACGGAAAATGAACCTTCTGCGTTAGGAAAGCGGTCATTCTTCTCCGTCACCCCGGACTTGATCCGGGGTCAACGGCCTCTCGCGCCGCGCTGTGCTGAGGGCGCTATAGATCCCGGATCAAGTCCGGGATGACGAAGGAATAGGTCCGCAAATGGGCCTCACCCGCCGTTGCTGCGGATCCACTTCTCAACCACCGGCGCAATATCGTCGCGCCACTTGCGGCCGTTGAAAATGCCATAATGGCCAACAGTTTTGGCCATCAGATATTTCTTCTTTTCGGTCGGCAGATTCCTGGTCAGTGTCAGCGCCGCCTTGGTCTGGCCGATCCCCGAAATATCGTCGCGCTCGCCCTCGATCGCCAGGATCGCAATATCCTCGATTGCGTTCAGGTCGACCGGCTCGCCACGGTGCAGCATCTCGCCCTTAGGCAGCAGATGGCGCTGGAATACGACATCGACGGTCTGCAGGTAGAATTCGGAGGTCATGTCGCACACCGAACGATATTCGTCGTAGAATTCCTTGGTCTTGTCGGCTTCTTCGCCATCGCCGTCGACCAGATGTTTGAACATCGACCAGTGGCTCATCATGTGATTGCCCAGGTTCATCGACATGAAGCCGGCAAGTTGCAGAAAGCCCGGATAGACGCGCCGCCCGGCGCCCGGATAATAGGCCGGCACCGTCGCGATGACATTTTCCTGAAACCACGCGTGCGGGCGGGTCATCGCATGCTGGTTGACCGCGGTCGGCGCCTTGCGCGTGTCGATCGGCCCGCCCATCATTGTCAGCGTCGCCGGGCGACTCTTGTTCTTGGTCGCGGCCATGATCGCCGCGGCGGCCAGTGCCGGCACCGACGGCTGGCACACCGCCAGCATATGCGCGCCGGGACCGATATGCTCCATCCAGCCGATCAGATAGTCGATATAATCGTCGAGATCGAACTTGCCCGCCTCCAGCGGCACATTGCGCGCGTCGCGCCAGTCGGTAATCCACACGTCATGGCCGGGCAGCATCCGTTCGACGGTGCCGCGCAGCAGCGTCGCATAATGGCCTGACATCGGCGCGACGATCAACAGCTTGGGTGCGCCTTTCGTACCCTTATGCTTGAAGTGCTTGAGTTGGCCGAATGGCTTGCGCGCCTCGACGACCTCGGTAACCCGGACGCTCTCGCCGTCGACTTCGGTCTCGTACAGCTCGAACCCCGGCTTGCCGCGCGGGATCGATGCGTGGGCAAACACTTCCAATGCTGATGCAAACATCGAACTGCCGCTGAAATAGCCCAGCGGGTTGGCGGGATGCTGCATCACTTGCGCCCCCGCGGTCGCGAGCGCACTGGCTCCCGCCAGCCAGTTCTTTTGCATTTCAAAGGCGTGATACAACATGGTGGTTCGGTTCCTTGGCAAGCCCCGGCGCTCTTTGACGCCCGTTTATTGGGGTCAGTCTAGGGCTTCGGTTTTATTGTGCAATGCATCAGAATCATCGCGGGCCGGATATTTGTCCATATTCTGGCCGCACCGCGCGCCTTTTGTTCGCGCACCCGATCCTCCACCCCTGCTTCATAGTCCTTGAAGCCCAGCATCATTCTGCGTCGTTGAGCGCGGGCATTGCCGCTGCTAGGGCGGGTGCGATGGCCAGCACCCCTGAACTTTCCGCCGCGAAAGCCCCCGCCGAACCCCGCCGCAAACTCGGCAGCCTGCGGATGATCTGGCATTATGCCAGCGCCTATCCGCTGCAGCTGGTCATCGCGGCGGTCGCGCTCGGCATTGCCGCGATCGCGACCCTCGCTATCCCTTGGCAATTCAAGGAAATGATCGACAGCGGCTTTGTCGCCGGCGGCGGCGACGTCGCCCCGCATTTCCGGCTGTTCTACGGCATCGTCCTGACCCTCGCCGCCGCCACCGCGCTGCGTTTCTATTTCGTCAGCTGGCTCGGTGAACGCACCGTCGCCGACATCCGCCAGGCGGTTCAGCGCAACCTGCTCCGCCTCGCGCCTGGCTTTTTCGAGGAAAACCGCCCCTCCGAAATCGCCTCGCGAATGACGTCGGATACCACGATCATCGAACAGGTAGTCGGCACCACCGTGTCGGTGGCGCTGCGCAACATGGTGATGGGGATCGGCGGCATCGCCTATCTCTTCACCCTGTCGCCCAAACTGACCGGCGGCATCCTGCTCGGTATCCCGGTGATCATCATGCCGATCGTCCTGCTCGGCCGAAAGCTCCAGAATGTTTCGCGGTCGAGCCAGGACCGCGTCGCCGACATCGGCGCCACCACCTCCGAACAGCTCGGCGCGATGAAGATCGTTCAGGCGTTCGGACAGGAAGAACGCGAGGCAGGCCGCTTTGCCGCGGCGGTCGAGGCGACCTTTGCCACCGCCAAACGCCGCATCCGGCTGCGCGCGATCATGACCGCGATCGTCATCGGCCTGTTGTTCGGCGCCATCACCACCCTGCTGTGGTACGGGGCCGAAGGCGTCGCCGCGGGCACGATCACCGGCGGGACCATCGCCGCCTTCGTCCTCACCGGCGGGCTGGTCGCGGGTGCGTTTGGCGCCCTCACCGAAGTTTACGGCGACCTGCTGCGCGCTGCGGGCGCCGCCGAGCGGCTGAGCGAGCTGCTCAATGCCGAGGCGAGCATCGCCCCCCCGGCCCAGCCGCGCGCCTTCCCAGAGCCCCCCCGCGGTACGCTCGAATTCGCGAACGTCGAATTCCATTATCCGACCCGTCCCGACGCACCCGCGCTGCATGATTTCAACCTCGCGATCCGGCCGCGCGAAACCGTCGCCATCGTCGGTCCCTCGGGCGCCGGCAAATCGACCCTGTTCCAGCTGGCCGAGCGTTTTTACGATCCGCAGGCGGGGCAGGTCCTGCTCGACGGCGTCCCGCTCACCGAAGCCGACCCCGCCGATATTCGCGCTCGTATCGCGATGGTCCCCCAGGAAACGGTGATCTTCGCCTCCTCGGCGCGCGACAATCTGCGCTACGGCAATTGGGATGCCACCGACGATCAGTTGTGGGATGCGGCGCGCGCCGCCAATGCCGAGGAGTTTCTTCGCAAGCTGCCGCAGGGGCTCGATACCTTCATGGGCGAAGGCGGCGCGCGGCTGTCGGGCGGCCAGCGCCAGCGCGTCGCCATCGCCCGCGCCCTGCTGCGCCGGTCGCCCTTACTGTTGCTCGACGAAGCAACGTCGGCGCTCGACGCCGAATCGGAAAAGCTGGTGCAGGACGCGCTCGAAGTTCTGATGCACGATCGCACGACGATCGTCATCGCGCACCGGCTCGCCACCGTGCGCGCCGCCGACCGCATCATCGTGATGGACAACGGCCGCATCGTCGAGGAGGGCAAGCACGACGAACTCGTCGCCGCCGACCGCCTCTACGCCCGCCTTGCGCGGCTGCAATTTCAGGACAATCTCGCCGCGGTCTGACCCGGCCTCGACCACCACCGCGACCGCCCACCGCCCTTAAAAGGATGTGACGATGCTCTATGAATTGACCGTGCCCGCTTACGCCAACGGCCTGCGCGCGCTATCGGCGCAGCTCGACAAGGCGCTGGCGTGGGGCGCCGAAAATGGCGTCGGCGAATTGCAGTTCATCGTCGCACGGCTCGCGCCCGACATGTTCCCGCTCGCGGCGCAGGTTCGCAGCACCTGTTCGCAGGCGATACAGCCGCCTACCCGCCTCGGCGCGGCCGGCGCCCCTGCGCTGACCGACGACGCCACCGACTTTGCCGGGTTGCAGGCCCAGATTGCGGCAACGCTGGCGTGGCTGGACACCGTCGATGCCGCGATCCTCGACAGCGACCCCGACCGCGCGGTCAGCTTCGACCTGCCCAACGGCATGGCCTTCGACATGACCGCACGCACCTATGTTCGCGACTGGGCGCAGCCGCAGTTTTATTTCCATCTCGTGGCGGCCTATTCGATCCTGCGCCACATGGGCGTGCCGCTCGGCAAGGCCGACTATGTCGGTTACGTGACGCGCTATCTGCGTCCCGGAACGGCGCCCGCCACCTGACGGACAACCGGGCACGATCGGCAATCAGCGGTCAGATAACCGCCGCATATCGCTCGATACCGCGAAAGGCGATCGTCGACCCGCCGTTGCGCCGGATCGCGCCGATCGCCTGATCGACGCGCAAATAGCGCGCCCGCGCTTCGGGTTCGAACATCAAGGTCGCCGGATCGGGCCGATCCGAAGCCGTTTTCACGAGCTGGCCCAGCTGCGCCAAGTCGATCGCCTCACCGTTCCAGCGGATCACGTCCGCGGTGTCGATGGTGACCCGGTTTTCGTCGCGCACCTGTGCCAGACCTGGCTCGACTCCCGGCAACGTCACGTCGACGCTATGCGTCGGCGGCGGAATGGTGATGATGAACATCACCAGCATGACCAGCATCACATCGATCAACGGGGTGGTGTTGATGTCGGGGTCGCCATTGGGGTCAGCGCGAAAAATGCTGCGATGAAATAGGCTGCGGCGTCGGCGCATCGTCTCTCTCCCGCTTCGGGCAGGCCGGGCCGCGATGGGCAGGCGCCCGCCCCCTCGTCAAGGGCTCAAGACCATCCCGCGCCCTTTTGTAATGGTATATCATAAAGAACTTCTAGCAAGCGAAATTTGGCTACGGCATCGGACGGCCATCGCCACATGCCGCCACCGCAAAAAGAAAGGGCGGCACCTTGCGGTACCGCCCTTTCTTTTTCGTTCCGTCCCCATCGGGGATGGAAACCGGTCTTACATGCCCGAGTTGGGACCGTAAGTGATTTCCACGCGACGGTTCTGGTCGTTGCGGACGCCATCGGCGGTTGCAACGGCAGGGCGGCTTTCGCCGAAGCCCTGCGCGCTGATCGAGCCATCCGAGATACCGCGAGCGGTCAGATAGCTGCGAACCGCGGTGTTGCGACGTTCCGACAGGCCGACGTTGTACTTGGCCGAGCCCGAGCGATCGGCGTGACCGGCGAGCATGACCTGCGTACCCGTGCAACCACGGTTGTAGGCGCTGATCGCGTTGTCGAGCGTCGAAGCCGCTTCCGGCGTGATGTTCGACTGATCCCAATCGAAGTACACGATGTACGGTCCAGGCTCACACTGCACGACCGGCGGCGGGGGCGGAGGAGGCGGCGGGGGCGGCGGCGGGGGCGGCGGGGGCGGCGGAGCCGGTTCCACCGGCGCCGGAGCACCACCGAAGTTGAACGTCAACGTACCCAGGATCGAGTGCGAACGGAAGCGCGTCGAAACGTCGCGACCAAGCTGATCGACCAGATCGACATTGTCGACGTTGAAGAAGCGATACTTAAGGCCAACGTCGATGCTGTCGCTCAGCGGAGCGCGAACGCCAGCAATTGCCTGCCACGCAAAGCCCGTGTCCGAATCATCGAGGAAGGCACCCGCGAACACAGGTTCGACCGATACGCGAGCCACACCGGCACCGCCGCCGACAAAACCTTGCAGGCCGTCGTCGTCACCAAAGTCAAGCATGCCGTTGACCATGAAGCTCAGGGCATTCGTGTCGCCGTTCAGCGCGGTCGAGCCAGTGAACTGGGTGATAGAAGTACCGGCAGCATTGCCTGGGATACCAGGTGCGGAGATGCGGCCCGACTTGATGTCGGCTTCGCGATAACCGACTTCGACTTCGGCGCGGAAACCACCGAAATCGTAACCAACGGTGCCTTCGAAATCATAACCAGCGCGATGATCGAGCGAAATGGCGCTGTCGGCGGTGCCGATATCCAGATCCAGGTCTTCGATCAGCATTGCGCCGGCGCCCACGCCAACATACCAAGAGTCGTCGCGCGCCAAAGCAGGCGACGCCAGGGCAGTGGAGGCCAACGCCACAGCTACGGCAAGCTTCCTCATAGTAATTCCCCTTTCAAATTGAGATATACGTCTCGGCAGACGTCCTACTCGCCGCTTTGGTTCCGTGCAAGTGAACAAATCGTCAATCTGTTGCTAAAAAGTCGCACTTTTAAAGCCAGCGAGTGGAAATTCAGCCTGAAATCAGAAGGCCATGCGCCTCAAGGTGCAGGATCAACGTCGCAAGGGTGCTACGCGCTTCGACGTCGATTGTCGAGCCGCCAGACGGCGGTCCGATAGTTGCCGGCGCGGCCCATTCTTCGCCGTCGAATCGCAGCCGCGTCCCGTCGGCGACCCGCATCACGGTCGTGCCGGCCCGCGGCGCCACAAATCGCCAGCCACCGACGGTCCAGATCGCGATGGCTTGCGCCTGCCCGCCCCAATCACCCGTAGCGGCTGCACCGACCAGCCAGCATTGCCCCGGTACCGGCGCAACCGGCGGATCGCTCAGCGGCCCTGCCTCCACCGCGGCGTGAACAAGCGCGTCGATCAACGTCAGCGCTTCGTTGTGTGTGACCTCTTTCTGGGCCTGCGCCACGCCCAGCAACGGCAGCGCAAAGCGCGGTGTCATCGGCATTTCGCTCATAGTTTCATCCTTTTATGTAAGCGGCAGCGACAATGGCGGCGACAGTCCAAAGTCGCCGACCTGGCGAATCGCTATCATGGTGCCCGACGGCAGCGCCGCCATAACGGCGGCAGCGATATGCAGCTCCGGGGCTGCGCTTTGCCAAGGCGCAAGTCCGGGGACCGGCGGTGACAGGACGATGCGCCACGCCTCCTGGCTCTCGCCAACCGGCAGATCGACATGGTCGCGCCAGCCCGTGTCGACGCGGCTGCGCCGCCGCCACGAAATGACAACGCCGCCCGCACCGTCGGAAAATGTCCGGCCATGCACGGGCGCCAGCGGCAACATTGCAGCGCCGACCGCCGCAACGGCAATGTCCGTCAAGCCCGTCCCGCCGCGCGGCGCCCACTGCAACCGCGCACCGCCGCTCTCTGCCGCCGCCGCCATCGCTTCGGGCAGCAGCATCGGCGCGCTATCTTCGAGCAACACGAACGGTGTCCCCGCCGCATGGGCGATGGTGCGCGGCGTCCCGGCGCGGCCGCGCAACAAGTGCGACAGCCGCCACACAGCGTCGGCAACCAGCTCGGCGGACCCGAATTGCAGCAGCTCCCCGCCCACCATAGCCCGGTTCGCGCCGCCCAAAAGCGCCGCCGCATCGACCGATTCCAGCATCATGGACGGATTGACCAACCGCACCGTTACGGCATGCGCGTCATCGAACAGATACTCGCTTCCTGGCAACAGCGGCTCCGTCGAATGCCCCAGCGCTGCGGCGGGTCGCACGGTGCCAAGCGCGAGCGGCTCGGCATCGGCGGCGGGAACGAACCAGCAATCGGCGCCGCGCCAGCCATCATTGCTGCCGGCGGCGGCAATCAGGATGCGCGCCGCCGTGGCACCGGGGCTTCCCAAATTGGGCAAGTCGAAGATATGCACCGTTCCGGCGGCATCGGGCCAGTCCGGCGCGCGTACCGGCACGCCCGGCGCGGCGGCAAGGTCCACGGAGGACACCGGCTGATGCCGTTTGAGCTCGAGCAATATGTCGTTCGCGCGCATCTGGCGTCCGGCCAGCCGCCAGGCGCCGCCGTCGGCCAGCGTCACGACATGCCCGACCGGCAGCGCCAACGCCGCCAGATCGGCTTGCCAGATCAACGTCTCGCGCCCATCGGCCGCCGCGGCGGCCAGTCGCTGCGCCAGCGCCCGTGCCGAAGATGCTGGCAATACCGCGGGCAAGTCGACCCGCTCCTCGCGCACCCCGCCGCCCGCAACCGCGCTGGTCTGTTGGCCCAGTTGATAATCGCGTTCAGGCTCATAATGACGCAGCCTGATCGACCCCGGCAGCGACGCCAGCGGCGCGCGTTGCCGCTCGATTACGTCGCGCCCCGTTTCCGCCCGCCGCGCTTCGCAAAAACCATCCAGCATCAGCGGCGCCCCCGCCTGCGCGGCCGGGGCGAGTCGCCATCCGTCCGAAGCACTGGCCATCCGCACGCCATCGACCTCGAACAGCGGCGCCAGCGCGTCGCGCGCCCGGTCGCCCGACGCGGCATAGCCCGCGAACGACCATTCACCCGCGCAGCGTCCGCTCTCGCCGAGCAACGCATTGCCGATCAGTCCGGCATCGACGCTCGCCGCATCGGCCTCGACCTCAAAAGTGAGCGACGGGATCCGGTTGCCGAACGCGCCCAGCTCCAGCTCCTCAAACACCGCATAGCCCAGGCCGCGAAAACCGCTGGCCGATCCCGGCCCAAGCGCTGACGCGATCAGCGGATCAACCGGCTGGTCCTCGCTGCCGTCATGCCAGCGAAATTCGCAGCGCTCCTGAAACGTCCCGCTCGATCCGCGCAGCAGATTGCCGTCGGCCCATATCCGCCGGATCGCGCGAATTGGCCGCGACGACAGCGCCACCGCCAGCGACACCGCATAGCTATATTCGGTCACCGACGGCCGCCCCTTACCGCCGCCGCTTTTGTTGCGCCGCTCGATCAGGTCGGTCGCCCAGATCACGCTGCCCGCGACGCGCATTGTGCCGAACAGCTGCGGGATCTGCTGGCCATAGGTCGATGCCTGGACCTTCAGATCGGCCAGCCTCGGCCCCTCGCGCCCATTGGGCTTGAAAATCGCCGCATCGACCTGCTGACCCAGCGCAGCCCCGATCGCCGCCCCCACCGGTCCGCCGACAATCCCGCCGACCACCGTCAGCACCAGCGTCGCCATCTCTCAATCCTCCTTGGCCAGCTGCCAGCGCGGCGCTGTCAACAGCGCGGCGTCCAGCGGTGATTCGACGACCCGCCGCAGCCCCGCATGGGCGTGGACGCACCGGTCCGGTCCCATCAACACCAGATGAAACTGCTCCGCCGCCAACGCGACCAACGCCACATCACCGCTCTGTGGCGCGCTTACCGCGGGGACAAAGCCAGCACGCCTCAGCGCGTCGGCGATCCGCTGCTGCGACCACCCGCGCAGCGGATAGTCGGTCGGACGAATCAGCCGCCGCCCCGCCGCCGCATAGGCCGCCCACACCAACCCGACACAGTCGAGCCCGGTCGAGGGGTCATATCCCTGCGGCCGGAACCGGACTCCGACCAGCCGTCGGGCGCGGACAAAGGCGCGCGCGCCCCAATCCTGTTTGAACGGCTCAGCCACCGGGATAACGCGTCAGCAGATCATTGCCCGGCAGATGCGCCTCACCGCGAAAATTGATCGCATTGGCAAAGCGGTCGCGGCATGTCGCGAGCTGCTTGTCGCACCCCTCGGTCAATCGAACCCGCACCGCCTCGGTGACGACAAATGCCGGTGCCTCGGCCAGTTGCAACACGGCGCCCATGGCTCCGATCACCGGACTCACCAGCCCACAATTGGCGCCCTCCATCCACTGCAGTTCACCAAACGCCATGTCGGCGACGGGACTGTCGATCGTCACTGCGCGCCCGACGACCGTCAGCACCCGGCGTAGGTGCGTATGCGGCGCCAAGTCGACCCGGCACGCCCGGTCACCCAGCATTGCGCGGCACGACGGCGACGTCGCCGGACAAACCGGCCGGTCAAGCAGCCGCGTCACCCCCTGCAATTCCGCCGCGAACGCCGCCCCGCGCCGCTCGATCGCCCCCAGCGATCCGCGGGCCACCGTTACCGGTGCAACATCAGGCGCCGTCCAGTCGGTCACGAACAATATCAGCTCGGCGCCGTCCCACCGCCCCGCGTCAAGGTCGCGCGCCGCGATCGCATCGCTCGCAATCGCTCCCTCCAAATCCATCGTCGCAGTATCGAGGCTATCGGTCGTCTCGAGCGCCGACGGTTTCATTCCCGGCGCCGCCCGATAGGCGATCCCGCCGATCGTCAGGTCGCGGTCGTGCGAGGTCAGCCCGATTACCACGCCGTCGCGCCGCGCCAGCCGCCAGCACCACGCCAGCGTCACCAGCTCTTCGCGCAGCCAGTCGGGCGCTTCCGTCATCGTCACCACGGCGCCCGCACCTCGACCAGCGGCACATGCGCCAGCTCGCCCGCCAAAAAAGTCGCGCGGCTTGCCTCCAGCCGATCCTCGGCAAAACGCACCGGCACGTCGAACAAAAACCCCGCACGCACCGCCACCCCAGCCGCCGGCGGCGCATCGAACAGCAGCTCACCCTGCGCGGTCACGACGAACGCCACCGTCTCCAGCCCGTCGACCGACGCCCGCACGCTGCCCGCCACCGGTAGCCGGATCGCCCGCACCTGCTCGGCATCTCCCGCGCCATAGCGCTTCACCAGCCCGAACTGCCGCCGAACGCCGTCGCCGGTCCCCAGCATCTGGTCGCCTGCCGTCGGCAGCCCGCCATCCGCCGCCGAGCTGGCATCGAAGGGATCCCGAAAACGAAACGCCCGCGCCGCGCCGCGCCGCCCGCGAAAGAAATCGGTGAGCACTCGCACTGCGGCCTCCGAGCTGATCCCCGGGCCCGCGTCATACCGCATCCGCGCCTCGGCCCATTCGCTCGCGCGCTGTTCATGCCCCGATGGCGAGCTCACGATCTGGGTCGAAAATTCGGTTGCGACCATCGCCTCGCGCCCGATCGCCAGCGGAAAATCCACAGCATCGAAAGCCTGCACGTCATCCTCCCCGTCAAAAGCGACAAAGCCGTCGCGCGCCACCTGCGGCAGCGCCCACACGAACGCCCGCGTCACCCCCGCCCGCCGCGCCGCCGCTGCGGCATCGGCGATCGCCGCCCACTGCCCGCGATCCTCGCGGTTCAGGACAAAGCCCGAAAAATAATGCTGTTCGTGAACGGGATAGCCCAGCCGCGCGACCATCGCCGCGCGGGCAGGCGCCGTTTCGGCGCCCCGCCCCGCAGTCACCCAATCATAATCTTCCAATTGCAGCACATCGAACGCGGGGGCGGCCCATCCGGTCGGCACATTGGCGCGCCGCAATTCGGGCGCCGCGGGATCGAGAACGGTGGGCAGAAAGACCAGCAGGAACGACAGGATTCCGTCCGCTCCCGCCTCGTGCCGCGCCGCGGCGACCAGCGCCGCGGTCGAGGACGCGAGCAGGCTCCCCAATCTATCGAGCATCGCGCGCTGCGGCATTCCCAACGCGCCCCGGACGTCCCCAATCGCGACGCTCGACGAACCCAGCGCCGCGCTCGTCGCCCCATCATAGGCGCAGAGCTTGCCGCCCGCATTCACCCACCACCACGGTTCGCCGACCTGGAATTTTGGCGCCAACCCCGCCTCGCGCCCGATCGCCACAAACGTCCGCGCCACCAGCTGCAAATATCCCATTGCCGCAGCATTGGCAGGCGACAACAAGGTCGACGGCGGCACCCACCCGGTTAGCGCAGGAGCGCCATCGGCATCGCGCTGCTTCCAGTCGTTCCAGCAATAAGCGTCGAACAATTCATACGACAGTGACCAGATCACCCCCAGCCCCGCTTCACCACAGGCCGCGGCCAGGGCGCGGTGCCATTCGCTCGCCGGACGGTTCAGCACCCCGCCCGCCAGGCTGATGTAAAAGCCGCCGCCCAGTGCCTCGAGCCGCATATAATGGCTCATTCCGACATAATGGACGACATCACCGCGATAACCCAATTGCACGATCTGCCGCACCACCCGCGCCGGGGTCAGATGATAGCAATCGTCATACCCATTGGTCATGCCCAGCCCTTGCTCGGGCAACACGACATCGCCGATCGCCAGCACCGAACCCGATCCCGAACAGGCGATCGCGCTCATTTCGGCCCAGCCTTCGACCGGTGCCGCCAGCACCCCTTCGCCGCCGTCGAAACCCGGCGGCACCAGCGAAATGAACATCCGGTCGACATCACCCGCCCATACCCGATCGGCCTCGCCGGGCAGCAGGAAGCCGCCATTCAGCGCGTCGAAATCCAGGCTGATGACCGCGTCCTCGCTTGTCCCGGCCGCATAATTCCACAACCGCACATACCAGGCGCGCGGGACGCCCGCCGCGTCGCGCCCCTCGATCGTCAGCGTCGGCCCGTGCAGCGCGTCGAGCGGCTTGATCCCGCCCGATCGCCAGCGAAATTTCAGCTGCGTGTGCCGGAAATCGCGGCTGGTCTCATAGGCGAGCAGCGGATGATCCCAGCGATCTTCGGCCTCCCAGATCAGCCCTGCCAGATCCTGCTTGCGGTAAAACACCGCCTCGACGCGCAGCACCCGGGGTGTGTTGCTGACGACGCTGGCCATCATCGGCCGGGCAAAATCGACCGTCCAATACCGCGGGTCGAACCGCTTCAACCACCCCTTGCGATGATGCGGCTCGGCCGCCGCTATCAATGCCCAGCCCATCGCATCAGCCTTTCCAGTTTATCACATCAACCCCTCCTCTTCAGGGGAGGGGCAACGGAACTTGCGAGCTTGCTCGCTAGTGAAGTGGGGTGGGGGCCATCGGCCTTGCGCAATGCTGGCAGCCCCCACCCCTTCCCCCTCCCCTGAATGGGAGGGGCTTATGAGAAATACCTGGCTCCCATGCCCTATTCCTCTCCCGCAGCCACCGCGCGCCGCAACGCGCGCGCCAGCTGCCGTCCGGTCTGCGCCAGCCGCTGCGGCTCGCTCCCGGCATCGCCGCGCACATTCACCGTAATTGCGATATTGCGCGCGCCGCCACCTGCCGCCTCGATCCGCCCACTCGCGGTCGGCACGAACAGCTCGGGTCCGCACTCGCCGACACGATAAGCGCGTCCGGCGCTCACCGGCCCGCCCGTCGCGCGTCCCGGCGCCCCCAACAGCGACAGCGCCAGCGCCAACAGCCCACCGCCGCCACCGCTCTGACCGCCTTGGCCACCGCCGCCCAGCGCCGCGCCGATCCCATGCGCAATCGCGGCGCGCGCGATGTCCGCCATGACCGACAGCGCCAGCCGCTTCATATCCTCGAACCCCAGCTTGCCCGACACGATGGCCCGCGACAGCGCGCGCTCGATTGCCCGCCCCGCCTGCTCGGCCTCGGATACCAGTGGCCCGCCCAGCTCGACTCGCAACGCCGCAATGTCGCGCCGGAACGCCCCGGTATCGGCGCGCACCGCGACCACCATCTCGTCAATCTCATCCATCGGGAAATTGCTCCATCAGCGCGGCCAGCGTCGCACCGTCAAACGACGCGTCCGCATCCGCTTCGACCCACCCGCCCAGCGCCGCACGAACATCCGCCGGCGTCGCCGCCCAGAAATCGCCCGGTTGCCACCCGGCGACGCGCGCCATAACCCCCAGCAGTTTGATTGCGACCGGTCCAACGCGCGCCTCACGCTCGCGAGAGGGACCGCGAGACTTGCGAACTCGTTCGCTCGTCGCGGCGGGGTGGGCATCGCCGCGCGCGCCCATCACCATCACCGTCCCGACAATATCTGCCCGAGCAGCACGCGCAGCGCCGGGGTCACCGCCGTCAATCCCTGCGCAACCACGGCCTCGCCGACCGCCTCGCGCGACAGCCCTTCGGGCCGATCCGTCACCAGATGCCAGAACAGGCACGCCAGCTCGCCCAGCCCCAGCCGCCCATCGGCGGCGCGCTCGACCAGCGCGAACAGCGGCCCCAGTTCGCTTTCGGCCGCGACCAGCGCGGCAAAGCTCGGGCGCAGCACATGCACCCGCTCGCCGACCATCAGCTCGGCCTCGCCGCGCAACGCGTTCGCCGCCGCGCTCACAGGCTCACCACCGCGCCGCTCGATTCCAGGTTCAGCGTGTAATTGCGCTCGCCATTATAATCGCCCGCATAGTCCAGCCGCGTCACCAGGAACCGCCCGCGCATCCGCTCACCGCTTTCAAAACTCAGCTCATAATCGTCGATCGTCCCCGCCAGCGCATGGCCGCGCACCCGCACCTCCGCCGCCGATCCGGTAAAAATCCCCGCCGCGCTGACCGACACCGATCGCACTCCGGCGCCGGACAACAGCGCGCGCCAGCCTCCCGAATCCTTGTTCGTGACGTTCACCGCCTCGCCATTCACCGACAATTGCGTGGTGCGCAGCCCGGCGACCGTCTGATAGGTGGGGGGCGCCGCGCCGTTACCGATCTTGAGCAGAAAAGTGCTCCCATTTTCAATTGCCATCGTCTAATCTCCTCGAAAGAAAAACCATCCGAAACCGGGGAGTCGCGGGATGCTGATTACAACATTGCTTTTGGCCGCCATGGCGCCGGCACCGACTGGCGCGGTCGACACGACGCGCGCCGCCTTCACCAAATGCCTGCGCGACGACATGAAAAAGTCACTCGAAGCCAAGGTCGAAGAGGCCGAATATGAAATGGCCGTCAAATCGAACTGCTCGGCCGAACGCGACGCTTTTCGCGCGGCGGTGATCGCCCTTGGCCGCTCGGGCGGCGATTCGGTCGCGGTCGCAACCGAAGACGCCGACATGCAGATCGAGGATTACCACGCCAACTTCACCGACAAGTTCAAGGATTATAAATCCAACAACTCGCTGCCGGGCGATTGATACCGCCGTCGCCCCCGCGCAGGCGGGGGCGATCACCTTATTCGGCCAGACACCGACACCGCACGACCACCTCTTGCCGCCACCCGCCTTCGCGGCCAAAGCCGAACCGCGTCCGCATCACCCGCGCGCTGACGATCGACCACCCGTCCGTCGCCCCGCGCAATGCCGCGACCGCTGCCTCGACCCGCGCCGCCGCCTGGTCATCCAGACTGCTGCCCACGCCAACCAGCGCCAGCGTCAGCCGGACCTCGCGCCCCGCCCGATCCTTGGTTCCCCAATCGACGCCGTCCGCGCCGCCGACTGACACATAAGGCGCGCTCGCCCGCGACGGCGTCCCGTCGAACACTCCATGCACCAGCCCCGCTAGCTCGCTATCGCCCGCCAGCAACGCCAGCGCCCTCGCCCGCACCGCCTGTTCGGCACTGCTCATCGCCCGCCACCCAGACTCAATGTCCGCCACGGCTGCCATAACGCCGCAATCACTGCCGGCGGCGCCGCGTCGGCGCCGTCGCGCGCATCGTATAAATGCTGCGTCATCCGCACGATCCCCTGCCGGATCGCCTCGGGCACGCCCGCGCCATCCTCAGCGAGTCCGGCGCGATAGGTCACCCGCACCCGATCGGCATCGCCGGGGGCGTTGATCGTCAACCGGCCAATACCGTCGGACGCGATCGCCACGCGATACCCGTTGCTATCGGCAACCGTCGCGCCGCCATCAACCGCCAGCAAGGTCACATCCGCGACCGCAACGACGGGCCGCACGGTCAGCCGCACCGTGCCGCCGTCCAGCGGCAGCGTTTCGCTTCCCGACCGCCGCACCAGCCACTGGCCGACAAACGCCTCGCAAATGCTCGTCGCCGCGCGCAGCAATTGCGCGACAACGGCATCGTCGACCGCCGTCCCCATCCGCAACCAGCCGCGCGCCTCGGTCAGGCTCACCGGGGATTCCCCCGGCACCAGGCTCATCGTCATCGCCGTTTCTCCATCAAGAAAAGTCAGCGCCCGGTCCGCCCCGAAAGGGGGTAGGGAGCATGGACCGGGCGCCCATCGCGCCAGCGTCAGATCAGCTGGCGGCGAATTTCATCAGCTTGATGGCCTGCGAATCGATGATCGCTCCGCCGACCCGTTTGGTTGCATAGAAATGCACGAACGGCTTGTTGCTGAACGGATCGCGCAGGATGCGCGTCTCGCCGCGGTCGGCGACCAGATAGCCGGCGCGGAAATTACCGAACGCGATCGACAGGCTGTTCGCCGCGACATCGGGCATGTCCTCGGCCTCGACCACCGGATAGCCAAGCAACGTCGCCGCCTGCCCTTCGACCAACCCCGGCTGCCAGATGAACGCGCCGTCGGTGGTCTTGAACTTGCGGATCCGCGCCAGCGTGTCCGAATTCATCACCCACGTCGCGCCCTGGCGATAGGGCGCGCGCAACGAATGGACCAGCTCGACCAGCTTGTCCTGCGGGTTCGCCGCCGGAAACGCGCCCGCCGTCCCCGTCGCCAGATGCTGCAACGTCCCGAACGCGCGAATGCTGTCGATTTCGTTCGTCGTCGAATAGGTCAGAAACCCCTTCGGCCGGTTGGTGCCATTGCCGTTAACGAACGCCGATCCCTCGGCGACGGCAAACTCGCGGCCCAGCTGCTCAGCCAGCCAGTCCTCGACGTTGAACATCGCATCGTCCAGCATCGCCTGGCTCGCCGCCGGATTGGCGTATAGCTCGCCCGAAGGCGGCACGATCTCGGCAAAGCTGCGCGTCGCCGTCTCGGGCCGCGCCGCGGTCTCGCCGACCCATCCCGCGCCCATCGATCCCGTCGCAATCAGCTTGCGATACCCGCTCGACCCCGTTTGCACGACCGTCGCGATCGACCGGATCGGCGACAAGGATTTCAGCGTCGCCGCGATCGCTCCGTCGATCTCGCGCGGCACCGCAAAACCGCCCTCGCCGCCCGACGCCCCCGACAGGCTCTTCATCTCCACCCCCGCATCAATGCCACGCCGCAGGTACCGCTCGACAAAGGCATCGCGCGCCGGATCAGCTGCCTTGGTCCCGTCGAGCGGCAGGCGCGATGCCGCCACCGTCTGCGCATCGACCTGCGCCCTCAGCGCCGCAACCGACGCCTTCAAATCATCGACCGCCTCGGCCGCCAGCACCGCATCGAACGCCCCATCAAGCGCATCCGCTTTCACTTCGATATCCAATTCCATGCCCGTCACTCCTTCAAAGAATCCACCGCAATCACCCGCGCCGCCGGCTGCATCGGCAGCGCCACCAAACTCACTTCGGCCAGATCGAGCGTCAGCAGCTCGCGAGGATTGCTCCCGCGCGCCGCCATCACCCGATATCCGAACGACAATCCCGTCAGCGCCCCGCGCGCGACCAGCCCCGCCGCCGTGGGGTGCGTCACCCGCGCCACGACACGCAGCCCGCGGCTGTCCTCCCCCAACATCTCGATCGCGCCGATCACCACCCCCGGCCGGTGCTGCCACAACAAAGGCACCGCCCGTCGTTCGCGCAAACTCGCCGCAAAGGCCCCGCTGCGCACCACATCGCCCCCACGATCCACCCGGTCGAACACCGCTGCATAGCCTGCAAACCTGATCCCCCCTCCCGCTTGCGGGAGGGGTTGGGGGTGGGCCGCGACGTTCGCACGCGCCCTCACCGCAGCAACCCCGGCAACCCCAGCTTCACCGCCAGCCCGACGACCAACGCCGCCAGCACCCCGCGCACCGCCCAATCGACCGCCGCCTTCCACGCGCTCGTCTTCGCATCACGCCACGCGCTCAGCAGCTGGCGCAGATCGCCGACATCCTCACGCGCCGCCTCGTCGGCCAGCCCCAGCCGCGCCAAAGCCCGGCGGGCGCCCAACTCGCTCGCCTCCTCGACCACCGCGCGCAGCAACGCCGCATCGGGCGCGCTTGTCCCCGCCAGCGCGATCAACCGCGCCAGCGCTTCTTCTTCGTCCATGTCGATTTTCCTTTCGTCATCCCGGACTCGTCATCCCGGACTTGATCCGGGGGCCGGGATCCACCGCGGCGCGGAAGTCATGGACCCGGCTTAAAGGCCGGGGTGACGATGCGGGCTAGCTAAGCCCCAACAGCGCCTTCTTCTCATCCGCGCTCAGCCAGTCCGCCGCCGACACCTCGTGCCACAACGCCATCCGGTCCTCGGCCAGCGCCGGCACCTTGTCCAAATCCACGCGCAACTCAGCCCCCTCGAACCACCCGCGCAGCCCCTGCGCGATGCCGCCCAAAATCTTTCCTACCAACGGCAAAACCGTCAGTCGCCACAGCGCCCGGTTCGCCTCGCGATAATTGGCATAGGTCGCATCCCCCGGCAGCCCGAGCAGCATCGGCGGCACCCCGAACGCTTGTCCAATCTCGCGCGCGCTCGACTCCTTCAACGCCAGGAAATCCATCTCGGCGGGCGACAGCGATAGCGCCTGCCAGCGCAATCCGCCCTCCAGCAGCAACGGCCGCCCGGCATTCGCCCCGCCCGCAAAGCTCTCCGCCAGCTCCTCGCGCAGCCGCTCGACCTGATCCACCGACAACGGCATCCCCTTGTCGCCCGGATCATGCACCAGCGCGCCCGACGGCCGAGCCGCATTGTCCAGCAGCGCGCGGTTCCACGCCGCCGCCGCATTATGCGCCGCGATCGCGCCAGATGCGGCGCCCAAACATCCCGCACCATAATGATCGTCCAGCGGATGCAGCGCCTTCACATGCACCACCGCGGTCCGCCCGGCGCCATCCTCGGCGGGCAGCACCACCGCCGATCCGCCCGCCTTGTACCGATAGGCGACCGGCCACCCGCGCCCATCGGCCTCGACCGTCACCCGCTCGGGGCGCAGCGCAAACAGCTCGATCGGCGCCCCCGCGCCGTCGGCCAAAATCTGCACATAACCATTGCCGTGCAGCAACAACTGCGACGCCAGCGTCTCGACCAGCCCCTGCCCGCCCGACGTCCCCGCAATCAGCGCCGCCAGCGCCGGATCGCTCGCCACCACCGGCGCCATCCCTGCCGCCTCGGCGACCAATTTCACGCTGCGCTGGACAATCGCATTGCCCAGATAGCCGCTGCGCAACTGCGCCTCATACGACAAGGGCGCGGGCGCCGACCCCATCATCCCATAAGTCCCATACACCCGCGACAAAGCAGGCCGCGCAGCCCCCTGCGCAGCCTTCCGGCCAAACCAGTTCATGATGTTCTCCAAAAGAAAGCCCCGCGGAGGCGGGGCTAATGTTCCTCAATCGAGAAACTTAGCTGGCTAGGCCAAGCGTTTTCAGCCGGATTTCCATCGCTGCCTTGGATACACCAAAGCCCGTCGCCAGTTCGGCAACGCTTGGTTTCTCGATGAATTTTTCGCGAACAAGCTTTCCGGGCATCACGATTTGCGCCGCCAGACGGTTGGCCTGGACTTCATGTTCACGGGTAAAGGGCGACGCGGGATTTTCTTCCGGCGCTCCATACAGCCAATCTTTGTGGCGATTCATTCTAGCGCCATCGATCTGCATGAGATCTCGGTGCAGAAGATAATGCGCCAACTCATGCGCGGCGCTGAAGTGGCGACGCGCAGCGCCCTCGGTCGAATTGACCACGACGCTAAAGCGGTCGCCGACACGCTCGATCCATGCGGACTCGCCGGAACTGAGCGGGCGCTCATAATAATCAATGCCCAGATCAGCGAAAATGGCCTTCAGGTTTACCGGCGCGGTTCCAAGATGCCGGGCAACAGTCTGCATTTCATTTTCCATCGTCGCCCTCCTTTCCGGCGTCGCCTGTAGCGCTCACGATATCGCTCAGATCGATATCGGATATAGTGTCCCGCGGCACGTTCTGCAAACTGTCCTGAACCTCTCGCAAGATGATCGGCGGTGCAATTTTTTGCACTTCAGCCTCCGCAACCTCTTGCGCCTTCTCGATCGTGAGCGCGCGCAGCGCCCAAAATCCATAGAGCGCAGCTATCCCAAACAGCGTTTGAAATACAGTTAGAGAGACAGCGATATGGTCGAAATCCGGCTTTCCGTTCTGGCCCCAAAGCAACAACAGAGCAGCGGTATCAATGATAAGGACAACCATCAGGATCAAAAGCAGGTATCCCTGCTGTTCGACCGTCTTTTCGAGCTTTCTTATTCTTGCTTCCACAAGATCCTCCCTATCTTTCAGATGGCTAGGCCGGATCCCTAATGGGTGTCAATTGCAGGCGCCATGACTAGCTCAACATCAAGAGCCTAGACTCGCCGAACCCCCACAACCCGCCCCATCCGCAACCCCTCCAGCAACGCCGCCAGCGCCCAAACACACGCATCCGCCCGATCCGGCGAGCGCCCCGGCCCCGCATAGCCCCCGCCGATCTGCAACCCGCACAGCTGGTCCTCCAGCTCCGCGAACGCCCCGGCATGCACCACCTGCCCGCGCTCATAAGCCAGCGCCACCGGCTCCGCCCGCCGCGCCTTGCCGACGCTCGCATGCACCGCGCGCACCGGCAGCCGGGCATCGGCCTGCGCCAGCGTCGCGGCGACCATCTCGCCGCCCATATTGCTCTCGGCCACCACCCGCTCGGCGCGCCAGCGCGCTGCCGCCGCCGCGACCGCCTGCGCCCACACCCACGGCGCCGCGCGCTCGACGCTCGCATCCTCGACCACCGCCAGCCGCCCGTCGCGCAGCAAAGCCGCCACCACGATCCCGCACGCATCGCCCTGCGCGCTCGCCGGCGGATCGACCCCGATCACCACCCGCGCCAGCTTGCCGACTTCCTCAGCATCGACCCGGCACCGCTCGATCAATTCCCGCGTCCACAGCGCGCCCTCGACATCCTCGAGCAGCTCACCGTCCAGCTCTTGTCGCCCCAGCCGCGTCCCGTCGTAAATCGCCCCCATCGTCGCCAGCCAGCGCGGCGACAGGTTCAGCCGGTTGCTGTCGGTCGCGCCGCGCGTCACCTGCACGCCCTTTTCCTTCATCAACCGCCGCACCAGCGGCACCCCGCGCGGGGTCGTCGTGGCGACGACCTGCGGCTGCGCGCCGATCCGCATCGTCAGCATCAGATTGTCCCACGCCGCCTCGCCCTGCGGCCATTTGGCGATTTCGTCGCACCACGCCGCTTCATGTTCGGGGCCGCGCAAACTGTCGGGTTCCGCCGCCGAATAGAGCGTCGCGACCGCCCCGTTCGGCCAGGTCAGCCGCCGCAAACTGCTCTCATAATCGGGCCGCAGCGCATCCGGCGCGATCGCCAGTAAACCGCTCTCGCCCTCGACCATCACCTGCCGCGCCTCGTGCAGCGACGCCGCGACCAGCGCGATCCGCGCCCCCGGCGTCGCTTCCGCAAAGGCACGCACCCACTCGGCGCCGGTACGCGTCTTGCCAAACCCGCGTCCCGCCAGCAGCATCCACACATGCCAGTCGCCCGCGGGCGGGCATTGATCGTCGCGCTGCCACCAGACCCAGTTGGTCAACAGCCTTTCCGGCGTGGCATCGCGAAGTCTGTTCGCCCACGCGGCATATTTTTTGGGCGTCATGCCACGCACTTCCGCAAAACTTTTCAAGTTGCTTCATCCGCTTCGACGCTCTCGGCTGCCGCCTGCGCGCGGATTGCATCAAGTTTCGCGAGCAATCGCGCCTTCGCGCTCCCCTGCGTCGCGGCAACGCCGCCGCCGGGCAGCTTCGCCCCGCGCACCGACGCGCGATGCGCCGCCAGCAATGCCAGCCCCAGCCGATATTTCTGCGCCCGCGATTTCAGCGTCGCATCCTTCACATTGCCGCTCGGCGCTACCAGCGCCTCCGACAATAGTTCAGCCTCCAGCCGCGCAAAGCCTTCGCACAGCGCTTCGTGCCAGCGCGCCGCAAACCCGGCATTGCGCCGCCGCTCGCGGTACATCGCATTGCCCGACACCCCCGCCGCCCGCGCCGACGCGGCGACGTTCGACGTCTCCGCCAGCGCTTCTAGGAAGCTGCTCAACTGACCGCGGGTGGGACGCGCCGCACGCCCGTCGCTCGCACCCTTTGCCTTCCACGCCATCGATCGCGTCTCCCCAAACGCCAGTCGGGCCGGAACAGCCTCCCGCAACACGGAAGGCTACCGGCCCGACTCGCAATTCTTCATGATGTGACACTTGTGCCATATCAGCGTGACGATGTCAAGTGAAATAACCTATATGGTTATTTTATCCAATCTGGAACGTGGCGACTTACTCGCTCTCGCCGCCCGCCAGATCGCGCGCAACCTTTGGATCGCGCAGCAATTTTTCGATATGGCTCGCCTCGTCAAAGCTCTCGTCCGACAGGAATTTCAGCTTCGCGGCATATTTCATCGCCATCCGTTCGGCGACGCTTTTTTGCAACCAGGCGGTGTTGGTACGCAGCGCTTTCAGCACCGCCTCCTCCTCCTTGCCGAGCAGCGACTTCACGAACACCGTCGCGTGGCGCAGGTCCGACGACATGCGGACTTCGGTCACGCTCACTGGATGCTTGGTCAGCAAATCGTCATGCACGTCGCCGCGCGCCAGGATGTCCGACAGGATGTGGCGCACCTGTTCGCCAACGCGCAGTGCGCGGACCGTCGGGCCTTTGGTGTCTGCCGTTTTCATGGCTTACGCTTTCTCCAACTGGTCGAGCTTGTCGATGATCCGGGCGATCGAGCGCATGTTGCGCGCCGTGCCCTTATGTTCCAAATGGCGTTCGATCACCCGCGCGGTCAATTTGCTGTCCGCCACGCCGTCCCCATAATCGAGGTAAAGCGCCCGGTCGCCCAGCGCGAGGCGCTCATTCGGCTTGATCCACTTGTCGCTCGCCAGCGCAGCGAACTGATCCGGCGTTGGCTGTCCGTCGAGGAACATGGTGTGGACGAACTTGTCCTCATTAGTCCCGGCGAACGGATTGTCGGCGATTGCGGCGGCCAACTCTTCGCGGCTGCGCACCAAAGCTGCGCAGCGCATATCGAACCGGTCATCGACCATCAGCGTCAGCTTTTCTTCCAGCCCGCGCGTCGGCCGCGCGGGGTGCGAGAAGATGACGTTGCCGCTGGCCACGACGGTCTCGACGTCAGCAAACCCCTCGGCCTCGAACGCCGCGCGCAGGTCGGCCATGGTCAGCCGATTGCCACCGACATTGATGCTGCCGAACAGCGCGACGTAGCGAGCCATGCTGGCGCCTCCTGATCCGCGCGAAGCGGACGCCTGTTACAGCGTCCGGTCGCGCATTTCGACTTCGAAGACTTCGAGGTTGTCGCCCGCCTTGATGTCGTTGGTATCCGACAGCACCACGCCGCACTCCAGTCCGGCGCGCACTTCGGCAACGTCGTCCTTGAACCGGCGCAGCGACGCGATCGTTGTTGCCGACACGATGACGTCGTCGCGGGTAAGACGCGCGTGCAGTCCCTTGCGGATGACGCCTTCGAGCACGAGCAGGCCCGCGGCCTTGTCGCGCTTGCCGGCCGGGAACACATCCTTGACCTCGGCGCGGCCGACGACGGTTTCGATCCGCTCCGGACCCAGCTCGCCCGCCATTTCCTTACGGATTTCGTCGGTCAGGTGATAGATGACATCATGATACATGAAGCGCACTTTTTCGCGCTTCGCGATCTCGCGCGCCTTGGGGTTCGGACGGACATTAAAGCCGATGATCGGCGCATTGGTCGCCGCCGCCAGCGTCACGTCGCTTTCGGTGATCGCCCCGGCGCCCGACTGGAGCACGCGGACGCGGATTTCGTCGGTCGACAGTTTGTTCAGCGCATTGACGATCGCTTCGACCGACCCCTGCACATCGCCCTTGATGATCACCGGGAACTGGATGACGTTGGCCTTGTCGGCCAGCGCTTCGAACATGCCTTCCAAACTGACCGGCGCCTGGACGGTGCGCTTCTTGAGTGCCTCGCCATGACGATAGGCCGCGACTTCGCGGGCGCGCGCTTCATTCTCGACGACGGTGAGCGTGTCGCCCGCCATCGGAACGCCGCCCAGACCCAGCACTTCGACCGGCATCGACGGGGTGGCCGACTTGATCTGCTTGCCCTGGTCGTCGATCAGCGCGCGGACGCGGCCGCTTTCGGCGCCGCAGACAAAGATGTCGCCGACCTTCAGCGTCCCGCGGCGGACGAGGATCGTCGCCACCGGACCACGGCCCTTGTCCAGCTTCGCCTCGACCACAGTGCCTTCGGCGGCGCGGTCGGGGTTCGCTTTCAACTCCATGATTTCGGCCTGCACCGCGATCGCTTCGAGCAGCTTGTCGAGGCCGGTCTTTTTCAGCGCCGACACTTCGACATTCTGCACGTCGCCGCCCATTTCCTCGACGACCAGCTCATGTTCGAGCAGGCGTTCGCGGACGCGCTGGGCGTTGGCGCCTTCCTTGTCGATCTTGTTGATCGCGACAATGATCGGGACGCCGGCCGCCTTCGCATGGGCAATCGCCTCGATCGACTGGGGCTTCAGCCCGTCGTCGGCTGCCACCACCAGGATGACGATGTCGGTGACGTTGGCACCGCGCTGACGCATCTCGGTAAAGGCTTCGTGGCCCGGCGTATCAAGGAAGGTGACGAGCGACCCGTCGGGGGTCTTCACCTGATAGGCGCCGATATGCTGGGTGATGCCGCCGGCTTCGCCCGCCACGACATTCGCCCCACGCAGCGCGTCGAGCAGCGACGTCTTGCCATGATCGACATGGCCCATGATCGTGACCACCGGGGCGCGCGGCTTCAAATGCTCGGCGTCGTCGACGTCCTCGTCGTGACGGATATCGACATCGCCTTCGCTGACGCGTTTCACTTCATGACCGAACTCGGTGACGAGCAATTCGGCGGTGTCCTGATCGATCGTGTCGGTGCTGGCCGACGGGACGCCCATCTTGAACAGCGCCTTGACCAGGTCGCTGGTCTTTTCGGCCATGCGGTTGGCCAGATCCTGGACCGTGATGCTTTCGGGTACGACGACTTCGCGGATCTGCTTTTCGCGCGGACCCGACGAAGCGGTGTGCGAACGCTTTTCCTTTTCGCGGGCACGTTTCAGCGCCGCAAGGCTGCGCGCACGCGCGCCTTCATCTTCGTTCAGCGCGCGGGTAACCGTCAGCTTGCCGGATTGGCGACGACTGTCGCCGCCACGGGCGACCTTGGGGTCAGGGCGCTTGGGTTCGGGGCGCTTCGGCGCCTCGACCGGGGTAAAGCGGCGCGGCGACGGGGCGGCGCTGGTGGTGGCGCGCGGCGCGGGCGTCGGCGCCGGGGCGGCTTCGCCCTGCGGTTCAGCGGCGGTGGGCGCTTCGGCGGCGGGCTCAGCTGCGACGGGCGCAACTGCAGGCGCTGCTTCGGCTTGCTTGGCCGCGGCCTGCTCGCCACGCTGCTTTTCTTCCTCAACGGCGCGGGCACGCGCGGCTTCGTCGCGGCGACGATTGTCCTCCAGCGCGTTCATGCGCGATTCTTCGGCTTCGCGCAGCAGCTGCGACTGAAGTTCCTGACGCGACATCAGGCTCTCGTTTTCGCTGGCGCGCTTCGGCGCGGCGGGCGCCGCCGGGGGCGGCGTCGGGGCGGGCGCAGGCGCCGGGGCGACCTCGACCTCTTCGACCACGGGTTCAGGCGCAGCTTCGCCCGGACGGCCGAGCACACGGCGACGCTTCACCTCGACCACCACCGTATTGCGGCGGCCGTGGCTGAATTGCTGCTGCACCTGTCCGGCCTCGACCGTCCGCTTCAGCCCCAGGGGCTTGCGGGTCAGGGTCGGTTTGTCCTGTTCGTCACTCATCGAAACTCATCATTCCTTCAAAACGCGTCCGAAGCGGCGGAGCCTGTCGGCGTCGCCCCAATATTTTCCTCGCCGACGGGCGGCGGGGCATGCGGATCGGAATCGCGGTTGGCCGCGTCCCTACTCCATCCTGTGAAAAACTGCCAGCGGCTCAAATGCGCCAGCACCCGGGCCGCGGCGCGGGCGTCAATCAACGCCAGATGCACCGCATTCTCGCGGCCCAATGCCATAGATAGGGTGCTTCGGTCCACCGGCAAGACCAGCCCCTCGCGGCCTGATCCTTCGGCGTCCTCGCCGACACGCCAGGCCTGCGCCAGTTTCTTGCGTCCGTCCTCGCCCGCATCATTGGCGTGGAGGAGCAAGCGAACCTGCCCCTTGCGCGCCGCGGTTTCGATTTTTTCATTGCCGCTGAGCAACGTCCCCGACCGCGATTCCAGTCCCAGCCGGTCCATCGTCGCGCGCCGAAGCTGCGTCTCGATGCGTTCGCCCAGATCATCGGGGATCGTGAAATTGCTGTCCTGCAACGCCCGCGCCAACCCGCCCTTCAGCTTGCCTTTCGCTTGCGCCGTTTCCAGCGCGGCGCGGTCGACGCCAATCCATGCTCCGCGCCCCGGCGCCTTGCCATGCACGTCGGGCGCGATGCTGCCGTCGGGGCCAAGCGCCAGGCGCACAAGCCTTTCGGCCGGCGAAACCTCGCCGGTGATAACGCAGCGCCGTTCGGGCACATGCTGGCCGCGCCGACCAGCGCGGTCTGGTTCGCTCAGCTGATCATTGTGCGGGGTCCGCATCAGCGGCCTCCCCGGTTTGCGGCTCCGCTGCGGGGGCCACTTGCGACGCTTCGGCAACCGGTTCGTCGTCGAACCAGTGCGCACGTGCCGCCATGATGATCTCGTTACCCTGTTCTTCGCTCAGGCCATATTCGCCCAGTACGCCGCCCTTGTCCTCGGCGCGCTCGCTGCGCGGCGGGCCACGGCGGTTGTCGGTGCGCTTCTTCGCGATCAGCTCATCGGTCGCCAGATCGGCAAGATCGTCCAGCGTCTTGATCCCCGCCTTGCCGAGGATGACGAGCATCGCTTCGGTCAGATGCGGGATGGCGGCCAGATCGTCCTCGACGCCCAGTTCGCGGCGTTCGGCGCGCGATGCTTCTTCGCGGCGCTCAAGACCCTCGGTTGCGCGGCTCTGCAGCTCCTGCGCCAGTTCCTCGTCAAAGCCTTCGATGCCCGCGAGTTCCTCAATGCCGACATAGGCGACTTCTTCGAGTTCGGTGAAGCCCTCGGCAACCAGCAGCTGCGCCAGCGTTTCGTCGACGTCGAGCTCTTCCTGGAACATCGTCGAACGTTCGACGAATTCGCGCTGACGCTTTTCGCTGGCGTCGGCCTCGGTCATGATGTCGATCTGGCTGCCGGTCAGCTGGCTGGCGAGACGGACGTTCTGGCCGCGGCGGCCGATGGCCAGCGACAGCTGGTCGTCGGGAACGACGACTTCGATGCGGCTGTCATCTTCGTCGATCACGACGCGCTGGACCGTTGCCGGCTGCAATGCGTTGACGACGAAGGTCGCCGTGTCTTCGGACCAGGGGATGATGTCGATCTTTTCGCCCTGCATTTCCTGGACAACCGCCTGGACGCGGCTGCCCTTCATGCCGACGCACGCGCCGACGGGGTCGATGCTGCTGTCATAGCTGATGACGCCGATCTTGGCGCGCGAACCCGGGTCGCGGGCGGCGGCCTTGATCTCGATGATCCCGTCGTAAATTTCGGGTACTTCCTGCGCGAACAGCTTTTTCATGAAGTCGGGGTGGGCGCGGGACAGGAAAATCTGCGGCCCGCGCGTTTCGCTGCGCACCGACAGGATCAGCGCGCGGACGCGATCGCCGACGCGCATCAATTCGCGCGGGATTTGCTGGTCGCGGCGAATGACGCCTTCGGCGCGGCCCAGGTTGACGACGATGTGGCCGAACTCGACCGACTTCACGACGCCGGTGATCAGCTCGTTGCCGCGGTCCTTGAACTCTTCATACTGGCGCTGACGATCGGCTTCGCGGACCTTTTGAAAGATCACCTGCTTCGCCGACTGCGCGTCGATACGGCCCAGGTCGACCGCGGGCAGCGGATCGACGATGAAATCGCCCAACTGGGCATCCTTCTGCAGTTTCTGACCGGCGGCCAGATCGACCTGCTTGAAATAATCCTCGACGGTCTCGACGACCTCGACGACGCGCCACAAGCGCAGGTCGCCGGTCTGGACGTCCAGCTTGGCGCGAATATCATTCTCGGCGCCATAGCGGGCGCGCGCGGCGCGCTGGATCGCTTCTTCAATGGCCTCGATGACGATGCCCTTGTCGATCATCTTTTCGCTGGCGACGCTGTTGGCAATCGCCAGCAGTTCGGCGCGGTTGGCGGAAATGGCAGTGGCCATCAGTCCTGTCCTTCTTCTTCCATTTCGTCGGCGCCTTCGGCTGAAAGCGGGACGGTTGCGGCAATTAATTTGTCGGTGAGCACCAGCTTCGCCGTGTCGATCGCGTCGAACGGCAGCTTATGCTCCCTCTCTTCCTTATCCTGTATCGTCACGACGTCGTCTTCGATACCGATCAGCAAACCGCTGAAGCGCTGACGCCCGTCACGTTTTTCTTTCAACGCGATCTTGGCCTCATGCCCCGCCCAATCGGCGAAGTCGGCAGGGCGCGTCAGTGGCCGGTCGATGCCCGGAGACGACACTTCCAGCCGGTACGCCTGGTTGATCGGGTCCTTGCCCGCTTCCTCAAGCGCGTCGAGCTGGACCGAAATGCGGCGCGACAGGTCGGCGCAATCGTCGATCGTCAGCTGGCGCGTTTCGGGGCGCTCGGCCATCACTTGCAGCGTCGGGTCGCTCTCGCCGCCAAAAAAGGCGACGCGCACCAACGCCAGCCCCATTGCCTCGGCTTCGGGCGCGATGATCGCATTCAGGACGTCAAGATCGGCCAAGTCATTCTTTCAAAATCGGATGACCGGAAAGCAAGTGGGTACAGCCGCCGCGGCCCGCGGCCCCGACGTCCCAACTGGCTAACCATGTCAAGAAGTGCGCTGCGTATAGGCGGGGGCGGATGAGTCGGCAAGGGGGAATGCTGACGGCTAAGCGCGATACGCATGGGTCCGTCGTGCAGCCGCTTTTCATATCAGCGGCCGCCATTGCCTTCTCTAATTTAAGTCGCCGCTTCGCTGGGCGATCTGTCGCGGCGAAGGTAACGACCATCGAACTCGCCAAGTTCTTCCATCATACCCCAATTGGTGATGCACATATTCTTCTTGTCTCGCCTGATCCCGCCCATCCGTCCAAGCTCCTGCAAAGTTCGGTTCACATGGATCGTCGTCAGACCGACCGCATCGGCAATCTGCTCCTGCGTCATAGGCATTTCGTAACAACGATCGCGAGCTAGTTCGACATGGGCAAACCGGACTTCCAGTTCGCACAGCAGATGCGCAATCCGCGACACGGCATCGCGGCGGCCGATATTGACGAGCCACTCACGGAGTATGGCGGCGTCGATCAGCGTATCGCACCAAAGCGCCAGCGCCAGCGCCGACCTGTCGGTCACCAGCTCCTTGATCGCACTTATGGGGATTATCGCAACTCGCGCCTTCCCGACGGTTTGCACGCTATGATCCGCGTCATCGAACAACAGGTTCTGCAGATCCACAAAATCCCCGGCAACCTGAACGGCAACGACCTGACGGCGGCCGCTACTGGTTACCCGGTGCCGAATGACCGCCCCCTCCAGCAAGATGGAACAACTCGACACGCGGTCGCCCTCACGGGTGATATAGGCCCCGGCGGCCAACTGCTTCACGCGATGCGGCAAGGAGGCGAAGGCGGCGATATCGCCAGATGTCATTTTTTGCGACCGCGACAGCCGAACGGCCGTCGCCTCAAGCCCGATTGGTTGTACCAAAATATGCTCCTCATACGGCGGGAGCACTGCGCATCTCTCAGTCGCAGTCAGCCATAAGCGCGACCTGCGATAAAATAATGTAGCAAGATAAACGCCCCTTGTATTAAAAATACTACACATGTGACAGTTCATTGATTTGATTTAGATCACACTGCAAAAAAATTACATAGATTATGTTCTAACTCATGGCCTTTCGAAAGCTCAGACAGCTGAATAAATCCCTCTTCATATCGAAAGTTGAGATCTAAATTTATGAAAAGATTGGAAGATCCGTTTTGGACAGAATTTTTGGTCATTTTGACTTTAAATTTGCTGTCGAATGTAGTTTAACTATTCTGCGGGCAAATCGAGGTATCGATGGGACAGTCTCTTTCCGGACAAGATTTTTCGAACAATCGGGACTGGGATCGTATCGAAGTCTTGGAGAACGAGGTTCTTCGACTAGTCAAAGCGCTCGAACGCATGTCGAAAAACGGCGCTGGTCTGGATTTTCGAAGTGACGACAGGAAATCTTGCCTTACCGAATCTAAGCAGATCGGATTACGCGACGTTCCCGACCTTCGTAAAAGTGAAAGTTCAGAAAAACAGCACTCTTTTTACGATGATTTATCGCCATCGGTCTATCGAGCCCGTCAGGTTCGCGAACGGATACGACAGCGACGCCTTCGCGAACAAAAATTTTCTGCCGACTTATTTTCCGATCCTGCGTGGGATATGATGCTCGATCTTTACGCGGCCCAACAGGAAGGCGGCGATGTATCGGTATCAAGCCTGTGCATTGCCGCAGCGGTTCCGGCGACAACCGCTTTGCGCTGGATCAAGCGATTGACCGACGAAGGCTGGCTCGTCCGGGAGGACGACACGCGTGATCAACGGCGAACCTACCTGCATTTGAGCAGCTTTGCCCGGTACCGGATGGATCAATATTTCGATCAGATTCTCGATATCCCCGAATCTGTCGGTCGATAGACAGATTTTCTTAAACGCTATTCGTCCGAAGTTTCAGCGTCGCATTCCATCTCATCATTTCGGCGCAGAACAGAATCCGGCAACCATCAAACATCCGCAAACGCCTGAAGGGATTCAAGGAACTTCGCGAAAACTTGACTTTTCGCCAAAAATATCCCAGATGTTGCCGCGCTAACGTCGCCTGCGACGGAAATTTGATGCCGCCAGGCTGATACTTCCCTTCACGCGCTACCAGCTCCTCCGGCGCTTTTGCCGGTTGATTATCTGTTTTCGTGAAAGGAAACATCCCATGCCCATCGGCACCGTAAAATTCTTCAACAGCGACAAAGGCTATGGTTTCATTGCCAATGAAGATGGCTCGGGCGACAGCTTCGTCCACATCACTGCCGTCGAGCGCGCCGGCATGTCGACGCTGAACAAGGAACAGCGCGTTTCTTACGAGCTGGAAACCGACCAGCGCGGCAAGACCTCGGCTGTCAATCTTCAGCCTGCATGAATGAACTCCGGCCCGGCGTCCTTGGGGCGCCGGGCCGGACCATTCGCCGATTGATCGGCATTCAGCTCGCTCCAACGCCAAGGGACCACCCAATGGATATGAACGAGCTTTTCTATCATCACCAGATGGCGTTGATCGCCGCTGGCCAGCCCCGCAGTCGCGGCACCAGCGCCCGCCACGCCAATTTCGATCTGCCCGGCCACTACGCCCAGCGCATCGATGCGTATCGCGCCAAGCGCGGCATGCGCAAATATTTCACCGGCCCCCCACATTCCACGACGCCAAAGATCGGCTAGTCGATCCGCTCGATCTTGATATGCGGCCAGCACGGCGTCAGCAGCATCGCCCAGAGTCCACGAGATCGCTAGCCTAGAAGCGAGCGCAGCCACCTCCGATCTTGGGCCTCCGCGCTGCGCCGATTGGATGGGATGGTGGCTGGCCTGCCCGGTTGATAACGCATCATGAAAAATGCGGTTGGAACGGCGCTCTGTGCGAGCCATCACAGACTGCGCAGCGCGCAGCAGTGAAATGTCTCGCGTTATGCAAAGCGCGAAAGCCCGTTGCGCGGCGACAGTTGCCAGACTTTGTGGAGACCGAAATGATGACAAAATATCCGAAAACCGCACGGCAACGGGTCGTCGTGGCGATCATCGCCGCGCTGTTCCTGATCCCGTCCTCGCAAGCGTCGGATCCGGGCGACACACTTGAATATGTTAGCGAATATGGCGTGATGATCGGGCCAGAGGACCGGGTCAGCAGCACCGGTGCCAAACTTTCGAAGCCCGCCGCGATCCTGCAACAGGATCGCTTTAACGTGAATGTCCGCGGGATCCTTCAACCCGGTGACAGCGTCGACAGCTATTTTACCAGCAACGCGCATCGCGCCCAAATTGCCAAGGCCCTGATCGAGTTCGGCGACGATCAGGCGCGGGCTCACCTGATCAATGGCACCTATCCGCTGCTGATCCTGGCGCAACGCCGAATGGGCGACGAAAGGTTGATCCTTTTCATCTCAACATCGGACGGCGAGCCCGCGGACGATTCGGCGCCCGAGTAGCCCGATACGAGAGGCTATATCGCAGCGAGGTTATTTTCTTTCGATGCTTGGTTGTCTTGAGGCTCGTCGCCCGGCGCGTCCCGCCGTGGAACAACCTATAGGCGCTGCAACATTTTGTTGGCGTTTCAGCGTATAAGGCAGACTGGCACCAGTCCGCGCGAATCGGCGGCGGACGGGGCGACGGAATTTGATGATTGATGAAGCCCGAACTCAACTTGACCGCCCGCGCGACATGGCGTGACCCCGCGCCGGAAAAGCCGGCGGGGCCGGGGCGTGCCTTTTGGGCGGCAATCGCCGCCGTCATGTCGGTCGCCTGCCTTGCCTTCCTGCTGTCGAGCGGGCAGCTGCGCGCACCCGTCGTGTTCGGTCCCTACAGCGTTTCGGTCCCGGTCGAATTTCGGGCCTATGACCCGGCGCGCTGGGCGATCATGAATGCCGAAGATTATGAGGCAGCGCTAAAAATCGACTCGACCCTGCCCGACCCAGCCAGCGTCGGTTATGGTGATGCGGCAGCGTTACCGCCCGCCGACCCAGCGCTGCTCCGCGACGAAGCGTTCGTCGGACCACCCGCCAGATCCTATGTCTTTCGCGGCGTGACCGCGCTCGACCGCGAACGCGCCCATTATTGCCTGACCGCCGCCATCTATTACGAGGCCGCGTCGGAAACCGACGACGGCATGCGCGGCGTTGCGCAGACGGTGATCAACCGGGTCCGCCACCCCAGCTTTCCGAACACCGTGTGCGGCGTCGTCTTTCAAGGCTCGCAGCGCGCGGGCGTCTGCCAGTTCACCTTTAGCTGCGACGGCGCGATGGCGCGGGCGCCGAGCAAGCCCAACTGGCTGCGCGCGAGCCGCGTCGCCTCGGCGGCGCTCGGCGGCTTTGTTTTTCCCAAGGTCGGCCTGGCGACCCATTATCACACCCAGGCGATCTGGCCGCGCTGGGGCAAAAGCCTGGTGATGACCAACATCGTCGGCGCGCATATCTTCCATCGCTGGCGCGGCCGCTGGGGCATGCCCGACGCGTTCCGGGCGCCCTATCTCGGCCGCGAGCCGGTCCCCGGTCCCTATCTGCCGCTCGCGCAGCAGCTTGCGATCCTGAAGGGCCAGGGCCTTCCTCCCGGCGCCGGCCCTGTGCCTGCGCTCACGGGCGTAGCCGCGACGCTTCCTGACACCGCCGCGGCGCCGCTCCCCGGCGCGGTGATGCCGGCAACCCCAATCGCGCCGCCGCCCGCGGCGCCCGTTACCCAGACCTACGCCGATCCGCGGCTCAACCAGTCCGGTCAGATCCGCGAAGAATTTCGCGGCAGCGGAGAGTGGAAACAGTGAGCCTTTCGGCTTAAGCTTTCCTTCTCACGATAGGGAGGCTTCCATGGGACATGTCAAAGGCATCGGCGGTCTGTTTTTCCGGGCGCGCGACCCCGACACGCTGAACGCGTGGTATAAAGAACGGCTAGGCATCGGGGGCGGGTGCAGCGCCGACGAAACCGGGCCGATCAACGAATGGGTGTGGAATGTGACCGCCGGGCCGGTGGTGTTTGCCCCGTTCAAGGCCGACACAGATTATTTCGCCGCCGACCGCCAGTTTATGATCAACCTGCGCGTCGACGACCTCGACGCCGTGCTCGCGCCGTTTCACGATGCCCGGCGACGAGGTGATCACCAAGGATGAGTGGAATGACCCGGCAGTAGGCCGCTTTGCGCGGGTGCATGATCCCGAAGGCAATCCGATCGAGCTGTGGGAGCCGCCAAAAAGCTGACCTTCTCTTCCCGTTCGTGTTGAGCGAAGTCGAGACACCCGAAAGGCGCCCACGGCAGATTTGCATCTCGACTTCAGCCGAAGGCTGAAGTTTATCCTGAGCGCCCGCCCTGGGGGGCATTCGAAGGGCTCGATGCGAACGGAAACTGGGTAGGCTTTTTACCGACCTTGGCTGCGCCAGCGCTTCACCACGCGCTCCAGGATTTCGGCCTCGCCGCCGGTTTCTTTCCACAATTTCGAGAACAGCGGATCGCTCGATGCCGGACGCTTGTCCTCTTCCAGCGTGTCGAGATAGACGCGGATCGGGATCGACACACCCTCACCGCAGACGATGCATTCGCGGTTCCGTAACGCCGGGATCGAATCGATAAAACCGCGCGCGCCTTCGGGCATCGCCGCCTTGACGAAATGCTGATCGCGCTCGTTGTTCAGGCGCATCGAGATGATCGTACCGCACTGCGACAGCACGCCTTCGGCCAGATCCGACGGGCGCTGGGTGATCAGGCCCAGCGACACGCCATATTTACGGCCTTCCTTGGCAATTCGTTCCAGAATCTTGCGAACCGCCTGGCCCTGGCCGGTATCCTTGGCCGGGATATAGCGATGGGCCTCCTCGCAGACGAGCAGGATCGGGCGCTGCGGTTTCGCCGCGCGACCAGATCGCATAGTCAAAGGTCAGACGCGACAGCACCGCGACGACGACCCCGGTGATGTCCGACGGCACCCCCGACACATCGATGATCGAGATCGGCCGGCCGTCCGACGGCAGGCGGAAGATCTTGCCGAGGAACCCAGCCATGGTGTCAGCGACGAGCATGCCCGAGAACATGAAATTATAGCGCGGATCGGCGCGCATTTCCTCGATCTTGCCCTTGATGCGCATGAACGGCGCGCTCGACGTCGCCTTATCGAGCCGGCCCATCTCGTTGGTCAGGATGCTGAGCAAGTCGGAGAGCAGATAGGGGATCGGCGAATCGACCGTGATCTTGGTCATGCCCTCGGCCAGCCGGTTCTTGGTGCGCGCTTGTAGCAGGCAGCGCGACAGCACGTCGCAGTCGGCCTGGCGGTCCCGGCCCTCGGCGGTGACGAACACTTCGCAATGTTCCTCAAAATTCATCAACCAATATGGCATGGCGAGGTTATCGACATCGAACAGCGCGCCGATGCCCTTGAACGCCGCCGAATATTCGCCGTGCGGATCGATCATCACGATATGACCTTGCGGCGCCAGTTCGCAGATCTTGTGGAGGATCAGCGCCGCGCTGGTCGATTTACCGGTCCCGGTCGACCCAAGCAGGGCAAAGTGCTTGCCGAGCATCGCATCGACATAGAGCGAGCCGCGAATATCCTTGGTCGGATAAACGGTGCCGATTTCGACATGGGCGCGCTCGTCGGCGGCATAAATCTGTTTAAGGTCGGCGCTGGTCGCGGCAAACACCTGACAGCCCGGGATCGGATAGCGGGTGACGCCGCGGCGAAAAATTCGCGATGCGGCCGGTGATCTTTTCCTCTTCGCCCTCGCCAAGGAAGTCGATGGTCGCAAGGATCAGTCCTTCGCCGCGGGCGTGGAGCTGCTGATCGCGGATGCTGGCGATCAGCCAGATGTTGCCCACGCGGACCTTCACCTGCGCGCCGACTTGGCCGGCCATCGCTACGGCGGCATCGCTCGACGTCGCCAATTTGGCGATAGTCGCGGCATCAAGCAGGATTCGCGAGGCCGAACCCGAAATTTCGGTGACTTCGCCGATCATCAGGTCGTCGCGATGATGGTTGATCACCGGCGCCACCGCGATCGCAGCACCGCCACCGGCAAGCCGAACATGCTGCGCCGCCGTCGAATCTCCGGCGGGAAATCCGCCACCTTGCATATCCATCAAAACGCCCCGCCTAACATGATCCCGGACGCCGGTATCGCAGGCCCGGGTAAATATAGGCTAAAGGCTCGAGCACGAACCCTGCCGTCTGACCGGTGGTCAACGACGGCGGAATATCGCCGATGCGGCGTAGCCGAGCAGCAGCGACAGTGCGACCGCGCTCAGACCGTATAGAAAGCCGTGCCGCTGCGCCGCCAGCGCCACGAAGCGTTCGAATCCGGCCTTGCGGATTTGGACATCGCGCGACGCGGACCGCCAGCACACGCCCGCGACTGATCAGAAACGTTTCGGCGCGATACGTACCCACCGGCACGCGCGCCGGCACGGGAATCCGGGCGCGATAGAGCACGCCTTCGGTAATCTCGACCGCCACCGGATTTTCATAAAACAGCCCAAGCCGACGATAGAGGTCGGTGAGTCCGGCTTCGAAGCGTTGCAACTTCGTTGCCTCCGAAAAACCCGTCGGCGACATCGACAAATTAGCGAGGCCGAGTTCGAAAATGGCTGCGGTCCGTTCGTCGACCAACTTGTCGATCGGGCGCGACGATCCGATCGCATAAAAACCGGGCGACGTGCGCAGCCGGATGCTGCTGGCATTGACCCATATCCCGGCCACCCGCCGCTTTTCGCGGAGCACGATCGGACGCACCGGCCCCCTTCAGCACGACGACGATGTCGGCGCGGTCGTCGGGTAGCCGCTGCCCTGGATAGAGGATCGCGCCGAACAGCAGCAATTCTTCGCCCGTAAAACTATATTGAATGTCGATCGCCCGGCTCGACACGTCGGGGACGAGCCGCGGATCGCTCGCCTGCGCCGCGGCGCCCGTCGGCGGCACCAGCGCGGCGAGCGCCAGGGTCAAGGCGGCGGTCCGCCTCATTGCACCGTGTAGATTTCGTCGGGCCGGATAAACAGGTCGACGCCCATCCGGATCGCAACCAGCAGGACGATGACCGCCAACGCCATGCGCAAATATTCGGGCTTCACCTTTTGCGCAAAACGGGCACCAAATTGAGCCCCGGTCACGCTGCCGATCAAAAGCAGCCCGGGCCAGCACGATATCGACCGCACCGGTGGTCATCGCATGCACCATCGTCCGTCGCGATCGTCACGAAACAGGATCTGGAACAGCGATGTCCCCACGGACGACCTGCGTCCCCCATTACCGAGCAGAAAGATCATCGCGGGAACCATGATGAAGCCGCCGCCGACGCCGAGCAGCATCGTCCAATACGCCCGACCACCATGCCCAGCAGCAGCGGCGCAAAAAGGCGAAATATACAGACCCGAGCGATAGAACCGCCAGCGCAGCGGGCAGGTTGGCGACCATCGGATGGTGGCGCCCGTTTGCGCGCCGGTGGCGCAAACGCCCCGCCCGCACGGCGCGCAGCGCGCCCCAGGCCTCGCGCGCCATCAGCGTCCCCTACCCGAACCGAGCAACGCGACATAAAGGGATGTTGATCGTCCGTGTCGATCTGGCCCCCAGGCGGTCAGCAATTCGAACAAGCCCGGCGCCAATCAGCGGACCCGACCAGGCCGCCGGCTACCAGTAACGGCCCCCATCCGCAGGTCGACCCCGTCGCGTTCCAGAATGCGCCCATCCACCCCCGACACACTCGCACCGGTGGACCTGTGTCGCCCGCCGGACGCCGCGGCAACGGTGGGCGGAATACCGTAAAAAAATCAGCAAAGGCGTGGTCAGGAACCCGCCGCCAACCCCGAACATCCCCGACAGAAAAGCCGACGCCCGCCGCCCAGTAGCACGATGACCAGCGCATTGACCGAAAGATTGGCGACGGGAAGGTAAAGGTCCATGGCCCCCGAATATGGTTCAGCGGCGCCGGAAACAGCGCCGATTCCCAAAGACCCTAGACGATTTTTTTCGGGCCGGGGAATCGGCTGCGACAGCTAAATTTCGTCGCGTTCTAAAAGTCGGTGGGCCAGCGTCAGGGCAAGTCCGCTTTCGGGTTGCGCATCACCCGCCAACGCGCCTGCCGCCAGTCTAGCGCAATCCGGCTGCCTTCGCCGACCTCGGGCAGCCGCAGCGTCCACTCCGCGGACCGGACGTCGACGCGGCGCGACCCCCTGGCTGCACGGCCCCCGGCGGCCAGCGCGCCCACCCCGCAAGGGCGATGTCTCGTCCGAAACCAAGCCGCCGGTCGATCACGATCGCCCCATCAGCGAACCCGTCACGTCGCCCGCGCGCCCGACGATGCCGGCCTGGCCATAAGCTTCAAGCCGGAATCCGTGCGGCAGCGCGGACATCGCTGACGCCCCGCCTGTGACCCATCGCCGCAAGCGCGGTACGTCCCCTCTTGCCCGATGGCGACGCGCTGCTCCATCGCGATATCGACCGGCCAATGTGCCACCGGCGCAAAAGCCCAGTCCAAAGGCGAGTTTCGCGCTGTTCGGGGCGCCGCACGGCAAAGGTGGCACGGCCATAAGCGCGGGCGCGACCGGAGTCGCCAAAAAACCATAGCCAAGGACGCAGGACCCCGCCCTGACTGCCGCCAAGTTGGCCTGGCCCGCTGCAATCGCGCCGGGCGCGGTCCGAGCGCCCACCGCGCAAATAGAGCCAGCCGCCAAGCGGACCCAGCCCGACATCTGGACGCCGCATCCAGAACGGCTTGCCCTGCCCCGGCGCGGCGCTTGGCGTTATCGCTGGCCGGAAAACCAATCGGCCATGCCCGCGCGGCATCGCCGCTCGCGCCGCGCCGCCGAGGTGCTGGGGGGAGAAGTCGCGCCACCAGCGCGGCACGAAGGACTGTGGCGATCGCCGCCTCCAATCGCCCGCCCGAAACGTCAACAGCACCGGCAGCCCGCCGAAGCAGCGCTGGGGCGTCCATCGCCCCCCGACATGGCGACCAAGAGCGGGCAGACGACGCGGCGGCGATTTGCGTTGCCCGGTTTGTCATCGATCGGTGCCGCGGCATGCGCGGCAACTGCTCAATGACCAGCCGGTCGCGGCAAAAGGGCGACGGCACCGACCAGGGCGGCGTTTGCGGCATCTGGCGGCGGCGGTACAGCAGGCTGCCAATGCGCCGCAACGCGCAGCACGGTCCCAGCCGCCGCCGGACGCAAAAGCAAAAGAAAGCGCAGCCCCTCGCGCGTCACGCCCCGGACGGCAAAGCGCCCGCGCGCTCATCGCGCCACCATGGGCGCGGTCGCAACCTCTACCGCCATGTCGCTCTCGCGATGCTCGGTCTTGTCCCACACGACTTCGCCCGAGCGCAACATCCGCCAATAGATCATCACCGCCCGCCGCGCCGCCAGCATCGCCATGATGTTGGCGACGAAGGCGCGCGGTACAGCCCAGGCCGCCTCACGCCAACCATAGCACCGCCCCGCAAACAGGCTGCGCATCCCCAGTCGCCAGACGAGCATCATGGCGTTGAGCGCCAAAAGCATACGCGTCCCGTCGCCTAAGGTCTCTGCTTTCCACCCAAGAACGGCCTGCCCCGCCCAGCCGAACGCAGTCAGCATCAAGCCGGTATAGGCCGCCAGCAGGACGAGCGCGGCAAGCGGGGCGCGGCGGTCGCGCCAAAGCATCCAGCGCGCAAGCCAGATGTGGCCGGGCGAACCCGCCATCGTATGGCGGCGCGATCCGGGCCAACCCAGATGATCCCATCCCGCCAGCGCAATCCCGGCGATCCAGCGCGCCTTTTGCCGGACGGCGGCGTCGGCGCGATCGGGAAAGGCGCCGCGCGACACGATCCGGTCGCCCATCGGCCCGGGCGCATCGACAAAACGCGCCTTCAGACCATAAGCGCCGATCACCATGCCAAGCTCGTAATCCTCGGTCAGGCTGTTGTAACGGAACGGATCACCGCCGCGATCGATCGCCAGCAACGCGAGCGTGTGGCGCGTCAGTGCACAGCCGACCCCCGCCGACGGTAAAGGCATGCTCAGCCGCGAGCGGACGACCAGTTCCTTGCCATGCGCTTCGGCAAACTCGTCACCATAATGGCCACCGATCCACCGCGCGCCGCGCGCAATGATCGGCACCACCGGGATCTGCACCATCGCATTCTCGCCCAGATGGCGGCGATAGAGCGCGATCTCGCCGGGGTGGACCAGGTCTTCGGCATCGTGAAGGACGATCGCGGCAAAGCGCATGCCCTCGGCGCGCTCGTCCTCGCCCAGCGCGGCCCACATCCGGTTGAGATTGTCGCCCTTGGTCGTCGGCCCGTCGCGCTCGTTGACCACCAGCCGCAATCGGCGATCGCTGGCAACCAGCGGCGAGATCGCAAACAGCGTCGCGGGCGTCATTGGGATAACAGCCGATGTAAATGCGGACGTCTTCGCCATCCCACGCGGCCAGCGATCGGCGGAGCATGACCGGCAATATGCGATGCTCATCCCACGCCGGAACAAAGACCGCCAACGTCCCGGCCAGCGACCGCTTGTCGGGCGCATCGGGTAACCGGCGGTCGCGCGTGCCGAGCCACAAAGCGTCGAACAACAGGTCGTCCAGTCCGATCAGCAATATGCCCACCGATGCAAACAGCATCAGTTCGTCGCTGGCCCCGTGCACCAGCCATTCCAGCCATGCGGTCGATAGCTCCACCCACCAGCCTCGCGCCACCGTGGCGTCACGCCACCCACGCCCTCATTGCTAATGCGCGAGGTGCATTTGTAAAGCCGAGCGCATGGAGCTAGGACACCGCCAATCCCCACCGACGATGAGAGCTCACCGACCCATGAATGGCAGTTTTCCGCCGCGTTCGGCCTTGCGAGATTTTCTTGAGAGCGAAAGCGCGGGCGGCATGCTGCTCATTTTCGCAGCCATTTTGGCGATGATTGTTGCCAATTCGTCGTTAGGCACCGTTTATCACGACGCGATCCACGCCGTCACCGGCCCGGTGCTCAGCGACAAGCTGGGTCCGATGACGGTGCATCTGTGGATCAACGACGGGTTGATGGCGATTTTCTTCCTGCTCGTCGGGCTCGAAATCAAGCGGGAATTCGTCGACGGGCGGCTGGCCAGCTGGGACCGGCGGCGGCTGCCGTTCATCGCGGCGGCGGCGGGCATGGCCGTCCCTGCGGCGCTTTATATGCTCTTTGCGGGCGGCGAACCCGGACTGGCGCAAGGCTGGGCGATCCCCGCTGCAACCGACATTGCGTTTGCGATGGGGGTGCTGGCCCTGCTCGGCAAGCGCGCGCCGACCTCGCTCAAGCTGTTCCTGGTCACCGTGGCGATCGTCGATGACATGGGCGCGGTCGCGATCATCGCGCTGTTTTATACGGCGAAGATCAACCTGCTCGCGCTCGGCGCGGCGGCGGCCATCCTCGGCCTGATGTTCGCGATGGGGCGGCTTGGCGTCAAAAGCCTGCTCATCTATTTTCTGCTGTTCCTGTTGCTTTGGTACGCGATGCTGCTGTCAGGGGTGCACGCCACGATCGCCGGGGTGCTCGCCGCGATGGCGATCCCCTTCGAGCGCACCCCCGGCGCGCCCGACAGCCAGACCTCGCCGCTGCACCGGCTCGAACATGGGCTGCATCCGTGGGTCGCCTTTGCGATCGTGCCGCTGTTCGGCTTTGCCAACGCCGGGGTCGACATCGGCGGCCTGACCGCCGAACAGATTTTCGCACCGCTGCCGCTCGGCATCGCCGCAGGGTTGTTCCTGGGCAAGCAGATCGGCATTTTCGGGAGTGTCTGGCTGGCGGTCAAACTCGGGATCGCGGGCAAGCTGCGCGGCGCGACCTGGCTGCAAATCTATGGCGTCGCAATGCTATGCGGCATCGGCTTCACGATGAGTCTGTTCATCGGCGGCCTCGCCTTCCCCGGCGACGCGCTGCTGGTGGAGGAAGCCAAGATCGGGATATTGATGGGGTCGCTCGCCGCGGCGCTGGTCGGCTATGCGGTGTTGCGTTTCGCCCCGCTGCATCCCGAACATGGCGCGGTCGAACGAACGTCCGATGCGGAGATCGCCGCCGATGGCGATGTGCGTGACACCTCCGAAAGCCAAGCTATAGCGAGGTGATGCGCAAACTCCTCGCCCTGTCGCTGATCGCTGCTTTGCCCGGCTGCGCCGCCAGCACGTCCGAACGCCCCGCTGGCGGCGTCGGGGTCGCGGCGCTCGACGTGCGCCGCACTCCCGCCTCGACCCAGGCGCTGGACGAGATCGCCGCGGCCTATCTGCAGCTGACGCTCGAGATCGGGACGCACGAGCCGGGATATATCGACGCCTATTACGGTCCGCCCGAATTGCAGAAAGCCGCCGAGGCCGCGCCGCGCGACAAGCCGGCGCTGCTCGCCGCGACGCGCGACCTGACGGCGCAAATTGATCTGGCAGCGCGCCGCCTGTCCGACCCGCTCGACCGCCGCCGCGCGACTTTCCTCCGCGCCCAGCTACGTGCCGCCGAAACGCGCTTGCTGATGATGCAGGGTACGCGCTTTGCCTTTGCCGACGAGGCCGAACGTTTGTTCGGGGTCCGCCCGCAGCTGAAACCGCTGGCGAGCTATGATGCCGAGCTGGCCAAAATCGACGCGCTGGTTCCCGGCGCCGGGCCATTGGCGACGCGGGTCGAGGCCTATCTCGACAATTTCACCATCCCCACCGACCGGCTGCAAAAGACCTTCGACGCCGCGATCGCGCGCTGCCGCGGGCGGAGCATGGCGCATATCGCGATGCCGACGGGTGAAAGCTTTCGCCTCGAGTTCGTCACCGGCAAGAGCTGGAGCGGCTATAATTATTACCAAGGCGGCTATCACAGCCTGATCCAGGTCAACACCGACCTGCCGATCCGCCTGTCGCGCGCGCTTGATCTGGGCTGCCACGAGGGGTATCCGGGCCACCACCTGCTCAACATGAAGCTCGAGGAAAAGCTGGTCAAAGATCGCGGCTGGGCCGAGTTCAGCGTCTATCCGCTCTACAGCCCGCAAAGCCTGATCGCCGAGGGCAGCGCCAATTACGGAATCGAACTGGCCTTCCCCGCCGAGAACAAGGCCGAAACCGAACGCGACATATTGATGCCGATCGCCGAAATCGCACCGCCCTCCGACGATCGCTACTGGCAATTGCTCGCGGCGATCAAACGCGCGTCAGGGGCTCGGCTAACGATTGCGCAGCAATATCTCGACCGCGAAATCGACCGCCCGACGGCCGTCCAGCTCACCCAGAAATATCTGCTCGTGTCGCCCAAGCGCGCCGAACAGTCGGTCAGCTTCACCGATCAATACCGCAGCTATGTGATCAACTACGGTCTCGGCGAAGCGATGGTGCGCGCGTATGTCGAGCGCGGCAAGCCGACCCGCGACCAGATGTGGCAGCGGATGGCGAAGCTGATCAGCGAACCGACGCTGCCTGCGGACCTGCTCGCGCGGTGAGCATCGCCGCGCCGCTGCTCTGGCTCGGCCAGTCGGGATCGCCGCGGCGTCCGCCTGCGGGGGTGTATCCGCACGGCTGATCGTAACGATCCGCTCAACCATTCCAATTTCGCAAGGGATACCCCCATGCTCGACAAACCCGACATCCACGCCCGCCTCGAAGCCCCGGTCCTGAAGGATTATGGGGTCTATCTCGCGGTCGACCGCCTGCTCGATTGCCAGAAACCGCTCGCCACCCTCGTCACCCCCGACGAATTGCAATTCCAGATCGTCCATCAGGTCGAGGAATTGTGGATGAAGCTTGCCGCCTTCACCCTTGCCGAAATCGATCAGCATCTACGCGATGGCCAGATCATGCGCGCTATCACCCTATTCGGCCGCGTCCATATGCTGCTGCGCATGATGACGGACCAGCTGGCGCTGATCGAAACGATGAGCCCCTATGATTATCAGGCGATCCGGCTCCAGCTCGGCAACGGGTCGGGCCAGGAAAGCCCCGGGTTCCAGATGCTGCTGACCTTACCCGCGGGACTATGGGACACCTATCGTACCCTGTATCTGGACCCTGCCCAAAAAGAGTCAGGCGCCCGTACCCTGACCGACATCTACGACACCGGCTACGCCCATGACGAAGCCTATTTGGTCGCCGAGGCGCTGATCGAATTCGACGAGCTGTTCCAGAAATTTCGCGCCCACCACATCTACCTCGTCCATCGCTCGATCGGCATGGGATCGAAAGCGATCAGCGGCCGCGCCGTTGACCTGCTCGACGCCGGCGCGCGTCACCGCTTCTTCCCCGAACTATGGGCGATCCGCGTCCAGATGACCGACCGCTGGGGCGCCGAATATGGCGTCAAACGCGACAGCATCCGCCAAGGTGAAGCTGGGCATGGGAGTGGGGTTTAGATCCTACTCAGATGTCGACGACGATCTTCCCGAAATGCGCGTTCGCGGCCTGATGGCGGAATGCATCGGCTAAGCGTTCCAGCGGGAAGTGATCGCTGATGATCGGCCGGATACCATTCGTCTCGACGCCCGCGATCATCGCGAGTTGTTGCGCTCGACTGCCGACCGTAAGCCCCTGGACGCGCAGATTCTTGCTCATCAGCAGCGCGGTCTGCACCGGCCCGACAATGCCCGCGAGCACCCCGATCAGCGCGACATGGCCGCCGACGCGCGTCGCGACCATCGACTGGTCGAGCGTCCCCGCCCCGCCGATCTCCACGACCGTATCGACGCCCCGCCCGCCCGTGAGTTCGAACGCCTTCGCGCCCCACGCAGGCTCTGCCTTGTAATTTATCAGTTCATCGGCACCGAGTGCTTTCAACCGCTCAAGCTTCGCATCGGACGAGCTGGTCGCAATCACCTTCGCGCCCGCTGCCTTGGCGAATTGCAAAGCGAACACCGACACCCCGCCACTACCCTGCACCAGCACGGTCGAGCCCGGCTGCGTCACGCCATCAACGAACAGCGCGCGCCAGGCAGTCAGGCCTGCGCAGGTCAGCGTCGCTGCCTCGGCCGCCGAATAGCCTTGGGGTGCGCGGGTGAACCAATGCTGCGGCGTCACCACGACTTCGCGCGCATAGCCGTCGGTGCTGTCACCGGGCACATTGGTCAGGGCGCTCATCGAAGGCGAGTCGCCATCGTCCCAACCGGGGAAGAAGAGCGACACGACGCTGTCGCCGACCTTGTAATCGGTCACACCCTCGCCGACCGCATCGACCGTGCCGGCCCCGTCGGACATCGGGATGCGCCCGTCGACGGTCGGAATCATCCCGGCGACGACGGCGAAGTCGTGGAAATTCAGCGACGACGCGCCGATCCGCACCCGAATTTCGCCCGGCCCCGGATCGCCGGGGTCGGCCAGATCGACGAGCGTCAGATTGTCGAGCGAGGCGGGCGCGCGAAGCCGAACCGCCCGCATCATTCCGCCGCCATCGCCATTTCGACGCGCTGCGGTCCGCGGATCACGCCGCCGGGGGTCGGCCCCTGCATCGCGCCGTCCTTGAACGTGACTTCGCCCGACTTGATCGTCGCGACATAGCCGTCGGCCTTTTGCAGTAGGCGCTTGCCGCCCGCGGGCAGGTCGAAAGCGAGCCAAGGCTTGCCGAGCTTGATCGCGTCCATGTCGATGACGTTCAAATCGGCGAGATAGCCCGGCGCGAGCACGCCGCGATCCTCCAGCCCATAAAGCAAGGCTGTATCGCGGCACTGCCGCTTGACCGCATGTTCGAGCGCGATGCGCTTGCCCGCCCGGTCGCGCACCCAATGCTGGAGCATGAAGGTCGGCGAGGCGGCGTCGCAGATCGTCCCGCAATGCGCGCCGCCGTCGGACAGGCTGTTCACCGTGTCGTCGGCATGCTGCAAATCCTCAAGGAAATTCAGGTTGCCGTCGCGGTAGTTGAGGATCGGGAAATAGATGAAGCCCTTGCCGTCGTCCTTCATCAGCAGGTCGTAGGCATATTCGCCCGGCGAAACCCCCGCCGCGGTGGCGCGCGCCATGATGCTTTCGTCCATCTTGGGCTCATAATTGAAATCGGGGTCCATTTCGAACTGCACCGGCCAGCCCTCGGCAACGATCTTCAGGAAATCGATGATGTCGCTTTCGGGCCAGACATTCTCCTCGGCGATCATCCGCGCCTTGAACGCGGGATCCTTCAGCTTTGGGAGCTGCTGATCCCACGGCAGGTCGATGATCTCGTTCCACGCCGGTTTGAAACGGAACGGATGCACCGTCCCCTGCCACGCCATGATGATGCCGTTGCCGCGCAGCGCGATCTGCGCGACGATGTTGGCGCCGGTCGCATTCTGGCGCCGCATTTCCTCTATCTGCTCCTCGAGCGGCAATTCCTTGGCGATCGACTGGAGCGCGGCGAAGGTCACGGGCAGCCCGGTTTCGCGGCTGAGGTCGCCCATCCACTGAAACTCGTTCCACTCGCGTTTCAGGTCGCTCGCCATTTCGAACACGCCATAACCGACGCGCCCCATCGCGCGGCCGATTGCGATCAGTTCCTCCGCGGTCGCGGTGGTGCCGGGGACGAGTTCGCCGTCGATCGACTTGTGGAGCACGGTGCGGCTGGTCGAAAAGCCAAGCGCGCCCGCGCGAATGCCTTCTTCAACGATTCGCGACATTTCGGCGATGTCGGCATCGGTCGGGATCGCACCGGGTTTCTCGCGGTCGCCCAGCACATAGGCGCGAACCGCGCCGTGCGGCACATGACACGCGACATCGACGGTGCGCGGCAGTTTCTCCAGCGCGTCCATATATTCGGGGAAGGTCTCCCAGTCCCATGACATGCCTTCAGCAAGCGCGGTGCCTGGGATGTCCTCGACCCCCTCCATCAGCGAAATCAGCCATTCGTGGCGGTCGGGCTTGGCGGGGGCAAAGCCGACCCCGCAATTGCCCATCACGACGGTGGTGACGCCGTGCCAGCTCGACGGCGCCATTTCGGCGTCCCACGTTGCCTGGCCATCATAATGGGTGTGGACGTCGACGAAACCGGGGGTGACGATTTTGCCGCTGGCATCGATTTCCTGTGTACCAGCGCCGAGTGTTTCGCCAACCGCGACGATGCGATCGCCGTCGATCGCGACGTCGGCGACAAAGGGCGCGCCGCCCGAACCATCGACGACGGTGCCGCCGCGAATCACCAGATCAAACATCCCGAGTCTCCCGATCTTTTTAGTTTCACGAAGAAACCTATCATCAAAATCGCGATATGCAAATAAACCCACCCGGCCTGCGACAAGCCGCTATGACGGCAGGACAAGACAAGAGGGAGTCGATGCCATGATCCGCCCGAATTTCGCTGCCATCACCCTGTCATTGCTGCTCGCGGGCTGCGCTCCTGCCGCAATGGACAGGGCCGCTGCACCCGCAACTGCTGACTATGCCGCCGCGCTCGCTGATCCGGCGCGCCCTGCCGCCGACCGCGAGCGCGATGCAGCGCGCAAACCCGCCGAGTTGCTGGCATTCGCGCAGATCGCGCCGGGCGAAAAGGTCGGCGATTATGTGATGGGCGGCGGCTATGTCACGCACCTGCTCGCCGCGGCGGTTGGCCCCAAAGGGCATGTCTATGCGTTCCAGCCCGCCGAGTTCATCGCGTTCAAGGCGCAATATGGCACCGATCAGGCCGCGGTCGATGCCGCCTATGCCAATGTCGATGCCGTTGCTGGACCGTTCGCCGCACCCGCCTTTGCCGAACCGCTCGACACGATCATCACGGTACAGAATTTCCACGACCTGTATCTGAAACCTTTTCCCGAAGGCACGGGTGCCAAGGGCAGCGCGGCGTTGTTTGCGGCGCTGAAACCCGGCGGGACGCTGATCATCGTCGATCATAGCGCTGCCGACGGCACCGGCACGACGCTGGCCGACAGCCTGCACCGAATCGATAAAGCGGCGGTGGTCGAAATATTGACCAAAGCCGGGTTCAAACTCGAAGCGGAAAGCGACCTCTACAAGCACGCCGACGACCCGCGCACCGCGAATGTCTTCGACCCCGCGATCCGCGGCAAGACCGACCAGTTCGCGCTGCGGTTTCGGAAACCGGGCTGACATGGCCGACGATGATTATGTCTATGACGAAGCGAGCGGCGAATGGATGGCGGCGGGCGACATCGCCGCGCGCGATGCCGCCGACGCCGCCGGACCCGAGGTGCGCGACGCGGTCGGCAATCTGCTGAACGACGGCGATTCGGTGGTGCTGGTCAAGGACCTGACCGTCAAAGGCGCGGGCCAGACATTGAAGGTCGGCACGGTGATCAAGTCGATCCGCCTGACCGGCGACGATCAGGAAATCGACTGCCGCCATGAAGGCATCAAGGGGCTGGTGCTGCGCGCGGAGTTTGTGCGGAAACGGTAAAAGAAGGGGGTTGCCCGGCGAGCGCCGGGATGACCGACGGTCAACGACAGGGGGAGGTATGCGTCGATGCGTCTGACGATGATATTGGGAGTGAGTATTTTTGCATTTTCGGTACTGGCGTCCAGCGCTGCGCAGGCCAAGGTGACCGAGCCGCCAAAGATCACGTCACCGGCCAAGCTCAAGCCGGGCGAAGGCGCCGTCAGGCTGTCGGTGCGCACCCAAAAACAGTTCACCGAAACCTTCTTTCTCTATTTCGTCCGGCTCGACGAAAACGGCGGCGACAGCGATTCCTATGTCCGGATCGAGCGCGGCGCCGGGGTGCCGTTCGCCGGTAGCAACATGATCGACGTCAAAGCCGTCATTTATCGGATGCCGGTAGGCCGTTACCGGCTGCTGGGTTACACGATGCGGTGCGAGGGCGTGCCCTTTGAAGGCGCGCTTTGCAGCGGATCGATCAGCGGCCCGTTCCCCACCGGCTATTACAAAAATCCGGCGCCGACCTTTGACGTGAAGGACGGCAGCTTTGCCGACGTCGGCGATTTCATCCTCGAATATACCGGGCCGCGTCCGATCGGCGAAATCAACGGCATCGCCGAGGTCGACGAGCATCGGTCGGATATTCGCTGGAAACCGATCGCCGCAGCCAGACCGGCCGCCTTCGCCAATCTCGCCGATCCGGGCGCGCCGACGATCCCGGCCGCGTTCCAATCAAGGATCACCTGCGAGACCCGTCCGAAAGGCGTGATGCTGTATATTCCATTCGCCTGCTGAACGGGGTCGGCGCTATCCCAGCGTCCCCCTCTTCGGCCCCAGATACCCAAACAGATACGCCCCCACTTTCCGCATCTGGATCTCCTCCGCGCCCTCGGTGATCCGGTAGCGGCGGTGGTGGCGATAGATATGTTCGAAGGGCTTGTGGCGCGAATAGCCGATGCCGCCATGGACCTGCATCGCGCGGTCGGCGGCTTCGCAGCACAGCCGGTTCGCCCAGTAATTGCACATGCTCACCTTGTCGGAAAGTGTGTGTTCGATGTCCTTGTGCGGGGTGTTGTCCATGTCCCACGCGGTCTTGCGGATCAGCAGCCGCAGCATTTCGGCCTGCGTCGCCAGCTCGACGAGTGGGAACTGGATCGCCTGATTGCGTGCGAGCGCCTCGCCGAACGGCTTGCGTGTCCGCGCATATTTCACGCTTTCCTCGATGCAGAAGACCGCGGCGCCCAGCGATGAAGCCGCCTGCCGGATGCGGTTCTGGTGGACGAAGCTCTGCGCGATCGACAGCCCGCCGCCGACCGGGCCAAGCCGCGCGCTGTCGGGTACCCAGACATCGGTAAAGGTCATGCGCGGATGGTCGGTCGGCATGTTGAACGTCCACATATATTCGTCGACCGTCATGCCGGGCGTGCCAGTGGGGACGAGCAAACAGGTAATCCCTTTTGCGTCGCCATCCTTGCCGTCGGTGCGGCAAAAGGTCGCGCAGTGGGTTGCGACATGCATGCCGGTGATCCACATCTTGCGCCCGTCGATCCGCCAGCCGTCGACCCCATCGCGCGTCTCGCGCACCCCGCGCGTCTCCATATGAGTGGCGTCGCTGCCATGGTCGGGTTCGGTCAGGCCGAAGGCGGTGCGGCGCTTGCCCTCGAATCCGCCGAGGATGAACTCCGCCTTCTGCTCGTCGCTTGTCGCGAACTGCTCGAACATCTCCACGAAGGGGAAATTGCCGACGATGCTATGCTCGTTTTGCAAATCATTGTGGAGTCCCAGCCCCTTGGCGGCGAAATGCTCGCGGATGACGGCCATCCACAGGTTCGACCCATCCTTGCCGCCATATTTCTTAGGCGCCGAGAACCGCCAATGGCCCGCGGCATCGGCCTTGCGCGTTGCAGCGCGCAGCAACTGCTCCCAATCGTGGCGCGGCAGCCCCTGATTGTCCCAGTCGGTGCGCGCATGTTCGCGGCGATGGTCAAAGAAACGGATATTGTCGTCGGCGTCCTCCAGCGGCTTGATCTCGGCCGCGATGAAGGCATCGAGTTCGTCCAGATACGCCTGCAAATCGGCGGGCATCGCAAAATCCATCATTCACTCTCCATCTTGTTCTTTTCTATCCGCCGCAACCGCCACAGCCACCGCCGCCTCCGCAGCCACCGCCATCGCCGCCCCCGCTGCTGTCGCCGCCCGACGAGCCGCCGTCGCTTTGCGCGCGCATCTGGTGGAGCATCGCGAACGCCGACCCCGCAAGCACGACGGTGCCGAACAAGGCAACGGCGGTTCCCGTTTCAGCGGTCGTCGGCGCACGCCGCAGCCGTTCGTAGCGCACCCGCGCCTCGGCCAGCGCTAGAGTCCCGCGCTGGGTCCGGCGGTCGACCGCAAAGACGCGGATCAGGATCGCGATCAGCGTGACAATCAGGAATGCGGCGAGGAAGCCAACCGGTTTGTCGCGCGACAGCCCGACCATCAGTTTCGCCGCACCCAGCCCAAACAGTGCCATCAGGGGTAGCGCAGCGAGCAGGCCGATCCGCCGCGCTTCGCTCCGATCAAGGAACAGACCGCCCGCGATCAGCCGCCGTTCGACGGGGCCGACGTGCGGCTTTGTCGCCTTCTCTAACGCAGCCCAATCGGCCGGCATCGCCGCCGCGAGCAGCGCGCGGTCGAGCGGGCTGTTGCCGCCCGCGCCGCCGCCGCGCACGAAGCGCTTGCCGTCCTGCACCACTAGCGCGCCCGCGGCGAGCAACCGCGCCACCGCGGCCTCGACCATCCGCGGTCCCGCCCCGGCCAGGAACGCGAGCCCGTCCTCGTCAGTCATCGCGCCGCCGCGTCCCTCGGGCCTCACGCGCGCGCCGATGATCGCCGCCAGGATCAGCGCGGCGACGAACAAACCCCCATAAAGGAAAAGGAACGCCGGACCGTTCCAGTTGAGCGGGTTACCCATAGCCTCTCCTACCGTCCGATGCCCAGCCACAGCCCGGCCAGCGTCAAAGCTATCACAGCTGTCGCGAGCGCGCCAAGGCGCAGCGCATGTTTCGAGACGACGATATGATCGGCCAGCCCAACGCGCACCGCGCGCGGATCGACGAGCAGGCGCCGATGCGCCGACGGCCAGATGTCTGCCGGCGGCGGCGCGCCGAACCAGCGTTCGTAGCTTGCCAACGTATCCGCATATTGCGCGAAATATCGATGCAGTTCCTGATCGCCGCCCGCGGTCGGCCCATGGTGAAAAGGCTGCCCCAACACCTTGCCGCAAAGGCGGTCCCAATAATCGCGGCTGTAGGTCAGGTGGAGATGCCACGCCTGATCGACCGCGTCGGAGGGCGTGACGGGATGCCCCGCGACTATGGCGAGAAACAGGAAGCGGCGATATTCGTGCATGACGCGCGCGGCCTGTTCGGCACCCCAGCGATTTTCGCGTGCCAGCCGCGCCTCGAACGAAAAGGGCGCGTCGTCGGGCCCGACGCGATAGTCCGATAGCGCTTCCCACAAGGGCTGGTCGGCAGCGGTCATCCGCCCCAGAGCGTGCGGGCGCGGGCAAGCGCGACATATTTGGGGCTGTCGACCGCGCATTTATCGAGCACCGCGCGGCGCAGTTTCGCAAGCAGGCCGGGTTCGGCGAGCGTCGCCTTGCCACTCAGCACCGCACCGGCCAGCGCCTTGTCCTCGGCGCGCACGGCAGCATCAAGGTCGCGCATGACGATCCCGAGCGCGTTCATCGCGACCGCGACCTCGAACTTGCCGTGACCCTCGGCCAGCGGCTTGATCGCATCGCCCAGCCAGTCGCGCACCGCCTGCACCATCTCGCGGTTGGTCGGTTCACCCGTCGGATCGGCCAGCGCCCGCTGTGATGGCGGCAGCGCCGCCGCGCGCTCTATTTCGGGCGCTTCGGCCCCGAGCAACAGCAGCAGGTCGAGTTCCTGCTCGGCGGTGCGGCGACCGACGACCACGCGCTCGACGGTCGGGTCGGCGCCGCTGCGCCACGCCTGCCCCATCTGCAAACAACCGAGCGCCCACCACAGGGTGCGATAGACGAGCCAGAAATGAAAGCGGTCGCGATCGACCTGCACGCCGCCCGCAGCTTCATAGGCCGCGAAATAGTCATCGAGGCTACCGACCCCGAACGCCGGTTGATCGATCCGACCGAACCGCCACACCGTCATGCACCCGAACGCCAGATCCTCATGCGCGTCGCCGCGGTGCGCCAGTTCCCAGTCGAGCACGACGGCGAGCCCACCCCCATCGACCATGATATTGCCCATCCGGTAATCGCCATGGACGAGCACGGGCTCGGCAGGCGCCGGCAGATGGTCCTCGCACCATTTGATCGCCAGCGCGATCACCGGCCGGTCGCCGCCATAGTCCAGAAAGCGCGCCTTCAGCTCGGCAAGCGCGGTGGCGGGATCCATCAGCGGGATCGCGGCGGGAATGGCCTCCGCCGGAATGGCGTGGATGCGCGCCAGCTCGCGCCCCAGATCGGCGATCAGCGAGGGCGGCGGGTCGGCCAATATCTTTGCCGGGTTCACCTCGGCGATCACCCGCCGCATCACATAGCCGGTGCCCATGCCGTCGCTGTCGGCCAGCACCCCGACAACCTCGGGCGCCTTTACCCCCGCGCCATGCGCCGCGATCACCAGCGCCGCCTCGTCGGCATGGCCATAGGGTCGCCCCGCCATATAATCCGCCGACGGCGCGCGGCGCAGCACATAAGCGGCCGATCCTTTGGGGCCAGCCCAATCGAACGCCCAGCTTTCCATATTGGCCCCGCCCGACAGACGGACCAGCCCCGACAATTCGCCAGGGCCGAAAATGCGGGTCATGAAGCCGGACAGGGCGTGACTCAGATCAATCATCGGGCGATGATGATTGCAGTTTACGTAAACGGCAAGTGAACATTTGTCTGCCGCGCGGGAGCGCTACACCAACAGGGACGCGATCCAGCGCAACGGTGTATCACCGCAATGCCTCTAGCGCCGCAAGCTCCCGATGCGCCGGTCGTACCATTTGCCAGCGAAATGCAGCGCCCACGCGAGCGGGCCAATCAACAGGATCCAGCCCCACCAATCGATCCGTTCGATCAGGCGCTCGTCGACGTGCGAGGCGAAGGCGAGCAGAATGACCGGTGCCACCACCGCGATCGACGCCGTCTGGAACCAGTTGTGCCCGCTGCCCAGCCGCGCGGGGTCGATCGGCAGCGGCGCGCGCGCGGCGACCGCCGCCTCGATGCCGTCGCGGCGCGTGCGCCAGCCCGCGACATAATCCCAGATTTCGATGCCGATCATGCCGACCTCGACGATGAACACCCCCAGCCCGATCGCGGGCGCATGGTATCGCGGCGCGATCGCCAGCTGGTCGAGCAGCCAGCCACCTCCGAACACGATGGTCAGCAGCGCGCCGATCGCCCACGTCGCCTGCGCCGGGATCGCCGCGATCATTGCATCGACATGCGCCTCGACCTCATCTCGCCAGCGCGCGATCTCGTCGGGCTTTACCCCCCGCGCGCGTCCATCGCGGCCGCGATAGGCTGGACCCATCGCGGTATCGACGAACCAGCGGTCAAAACGCCGCAGTTCGGTATCGCGCATCTGGCGTTGCTGATAGTCGCTGATCAGGGCCATCAATGCTCTATCGCGAACAGAGCTTACGATCCGGCTAATCGACCAACCGCATGACCCGCCGCCCGATCACATCGCGCCATAGGATGCATAATCCTCGACATGCACATTTGGCCGACGAAAACTGGTAAAACTCATGCTTGCCGACAGGTCGAGCGCTTCGACCTGATGCCACCAGCCGACCGGCAGGAAGATCGCTTCGCCGGGGTCAATGATCGTTTCGAGCACCGGCGGGGTGTCGGCGGTGCCTGGTCCGGCGGGCAGCGCCGCATTGCCCCAATCCGAGAAGCAATGACGGCTGTTTTTCATTCGATCGGACGCCCAGGGCGGCGCCATTCGCACTCGCTTGCGCCCCATCACCTGGACGAGCAGATTGTTGGTCAGATCATGGTGCCACGGGGTCAGCGTCCCCCTTGGTCCCAGCCAGAAAAAACCGCCGCGCGTCGGCGTTGTGTCGAGCAGCTCAATCGGCGCCAAATCGTCCCACAGCATCCCCAGCGCCTCCGCGTTCGTGCCGCTGTTGTATGCGGTGAGATAGATGTCATTGCTCGCCTCGCCCTTGCGGAGCCAGTCGATCAGTTCGGCGAAACGGACGAGGCGGCGATGCTCTTCCTTGGCAATTTCGTAATCGGGATCGCGCGTCCGCTCGACCTGTGCCTCGACCACGGCATCTCCAGCAACGGTGGCGAAATGATCAAGTGACCAACATTTGAGTGCCGCCCAATGATCCCACGATACCGGTCAGCTTGGCGGGCCGATTGGCCTCATAATAATGTCGGTAGAAATGATCGACCTTGGGCGCGGGGAGCGTATCGAGTGCAAATCCACCCTCGGCCTCGATCGTCAAGCGTTGCTGAATGGCGAACAGCCAGCGCTGCTTCGTCATCCGTGCCGCTTGCCGCCGTAGCACCGCTGCCATCGGGTCCTTGCCAAGCCGGTCGATCTCGTATTTCGCCGACGCCGCCGATACCCCCCCATTGACCAGCCGAGCGTGCAGCGCGGTGTCGTCATCGCCCGCCGCCAGCCCTTCGGCCAGCAAGACGCGTTTGTCGGAGTGAGCCATCATATTCTCCTTGGCCGATTCGCGATTAGCGGAAAGAGGCGTTCCCGCTCAAGGACAGGATTGTGACAAGTAGATGCTTGTCAGGACCGGCATGATGGAAATTCCCGTAATCCAGCATGAATCACGGCGCGGGAGCGGCAGCCGCTGTATCAGGCTCCTCGGCGGGGGATGCCGCAGTCAGCGCGCCATTCTGGATCAGCCATTGCGCATAATCGGCCTGCCACCGATGCCATGATCCGGTCGACCGCCGCCGCCACCTGTTCACCCTCGGCCTCGCGGTCGCGCTGCACCACGACGCGGCGCGCCTGCGCGTCGATCAGGACGCGATCGCGCGACACCAGCTCGCCGACGGTCAGGTTGGCGAGGATGTTGCGGCTGTCGGCGTCGCGCTGTTCCAGTGTGGCGAGGCGGCGGTTGAGCTGCTCCTCGACCTCGACTGCGGCGTTGGTTTGCTGGCGCAGCTGCACGATGCTGACGCGAAACGTCACGGCGAAGTTGGTCGCGGACCGTGTTCGCCAGCTGCTGGTTAAGCTGCCCCGCATAACGATCGACCAGGACGACGCCATCGACGGCGACGCGGTCGGCCCTCGATCCGCACATTCAGGCTATCGACGCGGTCGCTTTCGCCGAGCAATTTGCGCAGTTCGGTCTGCACCGCCGACCGCGCGCTAACCTCGCCCGCCAGATTATTGAGCGTCAGCGCCAACGGGATCGATAGAATGCCGAGCGGTCGCTACGATGCCGACGACCTGCATCGCGGTGTGCTGCGGTGTCAGCGATGGACCGAATTTATTGAGCCGCGCGACGATTGTTGCCGCAAGGCGATCGCCAGCGTGTTGGTCAGGAACAACAGCGCCGCGCCAACGGCGAAATCGAAGCGCCCCGTTGCGAGGCCGAAGCCGATCGTTGAGAGCGGCGGGACCAGCGCGGTCGCAATCGCGACGCCAACCATCACCCCCGACAGCTTGCGCATGATCGCATAGACGCCGGCGATGCCGCCGACGACTGCGACGCCGAGGTCGAGCAAGGTCGGCTGGGTGCGCGCGCGAATTTCCGGGGTGACGTCCTTGATCGGCGACAGCCAGATGATCAGCATCGCGACAAGGATCGCGACCGCCATACCGGCGGCCATTGTGATCAGCGCGCTTTCCCAATGTCGCAAGGCCAAAGCCGATGCCCATGATCGGGCCGAGCAACGGTGATACGAGCATCGCACCGATCACCACTGCGGTCGAGCCTTGCAGCAGGCCCAGGGTCGCGATCGCCGCCGAAAGCGTAATCAGCAACAGGAATTTCTGATTGAGCCGCGCATCGCGCGCGACGCTGGCCAGCGTCAGGGCGCGGCCGTGGACTTCCTCCTCGGCCGCGTCATCATCGTCATCGCGGGTTTCGCGGCCGGCCCCGGGTCGCGCGGACCGGCGTCCCCCCGCATTGAACGGGGCGTCGCCAAGTCCGGGGACTCCGGGATGGTCGCCAGCCACCGGCGCGGCCGTTTAGATTTTGCCGGTGAGTTCGGGAACGGCGTTGAACAGATCGGCGACGAGGCCGAAGTCGGCGACCTGGAAGATCGGGGCGTCTTCGTCCTTGTTGATCGCAACGATCGTCTTGCTGTCCTTCATCCCGGCGAGATGCTGGATCGCGCCCGAGATTGCCGATGGCGAAATAGACCTGCGGCGCGACGATCTTGCCGGTCTGGCCGAACCTGATAGTCGTTGGGAACATAACCCGCATCGACCGCAGCACGCGAAGCACCGAGCGCAGCGCCGAGCTTGTCGGCGAGCGGCACGATGACTTCTTCATATTTCTCCGACGAGCCCAGCGCGCGGCCACCCGACACGATGATCTTGGCCGAGGTGAGTTCGGGACGCTCCGACTTGGCGATTCGGCGCCGACGAAGCTCGAAGTGCCGGCGTCGCCGCCAGCCGAGACGGCTTCTATGGTGCCCGATCCACCGCTGGTCGCGGCCTTGTCGAACGCTGTGCCGCGCACGGTCAGGACCAGCTTCGCGTCGCTGCTCTCGACAGTCGCGATCGCGTTGCCGGCGTAGATCGGGCGGGTGAAGGTCTTGTCGCCCTCAACCGAGAGGATCTCGCTGATCTGCATCACGTCGAGCAGCGCAGCAACGCGCGGCGCGATTATTCTTGCCGGTGGTCGTCGCAGGCGCGAGAAACGCGTCGTGGCTGCTCATCAGTTCGGCGACGAGCGGCGCAATATTTTCGGGCAGATTGTGACCGAAGGCGGCGTTGTCGGCGACATGCACCTTGCCGACGCCAGCGATCTGTGCGGCTTCCTTGGCAACCGCATCGACCCCGCTACCGGCGACGAGCAGATGGACTTCGCCGAGCTTCGATGCGGCGGTGACCACCGCCAGCGTGGCGTCCTTGACGGCCTTGCCGTCATGTTCGACCCAAACGAGCGTTTTCATGAGTGCACTCCCATGGCTTTCAACTTGGCAACCAGTTCATCGACATCGGCAACCTTGACGCCGGCCGAGCGGACCGGCGGTTCCGAAACCTTGACCACCTTGACCCGCGGCGCGGTACCTGCATGCCGCAGCCGGCGGCGATACGGCGCTTACGCGAACCTTTGATGATTTCCGGCTTAGCGCGCTCTTTCAGGGTCATCGAGTTGATGATCGCTTCCATACGCACCAGCACTTTGTCGTCCATCTGCGCTTTCACGTTGTCCGGGAATCTGCCCCCATGCCCGGCAGCTTGCCCATCAGGCTGGCCATGCCGCCCATGTTTTTCATCTGGCGCAGCTGCTCAAGGAAGTCGGTGAGGTCGAAACCGTCACCTTTCTTCAGCTTGGAGGCCAGCTTCTCGGCCTGCGCGCGGTCACCTTGCTCTCGATATCTTCGATCAGCGACAGCACGTCGCCCATGCCGAGGATACGGGAAGCGACGCGGTCCGGATGGAACGGCTCCAGCGCTTCGGTTTTCTCGCCGACGCCGAGGAATTTAATCGGCTTGCCGGTAATATGGCGAATCGACAGCGCCGCGCCGCCGCGGGCGTCGCCGTCCACTTTGGTCAGCACCACGCCGGTCAGCGGCAGCGCTTCGTTAAAGGCCTTCGCGGTATTCGCCGCATCCTGACCGGTCATCGCATCGACGACGAACAGGGTTTCAACCGGGTTAATGGCGGCATGGACGTGCTTGATTTCGTCCATCATCGCTTCGTCAACGTGCAGACGACCGGCGGTATCCACCAGCAGCACGTCGTAGAATTTGAGTTTCGCTTCTTTCAGCGCCGCGTTGACGATATCAACCGGCTTCTGCCCGACGTCAGACGGGAAGAAATCGACGCCGACCTGCTCGGCCAGGGTTTCCAGCTGTTTGATCGCCGCCGGGCGGTAAACGTCCGCGGAAACGACCAGCACTTTCTTCTTGTGCTTCTCGCGCAGGAATTTCCCCAGCTTACCGACGCTGGTGGTTTTACCGGCACCTTGCAGGCCCGCCATCAGCACCACGGCCGGCGGCTGCGCGGCCAGATCGAGCGTCTGGTTCTCTTCGCCCATCGCCGCCACCAGCTCGTTGCGGACGATTTTGACGAACTCCTGACCCGGGGTCAGGCTTTTATTGACTTCATGGCCGACCGCGCTCTCTTTGACGCGGCTGATGAAATCACGGACCACCGGAAGCGCAACGTCCGCTTCCAGCAGCGCCATACGCACTTCGCGCAGGTGTCTTTAATATTGTCTTCTGTAAGGCGTCCGCGGCCGCTAATGTTGCGCAGCGTACGCGACAAACGATCGGTTAAATTATCAAACATTGTCTCTCGCCTGAGGTGGAAACGGTCGGTCGCCGCAGCGACACACAAAACGAATGTGGCGGAGTATAACACGACATCAATCTGAATGTGCTGCAACGGTTGGAGCAGAGGCCTGCTAACGTTATACTGCTTCTCTTCTTATTTAGCCAACAGCCGACACCTATGCCTGTTTTTGCTCTACTCGCCCTTGTCGCCTACTCCGTCAGCCTCGCGCTGATTATCCCGGCTTGCTGCAAAAAAACAGCAGCTGGCGGCGAATGGCGATTTTATCTGCGACTATCGCCTTGATCTGCCATGCTTTTGCGCTGGAAGCACGGATATTCCCCGGCGGCGAGAGCGGGCAAAATCTCAGCTTACTGAACGTCGGGTCCGCTGGTCAGCCTGATGATCTGTACGGTGATGACTATCGTGGCCTCGCGCAATCGCGGCTGGCTGCTGCTGCCTATCGTCTATGCCTTCGCGCTGATCAACCTGGCCTTCGCCACATTCGTGGCCTAACGAATATATCACTCACCTGGAAACCACCCCAGGGATGCTGGTGCATATCGGCCTGTCGCTCTTCTCGTACGCCACGCTGATCATTGCCGCGCTGTATGCGCTGCAGCTGGCGTGGATCGACTACCAGCTCAAGAATAAAAAGCTGGCCTTCAGCAGCGAAATGCCGCCGCTGATGAGCATTGAGCGCAAAATGTTCCACATCACCCAGGTCGGCGTGGTGCTGCTGACCCTGACGCTGTGCAGCGGCCTGTTCTACATGCACAATCTGTTCAGCAGCGAAAATATCGATAAAGCGGTGCTGTCGATTATTGCGTGGTTCGTCTATATCGTCCTGCTGTGGGGGCACTATCATGAAGGGTGGCGCGGACGTCGTGTGGTCTGGTTCAGCGTCGCTGGCGCCGGTCTGCTGACGCTGGCCTATTTTGGTAGCCGCGTGCTGCAGCAGTTCGTGAGCTAAGTCTTTTAAGGAATCCTACGTGGAACATATCTCCACCACCACGCTGATCATAACGCTGATCGTCATGGTGATTATCTCTGCCTATTTCTCCGGTTCCGAAACCGGCATGATGACGCTGAACCGCTACCGGTTGCGCCACATGGCGAAACAAGGCAACCGCCCCGCCAAAGCGCGTGGAGAAGCTGCTGCGCAAGCCGGACCGCCTGATTAGCCTTGTGCTGATCGGCAATAACCTTGTCAACATTCTCGCCTCGGCGCTGGGCACCATCGTCGGCATGCGCCTGTACGGCGACGCCGGCGTCGCGATCGCCACCGGCGTACTTACCTTGTGGTGCTGGTATTTGCCGAAGTGCTGCCGAAGACCATCGCCGCCCTCTATCCGGAAAAGGTCGCCTACCCCAGCAGCTTCCTGTTGGCGCCCCTGCAGGTGCTGATGATGCCGCTGGTGTGGCTGCTGAATACATCACCCGCATACTGATGCGCATGATGGGCATCCGCACCGATACCGTCATCAGCAGCGCCCTGAGCAAAGATGAACTGCGCACGATTGTGAATGAATCCGTTCACAAATCTCACGACGCAATCAGGATATGCTGCTGTCGGTGCTGGACCTGGAGAAGGTCAGCGTTAACGACATCATGGTGCCGCGCAATGAGATTGTCGGCATCGATATCAATGATGACTGGAAATCTATCGTCCGCCAGCTGACCCACTCCCCGCATGGCCGCATCGTGCTCTACCGCGATTCGCTGGACGATGCCATCAGCATGCTGCGCGTTCGCGAAGCCTACCGTCTGATGACGGAGAAGAAAGAGTTCACAAAAGAGATCATGCTGCGGGCGGCAGATGAGATCTACTTTGTGCCGGAAGGCACGCCGCTCAGCACCCAGCTGGTGAAATTTCAGCGCAATAAAAAGAAAGTCGGTCTGGTGGTCGATGAATACGGCGATATTCAGGGGCTGGTCACCGTCGAAGATATTCTTGAAGAGATTGTCGGCGACTTCACCACCTCCATGTCACCCACCCTGGCGGAGGAAGTGACCCCGCTTAACGACGGCACGGTGATTATCGACGCAGCGCCAACGTTCGCGAAATCAACAAAGCGTTTAACTGGCACCTGCCGGAAGATGAAGCACGCACCGTCAACGGTATATCCTCGAAGCGCTGGAAGAGATCCCGGTCCCGGGCACCCGCGTGCGCATTGAGCAGTACGATATAGATATCCTCGACGTGCAGGACAACATGATCAAACAGGTGAAAGTGATGCGGTGAAATCATTACGCGAGAGCGTCGCGGAGTAGCGCTAGCGAAGGAATTAATATCACGGTGGGCTGCGGCCCGCCGTTTTTTTATCTCGCGCCGGGAGCGATGACACAAAAAACGGCCGCCCGCAGGCAGCCGTTGAGCAAGCAGCAAGCGTTATTTCGCTTTCGCTACCGTCACCATCGCGGCGCGAATAGTACGGCCGTTCAGGGTATAACCTTTCTGCATCACGGCCAGCACGTTGCCCGCCGCCACATCTTCAGACTCGACCATCGCAATGGCCTGGTGGACGTTCGGATCCAGCGGAACGTTGGTGTCGGCGATCACTTCCACGCCGAACTTACGCACCACGTCCAGCATAGATTTCAGGGTCAGTTCGATCCCCTCCACCATCGGCGCCAGCTCCGGGTTAGCCTTGTCAGCCACTTCCAGCGCGCGGTCCAGGCTGTCGATTACCGGCAGCAGTTCATTGACGAATTTTTCCAGCGCGAATTTGTGCGCTTTTCTCGATATCCTGCTCGGTACGACGACGCAGGTTATCTTCGTCAGCTTTGGCACGCAGCATCACTTCACGTCACGTTTCTGCGCTTCAGCCAGCTGGGCTTCCAGATTCGCAATTTTTTCATCGCGCGGATCCACCTGCTCAGCCGAAAACTTCAGGCTCTACCGCCTCAACGTCGTCGTGCTGCTCCGTGATAATTTCTTCCGGGGCTTGCCTTCAGGCGTTTTCTGTTCTTTACTACTCATGAATTTCTCCGCGTTTTTTTCGCATTCATCTCGCTAACTTCGCTTATTATGGGGATCAGTTTCCGGGTTTCAAGGAAGCGGACAGATTGTCACTATTTCATTTAACGCAAGGACATCCAGATCATGAAGAACCATTTCAAGTGTATCGGCATTGTGGGACATCCTCGTCACCCCACCGCCCTGACCACACATGAAATGCTCTGGCGCTGGCTGTGCAGCAAAGGGTATGAAGTGCTGGTTGAACAGCAGATCGCCCATGAACTTCAGCTCAGCAACGTGAAACCGGCACGCTGGCGGAGATTGGCCAACAGGCCGATCTCGCGGTGGTGGTGGGCGGCGACGGCAATATGCTCGGCGCGGCGCGGACCCTGGCCCGTTACGACATTAACGTCATCGGCATTAACCGCGGCAACCTCGGCTTTCTCACCGACCTTGACCCGGACAACGCCCTGCAGCAGCTCGCCGACGTGCTGGAAGGCCACTACATCGCCGAGAAACGCTTTCTGCTGGAGGCCCAGGTGTGTCAGCAGGATTGCCAGAAACGTATCAGCACCGCCATCAACGAAGTGGTGCTGCACCCCGGCAAAGTGGCGCATATGATTGAGTTCGAAGTCTATATCGACGAAGTCTTTGCGTTCTCTCAGCGATCCGATGGCCTGATTATCTCCCACTCCGACCGGCTCCACCGCCTACTCGCTGTCGGCTGGCGGCCCAATCCTTACGCCGTCGCTGGACGCCATCACCCTGGTGCCGATGTTCCCGCACACCCTTTCAGCGCGACCGCTGGTGATCAACGGCGACAGCACCATCCGCCTACGCTTCTCTCACCGCTGCAGCGATCTGGAGATCAGCTGCGACAGCCAGATTGCCCTGCCGATCCAGGATGGCGAAGATGTCCTCATTCGCCGCTGTGATTATCACCTCAATCTGATTCACCCTAAAGATTACAGCTATTTCAATACATTAAGCACCAAGCTCGGCTGGTCGAAAAAATTGTCTGATTTCACGGCTGCCTCTTTACTGGATAAAAACCAGTCTATACTGTACGAAAACACAGTATTGGTTTTCATACAGGAAGGCAGCTATGTTGGCGCAACTCACCATCAGTAATTTTGCTATCGTTCGTGAACTGGAAATTGATTTCCCACAGCGGCATGACCGCCATCACCGGGGAAACCGGCGCCGGGAAATCCATTGCCATCGACGCGCTGGGGCTGTGCCTCGGCGGCAGAGCGGAAGCCGACATGGTGCGTCGCGGCGCCACCCGTGCCGACCTGTGCGCGCGCTTCGCGCTGAAAGATACCCCTGCCGCCCAGCGCTGGCTGGAAGAGAATCAGCTGGAGAGCGGGCGTGAGTGTTTACTTCGCCGGGTGATCAGCGCCGACGGCCGCTCGCGCGGCTTCATCAACGGCACCGCCGTCCCGCTCTCGCAGCTGCGCGAGCTGGGCCAGCTGCTGATCCAGATCCACGGCCAGCATGCCCACCAGCTGCTGACCAAACCCGAACACCAAAAAACGCTGCTCGACGGCTATACCGGTGAGTATGCGCTTACTCAGCGTATGGCCGAGCACTATCGCCAGTGGCACCAGAGCTGCCGCGAGTTGGCCCAGCATCAGCAGCAGAGCCAGGAGCGCGCCGCCCGCGCCGATCTGCTGCAGTATCAGCTTAAAGAGCTGAACGAATTTAACCCGCTGCCGGGAGAATTCGAGCAGATTGACGAAGAGTACAAGCGCCTGGCCAACAGCGGCCAGCTGCTCAGCACCTGCCAGCACGCCCTTTACGGTACTGGCGGACGGCGAAGAGGCCAATCTGCAGAGCCAGCTTTATACCGCGAAGCAGCTGGTCAGCGAGCTGGTGGCATGGACAGCAAGCTTTCCGGCGTCCTGGATATGCTGGAAGAGGCGGCCATTCAGCTCAGCGAGGCCAGCGACGAGTTGCGCCACTACCATGACCGTCTGGATCTCGATCCGAACCGTCTGTTTGAACTTGAGCAACGGATTTCCCGACAAATCGCGCTGGCGCGTAAACATCAGGTGATGCCGGAAGAGCTGCCGGCGGTTTATCAGGCGATGCTGGAAGAGCAGCGCCTGCTGGACGACAGCGCCGGCTCGCTGGAATCCCTCAGCCAGCAGGTGGTCGAACATCATCAGCTGGCGCTGGAGACCGCGCGCCAGCTGCATGCCCTGCGTCAGGCCAGCGCCGACGAGCTGACCCAGCTTATCACTGAGAGTATGCACTCACTTTCGATGCCGCACGGGGTCTTCGCGATTGAGGTCGCGTTCGATGAACGCCATCTCACCGCCGACGGCGCCGACCATATTGAGTTCCGCGTCACCACTAACCCAGGTCAGCCGCTGCAGCCAATCGCCAAAGTGGCCTCCGGGGGCGAACTGTCGCGCATTGCGCTGGCGATTCAGGTGATCACCGCGCGTAAAATGGAAACCCCGGCGCTCATCTTCGACGAAGTGGACGTCGGCATCAGCGGCCCCACCGCCGCCGTGGTCGGCAAGCTGCTGCGCCAGCTGGGCGAGTCCACGCAGGTGATGTGCGTGACCCACCTGCCGCAGGTCGCAGCTGCGGCCACCATCATTTCTTTGTCTGCAAAGAGACCGATGGCGAGATGACCGAAACCCATATGCAGCCGCTGGATAAACGTGCTCGCTTGCAGGAGCTGGCCCGTCTGCTGGGCGGCAGCGAAGTCACGCGCAACACCCTGGCGAACGCGAAAGAGTTGCTTGCGGCGTAAACTTTTTGATTTTCACAGGGTCATAGTGAACAGCAAATTGCCTGCTGACCTGCAGCCGGAGGTTTCCAACGGCGCGAAGGTCTATTATTATCGGCATATTACAGATGAGCCACGTACTGCTCGGGCCCAAAAAGGAATCAAATCACTATGCGCTGTAAAACGCTGACTGCTGCCGCAGCGGTTCTTCTTATGTTGACCGCAGGCTGTTCCACTCTGGAACGAGTGGTTTACCGTCCTGACATCAACCAGGGTAACTATCTGGCACCAAACGATGTAGCAAAAATTCGTGTCGGTATGACGCAACAGCAGG
>NZ_CBDIIL010000002.1:0-899720 GCF_965279725.1 Sphingopyxis sp.
ATTGGCGTGGCCGAGGTGGCGGCGTTGCTGGTTGCGGACGGCGCGGTCGATGCCGCGATCCTTGGCGGGGTGTCGCGGCTGGTGGTTGATTGCAATCGCGAGGAAGACGCGCCGGGGGTGCTGCCGATCGCCAGCGACGGGCATGCGGTGCCGGGCAATGCGCTGGACGATGCGGCGCGCGAGGCGCGGTTGGCACGGTTTTTTCGACCCTATCACTCGCAAATTGCCGCGACCATTGCCGCCCATCGACCGGCGATGATCCTGTCGCTGCACAGCTTTACCCCGTCGCTGGCGACCCATCCTGACCAGGTGCGGCCTTGGCATGTCGGCATTCTGTACAACGAAGACGATCGGCTGGCGGCCGCGGCGATTGCGGCATTTGAAGCCGAGGATCTGAATGTCGGCGATCAGCTGCCCTATTCCGGCAAGCTGCTCAACGCGACAATGAACCGTCATGCCGAGGGCAATGGGATTCCGTATGTGGGGATCGAGATGCGGCAGGATATGGTAAGCGACGCGGCAGGGCAGGCGCTATTCGCGCAGCGGCTGGTGCGAATGTGCGAGAAAGTCGCGTTGAACATCGCAGTGTAGGCGTGTAGAGGCGCTTTCTCTCGCAATAAATTGTAATATTATTTCTAGGAAATCAGAAAATGCCTTCTTATCGTTCGCGCACGACCACGCATGGCCGCAATCAGGCGGGTGCCCGCGGCCTGTGGCGCGCGACGGGGATGAAGGACGGCGATTTTGGGAAGCCGATCATCGCGGTGGTCAACAGCTTTACCCAGTTCGTGCCCGGCCACGTCCATCTGAAAGATCTGGGCCAGATGGTCGCGCGCGAGATCGAGGCGGTCGGCGGGGTTGCCAAGGAATTCAACACGATCGCGGTCGATGACGGCATCGCGATGGGGCATGACGGGATGCTCTATTCGCTGCCGTCGCGCGATCTGATCGCGGACTCGGTCGAATATATGGTCAACGCGCATTGTGCCGACGCGATGGTGTGCATTTCGAACTGCGACAAGATCACCCCGGGTATGTTGATGGCGGCGCTGCGGATCAATATTCCGGTCGTGTTCGTGTCGGGCGGGCCGATGGAGGCGGGCAAGGTTGTCCTGAACGGCAAGACGGTTGCGCTCGATCTGGTCGATGCGATGGTCGCCGCGGCGGATGAAAAATACAGCGACGAAGAGGTGCTGGCGATCGAACAGGCCGCGTGCCCGACCTGCGGCAGTTGTTCGGGGATGTTCACCGCCAATTCGATGAACTGCCTGACCGAAGCGCTGGGACTGTCATTGCCGGGCAATGGTTCGCAGCTCGCGACGCATGCCGACCGCAGGGAGCTGTTCCTGCGCGCCGGGCGGATCGTCGTCGAGATGTGCAAGCGCTATTATGAGCAGGACGACGACAGCGTCCTGCCGCGCAATATCGCGAGGTTCGAGGCGTTCGAAAATGCGATGAGCCTCGACATCGCGATGGGCGGGTCGACCAACACGGTGCTGCATTTGCTGGCTGCGGCGTTCGAGGCGGGGGTCGATTTCACCATGACCGACATCGACCGGCTGTCGCGCCGGGTGCCGTGCCTGTCGAAGGTCGCGCCGGCGAAGAGCGACGTCCATATGGAGGATGTCCACCGCGCCGGTGGGATCATGGCGATCCTCGGCCAGCTGGAGCGCGCGGGTCTGCTCCACGCGCATCTGCCGACCGTGCACAGCGCGACGCTGGGCGATGCGCTGAACAAATGGGACATTTCGCGGACCAACGATCCTGACGTGCAGAAATTCTTCATGGCGGCGCCGGGCGGAGTGCCGACACAGGTGGCATTCAGCCAGGAGCGACGCTGGGAGTCGCTCGATCTGGACCGTGAGAACGGGGTGATCCGGTCAGCGGACCATGCGTTCAGTCAGGACGGCGGGCTGGCGGTGTTGTCGGGCAATCTGGCGCTCGATGGCTGCATCGTGAAAACCGCAGGGGTCGACGAGTCGATCCTGAAATTCTCGGGTCCGGCCAAGGTGTTTGAAAGCCAGGATGCGTCGGTTGCGGGCATATTGACCGGTCAGGTGGCCGCGGGCGACGTGGTGGTCATCCGCTATGAGGGACCCAAGGGCGGGCCGGGGATGCAGGAAATGCTGTATCCGACGAGCTATCTGAAATCGAAGGGGCTGGGCGCGGCTTGTGCGCTGGTCACCGACGGGCGCTTTTCGGGCGGCACTTCGGGGTTGTCGATCGGCCATGCGTCACCCGAAGCGGCCGAGGGCGGATTGATCGGCCTTGTCGAAGACGGCGATCTGATCGAGATCGATATTCCGAATCGCACGATCAATCTGGCGGTATCGGATGACGAGTTGGCGACGCGCCGGGCCGCGATGGAGGCAAAGGGCGAGGCGGCATGGCAACCGGCCAAGCCGCGCCCGCGCAAGGTTTCGGTAGCACTTCAGGCCTATGCCGCGATGACGACGAGCGCGGCGCGGGGTGCGGTGCGCGATCTGTCCCAGCTAAAAGGCAAATGATGCAAAAGGTCGGGGGCGTCTTGAGCTTGATGTTGCTGGCCGCGTGCGGCGGTGCGTCCGACAATAGCGACCTGGCCGAAGCCGAAGCGCGCGGTTCGCGTGAAGCGGCGGAAAACGGCCGTATCGAATGCGCGCTGGAAGGCGCCAAATTGTTCGACCGCACCTGCACCATCGAGGAGATGAGCGGTCAGGATGGAACGGTCCTGGTCGTCGGCCGCGCCAATGTCGGGTACCGCCGGTTGCAGATCACGACCGACGGGCGCGGGGTCATATCGGCCGACGGGGCCGAACCGGCGACGGTGACGATCGTCGGCGACGGCATGATCGAAGTCGCAATTGGCAGCGACCGGTATCGGTTGCCAGCGAATACCGGCGGCGCGAAGTAACACCTATCGTCATTGCGAGCGCAGCGAAGCAATCCAGAGCGGTTTACGCGACTCTGGATTGCTTCGATGCGCTCGCAATGACGAGTTAAGTGAGGCGAGCGCTTCCACCGCGACTTTTTGGCTTGGCGTGCTAGTCTGGCACTATGTCCGTTCCCGCCAATGCCCCAATCCTGACATGCGCCGCGATGCGCGAGACAGAGGCTGCGTGCGCGATCCAGGGAACCTCGTTGTCCGAACTGATGGATCGTGCCGGGGCGGCGGTCGCCGACACCGCGTGGCGGATGGCGGCCGGCGCGCCGATCCTGATCCTGTGTGGACCCGGAAATAATGGCGGTGACGGTTATGTTGCGGCGAGGATGCTGAACGAACGCGGCGCGGCGGTGCGCGTGGCAGCGCTGGGTGAGCCGACGACCGAACTGGCAAAGGCGGCGCGGGCGCGGTGGAGCGGGCCGGTCGAACCGATCGACCCCGCGTTGGCTCCGGCGCCATTGATCGTCGATGCGTTGTTCGGGGTGGGCTTGTCGCGGCCGCTGCCCGATGATCTGGCGCTGTTGTTACGGCGTTTCGCCGGACGCGGTGTGCTGGCGATTGACGTACCGAGCGGTGTCGAGAGCGACGGCAACGCCGATTGGTTGCCGCCGCTTTCAGCCGATCTCACCGTTGCGCTTGGCGCGCTGAAGCCTGCGCATGTGTTGCTACCCACCGCGCCTGCCTGCGGCCGCGTGCTGCTGGCACCGATCGGGATTGCCCCGCGAGGCATGATGCGGACCTTGCCGCGACTTAAAGAAGTTACGCCCGCTGCGACCGCCCATAAGTTCAATCGCGGCATGGTGCTGGTGTTTGCCGGGCCGATGCCGGGCGCGGCAGGGCTGGCCTCCGCGGCGGCGCTGCGCGCGGGCGCGGGCTATGTGGTGCTCGAGGGCGGCGAGCGCGCACCGTTGTCCGCAATCATTACCGAGAGCGACGCGCGCTTTGGCGAGCGGCTGAGCGATCCGCGGGTCGGGGCGGTGGTGATCGGGCCGGGATTTCCTGCGGGCGACGAATTGCTTTTCGATGTCGAGGCAGCGCTCGATTCGGGCAAGCCGCTGGTGCTTGATGCCGCGGCGATAGCTGCGGCGTTGCCGCGCCTGTGCGAAACGCCGTGCCGCGCGATTCTGACCCCGCATAAGGGCGAGTTCGCGCGTGCCTTTCCCGAGCTTTATGGCAGCAAGATCGATCGCGCGAAGGCAGCGGCAGTGCGGACGGGCGCCGTGGTTATCTATAAGGGCGCCGATACTGTCATTGCGGCGCCGGACGGGCGCATCGTGGCAGCTTGGCCGGGCTGTCCCTGGCTGGCGACCGCGGGGACGGGCGATGTGCTCGCGGGGGCGTGCGGCGCAATGCTGGCGCGCGGCGGCGATGCGTTCGACGCTGCCGTGGCGGCGGTGGGGTGGCATATCGCGCAGGCCGCGCGTATAGGCCCCGGCCTTGTCGCCGACGATCTGGTTAGGGAATGAAATGAGTGATGTGACGCCGATCGAGCGCATTGCGGCGCGCGGCGACGGCGTGACCGCTGATGGTCGTCATATCGCGGGCGGCGTGCCGGGCGACCAGGTGGCCGCCGACGGGACGCTGATCCCGGGACCGAACCGCGCCGATCCCGCGTGCCGTCATTTCGGCAAATGCGGCGGCTGCGAGTTGCAGCATGTGGCCGAGCCAGCGCTCGCCGATTTCGTACGCGACCGGGTGGTCGGTGCCTTGGCCGGACAGGACCTCAGCGTCGGTGAGGTGCGCCAAGCGCAGCTGTCGCCGCCGCAGAGCCGCCGCCGCGCGGCGCTGACCGCGCTGCGCACCGGCAAGCAGGTGGCGATCGGGTTCAACGCGGCGCAGAGCAACCAGATCGTCGATATGCGGCAATGCCCGCTGCTGCTGCCAGAATTGTTCGCGCTGATCGCACCGCTGCGCGACTTGCTGGCGACCATCGCGCAGCAGAAGCGACCTGTAAAAGTCAAATTGCAGATGCTCGACCAAGGCGTCGAGGTCATATTGGAAGGCGTCAAGGCGGACGGGCTCGATGCGGCGATGGCGCTGCAGGATTTTGCGGGGGAGCATGCGCTGGCACGCTTTGCCGTTGATCAGGGGCATGGGCTGGAAACCTTGTGGCAACCGGAACCGCCCACTGTCTGCTTTGGCGATGTCACCGTCGAAGTACCGGCCTTCTCGTTTCTTCAACCGACGACGGCGGGACAGGCGGCGCTGGTCGACGCGGTGACGCTGGCGATTGGCGACGCGGGTGCGGTTGCCGACTTATTCGCCGGGGTCGGGACGTTCGCGCTGTCGGTTCAGAAGGGTCGGAAGGTCTATGCCGCTGAAGGCGCGCGCGATGCGACGGCGGCGCTGAAGGCGGCGGCGAACCGCGCCCGCGCGCTGGTGGCTACCGAGCATCGTGACCTGTTTCGTCGCCCGCTGGTTCCGGCCGAGCTCAATCGTTTTGGCGCGGTGATCCTCGATCCGCCGCGCGCGGGGGCCGAGGAGCAGGTCGCGCAATTGGCAGCGTCCGAAACCCCTGTGATCGCCTATGTCAGTTGCAACCCCGCGAGCTTTGCGCGCGACGCAAAGCTGTTGATCGACGGTGGCTATACGCTCGATTGGGTGCAGCCGGTCGGTCAGTTCCGTTGGTCGACGCATGTCGAGCTGGCCGGACGGTTTTCGCGATAGCTTTTCCCCTCCCGCAAGCGGGAGGGGATTCCGGTTCAATGCAGCACAAAGCCCATGAAGGCATGCACGCACAACGCGAGCAGTGCCAGGCTGGACAACGCGAAGATGCCAAAGCGCCACATGACACGATTGACCGTCGCCTGAATCAAGCTGTGGACGATACGCAGCACGACATAGGCCCAAGCGATCTGCGTGTTGAGCCCACCGCCCATGCCGCCAATCGCGAGCGCCAGCGCGACGGCGTAAAAGACCGTCGGCTGCTCCATCAAATGATTATAATTATGCGCTTTCCATTGCACATGCGGCGGCAAAACGTCGTCGAGGCCTTTGCCCGTCGTGCCGACCAGATTTTTCGCGTCGATTTTTGCGCGGCTCATCGCGGGAATGCGCGTCGCGTACATCCACACCCACATGATCATCGACCAGAGCGCGAGTGTTGCGACCGGCCCCAAAATTGCATTAGTTTCCATGATATTCCCCCTCAACCCAAAGTAGCGATTACCGCCAGCAGCGTCAGCGCAAGCAGGCAAAGCGTCGATGTCAGAAACAGCGCGAAACGGACCGGGATGCGATTGACCGTCGATTGCCAGATGCTGTGCACGACGCGGATGACGACATAGGCCCAGGCGAGCGCGCGCGTCAGATCGGTGGTGCCGCCCGACAGGTGCAGAAAGACGATCACGGCGTAAAAGAGCGTCGGCTGTTCGAGCAGATGCGTATAATTGTGCGACTTCCAGTTCGCGACGGGTGGCAGGATCGTCTCGAGGTCCGAACCGCGCCCGCCCGGCGGTGATTTGGTGAGGTCTATCCCCGACTTCTTCAGCGCCGGAAAGCGCGCCGCAGCGAGCCATCCGAACATGATGAGCGTCCACAAGGCGAGCACCGCCCCGGGTGCTAAAAGGCTGTCAGGCATGGTCTGTTCCCCCTCATCTTGCGGCTCGATACGACCCGGCCGCTTGGGCGCAATGCTACGGTGCGCGCGATGCATTGCAATGGTAGATATTCAGCCCCGGCGCGCAGCAACTTCGGCCCGGATGGCGTCGCCGTCACCATCGACTTTTGGCGCGAAACCGATGTCGCGGGGCGGGACGGCGCTGTATTTCACCGGCGGTTGCATTTCGTAAAAGCCCCCGACGTCGGGGTGGGTGCGATGGCGGAAAAATCCGGTGGCGGCCAAGTGTGGATCGTCGCGGATGTCCTGCAGGTCGCGGACCGCCATCGCGGGAATGTCGTTGTCCGCAAAGATAGCGAGCCAGTCGTCGGTGGTGCGCGCCGCGGTTTTTTCGGCAATCGCGGAATAGATCAACGTCATATGCTGACCCTTGGCCTTTGCGGCTTCGAATTCGGGGGTGTCGAGCCGCAGGTCACTGCCGAGGAGCGCCAGTAGCCGCGCGCTGGATTCGAGCGTGTAGGGGACGATCGCGATATAGCCGTCGCTGCTCGGAAACGGCTGACGGGTCGGGTCGAGCTGGCGCGGATAGCCAGCCGGACCGATGGGCGGATCGAGTGTGGCGTCGCGCAGATGTTCCACCATCATGAAGGCCGTGAAGCATTCGAACATCGGCACATCGACCTGCTGCCCCTTGCCGGTGCGGAACTTGTGGACAAGCGCGGCAAGGATTGCCTGTGCGCCATAATGTCCTGCGACCTTGTCAGCGATCAGCGACGGGAGATACCGCGGGCGGGGATCGCCATCGACGCGCGGCAGCAAGCTGGTGGTGCCCGTCGCCGCCTGGATCACATCGTCATACGCCTGCAAGTCGGCATAGGGGCCGTCCTGCCCAAAGCCGGTGCCATGGACATAGACGATATCGTCATTGATCGCCCGGCACCCGGCATAGTCGAAACCAAGCTTGGCAATCGCCTTGCCCCGGACATTATGGAAAAACACGTCTGCGTCGGCGATCAATCCGCGCAGCACGGCCGCATCCTCCGGCTTTTTGAGGTCGAGCGCGATCGAGCGTTTGCCGCGGTTCACGTTGAGGTGGATCGATCCCATCGTCGGATCGGGCACGCCATTACCCAGATAGCGCGAAATGTCGCCCAGGCCCGGGGTCTCGACCTTGATCACCTCGGCGCCCAGATCGGCGAGCATTTGGGTGGCATAGGGGCCGAAGATCACCGTCGTCAGGTCGATGATGCGGATGCCGGTGAGCATGGTCATGCGGCGCGATCTCGCGGGTTCCGGTTCAACGCCATCATCTGCCTCTCCATTCTTCTTTTCAGCAGGAATGGTTGCAGAAAGAAACCGAAAACGCAATCGGGGGATCGTGAACACACGGCAAAGCGATGGTCGGAGTCGTCTGCGATGTCACCTGATAGAAAAGGGCCGGTGCATCGCTGCACCAGCCCTCATTGTCTTTATCGCCTTTGATTCAGAACAGCTTGGTCACCGTCGCGCTGCGGCGTTCCTGCTCGACTTCACCGGTGTAGAGACTGGTCATCGGTTCGTCGCTGACGACATGGGTTTCATCCGCGCCGAAGCCGTTGAACTTGGTGCGCATCGCGCAGCCATAGGCGCCCAGCATACCGATTTCGATGAAATCGCCCGCCTTGATGTCGGCCGGCAGGAAGAAGGGGCCAGCCATATGGTCGAGGTCGTCGCAGGTCGGGCCATAGAAGCTGAACGGCACCATCTCGGCATCGCTTTCGACATTCCGTTGCAGCGACACCGGGAAGCGCCAGCCGACATGCGCGGCGTCGAACAGCGCGCCATAGGCGCCGTCGTTGATATACAGCTCGTCACCACGGCGCTTTTCGACGCGGACGATCAGTGAGCTATATTCAGCTGACAGCGCGCGACCGGGTTCGCACCACAGTTCGGCCGAATAGCTGATCGGCAGGCTTTCGAAGCTGCGGTGGATCGTCTCGAAATAGGCGTCGAGTGGCGGCGGTTCCATGCCGGGATAGGACGACGGAAAGCCGCCGCCGACATCGATGATGTCGACGGTGACCGACGCCGCGACGATCGCGGCGCGGACGCGTTCCATGGCCTGGGCGTAGGCGTGCGGGGTCATCGCTTGGCTGCCGACGTGGAAGCAGATGCCGAGCGCGTCGGCGGCCTGGCGGGTCGCCATCAGCAGCTCGACGACCTCGTCGGCTTCGGCGCCGAATTTGGCCGCGAGACTCAGCTTTGAATGATCGGACGAAACACGAAGACGCACGAGCAGATTCAGGTCCTGCGCGCCTTCGGTCGCGCGGACGATCTTTTCCAGCTCGTCCATCGTGTCGAGCGAGAAGGTGCGGACGCCATGCTTCCAATAGGCTTCGGAAATCGCTTCCTCGGCCTTCACCGGGTGCATGAAGCAGAGCGTCGCTTCGGGCAGGGTGCGCGAAACGAGACGGACCTCGGCGATCGAGGCGACGTCATAATGGGTGACGCCCGAATCCCACAGCACCCGCAGCAGATCAGCCGAAGGATTCGCCTTGACCGCATACATGGTCGTGCCGGGAAACCGGTCAATAAAGAAACGCGCCGCGCGCCGTGCGGCGTGCGGACGGACAAGCGTGACAGGTTCGACCGGCGAAAGTGCCTGAATCAGCCCGTGGGCGCTATGATGCTGGTGCAATGCAAGGGACCCCCAAAAGTGTAACGGTAAACGACAAGGCTGCCTTGCGGTTATTGGAAGTCCCCCTGGGGCAGCGGAGGCGCATATATGGAGGGGGGTCCCCTCTGTAAAGACCCTTTGGCGCAATTTTGTAATAGAGCGGTAACACGAAAGGCGAAGCGGGCTTCATGTACGCCGAGCGGGGCAAAGCGAGACAAGCCGTGACACGTCGGCTAGGGTTTTTTGAGTGTCGTCATTCCGGCGAAGGCTGGAATCTCGCCTGTGGATAATGACGCGACGTCGAGATTCCGGCCTTCGCCGGGATGACGAGGAACGGAAAGCGGATTTCTGATGGTCTCTCCAGCCGATGTGAATCACACTTTTACCGACACCGAGCTAGACGAAGTGCGCGCCTTCGGGACAGTCGAATCACATCAAGCGGGGGACCTGATTGTCGAAGAAGGCGCGATGGCGCCCGACTGCATCGTCACCCTGTCCGGACACACCGATATTTTCGCATCGACCGATGAAGGGCGGATTCGGGTCGGTTGGATGGAGCGCGGGCAGTTTGCGGGCGATCTGTCGGTCCTGACCGGCCAGCGGCATCTGTCGCGGGTCGAAATGGGCGCTGACGGCGATATCCTTCGCATCGTCCACGCCGATTTCCAGCGGCTGATCGCGGGCAATTCGCATTATTCGGACATCTTCATCCGCGTTCTTTCGGCGCGGCGCGAGTTCAGCAACACGCGCGGTTTTGCAGTCACCATCGTGATCGGGGCGGCGATGGACCGCAGCGTCTATGCACTGCGCGACCTGCTGATGAAGCATGGCGTGGCGCATCGCTGGTTCGACCCCGCCGACGGACCGGTCGCGGCGCACCTGATGGCCGAGCGCGGGCTGACCGATGAGCAATTGCCTGCAGTCATTTTGGGCGCGGCCGACGTACTGATCCAGCCTACGCCTGAGCAGCTGGCCGCGGGGCTGGGCCTCGATCTGCTTCCCGACGGGGCGACCGCCGACGTTATCGTGGTGGGTAGCGGCCCCGGCGGGCTGGCCGCGGCGGTCTATGCCGCGTCGGAAGGGCTGACCGTCATCGCGCTCGATGCGCTCGCACCGGGCGGACAGGCCGGGACGTCGTCGAAGATCGAGAATTACCTGGGCTTCCCCACCGGCATATCGGGCAACGAACTGGCGCGCCGTGCAACGGTGCAGGCACAGAAATTTGGCGCACGATTGGTGTCGCCGGTGCGTGCGGCCTCGATCAATCGCGACGATGACGCCTATTGCCTGCATCTGGCCGACGGGCGAAAGCTGCGCAGCCGCGCGGTGGTGGTCGCGAGCGGGGCGCAATATCAACGGCTGCCGATCGATGGCATCGAGTCCTATGAAGGGCGCGGTATCTATTATGGCGCAACGCCGATGGAGGCGCAGCTGTGCGGCAATGCCGAGGTAACCGTCGTCGGCGCGGGTAATTCGGCGGGACAGGGCGCCATCTATCTCGCGAGCGTCGCGAAGAAAGTGCACGTCATTTTCCGCCGGTCGAGCCTGCGCGACACGATGTCCGAATATCTGGTCAAGCGGCTGGAAGAGCATCCCAATATCGAGATTATTCCGTCGACCGACGTCGTTGCCTTACATGGTGAGGATCAGCTCGGCGGTCTGACCTATCGTTGCCGCGACACCGGGGCGGAAGGGCATTGCGATTGCCGCTTCCTGTTTCTCTTTCTGGGTGCCAGCCCGAATACCGGATGGCTGCCGAAGGAAATGGTGTGCGACGAACGCGGCTTCGTGAAGACCGGCGCCGACATTTCGCCGCTCGAGATGGTCAAGGCGGGCTGGTCGCTCGACCGCATGCCAAGCCGATATGAAACGAGCTGGCCGCGAATTTATGCCGTCGGCGACGTCCGCAAGGGATCGGTCAAGCGCGTCGCATCGTCGGTCGGCGAGGGATCGGTGGTCGTCAGCGACATTCACCAGGCGCTGGCGGAGCTCAGCCCAGCCGCGTCTTGAAATCCTCATAGCCGAATTCGCGGATCACCCTGAGCTCATCGCTCTCGCTGTCCCACAGCCAGATCGAGGGCAGTGGGACGCCGTTGAAGGTGTTGGTTTTCACCATCGAATAATGCGCCTGGTCGAGGAAGGCGAACCGCTGGCCGATACGGGCGCCACCGGGCAGGCGATAGTCGCCGATTACATCGCCCGCGAGGCATGATGGGCCGCCGAGGCGGGTCGGCATGCCTTCGCTGCCTTCGTCGAGCATTGCGGGGCGATAGGGTGCCTCGATCACGTCGGGCATATGGCACGTGGCCGAGATGTCGGTGATGCCGATCGCCATGCCGTTGTCGAACAGGTCGAGGACCTCGCCGATGAGGATGCCGGCGTCGAGCGCGATCGCCTCGCCCGGCTCGATCATCACGTCGCAATCGGTCGAGGCGCGGACCTGCTTCAAAAAGGCAATGAGGTCATCGACCTGATAATCAGCGCGGGTCACATGATGGCCGCCGCCGAAATTGATCCATTTGAGTTGGTTAAAGAACGGGCGCAGCATCGGTTGAACGGCTTCCCACGTGCGCGCGAGCGGCGGGAAATCCTGTTCGCACAGGCTGTGCATATGGACGCCGTCGATGCCCTCCATATGTTCGGGAAGCAGCTGGGTCACCGGGAAGCCGAGGCGGCTGCACGGCGCAGCGGGGTCGTATTTGGCGACCTCGCCCTCGCTGTGCATCGGGTTGATGCGCAGGCCGATGTCGAACATCGCGCCCTGCGCGCGCAGGTCGTCGAGCAGCGGACGGAAGCGGGCGATCTGGCCGGGTGAGTTGAAGATCAGATGATCGGACAGCATCGCAATCTCGGGCAGATCGGCTTCCTTATAGCCAGCACAATAGGTGGCGACTTCGCCGCCATATTCAGCGCGGCCGAGCTTGGCTTCGTAAAGCCCCGAAGCGCAGACCCCGTCGAGATATTCGGCGACCGTCGAACCCAGCGACCACATCGAAAAAGCCTTGAGCGCCGCGAGTACGCGCGCACCCGACGCGTCGCCGATATGGCGCAGCACCGCCAGATTGGCGCGAACCTTTGCGGCATCGACAACAAAGGCGGGCGAGGGGACGCGGCTGAGGTCGAAGCTTGCGAAAGCCCCGGGATCGCCGGCACGGGTTTCCATGTCGTTCTGTTCCTATGCGACCGCAATCGGTCCCTTGAAGATGAAGAAAGCCCCCGCCGCGATAAAGCCAAAGCCGACGAGATGGTTCACGGTCAGCTTCTCACCGAGCCAGAAGACCGCGAACCCGGCGAATATGACGAGGGTGATGACTTCCTGCAAGGTCTTGAGTTCGGCGGCGGTGTAAACGCCGTAACCGATGCGATTGGCGGGGACCGCAAGGCAATATTCGAAAAAGGCGATGCCCCACGCGATCAGCACCGCAAGCCACAACGGCCGCGACATGTCGCCGAGGTGCCCATACCAGGCGAAGGTCATGAAGATGTTCGAGATGATAAGCAGCCCGATGGGCGCGAGATAGGCGGTCATCCCGGCATTACTCCTTGGTCAGCGGTAGCACTTCGCGAAGCAGCGCGGCGAAGAAATGCCCCGGCTCCTCGACCATCGGCATATGCGCCGAATGTTCGAGCCAGACGAGCTTCTTCGACGGGGCTTTGACCTGTCCGAACCAGTCGGCGGCGACGGGCGAGGGCACGGTATAATCGTGCCGGCCGAGCATGAAGATGATCGGCACGTCCACCTTCGTCACCTTGGTGAAGCTGACATCGGCAAGGCGCGGCCAGAGCGTCGTGACCGAGAAGGCACTGCCCTGGCTCCACGCTTTGCGGTCAGCCTCCGTGTACTCGGGCGAGAGACGCGGGGTCTGGAAATAGAGATTGAGGTCGGGCTTATTGTACATCAGCGACCCGTAGGGGATCGCATATTTGCGCCAGCCGTCGGCCTTGGCGATCGTGAACTCGCCCGCCGGATAGGGGGCGAGCGCGTCGATCGCGGCGACCGCGTCGCTGTTCCCCGCGGCGACAGCCTTGGCGCGCGTCCACGCCATGCCTGCCTTTTCGCCCGCCCGAAAATCGATGCCCTGCCCGACGCCGACATAAGTGTAGAGCAGGTCGGGGCGCTTCACCGCGACCGACAGGCCGACGATCGAACCCCAGCTATGCCCCATCAGCACCACCTTGCGCTTACCATAGCGTTTCTTGAGCAGGTCGATCAGTTCGATCGCGTCGTCGCGGTACCGCTCGACCGTCATTGTCGGCGCGAGCGTCGCGGGATCGTTCAGCGGATAGGAGCGCCCGGCGCCGCGCTGGTCATATTGGACCACGGTGAAGACATCTTCCCATGGGCGCTGGAATGCCCATGCAAAGGGCATCTCGACCGCGCCGGGGCCGCCGTGGACGAAGACCAAGATCGGGTTGGCCTTGTCCGAGCCGCGGACGTTCACCACCTGCCGGGCGCCGCCGAGCGTGGCTTCGAAGGTTTCCTGCACGCCGTTGGGGGTGACGATCTTGCCGATGTCGGCAACGATCGCGCGCGCCGGGGCATAGGCGTCGTCGGCCTGCGCGGCGGCGGGCGTGGTGATGGCGGCGAGCAAGATGAACGCAGCAATTCGCAATTTCATATCAACAACCTCTCGTCATTCCCGCGAAGGGGAACCCAATTTGGACGCCGCTAGTGGGTTCCCGCGTTCGCGGAAATAACGCAGGACGTAATATCAATCAGAAATCCAAAGGCCCTTCCAGTTCCTTCACCTGCCACGGCAGGCCATGGTCGTTCAGCATCGCCATGAACGGGTCAGGATCCATCTGCTCCATGTTGAACACGCCGTCGCCGTTCCAGGCGTTGGTCACCATCATCGCGGCGCCGATCATTGCGGGGACGCCGGTGGTATAGCTGACCGCCTGATTGCCGGTTTCGGCAAACGCGTCCTCATGGTCGCAGATGTTGTAGAGGTAGAGCGTCTTTTCCTTGCCGTCTTGGCCCAGACCGGTGGCGATGACGCCGATGTTGGTCTTGCCCTTCGTCGTCTCGCCCAGGCTCGACGGTTCGGGCAGCACGGCTTTCAGAAACTGGAGCGGGATGATCTCGCGACCTTCGTACATCACCGGATCGATCCGCGTCATGCCGACATTCTGCAGCACATTGAGGTGGGTGATATAGGCTTCGCCAAAGGTCATCCAGAAACGGATGCGTTTGATCTCCGGCAGGTGCGTCTTCAGGCTTTCGATCTCCTCATGATACATGAGGTACATCGTCTTTTCGCCGACCGCTTCGAAGTCGAACTTCTGCTTCACCGACATCGGCGGGGTTTCGACCCAGTCGCCATTTTCCCAGTGGCGCGCGACCGCGGTGACTTCGCGGATGTTGATCTCGGGGTTGAAGTTGGTTGCGAAATGCTGGCCATGATCGCCGCCGTTGCAGTCGAGAATGTCGAGCGTGTCGATGCGATCGAAATGATGTTTGCGGAGCCAGGTCGTGAAGACGCTCGTTACCCCCGGGTCGAAACCCGAACCGAGCAGCGCCATCAGGCCCGCATCCTTGAAGCGATCGTGATAGGCCCACTGCCAATGATATTCGAACTTCGCTTCGTCCCGCGGCTCGTAGTTGGCGGTGTCCATATAATGCGCGCCGGTCGACAGGCACGCCTCCATGATCGTCAGATCCTGATAGGGCAGCGCGAGGTTGATGACATGCGTCGCGCCGATCTCGCGGATCAGCGCTGCGGTCGCGTCGATATGGTCAGCATCGACCTCGGCGGTCTTGATCGTCACGCCCGTCCGTTTCTTGACTGAGTCGGCGACCGCGTCGCATTTGAACTTGCGACGGCTGGCCAGCGTGATGTCGGGAAAGATGTCGGCATTCATCGCCATCTTGTGCACCGCGACAGAACCAACACCGCCTGCGCCGATCACCAGAACCTTGCTCATCAAAAAATCTCCTGTCGCGGACCTCTGCCGCCTTGTCTTGTATGCCCGGCCCTATAGGACGAAGCCATGATACAGCAAAGCCCCGATACCCTCCTGAACCCCGCTCGCGCTCCGACGCTGGCGGGGGTCGAACGCGCCGCGGCGAAGGTTGCCGACTTGCTGCCGTTGACGCCGCTGTTGCCGATGGAGATCGACGGTCGGACCATCTGGTGCAAGGCCGAGTGCCTGCAACCGGTCGGGGCGTTCAAAATTCGCGGCGCCTGGCACCGGCTGACCGACCTGACCCCTGAAGAGGCTGCGGCGGGCGTAGTCGGGGTGTCGAGCGGCAACCATGCGCAGGGGGTCGCGTGGGCGGCGAAACGGCTGGGCATCCCGGCGACGATCGTGATGCCGAGCAACGCGCCCAAGATGAAGCTGGCGGCGACCCGTGCGCTGGGCGCCGAAGTCGTGCTGTACGACCGCGTGACCGAATCGCGCGATACGGTGGCGGCGAAATTGCTCGAAGCGAGCGGCGGGACGCTGGTCCATGCCTATGGTGATCCGTGGATCATCGAGGGGCAGGGCAGCGCCGGGATCGAGGCGCGGGCGCAGCTTGCTGGACGCGGTCTTACCGGTCCGACCCAAATCATCGCCTGCTGCGGCGGCGGAGGCCTGTCGGCGGGTCTCGCGCTGGCCTGTCCCGATGCCGAGATTATTGCGGTCGAGCCCGAAGGCTGGGACGACGTGACACGCAGTCTGGCGGCGGGCAAAATCCTGTCGGTCGAAGATCTGGCCTATCCGACCGAATGCGACGCACTGCAGACACCGCAGACGTGGCCGATCAATTTTGCGGTGTTGCAGGCGCGGGGCGTGCGCGGGGTCGTGGTCACGCGCGAGGAAGTGCGCCACGCAATGCGCGTTGCATTCGCACGGCTGCATCTGGTGATCGAACCGGGTGGAGCTGCTGCGCTGGCGGCGGTGCTGGCTGGCAAGATCGATCTGGGCGATGTAGCGCTGGTCACGCTGTCGGGTGGCAACGTCGATCCGCAACATTATGCGGAAATAATCGCCGCGTGACGGCAGACGGGATATTTGCTTCACTAGGTGCGTTGAGGCGGGGAAGGAGACACAAGATGAAGACGAATATGATCATGTTTGGAGCGGCAGCGCTGGTGATGTTGAGCGGGTGCGAAAAGGCGGAAGCGCCAGCGCCTGCGGACACGACGACGACCGAGGTGCCGGTCGAAACCGCGATGCCGGAAACACCTGCAGCCGACGATCCTGCGACCGCGCCGCATCGCTTTGCGAGCTGGGCGGGGAAATGGACCGGGGTCGAGGGCATGTACGCGACGATCACGACCGCCGAGCCTGGCAAGTACAAACTGGAGATGCAGTCGGATCTCGATACCAAGGGCACCTATGACGGCAGCGACAGCGAGCATGGCATCAAGTTCAAGCGCGGCGCCGAGGAGCTGTCGCTCACCCGCGCCAGCGGTGATGAAACCGGCCTTAAATATCTGGCGGGCAAAAAGGAGTGTTTGAAGGTTAAGGACGGCGAGGGTTATTGCCGCGATTGACCTCATGGGTCTTTCGTCATTGCGAGCGCAACGAAGCAATCCAGAGTTGCGTATCCCGCTCTGGATTACTTCGCTGCGCTTGCATTGGCGATACCGGGGGGAAGGAATGGATCAGATCAACAAAGCAACGGTAGTCGATCACCCCGCGCTGATCGAAACGCTGGCGCAGGCGTTCCAGACCGATCCGGCGCTGTCGTGGATATTGCCCGATCCCGCGCACCGCGCTCGTGCGCTGCGAAGCCTTTTCCGTACCCTCGTCCCCGCGGATATGCGCGTGGGCATTGCGCTGCGCGCCGCTGGCGACGAAGCGGCGGCGCTATGGCGCGCGCCGGGGCAAGCGCATAGCGGGCCGTTTGAGTTTCTGCGCACCGTTGTACCGCTGGTTGTGACCTTCGGTACCGCACTGTCGCGCGGGTTGAAAGTGCAGGCGGGAATCGACGCGCATCGTCCCAAAGGTCGTTTCTGGTATCTTCATTATGTCGGCGTTCGCCGCGACCATCAGGGCAAAGGGTACGGTGGCCGGATCATCCGCGCCCAAACCGCAGTGGCCGACGCCGGGCGCCTGCCATGCTGGCTGGAAACCGCAACGCCGCAGAATGTGCCGCTTTACGAGCGGCTGGGTTTCGTCACTCAGACCGAGTGGGACGTGCCTGGCGGCGGACCGCATTTCTGGGGGATGATGCGCCTGCCCGCCGCTTGAATAATCCCGCCACATCACTAGGACTCAGCCCCGTGAATATCATGCAACGGCCATCGAGCGCAGACGAGGCGCGGGAACGGTTGGCGGCGGCGCTGGCGGCGGTCGGGCGCGGTGACCGTGAGGCGCTGCGCGACGTCTATGACATGACCGCAGCGAAACTATTTGGAATTTGCCTCCGTATCTGTGGCGAGAGGGCCAGCGCGGAGGATGTTTTGCAGACCGTCTATATCAAGGTGTGGGAGCGCGCGGGGCAGTTCGATGCGATGCGTTCCAGCCCGATCACCTGGCTCGCCACAATCGCGCGCAATGGCGCGATCGATTGGCGGCGTTCGGTGGCCGGCCGCGCGGTGCGCGATACCTTGCCCGAACAGGCGGCCTTTGCGGTGGCCGACGACAGCCCGCGCGCCGATCAGGTTCTGGTCGCGGCGGAGGAGGGTGATCGACTGCGACGCTGCCTGAACGAACTCGAAGAGCGGACCCAGTCGTGCATCCGCGCGGCCTTTTTCGACGGGTCGACTTACGCCGAGTTGGCTACGCGCGAGAATATTCCGTTGGGGACGATGAAAAGCTGGATACGGCGCGGGTTGCTGCGCCTGAAGGATTGTCTTGGCGATGGATGAGCATCTGACGCCCGCCGAGGAGCGCGATGCGCTCGCCGCCGAACTGGCACTGGGGCTGCTCGAGGGGCAAGCGCGCGCCGACGCGCAGCGGCTGTTGCTGAACGATCCCGCGTTCGCGGCGCTGGTTGCTACCTGGGAGGCGAAGCTGGCGCCGCTGCATGGCGAGTGGACCGACGCCCAGCCCGGCGATGCGGTGTGGGATCGCATCGCAGCACAGCTGCCCGAAGCGCGCACCTCTTCGGTGACCGCGATCGAGACCCGTCTGCGCCGCTGGCGCGCCGGGGCGCTGATGTCGGGCGCGATCGCGGCGGCGCTGGCGTTCGTCCTGATCACCCAGCCCGTGCCGCCGCCCGCGCCCGCCGCCCCGCAACTGGCGGTGGCGCGGATCGAAAGCGATGCGGCGGGGCCGCTGGTGCTCGCGCGCTATGATCAGAGCAACGGCCTGATGCAGCTTCGTATTCATGGTTTTGAACCGGGGTCGCTGGCGCCCGAACTGTGGGTGATACCCGACGGCGGCACGCCGGTGTCGCTGGGGCAGATCGCGCACGCGGGCAAGGCGGAAATGACGATGCCGCCGCCGCACCGCTTGCTGATGACCGAAGGCGCGACACTGGCGATCACCATGGAGCCGGTATCGAAGACGCCGCATCCGGCGCCAAGCGCTCCCGCGGTCGCGGTTGGAAAAATTATCACGATCTGACTGGCCTGTGCATCCGTGGGCTGATTGCCGCCGTATCTGCGGCGCGCGCCGCATCTCCGGGGCGCAATCAATCAAAGGAACGGTCGATGAAACTTTCCAAACACTCCGTGTCGCTGGCTGCTATCATATTGCTCGCGGGGGGCTGTGCCTCGATGAGCGGCGCTGAGCCGATGGCCGCGAAACCGATGGCCGCCAACCCGATGGTCGGCGGCGCCGCGATGTATCCGACGAAGAATATCGTCGAAAATGCCGTAAATTCAAAGGATCACACGACGCTGGTCGCTGCGGTCAAAGCCGCCGGCCTGGTCGACACGTTGATGAGCGCCGGGCCGTTCACTGTTTTTGCGCCGACGAACGCCGCCTTTGCCAAGCTGCCCGCTGGCACCGTCGATACGTTGCTGAAGCCCGAGAACAAGGCGACGCTGACCGCGGTCCTGACCTATCATGTCGTGCCGGGCACGCTGACCGCCGCCGATCTGGCCGCAATGGCCAAGGCAAACGGCGGCAAGGCCGTGCTGACGACCGTGCAGGGTGCCAAGCTGACCGTGTGGGGCAAGGACGGCAAATGGTATGTCACCGACGCCAAGGGCGGTCAGGCGCAGATCACCATCGCCGATGTGCGGCAGTCGAACGGGGTGATCCACGTCGTCGATAGCGTGTTGCTGCCGGGCTAACCCCTTCGTCCGGTAACAGGTGCGGTCCGTCCATTTCCCTCCCGGGACGGGCCGCATTTCCGGACACCAATTAAATCAGTCGTCGAAACCCACGAACCGAGCTGCCTCTTCAACGCTTTTGCGGTTCGACACTATCGCATTGGCAGGGAAGGTTTCGTCAGGCCAGCCGAGCGCGACGCAGATCATGATTACCTGATCGTCCGGAATCTGCGCATGCTCGCGCACCACCGGGCTTTGCATGATGCCCTGGCTGTTGATGACGCAGCCCAGCCCGCGCGACCAGGCGGCGTTGACCAGCGCGTTGGTGACCGCGCCGCAATCGAACGGAGCGATGTCGCTGCCCAGCAGGACGCGGTCATAGGTCACAACGATGCTGACCGGGGCGTCGAACTGGCGGAAGCCGCGCAGCACCCAATCCTGCCGCCCATCCTTGTCGTCGCGGTCGATGCCCATCGCGCCGAACAATTGCTTGGCGACCTCGATCTGGCGCCCGCGATGCTCGGGGGCGATGCCGTCGAAGCGGCGGAACTCACGGCTGTCGGGGGTGCCCGCCAAAATCCCTTCGGTGTTGCCGCGGCGGATCGCGTCGAGCGGCGCGCCGGTGACGACCGAGAAATTCCAGCATTGGTTGTTGAACGAAGAAGGCGCGCGCATCGCGACCTCGATCACTTCGGCGATCAGTTGTTTCGGAACGGGCCTATCCTGGAAACCGCGGATCGAGCGGCGCCCCAGCACCACATCGTCAAAGCCGGGTAGCGCGGTCACGCGGCTTTCTGAAGCTCCAGCTCCAACCGGCCCCAGATCTCGACCAGCGCGCTCGTCAGTTCGCGCATCATCGCCTCGTCATGCGCCGGACCGGGGGTGAAGCGCAGCCGTTCAGTGCCACGCGGCACCGTCGGATAATTGATCGGCTGCACGTAAACGCCATATTCGGCGAGCAGGATGTCGCTGATCTTCTTGGCGCGGATCGGGTCGCCAACCATCAGCGGCACGATGTGCGTCGTCGAATCCATCACCGGCAGGCCGGCGTCGCGGAAGCATTTTTTGAGGTAGCCGGCATTGGCCTGCTGTGCTTCGCGCTCGACGTTCGAGCTTTTGAGGTGGCGGACGCTGGCGAGCACCCCGGCGACGAGCACCGGCGACAGGCTGGTGGTGAAGATGAAGCCCGGTGCATAGCTGCGGATCACGTCGATGATATTCTTGTCGGCGGCAATATAGCCGCCCATGACGCCAAACGCCTTGCCCAGCGTCCCCTCGATAATCGTCACGCGATCAGCGGCTTCGTCGCGGTCGGTGATGCCGCCGCCGCGCGGGCCGTACATGCCGACGGCATGGACTTCGTCGCAATAGGTCAGCGCGTTGTACTTGTCGGCCAGGTCGCAGATCGCGTGGATCGGGGCGACGTCGCCGTCCATCGAATAGACGCTTTCGAACGCAATCAGCTTGGCGGCTTCGGGATCATCCTCGGCCATCAATTCTTCGAGATGCGCGAGGTCGTTGTGGCGCCACACGCGCTTTTCGCAGCCCGAGTTGCGGATACCCGCGATCATCGAGGCGTGGTTGAGCTCGTCCGAATAAATGATGCAGTTCGGCAGCAATTTGCCGAGCGTACCCAGCGTCGCCTCGTTCGAAATATAGCCCGAGGTGAACAGCAGCGCGCCGTCCTTGCCGTGCAAATCGGCGAGCTCATGCTCGAGGTCGATGTGATAATGGGTGTTGCCGCCGATGTTGCGGGTGCCGCCGGATCCGGCGCCGACGTCGTGCAACGCCGATTCCATCGCTTCGACGACCTTGGGGTGCTGACCCATCGCGAGATAGTCGTTCGAGCACCAGACCGTGATCGGCTTTGGCCCGTTATGACCGGCAAAGCAGCGCGCATTGGGGAAGGATCCGCGATTGCGCAGGATATCGATGAAGACGCGATAGCGGCCTTCTTCATGCAGCCGGTCGATCGCCCGGGCGAAAATGTCGTTATAGTTCACGTTCGGCCCCGCAGTCAGGTGCATGCACCGCTCCCTTCGGCGGCGTTCGTTGCGCGCGGCAATAACGTCGAAACTGGCTGAAATCCAGTGCGAACGATTCGCAATTTGCCCAGTCGATCAGTGTGATCGACCGCACGATGCAGTTGATAGATAACGGCTATCGTGAAACCCAGGCTTGCGTTGCGAAGGAGTTGGCCAATATGCGTCTTGTTATGGTTGCGATCGTGGCGGTTGCTGCGCTTGGCACGGGGGTGTCCGCGTCGAAGCCGAAAGCCGCTCCGTTCGACGGCGCGTGGATGTCCTGCCAAACATGGCAGGGCGCGCGTATCTGCGTTCACAAGCTGCTCGTTCAGCGGGGCAATCGGGTGTGCGGCATCCAGAGCGATTTTGCGACCAACGCTTATTATCACCAACGGTTTGTTGGCACCGCCCGGGCGAATTCGATGCATATCGACAAGATTTGCGGCGATCCGGGTTCAGAGACCGACACCTATTGCGCAGGGTCGGCCCCCGCCAGCGCCACAAAAGTCGGTTGGGGACCATCGGACAAAAGTCTGTTCGCGTGCGGTGGGCGGCTGCATGCCGTGTCGAATGGCGATGGGTTCAGCTGCGCAAGTGCGATCCGCAGCGCAGGGCTGCCGAAGGTGCGCTCGCTGAAGGGCGAAGGTCCGGAGGCCGCGGATCGCGCGTGGCTCGCCGCCTGCGCCAGCGGCAACGACGAATAGGCCCGGCTAGATCACTTCGATCCGGTCGATACCATAGGGCGCCAGCGTCGCCAGCGGTGGCGGCGGGCGATCGGCGCTGCGGGTGAACACCGCGAGGCCTGGAGTTGCCGCTGCGGGCCATGGGTGATCTTGCGTCAGATACGCGATACGGCGCGCAATTCCTTCGGCGCCGTCAATCAATTGCACCCCCGGACCCGCCGCATCCTGCAGTTCGTCCGTCAGCAACGGGAAATGGGTGCAGGCGAGGACGATGACGTCCATCGCTTCGCCGCCCGGCTGGTCGCGCAGCCCCGCGATGGCGCGTGATATCACGGCAGGATCGATCGTTCCCCCGCGCAGCTTCGCCTCGGCGCCGGTGACGAGACCGGGGCTGCCGTGGCGCAGGACCCTTTTTCCGTCTGCAAATCTGGCGCTGAGATCGTCGACATAGGGCTGGCGAACCGTCGCCTCGGTTCCGAGCACGCCGATGACGCCGCTCTTTGTCAGTTCGGCGGCGGGTTTGATCGCTGGAACCGTGCCCACGATCGGCAGATCCAGCGCGGCGCGAACATGGGCCAGCGCGATCGTCGATGCCGTGTTGCAAGCGATGACCGCGAGCCGAGGCTGGTAGCGTTCGACCAGCCGGCCGAGCAGCGCCGGGACGCGCGCCGCGAGCTCGGCCTCGCTCTTCTGGCCATAGGGCAGGCCGGCATAATCGGCGGCATAGACTATTCGCGCGGTCGGCAGCAGCGCACGGGTCTGGCCGAGCACGGTGAGGCCGCCGAGGCCGCTGTCGAAGAACAGGATGGGCGCGTCGGGATCGGGGTTCATGCGCGGCGATTAGCAGGCGGAGCGAAGGCGCTCAATCGCTTCCCTCCACCCCCGTTATGCCGTCATCCCGGCCAAGGCCGGGATCTCGACCTTGCGGTCTGACGCGCTTTGGATATCGCGGCCTTCCCGGGACGAGGAATGATTTGCCTCGGCGGCGTTCGGGATGTTTGTCCGATTTGGCGATGACCGTATCCGAATCCATTGATTGCGTCGGCCAACATCGCCACACTGGCGATGAACGGAGCGCGGTTTTCATGATGATATTTCTGCTGGTCGCTGTCGGCTATCTTCTCGGCTCGATCCCCTTTGGGGTGATCCTGACCCGCCTGTTCGGCGCGGGGGACCTGCGCCAGATCGGGTCGGGCAATATCGGCGCGACCAATGTGCTACGCACCGGGCGCAAGGGGCTGGCGGCGGCGACGCTGATCCTCGATGGGGCAAAGGGCGCGGTGGCGGTGCTGCTGGCGCGCCATTTCGTGCCTGAGTTTGGCGACCATGCCGCGATGATCGCGGGCGCCGCCGCGATGATCGGCCATTGCTATCCAGTCTGGCTGAAATTTCGGGGCGGCAAGGGGGTGGCGACGCTGCTCGGTCTTGCGCTTGCGCTCGCCTGGCCGATCGGGCTGGTCTTTGCCGCAGTGTGGATCGGTACCGTGTTGTTGCTCCGTATCTCGTCGCTCGGCGGGATGCTGGGCGCGGTTTCGGCGCCCATCGCGGCGCTGGCGTTCGGTTTTCCAGTTTATGCCGTCGGCCTCGCGGGGTTGGCGGTCATCGTGCTGTGGCGGCACCGCGAAAATATCGCCCGGCTGCGCGCGGGAACAGAACCGCGCGTCGGCGCAAAGAAGGACGCGTGACCTACGCCGAACGGCTGGCGCGGCTGCGGCTGACCCGCACCCCGCACGTCGGGCCGGTCAGCTGGCACCAGTTGATGCTGCGGTTCGGATCGGGAGAGGCCGCGCTCGACGCGTTGCCCGATCTGGTGCTGCGCGGCGGGGCAGGAAAGGCGCGGATCGCGCCGAACGATATCGCCGAACGCGAAATCGACCGCGTGGCCGCGCTGGGCGCTCGCCACATTTTCAGCGATGAGGCGGAATACTCGCCGCTGCTGCGCGAAGTCGAGGGCGCGCCTCCGGTGATCATCGTTCGCGGCGACACCGCAATGCTGCGGCGGCCGTGCGTCGCAATCGTCGGCGCGCGCAATGCCTCGGCGATCGCCTGCCGCTTTGCCCGCCAGCTTGCTGCGGACCTGGCCACGCGCGATGTCACGGTGGTCAGCGGGCTGGCGCGCGGGGTCGATACCGCGGCGCATATCGGTGCGCTCGGCGGGTCGACGGTGGGGGTGATCGCCAGCGGGATCGACATCGCCTTTCCGCCCGAAAATGCCGCGCTGCAGGAAAAGATCGCGACCGATCAGCTGCTGATCGCCGAACAGCCGCCGGGCAGCGAGCCGTTGGCGCGCCATTTCCCATCGCGCAACCGCATCATCGCCGGGCTGGCGCATGGCACAGTAGTGATCGAGGCGGCGCCGCGATCGGGATCGCTGATCACCGCGCGGCGCGCCGGTGATTATGGGCGCGAGGTGATGGCGGTACCCGGTTCGCCGCTCGACCCGCGCGCGCAGGGATGCAATTTGCTGATCCGCGAGGGCGCGACGCTGATCCAGACGATCGATGATGTGCTGGAGGCGGTCGGGCCGATCGACACGCGAATGGTGCGCGAACCGGTGCATTTTTATGCCGCGCCCCTGGCGGCGGTTGACGCAGGCGACGGCGAACGGCGGACTTTGATCGATCTGCTAGGCCCGACGCCGGTCGCAGTCGATGAACTTGTGCGCCAGTCGGGGCAGGCCGCCGCTACGGTTCAACTCGTGCTGCTCGAACTCGAACTTGCGGGCCGCATCGAACGGCATGCCGGTGCGAAGATTTCCCTCGTGTGATGCGTCGCACAGCCAGACAATTGGCAACCATTTAGCGGTTCATCGCGGTTCAGCCACGGTTCAGCGGCCGGGCATCACGTTTATGATATTGTGTTACATGGTGGGGAGTATGATGATGCGAAGCCGGTTGATGACAAGCGTTACGATGGTCGCGGTGCTGGCGTCGGCACCTGCTCCGATCCCGTTGGCGATGGCCCACGCCAAATCTACGCAAGGTCAGGGATTTTGCCGCACCGCCGATCCGCTGCCACGCCTCGATCCCGAGGTGCAGCCACCGACGCCGCAGTCGAATGCCGGGCTCAAGACAAAGGGCGGCAGTATGCGTGACCGGGAGGAGGTCGCGATGGCCCCGGAACCGGTGCCACCGCCGCCACCGCCACCGCCGCCGCCACCGCCCCCGCCTCCTCCTCCTCCGCCGCCTCCAATGGCGCCGCCGTCGCCCGATTATGATGGTAGAGCGGATGAAGCGGCTATCTCCGTCACGGGGTCGCGGATTGCTAGGCCGTCGCTGGAGTCGGCCAGTCCGGTAACGGTCATCGGCTCGGACGCGCTCAGAGAGTTGCCCTCAAGCGCGCCTCCTGTTCCCGGCTCCGCCGTGGATTCGCGGGTGCCGCCGTCCCGTCCCTATCCGCGGCCGCAACCGCAGCCCCAAGCGGGAATATTGACCGCCGGCGAGCATGACGATCTGCTCAATCCCGAGCTCTATGCCGCCTATGTGAACCGCAACGGCAGTCTGGCACAGGAGGTCCGTGACCTGCCGCGCGTCGATACAACGCGCGTGGTGACGGTGAAGGTCGCCGACCGCAGCGGCCAACCGGTTGCCTTTGCCGACGTCACGGTCACCTGCTCGGACGGCAACAGTATCACGATGGCGACGCAGGCCGATGGCAATGTCGTGTTCTTCCCCGGTCTCGACCGGCTGAGTGAGCGGATCACGGTGTCGGCGCGCAAGGCTGGCCGCACCATCGCCGATGCGCGCCCGGTGCTGGTTTCCAATTCGGCGGGCGGCCAGTCGGTTGGCCTGACCGCCAATCAGGCGGCAACCAAAGTCACCAAGCTCGACCTGATGCTGGTCGTCGATACCACCGGCAGCATGGGCGACGAGATCACCTATCTGCAGTCCGAACTGCGATCGATCATCGGCGCGATCACGGCCAAGCACCGTGATCTCGACATCCGCATCGGGTTTGTTTTCTATCGCGACCTCGGCGACGATTATGTCACGCGCACGGTTACGTTCGACCGCGACGTCGGGCGCGTTCAGGGCGCTCTTGCACGCCAGAGCGCCAATGGCGGCGGCGACTATCCCGAGGCGATGGATCAGGCGATGATCCGGGCGGTTGGGCAGGACTGGCGCCCCGACGCGGTGAAGTCACTGTTGCTGGTCGCCGACGCGCCGCCGCATGACGAGCAGTTTGGACGAACATGGCAAGCCGCCGAAGCGGCGCGCGCCAAGCGTATCCATATCACCCCGGTTGCCGCCTCTGGCGTCGCCGACAAGGCGGAATATGCGATGCGCGCGATGGCGGCGGCGACCCAGTCGCGCTACCTGTTCCTGACCGACGACAGCGGCGTCGGCAACGCCCATGCGGCCCCCGCGATCGACTGCTATCTGGTAACTCGGCTCGATGCGCTGGTTCGCCGCGTGGTTGACAGCCAGATCAGCGGTCGCCGCATCGAACCCGACGATCAGGAAATCATCCGCAGCGTCGGCAAATATGACGCGGGCAAATGCATCCTGCCCGCCGACTTCAAATGGGACAATCAGTAAGCCGTTGACTCGCCCCCGCATCTGACCGATGCGGGGGCCGTGGGTCGCTTCGGGGGAACCTCGCGACCGGATGCGTCCGGTCCGTGGGGTCGGAGGACCAATCCATGAAAAAACTGCTGTCGGCGATCGCGATGTTCGCGATCCTTGCCCAGCCCGTCGCTATCGCTGCCAAGGAAACGGAACCGGTCAAAATCGCCGGTCCTGCCAATGCGAAGGGCGTTACCACCGTCACCGTCGGCGCGTTCAACGTCGGCTTCATTTTTGAATCGACCGACCAGACAAAAGCGTCAGGCGGGCTGATGGGGGCGTTTGGGGGAACGACCAAAGCCAAGAGCGAGTTGGTGGGCGTCACGCCCGAAATGATGCAGGCAGTGACCGACGCCGCCTATGCCGATTTCGTCGCGCAGCTGAGCGCGAGCGGCTACGCGGTCCAGACCGCCGCCGATCTGTTCGGCCATGCCGCGCTGGCGAAGATCAAATCGCAGGACGTGCCGCTCGACATCAACATCGCGCTGGAAAAGGGCAGCAAGGGCAAGGCGACCTATTACAAGCCGTCGGCGCTGCCGTCGCTGTTGATGATCCCCGGCGATTTTCTGGGATCGGGGATGAGCAGCATCGGCATGAACATGGCGGCGGGGCAGGCGAGCGCGGCGCTGGCCCAATATGCCAAGTCAGCGGGCGTCGGGGTGATCGACGTCGTCTATTTGATCGATTTTTCGCAGCAGAAGCGCCCGGGTGCTTTCAGCTTCGGCGGGATCGAAGTGAACAGCGGCTTGTCGGTGACCGCCGACTATTCGCGCATCACCCTGATCGCTCCGAGCGGCAAGCAGTCAGTGATCACGGTCAAGGCGCCGGTCGCTGTCGAGGGCGAGTTTGTCGAAAAGGCCGATGCGTCGAGTGGTGCCGACAAGGCGCTGCAGTCCACGGCCAATGTTGCGGGCGGCCTAGCCGCGGTGGCGGGACTTGGCGGACTCGGGTTTGGCAAGACGCGCAAATTTGCCTTCACCGCGAAACCCGGCGCGTATGAAGAAGGGGCGGCGAAAGCGGCAAGCTTGGCCAGCACAATGCTGATCGGACGGCTTGGCGCGCTGCGTTGACGCGAAGGCGGGCAGTCCAAATCCCTCTTGACGGAGGGGCTGGCTGCCCGCCACCCTCGCGCGTACGTACGTAGAGAGTTTCCGAGGAACGAGTTTTTCATGCAATTGGTAATTGTGGAGTCGCCCGCAAAGGCGAAAACGATCGAGAAATATCTCGGTCGCGATTTCAAGGTGCTGGCCAGCTATGGCCATGTCCGCGACCTTCCTCCCAAGGACGGGTCGGTCGACCCCGACGACGGCTTTGCGATGCAGTGGCTGCTGTATCCCGACAAGGCCAAGCGGATGAAGGAAATCCAGGACGCCGCAAAGACCGCCGACCGCCTGATCCTCGCGACCGACCCTGACCGTGAGGGCGAGGCGATCAGTTGGCATGTGCAGGAATTGCTGCGCAGCAAAAAGGCGTTGCCGGCCAAGGTCGATCGGGTCACTTTCAACGCGATTACAAAAGAAGCCGTCCTCACTGCGATGGCGGCACCGCGCGCGCTCGACGAAGATCTGATCGATGCCTATCGCGCCCGTCGCGCGCTCGATTATCTGGTCGGTTTCACGCTGTCGCCGGTATTGTGGCGCAAGCTGCCCGGCGCCAAGTCGGCGGGGCGCGTCCAGTCGGTGACGCTGCGCATGATCGTCGAGCGCGAGCGCGAGATCGAGGCGTTTGTTGCGCAGCAATATTGGTCGATCACCGGGCTGTTCGAAATGTCGGGGACGCCGTTCAAGGCGCGCCTCGCGCGCTGGCGCGGCGACAAGATCGAGCGGCTGACGATCACCAACGAAGCCGACGCACGCGCCGCCGAGGCTGATGTGAAAGCGGGGCATTTCACCGTCGATCTGGTCGAGACCAAGCCGCTGACGCGTAACCCGCCGCCGCCGTTCACGACTTCGACCTTGCAACAGGAAGCGGCGCGCAAGCTCGGTTTTTCGGCCAGCCATACGATGCGGATCGCGCAGGGTCTGTATGAGGACGGCGCGATCACCTATATGCGTACCGACGGCGTCCAGATGGACGGCAGCGCGATCAGCGCCGCGCGGAAAGCGATCGCGACGCGCTACGACGGCGGCTATGTCCCCGACCAGCCGCGCCAATATCAGACCAAGGCGAAGAATGCGCAGGAAGCGCATGAAGCGATCCGCCCGACCGATTTTTCCAAGGACAAAGCTGGCGGCGGCGACCATGCCCGCCTGTACGAACTGATCTGGAAGCGCGCGATGGCGAGCCAGATGGCGTCGGCGCGGCTCGAACGGACCAGCATCGACCTGACCGACGGCACCGGCAAGACGATGCTGCGGGCGACCGGACAGGTGATCAAATTCCCGGGCTTCCTCGCGCTTTATGACGAAAGCCGCGACGAAAGTTCCGAGGACGACGACGCGCGCTTGCTGCCCGCGATGGCGAAGGGCGACGCGCCCGCAAAGACCGGGGTCGAGCTTGAGAAGCACGAGACCCAACCGCCGCCGCGCTATTCGGAAGCGAGCCTGGTCAAGAAGATGGAGGAGCTCGGTATCGGGCGTCCGTCGACCTATGCCTCGATCCTTCAGGTGCTGAAGGACCGCGAATATGTGACGGTCGAAAAGAACAGATTCAGTCCCGAAGAGAGCGGACGATTGCTGACGGCGTTCCTCGAACGCTTTTTCGAACGCTATGTGCAGTACGATTTCACCGCCGGGCTGGAGGAAGAGCTCGACGATGTGTCGGGCGGGCGGGCGCAATGGCAGGCGGTGCTCGAACGCTTCTGGCGCGATTTCAAGCCGCGCACTGGCGAGGTGATGGAGCAGAAACCGTCGGAGATCACCGCGGAACTCGACATATTCCTTGGCCCCTATCTCTTCCCCGACAAGGGCGACGGCACCGACCCGCGCATCTGCCCCAATTGCGGCACCGGCAAGCTGGCGCTGCGCGGCGGCAAGTTCGGGCCGTTCATCGCGTGCAGCAATTATCCCGACTGCAAATTTACCCGCAAATTTGCGCAGCCGGGTGGCAGCGATGGTGCCGATACCGGTCCCGAGACCATGGGCAATGATCCCGACAGCGGACTGGAAGTGACCAAGCGCAGCGGTCGCTTTGGTCCCTATATCCAGCTCGGTGATGGCAAAGAAGCGAAACGCTCGTCGATCCCGAAGGATATTCCGGGCGAAGACTTCGACCTCGACTACGCGCTGCGGCTGCTCAGCCTGCCGCGTGAGGTCGGGACGCATCCTGAAAGCGGCAAGGTCATCATGGCGGGGCTGGGGCGTTACGGCCCGTACCTCCTCCACGACGGCAAATATGCGAAACTGACCGGCACCACCGAAATCTTCGACATCGGTATGAACGCCGCGGTCGTCCGCATCGCCGAAGCGGTCGCGGGCGGCGGGCGCGGGCGCACCAAGGCCGAACCGCTCAACACCTTTGGCCCGCATCCGACGAGCGGCGGCGAGATGAAGCTGATGGAGGGGCGCTTCGGTCCTTATGTCACCGACGGCACGACCAACGCGACGCTGCCGAAGAGCGCTGATCCCGCGACGCTGACGCTGGAGGAAGCGATCGCGCTGATCGACGCGCGCGCGGAGAAGGGACCGGCGAAGGGGAAGAAAAAGGCGACGCCGAAGAAGGCCGCTGCAAAGAAGCCAGCAGCGAAGAAGGCGCCCGCGAAGAAAAAGGCTCCGGCGAAGAAAGTCGCCGAATAACCGCGGATTCGAAGGGCAGGCCTAACCCTATTCGTCATTCCCGCGAAAGCGGGAACCCAGTTTGGCATTTGCAACATTTGCTCGCTGGGTTCCCGCTTTCGCGGGAATGACGAAGTGTAAGGACAGATGGCGTTTCCGAAGCAGCCAACCCGTGTTACATTGGCGCATCCGGGGAGACTGTCCATGCGCCACCTGTTCGCCGCCGTCCTGCTCACCATCTTGTCGGTGCTTTCGCTGCCCGCCGCGGCGCAACAGGCAGGCCGCCTGATCTCGGCCGACCCGATCGCTGATACACCTGCGGGCATGCAAGCCTGGCGAGCGCAATATTGGACCACCAGCCAGAGCGGCGCGCCGCTTGCTGTCACCGGCATCGTCGCGGCGCCGCGCGAGGCGATCCCGCCGCACCCGCGCCGCGTCATCGCCTGGACCCACGGCGCGTGGGGCGTCGCCGAAAAATGCGCGCCGTCGCTCAGCCCGAATTTCTTCACAGCGACCGCGGCGCTCGATGCCATCCGCGAAGGCTATGTCGTGGTCGCTCCCGATTATCCCGGCTTGGGCAGCGCAACAATGCATCCCTTTCTGGTCGGCGTCGACACGGCCAATTCGGTACTCGATGCGGTGCGCGCGGCGCGTGCGATTCCGGGAGCGGCGGCGGGCAGCAGCTTCGCCGTATGGGGCGAATCGCAGGGCGGTCACGCCGCGCTGTGGACGGCCACAACCGCGCGTTCATACGCGCCCGACCTGACCCTCGTCGGCACCGCTGCGGCGGCGCCGCCGACCGAGCTGGCCGCCAATTTGCGCGACGGCAGCGACAAGAATGCACGCGCGTTGTTGCTGTCCTTTGCACTCCACAGCTGGTCGACCCTTTATGGCTTTTCGATGGATGGCATCGCGAACAAGTCGAACCAGGGCATCATCACCCGGCTGGCGCAGAATAATTGCGTCAGCCTCGACAAGAAGCCCAAGATCGGGACGATCCTGGGTATCCTGACCATCGTCCGCGCGACGAAGAACAAGGATATCGCAAAGATCGAGCCCTTCGGCAGTTTCACCCGCGCCAACAGCGTCGATGCGGCGCGCGTCCCGGGACCGCTGTTGATTGCGCAGAGCCGCAACGACACGATCGTGGCACCCGCCGTAACGCGCAAGTTCGCGAAGGCCGTCTGCAAGCGCGGCACCAGGCTGCGCTGGATCGACATGACCGGCGATCATGGCGCCAGCGCCCGCGAGAGTTCTGCCGAGACGATCAGCTGGATCGGGCAGCGTTTTGCCGGAGCATCGGCACCGAATGACTGCGCGAAACTCTGATCCGAAGCGTTTTGAACGCGGCGTACTGGGGACCTTTTTCCGTTACGTAAGTGCCTGCGTTCATGATAGCTTCGCTCCCTAAACCACGCTTTGGGGAGAGTCGTTATGTCGAGCATCAAAGCCTTCCAAACATCACTGTCCGCCCTCGCGTTGCTGGCTGTGACCATGCCGACACCGGGCTATACGCAAGGCACGACGCAGGATGATGATGACAACTATGAAGTGATCGTCACCGGCGCGCGCATCCGCCAGGGCGGCGCGCAGGACATCCAGCACTTCCGCTCGACCGCGCTCAGCGCGACGACGCTACCGCGTCCTGAATCGCTGACGGTCGAGGGCTTGCTCGGCGAGCATGACTTGACCTTGCCTGCCGGAACGGTTCCTTGCGCCCAGCTGTTTTGCCTGAATGTTCAGGCAATGACCGCGAACCTTCCGACGCGGCCCGACGATCTGTTGTTCGTCGGCCTAGCATTCGACAGCAACATCGACGCCGACAGCTGGAAACGCGAACCGCTCAGCATCATGGCGGTGGTCGATCGGTCGGGGTCGATGACCGGCCCGCCGATCGCCAATGTAAAGGCCGCGCTGCACCAGATGGTCGATGAGCTGGGTCCAAAGGACCGTCTTGGCATCGTCATCTATGGCACCAATTCGAACCTCCACCTACCCGTCACGGGGGTTGGGGGTAATCAAGCGGCAATGCATCAGGCGATCGATGCGATCGCGATCGATGGTTCGACGTCGATGGAGGCAGGACTGACTTTGGGTTACGAGGCGGCTTTTGCCGAAGCCGCGAAATCCGGCAAGGTGCGCATGATGTTGTTCACCGACGAACAGCCGAATGTCGGACGTACCGACGCGGGCAGCTTCATGGCGATGGCCGAGGAAGGATCACGACGCGGTGTCGGCCTGACGACAATCGGGGTCGGCACGCAATATGACGGCGCGCTGGCGACCAAGATTTCCAGCGTCCGCGGCGGCAATCTTTTCTTCGTCGATGGCCCCGACAAAGGCCGTGAGCTGATGCGCAAGGAATTCCGCAATATGGTCAGCGAGGTCGCACACGACCTCGTCATGACGCTGACCCCGCATGCGGGCTATCGGATCAGCGGTGTGTTCGGCGTTCCCGATGGCTTGATGACCGAGGGCAAGGACGGCGCGGTTGCGATCACCGTGCCCACCGCGTTCCTATCCTCGAACGGCGGTGGGATTTATGCGTCGCTGGGTAAAGGCGAAGAACGCGCGCATCTGCCCGCCGCGACGCTGGCCGACGGGGCGCCGCTTATGGACGTCTCGCTGAGCTATGTTAGCGCGCTCGACGGCAGCAAGCATGCCGACAGACTGAGCCTTAACACCCCGACCGTGCAACCCGCGACCAATTTGCGGCTCGCGCAGACGTTGGTCGACCAATATCTGGCGATGGATGCCGCGACGCGCGCCTTCCACGGCGAAGGCAATCCCAAAAAGGCTTTTGCACTGCTCGACGGGTTGAACAGCCGCATGGCCGGGATTGATTATGCCGACCTGGCCGCGGAACGCGAACTGGTCGGTACGATGCGCGGCAAGGCGGCAATCTATGCCGGCTATGCGGGGGAGATACCCAAGGACCTGCAACCGATGCGGGTGCTGGGCAAATGGCGGGTGGTGACGCTGAACGGGGTCGAAGACCTGTCGCGCAACGATGTCGTTGAATTTACCGACAACGAGGAGTTTATCACCTATTTCAAGCGCCCGCTTCGCGGGGACGATGAAATGTACCAAGACTTCCAGATCAACGAGCGCGAGATCTATATTCCTGAGGGCGATCTGCGCATGCGTTACTGGATCGACGGCGACCGGCTGCGGATGAAATCGAGCGACGGCCAGGTTCAGATCGTGCTGAAACGCGAAATGACGAGTTGAAAGGGGCGCGGCGCCGATCAGGGCCGCCGCTCAATCGACCCAATCAAGCCCCATGTCGCGATAGACGCTGCGATCCTCGTCCCAGTTCGCCTTGACCTTCACATGCAGGAAGAGATGGACCGTGCGCCCCAGCAATTCGGTCATTTCGGCGCGCGATTTGCTGCCGATTTCCTTGATCCGCTCGCCCTTGTGGCCCAGGATGATCGCGCGCTGGTTGTCGCGCGCGACCAGGATCTGCTGGTGGATTTCGGCGCTGCCGTCCTTGCGCGTCGTGAATTTCTCGGTCTCGACGGTCGATTGATAGGGCAGCTCCTCGTGGAGTTGGCGATAGAGTTGTTCGCGGGTGATTTCAGCCGCCAGGATCCGCTCGGGCGCATTGCTGACCTCGTCCTCGGGGAAATGCCAATGGCCTTCGGGCATCAGCGCCGACAGCGTCGCCTTCAGTTCGGGAACCCCATCGCCGGTGCTGGCCGAAATGAAGAAGGTCTCGTCGAACGCCACGCGCTCGTTGAGCGTGGTCGCGGTCGTCAGCAATTTGTCCTTCCGGGTCAGGTCGACCTTGTTGAGAACGAGGAACTTCTTCTCGGTGCGTCCCTCGATCCCCTGCAACACGCGCTCGGCGCGCTCGCCAAGCTTGGCCGCGGCATCGATCATCACCAGGATCGCCTCGGCTTGGTCGAGGCTGTTCCACGCGGCGGCGACCATTGCGCGGTCGAGCCGGCGGGTCGGGGCAAAAATGCCCGGCGTGTCGATCAGGATGATTTGGGTTTCGCCGTCCATCGCGACCCCCATCAACCGGGTGCGCGTCGTCTGTGCCTTGGGGCTGACGATCGCGACCTTCTGACCGACGAGCGCGTTGACGATCGTCGATTTGCCCGCGTTGGGGGCGCCGACGACGGCGACAAATCCGCAGCGGTGGGTCATATTTTCATTCCTTCAAGCTCGGTTAGCAGCGCCGCAGCGGCGGCTTTTTCGGCCGCTTGTTTTGATGTGCCCTCGGCCTCGGCGCGGGCAAGCTTGCCGATGCTGACCGCCACCCGGAAGCGAGGCGCATGGTCCGGCCCTTCGCGCGCTACGATCTCATATTCGGGCGGGCGGCGTTTGCGTGCCAGCGCCCATTCCTGCAGCGCGGCCTTCGGATGCTTGGGTGCCTTCGCCTGTCCGTCGACCATGTCGCCCCAATGGGCGAGGATGAAGGCACGCGCGGCGTCGATGCCCTGATCGAGATAGAGTGCCCCAATCAGCGCCTCGATCGCATCGGCTGCGATATTGTCGCTATAGCGGCCGCCATCGCTCCGCGCCTGCGCGCCAAAGCGGACCAGATCGGTGAGGTTCAGCCGCTGCGCGATCGCGGCGCAGGTCGCACCCGATGCCAGCACATGCAGTCGCGACGACATCTCGCCTTCGCTGGCGGTCGGGTAGCGCGTGTAGAGCTCCGAAGCGATCACCAGACCAAGGACGCGGTCGCCCAGAAACTCGAGCCGCTGATAATCGGCGCGCCCGGTGCTACCGTGGGTGAGCGCCAGGTCATAGAGCGCTAGGTCGTCCGGGGTGCAGCCGAGGATCTCGGCGAGCGCTCCGGTATCGAGCTTATCGTTCAAAAACCGTCCCCGATGCGGCTCCACCGTGCTGCGGTGAACCAGCTGATCGGATTGAGCCAGCTGGCCGATCCGTCGGTCGAGAACATGCCGACGAGCGCCTTGCCGACCAGATTCTCTTCCGGCACCAAGCCGATGCCCTGATTTTCCATCGCCGGGAAACGGCTGTCGGCGCTGCGGTCGCGGTTGTCGCCCATCAGGAACAGATGGCCGGCGGGGACGACGACGAGCGGTGTGTTGTCCTCGGGAATGTTGGTGATGTCGAGAATGGCGTAGCTTTTGCCGCTGGGCAGCGTTTCGCGGAACTGCTTGTACCGGCACTGGCGCTGACCGTCGGCTGCGACCTCTTCGAATTCCATCGAATAACAGGGCAGGGTACCCGTCGCGCGCGACGCTTCGACCATATTCGGGGTCACCGGAATGACGAAATCGGCGATCGCTTCGCGCTTCAACGGTTTGCCGTTGAGCCAGACGATGCCGTCCTTCACCTGGATGCTGTCGCCGGGCAGGCCGATGACGCGCTTGATATAATCATTGTCGGCGACCGGCGGCGCCTTGAACACCGCGACGTCGCCGCGTTCGGGGGTGCGCGCGAAAATGCGGCCCGGAATCAGCGGGACACTGAACGGCAGGCTGTATTTCGAATAGCCATAGGCCATTTTATTGACGAGCAGATAGTCGCCGATCAGCAGTCGCGGCTGCATCGATTCCGATGGAATGTTGAACGGCGACAGGAAAAAGCTGCGAAAAACGAGGACCGCGATCGCGAGCAGCGCGAGGAAGCGGATGGTGTCGACCGCCTCTTCCTTGGCGGATAAAGGCGCGGGCGCAGGAGCGGACGGCGTCGGTCCAATTGGAGGCTCGGTCGGGGGCGTCACATCGGCGGTAAAGCTGGCTTGGGTCATCGCGCGGCCTTGGCGATGAATAGGTTGCCACGTCAAGCAAATATCGGCGGATGACGCTGGTGTCGCGGGGACGGGATGCTTAGAGAGGGAATGACATCTCATCCCCGTTCCTATCGAGCGGAGTCGAGATACCCATGGGTGGCGCAGGAGCTCCCGGTGTCTCGACTTCGCTCGACACGAACGGACTTTAGAGGATTTTCGATGACCACAACCGACCAAGCTTGGCAGGCGCTCGCCGAGTGGCGGCCGCAAACTTTGACCGATCTGGTCGCCGCCGATCCCGACGCGCGGTTGCAGGCGCTGGTGCGTAGCGTGGCTGACATCCGCTTCGATTTCGCCAAGACCCATCTTGACGATGCAGCGGTCACGATCCTGTCCGACCTGGCCGCGGCGCAGGACTTCAGCGGGCGGCGCAAGACGCTGTTTTCGGGCGGTATCGCCAATCCTACCGAAGGTCGCGCCGCCGAGCACAGCGCCGAGCGGGGCGAGGGTGCCCCCGAATCTGTCCATAGCGCGCAAGCACTGCACCAACGGATGCGGATGATGATCGACGCGATCGAAGCGGGCGCTTTCGGCGAGATTCGCCACCTGCTGCATATCGGCATCGGCGGTTCTGCGCTTGGCCCCGATCTGCTCGTCGACGCGCTGGGGCGCCACAGCAACCGCTATGACGTCGCCGTGGTGTCGAACGTCGATGGCGCGGCGCTCGATGAGGTGTTCGCGAAATTCAGCCCCGAACACACGCTGGTCGCGGTGGCGTCGAAAACTTTCACGACGACTGAAACGCTGATGAACGCCAATTCGGCGCTGCAATGGCTTGATGAGGCGGGTGTGGATGATCCGCTCGGCCGCTTCATCGCGCTGACCGCGATGCCCGATCGGGCGATCGAGTGGGGCGTCGACGAGACGCGTATCCTGCCGTTCAATGAAAGCGTCGGCGGGCGCTATTCGCTGTGGTCGTCGATCGGTTTCCCAGCGGCGCTGGCGCTCGGCTGGGATGCGTTCGAAGATCTGCTGGAGGGGGCGGCAGAGATGGACCGCCATTTCCGGCTGTGTGACGGCGCCGACAACGTCTGCCTGCTCGCCGCCTTCGTCGATCAGCTTTACGCTAACCGGCTGGATTGTCAGACGCGCGCGGTGTTCGCTTATGACGAGCGACTACGGCTGCTGCCCGACTATCTTCAGCAGCTCGAGATGGAATCGAATGGCAAATCGGTGACGCTCGACGGCCAGCCGGTGGGGCGCAACAGCGCGGCGATCACGTGGGGCGGGGTCGGCACCGATGCGCAGCACGCAGTGTTCCAGCTGCTCCATCAGGGGACGAACCTGGTTCCGGTCGAGTTCGTCGTCGCCCGAGAGCCCGACCATCTGCTCGACGACGCGCATCATGAGACACTCGTCGCCAATTGCATCGCGCAGGGTGCCGCGCTGATGACCGGACGCAAGAGCGACGATGGCGCGCGCAATTATCCCGGCGACCGGCCTTCGACGACGATCCTGCTCGATCAGGTGACGCCGCACGCGCTGGGCGCGCTGATCGCCTTCTACGAACATCGCGTGTTCGCCAACGCCGTGCTGCTGGGGATCAACCCGTTCGATCAGTTCGGGGTCGAGCTGGGCAAGGACATGGCGAAGGGGCTGGCGGAGGGAACGGTCGAATTCGACCCTGCAACGCAGGCGCTGATGGCGGCGGCGCTGGGCGAATAGAACCGCGCCACTGTCTGTCATGGCAAAAATCGATTGGCAATGCGGTACCGCGTAACCACATAGGCGCCGGCTGCGAATGCCAGCCAATTCCATTTCAGGGGTCTCCCACATGAGCAATTTCGACTTCGACCTGTTTGTCATCGGTGCCGGGTCGGGCGGGGTGCGCGCCTCGCGCGTCGCCGCTTCCTATGGCGCACGCGTCGCGGTGGCCGAGGAGCATCGGGTCGGCGGCACCTGCGTGATCCGCGGCTGCGTGCCGAAGAAGCTGCTCGTCTATGGCGCCCATTTTGCCGAAGATTTGAAGGACGCGCGCCATTTCGGCTGGGACGTTCCCGACTGCAAATTCGACTGGGACCGGCTGCGCGACAATGTGCTCGCCGAGGTAACGCGGCTCGAAGGGCTGTATGGTCAGACGCTCGAGAGCCACAAGGTCACGTTGTTCAAAACGCGCGCGACGATCATTGGACCGCAAAAGGTGCGGCTGGCGGACGGGCAGGAAATCACCGCCGAACGCATTTTGATCGCGACCGGCGGCTGGCCCTTCGTCCCTGACTTTCCGGGTAGCGAGCATGCGATCACCTCGAACGAAGTGTTCCATCTTGATAAGCTGCCGAAGCGCGTCGTGATTGCGGGCGGCGGCTATATCGCCAACGAGTTTGCGGGCATCTTCAACGAATTCGGCAGCAAGGTGACGATCGTCAACCGCGGCGATACGATCCTGCGGGGTTATGACGAGCAGATACGTGACCGACTGCTGCAAATCTCGATGACCAAGGGCATCGAATTTCGTTTCAACGCGCCATTCGAGTCGATCGAGAAGAAGGAAGACGGTTCGCTGACCGTGCATCTGGGCAATTGCGATCCGATCGATGCGGACATCGTGCTGGTCGCCGCGGGCCGCGTGCCGAACACCAAAGGACTTGGGCTTGAAGAAGCTGGGGTCGAACTCGACAAGGAAGGCGCGGTCAAGGTTGATGACACTAACCAGTCGTCGGTTGCCAGCATCTATGCCGTCGGCGACGTCACCAACCGCATCCAGCTGACCCCGGTCGCAATTCGCGAGGGGCAGGCGTTTGCGGACAGCGTGTTCGGCGGCAAGCCGACGACGGTCGATTATGCCAATGTCCCGAGCGCCGTATTCAGCCACCCGCCGATCGGCGCGGTCGGAATGACCGAGGCCGAGGCGCGCAACAAGCTGGGTACCGTTCGCGTTTACACCAGCGATTTCCGCGCGATGAAGAACGTCCTCGCGGGGCGCAACGAGCGCGCGCTGTACAAGATGATCGTCAACGAGGCGACCGATCAGGTCGTCGGCCTGCACATGATTGGCCCCGATGCGCCGGAGATTCTGCAGGCGGCGGCGGTGGCGGTGAAGGCGGGGCTGACCAAGGCCGATTTCGACGCGACGGTGGCTTTGCATCCGAGCATGGCGGAAGAGCTGGTGTTGTTGAAATAGCGTCCTGCTCCCCTCCCGTTTACGGGAGGGGTCGGGAGTGGGCGCGAGCACAGCGAGCGTTCTGACATCGCATTGGCCCACCCCGCTGTGACTAACGAGCAAGCTCGTAAGTCTCACTGCCCCTCCCGCAAGCGGGAGAGGAGGTTGGCGTCACCCTATCCGGTACGGCACGACATCCCGACGATCGGGATCGACCAAAATCGGCCGATCGCTCGGCGGAAAGGCGCGCTGATCGCAATCGTCGCGCGGGCAGATGCGGCAGGACAGGCCGATGCGCGTCGCCGCTTGCGGCGCGGTGACATCGACACCGTCAGCATAGACGAAGTCCCCTGCATATTGGGCCTCGCAACCTAGCGCCACGGCGTAGCGGCGCGGGCTGCGCGCATAGCTGCCCGACGGCTTCACCAGCCCCTTCGCCATCGACACATAGCGCAGGCCGTCGGGTGTTTCCGCAAGCTGGAACAAGATGCGGTCGGGGATGGCGGCGGCTTCATGGACGATCCACAGCGGGCAAGCGCCGCCGAAGCGCGCGAATTGCAGCCGCGTGGCGCTGTGGCGCTTGGTGATATTGCCCGCCATGTCGACGCGGCAGAAGAACATCGGAATGCCGCGCGCGCCGGGGCGTTGGAGCGTCGAGAGCCGGTGGCACGCTTGCTCGAAACTGACCCCATAGTCCATCCGTAGCCGGTCGATGTCGTGGCGTACTGCGCGGGCGCTGGCGCGGAAGGGGGCGTAGGGCATCAGCACCGCCCCCGCAGCATAGTTGGCGAGGCCGACGTGGAGGAGTTGGCGCGCCGCGGCTGTGCGCAGCGGCGAAGCTTCGACCACCGCCGCGATCTCGCGCGCCAAGGCCAGCGCCGCGAGCTGGTGCGCGAGCTGAAAACGGCGGCTTTCGGCGGGCTGCGACGGGTCGATGACCAGATGGCGCATCGTCGCGTCGAAATCGCGCAGGCTTTGCGTCTGGGTGTAAACGATCGAGATGCCGAGCGCGTCGCGCAGCCGCCGTTCGATCGTCTCGATCGCGGGCGAGGGGTCGTTGCCGCGCAGCTGCCCCGCCAGCGTTTCGGCAGCGCGGTCGATGCTATCGACATAATTGCCCGCATCGTGAAACCAGTCGCGCACCTCTTCCCATGGCAGGCGGCTGCCCTCGGCAGTCCCGCCGGTCAGCGCCTCGTCGATGATCTGCAATCGCTGCCCGGCGCGGCGATACGCGGCGTGGAGCGCGACGAACTGGTCGGCGAGTTGCGGCTGTTGCAGCGCGGCGCGTTCGAGTTGTTCGGGGGGCAAGGGCGACGCGGCAAACAGCGGGTCGGCGGCTGCCTCTCGCAACGCCCCGGCGCGGCGGTCGCCCGCGTCGGCGGCGACTTCCTCCCATTCGAGCGGGAACAGCTTTTGCAGGCGGTCGAGCAGGGCGGGGGTGACGGGGCGGTCGTCGTGCTCGATCTGGCTGAGGTAGGATGCGGAGATGCCGAGCTGTATCGCGAAGTCGGATTGGCGGAGTTTACGCGCTTCCCGAAGTTGGCGAAGTTGCCGCCCAGCGTAGAGTCGGTTTTGAACCATCGGTGGCAAGTTAGTTTGCAAACTATCACTTTGCAACTTTGCAAATTCGCATTTGCTTGCACCGCTCTAAGCAGGCAAGTGACGCTTTGAAGTGCGTGGGAGAGCCGAATGTCCGCCAATATCGCCGAAATGGAACGCCGCCGTGCTGCCGCCGCTCTGGGTGGCGGGCAAAAACGCATCGATGCGCAGCACAGCAAGGGCAAGCTGACCGCGCGCGAACGGCTCGATGTGCTGCTCGACGAGGGGTCGTTTGAAGAGCTCGACACTTATGTCGAGCATAATTGCACTGATTTCGGGATGCAGGACCAGATCATCCCCGGCGACGGCATCGTCACCGGATCGGGGACGATCAACGGCCGTCTCGTCTATGTCTTCAGCCAGGATTTCACCGTCTTTGGCGGGTCGCTGTCCGAGCGTCACGCGCAAAAGATGATGAAGGTCATGGACAATGCGATGAAGGTCGGCGCGCCGGTCATTGGGATCAATGACAGCGGCGGGGCGCGCATTCAGGAAGGCGTCGCGTCACTGGGCGGCTATGCCGAGGTGTTCCAGCGCAATGTGCTGGCGTCGGGGGTGGTGCCGCAGATCAGCCTGATCATGGGGCCGTGCGCGGGCGGGGCGGTTTACAGCCCCGCAATGACCGACTTCATTTTCATGGTCAAAGACAGCAGCTATATGTTCGTCACCGGCCCCGATGTGGTCAAGACGGTGACCAACGAGGTGGTGACGCAGGAAGAGCTGGGCGGCGCGATCACCCACACAACGAAAAGCTCGGTCGCCGACATTGCGTTCGAGAACGACATTGAGGCGCTGCTCGCGACGCGCGATTTCTTCGATTATCTGCCCGAAAACAACCGCAGCGGGGTGCCGGTGCGCCCGACGAGCGACCCGTTCGACCGCGCCGAACCCAGCCTCGACACGCTGATCCCGCCGAACGCGAACCAGCCCTATGACATGCACGAGCTGATCCGCAAAACGGTCGACGAGGGCGATTTCTTTGAGGTGCAGCCGGCGCATGCGGGCAACATCATCTGCGGTTTCGGGCGCATCGAGGGCCGGACGATCGGGATCGTCGCGAACCAGCCTTTGGTGCTCGCGGGGGTACTCGACATCAATTCGTCGAAAAAGGCGGCACGGTTCGTGCGGTTTTGCGACGCGTTCGAGATCCCTATCATCACCTTCGTCGACGTCCCCGGTTTCCTGCCCGGCACCGCGCAGGAATATAATGGCATCATCAAGCATGGCGCGAAGCTGCTGTTCGCTTATGCCGAGGCGACGGTGCCGAAGATCACGGTGATCACGCGCAAGGCCTATGGCGGCGCCTATGACGTGATGGCGTCAAAGCATCTGCGCGGCGACCTCAACTATGCCTGGCCGACCGCCGAAATCGCGGTGATGGGCGCGAAGGGCGCGGTCGAGATCATCTTTCGCAGCGACATCGGCGACCCCGAAAAGATCGCGCAGCGGACGAAGGAATATGAGGACCGCTTCGCCAACCCCTTCGTCGCGGCGTCGCGCGGCTATATCGACGAGGTCATTCATCCGCATAATACGCGCAAACGGATCGCGCTTGGGCTGCGCAAGCTGCGTAACAAGCAGTTGGAAAACCCGTGGAAAAAGCATGACAATATTCCACTATAAGTTGCTCGGCTTTCTGCTGGTCGCGGGTCTGCTCTTATTCAACTCGCTCCGCTATTGGCGACGCCGACAAGAATTGCGGTTGGCTCTCGCGCAGGGTGAAGAGCTTGCACGGGACGGATGGCTGACGACAGCCGACGAGCCTGGGTATCGCGATCTGTATAATGATCTGCAGCGAGAGGCTTTCACTGATTTCGGGAGCCGAATTTTTCACAGTGTTGGATTGGCCGTGAGTTGGGGGCTTCTGACCCTATTGGCCGACAACTGGCATGAATGGGGTTTGTAGAATGAAATTAGGCCGCCTGAACCATATCGGCGTTGCGACGCCGTCGATTGCCGACAGCATCGTCTTTTACCGCGACGTGCTGGGCGCGACGCAGATTTGCGAACCGTTCGACCTGCCCGAGCAGGGGGTGAAGGTGTGTTTTGTCGATACGCCCGGCGCTGACGGCGCGCAGAACGGCACGCAGATCGAGCTGGTCGAGCCGCTGCCCGGCAATACGTCGATCGCTGGGTTTCTGGAGAAGAACCCGGGGGGGGGGCAGCATCATCTATGTTACGAGGTGCCGGATATTCATGCCGCCAAGGCCGCGTTCGAGGCGATGGGCAAGCGGGTGCTGGGTGAGCCGCGGATTGGGGCGCATGGGACGTTGATCTTCTTTCTGCACCCCAAGGATATGGGCGGGGTGCTGACCGAGATTATGGAGACGCCGAAGGGCGATCATTGAGATCCATCATATCGTCACCCCGGACTTGATCCGGGGCCTGCCTGTTCTTGAAGAAAAAAAGGCGGGTGCCGGGTCAAGCCCGGCATGACGAAGAGAAAGAACGAGACCGCATATGACCGACAAACCGACCATCGACCAATGGGCCGCCGCCGCCGACAAGGAAGTCAAAGGCAAGGACCTCATCTGGCACACCGCCGAGGGGATCGACGTCAAGCCGCTCTATACGGCGGAGGACGTGCAGACCGACCCGGGCCTGCCCGGCTTCGCGCCCTTCACCCGCGGCGTGCGGGCGTCGATGTATGCGGGGCGGCCGTGGACGATCCGGCAATATGCGGGCTTTTCGACCGCCGAGGAATCGAACGCCTTTTATCGCCGCAACCTGGCCGCCGGGCAGAAAGGCCTCAGCGTCGCCTTCGATCTCGCCACCCACCGCGGTTATGACAGCGACCATCCGCGCGTCACCGGCGATGTCGGCAAGGCGGGGGTCGCGATCGACAGCGTCGAGGATATGAAGATCCTGTTCGACGGCATCCCGCTCGACCAGATGTCGGTGTCTATGACGATGAACGGCGCGGTGATCCCGATCCTGGCGTTCTTCATCGTCGCGGGCGAGGAGCAGGGGGTCGATCGCAAGCTGCTCGACGGGACGATCCAGAACGACATCCTGAAGGAGTTCATGGTCCGCAACACCTATATCTACCCCCCCGAGCCATCGATGCGGATCATCAGCGATATCTTCGGCTACACGTCGCGCGAGATGCCGAAGTTCAACAGCATCTCGATCTCCGGCTATCATATGCAGGAAGCCGGCGCGACGCAGGTGCAGGAGCTGGCCTTCACCATCGCCGACGGCATGGAATATGTGAAATATGGCGTGGCGTCGGGGCTCGATATCGACAAGTTCGCCGGGCGGCTGAGCTTCTTTTTCGCGATCGGAATGAATTTCTTCATGGAAATCGCCAAGCTGCGCGCGGCGCGGGTGCTGTGGCATCGCGCGATGACCACCTTGGGCGCGCAGGACGAGCGGTCGAAGATGCTGCGCACCCACTGCCAGACCAGCGGCGTGTCGCTGACCGAGCAGGACCCGTACAACAATGTGATGCGCACGACGATCGAGGCGATGGCGGCGATGCTGGGCGGCACCCAATCGCTGCACACCAACGCGCTCGACGAGGCGATCGCGCTGCCCACCGATTTCTCGGCGCGTATTGCGCGTAATACCCAGATCGTCATCCAGGAAGAAACGGGGATGACGAAGGTCGTCGATCCGCTCGGCGGCAGTTACTATGTCGAGGCACTGACCCAGCAGCTGGTCGACGCGGCGCAGGAAATCATCGACCGCGTCCAGTCCGAAGGCGGCATGGCCAAGGCGGTTGCGGCGGGTTGGCCCAAGGCGATGATCGAAACCGCGGCGGCGGCGCGGCAAGCGCGGGTCGATCGCGGTGACGATGTGATCGTCGGGGTGAACAAATATCGCAAGCAAGACGAGGATCTCCTCGAAACGCTCGACATCGATAATGCCAAGGTGCGCGAGGGGCAGATTGCGCGGATCAGGAAAACCAAGGCCGAGCGTGACGAGGCGGCGTGTCAGGCCGCGCTAAACGCGCTGCGCGATGGCGCGGCAAAGCCGTCGAGTATCGATAACAACCTGCTTGCGCTCGCGGTCGAAGCGGCGCGCGCGCGCGCGACGCTCGGCGAAATCAGCTCGGCGATGGAAGAAAGTTTCGACCGCTATGGTACCCAGCCGACCCCGGTGAAGGGCGTCTATGCCGCGCCCTATGAAGGCGACGCGCGCTGGGCGCAGGTCCTCGACGGGGTCGAGGCGGTGACGCGGCGGCTTGGGCGCAGACCCAAGCTGCTGGTCGCCAAGATGGGGCAGGATGGCCATGATCGCGGCGCCAATGTCATCGCATCGGCGTTCGGCGACATGGGTTTCGACATCGTGTCGGGACCGCTGTTCCAGACCCCCGACGAAACGGTGGTGCTGGCGCTCGACAGCGGCGTCGACGTCGTCGGCGCGTCGAGCCTGGCGGCGGGGCACAAGACACTTATCCCCGAATTGATCAACAAGCTGCGCGAAGCCGGCCGCACCGACATCAAGGTGATCGCGGGCGGGGTGATCCCGCCGCAGGACTATGATTATCTGCGCGATGCCGGGGTGCAGGGGATTTACGGCCCGGGTTCGAATGTTGTCGAATGCGCGGCCGACGTGCTGCGCTTGCTGGGGCATAATATGCCGCCGTTGGGAGAAGCTGCGTGAGTAAAGAACTGATCAAGTCCCCCTCCCGCTTGCGGGAGGGGCTAGGGGTGGGCGCGAGCGAAGCGAGCTCCAGCACCCGAGATGCCCACCCCGCTGCGACTAACGAACTGCGTTCGCAAGTCTCGCTGCCCCTCCCGCAAGCGGGAGGGGAGAGCAGGACCGACTGGACGCGCGACGAAATTGCCACCCTCTTCGATCTGCCGTTCGACGAACTGATGTGGGAGGCGCAAAGCGCCCACCGCCGCCACCACGCGCGCGGCGAGATTCAGCTGTGCACCCTGCTCAGCATCAAGACTGGCGGCTGTGTCGAAGATTGCGGTTATTGCTCGCAGTCGAAGCATGCCGACACTGGCCTGAAAGCCACCAAGCTGATGGACGTCCGCGCGGTGCTGCAAGCCGCGGCGCAGGCGAAGGATTCGGGATCGCAGCGTTTCTGCATGGGCGCCGCCTGGCGCAACCCCAAGGACCGCGACATGCCCGCGATCGTCGAAATGGTCGAGGGCGTGCGCGCGATGGGCATGGAAACCTGCATGACGCTGGGCATGCTGAGCAAGGAACAGGCGCAGCAGCTCGCGGTGGCGGGGCTCGATTATTACAACCACAACATCGACACCTCGCCCGAAAATTACGGCAATGTCATCACGACGCGGACGTTCGACGAGCGGCTGGATACGCTGGAGGAAGTGCGGCAGGCGGGGATCAATGTGTGCAGCGGCGGCATCGTCGGGATGGGCGAAACCCGCGCCGACCGCGTTGGATTTATCCATGTGCTGGCGACGCTGCCCGAACATCCGGGCAGCGTGCCGATCAACGCGCTGGTGCCGGTGAAGGGCACCGTGCTCGGCGACATGCTGGCTGACACCCCGCTCGCCAAGATCGACGACATCGAATTCGTCCGCACCGTCGCGGTGGCGCGGATCACGATGCCGCGCAGCATGGTTCGCCTGTCGGCGGGCCGCGAGAGCATGTCGGAGGCGACGCAGGCTTTGTGCTTCATGGCGGGCGCGAACAGCATCTTCACCGGCGACAAGCTGCTGACGACGGCGAATGCGGGCGACAGCAAGGACGCGGCGTTGTTCGCGAAGCTGGGGCTGCGGCCGATGGAAGGCGAAGAGCCGATGCGCCAAGGGCAGGCGATGGAAGCCGCCGAGTGACGCGAAAGCCGCTCCTCGCCCTGCTGATGTCGCTGTTCCTGCTTCCCGCCTCCTGCGCGCTGGGTGTGGCGGCGGGCGATATGCAGCGCGCACGGCTGGGTAGGGAAGCGGGCGGACCACTGTGGGTCGAGAATTTGCTGTGGATCGCGGCGCTCGCGCTGATTCTCTATTGGGCGCGGCAGATCGGCCGCCTGTATCGCACCGCTGCCGCCGAACCGGCGCCGAAGGAGACGACCGAATGATACTCACCTCGCTGCTGATGCTTGTCGCGGCTGCTCAGGATCCTGCGGTAGATTGCGAAAACGCGATGGCGCAACCCGACCTGAACGCCTGCGCCTATCAGGAATATGAGCGCGCCGATGCGGCGCTCAACGCGCAGTGGAAGCTGACCGCCGCGGCGATGAAAGCGCAGGATAAGGGTTTCGACCGCAGCTACGACAAGCGGCCCGGCTATTATGAGACCTTGCTCGCAGCACAGCGCGCCTGGCTGACCTATCGCGACCGGCAATGCGACGCCGAAGGCTATACGATGCGCGGCGGTTCGGCAGAACCGATGGTCATCAGCGGCTGCCTGGCGACGCTGACCGAAGCGCGGACCGCCGAACTCAAAGCGTTGATTGCCGAATATTGATGGCGCCGCATCATCCCCTTTTCACGATGCCGATCGGTCCGTTCGTCCTGCATAGAGGGGCGGGGCGATGATGTTCGCACTGTTGCTGGCCCTCGGCGCCGATCCCGAGGCAGCAGCGGTCGATCCCGACTGCGGCGGCAACACCGTCGAGATGGTCCAATGCGCCAACCGAAGTTTCGACCGCGCGGACCGCGAGCTCAATTCGCTGTGGCGCGACATTGCCGATGATTTGGGGCGCCAGGACAGGCAGTTCGACGATCATCTCGAACCCCGGCTCGATATTGCCCAAAAAGCGCAAAATGCGTGGCTGGCGTTTCGCGACGCGCAATGCGCAGCATATGCCGATCTAGAGGGACGCGGCGGAACAATCTATCCGCTGATCTATATCGGATGCCGAACCGACATGACGCGCGAACGCATCGAACATTTACGTCCTTTGGTGGGAAAATAGCTTAGCATGTTCAAGAAGATCCTGATCGCCAACCGCGGTGAAATCGCCTGCCGCGCCATCAAGACCGCGCGCCGCATGGGCATCGCGACCGTTGCCGTTTATTCGGACGCCGATGCGCGCGCGCCCTTTGTGCAGATGGCGGATGAGGCGGTGCATATCGGGCCATCGCCCGCGTCTGAATCCTATCTGATCGCCGACAAGATCATCGCTGCGTGCAAGGCGACGGGCGCCGAGGCGGTACATCCGGGCTATGGCTTTTTGTCGGAGCGGACCAGCTTTGCCGAGGCGCTGGCGAAGGACGGCATCGCCTTCATCGGCCCGCCGGTGAACGCGATTGCCGCAATGGGCGACAAGATCGAGTCTAAGAAACTGGCAATGGCAGCAGGCGTCAATGTCGTCCCCGGTTTTGTCGGCGAGATCGACGACACCGAACATGCGGTGCGGATTTCGGAACGAAATCGGCTATCCGGTGATGATGAAGGCGTCGGCGGGCGGCGGCGGCAAGGGGATGCGGCTTGCCTATAATGAGCAGGATGTACGCGAAGGTTTCGAGGCCACGAAACGTGAGGGGCTTGAACTCGCTTCGGCGACGACCGCGTGTTTATTGAGAAATTCATCCTCAACCCGCGCCATATCGAAATCCAGATCCTTGGCGATCAGCACGGCAATATCCTGTATCTCAACGAGCGCGAATGTTCGATCCAGCGCCGCCACCAGAAGGTGGTCGAGGAAGCGCCTTCGCCCTTCGTCACCGAAAAAATGCGTAAAGCGATGGGTGAACAATGCGTCGCGCTGTCGAAGGCGGTAGGATATTATAGCGCGGGTACGGTCGAGCTGATCGTGTCGGGCGCCGACCCGACGGGCGAGAGCTTCTACTTCCTCGAAATGAACACGCGGCTGCAAGTCGAGCATCCGGTGACCGAGGCGATCACCGGCATCGATCTGGTCGAACAGATGATCCGCGTCGCGGCGGGCGAAAAGCTCGAGATGACGCAGGACGATATCAAGATCGACGGCTGGGCGATCGAGAACCGCGTCTATGCCGAAGACCCCTATCGCGGCTTCCTGCCCTCGACGGGGCGGCTCGTGCGTTATCGCACGCCGGTTCCGGCATGGGCAGGCAATGCGCGCGGCGAGGATGGCGTGCGCGTCGATGCTGGCGTGGAAGAGGGCGGGGAAGTGTCGATTTTCTATGACCCAATGATCGCCAAGCTGGTGACGTGGGGCGAAACGCGCGACGAAGCCGCCGACAAGCAAATCGCGGCGCTCGATCGTTTCGAGATCGAGGGGCTGGGCCATAATATCGATTTCGTGTCGGCGATCATGCAGCACCCGCGCTTCCGCTCGGGCGAGCTGACGACCGGCTTCATTGCCGAGGAATATCCCGACGGTTTCCACGGCGCCGCGACCGAGGATCATATCGTTCGCGCGCTGGCTGCGATCGCTGGCTTTATGGCTAGCGCCGAGGCCGACCGGGCGCGGCGCACCGACGGCCAGCTCGGCGACCGGCTCGATCCGCCCGCCAAGTGGCAGGTCACGGTCGGCGGCGTCGAGCACAAGGTGAAGCTGGGGCAGAAGCATATCAAGGTGGATGACGACAAGATCGACATCGCGCTGGAATATACCCCCGGCGACCGGCTGGTGATTGCCGAGATCGACGATAGCGAACTGGCGGTCAAGGTCGCCAAGACCCGCGCTGGCTGGCGGATGACGACACGCGGACGCATCCATGATGTGCGGGTGCTGCCGTGGCATGTCGCTCCGCTGACCCGGCATATGATCGAAAAGATCCCGCCCGATCTGTCGCGCTTCCTGATCTGCCCGATGCCCGGCCTGCTCGTCGCGCTGCACGTCGGCGCGGGCGACAAGGTCGAGGCGGGGCAGCCGCTGGCGACGGTCGAGGCGATGAAGATGGAGAATATCCTGCGCGCCGAAAAATCGGGGACGGTGAAGAGCGTCAACGCGGCGCAAGGCGACAGCCTGGCGGTCGATGCAGTGATTTTGGAGATGGAATAGCCCGGTCTGCGCTCCTGCGAAGGCAGGAGCCCATCTCCGGTCGGCTCTATCTGGAACCGACCGGAGATGGATCCCTGCCTTCGCAGGGACACGGTTGGAACGGAGTTTGATGAATGCACCTGAACCACGAAACCGACGCTGCCGCAGCCGACCCCATCCCCTTCGACGACTTCCTGAAGGTCGACATCCGGATCGGTACCATCGTCGAGGCCGAGCCTTTCCCTGAAGCGCGCAAGCCGGCATTCAAGCTGAAGATCGATTTCGGCCCCGCGATCGGGATCAAGAAGAGCAGCGCCCAGATCGTCGATCGCTACACGTTGGATGAACTCGTCGGGCGTCAGATCGCCGCGGTCGTCAATTTCCCGCCGCGCCAGATTGGCAAATATCTGTCCGAAGTGCTGACGCTCGGTTTTGCCGACGCGACGGGCGCGGTGATCCTGTTTGCGCCCGATGTCCCGGTGCCGAATGGGTCGCGGCTTTTCTGATCGCGCGGCGGGCTAGACCATTTCCGATGCGGCGTGGGTCCGCACAAGCGTTTAGCTACCGCCCACTTGTCGAGCCCGCCCAGCATGGCACAGGCTTGGCGCAAAACATAATCAGGGGAGATGGGCAATGGGGTTTCGGGCAACGATGATAGCGGCGGCGATCGGTGCGGCGCTGGTCGCGCCGACCGCGACAGCGCAAGAACCGGCCAAGCGCGACTATGACGTCATGGTGAAGCGCGACATCGTTTACGGCCGCGCCCCGGTCGGGGTGGCGGCGGACGGCGCCAACGCGCGCGATCTGTTGCTCGATGCCTATCGCCCGGTCGCGGACGGCAAGCCGCTGACCGATCGTCCGGCGATCGTCATGGCGTTCGGCGGCGCGTTTCACCGCGGCGACAAGGGCGAGATGCATTTCACCGGCGACGGCGCGCAGGACAGCTCGATGGCTGACTATTGCCGCACCTTTGCTGCCGCGGGCTACGCCTGTTTTTCGATAGACTATCGCCTGATCCAGGAAGTGCCGGGGCTGGTCCGCCCGCTCGACGAGAAACGCATCGTGCCGATGGCGGTGAACATGGCGCCGCAAAATATCGAGCGGATCGAGGAGGTGCGCCGGTTGATGGGGCTGGCGCCGTTCGACGACACCACGCTGACCCATTATTGGCACACCACCTTTGCCGCCGCCGACGATATGGCGATGGCCGCCAATTTCGTGCGTGCCCGCGCCGCGGAGTTCGGCATCGATGGCGAGCGTCTGGCGCTTGGCGGCTTTTCGGCGGGCGCGATTACCGCGCTTAACACCGCTTATGGTATCGGCGTCCCGGTCAAGGCAGTGGTGTCGCTGTCGGGCGGGATCAGCGGCTATAATCTATACGAAACGACGCAGAGCGGTATGGCGCCCGCGCTGCTGATCCTGGGGCAGAATGATTTTGCAGGGGTGATCAACGGCACCCGGCACACCGCCGCGGCGCTGGCGGGGAAGGGCGTCGCCGCCGAGATCGCATGGGTGCCGGGATTCGGGCATTTCTACCCGATGGGCGCGGTCAGCCTGGGCGACAAAGTCAGCCGCATGCCGGTGTCAGCGCGCGTCCTCGAATTCCTCGGCGCGAAACTGGGCAAGACGCCCAATCCATAGCTGCGATTGCCGGTGGCAAACGGCGCCCGGTCGGCTAGGCTGGTGCGCAGGACCATGGGGGAGATGAGACGATGACTTTACCGGTAACCGCCTTTGTCGCGGCCATATGTGCGCTGCTGCTGCTCGCGACCGCGATTGACACGGTGCGCCAGCGGCTACGCGTTCAGGCCGCGTTCGGCGACCATGGCGACGCCAAGCTGATCAGTGCGAGCCGCAGTCACGGCAATCTGGCCGAATATGCGCCTATCACGATCATCCTGCTCGGCCTGCTGGAAAGCGCGCGCGCCAATCACATGGGGCTGATGGTCATCGGCGCGATCTTCCTGATCGGTCGCGTCGCGCATATCGCGGGGCTGTATGCGAAGATAACTCCCGGCAAGGCACCGGTGCCGCGCCAGATCGGCGTCGTCGCGACCTTCGGCACGTTGTTGGCGCTGGGTGCTTGGACTTTGTGGATGCTGGTGACGGTGAATTTGTAGGCGCAGCTGATGACGGGTTTGGGGTGGGAAGCGGACGTTCGCTTGTCCCCTCCCGCAAGCGGGAGGGGAGAAGAATATCCTAAAATGGTCGTTAGCCGGCCATCCAATGACGCCTAAAACAGCGTCCGAGCTTCAATCCTCGACCAGCGCCACCGCACGGATCCACCCCGCGCTCGCGCGCTCGATCTTCACGGGAAAGCAGCTGAAGGTGAAACCCGTCGCGGGGATGGCCGACAGGTTCGTTAATTTTTCGATCTGATAATAGGGCCGGATGCGCCCCGCCTTATGGCCTTCCCAGATAATCTTCGGGTCGCGCGTTTCGGCCCAGCGCTTGGCGGTGTGGCTGAACGGCGCGTCCCAGCTCCAGGCATCGGTGCCGACGACCTGCACGCCGCGTTCGGTCAAGTAAAGGGTCGCTTCGGCGCCCATGCCGCAGCCCTGGTCGGTGAAATTGTCGGTGCCGTACACCGCGCCCGACTGGACGAGGACGATGTCGAGCGGCTGGAGATCATGCCCGATCCGCGCAAGTTCGGCTTCGACCTCGGCGCCGTTGATGACGTCGCCGTGCGGGCGGTCTGAGAAGTCCAGCTTCACGCCCGGACGGAAGAACAGGTCGAGCGGCGCTTCGTCAATCGACGGGGCGGGGGACGCGCCGCTGTCGGTGGTCGAATGATAATGCCACGGCGCATCCATATGGGTGCCATTGTGGGTCGACAGGGTCAGGCTTTCCACCGCCCAGCCTTCACCATCGGGCAAGTCATCCTTGGTCAGGCCGGGAAAGAACATCGCGATCTGTTCCCACGTATTCTCGTGGGTCATATAGGTGATGTTGGGCCGCATCACCGGCGGGTCGGAGATGACGTCGTTGGTGATCGGGATCGAGAGGTCGATGAACTGCATTTGCGCAGTCTGTCACCGGAATCGCCCTACGCCAAGAAGGCTTGCGCCACGCTGCGGTGTAACTAGACGTAGCGTAACCGTTCGTGTCGAGCGAAGTCGAACACCCGTCGTCGGACAATGCCTTCACGGCATCTCGACTTCGCTCGATGCGATCGGAAAAGTGACAAGCCCGACGGGGTGGGGGAGCCAGAAAGTCATGACCGAAGCCAGTGCCGCAGGCGCCGCATACGAGCCGACCAAGAAAGAAATCCGCATGGTCATTGCCGCATCATCGGCAGGGACCGTGTTCGAATGGTATGATTTCTTCATCTACGGCACCCTTGCCGCGATCATCGGCAAGGCCTTTTTCCCCAGCGATAATGCGACGCTGGAAACCTTGCTCGTCTGGGCAGGGTTTGCGGTCGGGTTCGGCTTTCGTCCGCTCGGCGCCGTGCTGTTCGGTTTCCTTGGCGACCGGCTGGGGCGCAAATATACGTTTCTCGTCACCGTCACCCTGATGGGCATTGCGACCGCAGGCGTTGGCATGATCCCGTCCGCCGCCACGATCGGCATCGCGGCGCCGATCATCATCATCTTGCTGCGCATCCTGCAGGGGCTCGCTCTCGGCGGTGAATATGGCGGCGCCGCGGTTTACGTCGCCGAACATTCGCCGCCCGGCAAACGCGGTTTTTATACCAGCTTCATCCAGGCGAGCGTCGTCGGCGGCTTTGTGCTCAGCCTGATCGTCGTGCTGGGGTGCAAGGCGCTGATGCCCGACGCAGTGTGGGAAAGCTGGGGCTGGCGCGTGCCGTTCCTGCTGTCGCTGATCCTGCTGGCGATTTCGCTGTGGATGCGGCTGAAACTGTCAGAAAGCCCGGTGTTCCAGGCGATGAAGGCGCAGGGCGAGCTGGCCAAGAATCCGCTGAAGGAAAGCTTTACCTATCCCGGCAACCCGCGCCGCATCTTTATCGCGCTGTTCGGCATCGCCGCCGGCCTGACCGTCATCTGGTACACCGCGATGTTCTCGGGCCTCGCGTTCCTGAAGGGGCCGATGAAGGTCGAGGATACCGCCTCCGAGATCATCGTCGGCTTTGCCGCGGCGTTCGGCATGGGCTTTTTCATCTGGGCCGGCCATCTGTCCGATCGGATCGGGCGCCGGAAACCGATCGTCTGGGGCTATGCGGCGACGCTCGTCCTGCTGTTCCCGCTGTTCTGGTGGATGGGCAGCGTCGCCAATCCGTCGTTGCAGGCGGCGGCCGCGCGCGCGCCGGTGACCGTCATGGGATCGCAGTGCAGTTTCGATCCCTTCGCGCAGAAACAGGCGACCGCCTGCGGCCGCACCCTTGGTGAACTGACCAAGCTGGGCGTGCCATATAAGGTCGCGGTGACCAAGGGCGGCTTCGACAGCGTCACGATCCGCATCGGTGACCGCGAAGTCGCAAGCGAAGACCCGGCGTTGCTGCAACCCGCGCTGGAGGCGATGGGATATGATTTCGCCAAGCAGATCCCAAGCTGGGGCAGCATCGTCGTCATCTTCCTCGCGCTGCTGGGCCTGAGCGCGCTGTCGGGCTTTACCTATGGCCCCGTCGCGGCGCTGTTGTCCGAAATGTTCCCCCCGCACGTGCGCTATTCGTCGCTGTCGATCCCCTATCATATCGGTACCGGCTATTTCGGCGGTTTCCTGCCGCTGATCGCGAGCTTTATCATTGCCAAGACGGGCAATGCGTATGCCGGGCTTTGGTACACCTGGGGCGTGGTGCTGATCGCTTTCCTGGTTGCCGCCTTCATGCTGAAGGATCCGGTCGAGGGACAGTGGGACAAGGCGGTGCCCGGCGTGCCGCCCGTCACCTGATCCAACCCATTGGCGCCGCCCGCGAACCCGTATAGGGGCGAAGCATGATTGCCGTGCCGTCGCCGCTCCGTCTGTATCTCGATCGCGAGGCGCTGGTCGCTAACTGGCGTTGGCTGGCGGCGCAGGGCGGCGCGGCGGCGTGCGGCGCGGCACTGAAGGCCGATGGCTATGGGCTGGGCGCGCGCGACGTGATGCGACATCTTGCCGCGGCGGGTTGCCGCGACTTTTTCGTCGCCACTTGGGCCGAGGCCGCGGCGCTGATGCCGCTGCCCGCAGGCGTTTCGCTTTCGGTCCTGCACGGGGTCGGCGCCGACGACATGGTCGCCGCGCGCTTGCTCCCGGCGCGACCGGTGCTGAATAGTGTCGAACAGGTCCGGCGCTGGCGCGAAGCGGGCGAGGGGCGGCCGTGCGACGTCATGGTCGATACCGGCATGAACCGGTTGGGGCTGCGCGCCGAAGCGGCGCTGGGCGGAGCGCTCGACGGGCTGACGATCGAAACCTTGCTCAGCCATCTGGCGTCGGCTGACGAGGATAGTCCGCAAAATACGCAGCAGCTTGGCGCGTTTCGCGCGCTTCGCGACGGCATCCCGGCGCGCCGCTACAGCCTTGCGAACAGCGCGGGCATCTGTCTCGGTGCCGACTATGGTTTCGACCTGACGCGTCCGGGCATCGCGCTCTATGGCGGCATACCGCGCGGCGAGGCGACAGGTCATATCCGCCAGGTCGTCTTTCCGGCAGCGCGAGTATTGCAACTTCGAACGGTCCCCACGGGCGAGACGGTGGGCTATGGGACGACGTGGACAGCGGCCCGCGACAGCCGGATCGCGGTTGCCAACCTCGGCTACGCCGACGGTTATCTGCGCTGTCACGCCGGAAGCGGCGGTGCAACGTGGCAAACGCGCAAGCTGCCGCTGATCGGCCGCGTGTCGATGGATCTGACGACGTTTGACGCAAGCGATGCCGGGAGCATCGTCGAAGGCGACTGGCTGAGCCTCGACTATGATCTGCCCATTGTCGCGGCGCGCAGCGGGCTGTCGCAATATGAATTGCTCACCGGGCTGGGCGATCGGTTCGAGCGCGTCTGGCGCTAAGTTTTGGCGGGGCGCATGCCCCAAGGATCGAAGTCCCGCGCGCGAATCCAGCGGGTGCAGATCCATTTTTCGCCGCGGGTTACCGAGAGGCCGGCGTGCCGACTTCGTTCGTCGACATCGCCGTTGCCGCGTTTGGCGGCATCGACGATCAAATCGACCGCGGTCTGAGCTTGGCGAGCATCGAGCAAAGCGTTGGCGTGGTCGATTATATCTACGTTGCGCATGAGCTAGGCGTCTGCCGCACCCAGGAACACCGCAGCGACCTGTTCGCGTTCCTGATCGCTGAGCTCTGGACGCCAGATGTCGAAAATCAGTACAAACCGATCCTCATCGCTGTCGTTCCATGCTTCATGCTCGATCGTGTCGTCGAAAATCATCAGCTTGCCTTCTTCCCATTCGCGCACGTCGTTTCCGACCCGGAAGCGGCAATTGGGCGGAACGACCAGCGGCAAATGACAGGTCAGCCGCGCGTTGTGCATACCCGTATGCGGCGCAATTCGCGCGCCGGGTCGCAGGAGGGAAAACATCACCGTCGGCGAATTGGCGATATAGGGAAGGGGCGCCGATTGCACCGCAGCCATGGCGGACGGACACCGCGCGATGACGTCATCGGAACGCCGGCCATTCTCGCAAAGGAAAAGCGCGCTCCAGTCGCGATTGTCGAGAAGGGGGTTGGCGCGCGCCTGATCTGCTTCGGACTGGATGTAAGGGCGAAAGCCCTCAAGGCCGTCGGCCAGCAAGGATGTCAGTTCCGCTTTTATCGTCGCTGCGGCGGCCTCCACTGCCGGAACCCAATCGAAAAGAGCCCGATCGTAAAACTGGATTTGCGGCAGTTCGGGAAAATAATAGGCCGTTGGTTCCTGAACAAAGATGCGTTTGCGTCCGGCCAGTATGTCGATTGATTGCTGGAAGCGCGCGCTCCGAAGATTCTCCGGCCACCCCCGTGCGTTTAATGTGGTTTCTCGCCGGTCGACAATTTGTTCTTTGAGCGCCGCCACCCATATTTCGGCGCGCTGCATCTCGACCCGAAGGTCATCCGGCAGTTCCTGTTGCGCCGCAATGCGAAGGGCCATTTCATAAAGGCGGAGTGCGGCGCGTTCATCATCTGCTCCTGCGCGGCAGTCACCCTTCATGATGAGGCCCCGAACCGCGTGCGGTTCTAGCGCGAGCAATTGGTCGAGCGCGGCCTCTTCGGCTAACGCGTCGGTGTCGGCGCGGCAGGCCACCGCGAGCAAAAGCCATATCTGAGCATTGGCACGCCCGCTTTGCGTGATCGCCTCGAAGTTTCGCCGTGCCTCGGCGGAGCGGCCGCCCTGAAGCGCTTGAACCCCCGATCTGGCCAATCGCTCGGCGTCGTGATTCGTCAGTGCCAAAATGATGCCTCCCGGCCGACTATGGTTTTCCTGCGGCAAAAAGAAAAGGGGGCCGAAGCATGGCTCCGACCCCCCAAATCTTTTGCGGTGGCTCTCGATCAGAAGCGAGCGCGGGCACCTGCATAGAAGTTGCGACCGCGGAAGCTGTAAATCGCACTGCCTGCGCCGGTTGCAGTGGTTGCGCCCTGCGGCACGCCCTTGTCGAGCACGTTGTCGACACCGACGTAGAACTTGAGTCCGCCAGCATTGTTATCGACGTCGAAGTCGACGCGCAGGTCGTGATACATGACCGAGTTAAACTTCGTGTCCGGGAAGGCATCGATGTCCGTCGGAACCTGACCGTTGAGCGGGAACAGCGTCGCATAGGCGTTGTAGTACATCGGCCCGATGTAACGCATGCGATATCCGAAGGTCACCGGCCCGACGCCAAAGTCGAAGTCCCAGCGGAACTCGTCTTTCGGATCGCCCAGCTGGCCGAGGATCCGGGTTTCGAAGTTCGGATTGGTCGGATCCTGGAAGTTGCTGTTCTCCAGAGCGTGGGTGTAGATCAAGTTGGTGTTGAAGGCGATTTCGCCGATGTCGCGGCGATAGGAAGCGTTCACGTCGATGCCGCGGCGCACACGCTTGGCAAAGTTCAGCGGAGCATTGATCAGCGAGTTGCCGAGAATGCGACCCGGAACTTCGCCGAGCGGACCGGGACCCGTGCCACGATAACGCGTAAACTGGCTACAGAACACATTGTCCAGCGTCGGCGAGTCATAGCACTGGTTGACGATCGTCTGCACCCCGACGGTCCCGATGATGTTGTTCACCGTGATGTCGTAATAGTCGACCGACACATTCAGACCCGGAATGAAACGGGGCTGAAGGACGACGCCATAGGTGTAGCTGTCCGACGTTTCGGCAGTCAGGTTCGGGTTCGAACCGCTGACGATCGGCAGCGACTGGGTGATGTTGGTCAGGTTGGCCAGCAACGGTCCCAGATCAGCTGCGCAGTTTGCGGCGCGAACGCCCGTGCCGATGACCGCCGGGTTACACGGATCGGTGAAGTTGTTGAAGAAGTTCGGAACGAGCGGGAAGCCGGTTTCCGAGACGTTCGGTGCACGCACCGCACGGCTGTAGTTTGCACGGAACCGCACATCCTCAACAGGCGCATAATCGAGACCAGCGTTGTAAGAATACACCGTGCCGACTTCACCCTGATATTTGGCAACGCGTCCGGCACCGCTGACGGTCAGTTCATGCGCAAACGGCATTTCCTTGAGCAGCGGGATCTGGATTTCGCCGTAAGCTTCCTTGACCTTGAACGTGTCGGGACGGAAGCTCGGGATCGAAACGCCATTGGTAAAGCCATTGGTCACGAACGGGTCCTGTTCGTAAAATGCCTTTTCCTCGCGATATTCGGCGCCAACTGCGAAGCGGACCGGGCCGCCCGGGAGGTTGAAGAAGCCGCTGGTGTCACCCGAGACAAAGCCCGAAGCGACGAACTGCGACAGACCCGATTTGACCGTGAATTCGTTCGAGAAATAATTCACCGACGCCGAATTGTCGGGCGAACCGAAGGGGTTGTAGGGAACGCAAGCCGCGATGTCGGCCGCCAAACGAGCGGCGTTTGCGGTGGCCGGGGTGGGCGTGAAGCCGACGAGCGGCACAGCCGATGCGGGGTCGAACTGCGAACGGCACTGGATCGCGCCAGTGACCGGGTTGCGACCGGCGTCCATTGCCAAGGCAAAGCGCTGACGATCGATATAGCCGTCGGTCGTGATGCTTTCGCGGAACTTGCCGTAGTTGCCGGAGATTTCGTAGCTCCAGTCATCGTTGAACGTGCCGCGCAGGCCGCCAACAACGCGCCACGTGTCACGCTGGAACTTTTCGTCGCGCAGGCCCACGTCGAGCAGGTTGCGCGCATTCACGACGCGGAAGCTGCCGTTGGCGATGTTCGCAATATCGGTCGCCGTCAGGTTGCCAGCCGCAGGGCAGGCGACCTGAAGATCACTACGGCAACCCGACGCCAGGATCAGGTTAGCGAGCGTGGTGCGATCGGCCGGATTGAGGAACGGGTTATCAAGACGTACCCGCTCGCGAAAGTCGGCCGTGCCGCCGGTACCTTGGTTGAACGACGGTCCGGCGTTGTTGCCGAGCGCGTTGACGCGGTTCCACTTGCCTTCGACGAACAGCTCTGCCGCCGGCGAGAATTCGAAGCGCGACAGAAGGTTGAAGTTATAGCGTTCGGTGAACGGCAGGATCGATACCGTCTTGCCCTCGCGGCCGGTCTGGCCATTGCCGCCGACAATGCCGCTGTTGATACCGGTGCCGAAGCGGGCGCCGGTCTGCTGGACCAAACGGCCGGCGTCGTTGAAGATGTAGGTGCAGCTGAACGGCACGCCAACGCTGTTTGTGCCGCCATTGTTGGCAGTCGTCGCGTTGCCGCAAGCGCCGCCTTCGAAAGCAGGGGTCGCTGTGTCGTTCGCACGCTGGTTGATCGGGATCAGACCGTTGAAATGGATGGTCGTTGAGCTGAGGCCGCGGAAGAACTGGCGATCGGGAAAACCGTCTCCACCGTTCACGATACCCGCACCACCATCGGCATCGATGATGGCAAAGTTGTCGTTGGTTCGGAATGCCGGAACGTCCGACGCGAATACGCGGTCGGTGCGAGCATATTCAGCGTGCAGCGTGATGTTGCCGCGGTCTTCGGCAAAGTTCTTGCCGACCATTCCCGAAATAAACTGGTTGGCGCCAAAGCCTTCGCCAGTGACGCCGGCCTGGGCGCGCAGCTGGATACCTTCATAGTCGCGGCGCAGGACGAAGTTGACGACGCCGGCGATCGCGTCCGAGCCGTAAATGGCCGAGTTGCCGCCGGTAACAATATCGACGCGCTCGATCAGATCGTTCGGGATGGTGTTGACGTCAACCGAAACAGCGTTGTTCAGGATGTCCGCAGGAACGTGACGGCGGCCGTTGACCAGCACCAGCGTACGCTGGGTGCCAAGACCGCGAAGATCGAGCAGGTTCAGACCAGCGATGCCGATGCCGAGACCCGGATTCTGCTGAGCGAAGGTGCTGCGCAGCTGCGGCAGGTCGTTCAGGGTGTCGCCGATGTTGGTCTGGCCCTGCTGAAAGAAGGTTTCGCCGCTGATCGAAGTGATCGGCACGGTCGATTCGAGGTTCGGGCGGCGGATGCGCGACCCGGTGACGACGATAGAGCCCTCGGCAGCAACGTCGGCTGCTTCTTCCGCAGGAACGGTGTCGTCCTGGGCCATCGCCGGCATTGCACTGAACAAAGCGAGAGACAGGGCAGAGCCCCGCACCAGCAGGCTAGTCTTCTTCATGATGTGTTTCCCCGGTTGCCGTTCAAAAAGGTGGAGTGAACGGGTTGCCCGCAAGAAAGCCGATAAAGATGTACTAGTACAAGCCCCGTATGACATTTTTGGGGAAGTTCAGCGTCAATGCCGCGACGCTGTGCCATTTTGGCAACAGTCAGCCAAGGCCCCGGATTATCTGGCGAAAGTAAGAAAATTTTGCGGCGGTGGCGTTGCGCTATGTTGAGAAGGCTTGGAACGGAATAAAAGAACGTCGATTCGGCCAATCGCGATTGTAAATGATAAACGAGTCTGATGGCTATGAGTGGGCCAGGTCTTGGAACCCGATCGCATCGCATCTGCGAGTGACCGCGCCAGGCGGGAAGAGGCGCTTCGATCTTCGTATATATGGATAGCGAATCAACGTCTCGCGTTTACGGGTACCGGTGCATCGCCGACGGACGGTCGCCGAGGAAAAATGTCAGGGCAGCGACGGCTTTGGATAGGCTGGCGAGACTCTTCGTCGGCGAGAAATGTGGGAGCCGTATCGGTTGAAATTTGATGCCCTTACGAGGCATTGGGATAGTCGACGCCAAAAATTCATTCCGCTCTTGTGATGTCGGATGCCTGTCTCGCGGCTTGATGGTTTGCACCGTCCGTTGGGCAGAAGATGTGGCCGAGATGCGGGCGGGCGTAGCGCTTGACGTCGCAGAATTGTTGCGACGAACGACCTCGGTCAGATCACTGTTGCGTTAAGCGCCATCGAGATGGGTTCAATGAAGACATCGATCGTCACACCGGGTCATGGGCTGAAGGATGAGCATCATGGCCACTACTCGCAGCATGTCGCCGTCGGCAAGGTGGCGCCGATCGCAAAGCTCCAAAACAAAGGCCGGAGAGGTTAGTCTCCGGCCTCAGAATTTTCTCGCTCGCCGGTTATTAGAATCGCGCTTTGAACCCGGCGTAGAAATTACGACCGCGAATATTATAGATCGCGCTACCGACGCCGGTCGCGGTGGAACCTAGCGGCGGCTGTGTTCCCAAAATATTATCAACACCAACGAAGAAGTTGACGGCTTTGTCCGTACCGACAGCGACGTCCATCCGGACATCGTGATAAAAAACGGCATCAAACTGGCGAATGTCGAATGCATCCGAGTTCAACGGCGCCAATCCATTCAAGGAATAGAAGTTTTCATATGTGCTCGTGAGCATCGGACCGATGTAACGCATCTCGTAGCCAAATGTGAACGGGCCCGTATTCAGATCTACGTTCCAGCGGAATTCATCTTTCGGATCACCCAGTTCACTGAGCAGTCGGTTTTCAAAAGTTGGGTCTGACGGATTCTCAAAGTTGCTGTTCTGGAGTTGGTGCGAATAAATCAACCGTGTCGACAGCTTTGTATTTGCGCTGAGCTCGGTGCGATATGCCACTTCAACATCCACACCCCGACGCACCCGTTTTGCGAAATTGTTCGGACCTTGGACGGTCGAATTGAACAAAATCTGACCCGGCAATTCGCCAGCTGGGCCGGGAGATCCCTGAAAGTTCCGCGCGAAGGCACTACAAAGCGGGCTGCTCAGGTTGGGCGAATCATAGCATGCGTTAACGATGGTCTGTGCCGGCAACGAGACGATAACGTTATTCACCGTGATTTTATAATAATCGGCCGTGATAGACAGGCCAGGTATAAAGCGCGGCTGGATCACGACGCCGGCCGTATATGAATCCGATGTTTCTTCCGTCACATTGGGATTACTTCCGCTAATGATGCCGAGCGAATAGCCAGCGAGCGGAAGGTTGGCGATCTGTGCCGCGCTAAGCTGGGCCGTGCAGTTCGTATTTCTGATGGGATTGAGACCGATCGCGTTTGCATTACAGGGATCGATGAACTGGTTGGCGAAGTTCGGCACGTTCGGAAAACCCGTTTCGGTGATATTCGGAGCGCGCACCGCGCGACCATAGTTGGCACGGAAACGGATATCTTCGATCGGTGCCCATTCGATGCCGGCGTTATATGCGTAGATCGTGCCGGTTGAGGTGTTGTAATCCGACAGGCGCCCCGCGCCGGTGATCGTAAGCTCATGAGCGAGTGGCAAATCCTTGAGCAGCGGGATCTGGATTTCGCCATATGCTTCTTTCACGACAAGCGCGGGTGCGTCCAGAACGTCACCTAAAAACACCGAGTTGCTGATGCCCGTATCGGCGGCCTCGTCGCTATCGTTAAAAGCTTTTTCCCGGCGGTATTCGGTCCCGATAGCGAACCGTATTGGCCCGCCAGGCAATTCGAACAACTGGCTCAAGTCACCCGACACAAATCCCTGAAGGTTCAGTTGGTCAATCGAGGAATTATTCTCGATCGGCAGACTGAAATAGCCCGCCGCCGCCCGATTATCACCGGCGCCGAAGGGGTTATATGGAACGCACGCTGCAATGTCCGCAGCTAAAGTGGCCGCCGAGTTGGCATAGCCCGGCGCACCAACCCGAGCCGCGGCGTCGAACTTGGAACGGCACTGAATTCCGGCGCCGGGATTAAGCGGATCGATTCCGGCATCAAGCGACAGCAGAAAGCGCTGGCGATTGACGAACCCTTTCATGTTCGTTCGCTCTTTCATCTTGCCGTAGTTCGCAGAGATTTCGTAGTTCCAATCATCGTTGAATTCGCCGCGAGCACCGACAACTACGCGATATGTCGTGCGTCGGAAAATTTCGTCGCGATCGACCAGGTCCGTGAAAGTGCGAGCGAAGAGGAAACGGTAGCTTCCATTAGCAACGGCGGTTGCACGGGCCGCCTGCGCGGCAGGTGTGCCGACTGTACAGGTGACAGTCGCAAGCGATGTCCCAAGCGCATAGCCGCAGTTCGAAGCGGTGATCGCGTTCGCGATCGTCGCGCGGTCCGCAGGGTTGAGAAACGGGTTGTCCAGACGCGGCGCTATTCGGCTATCGTTTCCGAGCGATCCCGTCGTGTTGTTCAGGAACGTCGGGCCAAGCGCGTTGCCGACGGCATTGATCCGTACGAGCTTTGCCTCGGCGAAAAGCTCCAAAGCTTTGCTAACCTCAAAACGCGCCAGGAGGTTGCCGTTGTACCGTTCCATATAGGGAAGGATAGAAAGTAGCGTGCCCTCGCGGCCAGTCTGGCCGTTGCCGCCGACAAAGGTTCCACCGGGACCGGTCCCGAAACGTGTTCCAGTCTGTGGCACAAGGCGACCGGCTTCATTGAAGATATAGTTGCAATGAAACGAAGTGCCGGAAGTGTTCGTCGGTCCGTTGTTCGCCAGCGTCCCGGCACCGCATCGTCCCGCACCTTGTTGCTGCGGAATCGCAACCAGGCCGAAACGGTGATTAGCGGCGCTTCGGAGATCGCGGAAAAATGTCGCATCGGGGAACCCGTCACTCGCGGAAGGCAGGCCACCGCTATCGACATCCACCGTAGCAAAACCGTCGACTCGATCAAAGCCGGGGATGTCCGAGGCGTAAACACGCGTTTGGTGGGCATATTCTGCGTGAGCGGTTATGTTTCCGCGCCCATCGGCAAAATTATGGCCGGCCATGATCGACGCATATTGATTGCCACCGAAGCCTCCTTCGGAAATCCCCGCGGTGCCGCGAATCTGGATGCCGTCGAAATCGCGGCGCAAGATGAAGTTGACGACGCCTGCAATTGCGTCTGAACCGTAAACGGCCGAATTGCCGCCGGTCACTATGTCAACGCGCTCAATCAGATCGTTCGGGATCGTGTTGACGTCGGGTGACGCTGCATTGTTCAGAATATCGGCTGCAACATGGCGGCGACCGTTTACAAGCACTAGCGTACGGACAGTACCTAGGCCTCGGAGATCAAGCAGGTTCAAGCCGGCGATTCCGACACCTGCTCCCGGGTTTTGCTGCGCGAAAGTACTGCGAAGCTGGGGCAAATCATTCAGCGTGTCGCCTATATTATTCTGACCCTGCTGGAAAAACTCTTCACCGCTGACCGATGTGACAGGAAGGTTAGACTCCACGTTCGGGCGGCGGATGCGCGACCCGGTAACGACAATCGTACCAGAATCCGCCGCGCCTTCGACCGTTTCCGCGTCCGCAGCGATCGGATCGACTTGAGCGATAGCAGGCATGGCGCTGAACAGGGCGACGCACAGCGTCGAGCCACGGACCAGCAGGCTAGTTTTTTTCATAGTTTTTCCCCGGTTTACTGTTCAGCGAGCACTGAAACAGAGCGCGTAATGAAATGACCAAATGTTGAAACGGCGCAAGCCCGCGGGGCGCTGTAATCAGTACTAGCACACTTTAGGTCAGATCATTCGGGCGACGGCGAAGCGCTTTGTTCGATCGTATTTTCATAAGTGGTAGAGATCTACGGGTAGGAAAATAAAATACTGAATTTATTATGAGAAATTGCATCTAGCTGCAGACTGTTTTGGAAAATTCCTCTTCAGCGGGCGCAGATGCGATGGATCGCGTTGACTTAGGAGAGGGTGAAAAATCCAACGCTGTCGCAATCGACTGGTTTGGGTGTCACAATCGCGGTGGATCATGGTCCATGTCCCGATCGGCTGCGTCCGCTGACCGCATGTTGCGATGCATCATAATTTGATGCTATTGCCGTTGCGGTTAAACATCTCGCGCTGCGCGGGATGATAGGGAGCGCGGGTCAAGATGGCGAAGTCCAGGACGACGGCGGACGACGGCGTCGTCACAATCAAGAAATACGCCAACCGGCGGCTCTATGATACCGAGCGCAGCTGCTACATCACCCTCGAAGATCTCGGCACGATGGTGCGCGACGGCCGCGAATTCCGCGTTGTTGATGCCAAGAGCGGTGATGACATCACGCACAATGTTCTGACGCAGATCATCATGGACGAGGAAACGCGCGGCGAAACTTTGCTGCCGGTCAATTTCTTGCGCCATCTGATCGGCATGTACGGCGACAAGATGCAGTCGATGGTACCGCAATATCTGGAAGCTTCGATGGCCGCGTTCCGCAAGAACCAGCAGGACGTCCGCACAGCGTTCGACGGGGTGCTGGGATCGAACCCACTCGCCGAATTGACACGCCGGAATATGGAGATGTTCCAGCAAGCGGCAGGCGTGCTTATCCCGGGCGTGGGCGGTGCCAAGGCGAAAGATGCGGAAATCGCGGCGCTCAAAGCTGAAGTGGCCGCGCTCAAAGCAGAACTCGCCAACAAATAACTGGATCGGGGCGCCTCTCCGCCCCCAGCCACAGAAATACGGAAATTTCATGGTCAAACATGCGCTCAGCGTAACCCGGCAGGCCGACTTTGCGGCCTGGTATCAGGATGTCATTGCCGAAGCCGACCTCGCCGAGGAATCGGGCGTTCGCGGTTGCATGGTGATCAAGCCATGGGGCTATGGTATTTGGGAGCGTATCCAGTCGATCATGGACGCCGGTATCAAGGACATGGGCGTCCAGAATTGCTATTTTCCGCTGTTCATTCCCTTGAGCTTCTTTGAAAAAGAAGCCGACCATGTCGATGGTTTTGCAAAAGAAATGGCGGTCGTCACCCACCACCGTCTGATTCAGGACGGCAATGGCAAGCTGATTCCCGATCCTGCGGCGAAGCTGGAAGAACCGCTGATCGTCCGCCCGACGTCGGAAACGGTGATCGGTGCGGCGATGAGCCGTTGGGTCCAGTCGTGGCGCGACCTGCCACTGCGCGTCAATCAGTGGGCGAACGTCGTGCGCTGGGAAATGCGCACCCGCATGTTCCTGCGCACCGCCGAGTTTCTGTGGCAAGAAGGGCATAGCGCGCACGACAGCAAAGAAGACGCAGTTGCGGAAACGATGCGCGCGCTCGAATTATACCGCACGGTGGCCGAAGAAGCGCTCGCGCTGCCGGTGATCGCTGGCGAAAAGCCCGAGAACGAGCGTTTTCCGGGCGCCGCCGCGACCTATTCGATCGAAGCGATGATGCAGGACGGCAAGGCATTGCAGGCCGGCACCTCGCATTATCTCGGTACCGGTTTTGCCGAGGCGGCGAACATCCGCTTTCAGGACAAGGACGGCGGCCACAGCCTGTGCCACACGGTCAGCTGGGGCTTTTCGACCCGCACGATCGGCGCCGTTATCATGACGCATGGCGACGACGATGGCCTGCGCTGTCCGCCGCGCATCGCGCCGCATCAGATCGTCATCGTGCCGATGTTGCGCGATAATGAGGAGGATCAGGCGATCCTTGACTATTGCGCGTCGTTACAGGCCGAGCTGAAGACGCTCGACGCGTTTCGCGAGCCGCTGCGCGTCCATCTCGACGCCGGCGCCAACAAGGCGCAGACGAAGCGCTGGGGCTGGGTCAAGAAAGGCGCACCGATCATCCTCGAAATCGGCCCGCGCGACGTCGCTGGCGGCAATGTCGCGGTGATCCGCCGCGACCGGCTCTACAAGGACGACGGCAAGCTCAACACCGCGTTCGTAGCCAAGGGCGATTTCGTAGCGGCCGCGGTTGCGACGCTTGGCGAGATTCAGGACAATCTCTATGCCGAGGCAAAGGAGCGGCTCCACGCCAATATCCGCCGCGACGTCACCGACCTTGCCGCGCATTATGCCGGCGACGACAAATTCGTCGGCTGGGTCGAGGTCCAATGGTCGCGCCCGACCGGCGCGGCGCTCGACAAGATCGTCGAGCAGTTGAAGGCGCTGAAGCTCACGATGCGCAACACCCCGCTCGACGCCACGCCCGCCGATGGCGTCTGCTTCTTTACTGGCGAGCCTGCCGTCGAACGCGTGCTTATCGGGCGGACCTATTAATTGGCTAAAGCGCAAAAGCCCGCTGGTCTGCCCAGCCCGGACCAGATCCTGCGCTTTATCGAAACGAGCAACGAGGCGGTCGGCAAGCGCGAGATCGCCAAGCATTTTGCGCTGCACGGTGCGGAAAAGATCGCGTTGAAGGCGTTGCTCAAGGATATGACCGACGAGGGACTCGTCGACCTTGCGGGGGGACGTGCCTTTCACAAACATGGGGGGCTGCCGCGCGTCATCGTGCTGCGCGTGGCGGCGATCGAGGGCAGCAATGTCTGGGCGGTCCCCGAACATTGGGAAGCCGCCGGACCCGCACCGCGCTTGCGCGTCATGGAACAGGGGCGCAAGGGCGCACTAGGCGTTGGCGACCGTATTCTCGCGCGCACCGAGGAACGCGGTAGCGGCCATGTCGCGCACCCGATGAAGAGACTGCAGGCCGGTGGCGAAACCGTGATCGGGGTGCTGGTCGAGGATGTGGGGCCGGGCGGCAAGCCGCTTCTCTGGCTGCGCCCTGCCGACAAGCGCGCGCGCTACGACTTCGCCGTGGCCGACAAGGGCGATGCCAATATCGGCGACCTCGTCCGCGCCGAACTCACGGGCCGCGGCCCGGCGATCAAGGCGAAGGTCGTCGAGCGCCTGGGTGACCCCTTTGCGCCGCGCGCGCTGAGCATGATTGCAATTGCGCGGCACGAGATTCCGCATGTTTTCGGCGCTGACACGCTTGCCGAGGCCGACATCGCCGCCAAGCTGCCGCTGACCCCCGACGGCCGCGAGGATCTGCGCGATCTGCCGATCGTCGCGATCGACCCGATCGACGCGCGCGACCATGACGATGCCGTGTGGGCCGCGCCCGACGAGGATATGGCGAACCAGGGCGGGTTTCGGGCGATTGTAGCAATTGCCGACGTCAGTTTTTATGTCCGTCCTGACGGGGAGATCGACCGCGAGGCGCGGCGGCGCGGCAACAGCGTCTATTTTCCCGACCAGGTTGTCCCGATGCTGCCTGAAACGCTGTCGGCGGGTGTCTGCTCGCTGAAAGCGGGGCAAGACCGCGCCGCGATGGCGTGCCATCTGGTCATCGACAGGCACGGCAAGGTGACGTCATGGCGTTTCACGCGCGCGCTCGTCCGGCTGCGCGCGAACATCGCCTATGAGCATGCCCAAGCGGCCTATGACGCCGATGCGCCGCGGGGCGAGTGGGACGCCGATGTGCTACCGGGGCTCAAGAATCTATGGGCGTGCTGGGCACTGCTCTCCAAAGCCCGCGCCGCCCGCGCGCCGCTCGATCTCGACCTGCCCGAACGGCAGGTGATCCTCGACGAAAAGGGCGCCATCGCCGAAATCCGCGTTCGCGACCGGCTCGATTCGATGCGGCTGATCGAGGATTATATGATCGCCGCGAACGTTGCCGCCGCGAAGGCACTCGAGGCGAAGAAATCGCCGGTGATGTATCGCATCCACGAACCGCCGAGCCGCGAAAAGCTCGTCAGCCTGAAAGATTATCTCGAAACCTTCGAACAGAGTTTCGCGCTGGGTCAGGTCATCACCCCCGCGGTCTTCAACCGGCTGATCGACGGCTTTTCACAAGACGACCGGTTGCCCGAGATCATGCAGGCGATCCTGCGCAGCCAGACGCAGGCCTATTATGGCCCCGCTAACGCCGGTCATTTCGGGCTCGCGCTCGGCAGCTACGCGCATTTCACCTCGCCGATCCGGCGCTATGCCGATCTGATCGTCCACCGCGCGCTCGTCGATAGCTACAAGCTGGAAGTTCCCGGCAAGCCCAAAGGCCTGCCCGAACGCACCGGACTGGGCGAAGCCGACGCCAAGGGGCTGTCGCGCATCGGCGAGGCGATCAGCGCGCTCGAACGCCGCGCGATGGAGGCCGAACGCGAGACGATCGATCGGTATGTCGCGGCCTATCTGTCGCACAAGAAGGGCGAAATCGTCCAGGCGCGGATCACCGGCGTCCAGCCGTTCGGGTTCTTCGCGACGGTCGACGGGCTGGGCGGTGACGGGCTGGTTCCGGTGTCGACGCTGGGCAGTGAGCGCTTCCATTATGATGAGAAGGCGCGGACGCTCGACAGCGAGCATGGCCGGGTCAGCTTCACCACGGGCCAGCGCCTCGACCTCCGGCTGATGGATGCCAATCCGATCAGTGGGTCGCTGCGCTTCGAACTGCCTGATGCTCCTGAAGGTGGCTATCGCAATCGTCCGCCGCGGCGTGACGGCAAGGGCAAGGACGGCAAGCATATGGTCGGCCAGCGCGGACGACCGGCAAATATCAAGCACAAGGGGCGGCGGCGCTAGGCAGCTCGGCATGGCGACGCGGCAATCTCCCGCGACCCGTCGTTGATGAACGATAGCTGGAGATTGCTGCGCTGCGCTCGCAATGACGAACAGAAAATAGGGCTGAGATTTAACTCAGCGCATCGAGCCGGGCGAGGTCGATCCCGCCCGGCACGATCATCACCGGGCAGGGCAATGTACCGGCGTCCTGTCCGGTGAAATGCGCCACCAGCGGCCCCGGAGCACCGTTGGCTGCAGTCGCCAGCACCAGCGCCGCGATCTCGTCGCTGGCATTGATCACCTCGCGCACGACATCGGCGGGTTTACCCGATTTCACCATGATCTGCGGCGTCACCCCGGCCTCCTGCACCACCGCGTCGGCGGCGGCGGCGACCAGTTCTTCGGCATGTTCGCGCGCCTCGGCCTCGATCGTCGCCTGAACCCCGCCGAAAGCGACGAAATCCTGCGGCGGGATAATCGCCAACACCGTGACGCCGCCGCCGGTTCGCGCCGCGCGCCGCGCCGCAAAGCGCAGCGCCAGCGAAGCCTCGGGACTGTCGTCGATTACTACCAGATATGTCCGCATCGCCCCGACCCCTCGTGTTTTTGCTTGGAGGCAAGAGTGCGTCACATTCGTATGAAAGGCAAGTTTGGCCCGCTGGACCTTGACGGCCACAATGGTAAAGGTGAGGAACAAGCCGTAGCGGCAGGCATCGCCTGCAAGACTGACAGGGAACATGCCTCACCATGCCAATCGAATTGAAAATGCCCGCCCTCTCGCCGACGATGGAGGAAGGCACGCTGGCCAAATGGCTGGTCAAGGAAGGCGACACCGTCAAATCGGGCGACCTGCTGGCCGAAATCGAGACCGACAAGGCGACGATGGAGTTCGAGGCGATCGATGAAGGTGTGGTCAGCCAGATCCTGGTAGCCGAGGGGACCGATGGGGTAAAGGTTGGCACCGTGATCGCGGTGATTACGGGTGAGGGCGAGGATGCGGGCGCGAAGGCGGCTCCGGCGCCTACACCTGCCGCGGCTGAGCCAAAGGCCGAAGCGCCTGCGCCAGCCAAAGGCGTCGCCCCAGCGGAAGCTGGGGCCGCTCCCGTCAGCGCACCCACGCCAGCGGTCCCAGCTTCCGCTGGGACGACGGAAAAAGGCGACCGCATCAAAGCCAGCCCGCTCGCCAAGCGTCTCGCCGCCGAACGCGGCATCGACCTGGCAACAATCAAGGGCACCGGCCCGGGTGGCCGCATCGTCAAGGATGACCTCGACGGCGCACCCGCAGGTGCCGCCGTTGCTCCGGCTGCTGCGCCGAGCGCTGCCGCACCCGCCGGTGCCGCTCCTGCACCGGCAGCGGCGCCCGCCGCGTCCGGCGCGATCCCCGATTTCGGTATCCCGCACGAGGACACCAAGCTCAGCGGCATGCGCAAGACGATTGCGCGTCGCCTGACCGAATCGATGCAGCAATCGCCGCACATCTACCTGACCGTCGACATCCGCCTCGACGCGCTGCTCAAGCTGCGCGGTGAACTCAACGCCAGCCTCGAAGGGCGCGGCGTCAAGCTCAGCGTCAACGACCTGCTGATCAAGGCGCTCGCGGTCGCGCTCGAACGCGTGCCGGCGTGCAACGTGTCGTTCGGCGGCGATGTGATGCGCCAGTACAGCCGCGCCGACATCTCGGTCGCGGTCAGCATCCCGGGCGGGCTGATCACCCCGATCATCACCGATGCCGGCAGCAAGTCGATGTCGAAAATCTCGACCGAGATGAGTGAGCTCGCGGCGAAGGCGAAGGAAGGCAAGCTCCAGCCCAGCGAATATCAGGGCGGCACCGCCAGCATATCGAACATGGGCATGATGGGAATCAAGCAATTCACCGCAGTGATCAACCCGCCGCAGGCGATGATCATGGCGATCGGCGCGGGCGAGAAGCGGCCTTATATCGTCGACGACGCGCTCGCGATCGCAACTGTCATGTCGGCAACCGGCAGCTTCGATCACCGCGCGATCGACGGCGCCGACGGCGCGCTGCTGATGAAGACATTCAAGGACTTGGTGGAGAACCCGCTGGGGCTGGTCGCCTGATCGGAAACAGCGATGCGTTTCGTCCGGCACTTGCTTCATTTGTTGGTCGGGTTTCTTGCGACGGCATTCGTCGCGGCTGCCGCTAGTTGGATCTGGCCCGCCGCTTCGCACTGGATTTGGATCGCCGCCTATGTGGTCATGGCTTTGCTCGCAGTCCGCGAGCTGATCGTCATGCTCCGCAAGAGGCCTGGCGAATAAGGAGAATATTGTGGCCGACACCAACTACGACCTCATCGTCCTCGGCTCGGGCCCCGGCGGCTATGTCGCCGCGATCCGTGCGGCCCAACTCGGCCTGAAAACCGCGATCGTCGAGCGCGAGAATCTGGGTGGCATCTGCCTCAACTGGGGCTGCATCCCGACCAAGGCGCTGCTGCGCTCGGCCGAAATCTATCATTATATGCAGCATGCGGGCGATTACGGGCTGATCGCGCAGCAGATCAGCGCCGACATCGATGCGGTGGTGAAGCGCAGCCGCGGGGTCGCCAAGCAGCTGAGCCAAGGCGTCGCCTTCTTGATGAAGAAGCACAAGATCACCGTCCATATGGGCGAGGGCAAGCTGACTGCGCCGGGCAAGCTGGAAGTCAAAGGCGAGAAAGGGACCGAAGCCCTGACCGCAAAGAATATCATCGTCGCGACCGGCGCCCGCGCCCGCGACCTGCCGTTCGCGCCCGCCGACGGCAAGCGCATCTGGACCTATCGCCACGCGCTCGTTCCGCCCGAGATGCCCAAGAAATTGCTCGTCATCGGATCGGGCGCGATCGGGATCGAGTTCGCCAGCTTCTACAGCGACATGGGCGCCGATGTGACCGTCGTCGAAATGCTCGACCGTGTTGTCCCGGTCGAGGATGCCGATGTGTCGGCCTTCCTGGAAAAGCAGCTCAAGAAACAGGGCATGACGATCTTCACCGGCGCCGGGGTCGAGGAACTCAAGGCGACCGCCAATGGCGTCATCGCCAAGATCAAGACGAAGGACGGCAAGACCGAAAGCGCCGAGTTCAGCCATGCCATCGTCGCAATCGGTATCGTTCCGAATACCGAGAATATCGGGCTCGAAGCATTGGGCGTGAAGACGACCAAGGGTCATATCGACACCGACGCGATGTGCCGCACCAACGTCCCCGGCCTGTGGGCGATCGGCGACGTCACCGCGCCGCCGTGGCTCGCGCACAAGGCGATGCACGAATCGGTCATTTCGGTCGAGGCGATCGCGGGCAACCACCCGCACGCGATGGACCCGCGCAACATCCCCGGCTGCACCTATTGCCGCCCGCAGATCGCCAGCGTCGGCCTGACCGAAGCAAAGGCGAAGGAGCTGGGGTATGAGGTCAAGGCCGGAACTTTCCCCTTCATCGGCAACGGCAAGGCGATCGCGCTGGGCGAGGCCGAAGGCTTCACCAAGACCGTGTTCGACGCCAAGACCGGCGAATTGCTCGGCGCCCACATGATCGGCGCCGAGGTTACCGAGCTGATACAGGGCTATACGATCGGCAAGACCGCCGAGCTGGTCGAGGATGATTTCATCGGCACCGTCTTCCCGCATCCGACGCTGAGCGAAACGATGCACGAGGGCGTGCTCGCGGCATTCGGACGGCCGTTGCATATTTGATTTCAATTATGTCGTCATTCCGGCGAAAGCGGGAACCTGGTCGGGGCATCGGCTCGTCGGGTTCCCGCTTGCGCGGCAATGACGAAGGGAACGTTGTGAACAGCCTATCCAAGCGTCTCCTCATCGCCGCCGCCGGCCTGTTCCTCACCACGATCCTGCTCGGTTTCGCGGTCGTCGCGGGCTGGACGCAGGCGGTGGATTTGCGCATTTCGACCGACTTGGTGCTGCACGTAGGTCACAGCGATCCTGCTTTTATCGGGTTTATGCAAGCGGCAAGCTGGATTGGTGGTGGGACACCGCGCTGGATCATCGTCATCGTCCTATGCTGGCTCGTCTGGCATTGGTGTGGTCCGCGCTGCGCCATCGCGCTCGGCGCCGCGTCGCTGCTGGCGAACCTCGCTTCGAGCCTGCTCAAGCTTGGCTTTGGCGTCACGCGTCCCGACGTCATCCCACACCTCGATCATCAAACGAGCTTCTCTTACCCCAGTGGCCATGCGACCAGCGCTGCGGTGGTTTATCTGCTGCTTGCCTGGCTGGTCCCGCCGCGCTGGCGCCGCACGGCGTGGAGCCTCGCCGGGGCGATGATCCTGCTCAACGGGGTGTCGCGCATCATGTTGGGGGTACATTGGGCAAGCGACGTCATCGGTGGCACGCTGCTCGGCGCCGGCTTTGCGCTTTTTGGGGCGTGGTGGGCGCGCCGGGGGCGCGCACTAAGGGAATCGTAAACTCTCGCTGTTATGGCGGCCCGCTGAATTATGAGGGGCTTTCAGGATGCACACTTCCCTTGGCAAAATACTGGGTATAATCGGCGGGCTCATTCCGATCATCTATATCGGATGGATGCTCCGCCATTTTGTCGGTGTCGGCGGTGACAGCGCCGAGGGCGTAGCGAGTATCGGCCTTGGCCCGACAGTGATCGGTCTGACAGTCGTCGGCCTACTCTTCGCGCTGCCGATAATCATCAAATTGCTGCGCGCGGCGACGGGAGTGAACCGTGTCCCGGGCGCCAGCTTTGACGCGAAGCTCAAACCCGGCGAGGTGGTGGTCGAACCGGAGTTCGATCCCGATGCGGCGTTCGCTAATTATATGCGCAGGCGCGAAGCGGGCTCTGTGGATGAAGTGCCGGCGGGTTCCGCCTACAACGAGCCGCCAACGCCTTTCCCACCGCGTACGTCGGGATTCGGCCGTAAGGCGACTTAGCCGCCGCTTCGCTCTCGACAGGCGCGTGCCAGCGGCTACGATTGCCGCATGGCACAAGGAACCCACGATTTCGTCCCTGATCCGCGCAACGACGCGATCCTGATCAACGTCAATGGCGCGCTGATACCGCGCGCGCAGGCCAGCGTGTCGGTGTTCGACAGCGGCTTCATGCTCGGCGACGGCGTGTGGGAAGGCATCCGCGTTCACAAGGGCCGCATGGCGTTCCTTGACCAGCATCTCGACCGATTGTGGGAAGGCGCCAAGGCGATCGCGATGGACATCGGCATCGACCGCGCGGCGCTCACCCGGCGGCTTTACGACACCATCGACGGCAATGGCATGGACGCCTGTCACATCCGGCTGATGGTGACCCGCGGCATCCGCTCGACCCCCTATCAGGACCCGCGCGTCGTGATTTCGCCCGCCACGATCGTGATCATCGCCGAACATAAGGATCCACTGCCCGCAACGGTCGAAAAGGGGCTGTCGCTGTTTACCGTGCATGTCCGGCGCGGAGATCCGGCGGTGCAGGATCCCAAGCTCAATTCGCATTCCAAGCTCAACTGCATCACCGCATGTATTCAGGCGGCGCAGGCGGGCGCCGACGAGGCGCTGATGCTCGACCCGCACGGCTTTGTCGCGACGTGCAATTCGACCCATTTCTTCATCGTCCGCAAGGGTGAGGTGTGGACATCGAGCGGCGATTATTGCCTCGCCGGCATCACGCGCAGCAATGTCATCCGCATCTGCCGCGACAATGATATTCCGGTGTTCGAAAAGAATTTCTCGCTGACCGAGGTTCATGGCGCCGACGAGGCATTTGTGACCGGCACCTTTGCCGGGGTCGTCCCGGCGCACACGATCGACGGGCGCGTGTTGACCGAGGGGCGCGGGCCGATGGTCGAGCGGTTGCAAAGAATGTACAAGGCATTGATCGAACGGGATATTGCGGGGCGTAGTCGGCGTTGAGCGGATGCTTCCCTCCCGTTCGTGTCGAGCGAAGTCGAGACACCGTGCAGTCGGGATGGGCGTCTCGACTTCGCTCGACGCGAACGGAAGGGGTGGTGACAAGGTGACAATCCGCATCGCGATGTGGTCGGGGCCGCGCAACCTGTCGACCGCGATGATGCGCAGCTTTGGCAGCCGCACCGATACCCATGTCACGGATGAGCCTTTCTACGGCGCGTATCTGAAAGAAACCAATGATCCGCAGCCGATGGCGGACGATGTGATGGCGTCGATGGACTGCGAATGGCACGGCGTTGCGCGCAGCATGGCGGGGCCGAACCCGGCGGATACGCCGATCTGGTACCAGAAGCATATGGCGCACCATATGGTCGGCCCGATCGCGCATGACGATTTGCCGGGGCTGCGCCACGCCTTCCTGATCCGCGATCCAGCGCGCGTCGTTGCCAGCTATGCCGCCAAGCGCGTCGCGGTGCGCCCCGATCATCTCGGTACCGCCAAACAGGTCGAATTTTTCGACCGCGAAGCCGATCGGCTGGGCCACGCGCCGCCGGTGATGGATAGCGCCGATATTCTGCGCGATCCGTTCGCGATGCTGCAGAAATTATGCGCGGCGCTGGGCATCGCATGGGATCCGGCGATGCTGCATTGGCAAGCGGGTTTGCACCCGACCGATGGCATATGGGCGTCGCACTGGTATGATGCGGTTGCGTCGAGCACCGGCTTTGGCGCCCCCGATAAGCCGCCGCCCGACCTGACGAGCGAGGAGCAGGCGGTCGTCGACGCATGCCGCGCCGATTACGACCATCTGGCGCAGCACAAGATTCCGCTGTCCTAAATTCCCCACCTTTGCCATCAATCGGACGGGCATCAACAACAGGCGGGTCAGACATGCAATTCAGTGTAAAGTTCGGCAGTTTTCTGCGGGGAATCGCTTTTGGCATTCCTGCGCTCGTCGCGGCGTCGGCGACGCCGGCATTCGCGCAGGAAGCGACCGGCCAAACTGTCATCACCGCCGCGCGCTATGTCGATGTGCTGACCGGCAAGACGATCGAATATCCGGCGATCTTTGTCGGACCCGATGGACGGATCACCAATATCGCCGACGCACGGGTGATCAAATGGGGCAGCGGGGTCAAACATATCGACCTGGGCGGCAAGACGCTGCTGCCCGGCCTGATCGACATGCACGTCCATCTCGACGGACCCGCGGATATTGGCGGGTATCGCGGACTGGAATTCACCGACAGTTTCTGGGGCATGACCGCGGTCAAAAACGCGCGCGACATGCTCGACGCGGGTTTTACCACCGTGCGCAACGTCGGATCGGCCGATCGCAACGACATCGGGCTGAAACAGGCGATCGAAGCCGGCTATGCGATCGGCCCGCGGATCGTGCCTGCCGGCTACGCGCTCGGCGCCACCGGTGGCCATTGCGATTCGACCTTCTTTCCCCCCAGCTTTGAAAAGGAAGATTCGAAAAAGGAAGGCATCGGCGATACGCCCGACGAGCTGCGCTACCAAGTCCGCCGCCAGCGCAAATATGGCGCCGAGGTGATCAAGGTCTGTGCGACCGGCGGCGTTTTTTCACGCAACACCGAACCCGGTCAGTTGCAGGTTTCGGAAATCGAACTGCGCGCGATTGCCGACGAGGCGCATCAATGGGGTTTGCGCGTCGCCGCGCACGCGCATGGTGCCGACGGCATCCGCGCCGCGATCGCGGGCGGGATCGACACCATCGAACATGCCAGCCTGGTCGATGACGAGGGCATCCGGATGGCGGTCGCGCGCAAGCGGCCCGTGTGGTTCTCGATGGATATCTTCAACACCGAATATACCCAGGCCGAGGGCGCCAAGAATGGCGTCCTTGAAGATAATCTGCGCAAGGATCGAGAGATTGCACAAATCCAGCGTGACAATTTCCGCAAGGCTCACAAGGCCGGGGTGCGAATGGTATTCGGCTCGGACGCCGGGGTCATACCGCATGGGCTGGTCGGCGGCCAGTTTCGGGTCATGGTCGAATATGGGATGACGCCGTTGCAGGCCATCCAGGCCGCGACCAAAAACGCCGCCGAGGCGCTGGGCCGCGAAAAGGATGTGGGGGCGATCGCGGTTGGGCGTTATGCCGACATCGTCGCTGTCGACGGCAATCCGCTAACCGACGTGCGTCAGCTTGAGGATGTCGATGCTGTGGTCAAGGGCGGCGTACTGGTGAAGGGCGAGTAAGCCCGTCAGTACACGACCAGCTTGTCCACGATCGCGTCGCGCATCTCTGGCGTAAAGTTCAGCACGGATTCGGCATAGGTGGCAACGTCGCCATGATCGCGCCGAACCGTTGCCAGGGCGGCGTCGAGGAAGATCGGGTTCACCGACATCAAGGTCCGGATCGCATCGTCGTGGATGTCGGCGTTGTAGCGCGCCCGGATGACGTCTCCGCCCTGGACGATGCGTTCCTCGATCTTGCCGGCGCTATTGGTCAGCAGATAATCGTGCATCAGATCGTCCTCATGCACCCCCAGCAGACGGTGAACGACAGCGACAGCAAAGCCGGTGCGATCCTTGCCGGCGACGCAATGCACCAGGCTGGGCGCATCATATTCGGCCAGCGCTGACAGGTAGAGGCGAAGGGTCGCCACCAAAACCGGGCGATATGGCATGCCGGCATAAGTATCGATCATCCGGGCCCGCGCCGTTTCGTTGTCGATCGTGCCCTGCGCCGCCTGAAGATGAGGTGCGAGACCCGCGGTGTTGCCGTCGGCGAACAGCACCCTTGCCGAAAAATTGTCGGATCGTTTGCAGGGATGCGCCGCGCGCTCGTCATCGCCGCGCAGATCGACGATCGTCTCGATCCCCAGTTTGTCGACGGCAGTCAGATCGGCCGATGTCGCATCCTGATGGTGCGCCGATCGCCACAACATGCCGCTGCGCAACCGACCGCCGCCTTCGACCGCGTAGCCGCCATAATCGCGGAAGTTGTGGATGCCCGCCAAAGGCAGGACGCGGTCGGCACTCATGATCAGTCTCCTGTAAACACCGGTGGGCGTTTTTCGACGAAGGCGTTGATCGCCTCCCGGTTATCGGCGGTCTCGTGGACGATCGCCTGATAGGCGGCGCTGAGCTCCAATATGTCGCTCATCCGGCTGTGCTGCGCCTCACGCAGCAGCCTTTTGGTCAGCCGCAGCGCGCGCGGCGGATTGCACACGATCCGTTCGGCAATCGCGATGGCGCGGTCGAGCAGTTCCGCGTCGGGCACGACGTCCGTGACCAGACCATATTCCTTTGCCTGCGCCGCGTCAAAACGGTCGCCGGTCAGGAAGAGTTCGGCGGCGCGGGGATAGCCGAGTATCTTCTGCAGCAGCCAGGCCCCGCCGTCGCCGGGAACGATCCCGACCTTGATGAAGCTGCAGGCGAATTTCGCACTCTCCGCCGCGATGCGAATGTCGCAGGTGCAGGCAAGATCGGCCCCGAGCCCGATGGCGTGGCCGTTGACCGCAGCGATCATCGGTACCTCGCAGTCCATCAGCGCGCGGATCACCGCCTGCACGCCCTTGCGATAATTGGCGCGGGTCGAATCGGGCTGATCGAGAACTCCGATGCCGGTGCGGTCCTGCATGCCTTTCAGGTTCCCGCCGGCGCTGAATGCCTTGCCGCTACCGGTCAGGATGATTGCGCTGACGCCGCGGTCGTCGCCAAGGGTGCGGAGCGTGTCGATGATATCTTGGCAATCTTCATGGGTGCCGATCGCATTCATACTTTCGGGTTTGATCATGGTCAGGATCGCGATCTTGCCCCGCCGATCGACACTCAGAAACTCACCCATCGCCAATAATCCTTTGCTGCTCTGCAAAAGCTATTGCATGGCTGTCGGGACATGCAAGGCTTTGCGCTCTATCCCTTCGATCCACCCGGCGACGTTGCGGCACTGCGCGCCGATTTGCGGGCTTGGCTTGCGGTGAACCAGCCGCAGGGCGACGTCGTTGCCCGGGCGAATTGCTGGGCCAGCTTCGATGCCGATTTCAGCCGCGCGCTCGGCGCTGCCGGTTACATCGGAAAGACGTTGCCGACACGCTACGGCGGCGGCGACCGGGATCCGCTGGAACGCTATGTGGTGATCGAGGAACTGCTCGCGGCGGGTGCGCCGGTCGGAGCGCACTGGATCGCCGACCGCCAGACCGGGCCGCTGATCGTGCGGTACGGCAGCGAGGAGCAGTGCGAGCGCTATCTGCCGGGAATCGTGCGCGGTGAGCTTTATGCGTGCATCGGCCTGTCGGAACCCGGCGCAGGGTCCGATCTGGCAGCAGTGCGGACGTCGGCGCGCGAAACTGCTGAAGGTTGGCGCATCACCGGCCAGAAAATCTGGACCACCGGGGCGCATTTTTCGCATATCATGCTGGCGCTCGTCCGTACCGAGGAGGGCAGCGAGCGCAATGCGGGGTTGAGCCAGCTGCTGATCGACCTCGACACCCCCGGCATCACGATCCGCCCGATCATCGACATGGCGGGGCATCATGATTTCAACGAGGTGTTTTTTGACGAGGTGCTCGTTCCGCACGGCGCGCTGGTTGGTGAGCGCGGGCAGGGGTGGCGGCAGGTCACCGCCGAGCTGGGGCTCGAACGATCGGGGCCGGAGCGGTATCTTTCCAGTCACGCACTGTTCGCCGCGCTGATCGACGCGGCGGGAGCCGATCCCGACCCGGCGGTCGCAGCGCTGATTGGTGAGCTGGCGGCCGAGATGTGGACGCTGCGCCAGCTGTCGATGTCGACCGCGGCCAAGTTGGCGGCGGGCGAGGATCCGATGGTCGAGGCGTCAGTGGTCAAGGAATTGGGGAATGCGTTCGAGCAGGACATGCCGCGCCGGGTGCAGGCGATCGTCGACTGCGGCTGGGACGACGCGGACGATCTGGCACGCCTGCTCCGCGCGCTGCTCATTGCCTCCCCCAGCTTCTCGCTGCGCGGTGGAACGCGTGAGGTGATCCGCGGGATCATCGCGCGCGGATTGGGCCTGCGATGAGCGCGGCGCGCGACATGCTGTGCGACACAGCGCGGGCGGTGTTCGCCGAGGCGGCGACAGGCGGCTTGGCGCCTGTGGAGGACGCCGGCTTTGCGCTGTTGCTGGTTTCCGAAGACCAAGGGGGATTCGGCGGCGACTGGGGTGATCTCTCTGCCGTCCTGCAGATCGCCGGCGTTTTGATACCCGAACTGCCTGTTGCCGAGCTGATGCTCGCGGGCCGCGACGACGCGCTACACGCAGCCGCATCGGTGAGCTTGATGGCCGGCGCTATGGGGCAGGCACTCGCTCTGTCGATCGACCATGTGAACACGCGCCAGCAATTCGGCCGTCCGCTCGCAAAGTTTCAGGCAGTGCAGCAATCGCTTGCGGTCATGGCGTGCGAGGTCCGTGCCGTCGAGGCGGCGGCGGCTGCCATGGCGATGCGGCTCGATGCTGTGGATTTCGATGCCGCGGCGGCAGATTTCGAGATCGCAGCAGCCAAGCTGCGCGCCAATCGCGCGGTCGGCGTCGTCACATCAATCGCGCATCAGGTCCATGGCGCGATTGGCTTCACGCGCGAATATGATCTTAACCGGGTGACGATCCCTTTGATGCGCTGGCGGGGTGTCCACGGCAACGATGCCTATTGGGCGCAGCGACTCGGCCGTCAGGTGGCGGGTTTCGGCGGGCGCGGCCTGTGGGAAGCGATGACCGCGCGCGCCGATTGACCAGTCAGCGCACCGCGCCGCCCTCGCGGAGCGATGCGATTTTGCCTGCATCATAGCCAAGGTTTTCAAGCACCGCATCGCCATCGCCGCCGACCGCGGGAGCCTGCCGCGGTGTGTCGTTTACCGTTGCCGAGTAGCGCGGTGCGGGGGCGGGATGCGGGACGCCGGCGACGGTGACAAAGGTTTCGCGCGCGACATTGTGCGGATGTTGTGGTGCTTCGCTCAACGACAGGATCGGCGCGAAGCAGACGTCGGTCATTTCCATCAACTCGCACCATTCGTCGCGGGTCTTGGTTGCGAACAGCGCGGTCACCTTCGCTTTTTGGGTCGGCCAGTTTTCCATATCGTCCTGCACATCGAAATCGGGATCGGCGTCGAGCCCGGTCTTCGCCCGTAACAGCGCGTAGAATTGCGGTTCGATCGACCCGATCGAGATGAACTTGCCGTCGCTGCAAGTGTAGGTATCGTAATAGGGAGCGCCGCCGTCCAGCCGGTTCACGCCCGCCTCGTCCTTGATCATTCCGGCGGCGTGGAACCACCAGCTCATGCCCGCGAGCAGCGCCGATCCATCGGTCATAGCGCAATCGATCACCTGACCTTCGCCGGTCTTTGCCGCGTGAAGCAGCGCGCTCGACATGCCGAAAGCCAGCATCATGCCGCCGCCGCCGAAGTCGCCTACATAGTTGACCGGAGGCACCGGCTTTTCGCCCGCGCGGCCGATGCCGTGGAGAACGCCCGACAACGAGATATAGTTGATGTCGTGGCCCGCAGCCTGCGCATAGGGGCCGAACTGGCCCCAGCCGGTCATCCGGCCATAGACGAGCTTGGGGTTGTCGCCGATCAGCACCTCGGGACCGAGGCCCAGCCGTTCCATCACGCCCGGACGATAGCCTTCGATGATCCCGTCGGCGCTTTTACAAAGATCGCGCGCAATCTGAACCGCTTGCGGGTTTTTCATATCGAGCATGATCGAGGTGCGGTTGCGGCTCAGCGGATCGCGCGGGTCCATGAAACCGCCGGGGCGATCGATACGGATCACCTCGGCGCCATGATCGGCAAGCATCATGCCGCAAAAGGGGCCGGGACCGATCCCGGCGAATTCGATGATCCGGATGCCTTGGAGCGGTCCCGTCATGTCCGCGTCCCCCCTCAGATACGTTCGATGATGATCGCTGGCGCCATGCCGCCCGCGGCGCACATGGTTACCAGGCCATAGCGACCGCCCGACCGTTCGAGTTCGTCGAGCGCGGTGCCGATCAGGATCGATCCGGTCGCGCCGATCGGATGGCCGAGCGCCATCGAGCCGCCGTTGATGTTGACCTTTTCCCGGTCGAGATCGAGGTCGCGGATGAATTTCTCGGCGACGACCGAGAAGGCTTCGTTGATTTCCCAGACGTCGATGTCGTCCTTGGTCAGACCGGCCTTTTCCAGCACCTTCTTTGCAGCAGGCACCGGAGCGTTGAGCATCAGCGTCGGATCGTCGCCGATGTTGGCGTAAGCGACGACGCGGGCGCGGGGTTTCAGGCCGTGCTTGTCGGCATAGTCCTTTGACGCCAACAGGATCGCGGCGGCGCCGTCCACGACGCCCGAAGAGTTGCCGGCGTGATGAAAATGCTGGATTTCAAGGTCGGGGTAGCGACGGTTGACCTGTTTGCGGAAGGTAACCCCGCCGCCAAGGTCGAAATCGGCGAGCGCGGCGAAGCTCGGTTTCAGCGCGGCGAGGCCTTCGGCGGTCGTTTCGGGCCGCGGGAACTCTTCATGGTCGAGCGCGACGCTGCCGTCGGGGTTCAGCACCGGAACGACCGACTTGTCGAAGCGGCCTTCCTTGATCGCGCGGTCGGCGCGCTGCTGACTGACGAGCGCGAGCGCGTCGAGCGCCTCGCGGCTGATTCCCTCGATCGTCGCGATCGCATCGCCGCAGACGCCCTGGTTCGATTGCGGGTGCAGTTCGTCGAGCGCTTCGTGGCCCGATCCCATGAAGCGCGGGGGCAGCCCGGCGTTCGCCTGTTCGGCGGCAAAAGTGGAGGTATAGCTCATCATCTCGGTGCCACCGGCAATGACGCAATCTTCCATGCCGCTCATGACGCTGGCCGCGGCCAGATTGACCGAGGTGATGCCGCCGCCGCAGAAGCGGTCGAGCGTCGTGCCGCTGGCTTTCGTGTCATAACCGGCCGAAAGCGCCGCCATACGGCCCAGGTCGCCGCCCTGCTTGCCGTTCTGGCTCGACGTCGACCAGATGATGTCATCGACCGTCGCAGTGTCGAGATCGTTACGATCCTTGATCGCCTTCAGGACGGTGGACGCGAGATGTTGCGGGTGGAGGTGTGACAGCGCGCCCTTGCCGGGCTTGCCAACTCCGCGCGGCGTGCGGACGGCGTCGATAATATAGGCTTCAGCCATGATGAATTCCTTCTGGTCGGGGAGTGGATTAACGAGGGGCCATTCTTATCGCGCCATCGAGGCGGACCGCTTGGCCGTTGAAATAGGTGTTGCGAACCATCTCCATCGCCAGGCTCGCATATTCCTCGGCCTTGCCGAGCCGTTTGGGGAAGGGGACCGAGGCTTCGAGGCTCTCTTTCACCTTGGGGTTCATATTGCCCAGCAAGGGCGTGCCGAATACGCCGGGCATGATCGCGTTCACGCGAATGCCCAAGTCCATCAGGTCGCGTGCCATCGGCAGCACCAGGCCGTTCACCCCCGCCTTAGCCGATCCATAGATGACTTGACCGATCTGGGCGTCCTGCGCCGCGACCGAGGCGGTCAGAATGATCGCGCCGCGCTCGCCGTCTTCCATTTCGGGCAACGATGACATGCCCTCTGCCGAGATCGACGCGATGCGATAGCTGGCGGTCAATATCCCGGCCACGCCATAGGCATAATCCTCGGTCGGCGTCCGACGGAATGTGCCGGTGTCCTTGTTGTAGGACAGCGTCTTGCCGCGCCGCGAGGTCATGGCGCAATGGACGCAAATCCGTTCCTGTCCGTGCGCGGCGCGCGCTTTCGCGTAGCCATCGAGGACCGATTGTTCGTCGGTGATGTCGACCTTGCAGAACAGGCCGCCGATCGATGCCGCGACCTCTTCGCCCAATGCTTCGTTGATATCGAAAATCGCGACCTTCACGCCGGCCGCCGCGAGCGCTTCGGCGGTCGCGCGGCCCAGGCCCGAGGCACCGCCGGTCACCACGGCTGCGGTGGTCGAATCGAATTTCATTACGTGAGCCTCCTCAGGCTGGAATCTGGTTGAACGGGATGCCCTTGTCGGGGCGATGATCCTGCGGCAGGCCGAGGACTTTTTCGGCAATGGTGTTGAGCAGGGTTTCGTCCGATCCGCCGGCGATGCGGCCGGTCGGGGCGTTGATCCAGCTCGACGCCCAATCTTCTTTTTGCGAGGCGTGTTCGTCGAACGTGAAGCCGTCCGTTCCTTGCAAATCGATCGCCAGCTCCGACAGCTTCTGGCGCGATCGTACCGCGATCAGCTTGTTGAGCGAACCCTCGGCGCCTGGGATCATCCCTGCCTGCATCATCAAACGAGCGCGCACGTTGATCGAATCGAGACCCGACCGCATGGCATAGTTGCGTGCGATCTGTTGCCGGATACGGCCATCCTCGATTGCCGCGCGTCCGTTCAGTCGGATGCCCTTTGCCAGATCGACGAACAGATCGAGATGTGGACCGAAGCCCGCGCTGTCGGTGGCGACATAGCGTTCGATCATCAACGTCGCGATCGCGACCGCAAAGCCGCCGCCAACGGGCGACATGCGATGATCGTCGGTAATCTTCACATCGTCGAAGAACACCTCGTTGACATGGCTATCGCCGCCCGCGAGCCTGATCGGGCGCACGGTGACACCCGGCGCCTTCATGTCGACCCAGAAATAGGTGAGCCCCTTGTGTTTCGGGACAGTGGGGTCGGTGCGGACGACGATGACGCCATAGTCGCTGTAATGCGCCCAGCTGGTCCATACTTTTTGCCCGTTTATCTTCCATCCGTTGCCGTCGGGCTCGGCCTTGGTACGCAGGCCCGCAAGGTCGGAACCGCCTGACGGTTCGGAAAACAGCTGACACCAGATTTCTTCGCCCTGTAGCGCCTTCAGCACGCGTTCCTTGACGAACGCCTTGTCGCTGCCGAACTGCATCAACACCGGCACCGGCATGCCGAGCGAGATGCCGAAATAGAAATTCGGGAAACCGTGCTTCATTTCTTCGGCGTCGAACGTGACTTTTTCGAGATGGCCGAGCCCTTGGCCGCCATATTCGGTCGGCCAGTTGATCCCCGCATAACCTGCGTCGAACTTCGCCTTTTGATAGCGGCGACCGAGCGCAAGGTCGTCAGCTTCGGTCAAGCCTTCACGCGCGTCTCGACCAAAAGCCGGTGCCATCGATTCGAGCCAGGCTGCGGCGTCGGCACGATAAATTTCCAGATCGCTCATGCCGCTCCTCCCGTCAGCCGGTCGACGAGAACATCTTCCCAGAACAGACTGCTCCCCTGTTCTATCGCGAGGCTGCGCGCCCGGCGCATATGGAGATGGAGCCCGATTTCCCAAGTCACGCCGATGCCTCCATGGATCTGGACGCAGTCGCGCGCCGCGGTGTCATAGGCTTCCGTCGCGGATAAGCGCGCGGCTGCGGCTGCGGTGACGAAATCGGCAGCGCCTTCGCGTGCGGCTGCGTGGATGCAGTTGGCGCGTGCGAGTTCGACGAGCCCGTAGAGCTCAGCGATGCGATGCTTCACCGATTGGAAAGCCCCGATCGGCTGACCAAAGGCACGGCGGGTCAGGGCGTAATCGCGCGCGATTTCCATCAGCACCTCCGCGCCGCCGGTCTGCTCATGCGCGGTGACGACGGCCTGGAGCGCCAGAATATGCAGCGCTGCATCGTGGGCCGAGGTGCCCACGGCGAGCGTTTCGGCCGGCGCGGCGGAAAAGTTCAGGTTGGCGACGCAGCGGCTGTTGTCGAAACTTGGCACAGGGGTGCGGTCGACACCCTTCAAATCGACCAGCGCGAGGACAGGCATGCCTTGCCCATCGGCCAGCACGACCGCGACATCGGCGGCCAGTCCGCCGGACACTCCGCGGCCAGTGCCGTCGAGCCTGTCATCCGCAAAGGTCATGTCGGGCCGAGCCGGTAGCGTGTCGGGACCGGCCGCAAAGGCGATAACGCCGACGATTTCGCCCGATGCGAGCGCGGGCAGCCATTGTGCCTTTTGCGCGTCCGACCCGTAAAGCTCGATCGCCTTGGCCACGCCGAAGCTGGAGGTCAGGAACGGAGCGCCGCTGATGCTGCGTCCCGCCTGATGCGCGATCAATCCTAGTTCAACGAGGCCCAGGCCCAGGCCGCCATCGCTTTCGGGAAGCGCGAGCGCCGTCCATCCCTGTTCCTTCGCGGTCTCCCAGAAAGGATGATGATAATCGCCGACCGATTCGAGCAGGGGCAGCAGAGCGTCCTTGCCGATTCGTGCTTCGAGGACGCGCCGCGATTCGGTCGCGATCGCCTGCTGGCCTTCGTCGTAGAGGATGGTCATGCGCGCACCCGTTCTTCTCCCATTATGTTGTCCAGCCAATGGACCGGACGTTGACGTAAACGTCAAGTATTTTGACGCCGCGCTTTCCAGGCGCCACGGACGGCCTTCAGACTAGCCCGGCTTTCCAGTCGCGCCGGATCTTTTTGGCGAGGCTCCATTTGTGAACCTCGGTCGGGCCGTCATAGATGCGGAAGGCCCGGACTTCGCGGAACACCTGTTCGACGATCGTCTTGTCAGTGACGCCGGTGCCGCCCATCACCTGGACGCAGCGGTCCGCGATGCGCATCAGCGCTTCGGACACCGCAACCTTGGCCATCGAGCTTTCGACCGTGCCAAGCGAACCGGTATCGAGCACGTCTGCGCACCAGTCGATCATCAGTTCGGCCTGTTTCAGGTCGATCATATTCTCGGCCAGCATGAAGCCGACGCCCTCATGGTCGATCAGCGGCTTGCCAAAGGCTTCGCGGCGATTGGCATAATCGGTCGCAATTTCGTGCGCGCGGATACACGCGCCCAGCCAGCGCATACAGTGCGACAGGCGGGCAGGGGACAGGCGCACTTGCGCGTATCGAAACCCCTCGCCCGCCTCGCCGAGCATCTGGTCGGCAGGGATACGCAGATTATCGATCGTCAGCGTCGCATGGCCGCCGGGCATCGAACTGTCGATCGTGTTCGGCACCTCGTCGATGCGGATGGCCGGGTCGGGCAGGTCGATCAGGAACATGCATGCGCCCTGTTCCGACTTTGCCATCACAATGCCGACGCGCGCACCCTGTGCCCCGGTGATGAAGGTCTTGCGGCCGTTGACGACCCAGTGATTGCCGTCGAGATGGCAAGTCGTCTTCATCATCGACGGGTCGGACCCGGCGCCGCCTTCCTCGGCAGGCTCGGTCATGAAGAAAGCCGAACGGACGCGGCCTTCGACCATTGGCTTCAGGAAGCGATCCTTGAGTTCGGGGCTGCCTTCCTTACCGAGCAGATACATATTACCCTCGTCCGGCGCCATGGTGTTGCAGGCGAGCGGGCCGAGCGGTGACAAGCCGCTCTTGATGAGCACAATGGCGGTTTCTCGCTGGTTCAGATGATCGCCGTCGCCCAGGATATGTGGCGTCAGAACCCCCGCGGCGCGCGCGTGCTCGCGCATTTCCATAACGAGTTCGTCAGTGGGGGCGCCATGATGGTCGCGGCGGGAATCCTTTTCATAAGGCACGACAAATTCGCGGACAAAGCTTTCGACCTTCGCCGCAATGGCCACGGCGCGATCCGAAATCGTCACGATACGGGCCTGTCGCAACCCGGACGGGTCAACGAGGGCGTCAGCAATTGTCCGTCCATATTCATGCGCGCCCGACTCCATGTTGGCGTTTTAACTATCTTGCTAAGAGACCGGACGTTGACGTAAGCGTCAAGTCAATTCAGGGCAAAAATCATCGCTGCCGTAAGGTAAGCTTGGGAAGAGAAGGAAAGCGGCATGGCATTCAAGACACGGATAACGGAGATGCTGGGGATCGAACATCCCATAGTTCAGGGCGGGATGCAGAGCGTCGGCTATGCCGAACTGGCGAGCGCCGTATCGAACGCGGGCGGCTTGGGCATCATCACCGCGCTGACCCAGCCAACCCCCGCGGCGCTGAGCGCTGAAATCGAGAAGTGCCGCTCGATGACCGACAAGCCGTTTGGCGTGAACATGACGGTTTTTCCAACGATCAATGCCCCCGATTACAAGGCCTACGCGCAGGCGATCATCGACGGTGGCGTCAAGATCGTCGAGACCGCGGGCACACCGGCGGTGCGCGAAATCTGGGAGATGCTCAAGCCGCATGGCATCGCCATCCTCCACAAGTGCACGGCGGTACGCCACGCGTTGTCGGCCGAACGCGCCGGGTGCGACATCATTTCGATCGACGGTTTTGAATGTGCGGGCCACCCTGGCGAGGACGATATTCCCGGCCTGATCCTGATCCCGGCGGCCGCCGACAAGGTCAAGATCCCGATGCTCGCGTCGGGCGGTTTTGGCGATGGCCGCGGGCTGGTTTCGGCGCTCGCGCTGGGGGCCGAGGGGATCAACATGGGTACCCGCTTTTGCGCAACCGTCGAGGCGCCGATCCACGACAATGTGAAACAGGCCTATGTCGATAACGACGAGCGCGGCTCCTATCTGATCTTTCGCAGCCTCAAGAACACCGCCCGCGTCGGCAAGAGCGAAGTCAGCGAAGAGGTGGTTCGCCGTCTGGCAAAGCCCGACGCGACGTTTGCTGACGTTGCTGAGCTGGTGAATGGTCAGGCGGGACGCGAACTGCTGCAAACTGGCGACCTGTCGAAGGGCGTGTTCTGGGCCGGGATGGTTCAAGGGCTGATCCACGACATCCCGACCTGTCAGCAACTGATTGACCGGATTATCGCCGAGGCGGATGCGATCGTCGACCAGCGGCTGGCCTCGCTACGGCGCTAGGCCGCGCGTGCCGATATGCTGGCGTGGCGCGCGCGCATCCGATATGATCCGATTCTTCGCAATTTGATCAGTTCGTTGCCCACGGCGTTATCGCCCGCCGGTGCGCCAGGGGGGATATTTGAGCGTCATCGAATATAAGGGTTTCGGGGGCGTCTCCCTGCTCGCGGATGTGCTGGGCGATGACAATGACCCTGCCGTGCTGCTGATTCCCGACATCGGGCAGCCGCGCAGCGCATGGCGCGTGGTGGCCGATGGACTGGCGCTGTCAGGCCGTCGGGTCGTGAACCTTGACCTTCGTGCTGCCGGTGGAGCTGACCAACTGGCGGCCCATATTGAGGATTTGCGCTTGGTCCTCGCACAAATGGGGTCGCGTCCCGTCGTTGTCGCCGGGCGGCATGGTGGCTGGATAGCGACGCGCGCCCTGGCGATCGACGGTGTGTTGCTGGCGGGCGGGCTCGTGCTGGTCGATATGCCCGAAGATGCCGACGCTATCGCCAGCGGGCTCGCGGCGCGTCAGGCGCTGCCGACGCTGGTGGTTCGCGGCGGCTTTACTGCGGTCCAGGCCAGCGCCGCAGGCGATGCGTTCAGTGCCGCGCTGCCGGTCGGCGAAATCGCGGCCATCGACGCGGCAGATCTGATTCTCGAGGCCGATCGGACCGAAGCTTTGCTGGGCCAGCTGCTCGAATTTCTCGAACGCCGCCAGCCGCGCGAGGCGACTGAATTTCAGGCGGGATCAGACCCGCGAACGCTGCGCGATGCGATGGGATGTTTCGCGACGGGCGTCACCATCGTCACCGCGCTCGACTCAGCGGGGGTGCCAGTGGGGCTGACCGCGAACAGCTTCACATCGGTCTCGCTCGATCCACCGCTCTTGCTCGTGTGCATCGCCAATTCGTCCGGCACCGCGCCCGTGTTGCGCGAGGCGGTGCATTTTGGGGTCAATGTGCTGCAAATCGGCCAGCAACCCGCGTCAAACCGCTTTGCCACGCGCGGCGAGGATCGGTTTGCCAACCTGCCGTGGGCGCCGGGGCAGACAGGAGTGCCGCTGCTCGGCAGTTCGCTGGTGTCGTTCGAATGCGAGCGCGAATCGCTCCATGAAGCGGGCGACCATTTCATCCTGGTCGGCCGCGTCGTGCGCGCGCAGTTCGAACCGCACCGCGATCCGCTGCTCTATTTTCGCGGGAAATATCGCCGGCTCCATTTCGCCTGACGGGAGATCGGACCCGAGGGTCCGATGGCGGAGCGGGTGGGATTCGAACCCACGATAGGCTTTTGACCTATACTCACTTTCCAGGCGAGCGCCTTCGACCACTCGGCCACCGCTCCGCATGCATGGAAGGCGCGCCCTAATCGCTGGACGGGGCTTTCGCAAGTCGCATGAGCATGGCAGACATGGGAGCATGAAACATCTGCTTCTTGCCGCCGCTGCCGCTTCGCTCGCCTTTCCGGTCACCGCCCAGGAGCCGACACCGATTCCGTCGCCCGGAGAGATTGCGGCGGCGGCGCCCGCCAGCGACTGGATCGCGATCGCCGCGTCTGATCTGCTGGTGATGGACCTGGCGCCCGACGCTCAAGGCAAGGCGCGCAGGGTCGTGATCCAGTTGATGCCCGCACCTTTTGCCCAAGGGTGGATCGGCAATATCCGCAAACTCGCCGCTGCGCATTGGTGGGACGGTACCAGCGTCAACCGGGTGCAGGACAATTATGTCGCGCAATGGGGCGATGCGACCGAGAAAAAGGCACTGCCGAAGGGATTGGTGCCGGTGCCGGAGGGCGATTATGTCGTAAGCCGAGCTGGCGCTGCGGGATGGGATGCTGCTCGGGCAATGCGGCGCTCGGCGCCGATCATTGCCGATCCCTATGCGTCGAGCCAAGCGCTTTGGGGCTGGCCAGTTGGCCGCGGTAATAATGGAGAGCTGTGGCCCGTCCATTGCTATGGAACGGTGGGTGTCGGCCGCAACCTGTCGCCAGACACGGGCAGCGGCGCTGAACTTTACGCCGTCATCGGCCACGCGCCGCGCCATCTCGACCGCAATATCGCCGTCGTCGGTCGCGTGATCAGCGGGATCGAACATCTGTCCAGCCTGCCGCGCGGCACCGGCGCACTCGGTTTCTATGAGGACGACAAAGAGCGCGTGCCGATCGCCTCGATCCGGCTCGCCGACACTTTGCCTGCCGCCGCGCAGCCGAAGTTCGAATATCTGTCGACCGAAAGCGACAGCTTCGCGCGCTACGCCGATGCTCGCGCCAACCGACGCGATCCGTTCTTCATCAAGCCTGCGGGCGGCGCGGATATCTGCAATATCCCGGTGCCGGTGCGTTCGATCGCCGCGAAATAGCGTTGGAGGAATTCACCGTCATCACCCCGCTCTGGCGCTGGCAGTCCGCTAACGCGCCCGCGGCGTGGTTTTTCCTCACGATCGCGGGCGACGCGGCCGACGGCATTCGGTTGGCGGCGATCAGCGGGCAATGGCTCGATGGGCGCAAGGGGTTCGGATCGGCGCGGGTCGCGGTCATAATCGGCGAGACGAGCTGGAAGACGTCGGTCTTTCCGCACAAGGAGAGCGGCGGCTGGATTCTGCCCGTAAAAGCAGCGGTTCGCAAAGCCGAGGGACTGGCCGAGGGCGATGCGGTGACCGTGACGGTCAGCCTTTAACGTCGGCTTCAGTTTTCGTTTCGCGGGCCTGCACCTTGCGTTTGCGCAGGTTGGCGCGCAGCGCTTCGGCTAGACGCTGCTGGCGTTCGATGTCGGCGGGGGAGGGCGTCTTGCTCACGCGGCAACCCATGCGCGTGAAATTACTGTATCGTCAACCCTCGCACCTTGACAGGCGAAGGGCACCCCGCCATAGGCCGCGCCTGCCCAGCGAACAGGCGTTTGCGGGTGTTTCGGTGGCTGCTGTAGCTCAGTGGTAGAGCGCGTCATTGGTAATGACGAGGTCGGGAGTTCAATCCTCCCCAGCAGCACCATTCGTCCTAAGACAATCCTTTGATTCCTGCAGCGTCGCTAATCTGCGGCATTCGCCATCGGCGCTACGGCGGCGTAGCAGCATTGTAAGAGAAAAAGGAAGTGTGTCGTTAGCGCTCAACGCCGCGCGATGATGTGGGCGTAAGATCCGAAACTCGACCAGTCATGTTTTGCGGCAAGCGCCGAGAAGGCACCGTCCACCTGCCGAACGATCGGAATTTTACGAAAATAATCGTGGCCATAAAAGGATCGAATTGTCGCATCTGCGAAACCTGCCTTTAACAGCATGGCGGTCATTTTAGCTCGGTTACCAAAACACCACGAGTAATAGGCAGGAAACTTGTCCTTGTGCGCTCCGCGCTTGGGAAAAAACGTGTAGAGGAGCCGCTGCGAAAGTCTCTCGGGTAGCAACTTGTTCATCACAAAAGGTGGCGAATAGAGCGTGGGCGCAAGATGGAAAGCGACCCCGCCGGGTTTCAAAAGCGAGACGACATTTTCATGCATTTTTACACCGTCTTTGACGTGTTCAATCAGCGTCCTGGAAAAAATGACATCAAACTGGCCTTTGAACTGCGAGACATCGCCAACAACATCGAAGCATGCCTTGTCATAATCGTCACTTGTCATTGCAAGCTCGGCCGGGTCAATATCGTTGACCGTGTAAGTGGAGATACTCGACGGCAATTGATGCAGCTTGAATGAGGGCAGCCTTCCGCCCCCCAACTCAAGAATCTTGGCATCGGGATATTGGCGGATCAGGTCCGTCAGCGTTTGAAGGTAATCGTTGAACGCTGCCGGAAAATATTTATCGTTATCGATTGCCATATTGTCCCTCGCAAAAACTGGATGAAAGCATAGCTCATCCCCGTCGCAGACTGCAAACGTTAACGAATAGCCTGGTGAGGATATGCGATTACAAAACGGCTAGATCTTTGCCGCCAGCAGCCAGTCGTGAAATAATTTTACCGCCGGCTGGCGCAGCGCGCGCGGGCGGCAGACGAACCAATAGCTGTACGGGCTGTCGACGTCGAAATCGAAGAGCCGTATCAGCCTGGCGTCATGGGCGTCGTCGAAATGATGACCGTGCATGAACGCGACACCGATACCCTGCGCGGCGGCCTCTAGCATGAGCGGTCCCGAATCGAAATAGTCGATCCCCGCCGGTTCGAGATACGGCATGCCGACCGCCTTTTTCCACTCGCTGAAGGTCTCGGGCATTTCTCGGTGCAGGAGGACGGTCATCCGTTGCAACTGTTCCGGTACGACAAACGGACGGTCGCCATCCGCCAGCGTCTTGGCAGCGATCGGGAAGACCTTATCCTGATCGAGCCGCGCCGCATAGAGCGCGGGGTCGATCGTTCGCGCGAGCGCGATCGCGGCGTCGATGCCGTCACCCAACCGAGCTTCGGCATGCGACATCGTGTCGATGTCGATGTGCAGTTCGGGATGGGCCCGGCGCAGTTCCGGGAGTCGCGGAAACAGGCGCTGCTGGGCAAATAGCGGCAGAACGTTGAGGTGGAGCCGTAGCGACGCGTCGGGACTGCCGATCTGGCCGATCACGGTCCTGAGTTCATCGAGGATAGGCGACAGCTGTCCCTGCAAGGTGCGTCCAGCTTCGGTCAGGCTGAGCCCATGGTGATGGCGATTAAACAACGGACGCCCGACCGAATGCTCAAGCGTCTGGATGCGACGCGACAGTGCGGGCATGGACAGGCCAAGCTCGATCGCGGCGGCCTTGACCGTGCCGTAGCGGGCGACCTCCAGAAAGGCCTCCATGCTGCTGAGGGGAGGTAGGCGGGGCATATGCGGATGCAATGATGACATGACCCCGCGCGACTTGCCACAATTTTGTGCACTGCGTCATAAGTCGGCACAGGGCGGGGGTCGCAAATCGGGAACGACCACCCTATCTTCGGCATTCTGACCTTTTTGAGGGAGATGCGCCTTGGCCGACGCCGCGGTAAATGAAAAACAGGTAAAATTGCAGGTGGCGAATTCGCGCGCCGAGGAAAGCGGCGGCGCCATCGCGCGTATTCCACGCTCCGCAATGGCCGAACTGGGCGTCACCGAAGGCGATATTATCCAGATCAGCGGCAAGCGGCAAACCGCGTCGCGCGTGGTTCTTCCCTATGCCGAAGATGAAGGGCTGGAGGTCATTCGCCTCGACGGTTTGCAGCGCGCCAATGCCGGCGCGGGCGCGGGCGATATGGTGATGCTCAGCCGTGTCGAGACGCGTCCGGCGACACGGGTCGTGTTCGCCCCGGCGCAGGAAAATCTGCGTCTGCAAGGATCGGCGAACGCGCTGAAGCGTAGCTTTTTCGGTCGGCCACTGGTCGCGGGCGATACGGTCGCAACGGCTGGCCAGCAGCGTTTGCCGTCGGGCGATATGCCGCCGCAGCTGCGCCAGATGCTCAACGCCCCCGCCTATGCGCTGGCCGAGGTTCGGCTGATCGTGGTGTCGGCAGCGCCAAAGGGCGTCGTGTTCATCGACGAGAATACCGAAATCGAATTGCTGCCCGAATATCAGGAGCCGCAGGACGCGCGCCGCACCGACGTGACCTATGACGATCTCGGCGGGCTCGGCGAGACGATCGATCAGCTGCGCGAGATGGTCGAATTGCCGCTGCGCTATCCCGAACTGTTTCAGCGTCTGGGCGTCGATCCGCCCCGCGGCGTGTTGCTGCACGGCCCGCCGGGAACCGGCAAAACCCGACTGGCGCGCGCGGTCGCCAACGAGAGCGACGCGCAGTTCTTCCTGATCAACGGCCCCGAAATCATGGGCAGCGCTTATGGCGAATCCGAAAAACGCCTGCGCGACGTGTTCGAGGCGGCCGCCAAGGCGGCGCCGTCGATCCTGTTCATCGATGAGATCGATTCGATTGCGCCCAAACGCGGACAGGTGACGGGCGAAGCCGAAAAGCGGCTTGTCGCGCAGTTGCTGACGCTGATGGACGGGCTTGAACCTCGCACCAATCTGGTCGTCATTGCCGCAACCAATCGCCCCGATGCGATTGACGAAGCGCTGCGTCGTCCGGGCCGGTTCGATCGTGAAATCATCATCGGCGTACCCGACGAAAGCGGACGGCGGGAGATTCTGGGCATCCACACGCGCGGAATGCCGCTGTCCGCCGATGTCGATCTGGCCGAGCTCGCGCGCACGACCTTTGGTTTTGTCGGCGCTGATATGGCGGCGTTGACGCGCGAGGCGGCGATCGAAGCGGTACGGCGGATCATGCCCAAACTCGATCTGGCGGAAGGCACGATCCCACCCGAAGTGCTGGAAGAATTGCGCGTGACGCGCGACGATTTCAGTAACGCCCTGAAGCGGGTGCAGCCGTCGGCGATGCGCGAAGTTATGGTGCAGGCGCCGACGACGCGGTGGAGCGACATCGGCGGGCTGGATGCGGCGCGCGAGAAGCTGATCGAGGGGATCGAGCTGCCATTGAAGCATCCCGAGGCATTCCGACGTCTGGGTATTCGGCCCGCCAAGGGGTTCCTGCTCTATGGGCCGCCAGGTACCGGCAAGACGTTGCTGGCGAAAGCGGCGGCGCGCGAATCCGATGCCAATTTCATTTCGATCAAGTCGTCGGATTTGCTGTCAAAATGGTATGGCGAAAGCGAGCAACAGATCGCGCGCTTGTTTGCGCGCGCGCGTGCGGTTGCGCCGACGATCATATTCATCGACGAACTCGACAGTCTGGTGCCGGCGCGCGGCAGCGGGACGTCGGGCGAGCCGCAGGTGACCGAACGCGTCGTCAACACGATCCTGGCCGAGATGGACGGCATTGAGGAGATGCAGTCAGTCGTCGTGATTGGTGCGACCAACCGCCCGAACCTGATCGACCCGGCGCTGCTGCGTCCCGGACGGCTCGACGAGCTGATCTATGTCGCGGTGCCCGACAAGGAAGGGCGGCGTCGCATCCTGGAAATCCAGACCGGGAAGATGCCGCTGGCTGACGATGTCGATCTTGCCGTGCTGGCCGAAAAGTCGGATCGGTTTACCGGGGCGGACCTTGAAGATTTGACGCGCCGCGCCGGACTGGCAGCGCTCAAACGGTCGATTAACAGCGATATCGTGACGATGGCCGATTTCGAAGCGGCGCTGGAAGACACGCGCGCGTCGGTGACCGAAGCAATGGAAAAGGATTATGAAAAGATTCAGGGCGAGATCAAGCAGAACGCCATGAGCGTCGATCCGATCGGCTTTTTTGCGCCAGGCATGCTGAAGCCGGTTCGCGAGCGAAAGCACGACGGCGACGACGTGAAGGATTAGGCGGTTGGCTGGTTCTGGCGGAGGGCTTTCCACCCCCACAGGACCAGCCAGCCACAAAATCCGGACATCAGGCCGTAAGCGACCATCGGGTGCCAATTGTATAGCAGTACTCCGACCGCTGGGGATATGATATAGGCCGACCCATTGATCGACGCGGTCATGCCCGCGACGCTGCCTTGGTCGCGTCGCGGCACCGACAGCGAGGCGCCGGCGGTGAAACCCGGACGGAACAGCCCGAAGCCCAGCGAGGCGAGGGCAAAGCCGATGATGATCCCGTGGAGTTCCTGCGACAGCCCGGTCATGATCAGTCCCGCGCCGCCCAGCGCCGCACCGACCAGTACCGCGGTCCGCGCCGACAGCTTGAGCAGCGGGATCAGCCCCCATTGCGACAGCAAGGTCGCGAACGCGCCGGCCATCAGCACGATGCCGGTCATTGCTGCGCCTTCATCGGGGCGTGGGCGAAGATGCAGGCGATCGAGGATAAGAAAGCCGATCACTCCCAGCATCATCGCTTGGGCCTGGCCGCCAAATAGCCCGGCCAGTAGCCAAGGCCGGACGCGCGGGTCGGTCCACCGCAACGGCGGCGCGGCGGCGGCGCTCGGATCGACGACCTCGTCGTCGCTGTCATCGGTCGCGGCCTCGGGTGATCCGGCAGATGTCGGATAGGCGGCGATGGAACCGCGCGCCGCGAAGCGCGGCACGTCGTCGGGCAATCGCCAGCGCAGCAGAACCAGCACGATCAACCCGATCAGCGCAAAGACCAGCAATGGACCGGCCAGACCGACAAACGGGAGAATGAAGAAGGGCGCGATCGCGGGGCCGATGACCGTGCCAAGCCCGAACGACGATGAAACGAGCGACAGCGCCTGGGTACGCTCGGCAGGTTCGGTGCGGGCGGCGACATAGGCCTGCACCGCGGGCGGCGACGCCGAGCCGAAACCACCATAAAGACTACGGAATACGGCAAAGATAACGAAGGTGACGCCGGCTGCCAGATAGCCCTGAAGACCGGCCCAGAGCGTCAGCCCGCACAGCGCCATGGACGACATGAAGCCGATAACTCCCATCGCCATCAGCGCCTTGCGGCCACGCTTGTCGGACTGCCGCGCCCAATGGGGGGCAGTCAGAACCCATAGGAGCGCAGACCAGCTGAACGCGAGGCTGACCCAGACATCGGGAATATGCAATTTGGCGCCGATCGCCGGGAGGATCGACTGCATCGCCGTATTGCCGGCAGCGGCAACCAGCATGACCGCAAACAGAACCGTCATGCGATCCGCGGGGATCGAGCGGGATTCTGTCACCATGCCGGATGCCCCCTTTTTGCCGTTCATTGTCGGTAATGCTGCCTTTCCCTACACGCGAGGATCGGACTGTCCAGAGTCAAGACCGACTCTTTCCTTGCGCCATCGCCCCGTTTTTGCCACGCCATGGGCAACCGAAACAACGCGAAAGCCAACATGACCAATCCGCGGGCGCAGGCCCAAGAAACGAAAGTTCCGCTGGCCCGTCGGTTTCGCGGGAGGCTGAAGCGCTTTTTCGGACCATGGGGCATGTTTGTCCGCGGTTTTATCAAGCATCCCGTCATGGTGGGATCGATCGTACCGTCGTCGCCGACGCTGATCCGCCACATGCTGCGACCGGTCGATTGGAAAAACACCAGGCTGTTCGTGGAATATGGCCCGGGGGTCGGCACCTTTTGCCGCCCGGTACTCGAGCGTATGGCGGGCGATGCCACGCTGATCGCGATCGACACCAACGAAGATTTTATCGACTATCTGCGCAAGGACATCCGCGACAGCCGCTTTATCCCGGTTCATGGGTCGGCGTCCGACGTCGAGGCGATCATCGCGGCGCACGGCTTTGAAAAGGCCGACTATGTGTTGTCGGGCTTGCCGTTTTCGACGCTTCCTGCCGGGGTTGGCCCCGCGATCGCGGCGGCCACTCATCGTGTGCTGCGCCCCGGCGGCGCGTTCCTTGTCTATCAGTTCCGCGCCCGCGCCCGCGATTTCCTCGCGCCGTACTTCGCCCGCATCGACAATGCGTTCGAATGGGTCAACGTGCCGCCTTGCTTCCTGTTCTGGGGCTGGAAAGACTAAACTTCCAGATCAGGGTCGGTCTCGCCGAGCCCGAAATTGAGCCGCCGCGAAACCGTATAGTCCGCCGCACCCACAACGAGCCAAGCCAGCGTCCAGCGCAGCCGGGTGAGCCAGCCAGCGCGCGCTTTGTGCTCGGCAGGGGTGATGTCGTCGCAGTCGTACTGCTGCGCCGCTATGAAGCCGCGCATCCGTTCGGCGAAACCTGCATCGACCACGCGCAGCATCACTTCGACATTCACGAACAGGCTACGCATGTCGAAGTTGGCGGTGCCGACATAGACAATATCGTCGATGACGATCAGCTTCATATGCAGCTTGCATGGGCGATATTCCCATATCTGCGCGTGTTTGCGCAGGAGATAGCCATAGAGCAGGCGCGAGGCACCGATCGTCGCGGCGTTGTCGGACTTTGCCGCCATGATGAAGCGCGCCCGGCCCTGCCGCGCGACACGACCCAACCTACGCAGCATGCCCTGACCTGGCGAGAAATAGGCCATCACCATATCGAGCTGGCGCGCGCTCTTTAGGTCGGTCCGCACCGCGCGCGCCCAGGGCGACAGCCGCTGGGTCGGTCCGCCGACCAGCCAGGTCACCGGTCCCGCCTCGACGGGCCATTCGCGGATCAGGCGGCGGAGCATCAACAGCTTGCCGTCGTTGTTCACGGTGTAATCGTGGATTTCCTCGAACCAGGCGACCATCCGCGCCACCGACGGCCCGCGCACGACGACGCCCAGGTCGAACCAGCAATTGTCCGGATGCGTGCCAAGATAGGGGGTCGCGATGTTGAACCCGCCGGTCACCGCCACGTCGTCGTCGATCAACAGCAATTTCTGGTGGTTGCGGATCAAATAGCTTGAACGCCAGCGCCGCGAGAAAAACGTCACGCTGCCGCCGGCGGCGCGCAGCGACCCGAAGATACTGTCGGATATATCCGACGAACCGAAGCTGTCGATCACCGCGCGCACCCGGACGCCGCGTCGCGCGGCTGCTGTCATTGCATCGAGGACGCGCGTCCCGGCGGCATCATGCTCGAAGATATACATGACGATGTCGATGCTGCGGATGGCGCCGGCGAGTAGCGCAAGAATGCGTTTCAGGCGCTGGTCGCCGTCGACGATGACTTCCAGTCGGTGCCCGGCGACGTCAGCGGTCAGCGTATCGGGATCGCGGGCGGGGCGGGGCGCTTCGGTCATGGCTTGCTCATAGGCGGGGCGTCGCAAGACCCGCAAGGGCGGCGCTTAGATTGACAGGGACGGGCCTTGCTGCTAGCGCGCAGCGCTTGCCGCCACGCCTCCTAAAAAGGCTGGTCTCTCCTATATCTAAGGAAATAACATGGCCCGCGTTACCGTCGAGGATTGCGTCGACAAGATTCCCAACCGCTTCGACCTGGTCCTGCTTTCCGCGCACCGTGCGCGCGAAATTTCGGGCGGCTCGGAACTGACCGTCGATCGTGACCGCGACAAGAACCCCGTCGTCGCGCTGCGCGAAATCGCCGAACAGACCGTGCGCCCGAAGGACCTGAAGGAAACGCTGACGACGTCGCTGCAGAAGGTTGTCGTCGACGATGATGATACGCCGGATGAGATCAGCTCGATCAGCCGCTCGGCCGAAGCGCTTCGCCTGACCGCTGCCGCGCCGCCGCGCAGCCCCGCGGGTGGTGGCAACGACTTCGAATAAGCATAGCGATTCTTCGAGACCAGGGGGGCCGCAGGAAACTGCGGCCCTTTCTTCATGGAAGCTGCGTCAGTTCGGCGACGCGAATGGCTTTCGACGCCAGCATCGGGTCGAGAATTCGCTGAATGCGATGCGCCCGCTGCGAGCCTATAGTGATATTGAACAAGCTGTTGGCGATCACATCAGCGATCTGGACCCCGTCGCTTCTCTTGCTGTCGGCCAGCGACGCGCGGCCCCATGCGCCAAGCCCCGCCTGTATTTCTTCGCGGACATGCGCAAGGATCTTCGGATCGTAACGGCCCTCGTCGATCACGACGTCGGTGCAGACGCCGCCCGTTTCGGGTAGCCAACGTCCAATCGCAAGATTGAGCAGCGCGGTGTAAAGGGCGAGGTCGCTGGGCAGCGTTCCGCCCGGGTTCTGTGCCAGCTTGTCGCGCTCGGCGACGGCAACCCAGGCGCGCCCGCCAGCGCGGTCGAACAGCTCGAGCAGATAGGCGCGCTCGACGACACTAATTCGGCTGCCCTTGAGTTCACCGCGGAGCCCGGTCACGCTGCGAAACCGTGCATGGATATCGGCGGCCGCCTGCGGGGTGAGCATCACCGCCGAAAAGGTCATGGCGCCCGCGTTGAGTCCACCTGATTCATCGCAATAAATCGTCATCGGCTAGCGCCGCCGTTGGATCACCGGACGCGCCCGAAAAACGCGACCGATCGGCTTTGTGCGGGTGCCACGGGGTCGGGCCATAGCCAGCGAACATGCGTGACATCGGCCGCGACGGCGGGACGCGGTGCCGCGCCAGTAATGGGGATGGTCAACGAAGCAAGCGCGCCGAACGTCTTCCCGCCATCGACGGAGACAGAGAATCCCGCTGTGTCGCTCGTTCCATCGAATATCAACGCGGCGGGAATGGGGTTGGTCAGGTTGACGCCCGCTGCCGGAGCAGCCCCATTGTTCGTGAAAATTAGCGTGAGGCGAATCCGATCGCCGGGAACAACGACCTCGGGCGAAGTATAGGTTTTTGTGGCTTCGCGCCCATCGGCCGCGGGAGTCAGTTTTTCCAGTTCCACCTTGTTCGTCAGCACGCCCGTGCCCTGCGCCGCCGCAGGCTGTGTCCCCATCGCCAGAACGGCCGCCAGCGCGATAGTTTTCCACGATTTACCGGTCATCGCCGTCTCCTTTGTCGATCGCTCCATGGCGCATCAGGCGGGGCAGGGGTAGCGTTTCTTCATCAAGCTCTCGAAGGCCGCGTTGACGCTGACGGTCCTGCGGACGGCGGCGGGGTAGGATCGCAGGTGCGCCAGCCACTGATCGGGGGTCAGCGTCCCCGAGTCAGGAGGACAACTGGTCGTTTTCCGACCCGCACGGCGATCGGCGTCGATGCGGGTCTTGTAGCGTTTGCCCGCGGCGACCACCTCGCCTTTCAATTGATTGCCCTGCGGCGTCGCCAGTGCGAGCGGGCCGAGCGGCGCGAGCGCGTCCGCTCGCGACAGAAAAGCCGCCACGCTCATGTCGCCCGGCGCCATCGCGCAAAGCAACGGAACAGCAACCAGGACAGGCAAGATGCGAGCTTGTTTCCGCACGGTCATGCCCCGCAAATTGCCCTCAGCCAATGAATAATGCCTGAATCGAAAAGCGTTAGGCCGAGCGGCCTAAGCGCCCTGGGGATTGGCGTCGCCCAGCGGACGGCGCGGTTTGCGCTTGATCTGCGGCAGCGAGCCGGCGTGGCCTGAAACCGGTGTGCCGCGCTTGTCAGCATCGTCCTCGCGGCCAATATCCTCACCCTTGATCGCTCGCTTCGACTCGTCACCCGAAAGCGTTTCATATTCAAGCAGCGCACCGGCGAGCAGATGGAGCTCGTCGAGGTTGTCGGTCAGAACCTTGCGCGCGACATTCTCGCCTTCTTCGACCAGACGGCGCACTTCGGCGTCGATGAGGCGCGCGGTGTCTTCCGACATATTCTGCGCGCGCGACACGCTGTGGCCCAGGAACACTTCGTCCTGATTGTCGCGATAGCGCAGCCAGCCAAGCTTGTCCGACATGCCATATTCCATGACCATCGAGCGGGCCATTTCGGTGGCCTGCTGGATGTCGTTCGACGCGCCCGTGTTGAGCTCGTCCTTGCCATAGATCAGCTGTTCGGCGATGCGGCCGCCGAAGCAGAGCGCGAGACGCGCCTTCATCTGCTTCATGCTCATCGAATAGCGATCGCGTTCCGGCAGGTTCCACGTCACGCCCAGCGCGCGGCCGCGTGGGATGATCGTGACCTTGTGCAGCGGATCGCAGCCTTCGACGTGCAGTGAAACGAGGGCGTGCCCGGCTTCGTGATACGCCGTCGATTTCTTTTCGTCCTCGGTCATCACCATCGATCGGCGTTCGGCGCCCATCATGACCTTGTCCTTGGCCTCTTCGAACTCGTCATTGGCGATCAGGCGCTTGCCTTTGCGCGCTGCGAGCAAGGCCGCTTCGTTGCAAAGATTAGCCAGATCGGCGCCCGAGAAGCCCGGCGTTCCGCGCGCGACGCGGCGCAGGTCGACGTCGGGGGCGAGCGGCTTTTTGCGGGTGTGGACTTCCAGGATCTTCTGGCGGCCTTCGATGTCGGGGCGCGGAACGACGACCTGGCGATCGAAGCGGCCCGGACGCAGCAGGGCGGGATCGAGCACGTCGGGGCGGTTGGTTGCGGCGACGATGATGATGCCTTCGTTCGCCTCGAAGCCGTCCATTTCGACGAGAAGCTGGTTAAGTGTCTGTTCGCGCTCGTCATTGCCGTTGCCAAGCCCGGCACCACGATGGCGACCGACGGCGTCGATTTCATCGATGAACACGATGCAGGGCGCGTTGCGCTTGGCCTGTTCGAACATGTCGCGGACGCGGCTGGCGCCGACGCCGACGAACATTTCGACGAAGTCCGAACCCGAAATGGTGAAGAAGGGGACGCCCGCTTCACCCGCGATGGCGCGGGCGAGCAGGGTCTTGCCGGTGCCTGGCGAGCCGACCAGCAGCGCGCCCTTTGGAATCTGGCCGCCAAGTCGGGAAAATTTGGTCGGATCGCGCAGAAATTCAACGATTTCCTCGAGTTCTTCGCGGGCTTCGTCGATACCCGCGACGTCGTCGAAGGTCACCTTGCCCTGCTTTTCGGTCAGCATCTTGGCGCGCGATTTGCCAAAACCCATCGCTCCCGAGCCATTGTTCTTCTGCACCTGGCGGAACACGAAGAAAGCGATGCCGAGGATCAGCAGAAACGGCAGCGACTGGATGAGCATATACATCCAGAAATTGGGCGCTTCGTTAGCCTTGCCGTCATATTTGACGTTGTTGTCGTTGAGCATTTTGAGCAGTTCGGGATCGCGCACGACATTGGCGGTGAAACGGTCGCCGTTCGAAAGCGTCCCGGTCACCTTGTCTTCGGACAGGACGACATCCTTGACGGCACCTTCCTCGATCTTTTGACGGAATTCCGAATAGGCAAGCGTACCGCCCGCAGGCTGCGCCGTTCCGCCGAACATTGAGGCGACGAGGAGCATGGCGAGCAAAATGCCGCTCCAGATCATCACGCTCTTCATCCAGGGATTGCCCTGCGGTTCCTTGTCGTCCTGCATGCGGAATCTTTCCTAATCGGCGCGGCAGCGCGCTCCTATCTCCACAAGATAGGATAATCGCGTTAAATGACAATGAGCCAATCAGGCCTTTTTGGGCAGTTTCCGGCGCGGTGCAGCAGAAATGCGCCAAATCGTCCCTTCAAAGCCGCGGACGGCGTCGATCAGCAGCGCACCGACCATCGCGCGTTTCCCCTGATGCATCGCGGCGATAACGCCGTCGAGTGATGCACCGCGCACCGCGAGCTGCGGCGCATTGGCGCGCAGCCGTTGCGCGACGATGCGGCGAAATACCTCCGGAGGATAGGTTTCGTTGCGGATAACGGCGATATCCGAGGCGTCCGGCCAGGACGCGATCAAGCGCTCGACGGCCCAATCGATCGCTTCGTCGGCCTCGGCGAGCCAGCCGGCCGAACGCGCCGCAGCCGCAGGATCGAGCACGGTTTGCGATTTGAGCGCCAGCCGAAGACGGGCCCGATCAAAGCGATTATTGCTGTTCGACGGATCCTCGACAAATGGCAGGTCGTTTTCGAGCGCAAGGTGAACCAGATCGCTGCGCCGCCATTGTAACAGTGGTCGGATCACGACGCCATTGCGGGCGCGGATTGCAGCGAGGCCGCTGACGCCGCTGCTGCGATTGAGCCGCATGACGATCGTTTCAAGCTGATCGTCGGCATGATGCGCGGTGACAATATGGTCGAGAGCGTTGGCACCACGCCACTGATCGAGCAGATGATATCGCTCCGCGCGCGCTGCGGCCTGTAATGACCCCGTGATCGGTACGGCAGGTCGCAACGTCGAATGAGGGATATGTTCGCGATTGCAGAAGCTGGCCACCATGCGCGCTTCTTCATCGGATCCTTTGCGAAGGCCATGATCGACCGTCGCCGCCCAGACCTGTCCGGGCAGCAGCGTTGCCATCAACCAGAGCAGCGCCATGCTGTCGGGACCGCCCGACACCGCCACGCCGTAATGGAAGCGGTGCCAGTCGGATCCAGCGAGCGCGCGAAGGTCGCCCGCCAGCCGGTCGGCGCTGTCGCGGTCAGCAACCTGCTTTTGTTTTTGCGGCGGCTGCATCGGTACGAACATCCTGCGGCGCTTTATCACCATAGACTTCATCGAGCTCGCGGAACGCTTTGCAGGCGTCGGCCTTGCGGCCCAGCTTGTCGAGCGCGACACCCATGTACATCAGGCTGTGTGGCGCGCGGGCGCTGCTGGGGCGATCCTTGTAATTGTTATAAAAAGCCACCGCGGCAAGGCTGGGCTTGCCCTCGTCCAAATACGCCCGGCCAAGCAGGTTTTGGGCAAAGCTGGCCTGACTGCTGCTCGGCCATTTGGTCACCACCTGTTTCAGCTGGACCTGCGCTTCGGGATAGAGCTTCGCTTCCCACAGGCGGTAGCCGTAATCATAAGCGTCTTTGGTTTCATTGCCCGTCGCCGGAATCTCGACTTTCTTGACCAGCGCGAGCCGTGCTGCGTCGGGCGCCGTTCCGGCGGGCTTCGCGGCGGGCGTCGCCGGTTTTTTCGTCGGTGCAGCGGCGACTGTCGATGCCGTAGCGGGCGGTCTGACTGCCGGGGCCGCGATAACGCTGGCGGGGGTTGCGATAGCCGCAGGATCGGCAAAACGCTTGTCCATTTCGGTTTTATACGCGGTGAACTGTTTCTCCAGCTCGCGGAGATGGAAGGCGTTCTGTTCCGTCTGCCCGGTCAGCGTCTGAAGCTGGTTTTCGAGCGCATCGACGCGCGCGGTCAGGTCGATGACCGGCGCGTTGCTGCGGGCGCGTTCGCCCGGCGTATTGTCCGGTGCGATCTCGCCTTCAAAAAAAGTCGGACTGCCGCCTGGAAAAACCGAACGCTGGACCGCCCGCATTTCCTTTTCCAGACGCTCCACTCGCTTGTCGATCGCGCCGTCCTGCGCATAGGCAGGCATCGTCGCCATCAGCGCGACGGAAGCCGCTCCGAGGAAGGTAATCTGACGCATCTTCATTTGCCGTTCGGCCCCCACCCAATTAACCATCTCACCGTACATAACGCGGCAACGCGCGCCAGCGCAAACCCAATTCGGTACGCTGCCGCTCGCGTCGGCCCGAAAGATTGCCGATTCAGCCCTTTGGCTGCGCCCGCGCGCCGGGCACCGCGGCGCTGGGTGCGCCATTTCCTTCAGCGCGTCCGACCAGATCGCCGGGCTTGAGCGAAACGCCCTTTACCAGCGTGTCGGCGGGGCCGATCGCCCCGACGTCGCGGCCGCCGACGGTCACCTTCAGCGCCTGCGGAATGCTCGTGCGGAGCGTGAACTGCTCGATATATTCGGGCGGCACCTGATAGGTTTCGCCCGGATCGAGGGTGCGCCAATTTTCGGTCTTGCCCGCCGCATCATCGAACCCGATCCAAACCTCTGAAATGCCCGTCAGCACCACCGGCGCGTTGGCGGCGATCGCCGATGGCGCGGCGCCGGCTTTGCTTGTCGGGGGCGCAGCGGCATCGCTTTGCGGCGCCTCGGATGCATCGGCGGCTCGATTCTGCGCGGCGATCAGCGCTTCGCCAGGTTCGACCGACAGGAAGCGCCATACGCCATAGGCCGACGCCAGGAGCAACGCGACGATCACCAGTGTCCAGGTCATCCGGGCCGTGGGCAGGCGCGCTGGATCGGTGGGTTCATAGGCTTCGTAAAGTGGCCGCGCGCCATAAGCGTCCTCTTCGAGTTCGCGGCGGAGTGCGGCGCCGACTTCGGCCTCCGGCAGGTCGACTGCACGGGCGTAGGCCCGCGCGAACCCGGTGACATAGGTCCGCCCCGGGAGTTCTGAAAAATCGGATTTTTCGATAGCAGCCAGATGCCGCTGGGTGATCCGCGTCCGGGTCGCGACATCGGCAAGCGACAATCCCGCAGCCTCCCGCGCCAGCCGAAGCCGGTCGCCGGTACGCGTAATCGCCAGCTCGCCCTGTTCCGGGGCGACTTCCTCGTCTGTCATTACTGTCTCCGCGCCGGTCGGTTGCAACCCGTTGTGACCGTGTCGCACCAATTATCGCATTGACGGACCGAAAAAGTCAAATGAAGTTCGGCGAACGAAAGGCTGAAAAGAAGCCCTATTACGTTCGTCCGAACGTTCACACTCTAGAGCACATATTTGCTGAGGTCGGTATCGCCGACGATTTCCGAAAGCTGGTTTTCGACATAAGCAGCATCGATGGCGAGCGTGGTGCCCGACATGTCTTCCGCTCCAAAGCTGACCTCTTCGACCAGCCGCTCCATGATCGTCTGGAGCCGCCGCGCGCCGATATTCTCGACCCGTTCGTTGACCTCGGCCGCCAACTTGGCGACGCGCGCAATCGCATCTTCGGTGAAGGACAGGGTGACACCTTCGGTACCGAGCAACGCCACATATTGTTCGGGCAATCCAGCCTTGGTTTCGCTGAGGATGCGGACGAAATCATCCTCGGTCAGCGCGTTCAGTTCAACGCGGATCGGCAGACGGCCCTGAAGCTCGGGCAGCAGATCGCTCGGTTTGGCAACATGGAAGGCGCCCGATGCGATGAACAGGATATGGTCGGTTTTCATCGGACCATATTTGGTCGCAACGGTCGTTCCTTCGATCAGCGGCAGTAGGTCGCGCTGAACGCCTTCGCGGCTGACCGAACCGCCGCGCACATCGCTGACCGCGATCTTGTCGATTTCGTCGAGAAAGACGATGCCATTGGCTTCGGCATCGGCGAGCGCGATACGGGCGACGTCATCCTGATCGAGCCGTTTATCCTGCTCTTCCTCGATCAGACGCGTGGCGGCTTCGATGACTTTCAGCTTGCGGCGCTTTTTGGGGGCGCCGCCCATCGCTTTGCCCAGCATGTCGGACAGGTTTATCATCCCCATCTGACCCGGTTGACCGGGCAGTTCGAATGGCATGGCCGGGGCGTCGGCCACCTCGATCTCGACCTCGCTATCGTCAAGATGCCCTTCGCGGATGCGCTGGCGAAAACTCTGGCGCGTTGCCTCGCTCGCGCCTTTGCCGGTGAGCGCATCGAGCAGCCGTTCCATCGCGGCTTCCTCGGCGGCGGCGCGCACCGCTTCGCGGCGGCGGTCCTTTTCCAGCCGCACGGCTTCTTCGACCAGATCGCGCGCGATTTGTTCGACGTCGCGGCCGACATAGCCGACCTCGGTGAACTTCGTCGCCTCGACCTTGATGAAGGGGGCATCGACCAGCTTGGCAAGCCGGCGCGATATCTCGGTTTTTCCGCAGCCGGTGGGGCCGATCATCAAGATATTTTTCGGGGTCACTTCATCGCGTAGGTCGGCGGACAGTTGCTGGCGGCGCCAGCGGTTACGCAGCGCCACGGCCACCGCCTTCTTGGCGTTGGTCTGACCGATGATATGCGTGTCCAGTGCGGCGACGATCGCCTTTGGCGTCAGGTCTTTGTTCATGTGTTTACGCCTGAATTTCAATGGTTTCTTGGGTGAACTGGTCGTTGGTATAGACGCAGATATCGGCCGCGACCTGCATCGCCTTGCGCACCAGCACTTCGGCATCCTGTTCATATTCGGCGAGCGCGGTCGCGGCGGCCAGGGCGTAATTGCCGCCCGATCCGATCGCCGCGATGCCACCCTTCGGCTCCAGCACGTCGCCGTTGCCAGTGATCACCAACGTTACATCCTTGTCGGCAACGATCATCATCGCCTCCAGATTGCGCAGATATTTGTCGGTGCGCCAGTCCTTCGCCAGTTCGACCGCGGCGCGCAGCAGCTGGCCATTGTGGCGTTCCAGCTTGGCCTCGAGCCGTTCGAACAGCGTGAATGCATCGGCGGTCGCACCGGCAAAGCCCCCGATGACGCTACCGTCGTGGAGGCGACGGACCTTGCGCGCGTTGGGCTTCATTACCGTCTGACCCATCGACACCTGGCCGTCGCCGATGACGACGACCTTGTCGGAGGTACGGGCGGAGAGGATGGTGGTTCCGTGCCAAGGCGCGGCACGGTGCGCAGATGTTTCGCTCATGGCGGGGGATATGGGAGACAGGCGGCAGGGCCGCAAGGGGAAGAGGTCAGGCGGGCCAGGTCAGAAGGGCGCGGGCGCCGTTGCCGAGTTCGATTTGCGCGGCATAAGTGAGCAGCACCGCTTCACCCAACGCGACGGTTTCGCCCGCTACCGAACAGCCTGCCGAGAGCGGTACGAAAGTGAGTTCGCCGCTCGCCCGACCGAGCAGCGCCGTATCGATGGGGCTGGCCAGTTGGGCGAGGTAGAAATGCGGTCCATCGACCAGCATGCGACTGGTTTCCGGATCGACGACGGTGTCGCGCGGGTCATGGACGGGGCCGGGGGTGGAGACCTTCAATCCTGCGTCCAGATGCAGTTCGCGCGGGCGGCCATAGTCATAGAGGCGATAGGTGCAGTCCACATTCTGCTGCACCTCGACGACGGTCAGCCCGCCGCCGATCGCATGGATCGTCCCGGCGCGGTTATAGACGAAGTCGTTCACTGCCGCCTGGCGCCAGTCGATCATGTCGACGATCGATCCGTCAAGCGCGGCATCGTACAGTTTTCCGCGGGTCGTTTCTGCGGTCAAGCCCACGCCGAGTTCAGCGCCTTCGTCGGCGTTCAATACCAGCCAGCATTCTTCCTTGCCGCGCGGGAAGCCGGCGGCTTGCGCAGCCTGATCGTCGGGGTGGACCTGAATCGAAAGGCGTTCCGACGTGAACAGGAATTTGACCATGATCGGCGCATCGTCGCCATCGGGGTTGGCGAACCAGATTTCACCGATCCGCCGGTCGCCGAAGTCACCGAAGTCACTCGGGATATCGGTGCGGCCCCAAGGCTTTTCGACGACAAGTGTTGGAAGCCGTGTCAGCATTCGCCAGTCCTGTGCTGACCTGGCTGGCGCGTCAAGTCTTGCGCGTCAGGCCGCGCGGTGCAGGCGGCTGGGTCCGCTGGCGTTCGGCTGATCCAACCAAAGCCCGCGCGTGTCATAGACGATCTTGTCGGCGCGTTCCTCGATCGGGATCGATTTGAACAGTTCGTGATCGACGAGGACGATCAGCAGGTCGCAGGCGGCCAGCGCGGTATCGAGATCGATCAGTTCGGCGCCGGTCCCTGCAAATTCCGTCGGCAGGCCGCGCGCATAGGGTTCGACGATCTCGATCCGCTTGCCGAAGCGGCGGGCTAGCGCCGCCGCGACTTCGACCGCCGGACTTTCGCGGAAATCGTCGATATTAGGTTTGAAGGCGAGACCGAGACAGGCGACGCGCGCGTCGGGATGCTGCGACACCAGCATTTCGGCGGCGCCGATGACATGTGCGGTCTTGGCCAGATTGACCTCACGCGCGGTGCGGATCAGGCGGCTGTGGTTGGGTGCACCATGGACGAGGAACCACGGGTCGACCGCGATGCAATGGCCGCCGACGCCGGGCCCGGGCTGGAGGATGTTGACGCGCGGATGCCGGTTGGCGAGGCGGATGACTTCCCACACATCGACACCCATTTCTTCGGCCATCATCGACAGCTCGTTTGCGAAGGCGATGTTGACGTCGCGGTAGCTGTTCTCGACCAACTTGACCATTTCGGCGGCGCGCGCCGAGGTGGTGACGCAGGCACCGCGCACGAACTGGCGGTAAAAGGTCATCGCCCGGCGGGCGCAACGCGGGGTGATACCGCCGATGCAGCGATCATTGTCGACCAGTTCGACGAGGATGCGGCCCGGCAGCACGCGCTCGGGGCAATAGGCGATGAAGATGTCGGCGGCACCGGTGCAGGTGCCGGGGACCTTGAGGTCAGGGCGCAGTTGGGCGATCAACTCGGCAAGTTTTTCGGTCGTCCCAACCGGCGATGTCGATTCGAGAATCACGAGATTGCCCGGTTCGAGCTGCGGTGCGATCGCGCGCGCGGCCAAGAGGACGTGGCTGATGTCGGGGCGATGCTCGTCGTCGTGCGGGGTGGGAACCGCGATGACAAAGGTGTCGGCTGCGACGACCTCGATCGATGCCCTGAGCGCGCCGCGAGAGACCACACCCTGAACAAGGCCGTCGAGATCGACTTCCTCGATATGCACTTTGCCGTTGTTGACGGTATCGACGACCGACTGGCTGACATCGACGCCGGTGACTTTGCAGCCGGAGCGCGCGATCAGCGCCGCGGTGGGCAGGCCTATATAGCCGAGTCCGAGGACCGTCACCTTCTGTTCGGTATCAATGGGCACGCGCAACAACCTCCGCAATCTGCTTTGCCGCCGTGCCGTCACCAAAGGGATTATGGGCACGCGCCATGGCGTTATAGGCGTCCTTGTCGTCCAAAAGCTTGAAAATTTCGGAAACGATGCGCGCCTTGTCGGTTCCGACAAGCTTGGCGGTGCCCGCTTCTATACCTTCGGGCCGCTCGGTCGTCTCGCGCATGACGAGCACGGGCTTGCCAAGCGCGGGCGCTTCCTCCTGGACCCCGCCGCTGTCGGTCAGCACCAGGTCGGACGTCGCGAGCAAGCGCACAAAATGCGGATAATCAAGCGGATCGATTAACGCGACATTGGCCAGGTTGCCGAGGATCGGCTCCATAGCGCTACGGACATGCGGATTCGGATGGACCGGAAATACCACCGCAACATCCGGGCGCGCCGCGATGGCAGCGATCGATTCGGCAATGGCGTTCATCCCCTCGCCGAAATTCTCGCGCCGGTGCGAGGTGACGGCAATGATCCTTTTGCCGGCGAAGCGTGCGACAAGCGGATCGAGCCCGGCTGCCAGGGAGGATTCCTCGTCGATTCGTGCCTTGGTGGCGAGCAAGGCGTCGATCACCGTGTTTCCCGTAATATGGATACGATCGGCGGGCACATTCTCGGCGAGAAGCGCATTCGCGGCGGTCTGCGTCGGCGCGAAATGAAGGTCGGCCACCGCGCCGGTGACCTTGCGGTTCACTTCCTCGGGCCATGGGTGATAGATGTCACCGCTGCGCAATCCCGCCTCGACATGGCCGACCGGGATTTTGCGGAAATAAGCGGCGAGGGTGGCTGCCATCGTGGTGAGGGTATCACCATGGACGAGGATGCGGTCGGGCTTTTCGGCGTCGAATGCCTCGCCGAGGCCAGTAACCAGGCGCGCAAGCAGCGCGTCGAGTGTCTGGTTAGTCTGCATGACGTTAAGGTCGATATCCGGTATGATGCGCGCGATATCTAATACTTGGTCAAGCATCTCCCGATGCTGTGCGGTGACGTAAACGCGGGCGTCGATCTCCGGCTGCTCGCGCAGCGCGTGAACGACGGGGAACATCTTGATGGCTTCGGGGCGCGTTCCGAAAACAGTAACGATGCGGGGAGGGCTTGCGGTAGCGTTCATGGCAATCTCTTCGATGGTTTTAGGATCATTAGCGTAAAAGCAGTTGCCGACGGCTTAATTCGGCTCGGCCGGGCGCGAACGGTTCGAACTTGACCATTGCTCCGGGGTAAGGCACCCGCGCATCGCCATGTCTCTTTTCAGTCTGTTCAAGCGCCGCCCCGTTCAAGATTCGCCAGCTTTGCCCCGCATTCCTGCTGGCGAACGGGCCTATGCGATTGGCGATATACATGGCTGCGACGACCTTTTCGCCGCCTTGCTGGCAAAGATAGCCGCAGACAATGCCTGCCGCGAACCCGCGCGCACCACGCTGGTCCTGCTGGGCGATCTGGTCGATCGCGGTCCGCATTCAGCCGCCGTGGTCGAACGGGCGATGGGCTTGGGTGCGCCTTTTGACGCGGTGCGCCTGCTGATTGGCAATCACGAGGAATGCTTTCTCGCGGCGCTGAGCGGCGATCGCAGCCGGGTTCGTTATTTCTTTCGGATCGGCGGCGACACCACCATTCGTAGCTATTGGGGTGACGATCCGGGCTATGACGCGGCCTGTTTCGATGAATTGGCCGAGGGACTTGCGGCGCGGGTTCCGCCCGAACATATCGATTTTATTCGCCGCGGAGAGGATATGATCCGCATCGGCGACTATGTTTTCGTGCATGCCGGTGTGCGTCCCGGGACGATCCTTGAACGGCAGCGCCGATCCGATTTGCGCTGGATTCGGGATGATTTCCTGAATTCCGACGGCGGATGGCCGGGGACGGTCGTCCATGGCCATACGATTACCGAAGCGGTCGATTTTGGCGCCAACCGCATCGGGATTGACACCGGTGCCTATGCGTCGGGGACATTGACCGCCGTTGGCCTTGAAGGAACGGACCAGTGGTTTCTATCGACGTAAATTGCGTCGAGAGATTGGTCATTCAGCCCGCAGCATCCAGCCTAACGTATCCTCTATCGGCCGCGGCGCCCAGCTGGGCAATGCCTGTTTTGCAAGGCTGATGTCGGCCCCCAGCGTCGGTACGTCATTCGCGCGGACAAAGGCCGGGTTGGTGCGCAGCTGTGGATGATGTCCTGTCATGCTGGTCAGGACGTCCACGATGTCCTGAATCGAATGGAGCGCGCCCGTCCCCACGTTGACGTGCGACGGCGGCGTGTCGGTCAGCGCGAGCATGCAGTAAAATTCAGCGACCGCACGCACGTCGCCGAAGTCGCGCCGGATGAACAGGTTGCCGAGTTCGATCTCCGGGGTGCGGCGGCGGAAATGATCGACGATCTTCGGCACCAGATAGCGCGCCTCTTGTCCAACCCCGGTGTAATTGAAAGGTCGGGCAATGACGATCTCAAGCGATGAAGAGAAAAGGGGAGCTGCGAGTTCCATCGCATATTTGCTGATCGCATAGTGTCCGACGGGGTTACAGATATGAGTTTCGCTCACCAGTCCCTCGGCGCCCGGCCCATAGACTTGTGCTGAACTGGCCAGAATGCAGCGGGCGCCCTTGCGATGACGCGCGACGGCTTCGAGCAGGGTCACCGTGCCCAATTGATTGACATCATAAAAGGCGCGCCAGTCGGCGCCCCCGGCAAATGCAATAGCGGCCAAGTGGATCAGGCGATCGAATTCGGTCTCGGCGACAGCCCGTTCGACAGCCTTGCTGTCGGTGAGATCGGCATCAAGGGACACATGCTCGATGCCCATGCCCTTCAGGATCGCCTCAACATAGCGACCGGTAAAGCCGTCCAGTCCGGTGACGGCGATCCGCATCAGAAGGACCAGCCCGCCTTGTTTCGCGACAGATCGGCGTCGACCATTAGTGCGCACAGTTCCTCAAGAGAGGTTTGCGGCCGCCATCCGAGCTGCTCCGCCGCTTTGCTCGCGTCTCCGATCAACAACTCCACCTCGGCGGGGCGGTAGAAATCGGGGTTGATCCGGATCCGCAATTTTCCGGTCGCGGAATCGCGTCCTTCCTCAGCTTCCGCTTCGCCCGACCAGGCGATCGTCACGCCGACCGCCTTGAACGCGAGTTCCACGAAGTGGCGGACGGTTTCGGTCCGATTGGTGGCCAGCACGAAGGTATCGGGCTGGTCATGCTGCAGCATAAGGCGCATGCCTTCGACATAATCTTTGGCAAACCCCCAGTCGCGCTTGGCATCCAAGTTGCCGAGTTCGAGCAATTCGGCCTTGCCGAGTTGGATCTTTGCAACGGTATCGGTGATCTTTCTCGTCACAAATTCGCGACCGCGAAGGGGCGATTCATGATTGAACAGGATTCCGCTTGTTCCAAAAATACCATAGCTCTCGCGATAGTTTATCGTCATCCAGTGGGCGTAAAGCTTTGCGATGCCATAGGGGCTACGCGGATAGAAGGGCGTGTTTTCGACCTGCGGAATGGCTTGCACCTTGCCGAACATTTCGGAGGTCGATGCTTGGTAAAACCGGACGGCGGGATTCACGATCCGAATCGCTTCGAGCAGCATGATCGGGCCGATGCCGGTAATTTGCCCGGTTGCGATCGGCTGTTCGAACGAGACGCCGACAAAGCTCTGAGCGGCGAGATTATAAATCTCGGTCGCCTGTGATTTGTCGAGCAGGCGAATGGCGACGCCGGGATCGGTCAGATCGAACTCGGCCAGTTTGAGATTAGGGTGGTCGGCGATGCCCAGTTCTTCGATACGCCAGAAGTTGACCGAGCTTGTCCGGCGATAAGTTCCGTAAACAGTATAACCGCGATTAAGGAGGTTTTCGGCCAGATAGGCTCCATCCTGGCCGCTGATGCCAGTTACGATGGCGGTCTTTGTCATGATTTAGTCCGAGCGATGGAAAGGGGAGCGGCGCTTCTAGTCGAGTGCCTCCGGCAGTGGCAAGGCGGGATTGTGCGTTGCGGAAATTTCGGCGAAGTGGTTCAACATTCAGTCGTTTGTCGCAGAATTTCTGTTATCGGGCGCAAAATACCCTAGTTGTCGCCATATCGTTCAGGCTGGCAACATCCCTGAGAATGAAATGGTGGACGATGGTCCAGAAAATTATTGACGTTACAACGACCGAGCAGGAGCTCAAATTACATGCGATGCCGGAGCATGTGGAAAAGTCGTTAGACCAAGAGGGCGAGCGGCCGACGTCTAACCGTGCTGCTATCCGTCGGAAGATCGCCTTCGCGCTGGTCGCGGGCGATTTTACCTCAATCGTCGCGGCTTTTGTCATCGCCGCGCTGTTCCGCACCGGTGATTACGGATTCGAGTCCGTGCGCGATTTTCTGTTCGTCTTGGTTCCGCTTTATCTTGTTTTTTCGATTTACAACAATGCCCACCACCCGGAACTGAGCGAAAATTATCTCGCGAGCATTCGCCGTGGCCTGTCTGCGCTGGCAATGGCCACCGTTGCGCTGGCGCTTATTCTATTCTTCTTCAAGGTCAGCGCCAACTATTCGCGCTTGGTGTTCGGTCTGGGCTGTTTTCTCGCCGCGGCGATGATCAGCATATCGCGGTTGATCGTTGTCAATCGCCGTCGCGCCAGTGGGATGGACAATCTCTATGCCAATCTTTCGATTTTCGACGGGGTGCGTCAGAACAAGGCTGCGGGGCTTTCCGGCGTGAATGCCAAGGCGATGGGTATCATCCCCGATCTGACCGACGCTGCGGCGATCGCCCGGCTCGGCAAGCTCGCCGAGGGCATGGATCGGATCGTCGTTCATTGCGCTCCCGATCGGCGACAGGACTGGGCGGCGGCGCTCAAAACGCTCGACGTGCCGTGCGAAATCGTCATGCCGGAACTCGATGCGATGGGCGCGTTATCGTTACGCACTGATCCGTATGGCCGCGCTTCGTTGCTGCTGAACAGCGGTCATCTCAATTGGAATCAGCGCATCGGAAAGCGCATATTCGACCTCGTGGTCAGTGTAATTCTGATTACGCTTAGCGCGCCGTTGTTCCTCATCGTCGCGATTGCGATCAAGATCGACAGCCCCGGGCCTGTGTTTTTTCGCCAGGATCGAATTGGCCTGGGTAACCGGGTGTTCAAGATTTGGAAGTTCCGCTCGATGCGGACCGAAGCATCCGATTTCTCGGGCGCCGTATCGACGGCCCGCAGCGACAATCGCGTCACCCGCGTCGGCGACTTTCTGCGCCGCACCAGCATCGACGAAATTCCGCAACTGCTGAATGTCGTCCGCGGCAGCATGAGTCTGGTCGGCCCGCGTCCGCATGCCAGCAGTTCGCGTGCCGAGGAAATGCTGTTCTGGGATATCGACGAGCGCTATTGGTACCGGCACACGGTGAAACCCGGCCTGACCGGACTGGCGCAGATCAGGGGGTTTCGCGGCAGCACGCTAGTGAAATCTGATCTTATCAACCGGCTGCGCGCGGATCTTGAATATGTGGTGAATTGGAGCTTGTTAGGCGACGTGCGTATTCTGATCAGCACGGCGTCGGTATTGGTTCACCGAAACGCATTCTAGTTCGCCTGCGGACGTCTTTATCGTGCGCCGTCGTTATAGGCAGCCCACCGGGTCTGAACGAACGCGACCAGCTCATTGCGGAACCGCTCGACGGAAAAGCGCATGGCATTCTCGCGGCAGAATTGAGCCGTCATTCGCCCTGCGTTCGCCTCGAACTGTTCGACCGCGCTGCAAATCGCCGCCGGTGTTTGCGCATCGAAAAATGTCGCGGTCGGCTGTGTCGCGTCCAGACCGCGCAATGTTTCAGTGGCGCCGCCCTTGTTAAACGCGATGACCGGGGTGCCGCAGGCCTGAGCTTCGAGCGGCGCGATGCCGAAATCCTCTTCTGCAGCAAAGACAAAGGCCTTGGCGCGCTGAAGATGATCGCGCAGTGATTCCGACGATTGCCAGCCCAGCAGCGTCACATTTGACCCTGCGGCGGCCCTGCATTTCTCCCACTCGGGCCCGGTGCCGATCACGATCAGTTCCTTGTCCGGCATCGTCGCAAAGGCTTCGATGATCAAAGGGACCTTTTTGTACGGCACCATGCGCCCCGCCGTAACGTAAAAATTGCTTTTCACGTTGCCGATGTCGAAATGATCGAGATCAACCGGCGGATAAATCACGTCGGCATCGCGCCGATACACCTTGCGGATGCGGCGACCGATGAAGTGCGAAATCGCAACGAAATGATCGACGCCGGCGGATGTACGAGCATCCCAGATGCGGATCCTGTGGAGCAGCCACCGAACTAACACGGATCGCAGCCCGCGCGACAAGCCCGCCTCCGTCAGATATTGGAACTGGAGATCCCAGGCATAGCGTATTGGCGAATAGGTATAGCTGATATGCAGCTGGTCGGGGCCGGTTAGGACGCCCTTGGCGACGGCGTGGCTGCTGGTCAGCACGACATCATAGTCCGACAGGTCGAACTGCTCGATCGCAAAGGGCATCAGCGGCAAATAGGCTCGATATTTGGTCTTTGCGAAGGGCAACTTTTGAAGGAAGGATGTTTTCGGCGTCTTGCCCTTCAGGAAAGCGCGATCCTTTTCGGGCACAGAGTCGATCAACGCGAAAAGGTCGGCATCGGGAAAACATTCGAGCATTTGTTCAAGGCAGCGCTCGGCGCCGGCATAGACCGTCAGCCAATCGTGCACGATGGCGATTTTCATGACCAAGATGCCTCTTGCATGCCCGCCCATGTGAGCCGGGCGGTCTCGTCCCAATTGAACAACGTCGCTCGTTTCAATGCAAGTTCGCACAAATTCTGATGCATCGCGGTATCGCCGATCATCCTTATAACGCCGTCAGCGATCGATTCGGGATCCAGCGGGTCGACCTGAATGGCGCTGTCACCAACAACCTCGGGTATCGCGCCGGCATTTGATGCAATCACCGGCGTCCCACATGACATGGATTCAAGCGGCGGAAGGCCAAAGCCTTCGTAGAGCGAGACATAGATCGACGCGATCGCGCCGCTGTACAGCGCTGGCAGGTCGTCATCGTCAACGCGGCCCGTCAAAATGGTCTTGCGGGGCAATTCGCCGACATCGTGATTGCCGAAGACGATCGACTTGCCGGCTCCTCCCGCAATGACGAGCGAAATATCGTCGGGAAGCTGCTGCTGAGCGATCCGCCACGCCTCGATTAGTCGCGGCAGATTCTTGCGCGGTTCGAGCGATCCCAGCCCGATGAGATAATGCGGCGTGGGTATGCCGAACTTGCGGCGAACCATATCCACCCGTGCGGCGTCGGCACGTTTGAAGCGTGGATCGGCGGCCAGCGGCGTGACGCGAATGCGATCGGCGATTTCTGGGATATGATGTAGGATACGGTCGCGCGAAAATTCGGAAATCGTCAATACCGCACGGACGCGGCGCAAAAGCTTGGGCAGCAGAAAGCCATACCATGCGGCGAAGTTTGAACTCAAGCGTTCGGGATTGTCGAGCGGCGACATGTCCATAACCGACAGAACCTGTTTTTCGGTGGCCAGAGGACCGGTATTTGCAGGGCTCCACAAGAGGCGCCCGCCGAGCTGTGAGGGCAGGCTTATCTGTTCCCACATATGTCCGCGCAGGCCCGACGACCACGCATCGCTGGGCGCGATGCCCAGCAACTGATCGCGGGGCAAGCGCGAGACGATCTCGCTTGTATATCGTTGCACCCCGGTCATCGGGTTGTTGAGATTACGTCCGTTCCAGGCGATCAATTTAAACGCGCCCTGTTTTTAGAGAGTCCAACATCAGCAATGCGCGAACCATCAATATGATAGTGCACCAGCACCAGTGCCATTCCGAAATAGCACCAAATGAAAGCGATGTTAAATGTGGGGTAGGCTAGGAAAGAAACGAGAATGGCAAATGTGGAGGCGTAGAGGATATTCCCATTGCGATGCCCGACCTTGATGGCCCGTGCCCAGCGCGTCCAGAACAGCGCGAAAGCAAGCAGCCCGAGAATGCCAAGTTCCGAGAGAATTTCGACATAGACGACCGCCGCGATATGGCGTTCGGACGTCACGGCTTCGGCGAGAGACATGTCCCAGACGTTGCGGAAATAATGAAAGCCATATTGACCTAGGCCGACGCCATAGATCGGGCTGGTCAGCCATATATTGATGCCCGTCATGGCTTCGTTGAAGCGGACGGCGCCCGATGCGCTGCCGGTGGCCTCGAATTTACCTTGTTCGGCGAAATAGACGAACAATCCGAACGCAGCGACGCACGCGGCGACAAAATAAGGGATCAAGGCGAACAAATTGCGGTTTGCGAGGAGGTAATAGGCGCCGACCAGCATGATCAGGCCGAAATAAGCCGCGGTCGATTGGGTCAGGATCAGACCGACGATCGCGATCGCCGCAAAAATCGGGCGGCGCAGATGCAGCGCGAGAGCCGCGCTGACCAGAAAATATAGCCCGCCAAAATTTCCTTCCTCGAACGTGCCTGAACGGGAGACCAGTATTGGTCCCAAATTTCCCAACTGGTGCCGTTCGAGACCCGGAAGCAAGAACGCTTCGCCAAAAATAAGGTAGGAAAAAACGCAATAAACCGAATAGGATACAGAAATCGCACAGCCGATCAGCCAGCAGTTGACCAGGAACGACGACGCTGAAAGAGATGGCCTGGCGATGATGACGAAAAAGATGCCCAGGTTGAGCAACAGATAAGCCACCCGGGCCAAGCCATCAAGCGTCGCGCCACCGCGAAAATCCATCCCGAGGTGCCCGACATCGGCGTAGGAGAACGCGAAAAATGAGCCAACGGCGACCAACCAAGCGAAGATGAGTGGACGGAGCAACGGCCATTTTTGCTTGAGGTGGACAGGATGACGGGAGAGCAGGAAAGTCGGCAGCGCAGCAGCGAACAGGAGCTCGTAGATTTTAAGCGGAAAGCCGATGTCCACGGTCAGCGCTTTGGTAAACGGTAAAAATAGGAAACCCAGGCCCAATAGGAGAATATAAGCGGGCGTTCCCTTGCCGCCGGTCGCGCCGCCGCGCGACGCCAGCCTGGTTCGCGCCGCGCTATGCATGGATAACCTCGTCGTACACGAACGGAGTTCCAGACAATATGCCATTACAGATACAGTCCAGCCCACTGTCAACCCCGGCCCTCAATCCAGCGAACGACGTCCCCGAAAATTGAAACGGTGGCCACCCCGGCCCTTGGTCAAAGCACTGCACAGGAATCATGCGCCGGAAAAAGAAATGGTGGGCATATTTCAATGCGCGTTCTCTTTCAGCGTCGTCCATCCGGTTTCCGATCGGCAGTTGCGACAGAATCTCGTCGTAATTCTCAGGGCTGGTCGCGTCGCGGGTCAAGCCCTTGCCGCGGATCCATGCTTCACCGGCAACGATTACAGGGATCCCGACGGCGGCCAGTTCGACGCCCGTTTTGGTCCCGTAGATGATCGCCGAATCTGACATTTCGGCCAGGACATAGGTGCTGATGTCGCTTTCCGGCGGAACAATAAAGACATTGGCGGGCAACGCGCTGAAATGTTCCTTCAGCACCTCGACCACCGGCTGCCGGGTTGGCACAGTTCCCGTAATCTCGGCCGGATGCACCCGGATTACCAACTGGATATCGGGTCGCGTGGCAAAATAGCGGATCGTATGGAGCAGCCATTCGAGCATATCGGCAAACGCATTGGCTGGATAATGCAATTGCGCGTCCCACATGACATTGGTCAGGCAAGCGATGATCGGCTTCGACGGATCGCAGCCGATTTCGTGCAGAATCCGCTCGCGGCCGAACACGGGATCGCCGTGAAAGCGAATCCAGTCGTTACTGCCTTCCCAGCGGCTACGCAGATAGCGGCGGATATTGTCGGATCGTGCCTCAGGCCAGGGCATCGCGTCCCAGGTTTCGACCGGTTCGACCATCAACGTGTGATGATAGGTATCATGATGGCTGAAAAGGAAACAATTGCGCCGATATGCCGGGTTCCAGTTGACCACCCGCACCCCGTTGCGCCTTGCGACTTCGCCGATCAATCCCTGCGGCACATAAATGCCGTGGTGAAACACCGCGACGTCATATTGCTCGCGCTTCATCAACCGGTCCGCGGCATAGACGGTCAGCAGCGCCGCCTCGAAATAACGGCGAACGATCGTATCGGCATCGGGTTCATGGCCGATCGACGCGCTGGCGTAAAAACGCAGCGCTCCCGCCTTGGCGTGTTCGCCCACTTGCAGACCATCCAACACGAAGTCTTCAATAGCGGCGATGGACAATTCGCTGGCGAGGCGCCGCGCGGTTGCGCGTTCGTCGGCAATGATATTGTCGGAATAGCTGTGGACCGGAATACCGAGTTCGCCATAGACGCGCTTGCCAGGGACGAAGCAGTCGCCGCAAAGCGTTGGTTGTGGTCCGTTTTTCGCAAGTTCTGCCGGCACCGCAAAGAAGCGCGGCTCACACATCTGGCAGGCCGGAAGCATTGCATCGCAGAGCAGCGCATCGACGTCAGCGCCGCGCAGAGCAAGCGCGGCCGCCAATGTTGTTTCCATCTGCATCGCTGGCAGATGTGATCCGATGCTCGTGGCGATCAACACCTTGCACCTGTCGGCTGGGCCGACTTTGGCGGAAGGCTGACCTTCCGCCATGACAATTGCCGCCCACGCAGGATAGCCGTTGCCTTTGGCCAGAATTTTCCGACGCAACCGCATCAATCTGGCGTCAAGACTGGGCATGAGCCGGATCAGTTTCAGGGCGGTTTGGCGAACGCTGGTAAACGACATTACGGTCAAATTCTTCAAAATGCGTGGAGATGACAAAAGGGTGCTTAAACCTTGCTGCAATAAAGCGATCCGTCGACGAATAGCCAGCCATTAGCGAATCCCAAGATCCGCTTTAATCGAGAATTAGTATAGGGGATGAAGTCGACGCTGAATCCGTTGACCTTCAAATAATATTCATATTGTGCCTTGAGGTACATGTTTTCCGAAACTTGCGCGGACACTTCAGGGGTCTTCAGCAGGACACCGATCTGCTTATCGGCCCGCAGCGCGCTGAGGTAGGATTCGCGCTGCGCGATAAGTTTCCCGCCCGGGCGCAGAATGCGGCTGCACTCGGTTAGAAGATTCCAGATGTTGCGTGCGTGATGCAACGCCGCATCGAATAGAATCGCATCAACCGTCGCATCGTCGAACGGCAAGCGACCGTTAAAGTCGCATTCCACCGTACTGATTTTTTCACGCTCTGCCTTCAATATCTCCGCCGATCGATCGATGGCGAGTGACATGCGCTTCGAGCTAATATCGGCGGCGACGATCCGATTGGCGTTGGCAAGGCGCGAGACATTGCAGGACAAAGCACAGCTGCCAGCGCCAAGTTCGACCACGACGCCGGCGGTGCCCTGCAGATCGCGCTCGAGCCGCGCTGAATATGACGCGAAATAGGATGAAATCTCGTCAACGAACATGACGTGCTCGTCGCCGGTTGCAATGGCTTCGGCGTCGTAAAATGCTTTGTCCGGGGACACGTCTGCCAGTGCTTCTGTGGTCATCGGTGTTTCCTGAGATTTGTTGTGGGAGAGGAAGGGAGGGACTTCAGCTGCATACAAAAATACTATGCCGGCTGACAAATCGACGCCAGCCCGACAACGTTTCGAACAAGCGCTGCCGTTTTTCTTTTTGTCCGGCGCGCGGATATTGGTGCAGGGCCGACGGTAGCAATTGCGTCCAGTGAGGAAGGGAATCACCCCCATAAACGGCGACGTGGCCAAAGCCACCGGCTTTCGCGAGTTCAACCCACTTTTGGTTCGACAGGAACCGCTCGTTACCAAAATGCGCCGGGGTCATCGTTGTGCGGATGTTGGGAATCTTGAAAACGACCTTTCGGGTGATCGCCCGCTGCTGTTCAAAGGCAAGGACGATCTGATCGTCCTCGAAATGTTCGAGAACGCCCGAGTGAATTATGGCGTCATAATCGCGTCCCGCATGTCCGTCGGCGAGGCAGAACAGATCGGCCTTCCGGTACGACAGATCGGGCGCCTTAAGTCCGAGCCGTTCTGCCGCGGCAAGCACGTCATCGTCGATGTCGCCCGCGGTAACATCATATCCGGCATCGGACAGCAATTTGGACAAGAACGCCAAGCCACAGCCAGCTTCCAAAACGCGACCATTTTTCGGTATTTCTATCATAACACGCTCGAGTAGCATCGCGTGCGTCCTTGATTGGCTGAACAGCGATCGGTCCGATCCTTCCAGAAATTTACTCCAATCACTCACTAGTCCGGACTCCTTTTTTCCATCGTGCTCGCACGATTTTAGAAACCGCACGAAGCGGAACATAATTGCTTATCGAATTCTGTTTGGTCAGCATCACGCCGACGGCAAAGCAATAGGCTATTAGCATCGCCGCTACTGTCCCGGAAAGGCCAAGCTGCGGTATTAGCGCGAAATTCAACGCCACCATCGCCCCTGCTCCGGTTGCTGCGGACGCGAGATATACTTTCAGATCGACGCGCGCGATCGCCTCGTTGGCCAGAATTTTCCATACGGCGAGCGGCAGGATGGCAAAAATCGCGTATTGTAGCAGCCCCGCCGATTCCGAATAACCCGCCCCGAATACCCAAGGCACCAATCTTGTCGATAGAATTGCGACGATTATTGTGCCCGGCATAAAAATCGCAATGACGAAATCGAGCGTCAAATAGAGCATCGCACGCCCAGCATCGCGATCGCTGCTGGCGATGAACGGCACGAGGTTCAGACATATTGCGTCGACGAATTTGGTAATTGCGTCGATCAAGCGCGACACTAGGCCAAATGTTGCAGCCGCCACTGGTCCCATCAGAATCTGCACGATGATCAGGCTGGATCTGTACATCACTTCCTTCAAAACATTGCCGATATGCACCGTGCCGCCGAACCGGAACAAGGCCCGCATGTCGTCGTTGATCGGGGGCAACCAAACCGGTCCAACTTTGCGAAACAGCGCGATGCCCAGCAAGGGCAGCATGGCGATCTGAGGCAGTAGCAACAGCGCCAGGCACTGAGCGGCGTCGATCGCGCCGCCCTGTGCAAAAATATAGCTCATTTCGGCATTGAATAGGACGTTAGGAAGCACCGAAAGCAGATTGGCCCAGCGGAACGCGAGCATCGAACGCAGAAGGCTGGCACCCATGATATTCAGAAAGGAGGCAATAGTCAGAATCGGGACAAGCGGAATACCCTTCATGACGAGATCCGCGTCGTGCCAGGAAAGTTTAAGGACGCCCCATATCACGGCGCCCGCCAGCGCGGCGAGAGCGAGTGACGCGACAATCGCGCTGGATGCAAGGCGTTGGCGCCCGAATTCAACGGCGCGAACGGCAAACGCGTGCGGCAGCCCAAACGCGAACAGAACCACGGCGGCATTGGCGATCGTGAAGGCTACCAGATAGACGCCTACGTCGCTCGGCGGCAGAATCCGGGCTACAAAGAAAAGCGACAGCAATCCAAGCGCCATGACAAGCCCTTGAACAAACAGACTTTCCAGAGCTGCCGAACCGAACGAGATATTTTTCTCGGTCATATACTCGCGTCAGAATCGCTCGGCGATAGCATGTTGCAGTTCTGCGATCATAGTACCGGTCACTCTTTGCGTGCCGCTGCCAGGGCAGCGCTTATGGTCGCTGCGATGGTTGCGGCGTCCAATCCGACGGCGTCCAGCACTTCGGCATTTTGCCCGCTCGGCGGGACCGCGCGAAGCCCCAGCCGAATCAGCGGTGGCGCATCGGCGATCGTCGCCAAGGCGTCGGCGATCCGGTCACCTTGGCCACCGACGACATAATGATTGTCGATCGATACCATGGCACCGGCGCCCTTGACCACGCCTGCCAACCAGTCGCGATCGACGATATTGAGCCAGGGCAGGTTGACAACGCCCGCCTGAATGCCGTCGCTCGCCAAGCTTTCGGCGGCGTCGATCGCGACGGGCAGCATCGTTGGGCCATAAGCGATCACGACCACATCCTTGCCATCGACCAGCGTGACGCCGATGCCCGGGCGGGGAGTATAGTTCTGCGGCAAAGCATAGGTGATGTCGCAGGGTGTGGAAACGAGCCGGATGTAGGTGCTCGCGTCATTTTCGTCGATGGCCCAGTCGAGCAGGGCGCCAACCTCGGCCTCGCACGACGGTTCGACCATAGTCAGTCCGGGCACGCCCGCGAGCGACGAAATGTCGCGCACCGCCTGATGCGAATGGCCCGGCCCCCCGGGCAGCACGCCGGCCAGCGACGCGACATAGACGATTTTCGAACCTTCTGTCGCATTGTTGTAAATCTGCTCGTTCGGCCGCGCCGACAGGAAACAGGCAAAAGAATGGACGATGGGCAACAAGCCGCCCCGCGCCATGCCGCCGGCCTGCGACACCATATCCTGTTCGGCAATGCCGCATTCGATAAAGCGATCGGGATGTGCATCACGGAACGGGATAAGTCCGGTATCGAGCACAAGGTCCGCGTCGAGCGCGACCAGATTGGGATGTTTGGCCGCCTGCGCGAGCAGGGCATCGCTATAGGCGGGGACCAGCCGCTGCTGGCCCGGCGGCGGCGCGGCCGCTTGCGGGCGCTCCTCGATTTCCAGCAGCAGGGCGTCCGCACCGGCGTTGGTGAGCTGGCGATTGGCAAGGTCGATCAGCTCCTGCGCGCCGGCGACATAGGCTTCGGCGCTGGGGGCGCCGCTATGGAATTTGTACAGTTCGACGTCGGAATCGATCGACGTATGCTCCATGAAGGACACGCCTTTACCTTTCACGGTGTCGGCGATGATGATTTGGGGCTGGCCGGTGACTGCAAAGCAATCGTCAAGCGTGGCGGAAAACGCGGCCAGATCATTGCCGTCGCACCGTGCGACATGCCAGCCGAACGCCTTGAGCTTGGCTTCCAGGTCGCCGAGGTCGCTGACCTGGGCGACGAGCGTGTCCGACTGTAACTTGTTATGATCGATGATGACGACAAGGTTGTCCATCTTGCCGTTGGCTGCCGAAATCAGCGATTCCCAGAACTGACCTTCCTGCAACTCGCCGTCGCCGGTCAGCACGAAAACCCGGCCATCGCGATGTAACAGGCGGTTCGCGGTCAGAAATCCTTTGGCCTTGGATACGCCCATGCCGAGTGACCCGGTGTTGAACGCCATGCCGGGAACGTGGACATCAGGATGGCCGGGCAGGCCGCCGAGGCGGCGAAGCTTATGGATTGAATCGAAATCGAGCGCGCCTGTCGCGATCAGGACATTATAAAGCCCCGGTGCATCATGCCCTTTCGACGAAAAGAACAGATCGTCTGATTGGCCATCGGCGTTGCGGCGACGACCGCGCAATTCGATCCAGGCCATCATGTCGAGGCTACTAAAGCTGCTGCCGATATGCCCCGATCCCGCCCGGGCAATCATGTAGAGCGTGTTGATCCGGGCAAGTGTCGCAAAGATGCCGACCCGCTGCGCGTCGGGCACGGGCAGGGCGAGCACACGATCGAACTCCGACTTCGCGACATAATAGAGGGTTCCGCCCACAGCGGTACCAATGAGATCACCCATGGCTTGTTTATGCTCCTAGTTGGGACGGGCTGGGGTAGGGGGCGTGTCCGATCGATTGCAACGTCACCGCGCCGCCCGTCACATATTGTTCGGCCAAAAGCCAGTCCTCGGGCTCGTTGATGTCGAATCCGTCGAGCCCTTCGCTGACGAAAGGAATGATTGCGTCGCCGGCGATGCTATCGCCTTGGCGTGCGACGCGCGCCCAGGCGATCTCAAGACTTGCGTCCTGCGCATAGATTTCGGGCAGCGCGGCATATTGACTGCTATGCCACGGCGTCGTGCCGTTCGAGAACGGCATCAGTGGCAACATGCGGTCGCCGCGGATCACCCACATCTTGCCCGGGTGCTGGCGGCATTTTTCGACGGCGCGCAGCGAATCGGCACCGGGGTTGGCCAGAAACATGTCCCAGGCGCGGCGGATCGTTTCGGCGCGGCGAAACGGGCTGGTCGGACGCAGAATGCTGAACACGTCGACCTTGTCACCCTGCTGGTCGAGAAGGTCTAGGATCCAGCGGATCCATTCGATATCGGGCGATTTGTCACCCGACATTTCCGCGGGCCGTAACGCCGGAACTTGGGCACCATAATAGCGCGCAATTTCGGCATATTCATCATTATCGGTGGCGCAGACCACAGACGCGAACACGCCGCTGTCGATTGCGGCACGGATCGAATATGCCATCAACGGATGTCCGCCAAGCGGCCGGATATTTTTGTTGGCGACCCGCTTTGATCCGCCACGGGCAGGGATAAGGGCGACGGCTTTCGGCGGCATAGTCAAATAAGCTCGCTGCGCGTGAGGAAAGAAATATTCTTCAGTTCCGAATAGACATCCAGCGCCTCAACCCCCGGCTCACGTGTTCCATTGCCCGAGGCGCCAAAGCCGCCGAAAGGCATGTGCGGTTCGCTGCCATAAGTTCCGATATTGACGTTGACCACACCCGCCCGCACGCGGTGCGCGAACCAATTGGCGCGGTCGACGTCGCGCGTGTGGATCGCCGCGGTCAGCCCATATTCGGTACTGTTCGCGAGTTCCAATGCTTCCGCGAGATCGCCGACGCGATGCAGCGTCGCGACCGGACCGAATAATTCGCGCTGCGCAATATCGAGATCATGCGAAGGCACCTCGACCAGGGTTGGCGCGACATAGGCGCCGTCGGCAGGTTGGTCCGTCGGTGCGCTGCTGCCACCGCACAAAATGGTCGCACCATCGTCATTGGCGCGCGCGATCGCCGCGAGGATGGTCGCCTGCTGCCGCTTGTGCATGACGGGGCCAAGGTCGGCGCCTTCGTGAACGCCCAGCGTCAGCGACCGCGCGCGCGCGACGAGTGCCTCGCGGAAGCGGTCGTAAATGGCGTCCATGACAATGATGCGGCTGCCAGCGGCGCAGCGCTGGCCGGCGTTGCTGAAGGCCGAAAGCGCCGCCCAATGCACGGCGCGGTCGAGATCGGCATCGTCGCACACAACCATCGGGTTCTTGCCGCCGAGTTCGAGCGACAGTCGGCCCAAGCGGCGGCCCATGACTTCGGCAATTTTGCGGCCGACGCCGGTCGATCCGGTAAAACTGACGACGCCGACGCGCGCATCGGCGACCAGAGCGGTACCCGTCGTCGCGCCAGACCCGTAAATGACGTTTAACACGCCGCCGACAATGCCCGACGCGGACGCCAACTTCGCGAAGAAATCGGCCGTTCGCGGGGCGTCTTCCGATGCCTTCAGCACGACGGTATTGCCGCAAATCAGCGCCGGGAACGTTTTCCACGCGATGTTGGCGATCGGCGTGTTGGCGGGGACGATCAGGCCCGCGACGCCAATCGGTTGCCGGACGGTGTGGCTGGTCTTGCCAGGCATCCCTGAGGTCAAGGTCCGAGCATAGAGCCGCATCCCTTCACCGGCGAAGAAATCGGCGAGCTGAATCGCACCGCCCACTTCGCCGCGCGCATCCTGGATGGGCTTACCCGTTTCTTCGGCCACGATCGCCGCCAGCGTTTCGGCCTCCCGGCGGAGTGCCGCTGCAAAGCCATAAATAAGGTTGCCGCGCTGGACCGGCGTTACCGCCGACCAGGCAGTAAGCGCATCGACCGCGCTTTGGACGGCCCGTTCGACATCGGCAACGGACGAATCGGGCATCGTGGAAAGCAAGCGTCCATCGTGGGGACTGTGCCGCTCGATGCGCGGCGTACCGGGCGACGGCCGCTCCGCGGCGCCGATCCAATTGTGGACGTCGATGCTCATATTGCCGTCCAGCCACCGTCAACGACTAGGTTCGCGCCGGTCATATAGCGCGCCGCATCGCTGGCCAGGAACAGCACGGCGCCATCATATTCGGTGGGTTCGGCCATGCGCCCGGCCGGGATACGGGCGCAATAGGCGTCGAGGAACGCCTGTTCCTGACCCGCAGACACACCGGCGATGGTCAGCGAATTGACGCGCACCTGCTTGCCAGCCCAATATTGGGCCAGATAGCGGCTCAGATTATAGATTCCCGATTTGGACGCCGAATAGGCGACGGGCTTGAAAAATACCTCACCGCGTTGGCGCCGATAATCATAAATCGACTGGTCAGGCGACACGAGGCCATAGATCGACGCCACGTTGATGATCGACCCCTTGCCAGCCGCCGCCATTGCCGCCCCAAAGACCTGGCAGCAAAGAAAGACACCCTTCAGATTGACGTCTATGACCCTGTCCCAGCTTTCTTCCGGATAGGTTTCGAACGGTCCGTTCTCCTCGATCGGCGCGGAGGGCGGAGAATCGAGCGCGGCGTTGTTGATCAACACCGTCGGCGTGCCAAACCTCGTCTCGACGGCGGCCAATGCCGCCTGAAGCGTCGCTTTTGCCGTGACATCGACGTCGATGTGGACGAACCGCGCTCCAAATCGCTCTGCGAGCTGGTCGGAGCGTGCCGAGGGCCCACGGTCGAGCCCCGCTACCTTGGCGCCGCGGGCGAGAAAAGCCGCCGCATAATTTGCGCCGAGCGTACCCGACGTGCCGGTGATCACGACAATATCGTTGCTGACGTCGAAAAGGGGATCGGCGCTCATTTTACACTTTCTCTTGGGCGGTCGTGCGGGCGGCCCAAACCATGTCGCAAAGTTCGCGAACCGCACCATAACCGCCGTTTCGCGACAATTGCAGGTCGGCATGTTCGGCCGCTTCGGGATAGGCGTCGGCAACGACGACCGACAAGCCGACAATCTTTAGCGCTGGGATATCGTTGATGTCGTTGCCGACGAACGCGACGCGATCAAGCGGGATTCCCCGTTCCGCGCACAGGATGGTCACGCATTCCGCCTTGTCGTCGATCGCCTGTCGGCATTCGATCTTCAGCTTTTCTGCGCGTTTCGAAACCACCGGGTTCTTTTCGGTCGAAACGATCAAGGTCGCGACACCAAGTTCGCCCAGCCGCGCGAGCCCGAGCCCGTCACTGCGCCAGCACCGCACGGACTCGATCCCTTCGGACGATACCAGGACGCTGTTGTCGGTAAAGACGCCATCGAAGTCGAAAATAACCAGCTCAACGCGCCGCAGCGCGTCGAGCCGCGACAGATCGGTCGCTGCCATCAGCCGAAATCGTCGTATCGAATCGCTTCGCCCTTGGCGATCGCCCGCGCCGCAACCTGTCCGATCACGCGGTTGGACTCGCGCACCGGAATGATCTGATCGGGGAAGATTCGCCCCGAAAGACTGTCGATGGTGATCGTCTCGCCCGCCGCGATGTCGTGATAGGCGACGAGTGACTTGCCCAGTTTTTTGAACACCGCCTCGGTGCCCAGTTCATCGACCGGCTTGGGCGGCAGCATGTGGCGGACGCGCCGAATGTCGCGAACGAATTTGCGAAAGCCTTCGGCCTCCAACGCAAAACTGTGATCGGTCCCGCGCCATGCGCGGTTAAGCGTGACATGCTTTTCGAAAACGCGCGCACCTTGAAGATAGGCGACCGGTCCCGACAATGTGCCGTTGAAATGATCGGAAGACCCGATCACGCAGTCGGGAAACTCTTCGATCAGCGTCTTGATGTTGTCGAGGCCAAGGCGGTTGTATTCACACGGGTATTCGGAAACGCAGTGCAGCACGGCGACTTCGCCGCCACCTTCGAGCAGCGTTGCGACACTGCTGCGTATCTGGTCAATTTTGCCACCGCCCACGCTGATTACAACGGGCTTGCCGGTTTTCGCCATGCGGTTGATCAGCGGCAAATTCCCTAAGTCGAATGATGCGATTTTCAGAATGTCGACATCGAGATCGACAAGCAGTTCCAAGCTGGGCTCATCGAACGGCGTCGACATGAAGGCGGTCTTGCTGTCGAGGCAAGCCTGTTTGATGATCGGTAGGACTTCAACATCGAGTTCCAGCGCTTCGCGGTGCGCGCCATAGGTCTCGGCAAAGGCATTTTCACTGGCGTAAGGCGCCGCATAGGATTCATCGGAGAACAGATAGCGGTTGTTGCGCGTCTGAAATTTGACTGCATCGGCGCCGGCAGCGGCGTAGATCTTGATATACTCGAGCGCTTTCTCCAGATTTCCCTGATGGTTCTGGCCCACCTCGGCAATGACGAAAGCGCCGTCGTTTAGTTCATCTGCGCGAAACATAATAATCTCCGAAACTTGGTTTCCACCCGGCGAGCCGGTCAGCTTGATACGGCAAGATTGATGCCGGTTAGTGACATTTCGAAATCCGCCCCATTAGCGTCTGGGCGCCCGAACAGGCGGATTTCGGGATAGTTACATCGGGTCGCTAGATCTGCGGCAAAGGCTAGATCGTTCTGCGTCGCAGCCGCGACCGGTTCGAGACGGATCGCCGGTTGCCCCGGACACAGCAATTCGACCGCGATGACCTTGCGCCCCGTCTTGCTGGCTTCGACGCCGTGAAGGGTCACTTTATAAACCGCGGGGCGGGCCTGCACGATCTGCTTGGCAAATATTGGCACACCTTGGCCGTTCCAATAAAGCTGAAGCTCGTTGCTGCCACCGCGTTGAACCAATTGCGTGCCCGCATTGCGGCCCGAATCTAGCTGCCATTCGAAGGGAAAGCGATTCGATACGCCCGATTTTTGCAGCTCTCCTGCCTGCTCAAAATCGCCGTCAAACAGGCTGTTGGGTTTGACAGCCGGGCGCTGTGTCTTGACCCACAGGCCATAGGCCTGCGGCGCCGAGCCCGTGGCCACCATGCGCCCGAGCAAAGAGGATAGTTCGTCGCGTTGCACGACGCCTGTGCCAAGCAGGGCAGCGATCGTTTCATAACGCGCGTTGACCTGTTGGGAGGATTTGAGACGCTCCGCGCTCGCGAGAAAAGCCTGTCGCCACGGCGGAGATTTCTTCAGCGCCGTCACCAGATATTGGCGCTTTTCGGGCATCAGCTCGTAAAGAGCAAAGAGGTTGAGGATTTCTTCGGTCGCTTTTCCGCGGCGCGAAAGTGCATCGGCGTGTTGGAAAACCTGATCGAATTTGCGTTGCTCCAAGGCAATGGTGATCAGGTTCAACTGGCCGGGCGCGGTGCGCCAGGCAAAAACGCGCATCGCGTCCGCAGCCTTCTTCTCCAGAGCGGGCCGACCATCAAGCCGCGCGGCGACCAACAGGCGATTGAGTGCATCCTGCGAAAGCGGACGCCAGGCAAGTTGATGCTTTTGCGCGGCGACGAGCTTTGCCGCGTCAAGCGTCTTTGCCTTAGGATCATTGAACACAATCGGAGCGGTCCGGTCGGCGCTATCAAAATCGCGCTCGGTCGCGATGGTTTGATAGCCGGTTAAGGCGACCGCTACAGCGAGCCCAACCGATATGACGAAGCCATGTGTCGACCAATCCCCGCCGTGTTTATGCGTCGCGTGATTCATATGTGTAACCATAGGCGTATTCATAGCCATAACCCATCCGTCCGGCATCGAAACGCGACAGGATGACGCCGACGATCTTCGAACGGCTTTCCTGCAGACGGCTGATGGCGCGTAGGACCGCGTTCGGGCTGTTGCGTCCTGCTTCGACGATATAGACCGTCGCCTCGCAATTGTTATTGACCGTGATGGCGTCGGCCAGCGCCAGGATCGGTGCGCTGTCGACAAAGATCACGTCATAGGTTTTCGCCAGCTCTTGAAGCAGGCCGGTGATATTGTCGTCGGTCAGCAACTCCGCCGGATTGGGCGGTGTGGGCCCGCCCGTGATGATGCTCAAACCGGGGAATTTGGTTGGTTGAATCGCCGCCGCAACCGCCGTTTCGCCAGCAAAGATGTTGCTGGCACCGACGTTGTTGGACATGCTCAGCAACCGATGCAGATTGGGCCGGCGCAGATCGAGATCGACCATCACGCAGTTCTTTTTGAGCTTGCTGACGCTCAACGCAGTGGCGAGACACGCTGACGACTTGCCTTCGCTCGCCTGAGTGCTGACGAAGGCGATCGACCGCGGCAATCCGCTTCCTGACGACAGCGAAAGCGAGGATCGGACGCTGTTATATGCCTCGGACACCTCCGATTTGGGATCGGCGAGCAGCTCGACCAAGCTCTTGTCAGAACGCCACAACGGAATAGCCCCCAAGACCGGCAGGCCCAGTCGGTCCTTGACGTCGTCGGGAGAGATCAGCCTTGCGAACAGCTGTTCGCGCGCCAGAATTGTAGCAGCCGACAGGCCGATCCCCATGAACAAAGCCAAAGCCAGATTCAGCGGCAGCTTCGGCCAAGTCGGTTCGGGCGGCACAGCGGCCTTGTCAACAACCGACACATTGTTGCTTTGGACGCCGGCTTCGGCATTCAACTGATTATATCGTTGCAGCAGGGCTTCATATTGCTGGCGGCTCGTATTGGCCTCACGCCGCAGAATGGACAGCTGGACAGCCTGGGTTTGTTCGGTCAGCGTCGAGCCCTTGAACTGATCTACCTGCCGCTTGATCGCGGATTCTTGCGAAGCGGCGATATCACGCTCGGTCTTGACGCTGTCGCGAATCCGTCGCGCGACGGCTATCTGCTGGTTTTCGATCTCTTGCAGGCGCTGCTGCAATTGACGGACTGCGGGATGCTCGGCGGTGCGGCGCTCCTGCTCTTCCTGAACCCTGGCTTGCAAGTCAGCCCGCATGACCGACAATTGCTGAACCGCCGGGTTGGTTATGACTTCCGGCAAGCTCAACACCGGCGCCGCACTGACTGCTTGCCACTTGCGCTCTGCCTGCGAGCGTTTCGCCAGCGCTTCGGCATGCGCTTGGTTGAGCTGAACCAGCGTGGAAGTGGTCAGCGACTGCGCCGAATCCTCGCCGCCGCGCGAAATACCCTTGCTGGCATCAATAATGCCCGTTTCTCTCGCGAAATTGACTGCCGCACGTTCCGATTCTTCAAGTCGCTCCTGCGCTTGTTTGAGCTGATCGCTCAAAAATTCGCGTGCATAGGCCGAGGCCTCGAACTTGCGTTGCAGATTATTGCGGATGAAATTCTCCGCAAAGGCATTGGCGATGCGTGCCGACAGCTCGGCATCGGGGCTGTCGAACGAGATCGCCGCCAGGCGCGATACGCGCGGCAACGACACGGTAAGATTCTCGGCGAGCGTCTTCAAGACGAGATCCTGCCGCGCCTCCGCCAACGGAAGTTCGGAATTGGCCGCCAGTTGCGGATCGACGTCCATCGCCAACAGGAAACGATCGTCGGCCGTCAGTCGCAGGTCGCGAACGACCGACAAGGCAACCGAACGGCTCTGCATGATGCCGATCTGGGTTTCCAGAAACCGTTCGGCATCCTGGATCGATGTCGACGAATCGGTCTGTTCGGTGCCCAGAACTTTGGCGGCTTCCTGATCGATCTGTATCGTCGTTTGCGCACGATAAATCGGCGTCGTCAGAAAGGTGACAGCGACGCCGATAGCAAGGCAACCGATCAAAATGCCTGCGGCAATGAAGCGGGACCGGTAAACGGCCGCCCATATTTGCGCAAAATTGATCGAGAATCCCGTCTCGGGCTTGATCCCGAGATCAGTGTCAGACGTCATTGAAGTATCACTATAGCGCATGCTGTGTCCGGTAAAATGCCAAGCAGCCTTGGTCTGGTATCAATTCTGATTCAGCGCGATGAAGATCGAGCCAAAGACAGGGGAGAGTTGGATCAGGTTTCGAACCCATTGCTTGCTCGACGACACGCCGACGACGACCAGATCTTGCGGAGCGAGACGCGGATCTTCGGCGGTCCCGCCGCGGATCGCATCGATGTCGAACTTGGCGCCGTAACGCTGGCCTCCGACCGTCCGAAAAACGAGGACCTGTTTGGTATCGGCAATCTCGGACGTTCCTTCGGCCATCGCTAGCGCGCCGAGCAACGTGACATCGCCCTCCAGCGGGAATACGCCCGCCTTTTTCACGTCGCCCTCCACGAAAATCCGCTTGGCGACAGAACGTGTGATCGCGACCGTCACCTGGGGATTTACGAGATAGCGGCGCAGCTGCCCCGTCAATTCGGTTGCCAACTCGGAGCTGGTCAAGCTCACCGCGGACACGTCACCGACCAGTGGCAATGTCACATTACCATTCACGTCTACTACGGCTTCCGAAAGCGACAGGTCGGGTTCTTGAAAAACATTGATCCTCAGGGCGTCGCCGTCGCCAATCCGATACGCCTGTCCCTCCAACGGCGCCGCCGCCGTTGCCAACTGCGCATAGGCTGCACTGTCCGATGGCAGGTTAATTGTCTTTTGACCACAGGCGGCGATTGCCAGACAGGCGGCAATCAAGGCTGGAGCCTTAAACCAAAGGCGCATCAAGAAAACTTCCCACAAAAATCGAGTTGCGCTCTTAGCAATAACGTCATCAAAGGCAATGCGAAACTCTTATGCCATTGTTGGATCAGGGACTTTGTGAGGGCCTGTGCCGTTGCGCCGATACTGGCGGAAAATCAGGGCAAGCGCAAAGGTGAAGACCACTGCGATGGCGGGGCGGCGAAGCGGATAATCGACGACGGAATGCGCCAGTATCAACAGGATAATCGCTATTCCCAGTTTGGCCAGACCGGCCTGGTCGGGACGGCGAATGTCGTCTTTTGATACGGCGAACATCGCCGCGCGGACGAGCACCGCGAGCACCAGCAATAGAAGGATCAGGCCGGGTACCCCGGCCTCGATAACCAGCTGAATATAGTCGTTGTGGGCGTCATTGACATAATTTGGAAGCAGCCATTCAAGGCGCTCATACTTCTGATAAACATCAGAAAAACTGCCAAGCCCCGTTCCGAATGGGAAGTAGTCACCGATCAGATCAATGCTGCGTTCCCAAATCGTCCAGCGATAATCGCCGCCGACGTCGCCATATCGATCGAGCGCGCGCCCGGCCGTCCCGCTGAGGGTGGCAAGTCCGCCGAGGACGACCACAAGGCCGCCGCCGCCAGCAACGAGATATGTTTTTCGCGCCATGTTGGCGCCCAGAAAGAGGAATGGAGCGGCAAAGGAGGCTGCGATGCATAGCGCCAGTCCCATGCGTGACGCCGTTCCGAATGCCCCGGCCAAGGCCACGAAGGCATAGAAGCCGAAAAGCGCCAAGCGCTGGCGGGGTGGGACGCGAGACGTGCTGATCAGATATCCGGCGACAAGAATGCTGATTGCGATCAGCAACGCCTGATGGTTCCGGTTCGAAAAGAACCCCAGCAACAATCCTTTATGCGACGTGGGATAAAAGGTCAGCAACCGTCCCGACGAGCTCAGCTGGATCGCGCCGATGATGAACGACAGCGCGACGCAGGCAACGACGGCAACCAACAGATGGCGAACTCCCTTTTCAGGCAGTGTAATCCCGGCGAGCAGGATGCCGCCGAGGGCGAGGGTCATCGCAAGAGCCGACAGCGTTGCCGCACGATTTAAAGTGATCGGTAGCCACGCGGAGGCTTGGTCCGCCAAGGTTAGAATCTGCGTTTCCGTTCCGCGTCCGGGAAGCGAAGTCCAGACGCCGGGCGGCAGCGGTATGAGCTGAAGTAGCGGGACCGCGACCAGCGCCGCCCAGCAAAGCGTCTCTAAAAGCGGCAGTTGCCTCAGTCGCCGCAGACCGCCCAGCGAACCAAAGGCCAGGATGCAGGCTGCGCCCATCGCCAGCATGATCCCTACCCGCAGGCCAGCGCTGTTCGGACCGCCGCCGAACAAAAGAAAACTCACGAGCGTGCACACCGCAAGGCCAACGAGCCAAGACTGTGAATCGAAAAATAGCGGCGTTCGCATACGGGCAGACTGAGGACGGCGGCGATGGCGCGGCATTTTGAAGCTCCATAAAGGCGAGCAATCACGCTGCCGCCAATGACAAAAGGGAGCCTCAATAAGCTCGCGGCGACAGGGTTACAACCCGGCTGCCAGGTTGGAAAACGCCTTTCACGATGTTAGCAGTGGGAGACCTGCCGTCGATATTCGTCGGTGCAGCTTCGCCCAGTTCTTAGCCCGCCGCGTCAATGTCAGCGAACGTCAGGCAAATATCGCCATCTCTATTGGCGAGGTATTTTGCATCGTCTCTATTGCGTCGGCCCTCCTGTTCTACTGCTGCAAACCGAGGCCGATCAACGGCATCGTACCTATGATCATCGTTGGTCCAAAATCCCCACGGCGCCCGCTCCGAACTTGCAATCGGTCGCACAAGATCAGACATAGCGGATGTCAGGAGCAGACATGAATTTCGCATTCGACAATAGTTTCCACGGTATGATGGAGGGTTTTTATGCGCCAGCCGAAGCTGCGCAGCCTTCGGTGCCCACTCTGCTGACGTTCAATACTGCGCTAGCTTTGCAACTGGGTCTGACCGGCGACGGGACAAACGATGCGCGGCTTGCCCGGATTTTTTCTGGCGATGAGCTGGCTGCTGGCGCGGAGCCGCTCGCATTTGCTTATGCCGGCCACCAGTTTGGCCATTTTTCGTCGCAGCTGGGCGACGGGCGCGCGCTGTTGCTCGGGGAAACCTTGGCGCCCGATGGGGCGCGGTTCGACATCCAGCTCAAAGGATCCGGCCCCACCGCCTTTTCACGCAACGGTGACGGCAAGGCTGCGATCGGGCCGGTCTTGCGCGAGTATCTGGTATCAGAGGCAATGGCCGCCATGGGGGTGCCAACGACGCGGTCGCTCGCCGCTGTCGCGACGGGTGACCGGGTGCAGCGCGAGCGGTCGCATCCTGGCGCGGTGCTGACGCGCGTTGCGAGCAGCCATATCCGCGTCGGCACATTCCAATTCTTTGCCGCGCATTTCGGCGCGGATCATGTCGTCCAACTGTCCGATTACACGATCAATCGGCATTTCCCCGACTTGGCTGAGGCTGCCAACCCGCACCTCGCGCTGCTCGACCGCGTCATCGGGCTGCAATGCGAGCTTGTGGCGCGCTGGATGGGCGTCGGTTTCGTCCATGGCGTGATGAACACCGACAATGTCGCGATTAGCGGTGAGACGCTCGATTATGGGCCCTGTGCCTTCATGGATCGCTTTGCTTTGAATACGGTGTTCAGTTCGATCGATGCGAACGGCCGTTATGCTTACGGCCGTCAGCCGCAAATTACACACTGGAACATGGCGCGTTTTGCCGAAGCCATGTTGCCCGCGATCCATGCCGTCGATCCTGCTGGCGTTGACGCGGCCAAGGCGCTGGTCGATGCGATTCCGGAGCGATTCCGCGTTATATGGTTCGACCGAATGCGCGCGAAGCTTGGGTTGGGGCGGGCGGACAAGGCCGACGAGCAGCTGATTGACGCGCTGTTTGGCGAGTTGGAGCAGCATGGCGTCGATTTCACGTCCTTCTTTCGCGCTTTGGCACAGCTGCTTCGCGGCGACGGAGACATGCTGCAAACGCTTTTGCCCGACGCCGAGGCGATGGCACCCTGGATCGCCGATTGGTGGGCGCAACTTGAACGCGAGGCGATCGCGCCGCTCGAGCGTGCCGACGCGATGGACGCGGTGAACCCGCTCTATATTCCGCGCAATCATCAAGTCGAGGCAGCGCTGGTGGCCGCGGAGTCAGGGGATATGGCGCCTTGGACCGCGCTTCTGGAGGTCGTTCAGAACCCCTATGTCGCTCGCGCCGAATGGGACGCGTTCGCTCACCCGGCGCCAGTTGATGCCGACACCTATAGGACGTTTTGCGGAACCTGATCGCGCCATCATGCCGACGCCAGACCGGCGGGCGCCAGTTGAGCGATCCAGCCGCGCCTGTTAGGGAGCGGCGTAGCATCACAGAGGAACAGCGCCAGTGCCGAACGCCCGGGTTAAAGTCACAGTCGTCGGCACGGGTTATGTTGGTGTTTCCAACGCGGTGCTGCTCGCGCAGTACAACCAGGTCGTGGCGCTGGACATCGACAGCCGCAAGGTTGACGAGATCAACGCGCGTCGATCGCCGATCAGCGATCCGGAGATCGAGGATTATCTGGCGAACCATACGCTCGACCTGACCGCTACCGTCGACAAGAATACGGCTTACGAAGGCGCCGATTTTGTCGTCGTCGCGACGCCGACCGATTATGATCCCGACACCAATTATTTCAACACAGGATCGGTCGAATCGGTCATCGCCGATGCGTTGGCGATGGCGCCCGATGCGTTGATCGTCGTCAAATCGACAGTGCCCGTCGGCTTTACCGACCGGATGCGCGCCAAGCACGGCAATGACGCGATCGTCTTTTCGCCCGAGTTTCTGCGTGAAGGGCGGGCGCTGTATGACAATCTGCACCCCTCGCGGATCATCGTCGGCAACACGCATCCGCGCGCCGCGGATTTCGCCAACCTGTTGCTCAGCGCATCGCTGAAACCCGAGGCAGAGGTTCTCCAGACCGGCAACACCGAGGCCGAAGCGATCAAACTGTTCGCCAACACCTATCTTGCGATGCGGGTGGCTTTTTTCAACGAACTCGACACCTATGCCGCGATGCACGGCGCGGATTCGCGGCAGATCATCGAGGGTGTTTGCCTCGACCCGCGGATCGGCCAGTTCTACAACAACCCGTCGTTCGGTTATGGCGGCTATTGCTTGCCCAAAGACACCAAGCAGATGCTGGCGAACTACAGCGAAGTCCCGCAGAACCTGATCCAGGCGATCGTGTCTTCGAACACCACGCGCAAGGATTTTGTCGCCTCTGAAGTCCTGAAACGCCGACCGCGCGTCGTTGGTATTCACCGGCTGGCGATGAAGGCGGGATCGGACAATTTCCGCGCCAGCAGCATTTTGGGGGTGATGAAACGGATCAAGGCCAAGGGGGTCGAGGTGATCGTTTATGAGCCGTTGATCGACGATGAGCGGTTGTTCAATTCCAGGGTGGTGCGCGATCTGGCGGCTTTCAAGGCGGAGGCTGATGTGATCATCGCCAACCGGGTAACCGCCGAATTAGAGGACGTCGAAGACAAGGTGTACAGCCGCGATCTGTTCGGCGTCGATTCCTGATCGGTGGAACCTGCCGCCCGTTCGGGTCGTTGGTCGTCGGTGATCGGCGTATTGCGCGGGAAAATGCGACGAAATGAGCGTGAATCGGGGCTTTGGCGGCGTAGAAACGGGTTGCGCCAGCGGCGCGCGCCGGCCAGAGATGCCGTGTCGACGGCTGATCAATGCAAAACCCTGAAACTTCCCGTGATTATCACCTGATGCGATTGCTGCGCGCGCGACGGCTGTTGATCGCGTCAGCTTCGGCATGCTGTCTCGCCTGGGCGACCACCGCTGCGGCCCAGCAAGTGGAGCCCCCGCCGGTCCAGCCGACCGTAGAACCCGCTTCCAACCCTTCCATTGCCGTCCCGTCGCCGCCGCCGTCCGACATTCAATTGCCCGAGGTTGCGCCGATTATCGAGGATGAGGAGTTCGAGAAGGCGATCCCGCCAATCGCGGCCGAAGATGATCCCGAGCTCGACCAGCCGCTTGAATCCATCGCTGACTTTGAAAAGCGGCAGACCACCGAAGCGGCAAAAGCCGACGATACAACTGTAGATGCGGCAACGCCGGTGGCCGGCGGCGCGGCGATCCCGGCGCTGGCCGACGGCGATAACGCCGAACTGATCGGCGATGCGCCGATCAGCGACAGCGAACTGGCCGCACCGCTGCCGCCGCTCGAAAGTTTCAATGTCGAACCGGTAGAGTTTGCAGAAGCCGAAACCGACCGCGAGAATGTCAGCGTTGCCTACACGGTCCAGGTCAATGGACTCGTACCGGCCGACGACAGCACCGACGTCGATCTGGCCGACCTGTTCGGTGACCTGTCGGCCCTTTACGACGGCGACGGTAAGGCCGAAAATGCTGCGATGGTGCGCGCGCGTCTGACGGCTGACGGCGAGTTGATGCAGCGCATTCTGGCGTCCGAGGGCTATTATGATGCGGTGGTCGATACCCGGATCGACCGCGGTGAACGCGAAGAAGGGCAGGAGGGCCAACCGCGCCCGCGCCGCCCGATCACCACGGTCATCGATGTAAAGCCTGGGACGCAATATAAGCTGGCCGAGATAATTCTTAAGGCTGATCCGACCGTTCCTTTGACGCTGATCGCTGACAATTTCCCGCTCAGCGTTGGCGAACCGATCGTTGCGCAGCGCGTTCAGGGTGCCGAGGCCGCAATTGCGCTCAAGCTGCCCGAGGAGGGCTATCCCTTTGCCGAGGTGGGACAGCGCGACATTTTGCTCGACAGTGCCACCGGCGATGGCGTTTACACGCTGCCAGTCAAAATCGGGCAGCGGTCGCGTTTTGGCGGGATCGAAACGACGGGTGAGCTCGCTTTCGACGCCGAGCATGTCAACGTGCTGGCGCGCTTCAAACGTGGTGATCTTTACGACAGCCGAAAGGTCGATGACCTGCGGCAAGCGCTGGTCGCGACCGGATTGTTTGCCACGGTCGCCGCCGAGCCGCAGCCAACCGGCGAAAGCGCGGGCGACGATACTGAATATGTGACGATGCTGGTTACGCAGCAAGCGGGGCCGCCGCGGACGTTGGCCGCTAGTGCCGGCTATGGCACCGGTGAAGGCATCAGGCTGGAAGGCAGCTGGACGCATCGCAATCTGCTGCCGCCCGAGGGTGCGCTGATCTTTCGGGGGGTGCTGGGGACGCAGGAGCAGGGCATCGGTGCGACGCTGCGCCGTTCGAACGCGGGGCGCCGCGACCGCACCTTCGAGATCGTCACCGAAGCGACGCGGAGCGATTATAACGCCTTCAACGCAATCACCGGCCGCGTCGCGGCCCGGGTGAGCTTTGATTCCACCCCGATCTGGCAGAAGAAGTTTACCTATGCCTATGGCGTCGAGTTGATCGCGACGAGCGAAGATGATTATGATTTCGTCCGCGCCGAGCGGAACCGCGATTTCTACACAATTTTTGGCCTGACCGGACAGGTCGGCATGGACCGCACCGACAGTCTGCTCGATCCGACCAAGGGTTTTCGCGTGACTGCGCTCATCCAACCCGAGGGATCGCTCGCGGGACGATTCTCGCCTTATGCGCGGGCGCGGCTCGACCTCAGCGGCTATTATCCGGTTGCCGACAATATCGTGCTGGCAGGACGGGTGCGCGCCGGGTCGATCCTGGGCGCCGCGCGCGAACGGCTGGCGCCATCGCGGCGTTTCTATGCCGGCGGCGGCGGTTCGGTGCGCGGTTTTGGCTATCAGGAGCTGGGCCCCAAGGATCCCGATCTTGACCCGATCGGTGGACGCAGCGTCGCCGAGGCGGCGTTCGAGGGCCGCTACCGTTTCGGCAATTTTGGCGTCGTCGGTTTTGTCGATGCGGGACAAGTCTATCGCGGGTCGACGCCGACCTTTTCTAACCTGCGCTTTGGCGCGGGCATCGGCGCGCGCTATTACACCAACTTCGGTCCGATACGCCTGGATGTGGCGACGCCGATCGGTCGAAAGCCGGGCGAAGCGCTGGTGAGCGTGTATGTGTCGATCGGACAGGCTTTTTGATGGCCGACGCCGCGCCCGAGACCGCCGAAGTCACGACGACGGCAAAGAGGCGCAACTGGCCGATGACGATTCTGCGCTGGATCGGCCTGTCGCTGCTGGGGCTGATCCTGTTGTTCGCCCTGTTCATGATTGGTCTGAACAGCGATGCGGGGCGGCGCTTCGTTGTCACCCAGATCGAGAAATATGAGTTCGAAAACGGGATGAAGATCGGCATCGGTCGGCTGGATGGATCGCTGTACGGCCGGATGGTCATCCGCAATTTCACGTTGTCCGATCCCAAAGGGGTGTTCCTGGAATCGCCCGAAGTGCGGGTCGATTGGCGGCCGATCCGGTATCTGGCGAACCATGTGGATGTCCGATCGGCGACCGCCGCGACGATGACGATGCGGAAAATGCCCGCGTTCAAAGTCGTCCCTGATACCGGCGAACCCTTGCTGCCCGATCTCGATATCGATGTCGGCGCGCTGCGCGTTGATCGATTCATTTTTGAACCCACGGTGGCGGGGGAACGGCAGGAAGCGCGGCTGACGGGCAAGGTTGCGATCGCCGATCGCCGCGCTCAGGTGACGGCCAACGCCGAAACGATCGGTGCGAATGCCAAGGGCGATACGGTGGCGCTGTTGCTCGATGCGGTGCCCGAGCAAAACAGGCTGGCGATGACGGTCGATGTGACGGCGCCGCAAGGAGGCGTGCTCGCCGCAATGGGCGGGTTCAAGGAACCGATGACGGCAAAGCTGGAAGGGCGCGGTGACTGGAAAGCATGGAATGGCAACCTGTCCGCGAACTTGGGCGTTGCGCCGCTGGCGCGCGTCGCGCTGACGGCCCGTGATGGGGTCTTCGCCGCGAAAGGGACCGCGCAGGCGTCGCGGCTCTTGACCGGTCCTGCGGCCGAAATGCTGGGAACCGAGACGGCGATCGACCTGACGGCGCGGCTCGACAACCGTAAGGCGGCGATCGACGGACGCTTTGCGTCGGATGCCGCGCGGGTGGGGATCAGCGGCGGCGTCGATTTGGGCAGCAATCGCTATGAAGCGCTGCAAATCGCGATCAACATTCTTCGCCCCAGCGCGATCGCACCCGCGGTGCGCGCCAACGGACTTCGCGCGACGGCCACGCTCGATGGCGCATTCGCACTGCCGACGGTTGATTACCAAGCCAATGCGGCCAGCCTTGCAGTCAACGACATCATAATCGAAGGGCTGGCGCTCGCCGGCAAGGCGCGCGTCGATGCCGATCAGATCGTCATCCCCGTCGCGGGCCGGGCCACGCGCATCCGCGGCCTCGATACGGTCGCCGGCGGGACATTGGTGGCGGTACGGCTCGATGGCGATCTGGCGTATAGCAATGGCCGCATCCTCAGCGACAATCTGCGGCTGCGCTCGCCGCGCATCGATGCTAAAGCGATCGTCATCGCCGACCTGAACAAGGGGTTTTATACCGGGGCGATCGACGGGCGGATCAACGATTACCGCGTCGAAAGCGTCGGCATTTTCGATATCGAAACCGATGCCGATCTGAAGACCGCGCCGCGCGGCGGCTTCGAAATCGTCGGCCGTGTCCGCGCGCGTTCAACCAAATTGTTCAATTCGGGGGTGCGCGATTTCCTGGGCGGCAATGCGACCGCGTCGAGCGACGTGCGCTATGGCACCGACGGCGTTGTGCGGTTCTCGGGCCTCCGCCTGTCGGCCCCACGGTTGCGCGTTAGTGGCGGGCAGGGGAGCTATGCGCCCAACGGCCAAATCCAGCTGACCGCGCGCGCCAACTCGACCGACTATGGCCCCGTCGGGGTCCAACTGGCGGGTACGATCAGCGACCCGCGCGCTGTCGTGACGGCTGAGCGTCCGGGCTTGGGTATCGGCCTTGCCAATCTGGTGGCGCGGATCAACGGCGCGCCAAACGGCTATCGTCTCGCCGCGACGGGCGACACCGATTACGGCCCGCTGTCCGCCGACGTGGTCTTGCTGACCGCGGCGGGACCATTGACCATCGACATCGCGCGCGGCGACCTGTCGGGCATCGGGTTCAACGGACGGTTGGTCCAAAGCAGCGCTGGGCCTTTCGTTGGGCAGCTGACCGCATCGGGGCAGGGACTGGGCGGGCTGGTCCGGTTGAGCGCTTCGGGCCAGTATCAGGCGGCCGCGATCAACGTCCGCGCCAACGATGTCGTGCTGCCCGGACCCGCGAAGCTCGCGGTCGGATCGGCGATCGTTGATGCGGATGTCACGCTCTACGACACCCCGCATGTCGTCGCCGACATCCAGATTGCCCAGACGCGGATCCGCGAATATGACATCGCCGTCGGGCGGGTGAAGATCGACTATCGTGACGGACGCGGCAAGGCGCAGGCGCTGGTCGAGGGGACGAGCGGTGTCCCGTTCCGCATCGCGGCCAATGCCGACCTCACGCCCGAACTGTGGCGCGCATCGGTGCAGGGCCGCGCGACGGGGATCAATTTCCGGACGACCTCACCGGCCCGGATCATTCCCGGCGCCGACGGCTATGAATTGCTGCCGACGACGGTCAATCTGGGCCGCGGCAGCAGCGCGCGGGTCGCCGGCCGATTTGGCGACGGCATCATGATCCAGAGCCGCCTCGAGCGCGTCAACATGGCGATCCTCAATGCTGTTTATCCCGACATGGGGCTGGGCGGTCGCGCGACGGGCAGTCTCGATTTCGAGCAGACCAACGCGGACAGCTTCCCGCGCGCTGACGCGCGGCTGTCGATTACCGGCTTTACCCGCACCACAGCGGCATCGGTCAGCCAGCCGGTCGATGTCAATTTTGCCGGCAAGCTGCTCAGCGACGGCGGCGAAGCGCGCGCCGTGATGCGCAAGCGTGGCAGCGTTATCGGCCGTGTGCAGGCTTCGCTGCGGCCGCTCGGTCCCGGCGCGGGTGACTGGATGACGCGCTTGCAAGCGGCGCCGCTGGGTGGTGGCATCCGTTACAACGGCCCGGCCGACACGCTCTATTCCTTCTTTGGCCCCGCCGACCAGCATGTGTCGGGACCGATCGCGGTTGCTGCAGATTTCAGCTGTAGCGTTGCTGATCCGTGCCTCAACGGTGTCGTGCGCGGCAAGGACATGATCTATGAAAACCAGACCTATGGTACGCGGCTGACCAGCATGGTGGTCAATGGTCGCTTCACCGGCAACCGGCTCGAAATCGATCAGCTGACGGCGACTGCGGGTGACGGCAAGGTCGAGGCCAAGGGCTATATCAGTCTGGCGCAAGCCGACGGTTATCCGATGAACATCGCCATGACGCTCGATAATGCGCGACTTGCGCGCAGCGAGAATATTGCGGCGCGCGCGACGGGCAATCTGACTCTTGAGAAAGTTGTGGGGCAGGCTGCGTTGCTTTCTGGGAGTCTTCGGCTTCCCGAAACACGCTACAAAATTGTGCGCGAGGGCGCGGCGCAGGTGCCGGTGTTGACCGGGATACGGCGTAAACCTGCCGCGGGGCGCCAGCGGATCAGCGGCGACGGGCTGGCGGCGGTTGGCGGTAGCCTGTTCGACCTCATTCGTCTGGATATCGCGCTGAAGGCGTCTGATGAAATCTATGTCAGCGGCATGGGGCTCGAATCGGAGTGGATGGCCGACATTGTCCTGCGCGGGACGACTCTGGCGCCGCGCGTAACCGGTGAAATCGAACTGGTGCGCGGTACACTGGGATTTGCGGGGCGGTCATTCGAGCTGCAGGAAGGCCGCGTAACCTTCCCTACCGGCGACGCTTATGACCCGGCGATACGACTGCTCGCGAGCGATACGATCGATACCGTAACGTTGAACGTCGCCGTGTCAGGCCGCGCCAGCAATCCACAAATTGCGTTTTCCAGCATCCCCGGCTTGCCGCAGGACGAGATTGTCTCGCGCATCCTGTTCGGCGATTCGATCACGACGCTGTCCCCGCTTCAGGCGGTCCAGCTTGCCTCGTCGCTCAACACGCTCAGCAGTGGGGGCGGGGGACTGAGCCCGCTCGGCGCGCTTCAGTCGGCGACCGGGATAGACAGACTGCGGGTGCTTGGCCCGGACGACACCGTCGGGCGCGGCACTGCGCTCGCCGCGGGCCAATATATCACCAAGGACATTTATCTGGAGGTCATCACCGACGCGCGTGGCTACACCGCGACGCAGCTCGAGATCAGCCTGACGCGCGCGCTGTCGCTGCTCAGTCAGGCCGGGGGGTCGGGCCAGTCGAACCTCAGCATCCGCTACCGCAAGGATTATTAATGCGCGCCGCGATGGTCCTGCTTCCTTTACTGCTGCTGGCCGGGTGCAAGGACGAGCCCAGTTTCGAGGCGCGTTACGACAAGGCGGCCGAGGAAATCGAAACGCGCGCAAAAACGATGGACGCCGACATCGCCGATTCCGAAGTCGCGGCAGAAGCTGCTGATGTCACAGAAACCGCGCCCACTCGAGGAATCGAGCCTGGTGGAAAAATTTCCCGCGTGGCGCCGGAACCCTTGCCAGACTCCGCGAACCCGACTAACCCGCCCCCGTCATCTGGGGAGTAGCCAGCCGTCCAGTCGGACGGGCCACCGTGTCAACATACTCGGCCGAGAGGTCGTGGTGCGGTGGAAGCGGGACACCGCTTGGGCGAGACCAATGGCATCGACCTTCGTCCGGGCCGGGCGGTGGGTTCGATGTCCGTTGGAATCGCGAACCGCTCGGCCCCGGAGCAAGCCATGGAAGCCTTATTCACCTCAACCGCGGTCGTCGCACTCGCTGAAATCGGCGACAAGACGCAGCTGCTCGCGATTCTGCTCGCGACACGGTTCAACCGACCGGTACCGATCATCCTCGGCATTTTGGTGGCCACCATCGCGAACCATGCCCTTGCCGCGTTGCTGGGCTCACAGGCCGCCGCGTTCCTCGACAGCCCGATCTTCCGCTATGCCATTGGCCTGTCGTTCATCGCGATGGCGGCGTGGACACTGATCCCCGATAAATTCGAAGACGATGACGCGCCCAAGCCGCGCTTCGGTGCTTTCCTGACGACATTGGTCGCGTTCTTCCTCGTCGAGATGGGCGACAAGACGCAGATCGCGACGATCGCGCTCGGTGCGCAATATCATGATGTCGTGGCGGTCACTGCGGGGACGACGCTGGGCATGATGATCGCCAATGTACCCGCCATCTTCTTGGGGCATGAACTGCTGAAGCGGGTCGATCTGGCAAAAGTTCGGATGGTCGCCGCGACGCTGTTCCTGCTGATCGGATTGTGGGTGCTTGCGCAAACCGCCGGCTGGCTTGGCTAGCCCGAATTGCGCATCGCGAGCGTGCGTTCAAAGCTCCAGCTCGACGCACACATGGCGTCTAGATCGCGCCGCGCGGTCCAGCCAAGTTCTTGCGCAGCGCGTTCGGGGCTCGCGTAACAGCTCGCCACATCGCCGTCGCGGCGCGGGGCGATGCGATACGGGATGCTGACGCCGTTTACCCGTTCAAACGTCTGCACCATATCGAGCACCGAATAGCCCTGGCCGGTGCCGAGGTTCCATGTCGACAGCGCCGGTTCGATCCTGGTGATGGTATCCAGCGCCGCGACATGGCCGTCGGCGAGGTCGACGACATGGATATAGTCGCGCACCCCGGTGCCGTCGGGGGTGTCATAGTCATTGCCGAACACCGACAGTTCGCCAAGGCGTCCGGCGGCAACGCGGCTGATGAAGGGCATCAGATTGTTCGGAATGCCATTGGGATTCTCGCCGATCAGGCCGCTGTCGTGCGCGCCGACCGGGTTGAAATAACGCAGCGTCGCGATCCGCCACGAAGGATCCGACGCCGCGATGTCGGCAAGCATTTCCTCGATCATCAACTTTGTGCGGCCATAGGGATTGGTCGCAGAGGTGGGATGGCTCTCGTCGAGTGGCAGATATTGCGGCTGGCCATAGACCGTCGCGCTTGATGAGAAGACCAGCGTCTTGGCCCCGCAGTCGGCCATCGCTTCGATCAGCGACAAGGTACCGCGGACATTGTTGTCATAATATTTGATCGGCTCGGCGACCGATTCGCCGACGGCTTTCAAACCGGCAAAATGAACGACCGCCTCGACGCCGTGATCAGCGATGGCTTGGCGAACCGCGCCGCCGTCGCGGATGTCGCCGACAACGAGCGGGATGACGGTACCGGTGATCGCTTCGAGCCGGTCGATCACGTCGGCGTCGCTATTCGCGAGATTGTCGAAACAGACAACTTCGTGTCCCGAGGAAACCAACGCGGCCGCTACGTGGCTGCCGATATACCCCGTGCCGCCGGTCAAAAGTATCTTCATCGATCGTCCCGCCTCCATGCGGATATTTGCTGCGTTTATGGGTTGCCGACCGGGCGCGTTGTCCATTCGTCGCGATACCATGTCACGAAAGCCGGGATACCCAAAGACATCGGCGTTGATGGCGCAAAGCCCAGATCTCGGCTGATATCGTCAATGTCGGCAAAAGTCTGATAAACGTCGCCGTCCTGCATGGGCAACAAATTGATTGGGGCTTTGCGACCGCATGCGTCTTCGATCGCGTGGATCAGGTCGGTCAGCTGCTCCGGTTTATTGTTACCGATGTTGTACAGTCGGTGCGGGGTCGTGAAGCCCCCCGGCTTCTCGACGCCATCGTCCCGCGGCGGGTTGTCGAGCGCAAGCACAACGCCGTTGACGATATCATCGATGAAGGTGAAATCGCGGAGCATGTCGCCGTGATTGTAAACGTCGATCGGTCGACCCTGCAAAACCGCTTCGGTAAACCTCCATACCGCCATGTCGGGGCGGCCCCACGGGCCATATACGGTAAAGAAGCGCAGGCCGGTCTGCGGCAGGCGAAAAAGATGGGCGTAGGTTTCGCTCATCAACTCGTCGGCGCGCTTCGTCGCAGCATAAAGCGAAATCGGCGTATCGGCGCGATCGGCCACGCGAAACGGTGTATCCGACCGCATGCCATATACGGACGATGATGAGGCATAGACGAGATGCGCGATCGCTCTATGGCGCGCGAGCTCCAAAATATTCACATGCCCCGCGACGTTGGAATGGATGTAGGCGGCAGGATTTTCGAGCGAATAGCGCACCCCGGGCTGCGCACCAAGATGGACGATCCGATCGATTTCCACGTTGGACAACGCTTGCGAGAGGGCGCTTGCGTCGCCGAAATCGACATTCAGAAAAGTGAATTGCTCACCACCGATTTCCCGAAGCCGTGTGACGCGCGCGCGTTTGAGATCGAGCGAATAATAGGGTGTGAAATTGTCGATGCCGACGACGCGCTCGCCGCGTCCCAGTAACGTCGCCGCCACATGCATTCCGATAAAGCCAGCAGCGCCGGTGATGAGTGTCGTCAAATTCCGTCCCCGTTTCGAATCCCGACCGGCGCGTTGTTCCCGCACGAGTGTCGCCATCGCGGTTACGATTGAGCAGCCGCTGCAGCCTTTATCAAGGTAAGCGGTAAATTCACGGGTAACAGCAGCAAGATTATTGACGGAGTCCAACCGCAGGTCATGAGCGCCCGCTGCGACCGATGTGGGCGCCGCCGCTTGGCGCGGCCGTCGTTAAGGATTGGAAATATGGTGAGCCCTGCTGGGTTCGAACCAGCGACCTACTGATTAAAAGTCAGTTGCTCTACCGACTGAGCTAAGGGCCCATCGCGGCGCTGCAAAGGCAGCGTGCGAAAGTGAGCCGTCGCCCTAGTGCGCCGCTGCGCCCCGGTCAACCGGCTTTGGACGTGCAAGCCGTGCTGCGAGTTGCCGAATGCTGCGACCGTGGAGCGGGTGCTGCCATTCGGGGACGATTGCGCGCAGCGGGCCGAGGACAAAGGCGCGTTGTTCTATCGCCCGATGCGGGATGGTCAGCGTGCCGTCGGACCAGATGCCGCCCGACCACAGCAGAATATCGAGGTCGAGCGTTCGCGCGCTCCAGCGCTGGCCAGTACGGCGTCCGAAGCTCGCTTCAATGGCCTGCAGACGGTCAAGCATTTCGGGCGGGCGCAGCATCGAGGCGACGAGCGCGACGGCGTTCGCATACCGCCGACGCGAGGGGCCGAGCGGATCGCTGGCGATGATCGGGCTGGCATCGACCGCTTCGATATCGTCGCTTTCGAGCGCCGCGAGCGCCGCAAGCAACACGGCGCGCGGATCACCAAAGCGCGCATGGCGCCGGTTCGACCCGAGGCCGATGGCGTAAAGGGGGATCGGCATTGCGCTGGTCATGACCCCGCGCCTATCCCAGCTGTGTGGAAATTGTAAGTCCATTGCCCGGCACGGAGCCTTCGCCCGATTGCCCACGCTGCCCGCGGCTCGTGGCGTTTCGCGCCGCGTGCCGTGCCGAATATCCTGATTGGTGGAACGCGCCGGTCCATGCGTTTGGCGATCCGGGCGCGTGGCTGGCTTTGGTGGGACTCGCCCCCGGCAAGCATGGCGCCAATCGCACCGGGCGTCCCTTCACCGGCGACTATGCTGGCGATCTGCTGTTCGCGACGCTCGCCGAATTCGGTCTGAGCGAGGGGCAGTACGATCGCCGGAGCGGCGACGGGCTGAGGCTCGACGGCGCGATCATTCTCAACAGCGTCAAATGCCTGCCGCCGCAGAACAAGCCGACGTCGCAGGAGATTGCTGCCTGCCGCACCTTCTTCGAGCAGCAGCTTGCAGCGCTGCGCGGTGTTCGCGTGATCATCGCGCTGGGCCGGATCGCGCATGATGCCGTGCTGCGTTCGGCAAATGAACGGCTGGCGATGCACCCGTTCACGCACGGCGCGGTTCACGCGCTGGCTGACGGACGCCAACTGATCGATAGCTATCATTGCTCGCGTTACAACACGAACACCGGGCGTCTGACACCGCAGATGTTCGGCAATGTGTTTCGTACAGCGCTGGCGCTGCGCGATCAGACCAGCGGACCAAATTCCTCGACCAGCCCACGGTAGAGGACCCGCTTGAACGGCACGATCAACTTTTCGATCTCGTTCAGTTCGGCCCATTTCCAGGCCCGAAACTCCTGATGCTTAGTCGCGATGTTCACATCGCTGTCGTCGCCCATGAAGCGCATCAGGAACCAGTGCTGGCGCTGGCCGCGATATTTGCCGCCCCACATTTTGCCGACCAGAGCGTCCGGCAAGTCATAGAAATATTCCTCGCGGCTGCGCGCAATGATTTCGACTAACCCGCCATGGATGCCGGTTTCCTCGCCCAACTCGCGGATCGCCGCCATTTCAGCATCTTCGCCGGGGTCGATTCCACCTTGCGGCATCTGCCACGCCTCGCTCGACGTATCGAGTCGCTGACCGACGAATATCCGCCCATCGCGATTGGCGAGCATCACCCCGGCGCAGGGGCGATAAGGGAGGGTGGCAGGGTCGATCATGCGGTCCCGCTAGCTTCAGCGACGATCGCTTTCAAGACCGTCAACGCGCCGCGGATATCGTCCTTCGCGCTTGGGATACCTTGCGCCAGGTTGATATAACCATGGATGCTGCCCGTCGCTTCGCGGTAGCTTGTCGGCACTCCCGCTTCGATCAGCTTGGCAGCATAGGCGCGGCCTTGATCGCGTAGCGGGTCGAGGCCCGCGGTGATCAGCAGCGTCGGGGGAAGACCTTCTGCCGGGAAAGCGAGCGGCGCGGCGCGATAATCCGCCGGGTCGGCCGCATAATGATTGCCGAACCAGGTCATGCTGCCGGTGGTCAGCAGATGGCCTTCGCCGAAGTCGCGATAGCTTTGCCAATCGTCATGCGTCGTGACGGCGGGGTAGATCGGGTGCATCGCGATCACCGGCTTTGACGCAGGCTGATCGCGCAGGGTCAGCGCGGTTGCGATGGTCAGGTTGCCGCCGGCGCTTTCGCCCGACAGCACCAGTCCGGTGCAGGGGAAATGATCCGCGACCCAGCGCGTCGCCGCCTCGCAATCGATCGGTGCGGCGGGGAAGGGGTGTTCGGGAGCAAGGCGATAATCAACCGCAATGACCGGCATGTCGAGCAAGCGCGCGGCTTCAGCGCAAAAGGCGTCGTGCGTGTCGAGGTCGCCGATCACCCAGCCGCCGCCGTGATAAAACACCATCACCGGCCCCGGCTCGCGGTCCGGACGATTGTCATAGATACGGATCGCGATGTCGCCTGCTGGCCCCGGGATTGTCCGATCCTCGACCTTGGCGATCTCGCCGCGAGGGACGTCGGCCATCTGGCCCATCATCCGGAACATCTCGCGCGCCGCCTCTGCGGGCAACTCCTCCATCTTCGGGCCTTCCTGCGCGTTCAGTAACGCGAGGAACGCCGCCACGTCGGGGCGCGTATAATGGGTGGTGCCGTCGGTCATCCTGCTCGTCCCCTCTTAACCGCTTGTGCGGCATCTTGTTCGCGCAGCTATTCGGCATCGCGGAGGATAATTCAATGGCAATTGGCAACCGATTCGAGCGTTTGAAGTTTGCGGCGCACAATTTTTTCTGAATTGCGGCTTGCGATAGAGCGGCCTAGGCCCTTGTCACAGGTTCGCAAAAATTGAGGCAGAAGATAAAATGGCGACAGCGGTAGTGGACGAAACCGACAAACGGCCGTCCCCCCTTTCGGATGCAGTGGTAGTCAGGTTTGCAGGCGACAGCGGCGACGGGATGCAGTTGACCGGTGGTCAGTTCACGCTGTCTTCGGCGCTGGCGGGCAATGATTTCGCCACCTTCCCCGATTTTCCTGCCGAAATCCGCGCTCCGCAGGGTACATTATTCGGAGTCTCGGCATTCCAGATCAATTTCGGATCGTCGGCGATCGAAACCGCGGGCGATGCCCCGGACGTGCTGGTCGCGATGAACCCGGCGGCACTAAAGACAAATGTCCCGTCGCTGAAGCAGGGCGGCCTGATCATCGCTGACGAGGGCGAGTTCAACGACCGCAACCTCGCCAAGGCGAAATATGACGCTAATCCGCTCGACGACGGCAGCCTGGCCAAATGGCAGTTGCTGAAACTCAACATCAGCCAGCTGACGATGGATGCGGTGAAGCCGTTCGGCCTTGGCAACAAGGAAGCGCTGCGCTGCAAGAATATGTGGACGCTGGGGCTTGCGCTCTGGATGTTCGATCGGGACCGTGCGCCGCTGGTCGATTGGCTAAACGCGAAGTTCGCCAAGTCGCCGGATCTCGCCGCCGCCAATATCGCCGCGCTCAATGCTGGCCATGCTTATGGCGAAACCGCCGAACTGGCCGGGCCGCTCAAGCAGCATCATGTCGATCCGGCGCCTGCCGCGCCCGGCCTCTACCGTACGCTGACCGGCGCCGAGGGCATCGCGCTCGGGTTGGTCGCGGGGGCGCAGCTTGCCAAGCTGCCGATGTTTTTCGGCGGTTATCCGATCACGCCCGCGTCGGCGATTCTGCACCATTTGTCGCGGCTCAAAGAATATGACGTCACGACCTTTCAGGCCGAGGACGAAATTGCCGCGATCTGTTCGGCGATCGGCGCCAGCTATGGCGGTTCGCTCGGCGTCACTTCCTCGTCCGGCCCCGGCATCGCGCTGAAGGGCGAGGCGATGGGCCTCGCGATCATGACCGAACTGCCGCTCGTCATCGTCAATTCGCAGCGCGGCGGTCCATCGACCGGCCTGCCGACCAAAACCGAGCAGTCGGATCTGTATCAGGCGGTTTACGGCCGCAACGGCGACGCGCCGATGCCGGTGATCTCGGCACGCTCGCCCGGCGACGCATTTGATTGCGCAATCGAGGCGGTCCGCATCGCGGTGCAATATATGACCCCGGTGATCCTGCTGACCGACGGCTATATCGCCAATGCGGCCGAGCCGTGGGCGGTGCCTGACCTGACGACTTACGAGGCGTTCCCGGTCGAATTCCTGACCGAAGTGCCCGAAGGCGGGTTCAAGCCTTATGGCCGCGATGAAAATCTCAAGCGTCCGTGGGTCAAGCCGGGCACGCCTGGCTTGCTCCACCGCATCGGCGGGATCGAGAAGGAACTCGACACCGGCCACATCAATTATGAGGCGTCGAACCATCAGGCGATGACCGACATCCGCAAGGCGAAGATCGATGGCATCAAGGTTCCCGATCAGATCGTCGAACTCGGCGCCGAGAGCGGCAAGCTCGCGGTCGTCGGGTGGGGCTCGACCTTTGGCCCGATCCATCAGGCAGTGCGCCGCAAGCGCGCTGAGGGTCTCGACGTCAGCCATATCCACATCCGCCACATCTGGCCGCTGCCCGCCAATCTGGGCGAGCTGCTCAAAAGCTATGACAAGGTCATCGTTCCCGAAATGAACACCGGCCAATTGAAGACCGTGCTGCGCGACCAGTATCTGGTCGATGCCAAGCCGGTGAATAAGGTGTCAGGACAGCCTTTCACGATTGCAGAGATCGAAGCCGCCATCGAGGAGGCACTAGCATGAACGAGATGACGACGATCGCCCGCACCACGACGCTCAAGGATTGGGAAACCGACCAGGAAGTGCGCTGGTGCCCCGGGTGCGGCGACTATGCGATACTGAAGGCGGTGCAGCGCACGATGCCCGAAATCGGCACCGCGCCCGAAAACACCGTGTTTATCAGCGGCATCGGCTGCTCGTCGCGCTTTCCCTATTATATGGAAACCTATGGCTTCCATACGATCCACGGGCGCGCGCCCGCATTCGCGACGGGGCTGAAGCTCGCCAATCCGAACCTCGACGTGTGGATCGTCACCGGCGATGGTGACGGGCTGTCGATTGGCGGCAATCATACGATGCACCTGATCCGCCGCAATCTCGATTGCCAGATCATGCTGTTCAACAACGAGATTTACGGCCTGACCAAGGGGCAATATTCGCCGACGAGCCGGGTTGGGACGACCAGCCCGTCGACACCCTATGGGTCGGTCGATCGTCCGGCGCAGCCTGCCGCGTTTGCGCTCGGTGCGGGGTCTCGCTTCGTGGCGCGCGGATTCGACATATCGAAGAAACTGCCGGAAGTGTTGAAGGCCGCTCATGCGCACAAGGGTGCGGCCTTTATCGAAATTTTCCAGAACTGTATCGTCTATAACAAGGACGTGTTCGAGGATTTTGCTGCGCCGAAGGGCGCCGAGGATCGCCAACTATGGCTCGAGAATGGCGAGCCCATGCTGTTCGCAAAAGGCACCAAGGGGATCGCGCTCGACGCCGAGGCGCTGCACCTTAAAACCGTCGATGTCGTCGATGGCGACTGGCAGGCCGCGGGGGTGATCGTCCATGACGTCACCAACCGCAGCGTCGCGCATATGCTCGTCGAAATGCCGTTTGGCGAGTTCCCCATGGCTCTGGGCGTCCTATACGACGATCCGCGTCCAACCTTTGAGGCCGACGTTTGGCGTCAGAATGCAGCGGCGCGCGAAGGCAAGACCGCGGACCTGCAAAGCCTGTTGAAAAAAGGGCAGACCTGGACGGTGACCGAAGGCGGCCCCGAGCTGTAGTCGCGGCGAGGGTTCGGTGGCCATGGCGTGAAACCGTGAACCGGTCCGCATAACGCGTTGCAAAGGCACCGGATCCGCGCCACCAAGCTGCAATGGACAATCTAACGCACAGCCTTGTCGGCGCGGTACTCGGCCAAATGGGGCTCAAGAAGAAGACCGGGCTGGCAATCCCGACGCTGATTCTGGCGGCAAACGTGCCCGACATCGATGCTGCGTGTCTGGCCTGGCTCGACGGCATTCAGCACCTGGGCTTTCGCCGCGGAATTACGCATGGCCCGATCGCGCTGATTGTCCTGCCTATTCTGCTCTGGGCGGCGATGCTGGCGTTCGATCGCTGGCAGGATCGGCGCGGCAAAAGGCCGGCGGGGCGCTTACCGATCGACAAGGGTTGGCTGCTGGCGCTGGCGTACATCGGCTGCCTCAGCCATCCGGCGCTCGACTGGCTCAACAATTATGGCATCCGCCTGCTCGAACCGTTCAGCCATCGCTGGTTTTACGGCGACACGCTGTTCATCATCGATTTGTGGATATGGATTGCGTTGGGCCTGTCGGTGTGGATTTCGCTGCGCCGCGAGCGGGGCGGGGCGGCGAACTGGCAGCGACCGGCGTGGATCGGTTTCACAGCGGTTTGCGCTTATATTTTTGCCAATGGCTTGATCACGGGCGCTGCTGAACGGACGACCGCTAGCGCGCTGGCGGCGAGCGGACACCTCGACGCGCTGGTCGTCGCCAGCCCGCCGCCGTTGGCGTTTTGGCAACGCGATATCTTCTGGCGCACCACCGAGCGCTATGGGAGCGGCAGTTTCACGCCCGGTATGGGCGGGACGCTGGATATTAGCGGATTAACTACGGGTATGGACGATCCGCGTCTCAAGACATGGTTGATGGGCGATCCCGATGCCCGCGCGTTCCTGTTCTGGTCGCGAATGCCGGTGGGGCAGGCCGACGGCGATGCGATCCTGCTGCGCGACCAGCGTTTCATGCATCCGCTGTCGCAGGACCGGTTCCAGGTCCGGTTGACCGCGCCCGACACCGCAACCCACGAAGAATGACGGCGCCTGTCATCCTGTGGTTCCGCCGCGACTTGCGCCTGTCGGATCAGGCAGCGTTGATCGCGGCGGCGGCCGATGGTCCGGTCATCCCGGTCTTCATCCTCGACGATGAGACGCCCAAGCATCGCCGGATGGGCGCTGCGTCGCGTTGGTGGCTGCATCATAGCTTGGCAAGCCTCGACTCCCGTCTGCGCGAAAAGGGGTCTCGCCTGATCTTGCGCCGCGGCAAGTGTGAAGATCAACTGGCGATAATTGCTGAGGAAACGGGTGCGAAGGTGGTGCATTGCCTCCGCCACCATGAACCGTGGTGGCGCAATGCCGAAAAGGCCGTTGCGAAACGGCTCGAACTGATTTGCCATAATGGCAATTATCTGTTGCCCCTCGGGACGCTGACGACCGGTGGCGGCACACCGTACAAGATTTACACCCCCTTTTGGCGCGCGCTGAAAGAGCGGATGCCGCCGCCCAACCCGTCAAATTGCCCACGCGACATTGCCGCGCCGGAACAATGGCCGGCTTCGGATGCGCTGGGCGATTGGGGTTTGCTGCAGACCAAGCCCGATTGGGCGACGGGCTTCGCCGCCGAATGGCAGCCGGGCGAAGCAGGCGCGCGCCGACGTGTTGCAGACTTCATCGATACGGCGTCGGATTATGATCGCCGCCGTAACCTGCCGTCGGAAGAGGGCAGTTCGCGCCTGTCGCCGCATCTGCATTTCGGCGAAATATCGCCCGCCGCTGTGTGGCACTGCACCGCCGATGCCGGGGGCTCGGTCGACGTGTTTCTGGGCGAGATCGGCTGGCGCGACTATGCGCAGAACATCATCCTGCAATTTCCCGACTATGGCGGCCAAAGTGCGCGCGGCGCCTTTGACCATCTGCCGTGGCGCGACGACGCGGGGGCCGATGCCGATCTCGCCGCATGGCAGCAGGGCCAGACCGGCTATCCCATCGTTGATGCCGGGATGCGCCAGTTGTGGGCGACCGGCTGGATGCACAATCGGGTGCGGATGATCGCGGCGAGTTTTCTGATTAAACATCTGCTGATCGATTGGCGCCGCGGCGAGCAATGGTTTTGGGATACGCTGGTCGATGCCGACTACGCGTCGAACGCGGTAAACTGGCAATGGGTGGCGGGCAGCGGCGTCGACAGCAATATGTTCCCGCGCATCATGGCGCCGCTCACGCAGTCGGAGAAGTTCGATGCTGCGGGCTATATTCGCCAATGGGTGCCTGAGCTTGCTGAGCTGACCGAACCCGCGATCCACGATCCTGAAACCTTCGGACAGCGCCCACGATCTTATCCTGGCAAGATCATCGGCCACCGCGAAGCCCGTGAACGGGCGCTGACCGCATATGACGTCATGAAGGCGCACGGCACCTGATTGTCAGACGCCGGACTTTGGGGCAGGAAGACGCTATGAACACGCATGTCAGCCCGCGTCGCGGCAAGCAATTGCTTCGCGCCGATCGCGCCTACCGCAGCGGTGGAGCTTTGGCACGGCTGCTGGCGTTCGCGCCCGCGGGACTGTTTCACCGCCTGCTCGACCGGATCGATCTCGGGCTCGCACTCGGCACGATCGAGGCGCATTTGCCCGACGGTAGCGTGCGTCTGCTGGGTGGTCGCGGCGCGGGGCCGGTGGCGATCGTCCACCTGCACAGCTGGGCCTCGTTGGCGCGGCTGGCGATGTCGGGATCGGTGGGCTGGTATCGCGCTTGGGACGCGGGCGAGTGGACCTCGCCCGATCCGGTGCCGCTGTTCGACCTTTTCATGCGTAACGGCGAATCGCTCGGCGATGTGGCGCGCGCGCGTGGGCCATTGCGCTGGCTGAACAAGCTCGCCCATGTGCTGAATCGCAATGACCGTCGCGGTGCCAAAAGAAACATCCATGCCCATTATGATTTAGGCAATGATTTCTATCGCTTGTGGCTCGATCAGGCGATGAATTATTCGAGTGCACTGTTCGCGGATCCGGCCCAGTCGCTCGACCAGGCGCAAGCGACAAAAATCGACGCGATCCTTGATCGGCTTGACCTTAGGTCGGGTAGCCGCTTGCTGGAAATAGGTTGCGGCTGGGGGGCGCTCGCTGAGCGCGCGGTCGAGCGCCACGACGTGCTTTACACCGGGATTACGCTGTCGCCGTCGCAAGCCGAAGTCGCTGACGCCCGCTTGGCCGCCATCGACCTGTCGGGGCGCTCGCATATCGAAATATGCGATTACCGCGACGCGCAAGGCCCATATGACGCGATCGCGAGCGTCGAGATGGTCGAAGCGGTGGGGGAGGCCTATTGGCCCGCCTATCTTGACGCGATCGCGCAATTGCTGCGCCCGGGTGGTAAGGCCGCGATCCAGTATATTCTGATCAATGACGCGCTGTTCGAACGCTATGCGGCCAGCAGCGACTTTATCCAGGCGTATATTTTTCCCGGCGGCTGTCTGATGTCCGAAAGCCGTTTTCGGGCGCTAGCCGAGGCGCGGGGGCTGGCGTGGGGCGACGTCCACCGATTTGGCGACGATTATGCCGAAACGCTGCGCCAGTGGCGCGAGCGCTTTGATGCGGCGGTTGCCGCCGACCAGTTGCCGTCGGGTTTTGATGACCGTTTTGTCCGGCTCTGGCGTTATTATCTGCAATATTGCGAAGGCGGTTTTCGCGGCGGCGGCATCGACGTTGCCCAAGTCACGCTTGAAAAAACGGCCTGAGAACAGGGGAGAGGAAGTCTATGCGACGATATTTGGCGGCGGTGCTCGTGTGCGCCGCAGCAGCGGGGTGCAATGCATCCGATGCCACCCAAACCACTGACACGCTGCCAAAGGATATGAATGTGCTGTTCTGGACTCAGGATCAACGCGACGCGGCGTTTCGCACGATGGAAACCGTGCCCAAGGTGGTGGTCAACACGGTCGAAGCGGGCGATGCCGTCTATCCGCTGCCGCAGGGGCAGCCGATCGACCTTGGTAGCGAAGTGGACGCCTATATGGCGAAGCAGCGCAACGCGGGCCTCATCATCGTCCAGGACGGCAAGATTCGCCTTGAAAAATATGCGCTCGGTTATGGCGCAGCGGGTCGCTGGACCAGCTTTTCGGTAGCCAAAAGCTTTACCGCGACGCTCGTCGGCGCTGCGGTCAAGGACGGCTTTATCAAGAGCCTGGACGACAAGGTCACCATCTATATCCCCGGGCTGAAGGGTTCCGCCTACGATGATGTCAGCGTCCGGCAGTTGCTGACGATGACTTCCGGGGTCAAATGGAACGAGGATTATACCGATCCCAAATCGGATGTGGCGCAGTTCAACATGCAGAAACCCGTCGCCGGCGAAGACATTACCGTCAGTTATATGAAGACCCTGCCGCGCGAAGCGCCTGCGGGATCGAAGTGGGTTTATAAGACTGGCGAGACCAATTTGATCGGCGTGCTGGTATCCAGCGCCACTGGCAAAACGCTGTCGCAATATCTGTCCGAAAAGGTCTGGCAGCCGTTCGGCATGAAGCAGGACGCGGTTTGGATGCTCGGCGCTACAGGTCACGAGATCAGTGGTTGTTGCATGTCGGCCAGCCTCAAGGATTATGCGAGGTTCGGTCAGTTCATCCTGAATGGGGGCGTCGCAGGCGGGAAGAAGGTATTGCCTGACGACTGGCTGCCCGCCGCAACGACGAAACAGGCGAGCATCGACCTGCCCGGGCGCGGCTATGGCTATCAGTGGTGGACGAACGACGACGGCAGCTTTGCGGCGCAGGGCATTTTTGGCCAGGGGATCTTCATCGATCCGAAGCGCAAGCTGGTGATCGCGTCCAACGGCAACTGGCCGACGGCGACCGACCCCGAGGGTGTCGGCGCGGCGCGCGAAGCGTTTTACAAGAGCGTGCAGACGGCGGTGGATAAGGAAGCGGCGAAGTAAGTACCGTCGCCCCCGCAAAGGCGGGGGTCACTGGAGGTTTGCGCAGCGATGCAAGAAAAGGCCGCTAGCGACCCCCGCCTGGGCGGGGACGACGGCCATTTAGTCGGCGATGATCGCCGTCGCGCGCTGGGCTAGCCAAACCGCGGCGAGCGGCACTGCGACGCCAAGCACCATGATCCACCAAGTGTCGGCGAGTGTCACAGCGCGATAGAGCGCGGCGCCGATCACCGACCCTGCCACTATCCAGCCAGCACCGGTTCCTGCCGATATCCGCATCGCGAGCCAGCCGCCTGCGAAGGTGCCGACGAACCAGCCGACAATCAACGCGATCGTCGACCCGATTGGAATCAAGATTTCGCCGGTGTCGAGATCAAATTCGGCGGGAGAGATTTCGCTACCGGCATATTGCGCCAGCCAGATCAACCCGAATGCTACGACGATACCGATCACCGTCGCGATCGCCGATCGCAAAATATCCTTGGTCATTCCAGCGCCCTTGCAAACCCGTCTTGTCTGGCTGCCTTAGTGCAGGAAAACAAAGATGGCGTTAAGCCTTTTCCATGACCTTGGGCAAAGCGTGGAAGGCGGTGCTGTCGAAGCCGTCGACCATCAGCCTGGCGACAAACTCGCCGACTGCCGCAGGCTCCTTGATGCTCTTTGCGTCTTCGCCGGGATAGGCGCGGGCGCGCATCTGGGTGCGGGTGCCGCCCGGATCGAGGATCGCGGTGCGGACGGTCGAAATATTGCGCATCTCGGCGCCGTAGCTGGTTACCAGCGTTTCGAACGCCGCTTTTGATGCGGCATAGGCTCCCCAATAGGCGCGGGGTTCGCGGGCGACGCCGCTCGACAAGGCGAGCAGGCGGCCGTTCGCGGCGCGGCGGAGCAACGGGTCGAAATTAGCAATCAGCGCCTGCTGTGCGATCAGGTTGAGCGTCAGCAGCTTGTTGAATTCCTTGCCGTCGATCGCCGCCACGGGTGTCAACGTCCCGAGCATCGCGGCGTTGAGCACGATCATGTCGAGTTGCTGCCAGCGTTCGGCCATCGCGCTGGCGAGCCGCGCAATGCTGTCGCCGTCGGTCAGGTCTAGCGGGGCGATCGTCGCGCCGCCGCCTGCAGCGTGGATACGGTCTTCGAGCGCTTCGAGTCCGCCCGCGGTGCGCGCGGTGATCACGACATGCGCGCCGCGCGCCGCTAATGCCTCGGCAATCGCTTCGCCGATGCCACGGCTCGCCCCGGTGACGAGCGCAACCTGGCCCGCCAGTTCTTCAGTCTTGATAGTCATGGTGTCAGACAACCCGTTCGGCAAGCAGCGAAAATTGATCCTCCAGACCATGCTCATCGAAATCGGTGAGCGTGGTCGGATAATCGCCGGTAAAGCAGGCGTCGCAATATTGCGGCGCATCGTCGCTGCGCTTCGCTTCGCCCAGCGCACGATAGAGACCGTCGATCGTCACGAAAGACAGACTGTCCGCATTGATGAAATTTGCCATCTGACCGACGGTCATCTGCGCGGCGAGCAGCTTGGCGCGTTCGGGGGTATCGACGCCGTAAAAGCAGCTGTGCTGCGTCGGCGGGCTGGCGATGCGCATATGCACTTCGGCGGCGCCGGCATCGCGCATCATCTGCACGATCTTCAGGCTGGTGGTGCCGCGCACAATCGAATCGTCGATCAGCACGACCCGTTTGCCCGCGATCAGGGCGCGGTTGGCGTTGTGCTTCAGCTTGACGCCCAGATGGCGAACCTTGTCGCCCGGCTGGATGAAGGTGCGGCCGACATAATGCGAGCGGATGATCCCGAGTTCGAACGGGATGCCCGATTCCTGCGCGTAACCGATCGCAGCGGGCGTACCCGAATCGGGGACGGGGATGATCAGGTCGGCGTCGACCGGATTTTCGCGTGCCAGCTCGGCACCGATGGCCTTGCGCACCGAATAGACGCTGGTGCCGTCGACGATCGAATCGGGGCGCGAGAAATAGACATATTCGAAGATGCAGGGGCGCGCCGACTGCGCGGCGAAGGGGCGATGCGAGGTCAGCTGGCCATCGCGGATGATGACAAGCTCGCCGGGTTCGACCGAACGGACAAACTCAGCGCCGACGACGTCAAGAGCGACGGTTTCCGACGCCAGAATATGCGCATCGCCGAGCTTGCCGATCACGAGCGGGCGGATGCCGAGCGGATCACGGCAACCGATCATGCCTTCGGCGGTCAGGCAGATGAGCGAATAGGCGCCCTCGACCTGCTTCAGCGCGTCGATGAAACGGTCGATCAGCGATCGATAGCTAGACGTTGCGACGAGGTGAATGATGACCTCGGTATCGCTGGTCGATTGAAAGATCGAACCGCGGCGGACGAGCACCTTCTTAAGCGCCGTCGCGTTGGAAATATTGCCGTTATGCGCCACCGCAAAGCCGCCGGTGGAAAGATCGGCGAACAGCGGCTGGACGTTGCGCAGCGCAGTCTCGCCGGTCGTCGAATAGCGGACATGGCCGACCGACGACCCGCCCTGCAACTGGCGCATGATCTCGTCGCGATCGAAATTGCCCGCGACATGGCCCATCGCGCGGTGGGTATGGAATTCCTTGCCGTCGAAGGCGGTGATGCCTGCGGCTTCCTGTCCCCGGTGCTGCAGGGCGTGCAGGCCGAGCGCGACAACCGCCGCGGCGCTGTCGGCGCCATGAATACCAAAGACGCCGCACTCCTCGCGGAGTTTGTCGTCGTCAAAAGGGTTTGTGGTGAGCATGATGGTCCAGCAGCGAGGGCAGTGACTGGCGCGCATATAGGGTCGGTAATCGCAAATGTCGCCCCCCATATTCACGATATTGTCATCCAGCACACGAACGACGGGATGACAGGGGTCCGGCTTCTGCTCTAAAGTGCGCGTCATGGAAGATCAGCGCGACACGACCGACCGATTTCTCCCGCGTTTCGACGCCGCCGGATTGGTGACGGCCATCGTCACCGATGCCGACACCGGCGTGCTGCTGATGGTCGCGCATATGAACGCCGAAGCGATCGAACGGACCCAGGCTACCGGGCAGGCGCATTTCTGGTCGCGCTCGCGGTCGGCGCTGTGGCGCAAGGGCGAGACCTCGGGCAACGGGTTGGCGCTGGTCGAAATGCGCGTCGATTGCGATCAGGACGCGCTGCTGCTGTGTGTAACGCCCGCCGGGCCCGCGTGCCACACCGGGCGCCGAACCTGCTTCTATCGCCGCGTTGAGATCGACGGCCGTCTGACCTTTCTGGCCGACGATGCGCAGGGCTAGCGCGGCGCTGGCGCTCGCGGCGTTGCTGTTCGCCGGATGCGACCGACCGGCTACCGTCGAAAACGGACAGGGGGTGGACGCCGACAATCCGCTCGAACAGGCGGCGCGCGAACGCGGTGTTGTGCGGCCCGACGCGACGACGCCGGTCGGCGTATTCGAACGCACCCACGATCTGGGCCGCGACGCGATGTGTGTCGTCCCCGATGGCGCCGGGCAGTGGCGTTTTGCCGTCACCGCCGCTTATGGTCCCGGACTTTCATGCACTGCGCGCGGGACGATGACGCGCGAGGACAGCGGCTGGCGGCTGCGTTTCGCAGGTGTCGAGGATTGCGAAGCGCGGGTGGACGAGCATGAGGACGAGCTGCGTCTGCCCGGAAACCTGCCGTCGCAATGCGATCGCCTGTGCCCCGCCCGGGCTTCGCTGTCGGGTTTGCGCCTGCCGCGCGCCAGTTGGTCGGCCGACGATGCGCGACGCTTGCAGATCCGCGATCGACAGGGCAACATGCAACAGCCCTGCGGGGTCTGACTGGCCCGAATATAGGCTGATTTGCCGGTATTGACGTTCACGTCAACGGAAACTAGTTTCATCGACATGACCGAACCATATGGCCACGCCCATATCGATACGCCCGATCATCTGGGGCGCGAGCAATTCAGCATCACCGACTTGTCGACCGAGTTCGGCGTCACCGCGCGTGCGCTGCGTTTCTATGAAGATGAAGGGCTGATCAGCCCGTCGCGCAAGGGGCTGTCGCGTATCTATTCAAAACGCGACCGCGCGCGACTGGCGTGGATTCTGCGCGCGAAGAGGACGGGCTTCAGCCTTGCCGATATTCGCGAGATGATCGACCTTTACGACGTGGGCGACGGGCGCAAGACGCAGCGCCAAGTCACGATCGAGAAATGTGAACAGCGTATCGGCTTGTTGCGGCGTCAGCGCGACGATATTGATAGCGCTGTCGAAGAATTGTCGCGGTTCATCGATATGGTGAAGAAAGTCGACGCCGGCCAAAAGGTCGGTTGAGCCTCTCCCCAGGCAAGTTGACATTGCGAAACTGATTTTCAGAAGGATACCCCATGCCCGTCTATCGCGCTCCCGTGCAAGACAGCCTTTTCCTCCTCAACGACGTGTTGGGGATCGAGCGCTATGCGAACCTGCCCGGTTTTGCCAATGCGAGCCCGGACATGGTCGAGGCGGTGCTGACCGAGGCCGGCAAATTTTGTGAAGAAGTGCTGTTCCCGATCAACCAGTCGGGTGATCTGGAAGGTTGTACCCGTAACGAGGACGGCAGCGTCACGACGCCAGCCGGTTTCAAGGAAGCGTATAAGGCCTATTGCGATGCCGGCTGGACCTTGCTGACCCAGCCCGAAGAATTCGGCGGGCAGGCGTTGCCCCATGTCGTCGGTTTCCCGGTCGAGGAATATCGGATGGCCGCGAACCAGGCCTTCGCCATGTATCCGGGGCTGACCCAAGCCGCGGTCGCGGCGATTCTCGTCAAGGGCTCGGACGAGCAAAAAGCGCTCTATGCGCCCAAGATGATTTCGGGCGAATGGGGCGGGACGATGAACCTGACTGAGCCGCATTGCGGCACCGATCTGGGCCTCATCCGCACCCGCGCGGTGCCGAACGGCGATGGCAGCTATGGAATCACCGGTACCAAGATTTTCATTTCGTCGGGCGAGCATGACCTCACCGACAACATCATTCACCTCGTTCTCGCGAAGACTCCCGATGCGCCCGACAGCGTCAAGGGTATCTCCCTCTTCATCGTGCCGAAATATCTGGTGAACGAAGACCGGTCGCTCGGCGATCACAACACGCTGCAATGCGGCTCGATCGAACACAAGATGGGCATCCACGCCAATTCGACCTGCGTGATGAATTATGATGGCGCCAAGGGCTGGATGGTCGGCGAGGAGAACAAAGGACTTGCCGCGATGTTCGTGATGATGAACGCCGCGCGTCTCGGCGTTGGTATCCAGGGATTGGGGCAGGCCGACATCGCGTTCCAGAACGCGGTCGCCTACGCCCAGGACCGCCGCCAGGGCCGCGCGCTGACCGGCCCCGCCGATCCGCAGGAAAAGGCCGACCCGCTGTTCGTTCATCCCGATGTGCGTCGCATGTTGATGGACGCCAAGGCGACCGTCGAGGGGCTGCGCGCGCTGTGTCTGTGGGGCGCCTTGCAGGTCGATCTGGCCCACGTCGCCGAAACCGAAGAAGAACGTCAGCGCGCCGACGATCTGGTCAGCCTGCTCACTCCCGTGATCAAAGGCTATGGCACCGACAAGGGGTATGACGTCGCGACCAACGCGCAGCAGGTGTTCGGCGGTCATGGCTACATCGAGGAAACGGGCATGTCGCAATATGTCCGCGATGCCCGCATCACGATGATCTATGAAGGCGCGAACGGCGTTCAGGCGATGGATCTGGTCGGCCGCAAGCTCGCGCAGAATGGCGGCCGCGCCGTCCAGGCTTTCTTTGGCATCATCGACGAAGAATGCGCGCGCGCCAAAAGCAATGAGGCGCTGGCGGATTTCGCCGGTCGCCTCGAAAAGGCGAATGGAGAACTCAAGGCCGCGACGATGTGGTTCATGCAGAACGGTATAGCGAACCCGAACAATATCGGCGCCGGCGCGCATCATTATATGCACATCATGGGCATCGTTGCGCTGGGTTCGATGTGGCTGATGATGGCCGAGGCGGCAGGGAAGGCGCTCGACGAAGAGCGCGGCAACAAGGCGTTCCTCGAAGCCAAGCTGGTCACCGCGCGTCATTTCGGCGAGCGTTTTCTACCCGATGCGGGCTCACTGCGCCGCAAGATCGAAGCGGGCAGCGAGGCGATGATGGCGCTGACGCCCGAGCAATTTTACGCAGCTTGATCTTGCCTTGTGCAACCATCGTCGCCGCCCTAGGTGTCGGCGGCGATGAGTAAGCCCGCAAGCAAAAGCAATTCGGTCCCGATCGTCGTCGAAGGGCGCAATTGCTGGCGGATCGAGCGTGCCGACAAGGCACGGATGATCGTCGATGCTGCTGATTACTATAAGCTGCTCGAACAGTTGATGGCGGATGCCAAGCAGCGCATCCTCCTCATCGGCTGGGATTTCGATCCGCGCATTGCGCTGACCCCTGACAAAACGGGCAAGGGCGAACCGCTGGGCGATTATCTGCTCCGCCTCGCGAAAGAGAAGCCCGATCGCGACATCGATATTCTGCGCTGGAACTTCGGTGGGTTGAAGCATTTTTTTGTCCCGTCGATCGTCGGCATGGTCCTTCGCTGGAAAATGACGAAATCGATCAGCTTCCGTCTCGATAGCGCGCATCCGGTGGGATGCAGTCACCATCAAAAGGTAGCGGTTTTCGACGATCATCTGGCGGTTTGTGGGGGCATCGACGTCAGTTCGGCGCGATGGGATACCCGCGATCATGTTGACGATGATCCGCGGCGCACCGGTCCCAGTGGCAAACGCTATATGCCATGGCATGATTCTACGATGATCCTGTCGGGTCCGATCGGGGCGGCGCTGGCCGATCTTGGCAACGAACGTTGGCAGCGCGCGACACATAAGCCGCTGCGCGATCTGAGCGGTACAGGCGAGAATTGGCCCGACGATCTTGCCGCTGATTTCACCAATGTCGATGTGGCTGTTTCGCGCACCAGCGCGGCTTATGATGGCCGGGCCGAAGTGCGCGAGAATGAGCAATTATATCTCGACATGATCGCCGCGGCGCAGCGTTTCATTTATTTCGAAAACCAATATTTCACGAGCGGCGCCATTGCTGCGGCGATTGCGGCTCGGCTCGAAGAGGACGACCCGCCTGAATTCGTGATGGTGATGCCGATCACCGCCGATGGTTGGCTCGAACAAATGGCGATGGACGCGGCGCGGGTGCAATTGGTCCGTAGCATCGCGAAATCCCGGCACGGCGATCGTCTGAAGGTGTATGTGCCGCACACGAAAGGCGGCGCACCAATCTATGTGCACGCCAAAACCGCGATCGTCGACGACCGGCTGCTGCGCATCGGATCGTCGAACCTGAACAATCGCTCGATGGGACTCGATAGCGAATGCGACGTCACCATCGACGCCGCGCTTCCGGCCAATAAAGGCGTCGAGCCGACCATCGCCCGCCTTCGTGAATCGTTGATCGCCGAGCATCTGGACGTGGCCGACGCCGACGTCGCGGCGACGTTCGAACAGACGGGATCGTTGATCGGCACGATCGAGGCGCTACGCGGTGACGGGCGTTCTCTCGAACTGCTCGATCTGGTTGCCCCCGGACCGCTCGATGAATTCATTGCCGAAAATGAAGTGCTCGACCCGACAAGCCCCGATGCAATGTTCGAAGGCTTTGCCGAGCGCGGCTTGAAGAAAAGTTGGCATCGCGGGCGCGACTGGATGAAACGCCACCGGCCGTTTCGGCGCAACGTCGGCTGACGATCAAGTCAGTCCGCCAGCGACAGTATGTGCTTCGCCTGTTTCAGATGCGGCGCATCGACCATCTTGCCATCGACCTGAAGCACCCCGACGCCCGGATTGGCGGCGAACGCATCGACGATCGCCTGCGCGCGCGCCGTTTCTTCGGCGCTGGGCGTGAAGGCGGCGTTGATCGGTTCGACCTGCGAGGGATGGATCGCCATCATCCCGGTAAAGCCGTCACGTCGGGCGCGGGCGGCGTAGGCGGCAAGGCCAGCCTCATCCTTGATCGCCGGAAATACCGTGTCGATCGCGGCGACGCCCGCTGCATGCGCAGCGAATAGCGTTAGCGCGCGGGCGACGTCATAGGGCGCGGTATAGCTGCCATCGGCTTCGCGGCTGGTGGTAGCGCCAATGGCGGCGGGTAAGTCTTCGGCGCCCCATGTCAGTCCAAGCAGGCGGTCTTTCGCCTCGCGGTAGCTGCCAAGGGTGAAGATTGCCGCGGCAGTTTCGGTAGCGATCGGCAGAATGGGAGGCAGCGACGCTTCGGCGGCGCCTTCGCTGCGCAGAATCAGGTCGAGCTGCGCGATACTCGGCGCGCCTTCCGCCTTGGGCAACATGATCGCGTCGGGCTGCGCGGCGATGATCGCGGCGATATCGGCGGCGGTCAGGTGGCCGTCGAGCGGATTGACCCGCACCAGCGTGACCACTTCGCGTGTTCCCCCCAGATAATCGGCGATCGCATGGCGCGCCATATCCTTGTTCGCCAGCGACACCGAATCCTCGAGGTCGAGGATGATCGCATCGGCGCCCGACGCGGCTGCCTTGGCAAAGCGTTCGGGCCGGTCGCCGGGGACGAAAAGGAGGGAACGTAGTCTCATAGGTTCAACTATGCCGGTCGTGTCGAGCGAAGTCGAGACACGGAAGGGGCAAACGGTTCTCGACTTCGCTCGAACCGAACGCGGATTTATGGTTTTCGTTGAACCAGCGTCGAACGCTCGCACTGGCAGACAAGTTCATCGCGCTGGTTGATACAGCGGTGGAGGAGGTGACGATCCCGGCATTGGGCCGCGATTTCGATTCTTTCAGCCCGATGACCTCGCTCGTCGCGCGCAGCGTGTCGCCGATAAACACCGGCTTCGGCATCACCAGCTTGTCATAGCCGAGGTTGGCGACAAGCGTCCCCAACGTCGTGTCGCCGACCGACAGCCCGACCATCAGGCTGAAGGTGAAGGTGCCGTTGACGAGGATCTGGCCGAACTCCGACGCCTTCGCCGCTTCGACGTCGAGGTGCAGCGGCTGCGGATTATGCGTCATCACCGTGAACAGCAGATTGTCGGTCTCGGTCACGGTACGGCGGATTTCGTGGGTCAGCGTGTCGCCGATGGTCCATTCATCGAAATATTTGCCAGCCATCTCTCAACTCCGAAATATGTCGTGCTGAACTTGTTTCAGCATCCATCGCCTGTTCTCTCGTCTGGCGCTGAGTCTATTTTGACGCTGGGCCATAGACCCTGAAACAAGTTCAGGGTGACGAAGAATAGGGACTATTCGCTCGCCGCCTCAATCCGCACCAGCAGCGCCTCAACCTGCACCTGCGCGCCCGGTTTCGCATTAAGCTCGGCCACGACGCCGTCGAACGGCGCGGTCAGGCTATGCTCCATCTTCATGGCTTCAAGGGTGAGCAGTTTCTGGCCCTTGGTCACCTTGTCCCCGGCCGCGACCTCGACCGCGATGACCTTGCCGGGCATCGGCGAGAGGATCGCGCCGTCGCCGGCGGCGGCGCCCGCGCTGGCATTGGCGCGCCACGGCGCGAGTTGCCAGACCGAACCACCCTCAGCGACGAGCATCGCCGGCGCCGGCTGTTCGGCACCCGGGCCATGCAGTTCGACCTCGATGCGCTTGCCGTCGAGCAGGAAGGACGCCGACCGAACATCGGGCGCATTGAGGCGGAAGCCCGATTGCAGCGAGCGCGGCATCATTGCCATCGCGGCATTGGTCAGGGCTTGCTCCGACGGCACAGGTTCGGCGGTCATTGCGTCACCGTCGCGGCCGATCAGGCCGGTATCGACGGTGCCCGCGATGAAATCGGGATGGTCGAGCGCATTGATCAAGAAAGCCGAATTGGTCTTCACCGGCCAGATCGCGCAGTCCTCGAGCATCTCCGACAATGTCAGCCGTGCTTCCTCGCGATCCTCGCCATAGGCGATGACTTTGGCGATCATGGGATCGTAGAAAGGCGAGACCTCGGCGCCTTCATAGACGCCGGTGTCGATGCGCCCGCCATCCGCCTCGGACAGCTGAAACAGTTCGAGCGTGCCGATCGAGGGCAGGAAGCCCTTCGCCGGATCCTCGGCATATAACCGCGCCTCCATCGCCCAGCCGTCGATGCTGAGCTCACCCTGCCGCAGCGGCAACGGCTCACCGCTAGCCACGCGCAACTGCCATTCGACCAGATCGACTCCGGTAATCTCCTCGGTCACCGGATGCTCAACCTGCAAGCGCGTGTTCATTTCCATGAACCAGATGCGATCGGCGCGCAGGCCTTCGCTGGCGTCGGCGATGAATTCGATCGTTCCGGCGCCGACATAGTCGACCGCCTGCGCCGCGCGCACCGCGGCGGCGCACAGCGCCTCGCGGGTGATCTCGTCCATGCCGGGGGCCGGGGCTTCCTCGATCACCTTCTGGTGGCGGCGTTGCAGTGAGCAGTCGCGCTCGAAAAGGTGGACGACATTGCCGTGGGTGTCGCCGAACACCTGCACCTCGATATGGCGCGGGGTCAGGATATATTTCTCGATCAGCACATGGTCGTTGCCGAACGACGCCGCGGCCTCGCGCTGGCACGAGGCGAGCGCGTCGATGAAATCCGCGGGGTCATCGACCTTGCGCATGCCTTTGCCGCCGCCGCCCGCGACCGCCTTGATCAGGACGGGGTAGCCGATCTCGGCGGCTTGTTCGGCGAGGAAAGCGGGATCCTGATTTTCACCCATATAGCCAGGGGTCACCGGCACTCCGGCTTCGGCCATCAATTTCTTGGCGGCGTCTTTCACACCCATCGCGGTGATCGACGAGGGGTCGGGGCCGACCCATATCAACCCGGCGTCGATCACCGCCTGCGCCAACGCGGCATTCTCCGACAGGAAGCCGTAACCCGGATGGATCGCCTCGGCGCCGGTCGCCTTCGCGGCAGCAATGATCTTTTCGCCAACCAGATAGGATTCGCGCGCCGGCGACGGCCCGATATGCACCGCCTCGTCGGCCTGCCGCACATGCAGCGCCTTGGCATCGGCGTCCGAATAGACCGCAACGGTGCGAATGCCCATCTCGCGCGCGGTACGAATGATGCGACAAGCGATTTCGCCGCGATTGGCGATGAGGAGGGAGGTGATCATGGACGATCCTCCCCGGCACGGGGAGGGGGACCATCCGCAGGATGGTGGAGGGGTACAGGCGTATTGCCTTTACGCTGCGCGATCTTCACCGCTCGCTCCGTACAAATCTCGACAATTCGTGTCACCACTGCCTCCAAGTCATTCAAAACCGCAGTCGCGGGAACTCGCAGCACCGCTACATGCTGCGAACGTAAAAATTCGGTTCGCGCTGCATCGCTCTTCTTTGCGACCGCGCCGTCATGTGTTTGCCCATCGACCTCAATCGCCAGCCGAACGGCGGCGCAGTAGAAGTCGAGGACATAAATGCCCGCCGGATGTTGCCGGCGATATTTGAAGCCGCCTGGCCTGTGCCGCAACGCACGCCAGAGTATCGTCTCGGGCAAACTCATCTCGCTACGCAGTTTGCGTGCGCGTTTGAGCGTGTCGCGCGGGCCGGTGATCACCGAGGGTGCCCCTCCACCATGCTTCGCATGGTCCCCCTCCCCGTGCCGGGGAGGACCGAGAGACGCCGCCGCATCATTACATCCGGAACACGCCGAAGCCGCGATCCTCGATCGGGGCGTTCAGCGTTGCGGCAAAGGCCAGCCCGAGCACGTCGCGCGTCTGGGCGGGGTCGATGATGCCGTCGTCCCACAGGCGCGCGGTGGCGTGATAAGGATTTCCTTCATCCTCATATTTCTGACGGATCGGCGCCTTGAACGCTTCAGCTTCCTCGGGCGTCCATTTGTCCGCATCGCGGTGGACGGTTGCCAGCACCGATGCGGCTTGCTCGCCGCCCATCACGCTGATCCGGCTGTTAGGCCAGCTGAACAAGAAACGCGGCGAGTAGGCGCGGCCGCACATGCCGTAGTTGCCCGCGCCGAAGCTGCCGCCGATCAGCACGGTGATCTTGGGAACCGTCGCGGTCGCGACTGCGGTGACCAGCTTCGCGCCATGCTTGGCGATCCCCTCGGCCTCATATTTGCCCCCGACCATGAAGCCGCTGATGTTCTGGAGGAAGAGCAGGGGGATGCGGCGTTGCTGGGCGAGTTCGATAAAATGCGCGCCCTTGACCGCGGATTCGCTGAACAAAACCCCATTGTTGGCGAGGATCGCGACCGGGATGCCCCAGATATGGGCAAAACCGCACACCAGCGTGCTGCCGTAATTCGCCTTGAACTCGTGAAACTCGCTGGCGTCGACGATGCGCGCAATGACTTCGTGGACATCGTAAGGCGCGCGGACGTCGTCGGGGACGACGCCATAAAGCTCTTCGCCATCATATTTCGGCGGGCGTGGGTCCTTCAGGACAACTTCGAATCCTCTGTTTTCGCCCAGATGGCTGATGATGTCGCGGACGATGGTCAGCGCATGCTCGTCATTCTCAGCCAGATGATCGACGACGCCTGACTTCTTGGCATGGAGGTCCCCGCCCCCCAGATCCTCGGCGCTGATTTCTTCGCCGGTCGCAGCTTTCACCAGCGGCGGGCCGGCGAGGAAGATCGTGCCCTGATTGCGCACGATCACCGTCTCGTCGGACATCGCTGGCACATAAGCGCCGCCTGCGGTGCAACTGCCCATCACGCAAGCAATCTGGGGAATGCGGCGCGCCGACATGTTCGCCTGGTTGAAGAAGATGCGCCCGAAATGATCGCGGTCGGGAAAGACTTGATCCTGGTGCGGCAGGTTAGCTCCGCCGCTGTCGACGAGATAGATGCACGGCAGGCGGTTCTCGAGCGCAATCTCCTGCGCGCGCAGATGCTTTTTCACCGTCAGCGGATAATAGGTGCCGCCCTTCACCGTCGCATCGTTGCACACGATCATGCACTGGCGTCCCGATACGCGGCCGATGCCGCAGATCAGCCCGGCGCCAGGAATCTCGCCGTCATACAGGTCGTGTGCGGCGAGCTGGCCGATCTCGAGGAACGGTGAGCCCGGATCGAGCAGTCGCTCGACGCGTTCGCGCGGAAGCAACTTGCCGCGGCTTGTATGCCGTTCACGCGACTTTTCGTTGCCGCCCAGCGCAGCCTCGGCGACCCGCGCCCGCAGTGCGTCGTTCAGCGCGCGGTTATGCGCGACACGCGTGCGATACTCGTCGCTATCCGCGTTGATGCTGGTGCCAAGGACCGGAGCGCTCACTGTCTATTCTCTCCCTGCAACTGGTTTGGAACTAGCCCGTCGCTCGTCGATTGGAAAGCGCAGCAGGCCGAAAATGGTTGGCGTTGAAACCAATTTGTCACAGGCCTATGTCTCCTGCCCTTCTTCGCAAAAACAAGGTCGTTCCCATGAAAAAAGCTGTCTTCGCCATCCTGCTGTCCACCGCTGCGGTCGTCGCGGGACCGATTGCCTGCACCAGCGGCAAGGAGGAAAGCAGCGCCAGCTATACTGTCGGCACCGACCTTGGAATCAGCAAAGCAGCCATGGACACGGCCGCAAAGCCCGGCGACGATTTCTATGCCTACGCCAATGGCAATTGGGATAAGACCACCGAAATTCCGGCGGACCGCTCGTCGGTCGGTGCGTTTTATGTTGCGCAGCTCGAAACCGAAAAGCGCAACCGCGAACTGATCGACGCGATCGTCAAGGGCAACGCCGGGGCGGACACCAACGAAGGTCGCATTGCCGCTTTCTACAACGCTTTTACCGATGTGAAGGCGATCGATGCGGCGGGCATGGCGCCCGTCGCCGCCGACCTCGCGCGCTTCGCGGCAATCAACGACAAGGCGAGTCTGTCGAAAGTGCTTGGCGAGCAACTGCGCGCCGACGTCGACCCGCTCAACGCCACCAACTTCAACACCGAGAATCTTTTTGGCGTGTTCGTGACGCAGGGATTGGCAACACCGGGCGATGTCATCCCCTATTTGCTGCAGGGCGGCATTGGATTGCCGGAACGCGAATATTATCTGTCGGCCGATCCGAAAATGGCGTCCATCCGCACCGCCTATCAAGCCTATATCGCCAAGCTGTTGACAGCCGCGGGGCAGAGCGATGCCGCGGCAAAGGCGAAGCGCATCTATGACCTGGAGGTCAAGATCACCAAGGCACATGCGACGCGTGAACAGAGCGAAGATTTCACCAAGTCGGCCGATGTCTGGGCCAGTGGCGATTTTGCGAAAAAGGCGCCCGGGATTGACTGGCCTGCCTTTATGAAGGCGGCGAAGCTCGATAACGCGGCCAAGTTCGGCGCCTATCACGCGAATGCCATCACCGGGCTGTCGGCGCTGGTCGCGTCCGAACCGCTCGACGCATGGAAGGATTGGCTCGCCTTCCATCAGATCAACGGCCACGCCGGCGTTCTGCCCAGCGCCGTCGATAACGCCCATTTCGCCTTTTATGGCACGACGCTGGCGGGTACCCCTCAGCAGCGCAGCCGTGAAAAGCGCGCGCTTGACGCGGTCGATTCCTATCTGGGCGACGCGGTGGGCAAGGCTTATGCCGACAAATATTTCCCCGCCTCTGCCAAGGCCGAAGTGGGCGACATGGTGAAGAACATCAAGACCGCCTTTGCCACGCGCGTGAATACCATCGACTGGATGGCGCCCGAGACGAAAAAGGAAGCGATCAAGAAGGTCGAAACGATCGCGGTCGGCGTCGGCTACCCAGACAGCTGGCGCGATTACGGCAGCTACAGCGTCGGCGCGGACGCCTATGCCAACGAGGTTGCAGGGCAAAAGTCTGAATATGCACACCAGCTCGCCAAGATCGGCAAACCGATGGACAAGAATGAATGGTGGATGGTTCCGCAGACGGTCAACGCCGTGAACTTGCCCGTCCAGAACGCGCTGAACTTCCCCGCCGCGATTCTGCAACAGCCCTTCTTTAACGCGAAGGCCGATCCGGCGTTCAACTATGGCGCGATCGGCGCGGTTATCGGGCATGAGATCAGCCACAGCTTTGACAACAATGGCGCCGCGTTCGATTCCACTGGCGCGCTGCGCAACTGGTGGACCGCGGCGGATCTGGCGAAGTTCAACGCGTCGGGCGCTGCGCTTGCCGCACAATACGACACGTACAAACCGTTCCCGGACCTGGCGGTCAACGGCAAGCTGACGCTCGGCGAAAATATCGCCGACGTCGCCGGTCTGCAGGCTTCTTATGATGCTTACCGGGCGTCGTTGGGCGGCAAGGAAGCGCCGGTGATCGACGGTTTTAGTGGCGATCAGCGCTTCTTCATCGCCTATGCCCAAACCTGGGCGACCAAGATGCGCGCCGAGGCTTTGCGCGCGCGCGTCGCGACTGATGGCCATGCGCCGGGCATGTACCGCGCGCTGACGGTGCGCAATCTCGACGCCTGGTACAAGGCGTTCGACGTCCAGCCGACCGATAAGCTGTACCTGGCGCCCGACAAGCGTGTCCGCGTCTGGGGTTGATGTCAGGGGAGGGCGGGGCATTATTCGGTCCCGCCCTTCTTGGCTTTCCCATCGGGCTTTTTCCGGATCAAATGGCTATAGACGCCAACCAGGTTGATGCCGAGCAACGCGACATTCTGCCAGCCGATGCCTTCGCTATCGGGCTGCATAAAGCCCCATGCAATGAGCGCGAGGCTGCTCGTCACGAAGATCACGAACGCCCAGCCGTTCCAGCGCTCGCCGAGGTTCAGCGAGACGAGTAATGCGGCGAGCGTTGAAGCAGCGGCGCCATAATATTGCAGGATGGTGATGACAGCTTCGCTCAAGCTGCACCCAATAAAGTGAACACGCCCGATGCGGCCAGCAACGGCCAGCCGATATGCCGCCCGCGGGTGTAGATCGCGTCGAAAAGTCCGGTCGCCGCCCATGCTCCGCCGATCAGCAGGATCAGCCCGCGCGGCGTTCCCGGCCAGACCACCGATGCGGCCGATACCAGCATCAGCAGCGACAACGCGTGCCACGCGAGCCGAAAAACCTTGCGCGCCAGATCGAAGCCCATGATGCCTTCATCGAGGGTCAGCAGAGGCCCGATCAACCGACGCTCGCCCAATACGCCGTGAACAACGGCCGTCGTCACCATGAAGGCGGCCGACAGCCAGAGCCAGATCACGTGCCGGCACCGATCAGTTCGCGGCCGATCAGCATCCGGCGAATCTCGTTCGTCCCCGCGCCGATGTCGAGCAGCTTGGCGTCGCGCCAGTAACGCTCGACAGGCCAATCCTTCGTGTAACCTGCGCCGCCCAGTGCCTGGATCGCTTCGCCAGCGACTTTCACCGCGTTTTCGCTTGCGAGCAGGATACAGCCCGCGGCGTCAAAGCGCGTCGTCTGGCCGGCATCGCATGCCTTGGCGACGTTATAGACATAGGAGCGCGCCGACTGGAGCATGACATACATGTCGGCGACCTTCGCCTGCATCAGCTGGAACGAACCGATCGGTTTACCGAACTGCTTTCGCTCGCGAACGTAGGGAATGACAGTATCGAGACAGGCCTGCATGATGCCGAGCTGGAGCCCGGCGAGCACGACGCGCTCATAATCGAGGCCGGACATCAGCACGCCGACGCCGCCATTTTCCGGCCCCATGACCTGCTCTTCGGACACCTTGCAATCGTTGAAGACAAGCTCCGCGGTTGGTGAGCCGCGCATGCCGACCTTGTCGATCTTTTGCCCGATGCTGAACCCCGGCATATCCTTTTCGATCAGGAACGCCGTTATCCCACGCGATCCGGCCTCGGGGCTGGTCTTGGCATAGACGACCAGTGTGTCCGCATGCGTCGCGTTGGTGATCCAGAATTTGGTGCCGTTGAGGACGTAGCCGCCCTGAACGCGATCGGCCTTCAGCTTCATCGACACGACGTCGCTGCCCGCTCCAGCTTCGGACATCGCGAGGCTTCCGACATGCTCGCCGCTGATCAGCTTGGGCAGATATTTCGCCTTCTGCTCGGCATTGCCCCAGCGGCGGATCTGGTTGACGCAAAGGTTCGAGTGCGCGCCGTAGCTAAGGCCGATCGCACCCGACGCGCGCGACACTTCTTCGACCGCAATAACATGCTCGAGATAGCCGAGGCCAAGGCCGCCAAATTCTTCCTCGACGGTGATGCCGTGCAGACCCAGATCGCCCATCTGCGTCCATAGTTCGTCGCGCGGGAACCAGTCTTCGGCGTCCGCTTTCGCAGCGAGCGGCGCGATCTGTTCGTCGGCGAAGCGGGCGGTGGTGTCGCGGATCATGTCGGCGGTTTCGCCGAGCGCGAAATCGAAGTCGGGGGTTGCGCGCATGGATGGGCCTATCGATCGAGGGCTGGACTGAGCGCGATACTGCCCCAAAAATTGACCATATGGAAATTGAAACGATGGGGGATTTGGCATAAACAAAATCTATGATTAAGCGCGCCCATGTCCGCCAGTTTCTTGCCGTCGTCGACGCAGGCAGTTTTACGCAAGCGGCAGCGCGGATTCGGGTAACGCAACCGGCGTTGTCGAGCGGGATCGCCGAGCTGGAGAAGCTGGTCGGTGCCCTGTTGTTTATCCGCAATCGCCGCCAGATACGGTTGACCGAAGCGGGCGGGCGTTTCCTGCCCATCGCGCGCGATCTGGAACGCGGGTTTCGCGCCGCTGACGATTTCGGTCGCGATAACGATCGGCGGGCGACCGAGCTCAAGCTTGGCGTGATCCGCTCAGCGCCGGGTGAATTGCTGCAAGCGATCGTCGCGGCGCTTCGGCCCAGCTTTGCCATCGAGATTATCGAAAACAGCGAGTCCGAACTGCGCGCCATGCTTGGCAGTGGACGCATCAACATGGCGCTCGTTCCGCTTCGGAGCGGCGAGCACGGGGCGCATGTGATGCCGCTATATGAAGAGCCGCTCGTGATGTTCGTCGCGATGGACCATCCACTTGCGGCGCGCATCGCTGTCGGCCCTGAGGAACTGGCGGCCGAGACGATGATAGCACGCCGCTCGTGCGAATTTTTGGACGCAACGAGCCGCTTCTTCACCCGCCACGGTGTCCGGCCGCGCTTTGCCTTGCGTAGCGAAAGTGACGAGCGATGCTTGCGCATGGTCGCCGCCGGGATCGGGATTACCACGGCACCCCTATCGCTGGCGATCGACGGCATCATGCCGCTGAAAGTAATGGGCTATGATTTCCGGCGCGAATTGGGATTGATCACCGATCCGGCATGGCGCGTTTTGCCCGACGTCGCACCGCAGCTTGCCCACGCGCTCCAGATGATCACGGCGATCGCCGTCGAATGGCGCGAGACCAAAGTCGATGGCGCGGCATGACGCACGCATGAGGACCATTGCCAGTCTTGGCTCGACCCCCTAATCCGTTGCATCAAGAAACTCAAAAATCACGGGAGACGCACGATGACCGACTTGCCTGACACCAACCTGACTATGCTGACCCTCGTCAAGCCTGAGGGGGTGTTGGAAGTCTCGCTCGAACGGCGCCCAATGCCGACTCCGAAGTCGCACGACGTCGTGGTCAAGATCCTTGCCACTCCGATCAATCCGTCGGACCTGGGCTTGCTGTTCGGCGGCGCCGACATGTCGACCGCGCGGGCATCGACCCGCGACAGCCTGCCGATGATCACCGCCGATATTCCGCCCGCGGGTATGCGCGCGATGGGCGGGCGGATCGGCGAAGCGCTGGCGATCGGTAACGAAGGGTGCGGCACGGTTGTGGCGGCAGGCGATTCGCCCGACGCGCAGGCGCTGCTCGGCAAAACCGTCGCGTTGATCGGCGGCGAAATCTACGCCGAATACCGCTGCCTGCCCGCACAGATGTGCATGGTTTTGCCCGACGGCACCGATCCCAAGGACGGCGCCTCCTGCTTCGTCAATCCGCTGACCAGCCTAGCCTTCACCGAAACGATGAAGGCCGAGGAACACAGCGCGATCGTCCACACTGCTGCGGCATCGAACCTGGGCCAGATGCTGGTCAAGATTTGCGCCAAGGACGGCATCCCGCTGGTCAACATCGTGCGCAGCGACGCGCAGGTCGACATCCTGAAAGGGATCGGCGCGACGCATATCGTCAACAGCAGCGCCGACGATTTCATCGACCAGCTGGTCGCCGCGATCGTCGCGACGGGCGCGACGATCGGCTTCGACGCGATCGGCGGCGGCAAGCTGTCGGGCCAGATCCTCTCCGCGATGGAGGTTGCCGCAGTGAAGCGGATGACGACGTACAGCCGCTATGGTTCGGACACGTTCAAGCAGGTCTATATTTATGGGGCGCTCGACCTTGGCCCAACGATCCTTAACCGCGCATTTGGTTTGACGTGGTCGTTGTCTGGCTTCCTGCTGACACCCTTCCTGCAGAAGGCCGGGATGGAAACCAATATGCGGCTGCGCAAACGCGTCGTCGATGAGCTGACGACCACGTTCAAGAGCCATTACAGCCATGAGATCTCGCTCACCGAGGCGCTATCGCTCGACGTGGCCAATGCCTACAATGCCAAGCGGACCGGAGAGAAATATCTGATCCGACCCTGACGAGCTTTTGGCGAGGCGCATATGGCACGACTGACGGCCGCGGTGGGCGACGCCCGCGGCATGGTGAATTTTGCGGTGCGCAAAGGCGTCAATCGCGAGCAGTTGCTAGCGGCTGCGGGCATCACCGAGGGCATGCTGGGAAATTTCGAGGCGCGCCTGCCGCTGTCGGCGTATCGGCGCCTGATCGAGACGTGCGCGGCGCTCACGAGCGATCCGGCGTTTGCGCTGCATTATGCCGAAGCGATCGATGTGTCGGAAATTTCGGTGCTGGGCCTCATCACCCACGCATCGGAAACGATGACCGACGCCTTTGCGCAGATCAATCGCTACACGCGCCTGATCACCGACGTCGCATCGAACGCGCCAAACCGCTTCACGCTGGAGCGCGATGAGGCGGGGCTTTGGCTGACCGACCACCGCGCCGACCCGAACGACTTTATCGAACTGACCGAAATGTCTTTTGCGCGCATGGTGTGTGGAACGCGGGTGTTCGGCGACACGCCGTTCGTTCTGGAGGTCCATGTCAGCCATCCGCCGCCGCCCTATGCGCGGGATTATGAGGCGGTCTTTCAGGCGCCGGTCAAATTTGCGGCGGGTCGGAACGCGATGCGGCTCGACGAACGGTGGCTGACATATCGGGTAGCGAAACAGCCGCGCTTCACTTTCGGGATTCTGAGCGCGCACGCCGATCGATTGCTCAAGGATTTGCAAGGCAGCGAGGATTTTGCGCACCGGATCGAAGCCGCGATCATGCCGCGCCTGCACACCGGCGCGATCGATCTGGCGACGATAGCAACTGAATTGGGTGTCAGCCGCCAGACGATTTTCCGGCGGTTGAAAGCCGAAAATACCAGTTACGAAAAGCTGCTCGATAATCTGCGGCACCGGCTCGCGCTGAGCTATTTTCAGGAGCGGAAGGTGTCGGTCAACGAAGTCGCCTATCTGCTCGGCTATTCGGCGCCGAGCGCGTTCACGCGCGCGTTCAAGCGGTGGACCGGCACGTCGCCGCGCGCGACATTGAAGGGGGTTACGACGCGCGATGGCGACACTGACGGCTGAAGCCATCATCCCATGCAACCTGAAGTCAGTATTTTGAGATGCCCGGTCATGGTGCACTGTGTGTTACTCACCTAGCACAGCGGCCTGCGGGTCGGCTGATAAATCCCTTTGCTAGCGGACCCGCGCGGAAAAACAGCGGGACATCACGCCATCATGTTTCAGACAATTCGACAGCGACCGCTTGTCGCAGCGGCAATCTACTGGTTCGTTCTGACCTTTATCGGGCAAAGCCTGTTCACCCTCTATATTCTGATCTTTTATGGCCGCGCCAGCGTCACCGGCGATTGGACCGCTGCGAATGACGTGTTGCCCGATGGCATGATCCCGGGCGACGGAGCGGGCAATGCCGTGTTGTTCTTCCATCTACTGTTCGGGGCGCTGATCACCTTTGGCGGGCTGCTCCAGTTGATCCCCCGGGTGCGCATGAAATACCCGCGGTTTCACCGCTGGAACGGGCGGTTGTACATGCTGTCTGCGGTGGTGATGAGCTTGGGCGGTTTCTATGTCGCGTGGGGCCGGGGTGAGATCGGGTCGGGCTATGCGACGTCGATCAATGGGGTCGTCATTCTGATCTGCGCCTATTTTGCCACGCGCTTTGCCATGGCCCGCAATTTTATGCGGCATCAGCCGTGGGCGATCCGGCTGTTTCTGGCTGTGAGCGGGGTATGGTTCCTGCGCGTCTTCATCATGCTGTGGGTGCTGTTGTTCGGCCCCGAGGGGCTGGGCGAAGATCTGGGCGGGCCAGCGGGTGTCGGGCTCAACTATGCGCAGTTCATCGTCCCGATCATGCTGTTCGAGCTGTATCGCTGGGCGCAGCGCAGCAAGACCCCGGCGGTCCATTGGTCGGTCGCGGCAACGCTGTTTATCTGCTCGACGCTGATGGGCGCGGGGATCGGGATGGCGTGGCTGTTCTTGTGGCTGCCGAATTTGTAATCCAGCTTAGCGCTTCATGCACTGGCGGACATCATCGCGCTGATATTCGCTGCAGTTCCACAGCGCCTTTTCGAACCCCGCCTTGTCGTCGCGCAGGTAGGAAAAGGTCATCGCGGCGCGCTGGATGTCGCTCATCGCATCGCTATCGGGTTTCAGCACCGGGTTGGTCCAGCCCATGAACTTGCAATAGGGTTTGTCGCCGCACAGGCGCAGCGCGGTCGTCACAAAGCTTTCGGGCGCGGCTTTGCGGTCGAGCTGGGTATAGATGGTGTCGCGGCCCGTCGCTTCGCCCGCTCCGGCGACGACGTGCGCTTCGCCGACTGCAGCGTTGGCATCGACGCCGGTCGCCAATTCGGTCGGCAGCCCGAGCGCCATGGCATGGAGCGGCGATATGGCGGCGAGTTTTGCGACCGGCCCGTCGCTGCCCGACACCGCACCGCGAAATGCGCCCGGCGTTCCCCAATAGCCCGGCCAGCGGAAAAACAGATGGGTGTCGACGACCGCGATCTTTTCCAGGCTATCGCTCCAATAAGGGCGGACCCAGTCAGTGTGATAATGGGTCGCGAGGCCGACAGGCGGATAGGTGCCGCCTGACAGCATCGCATCGGCATTCCCCCTGGCTCGCGTCCATGCGGCGTCGGAGTAGCGGCGATTGAGTGCGCCGTCGCAGGTGAAGGTGAACTGGCACCCGGTGGTGCGTTCCGATCCCTGGAACACCACGCCGCAGATCGATTTGGGAAAAGCGGGATGACGCGCGCGGTTGATGATGACTTGCCCGACGGCTTGCTGGCCTTTCGCATCGTCGCCGGCTTCGTAGATCATCGCTGCCGCCAGGCAGTCACGGGCGCGCAGACGCGCGTCGCCGCTGCCAGCATAGACAAAGGGCCGTGCGGCGACGAAGCCCTTGGTCATCAGGGCGATGCGCGCGTTCGCGGCGCGAGCATCGTCCTCGGCAACGGGCGCGAATTCCATCGGGAGCACTTCGGGTACCATGTCGGCGGGCGGCGCGATCGGCTGCGGACGGGCCGCAAAGTCCCGGTCGCTGTTGCGATCGCTGGCATAGAGCACCGCGCCGATCGCAGCGACAACCAGCAGCACGAACAACCAGCCCGTCCAGTCGCGCCCATGGGGCAACGCCGCGTGATCACCGTCGGGGCGCATGCGCTGGCCTCAGATCTCCGGGAGGAAATCGGGGACCGACAGATAGCGCTCGCCGGTATCGTAATTGAAACCCAGCACCCGGCTCCCGGGCGGCAACTCGGCGAGTTTCTGGGCGATGGCGGCGAGCGTAGCGCCCGACGAGATACCGACCAGCATACCTTCCTCGGTCGCGGCGCGGCGTGCGTAATTTTTCGCGTCCGCGGCATCGACCTTGATCACCCCGTCAAGTAGATCGGTGTGCAGGTTACGCGGGATAAATCCGGCGCCGATGCCCTGGATCGGGTGCGGCGCGGGTTGGCCTCCCGAAATGACCGGCGATGCTTCGGGTTCGACCGCGAACACCTTCAAATTCGGCCAATGCGCCTTCAAGAACTGCGCGGTGCCAGTGATGTGGCCGCCGGTGCCAACCCCAGTGATCAACGCATCGATCGGCGTGTCCTTGAAATCGGCGAGAATTTCGGGGCCGGTGGTGCGGACATGGACGTCGATATTGGCTTCATTTTCGAACTGTTGCGGCATCCACGCGCCGGGGGTCGTTTCGACCAGTTCGATGGCGCGCTCGATCGCGCCCTTCATGCCCTTTTCGCGCGGAGTCAGATCAAAGGTCGCGCCATAAGCCAGCATCAGCCGGCGGCGTTCGATCGACATGCTTTCGGGCATGACGAGGACGAGCTTATACCCTTTGACCGCAGCGGCCATCGCCAAGCCGATGCCGGTATTCCCCGACGTCGGCTCGACGATGGTACCGCCAGGTTTCAGGCTGCCGTCCTGCTCGGCGGCTTCGATCATCGCGAGACCAATCCGATCCTTGATCGAGCCACCGGGATTGCTGCGTTCCGACTTCACCCAGACTTCGGCGCCGGGGAACAGCTTGCCCATGCGGATATGCGGCGTATTGCCGATAGTCTCAAGGATCGAATTGGCTTTCATGATCGGTAGCTTCTTTCTTTGAATTCAAACCGCGGGTCGCGGCGGACCCGATTTGGCCAGTCTGCGGCACGGAGCCAGCGTGCCTCGTCTGCCAGCTCGGGCGTCGACGCGGGTTGTAACGAGGCGAGCAGATACTGTCCATAAGGCCAGTCCGCGACGCCCGAGTCCGCGTTGATATGGCCGAAAGGACCAGCGTTGACGAAGCGCGCGTCCCAATGCCGCGACAGGCGCCAGACATGGGCGGTCTTGGCATAGGGATCGTCATCGCTGGCCACGACGATCATCGGCTTCTGCGACGACAGCGCGGGGGAGTCGGTAAAGCTGTCGATCCCGCTGGTGCGTTTGAGTTGCGTCAAGTCGGGCGGCGCTACCAGCAAGGCGCCGGCGACCCGGTCGCGGGCGACGCTGCTGGCCAACGCAAACCAGTGGGCGAAGGCGTGGCAGCCCAAGCTGTGCGCCGCGATAAGAACGGGTTCGGGTTCCGCGTCGATCGCCAACGCGATTCGTTCGACCCATTCATCCTTTGACGGTTGGTCCCAGCGACCCAGTTCCACGCGCTCGCAATTGGCAAAGCGTCTTTCCCACAGGCTTTGCCAATGGGTTGGGCCGCTGTTGTAAAGCCCGGGAATGGTCAGGATTTTATAACGGATATTGGAATCATGCATGGCGGTCGCTCCAATTTGGAGGAGTGGGGAGCCGCGGTGACGGGTGCGCTGGTAATAACTCAATCAATTAGATTGACAATAGGGTATGGATGAACAGGGCGCCGAATACGGCGAACGGTTGGGGACTATTCGCTGGTCTGTTTGAACTGAGGAGCGAACGTCCGCGCGCGCCGCAGTTCGGGGAACAGCCACGCCCAGAGCGCGGTCACGCCAACGGCCGCCGCGCCGCCAACAACCACCGCGCCGACGGGACCGAGCGCCGCCGCCATCGCTCCAGCGCGCATTTCGCCAAGTTCGTTCGACGCCGAGATCGCCAGTCCCGATGCGGCGCTGACCCGGCCCCGCATATGATCCGGCGTGTTGAGCTGAATCAGCGTCCCACGCACAAACACCGAGAACATGTCCGCCGCGCCCATCAGAACAAGAACGCCGAGAGACAGGAACAGGTTGGTCGACAAGCCAAAGACGACCGTGCCGACGCCAAAGGCGGCGACCGCCCAGAGCATCTTCACCCCGACGTTGCGTTCGATCGGGCGGATAGCGAGGCCGACGGCCACCACCACCGATCCCAGCGCCACGGCGGCGCGCATGAATCCGGCGCCGTCGGCACCGGCGTGTAATATATCGCGGGCGTACACCGGAAACATCGCCGTGGCGCCCGCGAGCAGCACCGCGAACAGATCGAGGGTGATCGTCCCGAGCAGAAAGCGCTCAGTCCAGACGAAGCGCAGTCCGTCGACCATTTCGCGCAGCGGGTGACGGCGGACTTCAGCAGGCGGCGGCAAGACCTTGCGGACGCGGCTGAGCGTCAACGCAGAGATCGCCAGCAGGGCGGCCGAAAAGACGTAAACCGCGGCGGGATGCGCCGCGTAGATGAGCCCGCCCGCCGCAGGCCCGATGACCGATGCGGATTGCCAGGCGATGCTGCTCATCGCGATCGCGCGCGGGAGCACCGCCGGCGGAACAATGTTGGGCGCGATCGCACTCATTGCTGGCCCGGAAAAGACACGCGCTACGCCGTGCAGCGCGGCAAGGCCAAAGAGCAGATTGATCGTCAGCCCGTCGATCCAGGTGAACCAGCCAAGCGTCGCGGCGATCAGCAGGTCGATGAGGTTCGAGAAAATCGCAACGCTGCGCCTCTCAAACCGGTCGGCGGCCCACCCGGCGACCGGCGTCAGGATCGCCAGCGGAACGAACTGAAAGAGGCCGAGCAACCCAAGCTGCAACGACGCTTCCTTGATCGACATACCATAGTCGGTGCGCGCCGTGTCATAGAGCTGATAGCCAATCACGACGACCATCGCGATCGTCGCCATCACCGCGGTGAAGCGTGCGACCCAGAAATAGCGGAAGTCGGGATAGCTCAGCGGGGAAGGGGCTTTGGGCGTTGCACCCGGCATGACCAGGTCGTCGCCAGCTGCGGGAGGGATCGTTGCCATCGCCCTTCGCCGTAGCCCGCTTTTCGCAGCTGTCCAGATAGCATAGCTTTGCCGTTCGTCGATTATCGGGTGCCATTGGTCCGGCCCGCTGGCACAAGTACCGCCATTGGAGTCAGGGAGACAATCGAATGAAACGCAAATTATCCCGCTTTGGCGGCGCGGCCATGGCCGCAACGCTGCTGGTGCTCACCGCCTGCAACGCGTCGGACAACAAATCGACGGCGGCGCCGAGCACCGAAAGCTGGACCGGGTTCCGCGACAATTTCCTCGCCGGCTATTTTCCGCTGAACCCGAATTTTGCGGTTTATCAAGGCAAGCACGAATTCGATGGACAGCTGCCCGACTGGTCGCCCGAGGGGATGGAGAAGCAGGCGGCCTATCTCGAAAAGGCCATCGTCGACGCGAAAGCCTTTGACGGCAAAATGACCGACGCCGAGAAATTCGAGCGCGATTATCTGGTACATGTGGCGCAGGGCCAGCTGTTCTTCCTGCGCGATACCGACTTTGCGCAAAAGAACCCGGCCTTCTACGTTGGCGCGCTCGATCCCAATGTCTATATCGCGCGGCCTTATGCTGATGCGACGACGCGGATGAAGGCGTTTATTGCCTATGCTGAAAAAGTCCCTGCTGCCGCGGCGCAGATCAAGGCGAATTTGAAGCTGCCGCTGCCCGCGACTTTCGTGAAATATGGCACTGCGGGCTTTGGCGGCTTTGCCGATTATTACACGGGCGATGCCAAGGCGGCGTTTGCCGAGGTCAAGGACGCGGCGCTGCAAAAGCAGTTCGATGAAGCGGCGGCAAAGGCCGGCGCCGCGATGACCGATCTGGCAAAATACGTCGGATCGCAGCCGGGAACTGCCGATGGCTATGCGCTGGGCGCCGAAAAATTTTCCAAGATGATCCTGACCAATGAAGGCGTCGATACGCCGCTGGACGAGTTGGAGCGCATCGGCCAGGCCGACCTCAAGCGCAACCAGGACGCGCTGAAGGCCGCCTGCGCGACCTACGCCGTCGGCATGACGATCGCCGACTGCATGAAGAAGATGAATTCGGACAAGCCCGCCGACGGTCCGGTCGCTGAGGCGCGGCGCCAGTTGCCAACGCTGCGCACCTTCCTGGTCGAAAAGGACATCGTAACGATCCCCGGCACCGAACAGGCGCAGGTCGAGGAATCGCCGCCGTATAACCGCCAGAACAGCGCCTATATCGACATCCCCGGGCCGTATGAAAAAGGCCTGCCGTCGGTCTATTACATCTCGCCGCCCGACCCGAGCTGGGACAAGCAGACGCAGGCCGATTTCGTGCCGGGCCGCAAGGATCTGATGTTCACGTCGGTCCACGAAGTGTGGCCGGGCCACTTCCTCAACTTCCTCCACGCCAACCGGGCGGAGAGCATCTTTGGCAAGCTGTTCGTCGGCTACGCCTTCGCCGAAGGGTGGGCGCATTATACCGAGGAGATGATGTGGGATGCCGGGCTGGGCGAGGGCGATCCCGAAACCCATATCGGCCAGTTGTCTAACGCGCTGCTGCGCGATTGCCGCTATCTGTCGGCGATCGGACTGCACACCAAGGGCATGACCGTCGCCGACAGCGAAAAGCTGTTTAAGGAACAATGCTATCAGGACGAAGGCAATGCGCGGCAACAGGCGGCGCGCGGCACTTATGATCCCGCTTATCTGAACTACACGATGGGCAAGCTGATGATCCGCAAGCTGCGCGAGGATTGGACGAAAGGAGACAGGACGAAGTGGAAAGCCTTCCACGATGAATTCCTGTCATACGGCGGCCCGCCGATCCCGATGGTGCGCGCCGCAATGATGAAGGAAGACACGCCCAAGGCGGTCTTCTGAGGTCGGGCTGGCGAATCGACCGATGGACGGCTAGCTTCCTCGCAAGAGGGGGCTAGCCGATGGTCGATGTGTTCATTTCCTATTCGCGCGACAACAAGGCGCGGGTGGCGGACATCGCCAAGGCGGTCGCCGCAGCGGGTTATGACGTGTGGTGGGATGCCGAACTACCACCGCATCGTTCCTATGGCGACGTCATCACTGAAAAAATTGGCAGCGCCAAGGCAGCGATCGTCGTCTGGTCGCATGCGTCGGTGCAATCCGAATGGGTGCGCGCCGAGGCCGATGTAGCGCGTAACCAGAAAAAACTGGTCCAGACGGCGATCGACGATGTGATGCCGCCGCTGCCGTTCAACCAGATCCAGTTCGCTGACCTGCGCGACTGGAACGGTGATCCCGCTGATGGCAGTTGGCGCAAAGTGTTGATGAGCCTGGAGGAACTGTGCGGGCGCGAAGCCGTCGCGCCGCCGCCGCCCATGCCAACCGCCGCGCCCGAAACGACGACGCCTTCGACCGATCGGCAGGTTGCCCCGGCGCCGCCAAAATCCTCGTCCACCGCTCTGAAGCTGGCCTGGGCGCTTGTCGGTGTCGCTGTGATCGCGATCGGCTTGCTCGCATGGAAACTGCTGCAGCCCGCAGCCGAGCCGGCTCGAACGATGCCGGAAACGATTGCCGCGTCGAGCGAGAAAGGCGTGGCAGCAACCCCCGGAGTAGCAACTGACGGTCCGGCTGAGGCTTTCACGCTGGCAGCCGTCATCGAAGACCCTGATGGCTTCACCAATATCCGATCAGGTGCAAGCACGCAGGCGGCGATCGTCGGCAAGGTGCTCGAGGGCGAGAAGTTCCTGACGTACAAGCAGCGCGGTCCATGGTGGCGCGTCCGGAAGGCCGACGGCACCACGGGTTTCATGTTCCGCAAATATATCCGATTGGTCGAGGGCGGTGTCGCCACGTCATCCGCACCGCCGATGCCGACCGGGGTCGGGGGCAGCGGAGTGGTCATTCCCGATTCATCCGACCGAGCACTAACCGCAGACGAGCTGGGCAATTATAGCGCGTTGGAGCTGCGCATTGCGCGAAACGAAATCTTCGCGCGGCGCGGTTTGCGGTTCAAAGACCCGGCGCTCAGCGCCCATTTTACGCAGTTCAGCTGGTATCGACCGACGACCAAAAATGTATCGCTGTCGCCGACCGAACAGGCCAATGTCGACTTGCTCCAATCGGCTGAAACTGCGGCGCGATGACGGACTGCGCCGCCTGCGAGGCGGAAGTCACCCACCGCTTGGGTCAGGGCGATGCGCTCAGCGCATTCGATTGTGCGGTAGCCGCGCGGCGTGCGGGACAAGACAGCCCGCGCCTTTGTTACCTGATGGTCCGCGCGCTCGCTGCATCGGGAGATAGCCTGGGCGCAATGCATCTTTACGAACAGCTTCAGCTGGGCACGTCCGACGACATCGACAGCCTCGCGCTTGCCGGGCGTATCTGGAAGGATGCAGCGTTCGATCATGATGGTGATCGGCGGACAGATTCGCTTCGAAAGGCAGCGCGCGCCTATGACCGCGCGTGGCAGCTTTCGGGCGCCCTGTTTCCGGCCATCAATGCGGCCAGTCTTTATGCGATGCTCGGCGAACGCGAGCGGGCGGCGGCGTTGGCGGGACCGATCGCCGCGAATGGGGCTGCAGAGGATTACTGGGATCAGGCGACACTGGCCGAGGCCTTGCTGTTGCTCGGCCGCGGCGAGGATGCACTGCGCCACGCGCGATCGGCCAATGATCAGGCGGGAACGCGCGCCGGCGACCGCGCGTCGACCTGCCGCCAGCTGTCGCGGCTTGCCGCCTGCGGTGCGATCGACGCGGCAAATGCCACCGCGATTTGCGATTTGCTGCGGCCGCCGCCGGTGGGTGTCTTTTGCGGGCGCATGTTCCGTGCCGGCGGCGTGGGCGAGGCGAACGCACGGTCGGCGATTGCCGCAGCGCTCGATGCCGAGCCGCTGTCGGCGCTGATCGGCCCGCTCGCGTGCGGCGCCGACATCCTCTTCGCCGAAGCGGCGCTGGCGCGTGGGATCGACCTTACGATCATATTGCCCTTTGCCGAAGACGACTTCATCGCCCAGTCCGTCGTATCGGGCGGCGAACAATGGCTGCCGCGTTATGTGCATTGCCGCGACCATGCGGCGACGGTCCATTTTGCCAGCAGCGCGCGTTACGTCAGCGACGACTGTCAATTTGTGCTGGGCTCGCACACCGCGATGGGGCTTGCCAAACTCCGCGCGCACGAGTTGGAAACTGCGGCGATCCAGTTGGCGGTGGTCGATCCCGAGGTGGCTGCTCGGCCCGCCGCGTTGATTGCGGGGACGAATGCCGACATCGCGCTGTGGCAGCGGCATGGCGGATCGACACGGACAATTCCGGTCGGCGATCTCGACCGCAATCTTGACTTCCTGCCCGCTCCAAAGCCGCCCGAAGGAACGCAGCGCGGGCTTTACGCGATCCTGTTCGCCGACTTTGCGGGCTTTTCGAAACTGGGCGAAGCCGAACTTCCGATTTTTGCCAGCGAAGTGATGGGCAGAATCGGGGGCATCCTCGACGATTTTGGCGACGCCGTGCTGTTTCGCAACACGTGGGGCGACGCGGTTTATGCGATCATCGACGACCCTGCGACGGCGGCGCGGATTGCGCTTGCGATACAGGAGAGGCTGGATGTGCTTCCGCCGGGACTGGGCCTCGACGGACACCGGGCGGGGATGCGAACCGGCATCCATTTCGGCCCGATCTATCGCGGCCAAGACCCCGTCGTCGGCAACGAGCTATGGTACGGCACCGAGGTGACCCGCACCGCAAGGATCGAGCCGGTGACGCTGGTCGGACAGGTGTATTGCACCCAGCCGCTCGCGGCGATGCTGGCGCTCGGCAACGCGCGCGATTTCGATTGCGACTATGTCGGCAAGGTGCAACTCGCCAAGGATTATGGCGAGCTGGCCCTATACCGCCTGTCGCGTCGGTCAGTCTGACGGCGCGCGCAGTCGCGCGACGAAAAAGCCGTCGAGACCGCCCACATCGTTCAGAACACCGGGAAGCGTGCGGACGAAACCGTTCGCATCGGGCGCAATGGCGTCGGGCAGCTCGTCCGCGCGCACGGCGTCGATGAGCCACGCCGGATGGCGTTCGAGGAAAGTTGCGACCTGATCCTCACCCTCGCTCGGTTCGAGCGAACAGGTGGCGTAGATCAAAGTACCGCCGGGTTTGACCCAGCGCGCCGCGCGCGCGAGCAAGTCGGTTTGCAGCGCTGCCATCTCGTCGATCTGGCGCGGTTCGATGCGGTGCAACACGTCGGGATGACGGCGGAAGATGCCGGTCGCCGAACAGGGGGCGTCGAGCAGTACCGCGTCGGCGGGCGCGGCGGGCGCCCACGACCGGATGTCGGCTTGAACGATATCGGCGGCGAGCCCGGTGCGGGCGATATTGGCGCTGAGCCGTTCGAGACGCTTGGCGCTGGAATCGACCGCGACGACCTTCCATCCGGCGGCCGCGAGTTGCATCGTCTTGCCGCCGGGTGCCGCGCACAGATCGAGGACGGTGCGAGCGTCGCCCGAACCAAGCAAACGCGCCGGCAGGGTCGCCGCCAGATCCTGGATCCACCAGCCACCTTCGGCGAATCCGGGCATCGCCTCGACCGCCTGCCCGCGCGGCAGACGGCGATGCCGCGGCGCCAGCGATAGGGCTTCCGGCCATTCTTCCGGCCCCGGTTCTGCGGCAAAGCTCAGATCGATGGGCGGCGGCGTGCTCCATGCGGATTCCGCCGCTTCGACCGTCGCCAAACTCCATAGCTCGGCCCATCGCTCGGCGGTGGGGAGGGGAAGGGTCGCGCGGTCGGGAAGCTGCCACGCATCTTGCTGGGCGCGCGACAGGATCGCGTGGACCAATCGCCGAGGTCCGCCTGCGACGAGGGGCAGGGCGGTCGCCACCACCGCGTGACCGGGACTTTTGAGCACGAGCAGTTGCGCCAGGGCGATCCGCAGGACGGCGCGCGATTTGACATCGTCGGGCAGGATCTGCGCCGTCGCGCTATCGATCAGCGCGTCGATGTCGACCATCCAGCGCAATGTTTCCGAAGCGATGGCCACCGCAAAGGCGCGGTCGGCGCCGGTCAGCCCTTGCGCGGCAGCGTGCATCGCGATGTCGAGCGGATCGCCCCGGCGCAGGACTGCATCGACCAGGCGCAGCGCCGCCCGGCGCGGTGCGGTGCCCGCCGGATCGGCTTCACCCTGCGACCGTTGTTTGGGGCGACGCGGGCGATCAACCATGTTGATCGGCGAGGTTGGCGTGACGCATGAAAAATCCTATAGCAGCCGCGTTATGACCCAACGCAGCAAAACGGAAACCATCGGCGGCACGCCGCGCGCAGTGCGGCGTCCGGCGCATGTCAAGGCGCCCGCCGACTGGATCAACAGCCCGGTACCACCCCCCGAGCCGATCCGCGAGGAAAACGCCGCCGATCAGCCGGGCGGCCGTAACCCGGTGCGATATGGCGACTGGGAACTCAAGGGCATTGCTGTCGATTTTTGAAGGCGTCGCAAACCCCGATGTCAAAAGGGGTTCATCCGTCCGATCAGGCCGGTCCGATCAACAAACTGATGCTTCAGCGCCGCCAGGATATGAATCGCGGCAAGTCCCAGCATCGCCAGACCGAGCATTTCGTGCCGGTCGTGCATGACATCGGCCAGGCCTTCGTTCGGCGCGACGATGACCGGAACCGTGAACAGGCCGAAAAAATCGATCGGCCGATCCGCCGCCGACATCCACACCCAACCCGACAGCGGCAGCAGGATCAGCAGCACATAAAAGAGAATGTGCACGATCTTGCTGAGCGGTCGTTGCCAGAGTGGGGTCGCGGCGGGCAAGGGCGGCGGCCTGTGACCAAGTCGCCACAGAATGCGCAATATGGTCAGGCCCAATATGGTGATGCCCATTGCCTTGTGAACAGCCATCGCCGCGAGATGCGTCTCGCGTGGCATATCCTCGGTCAGCATGGCCAACCCAATGTTCGCGATGACCGCCAACCCGATCAGCCAGTGGAGCCAGATGGCCACCTTGGTATAACGCACACTGTCGGTGCTCGCCATGATGGCCATCGGTGTCATGCTCCTTAGGTCGCAGGAACTTCCTGAAGTTCCGGCACCTTGCCAGCTTTCACTTGTTCGGCAAAGACTTCGCGCATCAGCTGCAGCGAGAAAAGATGCGCGAAGACCAGAGCGAGGACGCCGTTCTGCATCAACTTGCGCAGCACGTCGCCGCGCAGCTCGCGCAGCTTGGCCTCGTCGACCATCTGAAAGCCGCGATAGATATAGGGATTGTCGTTGCCTTCCTGCTGGATGCTGACTTCGCCTTCCATCAGCAGGTCGGCCTTTTTCAATTCGTCGATAAACAGGCTGGTGCGCTGGCCTGCTTCTTCGAAATTCTTGCAGAACTCGAGAACCGCCTGAACCGAGCCGGTAGGCTGGCCGTCTTCAAACAGTGCATCGCCCTCGTCGAATTTCCCGATCGCGCCCGAGGTGGGGTCGAAGCACAGCGACAATTCATCCGAATCCTGCTGAAGCCGTGCCAGCAGGAACGGATAGCGGCGGACATAGGCCGGGACATAGACCGGATTGATCAGCTTGCCTTCGTCATCGACGAAGGTGTTCACGCCTTCGTTGAGGCCCATCAGCGCCAACGGCACCGGGTTATCGCCAGCCGAAAAAACGATCGGATAATGACGGCACGCCGATACGAATTCGTCCGACGTCAGCGGAATGGCGTGCTGATTGATCAGGAAATCGGCCTTGTCCAGCGGACGCGCGCGGAAATCGGCATGCTCGACGCTCGAAAGCGGAACGAGATCCTTATAGAACAACGGCAGGTTGGCAGGGGCGGGCGCAGTGGCCATGATAAAACTCCGGTAGGGTGTCCCGACCAGCCGGGACGTAAAAGATAACAGCGCGCCTTATTGACCTGCGCCCCGCCGCGCAAGGGGGGCGATGGCACAGGGCAAGCGAAGCGTCAGCCGATCAGCTTGCCGGGGTTGAAGATGCCCGCGGGATCGAGACCCGCCTTGATACCGCGCAGCGCCGTCAGTCGCGCCGGACTGTCAAGTTCGGCCATGATGTCGCGTTTCATCTGGCCGATGCCATGCTCGGCCGAAATCGAGCCGCCCAGTTCGATGACATGCGAATAGACCAGCCGACTGACCGCGGCGCCATGCAGCGCCAGCCAGGCGGCACCATCGATGCCGCTTGGCGGCTGGACATGATGATGGACATTGCCATCGCCCAAATGCCCGAACGACAGCGCGCGGACCCCCGGGAATGCCTTTTCCAACCGAGCCGGGTTATCGGCGATGAAGGTCGGCATCAGGTCGACGGGAACGCTGACATCATGTTGTAACGCCGGTCCTTCGGCGCGCTCGGCCTCTGAAATGGAATCGCGCAGGCGCCAGAAATCTTCACTCTCGCGATCGTTTTTCGCGATCACGACGTCGCGGATCAGTCCCGCTTCGAGCGCGGCGCCGAGTTCGCGTTCCAGCGCATCGCCCAGGTCCGGATCGTTCTCGCCCGCCAGTTCGGCGAGCACATACCAGGGATGCACCGCCGTGATGGGGGCGCGCGTTTGCGGGATATGCCGCAGCACGGCGTCAAGGCAGCCGTGCGGCACGATCTCGAACCCCTCGAGCTCCGGCCCGATACGGGCGTCGAGCTGGCGAAGCAGCCGCAGCGCGCGTTCGGGCGAATCGATGGCGATCCAGGCGGTGCGCCGTGCCGCGGCGGCGCGAACGAGATGCAGGCTGGCGGCGGTGACGATGCCCAGCGTCCCCTCCGCTCCGCACAACAGATGTCGCAGGTCATAGCCGCGATTGTCCTTCTTGAGCGGCGCGAGGCCGTCGAAGATGCTGCCGTCGGGGAGCACCGCCTCGATCCCCGCAACCAGCGCGCGCATCGTGCCGTGGCGCAGCACCTGGGTGCCGCCGGCGTTAGTGGAAAAGAGACCGCCGATCGTCGCCGACCCCTTGCCGCCCAGCGTCAGCGGGAACCGAAGCCCGTGGGCGAGGACGTCATGATGAAAAGTTTCGAGGATGACACCCGCCTCGGCAATCGCGACGCGCGCAGCGGTATCGATCCCGCGTACCCGGTTCATGCGGCGCAGGCTGAGCAAAAGCTGGTTGCCTCCCGCGTCGGGGGTCGCGCCGCCGACCATGCCGCTGTTGCCGCCCTGCGGCACCAGCGCCACTTCTGCCGCAGCGCACAGGCGGACGACCGCGGCGACCTCTTCGGTCGAACGAGGCGACAACATCGCGGCCGCGCGCCCGGTGTATTTACCGCGCCAGTCGGTCAGCCATGGCGCCATCGTATCGGCGTCGATGGTGAACCCCTTTGGCCCCAGCAACCCAGCCAGCTGATCGAGAAAAGGCTTCGATGGCGCCCGGGTCATGCGACATAACTCGGTATTGCTGCGGCAAGGGGGCGATAATAGTTCATTTGATGTTCAATCATGGCTGTTAAAGCGAGCGTAGGATGAATATCAGGTTTTCGTCCAGTGACCATGGACGCGGGAGCGACGGGTGAGCAGCAATTTCTATCAGGACGCCGAAGGAGCGGTCGCGCGGCTGTGCTGACCGCCGCCGTCCTGTGGTTTGCGGCAGCCGTACCCGCTGCCGAAGCGGCGGCGCCCGTTGCGGCGCCCGAACCCCTGATTGCGATCTCCGCCCCGACGACCGAACAGGTCACATCTTTCTGGCAGGTGGTGATCGAACAGCAACTCATCATTCGCGTCCCGGCGCAGCGGTCGCAGCTCAACAACTTTGCTGCCGGCCCCACGCAGTCGCGGCGCGCCACCGAAATTCCTATCGTATGGAAAGAGAAAAAGGCGCCAAAATGCGTGGCGATGCGCAACATCATGGGGATGCAGGCGGTTCAGCGCGACAGCATCGATATCATCACGCGGCAGAATCAACGCTTGCGCGCCCAGCTCAATCGCGGCTGCCGCGCGCTGGATTTCTATGCCGGCTTTTACATGCAGGGCAGCAAAGACGGGCGGCTCTGTGAGGGCCGCGATCAGATCCATGCGCGAACCGGAGCAAAGTGCGAGATCGACAAGTTCCGATTGATGGTTCCGGTGCGCGACGACGATTAGGCGATTAATCGCGTCTTTTGTCGCCTTTTCTTGACTTTTCATCGCCATTTCCGCAATGGCCGCGTCAACGCCCGCCAGCGTGGGCGGCTGGGCGCACCCTCTTTTCCGGACATGATAACCTTATGAAATTTGCCGACATCGGCCTTTCCGACGAACTTTTGCGCGCCATCGACGAGTCGGGTTATGACGAAGCCACGCCGATCCAGGCGGGCGTCATCCCCTCGGTTCTGATGATGCGCGACATCATCGGCATCGCTCAGACGGGGACCGGCAAGACCGCGTCGTTCGTGCTGCCGATGATCGATATTCTGGCGCATGGCCGCGCCCGCGCGCTGATGCCGCGCTCGCTGATCCTGGCGCCAACGCGTGAGCTTGCGGCGCAGGTCGCAGAGAATTTCGAAAAATATGGCAAGTATCACAAGCTGTCGATGGCGTTGCTGATCGGCGGGGTCCAGATGGGCGATCAGGTCAAGGCGCTGGAAAAGGGTGTCGATGTGCTGATCGCAACCCCTGGCCGCCTGATGGACCTGTTCGAACGCGGCAAGATTTTGCTCACAGGTTGTAACCTGCTGGTGATCGACGAGGCCGACCGGATGCTCGACATGGGGTTCATCCCCGATATCGAGAATATCTGCACCAAGCTGCCGGCGAATCGCCAGACCTTGCTGTTTTCGGCGACAATGCCGGCGCCGATCAAACGACTGGCGGACAAATTCCTGTCGAACCCCAAGACGGTCGAAGTCGCGCGTCCAGCGAGCCGCAACGAGAATATCGAGCAGTTTCTGGTCAAGACGTCGGAACGCGGCAAGCGCGACACGCTGCGCGGCCTAATCGAATCCGAAAAGGTTCATACCGCGATCATCTTTTGCAATCGCAAGACGACGGTGCGCGAGCTGGCGAAAGCGCTGCAACGATCGGGCTTTAATGCCGGCGAGATCCAGGGCGACATGGACCAGTCGAGCCGCACCGCCGAACTCGACCGGTTCAAGAACGGTACGATCAACATATTGGTGGCGTCCGACGTCGCGGCGCGCGGTCTCGACGTCAAGGGCGTCAGCCATGTGTTTAATTTCGACGCGCCGTGGCACCCCGACGATTATGTTCATCGTATTGGGCGGACGGGTCGCGCGGGTGCGCAGGGCCGCGCTTTTACGCTCGTCACGCCGTCTGACGACGAGGCAATCGACAGCATCCAGAAGCTGACGGGCTATAAAATTCCCGTGCATGGCAATGGCGCAGTGGCGACCGACACGGCACCCTCGACGCGCGGCGAAGCCGAGACCGAAGCGCCGCCGGCGCGCGCACGCTCAGCGCGCGGCGGACGCGGCAGGGGCGCGGCCAAGCCCGACAAAGCGCCGGTGCAGTCGGTCGACGTGCAACTCGTACAAGAAGCTGCCCCTGCGCCAGCAAAAGCGCAGAAGCTGCGCAATGACCGCAAGCCGGCGCCCGCGCCGCGCCGTGACGACCAGGATGGTCCCGACGACGGCTGGAATGGCCCGATGCCTGGTTTCCTATCGGTCGGTTTCGGAAGCTGAAATCTTCAGAATGTTTGAGGTGGGAAGCGGTCAAGCCCACCTATCTCGTCATTCCCGCGAAAGCGGGAATCCAGCGAGCTTCCGTTGCCACTGGGTTTCTGCCTTCTTGGGAACAATGAAATAGAGAACCGTCGGCTTTTGGTCGAAAGCGCTCGGACAGGCCTACACCCGAACGAGCATCTTCCCCATATTCAACCCAGCGAACAGGCCCAGGAACGCCTCCGGCGTCGCTTCCAGCCCCTCGTGCACGGTTTCGCGCATCGTCACCGCGCCGCTAGCGATCAGGCCGCCCATGTCGGCGTAAAATTCTTCCATGCAGTCGAAGAACTGGTCGGTGTAGATAAAGCCTTCCATCCGGATGCGCGCCGGGATCGTGCGGATCAGATATTTCATCTCCTGCGCCTTGCCGTCATTATAGACGTCGATCATGCCGCAGATGGCAAAGCGGGCAAAGTCATTGGCGGTCGCAAAGGCAGCATCGAGATGTTCGCCGCCGACATTGTCGAAATAGACATCGATGCCGGGTTTGCCCAAGGCTTCGAGCGCCTTTGCAAGCCCCGCCAAAACCGCTCCCGCCTTGTAATCGACAACCGCATCGGCACCTAAATCCTTGACCCACGCGCATTTTTCAGCGCCGCCAGCCGATCCGATGACCGTCATCTCACGCGCCTTCGCGATCTGTACGACCGCCGATCCCACCGCGCCCGCCGCCGCCGAGACGAAAATCGTGTCGCCGGGCTTGGCTGCGGCAACGCGCAGCAGACCAATCCATGCGGTGCCGCCGGTCAAACCCATATTGTGGAGGAACGTCTGCGGGGTCAGCCCTGCGGCCAGCGCGTCGGCGGGCAGTTTGTTCGGCATCATGTCGAGGCCGACAACGCCGCCGTCGCGCCATCCGCCCATGTGGAGGATCAGGTCGCCGGGTGCAAAGCCTTCCATCCGGCTTTCAATGACTTCCCCGATCGCACCGCCCGTCATCGGCTGGTTGATCTGGAAACTCGCCGCATAGCTTTTTGCGTCGTTCATCCGCCCGCGCATATAAGGGTCGACCGACAGCCACAGGTTACGAACGCGCAACTGATCATTGTCGAGAGGTGCGTCGGGCATTTCGCGCAGCGCGAAGTTGTCCATGGTCGGAAGCCCTTGCGGGCGGCTGGTCAAATGCCAGGCTTTGCTCATCGGAACCCCCATTCCTCGATTTCGCGTGGCGGCCCGTGGTCAGAAAAGCCGTTGCCACTGTTCGGCGGTGTCGTTAAACCGCCGCCGTCGCGGGGCCGTAGCTCAGATGGGAGAGCGCTGCAATCGCACTGCAGAGGTCAGGGGTTCGATTCCCCTCGGCTCCACCAGCGACCTTTACGACCCCGAAAATCGATCAGCCCACATAATCACGGATCATGTTCTTGGCGATCACTAGCTGCTGAATCTGCGTCGTTCCTTCATAAATCCGGTAAATGCGGCAGTCGCGATAGAAGCGTTCGGCCAGATATTCCTTCAGGTATCCGGCGCCGCCGTGAATCTGCACCACGCGGTCGGCGACGCGGCCGCACATCTCGCTGGCGAACATCTTGGTCGCGGCAGCTTCGACCAGAATCTTCTCACCGCGATCGGCGCGCGCGCAGGCGTCGGCAAGCATGCATTCTGCCGCGTAGATTTCGGCCTTGCTGTCGGCGAGCATCGCCTGAATCAGCTGGAAATTGGCGATCGGTTCGCCGAACGCCTTGCGTTCCATCGCATATTTCAGGCCGACGTCGAGCATCCGTTTGGCATAGCCGACGCTGGCGGCGGCGACCGACAGGCGGCCGTTGTCGAGACTTTGCATCGCGGCGCGGAAGCCGATGCCTTCCTCACCGCCAAGCAGCGCGTCGCCGTCGACGTGCACATCCTCAAGGATCACATCGGCGATCTGCGATCCGGCCTGGCCCATCTTGCCATCGGGTTTGCCGATCGACACCCCCGGCGCGTCGCGCGGGACCATGAAGGCGCTGACATGGGCGTTCTTGGGGAGCGGTTCAGCATTGGTCCGCGCCATCACCAGAATGACGTCGGCGAAGGGCGCGTTTGTGATGTAACGCTTGGTCCCGTTGAGCACATAGCCATTGCCGTCGCGGACGGCGCGGGTCTTCATCGCCGCGCTGTCCGATCCACTATCGGGTTCGGTCAGGCCAAAGGCGGCGATGCTACCCATCGCCAGCTTGGGCAGCCAATGGTCCTTTTGCTGGTCGGTGCCAAAGCCCAGAAGCGACTTGCAAACCATGCCAATGTTGATCGACACGATCGAGCGATAGGCAGGCGAGGCATAGGCGATTTCGCGGATAAAGCCGACATATTGGCTGACGTTCATCCCCGCGCCGCCATATTCGGGCGGCATGGTGACGCCGAACAGCCCCATCTCGCGCATTTCGGCCAGGATGTCGTCGGGAACGCGGCCGAGTTCCTCAAGCTGATCTTCCGCCGGTATCAGTCGTTCGCGCACATAACGCTGCAACTGCTCCATGAAGGCGTCATAGATGTCGGCGTCCATTCCCGGGTTGATCATCGTCGTTCCTGTCCTTGAGGCTGTCAGTCGCTGTAATGGTCCGCGTGGCTGTCGATCGCGGATGATAGGCGCAACGCATAGCCTTGTGAGACTTGCGTTACGGCGTCCATGGATTGCGGACCGGGCATCGTCATGCCTTTAGCGACATCGCGATCTTTCCAAAGCCATGCCGCACCCGAAGCGGGTTTATCGAGGGGTGGATTATCGGGTGGCCCGTCGCCAGTCATCGCTTTCGCCATAACGCAGCGGCGGACCTTTGCAAGCGGCGGGGTTCAGGCCGCGGAGGGCGGCGGTGCGGGCCGTTCCTTCGGTTTTCCACCCAGCCATTTGCGCGCGGCGCGAACCGGGGCCGTCCGCCACAGGAACAGGAGCATTGCGAAAAACAGCCCCCACGGCAGCACCGCCGCGCCGACAACGAGGACAAAGGAGAGCAAGGTGCTGCCGCTGCTGATCAGCATGTTCGCCGCATCGCTGAACGGGTTGCCATAACCGATGCCGGGAAGGCCGCCGGTGCCTTGGTAATCGAAGGTCATCGGAGTGGTCGCGAGCAGCGCTTCGCCGGTGCGGCGGGTGTCGCGCTCGCCGCCCAGTTGCTCGCGCAGCGAGGCGATCTGCTGCTGGAGTTCGGTGCGTTCGCTGTCGCCGAGACCACTTTGCTTGAGCCGCACTTCGAGGCGTGCGATGTCTCCGCCGATGCCCGCGCTGCGGCGCTGCGAGTCGCTAATCTGCGAACCGACATCCTCGCCGGTGACATTGGCCAGCGCCAGCACGCCCTCGGCCTTTTCGACGCTGGCGATCGCATCCTTGCCGAACTGGCGGGCGATCGTGGGGTCGAGCTTGAACTGGAGCTGGGCCTCGACTTCATTCTCTCGCACCAAGCGATAGGTCAGACCTGTGATGCGGCAACGGTTGATGCCGAGCGTCTCGCACGCGGCGGCATGCTCCTCCTGTACCTTGGCGATCCGGTCGTCTTCGAGGCGGAAGGCATAGCTATAGTTGAATGCCACGCCCGGCGCGGCGGTCACCGCGACATTGGGTCCGCCGGCGTTATTGGAGGCCGCTGATTCTGCCATCGCGGCGGGAGCGCTCGAGGTGGATTCTTCGGACCGTTGCTGGCCGCAGCCAACCAATATGAGCGCCATTGCGCCTACCAAGAGCTTGATCTTCATAAGCTTCTCTCAAAGTCGCGGCTCGTCGGCGACATGGTATGACATATCATAACTGTTATAGTTGACAATAGAGATTTCAGGCGAGCTTGATGAAACTGTCGAGCACCCGTTTGCTGCCGGCCTGTTCGAATTCGACTTCGAGTTTGTTGCCGTCGATGTCGGCGATTTCGCCATAACCGAATTTTTCGTGAAACACGCGCATGCCGATCGCGAGGTCGGCGCGCGGCTTGGCGCCTACCGACGCCGCAGGGCCTTTTTCGCTGGGCGCCGCGGTGTGGGTGATCGTTGAAGATCCGGCGACGGCACGCTGCCATGCCGGACCACGGGTCATTATGCGCGAGGGCTGGCGTTCGGCAACATGCGCGAAAGGGTCGCCCTGCGCCGACCAGTTGGCGCGCCACAGGCTTTGCCCACCGCCGAAGCTGTTTTCGCTGTCGACATGCTCGGGCGGGATTTCGGCGATGAAGCGGCTGGGGATGCTGCTCATCCACTGGCCGTAGATGCGGCGGTTCGCGGCGTGATAGATGCTGGCGCGCACACGGGCGCGGGTGATCGCGACATAGGCGAGGCGGCGCTCTTCCTCGAGACTGGCGGTGCCGCCTTCGTCCATCGAACGCTGCGACGGGAACACCCCATCCTCCCATCCGGCGAGGAAGACATGGTCGAATTCCAGCCCCTTGGCGGCGTGGATCGTCATGATCGTCACGGTTTCGGTCTCGTCATTCTGGTCGCGGTCCATCACCAGGCTGACATGCTCGAGAAAGGCTTCGAGCGAGTCATACTCCTCCATTGCGCGGACGAGCTCGGACAGGTTTTCGAGCCGTCCTGCGGCTTCGACGCTGCGATCGGCTTGCAGCATCGCGGTGTAGCCCGATTCGTCGAGGATCAACTGGGTCAGCTCGGGGTGCGAAAGATTGCCCGCCTTTTCCTGCCAGCCGCGCATGAGCGCGACGAAGTTAGCGAGCTGACGACGGGCTTGCGGGGTCAGTTCGTCGGTTTCGGTAATGCGCGCCGCCGCGCGGAGCAGCGGCGTCTGTTCGTGGCGCGCAAACTGGTGGATGCGTGCGAGCGCCTTGTCGCCGAGGCCGCGTTTGGGCGCGTTGATGATGCGCTCGAACGCCAGGTCATCGGCGGGCGACTGAACGAGGCGGAGGTAGGCGAGCGCGTCGCGGATTTCGGCGCGTTCGTAGAAGCGGTAGCCGCCGACGATGCGATACGGCATGCCGATCGCGATGAAACGGTCTTCGAACTCGCGCGTCTGAAACTGCGCGCGGACAAGGATCGCGGCGCGGTCGAGGCTGACTTTGCGAACCTGAAGGGTTTCCAGCTCCTCACCGATCCGCCGCGCTTCTTCGGGTCCGTCCCACACGCCGACGACGCGCAGCTTGTCGCCGGGGTCGAGATCGGTCCACAGCGTTTTGCCAAGGCGGCCGCTGTTCTGCGCGATCAGCGCCGACGCGGCGGCAAGGATCTGCGGGGTCGAGCGGTAATTTTGTTCGAGGCGGATGACGGTCGCGCCGGGGAAATCTTTCTCAAAGCGCAGGATGTTCGCGACCTCGGCGCCGCGCCAGCTATAGATCGACTGGTCGTCGTCGCCGACGCAGCAGATGTTCTTGCGCTGCTGCGCGAGCAGGCGGAGCCACAGATATTGGCTGGCGTTGGTGTCCTGATATTCGTCGACGAGAATATATTTGAAGCGCTCCTGATATTGCTGGAGCACGTCGCGGTGGCTTTTGAGGATCACCAGCATGTGAAGCAGCAGGTCACCGAAATCGCAGGCGTTGAGTGTCTTCAGCCGCGCCTGATAGAGCGCGTAGAAATGCTGGCCTTTACCGTCAGCGTAGGATTCCTTGTCGGCGGCATCGAGGTCAGCAGGAACCAGCCCCCGGTTCTTCCATTTGTCGATCAGCCCGGCAAGCTGGCGCGCGGGCCAACGTTTTTCGTCGAGCCCATCGGCCTGGATGAGCTGTTTGAGGACGCGCAGTTGGTCGTCGGTGTCGAGGATGGTGAAATTGCTTTGCAGGCCCACAAGTTCGGCATGACGGCGCAGCATCTTGGCGGCGATGCTATGGAAAGTGCCGAGCCACGGCATGCCCTCGACCGCGTCGCCCATCATGCGGCCAATCCGCTCGCGCATCTCGCGCGCCGCCTTGTTGGTGAAGGTGACCGCGAGGATCTCGGACGGCCAGGCGCGGCGCGTTGCGATAATATGGCCTAGCCGCGCGGTGAGCGCGGCGGTCTTACCGGTCCCGGCCCCGGCGAGCATCAGCACCGGCCCCTCGGTGGTAAGCACCGCCCGCCGCTGCGGATCGTTCAAACCTTGCAGATAAGGCGGGTCCGACGGGTGAAGTGAAGGCAGGTCGGGGAGGGAGGCGGGGGGTATGGTCACGCGTGAACGATTAGGGAACAGCAGGCGCGCTGTCCAGCATGGCGCGACGGGCTGCTATTCGGATCTGAGTAGTGTCAGCCGCGCTTTGCCCACCTTGCGGTCGGCGTCGATAGCAAGCCCTGCGACATCGACCGTTTCACTATGCGCGGTTTCGACCGACACCCAGCTGTCGGGGCCGATCCAGCCGAGCCGCCGCAATTTGTCGAGGGCGACGCTGGCGGCGCCGGTCCCATAGGGCGGGTCGAGCATCAGCAGATCATAAGCGCGCGGCGCAGGGCCGAGGCCGAGCACCGATCCCGCCCGAACATCGGCGCGCGCGGTCGCGCCCAATGCGCCGAGGTTGCTGCGCAAGACGTCGAGCGCATCGCGGTCCTGTTCGGCGAACAGGCACTGCGCCGCGCCGCGCGACAGCGCTTCAATCCCCAGCGCGCCCGATCCGGCAAACAGATCGGCGACGACCAACCCCTCGAAACTGCCAAGGCGGCTTGCCAGCATCGAGAACAGGGTTTCGCGGGTGCGATCCGCGGTCGGCCGCGTCGTATCACCCTTGGGGGCCAGCAGCTTGCGGCCGCCCCACTCGCCAGAAATCACGCGCATATCGGCTAGCTCATATGCCGACGGAATTTGAACAATTCGTCGCGCGGCACGACGTCGACCGCGCCCAGCGGCATACCATCCAGCTCGAACGCGCCATATCGCGTGCGGATCAGGCGGCTGACCTGCAGTCCAAAATGCTCGAGCACTTTACGGACTTCGCGATTCTTGCCCTCGGTCAGCGTCATTTCCACCCACTGGTTGCGGCCCGTCCGACGTTCGAGGTTGGCATCGATCTTGCCATAGGTGACTCCGTCGATGGTGATGCCCATCGCGAGTTCTTCAAGCTGTTCCTGGCTGATGTCGCCGAAAGCACGGGCGCGATAGGTGCGCTCGACCCCGCTGGCGGGCAGTTCGAGCTGGCGTTTGAATTCGCCGTCGTTGGTGAGGAGCAGCAATCCTTCGGTATTATAATCAAGGCGGCCGACGGGCATCAGGCGTGGCAGATCTTTGGGCAGCACGTCGTAGATCGTCTTGCGCCCCTTGGGATCGCGCGCCGCAGTGATGCAGCCCGACGGCTTGTGAAAGCGATAGAGGCGGGTCGAGACTGGCTTCGCGACGGGATTGCCATCGACGGTCAGCCCCTCGAGCGAGGTGAGCAGCGGCGCTGGCTGGACGATGACCGTGCCGTTGAGCGCGATCCGCCCTTCCTCGACCATCCGTTCGACATCACGGCGCGAACCGACGCCGGCGCGCGCCAGCAGCTTGGCAATGCGCTGCGGCCCATCCTCATGTTCGGCCTCGGCGGGTTTCGCTTTCAGCGCAGAAGCGGCGCCGCGCGCGGCGCGGCGGCCCTTCGGGGCGTCGCGATCGCCAGCGGCTTTCGGCGCGGAACGGGGTGCAGGGCGGGGGGGACGGCGTGTCGTCATCGGAACGGATGCGGCTTTCTTGTCGTTATTCGGAAAGAGAGTGTTGCGTTGTGGCCACGCTCATAGCCGGAAACGTGTCGCTTCGTCGATGGCAAGCAGAAGCAATCTTGCACGAAGCCACCGAGCACGTCATGCCGCCTTTAAAGGGAGTAACAATGCTCTTCGCGTCCCGCCCGTCCTGCATCAAGCGGCTGCTGATCATCGAGGATGATCCGCTGGTCGCGTTCGACAATGAGCGGACGCTGAAACACAGCGGCTATGATGTCGTCGCCACGGTCGATTCGGGTGAAGCCGCGGTGCCGATCATTGCCGCCGAACCGCTCGACGCGATCGTTCTCGACCTAGGGCTCGCCGGCCACATGACCGGACGCGAGGTCGCGCGGCTGGCGCGCGATCGCGGGATCGCAGTGTTGCTGGTTACCGGACAATGCCCCGAAGATGCCTCCGACATCGCGGTGGCCTGCCTGGGCAAACCGCACAGCGCGTCGGCGCTGATCGCGGCGCTGCGCGCGGTCGAGACGATGACATGCAAGAATCAGGAGCCGCGCAAGGTTAGTGGCCTCCAGACCTATTGGCGTCCGAAGGCCGCTTGATCGGTAACTTTTTGCCCGCTTCGTCCGAACTTCCCTGTGGTCGTGCATGGCCGGACGAAGGAAAATAGCGTGACGAAAAACCTGTTTCTGCTGATGGTACTTGGCGCGACCGCCGTAACCGCGGTTCTCGCACTCGCTCCTGAAGGCAATTCGGCAACCGCACAGCAGACGGCGGGCGCAGCCAACGCCCAGCCGGTGCTGGTCGAGCTGTTCACCAGCCAGGGTTGCTCGTCCTGCCCGCCGGCAGATAAGCTGCTCGCGCGGCTCGATACGGGCGGCGGTGTCGTCGCGCTGAGCCGCCCTGTGACATATTGGGATCGGCTCGGCTGGAAGGATACGCTGGCGCGACCCGCCCATGATGATTTGCAGCGCCGCTATGCTGCGCGCGGATTGCCCGGCGGCGGGGTCTTTACCCCAGAAGCTGTGGTGCAAGGGACCAGCGCTACCGTCGGTTCGGACGAGCGCGCGCTGCGCAAGTTGATCATATCGGCACGCGGCAACAACCCCGTCTTGCTGACGCAGGCAGGCGGGCGCGTGACCGCATCGCGCGCCGTGCCGAGCGCCGAACTGCGCTTTGTGGCGGTGGCAAGCAATCGCGCGGTCAAGATTGGACGCGGCGAGAATGGCGGGCGCGATATCGGCTATACCAACGTCGTGCTGAACGAAGCCGCGGTCGCCTGCGCCCCATCGGCGGTGTGCAGCGCCGCCATGCCCGCGGTGATCGCCGGCCAGAAAGGCGCCGACCGCTGGGCGGCTGTCCTGCAGGACAAGGCAGGCGGACGCGTGCAGGCCGTGCGCTGGATCGGCCGACCGGGCAAATAGCCGCTTCCAATTTGGGACCAAGCCTTTAGGCCCGTTGCATACAATGCGTCCGCCGAGCGGAGGCGCGGGGAGCGACGGCATGTCAGTTGATCTGATTCGGTTTATCATTTTTGTTGCGATCCTGGGCGGACTGGTAATCGTCGCGCTGTCGGTCCCGGCGTTTCGGCCCTATCTGCGCAAGAATCCGATGATCACCTTCCTGCTCGGCATTTCGAGCGGGTTTCCGCTGACGTTGCTGGTCGCGACGATGACCTTCTGGCTGGCCAAGGTCGGAATCGATACCGCAACGATCGGCTTCGCGGTCGCGCTCGGCATTCCCTACACACTGAAGTTTCTGTGGGCGCCGCTGGTTGACAAGCTGCCGCTGCCATTTCTGACAAAGACGTTCGGGCAACGGCGCGGTTGGCTGTTCTTCGTTCAGGCGTTGCTGTTCGTTGCGATCTGGCAACTCGGCGCCAGCGATCCCAAACCCGGTGATATCGGTCTGTTCGCGATATGGGGCCTGATCACTGCCTTCTTGTCGGCGACGCAGGACATTGTCATTGACGCCTATCGCATCGAAATCCTCGAAGAAGACGAGTTCGCGCACGGCACCGCGACCAACCAGTTCGGCTATCGCACCGGCAACCTGATCGCGGGCGCCGGCACGATCTATTTTGCGTCGAACGAAGGGTTGGGGCTGGGCTGGGCGACCGCTTATGGCCTGACCGCATTCTGCATCATTCCCGCGATCATCGGCGCGCTGTGGGCGGGGCCGGGAAAATTCGTCGATCGGTTCGAACATGCCAAGGGGATGAAGACCGGACAGTGGCTGACCGAAGCGGTCGTCAATCCGTTCCGCGAATTTTTGACCCGCCATGGCGCCTTTCTGATCCTCGGCTTCGTCCTCGTTTACAAAGTCGGCGACGCGATGGGGCAGGCGATGCTGGGGCCGATGATCGTCGATCTTGGCTTTGCCGATCTCGATTATATCTCGGCGAATAAGCTGTGGGGATTCGGGGCGCTGATCGTCGGTTCGGCACTGGGCGCGCCGTTCATCCTGTGGCTCGGCATGGGGCGGGCGCTGCTGATTTCGGGACTGATGATGATGTTGTCGAACATCATGTTCATGATCCTGGCGGCAACCGGCAACAATTACTGGATGCTGGTCGCGGCGATCGTCACCGAGAATATGACGAGCGGGATCGGGCTGACCGTGTTCACGACCTACCTCTCGGGACTGTCGAGCATCGCCTACACCGCGACGCAATTCGCCCTCCTGTCATCCTTTGCCGGGGTCGGGCGAACTTTCATGGCCGGTCCGGCGGGGATCGTTGCCGAGAAGATCGGCTGGGTCGGTTTTTGGGGTTTTACGGTCGTCGCGGCGATCCCCGGGATGCTGCTGCTGTGGATTTTGTGGCACAAGGGCTATGTGGTCGAAAGCATCCGCCAGACCGGCGCGGTGGACGAACGCGAGCTCAAGCAACCGGTCGGCGCGTGGCGTGTCTTTGGCTTTGTGCTGATCGTTGCAGGACTGGTCGGCGTATTGTTGTACAAGCAGCTTGAGCTTGGCACTCCGGTGCTTGCCGCGGCGCTGATCGCTTTCGTTGCCGGCGGGTTGCTGGCGTGGAAGGGCCAGGCGGCGAAGACGGCATAGGGGCGAGCGGATGCATTGGTTCGTCATCTCGATCGCGTTGCAGTTGCTCTGCATTGTCCATGTGTTCCGCACCGGGCGCAACACCGCGTGGATCATGGCGATCGCATTCCTGCCGATGGTCGGCATCCTCGCCTATTTCATCGTCGAGATATTGCCCGGCATGTCGGGCGACCGGCGGGTGCGGCAGGCACGATTGGCGATTTCCGATACGATCGATCCCGAACGCCGCGTCCGCGATGCGCAGGGCGCTGTGGAGTTCAGCGATACCGTCGGCAACCGGATGGAATATGGCGATGCGTTGATGGCGCGCGAGCGATACGACCAGGCGCTGGAACAGTTTCGGGTTGCCGAGCGCAAGTCGCCGTACGCCGACAAGGCGATCGGGATGCGAATTGCCGAGGCCGCCTATGAGACGGGGTTGGCGAAGGACGCGCTAGCGGCTCTCGATCGGCTGCCCGAGACGGGGTCGCAATCGGAACGCGACCGCCGCGACCTGCTCCGCGCCAAGGTGGCGGAGATCAATGGGAAAAGCGCCGACGCACTGACGCTGTATCGCAGCATCGTCGACCGGGTGCCGGGCGACGAGGTGCGATGCCGGATCGCGGCGATCCTGATCGCCGACGGCGACAAGGCCGGGGCGCGGGCGATGCTGAGCGAGGTCGAGATGCGCAAGAAGCGCACCCCGCCGGCGATGCTGAAGGCGAATGCAGCGATGTACGACTGGGCCAAGCGGATGCAGGCGGAGCTCGGGTGACAAGCGAGGATTAGTCGCAGCAAATTGCGACATGGCGAGCGGAGCGAAGCAATCTTCAGCTATCAAGGTTGGTAGCTGGAGATTGCCGCGTCGCCTTTGGCTCGTCGCAGTGACGATTTAGACCGGCCATTCCTCGTTGAGATCGAGCGCCTGCCCGACGAGGTAGAGCGAGCCGCCGATCAGGATGTTGGGCGCGGGATCGTCCGCCGCCAGCGCGCTGAGCGCCGATGGCAGGTCTTTGTGCGCCGATGTCTGGGCGATCCCGATCGTATCGGCGATACGCGCGAGGGCGGCGGGGCTGTGGTGCTCGTGGCCCGGGATCGGTACCGCGAGGAGGCGGCGGACATGCGGCGCGAGCATCGCGAGGAAGCCCGCGGCGTCCTTGTTCGCGAGCATGCCGAGGATGAGATCGACGGGTTCGTCGTGCGCCAGATCATGCGCGAGGAAATCGGCGACCTGCCGCGCGGCGTCGAGATTGTGGCCGCCGTCGATCCACAGGCTGCACCCGGACGGCAGCGGCGCGGCGAGCGGCCCATCGCCGAGCAACTGCATCCGTCCCGGCCAGAAGCTGTCGGCGACGCCGCGCGCGATGGCATCCTCCGACGGGTGTGGTCCGGGGGCGATACGGAGCATAGCGATCGCTAGCCCGGCGTTACGCATCTGGTGTGCGCCCGCCATGCGCGTGTGGAGCGGGCGGTCAATCGATCCGAACTTCGATTGCCAGCGGAAACTGTTACCCTCGGGAATCACCGACCAGACGTCGTTTTCGGCGAAAGGAATGACGTCCGCCGCCGCGGCGCGCTCGCCGATGATATTGGCGAGCGGGAGCGGATAATCGAGGCAAGCAAGCGCCGCGCCGCGTTTGACGATGCCCGCCTTTTCCCAAGCGATGCGGACGAAAGGGTCGTCGGGGGTGCCGACTTCGGGGGCGAGCAGAAAGCCTTCATGATCGATGCCGAGCGAGGCGATGCCGCAGACGGCGGGGGCGGGGATGATATTCGTCGCGTCAAGGCGGCCGCCTAGGCCTACTTCGATGATGCAATCGTCGGCGGGGATGCGCGAAAAGGCGAGGAAGGCGGCGGCGGTGGTGACTTCGAAGAAGCTCGCCTGAAGGTCTTGCGCGACGTCGAGCACTTCTTCGAGGAGCGCGGCGAGTTGGTCGTTGTCGATCAGCGTGCCGGCGAGGCGGATGCGTTCGTTGAAGCGGACAAGGTGCGGGCTGGTGTAGTTGTGGACGGTGCGGCCCTGCGCTTCGAGGATGGCGCGCAGATAGGCGCAAGTCGAGCCTTTGCCGTTGGTGCCGGCGACATGAAAAGTGCGCGGAAGCTTGTTCTGCGGGTTGCCGAGCCGGTCGCACAGTTCGGCGATGCGTTCGAGGCCGAGGATGTCGCGGCCCGGGGAGAGCGCGGTGAGGCGGTCGAGCTGGGTCTGGACTGCGGGGTTCGAGCTATGGGCGTGGTCGGGCATAGGGGACGATACTTTACGGCGATGTCGTCATTGCGAGCGAAGCGAAGCAATCTCCAGCCCGCGGTCCAGCGCAAGGTTGATCGCTGGAGATTGCCGCGTCGCTTCGCTCCTCGCAATGACGATGTTTTTGAACGTCAGGCCGCTTTCTCGGGCGCCAGATAACCGATGAGGCGCCCCAGCGTCTCGGGCAGGTCCTTGCGGTGAACGACCATGTCGATCATCCCGTGATCGAGCAGATATTCGGCGCGCTGGAAGCCTTCGGGGAGTTTCTCGCGGATCGTATTCTCGATCACGCGCTGGCCGGCGAAGCCGATCAACGCCTTGGGCTCGCTGATCTGGATGTCGCCAAGCATCGCATAGCTGGCGGTGACGCCCCCCGTGGTCGGGTCGGTAAGCAGCACGATATAGGGCAGGCCGGCGCGGCGCAGCCGCGCGAGCGCTACCGTGGCGCGCGGCATCTGCATCAATGACAGCGTACCTTCCTGCATCCGCGCGCCGCCCGCCGCGGTGATCGCGATATAGGGGGATCCGCGCTTGATCGCCTGCTCGACCCCAGCGACAAAGGCCTCACCCACGGCGACGCCCATCGACCCGCCCATGAAGGCGAAATCCTGGACGCCGATGACAACACCCTGACCGTTGATCCGCCCGAAGGCGTTCTGGTAGGCATCGCGGTCGCCGGTTGAAGCTCGCGCCGCCTTGATGCGGTCGACATATTTCTTGGTATCGCGGAATTTCAGGGGGTCTTCGGGCGCCGCCGGCGCCGCGATCATTTCATGCAGTCCGCCGTCGAACAGCTGGGCGAAACGCTCGGTCGCGCCGATGCGATCGTGATGGTCGCAGCGCGGGCAGACGTTGAGATTGTCTTCCCACTCCTTGACGAACACCATCTGCTGACACTGGCGGCATTTGTGCCAGAGATTGTCGGCGGTATCACGCTTGGCGGTGAACGGCAGGGCGTTGCGAACGCGGTCGAGCCAGCTCATGCGGCGATCTCCTTGGCGCCGTGGATAGCATCGGCAAGGCTGCGGGTGAAGGTTTCAATGTGGCGCGGCGCGTCGGCGCCATGCTGCGCGACGAGCTCAACCAGCGCTGAGCCGACGACGACGCCATCGGCGACGCGCGCGATATTCGCGGCCTGTTCGGGGGTGCGGACGCCAAAGCCGACCGCGATCGGCAGGTCGGTCTGGGTCCGCAGGCGGGCGACCGCCTCCTCAATGCTTGCCTGCGCCGCCTGTTGCAGCCCGGTGATCCCGGCGACGCTGACATAATAGAGGAACCCGCCCGCGCCATCGAGCACGGCGGGCAGCCGCGCGGCGTCGGTGGTCGGGGTGGCGAGGCGAATCTGGTCCACCCCGGCGGCGCGCAGCGCGGGGCCAAGGCTGTCGTCTTCCTCGAACGGAATATCGACGCAGATGACGCCATCGACGCCCGCGTCCTTACACGCGGTGGCGAACCAGTCGGCCCCGCGCACGGTCATCGGATTGGCATAGCCCATGAGTACGAGAGGGATGTCAGCGTTGCGGGCGCGAAAGCCCTTGGCGATGGCGAAAATGTCGGCGGTCGTCGTTCCCGCGGCAAAACTGCGCAGGTTAGCGCTCTGTATCGCGGGACCGTCGGCCATCGGATCGGTAAACGGCATCCCGAGTTCGATGACATCGGCGCCTCCTGCAACAAGTGCATCTAGGATGGCGGCGGTGTCGCCATCACCCGCGGTCACGAAGGTGACGAGCGCAGCGTAGGGCTTATTGAAGGCGGTGGCGAAGCGCGTCATATCTGTGTCCCCAGCGCCTCGGCCACGGTGAAGATGTCCTTGTCGCCGCGACCGCACAGATTGGCGATGATTATCGCGTCGCGGTCCATTTCCAGCGCGACCTTGGTGACCGCAGCGATCGCGTGCGCGGGTTCGAGCGCGGGAATGATGCCCTCGGTGCGGCAGAGCAGCTGAAAGGCATCGAGCGCTTCCTTGTCGGTGGCGCTGGTATATTCGACGCGGCCGATGTCGCGCAGCCACGCATGTTCGGGGCCGATGCCGGGGTAATCGAGCCCGGCGCTGATCGAATGGGCCTCGTCGATCTGCCCGTCTGCGTCCTGGAGCAGGTAGGTGCGGTTGCCGTGCAGGATGCCGGGCGCGCCGCCTGCAAGGCTGGCGGCATGTTCCCTGTCGAGCCCGTGGCCTGCGGCCTCGACGCCGAGCATCTTGACCGACGGGTCGTCGAGGAAGGGGTGGAACAGGCCGATGGCGTTCGACCCGCCGCCGATCGCGGCGACGAGCAGGTCGGGCAAACGCCCGGTCCGCTCCAGCAACTGGGCGCGTGCTTCCTTGCCGATTACGCTTTGGAAATCGCGCACGAGTTCGGGATAGGGGTGCGGACCGGCGGCAGTGCCGATGATGTAAAAGGTGTCTTCGATGTTGGCGACCCAGTCACGCAGCGCCTCGTTCATTGCATCCTTCAGCGTCCGGGCGCCGCTTTCGACTCCAATCACCTCGGCGCCGAGCAGCTTCATGCGGAACACGTTTGGTTGCTGCCGCTCCATGTCGCGCGCACCCATATAGATGACGCAGGGCAGGCCGAAGCGCGCGCAGACCGTCGCGGTTGCGACGCCATGCTGGCCCGCGCCGGTTTCGGCGATGATCCGCGTCTTGCCCATGCGGCGTGCGAGCAGGATCTGGCCGATGCAATTGTTGATCTTGTGCGCGCCGGTGTGGTTGAGTTCGTCGCGCTTGAACCAGATTTGCGCGCCCTTGCCCGCGGGGGCATCCTTGCGCAGTTCGTCGGTCAGCCGCTCGGCATAATAGAGCGGGCTCGGCCTGCCGACATAATGGGTTAGCAGATCGTCGAATTCGGCGGCAAAGGCCGGATCGATCTGTGCTGCGCGATATTCGCGTTCGAGGTCGAGCACGAGCGGCATCAGCGTTTCAGCGACGAAGCGCCCGCCAAAGATGCCGAAATGCCCGCGCTCGTCGGGGCCGGTGCGAAAGCTGTTGGGCTGGGTGCTCATGATCGCGCCGCTTTAAGGAAAGCGGCGATCTTGTCCACATCCTTGACGCCCGGGGCGCTTTCGACGCCCGAGGAGACATCGACCAGCGGCGCGCCGGTTGCGGCGATCGCTTCGGCGACATTGGCCGGTGTCAGGCCGCCGGCAACGCCCCACTCCATCGTATGGCGGTGATCCTTGAGCAACGACCAGTCAAAGCGCGTGCCGGTCCCGCCGGGCAGAGCCGCCGCAGGAGCGTCAAACAGGATCCGATCGGCGATACCGAAATACTGCTGCATGCGCGTCAGCGTGCCGGCGTCCTTCAAGCCAACGGCTTTCCAGATTTCTGCCGGAACCAGTCGCTTTACCGCCGCGAGCCATTCGGGGGTTTCGTTGCCGTGAAACTGGATGATGTCGGGACGCACTGCCGCCAGCGCCTCGCCCGTCAGTTGCTGCGACGCGTTGACCAGCAACAACGCCACCTTGACATGCGGACCGGCGCGTTTGCGCAAGTTTGCAGCGGTTTTGACGTCAACGTGGCGCGGGCTTGGCTCGTAATGAACGAGGCCGATGTGGGTTGCGCCAAGCTTGATCGCGGCATCAACGGTTTCGGGGGTGGACAGGCCACAGATTTTGACGAGTGGAGACATGTTTTGACTCATTTGATGTCGTTGCGAGCGGAGCGAAGCAATCTCCAGTTATCGGCGCAGCGCAATCTCGATCGCTGGAGATTGCTTCGTCGCCTTTGGCTTCTCGCAATGACGATGATGGTAGGTGCGGTTGGACCCTAAAGCGTCGCTTCGATTTCGCGCGCCGCAAGGTCGGGATCGGACGACTGGCTGATCGGGCGGCCAACCACCAGAATCGACGCACCGTCGGCCAATGCCTGCGCCGGGGTGACGACGCGTTTCTGATCGCCAGCGGCGCCGTTGGCGGGACGAACCCCGGGGACCACAAAAAAGCCGCCGGGCCACGCCTTGCGCGCCGCCTTCACTTCCTGGCCCGAACAGACGATGCCGTCCAGCCCAGCTTCGCGCGCCAATGCGGCGAGGCGGACGACCTGATCGTGCGGAGTGCCGCCAACGCCGATATCGTCGAGGTCGGGGGCATCGAGGCTGGTGAGCACGGTGACCGCCACAACCTTTGTATTCAGCCCGGCAACCGCCTTGGCCTCTTCAAGCATCGCGCGGCCGCCCGCAGCGTGGACCGTCAGGATCGCCGGTTCGAGCGGACGCAGCGCCTGGATCGCCTTGGCGACCGTGTTGGGAATGTCGTGCAGCTTGAGATCGAGGAAAATCGGCAGGCCAAGCTTGGCCATTTCATGGACGCCGTGGTGGCCGTTGGCGCAGAAAAATTCTAGGCCAAGCTTCAACCCGCCGACATGATGCCGGACCTTTTGCGCCAACGCGACCGCGGCATCGAGATCAGGGTTGTCTATAGCGAGATAAAGCGGTGAACTCATAGCTTGTCCGTTGGAAAGAGATCGTTGGGGGCGGGCGGAATGTCATTCACCGGAACGGTTTGCGGCGCCGGAACGGGTTCGACAGGACGGTTCGCGAGCGCCCGCATGTCGGCAAGCTGGCGCTCGCTGGCATCGAGGCGGCGTTTGAGCGACCAGCGGGTGGTGCGCAGTGCAATCCACATCGGTACGCTGCCGATCAGGAAGGAGGCCAGGATCAGCACCGGCAATTTGGTGTCGAGCACCTGACCCGGCCAGATGGTCACGGTGACAGCAAGCCAGTTCGCCATCGCGAAAATAACCAGCACAGCGGTCAAAAAGACCCAGATAATTGTCCGCAGAATACCCACTATATCATGCTCCTCTGTCGGTCGGTCACGACCCTAAGCCAGATTGGCGCGGCTTTCCAGTCCGGCTATGCCGGCCCGAAGACGCGGTCGAAGATCGTTTCGACATGCTTCATATGATATCCGAGGTCGAAAAGTTCCGTCAGCTGCGCCGCGGACAGTCGCGCGGTGACGTCTGCGTCGGCTTTCAAAAGTTCGAGCAGCGACAATTGGCCGTCGCTTTCCCACACCCGCATCGCGTTACGCTGGACCAGCAGATAACTGTCCTCGCGGCTCGCTCCCGCCTGGGTTAGCGCCAGCAGGACGCGCTGCGAATGGACAAGACCGCCCATGCGGTCGAGGTTTTTCTGCATCCGTTCGGGATAGATCAACAGCTTGTCGATCACCCCGGTCAGCCGCCCGAGCGCGAAATCGAGGGTGATCGTCGCGTCGGGGCCGATGAAGCGTTCGACCGACGAGTGGCTGATGTCGCGTTCGTGCCACAGCGCGACATTCTCGAGCGCCGGGACAACGGCGCTGCGGACCATGCGCGCGAGACCGGTAAGGTTTTCGGTCAGGATCGGGTTGCGCTTGTGCGGCATCGCCGACGAGCCCTTTTGGCCGGGCGAGAAATACTCTTCGGCCTCGAGCACTTCGGTGCGCTGCAAATGGCGCACTTCGGTGGCGAGCCGCTCGATCGAACCGGCGACGACGCCGAGGGTGGCAAAGAACATTGCATGACGGTCGCGCGGGATAACCTGCGTCGATACGGGTTCGACGGTTAGGCCGAGCTTCGCTGCGACATGCGCCTCGACGCGCGGGTCGATGTTGGCGAAGGTGCCAACCGCGCCGGAGATTGCGCAGGTGGCCACTTCGGCGCGGGCGGCGACAATGCGCGCCTTGCAGCGATCGAACTCGGCATAGGCCTGCGCCAGTTTGAGCCCGAAGGTGACGGGTTCAGCGTGAATGCCGTGACTGCGGCCGATCGTGGGCGTCAGTTTATGTTCGAAGGCGCGGCGCTTGATCGCGGTGAGCAGCGCATCAATGTCGGCGATCAACAGGTCGGCGGCCTGTGCCAACTGGACCGCGAGACAGGTGTCGAGAACGTCGCTGCTGGTCATGCCCTGGTGCATGAAGCGCGCTTCTTCGCCGACATTTTCCGACACCCAGGTCAGGAACGCGATGACGTCATGCTTGGTCACCGCCTCGATCGCGTCGATCGCAGCGACGTCGATACCGGGCTTCGTCGCCCACCAGTCCCACAAGGCTTTGGCGGCGGATTTCGGAACGGTTCCGAGCTCGGCAAGGGCATCGGTGGCGTGCGCTTCGATCTCAAACCAGATGCGAAAGCGATTCTCGGCCGACCAGATCGCGGTCATTTCCGGCCTGGCGTAACGCGGAACCATTGAATTTCCTTCCTTTTGGGACGCTCTATCGCGGAATCGCAGCGGAACCGTGACGGGCCGCCCCGTAGCAGGGACGGACCGTTTCGCCAAACGCAGTGACACCGCAACCATGCCCGAAGATGACGGGTTGCATGCATACCCCATCAATAAGGCGGCAGGTCACAACGACCCAAAAAGTCGCCGCGAAAGGAGAATTTCTATGTTGAAACAAATGCTTTTGATCGGCGCGGCCGCCATCAGCGTTCCCGCGCTGGCTCAGACGACCGCTCCGTCGGGCGCGGAACCCGCGCCCACCGCGCAGACCCAGTCGGCACCGACCGATACAACGGCTCCGGCACCCGCCGAACCGGCCCCCAGCGATACGATGGCTCCGGCGCCGGATGACCAGCCCGCCGACGACGCCACCCCTTCGGACGACGCGGCTCCCACCGAGGATGCCGCGCCGACCGAAACACCCCCGGCAGCCGAGCCTACCCCGACGGCTGACCAGCCTGCTCCGGAGACCGATCCCAAAGCTGAACCGGAACCGGAATAACAATCAACGAGCCACAGGAGATATATCATGTTGAAGACCATGCTTTTGATCGGTGCCGCCGCCGTGAGTTTCCCCGCGCTGGCGCAGACCACCGCACCCGCTGCCGATCCGGCTGCCTCGACCACCGCGACCCAGCCGGCCCCGGCGCCCGATTCGACAATGCCTGCTGAACCGGCTCCGGCACCCGCTCCCGATTCGGCGGCGCCCCCGGCATCGACCGAACCCGCACCGGCGACTGCCGAACCAGCCCCGGCATCGGGTGCCACGGCAACGCCGACCCAGATCGCGCAGATCGTCGAGCAAGAGTTTCCGACCTATGATGCGGACGCCAATGGCGATCTCAACAATGCGGAATTCGCAGCATGGATGAAGAAGCTGCGCGCCGCGACTGAGCCGAGCGTCGATGCCGAATCGGCCGAGGTGAAGACTTGGATCGGTCAGGCATTCGCTGCCGCCGATGGTGACAAGTCCGGCGCGGTCAACAAGGTCGAATTGACCGGGTTCCTCTCGCGCGGCGCCTAATCGGCGACACGCGGGGTGGTGCAGCCGTCGGAGCGATCCGACGGCTGCATCCGTTTGGGCGTCACAGCAGTCCCATCGTGCGAAAGCTCCGAAACTCCGACCCGCCGATTACGATATGATCGTGCAACGTGATTCCGAGCCGACTGGCGGTTTCGGCCATTTCGCGGGTGATCGCGATGTCCTGCCGACTCGGTTCGGGGCTGCCGCTGGGGTGGTTGTGCACCAATATGATCGCTGACGCGCCGAGTTCGAGTGCGCGTTTGACGACTTCGCGGACATAAATCGCCGATTGGTCGATCGACCCTTCGCTCGCCAGTTCGTCGCGGATCAGCATGTTGCGCGCGTTGAGATAGAGTATGCGGACGCGCTCGATATCGATCGGCCCCATATCGGCGCGCAACCAGTCGAGCAGCGCGTCCCAGCTGGATAACAAAGGCCTGTCGCGAAATTCGCCCTTGAGCAGGCGCAAGCTGGTAGCCTGGACGATTTTCAGCGCCGCAATGGCGGTATCGCCCAGCCCATCAACCCGGCGCAGCGATTCGGGATCGGCGCTGACCAACTGGGCCAGCGACCCGAATTCGCGGAGCAGCGCCTTGGCCAGCGGCTTGGTATCGCGGCGCGGTATGGCCAGCGCGAGCAGATATTCGACCAGTTCGTAATCGGCCATGCCGTCGACATCGCCGCTCAGTAATCGCGCGCGCAACCGCCCGCGATGACCCGCATGATCAGGGGCGGCATGGGGCGAGGGGGCGGGTATATCGGCATCGGCCATCGCCGTCGAATAACCGCCTTGTGAGCCGCACTCAACGGTCATAGGAAACAGCTGATGGCAAACTGGACCAATTTGTTGCAGCGAAACGGGATTTCCGGCGTTGCCGCTGATGAACATGATACGGTCCGGAGGACAATTGGACGCAATGACGTCATCCGCTGCGACGCGATACTGGACCGAATACAGCGGGCAGCCTCATTACTATGACTGACGGTGATGAGAGCGCGAGACCACGATTTCGCAGCCGAACACTGCTGTTCAAGAAACGCTGGCTGACCGCAGGTGCGGTGATCATCGTTGTTACTGGAGTCTGGCTGGCACGCGAGCCGATTGCCGACCGGTTCATCAGCGACCAGCTGGGCAGCCGCGGGGTCGCTGCGCGGTACCAGATCGACGCGATCGGCTTTCGCAGCGAGCGCCTGTCCAATCTGGTAATCGGCGATCCCGCCAGCCCCGACCTGACCGCGAAAAAGGTCCAAGTGCTGCTCGGCTACGGCTGGTCGGGACCATATGTTACGGAAATCCGCGCCGAGGGAGTTCGGCTTTATGGCCGCTTTGTCGATGACCGCCTCTCGTTTGGCGCGCTCGACAAGTTCCGTGATCCGACCAGCACCGACCCCTTTGCCTTGCCCGACTTGGCAGTCGTTCTGCGCGATGCGCGGGCGCGGGTCGAGACGCCATGGGGCAATGTTGGAGCGGCGCTGAACGGCGGCGGTAATTTGCGCCGCGATTTTACCGGCAAACTCGCACTGGTGGCCCCCGGCATCGTGGCCGCCGGATGCAGCGGCCGCGACGTGAGCTTTTACGGCACCCTCCTCGTCCGCAATGTTCGCCCGCAACTCGTCGGCCCTCTGCGCGGTCGCAGCCTGTCCTGCGCCGATGGCGGCGTGACCGCGGCGTCGCCGCAGATCGCGCTCGACCTGTCGCTGTCCGAAGATCTGCAAAGCTGGAAGGGGCAGGCAGACGCAAGCATCGCTGCGCTGGCTGCCGGATCGCTGCAGGCCGATCGCCTTGGCTTGCTTGCCCGCTTTGACGGCACCGCAGCGGCGACAAAACTCGATCTCGACGCCGTTATGGCCAGGGCGCGCGGCGCCGACTTTACCGCCGAGACAGTGAACCTCAAGGCGCAAGGCAACGTCGGCCGCGCCGCGCCAAAATTCGATGGCCGGATCAGTTTCGCCCGGGCCAGCGCCAGCGCGGCGATGCGGCGCACATTGGCGGGCAGCGTCGACGGCCTGGTTGGAACGCCGATCGGACCACTGGCGACCAAGGGCAGTGCGGCGCTGAGCCGGATGCTGGCCGATGTCGGCGGCAGCGCCGATTTTGCGATGGTCGGCGAGGGGGCGTCGGCACGGATCGACCTGATCGCACCCCAGCTGACCAGCGAAAGCGGCGCGCGCTTCACCGGTAGCGCCGACAGCCGCATCGGCTATATTTATGGTGCGGCCCAGCCCGCGATATTGGCGTCGGGCGGCTGGCGGTTCGGCGGCGGCGGCCTGCCGACCGGATCGGTCAAACTGGATCGCAGCATCGACGGATCGATCACGGGGCTGGCGAGTCTCGATCCCTATCAGGCGGACGGGGCGCGGCTCGCGTTGACACCAGTGCGCTTTTCGGGCGACCGCAACGGTTTGCTGCGCTTTGCCACGCGCGCCGACCTGTCGGGACCACTCGCAGGCGGACGCGTCGAACGGCTCAGCATTCCGCTGAACGGGGTCATCGCGCCAACCGGGGCGCTGGCGCTGAACGGCGGCTGTAGCCGGGTGAGCGCCGATCGCATCGCAATTTCCGGGTTCAGCCTTGGCAAGAGCGCGATTGATCTGTGCAGCCGTCCCGGCGCACCGCTTCTCAGCGCGGGGCCGGACGGCCTGCGCGGCCAGATTCGGATCCCGGCCATCAATCTGCGCGGCACCAGCGGTCGCTCGCCGTTTGCGGTGACCAGCGGACCGGCGAATATCGACCTGACCGCGATGCGCTGGTCGCTCGCGCTGGCCGATTTCAGACTGGGTGAAGGCGAAAGTGTCACGCACTTTGGAGCCCAGCGCTTGACCGGACGCACAACTGCGCAGGGCATGGCGGGCGAACTGCGCGGCGCCAGCGGCAAAATCGGTGCGGTGCCGCTGAACATGAACGACATCGGCGGCACGTGGCGATGGGCGAATGGCGCGTTGACGCTTGATGGCGGATTGCTGCTGACCGACGCGGCGCCCGATGGCCGCTTTGCGCCGCTCATCAGCAACAACGCGACTTTGCGCTTTGCCGACGGAATGATCGACGCAAAGGCTGCATTCAACGAGCAAAAGACCGGTACCAAGATTCTGGATACGATCATCCGTCACCGGTTTACCGACGGCAGCGGTGCGGCCGACTTGCTGGTCCGCGAACTGCGTTTCGGCGACAGCTTCCAGCCCGATCAGCTGACCAGCCTCGCGCTTGGTGTTGTCGCCAATGTCCAGGGTTCGGTGGTCGGCGACGGGCGGATCGAGTGGACCGCCGATGGCGTGACCAGCCGCGGGACTTTCGCGACGGCTGGCGCCGACCTTGCCGCGGCGTTCGGCCCAGTGACCGGCCTGACCACGACGCTGACCTTTGACGACCTGATCGGGTTACATTCGGCGCCCGGCCAGATTGCGAAGATCAAAGAGGTCAACCCGGGCATCCCGGTGCTCGACGGCGAGATCGAATATCAGCTGCTCGGCGACAACCGGGTGCGGGTGGAGGGCGGCAGCTGGCCCTTTGGGGGCGGGCAGTTGCTGCTTCATCCGACGACGCTTGATTTCAGCGCCGAGCAGACGCGGCGGTTGTCATTCGACATCGTCGGGGTCGATGCGGCGGTGTTTCTGCAGAGTTTCGGGTTCGACAATATCAACGCGACTGGCAAATTCGACGGCACGCTGCCGGTCGAGTTCGGCGGGCTGGGCGGACGCATCGTCGGCGGGCGGATCGATTCGCGCGCTGGCGGCGGCACGCTCGCCTATGTCGGCGAATTGTCGAACCGCAATCTGGGCGCGATTGCCAATTTTGCCTTTGGCGCGCTCCGCAGCCTGAAATATGATGACCTGACGATCATCTTGAACGGGGATCTGGACGGTGAAATGGTAACCGATATCCGTTTCGGCGGCGTGGGGCAGGGCGAAGGCGCGTCGCGCAATTTCCTGACCAACCAGATTGCCAAAGTCCCACTGATCTTCAATGTGAAGATCAAGGCGCCGTTCCGGCAACTGCTGACGTCGGCGAAAGGTTTTTATGACCCGTCGTTGCTCATAGAACAGAATTTGCCCGCCCTGATGCGCGCGCAGGAAGAAGCCGAAGCCGCTGCAAGGGGCACACCTGCCCCCGTTCAGCCTCCAGAAAGCGAGCCCATGCGATGACCATACCCAAGACAGGAGCAAGGAGGCTGGCCAGATACGGGCGCGGTCTGGTGGTCTTGATCGGTACCGCGGCGCTGTCCGGCTGTGTGCAGATCGATACGCCCGACAAGCCGATCGAGATCAACCTGAACATCAACATCCGTCAGGAAGTGGTGTACAGACTGGATGGCGATGCCAAAAAGCTCATCGAACAGAATAGCGAGATATTCTGATGACAGGGAATGAACAGATGCGTGTGAAAATGTGGAAACCGACCGGACTGGCTCTTGCTGCGATCGCGGCGACCGCCGCCGTTGCGCTGATGGTGCCGTCGGCAATGGCCCAGCGCGACCCCGCTTATGCTGCGGCGCGCGCCGCCGGACAGGTCGGCGAACAGCCCGACGGCTATCTGGGCTTTGCGAGCACGCCGACGCCGGCGATCCGCGCTTTGGTGGAAGATCTGAATATCAAGCGTAAGGCCAAATACACCGAGAGCGCGCAGTCGACGGGCAGCACGGTCCAGCAATTCGCCTTTACCAGCGGCTGCAACCTGATCGCCAGTACCAAGCCGGGTGAGAAATATCAGGCGCCCGACGGCCGCTGGCTGACCCGCGATGACAGCCCGCCTGTGCGCAACGCAAGCTGCCCGTAACCCGAAATCCATACAAGGGCGCCCGCGGGCGCCACATGCCGCCGCGCCCCTAAACGCGGCGGCATTTTTGTGCGGGGCAGCAATTGATGGTTGTGCGCTAGCGCGCGGGCATTGACTTAATCGGGCCGCGTTCCTAAACGGACCGCGCCTTAGGGGTCCCCCGATTTTTCGGGCCTTTTTTCGCAGGCGGAATCGGAGCTTTCCGATGCTGTTTCAGGAGGATGGCGGGAAATGACGGGGAACGACAGCGATCCGGAACCAGCTTCGGAGGATTCGCGCCTGGTGTCGCTCACGGAGCGATTGGACCGGGCCGAAGCCGCAGAAGCGAAACGGACCGATGTGAAAGCCGGACCGGAGACCGATGCCAATTATAAGCTCGGTAATCGCGTATTGGCCGAATTGCTGGGTGGCATCGGTGGCGGCGCGTTGGTCGGTTGGACGATCGACCATTTTGCCGGAACCGAACCCTGGGGCCTGTTGGCGGTGCTGTTCCTTGGAGTAGCCGTCGCCTTCAGGAACATATTTCGAATTGCGAATATTCGGCCTTCGAAGCCGGATTGACGCTCGACAGACTTGGGATTTAGGCGAGGTATCGCGTGGCGGATCAAGGCAAAGTGGACCCGATGCACCAGTTCGAGGTGCAGAAGATGTTCGACATGTTCCATGTCGGCAATCACGAGGTCGCATTTACCACTAGCGCGATGTGGATGCTTATCGCCGGCTTGCTGCTCTGGGTTTTCATGATCGGCGGGATGAAGCGCCAGCTCGTCCCCGGTCGCTGGCAGGTCGCCGTCGAAGGCTTCACCGGCTTTATTTCGGGCATGATGAACGCGAATATCGGCCCCGAAGGCCGTAAATATACGCCCTATGTTTTCTCGCTCTTCATGTTCATCTTGATGTTGAATGTGATCGGGCTGATGCCGCTCGGCCTGTTCGGCGTGCATCCCTTCACCGTGACGAGCCATTTCGCGATCACCGGCTTCCTTGCGATCCTGAGCTTTGCGATCGTGCTCATCGTTGGTTTCTGGCGTCACGGCCTGCATTTCTTTTCGCTGTTCGTCCCGCATGGCACCCCCTGGTGGCTGCTATGGCTGATCCCGGTGATCGAACTGGTGTCGTTCATGGTCCGCCCATTCAGCCTGGCGCTGCGACTGTTCGTTGCGATGACCGCCGGCCACGTGCTGATGAAGGTCTTCGCTTCGTTCATCATCGACGGCATTGCCGCCGGTCCGGCGATCGGTATCGGTGTCGGTATTCCCAGCATGGCGTTGATGGTCGGCATCAGCGGGCTGGAACTGCTCGTCGCGGGGATCCAGGCCTATGTTTTCGCGCTGCTCACGTCGCTCTATCTGAACGACGCGATCAATCTTCACTGATATTTCAACTACCTAATCAACGTTTTTCCCAAGGAGTTTTAAAATGGACGTTCAAGCTGCTTCGCTCATCGGCGCTGGTCTGGCTGCTATCGGTGCCGGTATGGCCGCCATCGGTGTGGGCAATGTGTTCGGTAGCTTCCTCGAAAGCGCGCTGCGCAATCCGGCAGCGGCCGACGGCCAGCAGGGCCGCCTGTTCATCGGCTTCGCGGCTGCCGAACTTTTGGGCCTGCTGTCGTTCCTGATCGCGATCCTGCTGTACCTCAAGGCAGCCTGATTTCGTCGGCGGGGCTGACCGCCTAAGGTTAGCCCCGCGACTGCATTCCTCTTTGTTGGTCGAGTAAATCCATGCCTCAAATCAGCCAATTCGCTGAAAACTGGTATGCCGCATCGCAGATTTTCTGGGTGCTGCTGACCTTTGGCTTCGTCTTTTTTGTCATCGGTCGCGGCATGCTGCCGAAGATCGAGGCGACGGTGGACGCGCGCGACCGCAAGGTTGCGGACGATCTGGCAGCTGCAAAAGCCGCCCATGCCGCCGCGGACAATCTGGAAGAAAGCTATCGCCAACAGAGCGACGCGAGCCGCGCCGCCGCGCAAAAGGCGGTAACCGACGCCAAGGACAAGGCCGCGAAAGATGCTGAAAAGCGCCTTGCGAAGATCGATGCCGAACTGTCCGACAAGCTGTCGGCGGCAGAGGCAGACATCTCCGCAGCGCGCACGTCGGCGATGGCCGAAATCGAATCGGTTGCAGCCGAAGCGGCGAGCGACCTCGTTGCCAAGCTGTCGGGCGTGAAAATTGCCGCGGCGGACGCCAAGGCAGCGGTGAAGGCGGTGCTCCATGGCTGATTTCCTTATGATCCTGTCCGAAGCGGCAGCCGAACCGAAGTCCTTCGGGATTCTGACGGCGACCACATGGGTCTCGATCGCGATGGCGATCTTCATCGGCATCCTGCTGTGGAAGAAGGTGCCGGCGCTGGTCGCGGGCATGCTCGACAACAAGATTGCCGAGATTTCGAAGCAGCTGAAGGAAGCCGAACAGCTGCGGCTCGACGCCGAAGCACTGAAGGCTGAATATGAGGCGAAGCTCGCCGCCGCCGCCAAGGAAGCCGACGAGATGCGCGCCCGCGCTGAAGCCGAAGCCGAAACGCTGGTCGCCAAGGCAAAGGCCGACGCCACCGCGTTGATTGGCCGCCGCAAGCAGATGGCCGAAGACCGCATCGCCGCGGCTGAAGCGACCGCGCTGACCGAAGTTCGCGCCGCGACTGCCAAGGCAGCGACCGCTGCGGCTGCGGCGCTGATTGCCGAAAAGCATGACGCCAAGGCCGACAAGGCCCTGGTTGATCAGGCGATTGCGGGCGTCGCCAAAGGCTGAGCGCTTTCGCCATCGTTGAATAAGAAAACGCCCGCAAATTTCCGCGGGCGTTTTGTTTTGTCGGTCTAATCCGTGCCGGCCATGCTCGCGACCCACGCCTTGGTGGCGGGACAATAGTCCATCGCGCGACCGTATGCCGCACGCGCCGTGGTCCGGGCGAGATATCCCCGCTCGACCGCGCCGAGCGCGAAACCGATAGTACGCTGGGCAAATTCGAGTGCATAGGTGACCGAGATATCGGCGGCGGTGAAATCGTCGCCCGCGATATAGGATGTCAAAGAAAGCTGACGGGTCACCAGACCGAGGCGGCTTTTGAAAACGCTCAGCGCCCAGCCCGTGGTCCAGTTATTCTGTTCGGCTTGGGGCGCGAGGATTTTGGTCGCGACGATGGCGTTCACCGGACCGGCCAGGCCCGCCTCACCCATGTGCAGAAACTGCAGATAGGCGGGGAATGCGGCATCGTTTGGCGCAGGCGCTAGTGGGCCGGGCCCGTGGGTTGCGAGAAGATATTCCATGATCGCGATCGATTCGACCATCATCGTATCGCCATCGACGATCGCCGGGATGAAACCGGCGGGGTTGACTGCCAGAAATTCGGTGTCGTTTTCGAGCCCGTTGAGCAAATCGACCTGGCGTAGCCGGTAGGGAAGCCCCATTTCCTCGAGCAGCCAGGCGACGCGAAACCCGCGGCCTTCGCCATAGAGGGTGATCATGTCCGTTGCCTCCTAAAACTTGATCATGATCCGCCGCGCCAACGCGGGAGAGATGCTGTGGACGAACTGCAAAATCTTCACCATGCCGACATTGATTTCGGTCTTCCCATTACGGATGCCGCGGACGATTTCGGCGGCGCAATCGTGGGCGTTCATCTTTTTGCCCGCGCGCGATTTTGTCATGTTGGTTTCGACCACCGGCGGCAATGCCTCGATGATCCGGACGTTGCTGTCCTTCAGAACGTAGCGCATCGCTTGGGTATAAGCGCGCAGGCCCGCTTTGCTGGCGCAATAGACCGCGCCGCTGCCACAAGGCGCGAGCGCGAGGCCCGAGGTAACGTTGACGATTGCGGCCTCGGGTTGCGCCTTCAAGCCCGGTAGCAGATGGGCGCAGAGCGCGATGGGCGCATCGAGATTGGTGCGCATGCAATTGTCAGCGGTGGCGAGGTTGGCGGGATCGTCGACGACATAGTCCATCGCGCCGACCCCGGCGTTGTTGACGAGCAGCGCGAGCGGCTTGCCGGCAACCCCCGCAACGACCGCGTCGATCCCGGCTGGGCCCGACAGGTCGCCCGCGATGGTTCCGAAACCCAGCGCTGCCATCGCCCGCAACTTTTCTGCCGAACGGCCTGTCACGATCACCTCAGCGCCTGCGGCTTGCAGTTGCAGCGCGATTTCGCGCCCGATGCCGTCGCTGCCGCCGGTGACCAGCGCCAATTTCCCTCTTACGTTCATGCGGACCCCTCCGGTGTTTGTTTTACCTGTCGCACTATGGCGGGTCGCATCGTCCTCGCCTACATGCAAATCATGGCTCGCCCGAACGCTCCCGATCGATTCAACGAAGAAAAAGCCACCTATGTGATGCGCGGCGGCGACGGGGAGGATGACAAGCCCGATCTTGAGCGCGGTGCCGAGGCGATCCGCAGCGTGGTCCGCAAGCTGCCGACGCGGCCCGGCGTCTATCGGATGCTCGATGCGCGCGGCGACGTGCTGTACGTCGGCAAGGCGCGAGCATTGAAGAACCGGGTGACCAACTACACCCAGGTTGCGCGGCTGCCCCAGCGACTGCAGCGCATGGTATCGCAAACGCGCGCGATGGAGATCATCACGACGACGAGCGAGGCCGAGGCGTTGCTGCTCGAGGCGCAGCTGATCAAGCGCTATCGCCCGCCGTACAATGTGCTGCTGCGCGACGACAAAAGCTTTCCCTTCATCCTGCTGCGAATGGATCATGCTTTCCCGCGGGTGCAAAACATCGCGGCGCACGGCGGGCCAAGGGGCGCTATTATGGACCGTTCGCCAGCGCGGGGTCGGTCAACCAGACGCTCAATGCATTGCAGAAGACGTTTTTGCTGCGCAGCTGCACCGACAGCTTTTTCGCCAACCGCTCGCGGCCCTGCCTGCTCTATCAAATCAAGCGCTGCAGCGCGCCATGCGTCGATCGCATTTCCAAGGAGGATTATGCGCAGCTGGTCGGCGATGCGCAGGATTTCCTCGAAGGGCGGTCGATCGCGGTCCAGAAAAGGCTGGGCGATGCGATGACGCAGGCGGCCGAGGCGATGGATTTCGAAACGGCGGCGATCGTGCGCGACCGGCTGAAATCGCTGACCTTCATTCAGGGCAGCCAGTCGGTCCACGCCGACGGGCTGGGTGACGCCGATGTGTTCGCGCTGGCGGCCAAAGGTGGCCAGTTGTGCATCGCGGGCTTCTTCATTCGCGGCGGCCAGAATTGGGGCCATCGCAGCTTTTTCCCGGCGCATGTGTCGGGGGTGCCCGAGCCAGAGGTGATGGCGAGCTTTTTGATGCAGTTTTACGAGGGCGTGCCGCCACCCAAGACGATCCTTGTCGATCGCGAGCCCGAGGAGTGCGCATTGTTGGCCGAGGCGCTCGGTGCAGTCGCCGAACGCAAGGTCGAGATCAGCGTCCCGCAGCGCGGCAACCGGCGCCGATTGCTGGAGCAGGCGGTCCGCAACGCGGGCGAGGAGCTCGACCGGCGGCTCGCCGAAAGCAGTTCGCAGGCGAAATTGGGGCGCGAACTGGCCGAGCTGTTCGACCTGGAAGCTCCGCCGCAGCGGATCGAGATTTACGACAACAGCCATATCCAGGGGACCAATGCGCTGGGCGCGATGGTGGTCGCGGGGCCGGAGGGCTGGATCAAGGGTGCGTACCGCAAGTTCAACATCAAGCGCGCCGACACGATGCCGGGCGACGATTTCGCGATGATGGCCGAGGTGTTCCAGCGCCGCTTTGCGCGCGCGATCGAGGAGGATCCCGAGCGGACCAAGGGCGAATGGCCCGACCTGGTGCTGATCGACGGCGGCAAGGGGCAGGTGTCGGCGGTGGCCGCGGTGTTCGCCGAACTGGGGATCGACGATCTGACTTTCATCGGGGTGGCCAAGGGGCCGGACCGGAACGCCGGGCGCGAAACTTTCTACTATCCCGACGGGCGCGAATTCACCCTGCCGCCGAACAATGCGGTGCTGTTCTATATCCAGCGGCTGCGCGACGAGGCGCATCGTTTTGCGATCGGTGCGCACCGCGCAAAGCGGTCAAAGGCAATGGGCGCCTCACCGCTCGACGAGGTGCCGGGGATCGGGCCTTCGCGCAAGAAAGCACTGCTGATGCATTTCGGCACCGCCCGAGCGGTACGCGGCGCGAGTTTGGAGGATTTGCAGAAGGCTCCGGGGGTAAGCGCGGCGGTGGCGCAAGCCGTCCATGATTTCTATCATTCGGGCAATTAGGAGAGCGAGACGATGGATTTTGCTGCGATGATGCCATTGGCCGGAACGCTGGGCGTGACGATCCATGAAGGCAGCAAGGAGCTTGTCGCCGGAAAGCTGCCCGTGCGCGCCGAAATCTGTACCGCGGGTGGGATCGTTCACGGCGGAGCGATCATGGCCTTTGCCGACTGCCTGGGCGCGGTCGGGGCGTTTTTGACGCTGCCCGAGGGCGCGAGCGGCACGACGACGATTGAGAGCAAGACCAATTTCCTAGGCGCCGGACCGGTTGGATCCGTGCTGATCGGCGAGGCGACTCCGGTGAAGATCGGCAAGCGCGTGTCGGTCTGGCAGACGCGCATCCGTATCGAGGACGGCGCCGATGTCGCGCTGGTGACGCAGACGCAGCTGGTGCTTTGGCCAGCCTGACCGCCCCCGCCATCGTCTGTGCGGTGCGCGCGCATGGCGAGCATGGGGCGATATTGCGCGCGCTGACCGAGGAAGCTGGTCTGGTCGCGGGCTATGTGCGCGGCGGGCGGTCGACGCGGCTGCGCCCGATCTTGATGGCGGGCAATCTGATCGCGCTTGAACTGCGCGCGCGCACCGAGGAGCAATTGGCGAGCGCCACTGCCGAACTTCTGGAAAGCCGCGCGCCGTTGCTCGCCGAGCCGCTGGCGGCGGCCGCCATCGACTGGGTGACCAGCGTTACGGCGATGCTCTTGCCCGAAAGCCAGCCCTATCCGGCGCTCTATTCGGCGCTGTCGGGGCTGCTCGATGCGATCGGGGTTGCATCGTCGGCGCGGCAATGGGCAGCGGCGCTGGCGCGATATGAACTGCTGTTGCTCGCCGAACTGGGGTTCGGGCTCGATCTCGACGAATGTGTGGTGACCGGAATTTCGAGCGACCTGGCGTTCGTAAGCCGGAAGTCGGGTGGTGCAGTCAGTGCCGCGGCTGCGGTTGGCTATGAAGAGCGACTGCTCCGCCTGCCGCTCTTCCTGCGGGGCGCCGATGCGGGGCCGTCGCTGGCGGATGTCCTCGACGGATTGGCGATCACCGGCCATTTCATCGACCGCGACCTACTCGACGGGCGCGCGCGCGATCTGCTCGATGTGCGCGCGCGATTGATCGATCGGCTGGGCAGGGCGGTTGCGTGACGCGCCGCCGCTGTCTAAGCGGCGGGCGAGACACGAAAGGGCGACAAGTTGAAAATCCTGCTGCTGGCTGGCGACGGTATCGGTCCGGAGATCATGGTTGAGGCCGAGAAGGTGCTCGCCGCGCTGGCGCTGCCGGTGACGCTCGACCGTGCGCTGGTCGGCGGGGCGGCCTATGCGGTGACCGGCCATCCGCTGCCGCCCGAGACGCTGGTAAAGGCGAAAGCCGCCGATGCGATCCTGTTCGGCGCAGTCGGCGATCCGCGCTTTGACAATGTTGAGCGCCATTTGCGCCCCGAACAGGCGATCCTCGGCTTGCGCTCGGAGCTTGGCCTGTTCGCCAATCTCCGCCCCGCGAAAATGTTTGCCGGTCTGGAAGACAGCTCGGCGCTGCGCCCCGAAGTTGCGTCGGCGATCGACCTGCTGATCGTCCGCGAACTCAATGGTGACGTCTATTTCGGCGAAAAAGGCACGCGCACGACCGCGACCGGCGAGCGTGAAGGTTATGACATCATGTCGTACAGCGAGAGCGAAGTGCGACGCATCGCACATGTCGCCTTTCGCGCAGCGCAAGGGCGCAAAGGACGGCTCTGTTCGGTCGACAAGGCCAATGTCCTGGAAACGTCGCAGCTGTGGCGCGATGTTGTGATCGAGGTTGCCGCCGACTATCCCGACGTCGCGCTCAGCCATATGTATGTGGACAACGCCGCGATGCAGCTGGTGCGCAATCCGGGGCAATTCGATGTCGTCGTCACGGGCAATCTGTTCGGCGACATTCTGTCCGATCAGGCGTCGATGTGCGTCGGCTCGATCGGCCTGCTCGCGTCGGCGTCGCTGAGCGAAGGCAAACAGGGACTGTACGAGCCGATCCACGGCAGCGCGCCCGACATTGCCGGACAGGGCATCGCCAACCCGCTGGCGATGATCCTGTCGCTCGCGATGTTGCTGCGCCATTCGGGCGACGACGCGGCAAGCGCGGATCGGATCGAGGCGGCGGTAGCGAAAGTGCTGGCCGATGGTTGCCGCGGCGCCGATCTGGGCGGTAACATGGGTACGGCGGCGCTCGGCGATGCGGTTGTTGCCGCTTTGAACGGATAGAGACATGAAAAAGACCACCGGTTTCGATCGCAACACCACGCGCAACTGGCACCCCGCGACGCAGGCGGTACGCGGCGGGACATGGCGCAGCGAGCATGGCGAGACGTCGGAGGCGCTGTTCCTGACCTCGGGCTATACTTACGACGATGCCGAAACGGTCGCGGCGCGCTTTGCGGGTGAGGCGCAGGGCATGACCTATTCGCGGCTGCAAAATCCGACCGTGGCCATGCTCGAAGAACGCATCGCGCTGATGGAGGGCGCCGAAGCGTGCCGGACGCAGGCGACGGGCATGGCGGCGATGACAACAGCGTTGCTGTGCCAGCTATCGGCGGGCGACCATATCGTCGCGGCAAAAGCCGCGTTCGGGTCGTGCCGCTGGCTGGTCGATCAGCTGTGTCCGCGCTTCGGGATCGAAACAACGGTGATCGACGGGCGCGACAATGATGCTTGGGAACGCGCGATCAAGCCGAACACCAAGGTGTTTTTCTTTGAAACCCCGGCCAATCCGACGATGGACATCGTCGACATGAAGCATGTCTGCGGTGTCGCACGTGCGCACGGCATCACATCGGTGGTCGACAATGCCTTCGCGACCGCGGTGCTGCAACGGCCGATGGAGTTCGGCGCCGATGTCGTTGCCTATTCGGCGACCAAGCTGATGGAAGGGCAGGGTCGCGTGCTCGCCGGGGCGGTGTGCGGGACCGAGAAGTTCATCAACGACGTGCTGTTGCCGTTCCAGCGCAATACCGGGCCGAACCTGTCGCCCTTCAACGCTTGGGTCGTGCTGAAAGGACTCGAAACGCTGGACCTTCGTGCCAAGCGCCAGTCGGAAAACGCGCTGGCGGTTGGGAAATCGATCGAAAGCCGCGTTGCGCGCATGCTCCACCCCGGGCTGCCCAGCCATCCGCAGCATAATCTGGCGATGAGCCAGTCGGACGCCTGCGGGCCGATCTTTTCGTTCATCCTCGAAGACCGAAAACAGGCGATGGCGTTCCTCAACGCGCTCGAACTCGTCGATATTTCAAACAATATCGGCGACTCGCGCAGCTTGTGCTGTCACCCCGCATCGACCACCCACTACAGCGTCAGCGCCGAGGCGCGCGCCGATATGGGGGTCGTCGAGGGGATGCTGCGGATCAATATCGGGCTGGAGGATTCGCGCGATGTGATCGCCGATCTGGACCAGGCATTGACCAGGGTCGGGCTTTGAGCGACGCTATGGGAACAATGATCGACTCCTTCTTCCCCTTTGCGACAACCACCGGACCCGTCACCGTGCGGGTGTCGGTCAGCTATTTGCCCGAACAGTCGCATCCGGCGCTGGGGCGCTGGTTCTGGGCCTATCATGTCCGGATCGAAAATCATGGCGAGTTTTCAGTCCAGTTGATCAGCCGTCACTGGCAGATCAGCGACGGTCGCGGCCGGACCAGTGAAGTCGAAGGCGAGGGCGTCGTCGGCGAGCAACCGTTGATCGCGCCCGGCGGCGCTTACGACTATGTTTCGGGCTGCCCGCTCCCGACCCCCGAAGGATCGATGGTCGGCAGTTACACGATGGAAATCGGCGACGGGTCGCAAATGCTGATCGCGATCCCGCATTTCCCGCTTGTGGCGCCTGCGACCGCGGCATGAAACGCACGCACCTGCCGCTGAACGCCTTGCGCGTGTTCGACGCTGCGGCCCGGCACCTCAGCTTTACGCGCGCCGCCGACGAGCTGGCGGTAACTCCTGCTGCGGTCGGACAGCAGATTCGCGCGCTAGAGGATATGCTGGGCGTCGTGCTGTTCCGCCGTACGCCCAAGGGGCTGGAGCTGACGGGCGAGGCCGAAGCGGGGCTCGACGCGCTGCGGCGGGGCTTCCTGCAGTTCGAGGAATCGGTACGTGCGATGCAGGCGGGGCAATCGTCGCAATCGCTGACCATCGCCGCGCCGCGCGACCTGACCGCGAAATGGCTCGCGCCGCGGCTTGCGCGTTATAGCCAGCAGGCACCCGATGTGCGCTTCACATTGGTATCTGCCGACAGCGGGATCGATTTCACCGAGGCCAACCTGGACCTCGCGATTTTCTGGTCCGACGGAATCGGCGAGCATGAAGGCGTTTCGCTCGCCGAGGCGCTGATGGTGACCGTCGCCGGTCCCGGCAGCAATAGCGACACGCGGATTGCCTGGCCCGGATGTCCGGTTGCCGACGGCGAGCCGGCGCTGCGGTTGGGCGATGCCGGCCTGGCGATCGATGCGGCGGCGAACGGGTTGGGGCAGGCCAATGTCCCGGCCATGCTGGCCGAAGCCGATATTGCGTCGGGCCGCGTTCGCCTGGTCGGCGATGCCTTTGCGGTCAAGCGCGGTTATTGGCTGGTGGCACCGACACCGCAATGGCGCCAAGCCAAGGTCAAGGCGCTGGTGGCGGCGCTGACGGCGGGCTGACTGTAACCCGAGGCGGATTTCGACCGAACCTTTCCCGATAGATATAAATCGGGGAATCAAAATGCTGAGAATATTAGATCGCTTTCCGTCGCAAGCGCTCGGATTTGCGGCGCTGCGTTGGTCCATGGTGTTCATCTTTGCAATGTTCGGTATCGCGAAATTTGCGACTTATGAGGCCGAAGGCGTTGCACAGATCGGCATGAATTACCCCTTGTTCGCCTGGATGTACCCGCTGATCGGCGTCCAAGGTACGAGCAACGTCATCGGATCGATCGAGTTGGCAACCGGCGCGTTGATCGCAATCGGGGCATGGTCGCATCGCGCCGGATTGGTCGGCGGCTTGATGGGTGTGTTCACTTTCCTCGTCACCCTCAGCTTCAGCTTGGGCGCGCCGCTGTGGGAGGAGGAATATGGGTTCCCGTTCATGGGATCTTTCGCGCAGTTCCTGTTCAAGGATGCCGTGTTGTTGGCGGCATGCCTGACCTTGGCGTTGCACGCCGCGCATATGCTGCGCACGCGCTCTGCATCGCCCACCTGATCGGCGCCGTCAGGGCTGGGCGGCGAGCGCCAGCAACCGGGTGACCAGCCCGACCAGAGGTTCGATCGCAACGTTGGCGTCGGGATTGTTCCAGCTTGCCGTCACGACGAAATATTTGCCATCGGATTTGCGCTCGGCGAGCAGGCTCATCGACAGGACGCCATTCTCCGACCCGCCCTTATAACCGAGGTAGCGCCAGTCTGTCGCCGCCACCGGTCCAACGCCGTTATTGATCGCCATCGCCGCCAAAGCGGCCGTCGACCCGCGCGCGCGCAGGTCGACCATCAGGCGGGCTATGTCGTTCGGGCTGGCGAACCATTCCAGGCTGTCGATAAAGCGCGGACCGGCGGTGAAGCTGACGCCGTCAACATTGTTCAGGATCAGTCGGTGCTGGTTGCCGTCGATCAGCTTGCGCTGGGCATGATCGTCGCCCGCGACAAAGGCGGCGCGCAGATCGTTGAAGTTGTTCCCTTTGAGGGCAAACGCCTCAACGGTGGTGAGCAAAGGTATATTTCTTGACGGGTTGCTGTGGCCCGCCGCGCGCATTCGTGCCTCGATCTTTTCGCGGCCGATTACGTGGATCAGCGTATCGGTGGCGCCATTGTCGCTGACCGAGATCATCCAGTTGGCGAGCGTTTGCAGGGTCACTGGCGTGTCTTGCGGCCAGTTCGCGGTTCCCGCCGACGAAAAGCTGAAGCGCGATAGCGGCACGACATCGGACCACCGCCGCTTACCCGCCGCAACCTGTGCGGCGAGTTCGTCGAGGATATACAATTTGAACGTCGAGCCGACCGCAAATTGCCGGTCGGGGTTGGCGGAGGCGAGGGGGCGAACGCCAGCCTGGCCCAGTTCGGCGACCAGAAATCCCGTTTGGCCGGGAAGCGCTGCAAAGTCCGCCGCGATCTTGTCATAATTGTCGCCTGCCATCGCAAAGCCCGTCAGGCGGAGGCCCATCACCCGTTCGTCGGTCGCTGCACCGACGTCGAGAAGCACCGTCCCCACGCCCTTTTCGAACCGCAGCAGGATCGTTCCCGATCGGCCATCAGCCGACGTTGCCTTTTCTACCGTCACCGGCTGGCCATATTGCGCAATGAGGCTGGTGGTAATCGCCTTGAACTGCGCTTCTGGTATCGCGACCTGAAAAACGGGATCGAAATATTCGGCAAAGGCGATGTTGCCGGTCATCATCTCAACGAGTTGCGCCGCTCGCCGATCAAAAGGCGTTTGCGTCGCTGGCGCGGCGGTGTCGGATGTTTGGGCGACGGCCAGATGCGGCGACAGCGCGGCCAACAAGGCCGCAGCAAGCGCGGCTAACACATAGTTGGCCATGCTCACCTCCTCAGGCGTCGATCGCGGCCTCGTCGAGCGTTGCCGCATTGGCTTGAATGAACTGGAAGCGATGCTCGGGGTGCTTGCCCATCAACCGATCAACCAGATCTTTGACCAGATGCCGTTCCTCATATTCCTGCGGTAGCGTGACGCGCAGCATTGAGCGGGTCGCCGGGTCCATCGTCGTTTCCTTGAGCTGGTTCGGGTTCATCTCGCCCAGCCCCTTGAACCGCCCGACATCGACCTTCTTGCCCTTGAACTGTTTCGCTTCGATTTCAGCACGATGCGCATCGTCACGCGCATAAGTCGTTACGTTGCCGGCGGTAAGACGATAGAGCGGCGGCTGCGCCAGATAGAGGTGACCGCGACGGACAATGTCGGGCATTTCCTGAAAGAAAAAGGTCATCAGCAAGGTCGCGATATGGGCGCCATCAACATCGGCGTCGGTCATGATCACGATTTTTTCGTAGCGCAGCCGGTCGGCGTCGCAGTCCTTGCGCATCCCGCAACCCAAGGCGAGCGCCAGGTCGGCGATTTCCTGATTGGCGCGGATCTTGTCATTGCTGGCGCTCGCGACGTTCAATATCTTGCCGCGGATCGGTAGGATGGCTTGGGTTTTGCGGTTTCGAGCCTGCTTGGCGCTGCCGCCCGCGCTATCGCCTTCGACGATAAATAATTCAGTACCTTCGGGTCCATCGTTCGCGCAGTCGGTGAGCTTTCCGGGCAGCCGCAGCTTGCGCCCGCTGGTGGCGGTCTTGCGCTTCACCTCACGCTCGGCCTTGCGCTTCAGGCGCTCGTCCATGCGGTCGAGGATCAAGCCTAGCAAGGCGCGGCCGCGGTCCATATTGTCCGACAGGAAATGGTCGAAATGGTCTCGCACCGCATTTTCGACGAAACGCGTCGCTTCCGGGCTGCTCAGCCGGTCCTTCGTCTGGCTTTGAAACTGCGGGTCGCGGATAAAAACCGACAGCATCATTTCGCCGCCGTTAAACACATCCTCAGCGGTGATCTGCGCCGCCTTTTTCTGACCGATCAGCTCGCCAAAGCCGCGTAATCCCTTGGTCAGCGCCGATCGCAATCCCGCTTCGTGGGTGCCGCCAGCCGGGGTGGGAATGGTGTTGCAATACCAGCTATAGCTGCCATCGGACCACAAAGGCCAGGCGATCGCCCATTCGGCACGACCCTGATCGCCCGGGAAATCCTGCCTCCCGATGAAAGGGTCGGCGGTCGCGCATTCGCGGGTACCGATCTGTTCCTTCAAATGATCGGCGAGGCCGCCGGGAAATTGGAAAATTGCCTCGGCGGGCGTATCATCGCCGATCAGTTCAGGCGCACATTTCCAGCGGATTTCGACGCCCGCGAACAGATACGCCTTCGATCGCGCCATGCGATAGAGGCGTTGCGGCTTGAAACGTCCGTGATCGCCGAAAATTTCCGGGTCTGGGACGAAGCTGACGCTCGTCCCGCGTCGGTTGGGCGTGGGACCGAGCTCTTCTAGCCCGCCGAGCGGGGCGCCGCGCGAGAAACGCTGGCGGTAAAGCTGCTTGCCACGTGCAACCTCGATCTCGGTGTCGACCGAAAGAGCGTTGACGACGCTGACCCCGACACCGTGCAGGCCACCCGACGTGGCATAGGCCTTGCCCTCGAACTTGCCGCCCGAATGCAGCATGGTCATGATGACTTCGAGGGCCGACTTGTCCGGAAATTTTGGATGTGGATCGACCGGCATGCCGCGTCCGTTGTCGGTTACGGTCAGCCGGTTGCCGACGTCGAGCGTCACTTCGATGCGGTTCGCGTGCCCGGCGACGGCCTCGTCCATGCTGTTATCGATCACCTCGGCGGCGAGGTGATGCAGCGCGCGCTCATCGGTCCCGCCGATGTACATGCCCGGGCGCCGACGGACGGGTTCCAGTCCCTCCAGCACCTCGATCTGCGAAGCATTATAGCTCTCGGTGGCCGGGGTCGCGGCGTCGAACAAATCGTGACTCATGGCATGGCTATAGGGGGCGGCCAAGCCCACTGGCAAGCGCGGTTTTTGGCGCACCACGTCCCCCTTTCCGCATTCGCTTCATCCCGTTTTTGGTCAGCGAGGGAACTTTGATCGAGACAAGGGGGTTTGGCCGGAGACTAAAAAGTCATTCAAAAAGCGGAGTAAAAAATGAAAACTCTCTCTCTCCTAGCTGTCTTGGCGGCGAGCACCGTGGCCGTTCCGGCTTTTGCCCAAGACCGCGACACCTCGCAGGATTTCAACGGCCCCTACATCAGCATCGGCGGTGGCGGTACTTTGCAAGGCAACGACAACGGCGAAACCGTGTTGTTTGATACCAACCGCGACGGCACCTATGGCGACCAGGTAACGACCGTCGGCGGCGCCAACGCTTTCTCGACGGGCTTTTGTAACGGCGCGGCAACCAGCAGCGCAAACCGCAATTGCCGCAATGACAAGGACGGCCCGGAATATTTCGGCCGCCTGGGTTTTGACAAGCGTATGGGCAACTTCGTCCTTGGCGCCGTGATCGAGGGCGGACGCAGCGTCGCGCGCGACAGCGTCACTGCCTTTTCGACGACCCCTGCCAGCTACACCTTCAGCCGTGAAGCCGATTATCAGGCCAATGCTCGCCTGCGTGCCGGTTACACGCCCGGTGGCGGCGCTCTGTTCTATGTGACCGGTGGCGGTGCTTATGCGCGCCTCGACAACCGTTTCTCGACGAGCAACGGCGCCAACAGCTTTGCCGATAATGGTAAAACGAACGGTTGGGGCTACACCGCCGGTGGCGGTGCCGAAGTGATGGTGACCAACAACATCGCGCTCGGCCTCGAATATCTTTACACCGACATCAAGGACAATGATTTTGTCGTGAACGTCGGCCCGGGTACCGCACCGGCGACTAACCCGTTCCTGCTGAACGGTGGCGGGACTGACATGAAGCGCAGCAGTGACAATTTCCGTACGCACAGCGTACGTGGCACGCTGAGCTTCCGCTTCTAAACTCTCGTAGAAGCGGCGATAGGAGGGCGTCGGATCGAAAGATCCGGCGCCTTTCGCTTATGGAGCAGTCGGGGCCGCAAAAATCGCGAAATTGCCGTTGGCGCTGCTGACCAAGCGGCCGTTCTGATAAAGCCTGGCCTCGATATTTGCGACGCGTTTGCCGCGATGCAGCACTGCAGCCTCACAGGTCAGCCGTCCTTCGTCGACGCGGACATGATAGTTGAATTTGATTTCCAGCGTCGCACACCATTGGTCGTCGTCGAGCAGGCTGGTCAGCGCGCCGCCCATGGCGGTATCGGCCAGCGAATAGGCGACCCCGCCATGCGCCGCGCCCTGTGGGTTGAAGTGCTGACGTGCATTGACGTCAATCGCCATGGTACAGCGTCCGTCGCCGCGCCCGACGCCTTGCAGGCCAAGCGCGCGCGCAAACTCAAAATCCTGCTCGAACGGCTTCACCGAACGCGCGGCCCCCCGAAAGGCGGCGGCGGCGGTGGGCGACGCGTACCGCGCGGCAGTTGAGCCTGATAGGCGCGGCCACAATGTTCGACGCAATAGGGGAAGCCGGGGTTCACGGCCTGGCCGCAAAAATGGAAATCGGGCTCGCCCGGATGGCCCATCGGCCAGCGGCAGATACGGTCATTAAGGTCGAGCAGCGTCGTCTTGTCGGCGATATCGGGGCTTGGCTTCGCCGGAATCAGGCGACGCGGCGGGGCCGGCGGAATCGGCGCCTGTTGGTCGCCCGGACCCTGGCGGATGAAGCCGCCGGGGCCGATCGACACGATGCGCGGTTGATCCGCCTTTGGGATTTGCGCACCGACCGAACCGTCGGCGGTGGGCGTCCCGACGGTCGGGCGCGCTTCGGACTTCGGCGGAACGGCGGCGACCGGGCGCGGTGCGACCGGGGCGGCGGCGCGCGGCGGCGCCGCCGGGGCCGACGGCTTTGGCGCAGGCGCGGCGGCGACCTTGGCGGGTTTGGCCTTGTCGGTTGCTTTGACGGGCGAGGGGCGCGATTTCAGGCCGAGGCGATGCGCCTTGCCGATTACCGCGTTGCGGCTTACCCCGCCGAGTTCTTCGGCGATCTGGCTGGCGGTCAGCCCTTTTTCCCACATGTTGCGCAGGCTTTCGATGCGCTCATCGGTCCATGACATAATCTATTCCTTATCATTCCACGCCGCGGGCCATTTCGCGGTCATCCATGCGATCCTTTCGGACCGGCGCCACTGCCCAGCTTGCGGTAAGATCGGGGAGGCGATAGGCGAGAACGCCATGAACGACCAGCCCCAAATTTCGCGACCCGACTCGAGCAAATTCGCGGCAAGCCCGCCCTTTGCAGAACCGGGAGTGCCGCATATCCGGACGCTCAACGTGCCCGGCATGCAGGCGCTATATGTCAAGGAGGTGCGGCGGTTTTTCAAGGTGCAGCTGCAAACAATCTGGGCACCGGCCATCACCACGCTTTTGTTCCTAGTGATTTTCACCGTCGCGCTCGGCGGGGCCGGGCGTAAAGTCATCGGCGTTCCCTTCGCCGATTTCATCGCGCCGGGCCTGATCATGATGGCCATGCTGCAGAATAGCTTCGCCAATGCGAGCTTTTCGCTCCTCGTCGGCAAGATCCAAGGGACGATCGTCGACTATCTGATGCCCCCGCTCGCCGTTGGCGAGTTGATCATCGCACTGGTTGGCGCAGCGATTACGCGATCGATCCTGGTTGGTCTGGCACTCTGGCTTGCGATGCTCTTGTGGCCCGGTGTTCACGTCCTGCCAGATCATTTGTGGGCGGTGGTTGTGTTCGGGGTCCTGGGCGCGTCGATGCTAGGGTTTCTTGGCCTCATCACGTCGATTTGGGCGGAGAAATTCGACCATGCGGCAGCCGTGACCAATTTTGTTGTGACGCCGCTCGCTCTGCTTTCGGGGACGTTCTACTCGGTCGATCGGCTCGCGCCCTGGTTCCAGACCGTCGCGCACGGCAATCCCGTCTATTATGCAATCATGGGATTCCGCTACGGGTTTATCGGTACGGTCGATTCGACGATCGCCAACCCCGTGCTGACCGCCATGTTAGTGCTGGTCGCCATCAACATCGTGCTGGGATTGCTGACATATCGCCTGCTGGCGTCGGGCTGGAAGCTGAAAGCCTGACCGCGCCGGCGTGTTTAAGGCTTAGTGGCGGTGGATTGCACGGACGCGATAGCGCCCGTCATCCAACCCTTCGAACATGGCGTCGATCTGCGGATGGTCGATCGGGCCGCCCTCGGCATCGGGCAACAGATTTTGCTGGCTGACGTACGCAATATAGGATGAATCGCCGTTTTCGGCGAGCAGATGGTAATAGGGCTGAGCCTTCGCCGGACGAATTTCCTCCGGGATCGCTTCATACCATTCGTCGCTGTTGGCAAAGACCGGGTCAATGTCGAACACGACCCCGCGAAAATCGAACATGCGGTGACGCACGATGTCGCCCGGCGCAAAATTCGCGCGGCCAATGAGCGGAGCGTCGACGGTCGCGAGGCGTTCGGCGGAGGATTCGGGCGTCATTGCTCCAATCTATGCCTATTCCTTCCTGTTTCAAGTCCGTTACACTCACTCGTCCGCGGACCGACCGAATCCCGGCTGTGACGAAGGTTACAGACGTCTCGGCGGTTCGGGCTAGTGCCGGTTCGGCCGCCGCTAAGTCCGGGCTGGATTGCGGGCGGTATTGATTGGCAACAGGGAAAGGCATTTCATGAGCGACATTCCGTCCAGCAACCCCACTCCTCCCGGGCATCCGGCATCGGGTATCATCCAGCGCGCCAAGGACATCATCCTTAAACCGAAAGAGACATGGTCTGGCATCGCGGCGGAACCCGCAACGACGCAGTCCATCTATGTTCCTTATGTCCTGTTGCTGGCCGCGATCGGGCCGTTGGCGGGGTTCATCGGCGGGCAGGTCTTTGGTATCACGGTGTTCGGCGTGACCTATCATCCGCCGCTGGTCGGCGCGTTGGTGTCGGCTATCGTTTCCTACGGTCTGGGGCTGGCGACTGTTTTTGTGCTCGCTCTGGTCATCGATGGCCTCGCGCCCAACTTTGGCGGGCAGAAAGATCAGGTTCAGGCGCTGAAGGTCGCGGCATACTCGGCGACGGCCGGCTGGGTCGGTGGAGTTTTCCAGCTGATTCCAGCCCTTTCGCTGATCGGCGTTCTTTTCGGCCTCTATGGGCTTTATCTTCTTTATCTGGGGTTGCCGGTGCTGATGAAATCGCCGCAAGACAAGGCGTTCGGTTACACTGCTGTCGTCGTCGTTGTCGCGATCGTGCTGTTCCTGATTGTCGGCGCGGTCGTCGGCGCCTTGGCGGCTCCGTCGCTGCTCAGCATCAGGGGATAAGGCTGGTCAGCCGTCCCGGCGTTGTGCCGGGGCGGCCGTCATCCTGGTGGTCAAATCAGGGAAAAATGGAGGAGAGTGAGGGATTCGAACCCTCGGTACCGTTGCCGGCACTTCGCATTTCGAGTGCGACGCTTTCGACCACTCAGCCAACTCTCCTCGCTGAGAGCAGACGCCCCTAGCGGCGGTCCGTCGTCGTTGCAACCCTCTCGTCACAAAATCGCGGCTCGCCGCCAGCTGCCGGCGTTGAATCAGGGTTTGTCGGCCTCCCACCAATAGGCTGTGCGCTTGCGATTGCCCGTCTCGGCCTCGTTCATCGTTAACGGATCGTAGAGCCGCCCGCCCAGCATCACGCGGTGGATCTGTTCGGTGTTGCGAATATTCTGGGTCGGGTCGGCATCCAGAATAAGGAGGTCGGCGAGCTTCCCTGCCTCCAGCGATCCGATATCCTTCGCATAGCCCAACGAGGTCGCGGGCATGATTGTCGCGGCGCGCAGCGCGTCGATATTGCTCCACCCGCCGCGCACGAACGACCATATTTCCCAATGCGCGCCCAGCCCCGATTGCTGACCGTGGGCGCCGATCGAAACCATCCGCCCGGCTGCTGCGATCTTGCCCGCTTCGCGGGCCGAATCATCGTCGACATAATCGGCCTCGGGCGCGATCACGCGGCGCTTGTTGTTCGCGGCAAGCTCGGTTGGCGGGATGTGTTTGGTCAGGATCGGATGCTCCCACACATCGGTGTGCGCACGCCAATAGGGATCGCCCGCCGGGCCGCCATAGGTGACGACGAGGGTCGGGGTATAATCGACCTGCGTCTGGCCCCACAGCTGCACCAGATCTTTGTAGAAAGTGTGGAGCGGGATGTTGTGCTCGACGGTCGAGTTGCCGTCCTGGATCAGCGTCAAGTCCATCGTATAGAGCGAGCCGCCCTCCGGCACGACAGTCATCCCTTCGGCCTGCGCCGCCTTGACGACCATCTGGCGCTGTTCGCGGCGTGGCTGGTTGTAGTTTTTGACGCTGTGTGCCCCTTGCGCCTTCAACCGGCGGACATGGCCGAGCGCATCTTCATAGCTGTTGATTTCGGCATAAACGCCCGCCGCCTTTGCGCCGTAAATGATCTCGCCGGTCGAAAAGATGCGCGGCGCCAGGATCAGCCCGGCGCGCTGCATTTCGGACGACACGAAGATTTCCGACGCGCGCGACGATGGGTTGTGGCTGGTTGTCGTTCCCATCGCGAGATTGACGATTTCGGACCAGTTTTGCTGCGGTACCAGCTCGTCGTCGCCGTGGCTGCCGTGGGCATGGGCATCAACGAAGCCGGGGACGATCGTCTTGCCGGTTGCATCGACAGTCACCGCGCCAGCCGGAACGGTGATTGACACCAGCGGGCCGACAGCGGTGATACGGTCGCCCTCGATCACGATCGCGCCGTTTTCGATGATGCCGCCGTCCTTGTCGGCCATGGTGACGATTTTGGCGCCGGTGATGACGACGGTGCCCTTATGCTTCGACGCCCGCTCGGTCATGGCCAGCGACACGCCGTCAATCGGCGGCGCAAACTTGGGTGCTTTTTCATCCGCCGGGGCGTTGGTGAACAGGTTGGCGAGATCGGCGCTGAACAAGGTGGCGCCGCGGCTCCAGTGCAGTTTGGAGCCGCCATTCGACCAATGGATATAATCGGCGCCGCTGCCGCTGACCCGTGTGACAGGCAGCGCGCCGCTCTTGGTGCCGAGCGACACATCCTGCCCGCCGGGCATCAGTGGGGTGACATAGGCGTCGTAATTCTGGCGGAAGGCCAGGGTCCGGCCGTCGGGGGAAATTTCGTAATCACTGACCAGTTCGCCATTGGCATGGGTGCGCTTGTCCTGACCGTTGAGGTCCGTGCTGACGAGCTGGCTCTTGCCGTCAGCGGTGGTCACCATGAAGACGCGGTCGTTCGCAGCGCCGAACTGCGGTTTGGCACCCTCGCTGCTGATCCGTTCGGCAGTGCCGCCGGTGGCCGCGATGCGATAGACGCCGGGATCCTCGCTCCAGCGCGTCGATGTCAGCCCGCCGCTGCCGCGCCGTTCGAAGGCGATGGTCTTGCCGTCCGGGGAGAAGCGCGGTTCGGCATAATGACCGGGCACGGTCGTCACCTTGCGCGACGCGCCGCCGCCCGATCCGGCGACATGAATTTCGCCCATGCCGATGTCGGTCCAGCGGACGAAGACGACAGACTTGCCGTCGCGCGACCAACTGGGCCACGCCTCCAGCGCATTGTCCTTCGCCGCGGTCAGCCGCCGCGCGGCGCCGCCGCTCGCGGGTTTGATATAGAGCTTGCCCAAAGTTTCGAAGACTATGCTGCGGCCGTCGGGCGACACCTCGGCCCAGCGCGGCATCTGCGTGGTGAAGCTGTCGGGGGCCACTTCGACTGTCGGATGGGTGGCGTCGACGATCACACGGTCGTCGTTGATGCTGAAGGGAACAATACGGGCTTCGCCGCCGCCGCCGCTGACGCGGCGCAGCTTGCCCCCGGCCCAGAAGACGATGTCGCGGCTGTCCGGGGTCCAAGCCATGTTCGGATAGACGCCGGTGACCGCCCAGGTTTCCTGCACGTCCTGATCGAGCGCGTCATAAACCTTCTTCTCGGTGCCCGACGCGAGCTCTTTGATATAGAGTTTTGACTGGGTGCCTTCACGGCGCACAAATGCCAGACGCTTGCCGTCGGGCGAAGGAGTGGGGCGCACCGCGCCGCCGGCGCCCGATGCGGCGGTGCTGACCTCACCGTCCTGCAAACTGTAGCGCTCGATGTGGAACAGATCGGTGTTGCTGTCCTGCGCATATTCAAAGATCGGGCCGGGTGTGACGTTGCGGGTATAGAAAACGCTTTTTCCGTCAGCAGCGAAGATCGGCTCGCCCAGCTCTTTCTGGTGTCGTTCGTTAGGCTTCTTGACCAGCGGCACCCCAGCGCCGCCCGACACATGATACATCCACACCTCGCCAGTGCCGAGCGAACGGCCCGTCGTGAAATGCTTTTTGGCGACGATGAACTGGCCGTCGGGGCTCCAGCTTGGCTGGTTGAGCAGGCGGAAATCTTCCTTGCTCAATTGCACCTTGCCCGTGCCATCGCGGTTCATCAGCCAGATATTGTCGCCGCCGGCGCGGTCGGAGACGAAGGCGATGCGTTTGCCGTCGGGCGAGAAGCGCGGCTGATGTTCATAGGCCAGCCCTTCGGCAATGCGCGTCGGGGTGCCGCCCTCGATCGGCATGGTGTAGATGTCGCCGAGCAGGTCGAAGGCGATGGTGCGGCCGTCGGGCGCAACATCGACGTTCATCCAGCTGCCTTCGTCGACGGCGATATTCACCTTGCGCGTCGTCATGCCGGGCGGGGCGTTGACGTCCCATTTCTCGGGCTTGGCGTCGGTTGCCGTCGGTGGCGTTGCTTGCTGGGCGAAAACCGAGGTTGAACAAGCCAAAGTCGCCGCGAGGGCGAGAGCGAAGCGCGCCATGAAATTATCCCCTGTTGAAATTATCTGCCGACCATATGGCTTTGTCGGGTGAGCGCAAGGGCGGGGTTTCGATGAAGGCATCGACGGGATCGACCAGCGGCGATCCATCGTTCGTCATCGCGGGCTTGACCCGAGACCCGCCTTATCCGCAAGACAAAGCGGGTCCAAGGCTAAGCCGGGATGACGATAATATGTTGGGAGAGACAGGCGTGCCGCTCAAGGGAATACGAGTCCTCGATTTCGGTCGCTATATTGCTGGCCCCTATTGTGCCTCACTGCTCGCCGATTATGGCGCCGATGTTATCCGGATTGAGGCACCCGGCGGCAATGACGACCGCTTCACGGTTCCCGTCGCTGACGACGGGTCGGGCGCAATGTTCATGCAGATGAACCGTGGCAAGCGCTGCCTGACGCTGAAGCCCGGGAGCCCTGAGGGCCGCGAGATCGTGCGGCGGCTCGTCGAGGCCGCCGATGTCGTCATTGCCAACCTGCCGCAGGATGCCCTGGTCAAGCTGGGGCTCGATTTTGCGAGCCTGTCGGCGATCAATCCGCGGATCATCCTCGCCACGGCATCAGCCTTTGGCAGCGAGGGGCCGCTGGCGCAAAATGTTGGATTCGACGCGGTCGGGCAGGCGATGTCCGGCGCGGTGCATTTGACCGGAACCCCGGACCAGCCCTATCGCGCGCAGGTCAATTATGTCGATTTCGGCACCGCGCTGCATTGTGCGTTTGGCGTCATGATGGCGTTGCGCGAGCGCGAGACAACGGGGAAAGGGCAATGTGTTTCAGGCTCGCTGCTCGGTACCGCGCTCGCTTTTTCCAACGCGCTGGCGATCGACCATGCGCTCAACGGGATCGAACGCCAGCCGATCGGCAACCGCGCCTACAGCTCCGGGCCGACTGATATCTTCCGCACCCGCGACGGATGGATCGTGACGCAGATCGTCGGCGGCGGCATTTTTGCCCGCTGGGCCAATCTGGTCGGGCGCCCCGAACTGATCGACGACCCGCTCTATGCCAGCGACATCTTGCGCGGCGATAATGGCGAAGCGCTGAGCGTCATCATGCAGCATTGGTGCACCGAGCGCACCAATGCCGACGCGATTGCCGAGCTGGGCGCGGCGCGGGTTCCCGCCGCGCCGGTGCTGCGCGCGGGGGAAGCGCTGGCGCAGCCGCAGGTTCAGGCGATGGGGCTGGTCGAGCCGGTGGCCTATCCGGGCGCTGGCCAAGCCGTGCCAATGATCCGCGCGCCAATCCACCTGTCGGCCAGCAAAAAGCTGGCAGTTCAGCGCGCACCTCAGCTTGGCGAGCATAGCGATGCGATCCTGATCGAGCTGGGATATGACGTGGAGGCGATTTCCGCTTTGCGGGGGGCAAGGATTATTTGACCGGGCAGGGGTGGACGGGACGCCCAGTGCTTCTTAAGTTACCGACCAGTATAAAAATAAACCCAGGAGCGCTCGATGACCGATACCAGCGAATATGTACCGCCGAAAATCTGGACCTGGGACAAGGAAAGTGGTGGGCGTTTCGCCAATATCAACCGCCCGATCGCCGGGCCGACGCACGACAAGGATTTGCCGATCGGCAAACATCCGCTGCAGCTTTATTCACTTGGCACGCCCAATGGGGTGAAGGTTACCGTGCTGCTCGAGGAGCTGCTGGCAGCAGGACATAGCGGTGCCGAATATGACGCATGGCTGATCAACATCGGCGAGGGCGATCAGTTTTCGAGCGGTTATGTCGCCGCCAATCCGAACAGCAAAATCCCGGTGATGGTCGACCGCAGCGGCGCCGAGCCGATCCGTATCTTCGAATCGGGCGCGATCCTGATCCATCTGGCTGAGAAGTTCGGTGCCTTCCTGCCGACCGAGACCGCCCAGCGCGCCGAGGTTCTGTCGTGGCTGATGTGGCAGATGGGCAGCGCGCCCTTCCTTGGCGGCGGCTTTGGCCACTTCTACGCCTATGCGCCGTTCAAACAGGAGTATCCGATCAATCGCTATGCGATGGAGGTGAAACGACAGCTCGACGTGCTCGACCGGCGATTGGGCGAAAGCGAGTATCTGGGCGGTGCAGATTATACGATTGCCGATATGGCGGTGTGGCCCTGGTATGGCGCGCTGGTGAAGGGGCTCGTCTATGACGCTGGCGAATTTTTGCAGGTTCAGGACTATAAAAATGTCCAGCGCTGGACCGATCAGATTGCGGGGCGGCCGGCAGTGAAGCGCGGACGAATGGTCAATCGGGTGATGGGCGATCCGGCGAGTCAGCTTCGCGAACGTCATGATGCGTCTGACTTCGACCTCAAGACCCAGGACAAGCTGGAGGCCGCCGAATAAACGCATTTTGCGATGCGCGGGTGGCAGGGCGATATTAGCGGCTCGTCAATGATAGCGACGATGAGCAGGAATCCGCCCAGTTGCCCCGCGGCGCGTCGCCAACATTATATGTAAAACGCGCAAAAGCGGCGTCGGGCTCTCTCGATGCCGCTTTCATTCGGGGGCGCCATGCTGATCGGCATGACAGCTTTCCCTGAATTTATGCGGCAGCCCCGCAGACTCGTCCTGACCGGTAATGGCCTAGCGCGCGACAAGCGCGGCGCCGCGATTGTCGAGATGGCGCTCGTGCTGCCGCTGCTCCTCGCGCTGCTGATGGGGGTGCTGGTCTATGGGCAATATTTCATGCTGGCGCACAGTGTTCAGCAGGCGGCGAACGACGGTGCACGCGCTGCAATTGTCGGGCTGAATGCCGCGGACCGCCGCGCGGTCGCGGCGCGGGCGGTCGAACGGAGCCTGGCAGCGGTGACCGGTACGCACAGTGTTGCGGTGTCCGAAACCAGCGAGGCGATCACCGTCGCGGTCACGTTCACCGCGCCACCCGACAGTTTTCTGAGATCGGCGCTCGTACCGTCGCCGACCAATGTCATCAGGTCACGCGCGACCTTTGAATTGCCGGTGGATTGACCATGGCTGTTCTCTCACATCTCGATGTCCTTATCCGCGACCGGCGCGCTGGAATCAGCATTATCACCGCCTTTGCGATGACGATGCTGATCGGCGCCGCCGCGCTCGCCGTCGATGTCGGTTCGCTGTACCTAGATCGCCGCAAATTACAGGGCATCGCCGATGCCGCAGCGATGGCAGCGGCGGGCCGACCTGGCGAGGAACAGACTGCGGCTGAGCGGATCATCGCGGCGAACTGCGATTGCGACATCCGCATCGCGGCGTTGACTACCGGCACCTATTCGCCCGACCAGGCAGTCGCCGCCGAACAGCGATTTGCGGCCGGCGGCGCGTCGGCCAATGCGGTGCGGATCGTTTTGACGCGCGACCGCCCGCTGTATTTCGGGCGCTTTTTGACCGGCAGGAGCGACAGCGTCATCCGCGCGACCGCGACCGGAGCTCGGCGCGGTTATGCGGCCTTTTCGCTCGGGTCTCGGGTCGCTGCCGTGAATGGCGGCCTGCCGAATGCCTTGCTATCGGGGCTGACCGGTAGCCAGCTTAACCTGTCGCTGATGGACTATAATGCACTGGCGAGCGCCGACATCGACCTGCTGGCGTTTTCCGATGCGCTGCGGACCGAGATCGATGCCGATGTGCTGACTTTTGGCCAGACACTCGACAGTCAGGTGACGATGCCGCAGGTCATATCGGCGCTGGCCAGCGCATCGGACGGGCAGGCAGGAAATGTGCTGGAGCATATCGCTTCGCGCGCCTTGCCGCGCAGCCTGGTGCCATCGCGCGCGATCGATCTGGGACCTCGCTCGTCGAGCATTCGCGTCGACGCCGCCAATCCTGTAAAGGTCAATGCGCTCAGTCTGCTGCGCGCGATGCTGTTGCTGGGCAACGCCAACCGTCAGGTCGATCTGTCAGTCGCGAGCAATCTGCCCGGCGGATCGGGGATCTACATCGCACTGCTGATCGGCGAACCGCCTGCGCATTCGCCGTTGATCGCGGTAACTGATACCAATGAGGTGATCGTGCGGACCGCGCAGGTGCGGTTGAAACTCGAGACCAAAGTCCAGACGCCGCTGGCCAGTGTCCAAATTCCGGTCCTCGCCGAACTGGGGTCGGCCTCGGCGCGAATCTCTGACATCGACTGCCGCCCGAACAGCAGCGCGGCGGTGTCGCTCGGGATCGTGACCTCACCTGCGATGCTGGCGATCGGGACAGTCGATAATGCCGATTTCCAGAATATGCAGCGCCGCCTCGATCCCAAGCCCGCGCGGCTGGTGAAACTGCCACTCGCCAGCGTCGATGCCGAGTCTGAACTCGTCCTATCGGATCTCGCCGAAAAGCAGGTCTCCTTTTCACGCAGCGACATCGATGTCGGCCAAGTGAAGACGGTATCGAGTGGTGGGCTGGTCGCAGGCGCCGCAAAATCACTTTCCGATCGCATGGACCTGAAGGTCAATGTGCTCGGTCTCGGGCTCAACCTGAACGCACTGCGGACGGTCGTCGGCGACGCTGTCGCGCTTGCGGCACCGGTCCTCGACACCGTGCTGTCGGACATCACCGGACTGCTTGGGGTGCATCTCGGGCAGGCCGATGCGCGGGTCAATGCGCTGCGTTGCGGCAAGGCAAAGCTGGTCTGATCGCGCCATAACGGCGCCGCCGCGGACGAACTTTATGGCCGCCGTCGCACAAACCGCCCCAAAAGGATGCCGAGCGATAGGGTAATCGGGGAGGCCAGGGTGCCAGCAGTGCATGAACCACAGCGCGTTTCGGCGGCGGACTTCATCCGCGGATTTGCCAATTGGCGTCTGCAATCGGCGCGCAAGCCGGTCGTCGTCACGCATCATGGCAAGGATGCGCATGTGTTGATCTCGCTCGACGACTATCGGCGGCTGGGCCGCGATGCGGACGATGTCGCGGTAACCGCGGACGCTGCGCAACGGTCGCTTGCCAGTCTGGTCGAATCGATCCGCGACGCGGTGATATTGATCGATCGGCAATGCTGCATCGCGGCGGTCAACCCGGCGGCCTCGGACATGCTCGAACGGTCGTGTGCGGACATGATCGGCGAACAATTGACCAGCGTGGCGCCGCGATTGGCGGGAAGTTTGCTGGCCCAGCACCTCATCCGGCTGATCGATCATCGCGAACGTTTTTCGGGCGACGTGCCCGACCTGTTGCGGCCGCGCCAGTGGCTTCACATCGATTTGGTACCGGTGCCTATCGGCGGCGCGCTGATCTTGCGCGACGTAAGCGGCGCGCTGGCTGATTTTGCCGAGAGCGATGCGCGGCAGGCGATCCTTGATGCGGTCGAAGCGGCGGGTGACATCGGCCACGCCCACATTTCGGTACGCGAAACGGTCGAGGCGGCAAATGATACGCTAACCGGTCTGATCGGCGTCGACGCTGCCGCTATCAGGCGGGTGCGTTTTTCGGCGCTGCTGCCGGTCGGTCATCGCGCCGCTTTTGCCGAGGCGCTCGAATCCGTATTCCGGTCGCGGCAACCGGCGCGTATCGCATCGCAGATCGTGACCCGCGACGGCGCAGCGATCGACGTGAACCTGGCGATCGCTGAGGTTTGCGGCCCCTATGCCAGCGATGGCGCCGTGGTGCTGGTGACGCGTCGCCCTGTCTAGAACGAGCTGCCGCGCTCGATCGCCTTGCTGCCAGTGGGTACCGAGGAATATTGGCGGTCGTCGCCGACGAAGATCGGCCCGTCAAAATGGCCCGCTGCCCTTCATCGCCCGCGGCGGCCCCGCGCGCTGGACAAGCCGCGTTGTTACGCGCAATCATGACCATTAGGAAAGTTGTCAATTGCAACTTGCCGTTTACGTAAAGGTGAGCGCCCATTATAAGGGCGCCATTATCCGATGGGAGATTCGTGATGGACATGGAATTCAGCCCCGAAGATCTCGCCTTCCAACAGGAAGTGCGCGACTTCATCGCCGAAAATTACCCCGCCGACCTGCGCGACAAGCAGGACGAGGGCGAAGAGATGGCCAAGGAGGATTTCCTCGCCTGGCACAAGGTTCTCTATAACAAGGGCTGGATCGCGCCCGCTTGGCCGGTCGAATATGGCGGCACCGGCTGGACCCCGACGCAGCGTTTCATCTGGTCTGAAGAATCGGCGCGCGCCGACTGTATCCGCTTGCTGCCCTTCGGCCTCGCGATGGTCGGCCCGGTAATCTACACCTTTGGTACCCCCGAACAAAAAGCCCATTTTCTGCCGCGCATCCTGTCGGGTGAGGATTGGTGGTGTCAGGGCTATTCGGAGCCGGGCGCGGGTTCGGATTTGGCGTCGCTGCGTACCACCGCTGTTCCCGACGGCGACGATTATATTGTCAACGGTCAGAAGACGTGGACGACGCTGGCGCAGCATGCCGACTGGGGCTTTTTCCTCGTCCGCACCGACAAGGAAGCCAAGCAGCAGGAAGGCATCAGCTTCCTGCTCATCGACATGAAATCGCCCGGCATCACCGTGCGCCCAATTATCACCTTGGGCGGCGAGCATGAGGTCAACGAAGTGTGGCTGGAGGACGTCCGCGTCCCGCAATCGCAGCGCGTGTACGAAGAGAATAAGGGCTGGACCTGCGCCAAGTTTCTGCTCGCGCACGAACGCACCGGCATCGCCGGGGTCGCCGCGTCGAAGCGCGGAATCGAAAAGGTGAAGGCGATCGCCCGCACCGAACTAGATGGTGACAAACCGCTGCTCGCCAACGCCTTTTTCAAGCGCAAGGTCGCCGAACTCGAGATCGACCTCGCGGCGCTGGAATTCACAGAGCTGCGCAGCCTGGCTGGTTCGAACGCGGGACGCGGTCCGGGGCCGGAATCCAGCTTGCTCAAGATCAAGGGATCGGAAATCCAGCAGCGGTTGACCGAGTTGAGCCTTGAAGCCGTCGGCCATTATGGCGCGCCCTATTTCCGCGGCTTTGGCGAGGGTGACAACGAGCATCCGATTGGGCCCGATTATGCCCATCGTGCCGCGCCGACCTATTTCAACGTCCGCAAGACGACGATTTATGGCGGGTCGAACGAGATTCAGCGCAACATCATCGCCAAGATGGTTCTGGGTCTCTGAGGAACGCGTCGCCCCTGCGCGGGCAGGGGCGACAATCGGGCTGACCCGGCGCCGCAGTTTAAAACGACAGCGGCCCCCGTCTTTGCGGGGGCGACGAGGATAACAAGATGGATTTCACCTACACCGAAACGCAGGACATGATCCGCGATACGCTGGCGCGCTTCCTTGCCGATACCTATGATTTCGAAACGCGCCAGAAGTTCATCAATAGCGACAGCGGCCGCGACCCCGCGATCTGGACCGCGCTGGCGCAGGAACTCGGCATGCTCGGTGCGCCCTTTGCCGAAGACCATGGCGGCCTCGGCGGCGGCGCTCTGGAAAATGCGATCGTGATGGAGGAGCTCGGCAAGGTCATCGGGATCGAACCCTATCTGCCGACCGTCGTCATCGCGGGCGGCGCGCTGAAAGCCGTTGGGGGCGCGCAGGCCGATGCGATGATCCCAGAGATCATTGCCGGCAACGCCATCATCGCCTTTGCCTATGCCGAACCGCAGGGTCGCTACGACCTGGCCAACCTGCGCACCACTGCGAAAAAGGATGGAGCGGGTTATGTGCTGAGCGGCCACAAGAGCGTCGTTTACGCGGCGCCATGGGCGACACAACTGCTCGTCACCGCGCGTACCGGCGGCGGTCCGCGCGACCGTGACGGCGTTTCGCTGTTCCTGATCGACGCAAACCTGCCCGGCATCGTCCGCCGCGACTATCCGACCGTCGACGGCAGCCGCGCGTCGGAAATCTATTTCGAAAATGTCGCAATCCCCGGCGATGCCTTACTCGGCGGCGAAGGCACCGGCCTGCCGCTGGTCGAACAGATCGTCGACGAGGCGACCGTCGCGGTGTGCGCCGAGGCGACCGGGGTCATGCAGAAAATGCACGAAGGCACATTGGAATATACCCAGCAGCGCAAGCAGTTCGGTATTCCGATCGCAAAATTCCAGGTGCTTCAGCACCGCATGGTCGACATGTTCATGGAGGTTGAACAGGCCCGTTCGATGACGATCATGGGCGTGCTCAAGCTCGACCTGCCTGCGAACGAACGCATGGCGGCGGTGTCGGCCGCCAAGGCAAAGGTTGCGCGCGGGGCCAATTTCGTCGGCCAGAATGCGATCCAGACCCACGGCGGCATCGGCATCACACAGGAGTTGGCGATCGGCCATTATTTCAAGCGAGCAACGATGATCGAGGGCCAGTTCGGCAGCCATGATTATCACATGGACCGCTATGAGCGGATCACGCTCGCGGATTGATAGGGGATGGCCCCCTCCCTGCAGGGAGGGGGCCATGCTCAATAGGCGACGTCCACCGCGATCCGCAACGTGCGCGGGCGCAGCGGCGTCATGAAACCGGCATTGCCTTCGACGAACGGGGTGCCAAGCGAAAAGCGGTTGCCGCGCGAATCGAACAAATTGGTCAGCGTCAGCGACAGTCCGCGGCGATCATTGCCCACCCGCATGGCAAGTCCGGTGTCGATATAATCGCCTTGGCTTTCACCCAGCACCGGCCCGATCCCAAGCCGCGACGGCCCGACATAATTGGCCCAGCCGTTGACCCGGAAATCTTCGTTGCCCGCGACCGTGGCATAGTTGACCGAGCCGCGCACCGCATGGCTCGCGACGTTGGGAATGCGCCCTAGCCGTCCCGGCGCGCTATCGAACACCGGCAGAATTTCCAGCGCCAGATCATCGACCCGGCTGTGGTTATAGACGGCACCGAGCTCAAAGGTCAGCGCCTCGGTCGGCCGCATCGCGAGCGCGCCCGACAGGCTGGTGATACGACCATCGCCGATGTTGGCGGTGGTCGGAAAGCCGGTGCTGTCGATAAAATCGGCCTGGATGTTGCGCCAGCGGCTGTGCGAGAGCGCGATGCTGGCATCGAACAGGCCATGCCCCTTGTCGCCAAAGCGGACACCGGCTTCCCACGTGCGGACTTCGTCATTCAGGAAACGCCGCACGAAATTGCCATCGACCGCCAGTCCGCCGGGGCGGAACCCTTCCTGATAACGCGCATAGAGCCGCACATTGTCGAATGGCGTCGCGAGCAGTGAGAATGACGGCAACAGGTCGGTTTCATTGCGCGACGCCGTCGTCGCGCGCCCGGCCTGGGCAATCGCGAAGGACACGCCTTCCGCCATGCCGCCAAGCCGCGCATGCGACAATCGAAGCCCACCTGCGGCAACGAGGTCGGGCATGACTTCGACCGTGGCCTCGGCATAGCCGGTGAATTCGGTCACTTTATTGGTGACCCCGGGCAACACGGCGCGCAGCGGGCCATAGCCATATTCCCGGTCCTGCCGCGTATGATTGTCGATGAAACTGGCGCCGATCACCCAGCCTAGACCATTGTTATAAGGGCGCGACAGCCGATTTTCGCTGACCAACATACGCGTCGCATTATGTTGGTCGAGCACGCGTGGCACGTCGCTCAGCGCGGTAATCTGAACCGGCGCAAACAGCCGCTCGACATCGACCGCGCCAACCGTGACGACCGACCCGGGAGGCGCTTCGGGCAGGCTGGCATCAAAGCGTTCGAACAGGCGGTGGTCGATAAAGGCGTTGGACGACTGGAAATGCAGGTCGTCCCAGTCTTTCATCACCACAATCGTACCAAGGCCGTACCGCGCCGACGCATTCTGCTCGACCATCGAGTTGCGGGTCAGCGGGTCGGCAGCCTTGTCGGCATATTGCGCGTCGTCGGAGGAAATCGATTGGTAAACGCCGCCGAAATCGATCGTCCAATCATTACCGGCATCGAAACGAAAGGAACCGCGACCGCCGCGGACATGGACGCGATTGACGTCATTCTGACCACGCAGCGGGTTGTCGATATAGCCGCCGTCGGTGAGCATATAGCCAACCAGCCGTACCGCTTGCCCCCGGTCGCCGACCGGGACATTGACGATTGCGGCAATGTCGCCGCCGGGTTCACCATGCTGGGTCAGCGAAAGACCGGCGATCGCCTGCACCGTCATCGCGCGTGGGTCGGGCGCTTTCGGCACGACGCGGATGATCCCCCCGAGCGACCCGGCGCCGTAAAGCGTACCCTGTGGCCCTTCGAGGATTTCGACATTGTCGACGTCGTATAGCCTGAGGTCAGGATCGGGCGCGTTATAGCTGAGGCGGATGTCGCCCAGATATTGACCGACCGTCGACTGTGTCGGACCGGTAAAGCTGGAATCGGCGATGCCGCGAATGAACAGCTTGTTGCGCCCCGAACCCAGATGGGTCGAGGACACGGTCGCGGTCCGCGACAGGATCGAATCCATCCCGCGCTCACCTCCAAACGCCAAATCGCCGCCACTAAGTTGCGTGACGACGCCGGCGAAATGCGAATAGGGCAGGTCGGTTTTCGACGCGGTGACGATGATCTCGTCCTGCGCCGCTGCGACCATGTCGTGCGACGGTTCGCGGGCGCGGGGCTGCGGTGCCTGCCGTGGGGCGGGGCGGTGGGCAAGACGCGGCGGCGCGGGGCGACGTTCGATGCGCCAACTCGTCGCGCTGACCCGAACCGCGCGGGCATCCGATCCGTTGAGCATGCGGCGAATAGCTTCGTCGACGCTCATCCGTCCGCGCACCGGCTTGACCCGCGCCTGCCACAATTTGGCATCGACGACGCTGATGCTGACGCCCGCTTGCCGACTGATCACCGGTAGGGCCGCCGACAGGCTGCCTTTCGGCACGTCGAACGCACGGTCCTCCGCCGCCGAAGCCTGCGTGGGCAGGCTCAGCGCCAGCGCGCCCGCGACAAAGACAAGGCGAGGCGTCATTGTCAGCGGGTCAATATCCAGCCATCGCCTTGCCGCTGTGCCTTCGTCCCTGACAAGGCGGCGAGATCGGATATGGTCCGGTCCCGGTTAGCGTCGATGATCAGCGCGCCGCGGAACGACACCTCGGTGGCCGCCGGTGCAATCCGCACGTTCATCCCGGCGGTTCGCTTCAGATCATCGGCCACGAGCGCCAACGGCGCGCCGTTGTACACCAGCAGCCCGGTGCGCCAGCCGCCGACGCTGGCGACATCGACGTCCTGAACGACCGGTTCCTTACTGTCATCATCGCGCGCTTCGATCGCTTTGCCCGCAACCAGGCGGACCTTGTCGCGATCGGGGTTGTAGAGGACAATGCCTTCCGACACGGCGACCGACGTCTGCCGTTCGCGCCGCACGACATTGAACGCGGTACCCAAGTCAACGATCCGGTCACCACCTGCTTCGACGACAAAGGGATCATCATCGCGGTGTACGATATGGAACATAGCCTCGCCCGATTCCAGGCGGGCAAAGCGCGGGCGATCCTGATCGATCTCGATGATCGATCCGCCGTTGATTTCAATCCGCGATCCGTCGGCAAGTTCGACGGTGCGATGCTCGCCCGCTGCGGTTTCGATCCGCTTGGCGTTGCCGAACGGCGACAGCGTCGACACACCGATAACCCCGACCAGCGCCGCCGCCACGGCGCCGCCGAACCACGCACGGCGCGACGGACGGCGCGGTGCGGTCGGCATTACCACGACCAAGGGCTTCGGCGCCGCGGGCAGGGCGTCGAGATCCCGGTCGAACGTCGCAATAGCATCGTAAACCGCCGCATGACCGGGATCTTCGCCAAGCCAGTCGGAGAAACCGTCCCAATCATCGAATGCCGGATCGCGCTGGCGGACCAGCCAATCGATGGCGCGCGCTTCGGCGGGATTGGCGTCAGGGCGCATCGAACTGCCTCCGGATCGCGGCAAGCGCGGCATAGACCTTGCGTAAATCGGCTTCGACGGTGCTCAGGCTGACCCCCATTTCGCTGGCTATATCGCGCTGGTTCAAACCGTCGACCCGGAACCGGCGAAAGATGCGGGCGGGACGGTCGCCGGTGGCCGCGATCGCCGTCTCGACCAGCCCGAGTTGCTCGCGCGAAATCAGCGCGCGCTCGGTCGAAGGTTGCCGTCCCGCAGTGGCTTCGCCCCAGGCCTGATCGCGCAGTGCGCTTTGCCGCGCCGAACGATAGCGGTCGAGCATCAGATTGTTCGCCGCGCGCATGACATAGGGCAGCGGATCGGCGATTGGGCCGATGCTGCGGTCGGTCAGCCGCATCCACAAATCCTGAAAAACATCTTCCGCCGCATCGCCCGCGCCGCGCAGCTGCAAAAACCGGACGATACGATCCCGGTTGGCGAGCAATACGCCTTCGATGCCTTGGGCGGTATCGGTTCGGTCGTGCGAACTGGTCATCGATTGCTTGCTCTGGAACGCCATTTTCTGCCGGTCAGCGCCGCCCCGGCGCACGCCATAGGTTCCCCCGATGCCGCCGTCATATAGCGCCCATGTCTCGCCGCGCAACCGTGGTGCCGGGAAAGAGGGGAGGGACAGTGCGAGCATCGGTGTCTTCGTTCATTTCTGTCTAAGCAAGGGGGAGGCGGGGGTAGGGAGGTGCCTCCCCCTTGCACGCGGGGCCGGCCGGGGGGCTAGAGGCCGACCCGCAGACTCGCACGGAAAGCCCAACCAATATGGTTTTGCTGTTCCTCCGCGGACATTTCGCCAGCGACCTGAAAGGCCGAATTGCCAGCAATGCCACGGAGACGGCCGACCCAGCCGCTCGTGCGATCATCGGGAATAAGGGTGAACGGCGTACCGTCCTTGAACGACGCGGTGGTCGAACCCAGCGTGCCGCCGACAATCTGCCGGCGACCGCCCTCGATTTCGAAGCGCGTCCAGCCATCATATTGGTCGAGGCCGCCGAAATCCATGCCGAGCGCAATGGTACCCGACACTGCCAACTCGTCGCTGTCGCGGCCGAGCACTTTCAGGTCGAGCGCATCACCGCCGCCAGTCTCCTGATAGCCTTTCTCGGTCAGCTTGAAATAGTCGACCGCGACCATCGGCCGGATCGTGATGGCGCCCGCTTCGGCATCATAGGCGAGCGAACCCGATGCGGACCACAATGTGCCGTCCCATTTGCCCTTCATCGTCTTTTCGACATCTTCTGCGCCCGCCTCGGCGCTGAAGATGCGCGTGCCTTTCAGGCTGATCGGAGCGCCCGACACGCGGGCGTTGGCCATGAAGCCCTTCGATCGCAGGCGCCAGTGCAGCGCGCCTTCGAACTGGCTGGTGGTGACTTCATTGGCGTTGCTGCCATTACCGTCCTTGCCGTTGAGAAACGCGATCGAACCACCGAAGTTACCGATATCGCTCTTGATCTCGGCGCCAAGCCCGATGCCCCAGCCGCTGACGTCATAGCTTGCCGTGTCGCCGACGCTCTTTGACGTCCCCCACACCGCTTGGTTGACCCAGTAACCCCATTTGCCTTCGTCCTGGAACGGCGCACTGGGGTCTTGCAAGTAGCGTGACAGGGCGCGCGAACCCGAGGTGACGGTTTCGAAGACGCCGCCTTCATGCTCGGGCAGCATCTGGCCCAACTGACTGCGGAATTGATCGCCGCTGGTTATGCCGAGGAAGACGTCCTCGATCTTCTGGTCCGCCACGACGGCGTCGAGCACCGCGTCGAATGCGCCGGCTTCAGACCGGTTGAGCCCGAGTTCGCCGGTGCTCTTGCGCGACACATCGACAATCAATTGCGTCGCGTTCGACGTCAGCGTGCCTTTGTAAAGGAAAGGCAGCAAGGTCTGCGACGCGGTCAGGTTGCTTGCGCCGGTCAGCGTGCCTGCAGTCAGAACGATGTGCTGTCCCTCGGCCTGTTCAATGCTGGTCAGCCGCAAGGCCAGTTTCGATTCGGCACCAAAGCTGGCGTTGCCGGTGATCTGCAAGGCGGTGCCGGTGCTGCCGGTGTCGAGCAGGACACCGAGCGTTCCCTTGTCGGCGACCGCCAGCGACGCAATCCGCGCAGCCCCCGTGACGTCGAACGTGCCACCGCTGACCGAGACCGCCAGCCCCTGAGCGTTCGCCAAGGTGCCCGCGAAAACCGACGTGCCGCCGATGCTCAGCGTATCGGCGCCGCCGCCGAAATCGGCCGCGCCGGTGAACTTGGACGTGCCGGTCAGCGCCATGCTGTCGTTGCCGCCGCCGAAGCGCGCGTTGCCGGCATAAGTCGCGTCGCCCGACAGCGCGAGGCGATTATTACCGGCCCCGAAGAAGCTGTTGCCCTTCACCGAACCGTCGGCGATGTCGAAAATGTCGTTCCCGCCGCCAAAGCGCACGTCGCCGATGATGCTGGGGGCGGTCACCCCCGTGGCGACCGCGGTCTGCTTGACCGTCGCACCGGCGACGTTCGCCGACAGGTCGATCGCGACATTGCGGTCCGACGTGGCGAGCGCGCCGGTGGCGCTGATCGTGCCGCTGTTCTCGACCGTGCCCACACTGCCCGACAGATCGACAATCGCGCGCGCGGTGCTAACGTCGCCGCCCGTCTTGGCGGTGATGGCGCCGCTGTTGCGGATCAGCGCAACGTTACCGCCGGCTTCGACCAGCACGGCAGTCGCGACCGAACCTGCAACATTGCCTGCGGTGGTCGCCTCGACCTTACCCGCGTTGCGCAATTCGGGCGTCGTCGCCGCGCTGCTGATGCGGATCGCAGTCGCGGCGACATCTTTTGACAATGCGGTCACGCTGCCGGTCGCGCCAATGCCGATCCCGCCCGCGATCGTGACGGCGCCGCCCAGGCCGCCGATCTGCATCCCGTTGCCGTCCTTGCCGGCATAAAGTCCATTACCGACGACGCTGCCGTCGATGATCAGGCCCAGCCCGGTCCCGGTCCCCGCGACCGGACCGATCGTCACGCTTTGGGTGGCCGATCCGATGCGTATTGCAGCCGCCGAGCCAAAGGACCGCACCGCGGCGCTGCCCTCCTTGTCGTCGGGGATGCCGTCCTTGTCCTCGTCGTTGTCCGTCGTGCTCGAATCCTTGGGCGGGACGGCCAAGACGATGCCGCCGGTCACATTGCCCTCGATCGACAGTGCCGGGCCGCCGATCAGCAGGTCGTCGGCGTCAAGCTTCGAGGGGTCCGCCGGCGGTGTCGTAAACCTGTAACCAGTGGCGGTCAGATTGCCCTGGACCACGAGCGCACCGGTAACATTGCCCGACAGCCGCGCGCCGATGGCGTCGAGCCCGGTCGCGGTGATCGTTCCCGCCAGCCGAACATTGCCGGTCACATCCTGCAACCCCACGCCAAGCGCGCGATCACCAAGCACGGTTATGCTCCCGTCGGTCGTGAAATTGCCGGTCAGCGGTCCGCCAAGGCGGATGCCTGCCGAATCATTGCCCTCGATCGTGATCGCCCCGCTGTTGACGATATTGCCGGTAAAGGCGCCAAGGGTCGCGATGCCGACGCGGTTGCTGCCCAGCGCAAAGGCTCCGTCAATGTCGCCGTCGTTGTCGATGTCGGTCGGGGCATAGGGTTCGTCGATGATGATCTTGCCGGTCGCGGCGTTGGTGATCGATCCGACCGTCCCGGCATTGGCGACGATCCCGCGCGCGCCATTGACGTTGCTGATCTCGATCGTGCCTTCGTTGATGACCATTGTGGTTGCTGTCGAGGGTGACCGCAGTACCGGTCGTCGGCTTCACCGACCCTGTCGAAGTGATCTTGATGTCGTCGGGTGCGCCCGATTTGATCGTCGATGTCCGTACGGGGGCGGTCGTCGCAGTGGTGATCGTCGTTTCCGCCTGGACAGTCGTCGAAAGCAGGGCGGCCAGACAGGTGGTGGCCAGCAAGGTCTTGCGCATCGGGTTCCTCTTGTGATCAGGGCCGGATGTTGTTCCGGCGACAATCACAAGACGGAGCCCCTGCGGCGCAGCCTTGAAAATAAGATCAGCCTGTCCTCTGATCTCCGCGTTACCGCAGCCAACGCGGTTGCCACGGCGGCGCAAAGCGCCGAAAAGGCCGGACGCGGTCGCTTCCGGCATATCCGCACGCTCCAACGGAAAGACGCTTTAGCACCTCATGACATCGGCCAACGAAATTTTGGAAACACTTGGCTGGCGCCCTTACTTTGCTGAGCAGGTGACCGATGATGAGGCTGCAACATACCTCCCGGTTCGGGTCATGACAGTGCACCGTGGCAAGATTTCCGTCGCGGGCGCGGGCGGACAGCAGCTTATTTCTCCCTATATCGTCGGTGCCGCGCCATCCGACGCCCACCCGACCGTCGGCGACTGGCTTCTGATCGATCGGAACACACACGAGGCCGTCCGCGTTCTGGAACGGTTGAACCTGTTCAAGCGGCGCGCACCCGGCGATCCGAACCGCGAACAGATGATCGCGGCAAATGTCGATACGCTGTTCGTCGTCGCCTCCTGCAACCAGGATTTCAGCGTTGCGCGGCTGGAGCGCTATCTGGTTCTGGCACGCGAAGTGGGGGTCACACCTGTCGTCGTGTTGACCAAGACCGACCTGACCGACGATCCGGGGAAATTCGTCGCCGCCGCGAGCGCGATCGAACCTGGACTGCGCGTCGAACCGGTCAACGGCCGCGATCCTGCCAGCGTTGCGCGCCTTGCGGCCTGGTGCGGCAAGGGCGAAACCGTGGCGTTGCTCGGCTCCTCAGGGGTCGGCAAATCCACGCTGGTCAATACATTGCGGGAGTCGAGCAGCATCGCGACGCAGGCCATCCGCCCGCGCGATGACACCGGACGCCACACAACCACCGCCCGCGAAATGCACCGGCTCGATCATGGCGGCTGGCTGCTCGACACGCCGGGGATGCGCGAGCTTCAGCTGCCGCAAGCGGCGGCGGGCATTGCCGAGATTTTCGATGATTTCATTCTGATGGCAGAGCAATGCCGTTTCTCGGATTGCGCGCATGGCGCCGAGCCCGACTGCGCGGTCCGCGCCGCCATTGCCGGCGGCGCGCTGACCGCCGATCGGTTCGCCCGTTGGCAAAAACTGGCGGCTGAGGACAGTGCCGCTTCGCATCCGCCGAAGCGCCGTCGGTAGTAGCTTGGCGGACAGGGTGGGATTCGAACCCACGGTGAGCTTGCACCCACGGCGGTTTTCAAGACCGCTGCCTTAAACCACTCGGCCACCTGTCCGCACCTTCGCGCCATAGCGAGATGGCGCCTTGCAGCAAGAAAAACATTGCTCGCACGGCCCGCCGCGGGAATGACTCGGCTCATCCCGCCGCAACCTAGCCAAGCCGCTCGCATCTGTGCGAAACACGCCTTATGGGTGGGAACATCATGCATGCTATATTTTCCAGAATTGGCCGTCTTTTCGCTGTCGCCGCTGCCGTCCTGTCGGCGTGGATGCTCACCGCGTCCGCCCCGCTCCACGCGCAGAGCGGCGATGCCAGCTTCGACTCCTATGTCCAGTCGCTGTGGCCAAAGGCGCAGGCGCGCGGTGTTTCGCGGCAAGTCTTTGACCGCGTCACCGCTGGCCTGCGTTATAACCCCCGCGTGATCGCGCTCGACCGGGACAATCTGGGTAGTCCGCCGACGAATGACACGCCGATCCCGAACTTCGCGCCGTACAAGGCGAAGCATGTCGATGCGGCACGGATCGGGGGCGGACGGCGCGTTCACGACCGCCTGCTGCCCTTGCTCTCGCGCATCGAGGCGCGCACCGGGGTGCCGACGAGCATCATGATCGCGATTTATGGTCATGAGACGGCCTATGGCCAGGTCACCGGAAGTTTCGACCTGCCCGAGGCGCTGGCGACGCTGGCTTACGAGGGACGCCGCCGCAGCCTATTCGAGCCTGAATTCCTCGCGACCTTGGAAATGGTGCAGCGCGGCGTGCCGCGTGAGGTGCTGAAGGGCAGCTGGGCGGGGGCATTCGGTTATCCGCAATTCCTGCCGTCGGTCTATCTGCAGGTGGCAGAGGACGGCGATGGCGACGGGCGCGCCAATATCTGGTCGAGCGAGGCCGATGCGATCGAATCGATCGGCGCGTATCTGCGCCGCGCCGGTTGGCGCGCGGGACAGCCGTGGGGCGTCGCGGTTACGGTGCCAAGCGGCTTCGACCGCAACCGTTTTGCTAGCCGGCTCGCCCCCACCCGCTGCCCCCGTGTCTTTGCGCGCCACAGCCGCTGGCGCTCGATGACGGAATGGCGCGCAGACGGCATCCAGCCCGTCGGTGGGCGCTGGCCCGACGGACAGATTCAGGCGGTGCTACTCGAACCCGATGGCCCGGGACGGACCGCATATTTGCTGACCGGTAACTATCGTGCGATATTGGACTATAATTGTTCCAACTTTTACGCACTTTCTGTGGGGTTGCTGGCGGATGAAATCGATCGTTAGAAATGCAGGGCTGATGGCCGGGGCGATGCTGATGCTCGCCGGTTGCGGTACGTTCGGCGGCAAGCGCGAGGGTGGACCGACCGCTGGCGCGACACCGGCGCCGACGGCGAATGGGGTCAGCGACACGCCGGTCAAGGTCGGCGATCCCTACACCGTCGGCGGCACGACCTACACCCCCGCAGACGTCGCCGACTATGACGATGTCGGCTATGCCAGCTGGTATGGCGAAGAACTCGCCGGACGGCCGACCGCCAATGGCGAGATATTCGACCCTGCGGGGGTCAGCGCGGCGCACAAGACGTTGCCCTTGCCCAGTTATGTCGAGGTCACCGCGCTGGACACCGGACGCACTATTTTGGTGCGCGTCAACGACCGCGGACCGATGGTCGGCGATCGGTTGATCGATCTGTCGCGCGGCGCCGCCGAACAGCTGGGGCTGAATGCCGGCGTTTCGGCGGTGCGCGTCCGCCGCACCAACCCGCCCGCGGCAGAACGCCTGCAGCTGCGCAGCGGCCGGCCTGTCCCCGAACGGATCGCGACGCCCGCTTCACTCCTGTCGATCCTGCAAACCAAGCTGAAAGCAATGCCGGTTCCCAAGGGGCTGGCGACCGCGCCCCCGGTTGAGGAACAGCCTGCTGCCCCGATTGCATCGGGAAAGGCCAAGCCAGGCGACGACCGCTTGGTCGTCGACGGTGCGAAACCCGCCGCCAAACCGGTATCGACTGCGAAACCCCCTCCGACGGCTATCGGCAAATTCGTCGTGCAGGTCGGCGCATTCAGCAGCGAAGCCCGCGCGAACGCCGCAGCCAAATCGGTCGGCGGCACAGTGAGCAAGGCGGGCAACCTGTGGCGTGTGCGGATCGGGCCGTTCGACAGCGATGCCGCGGCACGCGGTGCGCTTGGCGCCGCAAAGGCCAAAGGTTTCCGTGACGCGGTCGTCCAGCGCGACCGCTGAAGAGCGAGACTTCTTGAAAATCATAACGATCACAAGGCGACGCATCGCAGTTTTGGCGGGACTTGCGATCGTCTTTACCACCCCAGTCACCGCGACCGGCAACGCCAGCCCCCAAAATACGGCGGCCACCCGTCCGCCCTACACCACCCAAGCGCCGATCGTCATGCTCAAGGATCTTGAGTCGGGCGAAATCCTGTTCTCGCGGGGAGCCGACAAACGGTTCGCGCCAGCATCGATGGCCAAGGTGATGACGGCCTATGTCGTGCTCGACCTGATCAAAAGAGGCGAACTGGCGCGCGACAAGCAATTCACCGTCAGCGAGGCGACATGGAAAAAATGGAGCGGCAGCAACGGCGGGTCGACGATGTTTCTGCGCCCAGGCGAAAAGATAACCGTCGATAGCTTGCTCAAAGGCTTGATCACCGTATCTGGCAACGACGCAGCCGCGGCGCTGGCGGTAGGGATCGATGGAAGCGAAGCCGCATTTGTTAAAAGAATGAATGCGATAGCTTCTGAAATTGGGATGAAATCGAGTAATTTCGGGACGCCGAATGGCTGGCCCGACGGCGGCGTCACCAAGGTTAGCGCTGCGGATCTGATCACGCTCGCCGACCGACTGATCCGCGATCATCCCGGCGGCTATGCGCGCTATTTCGCTGTGCCAAGGCTGCCGCACGGCACGTCGCCCGAAGGCAAGCCGATCGTGCAGTCTAACCGCAACCCGATCCTCGGCCGCTTTGTTGGCGCCGACGGGCTAAAGACCGGCCATACGTCGGAAGCTGGCTATTGCTTCCTCGGTTCGGCGAAGCGTGACGGACGCCGCCTGATCATGGTCGTCGCTGGCTTGCCGAGCGAAAAGGCGCGGCGCGACGAGGCAGAGCGGCTGATGAGCTGGGGTTTCGGAACGCCTATGCCGTCCCTCGGTGTCGGCAAAGGCAAAAAATCGGCGTCCGGTACAGGTCGCGCTGCGCCTTGATGACAAACGCGGTGCGGGCGGCTACCGCCACATGATGCGCGGCCGATATTCCATTTTCCATCTGTGCGGGTTGGCGGCATGACGCGAGGGCGCTTCATCACGCTTGAAGGCGGCGAGGGGGTCGGCAAATCGACGCAGATCCGCGCGTTGGCGGCGGCGCTGGCCGCAAGCGACATCGACATCTTCACCACTCGCGAGCCCGGTGGCAGCCAAGGCGCCGAAGCGATCCGTACCCTGTTGATGGAAGGCAGCGACGACCGCTGGGATGCGCGTAGCGAAGCCTTGCTGTTCGCCGCCGCGCGCGCCGACCATGTCGCGCGCACGATCCGCCCGGCACTGGCGCGCGGCGCGTGGGTGCTGTGCGACCGTTTCGTCGATTCGAGCCGCGCCTATCAGGGCGGCGGCGGTGGCATCACCGACGCTGACATATTGACGCTGCACGGCGTGGGGTCCGAAGGCTTGTTGCCCGACCGCACCTTCCTGCTCACCGTCAGCCCTGCCGAAGCCGCGCACCGTCTGACCGCCCGCGGGGGCAGCGACCGCATGGGCAGCAAGCCCGCCGATTATCAAGCGCGCCTCGCCGCGCGCTTCGTCGAAATGGCCGAGGCGGAGCCCGAACGCTGGCGGGTTGTCGACGCCGATGCCCCCGCCGAGCAAGTAACGGCGGCAATCCTCACCGGTCTTGCCGAATGGCTATGATCGGTCATCACGACGCCGAGGCAGCCTTTCTCGAAGGCTGGCAGGGGGGCAGGCTGCATCACGCCTGGCTGCTCGCCGGACCGCAGGGGATGGGGAAGGGGGCTTTTGCCGCACGTGTGGCGCGTTTTCTCGTCACCCATGGCCGCGGCGGCGACGGGCAGGCTGTTGCGCTCGACGATCCCGGCGATAGCGCTGCGGGTCGGCTGGTCGAGGCGGGCAATCACCCCGAAATCCTGCACGTGACGCGCCAGCTCAAGGACAAGAGCAAAGACCTCGCGCGCAACATCACGATCGATCAGGTGCGGACCATGATCCGCCGCCTGCATCTGTCGCTGTCGCTCGGAGACTGGCGCGTCATCATTGTCGACGCGATCGACGATCTGGAGACCGACGCCGCCAACGCACTGCTCAAAACACTCGAGGAGCCCCCAACAAAAACGCTGTTCCTGCTCGTCAGTCATTCGCCGGGCCGCCTGTTGCCGACGATCCGGTCGCGATGCAGAAACTTGCGTTTTCAACCTGTTGATCATGACGTCATGACCGCATGGCTGCACGATCTGCGCCCGATGCTCGAGATCGCCGAGGTGCGCGCGATCGTCGCCGCATCGGGCGGTGTGCCGGGCAAAGCGCTGGCGCTGATCGACAGTGATGTCGCGGTGATGGAAAAGAAGCTGCTCGCGATTGCCGCCACCGGCGATCCCGAAAACCGGCTGCGCGAAGCACTCGCCCGCGAAGTCGGCGGCACCGCCAACCGGGCGCGGCTGGAACTGGTGATCGATATTGTGCCCGGGCTGCTCGCACGGCTGGCGCGCGATCGCCCCGTCGCAGAGATCGCGCCGATCCTTGCGCAATGGGACCGGGTTCAGCGCACTGTCCGCGACGCGGTCCGCGGTTCCTATGACGGAACGATGGTCGGCTTCGAAATCGGCAATTGCCTTGCCGACCTGGCGCCGCGGTCAGCGCAACCGGCACGCTGACGCTTTCCCTTACGCGCGCCAGCGGCTAAGGCGCGGCCATGTCCGAAAACAGCGCCCCTTTCTATATCACCACCGCGATCAGCTACCCCAATGGCCGCCCGCATATCGGCCATGCGTATGAAGCGATCGCCACCGACGTGATGGCGCGGTTCCAGCGCGCCCGCGGCCGCGATGTGCGGCTGATTACCGGCACCGACGAACATGGGCTGAAGATGTTTCAGACAGCGCGCGACCAGGGGCGCGAAACGATCGATCTCGCTGATGAAATGTCGTCATATTTCCGTGAGATGTATGCCGCGCTGAATATCAGCTATGACAATTTCATGCGGACTTCGGATGCCGCGCATCACGCGGCATCGCAAGCGATCTGGCGGGCGATGGAGGCCAATGGCGACCTGTATCTCGACCGTTACGAAGGCTGGTATTCGGTCCGCGACGAAGCTTATTACGACGAAAGCGAGCTTACTACCGGGGAAGGGGGGGGCGCCCGCCTTTCTCCGCAGGGGACGCCCGTCGAATGGACCGTCGAGGAAAGTTGGTTCTTCAAGCTGTCCGAATATCAGGCAAAGTTGCTTGCGCTGTATGAAGAACAGCCCGATTTCATCCGCCCCGAAAGCCGTCGGAACGAGGTGCTGCGCTTTGTCGAAGGCGGGCTGAAAGATCTCAGCGTATCGCGCACCAGTTTCGACTGGGGCGTTCCGGTGCCGGGATCGCCTGGGCACGTGATGTATGTCTGGGTAGACGCCCTCACCACTTATTTGTCGGGGCTGGGCTATCCCAATCTTGATGGCGACTTCGGCAAATTCTGGCCGGCGAATATCCATATGATCGGCAAGGATATCGTGCGTTTCCATGCGGTTTACTGGCCGGCTTTCTTGATGAGTGCCGGATTGCCGTTGCCTAAACAGATATTCGGCCACGGCTTCCTGCTCAACCGCGGTGAGAAGATGTCGAAGTCGCTGGGCAATGTCGTCGACCCGATGGCGCTTGCCGAGCAATTCGGCGTCGACCCGCTCCGCTATTATCTGCTGCGCGAAGTCAGCTTCGGACAGGACGGCACCTATTCGGCCGAGGCGATTGTCCGGACCGCCAACGCCGATCTGGCGAACAGCTTCGGCAATCTCGCGCAGCGTAGTTTATCGATGATTTTCAAAAATTTGGATGGCGATTTGTCGATCGACTATGCGCAGGCGCAGGACGATCTTGACCTACTCGGCGAAGTCAACGAGATGGCGCGCGACTGCCTGCCATCCGCTTTTGAACAGCTCGCCTTCTCGTCCGGGATCGAAGACTGGCTACGTGCCGTTTTTGCCTGTAATCAATATGTCGATACCCAGGCGCCGTGGGCGCTGCGCAAGAGCGACCCAGAGCGGATGCGCGCAGTGTTGATGACCCTGTTCAAGGTGGTGCGCACCTTGGCGATTGCCATACGTCCGGTCGTTCCCGCAGCAGCCGACAAACTGCTGGACCAAATGGGCATTGCCGACGACGCTCGCGATTTCGCGGCGCTGGCTGATAACGACTGGTTTGCGCGCCTCGCTGCAACCGACTTCAAAGTCGCGCAGCCGGTAGCACTTTTCCCGCGCCTCGACCTGCCCGCCAACGAGGGTGGGGGGGAAGGAGAGGCCTGATGCTCGTCGATTCGCACTGCCACCTCAATTACAAGGGCCTTGCCGAGCAGCAGGGTGAGGTATTGGACCGCGCCCGCGCCCGCGGCGTCACCGCGATGCTCAACATCGCGACGCGCGAAAGCGAGTGGGACGATGTGCTGGCGGCCGCCGAAGCGAACGGCGACGTCTGGGCCAGTGTCGGCATTCATCCGCACGATGCCGATCATCATCCCGACGTCGATACCGCCAAGCTGGTCGAGCGCGCGGCGCATCCGCGGGTAATCGCGATCGGCGAAACCGGCCTCGATTATTATTACGACAAGAGCGACCGCGTCCGCCAGCAAGACAATTTTCGCCGGCATATCCATGCGTCGCAGCAGACGGGTCTGCCGATCATCGTCCACACCCGCGATGCCGAAGCGGACATGCTGGACCTACTGGGCGAGGAGATGGGCAGGGCGACCTTCCCCGGCGTGATCCATTGCTTCACCGCGAGCGACGATTTTGCGCACAGGGCGCTCGATCTTGGGATGTTCATCTCAATCTCGGGGATTGTGACCTTCAAGAACGCCGCAGATCTTCAGGCGACCGCCAAATGGCTGCCGCAGGACCGGCTGCTGATTGAAACCGACTCCCCTTTCCTCGCCCCGGTGCCGCATCGCGGCAAGACGGGCGAACCGGCGTTTGTCGCCGACACGCTGGCGTTTCTCGCGGCGCTTCGCGACGACGACCAGGACGCGTTAGCGGCGGCAACCAGCGCCAATTTCTATGCGCTGTTCAACAAGGCGACGCCATGACGTCACAAAGTCCATGAAGGTTCGCATCTTGGGTTGCGGCACGTCGTCGGGCGTCCCGCGTATCGGCAACGATTGGGGACAATGCGACCCCGACAATCCGCGCAACCTGCGCAGCCGGTCGTCGATCCTGATCTCGCTGGGCGGCTTTCGCCTGCTCGTCGACACCAGTCCCGACATGCGGCTGCAACTTCTCGATGCCGAAGTCGGTGTCGTCGACGGGATCATCTGGACCCACGAACATGCCGATCACTGCCACGGGCTCGATGACCTGCGCCAGATCATGCACCTGCGCGGCTCGCTGGTGCCGGCTTATGCCAGGGGCCATGTGCTCGACACGCTCAAATGGCGCTTTACCTATGCCTTTGCCGGAAACGCCGGCTATCCGGCGTTGGTCGATCCGATCGATTTGATGGACCATCAATCGATCGGCCCGATCGAGGTGTCTGCGATCGAAATGCCGCACGGCCCGATCAAGGCGAGCGGACTTATCTTCAGCGACGGTGTGCATAAAATCGGATATGCCACTGATTTTTCGAAGTTTACCGACGAGATGGTCGACTTCTTTCAGGGCGTCGATCTGTTTGTGATCGATGCGCTGCGCCGTTATCCGCACCCGACCCATCCGCATCTCGCCATGTCACTCGCGGCACTCGAAAAGGTCGGCAATCCGCGTGCGATCATCACGCATATGGACAATACGATGGATTATGACGACCTTGCGGCCGAATTGCCGCCGGGCGTCGAACCGGGTTATGACGGGCTGGAGGTGCAGCTATGAGCGGCGAGACAGGCGTACAGCTGATCTGGTTTGTCGGCGCGTTCACGCTGGTGATCAGTTCGTTGGTGGCGAGGCGGTTGCCGATGGCCGACTGGCTCAAGATGGCGCTGGCTTGGGTCGCCATCTTTGGGCTGGTGTTTGTTGTGATACGGACGTGGCAGCTCGTTACCTGATTGCCGGAAGGCACCAACGTGGGCCTTGAAATGGGAATGATTTCAACGGCAGGGGGGTTTCGCTCTCCTGATCCATTGGATGATTTAACATAATATATATTATCGGATAAATTTATGCCCGAGGCTGTGACGTCATCCCCCATCGATCGCCTGCTCGCCATCATGGCGCAACTGCGCAATCCCGACGGCGGCTGCGAATGGGATCTCGCGCAGGACTTCTCGACGATCGCGCCGTACACGATTGAGGAAGCCTATGAGGTTGCCGATGCGATCGCTGGCGGTGATCCCGGCGCCATTTGCGACGAACTCGGCGACCTGCTTCTCCAGGTCGTGTTCCACAGCCAGATTGCGGCCGACGACGGTCTGTTCGGCTTCGACGACGTCGCGAATGCGATCAGCGACAAGATGGAGCGCCGCCATCCGCATATCTTCGGTGACAGCAAAACGGACGACGTTCGGTTGCAATGGGAACAAATCAAGGCCGACGAACGCGACGAGGATGGCCAGACGAGCGCACTGGCGGGCGTGGCGCTATCTTTGCCCGCACTGCTCCGCGCGCAGAAGTTGCAAGGCCGGGCTGCACGCGTCGGTTTCGACTGGCCCGACGCCGACGGACCACGTGACAAGATTACCGAGGAACTGGCCGAGGTGGCGAACGCTGGAAGCGAAGCCGAGCGGCACGAAGAAGTCGGCGACCTGTTGTTAGCGGTGGTGAATTATGCTCGTCACCTTGGCGTCGACGCCGAAGGCGCGCTGCGCGACGCCAACGTCAAATTTGCGCGCCGTTTCGCGGCGATGGAAGATCGTGCCGGCGGAAGCCTGTCGGGCCTGTCACTCGATGCGCAGGAAGCGCATTGGCTGGCGGTCAAGGCGTCGGAGCGTCGGTCGTAGGCCAGAGCCGTTCGAAGCGCGCACTGTCCGCGGGATCGAGCCGGACGGTCAGTACATGCCCCTCGCCCACCGGTTCGTCGGACATGACTTCCCCGCGCGCGTGAAGCCACGCCGCCGCTTCACCCTCGCTATACGCCAGATAAATGCGCTGAAGCTTGTGCAGCGCGGTAAGGTGCGCCGCCATCAGGATACGCGCCGCCTCGACACCCTCCCCCGAGACCGCCGATATCACCGCGACGTCAGTCCGCCGCGCCGCCATCTCCTCGACTCCGGCTCGGCGCTCCGCATCGGCCGTGTCGATCTTGTTCCAGATTTCAATCTGTGGGATTGTCGGCGGCGCGTCGCCCTCCCCGTCATCCTGCGCCCCGTTCACGCCGAGCGAGCTCAGGATCGCCCGCACATCGTCATATTGCGCGTCGCTGTCGGGATGGACGATGTCGCGGACGTGGACGATCAGGTCGGCGGTCGTCACTTCTTCCAGCGTTGCACGGAAAGCAGCGACGAGCTCGGTAGGCAGGTCGGACACAAAGCCCACGGTATCGGACAGGATCGCCTTGTCGATACCTGGAAGTCGAATCTCGCGCATCGTCGGATCAAGCGTAGCGAAAAGCATATCTTCCGCCATGACGTCACTTCCCGTCAAGTGATTGAAGAACGTCGATTTTCCGGCGTTTGTGTAACCGACCAGCGCGACCACCGGCCATGGCGCGCGCTGACGCTTTGACCGCTGCAACTGACGCGTACGCCGCGCGTCCTCCAGGCTGCGCCGGATGCGCGCCATGCGGTTGCGGATCATCCGCCGATCGGCCTCGATCTGGGTTTCGCCTGGGCCGCCCAGGAAGCCGAAGCCGCCGCGCTGGCGTTCGAGGTGGGTCCAGCTACGGACCAGCCGGCCCGCCTGATAATCCAGATGCGCCAGTTCGACCTGCAACCGTCCCTCGGCCGTCGCGGCGCGTTCGCCGAAGATTTCGAGGATGAGCCCGGTGCGGTCGATCACCTTGGTGCCGAACGCCGTTTCCAGATTGCGCTGCTGGATCGGACTGAGCGCCGCGTCGACAACGACGAGCTGAACCCCATGCTTTTCGATATCGGGCGTGATCGCTTCGATCTGACCGACACCAAGTAGTGTCGCGGCGCGTGTCTGGCGCAGACGAAGCGTGTGCACCGCGACGACTTCTAGTCCAATCGCCAGCGCCAGCCCCTTCGCCTCCTCGGCGCGCGCGTCGAGGTCACGCGACAGGCGCTGGGTATGCCACTCGGGCACGACCAGAAGCGCGGCGGCGCCGCGCGTCACCTCGTCTTCGCTGTTACCTATCTGGGCATTATGCGGATCGATCAGGCGTTGTCCGCTTCTGCGTCTGGCTCACTGTCGGTCAGGTTGATCGGGCCGTTCGGCTGCACCGTCGAAATCGCGTGCTTATACACCAGCTGAACCTGCCGCTCGCGTTCGAGCAGCATGCAGAACAGGTCGAACGCCACGATATCGCCCTGCAACATCACGCCATTGACGAGGAACATCGTGACCGATTCATCCGATTTGCGCACGGCGTTCAGGAACACATCCTGCAATGCCTTGCCCTTACTCGGAGGCGAATCGCGCAAATTGCCGCCAAGCAGCGAGAGATCGAAATCGTGCGACGGCATTACTGTCGAGATCGCATGTTTATACACCAGCTGCGATTGGCCATCACGGCGCAGCAGCAGCGAGAAATTGTCGAACCAAGTGATGATGCCCTGAAGCTTCACACCCTTGACGAGAAACATCGTGACCGGGGTTTTGCTTTTGCGCAGGGCGTTGAGAAAAATATCTTGGAGATTCTGGTTCTTATCGGACACATTTGCCTCCTGTTTTTGGCGGTACAACCGCGGGTATGGCCGGTTTTCCGGCGTTAAAACCTTCTTCTTCACGTTAATATGCGGCAAAGCTCGCGCAAGGTCTAGCGCAAAGCCCTACCCTTCACCGTCCGAACTCTCAGTGAGACCCAAAAGTTTCAGTTTGCGGTGCAACGCCGAGCGTTCCATGCCGATGAAGGTCGCGGTGCGCGATATATTGCCGGAAAAGCGGTTGATCTGGATCCGCAGATATTCACGTTCGAAATTCTCGCGCGCTTCTTTCAACGGGATCGCGGTGATCGATTCCGAATTGTGCAGGATGTCGGTACCGCCGCGGACCAACTCGGCAGGCAGCATATCGGCATCGATCCGCGCCAGCCGGTCGCTCGGCGCCAAAATCATCACCCTCTCGATCACATTGCGCAATTCGCGGACGTTTCCCGGCCATTCATGCGCCTGCAAAGCCGCCATCGCTTCCGAACTGATCTCGGGCGGCGGGACGCGGCGGTCGGCGGCATAGCGACGGACGTAATGGTCGCACAGGCTGGCAATATCATCGCGGCGCTCGCGCAGCGGCGGAATATGTACCGGGACGACGTTCAGCCGATAATAAAGATCTTCGCGAAAGCGGCTCTCGGCGATTTCGGTCGTCAGATCGCGCGCCGACCCGGAAATGATCCGCACATCGACGCGGATCATCGTGCGGCCGCCGACACGCGTAAAGCTCTGGTCGGTCAGCACGCGCAGAATCTTACCCTGCGTCGTCAGCGGCATGTCGGCAACTTCGTCCAGAAACAATGTGCCGCCATGCGCTTGTTCGAGCAGCCCGACGCGGATCGATCCGTCGTCGGATTCGGAACCAAATAATTCGGTTTCGACCGTCTCGGGATCCATCCGTGCAGAGGAAATGACGCGAAAAGGCGCGTTCTGTCGCCCGCTCCACCCGTGCAGCACGCGCGCAGCGACTTCCTTGCCGACCCCCGGCGCGCCGGTGATCAGCACCCTGCTGCCGGTACTTGCCACGCGCTTTAACGTGGCGCGGACATTGTTGATCGACGCACTGGCGCCGGTCAGTTCGTCGGACGGCCCTGCCTTTTCGCGCAGCTGCTCATATTCGAACTTTAGCCGCTCGCTTTCGGTCGCGCGCGCGACCAAGTGGAGCAGGCGAGAAGCCTCGAACGGCTTTTCGATGAAATCATAGGCGCCGCGCCGGATCGCTGCGACCGCGGTGTCGAGCCCGCCATGGCCCGAAATGACGATGATCGGCAGCGTCGGGTCGAACGCCTTGATCGCCTCGACGAGTCCCAGTCCGTCGAGCCGCGATCCTTGCAACCAGACGTCGATCAGCGCCAGCGACGGGCGCCGCTGGCGGATGGCCTCTAGCGCGGAATCGCTGTCGGACGCGGTCCGTGCCTCATAACCTTCGTCCTCCATGACGCCGGCGACGAGTTCGCAAATGTCGCGCTCGTCATCGACGATCAGAATATCAAGCGCCATGTTCGTCTTTGTCCTGTCGATTGCGGATCCGCCCCGGAACCGATTCTGCTTGTCCCATGTATGTTTCTTCGCCTGTGCCCGCCAAGGGACGTAGCCGCTCGGGGTAAAGCGTCAACGTGACGCAAGTCCCCTGTCCCGCCGGATTGTCCGAAAACTCTAACTCGCCATAATGTTGCTCGACGATTTTTTTGACGATCGCGAGGCCCAACCCGGTGCCGCCCTGGCGCGTCGTCATATAGGGTTCGGCGATCGCCTCGCGCGCTTGCGGCAGCCCGATTCCATCGTCGATGATGCGGATCACCATCTCGCCCTGCGCTCCAATCGCCAGCTCGGCATCGATATGACCGACTGGAACCGTCGTCGAATTTTTTGATTGTTCTTCAATAGCTTCTACGGCATTTTTAACGATATTCGTCATCGCCTGTGACAACAGGCGGCGATCGCAGACCAGCGGTTCGATCCCGTCGGGAATATTCACCGTAAAGACGATGTCGGGTTTGGCGACTTCGAACAGGAATACGGCCTGGCGCAGGATATCGCGCGCATCCTCGACCCCGAACGTCGGTTTGGGCATGCGCGCGAAACTGGAAAACTCGTCGACCATCCGGCGCATGTCGTGAACCTGCCGAATGACCGTATCGGTCAATTTCTTGAACGTCGCGCTGTCACCCTCGACCTTGTCACCGAAGCGTCGTTGCAGCCGCTCGGCGGCGAGTTGAATCGGGGTGAGCGGGTTCTTGATCTCGTGCGCGATGCGCCGCGCGACGTCGGACCAGGCGGCACGGCGCTGATCGAGCAATTGCTGGGTAATATCCTCGAAACTCAGGACAAAGCCGTCACCCAGCGCGACCGCTTTGGCCGCGAGTGTCGCGGGCTCGGCGTTCGCGCGGGCCAGCTGAACGATGGCCTCCCGCTCATTGCCGATCAGCAATTGCGCCAGCTCGGGCGCCACTTCGGCCAGCGGACGGCCCGTCAGGCAGTCGCTCGATTGGCAGATCAGCCTTTCCGCCGCCGCATTGGCCAGCAGGATGTGGTGATCGGCATCGACCGATACGACCGCTGACGACACGCCGCTGAGCACCGCTTCGATAAAGCTGCGCCGTGCTTCGAGCTGTGCGTTGACACTGACTAGCGCGCCCGTTTGTCCTTCCAACTGCTCGGTCATCCGGTTGAACGCGCGCGTCAGCACAGCAATCTCGTCGTCGCGCGCCGGCGGCGTGACGCGCACCGACAGGTCGCCGTCCGCCGCCGTGCGGGTCGCGCCGATTAACGTTCCCAACGGCCGAACTATGCGGTCGGCGACTACGATCGCGGCGATAACGGCGAACGCGAGGAGCAGCAGGGAACCAAGATAGAGTGCCCCATTGAACTGGAGCTGCAGCAGCTGTGAGCGCTGAAACAGCGCATTGTAATCCCCCAGAACCGTGCGAGCGAGCTCGAATTGCTGTTGACCCAGGCTGGATACCGCCCGCGACGCATAAAGAAATGCATTGGGCCGACCCGGAAGCCGCGCGACAGCTTCGATCCGGTTGGCGCTTCGGGTGACGACAACGTCTTCGCCAGCATTGAGCCGCTTTATGGTCGCCAGCGAAACGCGGCCTTCCGCAGCTCGATTGTCGGGGTCGATCATCACTGCGGTGCGCGGTACGCCATCGCGACCCATTTCTATGATCGCCGATTCAGTGAGTTCGCGGACGACCACCTGAAACCCATAGGCGTCCTGAAAACTTATGCTGTCGATAGCTTGGGTGTCGAGATATTTGCTCAGGTCTCCCGCCATCGTGGAAGTCTGTACGGCGACCGACTTCTGGCTTTCCTCGTAAAAGGACTGCGCAAGAGTAGCGGCGTTTTCAAACATCCCTCGCGATCGGTCCGAATACCAGAAATCGACGCCGAACTGGAACAGCAGCGACGCAAAGATCACGACGAGCAAGGTCGGTGTCGCCGCGATCAGTGAGAACAGAGCGACAAGCCGTACGTGCAGTCGCCCATTGCCACCCTCCATCGACCGCACCGCGCGCGCACGCGCCACGCGGCTGCCGATCAGCACTATCAGCGCCATCGCGGGGACCAGATTAGCGACCATGATCGCCGCAACCAGCGCCGGGGTCAGCAGCCGTTCGCTCTGCGCATCGCCGGTCACAAAAACATATGTCGCCAAGCCAATGCTAACGATCAGCGCCAGCGTATAATATTCGGGGGCCGCAAAACGCCAGAACCCCGAACGCGCGTCCGGTTCGTCGGAATCGACGTCGAAGGTCAGGGGAGCCGCTTGCGCCATTGTTGCCATGCTACGACAAACCTGTTGCATAGAAAACACACAAACTGCGCCTGGAGGGCTCAAACGCCTCTATTTTGAGCTAGTTTCTTATGCTCATGGATGGGTCGGGTCGATATCCAGCTGCCCCAGCCGTTTGCGCAGCGTGTTGCGATTGATGCCGAGCCGCCGCGCCGCCTCCAGCTGGTTGCCACGCACATCGCGCAGGACGCGGCGGAACAAAGCCGCCTCGACGATCGCTTCGAGTTGGCGATGAAGTTCGCCGTCGGGTGCCTCGCTTGCCATATGCTCACGCGCCCAGTCATCGACGGCGCGGGCGATCAGATCCGCAGGTGCCGCCGCGCCCCCACCCTCGCCATTTTCGTGCAGAACCGTCTCGACGTCGCGTACCGTGACCACGGTATCCCGCGACAGCACCGCCAGTCGCTGGACGACGTTGCCGAGTTCGCGAACATTGCCCGGCCAGTCATAACGTTCCAGCCATTGCATCGCGGCGGGCGCGAACTGGCGGTCTGGCAATCCCGAGCTACGCCCCGCTTCGACGAAGTGGCGGACCAGCGCGGCAATGTCACTACGCCGGTCGCGCAGCGGCGGTAGAGTCACCGGAATGACGTTGAGCCGATAGAATAAATCCTCGCGGAACCGGCCATCCGCAACCAGCGTCCGCATGTCGCGGTGCGTCGCGGCGATAACGCGAACATCGGCACGGAGTGCCTGATTGCCGCCGACGGTTGAATATTCGTTGCTTTGCAGGACACGCAGCAGACGCGTCTGCGCCTCCAGTGGCATGTCACCGATTTCATCGAGGAACAGCGTTCCGCCGGCGGCCTGCTCAAAGCGTCCGGCATTGCGGCTGTGCGCCCCGGTGAACGCGCCCTTTTCATGCCCGAACAGTTCGGCTTCGATCAATTCTCGCGGAATCGCCGCCATGTTGATCGCGACGAAGGGACCGGTCCGGCGCAGCCCGGTCGCATGAACGGCGCGCGCGACGACTTCCTTGCCCGTTCCCGATTCGCCAAGGATCAACACCGCGAGGTCGTTCGAAGCGAGGCGCGCGATGGTGCGATACACCGCCTGCATCGCCGGGGCGCGGCCGACCAAGCCGTGGCTATCAGCTTGCGCCGAATCAGGCCTTGCCGCCGGTTCGGCGCGCCGTTGCAACGCGGCGCGAACGCTCGCGGTCAGCTCGTCGAGATCGAAGGGTTTGGGCAGATAGTCGTAACTGCCGATGCCGGTCGCGCGCACCGCGGTGTCCAAAGTGTTCTGCGCCGACAGCACGATCACCGATGTACCGCCATCCACCCGCAGCGAATCGATGCCGTCGCCATCGGGCAGGACGACGTCAGTGATCACCAGATCGGGACGGTTGTCGGCCAGCCATGCGTTGCGTTCGGCGATGCTGCCGACCGACACGAACTGTCCACACTCGCCGACCAGCGTTTCGCGGATGATCATCGCGATCGCGGGATCATCCTCGACCAGCAGGATTACCTTGCCGTTGCTCATCCGGCTCGTCCCTTTTGTGCGACGGGGAGGTGCACACGAAAGCGGGTCCATTCACCGTCGCGTATATGCTGGACGGTGCCGCCCATGTCGCGCGCCAGCTTGGCGACGAGCGCCAGGCCAAGCCCCCGTCCCTCACGCTTCGTCGTGACGAAGGGGTCGAACAGGTCGCCGCGGATGTCAGCGGGGACGCCGGGGCCGTTGTCGCTGACGCTGACTTCGATCGGCAGCGCGATGCGACCGCGCCCGTCGCCATTGTCGATCGACAGGCCGTGGCGATAGGCGGTCGCCAGCCGCACAACTCCATCGTCGCGCCCACCCAAAGCCTCGCAACCATTGGTCACCAGATTGAGCAAAATCTGCACCATGGCGTCATGATTCCCATGCACGAGCGGCAACGACGGATCGAAATCCTCGGCAAAGCGAACTCCTGGAAACTGGCGCGCGCGCGCCGTTTCCATCGCCTGATGGATCGGTTGATAAAGGTTTATCGGCGCGCAGGCGATCGGCTGTCCCCGCGAAAAATGCTCCATCTGGTCGATCAGCGTCGCGATCCGGTCGACCTCGGTGCAGATCAGCGTCGTGAAACGCTCGCCGCTGATGTCGGTCTTGCGTGCCAGCAGCTGCGCCGCGCCCTTGATCCCTGCGAGCGGGTTCTTGATCTCGTGCGCCAGCATGGATGCGGCGCCCCCTGCGGCGCGGCCCGATCGCCCGATCGCACCGCCCATCAGTTCGGTCTCGCTTTGCGCGGGGACGAGCGCCAGGATACGGTGGCCGCTATGGCCATAAGGGACCATCTGCATATCAACGAAAATCGTCTTGCGCCCGCCAACCGAAATTTCGGCACGATGCGCGAACAACGCCGACGTCGCTGCGTCGCTCATCCGTTGGCGATAGCTGCGATCCATGTCGATCACATCATAAACGACGCGCCCCACCATTGCCGAACGGCTGACGTTGCACATCTGCTCGGCGGCGGCGTTGACGAACAACACGACGCCGCCCTTGTCGATTAACAATGTCGGGATGGGATGCGACTGGATCAGCTCGTCGTGGTCGAAGCTCGGTATGCTCGACGTGAGCGCGCTCACGCGGCGGCCTTGCTCAGGAACGGCGTGTAAAAACGTTCGAGCGCATCGAGCACGTCGCGGCTGCTGGGGATCTGGTTGACCATGTTGCGGAATTCGGCCGAGCCGTGCAGCCCCTTGACGTACCAGCCGAGATGCTTGCGCGCCATATTGACCCCGGTAATCTCGCCGTAATGGTCGATCATCGCGCGGTAATGCGATGTAATGACGTCATATTGTTCGTCGATACCGGGATCAGGCCGATCGCCCTCGCCGCGCAGCGCCGCCATGACCTGCCCAAGCAGCCAGGGACGACCATAGGCGCCGCGACCGATCATCACGCCATCGGCGCCGCTTTGCGCCAGCGCGGTGCGCGCGTCGTCGGCCGAGCAAATGTCGCCATTGGCGATCACCGGGATCGATACCGCGTCCTTGACCGAACGAATAAAGCTCCAGTCGGCTTCGCCGCGGTACATCTGGTTACGGGTGCGGCCGTGAACCGTCACCAGCTTCGCGCCCAGATCCTCAGCGATATGCGCCAGTTCGGGGGCGTTCAGGCTGTCGTGGCACCACCCCATTCGCATCTTGACCGTCACAGGCACCTTGACCGCCTCGACGCAGGCTTTGATCAGCGCCGATGCGAGCTTCAAATCGCGCATCAGCGCCGACCCCGCGTCGCCGCTGGTCACCTTGCGCACCGGGCAGCCCATGTTGATGTCGATGATCGCGGCGCCGCGATCTTCGTTCAGCTTCGCTGCCTCGCCCATTTCATAGGGGGTGCAGCCGACGAGTTGCATCGACACCGGTTCTTCGACCGGATGCCACGCGGCTTTCTGGATCGATTGACGCGTTTCGCGGATCGCGGCCTGGCTCGCGATCATCTCCGTAACATTCAGCCCAGAACCATAGCGACGCACCAGCGTGCGGAAAGGCATGTCGGTGACGCCCGTCATCGGCGCGAGGATTACGGGATCCGCGATGGTGATGTTGCCGATCTGGATGGGCCGCAGCGGCGCCATGGGGGAAGCTTTCGTCTAATTGCCTAAAATTTGAGCAGCCCGTACACGCTAAGCCGCTTCCCCGCAAGGCGTGGCTGCGCTACCCGGCGCGTGATATGAACGATTTCGCTTCTTCCCCTGCCCCGCTCGTCGCGGTCGTGCTGCTGGCCGGCGGTCAAGGCGTGCGCGCGGGATTCGACGTCCCGAAGCAGCTCGCGATGCTGGGCGCCAAGCCGGTGCTGCGCTGGAGCCTCGACGCCTTTGCCGCGCATCCCGCGGTGGCCGGCGGCGTGCTGGTGGCGAATTGCGACGTCATGGCGGCCGCAGGACCCTTGCCGGCAGGCTGGATCTCCGCCGATCCCGGCGCCGAAAGGCAACAATCTGTCTCCAATGCGCTCGTGGGGCTCTCCGATTGGGATGACGATGCGCTGGTGCTTGTTCACGATGCCGCGCGGCCCGGCGTGAGCGCGGAGGTAATCGATCGCTTGCTCGCGGCGCTAGTCGACGCCGAGGCCGCGATTCCCACGCTGCCGGTTCCCGATACACTTGTCGAACAAACGGACGATGCGGCAGGCGACGTCGTCGACCGCAGTACGCTGGCCCGCGTTCAGACGCCGCAGGCGTTTCGTCTTGGGACATTGCGCCGAGCCCATGTCGCGGCGGTCGGGGCGACCGCGACCGACGATGCGCAGCTTGTCCGGCGACTGGGCGTCGCGGTCGCGGCGGTGCCTGGCGAGGCCCGGCTCCACAAACTGACATATGCCGAGGATATGGCGATCCTCTTCGGCCTGCTGGGAATCAGGACTATGACACGTACCACGGTCGGCTTGGGATATGATGTCCACCGCCTTGTCGCCGACAAGCCGCTGTGGATCGGCGGCATAGAAATCCCGCATAGTCATGGTCTTGAAGGTCACAGCGATGCCGACGTCGGGCTTCATGCGCTGACCGACGCGATCCTCGGTGCGCTCGGCGACGGCGACATCGGCGATCATTTCCCACCGAGCGATCCGCAATGGCGGGGTGCTGCTTCGTACCGCTTCCTCGACTTTGCTGCGACCCGCGTCGCAGAACGGGGCGGTCGTATCGATCATGTCGACCTGACGATCATCGCCGAAGCACCCAAGATTGGCCCACACCGTGGGACGATACGCTCCCGCATCGCCGAAATCCTTGCGATCCCGCTCGAACGAGTTAGTGTAAAAGCGACAACGACGGAGCGGCTGGGGTTCACCGGTCGCCGCGAGGGGATCGCTGCGCAGGCTGTCGCGACTTTGCAACTTCCGGAGAATTGACCGTGCTGCCTGACGATGAATCGCGGCTTGCCGTGCGCGACGCGCTTGCAACGATTGTGCTCGCCAACAATCGCGCTGCGGGGCGCAAAGTGGCGGTCGCCGAAAGCTGCACCGGCGGCATGGTCAGCGCGGCGCTGACCGACATCGCTGGTAGTTCGGATGTTTTTTCGGCGGGCTTCATCACCTATTCAGGCGATGCCAAGCAGAGCCAACTCGACGTGAGCAGCGAAATCCTGGAAACCTTTGGCGAGGTCTCGCTCGCTACCGCGTGGGCTATGGCGGCAGGTGCGCTTGCCAACAGCGACGCCGATATTGCCGTCGCGATCACCGGCATCGCCGGCCCTGGCGGCGGATCGGAAAAGAAACCGGTGGGCTTGGTCGTTTTCGCCCGCGCGCTGCGCGGCCAGGATCCCGACGACTATTTCAGCCAGCGGGTCCAGTTCGAATCAAATGATCGCGCCACAATTCGCCATCATGCGACCCTGTTCGCGCTCGATCTGCTTCAGCCCGAAAGAGACGAACTGCGGCCCTCGGAAGATATTGCGCTGCCCGCAGCATAAAGATCGTCGGCGCGCGTTTCGAACGCCGTGATCATCTTGCGCAGCGCCTTGTCGAACATCTGCCCGGCCAGTGCTTCGAACATCCGGCTGCGGAAAGCGAAGTCGACCATGAAGTCGACGCGGCACCCGCCGCCCTCGACCGCAGTAAAATGCCATTCATTGCTGAGGTGACGCATAGGTCCGTCGATATAGCTGACAATGACCTCGCGCGGCCGCTGTTTGTGGACTCGGCAGGAAAAGCTTTCGCGCAGCCCTTTGAACCCGACGATCATGTCGGCGACAGCTTCCTGTTCGCTCTCGCTGCGCAGACGCAGCGCGATCACCCACGGCAGAAACTCCGGATAGCGCTCGATATCGGTGACGAGCGCAAACATCTGCTCGTCGCTATACGGCAGGACGCGGGTTTCGTGGTGCCTTGGCAAGAGCGGAATCAGCCGGCGTTGGCGCGTGCCAGCTGCGCCTCACGCGCCGCGCGCATCCGTTCGAAATCGTCGCCGGCGTGATAGCTTGAGCGCGTCAGCGGCGACGAAGCGACCTGCAGGAACCCTTTGGCGCGCGCGATCTGGGCATAGGCGTCAAACGCTTGCGGGGTCACGAAGTCGATCACCTTGGCGTGCTTCGGCGTCGGCTGCAGGTACTGCCCCATCGTCATGAAATCGATGTCCGCGCTGCGCATGTCGTCCATCACCTGGTGCACTTCCATCCGCTGTTCGCCGAGCCCGAGCATGATCCCCGATTTGGTGAAGATCGACGGATCGCGGCGTTTCACGCTTTCGAGCAGGCGCAGCGAGGCATAGTATCGCGCGCCGGGGCGGATCGTCGGATAGAGCCGCGGCACGGTTTCGAGATTATGGTTATAGACGTCTGGCCGCGCATCGACGATCGCCGCCACCGCGCTTTCGGGCTTGTTACGGAAATCGGGGGTCAGGATTTCGATCGTCGTCTGGGGCGTTTCGCGGCGCAGTGCGTTGATAACCTTGACGAACTGGCTCGCGCCGCCATCGGGCAGGTCGTCGCGATCGACCGAGGTGATGACGATGTGGCTGAGCCCCATCTTCGCCGCCGCGATCGCCGTATGTTCGGGTTCGAGCAGATCGACCGCGCGCGGCATCCCGGTCTTGACGTTGCAGAAGGCGCAGGCGCGGGTACAGGTGTCGCCCAGGATCATCACCGTCGCGTGTTTTTTAGTCCAGCATTCGCCGATGTTCGGGCACGCCGCCTCTTCGCACACCGTGTTGAGGTTCAGCTCGCGCATCAGCTTGCGCGTTTCGGCATAGCCGGGGCTGGTTGGCGCTTTGACACGAATCCAGTCGGGCTTGCGCTGGCGCTGGCTGGGAGTGGATGCGGGTTGTGCAGGAGCGTTCATTTCGATCACATAGTCCCGCGCGCGGCTCTTCTCAACCTCTCTACCTATGCTAAGGCGCGTCCATGACTCACTTTGCACAGATGATCGAAGGTTACCGCCGTTTCCGTGACGGCGGCTGGCAAGAACAGCGCGAACGCTGGGACGGGTTGGCCGAGGGACAATCGCCCAAGGTGATGGTGATCGCCTGTTCCGACAGCCGCGTCGAACCGTCGCAGATTTTCGACACCAATCCGGGCGAAATCTTCGTCGTCCGCAACGTCGCAGCGCTGGTTCCGCCGTTCGAGACCACGCCCGGTCGCCACGGCGTGTCGGCGGCGCTCGAATTTGCGGTTCAGTTTCTGCACGTCGAGGAGATCGTCGTGATGGGCCACGGTCTGTGCGGCGGCTGCCACGCGGCGCTGCACCGCTCGATGGCGGGCGCCGAGCCCGGACGCGGCGGTTTCATCGCCGACTGGATCGCGATGCTCGATGACGCCAGCGCGCAGGTACGCAGCGACCACCCCGACATCAACAACCGCGAAGCAGGCCGTGCGATGGAGCTGGCAGCGGTGCGCGTAAGCATAGACAATCTCAGGACTTTTCCCTGCATTCAGGAAAAAGAGCGGCGCGGCACATTGCGCGTCCGCGGCGCCTTTTTCGCGATCAGCGATGGGGTGCTGCATTTATTGGACGAAGCGACCGGGGAATTCGTGCCCGCCGCCTGAAACAGGAGCGCATTATGAGCAAGAATGCGATGTGGCTGACCCTCATTTTTGTAGCGGCGGTAGTCGGCGCGTTCATGGGGCCATCGCTGGCCAGCGTCCTGTCGCCAGGAACCTTGCTCATCCTGTCGGTGCTGCTGATCGGCGGCATCGTGATCTTCTGTTTCTGGGCGCTGTCGAGTAACAAGAGCGGCGCCAAGGCCGATACCGCTGTCATCGCCGACGCGCGGACAATGCAGGCGCCTGCGGGGAAAGCGCGCATCCATGTCACGCGCCGCGGCTTTGTTGCGGCGCTACAGGGCATGAACGTGATCCTCGACGGATCGGCAAAGGGTCAGATTAAGTCGGGCCAGATGCTGATGGCCGATGTTGAGCCGGGGCGACATCACCTGCATATCGCGACCGCCAAGGCAAAGCTGGCGCATCCTGCCGAATTCGACATTGATGTCGGCGCGGGCGGGGTCGTCGTGATCGGCGCGATGATCGAAATGGGCGCCTTGAAGGGCAGCATCAAGTTGGAACGCCTCGACGCCGCCAAGGCGCGTGAGGATGTTCACGCCACCAAATTGGTGTTGTGGGAAGTTCCACCCGCGATACGCTGATCACATAAGCGGTTGTTCGGTAAACGGCATGTTTGGGGTGGGAAGCTGCCGTTTAGGTCCGCGCTTCAAAAGCAGATTGTGCGGCTTGCGCCCTAGTGCGCAAGCGTGGCCATAAGTGATGGCTGACGAATGCTGCGTCTTCTCCCTTGGGTAGGTCCACAAGCATCGCGTCCAACAAGGCCTTCACCTCGTCGATGGTCTTGGCTTCTTCTGTGTCCAAAAGACTTTCGCCGATCGCGCGTTCATCAAAATCATTGTCGTCAAAGAAGAAATGAAAAATCTGATCGATGCTAGGCATCAGTCCTTGTTCGCGCTCGTTGTGCCACAGTTCTTCCGGATCTTCCGCCGCTAGCTCTTGGAGATATAGAATGAGCTCTTCTCGCTTTTCCGGATTGGCAAGCGAAGCAGGCAGGAATGAGTGATCATCCGTCATATTGCGACGGTAACTATGATCGCGATTGACTGCAATGTCCGCAATTGGTCGGTAGCCGTCGTCGATCACGCCAGTTAGGGAATCGCGTAAGTCACATTTGCTTGCCCCACCGGCCTGTCAGGATCGTCCGTCCATATCCGCACATCCATTACCGCCAGCCGCTTGCCAAGGCGCAGCATGTTTGCGTCGGCAAACAGCGGACCCGGCCGGCACGGGCGCAGGAACTGGTAGTTGAGCGCGCTGGTTACGGCCATCGCCACGGGGCCGATATGTGCGAGGACGAGCGCATAGGCAGCCATGTCGGCGAAGCCCATCTGGGTCGGTCCAGAAATCAGGCCGCCGGGACGCAGTGCCTTGTCGGTCGGGTCCATCCGCGCCTGGATATGCCCGGGTGCGGCCGACTCGACATGACCGCGCGTGCCGGGGGCCGAATGGGGAAAGGCCTCGGTCAAAAAGGCGTTTAGCGCGTCCGCATCCAAGCGGATCGCACTCGATGAAACAGGCGCCGCCTCCCCCACGCCGGTCAGCGCGTCAGCTTTTTGTACGACGTCGCATGCGGCCGCGTTGCGTCGTCGCCGAGGCGGCGGATCTTGTCTTCTTCATAGGATTCGAAATTGCCTTCGAACCATTCGACATGGCTGTCGCCCTCGAACGCGAGGATGTGGGTCGCGAGGCGATCGAGGAAGAAGCGGTCATGGCTGATGACCACCGCGCAGCCTGCGAAATTCTCCAGCGCTTCTTCAAGCGCGGCGAGCGTTTCGGTGTCGAGATCGTTGGTCGGTTCGTCGAGCAGCAGAACGTTGCCGCCCTGTTTCAGCATCTTGGCCATATGGACGCGGTTGCGTTCGCCGCCCGACAGCTGGCCGACCTTTTTCTGCTGGTCGACACCCTTGAAGTTGAAGGCGCCGACATAGGCGCGCGTCTGCATTTCGTGCTTGCCGATGTTCATCATTTCGGCGCCGCCCGAAATTTCCTGCCAGACATTGTTATCGGGTTTCAGATCGTCGCGGCTCTGGTCGACGAAGCCAAGGTGGACAGTATCGCCGATGACGACCTGCCCGCTGTCGGGGATTTCCTGTCCGGTGATCAGTTTGAACAGGGTCGACTTGCCGGCGCCGTTCGGACCGATGACCCCGACGATGCCGCCGGGCGGCAGCGAGAAGGACAGGTCTTCAAAGAGCAGCTTGTCGCCATAGGCTTTCGAGATGTTTTCGACCTCGATAACCTTGCCGCCAAGGCGCTGGGGAACCTGAATGACGATCTGCGCCTTGCCGGGGATGCGCTTTTCCTGCGCCTCGACCAGCTGGTCAAAGCTTTTGATACGCGCCTTTGATTTGGCCTGGCGGGCTTTCGGCGACTGCCGGATCCATTCGAGCTCGTCCTTGATCGCCTTCTGGCGACCGGCGTCCTCGCGCGATTCCTGCTCGAGGCGCTTGCCTTTCTTTTCGAGGTAGGTGGAGTAGTTGCCCTCATAGACAAAATAGCGCCCGCGATCGAGTTCAAGGATCCAGTTCACGACATTGTCGAGGAAGTAGCGATCGTGGGTGACGAGGATGACGTTGCCCGGATAGTCGACAAGATGCTTTTCGAGCCAAGCTACGCTTTCGGCATCGAGGTGGTTGGTCGGTTCGTCGAGCAGCAAGATCGAGGGTTTTTCGAGCAGCAGGCGGGTGAGCGCGATGCGGCGCTTTTCGCCGCCCGACAGGCTCTCGACGCTCGCATCGCCCGGCGGGCAGCGCAAAGCCTCCATCGCGATTTCGAGCTGGTTGTCGAGGGTCCAGCCGTCGACCGCGTCGATCTTTTCCTGCAGCGTACCCATTTCCTCCATCAACGCGTCGAAGTCGGCGTCGGCGGGGGGATCACCCATCAGCGTGCTGATTTCGTTGAAGCGCTCCATCATGTCGGCGACTTCGCGGACGCCGTCCATGACGTTTTCCTTGACCGTCTTGGTCGGGTCGAGCTCGGGCTCCTGCGCCAGATAACCGACCGTGATGTTTTCACCCGCCCAGGCTTCGCCGGTAAATTCAGTGTCGATACCCGCCATGATCTTCATCAAGGTGGACTTGCCGGTGCCGTTCGGGCCAACGATGCCGATCTTGGCATCGGGATAAAATTGCAGGCTCAGATCCTTGAGTGTCGGCTTTTGCGCGCCGGGATAGGTCTTGTTCAGACCCTTCATCACGAAACTATATTGGGCGGCCATGGAAATGCTCCGAATATGGGCTGGGCCGCGCGCGCGGCCGGACGAGAAGGAATCGTGGGGCGGTTAGCGAATGGGCGCGAATTTGGCAATCGACGCTTGCCGTTGGCGGCGCGAACTCGTTAGGGATGTGGCATGAAAATCATTGGTCGCGCTATTCGCCTCTTCGCCCTGTCCGCTGCCGCCATCGTCAGCACCACCACCCTCGCCGCCGAACCTGTCGCGGCGGAACTGGCGCAGCAAGGGCAAGACCTTGCGTGGTGGATTGTCGAAGACCTCACCACCGAAATCGGACCGCGTCAGGCCGCGACCGAAGCCGAAGCTGCGGCGCGAACCTGGGCCGTCCAACGCCTGCGAGAGATGGGGTTCCAGAACGTCCGCGAAGAAAAGTTCAAGATGCCGACCTGGGTTCGCGGCGAAGAACAGGCGTCGTTGATTGGTCCGTTCCACCCTCAGAAACTGGCCATTGCCGCGCTGGGGAACAGCGCACCGACCGGCCCGAAAGGGATTGAGGGCGAGGTCGTGTATTTCGCCAGCTTCGACGCGTTGCAGGCCGCACCCGATCGCGCCGTCAAAGGCAAGATCGTCTTTATCGACCACAAGATGGCGCCAACCCAGGACGGCAGCGGCTATGGCACTTATGGCCGCGGCCGCTTCACTGGTCCCAATGTTGCGGCGAAAAAGGGTGCGATCGCCATCGTCATCCGCTCGATCGGTACCGACAGCCACCGCAACCCGCACACGGGAGTCACCAATTTTGATACCGGCGTCAAACCGATCCCGGCTGGCGCGCTGTCGAACCCCGATGCCGACCAGTTGGTCCGTCAATGGACGCGCGCGCAGGCAATGCGACCGGCGAGCGGGCATGGCGACACGCCCGAAGCGCTGCGCATGAAGCTGCTGCTAACGCCGCGGAACCTGGGGCAGCAGACGTCGGGCAATGTCATCGCCGAAGTTCCCGGCAGCGACCCCGCCGCCAGCCCGATCATCCTCGCGTGCCACCTCGACAGCTGGGACCTTGGTACCGGCGCGATCGACGATGCGGCGGGTTGCGGGATCATCACAGCAGCTGCCAAATATGTGATGATGGCGGGCCAGCCGCGCCGCACCATCCGCATCCTGTGGGCGGGCGCAGAAGAAGTCGGAGTGTTCGGCGGCAAGGCCTATTTCAACGCGTATGGGAAAGAAAAGCATGCCGTCGCGATGGAATCAGATTTCGGCGCCGACCGCGTGTGGCGGGTCGATTTCAAGCTGCCTGACAGTGCAAAGTCGCTCACCGACCGGATCAGCGCGGCGATTGCGTCTTATGGGGTTGTCCGCGGCAAAGACCCGGCAGGCGGCGGCGCCGACATCGGCGCATTGGTCGCGGCGGGCGTTCCCGCGATCGACTTTGCCCAGGATGGCACGCGCTATTTCGATCTGCACCACACGCCCGATGACACGCTGGACAAGATCGATCCGGTCCAGCTGCGGCAAAATGTCATGGTCTGGACGACTGCTTTGGCGATTCTCGCCGATAGCAGCGATACCGAGCTTCCCTGATTGTGACTCAGAAATGACAGATTTCCGAGCCCGCTGACCATCTCAATTATTTTTGTTGACGATTCACATGGAACGGCTAAATCCCGCCGCTCGCGGGACGGGAAAGTTCCCCATCGCGTTAAGGCATTTTAGGGAGCCCACACATCATGAAGAAATTTGCTGCTATCGCCGTTGCTGCCAGCATGTTCGCCCTCGCCGCTTGCGGTGAAAAGGCTGCTGAAGAAGCCACCACGGAAGCTCCTGCTGCTGAAGCAGTTGCTGAAGAAGGCGCCGACGCCGCTGCTGCTGGCGCTGAAGCCGCTGCTGCTGGTGCCGACGCTGCTGCTGCTGGTGCAGAAGCTGCTGCTCCGGCCGACGCCATGGCTGCTCCGGCTGATGCCGCTGCTGCTCCGGCTGCTGCCGCTCCGGCTGAAGAAAAGAAGTAAGTCACAGCCCTTCGGGGCGTTGACTGAAACGAGAAACGGGCGGTCTTCCTTCGGGAAGGCCGCCTTTTTCTTTGCCTAATGCTTACGCGGGATAGACTTGCGCCTTCGCCCTGTCTAAGGCGCCAACCAGTAGTCGGGGAGTAGCGCAGCCCGGTAGCGCGCCTGCTTTGGGAGCAGGATGTCGCAGGTTCGAATCCTGTCTCCCCGACCACTATCCTCCCAGATCAATCCAGCCCAAGTTACCCGGGCCGCAAATCACCCGGCAGAGGTCGCGATCAGCCGCGCATAGAAATCGATCATGCGTTTGAAGCTGTCGACTTTCATATGTTCGTTGGTGCCGTGGATCATCGCGGTTTCCTTCAATGTGAAGTGCATCGGCATGAAGCGGTACACATCCTGCGAAATCGACTCCATGCTGCGGCTGTCGGTCGCGGCCACAACGAGAAAGGGTGCGACCACGGCGTCGGGCGCGTCGGCGCGCGCGGCGGCGACGACATATCTCCAGCCTCGCGAACTGGTCGAAGAAACGCGCGAAGGTTCGTTCGGCGGCTTGACCCAGCTGAGTTCGACCGGCGCATCACCAACCGCCGCCTTTGCCCGCGCCATGACGTCGGCCGATTTGTTCCACGGCGCGATGCGATAGTTGATCAGCGCCGTCGCCGATTGCGGCAGCACATTCTCCTTCGGGCTTCCCACCAGCATCGTTGGCGCGATGGTGGTGTGAAAAGCCGCCGCCGTCGACGGCGATGCCGCGAGCTGGCGTTTCAAAATCGGCGAGAACAGCCATTGATTGGCGACCGCCATCTTTGTTGTGCCACCCTTACGCGCCGCCAATGATTCGACCATGGCCGCACCAGGGCCGCGCATTTCGACGGGGAATGGGCTTTCCGCGATCGCGAGGACAGCGCGCGCCAGCGTCGTCACACCGGTTTCGGCGGGCGGCATCGAACTATGCCCGCCGGGCGCATTGGCAGTGACCTGAAGCGTCGCATAGCCCTTTTCAGCGATGCCGATCAGGATAGCCGGACCGTTGATCACCGGTGTATCGCGGAGCACCACGCTGCCTTCATCGAGTGTAAAAAGGGCGCGCACCCCGTCGGCCTTCAGTTTTGCGGCCGCCCCAACGGCCCCTGCGCCGCCCGCCTCTTCATCATGACCGGAAACTAAGTAAATGCTGCGCTTGGGTTGGAACCCCTGCGCCGCCAGCGCTTCGAGCGCTTCGAACAGACCGATCAGCGACCCCTTGTCGTCGACAGTACCGCGCCCCCAAACGGCTTGTTCGGCAACCGTCCCAGCGAAGGGCGGGTATTTCCAGTCAGCTTCGGTGCCTTCGGTGACCGGTACCACATCTTGGTGCGCCATGACGATGATCGGCGCCAGCGATGTGTCGCTGCCCGGCCAATGATAGATGAGGGTGCGGTTCGGCAATATGGTGCGCGTCATGGCGCGATGGGTGGCTGGATAGGTCGCGGCCAGCCAGCTGTGTAGCCGATCCCATTCGGCAATGTCATTCTGGGCCGCATTCTGATGCGAAATCGTCTTGATCTGCGCCGCCGCGCTCAGGTGCACAACCGCGGCCTGCAAATCATAGGTCGGCGTCGCCGCAAGCCGGACGTCGCTGCCGTCGGCAATATCCGTGGGTGCGAAGGTCGCGGTGCGCACCGCGACCGTTCCCGCCACGACCGCAATGACCGCAAGCCCTCCGATCAGGATCGTCCGCCGCTTTCCCATGTCCCTCTCCTTCTGCCGGTGCAATGGACCGTCATCAGTTGCGATTTGCAAGGGAAATGCTTGGAGGAAATGGTGGGCCCGGCAGGACTCGAACCCGCAACCTAGCCGTTATGAGCGGCCGGCTCTACCATTGAGCTACAGGCCCCCCTTTGCAACCCGCTGGGGGTCTGCAGGCGATAGCGGAGCGCGCGGCGGATTGGCAAGCGCCAACGCTCAGCGCATTGTCCTGCTTTCGGCCATCGCCAGTATTGCCGCCGCCGTGGTCGCCTCGACTCCGCGCCGCGCCAGATGATTCAGTACCACGTCCCACCAGCGATAGAACAGGTCGAGGTCAGCAGGGCTGCGTACATAGGGAGTATTGCCCGGTTGCAGCGACGGCGAATGGAACGAAAAGTTGAGGACGGGCAGCCGCCGGTCGACGGCGATGTCGATCGCCTTGCAGGCGCGTCCGGCGGGAATCCCTTCGGGCGTGAGCGCAATGCGTTCGACAATGCCCAGCCGCGCCAGCACCGCACCGGCATGCGTACCGTTGCGTGCCACGCCGTGATAGACGCGCTGCCCGGCGTTCCCCAGCATGCCGCCAAACACCGTCGTCACCGGTACCTCGAGCACCGCCCCCGCTTTGGTTTGCACCCACCACGGGTGCAGAGGTGCGCCGCGATAGTCCGGGCCATGACCAGAACGGTAATCGAACCCAGCACGCACCGACGTATCACAGCGGAAACCCAATTCGGCGAGCATCGTCGCGCTATCGGGGCCAAGGCCATAACGTCCGGCGCGGTACACGGTCGGCGCCGTTCCGAAACGATCGCGGATCGCGTCCCGCAGCGCCGTCATCTTGGCGCGCTGCAGATCGGGGGGCAGATTGCCGGCATAGCTGTTGCGCGCGCTGACGTCTTCGTCGTGCGGCGGCGTGACCCACGGGTGAAGCTGCGCCCCGATCTCGCAATGGCCAGTGGCCTGAGCAGCACCGAGAATTTGGACCGCGCGATCATCGGCGACGATCGGCCAATCGACCAGATAAATCGGCTTCACATTCGCGCGGCTAAAATAATCCTGGCATTCAGCGAGCGCGGGGACCGACGCGAGGCCATAGCCAGTGCGGGCGAACGGCGAGGCCCAGTCGAAATCCTCTTCGGTGTCGATCGTGACCCAAAAGCGCGGCCGATCGTCCGCGGCCAGTTCCACCAAGTCGGATGCCGCCGGATCTGCCAAGAAATTGCCCGCAGGCTGCACCGCGCTCCCCTTTGCCGCTGCCACCTCGGGCTATTCGCCTTGCTGGGCTTCCAGCTCGACCTCGGCCTTCGAGTTGGCGGAGCGCAGGTGCAAGGTCAAGGCGTTATGCCCGATGTCGAGCCGTCCGCCAACCGCGCGGGCCAGACTGTCAACCAGCCGCAATGAAAAGCCCAAGCTGAGCACCGCAGCCCCGGGCGCTTCGCCTTCGGGGCTGAATCCCGGATCGAGCAGGTCGGCGGCGGTGGCAAAGCGGATCGTCGCGGGCCGGACAATCCGCAGTTGCAACATATCGTCGTGCGGCGATTCGGTGACCAGTTGGCCAACCAGAATTGCGCCCGTTTCGGATACGTCGACCAGCGCGGTCAACAGGCGGCCGACCATGCGCCGCGCGTTGGCATCATTGCTCAGCCCCATGAAAGGTCCGCCGACCCGCGAAATGCTCAGGTCGACGCGCTGTTCCCGCAACAATGTCGCAAGATCGCTTTCGACCTGGGTTACGACCGCACCGACATCGACAATCTCGCTTGGCGACGGATCGACGATGGCGGCGTTGCTTCGCGCCGCAGTTTCCAGATCGTCGATAATCGTCTGGACCGAAAGCGCGTCAGCGACAATCGTATCGGCCATCGTGCGATAGCTTTGATTGACCGGTCCGAACATCTGTCCGGCGACGATCTGGGCAAAGCCCGAAATGGCGTTAAGCGGGCTCCGCAGTTCGTGGATCAGCTGGCGGATCGAATCGCCCGAATCCTCGGCGACGGGCCGACCATAGGGGGTCTCGCTGCGATTGGGGCGGCGCGCGCTGCCGCGATAGCCGCGAAACTGTCCCGTGGCCGGGTCAAACCACGGCAACGCCGAAAAGCGCCATTCACCCGCGTCGGCAGGCGTACCTTCCAGCATCATACGCGCATTCAGGATTTCGGCGCGCTGGCGAAACGCGCCCGCGGCGACGCCGTCGGTCCCGGGCTCGCCGCCAAAGGCCGCCTCGGCAATCGATAGCCCGATCACCGCGCCGCGGGTGACGCCGTCGACCCACTGGATCACGCCATCGGGGCCGGTTTCGAACAGGAACGCGGCCCGCGACGCTTGGGCAGCCGTTGCCGCCGCGGGTTGGCCGCGGGTCGACTGAAATTTGTCGATCCGGCGGACGAGTTCGCTGATTTGGCTGGTGCCATTTTCCACGGCAGCATCCGGGGCAGCGTGGAGCGGGACGACCGGCGCCGGGACGGCCTCGTCCATTGCGGCGGAGGCCATGGTTGCCGGCTGGGGTAGCGCCACCGAAGCACTTCCCAGACTGGCGAGCGCGCGATAAACCCCCTGCGGCAAGTCGACTCGCCCGGCCAGCACCGACCGTGCCATGGCGTTGGTCGCCGGCAACATCGCGAGCCAGTCGGCTTCCGACAACTGGGCGCTGCGCAGCATGATCGCCGACACGGCTGCCACGTCATTCGCATAAAGCGCCACCACCGGCGCAAATCGGCCGTGCTTGGCTATCGACCGCGCGCAATCGCGGCGCACCGATTCGGGAACGCGCGGACGCAAAACGGCGAGCGCATGCAGGCTGCGACGAATATCTTCATCAGCCAGTTGATTGCCGCGCTGAGCCAGAATATCGGAGAGTTGGCGCCACGCCGCGATGCTGGCGCGGCCGTCCGCAGGCGCTTGGCGCAAGATGGTCGCGATCATCGAGTCAGCAGTCACGCGAAACCAGCCCCACACCTTCTATCGTTGGTTACCGTAAGCTTACCGGCTAGCGTGAATCCCCTGGTCATGAAAGTGCCTTCACTGGCCACGTCACATTGTGGGACAATTGCAATCGCCTGAAATAATATTATGGTCATCGCAGTTTTGGAAAGCGGATGTTTCAACGATGGCGAGTCAGAAATTCGATCAGATCGATCTTCAGATACTGGACGAACTACAGAAAAACGGCCGGATGACGAATGTCGAACTGGCGCAAATGGTCGGATTGACCGCCCCACCCTGCCTGCGCCGGGTGCGCGCGCTCGAGGAGTCGGGGGTCATCCGATCCTATCATGCCGATCTGGATGCAGCGAAGCTGGGCTATGGCATCACCGTGTTCGCGATGGTCAGCCTGCGCAGTCAGGCCGAATCCGACTTGAAAGCGTTTGAGGATTATGTCGGCGGACTCCCCGAAGTACGCGAATGTTATATGCTGAACGGCGAGATCGACTTTCTGCTGAAAGTCGTCGCGCGTGACCTGCAGAGCTTCCAGTCGTTCCTCACGGCGCATCTGACGTCGGCGCCCAACGTCACCAGCGTGAAGACATCGCTGACGATTCGCACGGCAAAGCAGCTAGCTGGGATTCCCGTCGAAGCCTGACGGGTTCGAATTCCGAATCGCCAGCAAAAAAAGGGCGCCGTTCCAATTCGGAATGGCGCCCTTTTTCGTAAAAAAGCCCGACGAGAATCAGGTTCCAGTGGCAGGAGCCGCTGGTGCCGCCGCGGGGGCAGCCGGAGCAGCGGCCGCGTCGATCTTGGTCATCCAAAGCTGCGCGAGCCGCTTGCGCGAACCGGCAACCTGCGCAAAGCTAGCCTTGGCTCCAGCGGCATCACCGGCATAGGATTGCGCAACGCCGAGCCGATAGGTCCAAAGCTCCTTGTCGCCGCCAGCCGCCAGCGCTGCCTTGTACAACGGGACCGCATCTGCGTAGCGGCCATAGCCGACCATGGCATCACCCGTTGCGCCGGCAACTTTAGGATTCGACTGCGTCGAAGGCTTTGCGGCATAGGCTGTGAGCGTCGATTCCTCGTCGCCAATCCGGTCCGACTGCGACTTGAGAACTTCGTCGAGCTTCGCGTCGGGGGTCGGGATCGCCTTGCTCGCCTTGCCCGCCTTGATGAGCGATACCACTTCACCCGGCAAAGCCGCTTCGGTCGCGAGAGCGGCATATTCCAGATATTCAGGACGCTCGGTCATCGCATTGGTCGCGCGCATCAGACGAAGCACATCAAGCCCGATTTCCTTGTCCGAAGTCTGCTGCAGCAGAATGAACAGCGTTTGCCGCCAAACCGCCGGCTGATTGTAATCGCGCATCCGCAATGTCATCAAATCGAGCGCTTCGTCGTTCCGCTTCGCGGCCTGTAACGCCTTGATCGGACGGACATATAGTTCGTCGGATGGGCGTTGACCCGCGCTACGGCTGGTTTCGATGGCAGCCTTGGCCGCAGCCAAGCCCTGATCGAGCTGCCCGGCGTTGAGATAGCTATCGACCAGCATCAGCGTGAGCGGGGCTTCGGTCGATCCTGCCGCCTTTGCCGCTTCGAGCCGCTGGATCGCTTTGGGATAATTTTTCGCGCCATAAGCGAAATTGCCCGAATAGAAGTTATAAACGCCGATGTTCTCGGCGGGGGTCAGGCCCGAATCCACCATGACATCCAGCCCCTGCGCTTGCAGCGTCTGATCCTTGTTCAGAACGCCAAGCTGGAGCTGGTAAAAGCCAACCAGATATTTGTCGTCGGGCGCCGTAGCGCTCGCTTGCCCTTCAGTCAGCGCCGCCTGCAACGTCGCAGCGTCCTTAGCTGCCGAAGCGTCGGTCATCTTTTTGAGCGCCGGCGCAAATCCCTTGCTCGGGGCCAGCTGTTTGCCCTTTGCGACTTCTTGCTTTTTCGGCTTTTCCTTTTTCTGGGCGGCAGCCGGCGTGGCGGTCGTCATCAGCGCGCAGCCCAGCACAGCGGCCATGGCCGTTGCGGGCATCGAGCGGAAACGGATGAACATCGAAATCTCTCCTCATTGTCGGCCGGTCAGCCCTAAGCAAACTGGCCCCAAAGAAAACTGGCCACGCAAACAGGGTTCCTGCGCGCTTTCATAACGCGGCTAAACCCGTCGCGTTGCCAAGGCAAGACAGCCTATATCGATATTTGTTTGTACGGAAGCGGCTGAACGGGGATTGAACCCCGCCTGCCGCTCAGGCGATGTCGTCGATCGCGGCGTTAATCTGGCGCAGCACCAAGGGATCGCCCGGCGCGCCGGCCATGGCTTGCTCGGCCAGTTCGATCAGCGAGATGATGCCAAAGGTCGCAGCGAGCCCCTTCAGACGGAGCGCCGCGACCTCCCAATTGGCGTCGCAGCGGGAACGCCGCATCAAATCGGCCAGGTCGCGCGCGCTGCCGGTAAACGCGCTGCGCAGGTCCAGCGCGATCGCCGGATCGTCACCGATTGCGGCGCTAAGGTAACGGTCAAGAGGGCCACTATCGAACGACATTCCACAGGGTTGGCAGCTTGTGGTTAAGTTTCCGTTTCAAGACGGCCATTTGATGCTAAGAAGGCGGAATGACGGGGGACAAGAAGATCGTCGGATTGTGGCGGGATTCCGCGGCAAACCAGGAAGCGGACATCGCAGCGTCGGCCGAAACCGCGCTGCCGGAAACCGTGCTCACCACCGAAGCAGAGGCGCCTGCCGAACGCGAATGGCTCGACATGTCGTCGCTCGATGACCCGGAGGTCGCCTTTGCTGACGCGGGTCGGTCATCGAACTGGCGCGATCGCATCGCCCCTGCCCTGCTCGGTCTGCTCGGCCTCGGCTGGACCGTCTTTGCCGTTTATACGGCGACCAATGCTTTCACGGTGACTCCCGACATCGGCAGTTGGCCGGCATTGATCGCAATGATCGCGATGCCCCTCACGCTTCTCGCGGTCCTGTGGATGGCGCTGCTGCGGTCGGGTCGCTCCGAACAGGCGCGCTTCGCGCGTATCGCGGCCGCGCTGCGCGACGAGAATCTGGCACTGAACCAATCGATGCATTCGCTTGGTCTTCATCTGGCCGACGCGCAAAAGCAACTTGGCGAACAGGCGCGCATCGTCCAGCAGCTTGGGCTCGACACCGTGATGCGCTTGGGTGAAAGTAGCGACAAGCTCGCCAGCAACGCCTCGGTAATCGCCAACGCGCATGATCAGCTTGCACGGTCGGGCGATGTCGCCCTCCAGCGCATGGACGGGCTGCTCGCTGGACTGCCGCGGATCGACGATGTTGCACAGCGGCTCGCGGTCAATTTCCGCGAAGCGGGCCTTGTCGCGCACCAGCAGGGCGCTAGTCTCGAAGCCAAGCTTGCCGCGCTTGGTGAAGAAGCGGCCAAAACGGCGCAAACCGGCGAGACGGCGACGGCCAGCATTCTCGAAGCAATCGTCGCCCTGCAGGAACAAGGCAAAGAGACCGAAACGAGCTTGGTCGCCGCGTCGACACAAGTCGGCAACGCCCATGACGCCGCGCTCATACGAATGAAGAGCGTCAGCGCCGAGGCACGCAACGACATGACCTCCACGGTCGCTACCGTGACCGCCCAGATGAATGAAAGCTGGCGCTTGTTCCGCGATGGCGTCGATACGGCCGCGGCGCAGATGGATGGCAAGCTGGCCGCGGCGCGCGATGCTGGCGACGCCATGGGTGCCCAGCTGGCGGCGCATGCCGATGCCAGCGACGCGTTGGCCACCCGGATCACCGCGCATGTTACCGATGTCGCGCAGCAGCTGGAGGTGCTCGATATCAGCGTCAGCGCCAGCACGGGTGTCATCGGACGGTCAATCGACGACACGAAAGCGCAGCTCGGGGCATTCATGCAAGAAGTGCAGAGCGGCAACGCATCGGCACACCAGCTGATCACCCACGCCGAATCGCTGCTCCTCGCCCTCGATGCCGTCACCCGCGAGCTCGACGAGACGCTACCGCATGCGCTCGATCGCATGACGTCGCACGGCAAGACGACGCAAACGGCGCTGGCGCAGCTGCGACCGATGCTCGAGGCGTCGGAGCTTGTCGCGCAGTCGACGATGTCGCACGTCAACGCGGTCCAGGCGACGCTCAAATCGAACGAAGAGCAAATGGCGGGGCATGCGACCAGTCAGCAGGCGCTCGTCGATCGCATCAATGTATCGCTTGCGGACGCCGAAGCCGCGCTGGCGAAGCTGCGCGATGGCGCCGACGACTTTGCCGAACAAGGCGGCGCCAGGATGATCGCGACGCTGGGTGAAGTGCGCGCCACTGCCGATTCGGCCGCCGACGAAGCGCGCCAGACGCTTGAAAAGCTGGTCGCAGGCGCCCGCCAAGCCATGCAGGCAACCGCGACCGAGGCGATCGACGCCGCATTCAAGAACGAGATCATGGCGCAGCTGACCGCGATCGAAGAGGCCTCCGCGCGCGCCGTTACCGCCGCCAATGGTGCGGCCGATCGCCTGATGCGCCAGCTGATCACGATCATGGACACCAGCGCCAGCGTCGAGCAGCGGGTCGCTGAGGCCGAACAGGCCATCGCGGCCTCCGACCGCGATTCGCTGGCTAAACAGGTCGGGTTGCTGACCGAAGCGCTGAAATCGACTGCGATCGACGTCACCAAGATATTGTCGAGCGAAGTCAGCGACACCGCGTGGGACGCCTATCTGAAAGGTGATCGCGGCGTGTTCGCGCGCCGCGCGGTCAAACTGATCGAGAATGGCGAGGCCAAGGAAATCCTGCGGCTTTACCAGAATGACAATGGCTTCCACGCATCGGTGAACCAGTTCATCCATGATTTCGAAGCCATGCTGCGCTTGCTGATCGGCGCCCGCGACGGGTCGGCGATCAGCGTCACCCTGCTGTCGTCCGATATCGGCAAGCTGTACGTGGCGCTGGCGCAGTCGATCGACCGGTTACGCAACTAAATCTCTGTCATTGCGAGGCGCGTGCGACGAAGCAATCTCCAGCTATCGGCAATAACAAACGATAGCGGGAGATTGCTTCGCTTCGCTCGCAATGACGATAGCTTACGCCCGCCCGCTCATCACGTCGGGATCGACCCAACCGTTCACATAGGCGACGTAATAGATCACGAAGCCGACTGTCGCGACGACGGTCATCTGCATGAGGATGCGCCCGGGTTGGAGCGTCGCCGGGGCTCCGTGATCCTGCCCCTTGACCAGCGGCGTATCGTCATCGCTCGCTCGCCGACCATGGAACGGCAGCACAAAAAACGCACTGAACGCCCAGAACAGCAGATAGATGGCGAGAATCGAAGTCCATTTCATCGTCGTGGTTCCGTTCAGAGCTGCACGAGCATGACGTCGACCACGGGCTTTTTTCCCGTCCAGTCGGTCGCAACGCGGCGGACGGCCAGACGAACCGCCTCGCGCAGTCTGTCCTGTTCCTTCGCGGGCGCCAGCGCAGCTTTCTTGGCCGCTTCGCGCATCTCGTCGATAAAGGCTTCGCGTTCATCCTCGACGGGGACGCCGCGATAACTGATCGCGGCTTCGGTGAAGCGTTTGCCGGTAAAGATGGCAGCGACGGTGATATGCCCATGCAGAGCGAGCTTGCGGCGCTCGTTGATCGTCTCACCATCGGCAGGCAGGATGACGTCGCCGTCGAGGATCAGCCGCCCGGCGCGGACGCGCTCCAGGATTCTAGCCGGACCGGGTGACAAGCGCACCAGATCGCCATTTTCCTGAATCAGCGCGTCGGGGACGCCTCGCTCCAGCGCAAAGCGCGCCTGTTCGTGCATGTGCCGGATTTCGCCATGCACCGGCACCACCAGCTTCGGCCGCAGCCAGCCATAGAGTGCCGCCAGCTCGGGTTGCCCCGGGTGGCCGCTGACATGGATATGCGCCTGCTTTTCGGTGACGGTCAGAATGTCCTTCGCCGCGAGCTGGTTCATGATCCGCCCGATCGCGACTTCGTTGCCCGGAATCTGTTTCGACGAGAACACGACGGTATCGCCGGGCGCGAGCTTGATCTGGTGGCTGTCCGCCGCCATGCGCGCCAGCGCCGCACGCGGCTCGCCCTGCCCGCCAGTCGCGATCACCATGACCTTGTCGCGCGGCAGCCGCATCGCGGCGTCGAAATCGACCGTCGGCGGAAAGTCTTTCAGATAGCCCACCGACCGCGCCACGCCCAAGATGCGGTCGAGCGAGCGGCCAGCGACGCACAGGGTACGCCCGGTCGCCGTGGCGACCCGGCCCAGGGTTTTGAGACGCGCGGCGTTCGAGGCGAAAGTGGTGACGATGACCCGGCCCTTGGCGGCGCCGACGGCATCGAGCAGCCCGTCATACAGATCGCCCTCGCTGCCCGACGCCTCGGGATTGAACGCATTGGTCGAATCGCCGACCAGGAAATCGACGCCCTCGTCACCGATCGCGGTCAGCGCCGCGGCGCTCGACGGGGTGCCAAGCACCGGATCGGCATCGAGCTTCCAGTCGCCGGTGTGGAACACGCGCCCGTAAGGCGTGTCGATCACCGCCGCGCTCATCTCGAGGATCGAGTGGGCGAGCGGCATCAGGCGGATGCCGAACGGACCAAGCTGGAAATGCGCGTCGATGTCGACGGTCTTGATCTTGACCTCTTTCTCCAACCCTTCTTCCGCCAGCTTGTTGGCGATCAGCCCGGCGGTGAAGCGGTTGGCGTAAAGCGGTACTCCCAAATCGGCGGCGAGATAGGGCAAGGCGCCGATATGATCCTCATGCCCGTGGGTGAGCACGATGCCGAGAAGGTCCTTTTTGCGATCCTCGATAAATTCCAGGTCGGGCATGATGATGTCGATGCCGGGATAATCATGGGTGCCAAAGGTGACCCCCAGGTCGAGCATGATCCATTTGCCGTCGCACCCATAGAGGTTGGCGTTCATCCCAATCTCGCCCGACCCGCCGAGCGCGAGGAAGAGCAACTCCTTGCCGGGGACGGTCATGCCGCGGCACTCCGCTGGTTATAGAGATGCATCAGGCCATTGAGCGTCAGATCGGGCTCGATCCGGTCGAACAGGTGCGCCTGTTCCTGAAACAGGGTTGCGAGGCCGCCGGTCGCAATGACGGTGAGAGGTTTGCCGATTTCGGATTTCATACGCCCTATTAGGCCTTCCATCATGGATACATAACCCCAATAGACGCCGATCAACATCTGGCTTTCGGTGGTGCGCCCGATGACGCTGGGGGTTGCGGGGGCTTCGATTGCAATGCGCGGTAGCTTTGCGGCGGCAGCGACCAGCGCCTCGAGCGACAGATTGACCCCCGGGGCGATGATGCCGCCAAGATATGCGCCGTCGGCCCCGATATGGTCGAGCGTCGTCGCGGTGCCGAAACTGATGACGAGCTTGTCCTTGCCAGGCGCAACCGCCTGCGCCGCGATGGCGTTGACCGCGCGGTCGGCGCCGACCGAGCGTGGCTCGTCGACCTTGAGCGCAATGCCCCAGGTCACCGGATCACGCCCCGCGACCAGCGCATCGACGCCGAAATATTTGACTGCGAGCAACTGGAGATTGTGGAGAGCGCGCGGAACGACGGTCGAGATGATCACGGCGGTTACACCCTCGCGTTCATAGCCTTCGATCCGCAGCAACTGGTCGAGCCAGACCATATATTCGTCAGCGGTGCGGCGGTCATCGGTGGCAATGCGCCAGCGCGCGAGCAACTCGGCGCCATCGAAAAGGGCAAATTTGGCGTTGGTGTTGCCGACATCGATTGCGAGCAGCATTTAATTCCCCTCCTCGACCGGACGTCTTAGCTCGACGTCTCCGGCGTGGACCAGCATGGTCTCCCCGCCGTCGCGGCGCAAGCGCAGCGCGCCATCCTCTGCGAGGCCGTCGAAATAGCCTTCGATCCCCTGTTCCGACACGCGTAGCGGCGTCCCGACTGGGTGCGCCTGCGGCAACCAGGCGCGGACGATGCTGGCCACGCCTTCCTGCCGCCACGTCCACAGCGCGTCGATCATCGCGATTCCCAGCGCACTGGCGAAATGATCGCGGTCGATTGGGGCACTATTGGCCGCCAGCGTGGCGGTCGGCCGGTCGGGCAGTTCGGGTGCGGCGGTCAAATTGACGCCGATGCCGATCACTACCGAATTGCCGGTGCGTTCCATCAAAATCCCGGCGCACTTTGCGCCGTCGATCAGCAGGTCATTCGGCCATTTGAGCTGTGCGCCGACGCCGGGTGCAAGGGCGGCCACGGTCTTGGCCAAGGCAACCCCGGCGACCAGCGCGAGCGTCGCGGCCGACGGATCGCCCACGGTCAAATGAACGACGGTCGAACCCATGAAATTGCCCTGCCCGTCGTTCCAGCCGCGGCCCAAACGACCACGGCCGGCGGTCTGGCGGTCGGCGACCAGCCAATGCCCGTCCCCGACATGCTCGCCGCTGGCCAGCCGCGCCAGCAGGTCGGCGTTGGTCGAACCTGTCTGCGCAATCCGCTCGATCGGCGGTATCAGAACAGCACCGCTGCTGCGCTTGCCGAGACCATCGCGAGCACGGGAATGAACAAATAGCCGACGACCGAGAGCCACAATGCGCTCGCGGTGATGACCGCATCCTCGACAATCACGCCGCCGCTCGCCGGAATCTCGGTTTCGGATTTATCATCGAAATACATCATCTTGATGATCGCGATATAATAGAAGGCGCCGATCACCGACGCTACGATGCCCGCGACTGCCAGCGGCACAAGGCTCGCGTTTACCGCGGCCTCGAACACCAGATACTTCGGCCAGAAACCGAACAGCGGCGGGATGCCGGCGAGGCTGAACATGAATACTGCCATGGCAGCGGCAAGACCGGGGCGGCACTGCGACAGACCCGCCAGCGCCGGAATGCTCTCGATCTGATTGCCGTCGGCGTCGCGCAGTTGCAGCACGACAAGGAAGGCGCCGAGCGTCGTCACGACATAGACGAGCAGATAGGTCAGCACGCCCTCGACTCCCTGCTGCGTTCCGGCAGCAAGGCCAATCAGCATGAAGCCGACATTGTTGATCGACGAATAGGCGAGCAGCCGCTTGATATTCTTCTGCCCGATCGCGCCGACCGCACCGAGGATGATCGACGCGAGCGCGAGGAAAATGATGATCTGCTGCCATGCACCAACCGCCGGCCCCATCGCGTCGATCACGACGCGCGTCATCAACGCCATCGCCGCCACCTTGGGCGCGCTGGCGAAGAACGTCGTCACCGGCAAGGGGGCGCCCTCATAAACGTCGGGCGTCCACATGTGGAACGGCACGGCGCTGATCTTGAAACCGAGGCCAGCAAGAACAAACACGATGCCGAAAATCAGTCCGATATTGAGTTCGCCGCCCATCACCTTGGCGATGCCGGCAAAGTCGGTGGTACCGGTGAAGCCATACAGCAGCGAGATGCCATAGAGCAGCATGCCGGAGGCGAGCGCGCCGAGGACGAAATATTTGAGGCCCGCCTCTGTCGACCGCTCATCGGTCCGCATGAAGCTGGCGAGCACGTAAGCCGCGAGGCTGTTGAGCTCGAGGCCGACGTAGAGCGTCATCAGGTCACGCGACGACGCCATGATGCCCATGCCGAGCGCGGCGAACAGGATCAGCGTCGGATATTCCGCCCGCATGCCGTCCTTGAAGAATCGTGGAGCGATCAGGATGCAAATAAAGCTCGCGGCATAAATCAGCAGCTTGGCAAAGCCGCCGAAGCTATCGACTGACAGCGTGCCGGAAAAAACCGTCGTTTTAATACCGAACAGCGCGACAACCGCGGCCGCCGCAGCAGCGAGCGTCAGCAGCGCGCTGAGCTGGTAAAGGCCGACTTGCCGGTCACCGAAGAAGGTACCCAGCATCAGCGTGATGAGCCCGCCAATCGTCAGGATCAGTTCGGGCCAGATAAGCGCGAGATCGGCGGTCATGGCATGCCTCCCCCATGATGCGCTTCGCCCTGCGCGGCGCCCGCAGGTTTCGCCTTGCCCACCGCGAGATGCGCGTCGCCCGCAGGCTTCGCAGGAGCGAGGCGCGCAACGACGGTGGTCACGTCACCGCGCATCGGCGCGAGGAAGCTTTCGGGATAAACGCCCATCCACAGCGCCACGGCGGCCAGCGGCGCCAGGATCGCCCATTCGCGGGGATTAAGGTCGGGCATCGCCTTCACATCGTCCTTGGTCAGTTCGCCGAACACAACGCGGCGGTAGAGGTAGAGCATGTAAGCGGCGCCGAGGATGATGCCCGTGGTGCACACGAACGCGACCCAGCTCGACGCTTCGTAGATCCCCGCGAGGCTCAGGAACTCGCCGACGAATCCGCTGGTCCCCGGCAGGCCGATCGACGCCATCGTGAACAGCATGAAGAACAGCGCATAGGCGGGCATGTTGACCGCCAGCCCACCGTAACGGTCGATCTCACGCGTGTGCAGCCGGTCATAGATCACCCCGACGCAGAAGAAGAGCGCGGCCGACACGACACCATGGCTGAGCATGATGATCAGCGCGCCCTCGATGCCCTGCTGGTTGAACGCGAACAGGCCCGCAGTGACGATCGCCATGTGGGCGACCGACGAATAAGCGATCAGTTTCTTCATGTCGTTCTGCACCAGCGCGACCAGACTTGTGTAAACCACCGCGACCATCGACAGGCCGAACACGATCCACATCAGCTGCCCCGACGCATCGGGAAACATCGGCATCATGAAGCGCAGGAAACCATAGGCGCCGAGCTTGAGCAGCACACCCGCCAGGATCATCGAACCCGCAGTCGGCGCCTGCACGTGCGCATCGGGCAGCCAGGTGTGGACGGGCCACATTGGCATCTTGACCGCCAGGCTAGCAAAGAAGGCGAGCCACAACCACGTCTGCATCGCCGGCGGGAAGTCGTAGTTTAGCAGCGTCGGAATGTCGGTCGTGCCGGCTTCCGAGATCATCGCGATGATCGCGATCAGCATCAACACCGATCCGAGCAGCGTGTAGAGGAAGAATTTGAACGCCGCATAGATGCGGTTCGCGCCGCCCCAGATGCCGATGATGAAATACATCGGGATCAGGCCGGCTTCGAAAAAGATGTAGAACAGCAGCAAATCCTGCGCGCAGAACACGCCGATCATGATCGTTTCCATGATCAGGAACATCGCCATGTACAGCCCGACGCGTTGTTTGATCGCATCCCAGCTCGCGAGGATGCAGAGCGGCATCAGGAAGACGCTGAGCATGATCAGCATCAGCGCCATGCCGTCGATGCCGAGCGCATATTGGAAACGCCCGAACAGGTCGGCGCGTTCCGTGAACTGCCACTGGGCGCCGCCGATATCGAACTGCGCCCACATCACGCAGCCGAGGACAAAGGTGACCAGCGTCGCGCCGAGCGCGATCAAACGTGCCGCCTTGTCGCCAGTAAAGACGCACGCAATGGCGGCGACCGCAGGGACGGCCAGCATCAGCGAAAGGATCGGGAAACCGCTCACAGGAACTTCACCATGGCCCAGCTGGCAAGGCCGACAAGCCCGAGCAGCATCACAAACGCATATCCATAAACATAACCCGATTGCAGCCGAACTGCGAGCCGCGTACCGCCCTGAACGAGCGCCGCCGCACCATCGGGACCGAAGCGGTCGATGGTCTGCTCATCGCCGCGCTTCCAGAAAAAGCGGCCGATCGCAAAGGCGGGCTTCACGAACACGATGTTGTACAGCTCGTCGAAATACCATTTGTTGTAGAGGAACTGGTGGAGCAGCTTGAACTGCGCCACGAAGCGCGCAGGCAACGTCGTGTTGCGGATATAGCTGTTCCACGCCAAGAACAGCCCGATCGCCATCACCGTGAACGGCATCCACTTCACCCACCACGGCACTTCGTGCGCGGCGTGCATCAGATGCTCGTCGAACGCGAGGCTGCCGTTCCAGAACGCCATTCCCTCTTCGGGATAGATAAACTGGTGGTGGAACAAGATGCCCGCGAACACCGCGCCGATCGACAGAACGACGAGCGGGATCAGCATGCTGATCGGGCTTTCGTGCGGCTTATAGCCTGCGGTCCCGTCGCCCGAAACGGCATGATGATGATCGTCATGCGCGGCGTGGGCATGATCGTCATGACCGTGGCCATGATCGTCGTGAACCGCGTGCTGGATATGCTCGCTCTGGTCCCAGCGCGGCTTGCCATAGAAGGTCAGGAAGACGAGGCGCCATGAATAGAAGCTGGTGAGGAAGGCCACGAAAATGCCGACCCAGAAAGCCACCACACCGCCGCCGCCGCTCGCGAACGCTGCCTCGAGGATGCCGTCCTTCGAATAGAAGCCTGCAAAGCCCGCGACGCCCGCAATACCGACGCCGGTGATCGCCAGCGTGCCGAGCATCATCGCCCAATAGGTGATCGGGATAGATTTCCGCAGATTGCCGTAATAGCGCATGTCCTGTTCATGGTGCATCGCATGGATCACCGAACCCGCACCGAGAAACAGCAGCGCCTTGAAAAAGGCGTGGGTGAACAGGTGGAACATCGCGGCGCCATAAGCGCCCGCGCCCGCGGCAAAGAACATGTAGCCGAGCTGCGAACAGGTCGAATAAGCGATAACGCGCTTGATGTCCCATTGCGTCGTCGCGACGGTCGCCGCGAAGAAACAGGTCGCGGCGCCGATAAACATCACGACGCCCTGCGCGATCGGCGCGGTTTCGAACATCGGCGACAGGCGGCACACCATGAACACGCCCGCGGTGACCATCGTCGCGGCGTGGATCAGCGCCGACACCGGGGTCGGGCCTTCCATCGCGTCGGGAAGCCAGGTGTGCAGGCCAAGCTGCGCCGACTTGCCCATCGCGCCGATGAACAGCAGCAGGCACAGGATCGTCATCGTGTCGAGGCGCATCCCCATGAAGCTGATGGTCGACCCCGCCATGCCCGGCGCGGCGGCCAATATCTCAGGGATCGACACGGTGCCGAACACCAGGAAAGTGCCGAAAATGCCGAGCATGAAGCCAAGGTCACCGACGCGGTTGACGACGAACGCCTTGATCGCGGCGGCATTGGCGCTGGGTTTCTTGTACCAGAAACCGATGAGCAGATAGGATGCGAGCCCGACGCCTTCCCAGCCGAAGAACATCTGAACCAGATTGTTCGCGGTCACCAGCATCAGCATCGCAAAAGTGAAGAGCGACAGGTATGCGAAGAAGCGCGGCTGGTCCGGATCTTCCTCCATATAGCCCCAGCTATAGAGGTGGACGAGCGCCGACACCGTCGTGATCACGACGAGCATCACCGCGGTCAGCGTGTCGACGCGCAGTTCCCAGTTGAACTGGAGCGCGCCCGACGACACCCAGTGCAGCACCGGGGTCACCGTGGCTTCGCCGCTGCCCGTCACGAACGACAGGAAGATCGGCCAGCTGAGCGCACAGCTGGTGAACAGCGCGCCGGTGGTGATCAGCTTGGACGCGAACGGACCAATGACCCGCTGCGCCAACCCTGCGACAAGCGCCGCGAGTAGCGGCAGGAAAACGATCGCCTGAATCACCGGCTTATCCCTTCATCCGGTTGGCGTCATCGACCGCAATGGTGCCGCGGCCGCGGAAATAAATCACAAGAATGGCAAGCCCGATCGCGGCTTCACCCGCGGCGACCGTCAGCACGAACATCGCGAACACCTGTCCTACCAAATCGCCCAGCGCGGCGCTAAACGCGACAAGGTTGATGTTCACCGCGAGCAGGATCAGCTCGATCGCCATCAGGATGACGATGATATTCTTGCGGTTGATGAAGATGCCGAGCACGCCGAGCGTAAACAGCACCGCCGAAACGGCGAGATAATGGCGGACCGAAATCATGCACTCGCTCCAATCACGGTCTTTTCAATTCCGTTCGTGTCGAGCGAAGTCGAGACACGCGAGCACAGCGCCAGACGCATCTCGACTACGCTCGATGCAAACGGAGTTTGGGGGCTGCTACAAATCACAGCTTCATCCCCTGCCCGACGCCCGGATCGACCAGCCGCGTCGCATCCTGCGGGCGGCGCTGGTTCTGCAACGAGATATTTTGAGTCCGCACTCCGCCGCGCTGACGATGTGTCAGCACGATCGCGCCGATCATCGCGACCAGCAGCACGATACCCGCCGCCTCGAACAGGAAGATGTAACGCGTGTAGAGGAGCTCTCCGATCTGCTGGATATTGCTTTTGTCGGTTACTGCGGGCGCGGCGCGCGCCGCCAGATCGACCCCGCCCGCGCTCCACGCGCCGACCGCAAAGATCAGTTCGGCGGCCAGGATGATCGCAACCAGCGCGCCGAGCGGTAAATAACGTACGAAACCCGCGCGCAGTTCGGCGAAATCGATGTTGAGCATCATCACGACGAACAGGAACAGCACCGCGACCGCGCCGACATAGACGATGACCAGCAGCATCGCGATGAATTCGGCGCCCGCCAGCAGCATCAGCCCCGCCGCGTTGAAGAAGGCGAGGATCAGCCACATCACGCTGTGCACCGGGTTGCGCGCAAAAATCACCATCGCCGCAGAGGCGATGACGATCGTCGCAAACAGGTAAAAGGCAAAGAGTTGGATCATGTGCGCGCGCCCTTATCGATAGGGCGCGTCGGCGGCAAGATTCGCCGCGATCGCGCGTTCCCATTTGTCGCCATTGGCGAGCAGCTTGGCCTTGTCATACAGTAGTTCTTCGCGCGTTTCAGTCGCGAATTCGAAATTCGGCCCCTCGACCACCGCATCGACCGGGCATGCTTCCTGACAGAAACCGCAGTAAATGCATTTGGTCATGTCGATGTCGTAGCGCGTCGTGCGGCGCGAGCCGTCCTCGCGCGGCTCGGCCTCGATCGTGATCGCCTGCGCCGGGCACACCGCCTCGCAAAGCTTGCACGCGATACAGCGCTCCTCGCCATTCGGATAACGCCGCAGCACATGCTCGCCGCGGAACCGCGGGCTCAGCGGGTTCTTCTCATACGGATAGTTGATCGTCGCCTTCGGCTTGAAGAAATATTTCAGCGTGAGGGCGTGCGCCTTCACGAATTCCCACAAGGTGAAGCTTTTGATGAGGTGGGCAATGGAAGTCATGAATACCTCGTCAGCATCAAATAGCCGGAAATCAGGAAAATCCAGATCAGCGAAATCGGCAGGAAGATTTTCCAGCCCAGCCGCATCAGCTGGTCATAGCGGTAGCGCGGCACCGTCGCCTTCACCCAGCTGAAGATGAAGAAGAAAAACAGGATTTTGCCGAACAGCCAGACCCAGCCGGGAATGTCGAACCACGGGATAAGGTCGATGTTGAGCGGGGGCAGCCAGCCGCCCCAGAACAGTACCGCGTTGAGGGTGCACATCAGCAGGACGTTGGCATATTCGCCGAGCCAGAACAGCGCGAAGGCCATCGACGAATATTCGGTCTGATACCCCGCGACGAGCTCGCTCTCGGCCTCGGTCAAATCGAACGGCGCACGCGCGGTTTCGGCGAGGCTGGAGATCAGGAACATCACCGCGAGCGGGAAGAGCAGCAGGTTGAAGCCGAAGGCGTTGACGATGCCGAGACCATGGCCCTGCTGCGCCTTGACGATTTCGTTCATGTTGAAGCTGTCGGCAAACAGCACGACGCCGATCAGGATGAACCCGATCGAGACTTCATAGCTGATCATCTGCGCCGAGGCGCGCATCGCCGAAAAGAAGGGATATTTCGAGTTGGACGCCCAGCCCGACAGGATCACGCCATACACGCCGAGCGACGAAATCGCGAGGATGTAGAGCAGCCCGACGTTGATGTCGGCGAGCACCGCGCCCGAATTGAACGGGATCACCGCCCACGCCATCAGCGAGACGGTGAAGGTGATGATCGGCGCGATCAGGAACAGCCCGCGGTTCGCGCCCGTCGGGATGATCGTTTCCTGCAGGAACACTTTCAACCCGTCGGCAAAACTTTGTAGCAGCCCGAAGGGACCGACAACGTTCGGACCCCGGCGCAACGCGATCGCCGCCCAGATCTTGCGGTCGGCATAAATAATCATCGCGACGCTGAGCATCAGCGGCAGCGCGATCAGCAGGATACCCGCGATCGTCGCAAGCGCCCACGCCGCCTCGGCCGACATTCCCATGTCGACCCAGCCCTTGAACGGGACGTAGAGCATCATCCGTTGGAAATATTCGGTCACAGCGACCACCCCATTTCGTCACCCCGGACTTGATCAAGGGTCCATTTACGCAGACGCCGGAATGGATACCGGATCAAGTCCGGCATGACGATGTTGATGAATACGGAACTCATTTCTTGGCCCCGTCCTGGTTTTTCCAACCATTATGCGGCCCGGGCTTTTCCGACTTGCTCTTGGGATTGAACCCGCGCCACACGGCAAAGCTCATTCCGGCGAGCAGCGTGCTCGCGATGATATGCACCGGGGTCATTCCGCGGCCTCCGCAAAATCGACGCCATGGACCAGCTCTTCCGAGCAGCGCTGCATCGTCGGTGACGCGCGGCAGATGGCGTTGGTGAGGTAGAAATCCTGGATCGGCGACGGGATCGCGCGCGCTTCGGGCTTGGCGGGCAGCTTCGGCACCGTCCAACCATAATCGGCGACACCTTCGACGCCGAGCGCCGGAACATCTGCAATCATCGCGGCGCGGCAAGCGTCGAAGCTGTCGAAGCCGAGCGACACCCCGAGCGTATCGGCCAAAGCGCGGAAAATGCTCCAGTCTTCGCGCGCGTCGCCCGGTCCGAACACCGCTTTTTCGCTGCGCTGGACGCGGCCTTCGGTGTTGACCGTCGTAAAATCCTTCTCGGTCCACGCCGCGGCCGGCAGGATCACGTCAGCGGCGTGTGCGCCCTTGTCGCCATGATGGCCGACATAGACCTTCAATATCTTATCGAAGGCCGTGAAATCGACCTCGTCGGCGCCAAGGAAGAAAGCCAGCTTCGGCTTTGCCGCGACAATATCTTTGATGCCGCCGGGCTGCGCATAGCCGAGCATCAGTCCGCCCATGCGGCTCGCCGCCATATGCACCACCGAAAAACCGTTCCAGCCATCCTTGACCGCGTTCACCGACTTGGCGAGCGCGAGCGCCGCACCATGCACGCCGGGGACCGCCAGGCCGCCGCCGCCGACGATGATCAGCGGCCGTTCGGCGCCCTTCAGCGCGTCGAGCGCCGCGGCGGGCAGCTTCGCCACCAGCGAAGCGTCGTCGCCAAGCCAGCTGACCTTGTACGTCTGATCCTTTTCGGCCCCGATCGCGAAAACCTTCGCGCCCTTTTTCCACACCGCCTTGCGCAGGCGGGTGTTGATCAACGGCGCTTCCCAGCGCAGGTTCGTGCCGATCAGCAGGATGACGTCGGCATTTTCAGCCTCGGCGATGCCCGTGTTGAAATTGACCGCCGACAGGCTGGTGACGTCATAGTCGAGCCCGGTCTGGCGCCCTTCGAGCAGCGTCGATCCGAGCGCGTTCACCAGCGCCTTGGCGGCAAACATTGTCTCGCAATCGGCCATATCGCCCGCGATCGCCGCGACCGACGAACCGGCTTTCACCGCCGCGATGGCCGCGAACGCCTCGTTCCAGCTAGCGGGCTGCAGCGTGCCGTTCACGCGCACATACGGCTGATCGAGGCGGCGGCGGGTCAGGCCGTCAACATGGTGACGCGTCTTGTCGCTCGCCCATTCTTCGTTCACATCGTCGTTGATCCGCGGCAGCACGCGCAGCACCTGCCGCCCGCGCGCATCGATGCGGACATTAGTGCCGACCGCATCCATCATGTCGATGCCCAGCGTCTTGGTCAGCTCCCACGGCCGCGCTTCGAACGCATAGGGTTTGCTGGTCAGCGCACCGACCGGGCACAGGTCAACGACATTGCCCGACAGCTCGCTCGCGACCGCGCGTTCCAGATACGACGTGATCTGCATATTCTCGCCGCGCCCAATTGCGCCGATGTCTTCGACCCCGGCAACTTCCTCGGCAAAGCGGACGCAGCGCGTGCACTGAATACAGCGGGTCATCACCGTCTTGACGATCGGACCCATATATTTTTCGGTCACCGCGCGCTTGTTCTCGTCATAGCGCGTCGCGCCGCGACCATAAGCGACCGACTGATCCTGCAGATCGCATTCGCCGCCCTGGTCGCAGATCGGGCAGTCGAGCGGGTGGTTGATGAGCAGAAACTCCATCACACCTTCGCGCGCCTTTTTCACCATCGGACTGTCGGTCTTGATGATCTGCCCCTCGGCGGTCGGCAGCGCGCACGACGCCTGCGGCTTCGGCGGACCCGGCGCGACTTCGACGAGGCACATGCGGCAATTGCCGGCGATCGACAGACGTTCATGGTAGCAGAAACGCGGGATTTCCTTCCCCGCCAGCTCGCACGCCTGCAGGACGGTGGCGCCCTGCGGGACATCGATTTCAACGCCATCTACGGTGACTTTAGGCATGAATCAGCTTTCCTGCGCCGCTAATATGCGGAAACTGGCGGTTGCAAGTATTGCGCGCACGGCTGGAATGGAGAGGTCATACTGCTCCGGCGCCGCGGTTGCGCGCGCGCACGTTGGGACAGCCTGCAGTAGCGGAGCAGCGGCGGCAGCCTCGGCTTCGGATGCCGGGGCCGTGGCGAAGAGTTGACTCACTTGATCTGGCAACGAGCGGGCGAGGCAATGCGCGACAGCGTCTGTCTTACCCAGCGGAGTGCGTTGGGCGGCACCAATCCCCGCCAGGCGCGCATTCACAGCTGTGGGGTCGGCTTCGATGAGCGCTTCGGCGATGGCGGCGGCCATACTGAGGTCATCACCGCGCATGCGGCCTGTGCCAAAGCTGGCCCGAGCGCATGGACGTTCAGCATCCTTTACGAGCATTTTCAATGCCGTGCGATATGTCGACTTTTTATAATCCATCGACAGGACGCGGGCGCTTTCCTTTGGGCTAAGCTTAACCACGCAGGCGCCATAGGCTTCGATCGCCAATCGCCCTTCAGGTGTATTGGCATCGTTCGCAGCGATCGGCTCAAGAGCGGCCGATGGCGTACAGATGGCCAGAGCAGCAACGATGGCAGGCAAAAGAACAAGTCTCATCATCATTCCGCTGCCTCCAACACGCCGCCATTGTCGCGGATCCGCCGCTCCAATTCAGGCCGAAAATGCTTGATCAAGCCTTGGATCGGCCACGCCGCCGCATCGCCGAGCGCGCAGATAGTGTGGCCCTCGACCTGCTTGGTCACGTCGTACAGCGTGTCGATCTCGCTGATGTCGGCGTCGCCGGTGCGCAAGCGCTCCATCACGCGCCACATCCAGCCGGTGCCTTCACGGCACGGCGTGCACTGGCCGCAGCTTTCATGCTTGTAGAAATAGCTGATGCGGCTGATCGCCTGAACGACGTCGGTCGATTTATCCATGACGATCGCGGCGGCGGTGCCGAGCCCCGATCCGACCGCTTTCAGCCCGTCGAAATCCATCGGCGCGTCCATGATTTCGGCCGCAGGAACCAGCGGCACAGACGATCCGCCGGGGATCACCGCAAGCAGATTGTCCCAGCCGCCGCGGATGCCGCCGCAATGCTTGTCGATCAGTTCGCGGAAGGTGATACCCATCTCTTCCTCGACGACGCACGGCGCGTTCACATGACCGCTGATCTGGAACAGCTTGGTCCCCTTGTTGTTCTCGCGTCCGAAGGAAGAAAACCATGGCGCGCCGCGGCGCAGGATCGTCGGGACGACCGCGATGCTCTCGACGTTGTTCACCGTCGTCGGGCAGCCATAGAGGCCCGCTCCCGCCGGGAACGGGGGTTTCAGGCGCGGCTGGCCTTTCTTGCCCTCCAGGCTTTCGATCATCGCGGTTTCTTCGCCGCAGATGTACGCGCCGGCGCCGCGGTGGACGAAAACGTCGAAATCATAGCCCGATTTCGCCGCATTCTTGCCGAGCAGGCCGGCGTCATATGCCTCCTGAACCGCCGCGAACAACGTCTCGGCCTCGCGGATGAACTCGCCGCGAATATAGATATAGGCCGCGCGCGCGCGCATCGCGAAGCCCGCGATCAACGCGCCTTCGATCAGCTTGTGCGGATCGTGGCGGATGATCTCGCGGTCCTTGCACGAACCGGGCTCGGATTCGTCGGCGTTGATGACGAGGAAGCTCGGGCGGTCGGCGCGCGGCTCCTTCGGCATGAAGCTCCACTTGAGCCCGGTCGGGAAGCCCGCACCGCCGCGGCCGCGCAGCCCTGATGCCTTGATCTCCTCGATGATCGCGTCCTGGCCGCGTTTCATCAGATCCTTGGTCTTGTCCCAATCCCCGCGCATCTGCGCCGATTTCAGGTTCCACGGCTGAAAACCATAGATGTTGGTAAAGATGCGGTCTTTGTCAGCCAGCATGGCGCTGTTTCCCTTTCCGCCAACGACGAGCGACGAAATCGATCAAAAATACCCCGGCCAGGGCCGCCAACAGCAATCCGCGCGTCACGCTCAAACCGTCGCGATGGACCGCGAACAGAACGAGCGCCAGCAAAGCAGCGGCCAGCAATCCAGCAACCACGGCGGCATTCTGCGGCCCCAGCGCGCGATCGATCGCGAAATACCCGCGCACCGGCGGCGATGTGTTGCCCGAATTATGCAGCATCTGGAAAACCAGACCGGCCAGCACGAACGCAGCGCCGTAAGCATAGCCGGTCGCGGTCATACCGATCCCGATCAGCGCGAGCGTGACGGTCAAGATGCCGGGCATGCGGAACGCCATTACCACTGCTTCCGATAATCATGGTTGGCCTTGACCATCTCTTTCAGCGTCGTCGGACCGCCCTCAGGCTCGCTCGTGTGACGGCCTTCGATCTGCGTCCCTGCCTTCGGCGTCTCGCCCGCCGCCAGCGCGTCGAGGATCGCGGCCATGCGGTCGAAATCCAGGTCTTCGTAATTATCGTCGTTGATCTGGACCATCGGCGCGTTGGTGCAGGTGCCCATGCACTCGACCTCGGTCAGCGTGAACAGCCCGTCGGGCGTCGTCTTGCCCTTGGTCATGCCGCGGTTCTTGCACGCCGCCATCACATCGTCCGACCCGCGCAGCAGGCACGGCGTCGTGCCACACACCTGCACATGATAGCGGCCGACCGGCGCCAGATTGTACATCGTGTAAAAGGACGCGACCTCATAGGCGCGCATGAACGGCATATCGAGCTGGCCCGCGACAAATTCGATCACCGGCACGGGCAACCAGCCCTGCGTCTGCGTCTCGGCGCCGACCTGGCGCTGCGCAAGGTCGAGCAGCGGCATCACCGCCGAGCGCTGACGCCCCGCGGGATAGCGCGCAATGACAGCCTTAGCCTTGTCGGCGTTCTCCGCCGTCCACGCAAAAGCGCCCCAGCGCGCGCGGGTTTCAGCTTCATCGGGAATTTGGGGTGCGTCAGCCATGAGCGACTACTTTCGAGCGTTTTTCAAGCGCCAGCTTGGCAAGGAGAGCAATTGGCCAAACAAGGTTCATTAGCGCGATTTCGTCACCTACCTCAAACCCGCGCGCGTAATACAGCGCGAGCAGCATGAGGGCTGCGCCAAGGGCCATTTTTTGGATCGTGTCGAGCAAAGCGATCACCGGTCACACTCCCCGAACACGACGTCGATCGCGCCGATGATCGCGGTGGTGTCGGCGAGCATGTGGCCCTTCGACATCATGTCCATCGCCTGCAGATGCGAAAACGCCGTCGGGCGGATTTTGCAGCGGTACGGCTTGTTGCTGCCGTCGCTGACCAGATAGACGCCGAATTCGCCCTTCGGGCTTTCGGTCGCGACATAAACTTCGCCTGCCGGAACGTGAAAGCCCTCGGTGTAAAGCTTGAAGTGATGGATCAGCGATTCCATCGACTGCTTCATCTCGGCGCGTTTCGGCGGCACGACCTTGCGGTCGAGGCTGGCGATCGGGCCGGTGGGCATGTCGCGCAGGCACTGTTTGATGATCTTCGCGGACTGATAGACTTCCTCGACGCGCACCATGAAGCGGTCGTAGCAGTCGCCGCGGGTGCCGACGGGAATGTCGAATTCCATCTTGGCATAGGCGTCATAGGGCTGCGACTTGCGCAGATCCCATGCGATGCCGCTGCCGCGGATCATCGGGCCGGAGAAGCCCCACGCCAGCGCGTCTTCCTTGCTCACCGTCGCGATGTCGACGTTGCGCTGTTTGAAGATGCGGTTGTCGATGACCAAGCTCATCGCGTCGCCGAACAGCTTCGGCAGGCGCTTTTCGCACCATTCGCCGATGTCGACGAGCAGCTTTTCGGGAACATCCTGATGCACGCCGCCGGGACGGAAATAGGCGCTGTGCATCCGCGCGCCCGAAGCCCGTTCGAAGAAGTTCAGGCAATCCTCACGGAGTTCGAACACCCACAGGTTCGGGGTCATCGCGCCGACGTCCATGACGTGCGACCCGATGTTGAGCATATGATTGCAGATGCGCGTCAGCTCGGCGAACAACACCCGCAGATATTGCGCGCGCGCCGGGACTTCGAGGTCGAGCAGCTTTTCGATCGCGAGCACATAGCTGTGCTCCATCGCGAGCGGCGAACAATAGTCGAGCCGGTCGAAATAGGGCAGCGCCTGCAGATAGGTCTTATACTCGATCAGCTTTTCGGTGCCGCGATGCAGCAGGCCGACGTGCGGATCGACGCGCTCGATGATCTCGCCGTCCAGCTCCAGCACCAGACGCAGCACCCCGTGCGCCGCCGGATGCTGCGGACCAAAGTTGATTGTGTAGTTGGTGACCGCCTGATCGCCCGCGGTGTTCGCGGTATCGACCGGATAGCCCTCGAACAGGTCGCCGCCATAGTGATTGACATGCGGAGCGTCGGTCATGCGTCACCTCCTGTCTTGGGCTTGCGCGGCGCGCGCGGCTTCGGCGGCGCCTTTTCGGCCTTGGTCGTCGCGGGTGTCTTGGCTTCCTTGGTCGAAACCTTGGATTTCGCGCCGTCGCGGCTGGTCTTTGCGGCCTTGAGGTTGGTCTTCGCCCCTGCCCCGGTCTGCTCCGGCTTTTCGGTCGTCTTCGGGGTCGGCGGTGGCGAAGCCTTCGCCTTGTTGTCGGACGCTTTCACTTCCTTCGCGGTCATCGGCGACGGGGCGCCCTTGCCCGGCGCTTCGCCCGTGCCGCCAGCTTTTTCGTCGCCGGGCAGCACATAGTCGGCGCCTTCCCACGGCGACATGAAGTCGAAATTGCGGAAATCCTGTGCCAGTTTCACCGGTTCATAGACAACGCGCTTGTCCTCTTCGCTATACCGCAGTTCGGTGTAGCCGGTCAGCGGGAAATCCTTGCGCTGCGGATGACCCTGGAACCCGTAATCGGTCAGGATGCGGCGCAGGTCGGGATTACCCGCGAACAACACGCCATACATGTCGAACACTTCGCGCTCGAGCCAGCCGGCATTCGGCCACACCGGGACGATCGTCGGCACCGGGGTCGCCTCATCGGTCGACACGCGGACGCGCAGACGGTGGTTTTTCGTGACGCTGAGCAGATGATAAACGACCTCGAACCGCTCCGCGCGATCAGGATAGTCGACCCCCGCAATTTCCATCAGCTGCTGATAGTCGAGATTGTCGCGCAGGCTGATCATCACCCCGGCAATCGCGGTGCGATCGACGGTGATGCTGTCTTCATCGACGGTGAAGACATGCGCGAGCAGGTCGGTGCCGATCAGCTTCTTGAGCGCAGCGGCCAGCGCCGGCTGCGACGCGACGAGAGGAGCGGAATGACCCATCAGCGTTCGATCGTCCCGACGCGGCGGATCTTCCGCTGCAATTGCATCACCCCGTACAGCAGGGCTTCGGCGGTCGGCGGGCAACCCGGAACATAGATATCCACCGGGACGATACGGTCGCAGCCGCGCACCACCGAATAGCTATAGTGATAATAGCCGCCGCCATTGGCGCAGCTGCCCATCGAAATGACATATTTCGGGTTCGACATCTGGTCGTAAACGCGGCGGAGCGCGGGCGCCATCTTGTTGCACAGCGTGCCCGCGACGATCATCACGTCCGACTGACGCGGCGACGCGCGCGGCGCAGCGCCGAAGCGCTCCATGTCATAGCGCGGCATGTTGACGTGGATCATCTCGACCGCACAGCAGGCGAGACCAAACGTCATCCACCACAGCGACCCGGTGCGCGCCCAGTTGAACAGGTCCTCGGTCGAGGTGACGAGAAAGCCCTTGTCGCCGACTTCGCTGTTGAGGTCGTCGAAATAGGACATGTCCGGGTTGGTCCCCGGTGCGACAGGGCTTGCAACCGGCATCTGGCCGGGCGGCAGGACGATCGAGCTGCTCATTCCCAGTCCAACGCCCCTTTCTTCCATGCATAGACAAGGCCGATCGCGAGTTCGGCGAGGAATATCATCATCGTGGCCCAACCCGCCCAGCCGATTTCCTTCAGGCTAACCGCCCAGGGAAACAGGAACGCCGCTTCGAGATCGAAGATGATGAACAGGATCGCGACGAGGTAAAAGCGCACGTCGAACTGGCTGCGCGCGTCCTCGAACGCCGGGAAGCCGCATTCATATTCGGTCAGCTTCGCCGGGTCGGGCTGATGCGCGCCGGTCAGCCGCGCCACGCCCATCGGCAGGAACACGAAAGCCGACGACAACCCGACCGCAATGACCAGGAATATCAGGATCGGCAGATATTGCGTCAGATCGACCATGGGAGCTCGCAGTCTTGTTTTGAGGGGTTTGCCACCCGTTATGCGGGCGCTTTAGGCCAGCATGCCGCCGGTCGCAAGCACCGCGGGCATGATTTTCATCGCCCAAGTGACCAAAAGTAGAAAGCAAGCTGGTGACAGCCCCTATCGCCGTGATACGCCGCCAAGATGGGGTCGGATTACCGCGCGTGGGTTGCGCCGTCGATAAAGGGGACATCATGATAAACAATATATTTCGCGCCGCGCTCACACTCGCGGTGGCCACCGCAATCGCGGCCGTTCCGGCACATGCTGAACTGGTCAACGCCAAAAATCCGCAGACCATCAAAGCGATCGTCGAGTCGCAAGGCTGGCCGGCAACGCTGATCACCAAAGCCGACGAGAGCCCTTACATCGAAAGCAGTCGCAACGATCTGAAGTTCCTCGTCCTGTTCATGAACTGCGATGACGACAAAAAGAATTGCAAGACGCTGCAATTTTACATGGGTTTCAGCGACGCGAAGGATCTTTCGCTCGAAAAGCTCAACAAGTGGAACAAAGACAAACGCTTCGCCCGCGCCTATAAAGATGACCAAGGCGATCCGGTGCTCGAAATGGACGTCGATCTCGACTTCGCGGGCCTCCCGCGCGAAAATGTCGGCGAAAGCTTCAACACCTGGGCGGCCCTGATGGACAGTTACCGCGATTATGTTTTCGAGAAATAAAAATGGTTCGCCGAGGCGGCAGAATAAGGGGAAATTTGTGAAGACATTGTTTGCCGTAGCCATGCTTGCTGCATCCCCTGCGCAGGGTGCCACGGAAAATACGGCGCCGCTCCAAGAAGCGACGGCGGCGAATGTGCCGATCAGGGCGGACGCCGGGCAGATCGCAAAACTTCTGTCAGACGAGGGGTATCGCGCCAAGATCGAAACCGAGGACGATGGCACTCCCTTTATCAAATCGGGCAGCAGCGGACGCGACTTCACTGTGCTGTTTCTTGGATGCGACGGCGGGGTAAAAGTTGGTCCCTGCAAATCCATCGAATTCTACACAGGCTTCACGATCGGTAAGCGCTTCCCGATGGAACGCACAAACGAGTGGAACGCCAAGAATCGCTACGGCCGCGCTTATGTCGATAAAGACAATGATCCAGTCATCGAGATGGACCTTCATCTCGACGCCGGAGGCATGCCGCGCGCGCAGTTCGTCGAAAACCTGCTGATCTGGACCGACGTTATGGCCAATTTCGACACATTCGTTTTCGACGACGGAGATAGCGCCAAGAAGAAGAAATAAGCGCGCTCAGGCGTTGCGCAGCGCGCCCGCGACCAGCTTTTGCAGCTTCGAATGGACCGCCGCACTGCCCGCGATAAATTCGCTGCGCTCGATCGCGCGGTCGCCGCCGCGGAAATCGCTGACGAAACCGCCGGCTTCGCGCACCAGCAGCATGCCGGCGGCGACGTCCCAGATTTTGAGGTCGCTTTCCCAGAAACCATCGTAACGTCCCGCCGCGACCCATGCGAGGTCAAGGCTGGCGGCACCAAAGCGCCGGATGCCGGCGACTTCGGGGGCGACCGCGCCGAAAATGCGGCTCCACTGCGGCATATTGCCATGGCCCATGAACGGAATACCGGTGGAAATCAGGCATTCGTTGAGCTGACGGCGCGACGCGACGCGCAAACGCCGGTCGTGCAGCCACGCGCCGCGGCCGCGCTCGGCCCAATAGCTTTCGTCGGTCACCGGCTGATAGATCAGGCACGACGTAATGTCGCCCCAGCCGCCGCCGATCTTCGGTTCCTGCACCGCGATCGAAATCGCGAAATGCGGGATGGCGTGAAGAAAGTTCGACGTGCCATCGAGCGGATCGATGATGAAACGCGGTTTGCCCGGTTCGCCTTCGATGATCCCGCCCTCTTCGAGTACGAAGCCCCAGCCCGGGCGGTCACGGCCCAGTTCGTCATACAATGTGCGTTCGGCGGCCTGGTCGGCTTTGGACACGAAATCGGCAGGACCCTTTTGCGAGACCTGTAGATGTTCGATCTCGCCGAAATCGCGGCGCAGCTTGGTCCCCGCCTTGCGCGCGGCACGTTCCATGACGGTGATGATGCCGGATATGGCCATTTATTTTCTCCCCCCTCCCGCTTGCGGGAGGGGTCGGGGGTGGTCAGAAACACAGGCGGGCCTGTCGCCCACCCTGGCCCCTCCCGCCAGCGGGAGGGGCAATCAATCAGTCAGCGCGGCGGACATATTCGCGGTCGTACACATGCACTACGATCTTGGTGCCAGCGGTGATATGCGGCGGCACCATCACGCGCACGCCATTGTCGAGGATCGCGGGCTTGTAAGACGACGACGCCGTCTGGCCCTTCACCACCGCGTCGGCTTCGACGATCACAGCTTCGATCGTTTCGGGCAATTCGACCGAGATCGGGCGCTCTTCCCAAAGTTCGAGCACGACATCCATGCCGTCCTGCAGAAACTCGTGCGCCTCGCCGACGACATCCTTGGCGATGGTGATCTGTTCGAAACTGTCCTTGTCCATGAATACCAGGTCATCGCCCTCGGCATAAAGGAACTGGAAATCCTTGGTGTCGAGGCGAACCTTTTCGACCGTGTCGGCGCTGCGGAAGCGGTTGTTGAGCTTGCGGCCGTCGATCAGGTTCTTGGCTTCGACCTGCATATACGCGCCGCCCTTGCCCGGCTGGGTGTGCTGGATCTTGGTGACCTTCCAGATCCCCTTTTCAAATTCGATAATATTGCCGGGACGGATTTCAACGCCGGTGATTTTCATCGCGCACACTCGCTGTTCAAGGATGGAAAGAGCAAACCGGCGCCCCGCAGCGCACCGGTATCAGGTGCGCGCCTTTAGCGCTGCGCGCGGCGAAGGGCAAGTCAGGGCGTTGCGACGACCAACCGCCGGGTGCGCTGATAGCTCAGCCAGACGAGCCCGACGAACAGGACCAGCCCGACCCAAGGCGCATAGGATGCATAGCCCTCACCGACCACGGCGAGCGGCGCATCGCTGCCGCTGCCCGCGACGATGCCCGCGTAAACGACCCCGAACAGGCTTTCGCCGACGATCATCCCCGTCGCTGTCAGCACCCCCATGCGGTGGGCAAAGCTCGCATTGGGTCGCTTTGCAGCCCAGCGGTCATAGAACCAGCCACCGACTGCGCCGATCACCACCGGCAGGATCACCGCCATCGGCAGGTAGATCCCGATGCCAATCGCCAGCGGCGGCAGTCGCAGCTTGCCCGCGCGGCCAAGCAGTCCATCGACGATGATGAAACCGACCCCGGCCAAGGCGCCATAGCCCAGCATCGCCCAGTTCAGGTCGCCGCCCAGCACCCCCTGCGCCAGCGACGAAATCAACCCAGCCTGCGGGGCAGCAAGCGCGTTTGGTCCGGCGCCGGGTACCCCGACAAAGCCAACAGTCTCGTTCAGCACATTGAGCACCGGCGGCACGATCAACGAACCAAAGATCACGCCGATGATCAGCGCGACCTGCTGTTTCCACGGCGTCGCGCCGACCAACTGCCCCGTTTTCAGATCTTGCAGATTGTCGTTGGAAATGGTGGCAATCCCGAACACCAAGCCGGTGACGATCAGCGCATACGCCACCATCGCGTTGATTTCTTCCTCGCCGCCGCCGCGGCCGAGCAGGCCGAGAAGCAAGAGCGACGATGCGATGATCGCGAGGATGCCGATTCCCGACACCGGCGAATTCGACGCGCCGATCAGGCCGGCCATATAGCCGGTAACCGATGCGATCATCAGCCCGACGACGATGATGAACAGGATTGCGCCAGCGACCAAAATTATCGACGATCCCGCGAGCGGTCCGCCGGCGAGCACCGACCAGAGCAGCCAGCCGATCGGCAGCATCAGCGCCAGCGAGCCGCCGAACACCCAGGAAATCGACATATCCTGTTCTTCGATCGCCATCGCTGCACCGCCTTGCCGCGCGCGGCTTGCCGCCATCGCCGAGCGAATACCGCCAAGCACCGGTCCGGCGATCTTGATCAACGTCCAGATCGCCGCGACCGCAATCACCCCGGCGCCAAAGAAGCGTACATCGGCGCGGAACACCGTGTTCGCCAGCGTCTCCGCATCGCCTACCCCACCTTGGGTCATGATCGGCAGCAAAACCCACCAACCGGTGATCAGGCCGACAAGCTGCGCCATACCCACCGACAGACCGACCAGATGGCCGACGCCGAACAACGCGAAGGCAAGCCCACCCGCAATGCCCGTCGCACCGCTGCCGACCGCGAACCAGCGTGCAACCTCAGCGCCCGCAAGTTTCATCTGGGTGAGCAGCGTAAAGACGGCGGCAACAATCGAATTCCACAGCAGCGCTGACAGCCCGGCGCGATTTTCTTCGGCGCCCTCGGCGCTCGCGGCGCCGACCTGCAGCACTTCGGCGGCGGCGCGGCCCTCGGGATAGGGCAGATCCGAATCGACCACCAGCGCGCGGCGCAGCGGGACCGAGAACAGCACCCCCAATATCCCGCCGAGCATCGTGATCGCGGTGGTTTCCAGCATCGGAAAGCCCTGCCAGTAACCGACCATCACCAGCCCCGGAAGCACGAAGATGATCGCGGCCAGCGTACCCGCCGCGCTCGCGATGGTCTGGACAATGTTGTTTTCCAGGATCGTCGCGCCGGACATATAGCGCAGCAGCGCCATCGAAATCACCGCCGCGGGGATGGATGTGGCAAAGGTCAGTCCGACCTTCAGCCCCAGATAGACGTTCGCGGCAGTGAACATCAGCGTCAGGACGCCGCCAAGGACGATCGCGCGAAGCGTCAATTCGCGCCCGCGTGCGGTCGCCGTGGTGATGTCGGTCATATATATCTCCCCGCACGTTGTCTCGCGACCCGCCGCGCCCCTGGCAAGCTCAAATTTAAGCCACGCCAAAAAGGCGACGAACCGAAGCCGATTTGACGCATCGATCCAATATGGATGCATTCGTTACCGGCATACCGGCGACATGATGAGTATCGATCTTTCCGATCTGACACCTCGGCCTCGGCGGGCCGGAGCCCGCCCCGTACCGCGCACCGCGCCATGCGCGGGGCTGTTTGGCTGGCGCCAGGATGGCGGCTCGCCGCGCCCGGTGAGCGGATACCCGAAAACGCCGGGCGGCGATTACCCCGCGGGTTGATCTTTCAACAGCGCCGTGAACGCCGCCACTGCCGCCGCCGGGCCGTCGGGATGCGCCCACACACCGCTCGATACCGCCAGGAAATCGGCGCCCGCGTCGACCAGAGGCCGTGCATTTTCGGCAGTGATCCCGCCGATTGCGACGCATGGCAGTTCGAACATGCCCTGCCACCACTCCAGAATCTCGGGTTCGGCGTGATGCTCGACCGCCTTGGTTGCGGTTGGGAAAAAGGCGCCGAACGCGACATAATCGGCGCCTGCTTCACCCGCTTCCATCGCCATATGGCGGCTCGCGTGGCAGGTGACGCCGATCTGGGCATTGGCACCCAACTCCCGACGCGCTTCCCGCGGATCGCCATCGCCTTGTCCGAGATGCACGCCATCAGCATCGAGCCGCTTTGCCAGCGCGACATCGTCATTCACAATAAACGCCACGTCGTGCGCGGCGCAGATCGCCTGCAACGGTTCGGCGAGCTCCGCCGCCTCATGCTGTTCGAGCCCCTTGACGCGAAACTGGAACGCCGCGACCGGGCCGGCATCGAGCGCCTCGGCCAATCGGTCGGGAAAATCGCCGCCGACATCGAGCGGCGAGATAAGATAAAGGAGGCAGGGGGTACGGGTCATGGCGCGTTCATAGCGACGCGGTTAGCAACCGGCAAATGCAGAACATCTCCCGCCTTGCCGCCCCCATCGCTATCGCCACCCTCGCGCTGTCGGCGTGCGCCGCGACATCTGCGCAAACGCCGCTCGCCGATGCCAGCAACGTCGCGCTGGGCCAGCGAGCCTATGCCGACGGCCCGATCATTCAGCCGGTCGAAGTGCTGGAGGACAGCCGCTGTCCGATGAACGCCCGCTGCGTCTGGGCAGGCCGCTTGCGCGTAAAGATGCTGTGGATTCGTGGCAATGGCGAAAAGCAACCGTTCGAGGTGACGCTGGGCGAATCGACGCCGCTGGCCGACGGCAGCATTATGCTGGAATCGGTCCGCCCCGACAAAATGACGAATATCGTGCTGAAGCCCGAAGACTATCGCTTCTCGTTCCGCTTTGCTGGCGGACTTTAACGCACCCGCGCGAGCACAAACCCGTCCCATTTCTTCGCGCCCACCGTCTGCACCGCGGTCGCATCGAGCCGCGGGTCGGCGCTCAGCATGTCGAACAGTGCCCGCGTTCCGACGATGCGCTCGTCGTCGCTGTCAACCTCCAGCACCCCGCCCTCGCGAACCACATTGTCGACGATAATCGTCGTGCCGGGACGCCCCAGCCGGATCGCCTCGACGACATAATGCGCATTGCTCTGCTTATCGGCGTCGATGAAAACGAAATCGAACGGCGGTTCGTCGGTCATCGCGGCAAGGCTATCGGCTGCGGGGCCAACGCGAATATCGACCTTGGCCGACACCCCTGCCCGTTCCAGATTCGCGCGCGCCACCGCCGCATGATGCGGCTCGAGTTCCAGCGTCACCAGCCGACCGCCATCGGGCAACGCCCGCGCCAGCCAGATCGTCGAATAGCCGCCGAGCGTACCGACCTCCAATATGCGTTTGGCACCCGCTATCTGCGCCAGCAGGGACAGCATCTTGCCCTGCGCCGCCGACACATCGATCGGCGGCAGGCCTTGGCCGGCATTGTTGGCGAGGGTGGTGGCAAGCACATCGTCATCGCCGAGCAATTTTGCGGCGATATAATCGTCCACGGCTTGCCACCGCTCTCCCATCACCTAGGCCACAGAGGCCGCGTGAATCTCGTGAATCGCGTCGCCGAGCGACTTGTCGAACTCGTCGTCGCTCATCTGATGACGCAGGTCGTCCAGCAAAGCCCGGCTAAAGCTGGCGATGACGCCCGGGTTCTTCGCCAGTTCGGCGCACGCCTCGGGGCGCGCAAAGCCGCCCGACAGCGCGACGACGCGCAGCACCTTGGGATGATCGACCAGCGGCTGGAACAGCCCCGCCTCGGTCGGCAGCGACAGCTTGAGCATCACCGGAGCGCCGTCCCATGCGTCCAGCGCCGCGAGCGTTTCGTTCAACAGCAGGCGGTCGGCGCTATCGCGCTCGGTGCTCCTGATGTTCACTTCGGGCTCGATGATCGGGACCAGGCCGTGCGCCGCGATGCGCTTCGCTTCGGCGAACTGCTGTTCGACGATCGTCTTGACGCCCGACGGGTTTGCAAGATTGACGACGCTGCGCATCTTGGTCCCGAAAACCCCCTTGGCGACCGCGCGCTCACACAGTTCGTCGAGGCCGGGGTTCGCCTTCATCAACTGAACACCGTTAACTTCGTCTTCCAGACCCTTGTCGACCTTCAGGAACGGCACCACGCCGCGCTCCCAGAGCAGCGTCGGGACGGACTTGCCGTCCGCTTCGCCGTCCATCGTGCGTTCGAACAGGATCGCGCCGATCACTTTCTCGCCGTTGAAGCACGGTGCGGTGACGATGCGGCTGCGCATCGCATGGATCAGCCCGAACATCTCTTCGTCGTTCGAAAACGCATCCGCTTCGATGCCATACCCTTTCAACGCCTTCGGCGTCGAACCGCCGCTCTGGTCGAGCGCGGCAATAAAGCCCTGCCCCGATTTGATCTGGTCCAGCATGGCAGCGTCGGCGGTGGTCATAACGTCTCCGTAGATTTGCATACGTATGTGGCGGTGCGCATAGCGACCCGGCAAGCGGGATGCAAATGCCGCGAAAAACTCAGGCTTTAAGCGCGTCCACCCCGGGCAGCGGCTTGCCTTCCATCCATTCGAGGAAAGCGCCGCCCGCGGTTGAAACAAAGGTGAAGTCCTTGGCCACACCGGCATGGTTGAGCGCCGCGACGGTGTCGCCGCCGCCCGCGACCGAGATCAGCGATCCTTCGCGGGTCAGCGCTGCAGCGGTCTTGGCCAGCGCGACGGTCGCGGTGTCGAACGGCGGGGTCTCGAACGCCCCCATTGGGCCGTTCCACACCAAAGTGCGGCAATTTTTGAGCACGTCTGCCAAGGCTTCGGTCGCCGCCGGCCCGACATCGAGGATCATCTCGTCGGCCGCGACTTCATGGACGTTGACGGTGCGCGTCGGCGGGTTCGGTGCGAACTGCTTTGCCACCACGACGTCATATGGCAGGTGGATCGTGCAATTCGCGGCATCCGCTGCGTCGAAGATCGCGTTTGCGGTATCGACCAGGTCATGCTCGCACAGCGACTTGCCGACATCGACCCCGCGCGCGGCGAGGAAGGTGTTCGCCATGCCGCCGCCGATGATCAGGTGATCGACCTTGGTCACCAGATGGCGCAGTACGTCGATCTTGCTCGACACCTTGGCGCCGCCGACGACCGCCGCGACCGGATGCGCCGGATTGCCGAGCGCGGCGTCGAGCGCCTTGAGTTCGGCCTCCATCGCGCGGCCGGCATAAGCCGGCAAGCGGCGCGCAATGCCTTCGGTCGAGCCATGCGCGCGATGCGCGGCCGAAAAGGCGTCATTGACGTACAGGTCGCCGATTTCGGCCAGAGCGTCGGCAAAGGCCGGATCGTTCGTTTCCTCGCCGGGATTGAAGCGCGTGTTTTCGAGCACCGCGACGTCACCCGCGGCGAGCACCGCAATGCCCGCCTTCGCGCCTTCTCCGACGCATTCGGGGATGAACATCACCGAATGGCCGAGCACATCTTCCAGCCCGCCCATCACGAGGCTGAGCGACTGGGTCGGGTTCTTCGCACCTTTTGGCCGCCCGAAATGCGCGAGCAAAAGCACGATAGCGCCCTTGTCCGACAGTTCGCGGATCGTCGGCATCGCCGCCTGGATCCGCGTCACGTCGCTGACCGCGCCTTCGAACATCGGGACGTTCAGGTCGACACGCACGAGCACGCGCTTGCCGGTGACGTCGCCGATATCGTCGAGGGTCTTAAAAGCGGTCATCGACGTTTCCTTTGGATCAGAGGAATTTGGCGATCACACCCGCGGTGTCGATCATGCGGTTCGAGAAGCCCCATTCATTGTCATACCAGCTCAGCACGCGCACCAGCTTGCCGTCGATCACCGCGGTTTCGAGGCTGTCGATGGTCGAACTGGCGGCATCATGGTTGAAGTCGATCGAAACCAGCGGCTCGTCGGTATAGGCGAGCACACCCTTCAGCGGGCCTTCTGCCGCCGCCTTGAGCAGCGCGTTGACCTCGTCCTTGGTCGTCTCGCGGACCGGCGTGAAGGTGAGATCGACCACCGACACATTCGGGGTAGGAACGCGGATCGACGACCCGTCGAGCTTGCCCTTGAGTTCGGGCAGCACCAGACCGACGGCCACCGCCGCGCCGGTCGACGTCGGGATCATCGACATCGCGGCGGCGCGGGCGCGGCGCGGATCGTCGTGGATCTGGTCAAGGATCTTCTGGTCATTCGTATAGGCATGGATCGTGGTCATCAGGCCGCGCTCGATACCGATCGCTTCATGCAGCACCTTGGCAAAGGGCGCGAGGCAGTTGGTGGTGCAGGACGCGTTCGAGATTATCAGATGATCGGCGGTGATCTTGTCGTCGTTAACACCGTAAACAACGGTCAGGTCGACTTCCTTTGCGGGCGCCGAAATCAGGACACGCTTGGCGCCGGCGTCGAGGTGCTTCTGGCCGCCCGCCTTGTTGGTAAAAAAGCCGGTGCATTCCATCACGATATCGATGCCGTTCGCGGCATGCGGCAGAGCGGCGGGATCGCGCTCTGCGGTCACCTGGATGCGCTTGCCGTTGACGATCAGGTCATTGCCATCGACTTCGACAGTGCCGCTGAATGCACCATGGACCGAGTCATTGCGGAACAGGCGGGCATTCGCCTTGGCGTCCCCCAGATCATTGATCGAAACCAGCTCCAGATCATGGTCGGTCCGCTCCAAAATGGCACGCGCCACGTTGCGGCCGATACGTCCGAAACCGTTGATTGCGACTTTCACTGCCATGTCGAAAAATCCTTTCTGCGTGTGCGGTCGTCCGGGTCCTCAGGCGCCCAGTCGTGCCAATATCTTGGGGGCGATGATATCGGCGGTCAGGCCGAAATGCTTATAGAGATCGTCGATCGGTGCCGACGCGCCAAAGCTGTCGATGCCGAAGCGCAGGCCGTCGCGGCCAGTATAGCGTTCCCAGCCGAAGGTGGTACCCGCCTCGATCGACACGGTCAGCACATCGGCGGGCAGAATGTCAGCCTGATAAGCTGCGGTCTGCTCGTCGAACAGCTCGGTCGATACCATCGAAACAACGTCGGCGCCGTGGCCGGCAGCCTCCAGCGTATCGGCAATTTCGATCGCCAGCGAGACTTCGGAGCCGGTTGCGACCAGCACGACATTGCGCGCTGCTGCGGCATCGCGAAGGCGGTAACCGCCTTTAAGGCAAAGATTTTCCGTGACGTCATGACGCAGCGGCGGGAGGTTCTGGCGGGTCAGCGCAAGCAAGGACGGCCGACTCTGCTGCGCCAGCGCCAGCGCCCAGCACTCGGCGGTTTCGACCGCGTCGGCGGGACGCAGCACAAGCAGGTTCGGCATCGCCCGGAGCGACTGGAGATGCTCGATCGGCTGGTGCGTCGGGCCGTCTTCGCCCAGTCCGATGCTGTCGTGGGTCATCACATAAACGACCCGCTGCTGCTGCAACGCCGACAGGCGGATCGCGGCGCGGCAATAATCAGCGAAGACCAGGAAGGTGCCGCCATAGGGAACGACGCCACCGTGCAATGCCATGCCGTTCATCGCGGCGGCCATGCCGAATTCCCTGATGCCGTAATAGATATAGCGGCCAGAATAATCGTCTTTTGTCAGCGGCTTGGTCAACGAAGTTTTGGTGTTGTTCGAACCGGTCAAGTCGGCGCTGCCGCCGATCAGCGCCGCAATATCGGCGGTCAGCGCGCCCAGCGTGTTCTCCGAGGCCTTGCGCGTCGCGACTTTCGGCGGTTCTGCGACGAGGCCGTCGAGATAGGCTCTGAAAGCGTCGCCTAGCACAATCTTACCGCTCAGACGATCCTCAAATTCCTTTTTCTTTTGGTTGCTTGCAAGGCGATCATTCCATTCCGCGTGAAGATTCTTGCCCTTTTCACCGAACGCGGCCCATGCCGAAGCAATATCGGCGGGAATGACGAACGGCTCGGCAGTCCAGCCCAATTCCTTGCGCGCCGCCGCAATCTCGTCGGCACCCAGCGGCGCGCCATGCGTCGCCGACGTCCCTTGCTTGTTCGGCGCCCCGAACCCGATGATCGTGCGGCATGCGATCAGCGACGGGCGTGGATCGGCCAGCGCAGCGTCGAGTGCGCGGCGAACATCGGCGGGATCATGGCCGTCGCAGCTTTCGACATGCCAGCCGGTCGCCGTATAGCGCGTCGCAATGTCCTCGCTGGTCGACAGGTCGGTCGATCCGTCGATGGTGATCTTGTTGTCGTCCCACAACACCGTCATGCGGCCGAGCTGCAAATGGCCGGCCAGACCGATCGCTTCGTGGTTGATGCCTTCCATCAGGCACCCGTCGCCAGCCACGACATATGTGCGATGGTCGACCAGATCGTCGCCATAAATCGCATTGAGGTGCCGCTCGGCAATCGCCATGCCGACCGCGGTCGCCAACCCCTGCCCCAAGGGACCCGTTGTCGTTTCGACGCCTTCCAGCTCGAAATTCTCGGGATGACCCGCGCACGGGCTGTTCAATTGACGAAAATTACGGATGTCGTCGAGCGTCGGTCGGGCGTAGCCTGCAAGATGCAAGGTCGCATAGGCCAGCATCGAGCCATGCCCCGCCGACAGCACGAATCGGTCGCGATCGGCCCATTTCGGGTCGGTCGGATCGAACTTCAGATAATCTGCGTAGAGCACCGAGGCGACGTCGGCCATGCCCATGGGCATCCCCGGATGGCCGCTGTTTGCGGCTTGAACGGCGTCCATGGCAAGCGCGCGGATGGCGTTAGCGAGCTGGCGTTCGGGCAGTGTCATGGATCCCCCGGGAATGGCTGGGCTGATGCCGGACACACCGTCCGGTTCGGATGCGCACAGCCCTTTGCGGTGGCGGGGGCCGGAGTCAACCGCTCGTGACGCAAAATCCGCGCATTTTGGACAGAGAGGGCAATTGCACCCCCTCCCTGGCGCTGCTAACCCATGTGCCATGGAACTCGATCTTGACGAATCCAGCCTGGCCATCGGCCGTATCGAACGCGCGCTCAGTCGCATCGAAAAGGCGTTGTCCAACCCGCCCAAACCCGCGATTGCGGTCCCTGCGGCCGACCAATCGGCGCTCAAGGCCGAAGTTGCCGCGGTGATTGGCGAGCTCGACCGACTGATTGCGGAGGCTGAAAATGGCTGATGTCAAACTGACGATCGCCGGACGCCCCTATGACGTCCATTGTGCCGATGGAGAGGAAGCGCAGCTGTTGCAGCTTGCGGCCGTGGTCGACGAGAAGGCGCGCGGCATTCAGGGCGGGACCGAAGTTCGCCAATTGCTTTTCGCTGCCCTGATGCTCGCTGACGATGCTCAGGACGCCAAGGGCAAGGTCGACAAGGCCGAACCCCAGTCGGATTCGCTGCGCGCCGCGGTCGCACTCGCCGAAAGCCGTGAAGCGGCGACACGCGAGGAATTGCGCGCTGCCGTCGTCCGCGAACAGACGGCGCTGAAGGAACTTGAAGCGCTGCGATCCACGCCGACAGCACCGACGCTCGCCAAGCCCGCCAACGACCGCGCGCTGCTTCAGATCGCCGACCGGATCGAGGCACTGGCGACGAAAGTCGAGCAAATGTCTTGAGCGCGCGTGCCCGCGCCCCTACATAAGGGGCGGCGGGTACTGCCCGGCACGAGCTTTTGCGAAAATCCCTGAGGCGATACATCATCCTAGGGAGCTGTCCCTGCCCGGACCCTGGTCCGACGTACATGGTTCCCACCTGACGTTACTGGCGTCAGAGGACTTTCCAGCAAACGACCTCGGCGGTCCCGCCAACCGACCTGTACAAGACCGGAGGAGGCGATGACCCACTTGTCCGCCGATCTGGCCCAGAAAAAGCAGAAATTGCGCGAACGGCTGCGCTTTAGGCGGCAGCATTTCGCCGCCAATCTCGACCCTATGGCCCAGTTGGCTGCGTTTCGCGCGCTGCCGGCGCCACTGGTACAACTTCTTGCCGATCACGCCGTCGTCGGCGCTTATGTGGCGTGGGGCGATGAACCCGACATCCTGCCGTTGTTCGCTGAACTCGCGTCGGCAGGCGGGCTCGCCCTGCCTCACCACCCCGCGCGCATCGCCGTAATGGACTTTCGGCGCTGGCGAACCGGTGAGCCGCTGGACAAGGGACCATGGGGGACGCAGCAGCCCATGGGCGACGCGCGCCCGGCAGCCCCCGACCTCATCTTTTGCCCGCTGGTAGGATTCGACCGTCTGGGCAGCCGGATCGGCCAGGGCGGTGGCCATTATGATCGTTATTTCGCCGCGCATCCCGGGGCGCTACGGATCGGGGTCGGCTGGTCGGTGCAGGAAATCGACGCTGCGCCCCGCGAATCGACGGACATGGCGCTCGATGCGATCCTGACCGAGCAAGAATTCATCCTGTGTGGAGACCGTTTGTGAGCCAGTTACCCAACGATCCCCAGCCAAGCTGGCGCAAGCCGGCCGGAATGTTGCTGATCCTGCTGCTGATCGCGGCCTGGACCGCGATTATCGCCAGCCTGTCGCCATGGGTCGGCAGGTGGCCGGTGCTGGTGCAGGCGGTGTTTTATCTGGTCGCCGGGATCGTCTGGATCCTGCCGCTTAAGCCGCTGCTGCGCTGGATGGAATTGGGGACTTGGCGCCGCTAACGAACGGCGCCAAGTCCCCAATTTCCTGAGATGGATAATCCCAAGCCGCGGTCGCCATCCTGTCCGGAAAGACAAGGAATGGCGCGAGTGACGGGGCTCGAACCCGCGACCTCCGGCGTGACAGGCCGGCACTCTAACCAACTGAGCTACACCCGCGTGTGCTTGGGAGCAGCGCCAATATGCGGCGCGCTCCGGCCTGTCAACCGTCGCTTTCTTCCGGGGTGCGATTTAATCGATCGCGCATCTCGTCGGTGGTCGTCAGCGTACCATGCTCGAAAAGGAAACCCGCCAGATCGGGCGTTCCGGTCGATGCGAGGACCGTCTGCAGGATCAGCAGCAGTGGCACCGCCAGCAAGGCGCCCGGCGTCCCCCACACCCATCCCCAGAAGCTCAACGACACCAGAATGAGGAGCGGATTGATCGTCAACCGCTTGCCCAGCACCAGCGGGGTGATCAAATTGGCCTCGACCAGATGCACGCCGATAAAGATCATCGCGGGCAACAGCGCAAGCCCGACCGCGTCGAAGGTCATCAACCCACCCAGCCCCAATAATGCGGCAGCGACAATCGGCCCCAGATACGGCACGAAATTACAGATGCTGACGATCCCGCCCCACATGAACGGCGACGGCATCCCCAAAGCCCACAACAGCAGGCTGACAGTCAGACCCAAGATGGCGTTGATCATCGTGATCGTCGCCAGATAGTCGGCAGTTGCATCGACGACATTCTGGATCACGCGCGCCGTCTGCATCGCACCGTCGAAGCTACCGCGCCGCCGGATCGTGCCTTTGCGCAGGCGCGTCCACCCGGCGAGAAAGAAAAAGATCACCAACACCGCAAAGAACAGCTGAATCGCCGCCGAGGGCGCCGACGTGATGAAATAATCGACGACCGACGTTGGGGCGGTCGCCGCTACCGCCTGCGCCGTTGCCTGGCTCCCGCTGGCAACCGACAGCAATGTCCGATCGACAAAGGCTTGCAGCGACGAATAAAAGTCGATCAGCGGCGCCAGGTTGCTCTGGATTCGCGGGATCGAATCGGGAAGCCGCGCGAACCAGTCGGTGGCCGGGACAACGATGATCGCCAGCGCCGCGTTGATCAGCATCAGGAACATGGTCAGTGACAGGAACGCCGCGAGCCCCGACGGCACCCCGCGCCGCTCCAGCCACTCGAGCAGCGGCACCAGCGCGATCGCGATCACGATCGCAGCGGTCAGCGGTAGAAAGAACTCAGCCCCCGCCTGCAACGCAAAGGGCAGTCCAAGACAAAAACTGGCGCCAAATATCAGCGCCAGCGCCGCGAGCAGTCGATCGCGGCGGAAATCGTCGATTTCAATCTGATGCAGCGGATTGGAGCGCGGGCGCGTGTCTCTGCTCGCCCGATCATCCGCCACCCCAAGTCTCCTGCGTTAACCGCCTCGTCTTACGCGCGCTTTACAATTTGCGCCAGTCGCCCCGTTTTGCGACGAACCGAGCGCACATTCTGTCCCCGTCTGGGTCAGAACCCGTCTTTCTCTCTGCATTTTAACCGGAAATTACCCTTTTTCATCGACTGAGGGCTCCAAGGACCAACCTATCCGGAGTCAAAATGATGATGAAAGCGCCTGTGGGGGGCGCGAAGCATCAGCTTCTACCCTCTTGTTCGATTCTCGCTCTGCTGGCGGCGTTCGCGCTGCCCACGCAGGTTCAGGCCCAAGTTGCCACCCCGCCGCTGACGCGCGCGGGGACGACGATCAGCAACACCGCGAGTGCCACTTTCGACACTGGCGGCGGCTCGACCACGATCAATTCGAACCAGGTCGACTTGCTCGTCGACGAATTGCTCGATGTGACGGTTGATTCGAGTAATCCCGCCGATGTGCCGACGACCCCGGGCGCGACCGGACAGGTGCTGACCTTCTCGGTCACCAACACCGGCAATGGCGTCGAAAATTTCGCCCTGAGCACGATCGCCAACGCCGGGGGGGACAATTATGACCCCGTCGTCACCCAAATCTACATCGACAATGGCGACGGCATTTTCGATCCCAACACCGACACACTCTATACGCCCGGTGCCAACGATCCTGAACTCGACCCGGATGAAAGCGTCACTATTTTCGTTGTCGCGACGACGCCCGGCGCTGTCGTCGATGGCAACCGCGGTATCGTCAGCCTGATCGCCGCAGCCGTCACCGGCACCGGCGCGCCGGGAACCAGCTTCGCCGGTCAGGGCGAAGGTGGCGGCGACGCAGTCGTCGGCTCGACCGGGGCGGATGGCACCGATGCCGGCGCATTTATCGTGTCGGCGGCCACCGTCACCCTAGTAAAATCGGCGGTGGTGACGAACCCGCTCGGTACCGCAGACCCGATCCCCGGCGCGACGATCACCTACACGATTGTCGCGACCGTCGCGGGCAGCGGTGCGGTCAGCGGCCTCGCGATCACCGATAATGTCCCGGCAGACACCAGCTATCTCGCGGGCTCGATCACGCTCGGCGGCGTCGCGCAGTCCGACGGGGTCGATGCCGATGCGGGCGATTACAACGGCACGCGGATCAACGTCGCGCTCGGCACCGTTGCCGGCGGCCAGACCCGCACCGTCACCTTCCGAACCACGATCAATTGATGGAGACGCGCATGCGCATGGCCCTTTTCTTGCTTCTCGCGGCGCTGTTGCCGGGACAGGTGCTCGCCGCAAATCAGGTGGCGCTCGCTAACGACGTGTTCGTCGAGCGCGTGATCACCGATGCGACAGGTAAACAGAGGATATTGCTCGAGGAACCCAAGGTTGTGGTTCCCGGTGACCGGCTTGTCTTCGTGCTGAACTATCGCAACGCGGGCGCACAGCCCGCCGACAAGTTCGTCATCACCAACCCCCTGCCCGCCGCGGTACGCTTTGCCGATGCCGGCGATACCCGGCCGCTCGTATCGATCGATGGCGGCCGCGGCTGGGGGCAATTGGATCAACTGACCGTGGCGCTGAACGACGGCACCCGCCGCGCGGCGCAGCCAGACGATGTGACGCACATCCGCTGGGCCTTTCAAAAGCCGATTCCGGTCGGTGGCACCGGCAAGCTGATGTTTCGAGGAGTAGTTAAATAACATAATAGATACAGCCGCTTAATGATTGCCAGCGGTGGGGAAACGGCAATCGATCAAAGCCAAGGAGCTCAGCTATGACCAGCAAGCTGAACACCGTGGGCATCATCGGTCTGGCGGCGATCACAAGTCTCGCCGCTACCCCGGCATTTGCTGCCGGAACGACCGCAGGTACCACGATCACGAATACCGCCACCGTCGACTATCAGGTCGGTGGCGTCACCCAAGGACAGCAGTCGGCGGCGAACAGTTTCACCGTCGATCGCAAGATCAACCTGCTTGTCGAAGAGGTAGGGACGGTCACGACCAATGTCGTGCCTGGACAAACCAACGCCGTCACGACGTTCCAGCTGACCAACAGCTCGAACGAAGTGCTCGACTTTGCGCTTGTCGCGTCTCAGATCGCCGGCGGTACCGCCGCGCATGGGGGAACCGACACGTTCGATGCCACCAACGTGCGGATTTACCGCGATAATACGGTTACCGGCACGATCGGTAGCTGGGATGTCGGCGACACGCTGCTGACCGGCTACGTCGACGAACTCGTCGTCGATACGGCGATCCGGCTGTTTGTCGTCGCCGATATTCCGGCGGCGCTTGCCAACAACGCCGTCGCTGGTGTGACCTTGCGCGCCACGGCGCGTGAAGGCGGGCTTGTCGGTTCGCAAGGCGTGGCAATCACAGAAACAACCGGCGCCAACACCGCTGGCAAGGACACCGTCTTTGCCGACATTGCGGGTGCAACCGGCGATGCGGCGCGCGACGGGTCGCATAGCGATAACGACGATTATACCGTGCAAACCGCAACATTGGCGGTCACCAAGACCAGCCGCGTCATCTCGGATCCGTTCAACAATACGACGAATCCGAAGCTGATTCCCGGTGCAATCGTTGAATATTGCATTCAGGTGGCCAACAGCGGCAGCGTCGCGGCAACGACAGTCCTGATCAACGATCCGGTCCCTGGCCAGTTGCTGTTCAATGCAGGGACCATCCTGCTGAACGGTACGGTAACCGGGGGCGTCTGCAACGCTGATGGCGCTGCAGGCGGCAGCTATTCGGCGCCCAACGTATCGGGCACCATCGCCACGATCGCAGCGGGCGCCACGCGCACGCTCGTTTTCCGCGCGACGGTCAACTGATCGAATAACGAACGGAGCAGCGGGTACGGCCCAAAAACCGTCTCCCGCTGCTCCATTCGGGGCTATCATGGCGTTCGGCACCAAATATTTCGGCCTTGTGACCGCCTTGGTCGCGGCAGCATTGCTGCCCGCGGTTCCCTCGGCGCGTGCACAGGTGATCACGAACACGGCTTCGGCGCAGTGGACGCATGACGGCGCACCCGGTCAGGCGCTGTCGAACCGCGTCGACGTCACCGTGGCGCCGCGCCCCCCCGAACGGCCGACAATCACCACTTATCGCCTGACCAATGGCGGCGGCAACAAATCGGTGCCGTTGGCGCCGACCCAGTGTACGCGCACCAACGCACGCAGCACGAGCAGCACGATCCCCCTCAGCGGCGTTTACGAGGGCATTTCGACCGCCCCGGCCTCGCTGCAAAGCACCGACAATTTTCGCGCCGGCGAAGTGCTGGTCGTTGGCGTCACGCTCGCATCGGCGAATGTCGATCCGCAGCAGCGTGACATACTGGCCGTCGTCCTCGAGCTGGAAAATGGCGACCGCGAGCAGATCACGCTTACCGAAACCACCAATAACAGCGGCGAATTTGTTGGTATTATCAACACGATCGGCGTTCCGCCCGCAGTCGTTCAGGGCGACTGCCGCCTCTCGGTCAATCCGGGCGCGGCGCTGTCGTTGCGCGTGACGGACCAGGCGAACGCCAGCCTTGTCGCCTTGGCGACTATCAATTTTCTTGTCGATCCGTTCGGCGTCGTGTTCGACAGCGGCGATGGCACCCCCGTCCCCGGCAGCCGCGTCACGATCGTCGACACCGCGACGGGCCAGCCCGCGCAGGTATTCGGCGATGACGGCGTTTCCGCCTACCCGTCCAGTGTCATCACGGGCCAAAGCGTCACCGACGCGAGCGAAAAAACCTATGTCTTCCCGCCAGGCGACTATCGTTTTCCGTTCGTCGCACCGGGAACCTATCGTCTGATCGTTCAGCCGCCCGCGCCGTTCACCGCGCCCTCGGCATCGAGTCCCGCCGACCTGGCGGGCTTCCGTCGCCCTGACGACGGACTGCCGTTCGAAATCAGCGGCGCCAGCTATAGTAGCCCCTTCACGCTCAACAGTCCGGCGCCGGTACGGGTCGACATTCCGGTCGATCAGCCCGGCCTGCCAATGATCCTGCGCAAGACGACCTCCACCCAGATCGCCGTCCCCGGCGACGTCATCCAATATCGCATCGAGGTCGCCAACCGTGACGCGCGCCGGAATACCGGCGCAGTCACTGTCAGCGACGTCCTGCCTGCCGGTATGCGCCTGCGCGCCGACACGGTTCGGATCGACGGGACACGCGTGACCGCCAACATCGCCGCCAACGGCCGCGAATTCAGCGTGGTCGTCCCCAGTATCGCGGCGTCGCGCACCGCGCTGCTCACCTATCTGGCCGAAGTCATTGTCTCGGCGCAGCCGGGCAACGCGCTTAACCGCGCCTCCGCCACCGATAATCGCGGGTCGGCGAGCAATATTGCCGAGGCGACGATTTCGATCAAACGCGACCAGCTTGGCGATCGGATGACGATCATCGGCCGTATTACCGATGGCGGGTGCAGTATCGATCCGCGCAAAGCCGACGGCATTGCCGGGGTGCGCGTAATGCTCCAGGACGGCAGCTACACCGTCACCGACGAGGATGGCCGCTACCATTTCGAAGGCGTGCGCCCCGGGTTGCACGTGGTCCAGATCGACCCGTCGACGCTGCCGCTCGACCGCGAAGCCATCGACTGCGCCCGCTCGACACAAAGCGCCGGCAGCGCCATCTCGCGCTTCGTTGACGGCCGCGGCGGCGCGCTGAAACGCGCTGATTTCCGCGCTGTCGCCAGTGCACTGCGCGCGGCACCCAAAACCACCGCGATCGCGGCACCCGCGGTGCTCAGCGATCCCGAAGCCGCGGGTGCCGGTCGCGACTGGCTCGCCGGTCAGGCGCCGGGTATCGCCTGGTTATTCCCCGCAACCGACCACAACCCGAGATCGAAGGCGATCCGCGCCGCAGTGAAGCACGCCCCGGGACAGACGGTAACGCTCCACGTCAACGGCAAAGCCGCTGACCCGCTGACCTTCGAGGGTACCAGCAAGTCTGCCGACGGCACCGTCGCGGTCAGCCTGTGGCGCGGGCTCGAAATTCGCGAGGGCGAAAACCGCCTGACCGCCGAGGTTAAGGATGTGAACGGCGTTATCATCGAGACGCTGGAGCGTCAGGTTCACTATTCCATCACTCCGATGCGTGCCGCGCTGATCCGTGAGAAGTCGGTGCTGGTCGCCGACGGCGTCACCCGCCCAGTCATCGCGGTGCGCCTGACCGATCGCGACGGCAAGCCGATCCGCGCCGGGCTGACGGGCGATTTCAGCGTTCCTGCCCCTTATTATCCCGCGGTGGAAGCCGATGCGCAGCAGGCGCGCCAACTCGCCGGGCTCGAACGCGCGGCGCCGCTGTGGAAAATCGATGGCGACGAAGGCATCGCCTATGTCGAACTCGAACCGACCACCGCGTCGGGGACGCTGGCGATCGATTTCACCTTCCGCGACGACAAGGTTACGCGCAAGCAGACGATCGAAACCTGGCTCGATCCGGGCGATCGGCCGTGGACTGTCGTCGGCTTTGCCGCTGGCACCCTCGGCTACAACACCCTCGACGACCGCATGGAACCCGCGGCGGAAACGCTCGACGACCTCAATGCCGACGCGCGCCTGGCGCTCTATGCCAAGGGCCGGGTGCGCGGCAAATGGCTGATGACGCTGGCGTATGACAGCGACAAGGACAAAGACGACGCCCGGTTCGGCGGCGTGATCGATCCGCGCGCCTATTACACCATCTATGCCGATCGCAACGAGACGCGCTACGACGCCGCATCGGTGCGCAAGCTGTATGTCCGCCTTGAACGGCCGCAGTTTTATGCCATGTTCGGCGATATCGAGACAGGAATTTCGGAACCGGAGCTTGCCCGTTATCAGCGTGCGCTGAACGGCGGCAAGGCCGAGTATCGCGGCCGCAATTTCGCCGCGACCGCCTTCGTCGCCGACACCCCCTATCGCTTCCGCCGCGACGAGATCCAGGGCATCGGCCTGACCGGCCCGTATCGGCTCGGCGCGCGCGACATCCTGCCGAACAGCGAGCGCATCGTCATCGAAACCCGCGACCGCTTCCACAGCGAGCGCATTGTTGACAGCGTTAGCATGACGCGCCACGTCGATTACGATATCGACTATCTGTCGGGCACGGTCCGTTTTCGCAGCCCGGTGCTCAGCCGCTCGTCGAATCTCGACCCGCAGTTCATCGTCGCGGAATATGAAGTCGATGGCATCGGACAGCGCGTCCTCAACGCCGGCGGCCGGGTCAGCTACCAGTCGAATGACGAAAAACTGCGCGTCGGCGCGACCTTCATCCATGATGAGGACGGCAATGCCAAGACGAACCTGGGCGGCGTCGATGCCCGTTATCGCCCCAGCATCGACACCGAAGTCCGTGCCGAGCTCGCGGTCAGCGACGCCAAATCCCAAAATGGCAGCCCGGCGGCAGCATCGGGTTCCGCCAAAGCATGGCTGATCGAGGCCGAACATCACAGCAGCAAGGCCGATCTGCTGGCCTATGTCCGCGAGCGTGAAGCGGGTTTCGGCGCGGGGCAGCTCAACCGGGGCGAAAACGGTACGCGAAAGTTCGGCGTCGATGCGCGGCTGCGTACGACCCGGACCCTGTCGCTGGCAGGTAGCGCCTGGCAGGAAGATTTTCTGGTCGGCGGCGCGCGTCGACGCGCTGCGCGGATACTCGCCGAATATGACAATGGCACCACGGTAGGCCGCGCTGGACTGACCCATGCCGACGACCGGCTTTCGGACGGTACCCGCAATCGCTCCAACATTGTCCAGTTGGGCGCGACGCAGCGTCTGTTCGAAAAACGCCTCGAGCTCGACGCACAGACCGAATTTGCGCTGGGCGGCAAGGATGCGAGCATCGATTTTCCGACCCGTCACCGCCTCGGCGCGCGCTTTGCGATCAATCGCGACGTCAATCTGGTCGGCAGCTATGAAATCGCCGATGGCGACACGATCAAGGCGCGCACCGCGCGTTTGGGTTTCGATCTGACTCCTTGGTCGGGCGCGCGGTTGCTCGCGACGGCCAACCAGCAAGAGATTGGCGAATATGGCCCCCGCAGCTTTGCCGCTTATGGCCTGTCACAGGCGCTCAAGCTGGGCGAGCGCTGGTCGGTCGATGTGTCGGTTGACGGCAATCGCACCATCGGCGGTGTTCGCGCGGGCGATGTTATCAATGTTAACCAGCCGGTTGCCTCGGGCGGCTTCCTTGGCGACAACGGCACGCTGACCGAGGACTTTCTCGCGGTGAGCACCGGTGCCACCTATCGCGCCGACCGTTGGACGCTGACGGGGCGCGCCGAATATCGCGATGGTGAAATCGCCAATCGTTACGGCCTGACGCTCGGCGGCCTGCGTCAGCTCGGCGAAGGCCGCGCCCTTGGCGCCCTGTTCACCTATGCCAAGGCGAGCGGCAGCGGGACGACGCCGACGACCGAGGTCATCAATTTCGAAATGAGCTGGGCGCACCGCCCTGCGGACTCCAGCGTGTCGTGGCTCAACAAAAGTGAATTCCGCTCGGACAAGGTCCGCGGTGCGATCGCCGGCCAGCCCGGCCCGATCGGCGGCGGCGCACTGACGATCGACGGGGACGCGACGAGCCAGCGTGTGCTCAACAGCCTATCGGTCAACTGGACCCCGCTTGGCGATCGTAGTGATCGCGGCGACGCGGGCCGCATGTGGTACGAACGCGGCGAATTCGGCTTTTTCTGGGGAACGCGTTATAATTTCGACAAATTTGGCGCCGACGACGTCAAGGGCTGGTCGAACCTGATCGGCGCCGACTTCCGCTTCAATCTGGGCGAACATGTCGATGTTGGTGCTTCAGGAACCGTGCGCATCGGCACCGATGCCGATACGGTCAGCTGGGCAGGCGGTCCGACCGTGACGCTGGCGCCGATGAAGAACGCCAACGTCACCTTCGGCTATAATTTCGCGGGCTTCGACGACCGTGACTTCGAAGACGCGCGATACTCGCGGTCGGGCGCCTATGTCACGTTCAAGCTGAAGTTCGACCAGACGAGTTTTGCCGGGTTGGGGCTCTAGCGCGACCTAAACACCCGTTCGCATCGAGCGAAGTAGAGATGCCCATCGTCGGCAAGCCCCTTCGGCGTGTCTCGACTTCGCTCGATACGAACGGATTGGATGAATCTTAGTCGGCGAACAGCAGAACGGGCGTTTCCACGAACTTCTTCAGCGCTTGCACATAACTGGCGGCATCCCAGCCATCGACGACGCGGTGGTCGCAACTGATCGACAGGTTCATCAGCTTCGCCCGGCGAATATCGTCACCGTCAAACACCGGACGCTCGACAATCTTGTTCGGACCGATGATCGCGACCTCGGGCCGGTTGATCACCGGTGTCGTCGCAATCCCGCCGAGCGGGCCGAGCGACGTGATCGTCAGCGTCGACCCAGATAGCTCTTCGACCTTTGCCTTGCCGGTCCGCGCGGCCTCGGCCAAACGCCCGATTTCGCTGGCCAATTGCCAGACATTCATGTCCTGCGCGTTACGGATCACCGGGACCATCAGTCCGGCATCGGTCTGCGTCGCCATGCCAAGATGCACCGCGCCATAGCGCGTCACCACGCCAGCTTCGTCGTCGTAGCGCGCGTTGATCATCGGGAACTGCGGAATCGTCCGGCAAATCGCGACGATCAGAAAAGGTAACATCGTTAACTTGGGCCGCTGACCGCGATTGGCGTTCAAATCGGCGCGCATCGCTTCGAGCGCGGTGACGTCCATTTCGTCGACATAGGTAAAATGTGGGATCGCCCGCTTTGAGGCCGCCATATTCTCGGCGATCTTGCGGCGCATGCCGATAACCTTGATCGGCTCGTCGGCGCGGGCGCGCGATTCGCCGGGGGCGTGATAGCCCTGCCCGCCGCTATAGCGCAGGAAAGCGTCGAGATCGGCGTGGCGAACGCGGTCGCCGTCGGTATGAATTTGACCCAAATCGACGCCCAGATCCTTGGCGCGCGCGCGTACGGCGGGGGATGCGAGGACGTTTTTACTTTGATTCGTAGCTGCAACGGGAACTGGCGCAGTCGCCGGGGCCGGTTCCGGTTCCGGTTCCGGTGCCGGTGCGGCCACGGGTGCAGGTGCAGGTGCAGCGACCTCCGCAACCGAAACCTCCTCAGCGCCTGGCGTTTCCGCTTCGATCTGCTGCTCAACCGGAGTTTCTGCCGGCGGCGCTGCAACATCGCCATCCGCATCGGTCTCGATCACCGCCAGGGTCGATCCGATCGGGATCAGGTCGCCGACCTCGCCCGCCAGTTCAACCACCACGCCCGATACCGGCGATTCCATTTCTACGGTCGCCTTGTCGGTCATCATGTCGGCGAGTTGCGCATCTTCCTCGACGCGTTCGCCGATTTTGACGTGCCAAGCGACGATTTCGGCCTCGGCAATGCCTTCGCCGATGTCGGGCAGACGGAATGAATAGCGGGCCATGACGTCAGTCCTTCAAAATCTTGGTCAGCGCGGTCGCGATGCGTACCGGGCCGGGGAAATAGGCCCATTCAAGGCTGTGCGGATAGGGGGTGTCGAAGCCGGTGACGCGCTCGACGGGCGCTTCAAGGTGATAGAAACAGCGTTCCTGCACCAGCGCGGCGAGTTCGGCGCCAAAGCCCGAGGTGCGGGTCGCTTCGTGAATCACCAGGCAACGCCCGGTTTTTCTCACCGAGGCCTCTATCGCCCCGATGTCGAGCGGCAGCAGCGTGCGCAGGTCGATGATCTCGGCATCGATGCCCATTTCCTCGACGATCGTCTTGGTGACATGAACCATCGTGCCATAAACGAGGATGGTCAGCGCCTCGCCTTCGCGAACGGTCGCCGCCTTGCCGAGTTCGATGCGATAATAATCCTCAGGCACCGCGCTCGCCGCGTGTTTCGACCAGGGCTCGACCGGGCGATCATAATAGCCGCTGAACGGCCCGTTGTAGATACGCTTGGGTTCTAGGAAGACGACGGGGTCATTATCCTCAATCGCTGCGATCAGCAGGCCTTTGGCATCATAAGGGTTTGACGGAATGACAGTTTTTACGCCGCAGATGTGGGTCATGATGCTTTCGGGCGACTGGCTGTGCGTCTGGCCGCCAAAGATGCCGCCGCCGAACGGAGTCCGGATCGTCATCGGGCAGATGAAGTCGTTCGCTGAACGATAGCGCAGCCGCGCCGCTTCGCTGACCAGCTGATCGAGGCCGGGATAGATATAATCGGCGAACTGGATCTCGGGGACCGGGCGCAGGCCATAAGCCCCCATGCCGACCGCGACCCCAACGATGCCGCATTCGTTGATCGGCGTGTCAAATACGCGGGTTTTGCCGTGTTTTTTCTGCAAACCTGCGGTGGCGCGGAACACGCCGCCGAAAAAGCCCACGTCTTCGCCCATCACGACGACATTGCTGTCGCGTTCGAGCATGATATCCATGGCACTGTTGATCGCCTCGATCATGTTCATGGTTTTGGTCGAGCCGGTCATTATTCGGGCTTCCAGTCGGGGCCGAACTTCGCTTCCTGTTCGGCAAGCATCTGCACACATTGCTCCTTGAGGTGCCATGGCATCTCTTCGAACACGTCCTCGAACATCGTCTCGAACGGCTGATGCATGCCATGTCCCAAAATACCGAGTTTTTCGGATTGCTTCTGGGTCGTCTTTACCAGATCTTCGAGATCGATCCGTTGCGCCTCATGACGTTCGCCATCCCATTCGCCCAGCGTTTCGAGATGCTGGCGCAACCGCGCGATCGGGTCGCCGAACGGCCAGATCGTGGGCTCCTCCGCGGGACGATAGGCGGTCGGATCATCCGACGTGCTGTGTCCTTCGCTGCGGTAGGTAAAATGCTCGATCAGCGTCGGGCCATTATTGGTCCGCGCCCGATCAGCTGCCCACTGCGTTGCCGCATAGACCGCGAGAGGGTCGTTACCGTCGATACGCAGCCCGGCGATACCATAGCCCACCGCGCGCGCCGCAAAAGTCGTCCGTTCGCTACCAGCGAAGCCCGAGAAACTGGAAATCGCCCATTGGTTGTTGACGACGTTGAAGATCACCGGCGCGTTGTAAACCGTCGCAAAGGTCAGCGCCGAATGGAAGTCACCCTCGGCCGACGATCCCTCGCCGCACCACACGGTTGCGATCCGGCTGTCGCCCTTCGATGCCGAAGCCATCGCCCAGCCCACCGCCTGAGGATATTGCGTCGCGAGGTTGCCCGACACGCTGAAAAAGCCATGTTCGGGCGCCGAATACATGATCGGCAGTTGACGCCCCATCAGATGATCACCGCGATTCGAATAAATCTGGTTCATCATCTGAATCAGTGGATAGTCGCGTGCGATCAGAATGCCCTGCTGGCGATAGCTGGGAAAGCACATGTCGCCGCGATCGAGCGCCATCGTCGACGCAACCGACGTCGCCTCCTCGCCGGTGCATTTCATGTAAAAGCTGGTCTTGCCCTGCCGCTGGGCGCGGAACATGCGGTCGTCGAAAGCGCGGACCAGCATCATGTAGCGCAGCATCGTGCGCAACCGCTCGGGGCTCAGCTTGGGATCCCACTGCCCTTTTGCCTGCCCGTCGAAATCGAGCACGCGAACCAGGCCGTAACACAGGTCGCGCATCGCATCGGGCTTGGTCGCCTCGGATGGGCGCGGCGTCGCGTCGACGGACGGAACGACAATATCGCCAAAGTCGGGCGTGTCGCCCGGGCGATAGCGCGGTTCGGGGATATGAAGCGACAGCGGCGGCAGATTGCTCGCCGGGCGCCGATCCGTTTCGGACATATCGTCTTCCCATTGCGGCGCGAATCGGCGCCTAGTTATATTTCAGTGTTGCGACATATTATTTCGGTCGCCAGATGAAAGCAACGCTAGCGATCAGACGGCCACCGGCGCGGCAATATGCGCTTGCGGCGCGTAAGATTCGACCGCGAAATCATTGAAATTATACTCGAAAATATTATCCGGTCGCCGCAATATGCGAAGCTTTGGCGCGCCATCGGGAATCCGGCCCATCTGCTGCTCGACCAGCTCGGCGTGGTTCAGATAGAGATGGACGTCACCGCCCGTCCAAACCAACTCATGCGCGTTCAGGCCACATTGGTCGGCGACCATCCGCGTCAGCAGAGCCGCTTCGAAGACATTGAACGCAAAGCCGAGCCCCAGGTCGCACGAGCGCTGGAACAGCAGACACGACAGGCCGCCGTCGCTGCGGACGTGGAACTGATAGGTCATATGACAGGGCGGCAACGCCATGCGATCAAGGTCGGCGACGTTCCAGCCGGTGAAGATGTGCCGCCGCGACCCCGGATTGGTCTTGAGCCCGTCGATCAGCGCCGCAATCTGGTTGTGGCCTTGCGCCGCACGGCGGAAGAGCCCCTCGCCGGCGGGTTCGTACCGCGGCCAGTTGACCCATTGGTGACCATAGACGGGACCAAGATCGCCCCATTGGGCGGCGAAATCATCATCTGCGATAACTCGCGCCTCGAAATCCTCGGCACTGATCGTCTCGCCCGTTGCGCGGCGATATTTGTCGAGCGGCCAGTCGGTCCAGATCCGGACACCCTGCGCGATGAGCGGGCGGATATTGGTATCGCCGGTGAGAAACCACAGCAATTCGCGCAGCGCGGTCTTCCAATAGACGCGCTTGGTCGTCAGCAGCGGGATCGCGTCGTCTTTCAGCGAGAATCGCATCGTCTCCCCGAACAGCGAGCGCGTCCCGACCCCGGTGCGATCGACGCGCTCGTCGCCTTCGACCCAGATGCGGCGCATCAGGTCGAGATATTGCAATTCATAATGGATGAACTCAGACAAGACTCGCTCCCGGTTTTGTTGCTCTTTGCTAGGCCGCGCGCGCCATGGCGACAAGGGAGCAACGCGCATGGCGTCACATATCCTCCGAAGCGGCGCAGTTGGCCGTTGGCGATCGGGAAAGCGGCGCGCATGAAAATCGGCATGACCCGGCTTGCCTCCATCGACCAAGCGCCCGATCCTTCTGATCTGGCCGGCCATATCCCGTGCGACGCCGAGGACGATGTCACGCGTCACCTGCTGCGCCCGCATTTTGGTGCCGACCGCGAAACGCTGATTTTCGCGGGTTTCGACGCGTTCGAGCGGCTGGTTCGCCTCGAGCGCGTCGGCGGCGACCACGCCGGGCGTTGCATCATCCCGCCGCGTTGCTGGCAGGGCCTGATCGGCGGCGGGGTAGCAACGGTCATCATGGCCCACAATCACCCATCGGGCATTGCCCGGCCGAGCGACGCCGACGTCAGCACGACGCGCGAAACTGCGCTTTTCCTGCGGACCTTGGGCATCGAGCTGGTCGATCATCTGATTTTTGTAGCGGACGGTCATTTCAGCTTTCGAAGTGCCGGAATGCTGTAGCCGCGGCAATCCCGTTCAATGTGCCGATTGACGCTTGAAGTTCACGAGACGCGCGTCTAGAGGACCGCCCTGCCTTCGCGGCGACCCCGGTCGGCGCGCAGATCGGTCGGGGAGTAGCTCAGCCTGGTAGAGCACTGTCTTCGGGAGGCAGGGGCCGGAGGTTCGAATCCTCTCTCCCCGACCAATTTCTCGCATATTGCAGATTCTGCACCGTCGCTTCTTGTAAGTCGGCGCACAACGTCCTAGATTTGTTTTACACCGCCGTGGTTTTCCCCCTTTCCACCGCGGTCAGTGTCCCGTCAGCTTGACGCGGGCGCGTCCTCCCTGGACCCTGGCCACCTCGTACTTCGGTACGGGGTGGTTTTTTATTCGGCAGCCTGAATCATCGTCTCGGGCATGGGCCGCGCCCGCGAGACCGCTGCGACCAACGCTGAAAACCATTGCGCCATCCGCGCAATGCCGACTGCATCGGGGCGGCGGTCGGACGTCAGGTAAAGACTGCGATCGATCTCGATTTGCACCGCATGAATGCCTTGGGCCGGTCGGCCGTGGGTCCGGACGATATGCCCCCCGGCATATGGGACGTTGCGCGACACGGGTTCTGGCAGGCGTTGCACCGATGCGACAATCTGATCGACCAGCCATCCGCCAGCCGTCACGCCGAAATGATCCCCCACAATGATGCGCGCGCCATGCCCCGGCTGGCTCACCGGGACCGGCGGCATCGAATGCAGATCGATCAGCACGGCGTGACCGAAACGGTCGCGCGCCGCCGCCAGCGCATCGGCCAGACCGGCATGATAGGGTCGGTGAAAGGCGTCGAGCCGCCATTGCAGCGCCTCTTGGTCGATCGGCCTTTTCCATAACGGCCCACAATCCGCCAGCCGCGTCGGCACCACGCCCAGTCCGGCCCGTTCTTTGCGGCCCGGCGCCGAAAATTGCGTACGGAGCGGCATCGAGACCTCGCCCGGCGCCATCTGTCCCTCGCCGCGATTGCAATCGGCTACGGCGCGCGCCCAAATCCCCTGCACCACCGTAGCACCCGCATCTACCGCGCCCGCGGCGATCAGGTCGCACCAGCTATCTTCGAGTCGCTCAAGATCGGCCTGTCCGACGCGCGCCGCGGCCAATATCTCCGGCGGATAAAGCCGCCCCGCATGCGGAATCGAAACAACCACCGGACCGATCGCCGCAGGCCGGTTGACAGCGATGGCAGCGGGCAAGATGGTGCGGGAAGGCATCGGTCATGGGTGGCAAAAAAAGCGCGGTGAATCCAGCGCTGCCAAGTCAATTTGTTAAATCTCTGACGTTATGGCCGATTTTGCATTAAGCATGCCACCGACCGGAACCGGCCGTGTCGAGGGATCAGGGGATTGATTTCAATATGATTCGCATTCTTCTGGCCGAAGATGATGACGTGATGCGCGAGTATCTGGCGCGGGCGCTAACCAGCGCGGGCTATCATGTCACGGCGGTCGATCGCGGCACCGCCGCGGTTCCCTATATCGATTCTGGAACTTTCGACCTGTTGCTGTCGGACATCGTCATGCCCGAAATGGACGGCATTGAACTGGCGCAGCACACCGCCAAAGTCGCGCCGCAGACGCAGGTGATGTTCATCACCGGTTTCGCCGCCGTATCGCTGCGCGCCGAGGAAAATGTGCCGCAGGCGAAATTGCTGTCGAAGCCGTTCCACCTGAAGGATCTGGTCCGCGAGGTCGACAATCTGTTCGGTCGCGCCGACCGGTCGAGCCAACAATAACGACATCGTCCGGCGCGAAGGGCTTGCCAAGCGTGGCCGGGGATATTAGGGGGCCGTCACCCCAAGGGATGGGCGTGTAGCTCAGTGGTAGAGCACTGTGTTGACATCGCAGGGGTCGCAAGTTCAATCCTTGCCACGCCCACCATTAAAAACGCCGCCGCCCGAACGGGTTGGCGGCGTTTTTGCTTTCAGGCCATTCCCTTTGCCAAGTCCCCACGCGACGCGTCGCCAATCTGGCTACCGCCGTCGCAGTCGAGGATCGTCCCGGTAATATAGCCTGCCGCCGGCGAGCACAGAAACACGGCCGATTCTGCGACTTCTTCGACCTCGCCCCAGCGCTTCATCGCAATCCGGTCGAAATGCGACTGGCGCGACGCGGCGTCGGGCGCCAGGCGCGCCATACCTTCGGTTCCGGCGATCGGTCCCGGCGAGATGCCGTTCACCCGCACCTCGGGTCCCCACTCGAGCGCGAGGACACGAATCAGCTGATTGATCCCCGCCTTGGCGGCACAGGCGTGGACCTGGAGCGCCGAGGCGTTAACGGCCTGCCCCGCCGTGATCGCGATCAACGACGCGCCCGGACGGTTGAGCAGGTCGTGACAGCCACGGAACACATTGAACGTGCCGTTGAGGTCGATATCGACGACGGTCCGGAACGCGTTCGCCGACATGCCGAGCGCGGGGGCGAGGAAATTGCCCGCAGCGCCCGAGATGACGATATCCATCGGCCCCAGCTTGTCGGCGACCGTCTCCATCACGTTGCGAATCGCGGCATAATCGCGCACGTCGCCCGACAGGCCCATCGCGTCATGCCCGATTTCCGCCGCCGCGCGCGCCGCCTTTTCGGGATCGCGGCCCGCGACCGCAACCTTGGCACCCAGCTGCGCAAAGCGTTTGGCGATGCCCAGATTGATGCCGCTAGTCCCACCGGCGACGAAGGCCGTCTTGCCCGCCAGCAGATTGTCCCGGAATGTCGTCATGTCTCTCTCCCTTGCTTCGACTGAACGCGATCCGGGGTTGACGGATTGGAACCAGTCGCCTTTTGAAACTGGAACAGACAGCAAGGACAAACCGATGGCAAGCTCCGGCCCCACCTCCAACTCTTTCATCTCGCAGCGACTGAAGCTGCACTATGTCGACTGGGGCAATCGCGGCGCGCCGCCGTTGCTGCTTGTCCACGGCGGCCGCGACCATTGCCGAAACTGGGACTGGGTCGCCGAAAAACTGCGCGATCGCTATCATATCATCGCACCCGACCTTCGCGGCCACGGCGATAGTGCTTGGTCGCCCGACGGCAATTACGCGATGGATGGCTTTGTTTACGATCTGGCGCAGCTGATCCATCAGCTCGATCTGGGACCGATCAGCATCGTCGCCCATTCGATGGGTGGCAATGTCGCGCTCCGCTATACCGGGCTTTATCCCGAAAATGTCCGCAAGCTTGTCGCAATCGAAGGGCTCGGCCCGTCGCCAAAGGTGATCGCCGAACGTGATCAGAAACCCTATGCCGAACGCTTCCGCACATGGATCGATGACAAACGCCAGGCCGCCGGTCGCACCCCGCGCCGTTACGTAACACTCGACGATGCGCTGACCCGCATGATGGGCGAAAACGCCTATCTGACCGAGGCGCAGGCGCGGCACCTCACCATCCATGGCATCAGCCGGAACGAGGATGGGACGTGGAGCTGGAAGTTCGACAATTATCTCAACGTCTGGCCAGCCTTCGACATGGCGCGGGCCGACATAGCGACGCTGTGGGGGGCGATCGCCTGCCCTACCCTTCTTCTGTATGGCGCGAACAGCTGGGCCTCGAACCCCGAACGCGACGGGCGCCTCGCGCATTTCAACACCGCCAAGGTGATCGAATTCGAAAATGCCGGACACTGGCTGCACCACGACCAGTTCGACCGGTTCATGTCCACGCTAGACGATTTCCTCTAAGCGGTTGTCGTTGGCGCGACGTCGCGCTTGGTGGGACAGCCGATGGCCTATACGGGGCAGATTTCCAGACGGCAGCGGGCCTTATCGGGCGCCGCCGCCGTTTTTGCCGTCGTCGCGGTCGGCTTTGGATTGGCAAGTGGGCTCGATCTCGACGTGGTCCGCATAACCAGCGAAGCGATTTCCGCCGTCGCCGTACAGGCGCCGCCGCCGTCCGAACCCACCGTGCCGCCAAGCATCCCCAGCGACAAGGCGAACCGCAAGGCATCCGCCGCCAACAAGCACGCCAAGGCAGCTCCCGTCGTCGCCCCCAAAACCGCACTGCCGCCGATCCTGCCGCCCATCGCCGCCGCGCCGCAACCCAGCACCGGCAAAGATGCATCGGCCGGCGCCACGCCCAGTCCCGGGGCCGGATCAGGCGCAGGCGGGCGCGGCGACGGCACCGGTGCGGGCGGTTCAGGCAGCGGTTCAGGCGGCAGGCTCAAAGCCGTTTGGCAAAGCGGCACGATCCGCGACCGCGACTATCCCTCTGCCGCGAGCCGCGCGAAGACCGGCGGCGAAGTCGAGGTTCGCTTTACCATCCAACCGACGGGCCGCGTCGTCGGATGCCGCGTGAGCCGTTCGAGCGGCGATGCCGCGCTCGACGCCACGACCTGCCGCCTGATCGAAGAACGCTTTCGCTTCAAACCGGCGACCAATGCCGCGGGCGATCCCGTCGCCAGCGTCTATGGCTGGCGGCAAAACTGGTGGCTAGAACGCCGGCGCTGATCGAAAGCGCAGATCGGTGGCCGAGATGCGCGACGACAATTTGCCACATAACTGCGACTAATTCGCAATATACGTTGACACTGCGATCGACTCTCAATAGCGGCGCCCCAAGCAATCACAAAATAGGGGTTTACCGTGAAGCCATCGACGTCCGCCTCCTTCCTCGCACTCTCCTGCGTCGGCAGCCTGATCAGCGCACCGGCTTTCGCCGCAGATGCAGCCGACGCGCAGGATGCGCCCGGCAGCCGTAGCGACATCGTCGTCAGCGGCACGCTGGCCACGGAAGTGGAATCGCCGAAATCGACCGCTCCGGTCGTCGATACCCCCCAGACCGTGACCGTCGTGTCGCAGGAACAGCTGCGCCAGCAGAATTTGCTGACGCTGCGCGATGCCCTGGCGACGATCCCCGGCATTACCTTTGGCGCGGGCGAAGGCGGCGGTGGTTACGGCGACTCAATCAACCTGCGCGGCTATTCGGCGAACAATGACCTGACGGTCGACGGCGTGCGCGACAGCGCCCAATATAGCCGCACCGATCCTTTCAACCTGCAGCAGATCGAGGTCTATAACGGCGCCAACTCGGTCTTTAACGGGTCGGGCAGCGTCGGCGGCACGATTAATCTCGTCAGCAAGATCCCCTTTGCCCGCGACGCAACCACGGTGCAGGCCGCCGTCGGCACCGACAATTATTACCGTGCGTCGGTCGACAGCAACTGGCGCGTCAGCGACTTGGTCGCGGTGCGCATCAATGCGATGTATCATGAGAATGACGTCCCGGGCCGCGACGTCGAATCCTATCAGCGCTGGGGCGTTGCACCTTCGATCACGATCGGCGTCGACAGCGACACGAGCCTGACGCTCGCTTATATTCATCAGGACGATGATAACACGCCGATCTATGGAGTTCCCTTCTTCCTGAGCACCGTAAACGACGGCCCGCTCGCGGGCGTCGCCGACAGCGACTATTTCGGCATCGTCAATCTCGACGAACAGAAAACCAAGGTCGACCGCCTGACCGCGACCTTCCGCCACGCATTCAGCGACACCGTGTCGATCCGCAACCTGACGCGCTGGCAGCGCGTCCATCAGTACAGCCAGACGAGTGCGCCCCAGGGCGTTTTCTGCCTTGCAAGCGGGCTCCAGCCCGTCGGCGCTGGTCCGAACTCGACCGTCGGCCTTGCCTGTCCCGCCGGGCAGAACGCGCCGGGCTTTTATTATCCCGCCGGCCCGCGCGGCCTGGTCCGTGATCAGGTCAACGACCTGCTGCACAACCAGACCGATCTGACGGTCATCAGCGGCGAAAAGGGCGGATTCTTCAACACGCTCGTCATCGGCGCGTCGGCGACGCAGGAAGATTATTCGATCGAGAATGCGCAGTTGCTGCGCAATGCGGGCGGCGCGTTGCCCAACCCGGCGCAACCCCCGATCAGCCTGTCGAACCCGAACACTGTTTACACCGGTCCGGTCAACTATGTCCGTACCGGCAACAGCTATGGCGACACCCGCAACCTAGCCATCTATGCCTTCGACACGCTCGAAATCTCGCCGATGTTCGAACTGAACGCCGGGGTGCGCTATGAAAATGTGCGGACAATATTCCGCGCCGATACGGTGACGACCCCGGTCACCGGTGCGGTCTATGTGCGCGGTCCCGACCAGATCAGCGACGAAAGCCTGTTTTCCTACCGCGTCGGCGCAGTGTTTCATCCCGCCGACGACATCAGCCTGTACGCGGCCTATGGCAACGCCAGGACGCCGACTTCGGCAACGGTTCGCGCAGGTTGCGGCCTACCCGCCACACCGACGGCGGCCGATCCCTGCGCCGTCGCGCCGGAGAAAGCGCGCACCTTTGAAATCGGCGCGAAGGCATCGCTGGCGAACGACAAGCTGTTGTTGACCGCCGCGCTGTTCCGCAACGAGCGCACCAATTTCCGCACCCCGTCGAACGATCCGGCGCAGCCCAATTCGCTCCAGGTCCTCGACGGTGAATCGCGCGTCGACGGGGTCGCGATCGGTGTCACCGGGAACGTCACGCCCGAATGGGCGATCTTCGCCAACTACACCTATCTCGACAGCGAAGTGCGACAGAGCGTCTCCGACTTCTGCCTCGCCACGCCGGGCACGACGGGCTGCCTCAACAACGCCGCCATTCCCGACCCGCAGCGCGGCGACCAGCTGATCCAGACCCCGAAGCATTCGGGCAGCCTGTTCACCACCTATGTCTTCCCGTTCGGCCTGCAAATCGGTTACGGCGTGACCTATCAGGGCAAATTCGCGACTAACCAGCGCAATCTGGCGCAACGCACGCAGTTCATGGTCGATGATTATCTGATCCACCGCGCCTTCGTGTCTTATGACTTCAAGAACGGTCTGGTGGCGCAGCTCAACGTCAGCAACTTGACGAACGAGGATTATTACACCGGCGTGCGCAACAATGTCGGCGCGGCAACGGTATCCGGCGCGGGCGTGGTCGGCGGCGGCGCAGTGTCGGGTGGCTGGGCGACCCCCGGCGATGCACGCTCGGCGGTGTTCAGCCTGTTCTACAACTTCTGATCATGAGGGCGGGCACGGCGATTGCCGTTCCCGCCCATTTCAGACTAGAACCGGCGCATGATCCGTATCATTCCCGATGTGCTCGACCCCGACGGTGTCACCAAACTGCGCGCCATCCTCGACGCCGCAGACTGGATCGACGGCAATGAGACATCGGGGCCGCAAGCGGCGCTGGCAAAACGCAACCAGCAGCTCCCCGAATTCGGCGAAGCAGCTGCCGAAGCGGGTCGTTTCGTGCTCGACGCCTTGGGCCGCAGCCCGCTGTTCATCGCCGCGGCGCTGCCGCTCAAAATCTATCCGCCCTATTTCAATCGCTATAGCGGCGGCGAGAGTTTCGGCGATCACATCGACAATGCCATTCGGATGCGCCGCGGCACTGAGTTCCGGATGCGCAGCGACCTGTCGGCAACGCTGTTCCTGACCGATCCCGATAGCTATGACGGCGGCGGATTGGTCGTCGAAGGTTTTTCCGAAGCGCCAGGGATCAAATTGCCCGCCGGCCATTTGGTCCTTTATCCCGCCACGACGGTCCACCGCGTCGAACCAGTCACCGCGGGCAGCCGCGTCGCCAGCTTTTTCTGGATCCAGTCGATGGTTCGTGACCAGGGGCAGCGCAACCTGCTCTTCGATCTCGATATGGGGGTCCAAGGCGCCGCGGCGGCGGTCGGTCAAGGCGACCCGACGGTCGTCCGCCTGACCGGCGTCTATCATAACCTGTTGCGCCGGTGGGCCGACAGCTAGCCCAGCATATCGCGCCACGGACGTGATATATATTCTCGGTCACCCACGATGACACAGACCGCCAGTTTTTGCGCGTCCGCGAGCGAGATCGCTGCCTGCGGCCCCAGCACCGTCAACGCGGTCGCCCAGCCATCGGCGATCATGCAGCTGCGATGCAGCACGGTCACTGACGACACGCCATTGACGATCGGCTGGCCGGTGCGCGGGTCGAAGCTGTGTGAATAACGTCGACCATCGACGGTAAAGCCGCGGCGGTAATTGCCCGATGTAGCCGCCGACGAATCGTGCAGGGCCATCCGCCACGGCGCGAGCGAGGATGATGGCGGCACTTCGGTGTCCACCCACCATGGCTGACCGTCGGGGCGGATACCCTCGGCGCGCAGTTCGCCGCCGACCTCGAGCAGGAAATGCCGAACGCCGTTCGCCAATAGCCATTCGGCCGCCAGATCAACGCCATAGCCTTTGGCGATCCCCGACAGATCGAGGAATGCATCGACACTGCGCCTGATGCGACGGTTTTGCGGGTCGAAGTCGATCTGGCGATTGTCGCCGCCGTTGTCGGCGTGCTGCGGCACCCGATCCACCGAACCACGCGCCCCAAAGCCCCATCGCTCGGTCAGCGCCCCCAGGCATGGATCGAACGCGCCGTCGCTCGCGCGCCTGATCATCAACGCGGCATCGACGACATCCGCAAATTCGTTCGGGATCGCGTGCCATGCGCCGGGCGCCGCCCGGTTGAAGCGCGAGAGGTCAGACTCGCGCTCCCATTGGCTCATTTGCGCCACTATACGGTCGAGCGCCGCCTGCACCCCTCGCACGACCGACAACCGTGCCGCCACCGCTTGCAGCGACCAACTCGTCCCCATGGTGTCACCGCTGTAGGTCGCTATCACTGCCCCGGGATCGCGCGCGGCAAAGGCCGCCGGCGTGAGTGCCCGGGGGATGAGGACGCGATCGCTCAGGGCGCCAACACCTCAAGCGTGGTAACATAGCTGGCGCGGCGGGCGATCGGCGGCGGCGCACCCTCACCATCGCCGCCCTCAACCTGCGGGGTCGTGACGTTCAGCCAGTACATGCCAGGCTCGGGCCAGGTCACCTCGACCTTGCCATCGGCGCCCGTCTTCATATCCACCTGGCCAAGCTGGTCGCGATAACGGATCCCGCCTGGGATGATCGTCACCGGAAGGTTCGCCGCCGGTTTACCGTCGAGCAGGAACTGGAAGCTCGCCGCTTCACCCGAGATCAGGTCGTTCGGGTGGGTCACGGGAACCATCTCGATGCCCTTGCCCGTGGGCTTAAACAACGTCGTTGTCGGTTCGCCGACGGTTACGAAAATCTCGTTACGATTGTTCGCCTCCGCGGTCTTCACATTGGTAGCGCCCGCGGGCACGCGTTCGGCCAGATTGGCGGTCGTCGTCCCGCGCGGCAGGCGCTCAGTCTTGCCGTTCAGATCATAACTGCCCATCAGCATGTCGGCGACCGACGCGATCCGCCACGTCCCCTTTTGTGTCAGGTGAACGTCGAACGTGCTGCGATAACGGCCGGTCGACTTGTTCTCGATGATCGCCTCTGTACCGTCGGGCGCCCACGCCTTCATCGCGTCGAGCCGCATCGGCTGATGCTCGAAATAGAACAGGTCGTTCGATACCGCCGCGTCGACGGTCACCCAGACATCTTCACCCGACAGCACCGTCGACGACGGCATCATCCACTGTCGATGTGCCGAGGCTGGAACGGCGACCAGCGCGGCAAGCGCGGCGGTCGCGGCGAAAGCCCAAATTCGCTTTTTCATAACCCTATCCTTTTCAGTTTATCAGCGGAAGGCGACCGAAACGGCGCCCAATTCAGTCTTTCCGGCGGCGCGTCCGCCTGCTCCGGCTTTCGCGGGCCAAGTGAAGGGAATGCGCAGAAGTTCGCGGCCGCCGACCTCGCGCGCCGCCTCGATCACCAGCGTGTACTGGCCAGGCGCCGCCGCGCCGAGCTGGGCACGCGTGAAGGAGATTTTCTGCGCCCCGGGGGCGCGGGTGGCGCCGGTGACGCCGTTGGCCGGGAATTTCATCGAACGGCCCGACGCGCGCCACCACTGACGAACGTCCCGAAGCCACTTGGTGCCTTCATTCGCCTTCATGTCATGATCGTACCAGACCGCGACCGTCTTGGCGGTTCCACCAGCCTTTTCGACCCAGATCGCGACGTAGGGCTTATGATATTCGGCAACCTTCAGCTGCGGAATGGTGATCGTCACATCCATCGTCGCCGGGTCGGCAGCTAGCGCGGGCGGCGCAAAGACAGCACCCAGGCCAATAGTGCCGCCAACAATGCGCACAGGGGTAGAAAGCTGCATGAAGGTCTCCCTAATGAATGAATATGATGGCGATGGCCGCGGGAATGGCGAGCCCCGCGGCGACGAGGGGCCAAGTGCTCTTCCGCTTGGCTGAATGCAGCCAGAGGAGGACTAAGCCGGTGAAAGCAAAGACTAGGCAGGCAAACGCGAAGATGTCGATGAACAGGCTCCACTCGCCGCCCGAATTACGCCCCTTGTGGAGATCGTTGAGGTACGAGATCCAGCCACGACTGGTGACCTCGCTCGCTGCCTCACCGGTCGCAAGATCGATCGCCACCCACGCGTCGCCGCCGGGGCGCGGCGCGGCGAGATAGACTTCATCGGCCGACCATTCGGCCACGCCTGATGCTTTGACGGGGAAAGTTTCTTCCACCCAATCAGCGACCGGTTGGGGCAGCGGCGCCTTGGCGTCGGCGGGACTTGCCGCAGCAAGCCGGGCCAATAGTGCGGGCGGCAGCTGCGCCGACTTTTCGGTAACTACCGGCGTACCCTCGATGTCGGCGGCGTGGTTCAAAGTGAACCCGGTGATCGCAAACAACAGCAGGCCGATCAAGCTGACGGCTGAACTCATCCAGTGCCACATGTGGAGCTGCTTCAGCCAAAAGGCTTTCCGGCTTTTCCTGATCGCCGGGCGAAAAGAGGTGGGTGCGTGCATTTTCTGGGGTTCTAGAAAAGAATGATGAAGCGGCATTATCGAGAACGATTCGCAATTACAATAATTATTCCAGCTCATGCGGCACGACAGGGCCGAAACTATCCAGCGCGCAGATTGCGGCGTGACGCCCCGCGGGGAGCGTTTGACTTTCATAGAAATAGGTGGCGGAGACGGAGGGATTCGAACCCTCGGTGCCGCATTCACAGCACGACGGTTTAGCAAACCGTTGGTTTCAGCCACTCACCCACGTCTCCGCATGGTCTGCCGCGCTAACAGCAGTTGGCCTAGGCGGGTCGCTATAGCCATGCACCTCGCGCCCCGCAACGCCTAAGATTGCGTAATATTGCGGGGCGGAGCGGCATTTTGTCGCGCAATCGATTCGGTCTGGCGCAAATTCGACTCGGGTCATCGCCGGTTCATTGCCCGCCGCGCAAACCGAGTCATGATTAACGACTGTTTCGGCGCGCGCGCGCCGTTCGAAATTTGGGGGTCCAATATGCGAAAGACGTTCACCAGCCTTGCCTTGGCAACCTTGGCCTCGCTCGGCCTCGCGTTGTCGCCGGTTCCCGCTGCGGCGCAAATGCGCGAAATCGATCCGAACAGCACGATCGATTCCGATCTCGACAACCCCACGCCACCGCCACCGGTGTCGAGCGACACCTCTGGCGAGATCATAAATTATGACAGCGACCTTGCGACGGGCGACCAGCAGACAAGCGAAGCGCCCGTCAATGGCACCGCAACCCCCAGCGACATGACGACCACGACGGTCATTACCGAAGACACCGCGACCTATAAACAGGATGATTTGATCGGCGCCGCCGAGGGCGTGTTCGGCAAAGGCGCGCAGGGTCTGGCTGGTCTGATCGAGGACATATTGAAAAAGCAGGGTGAACCGAACGCCTATATCGTCGGCCGCGAAGCAGGCGGCGCGCTGGTGGTCGGGGTACGCTACGGCTCGGGGACGCTCCACCACAAGATCGAGGGCGAACTGCCAGCTTACTGGACCGGACCGTCGATCGGTTTCGACGCGGGCGCCAATGCCGGCAACACCTTTGTCCTCGTCTATAATCTCTTCGACAGCGAAGACCTTTATAAGCGCTATCCCGCCGGCGAAGGCGCCGCCTATCTGCTGGGCGGCTTCAACGCCAGCTACCTGCGCCGCGGCGACGTCGTCCTGATCCCGATCCGCGTCGGCGTCGGCGCGCGATTGGGCGCGAACGTCGGCTATATGAAATTCCGTAAGAAGCAGAATTGGGTTCCGTTCTAGCCAACCCATCTTTTCAGCAGCAAAAAGGCCCGCGCTCCAGCGCGGGCCTTTTCGTTGTCGGCAGATAGAGCAGTGGTCTGACGGTTCGCGGATATTCAGACCTTTTTGAAAACAGTCGATCACCATTGCCAAGTCGGGGCATAGCGTCGACTTGAAAGTGTTACTTCGCCAACACACAAAGCTGCATGGATGGTTTGGAAATCAATCAGCCGAGCATGGCCGCCGCACGCCTTGGAATTCTCACTGAGGTAGCAGCCTTCGTCGCTTTCGCATTCCTATCCAAATATCTGATAAGCCTTATTCTCTGGCGTTATGCGGGGCCAGTCTCGCTGCTGCTGACGCTCGCCTGCTCACCCTCTATATGCGAGCGCGGGGCATGGACTGGTCCGCCATCGGGCTGCTCCCATTGCCGACCCTGAGGGCCAAGCTGATGGTCATACCGCAGGCGTTGCTGACGCTGATCGCTTTCGCTGCGGTGATAGCCGTCACAACGATCGGCGCGCCAGCCATCGGGTTGGATTTCATGAACGAAATACCTGTGGGGATCGAGGATCGCTGGGGCGACGTTGCCGGGAGCTGGCCGCATTATCTGCTGTGGCTCGCAATTGTGTGGACTGCGGCGGCATTTGGGGAAGAAATGTTCTTTCGCGGCTATTTGATCGGCAGGCTGCAAACAGCATTCGCTGGCGGCAAGGTTACCACGACTGCTGCCGTGGTGATTTCTGCCCTGATCTTTGGCTACGGACATTACTATTATCAGGGTATGCGCGGCGCGATTGTCACCTGCGGTATTGGCCTGGCATTCGGCGCCATGTTCCTGCTGTTCAAACGCAACCTGTGGCCCTTGATCTTCCTTCACGGGGTGATCGACACCTTGACCTTTACCGCTCTTTTTCTGGACGCCGAGTAGCCGTCCCACGCAGATTGGTAGTCAAGTGACTTCGAGGATATGCCGCATCAATCCCCGTCGAAGGCGATCAGCGTCTCACAATGCAACCCGGCGGCTTCCAGCCGCTGCGAACCGCCCAGATCGGGAAGGTCGATGACGAACAGCGCGGCGACCACCTCTGCCCCGACGCTGCGCATCAATTCTGCGGTCGCGAGGATCGTCCCGCCGGTCGCGAGTAAATCGTCGACCAGCACGACACGATGCCCGGGCAGCACCGCACCTTCGTGCAGTTCCAGTCGGTCGACGCCATATTCGAGTTCATAGTCGACACCGATCGTCACCCCGGGCAATTTGCCCGCCTTGCGCACCGGGACAAGGCCCAGCCCCATCGCGGTTGCCATCGCGGCGCCGAACAAAAAGCCGCGCGCCTCGACCGCCACAATAAGATCCGGGCAGTGCGCAGCAGCCAGCGCGCTCAATCGGCGCACGCTTTCGGCAAAACCGGCGGCGTCGCCGATCAGTGTCGTGATGTCACGGAATTGAACACCCGGCTTGGGGAAGTCCGGAATGGTACGGACCAGCGACGCCAGGTCAAGGTCGGGCTGGGGCGGGAGGGCGATCACGTCGGTCGCCCTCCCCTCTCCCTCAATGCTTCTTGTCGGCCCAGATATTGCGGTACGACAGATATGCGAGCACGGTAAAGATCAGTAGGAAGAAGAATACGGCATAGCCAACCTGCACCCGCTTCACCAACTTCGGCTCGGCGGTCCACACGAGGAATGCTGTGACGTCTTTCGCCATCTGATCGACCGAAGCGGTCGTGCCATCAGCATAGGTCACCTGACCCTTGGTCAACGGCGGCGCCATCGCAAGGTTTAGGTTCGCGAAATAGGGGTTGAAATGCAGCCCGGTGCTCGGCTGAAGTTCCTTGGGCAGGTTCTTCGGCGGGTTCTGGAACCCGGTCAGCAGCGAATAGACGTAATCCTTGCCGCCTTCGCGCGCCTTGGTGATCAGCGAGAGATCTGGCGGCAACGCATTGTTGTTCGCGGCGCGCGCGGCTACTTCGTTGGCGTAAGGCGACGGGAAATAATCCGACGACAGGCCGTCGCGCGTCGCCGGTTCGCCCGTGTCGGGGTTGATCGACGGAACTTGGAAGCCCTTGGCAAAGTTCTTCACTTGGCCTTCAGAATAGCCGAAATCCTGAATGTCGCGGAACGCAACCAGATGCAGGCTGTGGCAAGCCGAACAGACTTCCTTGTAAACCTGCATCCCGCGCTGAAGCTGCTGCTTGTCCCAATGGGGCAGCAAGCCGTCGCTCGCAAGCTTCAGATGCTTGGGGTGCTTGTGAAACGAATGAGCGACATTCTCTTCATTGCTGAGCGGTGTCGTGAAAATCGCGAGCACCAGCGCGGCAATGAAACCGAGGCCGACGAGAAATCCGAGCGGGCGAACCATGGCTGTATCAGCTCCTGTTAAAGTCTGGCGCTCAGGCCGCTGCCGGACCCGACGCAGCGTCGGGGGCATGTTTGGCAAGAACCGCTTCGGTGATCGAATTCGGCATCGGCAGCGGACGTTCGATCCGCGAGACGATGGGCAGGATCACCAGGAAGTGGGCGAAGTAATAGATAGCCCCGATCTGGCTGAGGATGACCCACGGCTGTTCGGCAGGCTGCATACCGCACCAGCCGAGCAGGAACACATCCGCAACCAGAACCCAGAAGAACCAACGGTACAGCGGGCGATAGGTCGATGACTTGACCGGCGAGCTATCCAGCCAGGGCAGGAAGAACAGCAGTGCGATCGATGCGAACATCGCGATCACGCCCCACAGCTTCGCGTCGATCCACAGGAAGTTGAAGGTGAACGCCTTCAAAATCGCGTAAAACGGCAGGAAATACCATTCGGGAACGATGTGAGCCGGCGTCGACAGCGAGTTGGCCGGAATATAATTGTCGGCGTGACCCAGCATGTTCGGGCTGAAGAAGGTCAGCGCGACGAACACCAGCAGGAAGATGCCGAGGCCGAAGCCGTCTTTCGCGGTGTAATAAGGGTGGAACGGGACAGTATCCTGTTCGTCCTTCACCTCGATGCCGGTCGGGTTGTTCGAACCCGGAATATGCAGCGCCCAGATGTGCAGGATGATGACACCCAGGATCACGAACGGCAGCAGATAGTGCAGCGAGAAGAAGCGGTTAAGCGTCGCATTATCGGGGACGAAGCCGCCGAGCAGCCACTGGCGAACGGGTTCGCCGACGATCGGTATCGCCGAGAAGAATCCGGTTATCACCTGCGCGCCCCAGAAGCTCATCTGGCCCCACGGCAGCACATAACCCATGAAAGCAGTCGCCATCATCAGCAGGAAGATCACGACCCCGAGCAGCCACACCATCTCGCGCGGCGCCTTGTACGAACCATAATACAGGCCGCGGAAAATGTGCAGATAAACGACGATGAAGAACATGCTCGCGCCGTTCATATGCGCGTAGCGGATGAACCAGCCGGCGTTCACGTCGCGCATGATATGCTCGACCGAATTGAACGCGACGCCCGCATTCGCGGCATAATGCATCGCCAGCACGATACCGGTGATGATCTGGATCATCAGCGCGGCGCCGGCGAGAACGCCGAAGTTCCAGAAATAGTTGAGGTTGCGCGGGACGGGATAACCGGGACCGGTGGCGTTATACACCAAACGCGGAATCGGCAGTTTCTCGTCCATCCACTTCATCAGCGGATTCGTCGGTTCGTAGGGTTTGGCCCAGGGAAAGCTCATCTTATCTCGCTCCTCAGCCGATCGTCACGACGGTGTCGCTGGTGAATTCATAGGGCGGCACAACCAGGTTTTTGGGTGCCGGACCTTTGCGGATACGCGCCGCGGTGTCATAATGCGAACCGTGGCACGGGCAGAAATAGCCGCCGAAATCGCCGCGGTTTTCGCCTTCGGCGGCACCAAGCGGGACGCAGCCCAGGTGGGTGCAGACGCCCAGCGTAATCAGCCAGTTTTCCTTGCCCGGCTTCGTCCGTTCGTCGATCGTCTGTGGATCGCGCAGGTCGCCGAGCGGCACTGCCTTGGCTTCGGCGATTTCCTTGGCGACCAAGTTGCGGACAAAAACCGGCTGCTTGCGCCAGCTGGTCTTGATCGCCTGGCCGGGCTGGATCGCCGAAATGTCGATTTCGGTCGACGACAGTGCGAGGACGTCGGCCGACGGGTTCATCTGATTAACGAGCGGCAGCACCACCGCCACCGCGCCGACGCCGGCGAAACTCACGGCCGCAATATTGATGAAGTCGCGGCGCCGTACACCATCTTCGATGCCGGCATTGAGTTCGGATTCACTGGCCATTCGACTGCCCTTGCATGGGTGAACTGACAATTTTCTCGGAAAATCGGGCCGCCCTGTAGCGCGCGCACGAATTCGCGCGCCCCGGCGGCCCCTCCGGGAATTGCGGGCCTGATAGCCGCACAGTCCGGGCTTGCCAACAGTCAATTTCCGCTTCTTGCGGCCTGTCGCGGCTCGGCGGTGAACCCCCTCGATTCCCGCGCCACCCCTCGCTATGGCAAGCGCATGGAAATCGCCCTGTTTCAGCCGGATATCGCCGGCAATGTCGGCACGACCCTGCGCACCGCTGCCTGTTTCGCTGTACCCGCACATATCATCGAACCTTGCGGCTTTCCATTTTCCGACGGCGCGCTGAAACGCGCCGGGATGGACTATGCGGCGCGGGCTAATGTGCGGCGCCACCCCGACTGGATCAGCTTTCATGACGCAAGCGTCGCGGCGGGACAGCGACTGGTGCTGCTGACCACGGCTGGCGCAACGCCCTTGCCCGACTTCATCTTCGAGCCCAGCGACATCCTGTTGCTTGGCGCCGAATCCTCGGGCGTACCGTCGCATGTCCATGACGCGGCGGCAGCACGGGTCGCGATTCCGATGCAGGCGGGCTTTCGCTCCTTGAATGTGGCGGTCGCCGCTGGCATCGCGCTCGCCGAGGCTCTCAGGCAAACGAAAGGCTTTCCGGCATGATCTCGCTCGACCCGCAGCAACAGACGGCGCGCACCTGGTTCGAATCGCTCCGCGACCGGATCTGCGCTGAATTCGAAGCGATCGAGGCCGAAGCGGGCAGCGATGCGCGCTTTCATTACATGCCGTGGGACCGCGAGGCTGACGGGCTGGCGATCGGCGAAGGCGGTGGCGGTGGCGGTGTCCGCGGGGTGATGACGGGTCAGATATTCGAAAAGGTCGGGGTCAATGTCTCGACCGTCGGCGGGCAGTTCGCCCCTGATTTCGCGGCGTCGATTCACGGCGCCAGCGAAGACCCCAGCTTTTTCGCCACGGGAATCAGTCTTGTGGCGCATATGGCAAATCCGCATGCTCCTGCGGTCCATATGAACACGCGCTTCCTGGTCACGACGAAGCGCTGGTTCGGCGGCGGTGCCGACCTCAACCCGCCGATTCCCTATCAGGAGGATACCGACGCGTTCCACGCCCGGCTGCGTGCCGCCTGCGCGCCCTTCGGTCCCGATGTTTACGAACGCTATGCGAAATGGGCCGAGGATTATTTCTATATCCCGCATCGCGGCGTTCATCGCGGCGTCGGCGGTGTCTTCTACGACCATCTGGAATGCGGCGACGACGCCGAATTCGACCGCAATTTTCAGCTGACCCAAGCGGTCGGCGATGCGTTCCTCGACATCTTCCCGCAGATCGTGCGCCGCCGCATGAACCTGCCCTTCACCGAAGCCGAACGCGAGGAACAGCTGATGTGGCGCGGGCGCTACGCCGAGTTCAACCTGGTCTATGATCGCGGCACGTTGTTCGGGCTCAAGACCGGCGGCAATATCGACGCGATCCTGATGAGCCTGCCGCCGCTCGCCAAATGGAGCTGACATAAAAAGGGGCGCCCCATTTCCGGAGCGCCCTCTTTTTGTATATTCACGCAATCAGGCGAAAACGTCGCCCGACGCGCGCGGCGCAATGGCGCGATAAATCCCCATCGGCATCGAGAACGAAAACATCATGATGGGCAGATAGACGACCGCAGCCATCACGATCATCGTCAGGATCGCTCCGACCACCGAACCACCGAGGACAGCGCCCAGGATGCCGCCGAAGATCAGGCTGGCGACGAACACATAGGCGAACATAGCCAGCGTGAAGAGCAGGTAGAAACCGACGATCTTCCACTGCGACGCCCCGGTAATCCGCCACGATTCGGCAAAGCCCGTAACCGGATTGCGCGTCAGCCGATCAGCCATCACCGGCCCCGCCACCGAAAAGCGAGCCTGCACCCACAACATGAATGCGAGCAGCGCGACATAAACGATGATGATCAAAAAGATCGCACCGCCACCGACCGCGCCCGATGCCAGCGCGTCAGGCGACATCGATCCCATGCCGCCAAGCGCAGCGCCAAAGACGAGGCCCAGGACGAGCATGATCACAATGATTATGATGTAGGCCGCGATCATCACGACAAACATGCCAAAGGCAAAAGCCGGTCCGGCCTGAAAGGCCCACGCAAAATTGGGCGCTTCGCCAGGATGCATCCCGCCGCGCCAGATCAGCATGCAGACGCCGTAAAGGATGACCGAAGCGATCAGGGCGAACAGGAAAATCTTGCCGAGAGCACCGAATGCCGCCGACGGGTCGCCCGCCGACATCGCCATTGCAGTGAAGGTGGAACCCAGGAACAGATATCCGAGCAGCCCGACGACGATCAAAGCGCCGCCAACCCACATCAGCATCTGCATCCAATTAGCCTTCAGAAACGCGAAGGTTTCCGAAAAGGCCGCTCCTATGCTCATCTTTATCATGTCACTTCCCCCTGTTGCTAAAGTCCATTCCCCAAAAAAGTCGTCCTGCAAGCCAGTGTTACTGGAACACGTCAGGCGGCGTCCGCGTGGCAAGCTGGCGATACGCCGCCGCCGATATCGCGACCGACACCAGACTGCCGATCGCGCCGAACCCGGCCTCGATCACGCCGCCCAGCATCCGGCCAATCCCGGCATCGGTTCCGGCAATGAGCCCGACCACGACCCCGACGATCATCGCCGCGATGAAGATCACGATCGTGACCAGAAACAGGAAAAAGAAGATCGCCCAGCCATTGTTGCGAGTGAGCTCCCAACTGGTTTTCAGCGCTTCGAACGGATTGTAGGAGCTGCGGTCGGCGACGCTCGGCGCCGCCAGCGTCAACCGTCCGACCAGATACAGGCCGGGAATGATCAGCAGGAGCAAACCCAGCCCGATCGCAAGTCCAGAGAGAAATTGTACCGCAAACAAGGTCGGAAAGAACATCAGGGCAAAGGTCAAAGCTTCGCCGACGCTGATCCCGCTCCGCGCCAACCAGAGCCGCAGGATCGCGGCGGAACCGACAATCGTGCTCAACGCCACCACTATCTGCCCGGGAATCATCTGTCGAATGGTCTGCTGCAGCGCTGCCATTGACTGGTCGATGCTGGCTCCCGCCGGCGGCTCGATCGGCACCGGGCCGAACCAGGCCACTGCCAACGCCGGCAGGAAAAAGAATACCCCGGCGATCGCCCCGATCAATGCGGTGTGCGATTTCAGCAATTGGACGCTGTCGTCCCACGCCGCGCCCATGTCGAATTTTACCATTGATACCCCGTCATTTTCTACGTTCTCGATTATCAACGAAGGTGCCGCTGTTCGACGCTTCTGTCCACCCCTGTCGATGAATGGCGCACAGAAGCTTGCGCGCAGCGCCGCGGCGAGGCAGGAGCCCCGCGATGCACAACCTGCCGCAACCCGAATGGATCCTGTCCGCCGGCCTGATCGACTACGCCGCCGCGCTGGCCTATATGGAGGCGCGCGCCGCAGCCATTCGCGCCGGTGAACGCTCCGAACGCATCTGGTTGCTCGAACACCCGCCGCTCTACACCGCCGGCACCAGCGCCGATCCCGCCGAACTGCTCGATCCGCAGTTTCCGGTTTACGACGCCGGTCGCGGCGGGCGTTACACCTATCATGGCCCCGGCCAGCGGGTCGGCTACGTCCAGCTCGACCTGACCCAGCGCGGGCGCGATGTGCGCGCCTATGTTTCCGCGCTCGAAGGCTGGGTAATCGACGCGCTGGCGCTGCTCGGCGTCGAGGCGCGGCGCGCCGAAGGCCGCATTGGCATCTGGACCGACGACCGCGATGGACGCGAGGCGAAGATTGGCGCGATCGGGGTGCGCGTGAAGCGCTGGATCACGCTCCACGGCTTTTCGCTGAACGTCGCGCCCGATCTGACGCATTTCGGCGGCATTGTGCCGTGCGGGATCGCCGAATTTCCCGTCACCAGTCTGGCGGCGCTGGGCAAGACGGCATCGTTCGGAGACGTCGATGCCGCGCTCGCAGCGTCGCTGCCCGCCTTTCTCGACAAGCTTAGGCCGAACGATTAGGAACGGTGCATGACCCGCATCCTCCTCGCTTCGCTCCCGCTCCTTGTCCTCGCCGCCTGTGGCAGCGGCGACCCAGCCGGAAAATCGACCACCAAGCTCGACGCGGTCGAGGTGCAGCCGGGGTCGGTCAGCGATTCGATGATCATCCTCGATGATGCCAGCGCCGACGGCACCGCGGTCGACAACAGCGTTCCCGACGACGGCACCAAGAAAGAAGCGGCGAAAACCGACACCGACAGCGCGGACGATGAAACCGCGGACGCCGAAGACGAAGAAAACCCCGACGCCGTTCCGGCCCCTGCCGCGAAAAACGCGGTCACCACCGACAGCGCGGCAAAGAAGGGCGACTGACGCCTAACGGAGCCCCAAGCTCTTGTGCGTCTGCAAAGACAGCCGCCAGCGCGGATCGGCCATCACCAGATCGATACAGTGCTGCACATTCGCGGCCGTGTTCGGATCGTCGAGCGGCTGAATCAGCCGGTGCGTGAATTCGAGTTTCGCGAGACGTTCGACATCGCTACCTGGCTGCGGGAACACCAGCTTGAGTTCGTCACCGCTCATCTGCACCAGTTCGCTGCCCGCTTTCGGGCTAACGCAGATCCAGTCGATGCTGCGCGGTACGGCGAACGTCCCGTTGGTTTCGATCGCGATTGTAAAACCCTGTTCGTGCAGTGCGTCGATCAGCGCCGCATCGACCTGCAACATCGGTTCGCCGCCGGTCAGCACGACATAAAGATCGTCGCCGCCCTGCCCCCAACATTCGGCAATCGTCGCCGCCAGCGCCGCTGCGTCGGCATATTTCGCACCCAGCGTGCCGTCGGTGCCGACAAAATCGGTATCGCAAAATTTGCAGATCGCCTTGGCTCGATCCTGCTCGCGCCCCGTCCATAAATTGCAACCGGCAAAGCGGCAGAATACCGCGCGGCGACCCGCCTGCGCGCCTTCGCCCTGCAGGGTCAGGAAAATCTCTTTGACAGCATAAGTCACCGATCAGGAGCCAATCGCGTAGCGGGTCGGGTCGGTCAGCCCCGCGTCGGCAAAGCCCTTGCTGCGCAGCCGGCAGCTGTCGCAATATCCGCAATGCAGCCCGCCCGGGGCGGGGTCGTAGCAAGACCAGCTCATCCCCGCATCCATGCCGAGCCGCGCGGCTTCGGCTGCAATGTCTGCCTTGGTCATATGCTGCAGCGGCGCACGAATGCGGAAATCGACGCCTTGGTCACCGTCGCGGGTCGCCAGCCGTGCCAGGTCTTCAAATCCCGCGATAAAGTCCGGACGGCAATCGGGGTAGCCCGAATAGTCGAGCGCGTTGACCCCGATGACGATGTCCTGCGCACGCCGCGCTTCGGCGAGACCTAAGGTCAGCGACAGAAAGATCAGATTGCGCGCCGGGACGTAGGTCACCGGGACATCGCTGCCGACCCCGTCCTTCGGCACATCAATGTCCGCCGTCAGCGCCGAACCGCCAAAACGGCGTAGGTCGAGTGGCAGAACGATATGTTCGGCCGCGCCGACATGTTCGGCAATTCGTGCCGCCGATTCCAGTTCGACGCGGTGGCGCTGGTTATAGTCGATCGTCAGCGCGACGATCCGCGCGCCAGCTTCGCGCGCGAGCCCCGCGCACACCATCGAATCGAGCCCGCCCGACAACAGAACGATCAGGGTTTTTCCGGCAACTTCTTGCATCGGCGCCCGATACGCCTGCTCTCATATCGGCGCAAGGGGCGGTTTGCTGCAGCGCACCAAAAGAAATGGGCCGCGTGACGATCGCCACACGGCCCAGTTCGGCATGAAAGCCGTTAGGGAGAAGGACACACATCGGTGCGTCACCACTCCCAACTAGCGCAAGATGGTTAACATCTGGTTAGCGCCGCGAAAGCGTTTCAGCACGGCCCGGCGCGGCGCGCCTCAATGGCCTGCGAAAAGGGTTTGCCGTCTGCAATGCCCTGCGTGTCGATCTGAACCAGCCGGTTCGTTTCGTTGCGGATGCTGGTGCGGCCGTGCCCCGCGCCGGGACATGTGTAGTGTACCGTGACCGATTTGGGTGTGTCCTCGATAATATAACGTGAACAATTCGACCGCGGGTGCTGGATCTGGATCATCCGGCGCGCGTCGCCGACGCAAACCGTCTGCAACACGGCGTCCTTCCCGCGTTCGCGCAGCTGCCAGCTGCCCTTTTCCAGAGTGTCGAGCATCGTCAGCGACGGCGCCTGTGCAGGCACCGCAGTGGCGCCCGCCAGCGCGGATGCAGCCAGAGACCATCGCAAAATGGGAGAGAAGATCGCCATGTTCACCTATCCATCGGATGCCCAGTGCGGGCGGAAGCGCGACCCTGTTTCGATAGAGATAGCAACCCCGGGCCAGTTTTTCAACCGCTGGCCGCTGGATTGAACCGTTTCGTCGTCAACCCGGTGCGGCAATCTCGTCCAGCGGGATCGGAAAAATCCGCGAGCAGAACGCGCAATCGACGACGATCTGACCGCTTTCGTCGGCCATATCCACCCGTTCGGTCTCGGGAAATTGCGCCAGCACACCCGCGAAATAGTCGGTGCTGCAGCGGCAACCTCGCGACACAACCGCGCCCGGCTCGACCCGCACCTCATCCTCATGGAACAGCCGCCACGCCAGCGTTTCCAGCGAATGGGCGGGATCGGTCAGTTCCTCCGGCTTGAGCGTCGCCGCGATCGTCCGCGCATGATCCCATTCGGGCGTGTCGTGGCGGACGTGCAATCGGTCCCGCCCAATCTCGCCCTCGGGCAGATGCTGGAGCAGCAAACCGCCGGCGACGCAGCCCGCCTCATGGTCGTGGCGCGCCGCGAGCCGGATCAGGCTCGAAATTTGTTCGGACTGTTCGAAATAATGTTCGGCCGCCTCGCCGATCGACGCGCCCTCAAGCGGGACGATACCCTGATAACGCTCGGCGGTTGTCGCTTGATCGAACGTGATCGCCAGAAACCCCTCGCCGAACAGCGCGAACAGCGTCGGGTCGGGTCCGACCGCCGCCAGTCGTTCGGCATCGAATTTCAGATAGCCGCGCAGTTCGCCGCCGCGATAATCGCACACCAGCAGTTCGATTGGCCCGCCGCCGGTCTGTGCCTGCAACGTCATCTGGCCATTTTCGTCCTTGAGCGTCGACCCGAGCAAAACCGTCAGCACCAGCGCCTCGCCAAGCAGCTTTTCGGCCACCGGCGGATAATTATGCGCCGCCATAATCGTGTTCAGCGTCGGCCCGAGCCGCACCAGCCGCCCGCGCACATGGCGCGCGGCGATGGTGAACAGCAACGGCTGGTCGAACCAGGTTTCGATAATTTCGTCGCTCACGATTTCAAACTCACAGTTTGCCCAATGCCCATAACAGGATTGATTTCTGCGCATGGACGCGGTTTTCGGCCTCATCCCACACCCGCGATTGCGGGCCGTCGATCACCGCATCGACAACCTCGTCGCCGCGGTGCGCAGGCAGGCAGTGGAGGAAAATCGCGTCGCTCTTGGCATCCGCCATCAACCGCTCGTCGACCTGAAACGGCGCCATCGCCGCGACCTTGTTGTGGGCGTGGTCCTGCCCCATCGACACCCACGTGTCGGTGACGACCAGATCGGCGCCAGCTACGGCTGCGCGTGCGTCGGCGGTGACATCGATGCGAACGCCCTTCGCCCGCGCCGCCGCGACAAAGCTGGCGTCGGGCTCATATCCCTGCGGACAGCCCGCGCGAACGTGAAAACCGAACAGCCCCGCCGCCTCGATCAGCGACGACAGCACATTGTTGCCATCGCCAAGCCATGCCAATTCAAGCCCCGGCAGCGCCTTGCCCTGTTCGACGATGGTCAGCAGGTCGGCGACGATCTGGCACGGGTGAGACAGGTCGGTCAGGCCGTTGATCACCGGGACGCTGGCATATTCCGCAAGCTCTTCGATCTTGGCATGATCGTCGGTGCGGATCATGATCGCGTCGGCGTAGCGCGACAGTACGCGCGCGGTGTCGGCGATCGTTTCGCCGCGGCCAAGCTGGGTCACCCCGGCGTCCATGATCATCGGTACCCCGCCGAGCTGGCGGATCGCGATGTCGAACGACGCGCGGGTGCGCGTCGAGTTTTTTTCAAAGACCATCGCCAGCACATGGTCGGCCAGCGGCGCGTCGGCGTCGACCTTCGCCTTTGGCCAGCCGGCGCGCGCCGCCTTGCGGTCGATCGCGTCGGCGATCATCGCGGCGACGGCGTCGCCGCCCGCGTCGGACAGGTTCAGGAAATTCGGCATCAGGATTCGGGCGGCGTATAGCTCGCCGCGCCCGCTGACAATTTTTCGATGAACTCGTCGATATGGCTCTGTTCGATGTTGAGCGGCGGCAGCACGCGGACGACATTCTCGCCCGCCGCGACGGTCAGCAGCCCGTGATTGTCGCGCAGATGAGCGACAAACGCGCGGCTGTCTGACTTGAGCTTCAGCCCCAGCATCAGCCCCATGCCGCGGACGCTTTCGAACAGATGGTCGTGGTTCGGGATCAGCTGATCGAGCGCCCCGCGCAGCCGTTCGCCGGTCGCTTTAACCCCGTCGAGAAAGCCTTCCTCCAGTACGACATCAAGCACCGCCTGCCCCGCGGCGCACGCCAGCGGGTTGCCGCCATAGGTCGACCCATGCGTGCCAATAACCATTCCGCGCGCCGCTTTCTCGGTCGCGAGGCACGCCCCCATCGGAAAGCCGCCGCCGATGCCCTTGGCGCTCGCCATGATGTCGGGGGTGACGCCGAATTCCTGATAGGCATAAAGCGAGCCTGTGCGCGCGACGCCGCACTGGACTTCGTCGAACACCAGCATCAGATCGCGTTCGTTACAGATGTCGCGCAGTCCCTGCAGGAACGGCTGCGACGCCGGACGGATGCCGCCCTCGCCCTGGATCGGCTCGATCAAGAACCCTGCGGTATTGTCATCGACCAGGTCGAGCGCGGCATTGAGATCGTCGAACGGCGCATAGGCAAAGCCCGGCAGCAACGGATCGAAACCCTTGCGCAGCTTTTCCTGATTGGTCGCCGAGATCGTCCCCAAGGTGCGGCCGTGAAAGGCGTTGTTGAAGGTGATCAGATTGTGCTTTTCGGCGTTGCCCGCGCTCGAATGATAAGCGCGGGCGGTCTTGATCGCGCATTCGACCGCCTCGGCGCCCGAATTGGTCAGGAATACCGTGTCGGCAAAGGTGTTGTCGACCAGCCGCGCGGCGTAGGCTTCGCCCTGCGGGCTGCCGTACAGGTTCGACACATGCATCAGCGTCGCCGCCTGCTCCTGAATCGCCTTGGTCAGGTGCGGATGGCCATGGCCAAGCAAATTGACCGCGATGCCGCTGGCGAAATCCAGATAGCGTTCGCCGCGCTCGCCGATCAGATAGGCACCCTCGCCGCGCACCGGACGCACACCGCACCGGGGGTAAACGGGCATCAGCGGCGTGATCGACATGGCAGGCACCTTTCAGGCAAAAGTAAAAAGGCGACCCCGACGGGCCGCCCTTGGTCAGGCCGCCCCTATACTGCCCCAGCGCGAGGTGCGTCAACACAGCGCGCGGGTGCAACCAAGGCGGTGCACCGGCGTTCGCGCTGGATGAACCTGCATATATTGTCGCTGCCGGTCGTCCTGCTGGCTCTTGCCGGTTGCGGGACATTGCCGCGCGATGCATCGGGAACCAGCGAGCGGATCGTTAAGACTGGCGAAATGCGTGTCGCGATCCTGCCCGCGACACCCGACGCCGCCCCGGCGCTGGCTCTGCTTGAAGATTATGCGACCAGTCACGGCGCACGTCTGACGCGTTTGTCGGGGCATGGCGAACATACGCTGCACTGGCTGGAGGACGGCAAAGTTGACGCGGTCGTGGGTCATTTCGCCAAGCTTTCGCCGTGGCAGACGGGCATCGCACTGTCCAAACCGGTCGGGCATCCTGAGCCCAGCGATGGCAAGCAGCCCGTGCTGCGCATTGCCCGGCGCAACGGCGAAAACGCCCTCATCTTTGCGACCGATCGCTCGATCGCTGAACTGGCGAAATGAGCCTGCACAGCGGCATTCCGCGCGCCATCGCCGCCGACGTAAAACGTGGCGAGCGGCTGGAATGGTGGACGCTAGGCTGGACGACAAGCGTGATCATATTGATGTGGTTCGTGATGGGCGCGAGCCAGGCGATGAAGGCCGCGGTGATCGAGGATGTCCTCAGCCTCGTCCCTGCCTTCGTCTTTCTGATATCGGTGCATTGGGAACGCAAACGTCCGAACCATCGCTTTCCCTTTGGTTATCGCCGCGCGAACAGTCTGGCATTCCTGATTGCCGCCACCGCGTTGCTGTCAGTCGGCGGCTTTCTCGCCTATGAAAGCATCTCGACGCTTATCCGCCAAGAGCATCCCAGCGTCGGCGGCGTCACCGTGTTTGGCCATACCGTCTGGCTCGGCTGGCTGATGATCGCCGCGCTGACCTATTCGATCATCCCGCCCCTCATTCTGGGCCGCCTCAAACAACCGGTCGCGGTCCGCATCCGCGACAAGGTGCTTCACACCGACGCGTTGATGCAGAAAGCCGACTGGCAGACGGGCCTGGCGGGTATCGCCGGGATCGTCGGCATTGCGCTCGGCTGGTGGTGGGCCGACGCGACGGCGGCGCTGTTCATTTCGCTGTCGATCATCAAGGACGCGATGGGAGCGCTTGAAAAGGCGGTCGCCGAACTTCTGGACGGCACCCCGCGCGCGCTCGATTCGAACGAACTGTCCGACGATGCGACGCAGCTGATAGCGAACCTCAAGGCGCGGTTCGGAAAGGCCGACGTGCGGCTGCGCGAGACGGGCCGCTACATCGCCGCCGAAGTCGATTGCGCGTCGCCCGACGTCGTTCCGACTGCCGAAGAGCTGACGGGCAGCGGACCGGCTTGGCGGCTCGCCAGCCTGAACTTCCGGCCAGAATCGAAAGACGGGTCGGTCTAAAGCCGCTTTGCCGCTTCCATCGTCAACGCAAGCGAGTGTTTGCGCGCGTCATGGTCGTACATCGACGATGCGATGACGACCTCATCAACCCCGGTGCGCGCGACAAAAGCTTTCAGTCCTGCCGCAATGTCGTCGGCGGTGCCGACTGCCGAACATTGCAGCACATGGTCGAGGATCGCGCGCGCGTTGGGCGGGAGGCTGTCCTTATAGCCCGCGAGCGGCGGCTGCATCTTGCCCGGATTGCCGGTGCGCAACGCGACAAAGGCCTGTTGCTGCGAAGACGCCAGCAACTCGGCCTCTTCGCGGCTGTCGGCGGCGAACGCATTGAACGCCGCGGCGGCATAAGGTGCCGCAAGCTGCGCCGACGGCTTGAAATTGCGGCGATAAATGTCGAGCGCTTCGTCCAGCGCATCGGGGGCGAAGTGGCTGGCGAAGGCATAGGGCAGCCCGAGCATTGCCGCGAGCTGCGCGCCAAAGGTGCTGGACCCCAGCAGCCACAAAGGCACATTGGTGCCTGCGCCGGGAATCGCAGCGATCCCAAGCTGTTCATCCCCGGCCAGAAACGCCTGCAGCTCAAGCACGTCCTGCGGAAACTGCCGTTCGTCGCTGGCCAGCGTGCGGCGCAGCGCACGCGCGACCCGCTGATCCGATCCCGGCGCGCGGCCGAGCCCGAGATCGACGCGGCCCGGAAACAGCGCTTCCAGCGTGCCGAACTGCTCGGCGATGACCATTGGCGCGTGGTTGGGGAGCATGATGCCCGCCGAGCCGATGCGGATGGTCGAAGTCGCCTGCCCGATATGCGCCAGCACGACCGCCGTCGCCGCGCTCGCGATTCCTGCCATCCCATGATGTTCGGCGACCCAATAGCGTGCGTAGCCCAAGGCCTCGGCATGGCGAGCGAGATCGGCGGCGTTGGCGAGCGATTGCGCGATGCTGCCGGTGTCGGTCACGGGCACGAGGTCGAGGAAAGAGAGTTTTGTCATGCAACTGATATGCGGTGGCGGGGGCCGACGTTCAACCTCTCTCCGTCATTGCGAGCGAAGCGAAGCAATCCAGGGGGGCTTGTCACCTCCTGGATTGCTTCGCTTCGCTCGCAATGACGAAACGGCGTTACGCCCGCTCATCCTTTGTCGAATCCATCACCACATAGGTGCTGATCGAATGCACCTGCGGCAGCACTCCCAGCACTTCGGTGTGGAAATGCTTGTACGCCGCCAGATCCGCGGTCTCGATCCGCAGGAGATATTCGATCGCCCCGGTAATATTGTGGCATTCGCGCACTTCCGGCGCCTCCGCCATTGCCGTCTCGAAATCAGCCTGCGCCTTCTTGGTGTGGGTCGACAGCCCGACGGTGACGTAAGCCAGAAAGCTCAACCCCAGCTTTGCGGGATCGATGGTGGCGCGATAGCCGGTGATCACCCCGCTCCGTTCCAGCTCCTGCACCCGCCGCAGGCACGCCGAAGGCGACAGCCCGACGCGCTCGGCGAGTTCGAGGTTCGAGATTCGCCCGTCTTGCGACAGTTCGCGCAATATCCTGCGGCCAATATCGTCTAACTTGCTCATAGATTGCATATGATAAGCAATCTGCGCCATTCTTTGCAACCCGTACCTCGCAGAAACGCATTATGTTGCGCGCATGAACCAGACCACCTTGCTCGCCCTGTCCGCCTTCGCGCTTGTCTCGTCGATCACGCCGGGACCGAATAATATGATGCTGATGGCGTCGGGCGTCAATTTCGGCCTGCGCCGCACCGTGCCGCACGCCCTCGGCGTCGGGTTCGGTTTTACGCTGATGATCGTCCTCGTCGGGGTCGGCCTGATGGGCATGTTCGACCTGTTCCCGATCCTCAATACCGTCCTCAAGGTCGTGAGCGTCGTATATCTGCTGTGGCTCGCGTGGAAGATCGCCAATGCCGCCGCCCCCGACACCGAAACCGGCGCGCGCGGCAAGCCGATGACTTTTGTCCAGGCAATGCTGTTCCAGTGGGTTAATCCGAAAGCCTGGTCGATGGCGCTGACCGCGATTGCGCTCTACGCGCCCGACCGCAATTCGGGCGCGGTGCTGCTCGTCGCGGTGGTGTTCGGGATCATCAATCTGCCCTCGACCAGCCTGTGGGCCGTGATGGGTCAGGTGCTGCGCGGGTGGCTGTCGAGCCCGGCGCGGCTACGCGCTTTCAATTGGACGATGGCGGCCTTGCTCGTCTGCTCGCTCGCGCTGCTGATCTGATTGCAAGGTTGCGGTTCGCAACCTATGCACGGCGCTCCCTTCCCCTGATCGGAGAACCGAACCATGCCAAGCCGCCGCCTGGGCCAGAGCGCCATCCATGTGTCCGACATCTGCATGGGGACGATGACCTTCGGCAGTCAGACCGACGAGACCGCGGCGTTCCGTATCCTCGACCGCTGTTTCGAGGCCGGGATCAATTTTTATGACACGGCCGAGGGCTATCCGGTGCCGCCCGACGTCAAATGGGTCGGCCGCACCGAAGAGATCGTCGGCCGCTGGCTGAAGACCAAGCCGCGCGACGCGATCATCCTTGCGACCAAGGTGTCCGGGCCAAGCCATGTGTGGTTCAAGTCGCCGTGCCGGGGCGGCATGACCGCGCTCGACCGCAAGAACATCTTCCAGGCGATCGACGATAGCCTGACGCGGCTGCAAACCGATTATGTCGATCTCTACCAGACCCACTGGCCCGATCATGACGCGCCCTATGACGAGATGATGGATGCGCTCGACGAACTGGTTCGCGTCGGCAAGGTTCGCATCCTCGGCTGCTCGAACGAAACGAGCTGGGGGCTGATGAAGTCGCTCGCGGCGTCGGAAAAGCTTGGCGTTGCGCGCTACCACACGATCCAGAATAACTTCAGCCTCAACAACCGCCGTTTCGAGGACGAGCTGAAGCAGGTGTGCCGCCAGGAAGGAGTCAGCCTGATCCCCTATTCGCCGCTGGCGGGCGGAGTGCTGTCGGGCAAGTATCAGGGCGGCGCCGCGCCCGACGGGGCGCGCTTTTCGCGCTATCTTGCGATGGAGGGGCGGCAGGCCGCCATGGGCAAGCGCTTCGTCAACGACAAGAGCCTCGCCGCGACCGAACGCTATCTGGCGATCGCCGCCGATGCGGGACTGCACCCGGTGACGATGGCGACCGCCTGGTCGAAGCAGCATGACTTCGTCGCCTCGACGATCGTCGGGGTGAGTGCCGACGAGCAGGTCCAGCCGATCCTCGATGCGATGGATCTGGTGCTGAGCGACGAGGTGATGCGCGCGCTGCACCAGGTCAGCAAGGACATCCTGTATCCGATGGGATGACATGGTTGCGCGCCGCGTCGGTGCGGCTATTCTGGCCCGGCCATCAACATGAAGGACGTTCCCATGTCGCGCTTTCGTCGCTCGCTGCTCGCCTTCGCCCTTCTGACCGGCGCAACGGCCTCCGCCCATGCCGCCAATCCGACGATGTTCCGCGACGCGGGTTGCGGTTGCTGCCTGAAATGGCTGGCGCAGGTCAAGGCGTCGTTCAAGGCGCCAGTAACGGTCGTCAACGCCGCCGACATGGCGGCCGTCAAGGACAAGCAGGGGGTGCCGCAGGCGCTGCGCAGCTGTCACACCGTGCTGGTCGGTGGCTATGTGATCGAGGGGCATGTCCCCGCCAAAGAAATCGCCCGCTTGCTGCGCGAAAAGCCGAAAGGCGTCAAAGGCCTTGCCGTCGCCGGAATGCCGATGGGTTCGCCCGGCATGGAGCATGGCGACCATCGCGAAGCCTATACGGTCATGACCTTTGGCACGGGCGGACAGCGCGTTTACGCCAGCTATGCCGCCAGCAGCGGCGCGCACGCGCATTGAGCACAGCCCCACCCTCTCCGCTCGCATCGAGCGAAGTCGAAATGCCCATCGGCCACGATGCGCCTTTGGGATGTCTCGATTTCGCTCCACACGAACGGATTGAAAGGCGCCTTACAAGCTCGCCTTGAACAGTTCCAGCATCCGCCCCCACGCTTTCTCCGCAGCCGCCTCGTTGTAAGCGCGGCCGTCGGGCGGACACCAACCGTGCATCGCGCCCTTGTACACCTCGACCTCGTGCCATTGTTTGCGCGGGGTCAGCACCGCGTTCAGCCGGTTCTTTTCCTCGGGATCTTTCTGGTCGTCATTGTCGGCAATCGCGAACAGATAGCCCGCCTTCGTCGCAGGGATCAGCAGGTGCGGGCTGTCGGGGTTGTCGCTGCCGACCCCGCCGCCGTGGAAGCTTGCCGCGGCCCCAACGCGCGCGGGCGTTTGCGCTGCCGTGTAAATGACCATCGGGCCGCCCATGCAATAGCCGGTGGTAGCCAGCTTGCGCTTGGTATCAACCTCTTTTTGCGCGTCGAGAAACGCCAGATGCGCGGTCGCGTCGCGCTGCACGGCATCCTTCCCCAACAGCTTCGCATAGCCGCTCAGCCGTTCGCGGATCGCCGGGTCCGAAAAATCATCGCCCGGCTGGACGACCGGCGACTTGGCCGAGCGGTAGAACGGATTGACGCACAGCACCGCATAGCCGTCACCGGCAAGCCGGTCGGCCATCTGGCGAAAAGCGGGGCGCAGACCGCGAATATCGGGCCAGATCAACACGCCGGGGTGCTTGCCCGTCGCCGGCGCGACGAAATAGGCGTCGGCGGTGCCGTCTGCGGTCTTGATCGAAACGTCCCGGCCCTTCACGGGCTTGCCGGCCATCGCCCGCGCGGGCAGCGCCGCCGCGAGCATGCCGACCCCCGCCAGCGCGGCAAAGCCACGGCGGCCGACCGACAGACCAGCCCGGTCGAGATCGGCTTCGGTAAATTCATTGCACATCGTCGCTCTCCTTGCGGGCGCTTTTCGAAAAGCGGCAGAAAACTGCGCAACTTCACTCTGGAGTCGCCTTTTCAGCCCCGTCATGCGGGCAGGGATCAAAGCTTACCCGTGCAAGCTTTTGTAGGACAGAGATTTTTAGGCAACTTTTGCTCTCGTCAGTTCCGCGAAAGCGGGAACCCAGTTGCGACGTCCGCTCACCGGGTTCCCGCTTTCCCGGGAATGAGGACGGGCCGTGTCAGGCGAAACGAGCGACCTCATCGAATGTCATCGCCACATGATGCACGCCGACCCCGCGCAGCATGTCGCCATGCGCAGCGCGGTCGATGATATGTCCCGCACCGCAAAAGCCGACGACGGTCATCCCGGCCGCGAGCGCCGATTGCGCCCCGGTCGGCGAATCCTCGACGGCCAGGCAGCGTGCCGGATCGACCCCAAGCCCCCTGGCTGCCGCGAGATAGATGTCCGGGTGCGGCTTGCCGCGGTCCCACCCGTCGGCGCTGTACACATGCCCGCCGAAATGATGATCCAGACCGAACCGCCCCAGCGCCCAGCCGATATATTCGGCGCGGCTGGACGAGGCGATCGCGCGCGGCATCGTGCCCAGCGCGCCCAGAAAATCGGCTGCACCGGGAACGGCGTCGAACCCCTCCATGAACCGACCACGCGCCCGCTCGCGGTGGGTCTCACGGAAATCGACGGGCAGCGGGCGGCCAAAACGCGCCTCGATGCGCCGCTGCGTTTCCTGCCAGTTATGGCCATAATAGTCGCGCAGGCACTCGTCATAGGTCGACGGCATGCCGACCGCGGTCAGGCTTTCGGCGAGCGACTGGTTTGCGCGCACTTCGCTGTCGGCGATGACGCCATCGAAATCGAAAATGATCGCGGCGAAACTCATGCGAATCCTACAATCTTCATAATTGCCGCCTAGAGCTTCGACCAACAGGAGACACCCATGAAATTCATCGACCTCAAATCACGCGGCGGCAATTATCTGGTCGTCGCCGAAAATGTCGCCTGGCTCCGCGATTATGAAAATGGCCAGACGCAGGTCGGCATGGTCGGCGGCGCCCCGTTGCTGGTCGCGGGCAAGATCGAAGACGTCGCGGAGTCGATATTGGCGCAGGCGAATGCGGCGGGGTAACATGCCGACGACAGAAAGCGGTCAGCGCATGACCTCATGGTCGCGCGCATAACCCCATGGCCCCTCCCCCGACCAGTCGCGACCTTCAGGAAAGCTCAGCTTCAACCCACTAAGCTGCGCCGGCGCGAACAGCCGCATGTTGACGCCCATCAGATCGACTTCGCCGCCCATGCGCTCGATCAGCCCATCGGTCGCCGACCAGTGCGTCGTGCAGCCGCAGGTCGCGCAGAAATGCAGGTCCGAATTGGGGTTCTCCCGATCGGCCCGATTATAGGTGCGCGTTTCACCCTCGATCACGACATCGCGCGGCGAATAATAGCTCCACAGGATGCCATGCGAAAAGCACAGCGAGCAATTACACTCGGCAATCTCTTCGGGCGCCTTGGCGAGCCGCACCGAGACGGCGCCGCAATGGCAGGTCGTCTGCCAGCTCATTCAACCGTAACCGACTTCGCCAGATTGCGCGGCTGGTCCACATCGGTCCCCTTCGCCACCGCGACATGGTACGCGAGCAGTTGCACCGGCACCGCATACACCAACGGCGCGATCAGCGGGTGGACTTTGGGCATTTCGATCGTTGCCATACAGCCGTCGCCCGCTTCGGCGATGCCATCGGCGTCCGAAATCAGCACGACCTTGCCGCCGCGCGCCATCACTTCCTGCATGTTGCTGACGGTCTTTTCAAACAGCGGGCCTGACGGCGCGAGGACGATTACCGGGACGGCCTCGTCGATCAGCGCGATCGGGCCGTGCTTCATTTCGCCCGACGCATAGCCTTCGGCGTGGATATACGAAATTTCCTTGAGCTTCAGCGCGCCCTCCATCGCCAGCGGATAGTCGGGGCCGCGACCCAGATAGAGAACGTCACGCGCGGGGGCGACGAGGTGCGCCATGCCGGCAATCTCTTCGTCATGGCTCAGCGCGGCGTTCAGCGCGGCGGGCGCCTCGATCAGATGCTTGACGATCTCATGCTCTTGGACAGCACTGAGCTTGCCCTTTTTGAGCGCGAGATGCGCGGCGAGCGCCGCGAGCACGGCGAGTTGGCAGGTGAACGCCTTGGTCGAGGCGACGCCGATTTCGGGACCCGCGTGGGTCGGCAATAGGAGGTCCGCCTCGCGCGCCATGCTGCTGGTCGGCACATTCACCACGACCGCGATCGTCTGGCCGTTCGCCTTGCAATGCCGGAGCGCCGCGAGCGTGTCGGCGGTCTCGCCCGACTGCGAGATGAACAGCGCGAGCCCGCCGGGTTGCAGCACCGGGTCGCGGTAGCGGAACTCCGACGCGACATCGATATCGACGGGAACGCGCGCGAATTGCTCGAACCAATATTTCGCGACCATGCCAGCATAGAAACTGGTCCCGCACGCGACGATGGTAATGCGGTCGATCTTCGACAGGTCGAAATCCATCTGCGGCAGCGCGACGGTCTGTTCGAGCGGGCGGATGTAGGAGGAGAGCGTCTGCGCGACCACGGTCGGCTGCTCGAAAATCTCCTTCTGCATGAAGTGGCGGTAATTGCCTTTTTCGATCGTCGCCGCGGTCAGGCCGGAGGTGGTGATTTCGCGCGTCACCGGATTGTTGTCGGCGTCGAAGATCTGCGCGCCCTCGCGCGTGATAACAACCCAGTCACCTTCGTCGAGATACGCGATCTTTTGCGTGAGTGGCGCCAACGCGAGCGCGTCCGAGCCCAGATAGGTTTCGCCCTCGCCATAACCGACGACGAGCGGCGAGCCGAGCCGCGCGCCGATCAGCAGGTCGGGATTACTGCGAAATGCGATGGCTAGCGCGAAGGCACCGCGCAGCTGCGGCAGGACCGCCTTCACCGCATCCTGCGGCGACTTGCCGGCCTCGACCTGTTCCGAAACGAGATGCGCGACGACTTCGGTATCGGTCTCGCTTTCGAACGTGCGGCCGCGTGCCTGCAGCGCTTCGCGCAACGGCTTGAAATTCTCGATGATGCCGTTGTGGACCAGCGCGACCTCGCCCGTCGCATGCGGGTGCGCGTTGCTCGTTGTCGGCGCGCCATGCGTCGCCCAGCGCGTGTGGGCGATGCCGACGAGTCCGGTGGCGGGATTGCTCGCCAGCTCCTTGACAAGATTGGCGAGCTTGCCCTCGGCGCGGCGGCGGACCAGCTGCCCGCCTTCGACGGTGCACACCCCCGCCGAATCATAGCCGCGATATTCCATGCGCTTCAGGCCATCTACCAAGCGGTCCGCAACTTGGTCCTTGCCGATGATTCCGATGATTCCGCACATGTTGGTCTGGCTTTCTCTAGAGCGTGTAGGGCACACGGATGCCGGGCATATTTGCCGGGAAATCCTTGGTATTGCGGGTGATGAGCACCCGCCCACGGGTGAGCGCGGTAGCGAGAATGATGGCGTCCATGACCTTGAGCCGACCGCGTTCGCGGCGCAGCGCGGCTGCGCGGCTGCCTATTTCTGCATCGACTTCGTCCACGCTGAAGCCGGAGAGAAGCGTTTCGGCGCGTCTGAGGCCATCGCCCTCGCCCTTCGACATTACCTCGATCCACACCACACGGCTGATCCATGCGCGCGAACCGAAGTCGGTGGCGCGATCGATTTCTGCGCGCGCCGGACCAAATCCGGCCAGCGCATCGATGATGATATTCGAATCAAAGCTGAAACCACTCACTGAGAAGACGGCTTTTTCGGCTCGGGATATTTGCCTGCCAACATATCAAGATGAATCTGGCGCTGGCGATCATCCTCCGCATCGAACAGGTCAGGAAATTCCGCTTTGACCTCTTCGTAATCATCATCCCACGGGCGGGTCGAGGAAGCGCGTTCACGCCGCTGCCATTCCACCGCGTCGCCAATATCGGCGCGGCCCTTCCAGGCCCCAAAACCGATATCGAGCCACTCTTTGCGCTGTGACGCTTGGGACTGCGCCCTGTAACCCGTGACGGCATCACGAAGCACCGATGCGCGCGATTTCCCTTGCTCGACAGCAAGCTGGTCGAGCCATTTGATGTCGTCATCGGGCAGATCGGCAAGGATGCGGGTCATTGATATATTGATATCATATCATGATATCATGTCAATCTCTCCGAAGGTTCTTGTCGACGAAAAGATAGGCAAACTGCACCGGATCGGGCGCCGTTCCATTACCCTGTTTGAACCGCACCATGCCGTCGGTCCAGATTTTGCGGATCTGCCCGGGAAGTTCAGACCCAAATTTCATCTGCTGTTCGACGATCCGCTCCCAGCTGCCGGTCACCCCAAAGCTCTGTTCAAGCTGAGGGACCATGGCTTTGCAATAGGTTTCGGTCGCATCGTCGAGATGCCCGATCGCTTTCAGCACATAAGCGTCGACAAAACGCAGGAAAGGCTTGTCCGTATAGCGGTCGGTCACGTTAATTTCTCCATCGTCCATTCGTCGCGCAGCAAGCCAAAGATCAGCGCATCGCGTACGCCGATATGCGTTTCCCATTCACCGCGCAGCCGGCCTTCATATTGAAAGCCAAGATGTTCGAGCAGCGCGATCGATCCGCGATTCTCCGGATCGGTGTCTGCAAAGATGCGCCGTAGTTTCAGCTCCTCAAAGCCATAGTCGATGACGCGCGCTACGGCTTCACGTCCAATACCGCTGCCCCAATGGTCGCGATGCAGGATGTAGCCGATTTCTTTCACATCGGGCTTTCCATCGATCAGTATCGCCCAGCCGATCGCCACATCATCGTTCAAAACGATCGCCCAGCATGCAAAGCCCTGCCCGTCAGTGGCGTTCGATGCGACATAGTCCTGTGTCTCGGCAAGTGACTGATGCGCGCCGCTTGACCACCATGTCATGACTTCGGGGTCCGACAGCATCGGGAAGAGCGCGGCGGCGTCGTCCGCGCGGATTTGGCGCAGCACGAGGCGCGACGTGGTCAGGGTCGGCGCGGGCATTGGGCCTACTTGCCCGCCTTTTTCCTGCGCATCGCATCATGAAAACGGTCGGCCCAGCCGGGTTTGACCAGCTGTTCGCCGCGGACAAGGCGAAGCTCGCCGTCGGCGACGTCGCGGGTCACCGCGCTGCCAGCCGCAACGATGGCGTCGCGCCCGATCTTCACCGGCGCGACGAGTGCGCTGTTCGACCCAATGAAGGCATTGTCGCCGATCACCGTCTGATATTTGAAATAGCCGTCATAATTGCACGTAATCGTCCCCGCGCCGATGTTCGCGCCCGCGCCGACGGTGACATCGCCCAGATAGGTCAGGTGGTTCGCCTTGGCGCCCTTGCCGAGCACCGCCTTCTTGGTTTCGACGAAATTACCGATCTTTGCGTTTTCTCCGAGCACAGTGCCGGGACGCAGGCGCGCGAATGGGCCGATTTCGCAGCCGGTGCCGATCGTCGCACCCTCGATGTGGCTGTTGGCGCGAATTTTGACGTCATCGGCAACGGTCACGCCGGGGCCGAAAAAGACATTTGGCTCGATAGTGACATCGCGGCCGAGCTGCGTGTCCCAGGCGAACCACACCGTGTCGGGCGCAATCAGGCTGGCACCGTCGGCCATTACCTGCGCCCGCCGCCGCGCCTGCCACTCGCCTTCCATCGCCGCGAGTTCGCCGCGGCTGTTGATCCCGGCAACGTCATAGGGGTCGGTGACAACTACCGCGCAATGGCGCCCGTCAGCATTCGCGATATTGACGATGTCGACGAGGTAGAATTCCTTTGCCGCATTGTCGTCGGTCACCCGCGCCAGCAGCGTGAACAGGTCGCGCGCCTTTGCCCCCATCAATCCCGAATTGCAGAGACGCACCGCGCGTTCGGCGTCGGTCGCGTCCTTGTGCTCGACCATCTTGGTGACGCGATCGCCCTCTGTGATGACGCGGCCATATTGCTGCGCATCCTCAGGCTCGAATGCCAACACCACGACCGCGGGGGTGTCGGGGGCGTTCAGCCGATCGATCATTGCCTGCATCGTGGCGGCAGGGACAAACGGGACGTCGCCGTAAAGGATCAGCACATCGCCATCGAAACCCGCGAGCGCAGCTTCGGCCTGCTGCACCGCATGGCCGGTGCCGAGCTGTGGATCCTGAACCGCCAGATCGGCGCTGCCGCTCAATGCGGCCTCAAGCTGCTCGGCCTTGTCGCCGACGATCACGACCTTCTTCGCTGGGTTCAGCGCATCGACGCTGGCCATCAAGTGCAGCAGCATTGGCCGTGCGGCGATCGGGTGCAGCACCTTGTGCAGGTCGGATTTTATGCGGGTGCCCTTGCCAGCGGCAAGGATGATGGCGGCGATAGAATTGCTCATGCGCGTTGCCATGCCAGCAAATCATTGCGGATTCCAGAGCGACCCGCCATGCGCGGCAGATGAACGGATTTCCTTTTGCGATCGTCGGCTTCGATCTCGACGGCACGATGGTTGACACCGCCGGCGACCTGACCGCCGCCGTCAACCACGCGCTGTCGCTCGCCGCACGGGCGCCGCTCGCCGAGGCCGAGGTGCGGCCGATGATCGGACTGGGCGCCAAGCATATGCTCGAACAGGGATTTCTGGCGACCGGCGGCGTCCCCGGCGGCGATTTCGAGCGGCTGTTTCAAGAACTTCTAAGCTATTATGAAGCGAACATCGCGGTCCACAGCCGCGCTTTTCCCGGGCTGACCGACGCGCTCGACCGGCTGGACGAGCGGGGTGTGCGCATCGCGGTAGTGACGAACAAGCGCGAGCATATGGCGCGCAAGCTGCTGGGCGAACTCGGCCTCGCGGATCGCTTCGCCGCAATCATCGGCGGCGATACGCTGGGGCCGGATAACGCCAAGCCCTCGCCAGCCCCGATCCGCGCGATGATCGAACAATGCGGCGGCGGTGAAGCGGCGTTCGTCGGCGATTCGATTTACGACGTCATGGCGGCAAAGGCGGCAGAAGTGACGAGCGTCGCAGTCAGCTTCGGTTTTCTGGACCGGCCCGTAGAAGACCTCGGCGCCGATCATGTCATCGACCATTTTAACGCGTTGATGCCGCTGCTCGAAACGCTCTAGCGCTTCCGCCACTTCGTCCACAAATGCTGCGCCAGCATCGTCGGCGGCATGCGCAGCCAATGCGAGCGCATATAAAAGGCCTGTTCGATCATTGGATGCGTCACCCGCCCCCAATCGTCGCGCGCGACCAGACGGCGGCGGAACCAGACGTCGGCCAGATCGGCCCGGTCCCATCCCGTCTGCAACACCGTCCCGTACAAGTCGCGTGCCAGTCGTGCCGCGCGATGAACGGCATCGCGCAGCCCGTGCAAAGCAGCACGCTCGTCGAGCCTGCCCCAAAAGCCCGGGTCGTCCGCAGCGAACTCGCGCGTCATGCTGTGGAAATCCCACAGATTGCGCAGCCCGCCCTGCAAATCACCGTCGGCCAGCATGTGCGCCGCGCAATGGCATGCCATGTCGGTCGGGCGAAGGACCGCGAACCCATCCAACGTCTTTACCGCATCGCTGACCAGCGCCAAAGCATCGGGTGTAATCCGGTGCGTGCGCGGCAGGATCGTGTGGTGCACGTCGATCATCCGATCGCGCGCCTTGTGGATCAGCGGCGGCAACTCGTGCATATGCTCGCGGTAATAGGCGTCGTCGTAAGGATCGGGCTTCACCCATTCCCATCCGGCCTTGAGCAGCAAGTTTTCGGCGCGGCCAATGTCGGAGGCGAGAACCAGGATATCGAGGTCGCCGATCTGCCGTCCCGCGGCGCAGGCCATATCCGCGGCGGCGTAAGCGGCGCCCTTCAGCAGCACGAATTCGACCCCGGTCGGCGACAGCGCGCGGCGCGCCATCTCGGCCTCCCACAGCGCCTGGCGCTGCGCGACCGCGGCGGCGGCGCGCTGGTCGGCGAACAGTGCCGCTACCGTCGGCGGCAGATCGGCATGTTCCAGCCGGTGCGCAAGGGTCGCGAGCATTGCCTCGCTGCGCGCGACGCCGATCACGCCGTCCCAGTCGCGCGGAGCCAGCTTGCCCGCATCGCAGCGCCCGGCGAGCAGGTCGACGAAGGTCCGCGCCGCGCTCACCGCACCGCCTCCGCCCACAACTGCTCGGCCAGCGCGATGCCCGCCGCACTGTCGGGATAGGAAATGCCGAACGCCGGTGTCTCGCGCACCAGCCGGGTCAGCGCCGCGAACCCCGCCTCGCCCAGCGCGACATAGTTGGTCGACGCCTCGGTCAGCCGGACGAAGGCCTCGCCCTCGCCCATCGGTTCAATCGAAACCTCTCCGCCGAAGCGCGGGAACAACAACAACGCCGGACGCGCAGGCTCGTGCATCGCGGCAATGGCTTCGGGGCGTGGGATCAAGTGGCGAATATCGCCTTTGGGTGTGCCTGCGAGCAGCGGCCCCAGCCGCGACGCATCAACCCGCCCCGCGACCTCGGCGATCGCGCTGTTCTTCAGGCTGACCGCCCGAGGAAAGGCCAGCGCCTCGCCGTGGGCGGGATCGATCAGCGTGAATTCGTCGCCCATCAGCCGCCAGTCGCCCCCCTCCTCATTTTCCCCGAGCAACGCCGCAAGCGTCGACTTCCCCGACCCCGATTCACCCGACATCAGCAGCGCGCGGCCGTCCTTTGCCACCGCGCTGGCGTGGAGCAACATATGGCGCCGCCACCCGAGCGCGACCTGCAAATTCATCCCCATTTCTGCGGCAAGCAGCCCCATCGACAGCGGCAACGGCAGCGCGTCGGGAACGATAAAATCGCCGCCGATATGCACCGACGGGCGCACCCAGCGCCGCCAAGGGCGCGCCGCGAACAACCGCACCGTCGCATCGGCGGGGCGGGCATCGTCGCGTGGATAGCTGGCATACAGGCGTTCGAGCGCCGCAATCGGCTCGGGCCAGTCGCTACCGATCCGGAACTGCACCGGGCCGACCGCAATGCGTGTGCTATGCCTCACGCGCGCTCCACCAGTCCCATCGCCGCCAGTTCGCTCAGCCGTTCGCCCAGAATTAGCTGGGCGTCGTCCTCGCCGTCGAAGTCAAAGCGGGCAGCAAGCCGCGCTGCGAGGGCCGCCCCGTTGCAATCGTCCGCGCCCATCGCCGTCAGAATTTCGGGAATCGGCGACACCACCAGATGCGTCTGCATCGACCGGCGGTCGAAAATAGCGGTCAATTCGCCCAGCGGCTCGATGCGCAGCGCCTTCGGCGGAGCGGCGCGGAAGGCGGGATCAGGCATAATCTTCGGCGGCGGCGGTCAGCTTGGCGAGGATCGCCATCATCGTCGCGCGCTCGGTGGCGCTGATCTTCGATTCAAGCTGCGCCTCGCTTGCCAGCGCCGCGGGGACGATCATGTCGTAGAGCGACCGGCCCGTTTCGGTGAGTTCCAGATGATGCGACCGACCATCGATCTCATGCGCCTGCCGCGCGATCAATTGCCGCTCGGCAAGCGCTTTGGCGGCACGGTTCACCGTCACCTTGTCCATCCGCGTTGCCTCGACCAGCTCGCGCTGCGTCTTGGGGTTCCCCTCGCCCAGCACCGCCATCAATCGCCATTCGGGAATCTTCAGCCCAAAGCGGTTCTGATATTCGGCCGCGATCCGTTCCGACAAGGCGTTCGACGCGATCGACAGCCGATAGGGCAGAAAATTGTCAAGGTTCAGTTTTTTGGCGACCATGCCCCGTTCTTATCGACAATCGCCGTCCTGTGAAGGTCAGAACGACACCCGCGCGCCAATCCACAAGCTCCGCGGCGTGGCGCGCTCGACAATCCCCGATGACGAGATTGCTGCCGGCACCAGCTCATCGAACAGATTTTCACCCCTCGCCTCGATCTTCACGCGGTCAGCGAAGGCCCATGTCAGCCCGGCATCGAGCGTCAACGCATCGCCAAGCTCGAGCAGACCCAGATCATCCTCATTCTGTTTACCAACATAGCGCAGCGTCGCGGATCCCTGAACCGGGCCGCGCGTATTGCTGCGCAGCGAAACGCTACCACCATGTTTGGCGATCTGAGCCGGACGGCGCCCGTCGAGCGTCGCCGCGCCGCCCGACGCATCGACCTTGGCATCGGTCAACGCATAGGTGGCGCGCAGGGTCAGAAAATCGATCCGCTGTTCGGCGCTGAACTCAATCCCCTTGCTGTCGATCGCATCCAGATTTTGCCGCTGGTTAAGGTTCGGCGCGAGGGTGACATTGGCGATGGCGCCCGTCAGTTGATTGGCGAACAGCGTCGCCGACAGCTTTGTGCCGCCGCTTTCCCAATCGACCCCAACCTCGCCGCCCCACAACCGCTCGGGCTGCAGCATTTCGTTCGCGGTCGTCACCTCGGCACCGACACGAAACGGGCGATAGAGCTCGTTTAGCGTCGGCAAGCGCCAGCCGCGATAGGCGGCCGCACGCAGCGTTATCCTTTTTGCCGCTGTCCAACGTACCCCCGCACGGCCGCTGCCTTCCCATCCTTGCCGCGCCGCAAAGCGCAGGTCGGTGATCACGGGACCGCCGATATTGCGCTCCAGCCGATACCCCTCACCAAGCCACCAGCGATCGACCCGCCCACTGAGCGTCCAGAGCCAACCCCCGCCACCAACGGGGGACGTCCATGACGTCCATTCGGCAAAAGCCCCCACCGTATCGCTGCTGCCGCCTGCGATCCGGTGACGGCCCGGAACCGTGCCGGCAAAAAAGAAATCCTCTTCGGTACGGCCCGTCGTGCGGCGCCAGTCGGCGCCGATGCGGATCGGGTTGGTGCGTCCGATGAGCGGGCGAAATTCGAACCGCGCGCCCATTCCGGTGGCGGGAACGCGCTGGAACAGCACGGGGGCGACGCTGTTCCGTCCGGCCGCCACACTCGCAAAACCGCTCTCGAAATCGCGCAACTGAACATAGGTCAGCGCGGAGAACTGGTTTTCACCATAAGGGTCATGGATGAAGCGCACACTGGCATCGACCCCGTCGACCCGGCTGGTCGTGAAATCGATCCCGCGGTCGCGCTGGTCGGAAAAGCCGCGCACGCTCGCTTCGACCACGCTGGATTCCCCGGCGTCGAACCGCAGCCGGAGCCCCAATCCGCCTTGCTCATAAGGCGCGGCGCGATCGACGCTGCCACGCTGGCCCTTCGCAATCGGGATAAAGCCGTCGCCGCGGCTATAGCGCCCGTCGACCGCGACTTCGCCGCTACCCAGTTCGCCGCCGACCGAAGCCGACGCATCCCAGCTATCGCGGCTGCCATAGGCGAGACTGGCATCGACCCCATAATTGAGCTGCGAATGGAGCGCGATTGTTCCGGCCAGCGCGCCCGGCCCATCGGCGCCGCTGCCGCCGCCACGCGTAATCGTCGCGCCGCGCAGGTTGATGGCATCAAAAGCCGTCCAGGCGACCCAGCCGCCAAACGGATCAGCCTGCGGAATGCCGTCAAGCGTCACCAAGGCGCGGCTCGACGCATTGCCGCCCAGTCCGCGCAACGTCACGCCCTGACTGGTGGGGTTAGCCGACCGTCCGTCCGATCGGCGGAATTGCACCACTCCGGCCTCGTCGCGCAGGCGATTTTCGATGCGGGCGCCGCTACCGCGCTGCAAATCGTCGATCACGGCAATCGACTGAACCACATCGCCATAGGCTCGCGGCAATGCGCCCGAGCCAGTGACGACAATATCGATGCGATCCTGCGTCGTCCGCGGCCCGCAGACGATGACCGGGCCCAGATCCTCGTCGCTCAGTTTCGTGCTGTCCGCCATCGCCGCCGCCGGCGTGACCAGCGCCGCAGCCCCCATCAGCAGGCGGATCACGCCGCCTTGACCGCGTCGGGATGCGCGTTCTGAAACGCCGCCAATTCCAAACACGCGGCATCGATCGCCACCAGCCGCGGATAATCGTCCAGCGGCACCTCGAACCGGCGCGCATTGTACATCTGTGGGACCATACAGCAGTCGGCAATGCTGGGGCTATCGCCGCCCAAATACTTGCCGTCGCCCGCCATGGCTTCCAGCGCATCGAACCCCTGCGCGATCCAGGTCGCAATCCAGCGGTCCTTGGTCTGTTCGTTCAGCCCCAGATCCTTGGTCAGATATTTCAGCACGCGCAGATTGTTGAGCGGATGGATATCGCTCGCCACCACCTGCGCCTGCGCCAGCGCGACGGCGCGCGGCATCGCATCTTCGGGGATCAACCGGGGTTCGGGATGGGTGCGGTCGAGCCAGTCGATGATCGCCATACTCTGAATGATTGGCTCGCCGTCGGCGACCAGCATCGGGACAAATCCCTGTGCATTCTGCTCCAGATAGGCGTCGCTGCGCTGTTCACCGGCGATCAGGCTGACCTCGACGCGCTCATAAGCGAGCCCCTTCAGGTTCAGCGCGATGCGGACGCGATAGCTGGCCGACGAGCGGAAATAATCATGGAGGACGAGGGAGGTCATTCGGAAAGCCTTTTATCGTCATCCCGGCGAAGGCCGGGATCTCGACGTAGCATTGGACCGCAGCGATGAGATCCCGGTTTTCGCCGGGACGACGAATATGATCGGATTATAATTCACGCAAGTTCATCGGGCGACTAGTTCCGACCGTCCGGCGGCATCCCTGCAATCCATTGCCGCAGCAGCGCCGCGCCTTCCTTGTGCACCGTCGACCGCCCGACCTCGGGCATCGCGATGCCGGGGTCGGTGCTTTCAAGACGATAGAGCAGGAAACTGTGTGCAGGATCGCCCGGCGCAATCGCGAAATCCATCCCCCCGCTGCCACGTCCCGCCGCGGTTGGGCGCTTGCCAATGCCATAATTGACCCCCGCCGGATCGTCGGTCCAGCGCAGGAACAGCCCGCTGTTCGACGCGCTGCCCGCGGAATTATGGCAATGCGCGCAATTGACATCGAGATAGGCGCGGGCACGATCGGCGACGCTGCCGCTTTTAGGATCGTCCCATTGCGGCATCACAGGCTTCAACGCTTCCGGATTTTCGAAATAAAGGCTGCGAACCTGATTGGATGCGGCGCCATCGAGTATAAAATTGCGCGCCTTGGGGCCGATCGGGACGATCGCGCCGCTCAAGCTATGACATTCCTTGCACTGGTTCTTGTTCGGCACGGCGTAGCGGATGCTGTGCGTCTGTCCATCGGGCGACTTGAAAGTCACGGGTACGCGCCGACCGCCCAGCGCCAGCGTCGCATCCTTGCCATCCGCGTCCCAGATATAGGGCAATGCGACCCAGCCCGACGCACGGTGGATCAGCAACCGCGTCTCGACCGGCCGGCCGTCGTTGACGTCGCTCCAGCCAAAGCTTTTGACAAGCACCGTACCGATCGGAAATTCGATCGCGCCGTCCGCTGCCACCGTCGCTTTTTTTCCCGTGGGGATCGCTACGAAGCGATGCTTTTCGGCATAATCGCTGAATAGCGGCGCTCGCAGCGTGTAGGCGATCCCCGTCGATGGCCGCTTGGGATCATTGTCGCGAAACAGGCCGAACGCCGAAAGTTTTGGCGGCGTGATTTCGCTATCCACCAATGTTTGATCGACGCTGGCCGACGGCACCGCTGCGGCCCCAACCCCGCCCAAAAGCGTCGCCGACAGCGCGGCGAAAAGGTTTCTCACCGGACCTTGGCCTCCATCGCATCGGGCAGCTTGATAGCGGACAAAGCGGCAGGCGGCGTGCCTTTCGACAGGTCGGCGGGCGCGGGCTTGGCCTCGGTGCGCGGCACCTTTACGTCGGGCAGGCCCAGCGACAACACCCCGACCTTGTCGAGCACGACGACATTTTCGCCCGCGCCGTCCCACAGCACCGGCGGGATCGAGCCGCCCATCGCGGCCGCAATCTGCGCGCCCCCTTCGAACGCGGGTGCGTAGCCCGCTTTGCCATGTTGATTGCCGCGCACGACAATCTGCCGGGGCAGCGGCTGGTATTTCGGATCCTTATGCTCGTAACGATAGCCGACGATCATCACGTTGGCGGTGCCATTGTTGTCGAAAATATTGTCAAAGACTTCGACGTTGCGGTTCGCCATGATCAGCACCCCGGTGCCGGTCGGCACGCTGGCGACGATATTGCCTTTCGGGGCAAAATTCGGCGTGCTGTTGTCGTTGATGATATTTTCGAACAGGCGCACATTGTGCCCGCCCTGCATCGGCAGGCTGGGCAGATCGAACACCAAAATGCCGCCGGTATTCTTCGTCGCGATATTGTCGTGCACGTCGGCGTCATAGCTATTCTCGATCTCGATCCCCGCGACATTCTCGGTCGCGATCGAATCGCGGACGATGATATTTTTCGACTGGCCGACATAGATGCCCGCGTCGGACGCGCCGCGGACATAGACGCTGTCGATCAGCACATCACTGCTTTCGACCGGATAGATACCGTATGCGCCGTTGGTTTCCTTCGGCCCTGCCGTCCATTCGACGCGCAGCTTGTGATAGACGATGCGGTCGGCGCCCTTCGACTTGATCCCGTCACCCTTGGTGTTGAGCACCGCAAAATTGGTCAGGAACACATCGTCGGAGGTTATGAGCAACCCCTCGCCCGCGCCCTGCTGTCCCGCGAAATCCAGGATCGAACCGCCCTCACCCGCCCCGGCACCGCGCACCGTGACGTTGGCGACATCGAGCGACAGGCCATCGACCAGTTTCCACACGCCCGCGCCCAATTGCACCACATCGCCCGGTTCGGCCAGAATCAGCGCTTCTTGCAGCTTTTCATTAGCATCGGGCGTTTCCGCACTGACGCTGATCGTCTTGGCGGCTGCTGGCTGGACGGCAAACACCGCCAGGATACTGAGCGTCGCCGCGTGAAGGCCATGGAATCGCATCGGTCTCTCCCTGATTTGCAGGGAACATGCGGCAAGACTTGACGGATGCCAAGTGATGTTGCTGACATGCTTGTAGCTAAAAACAGGGAGTGGTCGCTTGCTTTACAAATATGGATTGGCGCTCGCCGCCGTTGTCGCCGTGCCGGTATCGGCGGCGGCGCCCGCACCGATTGCCGGGCGATGGAAAACCGATGATGGCAAGGGCATTGTCGTTATGGCCGCGTGCGGCAACAAGATGTGCGGCCGCGTCGATCGCATTCTGCTCAAACAACCCGCCGGCGGCCAGCTCGACGAGCGTAACCCCGACAAGGCGAAGCGCGGCCGCAAGGTGACCGGCCTGCAAATCTATTGGGATCTGGTCCCGCACGGCGATGGCTGGAAGGGTGAAGGCTACAGCCCGGAGGACGGCCGTTATTACAAGGCACACTTGCGTGTCAGCGGCACCAAGCTGACGATGAAAGGCTGTGTCAGCCTGTTCTGCCGCACCGTGACGTGGACCAAGATAGGGTAGCTTAAACGCCCCTCCCGCAAGCGGAAGCGGAGAAGATTCAGCCTTCGCCCAAAATCCAGTCGACCCCGGCCGCGACATGGATGCGCGTGGTGTCGTAAACCGGCAGCACATTGGCATCGGGATCGACCAGCATCACCAGTTCGGTGCTGGCGAGAATGAGCGCCTGCACATCCTGCTTCGCGATGTCGGTGATGAAGGTCTTCATCGTGCGGCGCGAGTTCTCGATCACTTTACCCTGCATCAGCTCTTCATAGATGATCCGGTCGATCTCGTCGGCGCGGCTCATGTCATAAGGCGCCAGCGCTAATCCATGGCGCACCAACCGCTGGCGGAACCAGGGTTCGGTCATCACGTTGCGTGTGCCGATGACCGCTGCCGCCTTGATCCCGTCGGCCTTCATCTTCTCGCCGGTTTCATCGACGATATGCAGGATCGGGATCGAGATCGCGGCGCTAACATCCTCGGCGATCTTGTGCATCGAATTGGCCGCGATCATCAGCGCCGTCGCGCCCGCCGCCTCCAGCCGCTGCGCCGATGCGATCAGGACATCCTTGGCGTGGGTCCATTGCTCGGGCGTCGTCAGCCGCGACAGGTCGCAAAAATTCAGGCTTTCGAGCATGATCGGCGCCGAACAGGCGGTGCCGAGCCGCTTTTGCACCCCCTTGTTGAGATGCCGGTAATAAAGCTCGGTCGATGCCCAGCTGATGCCGCCGATCAGGCCGATTTTACGCATTAGTGAAACAATCCCTTCGTCGTCACCCCGGCGAAGACCGGGGTCTCTACGTCAGTTGCTGACGCGAGGTTGAAATCCCGGCCTTCGCCGGGATGACGATTCGGGTCAATGGCCGTCGGGTCAGTGTCCGCTGCCGTTCAGCGCTTTCACGATGTCGTCGGTCATCTTCTTGGCATCGCCGAGCAGCATCATCGTCTGGTCCATGTAAAACACGTCATTATCGACCCCGGCATAACCGACCCCGCCCATCGAGCGCTTCACGAACAGCACCGTCTTCGCCTTTTCGACGTCGAGCACCGGCATGCCGTAAATCGGCGAGGTTTTGTCGGTCTTGGCCGACGGGTTGGTCACATCATTGGCGCCGATAACGAACGCGACATCGGCCTGCGCGAATTCGCCGTTGATGTCCTCCAGCTCGAACACCTCGTCATACGGCACATTCGCTTCCGCCAGCAGCACGTTCATATGGCCGGGCATGCGGCCTGCGACCGGATGGATCGCATATTTGACCGTGACGCCTTCCTTTTTCAAAAGGTCGCCCATTTCGCGCAACGCGTGCTGCGCCTGCGCCACCGCCATGCCGTAACCGGGAACGATGATGACGGTATCGGCCTGACTCATCAGGAACGCCGCGTCGTCGGCGCTGCCGGGTTTCCAGGGCCGCTGTTCGGTGCTGCCGGCGGAAGCCGCGGAGGTGTCGGCGCCAAAGCCGCCCGCGATGACGCTGATGAAGCTGCGGTTCATTGCGCGGCACATGATGTACGACAGGATCGCACCCGACGACCCGACGAGCGCGCCGGTAATGATCATCGCGGTATTGCCGAGCGTGAAGCCCATCGCCGCCGCTGCCCAGCCCGAATAGCTGTTGAGCATCGACACGACGACCGGCATGTCGGCGCCGCCGATCGGGATGATCAGCAGGAAACCGATCAGGAACGACAGGCCGGTGACGGTCCAGAACACCCAGGGCGACTGGTCGACGGTAAAATAGGCGACCAGCCCGATGATCGCGGCCAGCGTACCCAGATTGATGATATGCCGCCCGGGCAGCATGATCGCCGCCCCCGACATATTGCCGTTGAGCTTGAGGAACGCGATGACCGATCCCGAGAAGGTGATCGCACCGATCGCGATGCCAAGGCCCATTTCGACGCGGCTGACCGTGAAGATCTGCCCCGCCGCGTCGGCGATACCGAAAGCCTGCGGGTTGAGATAAGCCGCTGCGGCCACCGCGACGGCGGCCAGACCGACGAGGCTGTGGAACGCGGCCACGAGCTGCGGCATCGCAGTCATCGCAATCCGCCGCGCCATCACGATGCCGATCACCGCGCCGATACCGATGGCAATCAGGATCTCGGCCAAAGCAACCGGATCAACACCGACATAGCTGTTCGTCGCATCGCCGATTTTCATCGGCATATGCGTCAGCAACGTGGTGACGACCGCGATCGTCATGCCTGCCATGCCGAAACGGTTACCACTCTGCGCCGTCGCCGGGCTCGACAACCCGCGCAGCGCCATGATGAAGAGAACGCCCGACACCAGATAGGCGACGGCCGCCCAGGGATTTACGGCAAGGCCATGGCCGCCGGCGGCGGCGGCGAGGATCGACTGGATGTCCATCTCAGCGCACCTTCTTCTTGTACATCGCCAGCATGCGCGCAGTGACCGCAAAGCCGCCGAAGATGTTGATGCTGGCCATCACCACCGCAGCAAGGCCGAGCCATTTCGACGACGCCGACCCGGCGGCGGCGCTGGCAATCAGCGCACCGACGATGATCACCGACGAAATGGCATTGGTCACGCTCATCAACGGCGTGTGCAGCGCCGGGGTCACCGACCACACGACGAAATAACCGACGAAGCACGCCAGGATGAAAATCGAAAAAATTGCGATGAAATCCACGGTACGCTCCCCTGCTGATTCCGCTTGGCGCATCTCTTGCCGTCCCGGCGCCAGCCTGTCGACTCCTAACCGCCCAAAAGAAAGGCCCGCATCTCTCCAAACAGGAGAAATGCGGGCCGATCGGGACATTATATGTCGCAGCGCCGGGGAAACCGGCGCCGGTCGTTACATTTTGGGGGTCAGCACCCCGTCAACGACATGGATGACGCCGTTCGACTGGTTGACATCGGCCTGCGTGACGGTCGCCTTGCTGCCGTCGGCACCAGCCAGCGTAATGACATTGCCCGCCATCGTCGCGGTCAGATCCTGACCGTTGACCGTCTTGAGCATGGCCTTGCCGCCACCATCGGTGATCTGCTTGGCCAGATCGGCGGCGGTCAATTTGCCGGCGACGACGTGATATTTCAGCACGTCGGCCAGCACGGTTTTTTGCGCGGGGCGCATCAGGCCGTCGAGCGTCGCCTTCGGCACCTTGGCAAAGGCGTCGTCGGTCGGGGCGAAGACGGTGAACGGCCCGGCGCCCTTCAATGTATCGACCAGCCCGGCTTGGGTCACCGCAGCGACCAGCGTCTTGTGAATCGGCGAAGCCGCGGCGTTTTCGACGATATTTTTCGTCGCAAACATTTCGGCGCCGCCAACCATCGGGTTGGCGCCCGCAACATCGGCGCCGTCCATCGGCGCCGCTTCTTCACCCGCGACGGTAGTCGTCTCGGTCGGCGGCGTTTCGGATTTGCCGCAACCGGCCAGGCCCAGTGCGGTGATGGCGACGGCCGTCAACAGATAATGCTTCGTCATATGCTCTCTCCTCGTCGACGCTGGAATAAGCGTCAGTTCGTTGGGTTAGCCGGATCGTCCGTCGGCGCCGGTGCAGCGGCGTCGGCCGCGTCAGGTTCGGCAGGCGTCGGTGCTGCGGCATCAGCTGCGGCGGGCGCCGCTGGTTCGGCCGCCGCGGTCGGCGGCGCCAGCGTCGGCATCAGAACGCCGTTCAGAATGTGAATCACCCCGTTTGACTGCGCGAGGTCGGCTTTGGTGACATAACCGGTGCTGCCTTGGGTGCCGTCGACCTTGATGTTGCCCGATACCTCGGTGAAGGTCAGCGGCTGCCCCTCAACCGTCGTCAGTGTGGCCTTGCCGCCGCCGGCCTTGATCTTGGCGAACAGATCGGCCGATGTGACCCGGCCCGGCACGACATGATAGGTCAGCACCTGAGCGAGCGACGCCTGATTTGCGGGAGCCATCAAATAGCTCGTCATCGACTGCGGGACGGCCGCAAACGCCTGATCGGTCGGCGCGAAGACTGTGAACGGTCCAGCGCCGCTGAGCGTTTCGGTCAATCCCGCCGCGGTTATCGCCTGAACCAAAGTCTTGTGCTCGGGAGATTTTGTCGCATTCTGGACGATATTCCAGCTCTCGACCATCGCACCCGACGCGGCTTCCGCTTCGGCGACAGTCGCCTCAGAGGCATCTTCAGCAGCACGTGCATGCGCCGGGGCGATCATCGTGGCGGCCGTCAGGGCAAATAGGGGGAGGGCAAAAAACTTCGCACGCATTATCGAGTCTCCATCGGGTTGTGTCAGATACGGTTGGAACCGACCAATAGACGCACAGCGACGGAAGATGGTTTCATAATGCGCGCAATAACGCGGCTTTTGGCAACGGCCGAATGACGACCGGTGGCCATAAACTAACGCTTGAGCAGCGTTTGCTCGGCCATGATCCGTTGAATGACCCGCGGATCGCTTTTGCGCGATATCTTGACCTGCAAGGGCTCAGCGGCGCCCGACACCCAGATTTTCATGTCCGCGTCGAGGTCGAAAGTCCCTGCCGTCTCGAGCGCGAAGCGCACCACCGATCGCCACGGCACTGACTGAAATTCGACCTTCGATCCGGTGAGCCCCTGTACATTGATATAGATTAATCGCTGGTCGGTCAGCAGCACCGAATCGCGGATCGTACGAAACGCCGCCAAAATGCTCTCGCCGGGGATCAGCGCATGCCCGAATTCCGTCGCCGCCGAAGTGACGTCGAGGTCGCTCGCGCTGAACAATCCCATCAGAGCAGCCGTTCGTTCACGACCTTGCCGCCCTGCGTCAGGCGAATCGCGGTGCCGACTTCTTCGTCGAGCACCGGCTTGCCGGCTTCCTTGTCCCAGAACGCCGACAGGAAGTTGAACAGGTTGCGGCTGAACAGCGCGCTGGTGTCGGCGGGCATCAATGCCGCGATATTGCTCGCGCCGATCACGGTGACGCCGTGGATGCGCTTGGCCTCGCCCGATACCGATCCTTCGACATTGCCGCCGCTTTCGGCCGCCATGTCGACGATCACGCTACCCGTGCGCATCGTCGCCAGCTGCGCGTCCGAAATCAACCGCGGCGCCGGGCGTCCGGGGATCAGCGCGGTGGTGATGACGATGTCCTGCTTGGCGATGTGCGACGATACGAGTTCGGCCTGCGCCGCCTTATATTCGTCCGACATTTCGGTGGCATAGCCGCCCGCGCCCTCGCCCTCGATCCCCGCGACGGTCTCGACGAAGATCGGCTTGGCGCCGAGCGACATGATCTGTTCTTTCGTCGCGGCGCGCACGTCGGTCGCGCTGACCTGGGCGCCCAGTCGGCGCGCCGTTGCGATCGCCTGCAAGCCCGCAACCCCGACGCCCATCACGAACGCCTTGGCGGCGCTGACGGTCCCGGCGGCGGTCATCATCATCGGAAAAGCGCGGCCATAGGCGTTCGCGGCCATCAGCACCGCCTTATAGCCCGCCAGATTCGCCTGGCTCGACAAAATGTCCATCGACTGCGCGCGGGTGATGCGCGGCATGAATTCCATCGCCAGCGCTTCGATTCCTAGCTTCGCATAGGCATCGACCCGCGCCCGCTCGCCGAACGGGTTGAGGCCGGCGGCCAGCCAGGCACCGTCGGCAAAACCGCTCAGCCCCTTGGGATCCGGCCCCTGAATCGCGAGAATGATGTTCGCGCCCTTCAGCACATCGGCGCGGTTGCCGACGCTGGCACCCGCCGCACTATAGTCAGCGTCGGCGACCGAGGCAGCATCGCCTGCCCCCGATTCGACGGCAACTTCAGCACCCAAGCCAATGAATTTCTTCACCGTTTCTGGTGTTGCGGCGACGCGGGTCTCGCCAGCGGCGAGCTCTTTCAGGACAGCGATGCGCATGCCGGTCCGGTCAGGACGCGATGAGGAGGACGACGCCGATGACCACCACTGCGGTGATGATCGAGCCGACCTTAAACAGGCTGATGAAACCGGTGTAGGTTTCTTCCGCTGCCTTCATTTCCTGTTCCGCCATCGCTTTTCCCCTTGAGCCACTGCCTTCCGGGGATAGGCACAGCGCGCCCGGCCCAGAATCGGCCTTCGCGCCGGTCTTAGCCACGCCGCCGCTTATGCTCAAGGGGCGCTTTGGTCCTTGTGCCCCCGACCGCAAATATTGAACGGCCTTAATCGCCCTTTTACCCGTGTGGCGTACATCACTGCGCTTAGGCGGACGAAACGGCACGATAGCGCCGAACACCAGGGGCAGATTCGGGACAATGGCAACCACGCGCGACACGCGAACAGTGATGATTGTCGACAGCGAGCCGGCACAACAGCGCTTTTTGGCGGCGCTGGTGTCGCGCGGCGGCTGGCGCAGCGTCGTCGCCAGCGACACCGATACCGCGCTGGCCAAACTCGGCACCCAGGAAGGTCTCGCGCTCGACGCGGTCCTCGTCGATCAGGGTACCCCCGGCATGGATATGGCCGAATTCGCCACGGAACTGCGCCGTTGGCGCCCCGCCCTTCCCCTTGTCGTCATCACCATGCGCAACGGGGTCGAGGTTGCGGTCGGCGCGATGCGCGCCGGGGCGAGCGATTTTGTCCAGAAACCGATCGCCCCCGATCGCCTGCTCGAAGCGCTCGACCGCGTCGTATCGACCGGCGGTCCGCAGGGCGAACTGCGCCCATTGACCGAAAAGCTCCGCGCTCCGCTGGCGTTCGAGGAAATCATTGGGTCCAGCCCCAATTTCCGTAGCGCCCTCGCTATCGCCGCCAAGGCCGCGCGCGCTCGCGTCCCCGTCATGATCAACGGACGGCCCGGCACCGGCAAGGAAGTTTTTGCGCGCGCCATCCACAGCGCGTCGCCACGCGCTCGCGGTGCACTGGTCATGGTCGATTGCTCGGCGGTATCGCCGGGCCTGATCGGATCGGGACTGTTCGGCCACGAACGCGGTGCCTTTGCCGGCGCCTTCGATCGCCAGGTCGGACGGCTCGTCCAGGCCGACGGCGGCAGCGTCATCATCGATCATGTCGAATGCATCCCGCTCGACACGCAGGCGAAGCTGGTCGAATTCCTCAACACCGGCGAAGTCCAGATGATCGGCGGCACGATCCGCCAGAGCGTCGATGTCCGGATTATCGCGACCAGCACCAGCCCGCTCGAAAAGCTGATCGAGGCCGGACATTTCCGCGAAGACCTGTTCTACGCGCTGTCGAGCGCGCAATTCACCCTGCCCTCGCTGTCGGAACGCCGCGGCGACGTCGGCCCGCTCGCGCGGCATCTGCTCGCACGCATCGGCGGCCTGCCGGGGATGGGTCCAATCGGTGTTACCGACGACGCACTGCGCCTGCTCGCCGCCTATGCCTGGCCTGGCAACGTCCGCCAGTTGCAGGATGTGCTGTTCCGCGCCGCGGTCGGCAGCAGGACCGATGTCCTGACCGGTGCCGATTTCCGGGCCATCGAGGCAACGCTCGGCGGCGGCAGCATGAGCGGCGAGGGCGAGATTGCGATCAATGGCGAAGCCATCGGCGTCACCTTGTACCTGCCCGACGGCAATTTGCGCCCGCTCGAAGAAATCGAGGCTGACGTCATCCGCCTCGCGATCGGCCATTACCGCGGGCGGATGAGCGAAGTCGCCCGCCGCCTCGGCATCGGCCGCTCGACACTCTACCGCAAGCTCAGCGATCTCGGGATCGACACCGCCGCCTGACGGCTTTACGTCGCGGCCATGACCTTCGATTTTTCTGGCAAGACCGCACTCGTCACTGGTGATGCATCGGGGATTGGCCTCGCGGTGGCCGATGCCCTGCGTATCGCGGGCGCCACGGTCATCGGCATCGATCGCAGCCGCGGTGAAGACGTAGCCGATCCCGATATGTGGTTGGAGCGCGCGGAAAGCCTCGCCGCGCTCGATCTCGCGGTCGTCAACGCCGGGGTCAGCGACGCGGCGCCGATCGTCGATATCGATTTCATGGCCTGGCGGCGCTTGCTAGCGGTCAATCTCGACGGCGCCATGTTGAGTTTGCAGGCGGCGATGCGCGCGATGACGTCGCACGGCCGCGGCGGCGCGATCGTCACCACCGCATCGATCTCCGGCATCAAGGCCGAACCCGGCACCGGTGCCTATGGCGCATCAAAAGCGGCGCTGATCCAGCTCACGAAAGTCGCCGCCAAGGAGGGCGCGCCGCACGGCATCCGGGTCAACGCGATTGCGCCCGGCGGGGTGGACACGCCAATCTGGGACGAAATGCCCTTTTTCACTGACCTGATCGCGGGCGAAGGATCGCGCGATGCCGCGATGGCGACGATGGCCAGGATGGCGACCCCGCTCGGTCGGTATGCGACGGCAGAGGAAATCGCGACGCAGATCCTGTTCCTGCTGTCCGATGCCGCCGCCACCATCACCGGCAGCGTCCTGACCAGCGACGGTGGCTACAGCCTGTAGGTCGGTTACGCGCTCGCGATCGACTTCAAAATATCATCAGTCGACTGGCTGGTCAGCGTTTTGGCAATTTCGCCGACGAGCGCCGCTTCCAAAGACTTGTGATACAGCTTGCGCATTTCGCCCAGCGTGCTCGGGTCGGCGATCACCACCAGATCCTTGATCTTGTTCGACAGCACGGCGGCGTTCAGCGCCGCCGCGACCGACGCGGCATGGCCCGCTTCCTCATTCTGACGCGGCGTATCGCCTTTGCCAGCGTTATGCGCCGCTTCGTCGCTCGTGGGCAGGTCGACCGCCTTTAGGCTGGGTTCCTGTTCGGTGCCGCTGTTGCGGAACAGCTGAAACTGGGTGCCGTCGGCGACGGCGACATGCGAGCCGGTGGGAAGGTGCATAAACTCTCCTGTGGGGATCGGCGCCGGGTCGGCGCCTGTGGTCCCCGGAGATACGCGGGAGGTCGGTGAGGGTTGCTTCGGCTCGCCTCAGGCCGTCAACGCCGCATCGCGCAGCCCGCGCCAGACGCGCAGCGCTTGCCGGTTTTCGGCAATGTCATGCACGCGGAGCAACTGCGCACCCTGCGTCGCGGCCTGATAGTGCAACACAACCGTTCCGCCGAGGCGTTGGTCGGCGGGCGCCTCATTGTCGAGCGCCCCGATCATCCGTTTGCGGCTCGCGCCGAACAGGATCGGACAGCCGAGGGTATGGAACAGCGCCAGTCCGTTGATCAGTGCCAGATTGTCAGCGACGCCTTTGCCGAACCCCAGCCCCGGATCGACGATGATCTTCGCGGGGTCGATCCCCGCCGCAACACATGCCGCAACGCGCGCTGCCAGCATGTCGTACACGTCGAACAGGACGTGAGCATATTCGCCGCCCGCATGCGGGTCGCTCGTCGCCGATGGCGCATGCATCAGCACCACCGGACAGCCGGCGGTCGCCACGGCCTCCATCGCACGATCGTCATAACGCAGCGCCGACACATCGTTGACGATCCGCGCGCCCGCAGCGAGCGCCGCCTCCATCACCGCGGCCTTGCGCGTGTCGATCGAAACCGCGACCCCGCCTTTGGCCAAAGCCGACACGACGTTTTCGACGCGCGCAATCTCATCGCCGTCCCAGATCAGCGGCGCGCCGGGGCGGGTGGATTCGCCGCCGACATCGATGATCGCCGCGCCCGCGCTCGCCATCGCAAAGCCCGCATCGGCGGCGGCCACGGCATCGACATGCTTGCCGCCGTCCGAAAAACTGTCAGGGGTGACGTTGAGGATGCCCATCAACTGCGGTTCGTTCAGCCGCACCGTCCGCTCGCCGAGTTGCAACGCCCCACGCGGTCGCAGCACCCCGGCGCGCTGCGCCGTTGCGGCTTGCGCCAGGCTGTCCGGCATCGCCGCGATCCAGTCGGCCCATTCGGCCATCGTCACGATCGCCGATTTGACGCTGGCGCCATCTCGCAGGCTGATATGCCAGGCGGCGAACCAGGTCATCGTGTCGGCGATCCGCAGGCAATGGTCCTCGAGCTCATGCGGGCGATCGACGAAACAGGTCGGGCGGCAATAGATTTGTGCGGCGGGCGATGCGGTGCCGAGGTCGGGTTTGCTTAGGGGCTGGAACATAACCTGTCCTTTGTGGTCATTGCGAGCGAAGCGATGCAATCCAGAACAGTTAAAGCCACTCTGGATTGCCGCGTCGCTTCGCTCCTCGCAATGACGACGTGAAGTAAATCAAGCCTCGTTCGCCAGCAACCAATCCTGTCGCACCGCGTCGATCACGCGCAATCCCTTGCCATTGTCGACGTGCCAGAACGTCCAGCCGTTACAGCTTGGCGCGCCCTGTACACTCGCGCCGACCTTGTGGATCGATCCCGCCGGCTGACCCTCGCAATCGAGCGAGCCGTCGACGCGCACCTTGGCTTTCCAGCGCCGCTTGGCGTCGGTCAGCAGTGTTCCTGGGGCGATCAGGCCGTCCGAAACCAGCATGCCGAACGCGACCCGCGTCGATGCCTGGGGCGCCATCATCGTCTTCACCGCGCTTTCATCAAGCGGCAGCGCCATTTCGATGCGCTCCAAAGCCGCAGCGATATAATCATCCTCGCGCTCGATGCCGATGAAATGCCGCCCCAACCGCTTCGCGACCGCACCCGTGGTGCCGGTGCCGAAAAACGGGTCGAGCACCACATCGCCGGGGTTCGAACAGGCAAGCAGAATGCGATAGAGCAAAGCCTCGGGCTTTTGCGTCGGGTGGACCTTCGTGCCGCCCTTCTTCAGCCGCTCCTGCCCGCCGCAAATCGGGATCAGCCAGTCGCTGCGCATCTGCAATTCGTCGTTGAGCGTCTTCATCGCGCGATAGTTGAAGGTGTAGCGCGCCTTTTCGCCCATCGACGCCCAGATCAGCGTCTCATGCGCGTTGGTAAAGCGGGTGCCCTTGAAATTGGGCATCGGGTTCGCCTTGCGCCACACAATGTCGTTGAGGATCCAATAGCCTTGATCTTGCAAGGCGGCACCGACGCGGAAGATATTGTGATAGCTGCCGATAACCCACATGCTTCCGCCGGGCTTCAGGATGCGTTTGGCTTCCTTCAGCCAGGCGTGGGTGAAACGATCGTACGTCGCCAGGCTGTCGAACTTGTCCCATTCGTCATTGACCGCATCGACCTGGCTGCCATCGGGACGATGGAGATCACCACCAAGCTGGAGATTATACGGCGGATCGGCGAAAATCATGTCGATGCTGTCGGCCGGCAGGCTGCGCATCATTTCGACGCAATCGCCCTGCAGGATGGTGTCGAGCGGCAGGTCCACAGGCGCCGCTTTCGCCGCCCGCTGCTTGACCGCCGGGGTCTTCACCCGTTCCATCACACCCATGTTTTGCCCCCGCGAAGTTCCGAAAGAAGCCCCTGATGAGTCCGGCGACACCCGCCGTCAAGCGCAGAACACTAGGGATTCCGCGTCACTAACTGGTTAACGGGACGAGAACGAAACGAGTCTGACACAGCATATGGAGTCCGGCGCGAGTCGCGGACTCAACCACTGGTGGTGTGGCGATGAAGACTCACCAGCGAAAAAAATTCGCTGCGGAGATCAGAGACCCGGATCGACGCCCGTCAGTTCGACCGACCGCTCCCACAGCTCGCGCGCCAGCTTGGGGTCGCGCGCAGTGCGCGTCGCGCGCGCCGGTCCCGACCGGCCCGACACCTCACCCAGCCCCTGCGGCCCCAGATAATCGCCGCCCTGTACATGCGCGCCGGTCGCGGCCTGCAATGTCGGCCATGCCCCATGCGCCGCGCTGTTAAAAAAAGGTGTCGCCAATGGGGTCATGCCGCGCAGCGGAAACGGCAGATGGCGCGTCAATTCGGTAATCGCCACCCCGGGGTGGCAACCGATCGCCTGCGTGGCGCGCCCGGCGGCGCTCAGCCGTCGGTCCAGCTCGAACATATGGAGCAGGTTGGCCAGCTTGCTCGCCTGATAGCGCGCCAATTTATGATAGCTCCGCGTCGCCGACAGGTCGCTGAAATCAATCTGCCCGCCCTTGTGTGCCAGGCTGGCGGTGATGACGATCCGGTCCTCGACATGGGGGTGGATCAGTCCCGTCAACGCAAAGGTGCCAAGGTGATTGACCCCGAATTGCAGCTCATACCCCTGCTTGGTCAGCGTCTTGGGCGGGATCATCACTCCGGCATTGTTCACGAGCACGTCGATCCGCGGCCCCGCCAGCACCGCCTTTGCCGCATCCTTCACCTGGTCGAGATCGGCAAGGTCGAGCGGCTGGAACGACAGTTCGGCCTTGGGCACATCACTGCGGATGCGGTCGATCGCCGAATTCGCCCGGTCGGCATCGCGGCACGCCAGGATCACATGCGCGCCGCGTGCGGCCAAAACCCTGCTGGTTTCGAACCCGATCCCGGCATTGGCGCCGGTAACAAGAAAAGTGCGACCGGTCTGGGCCGACACCTCGTCGGCCGTGAATCCCTTGCTCATCGCCGTCTCCTGTTGGTCAGACCAGCTGCATTTGTGCGACCGGGGCAAAACTGGTCCGATGAAGCGGCGTCGGACCATATTGGCGCAGCGCCGCGAGATGCTGAGCGGTACCATAGCCCATATTACGTTCCCAGCCAAAGCCGGGGAAATCCCGCGCGGCCGCCACCATGAAGCGATCCCGATGTTCCTTGGCAATGATACTCGCCGCCGAAATGCACGGGTGCAGCGCATCGCCGCCGATGATCGCGCGCGCGACGTAGCGCCACTTGGGCAGCCGGTTGCCGTCGACCAGCACCTCGGCTGGCTCGATTCCCAACGCTTCGACCGCGCGGGTCATTGCAAGCAGCGTCGCCTGCAAGATGTTGATCCGGTCGATCTCCTCGACGCTGGCCTCACCGATCGCCCAACGACACCGCGCCTTGATCTGCGCTTCCAGCTCGGCGCGGCGTTTGGCCGAGAGTTTTTTGCTGTCGTCCAGCCCGGCGATGCCGCCTTCGCAGAGCACCACCGCCGCAGCGACCACCGGCCCCGCGAGCGGACCACGCCCGACTTCGTCGACGCCAACGATCATCGATTCCCTTCCCGCTTGCGGGAGGGGTAGCGAGACTTGGGAGCTTGCTCCCTAGTCGCAGCGGGGTGGGCATTGTCGATGCCAGGAGCTGGCTTCGCTCGCGCCCACCCCTGACCCCTCCCGCTTGCGGGAGGGGAGATCAGACCCGCCACGGCGGATACCTCCGATACTCCCCCGCCTGATACAGGCAAAGCCGGTTCCCCGCCGGATCGCTCAGCCGCGCCTCGCGCCAGCCCCATGACTCATCCTGCGGCATCTGTTCAAACCGCACCCCGCGCCGCGCCAGATAGGCGACCCATGCGTCGAGCGCGCCGCTCTCCAGATAGGTCGTTGCGCCTCCCGCAGCACCGTCGCCGACATGGATCGACAGCGTCACGCCATTCGCTGCCTCGAACCGCGCATAGCCATTGTCCGGACTATCGACGATCTGGGTCAGCCCCATCTGTTTGTAAAACGCGACGGACGCCGCATAATCGGTGGCGGGCAGCGTGATATGATTGAGCGCCGGGCCAGTAAACAGCCCGTCATTGCGCACCTGCTGCTGCCCCATCGGGCCATGTCCCGCCCCCAGCCCCGGCGCGTCGAGCAGCGCCAGCCGCACAAAATCGCGCGCGCGCGCAATCGCGGGCTCCAGCGGCATGCCCTGCGCCAGTCCGGTTGCGATCGCGCTGGCGAGCGTACAGCCGGTGCCGTGGCTATGCGGGGTGTCGATGCGCGGCGCTTCCCAGCGTGCGACTTCTCCCTCGCCGGTTTCAAGCAATCGGTCGATCACCGTTTCGCCCGCGGCGTGGCCGCCCTTGATCAGCAGCGAACAGCCGTGCGCGAGCACCGCGTCTTCGCCGCCCAGTGCTTCGAGTTCGGGCAGATTGGGGGTCGCGACCATCGCGCGATCGAGCAATTCCTTGAACGCGGCAATCGTCGCTGCGTCGGCCAGCACCGATCCGCTGGTCGCGACCATCACGGGATCGAACACGACCGTCGCGCTCGCCAAATCTGGCCGCGCCAAGCGCTCGGCAACCGCCGCGGCGGTTTCGGCGCTGCCGATCATCCCGATTTTGACCGCATCGACGCCGATGTCGGCCGCGACGCTGTCGATCTGTTGCAGAACCATGGCGGTCGGCACCGCATGCACCGCTTGCACGCCCAGCGTATTCTGCGCGGTGATCGCGGTAATCGCGGTCATCGCATGGCCGCCCAGCATCGTCACCGTCTTGATGTCGGCCTGAATTCCCGCGCCGCCGCCGCTATCGGAGCCGGCAATGATCAGGACGCGGGCGATCATCGCAAAATCTCCACATTTTCGTCACCCCGGACCTGACCCAGGATCCAGGCCACCGTCTCCGGAGTGGACGCCCGATCTGGTCCGGCATGACGAAAAGGGCAAAGGTTCAAACCTTATATTTCCGCACCGTCGAGCCGGGGAATTTCGCCAGGATCGCGCCCTCGCGCAGCGGCCGGTCGAGCAGGTCACCGCTGCAATTGGGGCAACGCTCGTCCATCCGGTCGGCACAATTGGCGCAAAAGGTGCACTCCATCGAACAGATGAAGGCGCCATGGACATTCGCGGGCAGATCCTTGCCGCACTTTTCGCAATCGGGTCGCATTTCCAACATTAATTTACTGCCTTTCTGACCGCGTCGCAGATGCTGTCGACGACGCTTTCTACCTGGGATGCGTCATCGCCTTCGGCCATGACGCGGATGAGGGGTTCGGTGCCCGAAGCCCGGATGACAAGGCGGCCGCGGCCCGCCAATACGCTTTCGCCATCGGCGATTGCGGCCTTCACATGGGCATTATCGAGCGGTTTGCCATCGGCAAAGCGGACATTTTTCAAAAGCTGCGGCACCGGGTCGAACTGGTGCAGCAATTCGCTCGCCGGCTTGCCCGACGCGACCAGCTCGGCCAGCACTTGCAGACCCGCCAGCGTGCCATCGCCGGTCGTCGCATAATCCGACAGGATCATATGCCCCGACTGCTCGCCGCCGACGTTGAAGCCGCCTTCCTTCATCCGTTCAAGCACATAGCGATCGCCAACCTTGGTCCGCTCAAGCCGCAGCCCCTCGCCTTCCAGAAAGCGTTCGAGCCCCAGGTTCGACATCACCGTCGCGACGACGCCGCCGCCTTTCAGCCGTCCCTGCCGCGCCCAGCTCGCGCCAATCAGCGCCATGATCTGGTCGCCATCGACGATCTTGCCCTTTTCATCGACGACGATCAGCCGGTCTGCGTCGCCGTCCAGCGCGATGCCGATGTCGGCGCCGCTGGCGACCACGGTTTCCTGAAGCAACGCGGGCGAAGTTGATCCGCAGTTGTCGTTGATGTTGATCCCGTTCGGCGTCACCCCGATCGCGACGACGTCGGCGCCCAATTCCCAGAACACCGTCGGCGCGCTGTTATACGCGGCGCCATTGGCGCAATCGAGGACGATCCGCAGTCCGTCGAGCCGCATCGATTCGGGCAGGCTCTGTTTCACCGCGTGGATGTAACGCCCGCGCGCATCGTCGATCCGCTTGGCGCGGCCGATCTGCGCCGGTTCGGCTAGTTTTGGCTGCTGCGCGAGCAACAATTCGATCTGCACCTCGTCCTCGTCGGACAGCTTGTATCCGTCGGGACCGAACAGCTTGATGCCATTGTCGTAATAGGGATTGTGGCTCGCCGACAGCATCACGCCCAGATCGGCGCGCATCGAGCGGGTCAGCATCGCGATCGCCGGGGTCGGCATCGGCCCGACCTGCACCACATCCATGCCGACGCTGGTAAAGCCCGCGACCAACGCGTTCTCGAGCATATAGCCCGACAGCCGCGTATCCTTGCCGATCACCACCCGGTGTTTGTGGTCGCCGCGCAGGAAATGCGCACCCGCCGCCATGCCGACGCGCATCGCGACCTCGACCGTCATCGGGATCTGATTCGTCAGTCCGCGAATCCCGTCGGTTCCGAAAAACTTGCGCATGCCACCTCTGCTACTTAAGCCGGACTGCTGACCAATGCCTGCCCCGGCTTCCACGGGATGGCCCTAAGTCACCCTCTTTTGCTTGGCAAGCTGGCCAGAAACATCGCCGGGAGAATATGGCTTGAAATCCGCATGGATCATCCTCTCGGCGCTGGTCGCCGGGATGTTGTTGGGGATCGCGATCGAACTGGTGTCGCCCGACGCGGGGACCGCGTCGTTGCCCTTCATCGAACCGATCGGCCTGCTATGGCTCAACGCGCTCAAGATGACGATCGTGCCGCTGGTCGTTGCGCTGCTGATCACCGGCATCACCGCGACCGCTGATGCGGCGCGCGCCGGAAAGCTGGCGGCGCGCGCGGTGATGACGTTCATGGGTGCCATCTTTCTGACCGGATCGATGTCGCTGCTGATGACACCATTGTTGCTGCGGCTTTTTCCGCTCTCGGCCGGTGCCGCCGACGCGCTACGCAGCGGCCTTGGCGGCACGACCGAGGCGGGGCCGTCGCCGACCTTTGGCGACTTCCTGCTCTCGCTGATCCCGACCAATCCGATTGCCGCCGCGGCCGACACCGCGATCCTGCCGCTCATCGTCTTCACCACCATCTTTGCCTTTGCGATCACCAAGCTCGAACCGGTGCAACGCGCCACGCTTTCGGGCCTGTTCAAGGCGCTCGGCGATGCGATGCTGATCGTGATCGGCTGGGTTCTCGCCCTCGCCCCGATCGGCGTGTTCGCGCTGGGTTATGCGCTCGCGGTCAAGGCCGGGGTCGCCGCGTTCGGCGGGCTTATCCATTATGTCCTGATCCTGTCGGGCATCGGCATCTGCTGCCTGGTCCTTGCGCTGCTGCTCGCGTGGCTGGTCGTCGGCATCCCGCTGCCGCGCTTCGTGCGCGCGATGGTGCCGACGCTGGCGGTCGCGATCAGCACCCAAAGCTCGCTCGCCAGCCTGCCCGCGATGCTCAAATCGTCCGAAGCGCTGGGCGTCGATCCCAAAAAGGCCGACGTCGTCCTGCCGCTCGCGGTCGCGCTGTTCCGTTTCACCAGCCCGGCGATGAACCTCGCGGTGGTCGTCTATGTCGCGTGGTTGTTCGGCATCGAATTGACGCCGTGGGAGATGGCGGTCGGCCTCGCGGTGGCAATGGCGGCGGCGCTCAGCTCGGTCAGCCTGCCCGGTTCGATCAGCTTCGTGACCTCGATCGCCCCGATCGCGGTGTCGATGGGCGTCCCCGTCGCGCCGCTCGGGCTGCTCGTCGCGGTCGAGACTTTCCCCGACATCTTCCGCACCCTGGGGAATGTCGTCGGCGACGTCGCAGCGACCAAATTTGCCGCCGATGGGGTCGAAATGGAATCAGAAGGAGAAACGCCATGAAATATCGCAAGCTCGGCCACGGCCTCGAAGTATCGGCGATCGGCATCGGCTGCATGCCGATGATCAAGGGCGGCAACATCCTTTATGGCGAGGCCGCCGACCTCGACGAATCGACCGCCGCGATCCACCGCGCCATCGACCTCGGCGTCACCTTTTTCGACACCGCGCAAATCTATGGCCCGTTCAGCAACGAAGAATTGCTGGGCGAAGCGATCAAGGGCAAACGCGACGGGCTGGTCATCGCGACCAAGTTCGGCTTCAAATTCGACGGCAAGCAGATCACCGGGGTCGACGGCTCCCCCGCCAATGCCCGAAAATCCTGCGAAGATTCGCTCCAGCGGCTCGGCATCGACACGATAGACCTATTCTATCAGCACCGCGTCGACCCCGCGATTCCGATCGAGGAGGTCGTGGGCGGGATGATGGAGCTGGTCCACGAGGGCAAGGTCCGCCACATCGCGCTATCCGAAGCCGGCCCCGAAACGCTGCGCCGCGCCGCCAAGGCCGCGCCGATCACCGCGTTGCAGAGCGAATATTCGATCTGGGAGCGCGACATCGAGGACGAAATCCTGGGCATATGCCGCGAAAACGGCATCGGCTTCGTCCCCTATTCGCCGCTCGGGCGCGGCTTTCTGGCGGGTGCGGTGCGCAGCCGCGACGATCTGCCCGAGAATGACTGGCGCCGCAACGACCCGCGCTATTCGGAAGAGAATTTCCCCGCCAACCTAGCGATCGTTGATGCGATCGGTGCGGTTGCCGACAAGCATGGCGTGTCGAAGGCACAGGTCGCGCTAGCGTGGCTGCTCGCGCAGGGCGACGACATTGTCCCGATCCCCGGCACCAAACGCCGCGTCACCATGGAAGACAGCGTCGGCGCCGCCGACGTCACGCTGACCGCCGACGATCTCGCGGCGATCGAAGCCGCAGCGCCCAAGGGCGGCACGAGCGGCCCGCGCTATGGCGAAATGGGCATGCGGATGGTGCGGCTGTAAGAAAATCGTCGCTCCCGCGAAGGCGGGGGCGACGGCATCATGTCGTGCGCAAACGATCGACCGCGGCGGTCAACGCATCGATCCGCTCTTCCAGCCGCTGCACCTGCAATGCATCGACCTTTTCATGCAACCGCATGATCTCCAGCTCGGCGCGCAGGTTGATCTGGTAATCGAGGCTGGCGGCAAGCCTGTCCTTCGCCGCCTGCCGGTTCTGGCTCATCATGATCACCGGCGCCTGCACCGCAGCGATCGTCGAGAGCATCAGGTTCAGGAAAATATAGGGAAAAGGATCAAACGCGTCGTGCCAGCGGCCGAGGATTTCGCTGTTCAGGATCATCCAGCCGAACAGCACCAGCGAAAAAACGATGATGAAGCCCCACGAGCCCCCCACCCGGGCCACCCGATCGGACAGGCGTTCGCCAAAGGTCGATTGCTCATCGGCCACATCCATCGCGTCGCGGCTGATCAGGCTGCGCTCGACGATCGATCGCAGCACCCGCTGTTCCTCGGAATCGGTGTCGGCAATATCCTTGCCCAGCAGCTTGAGCGACAGATCGGCCAGCACCGTGTCGGTTTTAGCGCCGCTCATCCGACCCAGCGCCAGATGCCCGCGACCATATAGCCCAGCGCGCCATGCCCCCACGTCGCCGCCAGCCACAGCACGATCCCGCCGAACAGCGCATGCGGCCGCGGGATCGTGTCACCCCATGGCGTCGCGCCGCTGATCTGCCGGGCAAAGGGGACAAAGCTCGTCCGCGCCGCCCAGTGCCGCCAGCTATCGCCCATCAACCGGGCTTTTTTGGCGTCCTGTCCCGCCGAACCGAACAGCGCGAGAAATATGATCGTCCCCGACAATATGATCTGCGCCTCGGTCGGCATCACCATGACATGCGCCACCGCCCAAAGCGCAAAGCCCCACATCATCGGATGGCGGGTGATCGCAAACACCCCGCGTGGCGCGCCCTGTGCCGCCGCCGCCGCGTTCGGCGCGGGCAGCGCCGGATTGCCGATCAACGACCCCATGAACAATATGCTCGCGAACAGCACCAACGCCGACGCGATGGCCCACACCCCGTCGCCGACCGCCCACAACGGCGCTTCGGGCGGCGTTCCGCGCCAAGCCTGGACCAGCATGATGAACGTCGCGATCGCGACGATCGAATAGACGATCTGGAACCCCCGCTCGCCAAGGCGGCTCGCGAGTCCGTGGCGGAGCGGATGCGACAACAACAGATGCGAGCCGACAAACAGCACGCAAGTCGTGATCAAAAGCGACATCGGTTGCATCGACAGTGTCTCCTCTACCTCCGTCGCCACGCTATCATATCGCGAACCGAGCCCTACCGATCATAGGCCTTTGGCAACGCCCCTTCCTGCGGGGTCGCATAGCGATCGCGCAGCCGGTCCTGCCGCGTCGTCAGCGACTGCGCCTTGCCGTCGATCCAGATCGCGGTCGGGCGGCTGCCCAGTTCGAGCGGATCCTTGTCCCAGATCACGACGTCGCCGACGCGGCCGGGGCGCAGCGATCCGATGCTGGCTTCCATGCCGACGGCGCGCGCCGGAGCGCTGCTGATCGAAGCGAAGGCCTGATCCCACGTTAGCCCGCTCGCCCCCGGCAGGCGCGCCAGCCCGACCAGATTGCCGGCATATTGCGTCGTATAACCCATCTTATGCGCATCATCGTCATCGAACACCCCGACCGACACATCGACGCCTGCGGCTTTCAGCCGCCCTGCGTTCGACTGCGTCGCGCCCAGCCGCTCGAAACTGTCGGGCAGATCGCTCAGCGGCGAAACCAGCACCGGCACCTTTGCCGCGGCGATGTCGCGCGCGACCAGCCAGCCTTCGGTGACGCCGACCAGCACCAGCTTCAGCGCCGGAAATTCCTGCCGCAGCTTCAACACATTGACGATGTCGGCGGCGCGATCGACGCGGACGAACAGCGGCGTCGTGCCGTTGATCACCTGCACCAGCGCATCGGCATCGGCGCGCTGGATCATCGCGTCATTACCCCATTCGGCCAGCGTTGCCGGATTGCGGGCATAGCTGCGCGCCGCGAGCAATTGTTCGCGGAACAACAGGAAAGTCGCGGCGCGGCTGCCGCCCGCCTTTGCCGATCCGTCCTCGCCAAACGCGACGAACTGCAAGGCGCGCGGCTTCGTTACCATGTCCATATCGTCGGCCAGATCGACGACCGCGCCCTGCCCGGCGAACAAATTGCTGCTGCCCCCTGGCGCGACGATCGCGCGGGTCACCCCCGCAGCGCGGTTCACCGCTACTGGCGATCCCATCGGATTGAGCGCAGGGGCAATATCGAGCCCCGCCGAAAAGCGCGTCCGCGGCGCGTTGCGGTCGTTGGTCCCGCCGACCGCATCGACCTCGACCAGCCCCACCCGGCTGAACGCCGCGACGATCCCCGGCGTGACATAGCGGCCCTGCGCATCGACGCGTTCAATGCCGGCGGGAACTGCAACCCCGGCGCCCGCTGCAACGACCTTGCCGCCGCGTACGACGACGGTGCCGCCTTCGATCGGCGCGCTGCCGTCACCGATGACGAGCTTTGCATTGGTGATAGCGACATCCTGTGCGCCAGCTGGAACCGCGATCATCGCTGCGGCGGAAAGGAGAAGGGCGCGGATCATTTCACGTCTCCTTCACCCGGCTGGCCGAGCTCGAAATCGCTCACCGGTCGCCGCTTGGGATCCATCGCGTCGAACATCAGCGCCCCGTCGATCCATACTTTCTCCGGACGCGTATAGACGCTGAACGGATTGCCGTTCCAAAGTACGACGTCGGCCATCTTGCCGGGCTTCAGGCTGCCCGTCTTGTCGCCGATGCCCAGCGCCTTGGCCGGATTGATCGCGAGCCAGGTCCAGGCCTGTTCGTCGCTGATCTCGATCCCCATCCTGCGGCCCGACGCGATCGCCTTGGCGGCTTCCTGATTGAGGCGCTGAATCTGGTTCGCATCGTCCGAATGGACGATCGTGCAAGCGCCTTCCTTATACATCAGCGCGATATTCTCCGGTACCGCATCATAGGCTTCCATCTTGAAGCCCCACCAGTCGGCCCACATCGCGGCGCAAATGCCTTCTTTCTTGAGCAGGTCGGGGATTTTATAGGCTTCGACCGCGTGGTGAAACGCCGCGACCTTATACCCGAACTCATGGCTCATATCGATCACGATCGCCATTTCATCGGCGCGGTAACAATGGTTCTGGACCAGGATTTCGCCCGACAGCACGCCCGCGAGGGTTTCCATTGCGAGGTCGCGGTCGACGGCCTTACCGTCATCCATCTTCTTCTTATACGCCGCCGCTTTCTGCCAGGTCGCGCGATTGACCGCGAGATTGCCCATGCGGGTCGATGGCGCGCGGCCCTTGCCGCCATAGACGCGCTTCGGATTCTCGCCGCACGCCATTTTCAGGCTGTAGGGCGCACCCGGGAATTTCATTCCCTGCATCGTGCGCGACGGCACATTCTTCAGCGTAACCGAGCGCCCGCCCATCAGATTGGCGCTGCCCGGCAGAATTTCCAGCGTGGTAATCCCGCCATTGGTCAGCGCGCGGCTGAACCCCGGGTCCTGCGGCCAGACGCTATGTTCCGACCACACTTCGGGGGTCGTCGGCGACGTCGCCTCGTTGCCGTCCGAATGCGCCTCGACGCTGGGCGAGGGATAGTCGCCCAGGTGGCTATGAATATCGATGACGCCGGGGGTGACGAACTTGCCGGTCCCATCGATCACGTCGTAATCCGCGGGGATCGCGGTGTCAGCACCGCCCAGCGTTTCGACCTTGCCATTCGCAAACAGGACGACGCCATTATCGATACGGCCACCTTCGCCGTCAAAGATCGTGACCCCGCGCACCGCGGTCGGCCGTCCGCCATAGGGACGATAGGTCGACGGATAAGGATCCTTGTCGAACTTGACCGGCTTTTCGGCGGCGGCGGGCTTGTCGCCCGCCGATTTCGCTTCACTACCCGTCGCCGCACAACCGACAAGCGCCAGCGATGCCGCAGCCAGCAGGCCGCCTTTCATGCCCCGGATCATCGGTTACGCTCCCGGCTTCGGTGCAGGATGAACGCCCGCGGCCTGTGGTTCGGCCTCGCCGATCCCCGCCAGCCCATCGTCACGGTCTTGCAGCGTGTCGAGGTGCATCCACTTCTTCACGATCGGTGACAGCAGCAGAATGACAACGCTGACGCCCAGCGTGATCCAGCCGATCTTGTCATAGATGGCCAGCGTCGCACTCTTCGTCATCTCGCCGCTTTCGCCGCCGGTCGCCTCACCGATCTTGCCGGCGACGAAATTGCCGACCGCAGTCATATAGAACCACGCGCCCATGATCAGCGACGCCAGATAGGTGGGTGCCAGCCGGTTCATCGCGCTCAGACCCACCGGCGACAGGCAGAGTTCGCCGGTCGTGTGGAGCATGTAGAGCAGGAAGACAAAGAGGACCGGCGTCGCGACCTCGGGACCGACGCTGTTGGCGCCCCAGACAAAGACAAGGAAGCCGAGGCCCACTTGCGCCAGCGCCAGCGCGAACTTGGCGGGCGCCGAAGGTTCGAGCCCCTTTTTACCCAGCCACTGCCACAGCGCCGCAAAGATCGGCGCGAACAGGATGATGTAGATGGGATTGATCGACTGGAACAGCGACGCCGGAACCCCGCCCTCGCCTACGCCGGCCACATAGCGGTCGGTGTAAAGGTTGAAGCTGCCGCCTGCCTGTTCGAACAGGCCCCAGAACAGCGGGTTGAGCGCGATCAGAAACAGGATCGCGAACATACGCTCGCGCGGCTCCTTGGGCAGCTTGAAGCTTTCGTACAGGACGTAGCCGAGCAGCGCGAGACCCGAGACGATCAGCAGGTTCTGGATGACATCCTGATACTGCACCAATGCCCACATCACCGCAACGGCGCCAACGCCGATCGCGTAGATGGTGGTTTCCTTTTGCCGCGACAGCGGCGCCGGCGCTTCGCCAGCGCCGAGCAGGACGTTCTTGCCCAGAACAAAGACGATCAGGCCCGCGACCATGCCGATGCCGGCCAGGCCAAAGCCATAACCCCAGCCAATTTTCTGGCCGAGATAGCCGACGAGGATCGTGCCAAGCGCGGCGCCGACGTTAATTCCCATGTAGAAAATCGTGTAGGCCGCATCGCGGCGCATGTCGGTCAACCGATACAGCTGCCCGACCATCACCGAGATATTGGCCTTGAGAAAACCCGAGCCGACGATGATCAGCGCCAGCGCGAGCCAGAACACGTTGATCGTCGCATCTTCCTGACCGCCGACCCCCTCGAACGCCATGAACAAATGGCCACACGCGAGCAACACGCCGCCGAACAGGACCGCTTTGCGCTGTCCCAGATACCGATCGGCCAGATAGCCGCCAAGCACCGGGGTGATATAGACGAGGCTGGTGTAAGCCCCGTAGATCAGGTTCGATTTACCGTCGGAAAACAGCCAATGCTGGGTCAGGTAAAAGATCAGGATGGCACGCATGCCGTAATAAGAGAAACGCTCCCACATTTCCGCGAAAAAGAGCATATAAAGGCCCTTGGGATGGCCAGCGAATTCGGGTTTCTTGCTACCGGCGATCAGCGCCCCGACGGTCAAAAACGCGCCCAACACGACGACCGCAATAACTGCGATCCAATCGCCTTCGTCCCAAAGGCCCATATCTTTCATTAAAGCGTCCCTTTTCGCTATTATCGTAGGCGCGGCTTTCCGCCGCGCGAATGGCGCAACCTAGCGCGAAAATTGCGTATGGGAAGAATCTAATTGCGCGTGAAACCATCGGTCCGGCGCATTGTCGGGGTTGCATGGGGCCGGTCGGGCAGCCAAATGTAAGCCATGTTCAACGACCGATCTTCGCTGCTCGCACACCTTTCCACCCGCCGTTCGGGCAAGGCGCGCGACATGATTGCGCCCGGCCCCGACGCCGGTGAATTACGCGACATCATTGCGCTGGCGCTGCGCACCCCCGATCATGGCAAGCTGGCGCCGTGGCGCATTGTCACTGTCGCGGCGGACCAGCGCGCGGCCCTTGCGACGCTGCTCAAAACCGCGTGGGTGGAGGAAAATCCCGGCGCCGCCGGACTCGACCTGTCGGCGCTCGACCAGTTCGCGCATCAGGCACCGACCTTGCTCGTCCTGCTCTCTACCCCAATGGCCGAAAGCAAGATTCCTGTCTGGGAACAACAGATGTCGGCCGGCGCCGTCGGCATGAACCTGCTCCATGCCGCGCATGCCCACGGCTTTGTCGGCAGCTGGCTAACCGGTTGGGCCGCCTACAGCCCCGCCGTTGCCGCGGCTTTCGGCGCGGGCGATCACGACACCATCGTCGGCTATTTCTTCATCGGCACTGCGGCCCGCGATCTCGACGAACGGCCACGTCCGGAATATTATGCCGTTGTTCACGCTTGGGAAATTTAGTTACGTTGAGTAGCGTGTTTTTGTAATTACCGGCATTTGACTGTGCTGCTGTCTTATGGCATTAAGGCGGCATGCTCGATCAATCCAAACCCGTATATCAGCGTCTGCGCGACGTCATTGCCAACGCGATTCTCGATGGCAGCTTTGGCGATGGCGACATGTTGCCGTCGGTCCGCTCGCTTGCCGCGGAAGAGGGCGCCAACCCGCTGACCGTCGCCAAGGCGTATCAGACCTTTCAGGACGAGGGGCTGGTCACGGTCAAACGCGGTGTCGGCATGTTCGTCGCTGCAGGCGCGACCGAACGGCTGCGCGACCTGATGCGCGCCGATTTCCTCGCCAATGTCTGGCCCCCGGTCGCCGACCAGATGCGCCGCATCGGCCTCGACGCGCGCACTTTGCTGGATTTGACCGAGGCATAAACCCTAACGCCCGATCTGCGCCGCCTTGTCGCGCAGGTCAGCCGCAGCCTGTCTGTCGCCGCGTTTGTCCAGAAGATCGGCGTAAAACGTCATGATCTCTGCATTCAACGGCTGTAGTCGATACGCACGATCGATCAGTGGCAGCGCGCGGGTCTCGTCGCCCTTCGCCGCCCACGCCCGCGCCAGTTCGCGCAGGATGACGACGTCGCGGTCGCCGATCCGCGCGCGCACCCGGTCAAAATGCCCGATCGCTTCGTCCCAATGCTCGATGTCCATCGCCAGATGTCCGGCCAGCCGCTCGGCGGCGGTGCTCGACGGCTCGCTTTCGCGCAGCGCCAGTATCGCCGCCCCCGACCCCGCCGCGTCGCCCGCGCGGAACAACGCATGGGCCAGCCTCAACGTCGAGCGCTCGCTCGCATCGAGATTGCGCGCGGTACGATAGGCCTGCACCGCGAGGTCGAACTGCCCATCCGCCAGCGCCGCATCGCCCAGCAGAATATGCGCTTCGGCCACGCCGCGGTTGGCGTCACGCAACAGCGTCGCGCGCGCAATCGCCCGCGCGCCGTTGCCGCGCAAAATGTCCGCGCCGATTGCGGGGATCGCCTTTGCCGGATTCAATGGTTGACCATCGGCGGCCATCGACAGCAGCCTATAGTCGTCGGTCGCCGCAAACGGTAGCGCGTCGCCCCGCGTCAACGTCGCCGCGCGCGCCAGATAATCGCCGGCCTCGCCGCGCTGGCCCAATTCGCTCGTGACGCGCCCCGCCAGCAGCAACGACCAGCTGTCGGCGTCGGACCGGTCGACGATCGGCAGCAAAGCCTCGATCGCCCCATCGGCGTCGCCGTCGGCCCAGTTCGCGGCCGCGAGGACACGGCGCGCGGTAAAATTGTCGGGCTGCTCGACCAGCAGCCGGTCGGCCCATGTTGCCGCCACCGCTTCGCCGCCCAGTTCCAGCTCGACAACCGCGCTCAGCAACATGAAACCCGGCTGATCGTCGATTTCTCCGCGGGTGCGCTGAAGCAGGCTGCGTGCCAGCCGGTAATTGTCGGCGCGCGCCGCCAACACGGCTTGCAGATAGAAAAGCCGGGGATCGCGCGGCACGATCGTCGCAGCATGGCGCAGCGCGACCAGCATGTCGCGATAGCGCCCCAGGTCGCCAAGCGTCGCCGCCTGGTCGATCAGCGCGTCCGCATTGTCGGGGTCGACCGCCAGCGCAGCGTCATACCATCGCAGCGCGGCGTTCAGTCCGTCCTCGGTCCGGATCAAATTGGCCTTATACGCCAGCGCGGCGCTGTTCGCCTTGTCGAGCTCGATCGCATAATCGACCGCATCGCGCGCACCCGCGGTGTCGGCATTGGCGTCGCGAAAGCGCGCCACATCGACCCACAGCGCCGAAGACCGCGGCAGTTCCTGTGCCGCCCGGTCATAGGCATTGCGTGCCGCATCCAGATCGCCATTGTCCAGATGGACGTCGCCCGCGACCCACGCCGCCTCGCCGATCATTTCGGGGATGATCGGACCGGCGTCGATCGTCTCGAGGGCGTGCTGGCCCTCACCCTGCATCGCAAAGGCCCGCGCCAACAATGGCCGCAATGCCGCCGGATTGCCGCCCGCCGCCAACGCGCCCTTGACCGCCGCCTCGGCGCCGACCCCGTCGCCCAGTCGGATCGCCACCCGCGTCAGTTCGACGCGCTCGGCGATCGCCTGCGGATTGTCGGCGATCGCGGCCTGCAATTCGGCGCGGCGCTCTTCAAAGGCGCGCCGCGGCGAATTGGGTTGCGCTTCGCCGCATCCCGCCAGCACCGTTGCCGTCAACACCGCCGTCAGCAGCGTGCTCGTCCAGACGCGGCCAGGAACCATTCAGGCCTGCATCCGATATTGTTTGAGCAGGTCGTACAGCGTCGGACGGCTGATCCCGAGCAGCTTGGCGGCGGCCGAAATATTGCCCTCACTTTGCATCATCGCGCGGCGGATCGCCACGCGGTCCGCGGCTTCGCGGGCGCTGCGCAGATTGAGCCACGCCTCTTCACCTTCGGCCTCGCCGCGGGTCGCGAGGTCCAGATCGTCCTTCATCACCAGTTTGCCGTCGGCCATGATGACGGCGCGCTTGATGCGGTTTTCCAGCTCGCGGACATTGCCCGGCCAACGCCCCTCGTCGATCGCCTGCAACGCGTCGGGAGCGAAACCCCGCACCGCAGGGTTCATTTCGGGCGCATATTGATGCAGGAAATGCCGTGCCAGCAGCACCGCGTCGCCGGGCCGTTCGGCCAGCGAAGGGATTTTCACCACCATCTCGGCCAGCCGGTAATACAGGTCGTCGCGAAAACTCTGCTCCGCGATCATCGCGTCGAGGTCGCGGTGCGTGGCGCACACGATGCGGGTATCGACTGCGATCGCTTTGCGCCCACCGATCCGCTCGATCGTCCGCTCCTGCAAAAAGCGCAGCAATTTGACCTGCAGCGGCAGGGGGATGTCGCCGACTTCGTCGAGGAACAAGGTGCCGCCATGCGCCAGCTCGATCTTGCCTTCGGTGGTTTTCACCGCGCCGGTGAATGCCCCCTTTTCATGCCCAAACAATTCGCTTTCGAGCAAATTTTCCGGGATCGCGGCGCAATTGATCGCGACGAACGCGCCGTCGCGGCGCCCGCTCGCTTCGTGCAAACCGCGCGCCAGCAATTCCTTGCCGGTGCCGCTGGCGCCCAGCAACATCACGCTGACGGCAAGGTTCGCGACGCGCTCGATCGTCCGCGCAACCTTTTGCATTTCGGGCGCGCCGGTGATCATCCCGCCCAGCACGCGATTGTCGCTGCTGCCCTGCTGCGCCAGCCGCACATTCTCGACCTCCAGCTCGCGGACGTGAAAAGCGCGGGCCACGATCAGTCCCAGTTCGTCGATGTCGATCGGCTTCTGGTAAAAATCCCAGGCACCGCTGGCGATCGCGGCCAGCGCGCTCGCCCGTTCGCCGTGCCCCGACACGACGATGACCTTGGTGTCGGGCTTTGCCTCGAGGATCGCGGCGAGCGTGCGGAACCCTTCGCGCGTCCCGTCGGGATCAGGCGGCAGGCCCAGGTCGAGGGTCACGACATCGGGCTCTTCGGCGCGCAGCATTTCGATCGCCGCATCATGGTCGCCCGCGATCAGCACCCGATAATCCTCATACGCCCATTTCAGCTGCGCCTGCAGCCCCGGGTCGTCCTCGACCACCAGCAATGTGCGCGTTTTGGCGCCGCTTTCGCTCATTTCGATGCCACTTTCATCATCGTTGTGCCGCCGACTACACCTTCCGGCGCGTCGGCGAGCGGCAGCCACAACGTAAAGCTGCTGCCCCTGCCGGGTTCGCTCTCGACATCGATGGCGCCGCCCATCCCCTGCGCAATCTGCAAGGCCTCAAAAGCCCCAAGGCCAAAGCCGCCGTCCTTCGTCGAGACAAAGGGTTTGAACAATTCGTCGCGAATAAAGCCGCGCGTCATGCCGCTGCCCTGGTCGATCACATCGACGCGCACGCGGCCATGCTCGGACACCGCCACAATCTGCACCGGCGCCCCCGGCTCTGACGCATCGATGGCGTTGGCGACCAGATGCTGAACGATCTGCCGTACCGAAGCCGCGTCACCCCAGGCCAGCAGCCCGGACTGGCATCCGACGAACAGCTCGCGTTGCGGCCGCACTTCCGCCGCGATGTCATTCAATATCGGCTCGATCAAAACCTTCGCCGCCTCCGCCCGCGCACCACGCGCACGCGGCGCCAGCCGGACGAGAAGGTCGCTGAGCCGCCCGGCCGAAATTTTCAGCGTTTCGACCATATCGGCGCGAAACTCGGGCTTGTCGGCGTGGCGTTCGGCGTTGCGTGCCAGCAAACCGATCTGGCTCGCCAGATTTTTGATGTCGTGCATGATGAAGGCAAAGCGGCGATTGAATTCATCGAACCTTCGCGCCTCCGACAACGCCTCTTGGCTCTGCGATTCAGCGAGATAGCTGGCCGCCTGTTGGCCCGCGATCCGCAGCACATCCAGGTCTTCCCAGTCGAGCGCGCGCGAAACCGGTGGGCGATGCAACACGACCACTGCGATCATGCGCTGGAAATGCAGGATCGGCACGACGACCCATGCGCGCGGGTCGCCAACCAGCCAGGCGGGGATTGCCAGATCGTCGCCGGCCGGATCTTCGCCCTTCGGGCCACGGCGCTGCGCATCGAGATCGACGATGTGCCGCGTCTCTTGCAACATGAACGCCGATCGCAGGGACAGCGTCGCGTCATCTGCATCGACATCGACCGGCCAGTGCCATTGCTCGGCGACGCGAAAACTGCCCGCTGCGTCGGGCAGCATCAACAGCGCGCCGGGGCTGCCGGTCAGCTCGGCCAGCGCTTTGGCGACGCGTCGATGCAGGTTGCGGTCGTCTTCGCTCCCATCTCCTTGGACGCCCTGCCCCAACGTCGCCGTGAAGCGCATCCATTCGGCGCGATAATCATAACGATGTTCGAAAAAATGCTTGGAAATCATGACCGTCAGCCAGGCGCGCGCCCGCGCCGACACGATCAGCAATCCGCCCGCGCCCAGCGCGACGACCAGCGACGCCCCTTGCGCCAGTTCGGCATAATCGCCGCCGACCAGCCGCGCGATCGCGCCGGTCAGGCCGATCAGTACCAGATAAGCTGCACCGCCGATCAGAATCAGCGTCCGCATCGCCGCGGTGCGCGACAGCCGCATCCGCTCGCGCCCGATATCCATCGCTGCGACGACATAGGTTGGCAGCATCAGCAAAACGACTGCGGGCAACAGCGCGATCAGCGTCGACGCCGTTTTGCCGGTCAGCGCACCGATCAGCTGAACGTTCAGTTCATACGCCCACAGCATCGCGAACCCGCCCGCAACCGCCATCATCGGCATGCGCAATCCGGCGCTCGCGTGGCGAACCCCGCTATCGACGATCAGCAAGCCGCCGGTCGCCACGATCATCGCCGCAAAGGTCAGCGTCGGCGTCATCCATGACTCTGCCTGCGTACCCGCGCGCCAATGGGCCACCACACCCAGCACGAGCGTGAGGACGCAGATCGTCATCAGCATCCGCAGGATCAGACGTAGCGGCCGCGACATCGGTGCGGCAGGCGACCAGAATGTCGCGCTCAACCAGCCGAGCATCGCCAGGTCGCGCAGCGCCTGCGCCACCAGCGCCTGCGACGATCCGGGGGCAAACAGCGCCAGCGCCGCGCACCACAATGCGGTCGCTGCGGCGGCCAGCATCAGAATCCGCGGCGCCGGCATCAGCACCGCCATCCGCGCCGCTGGCCGCGCCAGCAGCCACAGCGTGACGGCCGAAAAACCGACCAGTGCCAGCACCGACAATATTTCGGACAGCCCGACCAGCATCGTCAGCGCGCACCGTCGGGCCACAGCACGACGCGCACCGTCTGCAACAGGATCAACAGATCGAGGAAGGGCGAATAGTTTTTCGCATAATACAGGTCATATTCCAGCTTCACCCGCGCATCCTCGACCGACGCGCCATAGGGATAATTGATCTGCGCCCAGCCGGTCAGGCCGGGTTTCACCATGTGCCGCTCGGCATAAAAGGGCAGTTTTTGCTCAAGCTCTTCGACAAAGCTCGGTCGTTCGGGACGCGGCCCGACAAAGCTCATCTCGCCCTTCAGGACGCACCACAATTGTGGCAGTTCGTCGATCCGCAGCTGACGGATGATCCGCCCGACGCGGGTGATGCGCGGGTCGTTCTCGCTTGCCCACACCGCTTTGCCTGCGGCTTCGGCATCGGTGCGCATCGACCGGACCTTGTAGATATCATATGGCTCGCCGAACAATCCGACGCGCGGCTGGCGATAAAAAACCGGCCCGCGGCTGTCGAGCACCACCGCGATACCCGCGACGACGATCAACGGCAGTCCGACGATCAGCACGATCAGGCTCGCAAGGATGTCGAACAGGCGCTTGCCGACCTTCGAAATCCGCTGCCCCGCCGAAAATCCGTCCGAAAAAATCAGCCCGCTTGGGTTGGTCGTCGCCAGATCGACCCGCCCGGTCTCGCGTTCGATAAAGCTCGCGATGTCGTTGACATGCACGCCAGTCGTTTTGACGCGCAGCAGATCGGCGAGCGGCAGCGCGTTGCGCCGCTCCTCGAGCGCCAGCACCACTTCGCCCGCGCGCAGCGTCACGACATGCTCGGACAGATTGGGAATTGCCTCGCGCGGCACCGCGCCCGGAACTTTTTTCTCGGCCTCGGTCATCGCGATAAAGCCGACAATCTCCAGCCCGCTGCCCGGTTCATCGGCCAGCGCCGCCAGTCGCGCCGCCCGCGGCCCAGCCCCCAGCACCAGGATCCGGCGCCGAAACGCCTCGGCCCCCGCCGACTGGGTGAGCGCCAGGCGAATGATGAACAACGCCGCGATCGCGAGCGCCATCGCGTACAGACTGTTCGCGCGCCACAGCGTCGCGGTGGGCAACAGGAAGCCCAGGACCGACAGAAATATCACACCGAGCGAAATCGCCGCGAGCAGGCGCGCCGTGGCGAAACGCATCGAGCGGAGCCCCTCGTTGCCGTACATTCCGGTTGCCATCATCGCGAGTGAATTGGAAACCGCGAAGGTCGCCAGCGGCAGCGAGCGATCCGCCAGCGGCCCCGCGTCGAACCCCGCTTGGCCGGCATAGAGATGCCACGCCGCTTCAGCCGAGCCGAGCAACGCCAAAAATTCGATCAGTGCCAGCCAGACGACGGCGTGCGGGACATAATGTTTGAACAGCCGGAACATGAAAAACAAAGCCCTTTCCTGTCCTCGATACTACAGCCGAGGCGTGTACTGTCGGTTAATTTTACACTCGGCACTTGCCCGATCGGGGGTGACCCGTGGTCGCAGACGCGATAAAGCCGCGCGATGACAACGATGATTCAACCCGTCATTTTGTGCGGTGGTGCCGGAACGCGGCTGTGGCCCGAATCGCGGGGCGACCGCGCGAAGCAGTTCCTGCCGCTCACCGGCCTGCAAAGCCTGTTCCAGCAAACCCTTGCGCGCACCCCGGCGGGCGCCGCTTTCCAGCCCCCGATCATCCTGTGCGGCGCCGCTCATGTATCTGCGGTGCGCGACCAGTTGGACACGCGCGAGGCGGCGCTCATCGTCGAACCGATGCCGCGCAACACCGCCGCTGCGATCGCGCTGGCCGTCGCGCGCGCCGATGCCGATACGCTGCTGCTGGTGATGCCGAGCGACCATGTCATCGCCGATGTCGCCGCCTTTCACGACGCGATCGCCAAGGCCGCGCGGCTGGCGCAACAGGACTGGATCGTCACCTTCGGCATCACCCCCGACGGCCCCGAGACCGGCTTCGGGTACATCGCCAACGGCGACGCAGTCGGCGACGACGGCTTCAAAGTCGATCGTTTCATCGAAAAGCCTCCGCTCGCCGATGCAGAGGCGATGCTGGCGGCGGGCGGCTACAGCTGGAACGCCGGGATCTTCCTGTTTCGTGCCGGGCGGATGCGCGATGCAATGCTCACCCATTGCCGCGCGATTTTCGAAGCCGCCGATCGCGCGGTTGCGTCGGGGTTGATCGACGGCGAAGCGCTCTACGCCGACGCGGCCCACTTCGCCGCGGCGCCGTCGGACTCGATAGATTATGCGGTAATGGAAAAGGACGATCGCGTCGCCGTCGTCCCCGCCGCGATGGGCTGGTCTGATCTCGGCAGCTGGCAGGCGGTCCACACGCTCGGCGAAAAGGACGCAGCGGGCAACGCCGTCACCGGTGACGCCTTCCTCCACGATAGCCGGGGCAATCTGGTGCGCGCCGGCGGCAAGCGCGTATCGCTGGTCGGCATGGAAAATGTCGCGGTGATCGTCGATGGCGACGATATCCTCGTCATGCCGCTCGACCGGTCGCAAGATGTCCGCGCCGCGGCCAAGGCGCGCGAATAGCCGCTCGCCCCTGACAGACGGTACATCGGGGCGCTTGCGCGGCGCGCAATTGGCAACAATAGTCCTTGCATTCATCATCACCGGGAGATCGCCGATGCTCGACCGCCGTACCCTGCTGGCCGCAGCCGCCACCTCGTCAATGCTTGCGATGGCGCGTTCGCCCGCTCGCGCGATGCTGGCCAACACGCCCGCCGAAGAAGGCGCGCGTCTGACCGCGCTCTATGAGCGCATCTACGACAGGCTGCTCGACCTCGATCCCGAATTCGCGACCTCGCTCGGGTCGGACAAGGGCGACCGCGCCGCCGCGAAATCGCGCCTCGCTGACCGGTCGCCCGCCGGCATTGCCCGCGGCCAGGATCTGTACCGCCAGGGGCTGGCCGAGCTGAAGACATTCGATCCGGCGAAGCTCGGCGGCATGGACCGCATCAATTACGACACCTTCCGCGGACCGTGGGAAACCTATGTCAACGCCTACGACACCTTCAGCTACGGCCTGCACAGTTGGCCCGAACCGCATCCGGTGACCCAGCTCGGCGGCATCTACCGCCTGATCCCCGATTTCCTTATCAATCAGCACAGCATCGCCGACGCTGCGGATGCCGAGGCCTATCTGGCGCGCTGCACCGCGTTCGCCGCGGAGCTCGACAATGAAACGGCGCGGATCAACGCCGAACATGCCGCGGGCATCATTCCGCCTGATTTCATCATCGACCGGACGCTGCAGCAATATGTCGCCGTCATGGCACCGACCGCCGAGGCGAACGGTCTGACCACCAACCTGGCCGCCAAGACGAAAGATATTCCCGGCGACTGGGCGGGCCGCTGCACCGCGATCGTCAAAGACAAAATCTATCCCGCGATGCAGCGACAGGTCGCCGAACTGCGCGCCGTCCGCCCGCGTTCGACCCACGACGCCGGGGTCTGGCGGCTGCCCAAGGGCGACGAATATTATACCTACGCGCTGGCCTATGCGACGACGACCAACAAGACCGCCGCAGAAATCCACCAGCTGGGGCTCGACCGTATCGCCGAACTGTCGGCCCGCGCCGATGCGATTTTCCGCAAACAGGGGATGACCAAGGGCAGCGTGGCGCAGCGACTGCGCGCGCTCGCCAAGGATCCGCGCTTCATCTTCGCCAACACCGATGGCGGTAAGGCCAAGCTGATCGCGTCGCTCAACGACCAGATCCAGAAAATGCAGACGCGGCTCCCCGAAATGTTCGGCCGTTTACCCAAGGCAAAAGTCGATATCCGCCGCGTCCCGCCCGACACAGAGGCCGGCTCGCCCGGCGGCTATTATCAGGTGCCCGCGCTCGACGGATCACGCCCGGGCGCCTATTATATCAATCTGCGCGATACCGCCGAAACGCCGTCGTGGACGCTGCCCACGCTCACCTATCACGAAGCCACCCCGGGGCATCACCACCAGATCGCGCTGGCGCAAGAGGCCACGGGCATCCCGCGCCTACGCCGCCTGCCCGCCTATTCGGTCTATACCGAGGGTTGGGGCATGTACGCCGAACAGCTCGCCGACGAAATGGGCGCTTATGCCGACGATCCCTTCGGGCAGCTCGGCTATCTGCAATCCTATATGTTCCGCGCCGCGCGGCTCGTCGTCGACACCGGGCTTCACCACTTCAGCTGGAGCCGCGAAAAAGCGATCGCTTATTATAACGAAGTGCTCGGGACGTCCGAGGCGTCGAACGTGACCGAGATTGAACGCTATTGCGTCTGGCCCGGTCAGGCGACGAGCTACATGGTCGGCCAGATCAGCTGGGTCGAAATCCGCGAAAAAGCCCGCCAGGCGCTTGGCCCCAAATTCGACTATCGCGGTTTCCACGACACCGCCTTGTCGGCGGGCGCGATGCCGATTTCGGTACTCGCGTCGGTAATCGACCGCTGGGTCGCCGAACAAAAAACCTGATCGAACGGGCGCCGCACCGCTGATCTAAGGCCGGGCGTCGCCCTCCGGTTTCGCCGCCAGCACCCGCGCCACCGTCGCGGGCCAGTCGTCGAAGCGCCAGAATTTCTGGCTCGCGCGGCCGACAATGCCCGGTTCGCGCGCCGTTTGCGTAATCGCACAATCGAACGGCGGGCATTCGGCCAGCAGATCGCAATCGAAAAACACCCGCACGACGATCGCCTCGCCCGCTTCGCCCGCGCTGCCGGTGACGATCCCCAGCATCCCGGTCGACAGGGTCACCAGCGTCCCGACCGGAAAAATGCCCAGGCTGTCGGCGAACTTGTCGAGCAACGGCGCATCGAAATGGCCGGTCCAGCTTTGCATCGCGGTCAAGGCCTCACACGGCGTCCACGCCGCCTTATAAGGGCGGTCGGACGTCACCGCGTCATAGACATCGCAGATCGCACCCATTCGCGCATAAAGTGACAGCGCGTCCCCGCCCAGCCCGTCGGGATAGCCCGACCCATCCATCTTTTCGTGATGGCGCAAACACACCTCCAGCGCCGCCGCCGGAATGTCGGACGATTGCGCCAGCAAAGCATGCCCCGCCAACGGGTGACCCTCGACCGAAGCCCGTTCACGCAGCGTCAGCTTTCCGGGCTTCAACAGCACATCGTCGGCGATCGCGACCTTGCCGACGTCGTGCAGCAGCCCCGCGACCCCCAGCGCCTGAACCTCGGCGTCATCCAGCTTCAGGTGGCGGCCAAAATTGATCATCAGCGCACAGACCGCAACCGAATGCAGATAGGTATATTCGTCCTTCTGCTTCAACCGCACCAGATTGATCAGCGCCCGCGAATGGCGCGTGATGGAATCGCCGATCGCCTGCGCCAACGGGGCGATTTTGCTGCCATCTACAGCGCGGCCCATCCGGGCCGAGTCAAACAGGTCGATCACGGCGCGCCGCGACTTGTCGATGACCCGCGCCGCCCGCCGACGCTCTTGCGCATAAGTTGCGGGACGGACGGCCTTTTCGCGCAGCGGCGGCGAAAAGGTCGTGGCGCGGCGGCGCTCGACACCGCGATAGGGCGGCGCCATTCCGCCATCGGACGTGCGGCGCTCGGTGTAAGGTTCCGCAAGGTCCGCGCCGTGGGGCGACCGACTTCGACTGCGATCGACGATCACCGCCGTCACCTCGGACTGTCGGATCCGCGCCAGTTGCGCCGCCGTTTCAACCAGGAAGCGGCTGCGCCAGAACGGATGATCGATCCAGCGCCCGTCGAACCCGTCGACGAACATGCCGATTTCGACCTGTTCGGGTTTGAGATGAAGCAACATGGGTTCGGTCCTGTTCGGGTGGCCGCGACAGCCCCGACATTCGATTAACGTCCAGAACGGATGATGTTTTAGCTGAAGCCTCGACCAAGCTTGCACATCATGCAAACTTTGCCAGCCTCAGATGCAACTGCGCCCGGTGCGGCGGGTTGATGCGGTGTCGCCTTCCGCGGCGGAAGGAACGACCGATGCCCAAAAAACCAGCCCGCTCGCCCGCGACCGACAATCAGCTCAGCGACCACCAGCCGGGTTCCGGACATGGCGCGTTCAAGACCGCGAAGGGCAACGGCGGCGAGCTTCATCAGACCGCCACTGCCGACGACGCCGCGTCCTATCTGACCGACAATTTCGGTCACCGCATTTCCGACAACCAGAACTCGCTGCGCGCCGGTGAGCGCGGGCCGACCCTGTTGGAGGATTTTGTCCTCCGCGAAAAAATCTTCCACTTCGACCATGAACGCATCCCCGAACGGATCGTCCACGCGCGCGGGTCTGGCGCACATGGCGTGTTCGAATGCACGAAAGCGATTCCCGGGTTGACCAAGGCATCGATTTTCCAGACCGAGGGCGCAACCTGTCCCGTCTTCGTCCGCTTCTCGACCGTCGCCGGCGGCGCCGGGTCGGTCGACACCCCGCGCGACGTCCGCGGCTTCGCGGTCAAGCTCTACACCGACAGCGGCAATTGGGATCTGGTCGGCAACAATATCCCGGTGTTCTTCATCCAGGACGCGATGAAATTTCCCGATCTGGTCCACAGCGTCAAGATGGAGGCCGACCGCGGCTATCCGCAGGCGGGCAGCGCGCACGACACCTTCTGGGATTTCATCGGCCTGATGCCAGAGGCGATGCACATGATCATGTGGGCGATGTCCGACCGCACGATCCCGCGCAGCCTGCGCATGATCGAGGGTTTCGGCGTCCACACCTTCCGCTTCGTCAATGCGAAGGGCGATGGCAAGTTCGTCAAGTTCCACTGGAAGCCGGTGCTCGGCATCCAGTCGACGACATGGGACGAGGCGGTCAAGATCGCCGGGGCCGACCCCGACTTCCATCGCCGCGACCTGTTCGAGGCAATCGACGCGGGCGATTTCCCGGCGTGGGATCTCGGCGTCCAGGTCTTCGACGAGGCGTTCGCCGCCAAGCAGCCCTATGACGTGCTCGACGCGACCAAGCTGATCCCCGAAGAAGATGTGCCGGTCGAGATCGTCGGCCGCATGACGCTCAACCGCAACGTCGACAATTTCTTTGCCGAAACCGAACAGGTGGCGTTCCTGCCCTCGAACATCATTCCCGGTATCGACTTCAGCAACGATCCGCTGCTCCAGGGGCGTCTCTTCTCCTATCTTGACACGCAAAAGTCGCGGCTGGGGACGACAAATTTCCACCAGATCCCGATCAATGCGCCCAAATGCCCGTTCCACAACTTCCAGCGCGACGGGATGATGCAGACGCAGGTGCCGACCGGGCGCGCCAATTACGAACCCAACAGCCTTGGCGAAGCTGGCGAAAACAGCGGCCCGCGCGCCAGCATGGCCACCGGTTTCACCAGCTTCAGGGCCAATGACGAACGCAATGACCCGGTGCAGAAACTGCGCATCCGCGCCGAGCTGTTCGCCGATCATTTCAGCCAGGCGCGGATGTTCTACCTGTCGCAGACCGAAAATGAGCAGGCGCATATCGCATCGGCGCTGGTATTCGAACTGTCGAAGGTGACCCTCGGCCATGTCCGCGTCCGCGTCGTCGGCCAGCTGCGCAACATCGACGAAGACCTCGCCAAACGCGTCGCGGTCGGCCTCGCGATTGATCTGCCATCCAAGGAAAAGGCGGCCCGCGCGCCCGTCGACCTCAAACCCTCAGACGCGCTGTCGATCCAGAAGAACGCCGACGACACGATGGAAGGCCGCAAGGTCGCGATCCTGTTTGGCGAAGGATCGGACAAGGCGGCGATCGAAGCGCTGAAAAGCACGATCGAAAAGGCGGGCGGCACCGCTTTCCTCGTCGCGCCGAAGGTCGGCGGCATCAAGGTCAAGGGCGGTACGCTCAAAGCCGACGGCCAGCTGGCCGGATCGCCTTCGGTGCTCTTCGACGCGGTGGCCTCGGTGCTCACCGACGAGCAGGCCAAGACACTGTCAACGCAAGGCGCCGCCGTCCAATGGTTCATGGACGCCTTCGGCCATTGCAAGACGATCGCGCACGACGATGCCACCCAAATTTTGCTCGACAAGGCGGGCGTCGAAAAGGACGGCGGTGTCGTTGCACTCGACGGGTTCGGCAAAGTCGGCACGCGGCGGCATTGGGCGCGCGAAGCCAAGGTCCGCGACCTGGCCTGAGGCTGCTGTTTCAATCCCCCGCGAAGTCGAACGCGCTCACCCCGCGTTCGCCCTCGCGGAACCGCAACGGGCGGCCGAGGGGCGGCATCGATCTTTGGACGCAGCCGGTGCGAGTGCAGCGGCGGCAACCGAGGCCGATCGGAGTTGCGGGATTGCGCATCAGGTCGAGGCCGCGCGCCGCGATCAGCGGCGCCGCGACTTTGGCATCGACCCCGACGCACACCGCAAAGCGCGCGGGTGTGCCGCTGCCCGTCGCGCCCGGCGCCGCGACGCTGCGACTTTGGGTGAACCAGCGCGACCCATCCTCCAGCTCGACCAGATCGGCAATCACCTCGCCGGGCCGGGCAAAGGCTTCGTGCGCGCCCCACAGCGGACAGCGCGTGTCGCCATCGACCAGCGGCGACTGGCTCGCCCCGGCGTAACGCTTGCTGCCCTGCCCCGCGCGGTCGATGCGCAGCATGAAGAACGGCAAGCCGCGCGCTCCGACGCGCTGCAAGGTGGTCAGCCGGTGCGCGACCTGCTCATATCCCGCCCCGAAACGCCGCTGGAGCAGCAACAGATCATAGCCCGTCGCGTCGCAGGCGCGCAGGAAACGGCCATAGGGCATCATCAGCGCCGCCGCGAAATAATGTACCAGATGGCGCTCGAACAAACGCGCCGCCGCGCTTTCCGCAAACTCGGCGCCCGCGACCAGCGCATCGATCTCGGCCTTCGCCTCGATCTGGGCCAGCGTCGCCGCGGCCTGAAAGGTGCGCGAGGCGGGACGGAGTAGCTCGCTCAGCATAAGTTGCCGCGCATGCCAGTCGAGCCAGCGCAGCCGATCGGGCATCACATCGCTCGGCAGGATGCGGATACCCAGCTGATGCCGCGTCCGCAAACGCTCTGAAATCGTGCCATACAGATCGCCGCCCGCGAGCCGCAGTTCGTCGGCCAGTTCTTCGGCCTTCGCATCCAGATCGGCAAAATGGTTGCGCCATTTCTCGATCGCGCGGCGAACCGCGGCAACTTCGGGCGCTTCCTCCTGTAAAGCCGCGCCACCTTCGGGCGCGGCATCGAACAGGCGGGCGAACGCCGCGGCGGTCGTTGGCGCAGTCTGCAACCACTCCTCGACCTCCTGCGGCCCGATGCCCAGGTCGGCAAAGCGCGGATCGGCCAGCCGCCGCCGCAGCCCGGCAAGCCCACCCGGCACCGTATCGGCGCCCAGCTTGGCCGCGTCGAACCCGAACCGTTCGGCCAGCCGCACGATCACCGTCGCCGACAACGGCCGTTGACCATGCTCGATCAGATTGAGGTAGCTCGGCGAGATCGTCAGCGCATCGGCCATCGCCGCCTGGGTCAAACCCGCGTCGCGCCGCACCTTGCGCACCGCCGGTCCCGCAAACACGCTCCGCTCCACCATTGTTTGTAACTTTCTTTACTGATTTACACGCTAATTTACACCTAATCGCCCTTATTCACAAATATTATTGACAAAGCTTTTCACTTTGTGCGGCACTTTCGCCAACATCCACCCATCACCTCCTCACAAGGAACCAGACGATGGGCTACCAGGAAGACATGGCACAGGCAGGCCGCCTCATCCGCGATTACGACGGCACATGGGACGGCATCAGCAGCGAGTCGATCGCTCGCATGCGCGCGCAGAACAAGTTCAAAACCGGCCTAGATGTTGCCCGCTACACCGCGCGCATCATGCGCGCCGACATGGCCGCCTACGACGCCGACCCCGCCAATTACACCCAATCGCTGGGCTGCTGGCACGGCTTCATCGCGCAGCAGAAGATGATCTCGATCAAAAAGCATTTCGGCACCGTCAAGGGCCGCTACATCTATCTGTCGGGTTGGATGATCGCCGCGCTGCGCAGCGAATTCGGCCCCCTGCCCGACCAGTCGATGCACGAAAAGACCAGCGTTCCGGCGCTGATCGAGGAAATCTACACCTTCCTGCGTCAAGCCGATGCCCGCGAACTCGGCGGCCTGTTCCGCGACCTCGACGCCGCGCGCGCTGAAGGCGACGAGCTCAAGGCCAAGCAGATCCAGGCGAGCATCGACAATCATGAAACGCATGTGGTGCCGATCATCGCCGACATCGACGCGGGCTTTGGCAATGCCGAGGCAACCTATCTGCTCGCCCGGAAAATGATCGAGGCCGGCGCCTGCGCGCTGCAGATCGAAAATCAGGTCAGCGACGAAAAGCAGTGCGGCCATCAGGACGGCAAGGTCACCGTGCCGCACGAGGATTTCATCGCGAAAATCCGCGCCTGCCGTTACGCCTTCATGGAACTCGGCGTCGAGGACGGCATCATCGTGACGCGCACCGACAGCCTCGGCGCCGGCCTGACCAAGCAGATCGCTTTTTCGAAAGAGCCCGGCGATCTGGCGGACCAGTACAACGGCTTCCTCGATTGCGAAGAGATTGAGGGCGCCGGCAACCCTGGTGACGTCCTGATCAACCGCGACGGCAAGCTGATGCGCCCCAAGCGCCTGCCCTCGAACCTCTATCAGTTCCGCGCCGGCACGGGCGAGGACCGCTGCGTGATGGATTGCATCGCCAGCCTGCAAAACGGCGCCGACCTGCTGTGGATCGAAACCGAAAAGCCCCACATTGAACAGATCGCCGGCATGGTCGACCGCATCCGCGAAGTCGTCCCCAATGCGAAGCTTGCGTATAATAATTCACCCAGCTTCAACTGGACGCTGAACTTCCGTCAGCAGGTGTATGACGCTTGGGAAAAAGACGGCCAGGACGTCAGCGCCTATGACCGCGCCCGTTTGATGAGCGTCGATTATGACGGCACCGCGCTCGGCGACGAAGCCGACAACCGTATCCGCACCTTCCAGCGCGATTCGGCGAAGCGGGCGGGCATTTTCCACCACCTGATCACGCTGCCGACCTATCATACCGCGGCGCTGTCGACCGACAATCTTGCCAAGGAATATTTCGGCGACGAGGCGATGCTGGGTTACGTCAAGGGCGTCCAGCGCGCCGAAATCCGTCAGGGTATCGCCTGCGTCAAGCACCAGAATATGTCGGGCAGCGACATCGGTGACGATCACAAGGAATATTTCGCCGGCGACGCCGCGCTGAAGGCTGGCGGCAAGCACAACACGATGAACCAGTTCGCGGCCTAAAGAGATTGGCGCGGGGCGGCATGCCGCCCCGCGCCTCCCGAGCTTTCCTGGGGAGGAAAGCCTGTCCGTCGGAAGCCGCAAGGCCTCCGACGGACATTTTTATGGCTGCGACACGCCCGCATCGTCATCGCGCGTTTTGACCAGCGACCAGATGATGCCGCCCGCGATCAACGCCACCGTTACGCCCAGGCTGACGAGCGGCGGAAACTTGTCCCCGCCCAGCACGAAGTCGGCGACGAAGATCTTCGATCCGATGAACACCAGCACCAGCGCGAGCGCATATTTGAGGTAGTGGAAACGGTGCACCATCGCCGACAGCGCAAAATACAGCGCGCGCAGGCCCAGGATCGCCATGATGTTCGACGTATAGACGATGAACGTATCGGTGGTGATCGCAAAGATCGCCGGCACGCTGTCGACCGCAAACACCAGGTCGGCCAGGTTGATGACGACGAGCGCGAGGAAAAGCGGCGTCGCTGCCAGCAAGATCTTGCCGGTCTTGGTGTCGGGCACCCGGACAAAGAATTTCTCGCCGTGCAACTCGTCGGTGATCGGCATCCGGCGCGATAGCCACTTGACGACGGGGTTGCCCGCGACATCCATCGGCTTTTCGCTCGCGAACAGCATCTTCACGCCGGTAAACACCAGAAACGCGGCAAAGATATAGAGCAGCCAGCCATATTCGGTGACCAGCGCCGCGCCCCCCGCGATCATGATCCCGCGCAGCACGATGACCGCCACAATGCCCCAGAGCAGCGCGCGATATTGATAGCGCGGCGGGATCGCAAAGGTGGTGAATATCAGCGAGATGACGAAGATGTTATCGATCGACAGCGCCTTCTCGATAAAGAAGCCGGTGTAATATTGCAGCCCCGCCTCGCCGCCCTTCGCGGCCCAGACCCAGGCGCCGAACGCCATCGCGATGCCGATGTAGAAGGCCGAGAGCTTCAGGCTCTCACCGATCCCCATCTCCTTGTTTTCTTTATTGAGCACACCAAGGTCGAACGCGGTCAGCGTGACGACAAGCGCGATAAACGACAGCCAGAACCACGCCGGGGTGCCCAGCCAGTCGGCAAACAGAAATTCCATGTTGATAGTCCCTGGATATGCCGAGCACGCCGCCTTTCAGCAGCGCGCCCGACGTTTATTATTCGAGATCAGCGCGCGAGCGCGGGACGCAGCGCGGAACGCATAGTCAGCGCCGCGAGCCGCTCCTTCACTACGAGCTTCAGCGTTTTCAGCCGCAGCAAACGGAATGGATCGGCACCGCGCCGCCGCACCTCGCGGCGCTCGGCATCGTCGAGCTGGCGATGCAGCACAGTCAGGCGATAAAGATTTGGATTAAGCGTCATAACAGGGCCTCCTGATTGGAAAAATCAAGCAGGTGACGCCGATGCCAGGACCCTGGGTTCAGGGGGGAGGAGGGCCAAAAGCATCGGTGTCACCCGATGCGGTCCGACATCACGTGGCAGGAAATATCCCGCCAGCGCCAGAGGGGCCCGGCCCGCACATCTTCTATTTAGGGAGCCGCCGCGCCGCTTGCAAGTCCCCTCGCCTCCCGCCACGCTGCGCCAGCGCCAAAGGAGGGTTTGAATGTCCGTGCTTGTCGACCGCGACGGCCCCGTCACCATCGTCACCATCGATCGCCCCGCGCGCCGCAACGCGGTCGATCCAGACACCGCCGCGGCGCTCCGCGATGCTTTCACCACCTTCGCCGCCGACGATTGCGCGCGGGTCGCCATCCTGACCGGCCGCGAAGGCCATTTCTGCGCTGGCTTCGACCTCAATGCCGTCGGTAGCAGTCGCTACGATCCCGACGGCCCCGGCCCGATGGGACCGACGCGGATGCTGCTGGACAAACCGGTGATCGCGGCGGTCGAGGGGCATGCCGTCGCCGGCGGGCTCGAACTCGCGCTCTGGTGCGACCTGCGCGTCGCCGCCGCCAGCGCAGTGTTCGGCGTCTATTGCCGCCGCTGGGGCGTGCCGCTGATCGACGGCGGCACCGTCCGCCTGCCGCGCATCGTGGGGCAAGGCCGCGCGCTGGACATGATCCTGACCGGCCGCCCGGTAGAGGCGCAAGAAGCCCACCACATCGGCCTCGCCGACCGCGTCGTCGCCGACGGTGAGGCGCTGCCCGCCGCGATCGAGCTCGCAAAGCAAATCGCCGCCTTTCCGCAGCTGTGCATGACCAGCGACCGGCTCAGCGCCTATCGTCAATGGGATTTCGATCTGGCCGGCGCCCTCGCGCACGAAGCCCGCGCCGGGGTCGCCCCGCTGCGCGAAGGCGCGGCGGCCGGCGCCAAACGATTTACCGACGGCGAAGGCCGCAACGGCAGCTTCGCCGCGCTTCAGAGGGAATGACGATGAAAATATGGATTGCCGCCGCGTTGCTCGCCCTGCCCCCAATGCTCACCGACGCTGCGCTCGCGCAAAGCCCCGACCTCCCCGTCGCTATCTATACCGACCCACCCGCCGACAAGGCGCATCCGGCGGCGATGGAGGTCGTCCATATCCCCAGCGGCGGCGTCGAAATCAACGGCGTCGTCTATATCCCCGCCGGCGCCGGTCCGCACCCGACCGTCGTCCTCTGCCACGGCCTGCCCGGCAACGAAAAGAGCCTCGACCTGGCGCAGGCGATGCGCCGCGCGGGGTGGACCGTCATCACCTTCAACTATCGCGGCTCGTGGGGCAGCCCCGGCGCCTATCGCTTTGCGCAGAATTTGCAGGATGCCGACGCCGTCCTCGCCTTCGCCCGCGACCCCGCCAACGCCGCAAAGCTGCGCATCGACCCGAAACGCCTTGTGATCATCGGCCACAGCATGGGCGGCTGGGTCACCGCGCTGACCGCCGCAAAGGAGGCCAAGAAAGCGGAGGGGCTGATCGGCGCGGCAATGATCTCCGCCGCCAACCTCGGCCGCTTCGCCCAGATGCCGCGCGACCAACTCGCGGCGGGCATGAAAGCCAACGGCCAGGAAGCCCTCGCCGGCACCTCGCCCGAAATCATGGCCGACGAACTGATCGCCAATGCCGCGGCGTTCGACTTTATGAAAGACGCCCCGTCGCTCGCCGCAACGAACCTGCTCATTCTGTCGTCAGACGACGGCCTCGCCCCCGGCACCGACGCGCTGGCCGAGGCGATCCGCAAGGGCGGCGGGACAAAGGTGAAAACGCTACACGTCGCGACCGACCATAGCTGGTCGGATGCCAGGGTGCGATTGCAGGCGGAAGTTTTGGGATGGTTGGGCACACTGGCGCGAACCAATTGAGCGCGATGCGAACGTGAACTCTGCGCTGCGCCATTGGCAGTACAAAAACATCATACCGAACAGCAGGATAGCGACAGGCCGTCTGACTGACACCGTCGAACACAAGCGAATGTCCGGTCGCTGTTGCGCGATGCGGAATTGCACCTGCGATGGCCGCGATCGGCACTGGCATCGTTTCGAATGTCGCACCAAAAGTCCGGCGCGATGGACAAGTTAAAAATGGTACGTTCATGGCCGACCAGCTATGTGCAGGACGCTGCGACCAGGGGATCATGATGACAATCGAAAAAGCCGACCAGATAGAGACGCTGCTGGATACCCCGAATCTGGCCGAAGCGCTCGAGAATGACCGCTTCAAACAGTTTCTCGATTATGTGCCGGTTGCGGTCGCCGTTTCCGAACTTCATCCCTCGGAAATTATCACTTACGCGAATCGCGAATTCGAGCGCCTGACCGGTCATCCGATTGCCGACATCGAAGGAAAAAGCTGGCGGGCGTTGCCCGGCGTCGCTGCGCCGATCGACGACGACCGGCTCCTGCGCGACGCGGTCCAGGCTGATGTCGATTATATCGGCGAATTCAGGATCGAGCAGGCGGCGGGCGCCATTGTCGTGGATGTCTGGTCGAACACGATCGAGGATGAAGATGGCACGCCGCTATACCGCCTCGTCGCTCTGGCGCCCACGGGCAGCGACCGCGAAGCGGATGCCCAAACCACGGCGCTTGCGGAGAAAGACGCCCAGCTTCGCGAGCTTCAGCATCGGGTCAAAAACAACCTGCAGATGATTACGGCGCTGATCCGGCTCGAAGCGCGCAACATCCCCGACGGCGACACAGGCGAGCGCTTCAATCGGCTTGCAGGCCGCATCGGCGCTTTGGGGGTGCTTTACGACACCTTGTCCCGAGAGAATGCCGACGACAGCATCGATCTGGGTATCTACCTTGGACAAATCGCCACATCGGTGATGGCGGCCCATGCCACCGACGGCGTGCGGCTCGACATGAAGCTCGATAGCTGGCCGGCCTCGGTCAATGTCGCGATGCCGGCAGGGCTGGTGGTCAATGAATTGCTGACGAACGCGCTCAAACATGCGTTCATCGGCCGCGATGGCGGCACCATCACTCTCCACAGCCTGATCGACGATGTTGGTTGCCATATCACCATCGCTGACGATGGCGTGGGTCTGGCCGATGGCATTGCGTGGCCAAAGCCGGGCAAGCTTGGCGCCATCATTGTCCAGTCGTTGAAGCAGAATGCGTCGGCCAAAGTTGCGGTCAGTTCAGAACCGGGCAACGGGCTGAAAGTCATCATTTCCTTTTCAAAGGCTGCTGCTGCGCCCACTGCTTAAGGGGCCGGGGCTGTCGGTTCCCGCCTACTCTTTCCCCATCAACTTCATCGCCATCGCCGTCAGCGCCTCAGTCGCCGTCGCAATCACCTTATCCGCCTCGGGCGCCCAAAACGGCGAGTGCAGGCTCGGCAGCGTCCGGCCTTCCTTTTTGGCGGCGTCATATTCGGCCTGCGGCACCCCGCCAACCCAGATGATCAGGCTCTTGATGTCCTTGTCGTCGCGCGAAAAGCGGCCGAAATCTTCGCCGCCCATCACCGGTGGGATCTGCATCACGCGTTTGTCACCAAAACTGGTTTTCAGATACGCCGCCATTTCTTCGGTGAAGTCCGGCGTGTTGAACGTCGAAGGCGTGAACTCGTCCTTTTCGACGTGCACCACCGGCATCTTGTCATCGGGCATCCCCGCCGCGATCGCTTCGCCCTTGGCGATCCGTGCGATCCCATCGAGCAAATGATTGCGCACCTCGTCGGAATAGCTGCGCACCGTCAGCTGCAGCTTCGCCTCGTCCGAAATGATATTATGCTTGGCCCCGGCGTGGAAGCTGCCGACGGTGACCACGGCGCTGTCGAGCGGACTGATCTCGCGCGATACCAACGTCTGTAGCGCGCCGACGATGCGGGCGGCGAGCACGATCGGATCCTTGGTCGTCTGCGGATAGGCGCCGTGGCCGCCAACCCCCTTCACCAAGATGTCGACGCTGTCGACATTGGCCAGCGCATAGCCCGGCGTATAGCCGATCATCCCCGCAGGGAACTGCGCCGCGTCGTGGAACGCGAGCGCGTATTGGGGCTTGGGAAAGCGCGTATAAAGTCCGTCCGCCAGCATCATCCGCGCGCCCGCGCCGCGTTCCTCGGCGGGCTGGCCGATCATCACCAGCGTGCCAGACCATTTAGCCTTGTTCGCCGCCATCAGCCGCGCGACGCCGATCCATGCGGTCATATGCGTGTCGTGGCCGCACGCGTGCATGACCCCGGTCTCGACGCCTTCTTTGGTGGTCACCCGCACCTTCGATGCGCCCGCCAGCCCAGTCTGTTCGGTCACCGGCAACCCGTCCATGTCGGCGCGAAGCAGCACCACCGGCCCGGGGCCGTTCTTCATCACCGCAACGATGCCGGTGCCGCCGACCTTTTCGGTCACGGTGAAGCCCAGCTTGCGCGCTTCGGCCGCCAAAATGCCCGCCGAGCGCACTTCCATGAAGCTGAGTTCAGGGTTGGCATGCAGATCGTCATAAATCTTCATCAGCGATGGCATCTGCTTCTGCACCTCGCCGCCCAGTTCCTGCGCGATCGCCGGCGAACCGCCCGATACCGCGAGCGCCAACGCCGCAGCGCCACTCCAGAAATTCCGCATCTGATTCCCCTGTACCAAAGGTGTTTCGATCCTAACCTAATCCGTTCGACACTAACGGGAATAAAGCGTCTTCCCAAACGACGGTTGTCAGCTCGCCGGGACCAGTTCGATCACATCGAGCAGCGATTCATAGGCCGGTGCGGGCAGCACCAGCCGCCAGCGATTTTCGCCGATCCGTTCGATCGCCCCCGCCATGTCGCGCATCCGGTCACTACCATAATTGACCGCCATCTTCTCGTCGCCGAGTTCCAGCGTCCCCAAGAAAATCTGGCGTTTCAGATTGTCGGGAAAGATCAGCCCGACGGGGCGCTGCGACCCCGACAATTTGGTCAGGCTCGACAATCCCTGTTCGGGCGCGACGCGGCAGCGGAACCAGTCATAGGCGATATAGCTGAGCCCACCTCGGCCCTTCGCGCCGACCTTGACCGTCCGGCAGCGATAATCGCCCGCGGGCAGAAACGCGTTCGGCAGCGCCGCCATCGGTTGCAGCAGCACCCCTTCGCGGTCGATGTCGGCGCCATGACCTTTCGCCCGCGCGTCGGCGAGCGCCGCTTCCCAGCTGGCGTACCAGCCGCGAATCCGCTCCTTGTCGGGATCGGTCGCCGTCGCGCGCCAGCTGCCCGCCGCGGGCGGCGCATCGGCCGCCGACGGCGGCAGCGTCGGCACCACCGGCACCGACTGGCACCCCGCGACCGTCAGCCCCAGCACAATGGCAAAAATATAGTTGGTGCGACCCATCATTCTCCGTCTCTCCCCTGATCCGGTTCCATTAACCTTAGGAGGGCAAAGGAGAATGCTCAAGGCTTGCGGCGCATTAGGCCGCGGTCCACCCGCCATCGACGCTCAGGTTCGCACCGGTGATGTTCGCCGCCTCGTCGCGGGTCAGGAACGACGCCAGCGCCGCGACCTGCTCCACCGTCACGAACTGCTTGGTTGGCTGCCCCGCCAGCAGCACATCGTTGATCACCTGCTCGCGCGTCATCCCGCGCGCTTTCATCGTGTCGGGAATCTGTCCCTCGACCAGCGGCGTCCACACATAGCCGGGGCTGATGCAGTTTGCCGTGATCCCCGCGTCGGCCACTTCCAGCGCGACGGTCTTGGTCAGCCCGACCAGCCCGTGCTTCGCCGCGACATAGGCCGACTTGAACGGCGAGGCGACGATCGAGTGCGCCGATGCGGTGCCGATGATCCGGCCCCATTTTTTCTTGCGCATGCCCGGGATCGCATGGCGAATGGTGTGGAACGCCGATGTCAGGTTCAGCGCCAGGATCAGATCCCATTTCTCGACCGGAAAATCCTCGATCGGCGACACAAACTGCGTCCCGGCATTGTTCACGAGAATATCGACGCCGCCCACATCGGCATCGGCGCGCGAAAACATCTCGGCGATCGCCTCGACCTTGGTCAGGTCGGCGCCGTCGTAGATGGCTTTGCCGCCGCTCAGCGCTTCGATTGCAACCCGCTCGGTCTCGATCGCCGCCGCATCGCCGAACCCGTTGATGATCAGGTTGGCGCCCTCGCTCGCCAACGCTTTGGCGATGCCAAGGCCGATGCCAGAGGTCGATCCGGTGACGAGCGCGGTTTTTCCTTGAAGTCGCATGGTGGGACTATCCTTTCGGTGGGGGAGCATCAGGTGATTTCGGGGTCGATTTTCGGCTTCAACATATTGGATTGCAATGCAAAACTGCCCGATCGGCCTTCGGCGACACTTTCCGCGAGCAAATGGCCGTCCTGCATCGACGCTTCGACCGCAGCGCGCCCCAGCGCCCAGTTGACCTCCATCGTCGATCGAGAAAACTCGAAATCGCGCGCGCCCGTCTGCCATTTGGGGGGCTGATGGATCAATTGGACGACGTTCAGCGCCTTGCTGTCGACCATCTTCCGCACCGCCTTGACCTCGGGCAAATCGGCGACGCTCGGCGGCAACTTCGCCAACATCCGGTCGATCAACTGATGCTCCTTGCGCCGCCGCACCAATCCGTCCGAAATCCGCCGTGTGCGACTGGAAAAACGGATGTCCTTCTCACGCGACCAAGCTTCTTCCATGTCGTGCGGCCGCTCGCCACGCGCCGGAAACAGGTCGACCTGAAACACCAGCATATCCTCTTTCGCGGCATCGACGACATGCTCTAGCGGGGTGTTCGACACCAGCCCGCCATCCCAATACCAACAGCCGTCAATCTCGACCGGCGGCAGGCCGGGAGGCAGCGCGCCCGACGCCAAAATATGCCGCGCGTCGAGCGTATCGACCTTGGTGTCGAAATAGCGGAAATTGCCGGTTTCGACCGCAACCGCGCCGACCGACAGGCGCACCTTACCATTGTTCACCCGGTCCCAGTCGACCAAGCGATTCAGCGTCTCGATCAATGGTTTGGTATCGTAAAAGCTCACCGCTTCGGGGGTTTGCCGTTCGGCGAACATCGGCGGTGGGAAGCGCGGGGTGAAAAAACCCGGAACGCCGAACGCCATCACCTGCCCCGCCGCCGCCATATGCGCCCACTCGCGCGCCCAGTCATTGTCGGCAGTGGGCAGCGACGGCATCGCCGATGACAAGCCTTCCCAGAATTCGCGCATCTTCGCGACCGCCTGATCGCGCTCGTTCCCGGCGATGATCGCGGCATTGACCGCGCCGATAGAAATTCCTGCGACCCAGTCAAGCTCGATGCCAAGCTCGATCAGCGCTTCATAAACGCCAGCTTGAAATGCGCCGAGCGCACCGCCGCCCTGCAGGACGAGCACAACGAGGTCGGGGAGCGGAAGCGCGGCGGGGGCAGCACGGCGTGGCATGAGACTCGGGGTTTCCTTTGCACCGCGGTGGGCGGCGGGCAATTGGTGCGCCGCAGCACAAACTATTGCAAGCATGTCGTCCGGTGCGAAGTCCCTTTCAATTGCCCGTCGCTGCTGTAACTATTGCGGTGAAACAGACACTTTAGCGGCGGAGAATCCCCATGCGCCTCGACGATTATGATCCCGGCGACGATATTCGCGACCTTGGCCGCGGCGGTGGTGGCGGCTTCGGCGGCGGCGGAGGCGGTGGCCTCGGTGGGCTGCTGATCGGATTTTTGCCAATGCTGATGGGCCGCAAAATGGGTTGCGGCACGATTTTGCTGATCGGCGTGGCCGCGTTTTTCCTGCTCGGCCCCGGCGCCAACATGCTCAGCAGCGGGGGCGGCACCGCCGATCCGGCGGCCGACAGCCGTGGCGGCTCTGCGGTCGCCTGCGACACGGCATCCGAACGCTTCGCCTGCAATGTGTTCGGATCGACGCACACCGTGTGGGAAGGCCTGATCAGCGGTTACCGCAAGCCCACGCTTTATTTCTACGAACAATCCGCGCGCAATTCGGGCTGCGGTGCGGCCAGTTCGGCGATGGGGCCGTTCTATTGCCCCGCCGACCAAGGCGTCTATCTCGACACCAGCTTTTTCCGCGAGCTCGATCAGAAATTCGGCGCTGCGGGCGACGCGGCGCAGGCTTATGTGATCGCACATGAAGTCGGCCACCATATCCAGACGATCACCGGCATTTCGGACAAGGTGCGTCAAGCTCAACAGCGCGCCTCGCAAGCCGAAGGTAACGCGTTGCAGGTCCGCATGGAGTTGCAAGCCGATTGCTACGCCGGCGTATGGGCCGCGCGCGCCAAGACCAGAGACGGCCAGGCCGTGCTGGAAGCGGGCGATATGGAAGAAGCCATGCGCGCCGCCAATGCGATCGGCGACGACACGCTGATGCGCTCGGCGGGCCAACGCCCGGTCCCCGAAAGCTTTACCCACGGCACCAGCGAACAGCGGATGAGCTGGCTACGCCGCGGCCTGCAATCGGGGGATCCGCGCCAGTGCGACGCCTTCGCCAGCGGCACCTGATCGCGCTGCTCGCGGCGACGCTCGCCGCGAGCAGCGCCTCGGCGCAAACACTCTACGTCGAAACCGGGCGTCTTATCGACGGCGTCACCGATACGGTGCGTACCGGTCAATGCGTCACGGTCGAGGCCGAACGTATCAAAGCGGTCGCGCCGTGCGGCAAGACCCCCGACGGCGCAACGCGGCTCGACTGGTCGGGCTTGACCGTCCTGCCCGGGCTGATCGACCTGCACACCCATCTCGCCGATCTGGGCCAAAGCGCCGACCTCGCCGCGCCGATCAAAGCGTCGCCTGCCGAAACCGCGCTCGTCGGCGCGCGCAACGCCCGCGTCACCTTGAACGCCGGTTTCACCAGCGTGCGCGACGTCGGCACCTACCGCGGCCTGACCGACGTGACGCTGCGCAACGCGATCGACCGCGGCGACGTGCCGGGACCGCGGATGTGGGTCGCGGGCGCCTACCTGACCATCCCCAAAGGCGGCGGCGAGCTCAATGGCGTGGTCCCCAATGAAGAACTTCCCGCCGACATGCGCCTCGGCGTCGCCGCGACCCCCGAAGAAGCGGCGGCGAAGACCGCCTATCTGCTCGACCATGGTGCCGATTTCATCAAGACGATCGCCACCGGCGCGGTGCTGGCGATCGGTACCGAACCCGGCGCGCCGGAGCTCACGGTCGAGCAGCTACGCGCGATCGTGAAGGTCGCCCACGCGCGCGGCAAACGCGTCACTGCCCATGCCCATGGCGCGATCGGCATCCAGAATGCGATCAACGCCGGGGTCGACAGCATCGAACACGCCAGCCTGGCCGACGAGGCGACGCTACAGCTTGCCAAGAAGCGTGGCACGTGGCTCGCGATGGACATCTACAACGGCGACTACATCGACGACGTCGGCACGAAGGAAGGCTGGCCCGAGGAGTATCTGCGCAAGAACCGGGAGACCACCGACGCCCAGCGCACCGCGTTCCGCCGCGCCGTCGAACTGGGCATCAACATCGGCTTTGCCACCGATGCCGGTGTCTATCCGCACGGGCTGAACGCGCGGCAGTTTGCCTATATGGTCCGCTATGGCATGACGCCGATGCAGGCGATCCAGGCTGCCACCGGCCACGCGTCGGTCGAGATGGGCCGGGCCGATATCGGCGCGATTGTGCCGGGCCGTTTTGCCGACATGGTGGCAGTCAAGGCCGATCCGATCGCGGATATCCGAGCGCTCGAACAAATCGACCATGTGATGAAGGGCGGCGTGATCGTCCGTTAGCAACGGTTTCGCCGCTAATATTCGACGATGATCCGAACCCGGTCGATGCTGAGGCCGGCGCCGCGTGCGATCTCTTCGCGGCTGCGGTCGATCAGTTCCTGAAACCCCTCGGGCCTGGCATCGTCCATCAGGTCAGAGATTGAGACACCGAGAATGGCAGCAAGTTTCACCATGCGGCCACGTTTGGGGCGCGCCCGCCCCTTCTCCCAGTTTGAGATCGACGGGGCGCTGACGCCCATACGCTTTGCGACCTGGGCCTGATTGAGCCCGGCCTTGGTGCGGAGCCTCTGAATGCGGGCGCCGAAGTCTTCCTCAATTGCCAGGGCTGCGCCAACGTCATCGACGCTCGGCGCCGGGACGGCGGGGCTGGTGAGTGCCGGCGCCGGGACAACGGCGCTTTTCAATTCGACCGCGCTCAGCGTCGCTGGCGAAACCGGGCCTTCGAACTGGCATCCGAAAAGCCGCCCGCTTGCCCAGATGACGACCGCGGTTATGTCGCCCCCATGCGGCAGCTCGATTTCGATCCTGTCGCACGCCACCAGCTTGACGTCACTTTCGAACAGCAGGCCCGTTCCCGAGATATTGTGAATCTGCACCTTGATGCCGGTGCCATCATTCTGCACGCCGCGGGCCAGTAGGCTGAGTTTTCGACGCGCGTCATGACGTTTGTCGCCACTGGATGCTGCCGGAAGAAAATGTCCCAAAATAGCCATATGAGATTGTTGGAGTGCGCTTGTTAAAAGAAGGTTAGCGAGAGTGACGAAAGATGGCGCTCGGCGTGAAATATCTGCGCGCCGGCTCCGGACGAGCAGAGCGGGACAGATGTAGCAGACCAAAGCCGCCGCGAGTCCGGAAACGACGAACAGGCTTGAACGCGCCCGCCGCCCCGCTAAACCGCTTTCATGCGAAACCATATCCTCTGCAGCGCGATCGCGCTCGCCGCCGCCCTTTCCACTCCCGCCTTTGCCCGGCCGATGACCGAGGTCGATCTGGCGACGCTGAAGCGCGTCGCCGCGCCGACGGCCTCGCCGGACGGCCGCTGGGTGGTGTTTCAAATGACCGAGACCGAAGCCGAAACGTACAAGCGATCGACCGGTCTATGGCTCGTCGATCGCAACGCGAAGGCTGCGAAGCCGGTCGCGATCGCCGATACCGCGGGCAAGAATGAAACCGCCCCTGCGTTCCACCCCGACGGCAACCTCTATTTCCTCTCCAACGCATCGGGCAAAAGCCAGGTCTGGCGGATCGATCCCAAGGCCGGCGACGCAGCGGCGCAGGTTACCGACGCCAATGCAGAGGTTTCGGGCTTCAAGGTGTCGCCAGATGGCAAACGTCTGCTCGTCTGGGGCGACGTCCCGCGCGAATGCACCGATTTCGGCTGCGACGCGAAAGACAAGGGCGCCCTTCCCGGTCCCGGCACCGGCCGCCTCTACAAGGACGGCACCGGCTTCGTGCGCCACTGGGACAGCTGGGAAACCCCCGGCACCTACAGCCGTCCGTTCGTCTTCAACCTCGACGGCGGCAAAGCGACCGTGGCGCGGGCGGTCGATGGCGGCTTGACCGGCGACAGCCCGTCGAAACCGTTCGGCGGCGGCGAGGAACTCGCATGGGGTGCCGACAGCCGCACCGTCTATTTCACACTGCGCAAGGCCGACAAGGACGAACCGACCTCGACCAACCTCGATATCTACAGCTGGCTGGTCGACAGCCGGATGATGCCGGCCAATCTGACGCAGGACAATCCGGCGACTGACACCCTCCCCGCCCCCTCGCCCGATGGCAAATTTCTGGCCTATGCCGCAATGGCGCGACCGGGGTACGAGGCCGACCGGCAGGTACTGATGCTCCGCAACCTTGAAACCGGCGAAACGAAAAAACTCACCGACGCCTGGGACCGCTCGGTCGGGTCGATCGCTTGGGCCAAGGACGGCAAATCACTGCTCGTCACGGCGCAGGACGTGCTCGACCACCCGGTTTTTCGCGTTGATGTAAAAAGCGGCCACCTCGTGAAACTCGAAGCCTCGCTGGCCGAATGGGAAGGCAATATCGGCGATGTCACCCCCCTCCCCGACGGCGCCATCCTCTATTCGCGCAACAGCATCGCTGATCCCACCGATCTATTCGTCCGCGCTGCGCGCGGCGGCGTCACCCGGCTAACCAACGTCAACAAGACCGCGATGGCCGAGATCGACCCGGTCGACGTCAAACGCATCAATTTCCCCGGCGCCAATGGCGACCGCGTCTGGGGCCAGATCGTCAAACCCGCTGGCACCACCGGCAAACTCCCGGTCGCCTTCCTGATCCACGGCGGCCCCCAGGGCAGCTTTGGCGAAAGCTGGTCGACGCGCTGGAACCCGCGCCTGTTTTCAGCCCCCGGCTATGCGGCGGTGACGATCGATTTCCACGGTTCAACGGGTTACGGCCAAGCCTTCACCGACAGCATCAACAAGGATTGGGGCGGCAAACCGCTCGAAGACCTCAAGCTCGGCCTCGCCGCAGCGGGGGCAAAGGATACGCAGCTCGATATTGCCAACGCCTGCGCTCTTGGTGGCTCTTATGGCGGCTATATGACGAACTGGATCGCGGGTCAGTGGCCCGATGGCTTCAAATGCCTCGTCCAGCACGATGGCGTCTTTGACGCGCGCGCGATGGCATATGAGACCGAGGAACTATGGTTCGACGAATGGGAGCATGGCGGACCTTATTTCGATGTTCCGCAAGAATATGAAAAATGGAACCCGGTGAACCATGTCACCAAATGGAAGACCCCGATGCTGGTGATCACCAGCGAAAAGGATTTCCGTATTCCTTACACGCAGGGACTCGCCACGTTCACCGCGCTTCAGCGCCGCGGCATTCCATCGCAGTTGCTGGTCTTTCCCGACGAAAATCACTGGGTGCTGAAGGGTCAGAACAGCGTCCAATGGTATGGCACGGTATTCGACTGGTTGGACACGTATCTTAAGAAATAGGACGGCTTTTCCTCTCGTCGTCACCCCGGACTTGATCGGGGTCTCGCTTTTCAACGTCGCAGAGCGGGATCCCGGATCAAGTCCGGGGTGACGAGGCGGGAAGGTGAGGCATTGCCCCCTTGCCGCCTCGCCCCTCGGCTGGCAAAGCGCGGCGCATTATGCCGATGGAAAAAACATTCGATCCCGCCGCGATTGAGGCGAAATGGGCTCACGCTTGGGAAAGCCGCGGGCTGTTTCGCCCGTCGCGCCCCGATGCCACCCCCTTCACGATCGTCAACCCGCCGCCGAACGTCACCGGCGCGCTGCACATCGGTCATGCGCTCGACAACACGTTGCAGGACGTGCTCGTCCGCTACGAACGGCTGCGCGGCAAAGATGCCTTGTGGGTGGTCGGTATGGACCATGCCGGCATCGCGACGCAGATGGTCGTCGAGCGCCAGCTGGAAGCGAGCCAAGACAAGCGTACTAATTACAGCCGCGAAGATTTCATCGACAAGGTGTGGCAGTGGAAGGCGGAAAGCGGCGGCCAGATCACCGGCCAGCTCCGCCGCCTCGGCTGTTCGATGGACTGGAGCCGTGAGCAATTCACGATGGACCCGCATTTCACGCGGGCCGTGGTCAAGGTGTTCGTCGACCTCCACAAAAAGGGGCTGATCTACCGCGACAAGCGCCTCGTAAACTGGGACCCGAAGCTCAAGACCGCGATTTCGGATCTCGAGGTCGAGACGCACGAGATTCAGGGCGGCTTCTGGCACTTCAAATATCCGCTCGCCGACGACGTGACGCTGGATGACGGCCGCGATTATATCGAGGTCGCGACGACGCGTCCCGAAACGATGCTTGCCGACATGGCCGTCGCCGTGAACGCCGACGATGCGCGCTATCAAAGCGTCATCGGCAAGTTTGTGACGCTGCCGATCACCGGACGCCGCGTTCCGATCGTCGCCGACGACCATGCCGATCCCGAACTGGGCAGCGGCGCGGTGAAGATCACGCCGGGGCATGATTTCAACGACTTCGACGTCGGCAAGCGCGCGGGGTTCAAGGCCGGCGAGATGCTCAATATGCTCGATGGCGACGCGAACGTCATCCAGACGAGCGACGGGCTGATCCCCGCCGAATATCTCGGCCTCCATCGCTTCAAGCGCGACGGCACCGACGGCGCGCGCGAACTGGTCGTGACGCGGATGAAGGAAGCGGGTTTCCTGATCCCGCACACCGACAAGGACGGCAACGCGCACGACGCCGAACCGCGCACGATCCAGACCCCGTTCGGCGACCGCGGCGGCGTGGTGATCGAACCTTGGCTCACCGACCAATGGTATGTCGACGCCGAAACCCTCGCCCAGCCCCCGATGGCCGCGGTGCGCGATGGCCGGATCAACATCGTCCCCAAGACGTGGGAAAAGACCTTCTTCAACTGGATGGAGAATATCCAGCCCTGGTGCGTGTCACGCCAGCTGTGGTGGGGGCACCGGATTCCGGCATGGTATGCCGATGACGGTCGCATCTTCGTCGCCGAAACCGAGGAAGAAGCACAGGCGCAGGCCGGTACAGGCGTCGCGCTCGAACGCGACCCCGACGTCCTCGACACTTGGTTCTCCTCGGCTCTCTGGCCCTTCGCCACCCTCGGCTGGCCCGAGGATAGCGACCTTGTGAAGCGCCACTACCCGAACGACGTCCTCATCTCCGGCTTCGACATCCTGTTCTTCTGGGATGCGCGCATGGCGATGCAGGGGATGGAGTTCATGGGCGACGTGCCGTGGAAGACGCTCTACCTCCACGGCCTCGTCCGCGCGCCCGACGGCGCGAAGATGTCGAAGTCGAAGGGCAATGTCGTCGACCCGCTCGGGCTGATCGATCAATATGGCGCCGACGCGCTGCGTTTCTTCATGGCGGCGATGGAAAGCCAGGGCCGCGACATCAAGATGGATGACGCGCGCCTTGCGGGCTACCGCAATTTCGCAACCAAGCTGTGGAACGCCGCGCGCTTCTGCGAAGCCAATGGCATTTCGGCCTCGACCACCCTCGAAGCTCCCGCCGCGACGCTGCCGGTCAACCGCTGGATCATCGGTGAAGTCGTGGCCGCCGTTGCCGCGATGGATAAAGCCTTCGCCGACTACCGCTTCGACGAAGCCGCAAACACGATCTACAGCTTTGCCTGGGACCGTTTCTGCGACTGGTATCTCGAGCTGATCAAGCCCGTTCTTTCCCCCCTCCCGCTTGCGGGAGGGGTCGGGGGTGGGCCGACTTCTGAACTGGCATATGAGGACATGCCCACCCCTAGCCCCTCCCGCGAGCGGGAGGGGGACGATGTCGTCGAAACCCGCGCCGTCGCCGGCTGGGTGCTCGACCAGATCCTCGTCATGCTCCACCCCTTCATGCCTTTCATCACCGAAGAGCTGTGGACCGGGCTGGGCGACCGCACCGATTACCCGCTGATCACGGCCAAATGGCCCGCGCCGGACGCGGTACGCGACGCCGACGCCAGCGCCGATATTGACTGGCTGATCAAACTCGTCAGCGAACTCCGCACCGCAAAGGCCGAACTCGGCCTGCCGCCTGGCGCGCGGTTGACGGCGCATTTCCCCGCGTCGCTCAAGATCCGCACCGACAAGCTTGCCGCGCAGCTCGACCGTCTCGCGCGCCTCGAGACCATCAGCTTTGACCCCGCCCCCGCAGGCGCCTCGGCGCAGCTCGTCGTCGAAGGCGAGACGATCACCGTTCCCCTCGAAGGTGTGATCGACATCGCCGCCGAACGCGACCGCCTGAGCAAGGCGCTGGCCGCCGCGGCAAAGGAACGCGACGGCCTTGCGGGCCGCCTGAACAACCCGTCGTTTGTCGAGCGGGCCAAACCCGAAGCCGTCGAAAAGGCGCGCGCCGATCATGCCGCGAAAGAAGCCGAAGCCGACCGCCTCACCGCCGCATTGGCAAGGCTGGGGTGAGCGAACACCACCATTCCTCCCCGCTCGCGGGGGGGTGGCAGCCGGAACGGCTGACGGAGGCGGGTGGCGTCCTTGCGAAACGTCGCGTCAGGACGCGGCCCCCCTTCACCACCCCCGGATCAAGCCCGGGGGCGGTCCCCCTCCCTGTTCCGGGGAGGATCGTTTGACCGAAAACGTCACGCCGACACCCGTCGCGGTGGCGAGCGACCCCGCGTCGGCGCCGATCCCCCCGCGCCAGACCGCGCGCGGCGGTATGGACCTGACCAGCGGCCCGATCACCAAAACACTGATCGTCTTCGCGCTGCCGACGCTCGCCTCGAACGTCCTGCAAACGCTCTCCGGCTCGGTCAACTCGATCTGGGTCGGACAGTTTCTGGGCAACAGCGCGCTGGCCGCGACCGCCAACGCCAACATCATCATGTTCCTGATGTTCGCGACCTTTTTCGGGTTCGGGATGGCGGCGACGGTGCTGATCGGTCAGGCGATCGGGCGCGGCGACGTTGACGCGGCACGCCGCGCCGCGGGCGGGGCCATCGGCCTCGCACTGCTCTTTTCGCTCGTGATCGCGGTCACCGGCTGGTTCGCCTCCGATGCGATCCTGCGCCTGCTTGAAACTCCCGTCGAAGCGTTCACGCTCGCGCATGATTATCTGCGCGTCACCTTCATCGCGGTGCCCGCCAGCATGTTGATGGTGACGCTGAGCATGGCGTCGCGCGGCGCCGGCGATGCGATAACCCCGCTGCGCTTCATGATCCTGACCGTTGTGCTCGACATCGTCCTCAACCCGGTGCTCATCCTCGGCGTAGGCCCCATCCCGGCGCTCGGCATCGCCGGCAGCGCGCTCGCCACCGCTGTCGCCGGCACGATCAGCCTGCTCGGGATGATCGCGTGGTTCTATGCCAAAAAACATGTGCTGTGCCTGCGCGGCGCCGAACTCGCCTATCTTGCTCCCAGCTGGCCCGAACTGCGCTTCATCATCGGCCGCGGGCTGCCGATGGGCGCGCAGATGCTGGTCATTTCGGGCGCCGGTCTCGTCATGGTCGGACTGGTCAATCGCGAGGGGTTGGTCACCGCTGCCGCTTATGGCGCGACGCTGCAGCTGTGGAATTATGTCCAGATGCCTGCGCTCGCGGTCGGCGCTGCGGTCAGCGCGATGGTGGCGCAGAATATCGGCGCCGGGCGCTGGGACCGGGTATCGACGATCACCAACAGCGGCATCAGCGTCAATTTGGCGATGACTGCGGTGCTGATCGTCCTGCTCCTGCTGTTCGATCGCGCCGCGCTGACGCTTTTCCTCGGCAGCGACAGCCCGGCGATCGATGTGTCGCGCCATATCCAGCTGATCGCGACATGGGGCTTTTTGCCATTTGGCGTGACGATCGTGCTGATCGGCACCTTGCGCGCCAACGGCTCGGTCGTCCCGCCGCTGATCATCCTGTTTCTGTCGTCGTTTCCGATCCGGCTTGGGCTCTATTATCTAAGCTATCCCTGGCTCGGCGGCGACGCGATCTGGTGGAGCTTTTTGGTATCGATGCTCGCGTCCATGGCGATGGCGTTTGCCGTCTATAAGCGCGGCAACTGGCGCCGCACATTGCCGCAACCCGCCGGTTGAACTTTCGACCAAAGCGCGCGCACCTTCGACTGGCGGCCCGGTGCCTGCTAGCCTTCCGACCGCCTTAGGGGCTAGAGCAGGCGCAATGAACATGACCCTTCGCAAGGATGCGCTGCGCGATCAGCGTGCAAAAATGCTGGCGGCCGAGCCCGATTGGCGCGCCTCCGACGCGCGCGTCAATCCGCGGGTCGCGATCGGATCGATCATCGCCATGTGGCTGATCTATTTCCTGATCACGACCGGACTCGGGCTGCTCACCGGTGTTCCGGAACAATGGTCGTCGGCCGGACGGCGCGGGATCGTCGTCGTTGCCGGCATCTTGTGCACTTTCGTCCTCTATCAGCTGCTCCAGCGCGCCCAGCCGCAAAGCTTCGGCGCGCGCCTTGCGGCGGCGCTCGGCGCGGCGGTGCCGTTGGTCATCGTCTATGCGTCGGTCAATCTGCTGGTCTTTTATTACTGGTTCCCGGTATCCGAAGCCGGGAAGATTATTGAAGAAATGCAGGCAAAATTCCCCGGCGCCTGGGAAACGGTGCTGATCCTCGACAGCTCGATCCGCTGGTACTTCTTTTTCGCTGTCTGGGCCGCACTCTATGTCGCGTTCGGCTACGCCAACGAGATGCGCGCAGTCGAACGCCGCGCCAATCATTTCCGGCTCGAGGCGAAGAATGCCCAGCTGCGGGCGCTGCATTATCAGGTCAATCCGCACTTCCTGTTCAACACGCTCAATTCGCTGTCGGCGCTCGTCCTGCGCGGTTCGAAAAGCGAGGCGGAGACGATGATCATGAACCTGTCGTCGTTCCTGCGATCGAGCCTGGCGGTCGATCCAGAACAGCTGGTCAGCCTTGATGAAGAGATCGCTTTCCAGCGACTCTATCTCGACATCGAGCAGACGCGTTTCCCTGACCGCTTGCAGGTCGAGGTGACGATGCCCGACGAACTGAAGAACGCCTGCGTTCCGGTGCTGATCCTGCAACCGATCATCGAAAATGCGATCAAATATGGCGTCGCCCCAACCAAGGGCAAAATCGCGATCCGCTTGCACGCCAGCGCAGAATATGGGCTGCTGGTGCTGCGGATCGATAATGATATCGACGCCAAGGCGCCGGTTCCTGCTTCGGGGACCGGGCTTGGCCTGGGCAACGTCCGCGAACGCCTGCTCACCCGCTATGGCCCCACCGCCGGGTGCGAATGGGGGCCATCGGACGAGGGCGGGTTCGCGGTGTCGCTTTGGCTGCCGCTGACCCGCGAGGTTTGCCCATGATTCAGACCTTGCGCACCCTGATCGTCGATGACGAACCGTTGGCGATCGAACGGTTACAGATATTGACCGGGCAACAGGATGGCGTGTCGCTGGTCGGTACCGCCAGCGACGGCGCGTCGGCGCTCCGTATGGTCGATGCGCTGGCCCCCGATCTGGTGCTGTGCGACATCGCGATGCCCGATCTCAACGGGCTGGAGGTTGCCGCCGCGATCGATCGGCTCGACAATCCGCCCGCGGTGATTTTTGTGACCGCGTTCGACCAATATGCAGTCGCCGCGTTCGACGTTGCGGCGGTCGATTATCTGCTCAAACCGGTGTCGCCCGATCGCCTTGCCCGCGCGCTGACGCGGGTGCGCGAATGGAGAGCCACCGAACGCGCGCCGACGCAGAAAAGCAAATGGATCAACGAATTCTGGGTCCAGAACCGCGGCGAAATGCTGCGCATCGACGCAGGCCAGGTCGATTTGATCGAGGCTGAGCGCGACTATATGCGGCTCCACGTCGGCGCGCGCAGCTGGCTCATTCACCAGACGATCAAATCATTGGAAGCGCGGATGAACCCCGATCAGTTCATGCGCATTCACCGCTCGAAAATGGTGCGCCGCGACGGCATTGTCGGGCTGAAACATCATGGCGACGGTGCATGGAGCGTCGATCTGGGCGACGGCGGCGTCCACCGCGTCGGCCGCACCTATCTCCACGACGTGAAAGCGATCATGCACGGAGCATGATCGCTTTGCGTTGGGCATCGTGCGTTCCGCCGTCAGGGTGCAGCGACGATGATCGTCTGGCCGCGATCGGCGAACCGCGCCCCGTCGCCGTTGATCAGACCGGCCAGCTTGATGTCGGCATCGGCCATCGTGACATTCTCGCATTCCAGCGACTGCGCACGCTCTTGCAACGTTTGCCGGTAATTCGGATGGATGTTGCATACCTTGCGCACAGCCGATTTAACCCGCGCGTTGAGCCGGTCGCGACCGTCGACGCTGGCCAAGTTGAGATCGTGGTAGCGCACGACGACAGTGCGTCGCTCGCCGTCGTTTTCGGCCGCTGCCGGGACGCTCAGTCCGATACACGCCACCGGCGCGCTCAGCAGGATCAGGGATAGTTTCGCCATGGGGGAGTCCTCTCGTGGGGGATGATGCGGGACACGAAGGACCGGACCGGGGAGACCAGCGCCTCCGCATCCCGCAATCTGTGGATGCTCCGATTGGGGCGCCGAATCACGCGCGGTTCGACCGGCTTCGACCCGCCATCGACTGGCCGGACGAAGGGCGATGATCCATCGACGAATGGCCGACCGACTTGCCACGGCGCCGCGGCCATGGCCTTGTCGCTTCTGATGGCCAGAAAACGCACCCCATTGGCGAGTCGCGACCGCGGAATGCCCCGTGCATTACGGTGGCTGCTGCTGGCTTTCGCCGGTGTCGCAGGCGGCGCGCTGCTCGGTCATCTGGCGGTCGGCGGCTGGCGGCTCGAACAAGCGAGCGCCTCGGCTTCGTTTTCGGGTCTCAGTGCCAACCCCGACGCTGCGGCAGCGCCAACCGACAGCACCGTGCCATGCCTCGATTGCCCCGATAGTTATGGCGTCGAGGCGCGGCTACGCGCGCACCGTGAAAATCGGATGAGCGACGAATTTCGCGAATTGGGCACGGTTGATAGCGATTTACCCGCCCCACCCGACCCTATCGACGACTATCGATACGGCGGACGATTTTCCGACCCGGAACCGCGACCGATACGCTCGGAACGCGGGACCGACGCCACCGCGCCGATCACCGAACTGGCCCCACCGACCGGCGAAGCGCCGCTCCCCGGCGAATGACCCCGGGGATTTAGCGCGGCACTGTTGCAGGCGGCGCGCAACGGGTTGTGTCGCCGGCCTTACACGCCGCCACATCGGCTTCCCAATTCATGCGTTCTTCCGCCGACATCGCCGCTACCCGCGCCTTTTCGGCTTCATAAACGGCGGTTTCTTCGGCGAACTCGGACTGGTCGTGGGCAACTTGCTGCGCCGCCGCAGACACTTCCTGCTCATAGGTCGTGGTTTCAGCCTTCGCGCGCGACGCCTGTTCGGCATTCAGCCTTGCGGTATTCGAACGTTCCTCCGGCGTCGTGCCGTCGGGCAGCTTCTTTGGCGTCACCGCTGCTTCGGCAGGCGCCGCGGCGGGAGCCTGAAAAGCTGCTGCTTGTCCGGTACCGATCAGCGCCAACGCGGTCGCCGCCGCCAAAATCATTCTGCTCATCAAAATCTCTCCTGCAATCCATGGCTTTGGCGGTCCAACGCATGGCCGCATGGGGCGTTCCCGCTGGTGAATTGACCTCGACACGGGCAACGGTCATGCTAGCCAGCCTCACCTTGTCCGATTGGACGTTGATTTGCCAGCATCGCCGAAGCATCCGCTCAATCGCCCGGTATTTTTTACGCCGCTCGCAGTGCTGCTGGCGGCGGTGATCCTCAGCCTGTGGCAGGGCGCCGCCGTCGTCACCGCCGAAACGGCGATCAACGACTGGATATTGCGCCATTTCTCGCCGCTGTTCGCCTGGGCGGGGCTCGGCTTTCTGGTGCTGCTCGCGGTCATCGCCGTCTCGCCGCTGGGCGGACGGATCATCGGCGGACCGGATGCGACACCGATACTCACCCGCTGGCGCTGGTTCGCCGTCACCCTGTGTACGACGATCGCCACCGGCATCTTGTTCTGGGGCGCCGCCGAACCTTTGTTCCATCTCAACGATCCGCCGGCGATGCTGGGACTAGAGCCCGGCAGCGACGCCGCCGCGACATTTGCCATGTCCACGATGTTCCTGCACTGGACGTTGACGCCCTACGCTATCTACACCGTGGCCGGGCTCGCCTTCGCGCTCGTCTATTACAACCGCCGCGAACCGTTCAGCCTGTCGTCGCTGTTCGTGCCGTTGCTGGGTCAGCGCGCGCATGGCCCGGTCGGCACCGGGGTCGATATCATCTGCCTGTACGCGCTGGTCGCCGGCATGGCGGCGTCGATGGGCGCCGGCATCCTCGCGCTGGCGGGCGGAATCGAGGGGATCGGCGGTTTTGCGGGGGGCGCGCCGTTACGCTGGGCGATCGCAATCGCCATCGTCGGCAGCTTCCTGCTCTCCGCCGCGACCGGATTGCAAAAAGGCATCGCCGGCCTGTCGGTTCTAAACACTTGGATTTTCTTCGCAATTATCGCCTTCGTCCTGATCGCGGGTCCAACCGCCGCGATGTTCGACCTGACGCTACGCGGCACCTTCGACTACTTCCAAACCTTCATCCCTCGCAACCTCGGCCTCGACGTCGATACCGACTGGCACCGGCAATGGACGATCTTCAACTGGGCCAACTGGTTCGCGTGGGCGCCCGTGACCGCATTGTTCCTCGGCCGCCTCGCGGTCGGCTACAGCGTCCGCGCCTTCATCCTCTATAATCTGATCCTGCCGTCGCTGTTCGGCGCGGTGTGGATGACCGCAATCGCGGGCGCGACGATTGCGCTCGATCAACAAAGCGGCGCCAGCCTCTATGCAATCCTGACCGCACAGGGACCGGACCCGGTGCTGTTCCGTCTGTTCAGCGCTCTCGGCGGCGGATCGGGAGTAACCGCAATCGTGCTGTTCGCGATCTTCCTCTCTTACGTCGCCGGTGCCGATGCCAATGTCTCGGCGATGAGCGCGCTGTCGACCCGCGGCATCTCGCCCGACGCGCCCGAAGCGCCGCTTGGCGTCCAAGCAGTGTGGGGCATCACGGTGGGACTGGTCGCGCTGGTGCTGGTCGCGGGCGGCGGCATCGACGGCATCCGCATGATGTCGGTGCTCGGCGGCTTCCCCGCTTTATTCGTGATCATTGGCGCGGCGCTGTCGCTGACCGTGATGGCGGTACGGGGACGGCACGACGCCGCCCCCGCCCAATCCTGAGAAAGGGGTCTCAGGACTACCAGATCTTGGTGCGCGCCTCGGGCTTCAGATAATATTTAGCGCCGGCTTCGACGCTGAACGCCTTGTACCAGGCATCGACGTTGCGGACGGGGCCGATGATGCGCCAGCGCGCCGGGCTGTGCGGATCGCTCGCCACCTGCTGCTTAACCGCATCGTCGCGTGCCTTGTCCCGCCACGCTTGGGCAAAGGCGAGGAAGAAGCGCTGATCGCCGGTCAACCCGTCGATCACCGGCGCGGGCTTGCCGCCCAGCGAACGATGATAGGCGTCATAGGCGACCTCCAGCCCTGCCAGATCGGCGATGTTTTCGCCCATCGTCAAATCGGGGTTGATGAACGCACCGGGCGCCGCCTCATAGGTCGCATATTGCGCCCCGAACGCCTTTGCCTGCGCGTCGAAGCGCGCCGCGTCCTCGGCCGTCCACCAGTCGCGAACCGCGCCACTGGCATCGATCTTGCGCCCCTGATCATCGAAGCCGTGGGTGATCTCATGACCGATCACCGCGCCGATCGCGCCATAATTGACCGCATCATCGACGCTTTCGCTGAAATAGGGTGCTTGCAAGATGCCGGCGGGAAATACGATCTTGTTTTCAAGTCCGCCGTTATAGGCGTTCACTTCCTGCGGGTTCATCGCCCATTTCTTGCGATCAACCGGCTGGTTCAGGTCGGCCAGACCATAAGCATATTCGAACGCGGCGCTGCGTTTCACATTGCCGTAGAGGTCAGCCGGGTCGATTTTCAACGTCGAATAATCGCGCCATTTGTCGGGATAGCCGACCATCACGTCCATCTTTGACAGCTTTGCGAGCGCCGCCTCCTTGGTCGCCGGCGCCATCCAGCTGTTGGCACGGATGCGGTCGCCCATCGCGAGTTTCAGGTTGGTGACCAGCACCTCCATCTTCGCCTTCGCGCTGGCAGGAAAATATTGCTTCGAATAGGTTTCCCCGACCAGTTCGCCCAAGCTGCCATCGACCAGCGTCAGGCCGCGTTTCCAGCGCGGACGCAATTCGCCGACGCCGCTCAACACCTTGCTATATTCGAACCGGCTGTCGACGAACGCCTTGCCAAGATAGGGGGCGGCATTGTCGGCGACATGAAACTGCTGCCACAGCTTGATCGTGTCGAGCGGCGTTTTGGCATAGAGCGCCGCAATGTCACGAATGGCCGTGTTTTCGTTGACGATGATGCGTTTCTGCGGCGCGATGCCGGCGCCGGCAAACCAGGCGGCCCAGTCCAGCCCCGGCGCATAGGTCGCCAGTTCGGTGGACGACATCGGGTTGTTGATCTTGCCGATGTCGCGGCGATCGGCGATCGCCCAGCTGACTTTGGCGATTTCGGTCTCGAACCCCATGATCGCCTCGGCGGCTTTTTCGGGATCGGCGTTGCCCGCCATCTTCATCGTTCGCGCGATATAAGCGCGATACGCGTCGCGTTGCGGCTTGAAGCTGTCGTTAAGGTAGTAATCGCGCTCGGGAAGGCCCAGTCCCCCCTGACCCAACCACAACACATTGACCGTTGGATCGTCGGTATCGGCATAGGGACCGCCGCCGACGATCGTCGCGCCAAAGGTGCCCTGCGTACCGCCCATGAAGCGCGCCATCGCGCTCTTGTCCTTGATCGCGGCCACCGCGGCGATGTCCGCCATCAGCGGTTTGGCACCCAGCGCATCGACCCGCGCTTCGTCCATGAAGCTTTGATACAGGCCGCCGACCTGGCTTGTCGCCGGTGCACCCGCGACCACCGCGCGCAGCTGGCGCTGGGTCAGGTTATAGACATCATAGCCAACGCCGGCGGACGCCTGATCGGACGGAATTTCGGTGCGCGCGAACCAGCCGCCATTGGCATATTTGTCGAAATCGTCGCCGGGCTTCACCGACGGATCGCGGGCGCCAAGGTCGACGCCCCAGCTGCCGAAGGTCAATGCGCTGAGCGACGCATCGTCGCTCGCCGACGCGTCATCGCCCGCCTTCGCCGTGATCGACGTCTCCGACGCCCGGTCACTTGCCAGAACCGGCACGGCAACAAGCGCTGCTGCAATTGCGAGGACAGCGGCCCCCGAAAAATAAGTCTTCATTCCCCAGTCTCCTTTGTGGGCGCCGAACCGTTCCCGTCGGACGGCGAACCTGCCATACTTGTCCCCCCCGCGCCGAAGTCGGTCAAGCGAATGCAGGGACATTGGTCGAAACCTTTGGGGAGTTGGTGGAAAGTTGGCGCCAAACCGGGCGTTGCGGCGGCCGGGCTCACACCCTATCTAGATGGCGACCCGGCGCGAAACCTCCCCTTGCGCAATAAGAACAAATCTGGAACACATCCATCCCATGAGTCTGACCCACATCTCGGTGCGCGGTGCGCGCGAACATAATCTGAAGGGCGTCAACGTCGACCTGCCGCGCGATGCGCTGGTCGTGATCACGGGCCTGTCGGGTAGTGGCAAATCGTCACTCGCCTTCGATACTATCTATGCAGAAGGCCAGCGTCGATACGTGGAATCGCTGAGCGCCTACGCGCGCCAGTTCCTTGAGATGATGCAAAAGCCCGACGTCGAACATATCGACGGGCTGTCGCCGGCGATCAGTATCGAACAGAAGACGACGTCGCGTAATCCGCGCTCGACCGTCGCGACCGTCACCGAAATCTACGACTACATGCGCCTGCTGTGGGCACGCGTCGGCATCCCCTATTCGCCCACCACGGGCGAACCGATCACCGCGCAGACGGTCAGCCAGATGGTCGACCGCGTGATGCAATTGCCCGAAGGCACCCGTGCCTATCTGCTCGCTCCCGTTGTCCGCGGCCGCAAGGGCGAGTATAAAAAGGAGCTCGCGCTGTGGCAGAAGGACGGCTTCACCCGCGTCCGCATCGACGGCGAATATTACGAGATTGGCGAGGCGCCGGCGCTCGACAAGAAATACAAGCATGACATCGAAGTCGTCGTCGATCGCATCGCGGTGCGCGAAGGGCTCGGCACGCGTCTCGCCGACAGCTTCGAAACCGCGCTGAAGCTCGCCGAAGGCCTCGCCTATGTCGATCTTGCCGATGGTCCCGTCCCGGGCCGCGAAGAGGAAGACACCGGCGGCGCGATGAAGGGCGCCGGTATCCCCGCGAACCGCCTGGTGTTCAGCGAGAAATTCGCCTGCCCGGTCAGCGGCTTCACGATCGCCGAGATCGAACCGCGACTGTTCAGCTTCAACGCGCCGCAGGGCGCCTGCCCCGCGTGCGATGGGCTGGGCGAACGGCAGGAATTCGACCCCGATCTTGTCGTCCCGAACCATGCGCTTAGCCTGAAAAAAGGCGCGGTGGTGCCGTGGGCGAAATCGAACCCGCCCTCGCCTTATTATATGCAGGTGCTCGAAAGCCTGGGGAAACAGTTCGGCTTCGACCTGACGACGCCGTGGCAGGATCTGCCCGGCGAGGTGCAACTGGTGATCATCTATGGCAGTGGCGGCAAACCCGTCGAGCTGACCTTCAAGGACGGGCGCCGCAGCTACACGACCCACAAGGCGTTCGAGGGGGTGATCGGCAACCTCAACCGCCGCCTGCTCCAGACCGAAAGCGCGTGGATGCGCGAGGAGCTGAGCAAATATCAGACACCGCAGCCGTGCGAGACGTGCCACGGCGCGCGCCTGCGCCCCGAACCGCTCGCGGTGAAGATCGCGGGCGAGGACATCAGCATGTCGGCGCAACGCTCGGTCGCCGACGCGCTGGCGTGGTTCTCCACCCTCGACGAGAAATTGAACGACACGCAGCAACAGATCGCGAAGGCGATCCTCAAGGAAATCAACGCGCGGCTGGGCTTCCTCAACAACGTCGGGCTCGATTATATCAACCTCAACCGCACCTCGGGAACGCTGAGCGGCGGCGAGAGCCAGCGCATCCGCCTCGCCAGTCAGATCGGCAGCGGTCTCTCGGGCGTGCTCTACGTCCTCGACGAACCCAGCATCGGCCTCCACCAGCGCGACAACGACCGCCTGCTCGCGACGCTCAAACGCCTCCGCGACCTTGGCAATACGGTGATCGTCGTCGAGCATGACGAGGATGCGATCCGTCACGCCGACTATATTGTCGACATGGGGCCGGGCGCGGGTCTGCACGGCGGCGAGATCGTCGCCGAGGGGACGCTCGAACAGGTGCTCGCGAATGAGAACAGCCTGACCGCGGCCTACCTCACCGGCGCGAAGAAGATCGACATCCCCAAGCATCGCCGCAAGGGCAATGGCTTCGACCTGGTGCTGAAGGGCGCGCGCGCCAACAATCTGAACAATGTGACCGCGAAGATCCCACTCGGCACCTTTACCTGCGTCACCGGCCTGTCGGGCAGCGGCAAGTCGAGCCTGATCATCGACACGCTCTATGCCAGCGCGGCACGCGTGCTCAACGGCGCGCGGATGATCGCGGGGCCGCACGACAGCCTGAAGGGGCTGGAGCATTGCGACAAGGTGATCGACATCGACCAGTCGCCGATCGGCCGCACCCCGCGCAGCAACCCGGCGACTTATACGGGAGCCTTCACGATCATCCGCGACTGGTTCGCCGGGCTGCCCGAAAGCCAGGCGCGCGGGTATAAACCGGGTCGTTTCAGCTTCAACGTCAAGGGCGGGCGGTGCGAGACCTGCACCGGCGACGGGCTGATCAAGATCGAGATGCACTTCCTGCCCGACGTCTATGTGACGTGCGAGACGTGCCACGGCAAACGCTACAACCGCGAAACGCTCGAGGTGAAGTTCAAGGGCCACAGCATCGCCGACGTGCTCGACATGACGGTCGAGGATGCGACCGAATTCTTCAAGGCGGTGCCGTCGATCCGCGAGAAGATGGCGATGCTGGTGCGCGTCGGGCTCGGCTACATCAAGGTCGGGCAGCAGGCGACGACGCTGTCGGGCGGCGAGGCGCAGCGGGTGAAGCTGGCCAAGGAATTGTCGCGGCGTTCGACCGGGCAGACGCTGTACATCCTCGACGAACCGACCACCGGGCTGCATTTCGAGGATGTCCGCAAACTGCTCGAAGTGCTGCAGGCGCTGGTCGAACAGGGCAACAGCGTGATCGTGATCGAGCATAATCTGGATGTCATCAAGACCGCCGATTACATCCTCGACCTTGGCCCCGAAGGCGGCGTCAAGGGCGGCGAAATCGTCGCAAGCGGGACGCCCGAGCAGGTCGCGAAGAACCCGCGGAGTTTCACGGGGCAGTATCTGGCGCCGATGTTGAAATAGGGCGGATAACTCCCCGTCACGCCGCACTCTCATTCCCGTTCGTGTCGAGCGAAGTCGAGACACCCCTACGTGGCACCTGCCTCCCCGGTGTCTCGACTTCGCTCGACACGAACGGAACTTCGTCAGTTGTGGCACCGATGTTGAAACAGGTCTCACCGCCCTCCCCGGCATCGTCACCCCGTCCCCAGCTGGCATCATGACCCGGTGCTTTGCCCGCCGTTCCGGGCCTCGCCGCGCCTCGCTAAGGCTGACCTTCTTTGCGCGAAGGAGCGGACGCGATGGCGGCTGGCAAATCGATATTCGGCAAGGCGATTGGTTTTGCCGCGGGCCTGATGGGCGCGGGAGCCGGCAACGCCGCAGCACAGACCACCGATGAAACCGCCGCAAGGGCGCAGGCCGAGGCCGAACATGAGCGCATCTTGCGCAGCCTGCGGCTCGTCGTCCGGGACGCGGGCTATGCCGCCCACCGCAACCGGATCCTCGCCGACCGCGGTGCCCAACCCGATGATGTTATCTTTACCACCCCTTTTGCCAAGGGACTGGAGCTGATCCTCGTCATCGACGAGCCGACCACCAGCAAGCCGTGGATGCAGCGCGACCTTGACCTGTACAAGGTCACGCAGGCCGAAATCATGGCGCTCGGCCGCCGACAGGTGCTGGCGATCCTGCCCTCGGTGCCGCCTGCGGATGCGGTTGCGGGCGGTGTCGTGATGGTCCCAAAGATGGACTATCTGGCCAGTCTGATGCTTGCCGACGGGTGGGACGAGCTTGACGCGGCGCTGGGCGGCAACCTGTTGGTCGCGGTGCCGTCGGACGATGTCCTGATCGTCGCCGACGCGCGCGCGGCGGACATCGGCGCCAAGCTGCCTGCCTTTGTCAAAGCGCAGTTCGACGATGCCAGCCGTTGGGTGTCATCGCTGGTCTATCGGCGGCAGAGCGGCGCGTGGGTGGCGGTGGAGTGAGCGGCTAGCCGCCTACCTCTTTTCCCGTTCGTGTCGAGCGAAGTCGAGACATGCCGGGTCCGCGCTCGACTTCATGTGTCTCGACTTCGCTCGACACGAACGGGTTTGGGGCGGCCCGTCTGGCCTAATGCCACACCGCCGACAGCGGGTAGAGTGCGATCAGCCAGAACAGGCACCCCACCACCACGCGGCGGTCCTTTGCCGCGATCGCCAGCAACGCGATAGGGAAGAAGGACCAGGCGATGATGACGGCGCGCAGGCTGGTCGGGGCGGGCATGCCGACCAGCCACGCGACCGTCGCCACCAACACGACATTGCACAGGAACACCCCCGCAATCACCATGCGCCGGTGCTTGTCGAAATGGGCGTTGAGGTCGCTCCATCCCTCGGGATCGTCGGGGAACACCAGCGATGCGGCGACATAATAGAGCGCGGTGACGACGAAACCACCGAACAGCACCGGCCAGGTTAGCGGCAATGTGTCGCGCAGCGCCCAGCCATAACTCCAGAAAGTGACGACGTCGCACGACACGAACAGCCCGAGCAGCGCGGTGGGCCAGCCGATGCGGACGCGGTGGCTGGCCTTCAGCGCACGCGCCAGCCCGCCCAGCCCCTCGGCCAGCGCGAGACCGAGGATCAGCCCGAATAGCGAAAAGATGAATTCGAACCCGCTCATATGCCCCCGCACTTTAAGCCCCCCGCTTGCGGGAGGGGTTTGGGGAGGGCCTGTCGCCACGCCTGCCCCATCTGTCGTCACCCCGGACTTGATCCGGGGCCTGCCTGATCTTTCAAGAAGGAAGGCGGGTGCCGGGTCAAGCCCGGCATGACGAATAAATATGCCCTATCCCATCAGTTTAGCGGTGATATCCTCGGCGGCATAAATCCGGAGCACCGGCGGCTGCGGCGAGAGCGCGCGCACGTCATCCCGGACTTGAACCGGGGGCGGCGCCGAGCGCGATCATGCGCTCGCGATGCTCGGGGGTCAGGATGACGTGGCCGGTGATGAGGATCATTATCCTATATCCCCTGACAAATAATCTTCGCCTTTTTTAACATGATAAGAATTTCTTCTTTCCTACAATTTAAACACGAGGCATTCATAACAGATTCGTTGAGGAGATCAGCAATTTGACCATTGAGCGGAGCTCGGCTAGTACGCCTCAAAAATTGGGAGGGTAAACTGGCCAGTATTTACGCTGAGGCACTGCCCGATCAGTGCCCACCTGTTGACGCCGCCGATGAGGCGATCGACGAGGTCTATCGACTTGTCGCAAATCCGACTCCGACAAGCGTCGACTTCGAATCGAAAGCCGCACGGGGCATACCGCTGGGCGCCAACGCCAGCCCTTGCTCTTGGGCCTCTTGTTCGCTTTCCAAGAAAGCTCAATCATTGCTGAAATACAATCGTCTCCGTCAAGAGCTGCCATACCTTGCTCGACTGACGATCCCTACTGGCGCCGGTCGCCATAAGGTAGGCGGGAGTCGCGGCCACGTTGACTTCTGGCGCTACTCAAATGTCTGCTTATCAACACTTGTCGTGAGCGTCGAAGGACCGAGCAATGGTTGATAAAGCCACAGTGAAAGGTACGGTCCTTCAGATACTTGATTGGTATGAATCGCCGGAGCTGATTCTACTTGAAGGGCCTCCTCTGAACTACGTCCTAGCGGTTCGCTCGGCCGAACTGTCGTCACCTCCCAACACGTATGTGGGCGGAGCCATGAGCTCGCGCAGGTTAAGGGATTATGCCAACGGCAAGTGCGACCTTCGGTTCGCACTTGCACATGCCAACTTTCGTAGATTCTGGAAATTCACGTACACTGCCAGTGACGAATTTGTCGACATGACGCAAATTAAGCGCAGCGATCCAGAACTTCAAAGTTCAATCCCGCAAGGAGGTCTATTCGCGAGAGACCACGAAGAAATAGATCTCGTAAAGACCTTTGTTCCTAATACCATAGAAACTTTCCTTATCGACGGATCATGGGATCTTGGAGAATTTTCTCAGTTGTACGGTCAAATAGAAGATGTCTACTATATATCCTTCGATATCGACAGATATGATGACCCAAGTATTACGAACCAAGAGAAGTCGATCATAAAAGAATCATTTGATCGCTCTTGGGACGGGGGCGGCAGCTATGTGGCGTTCTATCGTGATGTCGCAAACGACAACGATTATCATGCGCCTCTTCGAGTTAGCGGCATTCAGTATAATTCGCCGGGACACGTCAAAATTCACGCACGATCTGAACCCTTCAAGAATGTTCTAAATATTCTCCAATATTATTCCGACAACGAATTAAAAGTTCGAAAAGCATACAACGCTTTGGGCGCTTTTATGAGTGTCAACAAACTGAAAAGAAAGGGCGCTAGCAACGCGCTTCTCACAGAATCAGTCAAAAAATCTTTGGAATTAAAGTGCCAAGATCTCTCTAATCATATTCCAGGAGTTTCTTACGACACTTTGAAAGAGATGACAGGCGGAAATTCGCTGGTTGCAGCCAAAGTTATCGCAAGCATCTTCCGTCGAATAGAGAAGCTCTTTAGGTTTTTTGATGAGGGTCGAGTTAGCCATTCCAAACTCACATTGGAAAATTCCGACGTAGAAGCCTGACGGGATGCGGAGTGTCATGACACTTATATGACGCTCCCTGTCACAAACACGTCACACAAAACCCCCAAATGCCGCTCAGCGAGTCGCCGCGGGGGTGGTGGCTTGGTTCGGTAACGACCCCCACCACAGGATATTTCATGCTGCAGAAATTCGCTCTGATCGCTGGCGCCGCGACGTGCGCGCTGGCGCTTTCCGCTTGTCAGGATCAGGCTTCATCGGGTGGCGGCGCGCGCGATTATATCAGCGCGGTTGGCTCGTCGACCGTCTATCCCTTTGCGACCGCGGTCGGTGAGAAGTTCGCCGAAGCGACGGGCAACAAGACGCCGAAGATCGACAGCACCGGCACCGGTGGCGGCTTTGAGCGTTTCTGCTCAGGCGTCGGCGGCGACACCCCCGACATCGCCAACGCATCGCGCCGCATCAAGAAAAAGGAATTCGACACCTGCGCCAAGAATGGCGTGACGGACATCGTCGAAGTCCAGATCGGCATCGACGGCATTGCGCTGGGCGAAGCCGCGCGCGGCCCCGGCTTCAAACTGTCGGAAGAAGATGTGTACAAGGCGCTGGCCGCCAATCCCTATGGCAAGCCCAATGAAGCGAAGACGTGGAAGGACGTGAACCCCGCCCTTCCCGCCGTCGCGATCTCGGTATTCGGTCCGCCGTCGACCAGCGGTACCTATGATGCGTTCAAGGAGCTGATCCTGGGCAAGGGCTGCGACGCCAATCCCGCGATGAAGGCGCTGAAGGACAGCGACAAGGAAAAGCACGAAGCGACCTGCACCGCGCTGCGCGGTGCGCCCTTCTATGTCGAGCAGGGCGAGAATGATAACCTCATCATCTCGAAGCTCGACAAGAACCCGACCAGCCTGGGCATCTTTGGCTTCAGCTATCTCGATGCCAACAAGGACAAGATCAAGGCGGTCCCGGTTCAGGGCGTCGCCCCGACCTATGCCGCGATTGCCGACGGCAGCTATCCCGGATCGCGCCCGCTGTTCATCTATATCAAGAAGGCGCATGTCGGCGTCGTCCCCGGCCTCGCCGAATATGTCGCCGAGTTCCTGAAGGGCGCGGGCGAAGGCGGTTATCTGAACGCCAAGGGCCTGATCGTGTCGCCGAAGGACATCGCGGCGACCGCGGCGGCCAACGGCAAGGGCATGACCGTGCTGGACGGTTCGACGCTGAAGTAAGTTTCCCCCCGCTGGTGGCCGGGGCGGGTTTCGGCCTGCGCCGGTCACCGGTTTTTTCTGAACGTCCCCAATCCCGTTCGCTTAGCCTCTCTTCCCGTTCGCATCGAGCGAAGTCGAGATGCCCCGAAGGACTGCATGACCGATGGGTGTCTCGACTTCGCTCGACACGAACGGAAAAGTGGCTCGACACGAGCGGATTGGAAGGCAGGTTAAGAGAAGCACGTGACCTTCAACGCCGCCGCCCTTTTACTCTTGATTGCGGGTCTCGCGCTGATCGGCTGGATTGCCGGTCGGCAGCGGTCGAACCTGCTTTCGGGCCGTTCGGGTACCAAGCTGCATTCGCGCCCGCAATATCATGGCTGGTATGTCGCGCTGTGGCTGTTCGCGCCCGCGGCGCTGTTTCTGGCGGTGTGGTCGTCGGTGTCGCCGGGGCTGATCACCAATCAGGTGCTGGCGAGCGACGCGGCGCAATCGCTGCCGTCGTTCGGGTTCGAGCGCGGCGCGATCCTGTCCGATGCGCGTAATGTCGCGCTGGGGCAGCAGGAGCGCGTGCGGCTGCCCGCTGCGGCGCCGCTGGTCCAGCCCTATGCCGATGCGGCGCACCAATTTGCGTGGATCGGCATTGCGGCGATGCTGGCGCTGGCGCTGGCGGGCGGGATTTACGCCTTCACCCGGATCAAACCCGATTTCCGGGCGCGGACGCGGGTCGAGCGGATCGTCATGGCGCTGTTGCTGCTGGCGTCGCTCGTCGCGATTCTGACGACGTTCGGCATCGTGCTGTCGCTGCTGTTCGAATCGATCCGCTTCTTCCGCCTCGTGTCGCCCGCCGAATTGTTGTTCGGGACCAACTGGGCGCCGACCAGCGGGGCGCCTGTCGATGATACGTTCGGCGGCATCCCCCTGTTCTGGGGCACCGTGCTGATCGGCGCGATCATCGCGATGATCGTCGCGATCCCGATCGGGATGATGACCGCGGTGTATCTGACCCAATATGCCGCGCCGGTGGTGCGCCGCTGGGTCAAGCCGATCCTGGAGATTCTGGCCGGGGTGCCAACCGTCGTATATGGCTATTTTGCCGCGCTGACCGTCGCCCCTGCCCTGCGCGAATTTGCGGTGATGATCGGGGTGCCGAACGCCTCGACCGAAAGCGCGCTGGCGGCGGGCATCGTGATGGGGGTGATGATCATCCCGTTCGTCTCATCGATGGCCGACGACAGCATCAATGCGGTCCCGCAGGCGATGCGCGACGGATCGCTGGCATTGGGCGCGACGCCGAACGAGACGATCCGCCAGGTGCTGATCCCCGCCGCGCTGCCCGGCGTGATGGGCGGCATTTTGCTCGCGGTCAGCCGCGCAATCGGCGAGACGATGATCGTGGTGATGGCCGCGGGCCTGTCGGCCAACCTCACCGCCAATCCCTTTGCCAGCGTCACCACGGTGACGGCGCAGATCGTCAAGCTGCTGACCGGCGACCAGGAATTCGACAGCGCCAAGACGCTGGCGGCGTTCGCGCTGGGGCTGGTGCTGTTCATCGTCACCTTGCTGCTCAACATCGCCGCGCTGCGGATCGTCAAAAAGTATCGCGAAGCCTATGAATAGGGAAACTGCCCCCACCGACTGGAAAGGCGCGGCGATGCAGAAACGCATCGCGGGCCGCTATGCCGCCGAACGCCGGTTCAAGCTCATCGGGCTGGGCGCGGTGCTGCTGTCGGGCGCGTTCCTCGCGTTCCTGCTATTCGTCATGGTCGGCAACGGCGCGCGCGGCTTTACCTACACCCATGTCGCGGTGCCGATCGACTTCAAGGCGATGCCGCTGACGATCGACGCATCGCGGCTGGGCGATGCCGACGCCGATCAGGTGATCGCGAATGCCGGCCTCGCCGACATCGTCGCCTTTGCCGCCGACGAGGCGCTGGGCGATGGCGGGTCCGACCTGATTTCCGAAAATGCGTGGAAAGAGGTGCGGTCGCAGATCAAGGCCGATCCCGAACTGCTGACCGGCAAGACGGTGTTCGAACTGCCGGCCGCGAGCGCGGTCGACATCGCCGCCAAGGAAGGCGCCAAGGGCGCGCTCGGGGCCAAGGTCGACGCGCTGGAGAAGGACGGCAAGCTGTCGACCGGCATCCACTGGCCGTTCTTCAAAAACGCCGACGCGACCGATCCGGCGGTCGCGGGCATCTGGGGCGCGCTCAAGGGGTCGGTGCTGACGATCTTCATCGCGTTCCTGATCGCGTTCCCGACCGGGGTGCTCGCGGCGCTGTATCTGGAAGAATATGCCGCGAAGAACCGCTGGACCGACCTGATCGAGGTGTCGATCAACAATCTGGCGGCGGTGCCGTCGATCATCTTTGGCCTGCTGGCGCTCGCGGTGTTCATCAACTGGTTCGGCATCTGCCAGGCCAGCCCGCTGGTCGGCGGACTGACGCTGGCGCTGATGACGATGCCGGTGATCGTCATCGCCAGCCGCAACGCGATCAAGTCGGTGCCGCCGTCGATCCGCGACGCCGCATTGGGCGTCGGCGCCAGCCCGGTACAGGTGGTGTTCCACCATGTCCTGCCGCTCGCCCTGCCCGGCATCCTGACCGGGACGATCATCGGCATGGCGCGCGCGCTGGGCGAGACCGCGCCGCTGCTGCTGATCGGCATGCGCGCCTTTATCGGCGACGTCCCCGGCGGCATCTGTTCGCCGTCGACGGTGCTGCCGATGCAGATCTTCCTCTGGTCGGACGAAGTCGACCGGGGCTTTGTCGAAAAAACCTCCGCCGCGATCATCGTGCTGCTTATCGTGCTGCTGTCGATGAACGCCTTTGCGATCTATCTTCGCAACAAATTCGAAAAACGCTGGTGATCATGACCCAAGACGACCTGACCATTACCGACCCCAAGATGAAGGCGCATGGCGTCGACGTTTTCTATGGCGAGAAACAGGCGATCAACAATGTATCGATCGACGTCGGCACCGACCTGGTCACCGCCTTCATCGGCCCGTCGGGCTGCGGCAAGTCGACCTTCCTGCGTTCGCTGAACCGGATGAACGACACCGTCGCGAGCGCCAAGGTCACCGGCCGCATCGAGCTGGACGGCGAGGATATTTACGCGCCGTCGATGGACGTGGTGCAGCTGCGCGCGCGGGTCGGCATGGTGTTCCAGAAACCGAACCCCTTCCCCAAATCGATCTATGACAATGTCGGCTATGGCCCGCGCATCCACGGCCTCGCGCCGTCGAAGGCCGACCTCGACGTCATCGTCGAACGCGCGCTGGTCCGCGCCGGCCTGTGGGACGAGGTCAAGGACCGGTTGCTGGAAAGCGGCACCGCGCTGTCGGGCGGTCAGCAACAACGGCTGTGCATCGCCCGCGCGATCGCGGTCGATCCCGAAGTCATCCTGATGGACGAACCCTGTTCGGCGCTCGACCCGATCGCGACCGCAAAGATCGAGGAACTGATCCACGAACTGCGCGGCAAATACGCGATCGTGATCGTCACCCATAATATGCAGCAGGCGGCCCGCGTGTCGCAGCGCACCGCCTTTTTCCACCTCGGGACACTGGTCGAATATGGCAAGACCACCGACATCTTCACCAACCCGAAGCAGGAACGCACCAAGGATTATATCACCGGCCGCTACGGTTGATCCGTAGCCGCGAAAGGACAGAGTGATGGCATTAACGAACGATCATACCGTCAAGGCTTTCGACGAAGATCTCAACCGCCTCCGCGGCCTGATCAGCGAGATGGGCGGCCGTGCCGAACAGGCGCTGCTCCAGGCGATGACCGCGCTCAACAAGGGCGACCTCGATCTCGCCGCGCAGGTCGTGCGCGATGACAAGAAGATCGACGCGCTGGAAAGCGAAGTCGAACAGCTCGCGGTTCAGACCATTGCCCTGCGCGCGCCGATGGCCGACGATCTGCGCGAGATGATCGCGGCGCTGAAAATCGTCTCGGTCGTCGAGCGGATCGGCGATTATGCCAAGAACATCGCCAAGCGCGTCGCGCTGATGGACCAGACGCGGTCGATCGAGGCGATCCCGCTGCTGATGTCGATGTCGTCGATCGTCGCCGAACTGATCCACGACGCGCTCGACAGCTTTGCGGCGCGCGATGCCGAACTCGCGGTGCGGGTGACGGTGCGCGACAAGATCGTCGACGATTTCTACAACAGCATCTTTCGCACCCTCGTCACCTTCATGATGGAAAATCCGAAATATATCTCGGAAAGCGCGCATCTGTTGTTCGTTGCCAAGAACCTGGAGCGCATGGGCGATCACGCGACCAACATCGCCGAGATGGTCCATTATGTGGTGACTGGCGAACGGATGGAGGAACGTGAGCGTGGCGAGCAGCCCGAAGACGGCGCTGCGGAGCAGGAGCAAAACTGATGCCGCAGCCCGACCTGCTTCTCATCGAAGATGACGAGGCGATCGCCGAGCTCATCGTCTGGCATTTCGCACGCGAGGGTTTTTCGGTCCGGCAAACGCCCGACGGAGAACAGGCGCTGGTGCTGGTCGAGGAACGCGTCCCCGACATCGTCCTGCTCGACTGGATGATCGAAAGCCTGCCGGGCATCGAGGTCTGCCGCCGCCTGCGCCGCAACCCGAAATCGGCGAATGTTCCGATCATCATGCTCACCGCGCGCGGCGAGGAAGAGGACCGGATCCGCGGCCTGGAAACCGGCGCCGACGATTATGTCACCAAACCGTTCAGCCCGCGCGAGCTCGTCGCGCGCGTGTCGGCGGTGCTCCGCCGCCTGCGCCCCGCGCTCGCGGGCGAACTGCTCACCTATGCCGACATCGAACTGGATTCGGTGGCGCACAAGGTGGTGCGCAACAGCCAGATCGTTGCGATGGGACCGACCGAATTCCGCCTGCTGCGCCATTTCATGGAGCATCCGGGCCGGGTCTTCTCGCGCGGCCAATTGCTCGACAGCGTGTGGGGCCAGGACAGCGACATCGAACTGCGGACGGTCGACGTGCATATCCGGCGGCTGCGCAAGGCAATCAATCTGCCTGGCACCACGGATATCATCCGCACCGTGCGGTCGGCGGGTTATGCGCTGGATTCGGGGAAGAACGTCTGACCTCCCGGGGCCTCGCTTACCCGATTACATTCAGAGCTGTAACGATCGCGACGATCGTCGCCGCGAAGATGCTGAGCGCGATCCACAGCAAGCGCAGCGATGGCCGGAAGATGCAGACGACCGCCGCAATCGCGACAAGGAGCAACGACGTCGGCGGCCAGAGCGCCAGTAAGCGAAGCCACGCGCCGGAATCCCAGAATTTCGCCCCCGGAGCGTCGAACGAGAAGCCGATCATCAACAACGACAGAAAGAATAGCAAATAGGCGCCCCCCAGCGCCACGAGCGCGCCGATGATGAGCAAGGCCGTACGCATGCCATTTGTCCCTGCGGGATCAGGCCCCTGCATCTGGTCCAGGTCGCTGTTTCGGGTCGATATGTCAGACATTGATTGGCCGCCTTTTGGTTTATGTGCGCCGGGCTTTACACGTTCACCAATTTTTCCAAGTGATTCAGATCATTGGTCGGAACAGGAGCGGCAATTTGTGCTGGATCCGGATGTCATGGCGCCTTCGCGGGGAGCAGATATTTCAGTCCGCGGGTAAAGCCACGCGGGGCGACAGTGAAATGATCTTCATCGTTCAACACCTCCACCTCCATGCGCAGCGACGGGTAATTGCGCGACCGTAGCGCGCGATCCATGGCGCGGGTATCGGTCACCATATTGACGTCCTTGGCGTAGCGGGGGTCACCCGGTCGCATTTCCTCATATTCGCCGATGTACATATAGACGCGGGCCGACAGATCCTTGTGCTTGGCCGCATAGGCCTTTTCTCGCTCCGCCATATGATGATGGTCGTACCAGAAGGACGGGCTGCCGAGGATATAGCCGTCAAACAGACGAGGCTCGCTCAGCAATATTTCGGCACCCAAAAGCGCGCCATAGGAATGACCAAGGAAAAGGCGGCGGCGCTCATCCGTCCGGTAACGTCCGGCCACAAAAGGTAAAACCTGATCCCGGACATAAGCGGCATAAGCCGCCGCCTTGCCATGTTCGGCGTCGGCAGGTGCGGTGCTGGGGCCGTTAGGCGTCGGCGTGTAATCGCGCCGCCGACTTTGCATTCCACCCTCGCCCTTCGCATAAGACAGGCCCACGAGAATATACTCTTCGACCGTGGGTCGCTCGACGTTCAGCCGCCGGCCGATCTGCTTGATCACCGGAAAGGCATAATCGGCATCAGTGACATACAGGACGGGGTATCGGCGTTGAGGCTGGTCGCGATAGGAAGGCGGCAGCGCCACGAAAACCTGATAATCACGCGCCGAAACAGGGTCGGGGACATCCCATACTTCGGTGTCGGAGACCTCATATGGCAAGCCCTCGCCGCGCTGCGCTTGAAAGGCGGATTTGGCGGACGGAGCCGACTGCCCGTTGGCAGCATCGGTACAGCTGGCCAAGACTATACTTGCGAAGGCGGCGAACAAAAGGCTTCTGATCAATTTGGTGCTCCTGCGCCATTTGTCGATGCGGCCAGCCTGCCGGCGACGATCGGTGGAACATCCATAAGCGGCGAACATAGCGAAAGAAGAGAATTTCTGTACTGGTTCGGCGCGAGGAGGGTGTCGTGGGCTGTAGTCAGGCGGGCCAATGGTAGGCGACGGCGACGGATGGCAGCAAGTGACTAAGACCAGCCGTCGCGCCCGCGATGGCGGCGGTCGCTAGCGGCTTTTTCTCCTCCGTCGCTGCTTGGATCGACGACGGCCCCCTCTTCGCAGGGACTACACATCATCAGTACGTAAGCTGGACCCGAGCGCCGATGACATCGACGCTATAGTCGCGGTCCCCCGCGACTGCGATCGCGGCGTTGCGGTAATCGAGCCGTGCGTATTCGGCTATCAGCTTGAGATAGGTCGTCGGGGTCCACACCAGCGACGCCAGGTAACCGCGCTGCGTCCCACCGACGACGCCGCCACTGTTGAGGTCGAGATAATCGTAGCGCGCGTTGATCTGGACCGCACCGATACCGCCGTCACCCAGCGCCTTCTTCGGCTTGATGGCGCCGAACTGGCCGCCCTTCAAAGGCCGACTGTCGCCCTTGGTCAGGAAAAAGCCAGCCTCGGCATAGGCGCCGAAAAAGGTGGGGTCACTTCCGGCCGGACGGCTTGTGTGATGCCAATAAGCCTCGCTCGCGAAATGAAACGGTCCATTCACCGCAGCCGCCTCGACGCCATAGGTCTGCTCGCGGTCGGCCAGCAAGTTCGGAGTGGCGACATAGCGCGTCTCGGTCGAATGAACGAGCGGGCGCTGGCGATACCGCACCGGAACGACGGAGGAATCCTTGCGGTCGCGCCAGTGATAGGCGGCCGCGAAATGCAGTTTGGCCTTGCCGAGCTGCGGCATCCATACCGTCCGCACATGCGCCGAGATGCTGTTGTCATCGACGTCGTTTAGCTGAATGAGCGGATCGGTGCCGATCCCAGCGTTGACCTGGAAATCGCCCTTGACATAGCCCGCCGAAAGCCCCGTGCGGCGTGAGAAATTGAACGCGGTGACGAGCGCGGCGCGTTCGGTGAAACTGGTATTGAGGTCGCTCGTCATGTCGTCGAGCGGCGAGAAGAATTTATGCTGACCTGCGGTGACGTTGATGCCGTCGCCGTTCCACGCGAGATAGGCGTCGACCAGTTCGACCGGATCGGCCGTGAACTCACCCTCGATCCGCGCCGAAAAACCGCCGGGCATCTTGATGTCCACACCCAGCTGGGCGCGGCGGATCTCTTCGCTGTTCCCCGTGCCTACAAGACCTGCGGGGCCGTCAACATGGGCGAAATCATATTGCAGCCGCCAACGCGGTTTGAATTCCCATTCCGATTTTTTTTTGGGCGCCTTTGCCGTTTCGGGATCGCTCGCAGCAGCGGTCGGGCTCGGCGGACCCTCGGGGGATTCGGCAGCGAAGGCCGGCGCCGCGAAAGGTAGCATGAAGCCCGCCGTGGCAAGCATGAAAGGGCGCATGGGATTTGCTCCGTTGCGAAAAGGTGACAAACTCGCGGCGCTGTTATGACGTCTCTGTGACAGTTGCACGTCAATTGCATGACATTTTCGTTGCAGCATGCGCTTTTCCGTTCTCCCCTTGCCTGTGTGCGGCGAACGGCTAAGGACAGGCCAGTTTTTTCGGGCAACCCCCTCGTGGCTTGCCCCCTCGGGAGATCATCATGACGATCAAATTTGACGGGCGCGTTGCTATTGTCACCGGTGCCGGCGGCGGCCTTGGCCGCGCCTACGCGCTTGAACTGGCGCGCCGCGGCGCGAAGGTTGTGGTCAACGATCTGGGCGGCTCGCGCGATGGCACCGGCCATTCGGACGCGGCGCTTGCCGTCGTTGAAGAAATCAAGGCGGCAGGCGGCACCGCGATGTCGAACGGCGGCAGCGTCACCGAATATGACCAGATGGTCGAAATGGTCGCCAAGGCGAAGGAAACCTGGGGCGGCGTCCATGTCCTGATCAACAACGCCGGCATTCTGCGCGACAAGAGCTTTGCCAAGATGACCCCCGAGGATTTCGACCTGGTGCTGAAAGTGCATGTCAGCGGCAGCGCCAACGTCACCAAGGCGTGCTGGGATTTGATGCGCGAACAGGCCTATGGCCGCATCCTGATGACCGCGTCGTCGACCGGCCTCTACGGCAATTTCGGTCAGGCCAATTATGGCGCCGCCAAGCTCGGTCTCGCGGGCTTGACCAAGACGCTCCACCTCGAAGGCGCAAAATACAACATCCGTTGCAACACGATCGCCCCGGTCGCGGGTACGCGGATGACCGAGGACATCTTCCCCGCCGAATTGTTCGAGAAATTCACCCCCGAAAATGTCGTCCCCGCCGCGCTCTATCTGGTGAGCGAGGATGCCCCCACCAACATGATTATTGGCGCGGGCGCCGGTGCCTATCACGCGGCCTATGTCACCATGACCCCCGGCGTCGCATTGCCCGAGGACGAGCGCACCCCCGAGGGCGTCGCTGCGGCGTGGGAAAAGATCATCGACCGCAACGGTGAAATCGTTCCGCAGTCGGGAAGCGAGCAGTCGATGAATGTCATGAAAGCATTGATGGCGCTGGGGTGACGCTGGTACATATCCTCTACATGGGGCAGTCGGGGCGGCCGCCCCATGCGGGGGAATGGTATGGCGGAGATGACTCTCGGTGACGGAATAGATTTACTGCAACGTCGGGCTAAGGTCGTCAAAGCGATGCTGATCGGAGGTCTGGCGCTGGTCGCCCTGATGCTGATCGGCGAGATTGCCGAATTGCAGGGCTGGATCAGCCTCGACAATGCCGGCGATGTGACCAGCCCTGACGGCCTGTATGCCGGCGTCCTGCTCGCCAACTGGCTGTTGCTCGTCGCCACCTATGTCGTGTTCGGCATGTGGATCTATCGCGCGGCGGCCAATGTGGATGCGGCGATGGTACTGGGGTTTCGCTATACTCCCGGCTGGGCGGTCGGCTGGCATTTCGTGCCCATCGCCAATTTGTACAAACCCTTTGATGCGATGCGCCAGATCTGGAACGCAAGCCACAGCGGCGGACGCGACCTGGATCGCGGCGAACCCTTGCTCGTCTACTGGTGGGGCCTATGGGTTCTTACCGGCATCGCCTCTTATTTCGCTTTCCGTCTCGGCCTCGATCCCGCCAATGCGGCCGACGCACGAAGCGCGCTGGAAGCCGAAACCTTTTCGTCAGTGCTGTCCCTCGCGCTCTATCCTCTCGCCTACCGGCTCGTTGATCGCATCTCGCGCGCACAAAGCGAGCGGCTGACCTCGGCGCAAATCTTCGCCTGACTTATCGTATTGCATCACTAACACACTTGTGCTAGATGCCTGACGGGGCAAGGGGATCGGACAGAAGGACGACCCCGATGTATAGTGAAACCGACCTGCAAGCTGCGGTCGATGCGAAAGTACTGACGCCGGAGGCCGCGCTGGCTTTCCGGTCGCATATCGCATCGGTCCGTGCCGCCCCCGGAGCGGACGAGGAATCATTTCGCCTCATTACCGGCTTCAACGATATTTTCGTCAGCATCGCCGCAGTGATCCTGCTCATGGCAGTGGGCTGGATCGGCGCATCGATCCATACCGCGCTGGGCGGTGCATTTGTCGCCGCCACGGCTTGGTTCCTGGCCGAATATTTCACCCGCAAACGGCGGATGGCATTGCCCAGCATCGTGTTGGTGCTTGCCTTTGCCGGCGGCGTCTTTGCGACGATGGTCGGTTTCCTGGTCGAACATGGCGAAGCGATTTTCGGCAATCGCCCCGATGAAACCGTCGGCGCGATCATCATCAGCGCCATGGCGCTGATCACCGCGGGCGCGACTTGGCTCCATTGGAAGCGCTTCATGGTCCCGATCACCGTTGCCGCTGGTACGGCCGCGCTCGCCGCGACCGCGGTCGCGCTGGTGCTGGCGATCACTGGAATGCCCAGCCCCGACGGCACGCTGCCGATGATCCTCGTGCTGATCGCCGGGCTCGGCGTGTTCATGCTCGCCATGTGGTGGGATCGCAGCGATCGGGTGCGCCAGACGCGGCGCAGCGACGTCGCCTTCTGGCTCCACCTGCTCGCCGCACCGATGATCGCGCACCCGATCTTCCACCTGCTCGGCGTCACGCGCGGTGATGACATCGGCAGCGCCGCGGCGGTGATGGTGATCGGCGTCTATATCCTGTTCGGGCTGATCGCGCTGGCGATCGACCGCCGGGCGTTACTCGTTTCGGCGCTCGCCTATGTGCTGTTCGCAATGACCCAGCTGTTCAACACGTTTGGCGCGGTCGAACTCAATGTCGCGCTGACAGCGTTCGTCATCGGATCGGCGTTGCTGCTGCTCTCCGCCTTCTGGCAGAATGCCCGGGCGACGGTGGTCGGCCTGTTGCCCGACAATCTGGCGGACCAGCTGCCCGCCACGACGCGGTCGCTCAGTCCGATACCAGCTTCATAAGCTTGCGTTCGACGGGGGCGAGCACGTTCGAAAGCTCGTCCCCCCGCTTCAAAATCGCCCCGGCTTCGGAGACCAAGGCCCACATGCCTTGCCTGCTCCGCAAGGCGGGGCGTTTTTCGATGCGATATTCGGGCCGCTCCGCGGCGCGGCGGAAGGCCGAAAAGATCGCAGCGTCGCGGTGGAAATCCATCGCATAGTCGCGCCAATGCCCCGCCGCGACCATCCGGCCATACAGGTCGAGGATGCGCATGAGTTCAGGGCGTTCGAAACCGGTCTGCTGCGGTACCATCCGGCCATGGAACGGCAGAGGCGTGACGGTTCCCATCAGGCGCTTTTCCGGCTCCCTTTGCGCGGCGGCGCCTCATCCTCGGCAACGGCGTCGCGTTCGGCGATCAGCTGAGCGAGCTGCTTTTGCATCTGCTCCAGCTGACACTGGAGCAACTCAACCTTTTGCGTCGCCGGGTCGAACGTCTCGTTGCAGGTGCCATAGGGCACAAATTCGCGGGCATATTCGGCAGCGTCGACCAAAGTCGAGCGCGCCGGGATGCCGACCATAACCGCGCCTTCGGGCACGTCCTTGGTCACCACCGCATTGGCACCGATACGCGCGCGCGGGCTGACCGTGATCGGGCCGAGAATTTGCGCGCCCGATCCGACGATGACATCGTTGGCCAAGGTCGGATGCCGCTTGCCCGCGACGCCATTGGCGGGATCGGTCCCGCCCAGCGTCACGCATTGATAAATGGTGACATTGTCGCCAATCTCGGCGGTCTCGCCGATCACGGTAAAGCCATGATCGATGAACAAATGGCGCCCGATCTTCGCTCCCGGATGAATGTCGATCGCGGTCATCCAGCGCGACAGATGATTGACGAAGCGCGCGAGGAAGAACAATCGCGCTTCGAACAGCCAGTGCGCGATACGGTGCATGCCGACCGCGACGAGGCCGGGGTAAAGAAGGATTTCCCAACGCGACCGCGGCGCGGGATCGCGCGCCTTGATCGAATCGAGATAGGCGATCAGCCCGTTGAACATGCAGATGTCCCCTGCGACCCTATTATGTACCGGACAAGATAGATGTTTGGGCGGCGCTTTTCCACCCCCGGCGCGTTTTTATCGTCAGCGGCCGATCAGCCCCAGACGGAACAGCAGCCAACCCTCGCCGCGCCAGCGCCGTTCGCCGTCGCTTTGCGCAATCGCTCCTGCCCAACGGTCGAGCATCAATAACGCCCGATTTCCAGAAAAAACATCGCGACGGGGCGCATCGCAGGCTTTGGCGTCCGCGAGCAGTCGGCGCGCTACGGGGTCGTCCTTCTCCACGCCTGCGCCCCATAGCCACCCCCAACGTCGCCCGCCGCCTGCATCGCCGCCCGACAACGCAAAAAGTCGCATGCCAAAGCTCTCCGACGCCGCGCGGCGGTCGTCGGCGGTTTCGGCGAGCAGCATCGCTTCGGCCGCATCGACCAGCGCGTCGAGGCCGCCCTGCCCCTCCCATGTCGCGGCCAGCTCGGCGAGCAGCGGCTCGCCTTTTGGCAGGCCGCCGGGATCGGCCGCGATCATGCCTGCCATGTCGCGCCACCAGGCCAGCTTGATCTGCCCGATCAACGGTTCGCGCGCGTCGATCAGAAGCTTGGTAAGGCGGGCGGCAAGTCCCCACAGCGCCGTCATCGCCGCGCGCCGCTCCCGCGGCACCGCGACCATCACGCGCGGATCGCGCATATCGGGATAGAAAGCCGCCTCCGGGTCGTCAGGCGCGATTGCGGACCGCCTTCACCGCCGCGACGACGCGCGGCGTATCGATCAAGGCGATCTTTTCCAGATTGGCGGCATAGGGCAGCGGTACGTCCTCGTTGCACACGCGCATCACGGGCGCGTCGAGATCGTCGAAACCTTGCTCCATCGCGACCATCGCCAATTCGCTGGCGATCGAGCAAGTCGGCCAGCCTTCCTCGACGATGACGAGGTGGTTGGTCTTTTTCAGGCTCGCCAGCACGGTCACAATATCGAGCGGGCGCAGCGTGCGCAAATCGATGACCTCGGCCTCGATCCCTTCGCCCGCCAGCTGGTCGGCGGCTTCGAGCGCCAGCCCGACGCCGATCGAATAGCTGACGATGGTGACATCGCCGCCGGTTCGCATGATCCGCGCCTTGCCGATCGGCAGGACAAAATCCTCGACATCGGGAACGTCGAAGCTGCGACCGTAGAGCAGCTCGTTTTCGAGGAACACCACCGGATCTTCGGTGCGGATCGCCGCTTTCAAAAGCCCCTTGGCATCGGCGGCGTCATAAGGTGCGATCACGATCAGACCGGGGACGCTGGCGTACCAGGGCGCAAAGTTCTGGCTGTGCTGCGCACCGACGCGCGATGCCGCGCCATTGGGGCCGCGGAACACGATCGGGCAGCGCATCTGGCCGCCCGACATATAATTGGTCTTTGCCGCCGAGTTGATGATGTGGTCGATCGCCTGCATCGCGAAGTTGAAGGTCATGAATTCGATGACCGGCTTCAGCCCGCCCATCGCGGCGCCCGCGCCCAGCCCGGCAAAGCCATATTCGGTGATCGGAGTATCGACGACACGGCGGGCGCCGAACTCGTCGAGCAGCCCCTGCGTGACTTTGTACGCGCCCTGATATTCCGCGACTTCCTCGCCCATCACGAACACGCGGTCGTCCTTGCGCATTTCCTCGGCCATGGCATCGCGTAACGCCTCGCGGACGGTGGTCTTGACCATCGCGGTGCCTTCGGGAATCGCGGGGTCGGAGGCGCGTTCGGTCGCGGCAGGTGCGGACGACTGAGCCGTCGTCCCAGCGGAAGCTGGGACCTCAGGCGTGGAAGCGCCGCCGCTAGTTGCCCCAGCTTCCGCTGGGGCGACGGTTTTGGCGGGCTCCGCTGAAGCGGCGGGCGCCGGAGCCGCAGCATCCTCGCCCTCACCCGTAATCGTTGCGATCACGGTCCCGACCTTCACATTGTCGGTACCCTCGGCGACCAGGATCTGGCCTATCGTCCCTTCGTCGATCGCCTCATATTCCATCGTCGCCTTGTCGGTCTCGATCTCGGCCAAGATGTCACCCGATTTAACCGTGTCGCCTTCCTTGACGAGCCACTTGGCGAGCGTGCCTTCTTCCATCGTCGGCGACAGCGCCGGCATCTTCAATTCGATGGCCATCTCAATATTGCTCCACCAGCACGTCGGTATAAAGTTCATGCAATTCGGGTTCGGGGGCGCTTTCGGCAAAGTCGGCGGAATCGGCGACGACTTGCCGGATTTCCTTGTCGATTTCCTTGAACTTGTCCTCGGTAACCCCGGCGTCGAGCATCAGTTTTTTGAGATGTTCAAGCGCGTCGGATTTGTCGCGCACCGCCTGCACTTCCTCGCGGCTGCGATATTTGGCGGGGTCGGACATCGAATGGCCGCGATAACGATAGGTCTTGAGTTCCATCAGCACCGGCCCCTTGCCCGCGCGCACCCATTCGAGCGCCGCTTCGGCCGCGCCGCGCACCGCCAGCACGTCCATGCCATCGACCTGCATGCCGGGGATGCGGAAACTTTCGCCGCGGCGATAGAGCTGGTCTTCGGCCGACGAACGGTTAACCGAAGTACCCATGGCGTACTGGTTGTTTTCGATCACGAAGATGATCGGCAGCTTCCAAAGCTCCGCCATGTTGAAGCTTTCATACACCTGCCCTTGGTTCGACGCGCCATCGCCGAAATAGGACATCGCCACGCCGCCGTCGCCGCGATATTTATGCCCAAATGCCAGCCCGGTGCCGAGCGACACCTGCGCCCCGACGATGCCATGGCCGCCGTAAAATTTCTTCTCGACGCTGAACATGTGCATCGACCCGCCCTTGCCGCGCGAGATCCCCGCGGCGCGGCCGGTCAGTTCGGCCATGATGACTTTGGGGTCGATTCCGTAAGCGAGCATATGGCCATGGTCGCGGTAGCCGGTGATGACGCTGTCCTTGTCGCCATCGAGAGCCGACTGCAGGCCGACCGCCACGGCTTCCTGACCGATATACAAATGGCAGAAACCGCCGATCAGCCCCAGACCGTAAAGCTGCCCGGCCTTCTCTTCGAAACGACGGATCAGCAGCATCTCGCGATAGAATTTCTCCAACTGTTCGGGCGTCGCGTCATACGGAACGGGATCGCGCGGATGCTCGCGATTGGTCGCAGCGGCCGGGGTCGATGCAGTTTTTTTCAGCGCAGCAGGTTTGTGCGCGGGTGCTTTGGCCAAGGCGGGTTCCTTTGCATTTAGCCGTTACGGCAAGGCTTCCCTATAGGAGAGCCAAGGCGGGGTTGGCAACGCCCGCCATGGGAGGATGCCCGCTTAACTTACGTATGCAGCAAAGGCGCAGCAGAGTGCACCCAACCGTCCTTGCGAGCGAAGCGAAGCAATCTCCAGCTATCGGTCTTGCGCCAGGCCGATAGCTGGAGATTGCCGCATCGCCTTCGGCTCCTCGCAATGCCGACGACGATAGTCTCGCGCGCTTACGGCTTTGCGTCGGGTTCCATCGGAATGATTACTTCGTCGGGGTGATAGGCGCCCAGCTTTTCGCGGACATATTCCTCGGCCAAGTCCGGGTCGGCGCGGCGCCGGTCCAACAGGTTGACCCGGTTCTGCAGCTCACCCTGCTTCTTGGCGAGCTCGCTCAGCACGATGCGCTGCTTTTCGACCGACTGACCATAATCGCCCCAGGCATAAAGGCCGGTCGGACCGAAAATGATGTAGCCGATCATCGCCAACACCGCGATCACGGCGATCGCCGGACCGACGGCCCGGTTCATCGATTTACGGAGTTTGTGGCGCTGCGTCATTCCGGCCCTTGAATCAGAGTTGATTCAACGGGTCAAGCACGGATAGCCTGCTTTTCCACACTTTTCGGACTGGTCGATCAGATTTGGCTCTGGCACAGTCGCGTCCTGACAAATGGGGAGTGATTTATGCGATTGATCCTTACTGCGATACTGCTTGCCACCGCGTCGCCGCTCGCCGCACAGATCGCGACGCCCGACCGACCCGTCACCGATCCGCAATCGATCAATTCGCCGGCTAATCCCGATGCCCGCCCGGTCCCGCTCGACGACATCGGGGTCACCCGTTCGCTGTACGACGTTGTGTGGAGCGCCGACGGCAAACAGATTTTCATCGCTACCGACTTGACCGGCCGCGCCAACATCTGGCGGATGGACGTGGGCGGCAGCTGGCCGGTTCAGCTGACGCAATCGAACGAAGCGCAAGCCGGTCTCGCGCCGACGCGCGACGGCAAGTGGCTGTATTTTACGCAGGACACCGGCGGCGACGAATATTCCGATATCTACCGCGTGCCGACCGGCGGCGGCGCGGTCGAAAATCTGACCAACACGCCCGACCGCAGCGAAACAGCTCTGATCCCTGGACCCGCGGGCGGGCTCGTCGCGCTGACCACCAAGCTCAAGTCGGAAGGGCAGAGCAACATCGCGGTGATGGACGTCAACGGCAAAATCCGCAGCCTGACCGCCGAGAAGGACCCGCAATATAATTGGGGCGTCGCCAGCTGGATCGACGGCGGCAAGGCGGTCATCGCCAATCGCCAAAGCGTCGATGGATCGGTCAGCGAAGTGTGGCGGATCGACGTTGCGACCGGCGCCGCAACCCAATTGCTCGGCAAGGCCAAGACCGTCTATATCGCCAGCGGCGCGGCCCCCGATGGCGCGACGCTGGCGGTGACCACCAACGACGGCACCGGCCAGATGCACGCCGGTGCCTATACCCCGGCGACGAAGAAATGGCGCTGGCTTGCCAAAACGCCGTGGGAGGAATCGAGCGACGTCGTCACCCCCGACGGCAAATCGATGTTCATCCGTACCAATAACGATGGCCGCTCGACCCTGTCGCGTATCGACCTGGCGACGATGGCCCGGACCGATCTCGCGCTCGACCCGGGCCGCAACGGGATTCCGGGCGCGCTCGTGTTCTCGCCCGACGGCCAGCGCATGTTCGTCACGCGCAGCGGCGCGGATTCGCCGAACATGCTCTACGCCTATGATCTCGCCGCGAACCGCGCTGATCCGGTCATTTCCTTTGCGATGGCCAGCCTGACCCCGGCGAACCTGCCCAAATCGCAGGTCGTGACCTACAAAAGCTTCGACGGCACCTTGATCAGCGCGGTGGTCACGACGCCATTCAACCTGAAGCGCGACGGCAGCAATCCTGCGATCGTCATCCCCCACGGCGGCCCGACCAGCCAGTCGCAGGACGGATTTTCGCGTTACGCCACCGCCTTTGCGACCCGCGGCTATGTCGTGATCCAGCCCAATTTTCGCGGCTCGACCGGCTATGGCAAGGCGTTTCAGGAGGCGAATTTTCAGGATCTGGGCGGCGGCGACCTGAAGGACACTGTCGCGGCCAAGGACTTCCTCGTGAAGTCAGGCTATGTCGATAAACAGAAGGTCGGCATTTTCGGCGGCTCGTACGGCGGCTTCATGACGCTGATGGCGATCGGCCGCACGCCCGACGAGTTCGCCGCCGCGGTGCAATGGTTCGGCATCATCAACTGGCGCACGATGTACCGCGATCAGGACGAGTTTCTCAAAGCCTATCAGCGCACTCTGCTCGGCACCCCTGAAAAGGATGGCGCGGTCTATGATGCCGCGTCGCCGCTCACCTATATGAAAGCCGCCAAGGCGCCGCTGCTGACGATCCAGGGGGAAAACGACATCCGGGTGCCGCGCGGTCAGGCGCAGGAAGTCAACGACCTCCTCAAGGCAAAGGGCAATATCGTCGAAACCGTCTTCTACCCCGAAGAAGGCCACGGCTTCCAGAAACGCGAAAACCAGCTAGACTCGCTGCGCCGCACGATCGGGTGGTTCGACAAATATTTGAAGGGGAAGTGACGGATCATCGTCGCCAACTTCGTCACCCCGGGCTTAACCCGGGGTCCACGCGGTCGGGCGCCGCAATGGATCCCGGATCGAGTCCGGGATGACGAGGACCGGGTATGACGGCGTTACCCGAAAATCGCCGCGCCCGGATAACGCGCCATGTCGCCTAGCTCTTCTTCGATGCGGATCAGCTGGTTGTATTTTGCCAGCCGGTCCGATCGCGCGAGGCTGCCGGTTTTGATCTGGCCGCAGTTGGTTGCGACCGCGAGGTCGGCGATTGTCGCGTCCTCGGTCTCGCCCGAACGGTGCGACATCACCGCGGTGTAACGCGCGCGGTGCGCCATATCGACCGCGTCGAGCGTTTCCGACAGCGTGCCGATCTGGTTGACCTTGACGAGCAGCGAGTTGGCGAGCCCGTCCTTGATCCCTTGTTCCAGCCGCAGCGGGTTGGTGACGAACAGGTCGTCGCCGACCAGTTGGCACTTGTCGCCGACGAGGTCGGTGAGCGCCTTCCAGCCCGTGAAATCATCTTCGCTCATGCCGTCCTCGATCGACTTGATCGGGTAGTCGTTGACGAGCGCGGCGAGATATTCGGCCATCTGTTCGGGGCTGAGCGATAGGCCTTCGCCGCTGATCTCATATTTGCCGTTCTTGAAGAACTCGGTCGCGGCGCAATCGAGGGCGAGCACGACGTCGGTGCCGAGCTTGAAGCCCGCCTGATCGACCGAGGCGGCGATGAAGTCGAGCGCGGCGCGGGTCGAGGCGAGGTTCGGGGCGAAGCCGCCTTCGTCGCCGACCGCCGTCGCGAGACCCTTGGCCGACAGACCCTTCTTCAGCGTGTGGAAAATCTCGCTGCCCCAGCGCACCGCTTCGGCGATGCTGCCGGCGCCGACCGGCATGATCATGAATTCCTGCACGTCGATCGGATTGTCGGCATGTTCGCCGCCGTTGATGATGTTCATCATCGGAACGGGCAGCGTGCGCGCCGACACGCCGCCGACATAGCGATAGAGCGGCAGGCCGCGCGCGTCGGCGGCCGCCTTTGAGGCGGCGAGGCTGACGCCGAGGATCGCATTGGCGCCAAGGCGGCTTTTATTCGGGGTGCCGTCGAGGTCGATCATCGCCTGATCGAGTTCGCGCTGGTCTTCGGCATCCAGGCCGATCAGCGTTTCGGCGATATCGCCATTGACCGCGGCAACCGCCTTGATCACACCCTTGCCCAAGTAACGGCTTTTGTCGCCGTCGCGCAGTTCGACCGCTTCATGCGCGCCCGTCGAAGCGCCCGACGGCACCGCGGCGCGGCCAAAGCTGCCGTCCTCCAGCAGCACATCGACTTCGACGGTGGGGTTGCCACGGCTGTCGAGAATTTCGCGGCCGTGGATGTCGATGATGGCGGTCATGGTCGGTGTCCTGCTGGCGGCCAGCGATAGGCCGGTTTGGAATGGCGACCGCCTGTTATCGGCGCGGCGCGGGAATCGCAATAATGCATAGGAATTTTGCTGGCCTATGGAACCAATGGGCGGCTCTTGCTATATATTCAGGCAGGACCAATGGGATGTTCGCCGATGCGGCGCCCGACAAAAGAAGAAGAGGACAACGCCATGGCCAAAGCCGCTACCCCCGCGACCAAGAAAGTCGCCGCTCCGCGTCCCAAGGCACCTGCGAAGGCTGCCGCTACCAAGGCTGCGCCTGCGCGCAAGCCAGCCAGCGTGAAGGCCGCCAAGGATCACCCGATCCGCGACCAGTTGGCTGCGACCCGCGACACCATCAAGTCCGAAGCCTCGAAAAAGGCCGCCTCGCTGAAGGGCGATGCGACGACGCTGGCGAACCAGGCCTCTGCCAAGGCGCGCGATGCTGCGACGAAGGGTAAGAACAAGGCCGCCGACGCTGTCGGCAATTTGGCCAAGATGCTGGAAGACAGCGCCGGTACCGTCGACAGCAAATTCGGCAAGCAATATGGCGACTATGCCCGCTCGGCCGCAGCAACCGTCGCGGGCCTTTCGTCGACGCTCGACAAAAAGGATCTCGACGAGCTTGCCGCTTCCACCAAGGCTATGGTCAAGAAGAATCCGGCGATCGCGGTGGGCGCAGCAACGGTAATCGGCTTCGTGTTGGCCCGGATGCTCAAGGGCGGCTCGAACGATTGACAAGGTCTTGCCATCTGCAGATCCGACCCCTCCGCCCACGTCCGAAGAGCGCAGCTTTGACGGCATAAGCCACGGCTACGCGCCGGACAGCTCACCGGTTGCTCCGCCGCCCGTGCCGCTCGAACAGATTGTTGGCGATGTCGTCGATAATCTGTCGGCGACCGCTCGGGCAGAGCTGGCGTTGATCGAGGCGCGCGGCGAGCTGGCGCTACACGGGGCCAGCCGCGCTGCGATCTGGGGCGGTGTGGCCGCCAGCGCGGCGGGCGTTGCCATGCTCGCGCTGGCCTTCGGCGCCATCTTGGCGCTGTCGCCCCAGATCGGGCCGCTGCTTGCGACTTTGCTGGTCGTGTCGGGTCTGCTGGCGATTGCCGCGCTTGCTGGCTGGCGTGCGCATCGACATTATGGCGACATTCGCACCGCGTTTCGCAGCGATCTGACCAATGAAGGGATCGATGATGGCGCGGACGCGTAATCGCCTGATAGCCGCAGCGCGCCGATCGATGTTGCAGCGCGCCGAACTGCACCGAAGGCTCAACGTCGCTAAAGCGGCGTTCACGCCCGGAGCGCTGGTCGATCGCGGCAAATATCGGGTCAATGCAAAGATCGATGACACCGCGCATGCCGTGCGGCAGCAGTTTCGCGAAAATCGCTTGCCGATCGCGCTTGCCGCAGTTGCAGGGCTCGCTTGGCTGCTGCGCGAACCGATCAAGGAACATGCGCCGCGATTGACGCGCAAGATTCAGGATCTGGCGAACGCAGTCACCGATCGCCTGCACCTCGCGAACAACACCCCCGCCGACGAAACCGATGCCGATGACGGCGAATATATCGAACCAGTGGAGAATGACGATGAAGCCGTTCAGTGAAACCGCCAGCGACGCGCGCGCCAAAGCGAGCGAACTTGCCGAGAAAACCGCCGAAAATGCGCGGCTGACCGCAGAGGCAGCGAAGGCACGGATTCAGGACGGTTATGGCCGCGCCCGCGCCGCGACCGAAGACTTTGCAGCGAAAGCCAGCGAGCAGGCGGGCGTCGCCCGCGAGGCCGCCGGCGAGGTGTATGAAAAAGGCAAAGTCCAGGCCAAGCGCGCGAACAGCAAGCTGAAGACGGTCGCCGAGAAACAGCCGATGGCGCTGGTCGCCGGTGCAATCGCCATCGGCGCGCTGCTCGGGTCGTTGCTTCCCAAAGGCCGCAAGGACGACTGACCGGCTTGCCGTAGCGGCGCCGCGCTGTTAGGGGCCGCGCCTTCTCCCCGACCCGCAAGGACAGCAGCCATGAGCAAATTGCATCTCGTGTTCGGCGGACGCGTCAGCGACCCGCAAGGCACCGACTTTGTCGATCTCCACAACCTCGACATGGTCGGGCTGTTCCCGGACTATAAGACGGCGGAAAAAGCATGGCGCGCCGCCGCACAGCGCACCGTCGACGACGCGGAAATGAAATATGTCGTGGTGCATCTGCACAAGCTGTTGCAGCCGGACAGCGAGTAGGCATCTCTCGTCATTGCGAGGAGCGAGCGACGCCGCAATCCAGAGTAGGCCTAATCCGCCATAGATTGCTTCGCTTCGCTCGCAATGACGGCCATTCAGAACTTACCTGAAATTATCCGCATAAGCCTGAATCTTCAGCGTGCGCACCGGCGGCGCAACCACTTCGGCATCGATCCCATTACGGTCCGCATAAGCCACCGCCTCGTCCTGGCTCGCAAAGCCGAGCCGGATCTGCCGCTGCGTGTCGCCGCTGCCCGCCCAGCCCATCAGCGGATCGGCCTTGCGCGCTTCGGCGGGGGCGAATTCCAGCGTCCAGCGTTGCGTTCCGGCGCGCCCTGACTGCATCGCATTTTTGGGTTTCTGGAAAATGCGCGCTTTCATGGGGGTCGTCCTGTTCTGGTGCCTGTGTTGCCGCCTTAGCGTCAAGGGCGCGCCGCGAAAAGAGGCCTATTGCGCATCACGCCGTGCCTGCGCCGCTTTCGTCATCAAGGTCGGCCGCGCATTCGCCGGATCGTCGGGCCAGCTATGCCTGGGATAACGGCCACGCATCTCGCGCGCGACGTCGTGCCAGCTACCGCTCCAGAAGGACACAAGGTCACGCGTCGTCTGGATCGGGCGGTGCGCGGGCGAGGTCAGCGCGAGCACCAGCGGCACCGGCGGATCGCCGATCGTCGGGTGACGCGCCAGCCCGAACAGTTCCTGCACCCGCACACTGACAGTCGGCCCGCCCTCAGCGCCGTAATCGATCGCGTGCCGGCTGCCGACGGGAGTCGCATAGTCGGCGGGCGCATGTTTTTCGAGAAGCTGGCGCGCCGACCAGTCGAGCGTCGCCATCAAGGCATCGCTCAGCCTGCGGTCGCCAATATCGCGCAGCCCACGGCACCCCGCAAGCAGCGGCTCGAGCCAGATTTCAAGGCTGTCGGCGAGCGCGCCGGTCGAAAGCGCGTCGATCCCTGCGAACGACGCCCGCTGGCGCAGCGCCTGCGACACCGGTCCCCAGGTGATGAGGCCCAGCCCCTTGTCGCGTACCGCCGCCATCCGCACCGCGACATCACCCTCGGCCCCTTCGCCGCGCCCCGCCTGCCCGCTGGCCAGCGCGATCGCACCCAAACGCCGTTCGCGGCGGTGATCGACACGATCGCTGGCGGCGTCGTAGCGACTTGCCGAATGGGTGATAATGCGGCTCGCAAAGATCGCCTCGACCTCGGCGGCTTCAATCGGCGCAGCGGCGAGAATGCGGACCCCCGCGGCATGACCCTGCGCGTCGGCAATCGCGAGCCATTCGCTGCCCGCCAGCGGTTCGACCGAATCAATGCGATAGGCGCGGCCACCGACACTGAGATATTCGCCGCGCTGTCCCGCGCGCTGGCGCGCGACACGGTCGGGCCACGCCGTCGCGATCCAGCCGCCGATCGAGCGCGGTGCGACATCGTCCGTCCCCGCCGCCAGCTTGTCGCCGATGCTCGCGAGCCGCCGTGCCAGCCGGACCGCGCCTTCGCTGCGGTCGCCGCGCTGCCCCCGCCAGCGTCCAAGCCGCGCCTCGACATCGACGCCGCGCCCGCCGAGCCCCGGTTCAGTGAGCAGCACCGCGAGCCGCCCCGCCATCTCGCCCTCTCCCGCGCGTGCCGCATCGAGCAGCATATGCGCGAGCGGCACCGGCAGAGGGATCGCGGCGAGCGCCTTGCCATGGGCGGTGATGCGGCCGTCGTCGCCCAGCGCGCCGATCGCCTGCAACCGCCCTTTCGCTTCGGCAATCGCGGCGGGTGACGGTGGGTCGAGCCAGCCGAGTTGGCGCGGATCGATAATGCCCCAGCTCGCGCAATCGAGCACTACGGGCATCAGGTCGCTCTCATGGATTTCGGGCGGATCGAACGGCGGCATGCCAGCGGTCCCGGCTGCCTCCCACAGGCGATAGGCCACTCCCGGCCCCTGCCGTGCAGCGCGCCCTGCCCGCTGCGTCGCCGATGCCTGACTGGCACGTTCGGTGACCAGCCGCGCAATCGCGGCCGCCTTGTCGAAGCGCGGGCGCCGCGACAGGCCGGCGTCGATGACGATCCGGACCCCGTCGATGGTCAGGCTGGTTTCGGCGATGCTGGTCGCCAGGATCAACTTACGCCCACCATCGGGATCGCGGACGAGCGCCTTGCGCTGCAACACCGGGTCGATTTGGCCGTGCAGGCGGTGGACAACGAGCGGCAACCCGGCCGCCTCGACCGCCGCTGCGGCGCGCTCGATGTCGGCGGCGCCCGGCAGGAAGCACAACATGTCGCCATCAGGTTCATCGGCCATCGCCTGCCGCACCGCGACAAGCACGCTCGCCTCCAGCCGATCCTCGGCGCGGCGGCCGATATGGCGCAGGTCGAGCGGAAAAATCTTGCCCTCGCTGCGCACCACCGGCGCGTTGCCAAGCAACGCTCCGAAGCGCGCGCCGTCGAGCGTCGCCGACATGGCGATCAGCCGCAGATCGTCGCGCAGCCCCTGCTGCGCATCGATCGCCAGAGCGAGTGCGAAATCGCCGTCGAGGCTGCGCTCGTGGACTTCGTCGAACAGCACCGCCGACACCCCTGCAAGTTCGGGATCGGCTAGGATGCGGTTGCGGAACAGCCCCGGCGTCATCACCAGCAGCCGCGTCGCTGCCGATTGCTTGCTGTCGAGCCGCGTCGCATAACCGACCACGCCGCCGACCGCTGCGCCCATCTCGTCGGCGATGCGTTCGGCTGCCGCGCGCGCCGCCAGGCGCCGGGGAGAGAGCAGCCAGACGTCGCCGCTGCACCACGGCTGACCCAGCAGCGCGGGCGCAACGCGCGTCGTCTTGCCCGCGCCCGGCGGCGCCACCACGACCACATTGGGTTTGAGCAGGAGCGCCGCCATGATGTCGGGCAGAACCTGATCGATCGGGAGCAACTGCATCAGGTGCGCGCCGTGGGATTGCCCAGTTCGGCATTGAGGCGGAAAGCTTCGGCAGCCAATCGGGCGACTTGAGGCGCAGTGATCTCGGTTCCCTCGATCATCACCAGATTGCCAAGTTCATATTTGCCGCTCGCCTTGATCCGCGGATCGATGTCACGCAGCCGCTTACCGCGCCAGAAGCCGAGCAGCACGCGATGGTCCTCGGCACGGATCAGGATCGACGGGCCGTTGGCCATGAATACCAGGTTGGTCCATTTGATCGTTTCATCAAAGGGGGCCGCCGCCATGATCGCCGCGCGCAGCATCACGCAACGCGCGCGCTGCCAGTCCGCAAGCGCGGCGATATAGGCATCGGGATTGTCCGCTACAGGGCCCATTCCCATCGCCATCAGTTGCGGATCAATAGGCGCGTGCGACGGCGAAGGCGACCGCTTCGGTCAGCGCCGCTTTCGCCTCGCTGGCACGGAAACCGCCGATCGCATCGACCGCACGGCGGCCATAATGGCGCGCGCGCGCCAGCGTGTCGGCGATCGTGTCATGTTTGTGGAGCAGTCTGGTCGCAAAGGCGAGATCTTCGTCCGACGTGCGGTGGCCGACGATCGCCTGCTTCCAGAACTCGCGTTCCTCGGCGCTGCCGCGCGCAAAGGCGAGGATGACGGGCAAGGTGACCTTGCCGTCGCGGAAATCGTCGCCGACCCCCTTGCCCATTGTTTCGGCGTCCGAAACATAGTCGATCGCATCGTCGACCAGCTGGAACGCGATACCAAGGTTGCGGCCATAGGCGTCGAGCGCTGCTTCGGCCGCCTCATCGCGTTCGGCGACAACCGCGGCGATCTTGCAGGCGGCTGCGAACAGCTCGGCGGTCTTGGCGTTGATGATCGCCAGATACTGGTCTTCGCTCGTTTCAATGCGGCGCTGCGCCGACAGCTGATTGACCTCGCCCTCGGCAATCACCGCTGATGCGCGCGACAGGATCTTGAGCACCTTCAGCGATCCGTCCTCGACCATCACCTCGAACGCGCGGCTGAACAGGAAATCGCCGACCAGCACCGGCGCGCTGTTACCCCAAATCAGGTTCGCGGTTTTGCGGCCGCGGCGCAGGTCCGATTTGTCGACGACATCGTCGTGAAGCAGCGTTGCGGTGTGGATGAACTCGACCGCGGCGGCGAGCTTGCAATGGCGGCGCCCCGGATAGTCGAGCAGCTTGCCGCACGCGAGCGTCAGCATCGGGCGCATCCGTTTACCGCCACCCGCGATCAGATGACCGGCGAGTTCGGGGATCAGCGGCACTTCGGACTGCATGCGGTCAAGGATGACCGCGTTGACCTCGTTCATATCGGCGGCGACGAGCGCCATGATCGGGTCAAGCGAAGGGGAGCGTTCGCCGTAGAGCTGGTGGATTTCGGCAGTCATGATACCGTGAGCCTTGGCCGCGCGGCCGCGATTTTGCAATGACTTTCGGCTTGCCAGCGCCCCCTGAGCGGTGCCAAGCGTGCCGGGCACAAGAGGAGCCGCGCATGGACGATCAACTGAGCCATTACCGCCAGAGTATCGACAATATCGACGCGGCGCTCGTCTATATGCTGGCCGAACGGTTCAAGGTGACCAAGGCGGTCGGCGAACTGAAAGCGCGCGACGGCCTGCCCCCCGCCGATCCGAACCGCGAAGAGCGTCAGATCGAACGGCTGCGCAATTTGGCCCGCGACGCCGATCTGGATCCCGATTTTACCGAGAAATTCCTGCGCTTCATCATCGACGAGGTGATCCGTCATCACCAGCAGGCGAAGCGGGAACAGAGCGCATGACGCTCGACCATGCCATTTTCACGCGGTGGCCCGCGCAACACCCCGATCGCCTCCAGCTGTTTTCCGCGCCGACGCCCAACGGTGTCAAGGTCGGGATCATGCTCGAGGAAACCGGCCTCGCCTACGAGCCGCACCGGATCGACATCATGGCGAGCGAAAGCCACGATCCGGCGTTCCTCGCGCTTAATCCCAACGGCAAGATCCCGGCGATCATCGATCCCGACGGCCCCGGCGGCAAGCCGCTGGCGTTGTGGGAATCGGGTGCAATTCTGATTTATCTCGCCGACAAGTCGGGGCAGTTCCTGTCCGCCGACCTCGCGGCGCGTTACGAAACGATCCAATGGGTGATGTGGCAGGTGGGCGGCGTCGGGCCGATGTTTGGCCAGCTTGGCTTCTTCCACAAATTCGTCGGCAAGGATTATGAGGATAAGCGTCCGCGTAATCGTTATGCGGCGGAATCGACGCGGCTGCTCAGCGTGCTCGACGAGCGGCTTGCGGATCGCGCGTGGATCATGGGCGACGATTACAGCATCGCCGACATTTCGTTGCTCGGCTGGGTGCGCAACCTGATCGGCTTTTATGGCGCGCGCGAGATCGTCGGGTTTGACCGCTTTAAGCAGGCGCAACGCTGGCTCGATGCGGGGTTGGCACGCCCCGGAGTGCAGCGTGGGTTGGAAGTCACGGCGGAATAGGGCCGCTTCCGACCGGTTGTTGACCTATATTGTCGTCATCCCGGACTTGATCCGGGATCCATCCGCCCTCTCAGTACAGGCGGTGCAAGGCCGCATGGACCCCGGATCATGTCCGGGGTGACGAAGATATGAGGGCAGCTCCCCACCCCAACCCAGTCACCCGCCTTACCCCGCCGGCAACCGCAACCGCACCAACAGCCCACCCAGATCCTCGCTCTCCTCAAGCGCGATGCTGCCGCCATAGATTTCCGCCACGTCGCGGACGATCGCAAGTCCCAGCCCGGTGCCCGGTTTGCCGCTGTCGAGCCTGACCCCGCGGTCGAAGATGCGCTCGCGATCGGCCGGCGAAATGCCCGCGCCGTCATCTTCGACCAATATTTCGGCCATCGCGCCGTCGCGCTGGATGGTGACGAAAACACTGCCACCGCCATATTTCGCGGCATTTTCGAGCAGATTACCGATCAGTTCGTCAAGATCCTGGCGTTCAACCCGCGCGATCAGCTGTTTATCACCCGCCGCATCGAGCCGCGCCCCGGGATAGAGCAACGCCACCGCGCGGGCGACGCTGTCGACGCTTTCACGAACGTTCGCGCGCGCCTGAGCGGCGCCGCGGCGCCCGACCGCGCGGGCGCGGGCTAGGTGATGTTCGACCTGTCGCTGCATCGTCGCGGCCTCGCGCCGCACCGTATCGGCGAGCTCGGACGTCTGGCTGGTCGCGCTGTTAAGCAGCACCGTCAGCGGCGTTTTCAGCGCATGCGCCAGATTACCGGCGTGGAGCCGGGCCTCCTCGGCCTGTTTCTCGTTATGCGCCAGCAACGCGTTCAATTCGTCCACCATCGGCTGCACTTCCAACGGCAAAGGCGCGTCGACGCGGCGGTTCTGTCCGCCCCGCATCGCTGCGATCGCGCGGCGGATGTGGCGCAGCGGCCACAGACCATAGAAAGTTTGGAGCGCCGCCATGATGATCAGGCCAAGGCCAAGCAGCGCCAGGCTGGGAATCAACGTCTGCCGCACTGCACCCACCTGCGCATCAAGCGCCTCGCGCGATTGGGCGATCTGGTACCGCCAATTGACCTTGCTGCCGGGCAGGATGACGTTGCGTTCCAGAACGCGCAGTTCCTCTTCTGGAAACTGGTTGCTGTCATAGGTATGAATTTGGTCGTCGATATGCGGCGTCGGCGCTTTCAGTGAACGCTCCCAGAGCGAGCGCGAGCGATAGGGTTCCTGCGCGCCGCCACTGATCTGCCAGTACAGCCCGCTATACGGTTCAAGGAAGCGCTGGTCGCCGAGCGGTTCGACCAGCCGCACCTCGCCATCGGGGCCGATTTCCGACGACCGGATCATCGCGATCAGCACATATTCGAGGCTGGAATCGAAATTCCGCGTGATCGCTCCGGTCAACACCCGGTCGAGCGCGAAACCGCCGCCAATCAGCAGCACCGAAATCCACAGCGCCGCAATCGCGATCATACGCCGCGCCAGCGAACCCGTGATGCGGCTGGTCAGCGCCGCCGGTTTTGCCGCCGCGTCCGTGTCTGTTGCGACCGCCGGGGCGACTTCGGCCTCGGCCATAAATTATTGCGGATCGTCGAGCTGGTAACCGAGGCCGCGGATCGTCGTGATGATGTCGGCGCCCAGTTTTTTCCGGATGCGCGTGACAAACACCTCAATCGTATTCGAATCGCGGTCGAAATCCTGATCGTAAATATGTTCGATCAATTCGGTGCGCGACACGACCTTGCCCTTGTGATGGAGCAGGTACGACAGCAGCTTATATTCCTGGGCGGTAAGCTTGACCGGCTCTCCCGCCAACGTCACCCGGCCCGAACGGGTATCGAGCCGGACGTCGCCTGCCGTCAGTTCGCTCGAAGCATTGCCCGCGGCGCGGCGGATCAGCGCACGCAGGCGGGCGATCAACTCCTCGGTCTGGAACGGTTTCGCAAGATAGTCGTCGGCACCCGCGTCGAGCCCGGCGACTTTGTCCGACCAGCTATCGCGTGCAGTGAGCACCAACACCGGGAAATTGCGCTTTTCGCGGCGCCAGCGGTCGAGCACCGTCAAGCCATCGATCTCGGGCAACCCAAGGTCGAGAATGGCGGCGTCGTAATTTTCGGTAGAGCCAAGGAAATGGCCGTCCTCGCCGTCGGTCGCCAGATCGACGGCATAACCCGCGCCTTCCAACGTCGCCTTCAGCTGGGGGCCGAGGGTGGGTTCGTCTTCGACAATCAAGATGCGCATTCGGACGCCTTTCCTTTGCTGACCGGTGAAACCGGCCGCATATTTCGACTCTGTATCAAGTCCGAACGATCATCGCAAAATGTCGTTGCGCCCGGACCGTCAGCGATTTGAGACTTTCAGGGTTTTCGGCCAACGATCCGGCCCGTGCGGGCATCGACATACACGACGACGACCTGGCTGCCGTCCATGAATTTCAGCGCATAAATCATCCGCCCTGCGTCGAACTGCGGCCCACCCAGATAGGTCATCTCGCTATAGGGCGCGCGCGACCGCACGTCGGCGACGAGGCGGTTGAGCGGAATGACCTGCCCTTGCGCCGCCGCCTCGCGCAAATTGTCCTGATCGCGATTGCCGCGCGCGGCCGCGGGAACGCCGGCAGGGAGTAGCAGGGCCGAGATGAGCGAAAAGGTCAGTGTGCGGATCATGGCCGTCTCTCTAATGCGAAGGCATTGAATAGGCGATGAATGGCCCGGTCAGGCGCGGTATCGTTTCCGCGATGTCCGACCCGGTCATGGTGGGCGCGGCAGGGATTGAACCTGCGACCCCACCCGTGTGAAGGGTGTGCTCTACCACTGAGCTACGCGCCCGTCCCGGGCCCGACCGGCTGGCCGACGCCCGAAAGCCGGACGGCCATAGCCGCTGCGCCGATGAATGCAACGGCGATTTCGATGAAAGCATCGGCCAGATGCAAATCGGGCCGCAGCTTGCGCCGCGGCCCAGATTGTTTTCACCCAAAGGCCTTGCCGATCAGTTGACGGCATCCTTGAGCGCCTTGCCGGCCTTGAACTTGGGCTGATTCGACGCCGCGATGGTCATCGTTTCGCCGGTGCGCGGGTTGCGACCGGTCGATGCCTTGCGCTTGCTGACGGCGAACGTACCGAAACCAACGAGACGCACTTCGCCGCCCTTTTTCAGCGACCCGGTGATCGCTTCGAAAACGGCTTCGACGGCTTTGCTCGCGTCACCCTTGGTCAGGCCGCTCGAGTCAGCGACGGCGGCGATCAGGTCTTGTTTGTTCATGCCTAAGGAACCCCTGTGTATGATTGGCTAAATGATTCATGGCTGCGCCATGGGGCGTCACTAACGCCGTTTAGCCCTGCCTTGTCAAAGCAAAAAAGGCCGAAAATCGTCGCAAAACGACGTTTTTGCGACGAAAAGCGGGCTCGCACCGCGTCCGGCAACCGGGGTCAGTGGCGAATCGTCGGCTCGGGGTCAGATCCCGGCGTCAACGGCGGCGAAGCGGCCAGTTCGTCGGCCTCGGTCCACTCGATCGGCACCACCGGGCTGACCAGCGCCACGGCCAGAACCTCGTCGACATGACTGACCGGGATGATCTTTAATCCGCTGGTGATGTTCGCCGGAATCTCGACCAGATCCTTTTCATTTTCTTCGGGGATCAGCACCGTCGTGATCCCGCCGCGCAGCGCCGCAAGGAGCTTTTCCTTGAGCCCGCCGATCGCCAATACCCGGCCCCGAAGCGTAACTTCGCCTGTCATCGCGACGTCGCTGCGTACGGCAATGCCGGTCAGCGTCGAAATCATGGCTGTCACCATACCGACGCCCGCCGATGGGCCATCTTTTGGTACGGCGCCTTCGGGAAGATGGATGTGGATGTCCTTGCGCGCGAACAGGCTGGGCTTGATGCCATAGGCCGGCGCGCGCGCCTTGACGAAGGAGAGCGCGGCCTGCACCGATTCGGTCATCACTTCGCCCAGCTTGCCGGTGGTGCGGACCTGGCCCTTGCCGGACGCGGTGACCGCCTCGATCGTCAGCAACTCGCCGCCGACCTCGGTCCATGCGAGCCCGGTAACGGCGCCGACCTGGTCCTCCAGATCGCCCATGCCGTGGCGATATTTGCGGACGCCGGCGAATTCGTTGAGGTTTTCCGGCGTGACCGTAACGCTTTCGGCCTTGCCTTCGAGGATACGACGGAGCGCCTTGCGCGCCAGACGCGCGATCTCGCGCTCGAGCGTACGGACACCGGCTTCGCGGGTGTAATAGCGGATTAAGTCGCGCAGCGCCTCGTCGGTCAGCGTGAATTCGCCGTCCTTCAGACCGTGCGCTTCGACCTGCTTGGCGATCAGGTGGAGCTTGGCGATTTCGACCTTCTCGTCCTCGGTATAGCCTTCGAGGCGGATGATCTCCATGCGATCGAGCAGCGCCTGCGGCAGGTTCAACGAGTTCGCCGTGGTGACGAACATGATGTCGCTCAGGTCGATGTCGATTTCCAGATAATGATCCTGGAACTTCGCATTCTGTTCGGGGTCGAGCACTTCAAGCAGCGCCGACGCCGGATCGCCGCGGAAATCCTGGCCGAGCTTGTCGATCTCGTCGAGCAGGAACAACGGATTCATCGTCCCCGCCTTTTTCAGGTTGGTGACGATCTTTCCCGGCAGCGAGCCGATGTAAGTGCGGCGATGACCACGGATTTCAGCCTCGTCGCGCACGCCGCCCAGCGACTGGCGGATGAATTCACGCCCCGTCGCCTTGGCAATCGATTTGCCTAGGCTGGTCTTGCCGACGCCCGGCGGACCGACAAGGCAAAGGATCGGGCCTTTCAGCTTGTTGGTGCGCGCCTGCACCGCCAGATATTCGACGATCCGGTCCTTGACCTTTTCCAGCGCATAATGGTCGTCGTCGAGCACCGCCTGCGCCGCCGCAATGTCCTTTTTCAACTTCGATTTCTTGCCCCACGGCAGGCCGATCAGCGTGTCGAGATAGTTGCGCACGACCGTCGCCTCGGCCGACATCGGCGCCATCCCACGCAGTTTCTTCATCTCGGCCTGCGCCTTGGCCTTGGCTTCCTTCGACATTTTCAGGCTGTCGATCTTCAGCTGCAGTTCGGTCAGGTCGTCGCCGCCCTCGCCATTGTCGTTGCCTAGCTCGCGCTGGATCGCCTTCAACTGTTCGTTGAGGTAATATTCGCGCTGGCTCTTTTCCATCTGGCGCTTCACGCGGCCGCGGATCTTCTTTTCGACCTGCAGCACACCCAGCTCGCCCTCCATGAAGGCAAACACCATTTCGAGCCGTTTCGACGGCGCATCTTCGACCAGCAACGTCTGCTTGTCGGACACCTTGATGTTGAGATTGCCGGCCACCGAATCGGCGAGGCGCGAGGCATCGTCGATCTGCGACAGCTGGACCGCGGTTTCTGCGGGCATCTTCTTGTTGAGCTTCGCATAATTTTCGAACTGGTCGACTACCGACCGCATCAAGGCCGCGGTATCGACGCTATCGTCCACGGTATCGTCGATCGGCTTCACGGTCGCCATCACGGTCTTGTCATCGGCCGACAGCGCAACCAGTTTGGCGCGCTCCTTGCCCTCGACCAAGACGCGGACGGTGCCATCGGGCAGCTTGAGCAGCTGCAGCACCGTGGCGATCACGCCGACGTCGTACAAATCTTCGCGCTGCGGGTCGTCCTCACCCGGATCAAGCTGGGCGACGAGGAAAATTTCCTTGTCGGATTCCATCGCGGTTTCGAGCGCGGCAACCGAGCGGTCGCGACCAACGAACAAAGGAACGATCATATGCGGGAAAACGACGATGTCACGCAGCGGCAGCAGGGGAAAGGATTGCGTCATTACGGCTCCTGGACGGGCGTCACGAACGAACGCACCGCCCTTCTTATAGGGTGTTCATCGCTAATATGGCGTAACTTCACACGCATTCAATGTCGCTGTGCTGAACGGGAAGGAAAACGTCGCCCCGCCGACGTCAGGGGGCCGAGGTCGGCACAATCCTGCATTGCCGCGTAAAACGACGACGGTCGCGCCTTTGCGGCGATGACACCTTGAATCAAAAAGGCAGCTTGAAACCCGGGGGCAGTGACAGGCCGCTCGTCATCTTGCCCATTTCTTCGTTGCTGACCGTGTCGGCCTTTTCGCGCGCATCATTGAACGCCGCGGCGAGCAGATCCTCGAGCATCTGTTTGTCGGACAGCACCATCAGGCTGTCGTCGATGGCAATCGACTTGATGCGACCCTTGGCGCTGGCCAATATCCGCACCAGGCCGCCGCCCGAAACGCCGTCGACCTCGACGCTGTCGAGCTTCGCCTGCGCCTCCTGCATCTGGGCCTGCACCGTGGCGGCGGCTTCCTGCGCCGCCTTCATCATCTCTTCGATCGATTTCATGGGTTGGACTTATGGCGGTTGTCGCCGGGCTGTTCAAGTTTTGCGTCGGGAAAAGCAGCCAGCGCGGCCTTTACCAACGGCAGTTCGCGGATTCGCGCGTCATTGTCCGCAACCGTCGCGGCGCGGACCTCGCCCAGACTGGGTCTGGCACCGCCCTCGCCAGCGCGGACATGCCAGCGGCTGCCTGTGGCGGCGAGCAGTGCATCGCCCAGGTCGCGGGGAAAGGAGGCCGACAGTGCCGGGACCGGCGCAAAAACGAGCTGACCGGGTTCGAGCTCGATAACCCGCAAATGATCATGAACCTCGACCGCGAGCCGGTGATGGCCGCTGGCTTCGAGTAGCTGGTGAATCTGGGCGATCGTCAGCGACGTCGCCGGAATCTCTGCGGCGGCAGCGGCCTCTGCCACGGGTTCAGCCTCCGCGACCGGCGCGGCCGCGGCGACGTCCGGCCCCGTTGCAAAGGCGGGCGAAGCTGCCAGCGGCATCGTCGGCACTCGTCCCGATTCGAGCAGCTTCGCCAGCTCGCCGGGGTCGGGCATCGACGCGGCATAAATCACGCGAAGCAGCAGCATTTCCAGATGCTCGAGCGGATTATTCGCGCGGAGCACCTCGTCATGGCCTTTGATCAGCAGCTGCCACAAACGGTTGAGCGGTGCGAAGCCCAGCTTTTGCGCCCAGTCACCGATACGTTCGCGATCAGCCTCGGCCAGCGCCGGATCGTCGTGGCGCGACACTTTGGCCAGCGTCACCGCATGCGTCAGGTCCATCAGCCCGCGGACCATCGCGACGGGTTCAATGCCGAGCGCATATTGGCCGCGTGTCAGATCGATCGCCGCGCCCGCATCGCCCTCCAGGATCGTCGCCATCAACTGACCGATCGACGATCGGTCCGAAAGGCCCAGCATCACCCGCACCTGCGCCGCGCCGATCATCCCGCCACCATCCAGATCCGCATGCGCAATCGCCTGATCGAGGATCGACAGGCCATCGCGCACCGAGCCTTCGGCGGCATTGGCGATCAGCCAGATCGCCGGCGCCTCGGCCTCGACACCCTCCTTCTGAAGGATCGAGCTGAAATGCGAAAACAGCATGTCGGGAGTGATGCGGCGGAGGTCGAAGCGCTGACAGCGTGACAGCACCGTCACCGGCACCTTGTTGACTTCGGTGGTTGCGAACAGGAATTTGACGTGCGGCGGCGGTTCCTCGAGCGTTTTCAGCAGCGCATTGAATGCGTTACGCGACAACATATGCACTTCGTCAATGATGTAGATTTTGTAGCGCGCCGACACCGCGGCATAACGCACTGCCTCGATAATCTCGCGCACATCGTCGACGCCGGTGTTCGACGCGGCGTCCATTTCGATGACATCGATATGGCGCCCTTCGGTGATCGCCCGGCATGGTTCACACACGCCGCACGGATCGATGGTCGGCCCGCCCTGTCCATCAGGACCGATGCAGTTCAGCGCCTTGGCGATCAGCCGCGCGGTCGATGTCTTGCCGACCCCGCGCACCCCGGTCATCAGAAACGCATGCGCCAGCCGGTCGCGCGCGATCGCATTGCCCAGGGTACGGACCATCGCGTCCTGTCCGATCAGTTCGGCAAAGGTTTGCGGGCGATATTTGCGCGCCAGAACGCGGTACGGGCCGGATGAAGCCTGCGGCGTCACCTCGGGCAGGTCCATTCCCAGCATCGGGGGTTCGTCGTCGGCGGAATCGCTCATGGCCCTGTCTTAGGCAGGTGCTGCAACATTGTCGAAGGGGGAAATGGGTGGGAGCCGGAACGACCCGCGGCGAATTCGTTGCGGCTGCTTCCTTCCGGACCTGACCGGGTTGGCGAAGACCACGTCCGCCCGACTCCCGCGGCGCATATGGCGGCGACTGTGCCGAAATGCAAGCCGGTGCAGCGTCAGGGGTCTTTCGCGGCCACCGCGCGCAAATAGCCGAACAACGCCGCGATTTCTGTATCGCTAAAATGCTTGAACCGGCCGCGCGCGACTTCGCCCATCAGTTTCAGTTTGCGCTCGCCGGGCGCAATGCCGGTGTGCAGCATGCGATTGAACGCCGCTCCGTCATAGGCCGCCGCGATCCGCAGGTCCGGGCGCCGTTCGGCGCCCGGATAAGGTGTGCCCCCGCGCAGGCTCATCGTGTGACATTCCGCGCACGTCGCGCGGGCGATATAGCGGCCCAGCGCATGATTGGCACCCACGTCGGGGGGCCAGAGTCCGCCCTGTTCGGCGACGTCGACCGGGGATGATTTGAACAGCCCCTCGGCTATTTCCTTTTGTCCCAGCGCCTTGAACACCGGCCGGGGATGCATTTCGCCCACTGGCGGCTTGCTGCGCAGAAAGGACAGCAGGCTCGCCATGTCCTCTGCCGCCAATTGAGTGAACAAGTGCGAGGGCATGCCCCACAGAACCGACCCGTCGGGCCGCTTCCCGCCGGTGATGACTGCCGTCAGCTGCGCGTCGGTCATTGCCGGCACGAGGCGGCTGAGGTTTGACGTCCACATCGCTGCAAACTCGGGATCGCTCCAATCTTGTCCGGCAAGATTATCGCCGTGGCAGCCCGTACAGCCAAGGACGCTGGCCACCCGGGCGCCATGATCGACCGGATCGGCGGACAAGCGAGCGAAGGCGGCCGGCGGTTCGGAATCGGGCGCGGTGGCGACCTTGTCACACCCGGTCAGGCTAAGCGTTACGATCAGGAATGCCCACAACTGCCTCATGCTCGCTCTTCCCCTTCGTCGATCAGGTCACCGCGGCCCCTGCATGTTCCGGCTTTCGCCGGGGAGGTGGACGGTCAGGCCGTCCATCGCCTCGGTCAGCAATATCTGGCAAGCCAGCCGGCTCGTCCGGCGTACCCCGGCGGCCAGGTCCAGCATATCCTCTTCCATCTCAGTGGCGGGCGGCAGGCGGTCAAAGTCTTCCTTGGCGACGATGACATGGCAGGTCGAACACGCCATCTGCCCCTCGCACGTCCCTTCCAGCGGCATGAGATGCGCCTGCGCGACATCAAGCAGGATCGCGCCGGGTTCAGCATCAGCATCGGTGCGGCCCTTGCCATCGGCATGGATAAAAGTGATCCGCATCAGTTGACCCCCTGTAATCGGGCGGCGGCCGTGATGGCGTCCAGTCCCGCGCGAAGATCCTGTTCGCTGGTGTAGCGCCCCCAGCCGAGACGGATCGAAGCCCGAGCGTCGGCTTCGCTGACCCCCATCGCGCGCAGCACGTGGCTGACCTTGCCCGACCCGCTACCGCATGCGCTGCCCAGTGAAAAGGCGACGTCGCGCGCGTCGGACATCAGGCGCAGGCCGTTCACCCCTTCACGTTGGACGTTCAAATTGCCGCGGTAGCGCCGCTCGGTGTCCCCGTTGATCGTCCATTCGGACAGCATATCCAGCGCGATGCCCCACAATTGCTCAACATGCGCGGCATCGGCATCGAACCGCTCGCCTGCCAGCGCCGCGGCGGCGCCGAACCCGGCGCACAGGGCCGGCGAGACGGTGCCCGATCGCATACCCTGTTCCTGCGCGCCGCCGAACATCAGGGGCGGCAGATCGACCCCGTCCCTGATCCATAGCGCGCCGATGCCCTTTGGCCCGTGAATCTTGTGCGCCGACAGCGCGATCAGGTCCGCGCCTTCAGGGATCGCGACGCGGCCATATCCCTGCACAGCATCGCAGAGCAGCAGGCTGTTTTTCGCATGCGCCGCGGCGGCATAATCGGCGACTGGCTGGACCGTTCCCACCTCGTTGTTCACCAGCATCGTCGCGACGATGCCGTGTTCGGGGACCAGGTCGGCGTCCGGCGGCAACGCCAGCCCCGCGCCATCAACCGGCAAGACCGTCGCATTCAGCCGTTCGAGGCATTGCAGCGACGCCGCATGTTCGATGCTCAGGCCCGCGACGCCACCGGGCATTACCTCGGCACCACGCAACAGCGCCCAGTTGAGCGCCTCGGTTGCCCCCGAGGTGAAGAACACCCGGCCACCCTTCGGCAACAGCGCCGCGACCTGATCGCGCGCCACCTCAACCGCCGCCGCCGCTGCGCGCCCGCTCTTATGACTACTCGACGGGTTGGCAAAGCTGTCACCCTCACCCGGCCCCTCAAGCCAACGCAACATCGCCGCACGCGCCTCGGGGGCGAGCGGCGTCGTGGCTTGGTAATCGAGGTAAATCATCGCGTGAAACGATCCTTATTGCGAGCGATTCGCAAAAGTTGCAACTTGCTACCCAATTTCTATATAGGCGCCATCTTCGCTCCGCCACCCCGCCGTCCGGCGATTCGGCCGTGAGCTCAAAAAGATAAGAGGTGCTCCCATGCCCGACGTGATTTTTACCGGCCCCGAGGGCCGCATCGAAGGCCGTTTTTCGCCCCCGCCGCGCCCGCGTGCGCCGGTCGCGCTGATCCTCCACCCGCATCCGCAGGGCGGCGGCACGATGAACGACCGCATCACGCAGGCGATGTACAAGAGCTTCGTCGCGCGCGGCTTTGCCGTGCTCCGCTTCAACTTCCGCGGCGTTGGCCGCAGCCAGGGGACGTTCGATAACGGCATCGGCGAACTCAGCGATGCTGCTTCGGCGCTCGACTGGGTGCAGTCGATCCATCCCGAAGCGCAGACGACTTGGATCGCGGGCTTCAGCTTTGGCGCGTGGATCGGCATGCAGCTTTTGATGCGTCGTCCTGAAATCCGCGGCTTCCTTTCGGTCGCGCCGCCCGCGAACATGTATGATTTCAGCTTTCTCGCGCCCTGCCCCTCGTCGGGCATCATCGTCGCTGGCGGCCAGGACGAAATCGTGCCGCCGAGCGCGGTGCAGAAACTGGTCGACAAATTGCGCACGCAAAAGGGCATCACGATCCATCATGACGAGATCCCGCGCGCCAACCACTTCTTCGAGCATGAGCTCGACCAGCTGATGAAGTCGCTCGATAACTATCTGGATATGCGGCTCGCGCCGGATTCGCCGATCCGCTGACAAACGGGTCCTCCCTTTCGCAGCGCGATGGGGAGGATTATGTAACCGGCACCAGCCAGATCGCCACATTGGCGAACATCACCAGCGCCGCGACGAGCATTAACAGCGCGCGGTGGCGGTCGCCCCTGCGAAAGACATAGACGGCGGCGCCGGTCAGAAGGACGCCTGTCAGCATCAGGATAGAGATGATCGTGTCGGACATGGAGGCGCTTTATCGGCCGCGTCACAAATTTGCCACCTCGCTTATGGCCAAGCCGCACCGCTTCGCCTAAAGCGCGCTCATCGATTCCCTTCCTCAAGCGGGAGCGCGCCGATGCGCATCGCCATTGCCTCTGACCACGCCGCCTTCGAGTTCAAGGCCGCGCTTGCCGACTGGCTGCGCGACGCCGGACATGCGGTCGAGGATCTGGGCACCAACGGCCCCGACAGCGTCGATTATCCCGATTTTGGCTACGCCCTTGCCGCAGCGATTGCCGACGGACGCGCGGACCGCGGCGTGGCGCTGTGTGGATCGGGCATCGGTATTTCAATCTCGGTCAACCGCAACCCTGCCGCGCGCTGCGCGCTCGTGTCCGAACCGCTGTCGGCCAAACTCGCGCGCGAGCATAATGACGCCAACGTCATCGCAATGGGTGCGCGGCTGACCGGCATCGATATGGCCAAGGCCTGCCTCAACGCCTTCCTGGCCACCGAATTCGCCGGCGATCGCCATGCGCGCCGCGTCGACAAACTGTCCAATCCGCCCCAACTGGAGACCAGCCGATGACCACAAACACGCTCGACAAGCCTATCAAATCGGCTGGCTATTTCACCGATGGCGTCGGCACCGTCGATCCCGCGGTGGCGGCGGCGATGAAGCACGAACTCGAACGCGAGCGCTATCAGATCGAACTGATAGCTAGCGAGAATATCGTCTCGAAAGCGGTGCTCGAAGCGCAGGGCAGCGTCTTCACCAACAAATATGCCGAGGGTTATCCCGGCCGCCGTTATTATCAGGGTTGTGCGCCGTCGGACGAGGTCGAAACCCTCGCGATCGACCGCGCGAAGCAGCTGTTCGATTGCGGCTATGCCAATGTCCAGCCACATTCGGGCGCGCAGGCGAACGGCGCTGTGATGCTGGCGCTGAGCAAGCCCGGCGCGACGATCCTGGGCATGAGCCTCGACGCTGGCGGCCACCTGACCCACGGCGCGCCGCCCGCAATGTCGGGCAAATGGTTTAACGCGATCCAATATGGCGTCCGCGCCGACGATCATCTCGTCGATTTCGATCAGGTCGAAGCACTGGCCAAGGAACATCGCCCCTCGCTGATCATCGCGGGCGGCTCGGCCTATCCGCGCACCCTCGATTTCGCTCGCTTCCGGCAGATTGCCGACGATGTCGGTGCGCTGCTGATGGTCGACATGGCGCATTTCGCGGGGCTCGTTGCTGGCGGCGTCCACGCCTCGCCGTTGCAGCACGCGCATGTCGTCACCACGACGACGCACAAAACCCTGCGCGGCCCGCGCGGCGGCATGATCCTGACCAACGACGAAGCGATCGCCAAGCGCATCAATTCGGCGGTTTTCCCGGGGCTTCAGGGCGGCCCGCTGATGCACGTCATCGCCGCCAAAGCCGTCGCGTTCGGCGAAGCACTGCGTCCCGATTTCAAGGACTATGCCAAGGCCACGGTCGCCAATGCGCAGGCGCTGGCCGCGCGGTTGAAGGCGCGCGGCGCCGACATCGTCGCGGGTGGCACCGACACCCATCTGGCGCTCGTCGACCTGCGCCCGCTAGGCATCACCGGCCGCGATGCCGACGAGGCGCTGGAACGCAGCGCAATCACCTGCAACAAGAATGGCGTGCCGTTCGATCCGCTGCCGCCGGTCAAGACCAGCGGCATCCGCGTCGGCTCGCCCGCCGGCACCACGCGCGGCTTCGGCATCGCCGAGTTCGAGGAAATTGGCGACATGGTCGCCGACGTGCTCGAAGCGCTGCGCGACAAGGGCGAGCACGGCGATGCCGACGTCGAAGCGAATGTGCGTGGCCGCGTCCGCGCACTGTGCGAACGTTTCCCCATTTATCAGGGTTGAGAATATGGCACGGCAGCATCCCGAAGAACCGACGCTGGTCGAAGTGACTATCGAAGAGATCAAGGCGATGAGTCGGCAAGGCATCGCCCATCCCTCCACCCGCCCGGTACTGATCGGCGGCGCGATCGGCGCGTTCGTCGGGCTGTTGCTGGACGCCATCACCTGGCCCGTTGGGCTGTTCGCGGGTGCAGCCATCGCGCTGCTGATGCGGGTCCGTCGCTGACCCATGCGTTGCCCCTATTGCGGCCATGAAGACAGTCAGGTGAAGGACAGCCGTCCGACCGAAGACAACGCAGCCATCCGGCGGCGGCGGCAGTGCGAGGATTGCGGCGCGCGCTTCACCACCTTTGAGCGGATCCAGTTGCGCGAAGTCGGCGTGCTTAAGGCCGATGGCCGCCGCGAGCCCTTCGACCGTGAAAAGCTGATGCGCAGCATTCAGATCGCCTGCCGCAAACGCCCGATCGACAGCGCACGGATCGAGCGGCTGGTGTCGGGCATCCAGCGCCAGCTGGAAACCTCGGGCGACAGCGAGGTGCAGGCGGCGCAGATCGGCGCGATGGTGATGGAGGCGCTGAAGGGTTTCGACAGCGTCGCCTACATCCGTTTTGCCAGCGTGTATCGCGAATTTACCGAAGCCAAGGATTTCGAGGAATTCGCGTCCTCGGTCACCGAGGCGGCGCACAAGAGTTGACCGACGCGGCCCCGCCCCCGGTCATCGTTCTGGTCCGTCCGCAGCTTGGCGAAAATATCGGCAAGGCGGCGCGAGCGATGCTCAATTTCGGTCTGACCGAATTGCGCCTCGTTACCCCGCGCGATGGCTGGCCCAATCCCGATGCCGGTCCGGCGGCGGCAGGTGCCGATATTGTGCTGGCGAAAGCGCAAGTGTTTGGCAGCCTGGCCGAAGCGGTCGCGGATTGCACCACCATCTATGCCACCACCGTGCGGAAACGCGGCGTGGCCAAACCGGTCCTGACCCCCGAAGCGGCAGCGCGCGCGGTGCATGCCAGTACCGCCCGTTCGGCCTATGTCTTCGGCGCCGAACGATCAGGCCTCGACACCGACGATGTCGCGCTGGCGCATGCTATCGTCACGGTACCGATCAACCCCGAATTCGCATCGCTCAATCTGGCGCAGGCGGTGATCCTGCTGGCCTATGAATGGTCGAAGGGACAGGCGCTGGCGAGCCCACCCGAAGTGCCGCTTGATCCCGTCGCGCCCCACGCCGAACTCGAGGAGTTTATCCAGCATCTGGTGCGCGACCTCGATGCCAGTGGCTATTTTGTACCGCCCGAACGGACCGAAGCGACGTTGCGAACGCTCCGCACCGCGCTCACCAAAACCGGTTGGTCGCACAATGATATCAGGATGATGCACGGGATCGTAACCAGTCTTGGCAGAACGGCTCGACCGCGATAACGGGGGCCATCCCTCCCTGGAGTCGAATAATCCATGCTGACCCTGATGATTTCGCTAGCTCTTTCTACAGCGACGGCCGAAGCGCCAACCAACCCGCCGGCCACCGAAACCGCTGCCAAGCCCGAAAAGACCAAACCGAAGCTGGTATGTCGCCGGATCGCCGACACCGGCAGCCGCCTGCCCGAGCGCGAATGCCGCACGCAGGAAGATTGGGACCGTCAGGCGGACTCGATCAACAAACGGCTGAATAACGACAAGTAAATCCGACGCGCGCCGTCGCGGCCCTGTGCGGCGACGGCGGCCCCAACCGGTTCAGCGGCCGGTGCGGACGCGATCCCATTCGATCGCCTCATGCGCGATCGATTGTTCGACCAGTTCGTTCCAGACCGCGCGCAGTCGTTCGGGAGCCAGCCCGGCGGCGGCGGCTTCGCGCGCGACATTGTCGAGCACTTCGGCCTTGCGTGCTTCATCGCGCACTTTGGCGCGGTCGGTCTTGATACGCGCGGCGGCGTCCATATAGCCGAAACGGCGGACCAACAGCGCGACCAGTTCGCGGTCGACCTGATCGACACCGGCGCGCACGTCAGTCATCGTTTCACAGCGTTCGGGAGATTTGGCAGCGGTCATGCGCGCTGCCTTTAGCGGTTTTTGCGATGCTGTCGAGCGACGCGTCCACGCGGGGCCGCAACGCTTGACTTTGCCCCCCTCCCCGTCTAACCGCGCGCCTTCGCAATGGACCCCGCACCCCGGTGAAGCGGCGGTCGCATATGGCTCTTGCCCATATGGTGCGACCCGGGACACGCCGAAATTCTTCGGCACACAGCAAGTTGGAGACGACATATGTCGAAGCGCCATAGCGCCAAGTATAAACTCGACCGCCGGATGGGTGAAAACATCTGGGGTCGCCCGAAGAGCCCGGTCAACCGCCGCGAATATGGCCCCGGTCAGCATGGTCAGCGCCGCAAGGGCAAGGTGTCCGATTTCGGCATTCAGCTGCGCGCGAAGCAGAAGCTGAAGGGCTATTACGGCGACATCACCGAAAAGCAGTTCAAGAAGAACTATTTCGAAGCGTCGCGCATGAAGGGCGATACCGGCCAGAATCTGATCGGTCTGCTCGAACGCCGCCTCGACGCGGTTGTCTATCGCTCGAAATTCACCCCGACGATCTTCTCGGCGCGCCAGCTGGTCAGCCATGGCCACGTCTATGTAAACGGCGTGAAGTGCAACATCGCCAGCCGCTTGGTGAAGCCGGGTGACGAAGTGACCTTGGGCAAAAAGGCGCAGGAAATGGCGCTGGTCGCCGAAGCGCAGAGCCTGCCCGAACGCGACCTGCCGGAATATCTGGCGATCGACGGCACCAAGGCGACTTACGTTCGCGTCCCGACGCTCGACGAAGTCCCCTATCCGGTGAAGATGGAACCGAACCTGGTCGTCGAATTCTATTCGCGCTAATCAAGCGGTTCATCGCACGAAACATGGAGGCGGCCCGGCGACGGGCCGCCTCTTTTCGTTTCAGTGCGGCAGGAAGTCCGCAATGCGTTTCAACATCGCACTGCGCGTCTCGCCATCGGTCAGACTGTGCGCCAGCCCTGGATATTCGACCATTTCGACCGATTTGCCCGCGGAAGCTAACGCCCGCTTCATTATTCGCGATTGCTCGATATCGACATTCTGATCGAGCGTGCCATGGAACATCAGCACGGGCACCTCGATTTTTCCGGCATTTTGGGCCGGCGACCCGTCGCGGACATGCGGGCCAGACCCGATGAAGTCGCGCGTGATCAGACCTGACGTGTAACGCTGACTCTTGGCTTTCAGTTCGCCCAGATCAGTAACCGGGGCAATCGCGACGATCGCGCGGAACAGATCTGGGGCCAATACACCCGATTGGAGCGCCGCGTAGCCGCCATAGGACCAGCCGACGATCGACAGCTTGGCAGGATCGGCTCCTTCGGCGATCATCCAGCGCCCTGCATCGGTCACGTCGCCGATTGCGGTCCGCCACGATTGAAAGCCATTATTCTGATACCATTGGTCGCCGTAACCGGACGAACCACGAAAATTGGGCTGGATCACGGCAAAGCCACGCTGGGCGAAATATTGCGACAGCCAGTCGAATCCCCATTCGTCGCGTGACGATGGTCCGCCGTGCGGCATTACGATCGCGGGCAAGCCTTTGGCATCGGTTCGCCCGGGTGGCAGCGTCAAATATCCTGGCACGATCGTCCCGTCGGCAGCGGGATATTGGATCGACTTGACCGGCGAAAGCGTCTGCTCTGCTAGCAAGGGCCGCTCCTCGAGCAGCGGACGGAGCTGTTTCGCGGCGGGCGTGTACCGATAATAGCGACCGGGATCGATATCTGAACCGGCCCAAACCAGCCACTGCGATTCGTCCGCTGAAGCGTCCACGAAATAAACGTCACGTCCGCCAAGCGCCTTCGACAGCGACGCGGCCATCGCCGCAACCTTGGGATCGGTAGCCTCCATCATACGGCGATCGGTAGCATAAGTTGCGCCAACGACGCGGCGATCGCGGCCGACGCGGACCAGCCCGTCGACATCAACCTCGGGATGCTTGAACAGGATGTCGCCCCGGCCCGTCCCGTCCAGTCGTACCGAACTGACCGCCTTGCGCCCATCGATCTTGACGAAGCCAATCGCGCGGTCGGTGACCGCATCGACCGTCACCGGGTTGAACCCTTCCTCGTTGAGGATATCGACGGCGGACAGCGGCTGCCACTGGCCACCATCACGCGGTTTGAAGAAGTAACGCACCTGCCCACTGAGATAGCCGGTTTGCCCTTTCACGCCCTGCGTCCCCATCACCCGGACCTTGCCTTTGCCGTCAGTGATATATTCGATAGCATCGGGGCGCGGCTTTTCGACGATTTTGACCGCACCGCTAGTCGCATCCATCAGATCGACACCCATGCCCTCCTCATCTTTGGTAATCAGCGACCCTGACGCGCGGTTTACCTCGGGGACATGGCTTCGCATCACAAGCACACTGCCCGGCTGTCCGGGCGACCAGTCGATCACTTCGCCGCCACGAAAATCGGCCCCGAGCGCATTCGACCCGCGTCGTGCGCTGAGCGCTTTCACATTACCGCCGGCGGCATCGACCCCGACCAAAGATGTAAAGCCATAGATCGTGCCGCCATATTCCTGGCGACCGCCGACCTGGCAAATGATCCGCGCGTCGGTCGCCCATCGGCACCCTAACAAGGTTTCGGGATCGCCGCTGGCCCGCAAGATGCGGCGCGGCGTTGCATCATCGCCGATATCGACGACATAAAGATCGTTCGCGTGTCCCTTGTTGGGTGCCACGAAAGCAAGTTTGGCACCATCGGGCGAAAGGCTGACGTCGGTGACGCCGGGCAACGTCCCAAACCGATGCGCAAGATTATCCTCCTGCGCATGCGCTGGCGCCGAAACCATTGCGACGGCGCCGACGCCCAGTAACAATAGCAAGCGACCCCGCATCCAATATCTCCCTGTTATCCGTTATAGTTTTGCTTCGGTAGAGCCCCGCCCTATGATTTCCAAGAAGCAATCGTCGCGGGAGTTTGGCCATGCTTGCACGTCCGGCGCCGGGCTGGCACAAGTGCGGTCGCCGAAAAACTTTCCGAGGACATTCCCATGCTTCGCTTCCCCCGAACAGCCGCAGCCTTTGCGGCGCTCCTGACCGTTGCCGCCTGCAACACATCCGACAAGGCTGCGACCTCAGCCACCGCGATCCCGGACGTCGAGGTTCCCGAATTGTCGCTCGCGACCTTGCAGGAAGTGACCAAGGAGCTTTCGCTCGATTCCTATGAAGGCCGCGCGCCCGGCACCGCTGGCGAAGAAAAAACCGTCGCCTATCTGATCAAGAAATATCAGGAAGCGGGACTGAAGCCCGGCAACAATGGCAGCTGGACACAGGACGTGCCGCTGGTCGAAATCACCGCGAAGAACGCCACCCCGCTGACCTTCACCGGCGGCAAGACGCCGGTCACGGCGCAATATGCCAAGGACTATGTCGCGTTCAGCTATCGCGTGCAGCCCAAGACTGAAATCAAGGACAGCGACGTCGTGTTCGTCGGCTATGGCATTGTCGCCCCCGAAAAGGGCTGGAACGACTATGCCGGCCTTGATGTGAAGGGGAAGACCGTCGTCGTCCTGGTCAACGATCCCGACTGGCAGACGAAGGAAGCCAAGGGCGAATTCAACGGCCGTGCGATGACCTATTATGGCCGCTGGTCGTACAAATATGAGGAAGCCGCGCGGCAGGGCGCCGCGGCGGTACTGATCGTCCACGACACCGAACCCGCCGCCTATGGCTGGAATGTCGTGGAAAGCAGCAACACCGGCACCAACTATCTGGCCGAGAGCAAGGATGGCGGCGCCGACCAGACCGCCGCCAACGGCTGGATCCAGCTTCCCAAAGCCAAGGCATTGTTTGCAAGCGCGGGTCAGGATTTCGACGCCCTGCGCACCGCCGCCGGCAAGAAGGGCTTTAAGCCTGTCGCGCTGACCGGCGTGAAGGCGAACTTCGGCTTCGACAATGACATTGCCAAAAAGATGTCACGCAACGTGATCGGCGTGTTGCCGGGCGCCAAGCGTCCCGACGAATATGTGCTCTACACCGGCCATTGGGATCACCTCGGCCGCTGCACCCCGGTTGCGGGCGACGACATCTGCAACGGCGCCGTCGATAACGCCACGGGTGTTGCCGGTCTCGTCACGCTGGCGCAGGCTTATAAACAGGCAGGCGCGCCGGATCGCAGCATCGTTTTCCTGGCCGTGACCGCCGAGGAATCGGGCTTGCTCGGGTCCAAATATTATGCCGAAAACCCGATCTTCCCGCTCGGCCAGACGGTCGGCGGCGTCAATATGGACGCGCTCAACGCGGTCGGCCCGACAAAGGACATCGTCGTCGTCGGCGTCGGTAAATCCGAACTCGACACCTATGTCGCCAAGCTCGCCGAAATGAGCAAGCGCGTGATCAAAGATGAACCGACCCCCGAAAAGGGCTTCTATTACCGCTCCGACCATTTCAGCTTTGCCAAGCTGGGTGTGCCGATGTTCAACTTCGGCAGCGGCGACGACCTGATCGAAGGCGGGGTCGAGGCCGGCAAAAAGGCATCGGAAGATTATGAAATCAACCGCTACCACGCGCCGGGCGACGAATATGAGGCGATCACCAACTGGGACGGCATGCTCGCCGACCTGCGTCTCTATTACGCCGCAGGTCGGATGCTGGCGATGACCAACGCGTGGCCGAACTGGGTCGAGGGCGACGAATTCCGCGCCGCCCGCGACAAGTCGCGCAGCGCGGCGAAATAGGTCCTGCGCTCGTCATTGCGAGAACCCCGGACTTGATCCGGGGGACGCGGCAATCCAGAGGTGGCGTAAACCGCCCTGGATTAGTTGGCCCACGGCCGCCTTCGGCCCGCTTCGCTCGCAATGACGGTACAGAGAAATTGAGGACTTCGACCGCATGACCCTAAAAATGCCCGCCGAATGGGCGCCGCACGAAGCGGTGTGGATCGGCTTTCCGCACCTTGCCGACGAATGGTCGGGACAGATCGACGCCGCGCGGCGCGACGTCGCGGCCTTTGCCAACGCCGTGCATGACGGCGGTCGCGGCGAGACGGTGCATCTGCTCGTGCGTGATCATGCCAACGCCGACGTTGCCGAGACGCTCATCGATGAGGGCGTGCAGCTGTTCGTCGCTCCCTTCGGCGATATATGGCTGCGCGACACGGGGCCGATCATCGTCGGCACCGGCACTAAGCGCGAGGCGCGCAATTTCGACTTCAACTGGTGGGGCAACAAGTTCGTGATGCCCGGCGACCGTGAGATCGGGGCGATCCTGGCCGCACACGCGGACCTGCCGACACAGCACCTGGACTGGGTGCTGGAAGGCGGCGGGATCGATGTCGACGGCACCGGGCTGTGCGTCACCACCGAAGAGTGCCTGCTCAACCCGAACCGTAACCCGACGCTGACGCGTGAGGACATATCGGTTCGCCTCCATCAGTCGCTCGGCATCGACCGCCTGTTGTGGCTCGGTAACGGGCTGGTTGGCGATCATACCGACGGCCATGTCGACAATCTGGCGCGCTTCGTCGGCGAGGGGCAGCTGGCGCTGCCCGTCGCGGCCGGCCATGACGACCCCAACGCGCATATCTATGCCGACGCGCGCGCGCGCGCCGCGGCGTTTGGCGGCGTCGAGATCGTTGACCTCCCCTCGCCGGGCCGCATCGAGATCGACGGCGAAATCGCAGCGGCGAGCTATATGAACTTCTATATCGGCAACAGCGTGGTCGTCGTGCCGACCTATGGCGTCGCGAACGATCAGGCCGCGGTCGATGCGCTCGCTGCGCTGTTCCCCGACCGCCGCGCCGTCGGCGTCCCCACGCGCGGCATCATCGCCGGCGGCGGCAGCTTCCATTGCTCGAGCCAGCAGCTTCCGGCATAGCGCATCCATGACCCGCACGATCACCGTCGCTGCATTGCAGCTTCCCCTGCCCGGCCCCGTCCAGCCGAATATCGACGCGGTGACCGCGCTCGTCGAGCAGGCCGCCGCGCAGGGCGCGCAGGTCATCCTGCCCCCCGAACTGTTCGAAGGTCCCTATTTCTGCCAGGTCGAGGACGAGGCATTGTTTGCATCGGCCCGCCCGACCGCCGAGCATCCCAGCGTCATCGCGATGCAGGCGCTCGCGGCCAAGCTGAATGTCGCAATCCCGACCAGCTTCTTCGAACGCGACGGCCCGCATTATTACAACACGCTGGCGATGATCGGCCCCGATGGCAGGGTCATGGGGACGTATCGCAAAAGCCACATTCCCGACGGCCCGGGCTATGAAGAGAAATATTATTTCCGCCCCGGAAATAGCGGCTTCAAGGTGTGGGATGTGTTCGGCGCGCGGATCGGCGTCGGGGTATGCTGGGACCAATGGTATCCCGAATGCGCGCGCGCGATGGCACTGATGGGCGCCGAGCTGCTGTTCTATCCGACCGCGATCGGCAGCGAACCCTATGACGCCAACCTCGACACCAGCCGCATGTGGCGCCGCGCGATGCAGGGGCATGCGGTGTCGAACTGCATGCCGGCGATCGCGGCCAACCGCATCGGGAGCGAGGGCGACGCGAATTTCTATGGCCACAGCTTCATCAGCGACGAATGGGGCGATTTGACCCAGGAGTTTGGCGCCAGCGAAACCGGCGCGCTGATCGCAACGATCGACCTCGACCGCGCAGCGAAGCATCGCGCCGGCATGGGATTTTTCCGCGACCGGCGGCCGCAGCTTTACGGGCGGCTCATAGAAGACATTTGAGCCGGAAAAGCAGGCTCAATTTTCGAAGCGGCGAATGCTTTCCAAGTCGGCGCGATCAAGCGGCTGGGTCAGCCACAGCCCGCCACGGCCTTCGCGCGACCAGCGTACAATGGCTCGGCGTTTGACCCCGCCCGCCAGAATCAGGTCGAGCTCCTTGCCGACCTCGAAATGGCCGTCGTGGAGAAACCCCGCACCATGCTGCGACAAATCGACGAGTTCAATGCGGCCCATCCCCTCGTCGGTCACCGCCTGCGCCTGGCTATGCACTGGCAGGCGCGGCTGACGATATCCCGTGGCGCGCTGTTCCGCCGCGAGTTGCTTGAGCACATCGGCGACGTCGACTTCTTTGTCGAATGCCACGCCGCAGCGCCCGTCATTCGACCAGACGACCTCGCCGCGCAACGTTACCGTGTCGGACAGCGCGATCTCTAACCGTTCGCCGACGGCAATCGGAACGTCGGCCGCCAGCATCATGCCGTTGTCGGAAATGTTGCGGACGCGCCACAGCCCCGCGTCGCCATTGCGGATGACCTTCGCGATACGCCACACGGTGCGATACCGGTCGGCACCACGACGATCGGCATCGGTGGCAGCGATTTCCTGCTCGTCGTTCGGGTCGGAGATACGATGTTGGTTCATGTCGCCCACCTTGTCCGAGCCGCGTCATAAAGAACCGGCAAGTCGCTAGAAATACTGCAAAACACGCAAAACAAGCTTTGTTCCAATAGCAAAATTTTCATTATTATTCAAAGCCAATGCAGATCGTGGTTAACGGGAGTTCAGTCTAGGCAACAAAGCCGGCAGGAAAGCTTGATCGTCATCCACGAACAAATTTCGTAATTTGCATATTTTAACGGCGCCGCCGCGGCGACTTTAAGCGCCAAAATGCAGCGTCGCCGCGCACGTCGGCGTCGCTCGCGCCCGCGAACCGCGCAAACGCGGCAGACACCGCCGGTTGGCCCGGCGCATATTGTGAAAAAACGGATGGTGCCCCTGGCCGGACTCGAACCAGCACTCCTTGCGGAACCGCATTTTGAGTGCGGCGCGTCTACCAATTTCACCACAGGGGCCCGTGGACGGCGGCCAAGCTGGAACTGATTCCCGCCGAGCGACCGCTGCGCAGGAGCCGTTGCCACAGAAAGGTGCTTTTAGTCTAGTGGATAAGCGGCATCGTGCATAAGACGATGGCATGACCGACAAGACCAAGGCAACCGCTGCCCCATCCAAGCGCCTCTCCGCCTCGCCGCGCGCCAAGACCGCCCCCGTCCCGGCGTTTGGCCCAGGACGAATCGCGATGGCGGCGGTGACCGTCATTACGATCGTTGGCGTCGCATGGCTTGCGGTCACCCTGACGCGGTTTTTCATGCTGGTGTTCGCCGCGATCGTGCTGGGCGCGATCTTCGATGCGATCGCCAGCTGGCTCGTCCGCCGCACGGCGATGCGGCGCGGCATTGCGCTGGCGCTGTCCGTGGTGGGGATCATCGCAATCTTTGCCGGCGCTTTTATCCTGTTCGGCTCGCAGCTCGCGCGCGAAATCGATACGATCCGCGAACAGGTGCCGCAGGCGCTGCGCGGGGTCGAAGCCTTTCTCGACCGGTACGGCCTCGGTGCGCGGGTGCGCGAACTGGCCGAGGTTGGCGGCAACGACATCTCGCAGATTGTCTCGCAAGCGGGCGGCTATGCCTTGGCGGCGGGCAGCGGCATTGCCGATTTTGTGCTGGTGTTGGTCGCCGCGATTTTTCTGGCCAGCGATCCCGCGACCTATCGCCGCGGGCTTTTATTGCTGATGCCCGCGAATGCCGAGGAAACGGCGGCACTGGCGCTGGGCGACGCCTCGCGCGGGCTGAAAGGCTGGATGATCGGACAAGCCGTGTCGTCGCTGGTCGTCGCGGCGCTGACCGGGTTGGGCCTGGCGCTGCTGGGGGTACCCGCGGCGGGCGGGCTGGGCTTGATCGCCGGGCTGCTCGATGTCATCCCGATGATCGGCCCGATCATCGCGGGCATCCCCGCGGTGCTGCTTGCCTTCACCGTATCGCCCGCCACCGCGCTATGGACGCTGGTGCTGTTCCTGGTCATTCAGCAGTTGCAGGGCAATTTCCTGCAACCGATGATCCAGAAACAGGCGGTCGACGTGCCGCCTGCGGTGCTGCTGTTTGCGGTGGTCGCCGCCGGGGTGCTGTTCGGCTTCCTCGGCGTGTTGCTCGCGGCGCCGCTGACCGTGGTGGTCTATGTGCTGGTGCAGCGCGTGTATGTGAAGACGTTGCTGGGCAAGGACATAAAGATCGCCGGGGAGGACTAACTCTCATTCCGTTCGCATCGAGCGAAGTCGAGATGCCCCGATGGCGCGCGCCGACGGTGGGTGTCTCGACTTCGCTAGACACGAACGGAACTCTGAGCCCTACTTCTTCAATTCCTTCGCCAGCGTCTTTGCCGTCGCCTTGCCATAGGGCGGCTTGAACCCCGCCAGCCCGGCGACATCCAGCTTCGGCTGGCGGTACACCGCGCGCGCGTGGCTGAAGGTCTTGAACCCGTCGACGCCGTGGTAATTGCCCATCCCCGACGGCCCGACGCCGCCAAAGGGCAGATCCTCCATCGCATTATGGAACAAGACGTCGTTGACCGTCACCCCGCCCGAGATCGTCCGCGTCAACACGCGGTCCTCCTCGCTCTTGTCCTGGCCGAAGTAATAGAGACCGAGCGGACGGTCGTTCGCGTTCACATAGTCGATCGCGTCATCGATCGTTTTATAGGTCTTGACCGGCAGAATCGGGCCAAAGATTTCTTCCTGCATCACCTTCATGTCGTCGGTCGGATTGCGGATGATGTGCAGCGGCATCTTGTGGCCGTTGGCGCTCGCGAAATCTTCGCCGCCGGGATTAATCTCGATCACCTCGGCGCCCTTTTCGCGCGCGTCGGCAAGGTAGCTTTGCAGTCGGTCATAATTGCGCACATTGACGACCGAGGTGTAGTCGTCATTGGCAAGCAACGTCGGATAGAGGGCCGCCGCGCCCTTGGTGACGCTGTCGATCACATCGCCTTCTTGGTCCTCGGCGACGAGCAGGTAATCGGGGGCAAGGCAGATCTGCCCCGCATTCATCATCTTGCCGAGCGCGACGCGCTGGCCGACCAGATCCTTGTTCGCGCTGCGCCCGATGAAGGTCGGCGACTTGCCGCCTAGTTCGAGCGTCACCGGGACCAGATTATCCGCCGCGGCGCGCATGATGTGGCGCCCGACGCTGGTGGCCCCGGTGAAAATCATATGGTCAAACGCCAGTTTCGAGAAGGCGACCCCGACATCGGCATCGCCGGTGAACACCGCCATCTCGCTCTCGTCGAAATATTCGGGAACCAAACGCGCCATTAACGCCGACACATGTTCGGTGAACTCGGATGGTTTGATCATCGCCCGGTTGCCTGCGGCAAGTACGCCCGCCATCGGCACAAACACCATGCCGACGGGGAAATTCCACGGTGCGACGATACCGACGACGCCCTTGGGCTGAAACTGCACCTCGGCCTTCGCGCCGAGCAGCCCGAGCGGAAAGGTGGGCTTGCGTTTCTCGCCTTTCGACCAGCTCGCCATATGTTTCTTCGCATGCTTGAGTGCGCTGACCGATGGCATGATGTCGGTCATCAGCGTCTGTTCGCGGCTGCGATGGCCGAAATCTTCGCTTACCGCTTTCGCGAAATCCTCGGCATTGTCGACGAGCAGCGCGATCGCGCGGTCGATGCGGTCGGTGCGCACCGCCAGACTTTCGGGCATCGCCGCGGTAAAACTCGCTTTTTGCGCCGCGAGCACCTGCCTCATGCGCTGCGTTTCGCCAGTCATATCGGTTGCGACCGTTGCCATTGCCCATCTCCCTCGGTTGGTGGCGCGTGTTTGACCATGCGCCAAGGCGGGTTGCAAGATGAAACCGGCCCCTTATGTCTTGGCCAGCCCCTTTCGCAGTTGCAGCAATTCCGCTAATCGGGCCGCCAATCCAGTTTTCCCTTACGGAGTCTTGTCCCATGACCGCCACCGATCCCGTCGTCTTTCTGTCCTATGCGCGCACCCCGATGGGGAGCATGCAGGGCAGCCTGTCCGACGCGAGCGCGACCGATCTTGGCGCCACGGCGGTGAAGGCGGCCGTGGAACGCGCGGGCGTTTCGGGCGATGATATCGAGCGTATCTATATGGGCTGCGTGCTCCCCGCCGGGCTCGGTCAGGCGCCGGCGCGGCAGGCCGCGATCAAGGCGGGCCTGCCCAAATCGGTGCAGGCGACCACCGTCAACAAAGTTTGCGGCTCGGGCATGCAGACCGTGATCATGGGCGCCGAAGCACTTGCTGCCGGCAGCATCGATATGGTCGTCGCGGGCGGCATGGAATCGATGACCAACGCGCCCTATCTGCTCAAGAAGCATCGCGGCGGCGCGCGCATCGGCCATGACACCGCCTATGACCATATGTTCCTCGACGGGCTGGAAGATGCCTATGAAGCGGGCCGCGCGATGGGGACGTTCGCGCAGGACACCGCCGACGCCTATCAACTGACGCGCGAGGCGCAGGACAATTATTCGCTCGCATCGCTGAGCCGCGCCAAGGCCGCGATCGCGGACGGCGCCTTCGCCAATGAAATTGCGCCGGTCACCATCTCGGGCCGCAAGGGCGATGTCATTATCGACACCGACGAAGCCCCGGGCAAGGGCATGCCCGACAAGATCCCGACGCTGAAGCCCGCCTTTGCCAAGGACGGAACGATTACCGCGGCGACAAGTTCGTCGATTTCGGACGGTGCCGCCGCAGTCGTGCTGACGCGTCAGTCGGTTGCAGATGCGAAGGGCGCGAAAGCCGTCGCCCGCCTCGTCGCCCACGCCGCGCACGCGCAGGAACCCAAGGATTTTACCGTCGCTCCCGTCGGCGCGATCAACAAATTGCTCGCCAAAACCGGCTGGAGCATCGGCGACGTCGATCTCTTCGAAGTCAACGAAGCCTTTGCCTGCGTCGCGATGTTCGCGATGCACGACCTCGGCATTCCGCATGAAAAGATCAATGTCCACGGCGGCGCGACCGCGTTGGGCCATCCGATCGGCGCCAGCGGCACCCGCATCATCACAACGCTGATCGCCGCGCTGCAACGCCATGGCAAGACGCGCGGCATCGCCAGCCTCTGCATCGGCGGCGGCGAAGCCACCGCGGTGGCGATCGAGCTGGTCTGACGCTATTTCTGAGATGTTGCACGGCGTCGTCGCAAGACGGCGCCGTTTCGTCGTGGTGGCGCGACACTTTGCGACATTAATGTCCTGAAAATAAACGAGCCGTTCCGGAACAATTCAAATCGACTCGCGTAAATCTATCCTTGTCATCGGGCAGTCCCCTCCCCCTGACGGATTGAAAGGATAGACCAATGAAGACCAAATTTTTGACTGTTGGGCTGATCGCTGCTCTGATGGTTCCCGGCGTTGCGATGGCCCAGACCCGCGGCGAAGTTCGCGACAGCCGCCAGGAAGTTCGTGAACAGCAGCGCGATTTGCGCGACGCGAAACGCTATGGCGATCGCAGCGACGTGCGCGAGGAACGCCGCGACGTACGCGACGCGCGCCAGGAATTGCGTGAAGACAAGCGCGATTGGCGCCAGGAAAGCCGTTATCAGAACTATCGCGCGCCGTTCAAATATCAGCAGTTCCGCGTCGGTTCGACCCTGCGTTCGAACTATTATGGCGCGGCCTATCGCCCCGCATACGACAGCCGCTGGGGCGTACCGCGCGCCGGTCGCAACCTGACCTACGTGCGTCACTACAACGATCTGTTGCTCGTCAACGAGCGCAACGGCCGGGTGGTGAAGGTGTATCGCAACCACTTCAACTGGCGCCGCTAAGCGTTAGATATTATTTGGACAACGGAAGAGGGTCGATGGGCAACCATCGGCCCTTTTTTCTGTATCAACCTCGCCTCGTCGCATGGCGATTGTCGTTGCCGTCCCCTCGCCAAAGGCATAGCCTCCGCACGTTCTGGTGGGGAGAGATTGTCATGAAAAATCTGCTGTTACTGACCGCGCTCGCAGCGCTGTCGGCCTGCTCGCAAAAGGCTGAAGAATCGAAAGAAACCGTCGCCGCACCGGCCGAGGCGGCAGCGCCCGCGCCGACTTCCGACTCGGGAACCCCGCCGGGAACCTATGAGGTCAAAATGGCCGATGGCACGGTGGCTTCGTCGGTCATTAACGCCGACGGAACCTATGTCGACGTCGATCCGACCGGAAAGACCGTCAAAAAGGGCAAGTTCGCGCACAAGGACGGCAAGGATTGCTTCGATCCCGACGGCGACGAAGCCGAAGAATGCTGGAGCCTGTCGCCCGTTGCCGCAGATGGCAGCTTCACTGCAACGAACCCCGAAGGGACGGCGGTGACCGTCACGCCCAAGAAGAGCTGACGTAACGGCAGGATCCGGGACCGGTCGATAACTGGGGCGAATTCAATCGCCCCAGATATGGTCGGTCTGGATCCAGCCTTTCCGGCCCTTGACCTCGAACAGGCACCAGCCGTCCTTGCAGTCGGTGATCCGTCCCACGACGCCGGGTTCGGCGCGATAAGCGACCGCCGCTGATACGCTGGCGTCTTCGCGCAGCGGGCGAATGTCGTCGGTGACGATCGCGGTGCGCGTCCGGCTGAGCAGCCGCGCCGCCATCCAGCCCTGCGTCCCGTCAGGATCCTCGATCTTGCGCCACGTCTCGAACCGCGCGACAACCTTGACCGGCAAATCCTTGCGCCGATATTCCCAGATGACCGGAACGTCAGGCGACGGCCCCTTGCGCATCCGCGCCTCATCGACACTGATTGATGCCCAATAGGGCAATTTGACGGGGTCCGATTGGGCGAAGGCCGGTCCCACGACGGCCATCAGCGCGGCGGCTCCAATTATAAGGCGGCTGGTCATCGTTCTGCCTTGTCAAACTCGGGTCCGATATTCAACCGCTCACCGCGCAAAAGACTGCGTTCGCCCCCAGTCTTTTCGCGCGTCTTTCGGGAGCATGCTCTTGACCGCTGCCCGTCGCCGCGCTCTATCGGCGGCCATGCCCGATTCCACCCGTCCGAAACGCCCGCGCGTCATCGTCACCCGCCAGCTGATGCCGCATGTCGAAGCGCGCATGGCCGAATTGTTCGATGTCGCGCTGTCGGCGAACGACCAAGCCTATACCGAGGCTGAGCTGAAAGCCGCGGTCGCCGATTGCGACGTGCTGGTGCCGACGGTGACCGACCGCATCGATGCCGGCGTGCTGGCGGCGGCGGGCAACCGGCTCAAGCTCATCGCCAACTTTGGTGCCGGGGTCGATCATATCGACCTGGCGGCGGCGCGCGCCAAGGGGATCATGGTGTCGAACACCCCCGGCGTGTTCACCGAAGACACCGCCGACATGACGATGGCGCTGATCCTGTCGGTTCCCCGCCGGCTCGCCGAGGGCGAGAAGCTGATGCGGTCGGGCCAATGGGCTGGCTGGGCGCCGAGCGCGATGCTCGGCCACCGCGTCGGCGGCAAATTGCTCGGCATCATCGGCATGGGGCGCATCGGGCTAGCGGTGGCGCGCCGCGCCCGCGCGTTCGGTCTGTCGATCCATTACCACAACCGTCGGCGGCTCCCCGAAGCGATCGAGGAGGAATTGGGCGCGAGCTATCACGCCAGCGTCGATACGTTGCTGCGGATCAGCGACATCGTGACGCTGCACTGTCCGCACACCGCCGAGACGCATGAGATGGTGAGCGCGGCGCGCATCGGATCGATGAAGCCGACCGCGTACCTCATCAACACCGCGCGCGGCGAGATTGTCGACGAGAAGGCGCTGATTGCGGCGCTCCAGACCGGCCGCATCGCGGGCGCCGGGCTCGATGTTTACACCCACGAGCCAGCGGTCGACCCGGCGCTGCTCGCGCTCGACAATGTCGTCCTGCTCCCGCACCTCGGCTCGGCGACGATCGAGGGCCGCGAGGCCTCGGGCGAAAAGGTCATCGCCAACATCCGCGCCTGGTGCGATGGGCATCGGCCCGCTGATCAGGTGCTGGAGGGGTGGGCTTAGCGCATCGCCGCTAGCGTCAGTTTGCCACCGCTCTGGATTGCTTCGCGCACAGTGACGAGGGTTGTTAATCCCCCGTCAAAATCCGATCGACCAGCTGCTTCACCGTCGGGGTGAAGTTGTTCGAATAGAAGGGATCGGTCTTGAAATTGAACGCGGCATGACCCGCAAACATCAGATTCTGCTCGGGATCGCCGCCGTGCGCGATGTCCTGCAGCGTCTTCTGGATACAGAAGCTGCGCGGGTCGGCAAGGTAGCCGGTGGTGTAGTCGTCATGGTCCTTCCACGAGGAAAAACCGCAGTGTGACAGGCAGCCCATGCAATCGGTCTGGTCCTTGCGGATCACCGCCTTGTCAGCATCGGTGACAAACACCACCGTGTTGTCAGGGGTCTTCAGCGCCTCGGTATAGCCTTCGGCCGCCCAGTCGCGCGCGCGGGCGCGGTCGTGGGGGGTGACCCAGAAATTCTTGCCCTTCACCCCGACGTCGAGCTGGACGATATGGTCGCCCGCTTCCTGCTTCGAATAGGGAATCTGGCGTTCCGAGCGTGCTTCGAGATCGCGCAGGAACGGGGTGCGCACCGCGCTCGAATAAAAGCCGGTCGGCGAGAAACGGTGGAGCAGCACATCGCCATCGTCGAGGGTGCGGAGGCGATCCTTCCACGCCTGCGGGATCGGGCTTTCCTCGGTCAGCAGCGGGCGGGTGCCATATTGGAAAACGATCTGGCCCAACTCGGGGTTGTCGATCCAGTTTTCCCAGTCGCGCAGATACCATACGCCGCCGGCCATCACGATCGGCACTGAATCGGCGATCCCCTCGGCGCGCATTGTCTCGCGCACCGCAGCGACGCGTGGGAACGGATCCTGCGGCACCAGCGGATCTTCGGCGTTCGACAGGCCATTGTGGCCGCCGGCAAGCCAGGGATCTTCGTACACCACCGCGCCCAGCAAATGCGGCACCTTGTGATAGGCGCGCTTCCACAGCGCGCGAAAGGCACGCGCCGAGCTGATGATCGGCAGGTACATGACATTGTGGCGTTCGGCGATTTCGCTAAGCTTGTAGGGCATACCCGCGCCGCAGGTGACCCCCGCGACCATGCCCTTTGTCCGCGCCAGCACGCCTTCGAGAATTTGCTGTGCGCCGCCCATTTCCCACAGGACGTTGATGTTGATCGCGCCCTTGCCGCCCGACACTTCATAGGCGCGTTCGACCTGCGCGACTGCGCCTTCGATGCCGTAGTGGATCAGTTCCTCGTGACGTTCCTTGCGGGTCAGTGATTTATAGACCTGCGGGACGATCTTGCCCTCGGCGTCATAGCTGTCGGCGTTGACCGCCGATACGGTACCGATGCCGCCTGCGGCAGCCCAGGCGCCGCTCGACATATGGTTCGTCGCCGACACGCCTTTGCCGCCCTCGACCAACGGCCAGACTTCGCGTCCGCCGTAAAGAATGGGCTTCAAACCTTTGAACATCCTAAATCTCTCTCTCTCCACCGGTCGCACGTGCGTCCCAGCCCCCGTCTGCTGAATTTCGTAAGCGGAAGAGCGGCGTCTTTGTCAATCGACCCCGATCCAGCGTCCGCTGAACGGGCCATATCCATCAAGCGCCCGAGCATAGAGTTTTTCATAGGCTGCGACCATATGTGTTTCGTCGAAGCGTTTTCGGGCGACGATCCGATTGTCAGCGCCGACGTCGGTCCGTAGCGTCGCATTTTCCACTAATTTCAACAGTGCCATGCGAAAATTCGTTTCGTCAGCGGCGATATAGGGTCGGTTCGCTGCCGACACCATCGCCGCGACATCGCCCACTGCGGGGCTGACGACGGGCAGTCCCGCCGCCATCGCCTCGACCACCGCGATCGGCATCTGTTCGCTGCTCGAAGACAGCGCGAGCAGGTCGAAATGCCCGATCCAGCGCGCCGGATCAGCCATAAAGCCGGGCATTACGAGACGATCGGCGAGGCCGAGCGCCGCAGCTTCTGCGCCGATCGCTTCGCGCTCGGAACCCTCGCCCACGATCACGAGGCGGACGTTTTTTGGCAGTGTTGCAACCGCACGAACGAGCCGCGGCAAATCCTTGACCTTGCGAAGTCCGGCGACGGTGCCGATCACCACATCGCCTTTTCGGCGGCTGAAACCAGGGATCGGAACGCGCGGGCCGCCAGAATAGCGCGCCGTATCTATCCCGTTGCGAATCAATTCGACGCGATCGTGCGCGCCCCATTCCTCGGCTGCGATCCGTTGAAGCAAAGTCGACGGAACCACGACCGACTGCGCCGTGCCCAGCGCCAAGCGGCGGAAGAGATTGCGTTTCCAGTTGCGCCGGACGCTCTCGTCCTCGTTGAACCCGTCCTCATGGTGGATCAACGCGGGCATGCTGTGCCACTGGCGCGCCACATGGACCCGGCGTGCCATTACCCCGTCCATTGCGCCCCAATTATAGCTGAGCACCAGTTCGAATCGGGTCATATAATTCGCAAGCTCGCGATAACGCGGCAGCGACGGCTTGCCGTGCAGTGGCGGCGCATCGCTTGGAAAATCAACGGCGATCCCGGGATCGATTGAATCGCGCGCACCGAGCGCGTCGGGCATCGCCGACAGGATCGTGTGACGCGCCCGATCGCCCATCAAATTCATCAACCGGACGGCGCGCGCTTCTTTGCCTCCGAGCGAGAAGCTCGAATGGAGGTGCAGGATGTTGATCGGCCAGGGCGTCTCGGGCTCGTTCGCGCTCACGCTTTAGGAAGCTCCGCGATCCACGCGTCGATCGCGGCGCGCGCTTCGGCTTCGTCCATCGTCGGCGCGTGGCCGACCCCCGGCACCTCGACCAGTCGGGCGCGGGGTAGTTCGGCCACCATCTTCTCGCCCGCCGACCGCGCGAGGATGTCCGAAAGTTCGCCGCGCAGGATCAGCAACGGAACGTCGCCCAGCGCGCGGTACACCGGCCACAGGTCCACAGCAGCTTCGCCGCCAGGCGCGCGCAGCGGCGCCGCGATCTGCTTGTCATAATCGGTGACGATCCGGCCTTCGGCGGTCAACCGGTGGGTGCGCTTGGTCAAACGCAGCCAGTCGTGGATTTCATAATTGGGGTAGATCGCGCCGTTAAGTTCAGAATGGGCGCGTGCGGCGTGCATCCATGTCGGCTGGCTGCCGCCTGCCCCGATATACTCGCGGATCCGGTCGAGTCCGCTGGCCTGCAGTTCGGGGCCGACGTCATTGAGCACCGCGCCGACCAACCGCCCAGGCAGCGTCGCCGCCATCAACATCGATACCAGTCCGCCAAGCGAGGTGCCGATCGTCGCGAACCGATCGATGCCCAGTTCGTCGAGCAGCGCGACGACATCCTGCACATAGGTCAGCGGGACATAGGTCATCGGATCCTTGGCAAAGGCGCTCTCGCCGCGGCCGCGAAATTCGATGACGATCACTGTCCGTTGCTGTGCGACATGCGGCGCCAGCAGTTCGAAATCGCGCGCGTTGCGCGCCAGCCCCGGCATGCACAGCACCGGCGGTGCGCCTGCCATGTCGTTCGGCCCGTCATATACCCGCGCATGCAGCCGCACGCCGTCGCCCGACCACCAATATTGGTCCGACCAGTCGCGACGGCTGTCCTGTTTCGCTAAAATGGCGCGTTCCCCTTATCGATGTGCGGACCTGTCTATCGCCACCACGCCACACGGTGCAAGCAATCCGTCGCACCATGCCGCAGCGCAGGTTGCCGCCGTCCGCTTTCACCGATAAGACCCAGACGACCATGAGCGACACCCTGCTTTCCTTCGAACCCGCAACCGGTGAAGAGCTGTGGCGCGGCGCGGTCAGCAATGTTGATGACGAGGTTGCGATCGCGCGGGGCGCCTGGCCCGAATGGGCGGCCAAACCCGTCACCTTCCGCACCGAAACGCTGCGCCGCTTTGTCGATCGGGTTAAAGCAGAGGGCGAAGTGCTCGCCGACCTGATCGCGCGCGAGACCGGAAAGCCGTTGTGGGAGGCGCGGACCGAGGTCGAGTCGGTTTGTAACAAGGTCAATATTTCCGTGTCGGCCTATGCCGAACGCACCCCCAACCGGCGGATCGAAGGCGCGATGGGGCTGCGTAATGCGGTGCGCCACAAACCGCACGGCGCGCTCGCCGTTCTCGGTCCCTATAATTTCCCCGCGCATTTGCCGAACGGTCATATCGTCCCGGCGCTGATCGCGGGCAATGCGGTGCTGTTCAAACCATCGGAAAAAACCCCCGCGGTCGGTGCCAAGCTGGTCGACCTGTTCCATAGCGCCGGGGTGCCGCAAGAGGTGCTGCGCCTGATCGTCGGCGGCCCCGATACCGGCAAGGCGCTGGCGGGGCACGAGGGCATCGATGGGCTGCTGTTCACCGGATCGGCGCGCACCGGCCTCGCGCTCAACCGCCAGTTTGCGGGCCAGCCGGGCAAGATGCTGGCGCTCGAAATGGGCGGCAACAATCCGATCGTCGTCTGGGATACCGCCGATATCCGCACGGCGGCGATCATTGTCGTACAGTCGGCGTTCCTCAGCGCCGGACAGCGGTGCAGCAATGCGCGGCGCCTGATCGTTCGCGACAGTCTGGCCGACGCGTTGATCGAACAGGTAAAGGCGCTCACAAACCGTCTGATCGTCGATCATCCGCACGCCGAACCCGCCCCATATATGGGGCCGGTCATAGACAATGAAGCGGCCGACGGGCTGACCGAAAGCTTTCTGATTTTGATGTCGAACGGCGGTCAAGTGATCCGCCACATGACGCGCCCGGTCGCGGGTCGCCCGTTCCTGACCCCCGGGATCATCGATGTGACATCGATGCCCGAGCGACCCGATATCGAGCTGTTCGGCCCGTTGCTGCAAGTCATCCGCGTCGACAGTTTCGAGGCAGCGATTGCCGAGGCCAACAACACCGCGTTCGGGCTTTCGGCGGCGCTGGTCGGCGGCACGCCGCAGCTTTACGACCAGTTCTGGGCGAACGCCCGCGCCGGGGTAATCAACTGGAACCGCCCGACCAACGGCGCATCTTCCGCTGCGCCGTTCGGCGGCGTCGGCCTGTCGGGCAATCATCGCCCCAGCGCGTTCTACGCCGCCGACTATTGCGCCTACCCGGTGGCGTCGGCCGAAAGCGACGCGATGCGCGCGTCGATCGGCGTCGGTCTGCGCGATCCCGAAGGATCGCAGCTGGTGACCAAGAACTACCTTTGACCCGGCGCCGGAAAGCGCACTCAATTTTACCTTCACCGGTGTCAAAAAAGCCTGCTTTGCCATGTGGACGGCGCGAGACCATCTACCGTGCATGGAAAAGACCCCTTCTGTTTCGGGCAGGCTCTGGCTCGTCGGTGCCGGTCCCGGCGACCCTGACCTGCTGACGCTGCGCGCCGCGCGGCTGCTGGCCAGCGCCGACCTTGTCGTTCATGACGGGCTGGTCGGCGACGGTGTGCTCGCGTTGATCCCGCCGCATGTAGAACGTATCAGCGTGGCCAAGCAGCGCAGCCGCCACACGATGAAACAGGAGCTGATCAACGAACTGCTCGTTCGCGAAACGCTTGCGGGCAAGCAGGTCGTGCGCCTGAAGGGCGGCGATCCCTTCATCTTCGGTCGCGGCGGCGAGGAGCTCGACGCAGCACGTGAAGCCGGTGTGGCTTGCGAAATTGTTCCCGGCATCACCGCCGCGATGGGCTGCGCCGCGCAGGCCGGCCTGCCCCTCACCCACCGCGAGGATGCCAGCGCAGTCAGCTTTGTCGCTGGTCAGTGCAAGGATCTGTCCGATCAAGATTGGTCTGGCCTCGCGGGCCATGGCCGCACCCTTGTCATTTACATGGGCATCGCCACCGCAACCGCGATCGCCGACAAGCTGATCGCCGACGGCGTTTCGCCCGACCTGCCCGTCGCGGTGATCGAGCGGGGCACGACCGCCGATGCGCGCGTCCTTCGTACCCTGCTCACCGATCTTGGCGACTTGGTGGTGCGCGAAGCGGTGAAGAGCCCGGCGCTGATCATCGTTGGCAAGGTTGCGGCGCGGGCTGATGCGCTCGACTGCCTCGGCGCCCCCGGGGTTGCCGCAAAGATAAGGGATTTCACATGAAACTGCTGACCGGCAACGACCTGAAGACAGGATTTGTCACCTGGTGGACCGGCGCCGACTGGTCGCTGCATATCGAGGATGCGGTCGATGTCGGCGAACAGGGCGAGGCGATCCTCGCCGCCGAGGAAGGCGCCCGCCGCGTCAATGCGCCCTACATCATCAATGGCGAAGTAACCGCCGACGGTCCGCGTCCGGCGCATATCAAGGACCGCATCCGCGCGCTTGGCCCGACCGTGCGCCCCGACCTGACATTGAAACCCGCCGACCCCACGGCCGGCGAATGGGTGATCTGATATGTATAAATATGACGAATATGATCATGCGATGGTCGATGCCCGTGTCGCCGAGTTCAGCGACCAGGTGCGCCGCCGTCTCGCGGGTGAAATCACCGAGGATCAGTTCAAGCCGCTGCGGCTGATGAACGGTCTCTATCTCCAGCTCCACGCCTATATGCTGCGCGTCGCGGTGCCCTATGGCACGCTCGACGGGCGGCAGATGCGGATGCTGGCGCATATCGCGCGCAAATATGACCGCGATTACGGCCATTTCACCACCCGCCAGAATATTCAGTATAACTGGATCAAGCTGGAGGATGCGCCCGCAATCCTCGCCGATCTGGCGTCGGTCGAAATGCACGCGATCCAGACCAGCGGCAATTGTATTCGCAACATCAGTTCGGACCAATGGGCCGGGGCCGCCGCCGACGAGCTGACCGATCCGCGCCCGTGGGCCGAGCTGCTCCGCCAATGGTCGAGCTTCCACCCGGAATTCAGTTACTTGCCGCGCAAGTTCAAGATCGCGGTCATCGCCGCCGAGGAAGATCGCGCCGCGATGCGGCTGCACGACATCGGCATCCAGATCGTTGAGCGCGACGGCGTTCACGGCGCCGCCTTCTACGTCGGCGGCGGCATGGGCCGCACCCCGATGATCGCGCCGCTGATCAAGGATTTCGTACCGCTGAACGATCTGCTGAGCTACGCCGAGGCGTGCCTGCGCGTGTACAATCGCTACGGCCGCCGCGACAATATCTACAAGGCGCGGATCAAGATCCTGATCCACGAGCTGGGCGCCGACGAATATCGCCGCCAGGTCGAGGAAGAATTTGCGCATGTGAAATCGCTGGGCATCGACCCGCCCAAGGCCGAATTCGACCGTATCGCGGCGCAATTCGCCATGCCGCCGCTCGACGCCAGCGCCCCCGACGCCATCGACCGCAGTGACCCCGACTTCGCGGTCTGGGTCGATCAGAATGTCGCGAAGCACAAGGTTTCCGGCCATGCGATCGTCAACATCAGCCTGAAGCCGCTGGGCGGCATCCCGGGCGACGCATCGTCGGCGCAGATCGACCTGATGGCCGACCTCGCCGAAAAATACAGCCATGACGAGCTGCGCGTCACCCATGCGCAGAACATCGTTCTGCCGCACGTCCGCAAGGCCGACCTTCATGCAATCTGGCAGGCGCTCGACGCCGCCGGGCTGGCGACGCCGAACCTCGACCTGATCAGCGACATCATCGCCTGCCCCGGTCTGGATTATTGCAGCCTCGCCAATGCGCGTTCGATCCCGGTGGCGCAGAAGATCGCGCGGCGGTTCGCCGATCCGGCGCGGCAGCGAGATCTGGGCGAACTCAAGCTCAAGATTTCGGGCTGCATCAACGCCTGCGGGCATCATCATGCCGGCCACATCGGCATCCTGGGCGTCGACCGCAAAGGCACCGAGAACTACCAGCTTTCGCTCGGCGGATCGGGCGCGGAGGACGTCAGCCTCGGAACGATCACCGGCCCCGGTTTCGATGAGGATGGCGTCGTCGACGCAATCGAGCGCGTCACCGACAAATATCTCGCCGAACGCACCGAGGGCGAGCGCTTCGTCGACACCTATCGCCGTATCGGCATGGCCCCCTTCAAGGAGGCGATCTATGGTTGAGCATCTGCATGCCGATGGCGAAGAGCCCGCGGTTACCCTCGACGCCTTTCTGTCGCAATCGAACGCGACCGCGGTCCGGCTCGAATCGGATGAGGACGCGCGCGCGCTGATCCCGCATCTGGGTCGTCTGGCGCTGATCGAGGTCGCCTTCCCCAAATTCCGCGACGGCCGCGGCTATTCTTCGGCGCGTATCCTGCGCGAAGCGGGCTACACCGGCGAACTGCGCGCGCAGGGCGACGTTCTGGTCGATCAGATCGGCTATCTGAAGCGCTGCGGCTTTGACACATTCGCCCCCGAAAAGGATCTGAACCCCGCCGATGTCGAGGCCGCACTGTCGCGCTGGCCCGACCATTATCAGGGTGCCGCCGACGGCGCGGTGCCGATCTGGAAGCTGCGGCATGGCTAGACCCGACCCCAAATTCCCGTTCGCATCGAGCGAAGTCGAGATGCCCATCGGCGACCCGCGCCTTCATGGTGTCTCGACCTCGCTCGACACGAACGGAAACGGGATGGCTGATCGCGCCCGCGACCGGATCGACGTGGCGCCGCGCTTTACCGACGCCGACGTCATCCGCCTGAACAATCTGTTCCGCGGTCAGGACGCCGCCGAAGTGGTCGCCAGCGTCATCGGCGCGGGGCTGCTCGGCGACACCGCGATCGTATCGAGCTTTGGCACCGAAAGCGCGGTGCTGCTGCACCTGGTGGCGCAGGTCGCGCCCGACATGCCGGTGCTGTTCCTCGACACCGGCAAACATTTCCCCGAAACGCTGGCGTATCGCGACACGCTGGCGGCGCGGCTCGGGCTTAACATCGTCAACCTGCCCCCCGACCCCGACGATCTGGCCGCCAAGGACGCCACAGAACTGCGCTGGTCATACGATCCCGACGGCTGCTGCGAAATCCGCAAGGTGAAGCCGCTGGAAAAGGCAATGGCCGGTTTCGACGCCTCGATCACCGGCCGCAAAGGCTTTCAATCGTCGACCCGTCAGGGTTTGCCGCGCTTCGAACTCGACGGCGCCACCGGGCGCCTGAAATTCAACCCGCTCGCCAACTGGACGCGCGCCGACCTCGACGCCTATTTCGAAGCCCACGACCTGCCGCGTCACCCGCTGGAATCGCAAGGCTATCCGTCGATCGGTTGCTCGCCCTGCACGTCAAAGGTGCAGGCCGGCGAAGACCCGCGCTCGGGCCGCTGGCGCGGCTGGGACAAGACCGAATGCGGCATCCACGAGGCGGTGTCGCCGATCGGTGACGACCCGGCGAACGATCCGGCGTTCTAGGCCTTAAATGCACCTACCTGCCGCATCACCTTCAATGTCTGCCCAATTTCTTCCAAGGTTCGCCGTGCTTTATGGTCAGGTGGGTCAGGATTAAAATGCATCACATCGTTTCGGATTTTATTAACCTCGGTGAGAATGCCTGAAAAGGTCGCCCTGTCCATCAGGAGACCAAGCAATTCCCAGTTCTCTGGAACATCTAAGATTTTCACGCAATTCCCAAAAGTGAGATCATGAATGTTCTTAAAGTTTTTTGGAAGATACTGCTCTTCACAAGTCTTCTTAATTTGTTGAACAGATATTTTCGCAGATATAAGAGATCTTAAGTTATTCTCTATTTCACTAATCAAAAGGAATGGAGCACTTATGTCTGAAAATTGTACAGCTATGTCGCTGGCGGTAACTATTCCGGATATCGTCTTATCTTCGCTTCTTACTAAAACATAGTCATGCTCGACAATAATCTTAATGGCATCGAACAGAGAGCTGGCTATACCAATTTCAACTGGTACATCCATAAAGTCTTTCACCTCATGCCCTGTTACACCGGTTGCAAGACGGGCGCCAACTGATTTCCAGCTGATCATACCCTTTAGTTCTCGATCATTTGTCATAACAGGAAGCTGACTATAGTTTCTAACCAACATTTCCGTGTAAGCGACTGTAATTTTCTCATTTGGTTTAACACAAAGAGGTTTCAGTGTCGCAGAATGTATATTTCCCACACGGAATGACGGATCGTTTTCAATAGAGAAAACGCTTTGGTCTCCAATTACCGCCCCGTCAGCGCTGACTTCAAGCCCCTCAGCCTCTTCCTCAGTCGCCAATGCAAACGTCATGGGCGTATCTACCCACCTATTTAAATAGTTTGGAACAGTTCGAATTCCGTATTTCTTTAAACTCGCGTCGATCGCTGCAACATTCTGGCGCGTGCGGCGCTGCATCTCGAACCACCACAAAAACTCACGGATGGTTGTCGGTTCAATTGTCTCTCCATCGCTCAGCAGCGTCTTAACCGCTTTTAATCGCGCATCAGATTCAGCCATATGCCCCCTCTTCCTAGGCTATTACTCATAATCCGCAAATGCCTGGCTCTCGTCGGCCAGATCGCTGAACTTCGTCGTCTTCGCCTCGAAGTGCATGCGGATCTTGCCCGTCGAACCGTGGCGCGATTTCGCGACGATCACTTCGGCGAGACCAAAGACGCGCTCCATCTCGGCCGCCCATTCCTCGTGCGCCGCATGAATCTTTACATCGTCACCCTCCATAGGGCGTTTGGGCTCACGCGAGGCGACATAATAATCCTCGCGAAACACGAACAGCACCATGTCCGCGTCCTGCTCGATCGAGCCCGATTCGCGCAGATCCGACAGCATCGGCCTTTTGTCTTCGCGCTGTTCAACCGCGCGGCTCAGCTGCGACAGCGCCATCACCGGCACATGAAGTTCCTTCGCCAGCGTCTTCAAACCCCGCGAAATTTCGGAAATTTCCTGCACGCGATTGTCGCCGCTCTTCGAACTGCCCGCCAGCAACTGGAGATAATCGACGATGATCAGGCCGATGCCGTGCCGCCGCTGCAAGCGCCGCGCCCGCGTCCTCAGCCCCGCGATCGTCAGCGCTGGCGTGTCGTCGATGAACAGCGGCAATGTCTGGAGCGTCTGCGCCGCACGCGACAGTTGCTGGAACTGCTCCTTGCTGATCTTGCCCATGCGCAGCGCTTCGCCCGACACCCCCGATTGTTCGGCCAGGACGCGCGTCGCGAGCTGGTCGGCGGACATTTCGAGGCTGAAAAAGGCGACCTTCGCGCCCATATTCTTTTCGGGCGGGATCCCGTCGCCCTCGTCGCGGCGGAAGCGTTCAGCTGCGTTATAGGCAATGTTGGTGGCGAGCGAGGTCTTACCCATGCCCGGACGTCCGGCGAGGATCATGAGGTCGCTGTTGTGCATGCCGCCGATCTTGGCATTCATGCTCGAAATCCCAGTCGTGATCCCCGAAAGGTGGCCGCCCGAATTGAGCGCGCGCTCGGCGGCTTGCAGCGCGGTCAGGCTGGCCTGGCTGAAGCTTTTGACCGTCCCCATCTCGGCCTCGCCGCCCGCCACGCGGTAGAGCGCGGTTTCGGCCTCTTCGATCTGCGATTGCGGATCGACCCGCTCGCTGGTGTCGAGCGCGTTGTCGACGAGCACCCGGCCGACGCCGACCAGTTCGCGCAGCAGCGCAAGATCGTAAATCTGCCGCGCGAAATCACGCGCGCCGATCAGCCCGGCGCCGCTGCCGGTCAGCTGCGCCAGATAACCGACGCCGCCGACCGCCTTCATCGCTTCGTCGCCGTCGAAAAAGGGTTTCAGCGTGACCGGGGTCGCGATGCTGTTCCGCTCGATCAGCGCCATCGCCTGCTGAAAGATCCGGCCATGCAGCGGCTCGAAAAAATGATCGGGGGTCAGCGCGACGGGCAGATCCTCGACGACTCGATTGTCGATCAGGATCGCGCCCAGGAACGCGGCCTCGGCCTCGATATTACGCGGCAATTGGCGGTCATCCCCGGGGGATGCCGCGATCGGTAGGCGGGCTACGTCAAGCATGGGCGGCACCATGCGACGATGGCGCAAATGGCGCAACCGCCATCACGGCAGCCATGACGTGCCTGTGGACACTTTCGGGATAAGTCGTCCCTTGCCCTTCGCCCCGCGCCAAGTAGAAGCACAGGCAATATGGCCGACGCAGACCCTTCCCAACAACGCATCATTTCGGTCGAGCTCGACGAGGGTTCGATCGTGTGGCGCAATCCCGATGTCGAACAGGAACGCCGCGTCGCGATCTTCGACCTGATCGAGGATAACAAGTTCGTGCCGCAGCGCGGCCATGCCGACGGCTATGCCGGACCTTACCGGTTGATGCTGCGCGTCGAGGAGGGTCGGCTGATCTTTGAAATCAGCCGCGAGGACGGCTCGCCGCTCGAGGCGATCATCCTGGGGCTCGGTCGGTTCCGCCGCCCGATCCGCGACTATTTTGCAATCTGCGACAGCTATTATCAGGCGATCAAGACGTCGACCGCGCAGCAGATCGAAACCGTCGACATGGCGCGGCGCGGGTTGCACAATGAGGCAGCGGAGATGCTGATGGACCGGCTCGACGGCAAGATCGCGGTCGATTTCGACACCGCGCGGCGGTTGTTCACGCTGATCTGCGTGCTGCACATCAAAGGTTAGGCATGGCGTCGGGGGCGATCAGGGGCAGAAGGCCGGTAAAGCCCGGTAGCGATTGGCGCAGCGCCATCGCGCGCACGCTGCGGCGGATCGGCGGCATCGCGGTGCTCTTGCTGCTCGCAGCGGGCTTGGCGCTGTGGTGGGCGGCGCGCTGGATCCCCGATCGCGACCAATATCCGACGCAGGGGGTGACGATCGACGCCGGCAACGGCGATGTCCAATGGGGATCGATCAAGGCCGCAGGCGCCGACTTTGCCTATGTCATGGCGACCGACGGCAATGACGATGTCGATCCGGAATTTGCCCGCAACATGACCGCGGCGCGCGAAGCGGGGGTGCAGACCGGCGCGATCCACCGTTATAGCCTGTGCCAGCTGGCGACCGATCAGGCCGCGAACTTCATCCGCCACGTCCCCCGCCGCGCCGACGCCCTGCCCGCGGTCGTTTGGCTCGATTATGACGATCGCTGCCCCGACCGACCGACCCGCGCGCTGCTGCTGTCCGAACTCGCGACGTTCCTCGCACAGATCGAGGCGCATATGGGCAAACGCAGCCTGATCGCGCCGGGTCCGGCGTTCGAGAGCCAGTATAAGGTGACGCAGGGCATCGCGCGCACCACCTGGCTGCGCCGCGATTTCTTTGAACCCGATTATGGCGCGCATCCGTGGGCGATGTGGCAGGCGAACGATTATGTGCGGCTGTCGGGCGCCGATGGCACCGTCGGCTGGAACGTGCTGCGCCCGCAAGGAGACATAAGATGACCGAAACCCTCCCGAACGCTCGCGACGAGCTGATCGCCGCCGCCCGCGATGCCGCTGGCCGCGCCTATGCGCCCTATTCGGGCTTTCACGTCGGCGCCGCGCTGCTGCTCAAGAACGGCGACGTCGTCACCGGGGCGAATGTCGAGAACGCCAGCTATGGCCTGACCTTATGCGCCGAAACCGCCGCAGTGGCCAAGATCGCCAACGAGGGCTGGATCGGCGAACTCGCCGAAGTCGCGATCGTCGGCGGGCGCCCCGATGGCGATGCGTTGCTCGGGAGCGATCCGGTCAACCCCTGCGGCCGGTGCCGCCAGATATTGAACGAAGCCGCCGAGCGATCGAAAACCGATATTCTCGTCCATTGCGCATCGGGCGACGGGACGATGGTTAAGACCTATAAGCTCAGCGAGCTGCTCCCTGCCGCCTTCGGTCCAAAGGATCTGGGCCTGATCCCCGACTGATCGCTTGCGCAATCGTGCCGCGCTCGACAAACAGCGGCATGGCCATTCTTTCCGATCGCTGGATTCGCGAAGCCGCCCAGACGCAGGGCATGATCGAACCGTTTGTCGAGGCACAGCGCCGCGACGGGTGCATCAGCTATGGCCTCTCGTCCTATGGCTATGACGCGCGCGTCGCGCCCGAATTCAAGATTTTCACCAATGTCGATTCGACGATCGTCGATCCCAAGGATTTCAATCCGAAGAATTTCGTCGACCGCGAAACCGATGTCTGCATCATCCCGCCGAACAGCTTTGCGCTCGCGCGTACCGTCGAATATTTCCGCATCCCGCGCGACGTGCTGGTCATCTGTCTGGGCAAATCGACCTATGCGCGGTGCGGCATCATCGTGAATGTCACCCCGCTCGAACCCGGCTGGGAAGGCCATGTGACGCTGGAGTTTTCCAACACGACCCCCCTGCCCGCCAAGATCTACGCCAATGAGGGCGCGTGTCAGTTCCTGTTTTTGCAGGGCAACGAGCCGTGCGAGATCAGCTACGCCGACCGTGCGGGCAAATATATGGGGCAAAAGGGCGTCACGCTGCCCAAGCTGTAACGCGGAACCTCCATCCGCCCCGCGCGTCCTGAAAACATCGGCGCGGGGGCATCGTTTGGAGGATAGACGCATGTCCATGATTGCCGTTTTTATCGGGCGCCTGTTCATCGCCGTTATTTTCATCGTGTCGGGGATCAACAAGCTGATCCACGTCAACGACACCACCGCGGCGATTTCGGCCGCCGGCCTGCCCGGCGCCCTCGCCATCCCAACCGGATTGTTCGAACTGATCGCGGGAGTTTGCATCGCGCTTGGTATCGCGGTGCGGCTGTGGTCGGTCCTGCTCGCGGGCTTTGTCCTCGCGACGATCCTGTTCTTCCACCGCGAATTCACCGACCCGGTACAGGCGATGGCGGCGATGAAAAACCTCGCGATTGCGGGCGGGCTGCTCAGCCTGTTCGGCTATGGCCATACGCGCTGGAGCTATGACGCGCTGCGCCAGCGTCGCCGCGATGAAATCGCCACCCGTGACGCACAGCTCCGCGCCGCCGAAGCCGAAGTCCGCACCGCCCGCGCTGAGGGTCGCGCAGAAGCGGCGGTAGGCGAGACGGTTGTCGTGGAAAAACGGCCATTCTGGCGCCGCTGACGCTTCGGACTTGGCATCGGCGCTGCGCTGCGCTAGCCTCACTTTACGTTTACGTAAGGGGAGGCTTTCATGGCCAGCCGCGAATTTGACATCATCGTCTATGGCGCGACCGGATTCACCGGTCGGCTCGTCGCCGAATATCTGACGCAGCATTATGCGGCCCGCAAGGACGCGCCGAATTGGGCGATGGCGGGACGCAGCGCCGCCAAGCTGGCCGAAGTGCGCAATCTGATCGGTGCGCCCAAAAATACCCCGCTGATCGTCGCCGACGCCAGCGATCCCGCGACCCTCGACGCCATGGCGGCGCGCGCGACGGTCATTCTGACCACCGTCGGACCCTATCAGCTTTACGGCAATGAGCTGGTCGCCGCCTGCGTCAAGGCGGGTACCGCCTATGCCGATTTGTGCGGCGAACCCGGCTGGATGCGCGAGATGATCGACGCGCATCACGTCGCCGCCAAGGCATCGGGCGCGCGGATCACATTCAGCTGCGGCTTCGACAGTATCCCCTTCGACCTCGGCGTCCATTTCCTGCAAGCCGAAGCGGTGAAGCGCTACGGCAAGCCGGCGCCGCGGGTGAAAGGCCGCGTCCGCAAGATGGCGGGCGGCGCATCGGGCGGCACGATCGCCAGCCTGACCGAAACCTTGAAAGCCATCGCCAAAAAGCCGTCGCTCGCGCTGCTCCTGAAATCCAGCTTCGCGCTGACCCCCGGTTTCGATGGGCCGTCGCAGCCCACCGGGCTGATCCCCGAATATGACAGCGCCACCGGCACCTGGACCGCGCCCTTCGTCATGGCGCCGATCAACACCAAAAATGTCCACCGCACCAACTTCCTGCTTGGCCACGCCTGGGGCGCCGATCTGGTCTATGACGAGATGGTGATGACGACGATCGGCGACGCGGGCAAGGCCATGGCCGAAGCGATGGCGAAAGCGAACCCGTTCGGCGAATCTAAGCTCAAACCCGGCGAGGGGCCGAGCCAGGAAGAGCGCGAAAACGGCTTTTATGATATCTTGTTCATCGGCGAATATCCCGATGGCACCACCGTTCGCGCTTCGGTGAAGGGCGACCGCGACCCGGGCTATGGCTCGACGTCAAAGATGCTTGCTGAAACCGGCATCGCCTTGCTCGCGAACAAGGGCGACGGCGGCGTCTGGACGCCCGGCGCGCTGCTCGGCGACGCGCTGATCGCGCGGCTGACCGAGCATGCCGGACTGACTTTCCAGATCGAGGATTGACGACAAGATGACCACCTCTCCCGGCGCGCTCGACGCGCTGCTTTCGACGCTGCGTACCGAAGACGGCGTGGCCAAGGCCCATATCGACGACGGCTGGATGCAGGGCCGCACCGCCTATGGCGGGATCAGCTCGGCGGTCGCGCTGGCGGGAACGATGATGCTCCACCCGACCGACGCCCCATTGCGTTATGCGCAGATCAGCTTTGTCGGCCCGGTCGGCGGTGATTGCACCGTGAACACGCGGGTGCTGCGCCAGTCGAAATCGTCGCTGTTCGTCGATGCCGGGGTGTCGAGCGACGCGGGTTTCGGCACCGCGGCGGTGTTCGCCTTTTCACCCGACCGCAAAAGTCACCTCGACCATAACCGGCTGACGATGCCCGACTGCCCGGCGCCCGAGACGCTGGAACCGGTGCCCGACCATCATGCGCGCCCTTCCTTCGTCCGCCATTTCGACATGCGCCCCACCACCGGCCCGCGCTTCGCTTGGAAAAGCGAGGTGGGTGAATATCTGACCTGGGTCCGCTTCGTCGAGGAGCCGGCCTGTCATCCCGCGGTCGCGCTGCTCGCAATGGGCGACGCCCTGCCCCCCGCAGCGATGGCGCTATTCAGCGAGTTCGGGCCGATCAGCTCGATGAACTGGACCGTTAATATGCTGACCGGCGATCCGAAGACCGACGATGGCTGGTGGCTCTTGTCGGCGAAGACCGGCTATGCCCGCCACGGCCTGTCAGTGCAGGACATGATGCTGTGGAACCGCGCCGGCGAGCCGGTGCTGAGCGGCAGTCAGGCGATCGCGATCTACGCTTAGGTCGCGGTCGGTAAAGCAATCACCGCATCGAGCCCGCCGCCCGCGCGGTTGGTCAGCGTCAGCGTGCCGCCTTCGCCCTCGGCTATGTCGCGCGCGATCGACAGGCCCAGCCCTGACCCACCTGTCGCGCGGTTGCGCGATTGTTCGCCGCGCGCAAAGGGTTCGATCAGCGTTTTGATCTGCTCGTCGGTCAGGCCGGGACCGTCGTCCGACACCGTAATCCGCACCTCGCCTTGGCCCCGCTCGACCGAAAGGCGGGCGCGCAGACCATAAGCGGCGGCGTTGTCGATCAGGTTGCGCAGCGCGCGGCGCAGCAACAGCGGGCGTGCCATCACTGCGGCATCGATGGCGCCCGCCACCGACACATCCTGGCCGCGCTCGCGATAATCGGCGGTGAGTTCCTCGACCAGCCCGCGCAACGGCACGGGCTCGCGGGTTTCGGTGCCGGCGCCTGAGCGCGCCAGCGCCAGGATATCGGTCAGCATCGCCGCCATTTCTTCGATTGACGCGATCATCTTGTCGCGCAGCGCGTCGTCATCGACCTGCTCGACCCGCACCCGCAGGCTGGCGAGCGGCGTGCGCAAGTCGTGGCCAACCGCCCCCAGCATCCGGTCCTTGTCCGACAGCATTGTCGCGATGCGGCTGCGGTACGTGTTGAAGGCGCGGATCAGGTCGCGAACGTCCGAAGGCCCCTCTTCCTCGATCGGCACGGCATCGCGCAGCGCCGGGCTGGCGCGCGCCGCGCGCGTCAGATCGCGCAGCGGCGCCGCAGCGCGCCAGGCGATGAACATGATGGGAATCAGCAGCAGCAGATAAAGCGATAGCGTCTGCCACACCAGAAAGCCCTGCAGGCGGCTGCCGCCCACCTGAATCCGGCTGCGAACCGCGAAATATCGCCCGTCGACCTTTGCCGACACGATCACCGTCCGACCCGGAAAAGCAGGCCGCTGCGCACGCGGCCGCGGCGGCAATGCCCAAGCATTGACCGCCTCAGCATGGACGTCGGCCTCGTTCAGCAGATCGGCGACATAATCGGCAAGATCGGGCATGCGCACCGCGCCGGTCGGCACTGGTATCGGCTGGTCCGAAATCGCCAGCTTTTGCGCACGCTCCCGCTCGCGCGGGTCTTCGCGCCGCTCCCCGGGCCGCAGCCGAAAATCGCCGCGACGGTCTCGATCGACGGCGTCGATGATCCGCGCCACCGCCATGCCGCCGCCATGCGCCAGCGTCTGTTGTTTCTGGCCGCGCGCGAGCAGCACAAAGTTGATCGCCTGCGCGACGAACAGCATCGCCGCTACGGCGAAGACAAGCTGGCCGATCAGGCTGCGGGGCCATAGGCCCCGTTTCACGCCGCCGGCCCCATGCGTTTCACTTCGCAGGCCAGCGTATATCCTCCGCCCCACACTGTCTTGACGATCTGCGGATGGGCCGCATCGACCTCGATCTTTTTGCGCAGACGGCTGACCAGATTGTCGATCGCGCGGTCGAAAATTTCCGCCTCGCGCCCGCGCACCAGGTCGAGCAGCCGGTCGCGGCTCATCACCTGCCGCGGATGACGCACCAGCGCATGGAGCAAATGATACTCGCCCGACGACAGCGCAACCTCGTTGCCTTCGCTATCGACCAGCACCCGCTCAACCTCGCGCAGGACCCAGTCGGCAAAGGCGTAACTCGTCCCGCCGGGATCGAGGGTGCGGCCGCCCTGCTGCGTCCGGCGCAGCACAGTGCGGATGCGCGCCACCAGCTCGCGCGGGTTGAAAGGTTTGACGACATAATCGTCGGCGCCAATCTCCAGCCCGATGATCCGTTCGGTATCCTCCGCCCGCGCGGTCAGCAGGATGACCGGAATATGGCTCGTTTCGCGCAAGTGACGGGTCAGCGACAGCCCGTCCTCGCCGGGCATCATGATGTCGCTGACGACCAGATCGATCGACTGCGCGCGCAGGACCGATCGCGCTTCGGAGGCGCTCGCAGCGGCGGTCACGACAAAGCCCTGCGCGGCCAGATATTCGGTCAGCGGTTCACGGATCGACGGTTCGTCGTCGATCAGCAGGATGCGCGGAGAGTCGCTATCGGTCATCGTCGATCCATTGAAAACACTAGTTCGCCCACCGGTCGCGATGACCGATGGGCGATAGCTGACAGGGACCGGCCGCAAAGGCAATGCCGGGAGGGGAGGATAGCCTGCCGTTTGCAAGCCGATCCCTGCCAAATGACTTATTCGCCAGCCGGAGCAGCCGTAGCCGCACGCTTCGCGCGCCACTCGCCGCGCTGCGCCTTGCGCTCCTCGGCGGTGACCTGACCGTCCTTGTTGGCGTCAGATGCATCGAAACGTGCCAATGCAGCAGTCTGGAACTCGGCCTGGCTGATCGCCTTGTCGCCGTTGGTGTCGGCCTTGGCCATCATGCCGCCGCGCATGCCGTGATGGCCGCCGCGCTTGCCGGGACCGCGCATGCCGTGGCGCTTGCCCTCGCCGAGGGCACCGGCGTCAGCGCGCTTGTCACCGCGTTCGGCGCGTTTCGCGGCGCGGTCGGCGCCATGCTTGTCCCATTCGGCCTTGGTGATGCTGCCATTGCCGTCCGCGTCGATCGCGGCGAACATCTTGGCCTGACGTTCGGCTTGCTGCGCGGCGCGGTCAGCCGGATCGATCTTGCCATCCTTGTTCGCATCCAGCTTGGCGAACATCTGCGTCGCCTGCGCCTGCGCCTCGGCGCGGGTCACCATGCCGTTGCCGTCGGCGTCGCCCTTCGCGCCCATGGCACCAGGGGCCGCAATCACGGGGACGGCGATCAGCGCCGCGCCCAGCGTCAAAAGAGAGAATTTCTTGTTCATGGTACGAACTCCTTCATGGGGTCGCCCGGGGAGAAGCCCGGATCCCGATGAAGCCGTTCTAGGCGCCAATTGTCCCAGCCAATTGCCGGAACGACGCAAAATTGTCGCAAAGTGTCGCGGATGCGGGGCGCTGTTAATCTCGGCGCAAACACAATCTGATGCACAGCCCGCTTGGGAATTGCCGGCGCGCGCAGGCGATGATGCGCGCGCCGGAATATTCACGGACGTATTGGACTAAGGACTGACGGGCGCGTCATCGTCGCCATCGGCGATGACGACGATCGCGGCGATCCCGGCCAACAGGCCGACCAGCCCGATAATCCAGCTCGAATTCCCTTCGAGCTCGCTCTGACCTGCCATTGCCGATCCTGCGCGGGCGCTACCAGCAGCCGATGCCGCCACTGGTGCTATCACCGCGGATGACGCAGCCAGCACGATCGCAAGCTTTGTGACCATGCGCATATCATTCTCCATCTATCGAACAGACTATCCGAACCCGATCAACGAGCGCGCATGGCGAATTGATCCCGCGCGGCGGCGGCGTTCGTCGCGTTAATCGGACGGGTCGGCGGAGGCGCAGCGATCGACGACGGGACGCCAACGGCAGATCCGTCGGACTTCGAACACATAAATTGGGGATTGCGCAATCGCGCGCGCATGCGTCTATGCAACGCGCCCACAACAGGAGTGACCATGCCCGCATCCCTACCCCACCGACTGCTGCTGGCGGCTGCCAGTATCGGTCTTTTCCTGCCCGCCACAGGCGGCGCCCAAACGACGCAGGGAACCGCCTGGCTGAACCGGCAGATGGCGGCGCTTGCCGAACGCAATGGCGCTGATGGCTGGCACGTCACGCCCAGCGGGCTGCGCTGGCGCCGCATCGCAGGCGACGGCAGTGGTGCGCGGCCTGGCCCGACCGATATCGTCACCGTGCATTATGTTGGCACCCTCGCCGACGGCACCGAATTCGACAGCTCGATCAAGCGCGGCGAACCGACCAGTTTCCCGCTCAATCGCGTCATCAAGGGGTGGCAGGAAGGCGTCGCGCTGATGGGCGTCGGCGACAAGGTCGAACTCGCCATCCCCTACCAGCTAGCCTATGGCGCCGACGGCAAAGGCCCGATCCCGGGCGCGGCAACATTGCTGTTCACCGTCGATCTGCTGCGCGTCGAGCCCGCCGGATAGGCTCTGGGCGATCGGAAGGACCTGGAGCGGTAGCGGGAACCGAAAAGTGTCCATAAACGGCTCAAATTCGCTGCTTTCTGCATTCCATCAGCCGTCTGGCCCCCAATATGGCCCCCAAAGTCAATTGGTGGCCCCTCGCAGACGGTCTCCAGCTACACTCAGCCCTACGTCCGAAAACGACCGATTGCCGACGTTGCAGGCAGTTCTAATAAAGGCATTGTTGCCATTTCGGCGCTGGTGTGATGATTTGCGAGAGACAAGATGGAGACAGGATTTTGAAGACCTTCGCAGCTGCGGCAGGAATGCTTTTAATCTCCCCAGCAGCACAAGCCGCTGAGTTTTGCCAGTTTGTGCGTGAGACAGTAGCCAAGGTCGAAGCGGGGGAAGTTATCGAACCCTCACTTAACGGACCAGACGGTTTCAGTTGCGAGCCTGAAGAGGCCGGCGAGGCCTACACATGCGATCGGACCGGGAAGGGACTCGATCGCACACTAGAAAAAAAACTGGCAGACCGGATCGCCGCTTGCCTCGGTAAGTCGAGTGAACCCTCGGAGACGGGACTTGGCTTCATTGTGAAGTTCTCTCCACACGCGGTCATCGGCGCTTACATGCTAAGTTATCCGGCCATTTCCAGCCACGGTCTTACGTTCTCGTTCGAGCACAAATATTAGTGAGCTTGCGGATTGAAAGTTGCCGATCCGCTTTCCACCCCATATCCGCCGTTCACCGCCAATCTTTCTGGAATTGCAGCTAACGCCCAATTGCCGACGTCCAGAAAATCCGCTCAATGGTGCTATGAAACCCTTCGATGCATCCAAAACGCTGGAAGACCTTACCGGCTTCTGTGTCGACGGTCGTGATGTCGCCGGAACGCCGCTGACTGTGCGGATCAATAGATCTTGGAAAAAACCCTTGCGGGAGTTGTCGGACGATGAGATTGGCCGGCTGGTGGTTCAGCGCGACGGATTTCCTTACATCTTAGATCTCGTTTGGCCGAAACTTGAAAATGATCCGTTGTTCGACGGAGGTTATTACCCGGGCGACATCCTCTCCAGTCTCATTCGATGCGAGCCGCAGGTCTGGGCCGCTCGTCCCAATTATCGCGCACAATTAGCGTCACTTTACCAGCGAGCGCTCAACAGGGAACCTGAGGAAAATGAGGCATTTCGGGCAAGTCTTGATCTTCCGGACGAAGGCGCGATGACTTCCTGAGTGTTACGTCGGCTTTCCACCCCATATCGGTCATTCGGCGCGGATCTGGCTGCAATGGCTGGAAACGACCATTCGCGGACGTTGTTCATCGCGATTATCGTAGCATAATGATGACTTCGCCGAATATCGCTTACGTGGATTCGCTTATCGTTGCGGGCGCCGTCCCCAAGGAGAAATGATGCTTGAAACCTTTGCCAAACACAAAGATTCACTGATCATCATATTGGTCAGTGGAGTTGGCTTCTTGGCTCTCGATATCTTCACCGGTAGCGAGAGGCCTTGGTTGCCACTCGTCGGCATCATTGCCGGTGCAATCGTTGCTCGCTACCGGATCAAGCGATGATCTTAAACCTCACCCTTTTAAATGCACGCCAGTTTAGCATCGGGACGGCGCGCCAGAGATAGGATGAAGTTTCCGTGTCCGATTTCCACCCCATTCTAGACGTTCGGCGCAGATTTGAATGGAATGACCGGAAACGACCAATTGCGGAAGTTTAGCTATCCTTGCCGCGAGGCAGGGTCACGCCCGAGAAATGTCGCGCTCAACAAGCGTTGGAGCGTTTGCCAGTAGGGGCGCGTGGGTTCAGTAGCTTGGCGTCCCTTTATCGCCCGCCGGAAACCGATGGGGTTGAAAGCAAGGTAAATTTCGCGCTCTTCCGCACTAACGACAATTCCATGCGACCAAGCGTTCGCATACCAAACCCATCGGCCCGATGAGTCCTCAAAGGCGGTGCTCAGCAATTCTCTGCGGCGATTAGTCATCATATCGATGTAGTCGCCGCTACTTCCGCTTTCCACCCCATTTCGGACATCGAGCATTTTCATCGGATCGCCTTAGCAAGCTCCCGCAAATACCGCGCAGCCGCCTTCGTCCTACCCGAATAGCCCCCATGCTTGCGCGCATGACTGTTGCCCGTTGGCGCGCCGGGGTTAGTCCCCCCGTGCATCCGGCATCGCCGCTTGCCGTGAACCGCTGGCGATTGGCACGCCGTTCCCGCTCGCGTCCGTGCATGGCAGCGCGGCGCATTTGCCAGTTGCTTCGGTTGCATGGGATTGATTGCCGATTTTTTCATTTTCTTCCTTCCCCCCATGATGGTGGAATTGATCGGCGATGACCGCCTGCCCCCCTTCATTCACATGGACGTGCCGCACGGTCTGTTCGCGGGGCTGGTGGAGCTTGGTCAGCGCCTCCAGACTGGCGCGACAATTCGCCTGCGCCTTGAACGCCAGACGCGCGTAGCGTTCGGCGGCCAGAGGATAGTCGCCGAAATTCACGGTGGCTCGCCGCGCCAATTCGGTGAACATGGCATCTAGCGACAAAGCCTGTGCCGTTAGCAGCTGGCTTGCCAGCGTCGTTTCGCCCTTGCTCGCTATTTCGGCCTTCTTTTTGATGACATTGGCGAAATGGTCGAATTGCGGGTCGCCGGGCAGCTTACCCGTCATTTTGTCAGTCAGCCCTTTGGCGACGATCCCGTGGCGCATGAACGGAGCGACCATGACCCGTGCCATGGTTTCCGCTTCGCTTTCGCCTTTGTTCGCCTCCACGGTCATCACGTTCGTCGCATGGGCTGGCTTTCCCTTCGCGGTCATGCTGCTTCGCTCCATTGAAAACGGGTCAGCGCCGATGCGTAGGCCAGCGCCGCTATTTGCGGGGCGCAGTCAGGTTGCCACCACCCAATCAGGCTGTCTGTCCCCCTACCCCATGGTATAGCTAAGTGTGTGGCGGAATCCCGAACAAGCCACTTTGGCAGAAAACTGCCATTCCCGCTGTTTGCCGTGTCGGATTCCAATACCGGCGCCGGTGCCAAAATAGGCGGTAAAACGTCGACCGTATCGCAATCCAATACCGGCAATCGGCCAAGATCGCGGTCTTTGCGATAGGCTTTCAAAGCGCGCAGCCCGCGCTCCATGCGTTTGCGGGCCTTAGTCTGTGGTGCCGGTTCGCGCTCCAGCATATCCCACGTTGATTGTTTTCGACCCGGACCGGCCAGCCACGTCAGTCGCCAGCACCGTGCGCGTGACTTCTCGGACGCCTTGATGTTGAAATGGCCTTCCTGCGTCATTTCGATAAAGCCCGTTTCGGCCAATTCATCGAATGCGCGACTGGCAGCCGTCAGATCGGCGACGCCCATCCGGTGCGCAGCGTCGCGCACGCTCAAATACAGGCTGCCATTATTGCTACCATTGTCCAGCATCGCCAGTTCGACCAGCAGCGCCCGCGCGTTGGGATAGAGGCCACGATAGGAGTTGCTGCGCAACAGGCGATGGTCCAGTCGCACAAAACGGCTGGTCAGGCTTCGTCCGGTCGCATCCGGCCGTCTGGCCTTGCCCTTGCGTGTCATGGGCGCAGGCCTAACCAGCAATCAGTGCGCGCAGCGACGCAGCGGGAATGAGCGTGCGCTTGCCAATCTTGCGCACTTCCAGCCGTCCCTCGCCAATCAGCTGATATAGGCGAGTGCGGCCAAGCGACGAAACGCGGCTAGCCTCGTTTATCGAATAGGCGAGCGGTTCAAGAGCGTCATGTAGGGTATTCATGGGATTGCCTCCGTCCGATTGTGAACGGTGTCGTTCTAAGGCGGTTGAACGCGCCTAATCCGCCGAATATCCTCTATTAATAACAAAAACCGGGGTTTCCATTACTCGTGTTCCCATGACTGAAGCGCCGCAAAGATAGCTTTTCCATGAGTGCGCAAGACAGATTCCGATGGATGGATGTCTTGGTCGCCTAGCCATGAACCTAACGCCCGGCTTACGTCTGCAATGGTATTGGGTTTGAAGTCGCCCCGATAATAGCGGCCTGCTATTTCAAGCGCTGCAGCCTCCCAATCAGCTATTGGCGGTCGCCCGCCTTGACTGGTCGCGGGATAAGATGGTGTCGGCAGCGCCGCGTCATCTTCGACATGGTTCGCAAGCAACCTTGGTTGGAAATCAATTTCCCACGCAGAAAACCATTCTTCTAAATAATTGCTCGCATTAGTGGGCGTTTCGGGCGGACAAACTGCCGTGCAGAAACGATTGTTAGCAAAAGCCCATTCATAAACGAGGCAATCGGTCATTTCGAGCTTTTCCAAATTGACGTGCGGGTTTGGCCATTCATGGTTGTCGAGTTGCTGGCGTTCATCGGCAATCAGATCCGCAAGGACTTGCCAACGGTTGGGTTTCAAAATCTCATTAGACCCTTCGAGCTGGTAGTGCTCGCCCCACTGATATTTTTGCCATCGAAAATAGCCGCGCGAAACCAACTCGCCGCGACATAATAGGCTGAGCACCGCCATTTGGGGGCGCGGTACTCCTTCCATCCCCAATCGATTCACCGCGTCATCGAGGCCCATGCTACAGAGAGATAAATTTCCATCGGGATCGTAAAACTCCCATTGCCACTGCCGGATTAGTTTCAGCGCAGCATCTGCTCTCGAATCGGGGGTATCCATGAACGCCTATGCCCCGCCTTCAGCTTTGCGCGCCACGCGCTTGTTCTTTGCCGCGCCCAGTCGTTCCAGCGGGTTCACAAGCGCTTCATAGCGCCCAAACAGATGCTCAACCCGGTCGCGGTCGGTGGCGAAGGGCGCGGGGCGGTAGAGGCGGTCCACGGCGCGATCCAGCGCGGTATGGGCGCTGCGCAGATCGGCAGGCATGGTGTCGGGATCATATAGGTCGGCAAGGCTGGACGTCGGATGCGCGGCGCGGGCATCGAGCACCGCCTGCGCCAGCGCCTCCACCTTGGAGCGCTGTGCTGGCGTGGTGTCAGGCCACGGAAAGGTGTTGTAAACTAGGCCCGGAGAATAGCTGAAGTCGCTTTTCAGGCGTCCCCCAACATGAGCAAGCCATGACATATGTGCGCGGCTGGTCAAAATTCCGAAATGCCACAATCCGGCACCTTCCATAACCAGCAGCTTGTTGCTGGGGATCGCAGGCGGCGTAACCCAGCCGATTGGCACATATTCGCGCCGTTCGGAACTAACCTCAGGCATTACCAAAAAGGGGGCATCTGGCACGACGGTCACATGATAGGCGGTGGGGTTGTCGGCCAGTTGATTTGCCAGCTTCCCCGTTCCCGTGGATCGGAGGTGACGCACGGCAGCAATTCGAGCTTTGACATGGGGCATTTCCCGAATTTCGGCTGGTGTCAAATCGGCGGTATGCAGAATCCATCGGCCTTCACCGTTGATGAACTCATAACCACCGAGAAAAGGCCGCATTGCCTTTGCAGCGCTTGGCTCCAAAGCTAGAAATTCGACGCGCTCGCTCGCATCAAATATGTATTTGCCCCCATCTACAGGCTTGGTGCCTACGCAAATACGGGGCGCGCCTTGCAACGATTGGCTAGCACGGTTCACCACCAAATGGCGATTTGCTACACCCTTCGCATCGAACAAATAGGCGGTTAGCGCCCCGTGGCGGCTTTCCACCGGGTCGCCTTTGATGTCGGGATAGCTGTATAGATGTTTTTCCGTTGGTTCGTGGTCACGGTGCGCCAGCCCCACAATCACCACATGCACTTGGGCCTTGCCCCGCGCTTCACTGCCCCAACTGAAGGTGCGATGGGCGAAGGCGATTTCCAGCCCGTGCCGGTCGAACAGGATCGGCCATAGCTGCGCCACCTGTTCCCCTTGGCAGATGGAATTGGTGGCAACGAAGGCAATGCGGATACAACGGTTGCCTTGCAGATATTGCCCCGCCTTGATGAACCACGCAGCCACATAGTCCAATCTGCTACTGTTTGCGCCGTATGCAGAAACAAGGCGAGTAAACTGCTCCTGTTGTGTTTCAGTGCGCCAGACGAACCCCACAAACGGCGGGTTGCCCATGATGTAGCTGCATTTTTCCGGCGGCAACAGCGCTGACCAGTCGGCCTCCAGCGCGTCGCCGTGCAGGATATGCGCGCTGTCCTTCAGCGGTATGCGTGCATAGTTCAGTCGGAACGCCTCATTGATCGCGTTATTGGCGATATGGTCCATCATCCACATGGCCACTTCGGCAATTCGCGCCGGAAACTCCTCAAATTCGATGCCGTAAAATTAATCGACCGTGACGCGCGACAACAGCGCGGCGTCGATTTGCTGGTCGCCATATTGCGCCTTCAGCGCCTCAAGCTCCAACCGCCGGATTTCGCGATAAGCGATGACCAGAAAATTGCCGCATCCGCAGGCCGGGTCGAAAAAGGTCAGTCGGCTCAACTTGTGCTGAAACTCGATCAGCGCCTTGTCCCGGCCGGTCCTGCGCGACCTGATAGTTGCAAGTTCGGCCTTCAAATCGTCCAGAAAGAGCGGTCCGATGACCTTCAGTATATTCGCCTCAGTGGTATAGTGTGCGCCCTTCGCTCGCCGCTCTTTGGCATCCATCACGGATTGGAAAAGCGAACCAAATATGGCGGGCGACACGCCGGACCAGTCATGCTGCGCCGCGTCCAGCAGATGCTCGCGCATGGATTGCGTGAAATGCGGCGTCCTAAGCCGACCAGCAAACAACCGGCCATTGACATAGGGGAAAGCATTTAATTCGGCCTGTAGCGTCGTCTGGCGGGCATCGTCGGAGGTATCGAGTACGTCGAACAGGTCATTGAGCACCCGGCCGGTATCGCTGCCATCGGGCTTGGTGTCATTTTCGACGAGCTGGAGAAAAATATCCTTTGGCTGGAATATGCCCGTGTCGTCGGCGAACAGGCAAAAAAGCAGCCGAACCAGCAGTTGCTCCAGATCGTGCCCGGTATATCCCGACACCTCCAGCGCATCGTGCAGCTTGCCCATCAATTCCGCCGCCTTGATGGTGACGCCCGCCTGCGTCTCAAAACTGACCTTTCGGCCAAGCATGAAATCGAAAGCAGTAATATGCTTGTGCAGGTCGCCCAGCCGGAATTTCAGTTCGGCTCGGGTTTCAAGGTCAAGCAAGACCCAGGATTGAAAATCGCAGGTCAGCACCCAGCGCGGTTGCTGCGTCGGGTGCAAACCCTCCACATAATCGAGCGCCTGCCCCTGCGCGCGGCCAAGGTCCAGATTGCTGCTTTTCTGTTCGACCAGCAATGTGCCCGGCCAAAACAGGTCGATAAAGCCGTGGCGGCTGTTCAGCAGCTTTACCCGCTGCTCATAAATCGCCACCTGCTTGCGCTTGATGCCGAATATCTCGAAAAATTCATTGTAAAAGGTCTGCGTCTGGCCGCGCTCATAATGCGCGTCTTTCCATTCGTCGCTGAATGCCTTGGCCCGCCGTTTGATTTCGTCCCAGCCTAAGCGCATTTGTCCCCCTTTGTTCGCAGGGGTCTATCGCCGTCCGGTCAATCCGCCAAGCCGCAAGATTTCATCCCGTTGCGCGGTCGGGAAAGGGCACAATGGCCGCGCCCTTGCGCAAAGTATCCAGATAGTCGCTCCACCATTGCGCCATTTCGACCCGTTCCTGCCAATGCGCTCCACGATGATAGGCGGCGCGCACCTTGTCCGTATCACCGTGCGCCAGCGCCCGTTCGATAGCGTCAGGATGCCACTTGCCGCTTTCGTTCAGCAATGTGGACGCCATCGCGCGAAAGCCGTGCGCGGTCATTTCGTCGCTGGCATAGCCCAGCCGCCGCAACCCCGCGTTGATGGTGTTTTCGCTCATAGGCCGGACGCGGGTGCGGATGGACGGGAACACATAGCCGCTTGGCCCTGTTACCGAATGCAGATCGCGCAGGATTGCTACCGATTGCTGCGAAAGCGGTACACGATGTGGCTTGCCCATTTTCATCTTGCCCGCCGGAATCGCCCATAGCGCGCCGTCCAGATCAATCTCGCTCCATTCGGCATGGCGCAGTTCGCCCGGTCGCACAAACACATGGGGGGCGAGTTGCATCGCTTGTTTGGTCAGCCCCTGACCCTCATAGCCGTCTATTGCGCGCAACAATTCGCCTACGCGCTTGGCGTCGGTGATTGCACCGTAATGCGTGACCGTGGGAGCGGTCAGCGCCCCGCGCAGGTCGCGCGTCGGGTCTGACCGTAGCCGCGCCGTTGCCACGGCATAGCGGAATACCATGCTGGCCAACTGCAATGTGCGCCGCGCGCTCTCCAGATTGCCCTTGGCCTCAATTTTGCGAACCGCCGCGAGCACGTCGGCAGGCTCGATTTCGGATATGGCCAGCCGACCGATGCTGCCACGTAAAAGTGACAACAAATATTCGCTGCGCGTCGCCGTTGCGGGGGACCAGCCCTTTTCCCCGTCACGCTTGCGCTTCGCGCAATATTCGTCGGCAATCGCCATGAACGTGTCCGCTGCCTCAATGCGCGACCGCACCTTATCGCGCTGCTTTTCGCGCGACGGGTCGATGCCCTTGGCAATCATCGCCCGCGCATCGTCGCGGCGCTTGCGGGCATCGCTCAGGGTCACGTCCGGATAGGTGCCAAAGCCCAGTTTCTTTTCGCGTCCGTCGATACGGTATTTCAGCCGCCACAGTTTGCCGCCGGACGGCTGGACCAACAGGAACAGGCCAAGCGCATCGGCCAGTTTGTAAGGCTTTGCGCGGGCCTTCGCGGTCCGGATCGCAATGTCGGTCAGTGCCATGTGTCACGCCACCTAGGTCCAAAGTGGCCCCCACGCTGGGGGCCATTCCCATCGGTCGCCGCGCGTGGCCCCCTCCATGGCCCCCGAAACTTGGCGACTATAGGTGAACACTACCGGCCGCTGGCGACCTGATAATGCGACAATACCGGGCTTTTCTGGGGTTTGTCCAGACAGATACGGTCAATGCTGAACAAGAAATTGGAGCGGGTAGCGGGAATCGAACCCGCCTAGCTAGCTTGGAAGGCTAGTGCATTACCACTATGCTATACCCGCATCCCCAAGGTCGGCGGCGATTGCCATTTTGCCCAACCTTCGTCAAGCGTCGCGTCACGCGCGTCATTGAGAACATCGTGGCAACATGCTAGGCTGCACCGGTGCAGAACGTCGCAGACCCCGCTCCAGACGACCCTGCGGACGCCCCCGTCCGCAAAATCATCCATGTCGACATGGACGCTTTCTACGCGTCGGTCGAACAGCGCGACGATCCGGCGCTGCGCGGCAAACCCGTCGCAGTTGGCGGGTCATCGCGGCGCGGCGTGGTTGCTGCCGCCAGTTACGAAGCGCGCAAGTTCGGGGTGCGATCGGCGATGCCCAGCATCACCGCCAAGCGCCAATGCCCCGACCTCATCTTCGTCCCCCCGCGCTTCGACGCCTATCGCGAAGTGTCGCACCAGATCCGCGCGATTTTCCACGACTATGCCGACGAGGTCGAGCCTCTGTCGCTCGACGAAGCCTATCTGGACGTCAGCGCCGACAAGGCGGGGCTGGGCAGCGCGACCGCGACCGCGAAGCTGATCCGTCGCCGCATCCGCGAAGAAACCGGCCTGACCGCCTCGGCCGGGGTTTCGTATAACAAGTTCATCGCCAAGTTGGCGTCCGATCAGAACAAACCCGATGGCATCACCGTCATCCCGCCCGGCAAGGGCGCCGATTTTGTCCAGACACTGTCGATCCGCCGCTTTCATGGCATCGGCCCGGTGACGTCGGCGAAGATGGAGGGGCTGGGCGTATTTTCGGGCGCCGACCTCGCGGGCAAGGACCCGCTGTGGCTGGCGGAGAATTTCGGCAACAGCGCCGAATGGCTGTTCAACCTTGCGCGCGGGATCGACCATCGCCGCGTCAAGTCGCACCGTCCGCTCAAATCGCTGGGCGGCGAGCGCACCTTCTTCAACGACCTGATCACAGACACCGAAATCCGTGAAGCGCTCGCTCATGTCTGCACCGTGGTGTGGGACCGCGCCGCCAAGAAGGGCGCGCGCGGGCGGACGGTGACGCTGAAGCTGCGCTACGCCGATTTCCGGACGATTACCCGTGCGAAGTCGGTTTCCTCACCCATTCTCGACGGAACCTCGCTGCTCGCCGCGGGCGAAGCGATCCTTCGCCCGCTGCTCCCCACCGAACAGGGCATCCGGCTGCTCGGACTGACGTTGAGCAAGTTCGAGGGCGAAGAGGATGACGAGGACGACGTCGCAGCGCCGGCCGACCTGCTGAGCCTTATTTAGCAGCGGTCGCCAGCGCCGGCGCCAAGCGCTTGATCGCCGCTTTCATCTTCGGCGACAGCGAAGCGAACGTGCATCGCATCAGCGTATCGTCCATCACCTGGATACCTTCGGGACTGGGCGCGCCGGTGCGCAAAATCATTCGGCCGGGGGCCAGCGACTTCACATGGAAATATCCGACACCCTCGGTTTCGCGGAGCTGCATGTTGGTGAAGCCATCCTTTCGCAGCGTGGTGCGGCCGATCTTCTCCAGCTCGGCGACCGGTCCCATGCTGCCGTTCGGTCCATAATAATAGACCGCACCCCACCGCGCACCGTCAAAAACATAGCCATTGGTGACGGTCGTGCATTTGCTGGTGGCGTTGATCCATAGCCCCTGCGCGATCGGCAGGCTGATTGGCTTCTGCGCCAGCGACGGCGACGCGTTCAGCAACAGCGCCGCAGCCAAGGACCATTTCAATCCGCGCATCGATACCCCCACTTCTGTCCGACCCGGCTTGAAGGTGATCCTGTTCGGCGGCGCAATCAACCCCTGTATTGTCAGTCCGCCAACGCGCTCAAACGCCGCTCTTTGGTCGCGGTAAAGCGAATATCCGGGTTGCGCTGGGTGATGTAGCCCACTTCCCACGCGTCTTTCGCCATGAAAACCGGCGCGCCGTCGCGGTCGGTGGCGCTGGCGCCGCGGTGTTCGGACTGGAACGCTTTCAGCTTTGCGGGATCGTCCGATGCGATCCAGCGCGCGGTTTCCCACGGCGACTGCTCCAGCTTCGCCTCAACCTTATATTCGGCGTCGAGCCGGCTGATCAACACTTCCAACTGCAGCTGGCCGACGACGCCGACGATCATGTTCGCGCCGATTTCGGGATAGAAGACCTGGATGATCCCCTCCTCCGCCATGTCATCTAGCGCCTTGCGCAATTTCTTGGTCTGGGTCGGATCGACCAGCGCGACGCGGCGCAGCAGTTCGGGGGCGAAATTCGGCAGCCCGGTGATCGTGATGTCGGTGCGTTCGGACAGCGTGTCGCCAACGCGCAGCGTGCCATGGTTCGGAATGCCGATGATGTCGCCCGGGAACGCTTCCTCGGCCATTTCGCGGTCCTGCGCCAGGAACAGCATCGGGCGGCTGATCGCGATCGCCTTGCCCGTACCGCCCTGAATCAATCGCATGCCGCGCTCGAATTTTCCCGAACACAGCCGCATGAACGCGATGCGGTCGCGGTGCGCGGGGTTCATATTAGCCTGCACCTTGAACACAAAACCGGTGACAGCGTCGTCGGTCGGATCGACGGGCGCGGGTTCGGCGGGCTGCGGCTGCGGCCCCGGTGCGTGGTTGGCCAGCGCGGTGAGCAAATCGACGATCCCGAATTCCTTGAGCGCCGATCCGAAATAGACCGGAGCCAGGTCGCCATTGCGGTACGCCGCCACGTCGAACGGCGCGTAACAGGCCGATGCCAGCTCGGTCTCTTCCTTGAGCAGCGCCAGCGCGCGATCCGACAACTCGGTGCCAAGCGCCGGATCGTCGAGCCCCGCCACCTTGGCGCGGTGGCCTTCGTACATGCGCGACGCCTCGCCGCCCGGCTTCATGATTGCCGGATCGACCAGGTCGTAAATCCCCTCAAACTGCCCGCCCATCCCGGCGGGCCAGTTCATCGGGCACACGTCGAGCGCGAGCCGCTCGGCAATCTCGTCGAGCAGTTCGAAAGGCGGCAATCCTTCGCGATCGACCTTGTTGATAAAGGCAATAATCGGCACTGACCGCAACCGGCACACCTCGAACAGCTTCAGCGTCTGCGGCTCGATGCCCTTCGCCGCGTCGATCACCATCACCGCGCTGTCGACCGCGGTCAGGGTGCGATAGGTATCCTCGCTGAAATCCTCGTGACCCGGGGTGTCGAGCAGGTTGAAGATCAGCCCGGCATGTTCAAAGGTCATCACCGACGACGTCACCGAAATCCCACGCTGCTGCTCGATCTTCATCCAGTCGGACCGGGCGCGCCGCGCTTGCCCGCGCGCCTTGACCTCGCCCGCGATATGGATCGCGCCGCCCGCGACGAGCAATTTCTCGGTCAGCGTCGTTTTACCCGCGTCGGGATGCGAGATGATGGCAAAGGTGCGGCGTTCGGGATGCTTCTGGGACATGGCGCGCGCCTAGCAGCGGCGCGGCGGCGTGGGAAGGGGCTGGCGCTGCGGCGTGGATCGGCGCACTATTGGCCGATGCGTACCATCCTGCTCGCCGCGGCGCTCGTCGTCTGCCCTGCCCATGCGCAAGATTCGTCCTTTGTCGGCGAATATAGTCTGGCCGAAGGTCCCGACGTCGGCGGCGGGCTGCTCATCCGCAATGACGGCCGCTTCCAATATATGCTCGCCGCGGGCGCGCTCGACGAACGCGCCGAGGGGCTTTGGAAAGCGCGCGGTGATATGGTCTGCCTGACCACCGATCCCAAACCGGTGCCGCCCGCGATGGAAAAGGGTCCGCTGATCGAGGTCGAAGGCCGCGTCCCCACCCTGCTCGTCACCTGGCCCAACGGCAGAGGCATCCCCGGGGTCGATTTCACGATTGGCTTCGACGGCGGCGATCGGTTGGAGGGTTACACCCAGGTCTATGGCTGGACGATGCCCGAGGAGGACAAACGCACCCCGCGCTGGATCGAGGTGCGCGAGTCCATCTACGACATCACCGCGCCGCGCTTCGAATTGACCGAAGCCAACGGCGGCAAGCTGCGCGTCATCATCGTGCCGAACGACATCGGCGTGGTAAATTTCGAAGGCGCCTGCGCCGAAAGGACCCAACGCGGCCTCACCCTGCATCGCGCCGAGGGCGAAATGCGGTTTGTGCGGTTGGGCGAGCAATAGCGGTGGCTTTGGGGTGGAAAACGGACTCGCCTACCGAATGAGGTGAAATGCGATTTTGGCGTCCAAAAGCGAAGTTGCGATTGTTGCGCCTGTAACGTCTGCCACCTCGTTTAGCGCGTTATCCACCGCATTGAGATCGGCGCTGCTAGAGGCAATCAGTTTGTAAACCTCGTGATCCATCACGCCTTTGTTTCGGTGATCACGAGCGACTTTCAGACCTTGAACATATTCGGGTTGCCGCATCAGTTTCGCTTTCAAAAATGTTCCATCCGGCCCGCTCACGCTTACGTTCGGATCGAAATCGACTACCCCCAATTCTTCCAAGATCGGTCGGCTGAAAGCTATCGGTAGAAACGCCAGCAATCTTCGTGCTTGCCCCTCATCAAATCCGCTCCGCCTCAAGGCAGCTACCTGTGCGTCTTCACCGGCATCCCACGCCTTAGCGATGACCTCGGCTGCGAGCACAATTTGCGCTTCAGGCATAGGTTTCGCTTTTCGCCAAGGTAGTTTCATCGGATGAATCTACCCGGCAGTCCAGAGGTCCGCAACTGGTCGAGAACGGACGCCCTCCATTTGCCGTCCGGGCCGCGCGAAATCGAGATGCCCCTCGACGTGCCCCGAAACCGACTGGTGTTAAAAGATCCCCTTCAAGAGCCCCGCCGGGTTTTTGCGCAGGGCCGCCTCTTCGCCCGCCATATAATGAAAAATGCCTTTCAACGCCTGTTCGGTCACCGATTTGGTCAGCCCGTCGCGCGTCAGCCCCGCCGACGCCATCAACGGATTGCCCTTCGACAACTGATCGAGCTGGCGATAGGCGCCGACATTCTCCAGCGCCGATCCGATCAACGGCGACACCTTGCCGAACAGCGTATCGCTCGCGCTGGTCTCCAAATAGCGCGTCGCCCCGTCATTCTTGCTCACCAGCGAAGGTGCGTCGGTCCAGCGCAGATTGCCGATCGCATCACGAAAAATCGGTTTCGCCTCGCCCGCCGCCTTGCCGCCGGCGTCGTTCAGGCTCTTGGTCAAACTGGTGGTCAGCCCCAATTTGTCGCCCACGCCGAACAGCTTCGACGCCAACTTGCCACCCGCGCCCGGCAACAAGATCCGTACCGCAGTATCGCGATAGAAAGCGCCCGGCTGCGATAATTTATCCAGCGCGCCGTCGGAGGCGTTACCGATCAAAGACTTGATGCCGCCGCCTGCCTTCGCCATTTTAGCGATCGCAAAGGGCGCCATCGCAAACGCCAGCAACCCTGCGGCCCCCGCCAAGAGCATCCGGCGCTGCATTTCGGTCTCATCCCGTTCCATGACACTCTCCTTGGCTTCGCTGCGATAGGCCACCAAACCTAGCAGCAAAGCCCTTCTCACCCAAGCGTTGGCGGGACGCGTCATCTTTACGACCCAGCCCGCGATAGTCGCATGCACCGATCCGCGATGAGCCAGCATCACATATTGCTTTGCAATGTCGATATTATTGATTATCAATATGGCTGTTATCGATTTTCAGGGAGAATCACGATGCTGCTGTGGAGTCGGCGCCTGCTTGCCGGGATGAATATTCTCAATTGGGCGATCGGACTGCTGCTGCTCGCGATGCTCGCGGCCACTTTCCTGCCCGTCATCAACGCGCGACTTAGCCTCGGCCTGTCGCACCGTTACCCGGATGCAGACATCGGTGTTGTGATCGCGCGGATGCAGATCGCACTGGCGCTCGTCGCGCCGGTCACGCTCGCGGCCCATGCCATTTTTACCCGGCTGATCGCTATGATCGACAGCGTCGCGGCGCATAACGCCTTTGTCGCCGCCAATGCGTCGCGCCTGCGCCAGATCGCGTGGGCTTTGCTGGTCACGCAAATCTGCGATCTCGTCTTTGGGGTGATGGGTGCGAAACTCTCCTCGGAAACCGGCGACTATTTCGGCTGGAGTTTCGGTTTGACCGGATGGCTTGCGGTCCTGTTGCTGTTCATCCTCGCGCGCATTTTCGATGAGGGTGCGGCGATGCGCGATGAACTTGAGCGGACGATCTGATGCCGGTCCGTATCAATCTCGACGAGCTGCTCTGGCAGCGACGCATGACGCTGACCGAGCTCAGTGAAAGCATCGATATCACGCTGGCCAATCTGTCGATCCTGAAAACGGGCAAGGCGCGGGCGATCCGCTTTTCGACGCTAGAGGCAATTTGCCGCGCGCTTGAGTGCCAGCCCGGCGACTTGATCGTCTTTGACCATGACACCGAAAACTCCGAACCGAAAGACCCCGACCATGAAGACTGATATTGCCGATATCTATCGCAGCGCCTGGGCCTTCGCCCTCGCCTGCCCGATCTTGTTCCTCATTCCGGCACTGGTCGAATTCGCCCAGCATGTCGTCGAATGGCAAGGCGGCATGTACGACGGCATCGCGGGGGCCAAGGCAGCGGAAGCCGACCCGCTGCGGCTGCAGTTCGGCTTTGCCAAGACTCTGGCGCTACTCCTCCCGAGCTATTGGTTCTCCCGCTATATCCTGTTCGGCCGCGATGCCGCCCGGGCAAGCCGCATCGAATGGCCGGCGATCGGCCTGTGGCTGACCCTGTTTGCGCTGCACGGGCTGGAGCAATGGTGGACGCTGTTCGGCCCGGCACTGACCGGTTTGATGGGATTGGCCGGCACCGCCGCGCAGTGGACCGGCTACACACTGATCCTGCTCGGTGTCGTCATCGGCGTATATTTCACCGCCTGGAATGTCGCGTGGTCCGCCGGCAACACCCGCATCGGACCGATCCGCTCGATCGGCATCATGAGGGGCCATTTCTGGCGTACGATTACGCTGATGATCGCCGGGGTCCTGCCGCTGATGATGGCGCATTATGCGCTCAGCTTTGGCGCCATCTTCGCGCCGGCGCTGCTCGACTGGCCGCTGCTGGTGATCGACGCCCTCGTCGTCGGCATGCTGGCGTTGACGATTGCGAGCAGCTCGACGATCGCGGCGCGGCACGCTGCGGCGACCAAGGGGGTCAGCCTGACGCCGGGTCCCAGTTAAGCCGCCATCCGCAACCGGTTCCGCCCCTCACGCTTGGCGGCGTACAGCGCCTTGTCGGCGCGCTGGAGCAGGTCTTCGATACTGGGTTCGCCGGCATAGATCGCCAAGCCGATGCTGACCGTGGTGTTCGGCAAATCACTGCCCTCGGCATCAACCTGGACCGCCTTGCGCACGCGCTCGGCGACCAGTTCCGCCGACATCGCGCTGCGCCCCTGCAGGATGCACACAAATTCCTCGCCGCCATACCGGCCCACCATATCATCGTCGCGCAGCGACGCTTTGGCGCGTTGACCGACCCACCGGATCACCTCGTCGCCGACAGCATGGCCGTGCACGTCGTTGATCTGTTTGAAATGGTCGATATCAAAAATGGCGACAGCCAACGGTGCGCCATCCTGTTCGGCACGCCGCAACGCCTGATCCATAAACGCCAGCGTATGGCGGCGGTTCGGCAGCCCGGTCAGCAAGTCGGTGTTGGCAATCCGCTCCGCCGCGCTGCGCGCCGCCTCCAGCACCCGGGCATTTTCGACCGTTTCGGTGACGTCCTGGACGGTTCCGAATATCCCGATCGCTTTGCCGCGGCGCCCCATTTCGATCGATCCGTGCGATTTGACGTGCCGGATTTCGCCGTCGGCGCGCATGATGCGGCCCTGGAATACAAAGGGCTCCCCCGACCGAACGGCGTCGGTCAAAACCTTCTGCACCGCCACCCGGTCCTCGGGCAAATATTGGGCGACACTGTAATCGACGTCGACCGGTATCCCGGGTTCCAGCCCGTGAACGCGATAGGTCTGGTCCGACCACTGGATCGTCCAGCGCACCAGATCGACGCGCCAATGGCCGACCAGCGCCGCTGCCTCTGCCTGCAACAGCCAGCGGTTGCTTTGCTCCAGTCGCTTGGCCAGCCGCCGCTGCACCACCAGCAGCGCCGCGAGCGGCAGCGCGATGAACAACATCGTCACCAAATAGAATTGCAGGAATAGCACCTCGACCTTCTGGCTTTCGTGCATCGCCGCGATCGGACCAAAGCCCTGCCCGGTCAGCAGCGACGCAATGATCGCGACGATCAACATCCCCGCTGCCGCGCCGAACGGCCCCAACCGATAAGAGGCAATGATCAATGCGACGCAGGGCAGGAACGTGACCGGAAATTCGGACTGCGAGAAGCAGGCGCCGGTTAGGAAGGCCGCCACGGTCAGCAGCGCGATGGCTTCGATTTTCATCGCCGTCGATGTGTTATGCAGCGCGTTCGAACCGACCATCCGCGCCAGCATCACGATCGGCGGGGTGACGATCAGCATCCCCAGCGCCACGGTCGTCATCCACGACAACAGGAAATCAAAACCTTTGCCCGTCAACACCGTGGCGATGACGGCACTCACCGCGCTGGCGGTCAGCGCCGCGATACAAAAGCGACCGACCGCACGCGGCACCATGAAAGACATTTCGTTCGGCTCATGGCGCCGCACCAGCCACAGCGCGATGGCCGCCTCGGCGGCGTTGGCGACGGTGTACGCCATCGCCGCCGTAGCCTGGATTCCTTCGGCCATGTTCGCGCCGACACTCGCCAACGCCATTGCGGCGAAGGCGGCAATCCGCGCTCGGACCGGCATCAACAACAGCAGCGCCAGGAAATAGCCGCTCGGCGGCCAGATGGCGGCAATATTATCCGCGCCCTTGGTCGCGTGAAGCGACAGGCTTGCCAGCAGGAAATAGCCCGTAGCGGTCAGCAGGAACCAGAAAACCGCCTCGACTCGGGGGGACATTGACCGGGTCATCGGCCCAACTAACCGAAAAGAGAGAAAGAAACCGCTAACATATGGCCTCCTCCCCCTCTTTACCGCCCGATCAGTTCGCGACGGCGCTCAATCGATCCCGCCAAAGGTCAAACCGACGACCTCGTCGACCATCGCTTCGTCCCACGTCAGGCGCCGGTCCAGGATCAACATTGCCAGCCCGTGGACGAGCGCCCAAGCGTGCAAAGCCGCCGTATCGGGATTTTCGGCGCCCGGCAACGCTTCGCCGACCCCTGCCCGTAGCAGATTATAGGCAACTTCGCCGCCGTCACCGCCAACATTCGCATGGCGCGCCGACATCTGCCGCGTGAAACTCAGACGGAACAGCGCCGGTTCGTCATGGGCAAAACGGACATAGGTCGTCCCCGTCGCCTTGAACCCATTGCGTCCGCCCCCGGCCTTCAGCCACGCCTGTGCCTGCCTCGCGCCCAGCCGCCGCAACCCTTCGTCGGCGAGCGCGTCGAGCAGCGCCTCTTTATCCGGAAAATGGCGATAAAGCGCGGTGGCGCTGACCCCGACGTCGCGCGCCAGCGCCCGCAGCCCCAGCTCGCCGTCGTCGCCCGCTTCCAGCCGTTTCAGCCCCGCGGCGATCACCGCCGCGCGCAGGTCGCCATGGTGATAAGCACCCACCGCCTTCGCGCCGTCGCTTTTTATGTTGACACTGTTATCTTCATCGATCATGTTGTCACCGTAAACATTCCGAGTCGCCAGCGCAACCCCACGCTACGCGGCACCTTCGCCAACATCCGTAAGGAGCATCCCCATGGCAAGCAACGTCGAAACCCTCATCCGCAGCGCGGTCACCAAAGGCATCGGCAAGGTCGCCGACTTTAACCGCAAACGCCTTCCCCGCCCCACCGATGCGCACCCCTTCCTCACCGGTATCCACAAACCGATGACCGAGGAACTGACGCTGGAGGAACTGCGCATCGAAGGCGAAATTCCCGCCGCTCTGACCGGCCGTTACCTGCGCAACGGTCCGAACCCCGCCGTTGCGCCCGACCCAGCCAGCTATCATTGGTTCTCCGGCGCCGGCATGGTTCACGGTATCCGCATCGAAGGCGGCAAGGCCGACTGGTATCGCAACCGCTGGGTCCGGGGCAGCGAAGCCTGCGCGGTTCTTGGCGAGGAACTGCCCCCCGGACCGCGCAATGGTAACAATGATGCGCCGAACACCAACGTCGTTGGCCTCGCTGGTCGCACTTTTGCGATCGTCGAAGCGGGCGGCAAGCCGGTCGAACTCGATTACGAACTCGGTACCATCGCCCACAACCCTTTCGACGCGACGCTAGTTGGAGCCTACACCGCGCACCCGCACCATGACCCCTATACTGGCGAGATCCACGCGATCACCTATCGCGGCGACGAACCGAACAAGGTCTGGCACGTCGTTCTCGACAAGAACGCGCACGTCATCCGCGAGGAAGCGATTGCGGTCTGCGACGGACCGTCGATCCACGACTGCGCGATCACCCAAAACCACGTCCTCGTCTTTGATCTGCCCGTCACCTTCTCGATGAAAATGCTCCTAGCCGGCTATCGCTTTCCTTATGCGTGGAACGATGCCCATCCGGCGCGGGTCGGCCTCCTCCCCAGGAAAGGCGGCGGCGACAGCATCATCTGGGTGCCTGTCGAACCCTGCTACGTCTTCCACCCTGCCAACGCCTTTGAAACCGCGGACGGCAAGGTGATCGTCGATGTCGTCGCGCACGAGACGATGTTCGCGGAATCGAAACGCGGTCCGGACAGCCAGAAGTCACGCCTGGAACGCTGGACGATCGACCCGGTGGCCGGAACGACGGTGCGCACGGTGCTCCACGATCATGCACAGGAATTCCCGCGTTATGACGAACGGCTAACGACCAAACCCTATCGCTACGCCTACAGCATCGCGATTCCGGATGGAGAATCGGCCGAATGGGAACTCGCGGAAACAAAGCTGTTCAAGCACGACCTGGCAGTGGGAAGGACCGACATCCACGATTTCGGCCCTGCCCGGCACCCCGGCGAATTCGTCTTTGTGCCGCGCAGTGCCGATGGTGCCGAAGATGACGGTTGGTTGATCGGGCTGGTTGTCGACATGAACCAGGAGACGACCGAACTGGTCATCCTGAATGCCGATGACTTTACGGGGCCACCGCAAGCGGCCGTTCATCTGCCGCACCGCGTTCCGCCGGGGTTCCACGGGAACTGGATCGCCGACTGACGGATCCCCGGCGCGCCAGCAGCGCCTCGGTCACCCGCAGCGATCTTTCATTGTCGACATCGATCGCCGTCGCCCCGTTGCTGATCAGCAGCGGGGCGATGTCGATTTTCAGACGGCGCGAAATGCGACCAAAGATGTGATGGATCGGCCCGAGTCCGAACCGGGAGCGAATAAGGTTGATCAAGCCAAAGGCCTGTATCACCCGGAACGGCTTTTTGACGAACTGGCCGCCACCGCGAAACGTCTCCGCCGCCTTCAGTGCGCCGGGGTGGCCGATCCAATAGGCGTTGCAGTTCGACACCGCGACGTCAGAAAATTCGTAAAAGCGCCGCTGTCCTTCAGGATGGATCGCCAGTACATCCGCCCGCCGGGCGAGCGCGACGCCCGCGTCGATACCCAGTCGCTGAGCTTCGGCACCGATTTCGGCGATCGTTTCGGGCGTGAGCAAACAATTGTCGGCGGTCGTGATCAACAGCGGAAAGCGGGCGGCGCCAGCAGCCAGCAACACCGAATCGGCCAGATTGTCGGCGGCCGGAATGATCACCAATCGGTCGCCCAGCAGATCGACGACGGGGTCGCCCAGATTTTTCAGCAAGGCAGCATGGTGCGTCGATACCAGCACCCGCTCCGCTTTGCTGTCCGCTGCGCTTTCCAGCACATGCGCGATCATCGGGCGCCCGGCGACGGGAACAAGGCATTTGTCGGTAACCCCATGCGCTTTGGCCAGCGCATCGACCGCACCGGGGCGCCGTCCCGCGAGGATCAGGATCGACCTGCTCATGCCGCGTCGCGCCGCGCGATCACTGGCGCGATCTGGCGAAGCATGCTTTCCGCCACGATCGTTTCGATGAGCGTCGTTTGGGTGAAGCCTGCCGCGACAGCCGAGCGCGAAAAGAGCTTCTCCGACCACAGATTGCAGTTGAGGTTGACCTCGAGCAGCCGGACGTCGCCGGTCGTGTGATCGACGCGAAATTCGAACCGACCATAGTCGAACGGGCGGAAAATATCGGCCATCCGCTTGGTATATTTAATGATTTGCGCGGTGATGGCGGGATCGTCGAACCGCTTGATGCAATATCCCAAATTGCCGACGAGATCGCGCTTTTCCTGATAGGTGCGTAGCTGGGTCGGGTCGAGTTGTTCGAAGATCATCATCGGGAGCATCGCCGGTTCGCCGCTCAGCGTGATCACCGGTACCTCAATATCGCTGCCGTCGATAAAGGGTTCGACGAGCGCGTCGTGATCGAGCGCGTGGATTTCGGCGATCGATTGCGCCAGCTCGATGCGGTCATGCGCATCACGCACGCCCCACGACGCCGAGCTGTTGTTTGGCTTGATGACCCAGCGCCGCGCGGGCGGGCAGCGCGACATATCGACGGGCGTGCCACGCCGGAACAGCGCCCAAGGCGCAGTCGGTACGCCGCGCGCCGCGGCTTCCAACTTGGTCAGATGCTTGTCATCGGACAGGCCGCGGACGATCGGCGACGCGCCGACATACGGGAGGCCATGCTGGTTGCAGAGCAAGGGGAGCAGCATTTCGGAATTGAAGAAGCCGCCGCGATTGAGCAGTGGAAACACGAAATCGGCAGCCGGCCGATCGAACAGCGCGGCATAGCTGTCCGCGATCAGCAGTTCGATCCCGAGTCCTTCGAGCGTCACGCGCATTTCGCGATGATAGAGCGCGTGATTGCCATCGTCGGGGTGCAGCCCACCGGTCCAGCGGGCATGTTTGGCGATGAAGAGCAGCCGTTGCGTGTCACGCAGGCGGTTCGGTAGCCGGGTCGGCGCCAGGTCGGTCGTTTTCATGCTGCGGCGTTGACCACATCGAGATTGCGCGGCGATGACGAATTGGTGACGCAGGTGACACGGAAGCGCAAAATCAATGTCATTTTCGCGCGCAACGGCTGGAAATGCGTTACTTTGAAGCAAATCTGACCCAACGGCCGCGCAGATCGCCCGACCGCAAACCAGATGGCGCGTGACGACGAACCGCGCCGGATTCTTCGCTGCGCCGCCCGGCGCACACGGCTCGTCGCGGAAACGCCGTGGTCGGCGCAGCGCTTTTCGTCGGCAGTTCGTTCAGGCTTTACTATGACAAAGAACATTGCCCTTTCCCGCCCCGCCATGAGCGCGATTGCCGCGTTCCTGGTTCTGTCCACCCCCAGCGCTTTTGCGCAGGAAACGCCTACCATCACGATGACGCCGCCGGTGGCCGAACCGGCCCCGCCGGTCGTTGCCGAACCGAGCACCCCGGCTCCGGTAGCAGCGCCCCAAGCCGCGCAGGCGCCGGTCGCAGCGCCAGTTATCCGCGTCCCGCTGGATATCGCACCGCAGGAAACGGCGTCGACGCCCAACGCCGCCGAACGGGCAGCCGCTACCCCTGCCCGCGCCGAGCGTACCGCACAGCGGGCGCCCGCCGCAGTTAAGGCGTCGGTTGCATCACCGGTCGCCGCCGCGGCCACGCCGATCGCTGATCCGGCGCCTATCGAACCCGTAGCGTCCGCGTCGGCATCGACCATGACGCCGCTTGAACCGGTTGTCGCAGCGGCCCCGCAGCCTGCCGAAACGGTGACCGCGACCAGTGGTGAATTTCCTTGGGAAATTGCCGGGGGTGCCGCTGCGCTTCTGATCGTTGGTGGTGCTGGGCTAGCCTTTGCGCGCCGTCGTCGCAGCAACAGCGAAGTGTCCGAAGAAACGCCTGCTTACTCGTATGAGCCCGTTGCTGCAGCACGCACGACGACTGCCGACGCATGGGTTTCGCCCGCATATGCTCCGCGTGAGGAGGCACCGGTTGCACCCCGCCGCACCACCCCCGCGTTCACTGCGGCGCCGAGTGGCAGCATGGGGCGTCACGAAGCGATGGCGATGGCTGGCCCCACCGACGACAATCCGTTCGTCACGCTCAACAAGCGCCTGAAGCGCGCGCGCTTCCTTGATCGTCAGGAACGCGTTGCTTACGGCGAAACGCTTGGACAGCAAAAGGACGTGACGCGCACTCCGGTCAGCGCCTGGGAAATTGCTCAACGCCCCACCCCGGTGGTCCAGCAACAGGAAGTGCGCCGGGTTGAACCCACCCGTCCCCGCACGACCCCCACCTTCCGCCGTCCGGGCTATTCCAACGGCTAACCCAAAACGCTGCGGCGGTCCCCTCGCCGCATAAAAAAGGGCGGTGCCTCGCGGCGCCGCCCTTTTCTTATGTCAGAAGCCGGTCGGATCAGCCGACCGAATTCGCAAACTGATTACTTCAGTTCGACGGTGCCGCCAGCGGCGAGGATCTTGGCCTTCAGCTCTTCAGCTTCTGCCTTGTTCACGCCTTCCTTGATGGCCTTCGGCGCACCTTCGACGAGTGCCTTGGCTTCGCCAAGACCCAGGCCGGTGATCGCACGGACTTCCTTAATCACGTTGATCTTGTTGCCGCCGTCACCCGTCAGGATGACGTCGAATTCGGTCTGCTCTTCAGCAGCCGGACCAGCAGCCGCAGCGGCGGGAGCAGCAGCAACAGCAGCGGCAGCCGAAACGCCCCACTTTTCTTCGAGCAGCTTCGACAGGTCAGCCGCTTCGAGGACGGTCAGTGCCGACAGTTCTTCAACGATCTTTGCAAGATCAGCCATGTTCATTCTCCATCAAAACCGGGACGTGCCCGGCACAAGTTTCAGTTCAGTTCGAAATTACGCTGCTTCTTTGGCGGCATATGCGCCAAAAACCCGCGCCAACTGGCCAGCCGGGGCTGCGGCAATCTGCGCAACCTTGGTGGCCGGAGCCTGTACCAGACCGATGATCGTGGCACGAAGCTGGTCGAGCGAGGGAAGCGAAGCCAGCGCTTTGACGCCATTCACGTCGAGGACCACGTCGCCCATGCCGCCACCAACGATCTCAAGCTTGTCGTTGGTCTTGGCAAATTCCACGGCGATCTTCGCCGCCGCGACCGGATCGGTCGAGGTTGCGAGGGCCGTGGGACCGGTCAGCAGGTCGCTGATCCCGGCGTAGGACGTGCCATCGAGCGCGATTTTGGCAAGACGGTTCTTCGTGACGCGAAAGTCGGCTCCTGCATCGCGCATTTGCTGGCGCAGCACCGTCGACTGAGCGACGGTCATGCCGAGGTTGCGGACGACCACAACCGAGGCAGCTGATGCCAGCGTAGCGTTCAGCGAGGATACGGCTTCGGCCTTTTCCGTACGATCCATGCCTATACTCCACTCTGTGCCCGGATGCGCAGACGCCGAAACGCAGGCGCCGCCGGGCGGCTAACACACGCAAAACCGGACGCGAGCCGAGGCTCACCCGCTTTTGCGCAACGATGTCCGAAGGGGTCGGTCAAGACGCGTCGCCTGAACAAGCAGGCGGGCGACCGAAAAAGACTGTTCCCCGTCTCGGCTGGAAATTAAGCAGGGCAAATCCCCTGCACCAACTGTCTCGGACGGAATTGCCGCAGCCGGAGCTTTGGCAACACGGGGCGGCTATTAGCCGGAAACGGCCGGAAGTCAAGGCGGGCGGCGGATGTTGGCAAAGGTGCCACGTAATGTGCCGTCGAGCACTTGCAAAGTTCGATTTAAGATATATCTTAGATGCATTGAGAATCACTCAAAGGAATGAACATGATTTTTTATGCGAAAATGGAAGGCCGCGAATGCGGCGGGCGGCATGCGATGCATCGCGGTGGCGGACGTGGCTTTGGCCACGGATTCGTGCACGGCTTTGGCGGAAGTGGCCGACGCGGCGGCGGTGGCCGGGGCGAGCGCGGCGAGCGGCGCCGGATGTTCGATAGCGGCGAGCTGCGGCTCGTGCTGCTTAAACTGATCGCCGACGAGCCGCGCCACGGCTATGACCTGATCCGCCAGATCGAAGAACTGACCGGCGGCGCCTATGCGCCGAGTCCCGGGGTCATCTATCCGACGCTGACCCTGCTCGACGACATGGGCCAGATCGAAGCGCAGCAGAGCGAGGGCGCCAAAAAACTGTTCGCGATCACCGACGCCGGCCGCGCGGAACTGGAAGCCAACGCCGAAGTTGTCGATGCGGCGATCGAACGCCTGACCGCGGTCGGCGAAGAGACGCAGCGGACGGATTCGGCGTCGGTCCGCCGCGCGATGGGCAATCTGCGCCAGGTGCTGATGGACCGGCTGCGCGACCGCGACCTCGACAAGGCGGCGCTGCACGACATCGTCGCGCTGATCGACGAGGCCGCACAAAAGATCGAGCGGCTTTGATGACGGTCAGCAGCACCGCGACGGTCCCCACCGCCCATGCGAGCAAATATCTCCAGCAATTGTGCAAGCATTGGCAGCATAACCTGGCCGTCGAGTTTACCGCCGACCACGGCACCGTGACCTTTCCCAAGGACGCGCGCGGTGCCGACTGGCCCGGCGACGGGCTGGTGACCTTCGATGCCGCAACCGACGCCCTGTCGGTCCGCATCGACGCCAGCGTCGCTGGTCAGCTCGAAGGATTGCAGGGCGCGGTTGCGCGTCACCTCGACCGCTTCGCCTTTCGCGAAGCGCCCTTGCCCTTCGACTGGCAGCCTGGATCATAATGAAGGAACGCCTGCCGCGCGAAGCGCGTTAGGCGCTCTGACATCCACCCAAGGAAAGGAATATCTGTGACCGACGCCCAAGGGCTGCTTTGCCCGACCTGCCGCGTAAATCTGACGATGTCGGAGCGTCAGGGGATCGAGATCGACTATTGCCCGCAATGCCGCGGCGTCTGGCTCGATCGCGGCGAACTCGACAAGATCATCGAGCGCAGCGAAGCGGCGAGCGCCCCGGCGCCGCAAGCGTCGGCACCGCCGCCGCCGCAACAACAACCCTATCAACAGCAGCCGCAATATCGCGACCATGACGACCGGCATTATGGCAAGCCATACAAGAAGAATTACAAGAAGAGTTTCTTGAGCGAGTTGTTCGACTGAGCAACGCTATCCTCCCTGTCGCGCAGCGATGGGGAGGAATTCAATCAGCCAACCACCGCATTCCGCCGGGCGTAGAGGAAATAGACCCCCAGCCCGAGGACGTTCCACACCAGGAACCACAGCTGCGTCTTCGCCGGCAGGCTGTAGAACAGATAGAGGCAGCCGCCGATCGCGCCGAGCCCGACCACCCAAGGTAACGGCGCACGGAAGGTACGCGGCGCATCGGGCGCCCGAACACGCATGATCAGCATGCACAGCGACACCGCAATGAACGCCGCGAGCGTCCCCGCATTGGCGAGCGCCGCCAGCTCACCGAGCGGAATGAAGCCCGCGAGCACCGCGACGACCAGCGCGGTAAAGATGGTGATCCGCACCGGGGTGCCGCGCGACGACAGTCTGGCGAGGCTCGTCGGCAGCAACCCGTCGCGCGCCATTGTAAAGAAGATGCGACTCTGGCCATAGAAGAAGGCGAGGATGACGGTCGGAAGCGCGATGATCGCCGACACGGCGAGATATTGCGCGGCGAGCGGACTGCCCAGTTCGCGCAGGATCAGCGCCAGCGGTTCGGGGCTGTTGGCAAAGCGGGTATAGGCGATCGCGCCGACCGCAGCGACCGCCACCGCGATATAGATGACGACGCAGGCAATCATCGATCCGACGATGCCGATCTTCAGATCGCGGTCGGGGTTCTTTGTTTCCTCGGCGGCGGTGGCAATGGCGTCAAAGCCATAAAAGGCAAAGAAGATGATCGCCGCCGCGGCCATCACCCCCCGCTCGACCCCATCAGGACCCATGTGCTTGGCAAAGCCGAAGGGGCTGAAGGGTTCGAGATTGGCAGCGTTGAATGCGGGCAGCGCGACCGCGACGAACACGATCAACGCGACGATCTTTACCAGCACGAGGATTGCATTGAGCGTCGCGCTTTCGCGCGTCCCGACGAGCAGCAGCCCGGCGACGACCGCGATGATCGCGATCGCCGGCAGGTTCACGATGCCGCCGAGTTCGGGCCCTTGCATCAACGCCATCGGCGCGCCCGCCCATGCCTCCAGCAGGGGTGCGGCATAGCCCGACCAGCCGACCGCGACCGCGCTGACCACCAGCGAATATTCGAGAATGAGGCTCCACCCGACAACCCACGCGATGAGTTCGCCGATCACGACATAGGAGTAGGTATAGGCGCTGCCCGATGCAGGGATCATCGTCGCCATTTCGGCATAGGCCAGCGCCGCGCAGGCGCAGATCAGACCGGCGATGCCGAAGGAGAGGATGACCGCCGGGCCCGCCTTGTCGGCGCCGACACCGATGAGCGTGAGGATGCCGGTGCCGACGATCGCGCCGACGCCGAGCGCGATCAGATGCGGCCAGCCGAGCGTGCGGGCGAGCGCATTTTGACCTTCCCGCTGTTCCGGAACAATGGCTTTGCGGCGGAACAGGCTGTCGGTCATGTCGTTGGCTCCCCATTATTACTTTATTGCGGTCGTTTGGAACGGATCACGCGCGAAGGCAAGACCAGAGCATGGTCGCTTTATGCCGCTTGCCGCGCAATCCAGCCCGCGCGAAAAGCAAGCGTAGCGGCCAGTGTGACGGCGAAAACATAGGCCAATACCGGCGACCAGATCACTGTTCGCGCACCGATTAGCGCGCCACCGACCAGTCCCGCCCACAGGCCGAAGTGGTGCAGCCATCGGCGATCGCCCTCTCCGCGCAGTGCATTGGCGATTTTCTGGCCCATTTGCACCAATGTGCCGGTCATATAGGTCACGCCGACGACCGACCCGTCGCGACCAGCCATCGCCGCGTTGGCGGCACCCATTGCGAGGGCGAGGAACAGAAGCGCGTCCCAGCCGGTGCCCTCCAACCGCAATATTGCCGCGATCCCCAGCAATATCGTGACACTGACCAGAACCGCGGGCGTCCGCCGCGATCCGGCGCGCGCGCCAATCAGCGACCCCGCAACGACCCCGACGACAAAGACCGTGATGATCGTGCCGGCGATCAGTGCCGCGTGCTGCTCCCCCGCCAAGCCGACGGCCAGTCGGGTCGAGTTACCCGTCATGAACGACACGAAAAAACCGGCCGATTCGACAAAGCCGATCGCGTCGACAAACCCCGCCAAACCAGCGACCCCGATGGCCAGCACCTGATGCGGTCGGTCAAAACGGAGCATGCCCCTAAAGCAGCCGTTCGATCGCCTCGGCCAGCTTCGCATCGCGCTCCGACAGTCCATCGGCGTCGTGTGTCGTGAGCAAGATGTCGACGCGGTTATAGACGTTCGACCATTCGGGGTGGTGATCCATCTTTTCCGCGATGATCGCCACGCTGGCCATGAAGCCGAACGCCTGCGCGAAATCGGCGAATTTGAGTTGGCGGGTGATCGCGTCGCGGGTCGGTTCGTGGGTCCATTGCGGGAACCGGGCGAGCAAAGCGGTGCGGGCGTCTTCGTCGAGTTTCTGGACCATGAATCTTCTCCCGCTGGTAAAGGCCGTGCCGCCGCCATAAGGAAGGGCGCGATGAGCGACAAGCCTGCCCTGCCAGCCGGATGGACCGGAACCGCCCCCGATGCCGATGCGATGTTCGCGATGGCCGAGGTCGCGCTCGACACCATGCCCGCTGTGTTTCTGCCGCATATTCAGGGCGTGGTGATCGCGATCGAAGAATTTGCCGACGACGAGATCCTAAAATCGCTCGACATCGAGCATCCCTATGACCTGACCGGCCTGTATGAAGGGCGCCCGCTGACTGAGCGCAGCATCGATCAGAGCGGCGGCATGCCCGACCGCGTCACCCTGTATCGCGTCCCGATCCTGGTCGAATGGATCGAAACCGGTGAGCGGCTCGACCGGTTGGTGCGGCATGTGCTGATCCACGAGATCGGACATCATTTCGGCTTTTCGGACGATGATATGCACGCGCTTGAGGATATGGCGTGAGCGAGCTTTTGCGGCTCGATGGCGTGGCGTGTATCCGCGGCGACCGGCTGTTGTTCGAAAATCTGTCGTTCGCATTAAGGCCCGGCGACGCGCTATGGCTGCGTGGTCCCAATGGCGCGGGCAAGTCGAGCCTGATCCGGCTGGCGGCGGGGTTGTTGCGCGCCGCGGCGGGGACGGTCGAACGCCTTGGGCGCTGCGCGTTGATCGACGAGGCATCGGCGCTTGACGCCGAGCTGCCGCTGCGCCGCGCGCTCGATTTCTGGGCGAGGATCGACACCGTCGATGGCCACAGCGTCGACCGCGCGATGGAGGACATGGCGCTGACGCCGCTCGCCGACGTGCCGGTTTCGATGTTGTCGACCGGCCAGCGCAAGCGCGCCGCGATGGTTCGCGTGATTGCTGGCGGAGCGCCGATCTGGATGCTCGACGAGCCCGCCAACGGGATGGACGATGCGGCACAGGCGCGGCTGGTCGCCGCGATAGCGAAGCATCGTGCGAACGGCGGGGCGGTGTTGCTGGCGTCGCATTTTGCGCTGGGGATTGATGATCTGGCGGAGCTGGACATGGGGGCGTTGGCGTGACGGTCGTTAATGCCCGTCATTGCGAGGAGCGGAGCGACGCAGCAGTCTCCAGCTATCAAACTTGCGCATGGACGATGGCTGGAGATTGCTTCGCTTCGCTGGCAATGACGAAGTGGGATGGCGCGGCATGACCACCCTTCTCGCCCTGTTCTGGCGCGACCTGCAGCGCGCGTGGGGCAGCGGCGCCCTGTGGTTGCCGGTGCTGTTCTTCCTGCTCGTCGCCACCGCCTTTCCTTTTGCGGTCGGGCCGGATGCACCGCTGCTGCGGCGCGCGGGCGGCGGGATGGTATGGGTTGCGGCGCTGCTCGCGGCGTTGCTGCCGATCGACCGGCTGGTGCGGCCCGACCGCGATGCCGGCGTGCTCGACCAACTCGCGGTGCGCGGCATCGCCGACGAGGTGATCGCGGCGGTGAAGATTTTGGCACATGCGATTGCGTTCGGGTTGCCGTTGATGATCGCCTTGCTCCCGGCGGCAGCGTTGCTGGCGCAGGACGCGGCGCGGGTGGAGGTGCTGGCGACGGGGATCGCAATTGCGATCCCGGCGCTCGCGTCGCTGGCGGTGCTGAGCGCGGCGCTGACCGCGGGGCTGAAGGGCGGGAGCGCGATTGGCGGGCTGCTGGTGCTGCCGCTGGCGGTGCCGTTGCTGATCTTTGGGGCGGGGATGCTCGATCCGTCGGGACGCGGGGCGATGAAATTGCTTAGCGCGACGAGTTTGCTGCTGACGATGATCGGGCCGTTTGCGGCGGGCGCGGCGATGCGGGGGCTCAGGGAATGACCGCTATCGACCAATTGCTGACCTATATTGTCGTCATCCCGGACTTGATCCGGGATCCATCCGCCCTCTCAGTATAGGCGGTGCAAGGCCGCATGGACCCCGGATCAAGTCCGGGGTGACGAAGATATGAGGGCAGCTTCCCACCCCAAAGCCGACATCGCCCATAAGAAAAGGGCCGGAGTTTCCCCCGGCCCTTCGCTAAATCATGTGGTGCCAATCAGGCGCCGGTGACGTCGGCCGTATCGACCTTGACGCCCGGGCCCATCGACGACGACAGGGCGATCTTGCGGACATATTTGCCCTTCGCACCGGCCGGCTTGGCCTTGACGATCGCGTCGACAAAAGCGTCGAAGTTCTGGCGGAGCTTTTCTTCGCCGAACGACAGCTTGCCGAGGCCAGCGTGGATGATCCCGGCCTTTTCGACGCGGAATTCGATCTGACCGCCCTTGGCGGCCTTCACGGCTTCGGCGACGTTCGGGGTCACGGTGCCCAGCTTCGGGTTCGGCATCAGGCCCTTCGGACCCAGCGTCTTACCCAGACGGCCGACGATGCCCATCATGTCCGGCGTCGCGATGACGCGGCCATAGTCGAGGTTGCCCGCGAGCATGTCTTCCATCAGGTCTTCGGCACCGACCTTGTCGGCGCCAGCGGCCAGCGCCTTGTCGGCATTGTCGCCGCGCGCGAACACGGCGACCTTGACGTCCTTGCCGGTCCCGGCGGGGAGCGTCACGACGCCGCGGACCATCTGGTCGGCGTGGCGCGGATCGACACCCAGGTTCAGCGCGACTTCGAGCGTTTCGTCGAACTTGGCCGAGGCCAGCTCGCGCACGGTCTTGAGCGCTTCGTCGACGGTGTGCAGCTTGAGGCTGTCCACCTTGCCCTCAAGGGCTTTGAGTTTCTTGGTCAGCTTTGCCATCGGATCAGCCCTCCGTCACTTCGAGGCCCATCGAGCGCGCGCTGCCCTCGATGATCTTCGTCGCTTGTTCCAGATCGTTCGCGTTGAGATCCTTCATCTTGATCTCGGCGATTTCGGTCAGTTTCGAGCGGGCGATCTTGCCGCCGCTGATCTTGCCCGGCTCTTTCGAACCCGACTTCAGGTTTGCGGCCTTCTTGATCAGATAGGTTGCCGGCGGCGTTTTCGTAACGAACGAAAAGCTCTTGTCGGCAAACACGGTGATGATGGTCGGGGTCGGCGTGCCCTTGTCCATGGAATCGGTTGCGGCGTTGAACGCCTTGCAGAATTCCATGATGTTGACGCCGCGCTGGCCGAGTGCCGGCCCGAGCGGCGGCGAAGGGTTTGCGGTCCCTGCCGGAACTTGCAGCTTGATATAGCCGCTGATCTTCTTAGCCATGATGGCCTCCTATCTTTCTCTCGCCCCGGATTTGATCCGAGGCTCAAAATAAGCGGTCGAACAGAAGGGCATCACCCCCTCCTCCCGCGCGGAATCACGCCCGTATCTGACGCGAAGCGGCGCCGTTAGCCCGAATTGGCGGGAAAAACAAGCCTTGTACCGCGCTCAGGCGGGCGGGTGGTAGCGCAGCAGCCCTTCCTGCACCGCCGAGGCGATCAGCGTGCCGTCCTGGCGATAGATCGATCCGCGGTTGATCCCGCGGCTGCCGCCGGTCCAGTCGCTGTCCATCACGAACACGAACCATTCGTCGACGCGAACGTCATTGTGAAACCACATCGCATGGTCGAGGCTGGTCGAGAACAGCCCCGGAGTCGACCAGTTCAGCCCGTGCGGCAGCATCGCCGACGATAATAATCCCATGTCCGACGCAAACGCCAGGAAAGCACGGTGGACGAGCGGGTCGTCGCCGACCGGGGCAGCGGCGCGGAACCACTGATAATGCTGCGTCGCCTTGGCCGATGCGGGCGGGCGATGGTTGCGCAGTTCGAAGGGGCGGCGCCGCGCCATATGCGCAAAAGCCTGATCCGAGATGTTCGGATCGGCGGCGATCGTTTCCAGGAAGTCGCGGCATTCCTCGGGCGGCAGCAGGTCGGGCATCGGCACCTGATGCGACAGGCCGGGGGTCGGCAGCTGGAACGATGCGGTGAGGTTGAAGATCACCTTGCCGTCCTGGCGCACGACGACGCGGCGATTGGCGAAGCTGCGCCCGTCGAAATCGCGGTGGACGCGAAAATGCAGCGGCTTGGTCTCGTCGCCGCCGCGCAGAAAATAGGCGTGGAGCGAATGGACCTGTTTGTCAGGATCGACGGTGCGCGCCGCGGCGACCATCGCCTGTGCAATCACCTGACCGCCGAAAATCCGATCGCGTGCGGTGGTCGCGAGTGCGGGAAAGGTGAATTCGTCGGGTTCGTCGGCGGGGATCAGGTCGAACAGCCGCGCCACCGCGCCGACGACTTTGGTCGCGTCGGTGCTTTCGTTGATCGCGCGCGCCCGCGCGATCCGCGCCTCAACCTCTGTGGAGGACAGCTCGGTCACGATGTCAGCCTGCCCTCTTGATGGTTATTTGAAGCGTTCGACCTGTTCGAAGTCGAGCTCGACCGGGGTAGCGCGACCAAAGATCGACACCGACACCTTGACGCGCGCCTTTTCGAAATCGAGTTCCTCGACCAGCCCGTTGAAGCTGGCGAAGGGACCGTCGAGCACCTTGACCTGATCGCCGATTTCGTAATCGACACGGATTTCCTGCTTCGGACGGGCCGCAGCCTCTTCCTTGCTGTTCAGGATGCGCGCGGCTTCGGCTTCGCTGATCGCCTGCGGCTTGCCCATCGAACCCAAGAAGCCGGTGACCTTCGGGGTGTTCTTGACCAAGTGATAAACATCATCGGTCATCGTCAGCTTGGCGAGGACATAGCCGGGGAAAAACTTGCGTTCAGCCTGAACCTTCTTGCCGCGCTTCACCTCGGTGACGGTCTCGATCGGCACTTCGACCGCTTCGACAAAGTCGGTCAAACCCATGCGTTCGGCTTCGGAAAGCACCGAATCGCGCACCTTGTTCTCGAAACCCGAATAGGCGTGAATGATGTACCAGCGCGCCATGTGTGTCCGTGTCCTGTCCCTGAAATTTGCGGCGTTTAGCGCGCGAGCGACGTCAGCCAGCTGACGATCGCGTTGAAAACCGTATCGACGCCCAGAAAGAACAGCGACAGGATCGTCGTCATAATCAGCACCATGATCGTCGTCTGCACCGTCTCGCGTCCCGTAGGCCAGACGATTTTCTTGGCTTCGGCGCGCACCTGATTGATGAACTCAGCCGGGCTGGTTTTCGCCATGTCGATCGTCCTGTCCTACAAACTAATACTTCGGGCCAGATGGGTTGCCATGCCCCCCGCGTCAAGCGCGCTTTTGGGCAATAGTCCGCCCACCCTCCCCGAGCATGCCGGCGAAAGGCGGAACGAAAACGGCGCATCTGTCCGAATGACAGCGGCCTTTACTGGCGCGGCGAAGCGATTGCAAGTGCGGGGTCGGTTTCGCGCGTCAGCGCCCGCTGCATCAGCAGCAGCAGCCCGACCATCACAATCCAGCTGACCGTCGGTTGCAGCGCAAACAGCAGATGTAGCTCGCGCGCCGCTGCATCACCATTTTGGGGGTCGAACCCGACGAGGTCGAGGAGTAGGTAGCTGACCGCAATCGCTGCGGCGACGCCGAATTTCTGCATCAGGTTGAGCAGCGCAAAAAGGAACGCCGAGCGATTGCGGCCGCAGCGCGCGGCATCGCCCGGGATGATGTCGGCGAGCATCGAGTAAGTAAAAAGTAGCCCGACAAAGCCGGTGCCGAGCAGGATCGAAAAGCCCGCCGCCTGCGCGATCCCCTCCGGCTGTTGGAACAAGGTCGCGATCAGCAGGCCCGAGATCAGCAGCCCCATCATGATCATCATCGGAGGCTTGCCGTAACGCCGCGCGAGCCATGTCCAGACCGGCGAGGCGATGGCCCCGCCGACGAAGCTGGCGAACAGCAATATCGCGCTTTGCCCGTCGAGATCGAGCACGGTGGCGGCGAAGAAAACGAACAGCGACGTCAGCGAACCAAAGGCAAAGCTGTTGAGGAACTGCACGCCGAGCAGCAGCATCAACGGCGGGAACGCCAGCGAAACGCGGATCTCGTGCCGCCAGCCGATGCCGGGTTCGGCGATCACGGCGCGCGGGGGGACGAGGCGGATCGCGTAGAGCGCAATCGGCACCATCAGCATGAACAGGCTGGCATAGGCCATGATGCGGCCTTGCAGACTGACCCCGGGGATCAGGATTTGCGCGGCCGCGGGCGCCGCAAACGCTAGGATCAGCGCGACCTTCGCGAACCAGTCGCGCACCCCGTACAGCAGTGCACTGTCGCGCGGGGTGCGCACCAGTGCCGCGCCCCACGACAATTGCGCAACTTCGTACAGGCTGTAGCTGGAGTAAAAGAACACCATCATCAGGAACAGTGCGGCGAAGGGCAGCCGATCGCCGACGGTCACCAGCGCGAGCAAAAGCAGCGCCAGCGGCACCAGCGCAAGCAGCATCCAGCGCCGGTGCGCGCCAAGCCCGGTGCGGACGCGGTCGACCATAGTCCCGATCAAAGGATCGACGACGCCGTCCCAGATGGTGGTGAGCGAAAACAGCAGCCCGACCAGCGCCACCGAAATCACCCCGCCCTCGGCAATATAGGGCGGCAGATAGACGCTGAACGGCAGGCCCAGGATCACCGTTGGCCCCGCAGTTGCGGCGTAGGCGGCGACCGTGCGCGGGCGCAACGCCGGCACTTGATCGGGCAGACCGGCCGTGGACGGGACGATACTGGCCAAAATAGGATGCTCCAGATGCCGAAGGAAGCAGGTTTTCAGTTATTGACAATCATGTCAACAGAAGCGCGGCGCCGATGCCGCTAACCGATTTTGAAATGCGACAAAAACGGCTGGAGGCGCCAGTCGAGCTGGTCGTTGTCGAGCCATTCGTCCTCGAGCCCCGCGAGCGTGTGGAGCATGGAGTCCCCGATCACGATGCTGAGCAACAGTTTCGCCGCCGCGTCGGGATCGTCGATTTCGGCTTCGCCCGCCGCCGCCCATTCAGCGAACAGCGTCGATAATTCCTCGATCGCCGGGATGTGCAGGTCACGATAGATTTGCAGCGCGAAGTCGCGGTCGCGCAAACTTTCCGAAATCAGCATCCGCATCAAGGCAACGGCGCGCGGCGAACGCATCCGGTCGCATTGCCGATGCGCGTAGCCCCTGAGCAATTCGACGTTCGAAATATCCGCCATAGCCATACATTCGGTCGGCTGGCAGCGGGCTTCATTGCCCCAGCGCGAAGCAATCGCGTGGAGCAACCCCTGTTTATTGCCGAACAGGTCATAGAGCGTCGCGAGCGATCCACCCGACCGTTTGACGATTTCCGCGAGACCCGTGCGTTCATAACCCTGTTCGAGGAACAGCGCTTCGGCGGCGTCAAGGATCGCATCGCGGCGACGTTCGCGCAGCGACAGGGGCTCCATCGGGCATTCCAGCAAGTCGGACGGTACCATCCGCGATTCTCTCCCTTGTGCTTTTCTGTAATGTAAATTACATGGCGATTTGTGCAAGGCGTTTATTGTGCCATCCACGCTTCATAATACAGCATTATTCAGGGGTTCTTATGAGTCGCGCTCGTTCCTTTGCCAGCGTCAGCGTCGCCGCGTTGGCCTTGTTGCTCACCGCCTGCGCGTCCGAAGCGCCCCCTGCCCCGCCGCCGCCCGAGGTCAATATCGTGACGGTGCGGTCACAAGCAGTGCCGAACGTCATCGAGCTGCCGGGCCGCGTGCAGGCGTATCGGACCTCCGAAGTCCGCGCCCGCGTCGACGGCATCGTCGAACGGCGATTGTTCGACGAGGGCAGCTTTGTCCGCGCCGGAACATCCTTGTTCCGCATCGACCCGCGCCAGTTGAACGCGACATCCAACGCAGCGCGCGCGCAGCTGGCCCGCGCGCAGGCGACCGCGGCGAATGCGCGGCAGGTCGTCGCACGCTACCAGCCGCTGCTCGCCGATCAGGCGATCGGCAAGCAGGAATATGACGCCGCCGTCGCCGCGCAGCGCACCGCCGAAGCGGATGTGCAGGCGGCGCAGGCCAATCTGGAATCGGCGCGGCTGAACCTGGGTTATGCGTCGGTCACCGCACCGATTTCGGGCCGCGCCCGCCGCGCCGAGGTCACCGAAGGCGCGCTGGTCAGCGCGGCGCAGGGTACGCTGCTGACCACGATCGAACAGATCGACCGCGTTTACGTCAATTTCGGCCAGTCGAGTTCGGACCTGCTGGCGACGCGCCGCGACATGGGATCGGGCAAGGTCAGCGCCCCGCAGCTCGAGCGCGTCGAAGTCCAGCTGATCCTGGAGGATGGCAGCGCCTATCCGGTGGTCGGCCACCTCGACTTCCTTGACCTGTCGATCGACGAGGCGACGGGGACCGCGGCGTTGCGCGCCGAATTCCCCAATCCGGCCTCTGCGCTGCTGCCCGGCCAATTCGTCCGCGCTCGCATCTTTGCCGGCAACCGCGCCGACGGGATGCTGATCCCGCAGCGGGCGGTCAAACTGACCGGGGACGCCGCCAGCGTGATGGTGCTCGACGCCAAGAATATCGCGACCCCCCGCCCCGTAAAGCTGGGTACGATGATTGCCGGCCAGTGGGCGATCCTCGACGGACTGCGCCCCGGCGACCGGGTCATCGTCGACGGATTGCAAAAGGTCCAGCCGGGCCAGCCGGTACGGATTGCGCCACCCAAGGGTGCGGCGTCGACGCACCCGGCAAAGCGCTGATCTGATATGACCCCCCGCTTTTTCATCGACCGGCCCATTTTTTCGTGGGTCATCGCCATCGGCATTCTGCTGTCGGGCATCATCGCGCTGCGCAGCCTGCCGATCGAACAATATCCATCGGTTGCGCCGCCATCGCTGACGATCGGCGTCACCTATCCGGGCGCCGACGCCAAGACGCTCGAACAAAATGTCACGCAGGTGATCGAACAAGAACTGAACGGGGTCGAGGGCTTCCTCTACATGGCCTCGACCAGCGAATCGAACGGCACCGCATCGATCAACCTGACCTTTGAGGCCGGGACCGACATCGACAATGCGCAGATGGAGGTGCAGAACCGCCTGCGCCGCGTCGAACAGCGCCTGCCCGAGGATGTCCGGCGTCAGGGGATTTCGGTGACCGAAGCCAATTCGGGATTCCTGCTGATCGTCGCGGTCACGTCGAAGAGCGGCAACACCGACCCCATGGAGATCAACAATTTCGCCAACACGCGTGTGCTCGACGAGCTGCGCCGCGTAAATGGCGTCGGTAATGTGCAGGCGTTCGCGCCTGAATATGCGATGCGGATCTGGCTCGATCCGCAAAAGCTGGCGTCGTATAACCTGTCGGCAGCCGAAGCGCTGGGGGCGGTGCAGGAACAGAACAGCCAGACCCCGGGCGGCCAGCTGGGCGACCAGCCACTCGCCAAGGGTGCACAGCTCAACGCGGTGATCACCACGCAGGGCCGCTTTACCAAGCCCGAGCAGTTCGAGAGCATCATCCTGCGCGCCAATCCCGATGGGTCGGCGGTGACGCTGGCCGATGTCGGGCGCGTCGAGCTGGGGTCCGCAAGCTACCTCTTTTCGTCGGAGCTGAACGGCAAGCCGATGGCGGGCCTCGCGGTTCAGCTGACCCCCGGCGCCAACGCGCTCGCAACCGCCGAGGGTGTCCGCGCCCAGATGGCCGAGCTGGCGAAGGGCTTTCCGCCCGACATCACCTGGTCGATCCCCTATGACACGACGCCGTTCATCCAGCTGTCGATCGAAGAGGTCGTCATCACGCTGGTCGAAGCGATGGTCCTCGTCTTCCTCGTCATGTTCCTGTTCCTGCAGAACTGGCGCGCGACGGTGATCCCGACCGTGGTCGTGCCGATCGCGCTGGCGGGCGCGTGCCTGGGCCTGTGGATGTTCGGGTTTTCGATCAACGTGCTGACCCTGTTCGGCATGGTGCTGGCGATCGGCATCCTCGTCGACGATGCGATCGTCGTGATCGAAAATGTCGAGCGGATCATGAACGAAGAGCATCTGTCGCCCTATGAGGCGACGGTGAAGGCGATGGCGCAGATCACCAGCGCGATCATCGGCATCACGCTGGTGCTGATCGCAGTGTTCATCCCCATGGCGTTCTTCCCCGGATCGACGGGCGGTATTTATCGCCAGTTTTCGATGACGCTGGCGATTTCGATCGCGTTTTCGGCGCTGCTCGCGCTGACGCTGACCCCGGCGCTGTGCGCGACGCTGCTGAAGCCGCACGACGACACGGCGCGCAAGGGCAAGATCGGCGCCTTCTTCGATCGCTTTTTTGCCCGCTTCAACGGCTGGTTCGGCCGCACCACCGATCGTTATCAGGGCGGGGTCGGCAAGATGCTGGCGTCGCCGCTGCGCTGGCTGGGGGTGTTTGCCGCAATGGTGCTGGTGACCGGCTTGCTGTTCACGCGCTTGCCCGGATCGTTCCTGCCGCAGGAAGATCAGGGCTATCTGATCACCGTCGTCCAGGCGCCGCCGGGTGCGACGTCGCAGCGAACCGCCGAAGCGACGAAGCAGGTCAAAGCCTTTTTTGCCGAACAGCCGCAAGTCGCGAATATCGTGCTCGTCAACGGGTTCAGCTTTTTCGGGCAGGGTCAGGCGAACGCCATCATGTTCACGCCGCTCAAGCCTTGGGACGAACGCACCGGCGACGGCGACAGTGCCGATGCGATCGCCGGCAGGGCGATGGGGACGTTGATGGGGATCAAGGAGGCGTTCGCTTTCTCGCTGAGCCCGCCGTCGATCCCGGAGCTGGGGACGTCGAGCGGCTTTACCTTCAAGCTGCAGGACCGCGGCGCCAACGGGCGCGAGGCGCTGGTCGCGGCGCGCAACCAGATGCTGGGCGGCGCGATGCAGAGCAAACTGCTCGCCAATGTCCGCCCCGAAGGTCAGGAGGATGCGCCGGTGCTGAAGGTCGACATCGACCGCGTCCAGGCGCGCGCGCTCGGCCTGTCGATCGGCGACGTTAATGCGACGCTCGCGATCAGTTTCGGCAGCGCTTACGCCAACGACTTCACCCGTGAAGGCCGCGTGCTGCGCGTGCTGCTTCAGGCTGACGCGGCCAGCCGAATGACCCCGCAGGACGTGCTCGACCTGCGCGTGCGCAGCGCCAATGGCGGCATGGTGCCGTTCGGATCGTTCAGCAAAGCCGCATGGTCGGCCGAGGCGCCGCAGTTGCAGCGCTATAACGGTTATCCTGCGATGACGATTTCGGGCGAACCGTCGCCCGGCCAGTCGACGGGTGAAGCGATGGCTGAAATGGAGCGGCTGGCGCAGACGTTGCCCGCCGGCTTCGCGTTCGAATGGACCGGCATCTCCTATGAGGAAAAGCAGTCGTCGGGCCAGATCGGCATGTTGCTGGGCCTGTCACTCGTCGTCGTCTTCCTGTTGCTGGCGGCGCTGTATGAAAGCTGGTCGGTGCCGGTTTCGGTGCTGCTGGTGGTGCCACTGGGCGTTCTGGGCGCGGTGGTGTTCTCGATGTTCCGAGGGCTCTCCGCCGACATCTATTTCAACGTCGGGTTGATCACGATCATCGGCTTGTCGGCGAAAAATGCGATCCTGATCGTCGAATTTGCGATCGAGCAAGAGGCCGAAGGCAAGTCGACGCTCGACGCAGTGATGGAAGCGGTGAAGCTGCGGCTGCGCCCGATCATCATGACCAGCCTGGCGTTCATCCTGGGCATGGTGCCGCTGGTCATCGCGAGCGGGGCTGGCGCGGCCAGCCGCATCGCGGTCGGGTCTGGCGTGATGGGCGGGATGATCGCGGCGACTTTGCTGGGCATCTTCTTTATCCCGCTCTTTTATCTGTCAGTGCGAAAATGGATCAGCCGCAAGCGGCCCCCTGCCCCGACCGAAAAAGGCCATCATGAGGAGCCCGGACATGCGTAAGCTGATCGCGCTGGTTGCGGCGACCACGCTTGCCGGCTGCGTCAATATGGCGCCGCCGCACGAGCGCCCGGCGCTACCCACCGCGCCCGATTATCCGCAGGATTTTGCGGGCGATGTGACGCTGGGCCAGCGCGCGACCGACGTCGCATGGCAGGACTTTTTTGCCGACCCGCAGCTTGAGGCGCTGATCGCCCAGGCGACCCTGCGCAACCGCGACCTGGCCGTCGCGGTTGCGCAGATCGCGGAAGCGCGCGGGCTGTACCGGATCCAGGACGCCGATCGCCTGCCGACGGTGGGCGCCAGCGCCGATGCGGCGCGCAGCCGCGGGCCATCGCTGACCGGCACCGGGACCGACACGACCAGCCGCTATTCGGTCGGGGTGGGGGTAACGTCGTTCGAGCTCGATTTCTGGGGCCGGGTGAAAAATCTGTCCGAAAGCGCCCGCAGCCAATATCTCGCCACCGAGCAGGCGGAACGCGCGTTCCGCCTGACGCTGGTCCGCGATGTCGCGTCGACCTATTTCGCCTCGCGCGGCGCCACCGAGCAGATCGCGCTGGCCGAAGCCACCGTCGCCAGCCGCAAGGAAGGGCTGCGCATCGCCAAGCGGCGGCTCGACGCCGGGGTGACATCGGCGCTCGATTACCGCCAGTCGGAAACGTTGCTGACGCAGGCCGAAACCCAGCTTGCCAGCCTGAAGCTGATCAAGGCGCAGGCCGATAATTTCCTCAACGTGCTGACCGGCGGACCGGTGGCCGAGCCGCTGCCCGCTGCGCTGCCCCTTGTCGCGCAAACGCAGTCGCCGACGCTGACCGCCGGCCTGCCGTCCGATCTGCTCGTCGCCCGCCCCGACGTCTTGGCGGCCGAGGAACGGCTGCGCGCCGCACGGGCCAATATCGGCGCGGCGCGCGCTGCTTTCTTCCCGTCGATTTCGCTGACGGGCAACCTCGGCTTCGCTTCGGGTTCGCTCGATAATCTGTTCAGTAATAACGGCTTTGGCTGGAGCTTTGGCCCGTCGATCAGTCTGCCGATCTTCGATTTCGGGCGCAACAAGGGCAATCTGACCGTCGCCGAAGCGCGCGGGAATATCGCGGTCGCAACCTATGAGCGCACCGTGCAGGGCGCATTCCGCGAAGTCGCCGACGCGCTCGCCGGGCGCCGCTATCTGGCCGAGCAGGTCGAGGCGCAGGAGCGCGGCACGCTGGCCCAGCGCCAGATCGCCGACTTGGCGCGCAAGCGGTATCGCGAGGGGGTTTCGACCTATCTCGAAGTACTTGACGCCGAACGCAATCTGTTCGCCGCCGAACAAACGTTGATCGAAACGCGCCGCGCCCAGGCCGACAATCTGGTAACGCTGTATGTCGCGCTGGGCGGCGGGCTGGTCGAGCGCCGCTGAGGGACCACGCCGATTCCGGATAGCGCCGCCACCCCTGCCCTGCTGAAAGACATCCTTGGTCCGCAGGCGTTGACGACGATCGCCGACGCGGGCGCCGCGTCGTCACCGCGCTTTGATCGATCGGCATTTTTGCGCGCCGCCTCGGACGGGCTTGAGGCGCTGTCGATCATGGAGCGGGTGCGGCATATTGCCGATGCGCTGCATGTCGCGCTGCCCGCAGGTTATCCGGCGGCACTGGACATCCTTCAGCCGATGGCATCGCAACTGACGCATGGCTTTCAGGCAGTCGCGGTGACCGAATATGTCGCACGCTTCGGGCTGGACGATTTTGACCGGTCGATGGACGCCCTCGCTACGCTGACGCGCTTTGGCACCGCCGAGTTCGCGGTCCGCCCCTTTCTGGCGCACGCGCCCGATCGCGCCCTGGCCAAGATGTCGGAGTGGGCCGGGAGCGACGACGAGCATGTCCGCCGCCTGGCGAGCGAAGGCTGTCGGCCGCGACTGCCGTGGGCGGCGCGCGTCCCCGCACTGAAGGCCGATCTGACCCTGGCGGCGCCGATCCTCGAAGCGCTGAAGGCTGACCCTAGCCTCTATGTTCGCAAATCGGTTGCCAATCATCTGAACGATATTGCCAAGGATCGCCCCGACTGGCTGCTAGGTCGTCTGGCCCAATGGTCGCAGGACGATAGCAGAACGGCGTGGATCGTCCGCCATGCGCTACGCACCTTGATAAAGCAGGGCGATCCGCGCGCGCTGGCCCTGATCGGCGTTGCGCATGGCGCCGACGTTGCGGTGCGCGGTTTCGCCATCGAACCGCCGACCGTGTGCCTCGGCGAACGGATCGCGATCGCCGCCGACATAGCGTCGGGCTCCACCGGCGATCAGCGGCTGGTCGTCGATTATCGTATCCATTACGCCCGCGCTGGCGGCAAAACCGCGGCGAAGGTGTTCAAATGGAAGACGTTCGATCTTGCTGCGGGCGAGACCGTCGCCCTTCGCATTAGCCAGACGATCCGCGATTTCAGTACCCGCCGTCATCATCCGGGTCGCCACGACGTCGAGATCATCGTCAACGGCATAACGATGGCGACCGGCGGCTTTGAATTGCTGGCGGACTGATCGCGTCTTACGCGATGTTCGATAAAATTCTTGTTTCCCGCGAAGGCGGGGATCCATCATCGGTCGGTTCCAACTGGCGCGGCCCGGTGACGGGCTCCCGCCTGCGCGGGAGCACAGCGCTGTTCTTGTAGCGGTGGCCGACCGGGCTCGCTCAGTATCTCAAGGAGGCGCGGGCGCAGGCTCCGGCGGCGCCTCATTTGTGATCGGCACCCGCAAATCGATCCGGCTGCCGTTGATTTCGGTCGAGATCACCGCGTTGCCGCCTTCGATACCGACGCTGCTCTTGTCGCCGATCGGGATCGCGTCGATGTCGGGAACGTCCTGCGGTTCGACCGGCCCGCGCGGGTTGGCCGGTCGCGGCGGTGCCTTTTCCCGGCCCGATGCCTGAGTCATGAAATCGCGCCAGATCCGGGCTGGCAACCCGCCGCCCGAAACACCCTGTAGCGGCGAATTATCATCGTTGCCGATCCACACCCCGACGACAAGACCGTTGGCGTAACCCACGAACAACGCGTCGCGATTGTCCTGGCTGGTTCCGGTCTTGCCGAAATTCGCCTGCGGCAGCCGTGCGGCGCGGCCGGTGCCGCGATTGACCGCGGCGCGCAGCATCTGTTCGATCGCGTCATGCACGCCGGACCCGAAGCGGCTCGGCCCCGAGATGAAGTTTTCGAACCAACCCTTTTCCTCTCCCTGAAAGGCGTGAGGGACGACCGGGTAGCTGTTCGCGGCCACCGCCGCATAGGCCGCAGTCAGTTCGAGCAACGTCATGCTCGACGTCCCGAGCGCGAGGCTGGGGTCGCCTTTGGTCATCGGCGCGGTGACGCCCAGGTCGCGCGCCATGTCGATGACCTTGTCGTCGCCCACTTCGCGCAGTAACCGCACCGCCGCGACATTGCTCGACGTCGCGAACGCATCCTCCAGCGTGATCGTTTTCGAATAGGCGCCGCCCGAATTTTTGGGGCGATAGGAACCGGTTTCGATCGGCTGGTTGTCGATCACGTCATCCGGTTCCCACCCCGCCCGCAGCGCAGCAAGATAGACGAACAATTTGAAGGTCGAGCCCGGCTGGCGCCGCGCCTGCGTGACCCGGTTGAACGGCGATGCCGCATAATCGCGGCCGCCGACCATCGCCACGACCTCGCCATTGGGGCGCATCGCGACCAGCGCGAGCTGCGCCTTGCCGACCCCCGCGCGATTTGTCACCCGCCGCGCCACCGCCTGTAACCGGGCGTCGAGCGTCGTCTTGATCGTCTGACGCGAATAGCCGACATCGCTCAGCTTGCGGGCCTCGGGCAGCGCCCAGTCGGCGAAATAGGTCCCCGTCGGCAAGGTATTGCGCGAGCGCACGTCAATGCGCGGAGCGCGAAGCCCCTTGGCCTCGGCGGCGCTGATATAGCCCTCGTCGGCCATCGCATTCACCACCAGCTTCATGCGTTTCGCCGCAAGGTCAGGATTTTTGGTCGGGGCGAGGCGCGACGGCGCTTGCACCAGCCCCGCGAGCATCGCCGCCTGCGCCGGGGTCAGCTTTTCGGGCTGGCGATAGAAATAGTGCAGCGACGCGGCGCGCAGGCCATAGGTATTGTCACCGAAATAAGCGTTGGACAGATAGCGTTCGAGAATTTCGTCCTTCGACAGCCAGGCTTCGAGCCAAAACGCGATCAGCGCCTCGCGCGCCTTGCGGCCGAGGGTGCGTTTCGGGGTCAGGAAGGTGAATTTGGCCAGTTGCTGGGTGATCGTGCTGCCGCCCTGCGTCGCGCCGCCGGTGACATTGCTCCATACGGCGCGCGCGATGCTGCGCGGATCGACCCCCCAATGGCTGTAAAAGCGCCGGTCCTCGATCGCCAGAAACGCGCCGGTGACATGTTTGGGCAGCGCGCTCGCCTTCACTGGCGCATCGACGATCGCCCCCGACCGCGCGATCGGTGTCCCGTCGGATGCGAGCAGGGTGATTTGCGGCGGCACGATCGGCTCGAGCGATTTCGACAGGGGGGCGGTCAGTGCGAGCCATCCGACCAGCAGGATGAAGAGAATACAGAAGATCGCAAAGCCGCGCGACAGGCGCCGCAGCCATTTGCGCCGCCGCGATTCGGCGACAACAGCTATTGGCCCGCCCAAAACAGGCGCGCCCGGCGGCGCCACGGGCGCTGGATCGGGGGTGTCGGGTTTGCGAAACCAGGTCATGCTTATCCGCCGTATTATAGCCGCAACACAGCATAAGCAAATGGCTTGTGCAGCGGGCAGCGGGGGCCATGCGGCGGTGGGATGCAGAAGGTCGGGGAAATCGTGGTGCCGCTTACAGGACTCGAACCTGTGACCCCATCATTACGAACACAAATCAGTGGCGCGCGCAGCCTTAGAAAAACCTGGGGTTCCGGCCGGAAAAGGCCTGCCGTTTTTGAGGCACCCAACCGATTCCTAAACGCAGGCGAGTTCCGGATTCGGCGCTTTCCTTTCGGACGCACTTTGGCTCAATCAGCTTCGCAAAAGTGACCCGATGCGGACCCGTTTGAAACGTAATGGAAAATAGAGCCCTATCGTGCAAATCACCACGACACGGCCCTTTTACTGGGCGCGGAGACACGGATGCCAGATGAAGCGCACGAACAAGAGGGTGGGCATACGAGCATGGATGGAGATCGGTCAGCCGAAAAAACGACAGCCGATCGTCAAACGGCGACGAGTGTCCCGCGCACGCGCGCTCCCCGCGTGGCATTGAAGGTTTGGCAGACGCGGCAGTGGGCGCAAATGCGGCATGCCTTGGCCCAACAGCAACGCATCGTCTGTTTTGACGCTGAGTGGGAATACCAGCCTCCCCAATCGCGTGACGGAACTGGGCATTGCGACTTGGTGCGACGGGGTGATTACGGTTCAAAACATCCGGGTCAGAGGTTCAGGACGTCCATTCCGGAATGGGCCAAACAATTCGCATGGCTGATGATGCCGCAAAGGCTTGGCTGCGCAATATAATGGCAAGCGCAGACCTGTTGGTGGGCCACGCGCTTCAGAACGACCGATTGAAAATGAAGCAATGGGGCTGTCCATTGCCCAGCGTGCAAATCTTGCCCGTCGTCGACACGGGCGCTTGGGCTCGGATCATAAACACGGAGAGCGGCAATCCACGCCGCCTTGTGCATCTGGCGGCTGAGTTCGGCATCGAGCGCAAAGGCCTGCATGTCGCGGGGATGGACGCGCTAGTCACGTTGAAAGTCGCACTCGCGATGGCTGCTACCGACCCGATCGAGTAACCTATGAAATTATCGCGTTTAACGACGGTGATGAAATTGATCCTTGTGGGCGCGCGTTAGCCTAGCGCGCGGAGAGCGGCGTAGGGTCGCGATGAAGGTGCGGTGCGTTGGGGTTGTCCGAGCGGCCGTGCGCTTGTGCAAAAGGGAAATTTGGAAACGTCCGAGCGGCGGGATCGTCACCCCCGTTCCCATGCCGGTGCGAACAGCAGCGAAACGGGGGCGTTAAGAGCTATTCGAAAAGACTGAAACTGCCGTCCTGATTGCGACGCCAGTGGCCGCTGGTCGGATCATAGCCTATCCCATGTTCCAGCATTTTGGCGACGTGATAGCGATTAAAACCGAAATGAACCGCAATGCCGATGATCTCCTTTTTCGTGACTTTGCCTTCGGCGATGCAGGCGGCGATTAGCGTGTTGACCTGATCGTTCTTGTTGGTGCTCAGCGCGATGTTGCGAAGAAGAGCGCTCAAACGATCGAACATGGCAGCAGTTTCTGATTTCGAGGCAGCTAGCGCCGGGCGAATTTTGATGTTTGCGGCCGACGCCCTTTTGGGGGCAGCCGAGAAATTCGTGCTCATAATGTTATCTTTCGTAGTGCCGGTCGATACCAGCGACAGATGTGTTTTCCGACGACATCGCGCCGAAAAAAATGGGCCGAAGCCCTTTCCCCATCCACGCACCAGCCGTTGGGCCAGCACATGGATGGGGGGTAGGAGTTAGATGTGCATTTGTTTTGCACCCGCCTCGACCGCCGCCATCAGCGTTTCGTTGGCGAGATGGCTATACCGCATGGTCGATTGGTGATCGGCATGGCCCAGGATACAACCGACGGCATAAAGGTCGATCCCTGCGTTGATCATGAACGACGCAGCGGAATGGCGCAGGTCATGGATATGCAAATCGGCCAACCCGGCCGCGTCCCGTGCCGTATCCCATGGCCGCTTCAAGTCGGCATAGGGCTTCCGCTTGGCGGGATTGGGCAGCAGCCACGGACATCCGTCCCACCTCGGCAACGCTTCGATGATGTCGATCGCAGCTTGCGACAGAGGCACGTAGCGCGGCACCCCGGTCTTTTGTCGTCGGGATGTGCCAAGATTTCCGTTCGAGGTCTATGTGCTGCCATTGCGCCGTCAAAAGTTCGGTCTTCCGTGCGCCGGTCAGCAGCAGCAAGCTGATGATATTCTTCAGCTGCGGATTGCGGGATTTTTCCGCTTCGGCCAGCAGCCGTTTTGCTTCCGCCGCCGACAGGTACTTGGTACGAGCGTTCTTGAAGCGTCGGCGCGGGACATTGCGAACCGGGTTCGGATCGGCGCCCGCAATGTTCCACTGTCTGCCGAGCTCGAACGATCGGCTGAAGATGACGCGGATCTTCTCGATGGTCGCGGGTGCCAATCCTTCGGCGATCTTGTCCGCAAACCATTTAGAGATCGCCTGCGTCGTTATCTCGTGCAGCCGGTATTTTCCCCACCGAGGGATGAGATGGATTCGCAACACCGATTCAGTGTTGCTGGGGCAGCGTTGGTAGGTCTTCGCGTGATCTAGGTGCTGCGCCGCTAAATCCGCATAGGTCGGAATGCTTTTCACCTCTTTCTTCTTCGCGGCCGGGTCGCCGCCCAGGGTGACTTGCGACAGCCGCTGCTTGGCGACCTTTCTGGCTTGGTCGAAGGTGATGTCGCCGAAGCGGGCGATCTTAGTCGTCTGCAGCTTGCCGTGAACGTCGGAATAGATGAAGTAATAAGTCGCGCCGCCGGAGCTTCGCACTTCAAATGCGAACCCCGTGGTTACGGTGTCGCGATAGACGGTCTTGCCTTTGCCGGGTTCGCACCGAGCGTTGAGGCAGAAGCTGTTGTCGAGTTTTACGACTGGCATATGATTTTGTCCTTGCGAATGGCGATCGCCGGGCGCGTTAAGAGCGCCGCAGGGTCGCGGTGAGGGGTGAGGTGGCCAGACGGCCGAGTTTGTGCTGTGGCCTTTGGGAAATTGGCCGTGTGGGAAGCGCCGAAGGCGAGGTGGGCGCCGCGCCGCCGAGATGTCGCAGATCGTCGTGATGATGATGATCGTTGACGCACAGGCGCCGGTATCGTGAATGCAACCTCGGATTGATCCAGATACAGGCTAAACCGAATGCTGCTCGGCGGGCGAACGTGGTCGATGCTCGTCAGCTAAGTCGAAGGAAGGGTTAGCAATTCGATGGCGCTTGCCCAGCGTGGCGGCAAGCGGCACACACGCGGAAAGCTGAGAGCTGAATTCTGCCGTTCACCCCGTCCACCCCGGCGAGGACAGCGTGGCAGTGAGGTTGTCGATCGGCCGGATCAACTCGAACACGTGAATGCCGCGAGCACGCACCACATAACGCCAGAAGTGTTTGTCGGTGTCCTCCCCGACATACTTCTCGAGCAGCTTAAGGACGCGGCGCTTAGAGACTTTATCGTGGTCCGCGACGCTACGGACAATTTCCATTTTCCCGCGCTCACCGCCATGCTGGATCGATAAGGCCAACGCCTGGAGAATTTCATTGTCTTGCGTTTTATAGTCGAGGACGTCGTCGGCTCCGCCGTCATAGCCGTCGGTTTCGTGGACAGACGTCAGGCGCTCTATGTAGGAGAGTTCGGGTTCCGGCGAGTAGGCGTACGTAAGCTTGTCGGGCACGTTCCCGCGCCGTTTCTTATTTGTCAGTTGGACAAGGCGCTTTCCGTCCCGGCCGTCTTGGACGTCGATTACATAAGCGCAGTCCAAGTCATCGATGATGTCGCTGACGCCAGCGAACACATTCTTGCCGTTCGCGTCGGTATGCTTGTTGGTGTGCGCAAGACATAGCAGCGTTCCGCCTGCGAGCACGAACCGGCGAATGACTTCGGTGAAGCCGCTGGTTTCGCTTTTGCTCATCGGCTGTGTGAATTTCTTGAAGGTGTCGAGGATCAGAAACTTGCCCCGAGCGGTGCCCTCCAAAATCATCTCTTCGATTGCCGCCGTCAGCAGGCGTGCCTTAAAGCCCTGATAGCCTTCGGCCACGATGTGGACGCCATATTCATCCAGGACGCGGACCTTGTCGGCGACGCCTTGGGTCGTGTCGTCAGCATCCACATAGAAGACATCGCTGCCAGCTATGCGTTCGGCCTCGATGGCTTCGATCAGCATGGCCAATGTGATCAGAGTTTTACCTGCGTTAGGCGGTGCGCATAACACCGTCCCCTGCCCGGTCAGGCAGAATGAGCCGAGTAACGGCTTCTGTTCGATGGCCATCTCTTCGAGTTTGGCGGCTTGCCCCTTCAGCGTAAATTTGAGCAGGGGATTTTTCTTTTTGAGGGATGGTGCCGGTTTGGCACTGGGATCGCTCATACATATCTCCATCAGAATTAAGTCTGACCGCGTCGCCATGTCGGCGTAGAGATGTCTTCACCCGCAAAGTTCGGACTTGGTCAGAGCCACCGCGAGCAACGCAAAAGCCGCCGCCGACCGGGGGAGACCGGTCGACGACGGGGCAGTTTTTCAGAAATCAGCTTTTCGGCCCTGCGCCGCGCGGCGTGCACACGGCATCAGTCATATTTGGACCACGGCTTAGCAATCAGATTGTAAACCCCGGCCTTGTCGACCGACCAAAGGCACAATGTTGGATTTTTACCTTCGAAATGATCGAGAACAAACTCGATGATTTCCCATTCGTAAGGGCAATTTCGATAATCCAGGAAACCCCGAATGTTATTCTTGTCTCGGTTTCCGCGACCGATCAGGGCGGCCAATACGACGGGAAGTGAGCCAAATTCAATCTGGCTCAAGTCCATCATTATGTCGGGTTCAAATTCCATAGCACCCGATGCGGCAGCCAAGCGCTCCCGCACGTAATCGATGTGGTCTTTATGCATGTATAACACCTATAAATTCGAGTCTGTTGCTCGAAGTCAAACGATCAAGGATCGGTTCGCGCTGGGGGCTAATGCCGTAGGTGTTGTCAAAAGTAGAGGTCGCCGAAGCGAGCCGATAGACAGCGCGCGAACCAAGATAGGTGTGGCACACGAGGTTTCAAGACCTCAAGCATAACACCTGCACATTTCCAGAATCTCAGTTTGTTTGCGCCCGTCATCCTCGATGAAAAGTACATAGGCAAAGGCGCTGCCGAACGTGAAAATCAACTCGTACCAGCCCTCGTGCTTGCCGAGCCAATCCCAGCGAGGGCGAAAGCCAGGTTTTCCAAACCGGACGTTGTCCATCGGTTCAATCAGCGGTGACAGCCCAATGTGTCGGATGATGTCGGCTTCGGTGTCGCCCCGCTGGACGACGAGATATTCGGTGAAATCGATCAGGTCTTCGGTTAGCGCCCCAATGCGTTCGGCAAGAAGGCGACTAAGGTTTGTCTCCAGGTCGAGGGTCAGCGCGTACGCGAAACCGGCGCGATCGTAAAAATGCAGCATGGTAGAATTCCCTTCGGGCAAAGAAAAAGCGCCCGAGGGATCATGCCTGGACGCTTGCGGTTGTTGGCGATGGTGGTTGGGGTCAGGCGTGGTCGCGGACCAGCCCAAGCAAGGCTGGGTCTGTGCCCGGCCGATCGGGAACGAGCAGCACGATGCCGAAGCCGTCGTCGCTGACGATGGTCACCGCTTCGAACCAAGCGCCGTGGCACTCCACATATTCAAAATTGGAGGTGAAGCCGGGCTCGCCATACTTGCTGCCGTCCACAAGGTTTTTGGCGAGCGGCACCCCCATCACCCCCTCGACCGCTGCAATCGTGTCGTTCGGTTCGGCTACGATGAAATGAGCGAGCTCGCCCAGATCGTACCCGTCATGTTCGAGCAACTGGTCGCGCCGCAGCGCCAGCAGCTGCAATAGATCGGCGTCAAGCGGTGACGCCAGCGCTCGGGCCATATCGGCCGTGCTGCGAATTGAAATCATGTCTAATCTCCTTGAATGCAAAAAGGCCCCGAGATTTCTCCCGAGGCCGTTGGTTGATGATGATATTCTGGTTTAGTCGAAGGTCGCCGCAACCTTCACGTCGGGCAGGCCCGCGATGCGCAGCGGGATGGCGAAGTAACTTTCGACGTTGGTCCGGGCCAGCCGCTTTGCCGCGTTGAGCAAGCCCGGTTGTTGCGCTTGAGCGATCATTGCACGCCGCGCATTTTTGTAGTTTGCCTTCCGAAGCGCCTCGACCTGTTCGTCCGAGAAAGTCAGGACGCCGCCGTTGATAGTCGTGGCGTTTTCAGGCTGGAACGCGATTTCCCCGAGCGTGACCTTGGGCAGCTTCACCGTCACCAGCTTCGCCTTCTCATCGTACCGAACGTCGGCAAGGCTGAGATCGGACAGGTCGAGATGGTAGGTCACGACCGCAGGCACGATCAGTTCCTGCTCCCCGCCAAAGAGCCAGAGAACGGTGTGACCGGCCTGTACCTTGGCGGTGCCCTTGTACGTGAAGACCAGCAGTTTGCTTTCCTCCCGCAGGCTTTCGACAGTGGTCACGAGGACTTTGGTGGTGTCCACGGTGAAGAGCCCGGTGTGTTTGACCTCGCCGTCCAGCAGTTGCTTCGGCGCGGCGACATAACCGACGCCAAGGGCGACGACGTGGGTTGCGGCGAGAAGCCCGATCGTCCGGCCATTCATTTCAGCTTGAACAACAACGGCGGCGCACCGTCGGAATCTAACGGCCACTTCGCGGCCTTATCCAGCTTCGCGCTGAACCCTTCGTCGAAGGAGACTTTGAGACGCCAGACTGCCGGATCGAAAGAAGTGCGATCGACCTTCCACACCGAGGTTAGCTTGGCGCTGATATTCGGATTCAGGTCACCTGAGCTTTGCAGATCGTCGTTCAGAGCCGCTTCAAGCACGGCGGCCTGCCTGTCTTCCGCATAGCCTTGGTCGGTGCCGTCAATCAGTTCGACGCCGGGGAAGTCGGGGCGCATGAGAGGTTTCTTGCTCAAATTCTTTACGGTGTAACGGACCACGACAAAGGTCTCGCCCGGCGCCGCTTCATCGCCAAAACCCTTCGGACCGATCAACTCCTTCTGCTCGACGGAAATCACCGTAACTTCCATGTCCGACGCAGCGCCTGATTTTCCGTAGGCAATGGGCGGCGTATCCTTGATCGCCGCTGCCGCAGCAGATTTGTCCTCAGAATCTGCGACAGGGTCTGTTCCGCATCCTGAAAGTAACGCGGCGATTACGACGACTTTGAAGAGATGGTTCATTGCTTGCTCCTCTTGGTGATGCCCGATCTTGGGCGTGATGAGGCCATCACCGACGGTTCACGTTACCGACGGCATTGGCCAAGGCTAGTAAAAATGAGATTCATCGTCCGTGGTCCAATCGACAACATTCTGGCCCACCCTGGAAGATGGACGTTAGGCAACGATTGGCTGTGAACATGAAGCGGCTGCGCAAAGAGCGCGGTTGGTCGCAGGAAGCTCTCGCCGATGAGGCAGGGCTTGATCGCACCTACATTAGCGGAATTGAGCGCAACGTGAAAAACCCAACGATCGCGGTGGTTGATCGGGTTGCGGTAGCGCTCGAGTGTCGATTAGGCGATTTGCTCGACTAACAGGAGGCAGTTGGCCTAGGTGTCTGTCCCGTATTATGCCGAATGAACGCCGCTGCTGAGGAAAAAGATGTCGTCGATGACCTGTGCCCAGACGAAAGTCTTTTTAAAATAGTTTAATTGAATTTCCAAGTTGGCAAATGAGTACCGATATATCCTATTTCAATAGTTCTATCAGCTTCGTTTATCAACAGATGTATCCTCGTTCCCCTTCCGATGTTCGCGTGAAGCTCATATGTAACAATGGGGCCTGCGGATGATCTGAATCGCCGAGCGGCACCATAGTTCTGCATTGTTAAATCCGATTCTGGCTTGATCTCAATGTCAGAAAAGTCCGGCAGCTGTGTAGCCGTGTCTTGCCACCCCCGCGCGATACCATCCAGCTTCGCGAGGCGCTTGAATGCGAGTTGCAGATATTCTGTAGGAAATTCCGAAATTTGCTTCGGTATGTCTTGGCCCCAAAGAAGGGCTGGGAAAGCTTGCGCGCGGAGCACGTTGAAATTCTGTTGGGTGAGGTTCGCTAGCACGGCATCATGTCTCCGACCAACGATCGCATCCACATGAGCTAAGCGGCTGGCATGATCAATTTCTACTTGCGAACCTTGGCACATAACAGCGGCCCGATCGAAATCCCAAAATGGAAAATCGAGGCTTAGCAAAGTTCCCCCTGTAACCGCGCACTGCATTGCGTCACAGTCTGCCGCGCAAATCGCTTCATAGAGCATTTCGAATCCGGCCGCTGGGGCATCTGGCGTCAGTCGCAAGATTGCCTCAACGGTTTCATCATCCAGCATGTCGGCGGCAGGCGCGTGCTGTAAAAGGGCATCAAAGAAAACCGCTAGATCATACGTTTCTGCGCTGCTGTAAAATTCATACGCATAGTCGCCAAGCGAGAGTTCTTCGCCTTGGTCCCCCCTCGCCAGTATCAAATCCCACGCGTGTTGCGGCAGCTTTAACGGTCGTGCAGGCCCTCCCAATTGCGAATCCAGCTCCGCAATCGTTTGAAGCAATGTCGCGGTTAGGGATCTCCCTTCCGCCAGTTCTGTTTCGTCTGGACGAAGTGACGAGGCGTTCAATACGTACTGTGACATATTAACTGCGTTTTGGGCGAATGAGCTGGGCCGCATTTTTGCGGTGCTGGTCAAAAAACCCCTCAGGCCATTCCGACAATCTACCATCATCGTCGATGACGGGACTTCTTCGAACGGACCGACCATTTTCCTGAGAGAGATAATGGATTACGGCATCTAAACGACTGAGAACGCCAGCCTGAACTGCAAGCCTCACTCCGTCGAGAACGTGGTCGCTATGTGTCTCAATGATAACCTGCACTCCGGCAGCGGCTGCGCGAGCGCAAAGGTCGCCCATCATAGTTTGGCCCCGCGGATGAAGGTGCGCTTCCGGGTTCTCTATAACTACCAGTCCGCCTTTCGGTGCTGAGAGGAGCGAAACCAAAACTGGGAGAACGTAACTCAAACCAAATCCAACGTTAGTAGGGCGGTATTCGGGGGATCTTAGCGCGCCTTCTCGGCCAAATGTAAATGAGCCCATCGCTATATCTGCCTCTGGGACACCCCTGATGGATAACTGGACGCCGGGACTAATCTCTTCAAGCCATGCCTCAACTTGATCTCGCAGCCGGTCGCCTTGCGCACGAGCATTGCGTCTCGCATCACCACTTGCCAGAATTGTCGTCACGCCGTGTCTTAAAAGACCGTCGAACACATGTTCTCCATGTTTTCCGACATCCAATAGCCTTGCGTGATTATCGCCAAGCGTCAGCGCTTTTCGCGGGCCGAGCCTCTCGGCATTCAAATAGTTAAACCCGCCCACCTTTGTGTGGATTACAGAGGCACCATTGAAAAGTCCGCACGCATCCTGCGAAAATTCATCAAATCGTTCTCTGACCTCATCAAAATTTGCCCAAGAGGCTTCACCGGTTTCGGTGTTAACCATCCACGCCAAAGATAATTTTGACGATTCTAAATTTACCTCAATAAAGATCAGATCCTCTTCAGCGTCTGTGAACAAAATATCGCTGGCTCGGCCAATATCTACCAACTCTCCTGAAAGGCTGACGATGGGATCTATAAAAGTTTCCTTCATCAATACTTGACGAAGGATCAAAAGAGCCTGGACAACACTACTTTTTCCGGCACCATTTATACCGGACAGAACTGTCAAAGCCCCAAGTGAAAACGTTTCATCCTCAAAGCATTTAAAATTGCCAAGACGGAGGCTCTTAAGCATTTTTAACTTCTTCCGATTCCAGAGCAGAAACTATGACTTCTTCAATCGCACCAAATCTTTTGTGAACCCGCTGCACAGTACCGGTTGATGAAGAAATGGAAACTTCGAAGAACCTGTCGTCTCGCATCGTTTCAATGAATTTATCGATCAGAAGTGCTCTTTGCGAGATAAGCTTTTCCCGCTCTGCATCGGTCAACTCCGCTAAACTTACACTCCAAGATTCGAACAAAGCCTTACTTACCGGCTTCCGGTCTGCGTTAATATCGTATCGCTTCCGAAACGCGTCTTTGTCAAAAATTTGATAAGCAGTCTGCATCGCGACTTTAAATTGAGTGCCGATGGCTGCGAGGTCTGCGGCGGGCAACGCATTGAGCTGGCGCATCGCCTCACTAAGATATGCGTCGAGATCATTGCGATCATACGCTTTCCAGCCATTTGTGTAGAACGCTGCAAACCTTAGGACACATTCTTGTGCGTCCATGCGGTCATCACTCACGCGACCGTCAGTCGCACTTATAAATTCTGGTGTTGCCACCATTTCAGCAAGAAACTCCCTGACTTGGCCCTTGTACAAAGCGTTTCGAATTTCCTGCCCCGTAAGTGGTAGGCCGCCGGTATTTAGGCGACGGAAGATATTTATCATCACCTCGTCCGGCGTTCCGGGCTGGATGATGTTAATCAGAAGAGAGGTTTCTTCGATGCGCCGTTGCATAGGACGCGGCAACTTTGAAAACGTCATACCGTCGAGTTGCTCTAAATATTCAAGCCCCGACAGAGGGAAGGCGTCTGACATGAAATCGTGTATGGTGGTCAGTCGCTGCAAGCCGTCCACCACTGCCCAGAGATCGTCTTCGGTGGCTGAGACATAAAAAACTGGGAGCGGGATTCTCAGTAAAATTGACTCGATCAATTGCCCCTTTTTATGCAGTTTCCAAAGCCGAGCTCGCCGTTGAAATGCGGGTGCAAGGTCAATTTCGCCGTGGTTGATACGGCGCACAAGAAGGTCGATCGTTCTTGGCTCGGTAGTGACGCGAATTTTGCTCGGATCAAACGGGTGGGTCAGATCCAAATCTTCGTCAACCGACTCCTCTTCTACGCCATGGGCATCGACAAGCGCGCGCTGCTCAGCATCACTTAAGTTCAAATCAGACAAAATTTCCCCCTTTCTATCGTTTGTACCGCTCGCCACGGTCGCAGCAAAGAGAAATTCGTTGCGGATAGAGCACAGCTTTGTGAGCGAGCCAGAAAGCGGTACGCGAAACCGTCTGTGCGTTCGCTTGGCAGGATCGCGGACGTGCTTCGGATTGAGCCATACATCCTTCATATGAAAGGCTGACGAACTTTGGGCTGAGAGCGTTTCATATAAGATACCGCTATTCCCGCGCGAACGGGCAGTGGCACGATCGCGGCGATACTACCCGCGTGTTAAGCCTCAATCCCGAATGTCGGCGATGACGGGCAGATGGTCACTCAATTTGCCGATCACGTCCGCGATTGCTCCAACGCCACAAGATCGAAGTCTTGATGAAAGTGTTTCGGTCAAAAAGATGTAATCGAGTTGATTAGCGACGATGGCGCTGCGCGCTCCCTTAAACGTCGGAGTCAGCGCTCCTTGCGAGAAGCGTAGTGCATCTGTTAAGCCGAGAGCGTTCAATCGCGTCAGGTATTCCAGGTTGCCGCGCGGCTTCCGCCCCCAGTCAAAACTCTCGCAAAGATTGAGGTCGCCCGCGACGACGAGCCATTCGGCGGCGGATGGCGGCCGTTCTTTCAACGCCGCATGCAGAAGATCAGCGACCCACAAATCCGCATTGAGTTCGAGTTTAACGCCGTCACTTTCTTCTGAGGCCCAAATCGCCCGGTCTATGGGCCAAGCAGGACTGTAAACAGCAATCAGATCGATAGGCGGGATCCCCGGGATTTGAACTGTCATTTGGGAAAGATTGCCGGCGAACCGGTCGAGCAGCGTCGCGATCCAAGGCACGCCAGAGGTTAGTGGTCGTGCCTGGGAAATCCCGCCTCTCACCAACACGATAGTCGAAAAGCGCTGTCCTCTTCCGTCTTTGGTGATCGGTCTCACAGTCTCGACGGCGAAAGTCGAAGTGATAGCTTCGGGCAATCCCGAAACTTCCTGCAAAATGGCGACATCGGGGGCAAGTGCGAGCAGGTAATTCCACACGCCGCTGGTTGCAGTGGCCCTCCGGCAGTTCCATGACACAATTCGCAAAGTCAAACTCTCTGCTAGTAAACGCAATCTTTTGTGGGTCGTAGATCGTGATAATCGGTCAACGGCATTCGTCTTTCGTCAGCACCCAGAGGCGATGCTGGCCGAGCAAGCCTCGAAGAGACCCTCAACTTTTTTTCTTTATGCCTGCTAGCGACGATCGGGCCTTTGCAAGCCTCGTCATGGATTTGAGTTCACTTGCGGGCAAGACGTCGCCAGGCTTCAGCATAGGAAGCAATCGCACATCCAGTTTGGTAATGACCACTGGCTTGCTCGCTTCTAGGCTCGTAGCAAGCGCTTGCTCATTTTGACGCTTTCTTCGTTGGTATGCTTTGCGTTCGGTGGCAGTCATCGTGCGCAATTTGTACGCTTCCATCATTTTTGATGAGAAACGAGATGATTTTCCTGCGGCCTTTTTAACATCGCCACGTCCGACCGTGGAGCCGCCCAGATAACTCCCTTTACCCATGGAATTCCTCATTGTGTTAGAATTAGGCCTCGTAGAGGCCTTTCTGAAATCCGGTGAAGGTTGAACGGATATCCGCAACGCTTCCTAGTTCCCGCACCGCGTCCGACGGCGAGCCATATTTCAGGTCGAGCAAATCGGGCAGCTTATCGGTGCCAAGCTCCTCTTCGCCCTCGGCCACATACTGCGACAGCACAAAATCGAGGAACGCCTGCTGCTTGGCGTCATAGCGTGACAGGATGCTCGTGCGGTGCGCGGCCGCACGTTCGGCGCGCTTGATCGGTGCTTTAGTATGGGCGATGTAGTTGAGCACGTCGAACAGGTCGCAATCGTCGGCGTCGATCATTTTTCTAACCGAGGCCAATGCCTCGCCATCAAAGCCGCGTTCGGCCAATCCGGCGACCAATGCCGCACGGGTGTCCGGCTGCCCCCAGATGCGGCGGAGATCGTCTTCATCGCGGAACAATTCTGGCAGCTTGCCGAACAGGTTCTGAACAAATTGCGCGGCGGAAATCGGCTTACCCGACGCGTCCCAAAACGTTGTCGCGCTCATATGTTGGAACGTGCGTTCCTTGCCGTCGGCTAGCCTGATCACGAGTTTAGCTTGGAGCCAAGGCGGCTCATCCGGCCCGTGCGACGGCGGCTCATCGGGCGGTGGCGGTTCGTCACCCTTTTTTCTTGGTTCGCCCGATGTCGGCGGCTCCATCGGCTCGCCATCCCATTCAGGGTCATTAAACAACTCATAAGCCTTCACGAAATCGTAGATCGTGAAATAATCTTTGCCGTCGAACAGCCGTGTGCCGCGTCCAATGATCTGCTTGAACTCAATCATGTTGGTTACCGGCCGCATCAGCACGATGTTGCGGATGTTGCGCGCATCGACGCCGGTGGACAGCTTTTGCGACGTGGTCAGTATCGTCGGCACCGTCTTGTCGTTGTCCTGAAAGACGCGTAGCCATTGCTCGCCCATCGCGCCGTCATTGGCGGTGACGCGGACGCAGTAATTGGGGTCGGTGCTCGTCTTGGCCTGATTGATCAGGTCGCGGACAGTCGCGGCGTGTTTCTGTGTTGCACAAAAAACCAGCGTCTTTTCGCGCTGGTTGATCCGCTCCATGAAGATTTTGACGCGGTATCGCTCGCGTGCCTCCATCTCGATGATGCGGTTGAAGTCACCCTCGGTATAGCGTTTGCCCTCGGCAATCTCGCCCGCCTCGACCACGTCATCGGGGGTATATACATAGTCGTCGATCGTCGTTCCCAGTTCGACCACCTTAAACGGGGTCAGATACCCGTCATTGATCCCCTCTTTCAACGAATAGGTGTAAACCGGCTCGCCGAAATAGGCATAAGTATCGACATTGTCCTTGCGCTTGGGGGTGGCGGTCAGGCCGATCTGGACGGCTGCCTTGAAATAGTCGAGAATCCCACGCCATTCGCTGCCATCCTTGGCCCCTGCGCGGTGGCATTCGTCAATCATGATGCAATCGAAGAAGTTGGGCGGATAGTCCTGATAGTTGAAGGCCGGTTCCTCTTCGGTTCCTCCGTCGGACAGCACCGACTGGAAAATTGTGAAGAAAATACTGCCATTCTTTGGCACGCGACCCTTCTTGCGAATCTCAGCCGGAGTAATCCGCACCAGCGCATCAGGATCGAAGGCGGAAAAGCTATTGTAAGCCTGATCGGCTAGGATGTTGCGGTCGGCCAGGAACAGGATGCGCGGGCGGCGTGTCGGTACCGTCCCCGCCTTCCAGTCACTCAGGTTCCACCGCGCCTGAAACAGCTTCCACGCGATCTGGAAAGCGACGGCGGTCTTACCGGTGCCGGTGGCGAGGGTCAGCAGCACTCGGTCCTTGCCCGCCGCGACAGCTGCCAGCGTCTTTTCGATGGCGTTATATTGGTAATAGCGCGGATCGAACTTCCCGCCGGTTTCATAGGGCACGGCGGCAAAGCGATCACGCCAGTCGTTCGCCTCGGAGAAGGTGGCATCCCAAAGCTCTTGCGGCGTTGGCCAAAGGTCCACCAGTCCTTCCCGGCCGGTCGCCATATCGATGCGATAGATCGCCGCGCCATTGGTGGCATAGGCAAAGCGAGTTTGCAGGCGTTCGGCATAGTCCTTGGCCTGTCCCACACCTTCGCCCACGTCCTTTGTCGCCGCCTTGGCTTCGACGCTGGCGAGTTTGGTGTTGCGATAGACCAGCACATAGTCTGCCGCCTTGGCTGTGCTGCGCTTACCAGACCCAGTTAACCGGCCGGGAGCGATGACTTCCCGCCGCGTCTTGCTGCCGTCCACCACGCCCCAGCCAGCGGCAGCGAGCGCGGGGTCGATCAGTTCGGCGCGGGTTTCGGCTTCGTTCAAATCAGCTTCACCTGTCCACCAACATATTTTGCCCGACCGTCCGGCTCCATGCCTTTGGCTTTGATTGTGCGGATGGCTTCACGGAATTTATGTTCGGGGATTTTCAGCTTTGCCGAATGCCAGTCGTCTCGAGCAGCCTTGACGATAGTATCATCGGTGATGGCGACATCATCGCGGATCAAATTATTCCATGCCGCGTGGACAGTGGCGAAGACCTCGGCATCGAGCGATACCATCGGCACGATAGGATCAATTGCCTTTTCAAGCGCCGTCGCAACACGTTCGGTTGCTGCAACGGTATCCGCCCATAAGGCGTCATAATTGGCGAGTTTCTTGAAATCATAGCCGTTGCCGCTGGCGCGCGGCACAAATTTGAAAAAGCCTTGTGCTTCTGCCCATTCTTCGGCGCAGAGCATGTGCGGGAAGTCGTTCGGCCCCGCCGCGTCTTTCATTGGCTGACGCCCAAGGTCGATGCCGCCGATGCTTTCGACCAGATGGAGGGATTTCTGAGCTTTAACGCGACCATAGGTCTGCTGTTGCCCCTGCATTTGGTGGCGGCGATATGCAAAGGCGATAATTTGCGCTGTGCCTTGCGGCTTGGCGAAATTGTCATTGGCGACTGACGTGTTTTGCGTCGCAACCGCTACCGTCAGTTCGCCGGTGAAGGCGCGGTGCAGGAGAGATTGCTTGAGAGCGGCAAGCTGCAGCAGCCTGCTCTCATAACTGCGAGCCAACCCTTCGCAGCTTTCCTTTGCCATCTTCGTTCTGCGTACAATTTCATCCTGTTTCGCGCGGTCGGGTAATACGAAACGGAAATCGGCAATCTGCTTACCACTGATGTGGGGCACTCCAAGGCCCGTCTGGATTCCCAGCACATATTCAATGAAAGCCGCAGAGGCGATTTGCAGGGCGATGTATTCCGACGATGTAGTCTTCTTGGTCCGCAGCCGGGCAACTCGCTGGACGAGCAAACTTGGTACATCCTCAGGGCCAACTACGGCAAATTTTAATCCAGCTTTGACCCAAGTGCGGTCCATCGCAAGAAGCACGTCATCTACTGCAAGGCTGTAGTCGGCGTATTCAGCGGCTTTGTCGCCGGGCCACCGTTTGACATCATCCCAGCGAAAGCGGCCCTGTACGATGTTGTCGCCCCGCACGAGACGAATGCTATCGGCTTGGGTTGTGTAGCCGTTGCTCTTGAAGGCGAAACCTACTTTGATGTTGGCTGCGTCACCGAGCGAGGTTTCTTCACCGTCCGCATCCGCAAGCGTCTCGCGCAGGAGTGCCTCGAATAGCTCCCTCGCATTGGCGAGGTTTTTTTCGGCGTTGGCGGTTGCGGTGGTGATGGCGGCGAAGGCCTCATCCAGCACCGCCACAATCCGCCGCTGTTCTTCGAGGGATGGTAACGTGATTTCTAGAGATTCAATGAACTCTTGTGGAACACGTTTATGTCCCACCGCCCCAGTCATGACCTTCGCGCCGGTTTGGCGCACCTCTTCGCGTTCGAGGAAATAATAAAGATATTCAGGAAGTATTTCGTGGCTTGGTCGAATTACTATAAACTCGCTTGATCCAAACCCCACGCCATTGGTCAGCCCTCGTGCAACGCCTAACTTGCCGTTCTCGAAGCAGGGCGTGATCTTCGCGAGTAGAACGTCGCCGTCCGCGAAATAGGTGTAGGAACCTATCACCTCGGACAGAGAGCGTTGCTCGTGTGGAACCAGATTCATTTTGTGGATGCCCAACGCATTCATCGGGACGAATGAGACGGGGTCGGTTTCCGACAGATTGACCTTTGCAAGCCGCTTCGCAGGCTTGAACTCACAGACTGCGCCGAGTGTGGCTGACCTCACAGCAATTCCCTCACCCGCGTCAGAATTGCCGCACTCTCGGCATCCAGCGTGGCGATCTCGTCCAGTATCAACTGCGGGCTGCGCAGCGGTTCGGCTTCGGGAGCATTGGGGTTGCGCACGGTCAGGTCGCAGGTGGCGGGGTCAATCGCATCCGCCGCCACGCTCCAGCTGTTCGGCCCATCGGCGAAGCCGGCCTGCTTCTCGATAAAGTCCGCCATGTCGGCATCGTTGAGCGCGCTGGTCTTGCCCATCGTGCGGCCCGGATCGAGCCGGTAATACCAGATCTTCCGGGTCGGCTCGCCCTTTTCGAAGAACAGCACCACGGTTTTCACGCCCGCGCCTTGGAAGGTGCCGCCTGGCATATCCAGCACGGTGTGCAGTTGGCATGATTCCAGCAGTTCGCGCCGCAGCGCCACGCTGGCGTTGTCGGTGTTGGACAGGAAGGTATTCTTGATCACGACGGCGGCAGCCCCGCCCGCGCGCAACGACTTGATGAAATGTTGCAGGAACAGATAGGCGGTTTCGCCCGTCTTGATCGGGAAATTCTGCTGAATTTCCGGGCGCTCCTTGCCGCCGAACGGCGGGTTGGCAAGGATCACATCATAGCGGTCCTTTTCCTGAGTATCGTTGATATTCTCACCCAGCGTATTGGTGTGCAGGATGTTGGGGGCCTCTATGCCGTGCAGGATCATGTTCATGATCGCGATCACATAAGCGAGGCTCTTTTTCTCCTTGCCGTAAAAGGTGCGGCGCTGAAGCGTGTCATTGTCACCGGTCGATTTGGCGAGGGGCTTGAGATAGTCATAAGCTTCGCACAGGAACCCCGCCGATCCCACCGCGCCGTCATATATCTTTTCCCCAATTCGGGGCTTCACCACCTTGATCATCGCGCGGATCAGCGGGCGAGGGGTGTAATATTCGCCGCCATTGCGCCCGGCATTGCCCATATTCTTGATCTTGGCTTCGTAAAGATGGCTCAGCTCATGCTTCTGATCCTGCGAGCGGAACGATAGCTGATCGATCAGCTCCAGCGCGTCGCGGAGGGAATATCCGCTGCCGAACCGGTTTTTGATCTCGCCGAAAATCTCGCCGATCTTGTACTCGATTGTATCGGGCGCAGGCGCACGCTGTTTGAAACCTTGCAGATAGGGGAACAGGGTCTTGTCGACATAGTCGACCAGGTCCGGCCCGGTCAGCGCGGCGTTGTGATCGAATTTGCCCGCCGCATCCTTGGGTGCAGCCCACACGCTCCAGCGATGATCGGCGTCGATGATCGGCGCATAGGGCTGGCCGCGCAGTTCCGCCTCAATCTCGCGATCACCCTCCAACTCGTCGAGATATTTGAGGAACAATATCCAGCTGGTTTGCTCGGTATAATCGAGCTCCGTCGTACACCCCGCCTCTTTGCGCAGGACGTCGTCGATATTCTTGAAGGTCTGTTCAAACATGCTCAGGGGTTAGCCTGAAACCAGCGCTGGCCGCAACAGCATCGGCGCGCCGACTGGGATCAAAGCTATTTCCGCTCGGTTGAAGCACTTAGCTGTAGTTTATAGGGGTATAGCGTGGGTCGAGCCCATTTCCCTGCCCAAAGCGTCCCAAGCTGGACCCATTTGGTTTCCCACGTGGAAGGCCTTCCGGCCGTATGTCTCGCATTTGCCTTGTGGAAGGGATGGTGCCGCTTACAGGACTCGAACCTGTGACCCCATCATTACGAATGATGTGCTCTACCAACTGAGCTAAAGCGGCAACGAGGCGCGCCTCTAACAGCGTGGCGTGGTGAAGACAAGCGGCGTTGAGTGCAATTTTCAATTGCCGTCGCGCTTGCCGGTGCCGGCCTGAAATTCCGCCACCAGATCGAAGCGGTCGCCCCGAAAAAGCTGGCGGACGTGGGTGACCGGCCGGTCGCCGCGCCAGGTGTCGCGTTCGAGCTGGAGGCAGGCGGCGCCGCTGCTGGTCGCCAGCGCCGTCGCTTCGGTGCGGGTGGCGCCGACGGCGCGCACGACATGCCGCGCCGAGGTCCACGGGATATGCGCGAGCAGCCAGGTTCCCGGTGCCTCGACGTTGAAATCGGCGTCGGCCGCTGCGGGGACTTCGGCGAGTTCGATTGTGCGGCGCTCGAGCGCGAAGGGTTCGTCGGCAGCAAAATGGATTCCATCGATCTGGAGCGTGTCGGCATCATTGGTATTTTGGCGGCGGACGATCGTGCGCGCTTCCCAGCGATAGGCTTCGCCGCGCGCCGCGATCAATTCGGCAAGATCGGGGACGGTCATCACCGCCGAATGTACCGGCGGGTGCGCGACGAACGAGCCCGCCTTGCGCCGCCGTTCGACCAGTCCGGCCGCGACCAGTTCGCCCAGCGCCTTGCTGACAGTGGCGCGGGCGCAGCCATAATGTAGCGCGAGATCCTGTTCGATCGGGATGCGCGTCCCCGGTTTCCATTCGCCCGAATGGATGCGACCCTCGATATCCTCGCGGATACGGCGCGCCGGATTAGCCGCGCTGCGCATCAAGCGACAATCCGCTCGACACTCTGGCGATAGGCGGCGGCGATTGCGGCGCGATCGACGTGGCGCCCGCCTTCGACCCGCTTGACCCCGGCGCGCCAGACGCAGTCGATCGTCCCTGCCCCGCCTGCAAAAATCCAGCGGTCGAGCAGCGTCGCGTCGTCGGTTCCCGCAAAACTGGGATGATCAAGGTCGAGTGAGACGATGTCGGCGGGCTGGCCGACCGCAAGGCCCGCCTCGACACCCAGCGCCTGCGCGCCGCCGGCCAGCGCCTGAGCATAGAGGTGGGCGCCGACGAAGGGCGAAGTCTCGCCCGCCAGCAAGGCGCGGGCGCGGTGCGCCAAACGCTGCGAATATTCGAGCGCGCGCAATTCGCCCGCCACGTCGATCAGGATGTTGCTGTCGGTGCCGATGCCGAACCTGCCGTCGGCCGCGAGAAAATCGACCGCGGGAAAAATGCCGTCGCCGAGGTTCGCCTCGGTGATCGGGCAGAGCCCGGCGATCGCGCCGCTGGCGGCGAGCCGCGGCACTTCGACCGCGCTGAGATGCGTCGAGTGGATCAGACACCAGCGCGCATCGACCGCGGCATTGTCGAGCAGCCATTCGACCGGCCGCGCGCCGCTCCATGCCACACAGTCGGCGACTTCCTTTTCCTGTTCGGCGGCGTGGATATGGACCGGGCCGGTGGGCGACATCGCAAGGAGCGCCGCCAGCTGCTTGGGCGCCACCGCCCGCAGCGAGTGCGGTGCGATGCCGATGTTGGCATCGCCGACCAGCTTGGCCCGCGCGCCGTCGAGCAGCTGCGCGAACCCGTCGATGTCCGACAGGAAACGCCGCTGCCCGGCGCTCGGTTGGGCGCCGCCGAAATTGCCATGGGCATAAAAGACCGGCAGCAGCGTCAGCCCGATCCCCGTCGCGGCGCTGGCCTGAACGATCGCGCCCGCCATTTCGGCCGGATCGGCATAGGCCGCGCCCGCGGGGTCATGGTGGAGATAGTGAAACTCGCCGACGCGGGTGAAACCCCCTTCGAGCATTTCGGCATAAGCCTGCGCGGTGATCGCCGCGACATCGTCGGGGGTCAGCCGGTCGAGGAAGCGGTACATGATCTCGCGCCAGCTCCAGAAATTGTCCTCGGGCCGGCTACGCCGCTCCGAAAGCCCGGCCATGCCGCGCTGGAAACCGTGACTGTGGACGTTGCAGAGGCCGGGCAGCGCGGCGGCGTGGCGTTCGTCGTCGGGCGCCGCGCCGACACCCGTTTCAAGCGCAGAAATTCGCCCGTTTTCGACCGTCAGCCGCACATCGCGCTGCCAGCTCTCGTCGATCCACGCGCGCCCGAACCAGTAAGTCGCCATCTCAAGCCCTCATATTATGTCTAGACATAATGACGCAATCGAGAGATGTTGTCCAGATGGAGCATAGCTGGATCAATGCCCGACTCGCGACGATGACCGACGCTGGTCTGGGGCTGATCGACGGCGGCGTCGTCACCGCGCGCGACGGCCGGATTGTCTATGCCGGTCCCGCAAACGGCGCGCCGGCGGCGGCGGCGGCAATAACCGATTGCGGCGGGCGATTGATCACGCCGGGGCTGATCGATTGCCACACCCATCTGGTGCACGGCGGCAACCGCGCCAACGAGTGGGCGATGCGGCTCGAAGGCGCCAGTTATGAGGACATTGCGCGCGCGGGCGGCGGTATCGTATCGACAATGCGCGCGACCCGCGCGGCAAGCGAAACCGAATTGGTCGACAGCGCCCTGCCCCGTCTCGACGCCCTGATCGCAGAGGGCGTTACGACGATCGAGATCAAGTCGGGCTATGGTCTGTCGACCGAAGACGAGCTGAAAATGCTGCGCGCCGCGCGGACGCTGAGCGAACGGCGCTCCGTCCGCGTCGAGCTGACGTTTCTGGGCGCGCACGCGCTGCCACCCGAATATCGTCACGACAGCGACGCCTATATCGACCTAGTCGTGGGCGAGATGATCCCCGCCGCGGCGCCGCTCGCGACCGCGGTCGATGCCTTTTGCGAAGGCATCGGCTTTTCGCCTGCGCAATGCTCGCGGGTGATCGAGGCGGCACAAACGCACGGCCTCGCGGTCAAGCTCCACGCCGAACAATTGTCGGCGCTCCACGGCAGCGCGCTTGCGGCGAGGCATGGGGCGCTGTCGGCCGACCATCTGGAATATGCCACCGAGGACGATGTCTGCGCGATGGCGGCCGCCGGGACGGTCGCGGTGCTGCTGCCCGGTGCCTATTATTTCATGCGCGAAACCAAATTGCCGCCGATCGCCGCGATGCGTCGCCACGGGGTAAAGATCGCGCTGGCGACCGACAACAACCCCGGCACCTCGCCGACGACGTCGCTGCTCCTGATGCTCAACATGGGCGCGACCTTGTTCGGGCTGACGGTGGTCGAGGCCTTGCGCGGCGTGACGGTCAATGCCGCCGCCGCGCTGGGGCTGGGCGACGAGATCGGCACGCTGGATGTCGGCAAGGCGTGCGACCTCGCGATCTGGGACGTCATCGACCCCGCCGAGCTGGTTTACCGCATCGGCTTCAACCCGCTGCACCAACGCATCAAGGACGGACAATGATCATCAACCCCGGCGCCATGGCGCTCGCTGACTGGCGTGCGATTTACGACGGCGCGAGCGCCGCACTGAACACAGACGCATGGGACGCGATCGAAGCGAGCGCCGCGGCGGTGGCGCGCATCGTCGCCAAGGGCGATCCGGTCTATGGCATCAACACCGGCTTTGGAAAGCTGGCGAGCGTGCGGATAGCGAGCGACGATCTGGCGAAGCTCCAGCGCAACATCGTACTCAGCCACGCCGCAGGCACCGGCGCGCCCTCCCCCGTCCCCGTCGTCCGCCTGATGATGGCGCTCAAGCTTGCGAGCTTCGGCGTTGGCGCGTCGGGGGTGCGGCGCGAAACGGTCGCAATGCTCGAAGCGATGTCGGCGAAAGGCTTGACCCCAATCATTCCATCGCAGGGATCGGTCGGCGCGAGCGGAGACCTGGCGCCTCTCGCGCACATGGCCGCAGCGATGATTGGGGTCGGCGTGATCGAAGTTGGCGGCCAGACCTTGTCCGCCTCCGAGGCGCTCGCGCAGGCGGGACTCGCCCCACTCGAACTCGGGCCAAAAGAAGGCCTCGCGCTGCTTAATGGCACGCAATTTTCGACCGCCAATGCGCTCGCCGGCCTGTTCCGCGCCGAGACGGTGTTCCAGTCGGCGCTGATCACCGGCGCGCTGTCGACTGAGGCCGCGAAAGGCTCCGACGCGCCGTTCGACCCGCGCATCCATGCGCTGCGCGGCCATGCCGGACAACGTGCGGTCGGCGGCGCGTTGCGCGACCTGATGACAGGATCGGCAATCCGCGCCTCGCATGCCATTGACGATCCGCGGGTGCAGGACCCCTATTGCCTCCGCTGCCAGCCGCAGGTGATGGGCGCCATCCTTGACCTGCTGCGTCAGGCCGCGACCACTCTGGGCGTCGAGGCGAACGGGGTGTCGGACAACCCGCTGATCTTTGCCGACACGGATGAGGCGCTGTCGGGGGGCAACTTCCACGCCGAGCCCGTCGCCTTTGCCGCCGACATGATCGCGATGGCGCTGTGCGAGATCGGATCGATTTCGGAGCGGCGCATTGCGATGCTGGTCGATCCAGCGCTGTCTGGTCTGCCCGCCTTCCTGACCCCGCGCCCCGGCCTCAACTCGGGCTTTATGATCCCGCAAGTCACCGCCGCCGCGCTGGTCAGCGAGAACAAGCAGCGCGCCTATCCCGCCAGCGTCGATTCGATCCCGACCTCGGCCAATCAGGAGGATCATGTGTCGATGGCCGCGCATGGCGCGCGCCGCCTACTCGACATGGCCGACAATGTCAGCGCGGTGATCGGGATCGAACTGCTCGCCGCGTGTCAGGGCATCGACTTCCACGCGCCGCTGACATCGAGCGAGGCGCTGGAAGCGGCGCACAAGCATTTGCGCGCCGAGGTGCCGACGCTCGAAGACGACCGGCATTTCCATCCTGACTTGGAGGCCGCGACCGCGTTGATCCGTTCGGGCAGCCTGGTCGCGGCGGTTCCGGCAGTCCTGCCGGGCCTGAGCTAATGGAGTGGCTGCGTGTCCAGCGCGGCGACGCGCCGCTGGTCATCGCCTTTCCGCACGGCGGCACCAACCTTGCCGGGCTCGACGACCAGTTCGTCTCGCCTTGGCATGCTCGGATCGACACCGACTGGTGGATTGCCGAGCTCTACGCCTTCGCCGCCGACATGGGCGCAACACTGGTGGCGACCGACATTTCGCGTAGCGTCATCGACATGAACCGCGATCCGTCGGGTGCGTCGCTCTATCCCGGGCAGGCGACGACCGAATTATGTCCGACGACGACCTTCGACGGCGAACTGCTCTATCGTTTTGGCGAACCCGATGAAGCCGAGATCATGCAGCGGCTTCATTCCTATCATCGACCATATCACGATACGCTCACGGCCGAACTCGACCGCCTGAAAGATGCGCATGGCAAGATTGTCCTGTATGACGCCCATTCGATCCGCAGCCATGTGCCGCGCCTGTTCCACGGCGAACTGCCGCTGTTCAACATCGGTACCAATGGCGGCACGACCGCGGCGCCCGAACTCGAAACGATTATCGCGAATATTTGCGCGGCGAGCGGAAAAAGCCACGTCGTCAATGGCCGTTTCAAGGGCGGCTGGACCACCCGCCACTATGGCCGCCCCGACGACGATGTCCACGCCATTCAGATGGAACTCGCGCAGCGTGGGTACATGACCGAACCCGCGACGTTTACCGAGGCCAATTGGCCGACCCCCATCGACCCAGATCCCGCGATCCTGACGACTTTGCGCCAGAGCATCGCCGCCGCCCTCGACTTTGCGAAAGGAAGACAATGACCACCCGCCTCGACAACAGCCGCGTGATTCGCCCTGCGACGGGCAGCGAGATCAGCGCCAAAAGCTGGCTGACCGAAGCGCCGATGCGGATGCTGATGAATAACCTTCACCCCGATGTCGCCGAGGCACCTCACGAACTGGTCGTCTATGGCGGCATCGGCCGCGCCGCGCGCGATTGGGAAAGCTATGACAAGATCGTCGAGACGCTGAAGCGCCTCAACGACGACGAAACCTTGCTCATTCAGTCGGGCAAGCCCGTCGGTGTCTTTCGTACTCACACCGATGCCCCGCGCGTGTTGCTCGCCAACTCGAACCTGGTGCCGCAATGGGCGAACTGGGAGCATTTCTCCGAGCTCGATCGCAAAGGGCTGATGATGTACGGTCAGATGACCGCGGGCAGCTGGATCTATATCGGCAGCCAGGGCATCGTGCAGGGCACCTACGAAACCTTTGTCGAGATGGGCCGTCAGCATTATGGCGGCAGTCTGGCAGGCCGCTGGCTGCTCACCGCCGGTCTTGGCGGGATGGGCGGCGCGCAGCCGCTCGCGGCGGTGATGGCGGGGGCTTCGTGCCTCGCGATCGAATGCCAGCCGAGCCGCATCGAAATGCGCCTGCGCACCGGCTATCTCGACAAGCAGGCATCAAGCATCGACGAGGCGCTGGCGATGATCGAAGCGAGCCACGCCGAGGGCAAGCCGGTGTCGGTCGGCCTGCTCGGCAATGCCGCCGAGATATTGCCCGAGATGGTCCGCCGCGGCATCCATCCCGACCTGCTCACTGATCAGACCTCTGCGCACGATCCCGTCAACGGCTACCTCCCCGCGGGCTGGACCCTCGACGAGTGGTTTACGAAGCGCGAGAGCGATCCCGCGGCGGTCGCGAAGGCCGCGAAGGCGTCAATGGCGGTGCATGTTCAGGCGATGCTCGACATGCAGACGGCGGGCGTCGCCACGACCGATTATGGCAACAATATCCGACAGGTGGCGAAGGACGAAGGCGTCGAGAACGCCTTTGATTTCCCCGGCTTCGTTCCCGCCTATGTCCGCCCGCTGTTCTGCCGCGGCGTCGGCCCCTTCCGCTGGGTGGCGCTGTCCGGCGATCCCGAGGATATTTATAAAACTGATGCCAAGGTGAAGGAGTTGCTGCCCGACAACAAACATCTGCACAACTGGCTCGATATGGCGCGCGAGAAGATCCAGTTTCAGGGGCTGCCCGCACGTATCTGCTGGGTCGGGCTCGGCGACCGCCACCGGCTGGGCCTCGCGTTCAACGAAATGGTCGCATCGGGCGAATTGAAAGCCCCCATCGTCATCGGGCGCGACCACCTCGATTCAGGCTCGGTCGCCTCCCCCAACCGCGAGACCGAAGCGATGCGCGACGGGTCGGATGCGGTGTCGGACTGGCCTTTGCTCAACGCTCTGCTCAACACCGCCAGCGGCGCGACCTGGGTGTCGCTCCACCACGGCGGCGGGGTCGGCATGGGCTATTCGCAGCACAGCGGCATGGTGATCGTCGCCGACGGCACCCCCGAAGCGGCGAAGCGGATCGAGCGCGTGCTGTGGAACGACCCCGGCACCGGCGTCATGCGCCACGCCGACGCGGGTTACGACATCGCGATCGACTGCGCGCGCGAAAAAGGGCTGGACCTGCCAAGCCTGGGGTGACGAATTGGGGACGCTGGTATGCGGAACGACGTCGTTAACTGATCGCCAATACGCTCGTCAGGATGATCCGCACCAATTCGGCATGGCCCCGCGCCCCGGTTTTGGCATAGATTTTCTTGGAATAATTGCGGGCGGTCTCGACGGTCAGGCCCAGCGCCTCTGCGGCCTCGGTGATGCTGGTCGCCTGGGCCAGCATCCACGCCAGCCGTGCCTCGCTCGGCAACAATCCGAACAGGTCGACCAGCTGATCGCATCGGTCAGCCTGCGACCGCCGATCGCCGCTGATATAGACAATCGCTACCGGCGTTTTGCTGCCGGCGAAGGCCGGGTTTTGCACCGGCGTGACCAGCATTTCGACCCACGGATCCTTGCTGAGGTTGAACGCCTGCGGGCGCGCATCGCGGTTGACGGCAAAATTCTTGAGCAGCGCGGTCAGTTGGCGATCGATCGCGGGCGACGCGGGTACAAGTCGGTCATATCGCCCCCGCCGTAACAGCATGCCCCATTGGAACAATTGTGCGACATTGTCGGTCACATCGATGATCCGGCACTCCGCGTCCAGCGACAACCACCCCATCTTCAGACGGTCGAATGCCTGTCCGGTCACTGCCGAACGAAAGCGTTCGCGTTCCAGCGTGGCATAGCTGCGCAGCGCGATCCGCAAATGCGGGGCCAGCGCGGTGAGCAACGCGCCCGCCGCCGATCCGATACTCCGGTCTCCCGAGCAACCGAGCCACAGATCGATACCGCCGGGTTCGGTAACCCGGATCGATCGCATATTGGTCAGCCCCAGCGGCAGCATCGCCTTTTCATAAAAGGCTTGTTGCCGGGGGTCGGATGGATCGAGCAATTCCTCCAGCGAATAGGCGCGGTCGGGGCGCATCAAATGATAGGGAAAGGGATCGCGCAGGTTGCTTTCGACGAAAAGCTTGCGCACGTCGTCCATCGGCGGCTTTCCGGCGTGGAGTTCGACCACGGCTTCCTCATCGACCGGGCGGAAGATCAATGTCGTGAACCGGGCACCCGTTTTCGCGAGCAGCCGGTTCAAAAAATCACCCCACAGGGGCGTTTCGAACATCCCGCTATGGAGCGCTTGCAAGAGGCCATCGTCGTCAACGCGCATGCATCCCCATATACCCTCCCAAATGGGAGGTTCAAGTACGGCATGACTGCGGCAGTTGAGTCGCCAACAGGTAAAGGAGCTTGCACGCCGATGTCGCGCACATTGACCCATCTGGAACGGCTTGAAGCCGAGAGCATTCACATCATGCGCGAGGTGATTGCCGACGCCGAAAAACCGGTGATGCTGTATAGCGTCGGCAAGGACAGCGCGGTGATGTTGCATCTCGCGCGCAAGGCCTTCTATCCCTCGCCCCCGCCCTTTCCGCTGCTCCATGTCGATACCACCTGGAAATTCCAGGAAATGTACCGGCTGCGCGACCGTATGGCGCAGGAATCTGGCATGGAATTGCTCGTCCATCACAATCAGGAGGCGATGGACCGCGGCATCAACCCGTTCGACCACGGGCCGCTGCACACCGACATGTGGAAGACCGAAGGCCTGAAACAGGCGCTGGACAAATATGGGTTCGACGTCGCCTTTGGCGGAGCACGGCGCGACGAGGAAAAATCGCGGGCAAAGGAGCGGATTTTTTCCTTCCGCACCGCCACACACGGCTGGGATCCCAAAAACCAGCGGCCCGAATTGTGGAACCTCTATAACGCCCGAAAAGCGAAGAACGAAAGCATCCGCGTCTTTCCGATCTCGAATTGGACCGAACTCGACATCTGGCAATATATCCACCTAAACGACATCCCGATCGTCCCGCTCTATTTGAGCGCGATGCGGCCGACGGTGATACGCGACGGGATGCTGCTGATGGTCGATGACGACCGCTTTCCGCTCAGGGACGGCGAAGAGCCGGTCATGCGCTCGATCCGGTTCCGCACCCTCGGTTGCTATCCGTTGACCGGCGCTGTCGAGAGCGAGGCGACGACGCTGCCGCAAGTCATCCAGGAAATGCTGCTGACGACCACATCGGAACGGCAAGGCCGCATCATTGACAAGGACGGCGGTGACGCGAGCATGGAGAAAAAGAAGCAGGAGGGCTATTTCTGATGCCAAATGACATCGAAGGTGCCGCCGACACCATCTATCGGACCGACGCCCTCATTGCCGAGGACATCGACGCCTATCTGGACACCCACCAGCACAAAAGCCTGCTGCGCTTCATCACTTGCGGTTCGGTCGATGACGGCAAATCGACCCTGATCGGGCGACTGCTCTATGATTCCAAGATGATCTTCGAGGATCAACTCGAAGCCTTGCAGGCCGACAGCAAGCGCGTCGGCACGCAGGGCCAGGACATCGACTTTGCGCTGCTCGTCGACGGCCTCGCCGCCGAACGCGAGCAAGGCATCACGATCGACGTCGCCTACCGCTTTTTCGCGACCGAAAAGCGCAAATTCATCGTCGCCGACTGCCCGGGGCATGAACAATATACGCGCAATATGTTCACCGGCGCGTCGACCGCCGACCTGGCAATCATGATGGTCGACGCGCGCAAAGGCGTGCTCGTGCAGACGCGGCGGCACAGCTATTTGTGCAATCTGATCGGCATCAAGAATATCGTTCTGGCCGTCAACAAGATGGATCTGGTCGATTACAGCCAAGAGGTGTTCGACAAGATCGTCGCCGATTACAGCGCTTTTGCCGCCGAAATCGGGATCAAGAATTTTGTCGCGATGCCGATTTCGGGCTTCAAGGGCGACAATATCACCACGCTGAGCGCCAACACGCCTTGGTATGGCGAGGCCGCTGGGGCAAAGCCGCTGATCGAGCATCTGGAGACGGTCGCAATCGACAATATGTCCGATCAGGCCAAGCCGTTCCGCCTGCCGGTGCAATGGGTCAACCGTCCCAATCTCGATTTCCGGGGTTTTTCGGGCCTAATCGCGACCGGAACGATCAAACCCGGCGACGCTGTCCGGGTGCTGCCTTCGGGCAAGACATCGACGGTGACCAAAGTCGTGACGCTGGATGGCGACATCGACGAAGCGGTGGCCGGGCAGTCGGTGACAATCTGTTTTGCCGATGAAGTCGATTGCTCGCGCGGCAACGTCATTGCGGCGGCCGACAACCCACCCGAAGTGTCGGACCAGTTTGAAGCGACGATCGTCTGGATGGACGACGATGCGCTTCACGTCGGCCGGTCCTATTGGTTGAAACTGGGCACGCAGATGGTGTCCGCGATCGTGCAGCAGCCCAAATATACCATCAACGTCAACACGATGGAGCATCTCGCTGCGAAAACACTCGAACTCAATGCGATCGGCGTAGCAGAACTTGCGACCGACAAGCCCATTGTCTTTGAACCCTATGCCGAAAGCCGGACACTGGGTGGATTCATCCTGATCGACAAGATCACGAACCGCACCGTCGGTGCCGGTATGCTGCACTTCTCGCTCCGCCGGGCGCAGAATGTCCACTGGCAGGCGACCGACATCGATCGCGACGAACACGCGAGCCTGAAAAATCAACGCCCCCGCGTGCTATGGTTTACCGGGCTGTCGGGATCCGGCAAATCGACCATCGCCAACGAGGTCGAAAAGTCGCTGAACATGATGAACCGCCATACCTTCCTGCTCGACGGCGATAATGTCCGCCACGGGTTGAACAAGGATCTCGGCTTCACCGAAGCCGACCGCATCGAAAATATCCGCCGCGTTGGCGAGGTGGCAAAACTCATGGCCGACGCGGGCCTGATCGTGCTGACGGCCTTCATCTCGCCATTCCGCGCCGAACGCGACATGGTGCGAAAAATGCTGCCGGAGGGCGAGTTTATCGAGATTTTCGTCGACACGCCGCTGGAAGTTGCCGAGTCTCGTGACGTGAAGGGCTTGTATAAAAAAGCCCGATCGGGGGCGCTCAAAAACTTCACCGGGATCGACAGTCCTTATGAGGCGCCACAAAATCCGGAAATCCGCGTCAACACGGTCGAAATGACGCCGGCCGAGGCCGCCGAACATATCGTCCGTCAGATCATGCCGCTCAAGTGATGCGCGAAATGAACGACACCGAACTCGCCGCGCATCTGGCGCAAGTGGCCGGAAAACTGCTCCTCGACGTCCGCGCCTCGGGGCTGTTGGCGGACAAGGCGTTGGGCAAGGCCGGCGACCAGACCGCAAACCAGTTTCTGTGCCACGCCATCCGCGCGCAACGCCCGGACGACGGGCTGTTGTCCGAAGAGGAAAAGGACAATCCCGAACGGCTGTCCAAATCGCGCGTCTGGATTATCGACCCCGTCGACGGCACCCGCGAATATGGCGAAGCACGTGCCGATTGGGCGGTCCACATCGCCCTCGCCATCGACGGCAAGCCGATCATCGGTGCGGTCGCCCTGCCCGATCTCGACCTTGTTTTGCGGACGGACCAACCCCGACCCCTTCCCGCGGCGGCCACCCCCCCGCGGATGGTCGTCAGCCGTACCCGCCCTGCCAGGGAAGCGGTCGCCGTAGCGGAAAAGATCGGGGCCGAGCTGCTGCCGATGGGCAGCGCCGGAGCCAAGGCGATGGCGATCGTCCGCGGCGAGGCCGAAATCTATCTGCACACCGGTGGGCAATATGAATGGGACAGCTGCGCACCCGCCGCGGTCGCCGCCGCCCACGGCCTGCACGTCAGCCGGGTCGATGGCAGGCCGCTGATCTATAACCAGCCCGATGTGTATATGCCCGACCTCTTGATCTGCCGCCCCGATTGGGCCGACAGGGTGCTGAAACTGGTTTCCGAAATGACTTAGGCGGCAATTTGCGAAGAATTGAGTATATCACCGAATGGTTCACAGAAATGCCTGGTTCCTTGCTGCCGATCCTAACCAAGCCACGGCTGAACATTCGCGTAAAGCGCGGTCTGCAAAACCGACGGCGTCACAGAAATCCCTTCACGCCAGTCTTAGCGTGGGTCAGACCTGCTAAGCCAAGCCCACATACGCTCGACCACGCCGCCGGCAAACACTTGTCGCGCCGTAATTTCTTCGGCGTCGAGCAGCCCTTGGCCGGGCGAGAAGTTCATCATGCGAACATCGCGTTCGACCCGGGCGCTGTCCTCTAGAAACCAGGCAAGGGTCACCGCTTTTTCCATTGCGTCAGCCGCGACCACCGCGCCATTGCCGCGCATGATGATCGCGGGTTCATCGCCCATCATCGCGGCCAGCCGGTCGGCGGCGGCATCGTCGCGGAGCAGGCGCGGATCGTCCCACAGCGGCGGCGGCGGGCTGAAATACGCCCCAATGCCGTGGCGCGGCCTGGGGACGATGCCCTGCGTCGACAACGCCATGACGGCGGGCGACATGATCCGGCAGATGGCGTTGATGTCGGACCGGCGGCGATAAAGGCACTGGTGGATGCGCACTTCGCCCAGCACGCCGTCGGGTAACGGACCATCGATCGCAACGACGGTACCCGGTTCGTCGGCAATCAGCCCCATCGGCATCGCGGCGCAGACCAGAAAGTATCGATCGTCCAGACGCACGCTGCAATGGCCATAGGCGTGGACCAGGCCCGCATCGCCGAGCGCTCGGGCAGCCTGTTGCACCAGCCGTTGCTGATCGTCGGTGGGCGTCATGCGCTGGCTTTCGCGGCGACCATATCAAGCGCGACATCGGTGATCATGTCTTCCTGTCCGCCGACCATTTTGCGTTTGCCCAGTTCGACGAGGATGGCGCGAGTGTCGAGCCCGTGGTCGGCGGCAGCTTTTTCGGCATGGCGCAAGAAGCTGGAATAAACCCCGGCATAGCCGAGCGTCAGCGTCTCGCGGTCGACGCGCACCGGGCGGTCCTGCAGCGGGCGGACGAGATCCTCGGCGGCATCCATCAGCGCGAACAGGTCGCAGCCATGGTTCCAGCCATGGACGTCGGCGGCGGCGATGAACACTTCGAGCGGCGCATTGCCCGCGCCGGCGCCCATGCCGGCAAGGCTGGCATCGACACGGATCGCACCATTCTGCACCGCGACGATGCTATTGGCGACGCCGAGGCTGAGGTTGTGGTGCGCGTGGATACCGCGCTGCGTCTCGGGTTTGAGCACCTTGTCATAGGCAGCGAAGCGCGCAGCGACGGCGTCCATCGTCATCGCGCCGCCGCTGTCGGTGACATAAACGCAGTGGGCGCCATAGCTTTCCATGAGCTTGGCCTGCTGCGCGAGCGCATCAGGCGCCGACATATGGCTCATCATCAGGAACCCCGACACGTCCATGCCCAGATTGCGGGCGGCCTCGATATGCTGCTTCGACACATCGGCCTCGGTACAATGCGTCGCGATACGGACCGAGCGCACCCCGAGGTCGTAGGCGCGCTTCAGGTCGTGGACGGTGCCGATGCCGGGGAGGAGCAAGGTCGTGAGGATGCTGTGTTCGAGCACCTCGGCGACCGCGCCGATCCAGTCCCAGTCGGTGTTGGCGCCAAAGCCATAGTTGAAGCTCGACCCTTGCAGCCCGTCGCCATGCGCCACCTCGATCGCATCGACCTTCGCTTTGTCGAGTGCGCGGGCGATCGCCTGTACATGATCGAGACCATATTGGTGGCGGATCGCGTGCATGCCGTCGCGCAGGGTGACGTCCTGGATGTAGAGCTTGGTCGTCGTTGGATCGAGGCTCATGCGGCCACTCCTGCGTGCATGCGCGCCGCGATCTTCTCGGCGGTCGTCAGCGCCGCCGACGTCATGATGTCGAGATTGCCGGCATAAGCGGGTAGATAATGCGCCGCGCCCTCGACCTCCAAAAAGACGCTGACCTTCAGGCCCGTAAAGCTGCCGCCCATCTCGGGGATGCGCAGCGGCGCGTTGCTTCCGATGCTCTCGAACTGCACCGCCTGCTTGAGCCGGTAGCCGGGGACATAGGTCTGGACCTCCGCCACCATCGTCTCGATGCTCGCCCGAATTTCCTCGCGGTCGCCGTCGTCGCACAGGCAATAGACGGTATCGCGCATGATCAGCGGCGGCTCGGCAGGGTTGAGCACGATGATCGCCTTGCCGCGCGTCGCCCCGCCAACCTTCACGATCGCCTCGCTCGTCGTCTCGGTAAACTCGTCGATATTGGCGCGGGTGCCGGGACCCGCGCTTTTCGACGCAATTGATGCGACGATCTCGCCATAATGCACCTTGGCGACGCGGTTCACCGCCGCGACGATCGGGATCGTCGCCTGCCCGCCGCAGGTCACCATATTGACGTTCGGCGCGTCGAGGTGCGCATCGCCGTTGACCGGCGGGATCGTATAGGGACCGATCGCCGCCGGGGTCAGGTCGATCACGCGCTTGCCGTGCGCGATCAGCACCTCACTGTGGCGCTTATGCGCCCTTGCCGAGGTCGCATCGAAGACGATGGCGATGTCGGCAAAGCCCGGCATCGCGATCAGCCCGAAGAGACCGTCGGCGGTGACCGGAATGCCCATCCGTTCGGCGCGTTTCAGCCCATCGGACTCGGGATCAATGCCGACGAACGCCGCCATGTCCAGCGTATCGGACAGGCGCATCACCTTGATCATCAGGTCGGTCCCGATATTGCCCGACCCGATGATCGCGACTTTGGTCTTCGTCATAAGATCAGCGCCCGCCATAGGTGAAGCTGGTCGTGCCAATGCCCGCAATGCTGGCCACGACATGATCGCCGGGGGTTAGCGCGACCATCGGCCCCAAGGCGCCTGCAAGCAGGATGTCGCCGGCCTTGAGCGGCTCGCCGCGTCCCGCCAGCGTCTGCGCCAGCCACGCGGCGGCGTTGAGCGGATTGCCGAGCGCCGCCGCGCCGATACCGGTCGAGACGACCGCGCCGTTGATCAGCATTTCCATAGCCGCGCCTTCAAGGTCGAGGCCTTCCAAAGCCAACCCGGCGTCGGCGAGCACGAAGAACGCCGACGAGCCATTGTCGGCGACAGTGTCGGCGAACGTGATCTTCCAGTCGGCGATGCGGCTGTCGACGATCTCGATCGCAGCGTGGACGCTTGCTACCGCTGCAGCGACCTGTTCAATCGTTGTCCCCGGATCGGGCAGGTCGGCGCCCAATACAAACGCGATCTCCGCCTCCGCCTTCGGCTGCAACGTCCGGGCCGGGTCGAGCCTGCCGCCGTCCGCCACCTGCATATCATCGAACAGAGCCCCAAAGTCGGGCTGATCGACGCCAAGCTGCACCTGCACCGCCTTCGCGGTCAGCCCCGCCTTGCGTCCGACGATCCGCCGACCCTGCGCTTCCCAATAGTGCGTGTTGATCGTCTGCACCGCATAAGAGCCATCGACATCCGTCGGCTCCAGACCATCGCGCAGAGGCGAAATTGCACCGCCTGCATAGGCAGCGCGAAGGCGCGCGGCGAGATCGTCATGCGTAACGATAGTCGTTCCCCTTTTCGGCGATCCTCTGTTCCCGTCCAAACGGCTATTTGACAAACTGCCCTTTGTCAACTTACATACCATCTACACGGTTTATAAAATCAGCCGCATTGAACGGCGAAGGGACGGGATGATGGGCTTTAACGAACGAATCGTGCAGGACGCTTCGCGGCACCAGTTTCTGGTCCCCCGCCGAGCGTTTACCGATCAGGGGGTGTTCGAGCGCGAGTATCGCGCCATTTTCGACCGCTGCTGGCTGTATCTGGGGCATGCGTCCGAACTGCCACAGCCGGGCAATTTCCTGACCCGCCGCGTCGCTCGCCGCCCCCTGCTCTTTACGCGCGACCGCAGCGGCGAATTCCATGCGATGTATAACGCCTGCCCGCATCGCGGCGCGATGGTGTGCCGCGAACGGCGCGGCAAATCGCCCGCCTTCATGTGCATGTACCATGGCTGGACCTTTGGTTCCGACGGTCATTTGATGAGCCTGCCCGGCGGATCGGGCTATCCCGAAGATTTCAAGAACGACCCGCAGAAACAGATGGTCCATGTCCCGCGCCTGGCGCGGCGCGGCGACTTCTTCTTCGTGAGCTTTGCCGAAGCTGGCGAGGATCTCGACACCTATCTGGCGGACTCGGGCGACTATCTCGACCTGGTCTCGCAGCACAGCGAGTCGGGTATGGCAGTGGTTGGCGGGACGCAGGAATATGCGGTGCGCGGCAACTGGAAGCTGCTCGCCGAAAACAGCTTCGACGGCTATCACGCCGCCTGCACCCATTCGACCTATCTGGAATATCTAAAGAGCGCCAATGGCGCGCTCGGCGCGACGCCGCTCGCCGGCACCGGCTATGACCTGAAGAACGGCCATGCGGTGATCGAATATAGCGCGCCATGGGGCCGCCCGATCGCGAGCTGGGTGCCTTTGTGGGGTGAAGAGGGCAAGGCCGAGATCGACGCGATCTATGCGCAGCTGGAGGCACGGCTGGGCGCCGAGCGCGCGAAACGGCTCGCGGCGATGAATCGTAATATGGTGATCTTTCCCAACCTGGTCGTGAACGACATCATGGCGATCACCATCCGCACCTTTTACCCGACCGCGCCCGATTATATGGAGGTCAACGCCTGGTCGCTCGGCCCGCGCGAGGAAAGCGAGTGGCTGAAAAAATATCGCTCATTCAACTTCACCGAATTCCTCGGCCCCGGCGGTTTCGCGACCCCCGACGATGTCGAGGCGATCGAGCGCTGCCAGCAGGGCTATGCGGCGTCAGCCGGCGGCGGCTTCAACGACATCAGCAAGGGTATGGTGCGCGCCGACGCGCCGTCGTTCGACGACGAGATGCAGATGCGCGCGTTCTGGACCGAGTGGGACCGGCGCCTGGCGGAAGCGGAGGACTAAGCGATGGATGATGCGCTGATGCTCCGCCTGCGGGTCGAGGAATTGTTGTTCGAAGAGGCCGACCTGATCGATAGCTGGCAGCTCGAAAAATGGCTGACCTTGTTCACCGAAGACGCCGAATATCTGGTACCGCCAAGCGACATCGACGGCGACACGGCCGACCCGGCGACCTCGCTCTTCTATGTGATGGATGACCGCAAGCGGATGGAAGAGCGCGTCATCCGCCTCGCCAAGGTCGGCGCACACAGCGAACAGCCGCGATCGAAGGTGCGCCACATCGTCGGCAACGTCCGGGTCAGACGCGCCCAAGTTAACGGGGTCGACCGCGTCCATGCCCGCTCCTCCTTCTTCGTCTCGCGCGCCAAGGATGTGACCGCCGATATGTTTATCGGCCATTATCTGCACGAGCTGGTCGAAGTTGCAGACGGCGGGCTGAAGATCGCCAAGAAAACCTGCGTCCTCGATATGGAGGCGCTGCGCCCCCATGCCCGCATCAGTATCATCCTGTGAAGGGAGCGGCCGCATGACCCATCCGATCCGCTATGCCCGGCTTGGCTATGCCAAGCTGCACGTCAGTGATTTGGCTGCCAGCTTGACCTATTATCGCGACATCGTCGGCCTCAGCGAAGGCGGGGGAGCCGATGGCGAAGTGTGGCTGCGATGCAGCGACAAGCCCTATGAGCTGATCCTCGAACAGGGCGCCGAACCAGGTCTCGCCGCGATCGGCTTCGAAGTCGAAAGCGCCGCCGAACTCGATCGCGCCTTCGCCCACGTCGCGGCGTGCGGCTATGCGCCCGCGTGGACGTCCTCCGACGCTGCCCCTGCCCAGCAGGTCATCGCAGCCTTTCGCTTCCGCAATCCCGACACCGGGCTGATGCTGGACTATTATTGCGGCCAGCATGTCGCCGCTCCGTTCGAAGCGAGTGTCGCCGATATCGTCCGCATGGGGCATGTCGTGATGAACGTCGCGAGCTATGCCAAGGCGCATAAATTCTGGGTCGAGGACTTGGGGTTCGAGATTTCGGATCATGTCCCGGGGCGGATCGCCTTTCTACGCTGCTGGCCCAACCCGCTGCATCACAGCCTTGCGTTGCTGGAGGGGCCGGAGGACGGGCTCAATCATCTTAATTTCATGGTCACCGACATCGACGATATCGGGCGCGCGACCAACCGGCTGAAAAAAGCCGATGTGCCGATCGTCTTCGGCCCGGGCCGCCACCTGCCGTCGACCAGCATTTTCCTCTATTTCCTCGACCCCGACGGAATGACCACCGAATATAGTTTCGGGATGGAGCTGTTCGACGAAGAAGACGCGCGGCCGCCGCGCGCGTTGGAGCCGAAACCCGAAGTTCTCGACACCTGGGGCAGCATTGCCGACCCGCGCTTTGGCAAGACCGGGAGGATTTTGCGTGCCGATGGCTGAGGGTAAACTTGCCTGCCGCGTCGCAATTGTAACCGGTGCCGGGCGCGGCATCGGCACGGCCATAGCGCAGCGCTTTCTCGACGATGGCGCAAGGGTGGTATTTTGCGACCTGACCGCCGAAACGGCCGAAAGCGTCCGCGCCAGCGCAGGCGCCGACGAACGGACGATGGCCTTCGGCGGCAATCTGGCGAAGGAAGGCGAGGCAGCCCGCCTGATCGCCGAAACGCTGGCGCGCTTCGGCAAGATCGACATTTTGGTCAACAATGCCGGCGGCGGCATTCTGCGCCCCTTTCTTGATCATACCCCCGAAACATTGGTCGAGACCATCGACCGCAATCTGTGGACCGCGATCTGGTGCAGTTGGCACGCGCTGCCGCATATGAAGGCGGCGGGTTTCGGGCGCGTCATCAATATCGGCGCCGATTCGGTGCGCAACGGGCTGGTCGATCATGCCGGCTACAACGCCGCCAAGGGCGGGATGCACGGGATGACCACCGGGCTCGCGCGTGATTTCGCGCGCGACGGGATCACCGTCAACACTGTCGCGCCTTGCGCGGTGCAGACGCAGCAACTCGAAGACGTCCGCGCCGTCAGTCCGGCGATGATCGATGAAGCACTGGCGATCATCCCGATGGGCCGCTTCGCCAGCGAGGCCGAAATCGCCTCGATGACCGCTTATCTTGCGACCGACGAAGCGGCGTTCGTGACCGGCCAGGTGATCAGCGTCAACGGCGGCACCACCATGTTATGAGAGGCTTGAAGGAATGACCGACAATCCCGAGATCGGCAAAAATATCCACGTCGACGGCATCGCGACCAATTATATCGAGGCCGGCGACGGGCCACCGCTGATCCTGATCCATGGGTCGGGGCCTGGGGTTACCGCCTATGCCAATTGGCGCGGGGTGATTCCGGAATTGGCCAAGCAGTTCCATTGCTATGCCCCCGATACGCTGGGGTTCGGCTACACCGATTTTCCCGACGATATCCCGCATTTCCAGATGGACCGCTGGGTGGCGCATCTGATCGGGTTCATGGATGCGCTCGGTATCGAAAAGGCGCATTTCGTCGGCAACAGCTATGGCGGTGCGTTGACACTGGCGCTTGCAACGCGGCATCCGGGGCGCGTCGACCATATTGTGCTGATGGGGTCGGCAGGGCTCGATTTCCCGATGAGCGACGGGCTCGACCAGGTGTGGGGCTACACGCCCTCGCTCGACAATATGCGCGACCTGATGCGGATATTCGCGCATAATCCGAACCTTGTGACCGAGGAAATCGTGCGCTCGCGGTACGAGGCGAGCATGCGGCCGGGCGCCCAGGAAAGTTTCGGTCGCCTGTTCCCCGAACCGCGCCAGCGCTGGCTGGCCGAACTCGCGGCGGGCGAGGACAATCTCGCCGCGATGCCGCACCGCACCCTCATCATCCACGGCCGCGAGGATGTGATCGTGCCGTTCAGCCGCTCGGTGCGCTTCCACGAACTGATCCCGAACAGCGATTTGCATGTCTTCGGCGGTTGCGGCCATTGGACACAGATCGAAAAGCGCGAGGCTTTTGTTGAATTGGTCGTCCCCTTCCTGCAATCGAGCTGAGCCACCAAAGGAAGACCCAAGCCATGCCCATGCTCCCCGGCCTGATGCAGGACGCGCCGCTCAGCATCATCGACATCCTGCGTTACGCCGCCGTCGCGCATGCGCGGCAGGAGATCGTGTCGCGCAACGTCGACGAGCCGCTGTGGCGTTATGACTATACCTCAGCGCTCGATCGCACAGCGCAAGCGGCGCATTGGCTGACCGGGCTGGGCATCGTCGCGGGCGACCGCATCAGTTCACTGGCGTGGAACACCCACCGCCATTTCGAGCTGTTCTTCGCGGTGCCAGGCATCGGCGCGGTGCTCCACACCGCCAACCCGCGCCTGCCCGACGAACATCTGATCTTCACGATCAACCATGCGGGCAGCCGGGTGTTGCTGCTCGACCGCAATATGGTCGAGATCGTCGAACGGATTCGGCCGCAGCTGACGAGCGTCGAGCATGTCGTGCTGCTGACCGATGCCGAGCGCACCCTGCCCGAATGGATAGGTTATGAGGCAGCGATCGCCGACCAGCCGACCAACTATGACTGGCCGGTGCCCGACGAGAATGGCGGGGCGTTCCTCTGTTACACGTCGGGTACGACCGGAGACCCCAAGGGGGTGCTTTATTCGCACCGGTCGGTCGTGCTGCACGGCTTCGCTGCCGGACTGAGCGGTGCCCTGGGATTCAGCGCTTTCGACGTCGTGATGCCGTGCCAGTCGCTTTATCACGCCACCGCCTGGGGTCTGCCCTTTGCCGGGGCGATGAACGGCGTGAAGTTTGTGTTCCCGTGCGACAAGTTCGACGGGGCCAGCCTGCAGGAGTTGATCCGCGACGAGTCCGTCACCTTCTCCGGCGGGGTGCCGACGATCTGGACGATGTACCTCGACCATCTCGCGCGCACGGGCGGCACGCCCGGCTCCTTGAAACGCGTCGTTATCGGCGGGTCGGCAGTGCCGCGCGATATGGCCGAGGCGTTCGAGACGCTGGGCGTCAAAGTCCAGCAAATCTGGGGCATGACCGAAACCAGCCCGCTCGGCGTCATCTCGACCCCGACGCCAGCCGTCGCCGCACTGGGGCAGGGCGAGGAGAATGAAATCATCTGGACGCGGCAGGGGCGGATGCAGTTCGGCATCGAGCTGCGCATCATCGACGATGCAGGCAAACCCCTGCCCCACGATGGCGAGCAATCGGGGGCGCTGCTGGTGCGCGGTCCATGGGTTCTCAAGCGCTATTACCGCGCCGAAGCGCCCGCGATTGACGCCGACGGCTGGTTCGACACCGGCGACATCTGCACGATCGATCCCTATGGCTTCATGCGGATCACCGACCGCAAGAAGGACGTGATCAAGTCGGGCGGCGAATGGATCAGCTCGATCGACCTGGAAAATGCCGCCGCGGGCTGTCCCGGGGTCAAGGTCGCCGCGGTCGCCGGGGTTTATCATCCCAAATGGGAAGAGCGACCCATCATGCTGATCGAGCGGCACGACGGCGCCGATGTCGGCGAGGAAACGATCCGCGCCCATCTGGCGGGGCATGTCGCCAAATGGTGGATGCCCGACCGCATCTTTTTCGAAAGTGTGCCGCTGACCGCGACGGGCAAGATCGACAAAAAGGTCATCCGCGACCGCCACGCCGACGCGCTGAAATGACCGCGACCCCGCGCCGCACCCAAGCCGAACGATCGCACGGCACACAAGCCAAGCTGGCGCAGGCGGCCTATGCGGTAATCGCCGCGCGCGGTCACACCGCGCTGCGCATGGCGGCAGTGGCCGAGGAGGCGGGCGTGTCGCAGGGCGCGTTGCTGCATCATTTTCCCGACAAGAATGCCCTTACCAAGGCGGCGATCCATCATGCGCTGGCAATGGCGGGGGTCGATAGCGAGCGTGCGCTCGCCAAGGCGCCGACCGATCCGACCAAGTTGCTGGACATGATGATTGCCGATTTTCGGTCATTCTTTTTCGGAGACTATTTCTGGGTCGCGCTAGGGATCACCCTCGACGCGAACCGCAATCCCGATCTGGCGGCGCAAATAGGCGAAGATGTCGGCGAACTGCGGCGACCGATTTATGCCGCATGGGCCGAAAAACTGGCGTCGGCTGGCTGGCAGCGCGGGTCAGTCGAGGAAATGGTGCGGTCGGCGGCGGCACTCATTTCGGGTTTGGCCGTCCGCAAGCTATGGGCGCCGCACGATGCGATTTCGGATCGCTTGATCGAAGATTGGCAAGTCGCGGCGCTGACGCGCGTCGCTTAGGAAGAGCGTTCAAATCGGTGGAAACGCCTGCACCTCGGGGTAGCGTGCATAGCCCTCACCCACTCCATATTCCATGATCCCCCAGCCGATGTTGTCGCCGTCGCGCACTTCGATGACATGGTCCGACAGCGTACGCAGCGCCGTGCGGTCTGCGGCCTTGTCGAGTTTCCATCGGCTGTGATCGGCGAACAACTTGCCCTTGTCATCGCCATGGAACCAGCCGTCGAGCCCTCCGTAGAGGCCGCCCTTGAGGAAATACCGCGCGGGCAAGGCGCGCACTTCAAGCTTGCGCCGACTGCCGTCGCTGAAAATCGGTTCGAGCGTCGCGCTTGCTACCGTCTGGCCCATCCCATCATTGGCCCAGTCGATGTCGTGCGTCATCGCGACCAGCCGCCTGGTGCCGCCAGAACGCTCGCCGACCGGCCGCACTTCCTCGCCCGTGATATAGATGGTGTCGCCCGGCGCACGTTCCTTCAGGAATAATTGCAGCCCATAGCCCTCAAACTGGACGGTGATCCACAGGAACAGGAACGGCGGGTAGAATGTCATCGGCAGATGGTCCGGATCGGTGCGCATTTCGGCGCGAATGCCCCAGCTATGGTCGCGCTGGCCCCACCAGCTCTCGGGCGTCACATCCCACCGCTCACCGTCGAGCGCGATCCAGCCGCGGTAACGCCCGAGTTGCTGCACCCGCGCCATATCTTCGGTCACTCGGCCCTTGCGACGGCGGAAATGCGCTTCTTCCTCGTGCGCGTTCATGCTCGCCAGAAAATCGAGGTCGAAAGTCAGGCCCGACGCATTCTCCGCAAGCGAGATATGATGATGGCGCAGACCCTCGACAACTTCGATCGCCAGCGGGCCGAGCGTCGTCTCCAGCGGATTGGGCCGCGCCTGGCGGCTGACGCGAAAATCGATCTGCTCGCCGCCGCGCGTGATGCCCGCAAAGGCATCCATCACATTGCGGTTGGGATGATAGCCGAGCCCGATGTCAAAAATCACATCGCCGCCGGGGATCGGATGGCCGGTGTACCACAGCCGCTCCATCCATGCCGGATCGCTCGATTGAACATGATCGAAGGTGGTCGTCGTCTGATGCCCGATCAGATCGTCCTGCGGGGTCAGCATGTCAGTGGTCCTTGTCGGTTTCGCGGCCGAGCGAAATTTCGGCGAACATCGGCCGCGCACTGGTCGTCAGCTCGTGCCGGATCTGGCGGGTGAGATAGGCGTCGATGGCGGACTGGATTGCGGGATGGGGCGACGGCTGAGCGGCGAGCCAGTCGATCAGGTCCGCCACCTGGCTGTCACCCAGATCGCGCGAGGCGATGTCGGGCGCCGCTGGTGCGGACACGATCGGCATGGCAGCGGGAAGGTCGGGAGCGGCCGCAATGGCATTGTGCAACGCCTGCAAAGCCGCGACCTGCTCGCCTAGAAACGCCGATGACCAGTCGCCGCGTAGTTTCAGGCTCTCCAGCATGAAAATCACGCCATACGCCTGTCCGCGCGCGAATTCGCCGTCCATCGCGGGGATGACATCGCGGCGCAGCACCTCGACCATGCCGTCGATCAGCCGGGCAAAGCTGTTGTTCATGCCGCCACCAGCAATTTTTCGATCTGGCGCAAGGTCGGCGCGATCTGCGTCGCCATCGCGGGCATCCGCATGTCGCGAAAGCCGTTGCGCTCAAAGGCGTAGGCGGCGGCGATATGGGTGACCGCGAGCTTCAGCAGCGAAAAGAGGGTGTAATAATGGATGCTCGCCGGATCGACCTTGGCGCCGGTCTTCGTCTCATGCCGCGCATAAAGGTCTTCGCGCGATACGAGTTTGGACATCAGCGCGGTGCCGCCGCGATATTGCGGCAGGCAGGTCCACGCCAGATCCTCATGCGGATCGCCAAGATGGACGAGCTCCCAGTCGAGGATCGCGGTAATCTGGCCATCGACCTCAAGGAAATTGCCGAGCCGATAATCGCCATGGATGATGCTGAGGCGCGGCGCGACCGGCGGATTGGCACGCAGCCAGCCGATCAGCTTGTGCAGCATCGGATGCGGCCGTAACGCCCAGCGGCGATAGCCCGCCTCCCAGCGATCAACCTCGCGCAGTGCGGCGTTGTTCATCGTCAGCCCCTCGCCAAAGCGCGCGAGCGGGCCTCCCTGCCAGTCGATCGCGTGGAGTGCGCCCAAGGCGTCGGCGAACTGTGCACCCAGCGTAGCACGGGCGTTTGCGGACAAGCCATCGTCATCGCCCCAAGGGATCGGTGTCGATCCGCGCGCTTTGTCGACGATCAGAAAGGGGCCGCCCAATATGCCGCTATCGTCAGACCAGTAATGCGGTCGTGGTGCCGCAACCGCCGAGCCCTGCACTGCGGCGAGCGCGGCATATTCGGGTTCGGCGCTATAGGGCGCGTAGAGGCCGTTGCTCGGGCCGATGCGCAGGATCAGCTCTTGCACCGTCCCCGCCGATTGCAGCGTGAAGGCATAGGTGATCCATGAAAAGCCCGATGGAAACTGGACCATATCGCCGACACGCGGCGCGGCGATGCCCTGCCTGGAAAACCAGCGTTCGAGCAGCGCGGGCAATTCAGTGGCTGATGCAACGCTCAATCCTCGCTCTCCGCCAGCAGCTTGCGCAGCGCCGCTTTTTGCACCTTGCCGGTCGGCGTTTGCGGCAGCGCATCGAGGAACAGCACTTGTTTCGGCACCTTGTAGCCAGCAATCAACGTCCGGCAGTGCGCGATGATCGCGGCTTCGGTCAGCGCCGCCGCTGGATCGACGATCACCGCCGCCGTCACCCGCTCGCCCCATTTCGGATCGGGCAGGCCGACGACGCCGCACTGACGGATACCCGGCAGCTTGCCGAGTGCGCCCTCTACCTCGGCCGAATAGATATTCTCGCCGCCGCTGATGATCATGTCCTTGGCCCGGTCGACGATGGTCAGATAGCCCGCCGCGTCCATCCGCCCGAGATCGCCGGTGCGGTACCAACCGTCGCGCCACGTTTCGGCGGTGGCGTCGGGGCGGCCGAGATAGCCCGCAAAGGCCATCGGCGTGCGCGCCTCGACTTCACCGACCGTACCGGCGGGCAAGACATTGGCGTCACCATCGACGATGCGCAGTACGCATAACGGCAGCGCGCGGCCGCACGAGGCCAGGATCGACGCGTCATCGGTGAAATGATCCTCGGGGCGCAGCAGAGTGACGAAGTTCGCCTCGGTCGTTCCATAGGCCTGCGACAGCGCGCAGCCGATTTCTTGCCGCGCGCGCAGCAGCAAATTCGCGCCAATCGGCGAACCAAAATAGATGATCGAACGCAGCGCCGCGAAGGCCTCTGGCGAGGCGCGCGGATGGTCGAGCAACAACTGGATCGCCGCGGGGACCATGGGGGCGACGCTAACACGGTCGCGTGCGATTGCGTCGATGCACAGGTCGGGGTCGAACTGCGGCACCGTGCTGATCGCCGTCCCATTGACCAGCGCGTAAAGACACAGCCAGCTGCCGCCCAGATGGAAATTCGGCATCGCCATCAGCATGACGTCGCCCGCCGTCCAAGTCAGCGCGGGTTCGAGCGCGGTGCACAGGAAGGACCAGCCGAAATTGCCCTGCGATGTCGCGACCCCCTTCGGCAGACCGGTGGTACCCGAGGTGAACGAAACGAGCGCGATTTCGTCGGGCGAAACCTGACGCACGACAGGCGCCGGGTCGCCGTCGGCGAGCCAGGCTTCATAAGCGTCGGGCACGCCGCCGAACACCACGAGCGGGAAGGCATCCGCGCAACCGGCGCGGACCTGCGCAAAGATGTCGGCAAATTCGGCGCTGACGACGACTAGCGCGGGCGTGGCATTACCAACGATCTGGACGAGTTCGGCGACCGCACAACGCCAGTTGAACGGCGCAAGGGCGCATCCGGCCTTGCTGGCGCCGAGCCACAGTTCCCAGAATTCGAGCGCATTCTTGCCGAAATAACCGACCAGCGAACCCGGCCCCGCGCCCTGCGCGGCGAGCTGGTTCGCGATGCGATTGCTGCGCTCGTCGAGTGCAGCATAAGTGCGCCGCCGGTCACCGTCGATCAGCGCGATGGCATCAGGGGTTTCGCGAGCCCAATGCGGCGCGATGTCGGCGATGTTGCGGATCGCGTCGAAACGCCAGCTGGCGAGCTGAGGGTCGGAGAGGCTGGGATTTTCCATTTCAGGCCACCGATATGCCGCCGTTGATACTGATCGCCTGGCCCGTGATGCGGCGTGCGGCCGGGCTGGCGAGGAAGAGCGCCATCGCCGCAAGATCGCCGGCGTCGGCGACGCCGAGATGCGCTTGCGACGCGGCTTTCTGGAACAGTTTGGCGGCAAAGGGGCTGCTGTCGATCAGCGCCGCGCCAGGGGTGTCGGCGATCAGCGACGGGGTGAGCAGGTTGATGCGGATGCCGCACCGCTTTTCCTCCAGCGCGGCCGCCCGGGCGAACTGAATGATACATCCCATTGCCGCGCCGACAAGGGTTTCGCCCGGGGTCGCGACCTTCGCGGCGTCCGATGCGACGGTGATGATCGTGCCGCCGCCCGCCGCGCGCATTGCGGGCAAGACGGCGGTCATCATGTGCAGCGGCGGCCGGGCGATCTCATCGATCCGCGGCATGATTTCGACGATGGGGATTTCGTGCAGCAATTGCGGTGCATGGCTGGGGCCGGTGGTGCACATCAGCACGTCGATCGCGCCAAGGGTGGCGCGCACGTCGGCTTCGGCGCGGACGGCATCATCGGCGTCGGCGGCGTCGACGCGAACGAAGGAAACCGACGCCCCGGGAACGCGCGCTAGCAGCCGGGCGCAAGCGGCTGCGCCCCGCGCGTCGTCGCGGCCCAATATGACCACCCGTGATCCAGCTTCGGCAAACTGCGCGGCGGCTTCAAACCCGACGCCCGCCGTCCCGCCGAGGATGGCGACGCCGCATTCCGAGAGCGGCTTTTCCATCACGCCGTTTTGCTCGCATTGCGATAGATGCCCGACGTGCGCGCAACCGGCGCACCGTCGGCGGTGATGATGGCTTGGGTGAACACCAGGGTGCGAGTCTGCTTGGGACAGACCACCTCGGCCTCGACCCACGTACCCGGCCCGACCGGCGCCATGAAATCGACCGTCAGGCTGATCGTCGCGCGGTGCGCGTCATAAGCTTCGGGGCCGACCGCGCTGATCTGCATGTCGGCAAAGGTCGCCATCGCGCCGCCATGCAGCCCGCCGACCGGGTTCAGATGCTGCGGCCCGACCCGGAACCCGATCTTGTGTTCGGGCAAGTTGACATAGGCCGGGCCGAAGCTGTCGTTATGCCCGCAATCGAGCACCAGCAGTTCGAACCCGTCAGGCACCGCGCCCGTCACAGCGCGGAGGCATTCTTGCCGACCCGGCCGCGATCCTGTTTCGCCAGAAACTCCTCCGATCGGCGAACCAGCTCGGGATTTCCGCCGCAAAGCGCATAGCCGAACAGACATTCGACCTTGAGCTGTTCATCGAGCGTGCGCCCGATCACCTCGAAGATCGTTTCCTTCGCCGACTCTACCGCGCGGCGATCGTTGCGCAATATCCGCGCCGCCATATCCTCGGCCGCCGCCATCAATTCGTCGTGCGGCACGACCTTCGACACCATGTTGCACGCCAGCGCGCGCTGCGCGTCGATCGGTTCGCCGGTCAGCTCCATCTCGAGCGCGATGCCGACGCCGCAGACATTGACCAGCCGAACGATGCCGCCGTCTGCGGGGTGCATGCCGCGCCGCAGTTCGAACGATCCGAACTGTGCACGCTCGGAAGCGATGCGGATGTCGCACGCCATCGCGAGTTCGAGCCCGCCGCCGAGCACCCAGCCGTTGCACGCCGCGATGATCGGTTTGTAGATGCGGTGCAGCCCGCGCGTGATGCCGCCGGCGAAACCATCGTCGAGCTTGTCGCGCCCCAGCGACGGCCCAACCCCATCCCATTCCGGCACATGGGTGCGCAGGTCGGCGCCCGCCGAAAAGGCATCGCCCGCGCCGGTGATGATCGCGACGCGCAGATCGTCATCGTCGCGAAAATCGGTCCAGATTTCGCGCAGCAGCACATGCACATCGACGTCGATAGCGTTCTTCACCTCGGGCCGGTTGAGGGTGATATAGGCGATTGGGCCGCGCTTTTCGTATAAGACTTTCTGGGTCATGGCTTGTCCTTGGCAGCGAGGATGGCGGGCGGCGCAGCGCGGTGAAAACCGTCGAACGGCTGGTTCTTGTCCGAAGGCGCGAGCGGGCCCCAGACGCGCCGCGCATTGGGCGCGCCGCCGTCGACGCGGATCGTCGTGCCGGTGATGAACGCCGCGGCGGGCGACAGCAGAAAGACGATCGCCGCCGACACTTCAGCTTCGGACCCAAAGCGCTGAAGCGGAATTTCGCGCGCGATATCGTTCTGGATATAGGGGGTGTCGGCGTCGTCATAGGTGTCGAGCCCACTTGATGCGATGGCGCCGGGCGCGATGCAGTTGACGCGGACATTGGCCGCCGCCCATTCGCTGGCCGCGCTTTCGCTCAGGGTCAGCATCCCGCCGCGCGACGCGCCCGAATGCGCGTAGTTCGGCCAGCCGTTTTCGATGTCGGCGATCATATTGACGATCGCCCCGCCATGCGCCTCCATCCAGCGCACATAGGCTTCGCGCATGACGATGAAACCGCCGGTCAGGTTGGTGCGCACCACTGCCTCGAACCCGCGCGTCGTGATGTCGCGCAGCGGCGCGCGATACTGGCCGCCGGCATTGTTGAACAATCCGTCGATCTTGCCGTGCGCGGCAAGAACCGTGTCGACCATCGCGATCACCTGATCCTCTTCGCGGATGTCGCAGACATGGGTCGAGGCTTTGCCCCCATCGGCGATGATCTCAGCCTGCACGGCATCGAGCTTCTCCGCCTTTCGCCCGACGAGCGCGACGGTGGCGCCGAGCGATGCGAGTTCGTGTGCGGTACAGCGCCCGATGCCGCTGCCGCCGCCAGTGACGACGACGACCTGGCCGTCGAACAAACCGGAGCGGAAGACCGATGCGTAGTTCATGCCGCTGCCGCCTGCCGCTTGGGATCGGCAGCGCGGCCGACGCGGGCTCGCGCGACGATCAGTTTCATAATCTGGGCGGTGCCGTCGCCGATCTCCAGCCCCATCACATCGCGCATGCGTTGCTGGTGCGGCAGGTCCATCGACCAGCCATAATGGCCAAAGGTCAGCAAGCACTGGTGAATGACATCGAACGCGGTGCGCGGCCCGAACCATTTGATCATCGCCGCCTCGACCGTATGCGGCTGTCCCGCATCGCGCAGCGCGAGAGCGTGGTAGGCAAGCTGGCGCGCCGCCGCGATCTGGGTCTCGCCTTCGACGAGCGGAAAAGTCACGCCCTGATATTGCGCGATCGGCCCGCCGAATGCTTCGCGCTCAGCGGAGTAGGCCCAGGCCTCGTCGATCGACGCCTGCGCCGCGCCGATGCATTGCAGCGCGATCAGGGCGCGGCTGAAATCGAACCCGGCCATGACCTCGGTAAAGCCGCGCCCTTCGGCGCCGAGCCGATGTGACGCGGAGATGCGGACGCCGTCAAAGAACACCGACCCGCGACCCGAGGCATGGCTGCCGACATCGCGATAGCGGGTGGTCGACAGGCCGTCGGCGGTCGCAGGGACCAGAAAAGCAGTGACGCCGCTCGACCCCGTCCCCTCGCCCAGCCGCGCGAATACGATGTAGGCGCTGGCCTGCCCGGCAAAGCTGGTCGACGCCTTTTCACCGTCGAGAACATAATCGTCGCCATCCTTGCGCGCGCGCAGCCGCAGCGCGGTGGCGTCGGAGCCTGCGCGCGGTTCGGTGATCGACAAGGCAAAAGTCGCCTCGCCGCGGCAAACGCGGGGCAGCCAGTCGGCTTTCAGCTCCTCTGCCCCGTTGCGTGCGACGATCGTGCCGCACAGCGACTGGACGACCGCGAGCGCCGATACGTTGAAATCGCCATAGGCCAGTTCCTCGGCGATAATCCCGGCCGTCACCGCGCTGGCGCCCATCCCGCCATATTGCTCGGGCAGGTCGATGCCGATCAGCCCCATCGCGCCCATTTCCTGTACCAGCCCCGGTTCGAAAGCGGCGTCGATCTCGCGCTGCAGATAGCGCGGCAACAGCCGTTCGCGGGCGAAGCGCCGGGCTGCGTCCTGCAGAGCCAGTTGGTCGTCGGTGAACATCATGCGTCAGATTCTCTCATGCACTGGGTCTGGGTTCGAAGGCGTCGCGGTCGAAGGACAGGATCGCTTTGCGCAGCAAGGCCGCAAGCTGGGCAAATTCATCGGGGTTCAGTCCGGCAAAGGCCTGCTCCATCGGTCCGACAAAATCGTGCAGTCCGCTTTGCACATGCGCTCGCCCGCCGGTTGTAATCCGCACACTGTGGCGGCGCGCATCGTTGGGATCGCTGATCCGTTCGACGAGGGCGTCGCGCGACAGCGCATCGACGATCTGGCTCATATGTGCGCGACTTGCCCCGATCAGTTCGCTCAGCTTGGCGGGCGACGCTTCACCGCCTTGCTCCGCCATCAGCAGGCAGAGCGCGTGAAACGAGCTTTCGGACAGGCCCATCTGGCGGAACACTGGTTCGAAATACTGCCCCAGACCGACGACGCAAATGCGCAACAACCGCACCATGATCGTCTCGTCCATCGGCAGGTCGGGGAGCGCAGCGGCCATCGGCGCCACGCTCTTGTCCACTGCCGCCAGCCGCTCTGCTCCACGCATTCCATCAACCTTCCAACTCTGAGGCGTATTTGCCGGGACACGGCGACGGATCGCCGCGCCCCGGTCCCCCTTATCAGTAGGTAAAAGTCCCGCGAACCCCGATGATCCGCGGCTGTCCGGCAAAGCCGACCACCGTTGCGCCCAGCGCGTTGACGGTGCGCCGATAATCGGTGTTGAGGACGTTGCTGGCATAGGCGGTCAAGCGGAACCGCGAAAAATCGATCGAGGCGCGCAGGTCAAGCAGGCCATAGCCATCTTCGGCAGTCAGCGGGATACCCGAACCGAAGATCGGATTGCCTTCACCGGGTTCGTGGAAGAAGTCGCCAAGCAGCGAATAATTGGCTGCCAGCGTTACCTTGTTATCCCCCAGCGGGATCCGCCATTCGCCGTTAACGCTGACCGTATGCTTGGGCGCACGCACCAAAGTGGTGCCGTCGAAGGTCAGATTCTGACCGAGGTTGAAGACATAATTGTCATAGCGGGCATCGAGATAGCCATAGTTGAAACCGAAATCGAGATTGTCCGACGGATGGATCGAAATCTCGGCCTCGACCCCGTCGACCTTGCTGCCCGCCGCATTGGTGATCAGCGTTTGCGGCCCCGACACCGTGTCGATGATGCGCGATACCTGAAGGTTCGCATAGTCGTAATGGAAGGCCGACAGGTTGATCCGCAACCGCCGATCGAGCCAGTCGGATTTCACGCCGATTTCATAGGTCTTGATGTCTTCGGGCGCAAAAACGGTGCCCGCCGCTGCGGCGTTGAACGGAGCATATTGGAAGCCGCCCGATTTGAACCCGGTCGAGTAGCTCGCATAGACGCTGAGATCGGGCGAGAATTTATAGCTGAGCACGGCGCGCGGGTCGAAACTCGTATATTTGCGTGCGACATTAACGCTGAAACCCGCCGCAATGATCGGCAGCGCATCGGTCGTCGTATCGACGAAGGCGATACGTTTTTTATCTTCGGTGTAGCGGCCGCCGAGGGTCAGCTCGAGCGCGTCTGTAAAGTGAATGGTCGCCTGACCGAATACGGCAAAGCTTTTGATGTTATAGTCGGCCGAAACAATGTCGGTTGCCGGAGTCGATGCGACCGGCGGCACTTGCGCACCCGCAAAGGCGACCCGCGGCGCGCTGTCGACACCGACCCGGAAAATGTCGTCGCGCGAACTTTTATCCTTGTAATAAAAAGCGCCGATGATCCAGTCGAGCTTGCCGTCGAACGATGTCGCGCCGTCGGGGTTCGACGTCAGGCGGAATTCCTGCGTGTACTGGTTCGACCGTTCGATACCGATCTGGCTGAGCGTATCGAGTGACGAGCCATCGAGGTCGCGGCTGTCGCGAACCTTCAGCTTTTTATACGCGCTGATCGAGGTCAGGGTCGCAAAGCCCAGATCGCCCTCGATACGGACAACGCCGCTATAGCTGTCGCGATCGAGGGTTGGATCGAAATTGAGGAATCCGGCGCGCAGGCTGGTCGGGCGGATCAGGTTCGGCAAGCGTGCGGGAGCGGCAAAGAAAACCGAGCCGGGGTTGGCCGGGGCACCGCCAGCCGTCCGTCCGGTGCCCTGGTTGATTCCGCCGAACCCCGCCTTGTCGCCATCATGCAGATATTCGCCCGTCAGGTCGATGCGCCAGCCGTCGGTGGGCTCGATTGCCAACCGAATGCGCCCGCCGGTGTTGTCGACCCCTTGGAACTTGGTCCCGGTGGCCAGATTGGTGACGTAACCATCGCGTTCGGTATGCCAGCCCGCGACGCGGAACTGCACCGACCCGTCGGCGGTGATCGGGCCGCCCGCGGCGCCGAACACTTCCCAGCCGTTATAGTTGCTAATCCCTGCCTCGGCCACCGCTTCGAAGGTCGCCGTCGGTGCCTTGGTGATGACGTTGATCGCGCCGCCGATCGTGTTGCGGCCATAGAGCGTACCCTGCGGACCGCGCAGCACCTCGACGCGCTCGATGTCTTTCAGCGATCCGAACGACCCGCTTGACCGGCCGAGATAGACTTCGTCGGCGAACACCCCGACCGAGCTTTCCGAGCCGGGGTCGAACGAGCGGGTGCCGATGCCGCGAATGTAAAGCTGCGGGCGCAACGCGCCAAAGCTGCCGAAATAGACACTCGGTACGCGCGGTGCGATGGAATCGAGACTAACCAGACCGGCAGCTGACAATTCGTCACCGCCCAGCGCGGTGATCGCGATCGGAATATCCTGAATACGCTCTTGGCGCCGCTGCGCCGTCACAAGAATGTCGCCATAACCCGCAGCTTCGGTGGCCCGGTCTTCGGCTGGCGCATCGGCCGCGGGCGCGTCCTGCGCAAAGGCCGACTGCGCCCCGACGATGGTCGACGCGCAAGACAGGAAAAGTCCCCATTTGCTAATGTGGTTCATCGTGTGTCTCCCAGTATCAGCCGTCTCTCGCCTTCGGTGGATAGCGTCGCGACGCAGCTTTTTTCCAGAGTCCATATCGACCTGGTGGGGCAATATTAGTGAACCTATTTACGGTATGTCAAATCATTTCTTAAAGGGGTTAAAGACCTTTGGAATCAGAACCTGAAATGAGGGCGTATTGTTGCGTAGTCAGTTTTCCCCATTCCCCGCCCATGGAAACCGAAAGCCGCATTCCGCCAGACCATAGCCCTTCGTGCCGTCGGCCAGGGTATATTCCATCATATGTTCGGAAAGCACGAACGTATCGAAGGGAAAAAACCAGCGGAACAGCGGCTTCCCGGTGAATTCATGGACCCCGCCTTCGGCATCTGTGACTTTCCAGTGCATCGACTTGATCGTCATCTCATCATCTTCAAAGACGTTGCGGTCTTCCATGGCGCTGACCGCCGTCCAGCGACCATTCTGTCCGACCATCCGCATGTAGGCGTCCGCCCCCGTCGTCGCGATGCCGTGGACCGCGACGATCGACAGGCCATTATCGAAGATTGGCCAAGCCAGCCGGTAATGCCGCATATAATCCCAGTTGCGCGGCCCGACCGACAGATCGCGAAAGCCCTTTGCGTCGATATCGACGACCTCGCCGTCGCCGAGCGTGATCGCCCCGCGGACGTGGCACGTCCCCTCGGGATGATAATGCGAAATCTCTTTCGCAAAGCCGTCGTCGGCGCCCGCGGCGCTGAGTTCGATGCTGTCGGTCATCGGCAGGATCGCTGTCCAGTCGAGCGCGAGTTTGAAATGGTGTTCGTCGAAGCTGACACGGGCATGTTTGAGCGGCTCGATCGCCTCCATCGTCACGCCGGCTACAGTGACCCCGCCGGTCAACCGCTGATCGGTGTATGGTAGGTTCATGTTGAGCCGGGTGAACAGGGGTTTGCCATGCCGGAAAATGACGAACCACACATTGGTCTCGCGCCGGTTTTCCAATATGCCGATGCGGATGAATCCGCCGGTATCAGCGACCGGATCATAAAAATTGAAATAGAAACTCTGATTCCAGTCGGGATGGTCGTTCGCCGGGCAATAGCCTTCGGGATCCAGGTCCATCGCGTTTCTCCCTATGACGCCGGAGCGGCGCCTGATGCCAAGCGGGCGACAAGGTCCCGCCGCGATTGCGCCGCGTCCGCAACGCGCCGTGTAACGCGGCTCTCGGACTGTCAGACAAGAAATCGGTCGCTCAGTTGCGTCACGACGTCGCGGTCAACGCCGATCGCATCGAGGTAGGGCAACATCGAACCGTCCTCGGCCAGCATCGCGTCGAAAGACGCATCGAGGTAGTCGGGCGCGACGCCCAAAATTGCATCGAGCGTCGTTTCGTCGGGCAGCGGGCGCCCGTGGGCGGCAAAGCGGCGTTCGATTTCGGGCCGCAGCGCCGCTTTCACGGCGGGCAGGTTCGAAAGCATATAGTCGGCGATAATGTCCTGCCGCGAGACCCCGAGCAGACACAGGACCAGCGCGCCGGCAAATCCGGTGCGATCCTTGCCCGCCGAACAATGGATGAGGACAGGGCCGCCCGCACCGGCCATCCGCCGTAGCGCCTTGCCAACCAGCGCCTGATAGCGAGGGTCGGCGGGAAGATTGCGATAGAAATTGCGGTACATGCCATGCACCGCGATTACGTCGGTGACGGTCGACTGGAAAAACGCATGGTGCGGCGCGTCGCCACGGTCGCTCTGTTCGAGGATCAGCAATTCCGGCCCGCCTGATGCCGGCCAGGGCATCACGGCGGTGCGCACCTCGTCGGGAAATCGCAGATCGACGACGGTAGAAAAATTGCGAGCGACCAAGGCATCGAAAGGCGTCGTGCCAAGCGGGCCGGGTTGACCGCAACGGAACAACATCCCGTTCGCCACCGATCGGCCATTGGCAGCCGAGGCGCCGCCGAAATCGCGGAAATTCAAAACCTGGTTCATGATGGATGACGCCCCAAAGACGATCCGGCTCCCGATCGAACGAATCGCGCCGCCGCGCTAGCAGCCGCCGCTGACCGAGAATATGACCGCTTGATCACGCAACCATCGTCATATGCACGCTTTTGAGCCCGTTGATGAAATTCGATCGAAAGCGGCGGGGACGATCTTCGACTTGAAACGCTGTCACGCGCCGCGCCAACAGCCGGAAGACGACGCGCAGCTGCATTTCCGCCAGGCGCGACCCCACGCAAACATGTTGCCCGGCGCCAAAGCCGACATGGACCGGTCCCTTGCGCGCAATGTCGAAACGGTCGGGATCGTCGAATACGGCCTCGTCGCGGTTCCCCGACGAATAGAACATCACGACCTTATCCCCTGCAGCGATACGGACGCCGCCGATTTCGGTGTCGGTGGTCGCGGTCCGGCGCATGTGGATGACCGGGGTGGCGTGGCGGACCATTTCAGCGGGCGCGGTCTTCATCAGGTCGGGTTCGGCGCGCAACGCATCCCACTGATCGGGGTTCGCTGCAAAATTGATGATCGAATGGCTGATCGAATTGCGCGTCGTCTCGTTCCCACCGACCAGAACGAGGATGAGATTGGCGACGAAATCGGCGAACGGCACCGGCCGACCGTCGATTTCGGCATTGGCGAGCAGCGAGGCTATGTCGCCGCCGGGTTCGGCGCGGCGCGCTTCGAACAGTTCCTGCGAGAAGGCGAAGAATTCGCCCATGATCGCGGCCATCGCTTCGGACGAGGTGCGGAATTCTGGATCATCCTCGCCGACAAAGGCGTTGGTCCAATGATAGAGCTTTTCCCACGTCTCGGGCGCAACGCCAAGCAGTTCGGCGAGCGTGAGCAGCGGCAATGGCCCCGACAGCAAGGGCACGATGTCGATCGCCTGTCCCATAGGCATCTTGGCCAGCAAGGCTTCGGCGCGTTCCTCGATCCGCGATTCGATGCCGTCGAGCCGCACAGGCGCCAGCGCAGGCATGATGAATTTCCGATAGCGCGTGTGAATCGGCGGATCGCGCGAGATAAAAGGGATCCCAACCGCCGCCTCGCCTGCGCCAGTTAGCCCGACCTCATTCTCGTTGAAAATCCGGTGGCCGCCATGTTCGTGCGCCGACGAGAAAATACCGGGGTTTCGCGACACATGGACAATGTCGGCGTGGCGCAGGATCGCCCAATAGCCGGGACCATCGCTTTCGGGGTTCCAATGAACCGGGTCGTCGCGGCGCAGCGCCGCGAACAGGTCATGCGGGATTCCCTGTTCATAAAGGCCCGGATCGCCGAGGTCGGTCACGCCGCGCGCCCCTTTAAAATGTCAGCACGACTTTCACGCACCTGCCACTGTGCGCGTCTTCGATCGCCTGGTTGATCTGATCGAAAGGATAGGTTTTGACGAATTTTTCAAGCGGCAGGCGGCCCGCGTTGGCATGAGCGATCAGGTCGGGGAGGAAAGTCTCGATATCGCTATCCCCTTCGATGACCCCGCGCACGGTGCCGCCGATGGTGATCCACTGGATGATCGGCACCGACAGCATCGCATCGGGCGCGCCCGGTACGCCGACAAGCGCCAGCTTGCCGCGCACCGCCATCATCGCAATGGCACGTTCGAGCGCGGCGGCATTGCCGCTGGTATCGACCGCGAGGTCGGCGCCAGTGGCGACGATCGCGCGAACCGCTTCGGCGGTGTCGCCCGCCGCCGGATCGATGACGTCGGTGGCACCGAGTTCAAGCGCCAGCGCGCGGCGGCTTTCCTGTGGTTCGATGACGATGATCGGACTGCATCCGGCGATGACGCCGCCCATCACTGCCGACAGTCCGACAGCACCGCCGCCCAGCACGACCAGCGATTGGCCGCTGCGTGCCCCGAGCGAGCGGATGACGGCGCCCGCGCCCGTCTGAATGCCGCAGCCGAGCGGGGCGAGCAGCGCCAGGTCGGCGTCGGCATCGACCTTCAGCACATTGCGCTCGTTGGCGATCGCATAGCTGGCGAAGGACGACTGGCCGAAGAAATTGTCGGCAACGATGCTGCCGTCGTCTTTGCTCAACCGGCTCGATCCGTCTTCGCGGGCGCAGATCATGTTGAGCGGCACGAAGTTCCAGCAATAGGCGGGTTCGCCTTCGCTGCACCGCGGGCATTTGCCGCAGCTGTTGAAGGTAAGCAGCACCTTGTCGCCCGGCGCTACGGCGGTCACGCCCTCGCCGACCTTCTCGACGATGCCCGCGCCTTCATGACCGAGGACCGAAGGAAAGGCGTTGCCCATCATGCCGGTGGCAACGACGAGGTCGGTATGGCAGACGCCGACTGCGGCGATGCGAACCAGGATTTCGCCGACCTGCGGATCGGCCACCGCGACATTCTCGATGGAAAAGGCTTCGTTCGGACCGTTGAGGACGGCGGCGGTGGCTTGCATGTCGGATCTCCAGGAGAATTCAGTAGCGGGCGCGGATCGCGTCGCGGTGGCGGGTCAGATAGGCACGGCTAAGGCCCAATTGCTGGACCCCCGTGCCCACCAGCCCCTTGTGCACGGCGCGCATGGACGATTGCAGATAGGTGTTCGACGGATAGGGCGCCCAGTAACAACCGTTGGTCGTCGAGAAGGTGAAGTCGAAACTTTTGCCGCGAGCGTCGGTGACGCTGACTTCGCCGACCATCGGCATCGCGCCGCGATAATTCTGCCGCCCGCTCGCGCTGACCAGCCCCGACAGTTCGCCATCTTCGAGGATGTAGCCGCTGATCAGCGCCCCCATCTCGTTGGTCGTCGCAATGTCGTGCTTGACGAACATGTGACAAGTCAGCGCCTCGCCGAAGCTGACGTGCCACCAGATCACCGCGCCATTCTCGCGCTCGGGGCGCGGACCCCAGCTGCGGTCGCCGGTTTCGACGCAATCGACCGCATAATGCTTCCCGCGCACCACCAGTTCGCCGGTGATGCGATAGGTCATTTCATAATGACCCGCCCAGCTGCTGTCCCAAGCCGGCCCGTTGCGCTCAGCGGCAAGCGGATCGATGTCGGGATCGTTGATGTCGTAAGCGGTGTGCAATGCATGATAGTCGAGCTTGAACCAGGTATCGTCGATACCTTGATATTCGACGCGATAATGTCTGGTCGGATCGACTGCTTTGATCGAAAGCCCGTTGGGCAAGCTGAAATCGCTGAGCTTTTCGGGACACGGCATATGCTGCTGGTTGTCGATATACGCCTGTTCTTCCCACAGGTCGGTGATGCGATCGAGGATCGTCACGTCGGCCATGCACACGCCGAGCATCGGCCGCGCGACGACATAGACGATGACGTTGATATTTTCCTCGGGAATGCAGAAGGGCAGCGCGATGGTCTCGACCCACTGCCAATGCGAGTCCGGCTTGAAATGGAAATCGGCGTCTTCTGCGCGAATCATGACGCATCCTCCATCGTGTCGAAGCCGAAGGGCAGGAACCAGCGTCGATCCTTGAGGACGCGGACACGTTCGTGGGCGAGGATCAGGGACGAGAGCGTGGCTTTGGTCCCTTGCCCACCATCGACCGAGACGGCCTTGACGAGCGCCTCGATACCCTCGTTGATCGCGCGAGTCTGACCGCGGACATCGCTGCCGTCGGTTGCTGCAACGCGCTTTTTCAATGCTGTGACAGCGGCCTGTGTGTCGGACCCGCCCGCAATGGCGTCCACCAGCGCCGCCGCGAGCGCCTTGTTATCGTCCAACTCCTCGCGTTCGAACGCCGGGGTGGCGTCGAACTGCGCGCGCAGGATTTGCAGATGCCCAACCGACAACTGCACCTGTTCTTGCGCCAGAGAGGCCTCGGGCGGCAGATGCGGAAGCACGACCTCGGTCAGCGCGCGGATGATGCTGGCGAGCCGTTCGTCCACCGTCGGGGTCATGCGACATCTCCCATGCTGAGCAGGCGGACCAGATCGTCGGCAAACATCGGCGCGGTGCCGCCGAGGAAGGTCAGCAACACGTCCTGATGATTGTGCTGCGAACGCGCGGCGGCGAGGCCGTTGGCGACCACGATAACGTTGCATTTCCAGCTCGACATCACGTCGTAATAATGGAGCGTCGCGCGGTTGACGATGCGGCCCGAGCGCCGCTCATATTCGGTGATAAAGGTTTCGCGTTCGAACAGGTCGCTGGCGCGGAAAATGCCGTCGCTGTCGAAGGCGCCGAAAATCTGCATCAGCACCCACCCGAGATCTTCGTGAAAATCGCCGATGCGCGCGAGTTCCCAGTCGAGCAGCGCGGTGATCTCGCCCTTGTCTTCGTCGAACAGATAATTGCCGGTGCGATAATCGCCGTGCAGCATCACGAGGTCGCCGGTATCGGGCATTGCATCGACAAGCCATTGCGCCGCCAGCGCGACGACCGGGCGGGTTTCCCCTTCGTCGATCTCCCACAGCTCACGCCAATAATTATACGACCAGCGCGCGGCCTGTTTGGCATCGGCTTCGGGGACCTCGAAACCGGGCAGCGGGTTCGCGCGCCAGTCATAGGCATGGATGGTCACCAGATGATCGAGAAACTGGTCGCGCAGCTTGGCGCGCAAATCCGGACCCAGCCAGGTACCTAGCCCCGACACCTTCACCCCATTGCTGTCGCTTGGCTTTGTGACCCCGGACACCACGCGCAGGATCGCTGCCGACTGGGGAAAATGCTCGGCGTCATTGTCGATCCATACGGGTTCGGGAACGGGAACGCGGCCCCGCATCGCCCCGATCAGGTCAAACTCCCGCGCGCGATCGGTTTCGGTAATCGCCGATCGCGGGTCCATGCGGAGGAGAAATTGTTCGTCCCGTCCGTCATCGGACAGGGTGAAGAAGAACTGCTCCTTCGACGCCCCGCCGCCGACGCGGCGCACGCCTGACACGACCGCGCCTGGACGCTGCTTGGCGAAATAGCTCGCGAGCAAATCCTGCACTTCGGGGATCAGTGCCGCGCGATAGGGTGGCAGGCTGCGATTGTTGCGGCGCCGGTCGAGAATCTTGCGGTGGACGGCTTCCATATCGTTCAACATCGCCGCGCCCCTCAATAAGGGCCGTTGGCGCGGATATGGTCAAGATAGTCGGTCGGCCAGCAACATTCCATCCAGCCAACCCCGGTCTTGCCGTCGATGATCGAGCGTCCGCCGCTTTCGTTGAGGCTGCAATTCGGCACGGGCTTGAGCGTGTAGCAACCAAAGACTTCGGTTTCGATGCGTGTGCTCCGACCGGCCTCGTCCACGATATCGGCGGTGTAGCCGGTCTGCCAATATTGATCGTCGAAGGTCACATCGACGGCAACCGTGTCGATCCGCGACATCAACCCGTCCTTGAACACATAGCCGCGGACATGTTCTTTACCCAGCGCGTTGAACCGCCAGAAATGGACCGAAATCTCTTCGCCGACCTGACCGACGAACCATTCATATTGCTGGAACGGCACCCAGTCGCGGGTTCCCCAGCTATGGTCCCGATGTCCGGTGGCGTCGAATTCGATCACCCGATCGCCGATACGCAGCGTTCCCTTGACCCGGCCCGCCTGTTCGATGCGGTCGGTCGCGCAATACGCCGGACAGCCGCGCGGGTCCGAAGCATAGGCATAGGGCGGATGGAAAGCCGTGAAATCGAAATCGACCGTGGCCTCGGGGGTTTCCCAATGGATATGCGCTTGGTCGAATTTCAGATCCTGCTGCATCCGGAAGCCCTCGATCGACCAGTCATCGAACCCCATGTCGGGTGACACCGGCCGGTCCGCCAAGCGCTGCTGGATCGGATCGCCGCCGACTCCGGGGCCGAACACCGCGAGCGCGGCGCCAGCGACGCTGTCTTTCGACACCCAAGTGTAGGTGAAAAACGCAATCTGATGCTCGGGCAAGACAACGATATAGGGAATGGACTCGCGTCCCATCGCCACATCGGGAAGGACATGGCGGCCGTCGTGGACCGCGTCGACATCCATCGCCGGTTCGGCCCACACCTTGTTGTCAAACATCGCGACTCTCCGTTGGGTTATCGTTTTTGGATCGAAGCCCCGACACTTTTGGAATGCCAGGGCCTCGTCGATATTCAAGCGTCAGAAACGAACCGTGACCTCGGCGCCATAGGTGCGCGGTTGAGCACGGACGCGATAGCCATTGCCGAACAAATTCTCGAGGCTGATGCCGAAGGGGTAATAGACCTTGTCGGTCAGGTTCTTACCCCAGACCGAAATCGAATAGCGCCCCATGGTATAGGTCGCGCGGGCGTTGGCGATCCAATATTTGCCCTCGCCCTCGCCGAACTTGCCCGACGCCACCACCGGCAAGGGTCCGCGGCTGTAATCCTTGAAACTGTCGAAGTAGAATTGGCCGGTATAATTGACGTCGCCGTGGATCGTCAGCTTGTTGTCGCCATCGTCGATCGGCACCCAGTCGGCCGAAAAGGATGCCGATTGCTTGGCGGCATAAGGGAAGGGATTGCCTCCGACACTGACCGGTCCGCCCGACGACACGACGCAGCTGCCGAGCTGCGCCGGAAAATTGGGGATGCTCGCTGGGTTGGCGGGGCAGTCGCCGCCTTTATAACTGGAATCCAGCAGTCCGAACGAAGCGCTGAGGGTCAGGCTGTCGACCGGATTGATGATCGCCTCGACCTCCAGCCCTTTCAGCGTGCCATCGAGCGAAATCAGGTTCGCCGTTGCCGACGCGTCGACGACCTGACCCTGCTGGCCTTTATACTTGTAATAAAAGGCCGCGATGTTGAGCTGGGCGCGATTGTCGAAGAAGCGCGATTTGAAACCGACTTCAAAGGCATCAACCTGTTCGGGCTTGACGAAATAGACCTGATTGGCGCTGCCATAAGCCAAGCCATTGAAGGTGCCCGACCGGTAACCGCGGCTGTAGCTGCCATAGACCAATATGTCATCGGCAGGTTTCCAGTCGACGATCGCGCGACCGGTGACCCGGCCCGCCGAACCGCTGTTTTCGAAACCGGTCGGCAATGGAATTCCGAGACCTTGGAACGACGGAATTACGACATTGCCCGCTTCGTCGCGCACCGCCTGGACAAAATAGGGAGATAGCGCCCCGCCCTGCACGAAGTTGGACACGGTGATCAGACGCGCCGCGCCGGTGTCGTCGTAGTAGGTGGTCAAACCATCATAAAAACGGTTCTTGTCCTTGGTATAGCGCAGCCCGGCGGTAACCTTCAGCGTCGGCGTCAGCTCATAACTCGCCTCGCCATAAGCCGCGTAGGAGGTGCGTTTCTGAGCGAAATGCTGGGTGGCGCGAATACCGGTGGGCAGCGAACCCGCCGACAGGCCGGCGCCGTTGAATGCGCCGCCCGGATTGAAATAGGTCGGCGGCAAGCCGACCGCGGTGGTCACATCGCTGAGGAAGTTGAAGAAGTCGGGGGTGTTATCAGCGACAACCTTGTCTTTGCCGTAAAAGGCACCAACGATCACTTTGAACGGGCCGCCGTCGTAGTCAAAACGAACATCCTGATTGAAGGCACTGAATTTGGAACGATAGCCGAGCGCACACAGCCTCACCGGCGACGCGTCGCAATCTGTCTGCGATTGCTGGTAAAGTCCGTCATCAAAGCCGGTGATCGAGATCAGCTTAAGCCGGTCGCTCAGTTCGAACCGCGCATCGAACACGGCGCCGCGCGTCCGCGATGTCGCGATTCCAACGGTGTCGAGTTCGACCTCGTTAAGGCCCAGTCCGCGACCCGACTGGCTGTAGCTTGCGGGGACCAGGCCGCCCGGCGCCAGCGCGGCAAACAGCCCGCCGAGCAGGAAGTTCGGGTTGGTATAGTTGATAACGTCGCTGGTCCGGGACGATCCGGTCGGTAGTGGGGCCTCGACCCCGCCTTCGGCTTCGGCGGCATAGACTTTCAGCTTGAGGTCGATCGCGTCGCTGGGCTTGAAGCGCATCGTCAGGCGCAGGCCATAGCTTTGCGCACCGCCCGGATCACGCCCGGTATTGAAGTTCAACCCCGACGCGCCGCCGCCGGTGGTCGTGTTCGGCCCCTTGGGCAGGCGGTTGTGGATATAGGGATCGGAATTGACGTAGGTCCCGGCAAGCCGGATGCCAAAGACGTCGTCGACCGGGGTAACCTCGATCGCGCCTTCCATGTTGAAGCGATTATAATTGCCGTAGCCGACCGTTGCGAAACCGTTCTGCCCGTTTAGCTCGGGGCTTCGCGTGATGAAGTTGATCGCGCCGCCAGTGGTGTTGCGGCCATAGAGGGTGCCCTGCGGGCCGCGCACAACTTCAATCTGGTTGAGATCATAAAGTTGCTGGCCGTGGCTCGAGCGAAATGCCTGATAAACTTCGTCGACATACACGCCGATCGGCGAGGCCGCGTTGGCGTTGAATTCGGTGCCGACCCCGACGCCGCGGACCGAGAAATTCGGTTGCTGCTGGCCATAAGGCGACGACACCTGAAAGTTGGGCATGGTGTTGTTGAGGTCGCTGGTTTCGAACACGCCCTTGTTCTGCAGCGCCTCTGACGAGATTGCCGAGACGGCAACGGGAACATCCTGAAGATTTTCGGAGCGCTTGGTTGCCGTCACGACGATATCGGCCAGGCCGACCTGCTCGGTCGTCTCGTCGACAGGGGCCGCGTCCTGAGCCCAAGCCGGGGTCGCAACGCTGGCCGCCGCCAACGCACACAGACTGACTGCCGTAAATTTCCTCATCGTCATCCTCCCTCAAAAAGGTCCGGACCGTCCCAGATCCGTCGCCCGCTTTTTTGCGTGGCATTGATACGTAAAATAGATTAGAAAAAAAACTTGTCAACCGATTTACGACTTCAAAAAATATCGGAGCCAGAGGATGTCGCTGTTTAAATCGCTGTTCGGGAAATCGCCACCAAAGCAGGTCGTTGTGCAGCCCGGAGGCGAGCACTTTGCGGTCGACGCCGGGCAGACAGTGCTCGAGCGCGCGCTGAAAGAAGGACTCGCTTATCCGCATGATTGCACCGTTGGCACCTGCGGATCGTGCCGTACGAAATTGCTGTCGGGTCGGGTCGAGGCGATCACGCCCTTCGGCTATACGCTGAGCAAGAACGAGCTCGACGCAGGCTATATTCTGGCGTGCCAGGCGATCCCCAAGTCGGACCTGGAACTGGAAGTCGAGATCGGCAGCGACTCGGCGATCGCTCCCCTCACCTGCGCGGCCAGACTGGTCGGCATCGATGATCTGACCCACGACATCAAAAGGCTGCGCTTTCAGGCCGACCAGCCGATGCGTTATCGTGCCGGCCAATATCTCAACCTGCGCTGGAACGGTGGCGATGCACATCGTTCGTACAGCTTTGCCGCTGCGCCCAGTGCCGATGGCAGCGCCGAACTTACCACCTTTGTCCGCCATGTACCGGGCGGCGCCTTCACCGATCTGCTGTTCACCGGCGATCCGCTCGCTGCGACCTATGAAATCGACGGACCGCATGGCAATTTCTGGCTCCGCGACGGAGCTGCGGACAAAAAGGCGCCGCTGATCTGTATCGCCGGGGGCAGCGGCCTAGCCCCGCTGATCAGCCTGCTTCAAGACGCCGCAGAGCGCCGGGTGCGCCGCGACTGCATTCTGCTGTTCGGCGGGCGCGGCGCACGCGACATCTATGCGCAGGACGAAATTGCCGCGATCCGCAACGCCTGGACCGCCGGCTTCGACTTCTGGCCAATCCTGTCCGAAGAAAGACATGACCAATATCGCCACGGCATGGTCACGGGCCATGTCGGGGCGGCGCTCGAAAAACTCGGACCCGGCGCGCATGGCTATATGTGCGGCCCGCCGCCGATGATCGATGCCGGCATCCACGCGCTGACCGAGGCGGGGATCGCGCTCGATCATATTCACTACGACAAATTCACCGACGCGAGCACGCGCGGCTGAGACCCCAAAATGGAGAGAGGAATTTTTATGAGCATGGACCGCGACGCCTTTTTTATCGGCAATCAATGGGTCAAGCCTTCGTCCGACCGGACGTTCAAACTGATCAACGCATCGACCGGCGAGGCGATCGCCCGGGTACCCGAGGCGATCGAGGCCGATGTCGATGCGGCGGTTGCCGCCGCGCGCGACGCGTTCGACAACAGCCCCTGGCCGCGGATGAAGGCATCCGAACGCGCCGCCGTCATGGAACGCTTCATGGGCGCGCTCGCCGCGCGCGGCGGCGACATTGCCAAGGCGGTGAGCCTGCAGAACGGGATGCCGATCGCACTTAGCGAACAACTCGAAGGCGGCTTCCCGGTCGGCATCCTGCAATATTATGCCGGGCTGGCCGCTGGCGAGAACGCCGGTCCCGACGTCCGCCCGTCGCAGATGGGCAAAGAGACGTTGGTCGAGCGCAATCCGGTGGGTGTCGTCGCGGCGATCGTGCCGTGGAACTTCCCGGTGACGCTGGCGATCAACAAGATCGCGCCTGCAATGGCGGCGGGTTGCACCGTCGTGATCAAGCCGTCGCCAGGCACAGTCCTCGACAGCTATCTGGTGGCCGAAGCCGCGCTGGAGGCGGGCGTTCCAGCGGGCGTGCTCAACTGGGTCGCCGCCGACCGCGCGGTCGGCGCCTATCTCGTCTCGCACCCCGGCATCGATAAAGTCGCCTTTACCGGCTCAACGGCGGCCGGACGCAAGATCGGTGCGACTTGCGGCGAACTGCTGCGCCCGGTCACGCTTGAACTTGGCGGCAAGTCGGCAGCGATCGTGCTCGAGGATGCCGATCTTGGCAGCTTCCTCGCTGGTATCCCCATGGCGTCGATGCTTAACAATGGCCAGGCCTGTTACAACGGCACGCGCATCCTTGCCCCGGCAAGCCGCTATGGCGAGGTTGTCGACGCGATCGCGGGGATGCTCGGCACGCTAACCGTCGGCGATGCGATGGACGCCGCGACCCATGTCGGGCCGATGGCATCCGAAGCGCATCGCGAGCGCGTCGAAGGCTATATCGCCAAGGGCAAAAGCGAGGCCAGGCTGGTCGCCGGCGGCGGGCGGCCGCGCAACATGAACCGCGGCTGGTTCGTCGAACCAACGCTGTTCGCCGATGTCGCGAATAGCGACACGATCGCGCAGGAAGAGATTTTCGGACCGGTGCTGTCGGTCATCTCCTACGCCAATGACGCCGATGCGGTGCGGATCGCCAACGACAGCGATTTCGGGCTGGGCGGATCGGTGTGGAGCAGCGATGCCGAGCGCGCGCTGAGCGTCGCGCGGCAGGTCGAAAGCGGCACCGTTGGCGTCAACGGCTACATGCCCTCGCTCGGCGCGCCGTTCGGCGGGATCAAGGGCAGCGGGCTGGGGCGCGAATTCGGCCCAGAGGCCGTCGGCGCGTACCAGCAGCTCAAATCGATCTACGTCATGGGATAAGGGGGGCGGCGGGGAGCGGGTTAACGTCCCTCCCCGCCGTTTAAATCCTCAGCCGGTCTGGCCGGCCTTTGCCAAGTGCCGTTCGCGCCGCACCAGATAGAGCGGAAAGGCGAAGCAGGTGCCGATGAACGATAGGACAAGAAACAACCAGCCCGTCCGCGCGCCCAGCCCGATCCGCACTGCGTCGGGCACGACCCAGATCATATAGACGATCCATGCCGCAAGGATATCGACGGTCAGGAATGCCGCGGCATCGCCCGAGCGGAACGCGTCGAGAAAAAAAGACGGCAGGTTGAGGATATTGCCGCCGCCCTGCATCCACGCGATGCCGTAGTACCAAGCCAGACCTGCCGATACGAAAGCGATCAGCACATAAAGCCCATGGCGGATGGGTCCACCCATCACGCGTAAGCCATGCCGCCGGCCGACTTGTCGTCGAACCAGTCGGGCCAGCCGGCTGCCTTGTTCTGCGCGCGCGCCATTTCGCGTTCTTCGGGGGTTGCCAGTTCATTGTCCCATCGCTTCAGCGCAGGTTTGATGATCATATTGTGCCACAGCGGCGGGACCAGCGCGGCAAAGAAGCACACGAAAACGCTGGGCATCGGGATCCACTGACGATCGGGAACGAGTTGGTGGAATTTGGCGAAGCTATCGGTGTGATGATCGGCATGATTGGTGATCTCGAACCCCATCAGCCGCGACAGCGGTTTCAGGTGATTCCACACATGACGCCGACTGATCGCGCCGCCGACTTTGCGGGTCAGGCCGTAATGCTGAAAATAGTTGAAGGATTCGATCCAGAAGCGCGCGATGATCATCGCGCCGAGTGCAATACCCACAGCGGTCCAGCCGCCGATCGCGAAGATGATCACCTGCATGACCAACTGCGCCAAAATCGCTTTCCAGATGCGGTGGCGGATCGACCAGCGGCCATAACCCTCTTTCTCCAGCGCATCGGCCTCGGTCTTGTTCGAATCGACGAAGCTGATCAGCACCGCCTTGGCGGTAAAGCTATAGAGGTTGGTGCCGCGCTTCGCGGTGTCGAAATCGAGTTCGGACGCGACGTTGATGTGATGCCCGACGACATGCGCGATCTCGCGCGTCGCATCGAGGTAGCAGACCTGGACATAGCGGCCGACGAAACGGCGTAGCTTGCCCCGGGCGTGATAAAGTTCATGACTGGCGGGAACGAGCGGGACGACGCTGAGCCACGCGAGCGAGAGGACAGCGCCGACGACCTGGCCCATGGTGATAACTTCCGCATTCGCGACCCAAAAAGCAGCGATGAAAAACAGGCAGGGCGCAAACAGCGAGGCAAGCCAGACCGGAAGATCCGCGACAAATCCCTCACGCATCTGACGCGGTCGCATATCATTGGGGAGGATGCTGTCGATCAGGCCGAGCAGCGGCAACGTCGCGATCCCGACCCAAACCCAAGCACCGCCCGCGACAAAGCTGGCCGCGGTCAGCAGCTGGATCGCAAAGGCGGTGTAATAACGCAGATAGTCCATGACGGATTCCTCCTGGCTCATTCTCATCCCATATTTTGCGTTTAACATATACGCGTTTTATCGGATCCACAAGACCGTAAATCGGATTATCTTTTTCCTGCCCCCTTGAGCCGCATGGCCCAACTGGCCTAGGACGCCGATATGAAGATGCGCGATTTGGAAACACGCACAGGGGTGAACCGCGAGACGATCCGCGTCTATCTGCGCCACGGGCTGGTCCCCGAACCGAGCCGGCCAAAACCCAATGTTGCCGATTATGATGAAAGTCACGTCCGCGCGATCGCTGCGGTGCGCGATTTGCAGCGCGACAGTCGGCTAACGCTCAATCAGATCAAGGCGGTGCTCGAGGGCGAGCATAGCGAGCACCGGATCGAGGCCGGCGCTTTCCACAATCTGGAGGCGCTGGTCGCCACCCGCGTCGGGGTCGACGACCGGCAAGTCACCGTCGAATCGCTGGTCAAGCTGTGGCCGCAGGCGCGCGAGGATGCGGCGGCCTTTGCCGCGATGGGGATGATCGACATAATCGAAACGCGCAAGGGTCCGGCGCTGAGTGTGACCGATAGCCGGATCCTCAATATCTGGGGCGAAATGCGCGCATCGGGCTATTCGGATCAGCTCGGCTTCACGCCCGATATCCTGGCCTTTTACAAAGAGCCGGTCGAGATGGTCGCGCGGCAGGAATCGACCCTTTTTCTAGAACGCGTCGAGGGCAAGCTCGACGAACAGGAAGCCGCGGCGCTGTTCCAGGCGGGTATGCGGCTGATGATCGACTTCTTCGGCCTGCTCCGCACCAAGGCGCTGCTGCGCTATCTGCACCGCTACGCCGAAACCGGTCAGGAAAAGCCCGAACGCCTGAAGGCAAAGGGACCACCCAAAAAGGCAGGATAGCTGGTCGCGGCGACGATCGCATAATCGGCGATGCGCAGGTCGTCGGGATGTTCGCCCGCCCAGGGTGTCACGGCTTTGCTGATCCTTGCCAGGGTCTCGCGATTATCGAACCCTCCCCCAACCGCCTGCACCGCTGCCACAGCTTCGCCAACAAAAGCCGGCAGCGTGCCTTTGCGGACATGGCGATCATGGTCGGTTTTGCCGAGGAAGAGCGTCTGGATCATATTGCGCGGTTCGGGGCGCTGGATCAGGTGCGCAAAAATCGCCATCTCGCTGCGGATCGCGCCGTCGAATCCTTGCGGGCCGCCAAGTTCGACGCAATCGAGGATCGCGACCGGCGCCGGGTAGCGCGGATCGGCGGCGGCGCGTCGGGGGGCGACATGGGGAGCAATGTCCTCGGGACGCGCGGGGCGCCAGTCGGGGCGGTCCCAAGGTTGCACGGCGTCCGGGTCTGACAACAGCCAGGCTTCTGCGCGCGCGACCTCTTCGCCTGCCGCGCAGATTTCATCGACCAGCCCCGCCGCCAATGCCGCCGCGCCGTTCAGCCGCTTTCCGTCGAGGAGGATTGGCAAAGCTGCTTCGACCCCGATCAGGCGCGGCAGACGCTGGGTTCCCCCTGCCCCCGGCAACAGCCCGACGAGCGATTCCGGCAGGCCCAGTCCGATCTTCGGATCGTCGACCAGCACGCGATAATGGCCACCAAGCGCGAGTTCGCAACCGCCGCCGAGCGCGAGTCCGCCAAGCGCAACGGCGACCGGCTTACCGGCTGTCTCCAGCGCGCGGATCGCCTTGGAAAGCGGAAAGAAATGATCGTAAGCGACGTCGAAACGCGCGCGCGGCGGGCTTTGCATGATCATGCCATAGGCGACGCCCAGTTCATTGAGGTCGGCCCCGGCGCAAAAAGCGTTGTCCTTGCCCGAGCGCAGCAGCACGCCGGTAACATCGGCGTCGGGCAGCCACGCCGCAAAGGCGCCCAGTTCGTGGATCGCCGCGTTGGAAAAAACGTTCATCGTCCGCCCAGAGCAATCGAAGACCAGATGAACGAGGCCATTATCGGGAAATTCGAGACGGAACTGCTCTAGTGCTGGGGGCGTCATGGTGGCGATGCTTTCAAAAGAGAGGTTTAGAAGGCGACTTTGTCGCCGCCTTTGAGCGACAATATCTGCCGCGCTTCATCCGGCGTCGCCGCATCAAGCCCCAGCCCTTCGATAATCTGCCGCACCCGCTCGACTTGTACCGCGTTGCTTTGCGCGAGCTCGCCGCGCCCAAGCCACAGCGAATCCTCGAGGCCGACGCGCACGTGGCCGCCCATCGAAGCCGCCATCGCCGCGACCTTCATCTGCGCCGCGCCTGCCGCCAAGACCGACCATTGATAATTGTCGCCGAACAGACGGTCGGCGGTCCGCTTCATGTGCATCACCTCGTCGGGATGCGAGCCGATGCCGCCGAGCAGCCCGAAACAGGTCTGGATGAACAAGGGCGCCTGAACCAGGCCTTCGCTCCAGAAATAATGGAGATTGTGGAGGTGACTGGTGTCGTAACATTCGAACTCATAGCGCGCGCCGGTCGCGTTCAGCGTATCAAGAGCGTATCGTATATCTTTGAAACTGTTTCGAAAGACCAGGTCGTGCGAGCCTTCGAGCATCGGCTCTTCCCAGTCATATTTGAAATCCTTGTAACGTTTGAGCATCGGGAACAGCCCGAAATTCATCGACCCCATGTTGAGGCTCGCCACCTCGGGCTGCCAGACCTTGGCGGGCTGGACGCGTTCTTCCACCGACATATAGGGCGAGCCGCCAGTGGTCAGGTTGACGACCACATTCGATGCCTGCTTGATGACTTTCAGGAAAGGTTCGAACGCCTCGGGGCTCTGGTCCGGGCGGCCGTCGTCAGGGTTGCGGGCATGGAGATGGACGATCGCCGCGCCCGCCGCCGCCGCACCGAGCGCGCTATCAGCAATCTCGGCCGGGGTGACGGGAAGGTGCGGCGACATCGAAGGGGTGTGGATCGACCCGGTGATGGCGCAGCTGATGATGACCTTGTTCGATGGCATGTCCGTTTCCTTCACAGTTGCGACGCATAGGCCCGCCAGCCATCGCGCAGGGCGGCGCGGTGATCGGGGGCGGCGATGGCGATGAGCGCTTCGGCGCGCGCGTCATAGGTCAGCGCGCGGATGTCGGCGGCGCCATATTCAGTGACGATGATGTCGATGTCCATGCGGCCGAGCGCGACCGGGCCGACGGGTGTGCCGGGGAGCGCGACGCGGCTGATCGCACCTTTCGCGGCAGTTGCAGCGAGTGCGACGATGCGCAGCCCTCCACCGATTTTCGCGGCGCGCGCATAATCCGACGCGCCGCCGGGGCCGGACATCAAACCTTTGGGACCGAGTTCGGAATAGGCTTGGCCGAGCAAATCGACCTCAAGCGCCGAGTTGATCGCAACAAAGTTCGGGATCGCCGCGATCGTCGCCGCGTCGTGGGTCACCGACACCGGCTGAAAATTGTAGGCGGGTCCGGCAATCGCGCGGTAAAGTCGCTCCGATCCGATCGCCACGCCTGCCGTGACCGATACGCCCGGCGCCAACGCACCCGCCTCTTCCAGATCGACCACGGCGTCGACGATCAGGCCGCTATGAACGCGCAAATTACGACGACCGGTGAGCGCGCGCAGCACCGCGCCGGGCACCTTGCCGACCCCCATCTGTAGCGTCGCCCCGTCGACAATATATGGCGCGATATGCGCCGCGATGGCGTTGGCGATCGGGTCGTCCCCGATGTCGGCGAGGCCGTCGAAAGGCTGGTCGGCCTCAACGAAGGCTGTGATCTGGTCGAGCGGAATTCCCGCATGGCCGGGCGTGCGCGGCATCGCCGGGTTGATATGCGCGATCCGCACCGGAATGCCGGGCCAGAGTTCCGCGGCGAAATCGACCGCCGGGCCGAAGCTGCAGTTGCCGTGTTCGTCGGGCGGGGTGACCATGATCAGCATCGCGTCGATCGACTTGGAGCGTAGCCGGTCGAGGATGTCGTTGTAACACAGCGGCAGAAAGGTGACGCGCTTGCCGACCTCATCCTTGAGTTCGGGGGTGACAAAAAAGGTTTCGACGCGGCAGTCGGGGTTGGCGAGATAGGTGTGGCGATTGACGCCGGGGATGAACGCGCCGGTGAAAGTCGCCGCGCCGAGATTGCCGCCCGCCGCCATCACGGCGTCTGCCAGCACCAGCGACTCCCCGGTGGCACCCGCGACCAGGATGCGACTGCCCGGCGGTAGCCACGTCGCAATTTCGGCAAGGTCCAGTCGCACGGGCGCCATTTCTCGTCGCCCCGCCCCGCTATTTCACATATTTGTGGAAGTCGGGTTTGCGCTTTTCGGTGAAGGCGCGGACGCCTTCCTTCGATTCCTCGGTATCATAGAACAGCTTCACCGCGTTGAGCGACAGCATCGAGATGCCGCGAATATTGTCGCTATCGGCGTTGAAACTGCGCTTCGCCAGCGCCAGCGCGGTGGGCGACCGCTCGCCCAGCGTCGTCGTCCATTCATCGACGGCGGCGTCGAGTTCGGCGGCGGGGACGACCTTGTTGACGAGCCCCATCTCCATCGCTTCCTGCGCGGTATATTGCAGGTTGAGATACCAGATCTCGCGCGCTTTCTTGTCACCGACATGGCGCGCGAGCATCGCGGTGCCCCAGCCCGCGTCGACCGATCCGACCTTCGGGCCGACCTGCCCGAGCTTGGCGGTGTCGGCGGCGATGCTGAGGTCGCAGAGCGTGGCGAAGACGTTGCCGCCGCCGATCGCAAAGCCGTTGATCCGCGCGATTACCGGTTTCGGGATATCGCGGATGATCGATTGCAATTCGTCGATCGGCAGGCCGACGATACCGCGCCCGTCATATTGGCCCTCATGCGCCGACTGGTCGCCGCCGGTGCAAAACGCCTTGTCGCCCGCGCCGGTCAGCACGACCGACGATACGCCCTTGTCATCGGCGGCGAGCTTGAAGCCCATGATCAGCTCTTCGATCGTCTGCGCGCGGAACGCGTTGTAGAGTTTGGGGCGGTTGATGATGATCCACGCGGCGCGGCCGCGCTTTTCGTAAATCACATCTTCGAATGTCGTCGGATCAATCATGGTCAGTTCCTCAAATCATGTTCATGCCGCCGGCGACCGAAAAGGTCTGGCCGGTAATGAAGCCCGCATCTTCGGACGCCAGAAAGGCGACGATGCCGGCATAATCCTCGGGCTCGCCCATGCGCTTCAGCGGAATGCCGCGGACCATCGCGTCCTTCCACTTCACCGCCTGTTCGCCCTCGCCCAGCACCGCCGCCATCATCGGGGTATTGGTCGGGCCGGGACAGACGATGTTGAGCAGAACGCCTTTCGACGCGAGTTCGCGCGCGACCGACTTGGTGAAGCTGATCACTCCGCCCTTGCACGCCGAATAAACGGCTTCGCTGCTCGTTCCGACGCGCGCCGCGTCGGAAGCGATGTTGATGATCCGCCCGCCGCGGCGTTCGACCATCAAGGGCGCGACGCAATGATGCGTGTTGAGCGGGCCGTAAAGATTGATCGCGATGATCTTGTCCCACAGCGGTTTATCGGTTTGCAGGAAATTAAGCGGCTGGTCCCACCCAGCGTTGTTGACCAAAGTCCAGATCGGCCCGAGTTCGGCCTCGACCGCATCGACCGCGACCTTCACCGCATCATAATCGGTCACGTCGACAGGATAGGTTTTGATCGTCTTGCCCGGCGCCAGCGCGGCGGTTTCTTCGCCCGCCGCCGGGTTGAGATCGAAGATCGCGACCTTGCAGCCTTCTTCGGCGAGCCGCAGGCTCAGCGCCCGGCCAATGCCTTGTCCGCCGCCAGTGACAATCGCTACCTTATCCTCTAAGCCACGCAAATCCTGATCCTTTCGCTTCTTCTATTCGGCCATGGTGATGAAGGCGCCCTCGGGCTCGTCGCCGTCGGCGCCCGCCAGTTCGAGCAAGGTGTGCTTGATCGTCAGCAGGACTTCGGCCGCCTGGTTGAGTTCAGCTTCAGTCACCTTGGTCAGAATCTCGGTTTCGATCTGGTCGACGCTCTTGCGGATCGTCGTCACGAATTTCGCTCCCGCCTTGGTCAGAAAAACGCGGCGAATGCGGCCGTCATTTTCGTCGGCGCGGCGTGTCACAAACTCCGCCGCCTCCATCCGGTCGAGCAGTCCGCCAATCGCCACCTTGGTGAGGTCGAGGTCGGCCGCGAGCGCGGTCTGGGTCATGCCGTCGCGGCGCGACAGAAAGGCAAGCACCCACCATTGCGAGCGCGTAATGCCGAGCGGCTTGAGCGCGCGATCGACGACGATGCGGCGCAGGCGCGACACATCGTGAATGAGGAACCCGAAACGCAGGTTGCTGTTCAGATCTTTGGTCACTGCTTTACCTTCCTTGGAGAGAGTTTCTCCAAGAATAGCCGATCCCGCCAATGTTTGCAGCGCCGAATCCATTTTATCCGGCCTTTGGCCGCGGCTTGATGCGACCCTTGAACATGTCGCGGGCGATAATCGTCTTCATGATCTCGATCGATCCGCCGGCGATCTTGACGATGCGCGCATCGGCATAGGCGCGCGCGATCGGATATTCCCACATATAGCCCCAGCCGCCGAACAGCTGCAGGCACTTGTCGACCGTCTCGCAATGGAGTTCGGACGTGACCATCTTGGCCATTGCGGCATCGACCGGATCGAGTTCGTCGTTCATGAACAATTCGATGCATTTGTCGGTGAACACGCGCGCGCTGAGGGCTCGCGCTTTCAGGTCGGCGAGGACGAACTGGGTGTTCTGAAACTCGGCGATCGACTGGCCGAACGCCATGCGCTCGGCGGTGTAATCGGCAGTCCATTCGATCACCGTTTCGGTGACCATCGCTGATCGCACCGCCTGCGCCAGCCGCTCCTGCGGCAGCTTGGTCATCATATGGACGAAGCCCTGCCCTTCGGCGCCCAGCATGTTGCTGGGCGGAATGCGGACATTGTCGAAGAACAGTTCTGACGTGTCCTGCGCCTTCATTCCCAATTTTTCGAGATTCTGGCCGCGCTTGAACCCTTCGCGGTCGCCTTCGACGAGGAACAGAGTCACGCCCTTGGCGCCCGCGCTGGTGTCGGTCTTGGTCGCAAGCACGAGCACGTCACACAGTTGGCCGTTCGAGATAAACACCTTTTGCCCGTTGATGACAAACTCGTTGCCGTCGCGCACCGCCTGCGTGCGGACGGCTTTCAGGTCGCTGCCTGCATGCGGTTCGGTCATGCCAAGCGATCCGATCGCCTCGCCGCGCACCATCTTCGGCAGCCAGTGCAGCTTCTGCTCTTCGGTCCCGAACGACTGGATATACGTGGCGACAAGGTCCGTGTGGATCAGGAAACCCGGCCCACTGGCGCCCACGCGCCACAATTCTTCGTAAACGACGACGTCGAACAGATAGTCGAGGCCGAGACCGCCATATTCTTCCTTGACGGTGCAGCAAAGCAGCCCGGCCTCGCCGGCTTTCAGCCACAGCTCGCGCGGGACGATCCCGTCATGCTCCCATTGCGCGTGGAAGGGGACGATTTCCTTTTCGATGAACTTGCGGACGGTTTCGCGCCACATGTCATGCTCGGCGCTGAAGATGCTGCGGGTGATCATCGGTCTGCCTTTTCGCGCTGCGTCGAGGCGGCGATTGCCTCGCGCGCCGCTTGCCATTGGTCGTCAGTGAGATGGCCGAGGTCGGCGAAGGTGCCGGGCTGGGCAAGATGCTGAGCGCCGTCGATCGCGATCGTCTGACCGGTCAGATAGTCGCAGCCGTCGGAGAGCAGAAAGATGATGAGATTCTGCAACTCGTGCATTTCGCCGAAGCGGCCGAGCGGCACCGTCTCCGTGCCGGTCGCGCTCGATTTGGCCTCAGGGATCGGATTGAGCTTTTCCCAAGCGCCGGGCGTCGGAAAGGGGCCGGGCGCGGTGGCGTTGAGGCGGATGCCATATTTGCCCCATTCGACCGCGAGCGACATCGTCATCGCGTGCAGCGCGGTCTTCGCCATTGCCGAGGGGACGACAAAGGCCGATCCGCTCCACACCCAGGTGACAAGATTGCTGACCACCGATGCCTTGACACCCTCGGCGATCCAGCGTTTGCCGAGCGCCAGCGTGACATGAAATGTGCCGTCCATGACCGTCGAAGTGACAGCGCGAAAGCCGCGCGGGCTCAAATCCTTGGTCGGTGCGATAAAGTTGGCGGCGGCGTTGTTCACCAACCCCGTCAGCGGAGCGATCGCCCAGATTGCATCGACCATCGCATCGACCGACTCGGGATCGCGCACGTCGCAGATATGCCAATGGACGTTTGCGCCGATTTCCTTTGCCGTCTGTTCCAGCACATTGGCGCGGCGCCCGCAGATATGGACGGTGGCCCCCTTGGCGACGAGCCCACGGGTAATTTCCTTGCCAAGTCCCGACCCGCCGCCGGTCACCAGGACCGACTTGCCAGCCAGGGCATCGCCCAGAAAAATATCTGTCCCCATTACCCGCTCCCATAACATCGCGCCCGGCGCACCGTCGCAATTTTCGTGAACCTGTTTACAAGTTACAAATATGCTGTCAAGGTCTGCGCACAAAAGCACGATCTGGGGCATTGGGACGGGAACTATGGCAGCGCGGGCAATCATCGGCATGGGCGGCTATCTGCCGTTGCTGCGGCTCGACCGCGCAGCGGCGGCAAAGGCCTTGCGCTTTTCGGGACTTGGCGGGCGTGGCGCGGGATACCGCGGGGTCGCGTCATGGGACGAGGATGCGCTGACGCTGGCGGTCGAAGCCGCTCGGCTGACGGGCCATAGCAGCGCTCCCGACACGATCGTCTTTGCCTCCACCTCGGCGCCCTTCACCGAACGTAGTCATGCAACCCTGCTCAGCGAAGCCTTGTCAGTGGCGCCACAATGCCGCACCAACGACGTCGCCGGATCGCGGCGCTGCGGGGTATCGGCCTTGCTCGACGCACTGCTTGGTACGGGTGAAGCGATTGTCGCCGCCGGTGAGCAGCGAGCGGTCAAAGCTGGTAATCCGATGCACTTTTCTTTCGGCGACGGCGGCGCGGCGGCGCGGGTCGGTGATGGTACGGGCGCCGTACTGGTCGGACATGCCAGCTTGGCGCACGACCTGATCGACATCTACGCCTCGCGCGAGCGCCCCGAACCCTATGCCTATGAAGAACGGTTCGTGAAAGACACCGCGACCAAGGCGGTCATTGCGCCGACGATTAAGGCGGCGCTGGCGGGAGCGGGAGTCGAGCCGGGCGACATTACCCACGCCGCCGTGCATGAGCCGCTGGCCGGCATGTGGCGCGACATCGCCAAGGCAACCGGCATCACCGCGCCCAACCACGCCAGCGCCCTCGCCGCGGCGGCGGGCGATCTGGGCGCCGCGCATATATTGTTCGCGCTCGGCCTCGCGCTTGATGCCGCCAACATTGGCGACAAGATATTGGTAGCGGGCTTCGGTTCGGGGTGCGACGCGCTGGTGCTCGAAGTCACCGGTCCTGTCGCGGGCGCCGCAAGCGCCGCCGCAGCGCTCAAGCAAGGCCTCGCTTTTGCCGACTATGTCCGCTTCCTGTCGCTGACCAAGGCGATCGACCTCGACTGGGGAGTGCGGTCCGAATTCGAGCAAAAGGCGCAGGCGACGGTGATCGAACGCTATGGCCGCGACATGATCGGCTTTATCGGCGGGCGCGACAGCCGCGGCAATGTGCAATTCCCCAAAAGCCCCATCCCGATCCATCCCGACGCGACCGGGCCAGAGGCGCTGGAGGATGTGCGGATGGCAGATCTCACGGCGACGCTCGTGTCGGTGACCGCCGACCGGCTGAACTTCACCCCTGCCCCACCCTTCTGGTTCGGGCTGGTGCAGTTCGAAAATGGCGCGCGAGTGATGATGGAATTGACCGACGCCGATGCCGAGGGTTTTGCCGTAGGCGCGCCGCTGACGATGCGCCTGCGGATCAAGTCGCACGACAAAAGGCGGGGGTTCCGCACCTATTTCTGGAAGGCCGCGCCCGCCGCGCGCCCGGCGATGGAGGGCTGAGGCGATGGCATCGGGAATCAAGGACCGCGTCGCGATCATCGGCATGGGCTGCACCGCGTTTGGCGAGCATTGGGACAAGGGCGCCGACGACCTGATCGTCGCGGCGTTTCAGGAGGCGCTGGGCGACGCCGGGATCGATCGCGCACAGATCGGCGCGGCGTGGATCGGCAATGCGCTCGACGATATCAACGTCGGCAATTCGGCGCTGCCGCTCGCGCATGCGCTGCGGCTGAAAACGACACCCGTGTCGCGGGTCGAGAATATGTGCGCGACCGGCACCGAGGCTTTGCGTGCCGCCACCTACGCGGTGGCAGCGGGCGCGGTCGATATTGCGGTCGCAGTGGGTGTCGAGAAGCTGAAGGACACCGGCTATGGCGGACTGCCGCTGCGCACCAAGGGTTTGGCCAACGACCTGTGGCTGCCCTATGGATCAGCCCCCGGCACCTTCGCCCAACTCGCCGGTGCCTATACCGCGCGCCACGGCGTCTCGGCAGAGGATCTGAAGCGTGCGATGGCGCATGTCAGCTGGAAGAGCCATCAGAATGGCGCGGCGAACCCCAAAGCGCATCTGCGCAAGGCGGTCGACATGGACACGATCCTGAACGCGCCGATGATCGCCGATCCGCTGGGATTGTTCGATTGCTGCGGCGTGTCCGACGGCGCCGCCTGCGCGATCGTGACGACCCCCGAAATTGCCCAGGCGATGGGCCGCGCCAATCCGGTGACGGTGAAAGCGATCCAGCTGTCGGCGAGCCACGGCTGGGAAATGCAATATGGCGAATGGGACGGCGCGTCGGTCCGCAACACGCAGGAAGCCGCGAAGCGCGCCTATGCCGAGGCGGGCATCACCAGCGCCGAACTCTCGCTGACCGAAGTCCATGATTGTTTTTCGGTAACCGAACTGGTGACGATGGAAGATCTGGGCCTGTCCGCCGAAGGCCGAGCGATTTTCGACATCATGGACGGCAAATATGATGCGGGCGGCGCGATCCCGTGCCAGATCGACGGCGGGCTCAAATGCTTCGGCCATCCGGTCGGCGCGTCGGGGCTGCGCATGGCGTATGAAGTATATCAACAGCTCGAAGGCCGCGCCGGCGATCGCCAACGCGGCACCGTCGATTATGGCCTGACCCACAATCTGGGTGGTGCGCCATTCAACAGCGTCGCGGCGGTGTCGATCCTCGGGCGGCTCAACTAGGGAATATCACATGCCGGGATTATATTTCGAACAGTTCAGCGTCGGACAGACGTTCGACCATGAAATCCGCCGCACCGTCACCGACATGGACAATATGCTGTTCTCGTCGCTGACATACAATCCGGCGGCGATCCACATCGACCATGATTATGCGTCGCGCACCGAATTCGGCAAACCGCTGATGAATTCGATCTTCACGCTGGGGCTGGTGATCGGCTTGTCGGTGCAGGACACCACGCTGGGTACGACGATTGCCAATCTGGGCATGACCGACACCACTTTCCCCAAGCCCGTGTTCGCCGGCGACACGATCCGTGCGCGGACGACCGTGATGGAACTGCGCGACAGCAAATCGCGCCCGACGCAAGGAATCGTCACCTTCGAGCATCTCGGTCTCAACCAACGCGACGAGATTATCTGCCGCACCCTGCGCGGCGCCTTGATGATGCGTTTGCCCGCATGAGATTGCGCTCGATGCTCTTTGTGCCAGGCGACAGTGAGCGCAAGTTCGCCAAGGCGGCGGCCATCGGCGCCGACGCGCTGATCCTTGATCTGGAGGATGCGGTCGCGCCGAGTATGAAGGTGGCGGCACGCGCTTTGGTCGCTGAGCTAATCGCGCAAAACCGAACGCGCGACTGGGCTTTCTTCGTCCGCGTCAATCCGTTCGACACCGGCATGACCTTCGACGACATGGCCGCGGTGGTGAAACCCGGACTCGACGGTTTGCTCATCCCCAAGGCCAATGGCGCCGACGACATCGCCCGCATCGCCGCCGAGCTCGATAGGCTGGAGGCCGCGACCGGCATGGCGAACGGCTCGGTCAAAATCGCGGTCGTCGCGACCGAAACTCCGAAGGCGATGTTCAACCTCGGCAGCTATACTCCGCCGCATCCGCGCCTGATCGCGCTGACTTGGGGCGCCGAGGATCTCGCCGCCGCAATAGGCGCGACCGCAAACAAGGAAGCCGACGGCAGCTGGACCTTTCCCTATCAGGTCGCGCGCACCCATTGTCTTTATGCCGCCGCCGCCGCCGAGGTCGCGCCGCTCGACACGCTCTACGCCGATTTCCGTGATGCCGACGGGCTGGAGGCCGATTGTCGCCGTTCGCGCCGCGACGGCTTTACCGGGCGCATCGCGATCCATCCCGATCAGGTCGCGGTGATCAACCGTTGCTACGCGCCCTCGGCCGACGAAATCGCCGAAGCGCAAAAGATCGTCGATGCGTTCGCCGCGCAGCCCGATGCCGGGACGCTCGGCATTGACGGCAAAATGTACGACATCCCGCATCTGAAGGCCGCGCAAAAGACGCTGGCCAGCGCCTGACTGGAGAGACCATGTCCGCCACCCGCCCCCTGCCCACCCAAGACGATCTCGACGCCATCCGCGAAGGCGTGCGCGCTGCCTGTTCGCCGTTCGACGACGACTATTGGCTGGCGCGCGACGACGACGGCAAATTCCCGCGCGAATTCCACCGCGCGATGGCCGACGGCGGCTGGCTGGGGATCACAATGCCCGAGGAATATGGCGGATCGGGCCTCGGCGTCACCGAGGCAATGACGATGATGAACGAGGTCGCGGCGTGCGGCGGCGGTTTTGCCGCGGCATCGACGATCCATATCAACCTGTTCGGCCCGCATCCGATCGTGGTGAAAGGCACCGACGAACAGAAAGCGCGCTGGGTACCGCCGCTGGTCGCGGGCGAGGATCAATGCTGTTTCGGTTTTACCGAGCCCGACGCGGGATTGAATACGACACGGATCAAGACCTTCGCGGAGAAAGTCCCCGGTGGCTACCTCGTCCACGGGCAGAAAGTCTGGACCTCGACCGCGCAGGTCGCGAACAAGATCATGCTGCTGACCCGCACGACCAAATATGAGGATTGCGCCAAGCCGACCGACGGCATCACCATCTTCTATACCGACCTCGACCGCAGCAAGATCGACGTCCATCTAATTCCTAAGATGGGCCGCAAGGCTGTGGATTCCAACGCAATCTTCATCGACGGGCTGTTCATTCCCGAGGAGGACCGGATCGGCGAGGAGGGCAAGGGTTTCGGCTATATCCTGCATAGCCTGAACCCCGAACGCATCTTGATCGGCGCCGAGGCGATCGGTATCGGCCGCGACGCGCTCGACCGCGCGGTCGCCTATGCCAAGGACCGCACGGTGTTCGACCGCCCGATCGGGATGAACCAGGGCATCCAGCACCCGCTGGCCGAGAAATGGATGTATCTGGAATCGGCGTGGCTGATGGTCGAAAAGGCAGCGCGGCTGTACGACAGCGGCCTGCCGTGCGGTGCCGAGGCGAACAGCGCCAAGTTCCTCGCGGCGCGCGCCTGCCATGATGCGGCGTGGCAAGCGGTCGCGACGCATGGCGGCTTTGGTTATGCCAAGGAATATCATGTCGAGCGGCTCTATCGCGAGGCAGCGCTGACCCGGCTCGCGCCGATCACCGAGCAATTGATCCAATGCTTCATCGCCGAAAAGGTGCTGGGGCTGCCGAAAAGCTATTGAGGACAGACATATGGGAATGATGGACGGCAAGGTCGCGCTGGTCACCGGCGCGGGACGCGGGGTCGGGCGCGGCATAGCGCTCGAACTGGCAAAAGCGGGCGCGGCGGTGGTGGTCAACGACCTCGGTGTGTCGATCAGCGGCGAAGGCGCCGACGAAGGCTCACCCGCCGAACAGGTCGCCGCAGAAATCATCGCAATGGGGGGCAAGGCTGTCGCCAATCACGACAGCGTCGCTGACTGGGCCGGCGCCTGCGCGATGGTCAAGGCCGGGGTCGACACGTTCGGCCGCATCGACGCGGTTGTGAACAACGCCGGAAACTTGCGCGACGTCTATTTCCACAAAATGTCGCCAGAGGATTTCGACGCGGTGATTGCGGTCCACCTGAAAGGCAGCTTCAACACCAGCCGCGCCGCCGCGCCCTTCTTCAAGGAGCAGGAAGGCGGCGCCTTCGTCCACATGACCTCAACCTCCGGGCTGATTGGCAATTTCGGACAGGCGAACTATTCCGCTGCCAAGCTCGGCATCGTCGGCCTGTCGAAATCGATCGCGCTCGACATGCAGCGGTTCGGGGTACGCTCGAACGCGATCGCGCCCTTTGCCTGGACGCGGATGATCGACAGCATTCCGACCGACACCCCCGAACAGCAAAAGCGCGTCGACGGGCTGAAAAAACTCGACGCCGACAAGATCGCCCCGTTCGTCGTTGCGTTGACCAGCGATGCGGGCGCCAAGGTGACGGGGCAAATTTTCGCGGTCCGTAACAACGAGATTTTCCTGTTCTCGCAGCCGCGACCCATCCGTACCGCGCATACTGCAGACGGCTGGACGCCCGAAACCGTCGCCGAACGCGTGTTCGACCAGTTCGCCAATGACTTCTATCCGCTGCATCGCTCGTCCGACGTCTTCACCTGGGACCCGTGCTGAGCGATGCCGATCCAGCCGCGAGCGTTGATGGATCATGATTTCGCTCCGGCGACGCAGAGCTATGATGCGCGCGATGCGATCCTCTATGCGCTAGGCGTCGGCTTGGGTCAGAACCCCTGCGACGCCGACGATCTCGCTTTTCTCGACGACCGTCAGCTGTCGGTGTTACCCTCCTATGCGGTGACCCTGACTAGCCCGGGGATGTGGATCCGCGACCCAGCCTTTGGCGTCGATTTCGCCAAACTGGTCCATTTCGAACAAATGGCGTGGTTTGACGCACCCCTGCCCGCCAGCGCCCGGATCGTTGGCGATGCGAGGGTTTTGTCGCTGACCGACCGCGGCGAAGGCAAAGGCGCCATACTCGTCCTCGAACGGACGATCCGCGATGCCGCAAGCGAAGCGCTGTATTGCCGACTCCACCAGACGTTGCTGCTGCGCGGTGACGGCGGTTTTGGCGGTGAGCCCACGCCTGTGCGGCCTTCGATCATTCCCGATGTCGAAGCGGATCGTACCGCTGAGGCACGGGTATCGCCGCGTGCGGCGCTGCTCTATCGCCTGTCGGGCGACTGGAATCCGCTGCATCTCGATCCGCTCGCCGCGAAACAAGCGGGTTTCGAGAGGCCGATCCTGCACGGCCTGGCCAGCTATGCCAAGGCGGGGGTCGCGGTCTCGCGGGCTTGCGATAGGGATCCGGGGTCGATCGGCGCCTTGGGTTGCCGCTTTTCCGGCGTCATCTATCCCGGCGATACACTGGACGTCAGGGTCTGGTCGACCGGAGACACGTCAGCCGTATTTCAAGCTTTTGTCGGTGACCGCAAGGTCCTCGATCAGGGACAAATTATATGGAAATGACGAACCGGGCGGCCGAAGCGGGCCTCGCCGCCAACCTGCGCGCCAAACTGCGCCTGCCAGTGATGGCGGGACCGATGTTTATCGCCTCGACCGCCGACCTGGTCATCGCGCAGTGCCAAGCCGGGATCATCGGCGCGATGCCCGCGCTGAACCCGCGCACGACCGCCGATCTCGACAAGGATGTCGCGCGGATCGCAGCGTCAGTCGGCGATACCCCCTGGTGCATCAATCTGGTCGCGCACAGGACCAACGAACGCCTCGCCCCCGACCTTCAGGTCGTGCTGCGCCACAAGGTGCCGATCGTCGTTCTCGCTCTCGCCGCCGATCCAGGGCTGGTGCGCGAACTGCAAGCGAATGGCAGCCTGGTGTTCCAGGATGTCATCAAGAACCGCCACGCGCAGAAATGCGCCGAGATGGGGGTCGATGGCCTGATCGCAGTCGGTGCGGGCGCCGGGGGCCACACGGGCAATCTGTCGCCCTTCGCCCTGATGCAGGAAATCCGTGAATGGTGGGACGGGCTGCTCATACTGTCCGGCTGTATCGCAAATGGGCGGTCCGTGCTGGCCGCCGAAGCATTGGGCGCCGATCTCGCCTATATCGGCTCAGCCTTCCTTGCGAGTGACGAGGCGAATACGCAGGCCGGGTTCAAGCAGATGATCGTCGATGGCAGCGCCGCCGACATCACCGTCACCAATTGTTTTACCGGCGTCGACGCCAATTTCCTGTTGCCGTCGATCATCGAGAATGGGCTCGACCCCGCCGAGCTGCGCCGACCGCCGGGTGCCGAGATCAACATCAGCGGCGGCGGCGCCAACCACAAGGCGTGGCGCGACATCTGGAGCGCGGGTCAGGGTATCGGCGCGATCAAGCAGTCGGGTCCAGCGGCCGACTATATCGACTGGCTGGCCGACGATTATGCCGCGGCGCGCGCCGCGATGGGCATCGCCGCTTGAACCGCCAATGTATTCTGATTTCGCGCCCCACCGGCGTCGCGCAGGCGGAGAATTTCGCGATTGTCGAAACTCCCGAAGCCGTGCTCGGCGACGGCCAGATCCGCGTTCGCAACGCCTTTCTGTCTGTCGAACCCGCGATGCGTGGCTGGATCGCCGATGCCGGCAATTATGCCGCGCCCGTCGCCATCGGATCGGTGATGCGTGCTATCGCGGTCGGCGAGATCATCGAAAGCCGCAGCGCCGACTATGCGCTGGGCGAATATGTCACCGGCTGGTTCGGCTGGCAGGAACAAGCCGTGGCAGATGCATCGGCGATCATCCGCCGCGTCACCGAAACCGACCTGCCGCTCTCGCTCAGCCTTGGTGTGCTCGGCATCAACGGCGTCACCGCGCATCTCGCGCTCACGCGGATCGGCGAACCAAGGCCGGGCGATACGGTGCTGGTATCCACCGCCGCGGGCGCCGTCGGTTCCGCCGTGGGTCAGATCGCCAAGCTGCTCGGATGCCGCACCGTCGGCATCGCGGGCGGCGCCGACAAGGTCGCTCAGTGCTTGTCGCGTTTTCGCTATGACGCCGCCATCGACTATAAATCGGGTGACATCGCGGCGACGCTGACCGCCGCCTGCCCCGATGGCGTGAACGTCTATTTCGACAATGTTGCGGGCGCGATCAGCGACGCGGTCTATCCGAAGCTCGCGATCGGCGCGCGCGTCGTCGTGTGCGGCACGGCCTCGATTACGAATTGGGATCCGTGGCCGACCGGCCCGCGCGTCGAGCGCCATCTGCTCGTCAAGCGCGCACGAATGCAGGGGTTTGTGATTTTCGATCATATGGATCGCTATAGCGATAGCGTCGTCCAACTAGCCGAATGGGTCCGCTCGGGACAGCTGGTCTATGACGAAGACATATTGGACAGTATCGACGCTTGTCCCGATGCCCTTGCGGGCCTTTATCGCGGTGAGAACAAGGGCAAGCGCGTCATCAAATTGTGAAAGGTGCAGCAATGTTGGCAGACCAGACGATCGTCCTGCTCGGCGGAAGCTCGGGTATCGGCCTTGCCGTCGCGCGGGCCGCGGTCGCGGCAGGGGCAAAGGTGCATATCGGTTCCAGCAACGCCGACCGTGTCGCCGCGGCTTGCGAAACGCTCGGCGCCCAGGCCAGCGGCGCCGCGATCGACCTGACCGAGGAAGCGAGCATCGCGGAGTTCTTCGCTGCCGCGCCCACCTTCGACCACCTCGTCCACAGCGCCGGCGAATGGAAACGGCGGCGCAACATTGCAGGCGCCGACTTCGACCTTGCCGATGCGCAGGCCGCCTATCAAATCCGCTTCTGGAGCATCCTGCTCGCGGTCAAGCACGGCTTGCCCAAGCTGGCGCCAGGCGGCTCGATCACCCTGACCTCGGGCACCCTCGCGCATCGTCCCAGCAAAGGGTCGGCGATGTCGACTGCGATGATGGGCGGGGTCGAGCATCTGGCGCGCGGGCTCGCGGTCGATCTGGCGCCGATACGGGTCAATGTGGTCACCCCCGGGCTGATCGCCACCGACGCCTGGGCCAAACTGCCGGCAGAGGCGATCGACGCGATGATCGCGGGGCAACCCCTGCCCCGCCCCGGCGTTCCGGCAGAAGTTGCCGAGGCCTATCTCTATTTCATGCGTGCGGGGTACACCACCGGACAGGTGTCAATCGTCGATGGCGGCGGACTCTATCGCTAACCGACGTTGCGCCCCTCATTGCCCCAATACAGCGCGCGCAGATCCTTTTTCGACACCTTCCCCGACGGGACGAGCGGGAATTCACTGACGAAATCGACGCTTTTCGGTACCTTGTAGGCGGCCAGCCGTTCGCGGCACCAGGCGATCAAATGCGTGTCTTCGGCCCCTTCGTCCCGGGTGATGACGATCGCCTTCACCGCCTCGCCCCAGCGCGGATCGGGGACGCCGATGACGGCGACCGCAGCGACCGCCGGATGGGTCGACAGGATATTCTCGACCTCGGCCGAATAGATATTCTCGCCGCCCGACACGATCATGTCCTTGGCGCGATCGACGATATAATACAGGCCCTCTGCGTCGCGGCGTACGATGTCGCCGCTGCGATACCAGCCGTCGGCGATCACCTGCGCGGTGACCTCGGGTTGGCCCCAATAGCCTTTGGTGATGGACGGTTGCCGAACGTAGAGCTCGCCCGGCTCGCCCTCGGCGACCGGATTGCCGTCGGTATCGAGAATGCGAAATTCGACCAGCGGCAGCGGCCGACCACAGCTTTGCAGCTTGGCTTCGTCGTTCAGATCATGCTCGTTGGGCCGCAAAATCGATGTGGCGCCCCCGGCCTCGGTCGAGCCATAAAATTGCATGAACTCGCACGGCATCGCGGCGATCGCCCGCTTGATGAGGCCCAGCGAAATCGCCGACCCGGCATAGAGCGTCAGCCGCAACGACGAAAAATCGCTAGTTGCGGATGACGGGTGATCGAGCAACATTTGCAGCATCGTCGGCGTGAGCGTGAGCAAGGTCGGGCGCTGGCGGCTGATCGTATGGAGCATGACCGCCGGATCGAACTGGCGGACGATGTCAATCGCGACGCCGTTATACAGGCATTGCAGCATGATACCGATGTGAAGCAGGTGAAAATTGGGCAACCCGTTGACGAAACTGTCGCCATCCTCCCAGTGATAGGCGGGCTCCAGATGCTCACAAAGCCGCATCATGTTAGTCGCGCCATGCGCCAGCATAACGCCCTTGGGCTGGCCGGTGGTGCCGGAGGTGTAGAGCTGAAACGCCGTGTCTTCGAGCTCGACATGGACGGCGGGGCGCGTGGCGGGATAAGCCGCAACCCGGGCTTCCAGGCTTTCCTCACCGTCGATCCAGATCGCTTGCGGCGGCGCGTCGAGCAATGCGCAGGCGGCCTCCCACAGTGGCTCGCATTCGCGTTCGACTATGGCAAAGCGCGCCCGGCTGTCGGCGATCTGCTGCGCCAATTCCGGCGCTGCGAGCCGCCAATTGTAGATCACCAGCCCGCTACGCGTCCGCGCGCACCCGAACAGCGCGAAATAGAAATCGGAACTGTTCTTGCCCATGAAGCCGACCAGCGCGCCAGGTTCGCTAATGCCATCGAGCAGGAAATGCGCGACCTGGTTTGCGATACGGTCGAATTCGCCAAAGCTGACGCGGCGCTCAAACGTCCGCAACGCCAGCCGCTCGCCGTCGTGGCGTGCCCAATAGGCCGGATAATCACCGAGGGTGCGGATTTCGGGATAAGCCCACATCGCTCAGCGCCCCTGGAAAACCGGCTTGCGCTTCTCGGCAAAAGCGGTGAGCCCTTCGCGGGCGTCGGCGGTGCCCGCCGAGCGGGCCAGTGCCTGCGCTTCGAGTTCAAGTTGCGCCTCTAGCGGCTGATCGGTCACCGAGGTGAGCAACCGGCGCATTTCACCCAGCGCCTTGGTCGGCCCCGCCGCCAATTGCTGCGCTATCGCTTCGGCCCGAGCAGCAAAAGCATCTACGGGCAAAACCTCGTCAGCAAGCCCCGCAGCCAACGCCGTCGCCGCATCCATCTTTTCGTTGAGCAACAGGAATTTGCGCGCCCGCCCGACACCCATGCGGCGGGTGTACATCACCGATGCCCCGGCATCGCAATTATATCCGATCCCGGCATAGGCCGACACGAACAAGCTATTGTCGGCGGCGACGACGATATCGCTGCCCGCAACCAGCGCCGACATCCCGCCGGCGCAGACGCCATAGACCGCAGAAACGATGGGGGCGTCCATACGCTGCAACCGCGCAATCGCGCTGTGCAGCGTCGTCGTCCAGCGCTTGATATTGCTCGGCAAGCCATCAAGGTCGTCAACGAAGACGCCGATGTCGGCGCCATAACTGAAAACCGGCCCCTCGGCCGTGATCAGCACGCAGCGGACGTCGGGATTTTCTGACAGCTGAATCGCTGCCTCGCACATCTCTGCGCAAAACGGACCGTCGATAGGGTTGCCCCGCTCCGCATCGATAAAGGTCAGCCTGGCCAATCCTTCACTGACCGTCAGCCGTATAGACGAAAAGCCCATCCCAAACTCCCGATTTATATTTTCGTAAATCGGTTTACGGATATGTCGCCGCCGTGTCAATCGCACGGTTTCCTTGGTGCGGTGCAGCGAACGGACGCGCGCGCGGATCCATCCGGGCTCGTCCGTTGCCGGTGTCAGGGCGCGGCGGTACGCGTCGCGATCGCCGTCTCGATCAGATCCTGCATCACCTGTTCCAGCTCGACCCCCTTGCGGTCGCCGCCTGTCGTAATCTCGGTAGCGATCAACGCATAATAGCCGGTCTGACGGTCGATCCAGCCGGTCCAGCCATAGGCGCCGGGCGAGCTGTTGATTTTTGACGACGCACAGGCGCTTGGCGTGTCGCATTCGACGAAGCTGCCGAGCGCATATTCCCAGTTCGCCGCGCTGGCGGGAACGAACACGCGGGGCAGTCCCGCGGTGCGCTGCTGGGTAAAGCCGGTCATGTCTGTGATGAAACTGCCCTGCAGCATGGCACGCAGCAACTTCGCATAGTCGCGCGGCGTCGAAAAGGCGCCGCCCGCGATCCACGGATTAGTGGGCGCGCTGCCGGCCGGATCATACCAGGTCGTGTTGGTCATTCCCAACGGCACGGTGACATGCTGGCGAAACAGATCGTGGATGTTGCGCTGGCGCGCCGGTGTCGCCGATGGCTCGATGCTCGTGTCTTTTGCTTCCAGATAGGCGGCGGCGACCTGAAGTCCGTGGGGACCATAGCTATACTGCGCGCCCGGTGCGTTGCCGGGGCGCAGGCTGTCATAGCGCAGGTCGTGGATACTCTTGGCACAGGCGTAAAGCGTCTGTGCGGGAAGCAGCTGACAGCCGCCGACCAATGGGCTGGCGTTGAAGCCCGAGGTCATCGACAGCGTGTGCTTCAGCTTGACGTCCTTCTTGGTGCCGCTGGTCGTCCAGAAAGCGAGCGGCGGGCGCATCGGATCGTCGAGCGTCACGATACCCGCCTGCTTCATTCGCATCGCGAGCGTGCCAGCGAACCATTTTGAAGCCGACGCCAGCGGGGTGATCCGGTCGATCCCGAAACTGCCCTTCTCATAGCTGAAGAGATAATCGGGGCTCGCCACATTGCCGACGATGAAATGGCCCGACGGCACTTCGCTGTCGGCGGCGATCGCGGCCTGAAGCGCGGTCCAGTCATAGACATAACCGTCGCCCGCGATGGTGAGGCTCGCGGGCTGCGCCTGCACCGCCGACACCGCCGACACCGCCGACACCGCCGTTTTGGTGGAAGACGCGGAAGCAAGCGGCAAGGTGACCAACGGGACGCCATCAGCACCCGCTCCTCCGCCGAAGCCAGCCTGTGCGGCGATCGCAATCACGCCAAAAGCGCCGCACGTCACGAGGCCGGTCAAAATTCTTTTCTTCGTCATTTCGTCTCTCCCAGTCTGATTTCCACACCAATCGACGACAAAGATCGCAGCGGGAGCGGGCGCATACGGCCGCGCTCCGGCGCGCGACCGAAGCTATTTGAGCGGATACGCCTTGGCGTGAACGCGCAGGAGAAGGTCGAGCTGTTGCTTACGAAAACCGCGAACGACTTGCGATTGCGGGGCGAGCAGCGCGAGATTGTCGGTGCCGGATTCATAACGCGGCCAGTCGGGAACGAGCGCGCACATCGGGGCGCCGCTCTTGGCAAAACTGGCCCAGCAGCTAATCAGCGCATCGCTGAACGCGCGATCCTCCGCGTCGACCGGCGGCGCGAGCGCGGCGAGATAGTCGAGCGTGCCAAAGACATAAGGGATTTCGGAGCCATGCGCCGCGCCCTTGGCGCGCGCGCGCCGCGCGGCGGCGACATAGCCGAAATGATAAAGATAGGACGGCGCACCCATCTGCGTCCGCTCTGCCAGCCAGCGCGCGGGCGCGACGAACCAGGCGTCGCCGAGCACCTGCCGCGCGAACTCATTCTCGGGCAGATCGGCGCCATAGGCCGCAGTCGCCGCCGTCGTATCCGCGCCGACATAAGCCCGCGCCGCGGCGGGCGGGACGCCCATCGCCAGGATGACGCTCGCTTCGTTGCTGTTCGCGCCGACCATCAGCGGCACGTCGATCGGTTCGCTGCGCGCGAGCAAGCGCCACGGCGCTTCGCGGATCAGCCGTCCGTCGATAAAGGGGGCGACCATGCCCGCCGCGCGGTCGGTCGGCGCTGCGAGCAGCGCCTCGACCGATAGCGCGCGCAAGGCGGCGGGCGTTGCCGCTGTACCCGCCCCTGCCCGCTCGGCCAGCTGGGTACCCAACGCCTCCTGCTCGGCGAGGGTGCGCGGGTCGAGCAAGCCGACGCCCGACTGGACGATCGCGCGCGCGAACAGCCCTTTCGCTTCGGGGTGGACGAGCAAAGTCGATACGCCGATCGCGCCCGCCGATTCGCCGAACAACGTCACCTGCTTCGGATCGCCGCCAAAGGCTGCGATATTCTTTTTCACCCAGCGCAGCGCCGCGAGTTGGTCCATCATCGCATAATTACCGAATGGCGCATTTCGCCCCGCTTCGGCGGTCAGCGCGGGGTGGGCAAAAAAGCCGAGCGCCCCGAGCCGGTAGTTGATCGTGACGAGGATGACGTCCTGCCGCGCAAAGGCGCTGCCGTCGAAGACCGGGAAGGTTCCCGATCCCAGGATGTTTGCGCCGCCATGCACCCAGACCATCACCGGCAGCTTGCGGGCATTCTTCGGTCGCCAGATATTCAGCTGGAGGCAATCTTCCGATTGGTTGTCGGCGACCCCGCCCGCCACCAGCGCCGGGCGTAGCGGTTGCGGACAGGCGGGGCCGAGCCGCGACGCGTCACGGACAGCCTGCCAGCGCGGCGCGGGCGCCGGCGCGCGCCAGCGGAGATTTCCGGTCGGCGCGGCGGCAAAGGGGATGTTGAAGAAATGCTCAACCTCGCCAACGGCGGCGCCGGCGAGCGTCCCTTGCGCGATCCGCACCTTAGGCGGCGTAGCAGTGGGGTCGCTGGCCGCAGCAGCCGCGACCCCAAGTCCGCATGCCGCCAGCATCGCCAATATCCGAAAACCAGATCGCATGCCGTCGCTCCTCCGCTTGTCGGGTTCAGAAGGTGATGCGCCCTTCGACGCCGATCACGCGCGGCTGGCTGTAACGGTTGATTGTCGGCGCCTGCGCGACGAAATAAACCTTGTCGAACACATTATTGGCAAAGGCCGAAATGCTGACATCGCCGAACTCGACCCCGACGCGCAGGTTCACCAGCACATAATCGTCGAGATCGACCGAGGTCGCGGTCAGCTCCTGCTTGCCGCCCCACTGGCCGTTGACGAGGACATTGCCGGTCAACGTGACATCGTTGGTCACGGGTTGGCGAAGGTTGAGGTTGGCCGAGGCCAGCCAGTCGGGCACCTGCGCGAGATCGAGGTTTGCATAGCGCCCGTTCTTGACCTCACCGCCCTGACGCGAACCGCTCAGCGCGAGCCTGCCGGTTCCCGCGCCCAAATCAAAACCCTGGCTATATTCAGCCTCAATACCCCAGCTTTTCGCGTCCCCGGCGTTGGTCAGATAGGCAACGGCGGCGATGGGACAGGCCGGGTTCGTCAGCGCGCAGCCATCGTCGACCTGCGCGATGAGATCCTTGAGTTCGGTGTAATAGCCCGCGATCGCAAAATAGCCGCGGCGGATCGGGCTGCCCTTGATACCGGCTTCATAGGTGGTGCTGTTCTCATTGCCGAACAACACTTCCACCGGGCGCGGCGCGCGCGGGTCGGACAAGCGGGTGTTGAAGCCACCGGCGCGATAGCTACTGCCGACCTTGCCATAGGCGAGGGTGTCGGGCGCAAGCTTGTAAGAAAGTGTCGCGTTATAAGAGAGGTTATCGGCGCTGATATCGCCGTCGATGACGCGCGCGGCGCCGCCGATCGGCAGATTGGTCGCCAGATCATATTGCCGCGCGGTGATGCTGCGGCTGTCGCGCGTGTAACGAAGTTCGCCGGTGACGTTGAGGCTGTCGGTCAGGTCGAAGCCGAGCGAGCCATAAGCGGCATAGCTTTCGAAATGGAGCCGCGCCGGGGCGATATTGCCCGGCGACGGATTGGCGAGCGTCGGGCTGCGCGTGGTCGCGACCGAGAAATCGCTGTCGAGGATCAACGCCTCGCCGCCGACGAGCCAGGTCCACTGGTCACCGCTGCCGGTCACATGAATGTCCTGCGAGAAGCTGTCGGTTGTGTCGATGACGAAGGACGATGTGTTGGGGTCGAGCGGGGTCAGCGCCCCGATTTGACCCGCCGCGCGCGCCCGCGCCAGCTCGGCCGGGCTGATCGCATCATTGTCGAGATCATATTCGGAGTGACGCTTGCGGAAAAAGGTCGTCGAGGCGAGTTGCGCCCCGCCGAGGTCGACCCGGATGATCGCCTGAAGCCCATCGACATCCTGGCTCGCGCGCGGCGCAGTGTTCCAGGGGTAGCTGAACCGATCCTGGCTATAGCCGCCGGGAAAGCCGGGCGTGCCCGCGGGGATGGATATCTGATAGTGGATCGTCGGCGTCGTCAGCCGCTGGGTCTCGGCGAGCAGCACGACGTCGACCGGGCCGCGCTTGAGGCGGAGCTGACCGCGCAGGCCGTGACCCTTTTGCTGGTCGAAATAGACGTCGTTGTCGGGATTATAGAAAAAGCCCTTGTCCTGTTCGACCAAGTCGCCGCTGATGCGGAAGGCAGCGCCGTCGCCGAGCGGCACGTTGACCGCGCCCTGCGTCTGGAAGCTGTTGTTCTCGAAGCTATAGCGCGCGCTTGCCCAGCCCCCGAAGTTGAACTCGGGTTCGGCGGACAGGACGTTGATCGCACCGCCGACCGCGTTGCGACCGTAGAGCGCGCCCTGCGTCCCGCGCAACACTTCGACACGGCCGATGTCGAGAAAGTCGAGGCGGGTGAAGTTGCGGCCGCCGATCGCGCCGCCCCCGATGTACGAACCGTTGCGATACAAGCCGACGCTGGGGTCGCCATTAGTGGCGCGCGCGGTGGACGAGGCGCGGATCGAGATTTCGGAGGTCACCGACGAGTTGAGGTTGTTGAAGCGCACACTCGGCTGGTCGGCGAGCAGCTCGCCGCTGCCGGTCGCGCCGCCGCGATCGGCGAGCGACTGGGCATCGATGATCGACGCTGCGGTCGGAACGTCGATCAGACGTTCTTCGCGGCGCCGCGCCGTGACGACGATCGCGCTATCGTCAGAGGTTTCGGCATTGTCATCGACAGGCGGTGCGCCATCGGGAGAGGCTTGCGCCGAGGCGACCGCGGGCACGATCGCCCAGAGCGCGGCCGAACACAGGAAAAGATGCGCTTTGCGAACCATAAAATCCTCCACCAATATTTTTGTGTCATTATTATCGATAATTTTGTGCAAATGGGCACGTGAGTCAAGCCGGAAAACGTCGCGCAGCGATGGAATGGGTCAGCGCGCGACCGGAACGGCGGCGACGAGAAGGTCACGAAAACCGCGCGCCGTAGCGGCAAGTGGCTCGGCAACAATCGTCGCCATATCGTCACCCGCGGCATGATGATGGCGGTGCGCGCCAAAGATTCCGGCGTGCCGCGGATAACCCGCCTTCACCACTTCGGTGAGCTCGCCCGCCGCACCATCGCTCGACGGATAGGCCATCTCGATTCCAGGCTGCCCAGTGAATATCGCCCTCGCCCGCTCGACAAGATCGGGCGAGGTCATCAGGAAGCGATAGGGGTCGGCACTCGGCAAGGGCAACAGTCGTCCGGGCATTTCCTGCCAATCGCGCGTTGCAGCGTTGGCGCCGAGATGGAGCCAGAAATCGGTCTTTGCGGGTGGCGGACCAAAGGCTTCGACGAGATGGCTTGCGCCGAGATTTTCATATTCATGCCCGCTGTTGCAGACGAACAGCAGGTTATGCTGCGGAAACACGCGCGGCGCCCATTCGGCGAGCGCCAGCCAGATGGCGATCCCGGGGCCGCGTTCGCCCGCGCAATCGGTCCAGCCCGAGCGTGGTGTCGACACGGCCAACCAGCGCCGGTCATCACCGCGCAGCCGCCGCCCTATGATATTTTCGGCGGTTCGCTGCCCGCTCGTACCGGTCAACGTGAGCGTCGCCTCGCGTCCGTAACGCGCTGCCTCGACGATTGGCGCGGCCTTGGCCGACCCTAACAAGGCAAGCGGGCGATCAGACAGCGGCTTGTCCGCTGGCGCGTTGAACAAAAGCGCCTCCCCCGACGGCCCGGTCGTGACCAGGATCACGGCCCCTGCCCCGCGCGCCAGCGCATCGGCAAGCGGCTCGCGCACCGCGCGATCGACGAGCGTCGACCAGCGGCGATAGGGCAAACGGATGACCGCAATCGCACCATCCAGTGGCCCGGGTAACTCCGCCAGCCGCAGCGGCGCGGTCAGCCCCCCCGCCGCGGTCTGCACCACCAATGGCTGGGCGGTCAGCGCAATGCGCGCATCGCCGACAGCCAAATCCGCGCGCCCACTCTCAAACCAAGGGACATCGAACCCCTGCCGCTCAACGGCAAAACTAGCGGCAGCAAGACGTTTTGCGGCCCAGTCGGCGGTCCAGCGATCACCCGGGCCGCCCGACTGTTTGTTGCCTGCTTCGGCATAGGCGCGGACGTCGGCAACCAATTTTTCGGAACCGAACACCGCGTCATCCTTTGCCATCGCGCCGGCCGGCATGGCCTGCAACGCCAGCGGCGCGGTCAAACCCGCTTTCAGCAATGTTCGGCGATTGGTGCCCGAACCGCTCCCGTTCCCCGCCGCGCTCATGCCGGTTTTGCGCGGCGACGGCCGGGCTTCGGCTTGCTGTGGCGCGCCTGATATTCCTCGAGCGCTACCGCAAAGCTGGTCTGCGACACCGCGATCAACGCCCGCGCCACCGCATCGGCCTCGTCCGCTTCGCGCGCAAAAATATGGCGGCAGAGCTGGTCATAGAGCAGCGCCGATCGCTTCGCGGCGTCGAGGTCATGGGTGTCGATGAAGGATTCGGTGAAAACATTATGCTGCCAGCGCGCGAGCAGCGCGAGGCGGTCGAGCAGCTCAAGCGCGAGCGGTGCGTTGCTCCGCGTCGCAATGAAGCGCCCGATCCGGTTCGAGACCTTGAGATGCTCAAACGTGTTGTTGGTACGCTGCGTGACATCCTTATATTCTACGAGTCGATGCATCAGTTCGCGCCCGTCGCGATCGCTCATTTCCTTGGCCGCCAGGCGGCAGACGACACCGAACAGCGATTTCCAAAGCTCGTAAACTTCGGTCGCGGCATGCTGGTCGATGTCGATCACAAAGGTGCCGCGCCACGGCACGACCTTGACCAGTCCGATCCGCGACAAATGCCGGAAAGCTTCGCGGACCGGCGCGTGCGACACGCCAAAACGCTGAGCGATCTCGCGCTCGCGCAGCCACGTCCCGGGCAGGATGCGCCATTCGACAATATCGTCGGTCAGCAACCGCGCGATCACGCGGTCCTGGGTCGGCGCGCTATCCTCGTCGCTGGTCATCGCGGCCATGGTTTCCGTTCGGCTTTTCATCTGCGTCTCCCACCCGGCATCCTAATCTGGACCCGAGGCGGAGCAATCGGCGATTGCGATTGAAATTATTATCGATAATAAAGGAATTAGCAAGCAACGGAAAATGGGAGCGGAACATGATCGCGAAAAGCTTGGGCATCGTTGCTCTTCTAGCAGGCGCCGTCTTGTTGCCATCCAGCGCCCGCGCAAGCGAAAACGGGCTTCCGGGCTGCGCTGCAGCGATTGCTTATTCGGACGCGAACAAGGGCGTCGCGGTCCTCGTCCTGGACAAAGGCAAACCGGTGTGCCGTTCCGCCGACACCGACAAGCCGCACGAACTGTGGTCTGGAACGAAAAGCCTCGTCGGGCTGATGGCCGCCGCGGCGGTCCAGGACAAGCTGCTAACCCTTGACGAACGCGCCGCCGATACGCTCACCGAATGGCAGCGCGACCCGCAGAAAAGCGCGATCACCATCCGCCAGCTGCTTTCGATGACGAGCGGTCAAGCCTCCGCGATCGGGCGGCCACTGGGCTATGCCGAATCGACCAAATTACCGCTGACCGCCGCGCCGGGAGCTACCTTCCAATATGGCCCCGCGCCGATGCAGATTTTCGGCGAGATTTTGCGGCGCAAGCTCGAAGCCGCAGGACAGGACGCAAACCCGGGGCGTTATGCCGAGCGCCGGATTCTCACGCCAGCGGGCATAAAGGTGGACGAATGGCGCAACGGCGCCGACGGCCTGCCGCTGATGCCGCAGGGCATGGTGCTCGCGGCTGACGAATGGGCAAAGCTCGGCGAGTTCGTTCGCGCCGGTGGCAAGGTATCGGGCAAACAAATTGTCGACCCGGAGGCCTTCGCCCAACTATTTGAGGGAAGCAAGGCCAACGCGGCTTATGGGCTGACCTGGTGGCTGCCGCGACCGACCACCGCGCGCGACATGGTGACACGCTCGACCGACATCACGGAAAAGGCGGCTGACCTACCCGCCGACATGGTTGTCGCCGCCGGCGCAGGCGATCAGCGACTTTACGTCATTCCGTCACGGCGGCTCACCATCGTGCGCCAGGCTAAACTCGATCTCGTCGCACTATCTGCAGGCGCGCGCAGCACATGGTCCGACGCGCATTTTTTGTCGCTGCTGCTTGCCCACCACACGCCGTGACGTCGCGCAGCTCGCCTGCGGAATGGCCGCCGCAGCGATCATAAGTAAACTGATTGACGATCCATCTTAATTACCGTACTAATACCTTACTAAAGCGGAACGGCTGAGACCGTGTACCTTGGGAGGGTAACTTGAAATCACATGTGAAATCCGCGCGACTCGCATCGGCTGCGCTTGTCCTTTTGGTCTATCCCGTCGCTGCTCAGGCACAAGCCGCGCCCGGCGATGAAACGCCATCGGATGAGACAACGTCGCCAACGCCGAGCACAGTGGGCGGCATCGACGAAATTCTCGTCACGGCCCAACGCCGCGAAGAAAGGATCCAGGATATTCCGGTCGCGATCAGCGCATTCGGGTCCGAACAGCTGGAACGTCAGGGCATCACCGACATCTCCGCCGTCGCGCCGCGCGTCCCCAGCTTTTATTTCGGCAGTTTCGGCGCAACGCGTCCGCAGCTGTATATCCGCGGCATCGGTACCCGCTCGTTCGATCCAGGTTCGGAAAGTTCGGTCGGGGTGTTCGTCGACGATGTGTATCTCGGCCGCGCCAGCGGTTCGTTCGCGTCGCTGCGCGATGTCGAGCGGATCGAAGTGCTGCGCGGTCCGCAGGGCACATTGTATGGCCGCAACACGATCGGCGGCGCGATTAACGTGATCACCAAATCACCGACCCCGAATTTCGAGGGGCAGGTCGAGGCCGGGGTGAGCAACTACAACGGCTACAACATCTTTGGTGCGGTCGGCGGACCGGTAACCAGCAACGGCACCGTCCAGTTTCGCGTCGCGGCGTGGCGCGATTACCGCGAAGGCTATCTCACCAACCTGACCACTGGCACGACCTTTCAGGGGATCGACAATAAGGGCGGGCGCGCCAAGCTGGCATTCGAGCCGAGCGATGCGGTGCGCATCGAACTCACCGCCGAATATATTACCGACGGCGATGAAGCGGCCTTTGCCGGCTTCAACCGGGGCAGCGGACCGATCGTCAATCCGCTGACCGGGGTCCGGACACCAGCCAATCCGTCGGCGATCTTCCTGGGGGCCGCCGGCCGCACGCCAATCGTCAATCCGGGCGGCAACAGCGGTTTTATCTCGCGCGACCCGACTCTCGACCGCGAGGCCCAAACCTACATCGCGCGCGGCGAATTCGACCTTGGCTTTGCCTCGCTGACCTCGATCACCGGTTACCGCAAGCTCGCCACCGACGAATCGCGCGATCTTGAAGGGTCGTCACGCAGCGTGCTCGATCAGCTAGGACGCGAACGTTCAAAGCAGTTCACCCAGGAGTTTCGTCTCGCATCGGACCCCGACGGCGCGCTGTCTTTCGGCGGCGCGCTCGATTGGGTCATCGGCGGCTTTTATTACCATGACAAATCGCTCCGCATCGACACCTTCTTGCTCGGGATCGACAGCGCGGTGCGCGCGGCGGCGGGAACGCCGGCAACCGACGTGACCATCGCGGACTTCGAATCCGACAGCTATGCGGCGTTCGGTCAGGCCACGCTGCATATCGGCGACAAGCTCGATCTGACTGCCGGCGCGCGCTATACCCGCGACGAAAAGCGTGCGATCCAGTCGGGTACGACAACCGATGCAGCGCCATTGATCGCGGTGCCTTTCACGGTCGACAACAGCGCCGTTTACACCTCTTTCGATCCGCGCTTGGTCGTCACCTATAAATTCACCCCCGACGTCAATGTCTATGCGAGCTATTCGACGGGCTTCAAATCGGGCGGGTTCCAATATGTGCCTTTTACGGCCAGCCAAGCCAATGTGCTGTTCAGTCCTGAAGAGATCACGACCTATGAAATCGGGCTGAAATCCGAATTCATGGACCGGCGGGTGCGGTTCAATCTGGCAGCGTTCAAATATGACTATACCAATTTGCAGGTGTCCCGGATCGTCGATCTGGGCGGCGGCGTCGCCGCCTCGCTGATCGACAATGCCGCCTCGTCGAAGGTCAAGGGCGTCGACGTCGAGATCGTTCTGCGCCCCAGCGACAATTTCGACGTCAGCGTCGCTTATGGTTATCTCGACGCCAAATATGATCGTTATGTCGCCAGCGCGGTCGCCGATTATTCGGGGACAAGGCTGGTCCGTGCGCCAAAGCATACGATCAACGTCGGGGCTGAATGGCGCGTGCCTTTCGGCGACAACCAGCTGTCGTTGCGCGCCGATTACGCCTTGCTCAGCGACTTCTTCCATGAACCCGGCGAGGCGAATCCGATCTTCGGCGGCGCGTCGAGCTTGGCGGCTGAGGATGGTTATGGCCTGCTCGATCTGCGCGCCAGCGTCGATTTTGGGCAATTTCGCGTCACCGCCTTTGCCACGAATGTGCTGAAAACCGATTATCGCCGCACCGTGTTTGCGCTCGGTTCCACCGCCAGCGATTATCCCGGCCAGCCGCGCATCGTTGGCGCCAAGGTCGGTTATTCCTTCTAGGCCACGCCAACGCCACGCCGCACTCTGTTGACTTGACCCGTTCGATGCGCTCCAGCTTGGTTCGCGCACCGAACGGTTGTGCGGGGCGGTCACTGGGGAAATTTGTGCCATATGATCTAGACTGGGAGCTACGGCTCAATTTCCTGGTGCATGATGTCGCCAGGCTGCGTCGCCGGGTAGTTGATCGGGCGCTGAAACCCATCGGCCTTACGCGATCGCAATGGCTACTGCTCGTGTTCCTCGCGCGCTCCGACGGCTTGTCGCAGGTCGCGCTGGCGGACCAGATGGACATCGGCAAGGTAGCAGTCGGCGGGCTGATCGAGCGTTTGGAGGAGGCAGGCCTCGTCGAACGGCGGCCCGATCAGGTCGACCGGAGGGTCAAGCGGCTGTTCATCACCAACGCGGGCAAATCGACGATCGCCGCCATCCGCAAGCTGGTTGCCGGGGAGGAAACCCGAATCCTGCTGGGTCTGGACAGCGCCGATCTGGAAACGACCGCGCGTACCCTGCGCAGCATGAAGTCCAACCTCACCGACATGCTCGCAAACAACGAGCCTTGATCGTCGCTTATCCGAGCACCGCGGCGATCCGCTGCTGCGCGTCGGGTCGGCGGGTGAGCGAGACGATCTCGGTGCGTTCGAGGTCGAGATGCGCGGCCAAATCGTGATCCAATGCGCGGCCGGTCAGCTGCTTAATGACCGCAAAGGCGTCGGTAGGACCGACGGCGAGGGCATGGGCGCGGCGCAGCGCCTCGGCCTGAAGTCCGGTGTCGGCAACGATCGCATCAGCTAGCCCGAATGCTATCATCTCCGCCGCGCCGATCGTTCGCGGCACCATCAACAACGAGCGCGCCTGCCGCACCCCGAGCGCCCGCGTCAGATGAAAACTGACCCCCGCATCGGCACTCAGCCCGAGCCGGGCATAACCGGTCGAGAAGCGCGCACCGTCGGCGATCAGCAATTGGTCGCACACGAGCGCGAGACCAAAGCCGGCGCCAACTGCATGACCTTGCACCGCGCCGATCACGGGTACAGGCAAATCCGCCAGCAACGTCACCGCATGATGGAAAGTGATTGCCATCGCGTCGAGCGCGTCGGCGAGATCGCCCTTCACGCTGGCTAAATGTTTGAGGTCGGCACCGACGCAGAAGTTCGCGCCGTCAGCACGGATCAGCAAAGCGCCGATGTCGGCGTCGGTCGCGGCTAGGGCGGCCGCGGCCAGCCCATCGATAAATGCGGGGTCGCAGGCATTGTTCGACGCCGGCCGCGCCAGTGTCAGAATGCCCAAACGCTGATCGATCTCGAAACCTACCGTCGCCTGCATCGAACGTCCCTTCCCTGCGCTCCGTAAATCTAGAGCGGCACAGCAGATTAGTAAACCGATAAACCGTAAGGTCTTGTTACTATAATCAAACGCTGCTAGCCCTTGTTGGGGAGACGGACACATCATGGACGCCAAGGAATCGAACGGGGGATGGAGCACGGCGCTCGGCCCCACGCACCGCGAAATGCTCGACCAGGCGGACCGTTTCGCGCGATCCGAACTCGCGCCGCTGGCGCGCCGGATGGACGATGAGGAATGGTGGCCTGATACCGCGTTCCGGGGACTTGCCGCGCATGGCTATCTGGGACTGACCGCCGCCGAGGCTTACGGCGGCGCCGGCCTCGATATTTTCGCCGCGGGACTGGTGGCGCAAGCGTTTGCGCGCTGGAACCACGCCTTTGCGCTCAGCTGGGTGGTGCATGAAAATCTGTGCCTCAACAATATTGAAGCCAATGCAGACGATGAACAACGCGCGCGCTTCATCCCCAAGCTGACCAGCGGCGAATGGATCGGCGCGCTCGGGTTGACCGAGCCCGGTGCCGGGTCCGACGCGCTCGGGTCGATGCGCACGACCGCGGTGCGCGATGGCGACGATTATATCCTCAACGGCACCAAGCTTTACATCACCAACGGACCCGTCGCCGATGTCGTGCTCGTTTATGCCAAGACCGATCCGGCGGCACGGCAACGCGGCATCTCTGCCTTTGTTGTTCCCACCAACAGCCCGGGCTTCAAGGTTGCGCAGAAGCTGGTGAAGATGGGCTATCGCGGCAGCCAGACTGCCGAGCTGGTGCTCGAAGATTGCCGCGTCCCCGCGGCCAACCGCTTGCGCGGCGAGAATGACGGGATCGCGGTGGTGATGAGCGGGCTCGACCTGGAACGCGCAATGATCGCGCCGATCTGTCTCGGCATTTGCGAACGCGCGCTGGAACTCACGATCGAGCATGCCAAGACCCGCCAGCAATTCGGCAAACCGATCGCCGAATTCCAGCTGGTCCAGGCCCATATCGCCGATATGTATGTCGCGATCGAAACGATGCGCGGTTTCACCTGGCAGGTGCTGGCCGAATGCACCAAGATTGCGGGCGGCGAAGGCGGCCGCGGTCGTATCCACGCGCTGACCGCAGCGTCGGTCCATTATGCTGCCGAAACCGCCAATCGCGTCCTCGATCATGCGGTTCAGGTCCATGGCGGCGCCGGCTATATCTGGGAATCCGAAATCAACCGGCTGTTCCGATCGACCAAACTGATGGAAATTGGCGCGGGGACGACCGAGGTGCGCAAACTCATCATCGCGGGCGAGCTCTTGCGATGACCCGACAGTCGACCGCCAACGCCTCCCCCACCGACGCGCCCTACGCGCTGGCGGACGGCCTGTATGCAGGCAAGGTGGTACTGGTTACCGGCGGTGGCAGCGGCATCGGCGCGGCGACGGTGTGGCTGCTCGCTCGACTCGGCGCCCGGGTGGCCTTTTGCGGACGAACGCCCGAACGATTGGCCGCGACCGAAGCGGCGCTGCGCGATGCCGGTCATGATGGATTTGGCATGGTCGCCGACATTCGCGACGAAGATGCCATCGCCGCCCTCTTCGCTCGCATTGCTGCCGAATTTGGCACGCTCGATCTCGTCGTGAACAACGCCGGTGGGCAATTCGCGCAGGCGATGGCTGACTTCCGCCCCAAGGGCTGGCGCGCGGTAATCGAGACCAACCTCACCGGTCCGTGGCTGGTCATGCAGGCGGCGGCCCAAAGCTGGATCGCGGCGCAGCGCGGTGGCGCCATCGTCAACCTCGTCGCCGCGAACGCGCGCGGCATGCCCGGCATCGCCCATTCGAGTGCGGCGCGCGCCGGGGTGATTAACCTCAGCCGCACTGCGGCGGTCGAATGGGCAGAGCATGGCATCCGGGTCAATTGCGTCGCCCCCGGGCTGATCGCGACCGCCGGGCTCGACAGCTATCCTGACGAGGCGCGCGCCCATTTTGTCGACGCCAACCCGCAGCGCCGCAGCGGCGATCCATTCGAAGTTGCCCAGGCGATCGCCTTCCTCGGCAGCAGCGCCGCAAGTTATATCACCGGCGCAACGCTCACCATCGATGGCGGCGGTTCGCTGTCGGGTGAACTGTGGACCCACCGCGCGCCGCCCTATGGACAGGATGAATAGTATGATGTTGGCAGGCAAAACCGCCTTGATCACCGGCGCGTCGAGCGGGATCAATCTCGCCATCGCACGCCGTCTCGGCGAAATGGGCGCGCGCTTGGCGATCCTCAGCCGCACGCCCGAAAAGATCGAAGCCGCCGCTGCGATGCTTTGCAGCGAAGGGCTCGATGCTATGCCGCTGGCGGGCGATGTGCGCGACCCGCAGCTAATGGCCGAACTCACTGGGCAGGCCGCAGACCGGCTCGGTCCGCTCGACATCTTAGTGTCGGGCGCCGCCGGGAATTTTTTCGCCCCCGCAGTGAACATGTCCGCCAACGCCTTCAAGACGATTATCGACATCGACCTGATCGGCACCTTCAACGTTATCAAGGCCGCCTTTCCGCACCTGCGCCAGCCCGGGGCGGCGGTCGTCAATATATCGGCGCCGCAGGCGCAGCGCGCGATGCGCAACCAGGCGCATGCTTGCTCGGCCAAAGCGGGGATCGACATGCTGACCCGCTGTCTCGCGCTCGAATGGGGCGAATTTGGCATTCGCGTCAACGCCGTGTCGCCGGGGCCGATCGCCGGTACCGAGGGACTCGCGCGCATGGCGGCAGACGACGCGCTGACCGACGCGATCGTCGAAGATTTGCCGATGCACCGGCTGGGCGAAGGCCGCGAAATCGGTGATGCCGTCGCCTATCTGTGCAGCGACGCCGCGGCCTTTGTGACCGGGACCATTCTTGATTGCGACGGCGGGATGCGGCTTGGAAATTTCCATGTGGCAGAGGCATCGCGTTGACGGCGTTTGGCAGCGTCTTGGTCGCGAATCGCGGCGAGATTGCGGTGCGCATCTTGCGCACGGTGCAGGCGCGCGGGCTGCGCGGGTTGCTCGTCGCGCATCGTATCGACAGCGGCTCGCCCGCCGTTGCGATGGCCGACGCCGTGGCGTGGATCGACGGCCCGACCCCGGTCGCGGCCTATCTCAACGGCGCGCAAATCATCGCGTCCGCAAAGGAACTGGGCGCCGAGGCGATACATCCGGGCTACGGCTTTCTCTCTGAAAATTCCGATTTTGCGGCGGCGGTGGAAGCTGCCGGGATTGTCTGGATCGGGCCCGAGGCTGACACCATCACGCTTATGGGCGACAAGGTTCGCGCGCGGCGATTTGTGGAAGATCGCGGTTTCCCGGTCGCGCCCTCGGCGATCGAGGACGACGACCCCGGGAGCTTTGCCGAACGCGCCCGCGCGGTTGGCGCGCCGCTGTTGCTAAAACCCTCGGCGGGTGGCGGCGGCAAAGGGATGCGGATCGTCCGCGACCTCGCGCTGCTCGATGCCGAGATTGAGCGCGCGCGCTCCGAAGGGCAGCGCTATTTCGGCGACGGACGACTATTCGCAGAACGATATGTCGAAAATCCACGCCATATCGAGGTGCAGGTGCTGGGCGATGGCCAGGGCGGCGTCGTTCATCTGTTCGAGCGCGAATGTTCGCTGCAACGCCGCTTTCAAAAGGTGATCGAGGAAGCGCCTTCGGCCACCTTGGATGCGGACGAGCGGTCGGCGATTTGCGACGTCGCGGCGGGGATCGCACACGCTGTCGATTATCGCGGTGCCGGAACGGTCGAATTTATCTATTCCAACGGCGATTTCTACTTCCTTGAAATGAACACCCGGCTTCAGGTCGAGCATCCCGTCACCGAAATGGTGACCGGTATCGACTTGGTCGCGGCACAGCTGGACATCGCGGCGGGTCAGCGGCTGCCTTGGGCGCAGGACGATATCAAGCTGTCGGGCCATGCCGTGGAAGCGCGCCTTTATGCCGAGGATCCGGCACGCGATTTCGCTCCGACCAATGGCAGCCTGCTGCGCTTCGACGTGCCGAACGGCGCAGGCGTGCGGCTCGACAGCGGCGTGAGCGAAGGTGCCGATATTGGCGTCGCGTTCGATCCGATGCTGGCGAAGCTGATCGCCCATGGCGCGACACGGGACGAAGCGATTGCGCGGCTACGAGCGGCGCTGGATGGCACAACGCTGTTCGGCCTGCGCACCAATCTGGCCTATCTCGAACGCTTGCTGGGACACCCCGAAGTGGCGGCGGGACGGCTGCACACCGGCCTGATCGGCGAGCTCGGCGAGCTTCTCGCCGATCCACCGATTGATCCCGCCGACCAAGATGCGCTGCACGCACTCGCCGCGTTCCTGCTCCCAGACGTCGAACGCCAACTGGCCCGCGTTGCACCGCTGCACGCCGCCATCGGCGAGTGGCGCAACTGATGCGTGGCTTTCTGGACATCGACGGCGTGGTTGAGCCTTTCACGATCCACCCCGGACCGCGCCTGCCCGACGGGCGGCGCATCGGCATTGAAGAAGGCCAGCTGATTGTTGACAACCAGCGCCACGATATCGCAGTTTTACGCGATGGCGCGGTGTTGTGGGTAAAGCTGTCGGGGCGGACCCACCGGGTCGAGCTTTGCGACGCGGTCGCCTATTTGGCGGACGCCGCCGATGGCGGTCTTGCGGGCGGCATAGCGCGCGCGCCGATGCCGGGGCTGGTGGTATCGGTCGCCGCCGCAGTCGGCAATTCGGTTCAGGCTGGCGATCCGATGCTGGTGATCGAAAGCATGAAATTGGAAACGACGATCGTCGCGGGGATCGACGGCACGATCACGGCAATCCATTTCGCCCCCGGCGAAAGTTTCGATCGCGATGCGGTGCTCGCTGAAATCCAGGGAGCATCCTGATGCGCAGGTGGGAATCGACTATTCGCGTCGGTAGCGATGCCTTCCAGGCCAATGCCGCGCACAACCTCGCGCTCGCCAAGGAATTGCAGACCCGGCAGGCGGTCGCCCGCAACAATCGGCCACAGCGCGACCTCGACCGCTTGGCGCGGCAGGGCAAGCTGACCATCCGCCAGCGGCTTGACCTGCTGCTCGATCCGGGCACGCCCTTTCTGGAATTCTCGACGCTCGCCGCCAATGCGGCCTATGGCGGCGAGGTACCCGGCGCGGGGCAGCTCACCGGCATCGGCATCGTTGCGGGGCGCGAAGTGGTCGTCCATGCCGACGACTCTTCGGTCAAGGGCGGCGCCTGGTATCCGCTGTCGGTCAAGAAGATCGTCCGCGCACTCGACATCGCGATCGAAAACCGTCTGCCGATCATCCACCTGTGCGACAGCGCCGGTGGTTTCCTCCCGCTACAGGCCGAATTTTTCCCCGACCGCCAGCATGCCGGGCGGATTTTCCGCAACCAGGCGATCTTGTCCAAAATGGGCGTGCCGCAGATCGCCGTCGTGCTCGGCCATTGCACGGCGGGCGGCGCTTATATCCCCGCGCTTAGCGATTATTCGGTGATCGTGCAGGGCACCGGCGCGATCTTCCTTGGCGGTCCGCCGCTGGTCAAGGCGGCGACCGGCGAGATCGTCACCGTCGAGGAGCTGGGCGGCGCGGCGATGCATACATCGGTCTCGGGGGTCGCCGATTACCCGGCGGCGTCGGAAGCGCACGGCATCGCGATCGCGCGCGAGATCATGGGGACGCTTTCGACCCCAACCAAGACTGTCATCGACAGCATCGACGCTGAGCCGCCCGCTTACGATCCCGCCGAAATCTATGGCATATTGCCCCGCGATCCGCGCAGCGCGTTCGACATGCGCGAAATCATCGCGCGGATGGTCGATGGCAGCCGCTTCCATGAATATCAGCCGGCGTTCGGTACCACACTGGTGTGCGGCTTTGCCCGGATTTGGGGAATGAAGGTCGGCATCCTCGCCAACAACGGCGTGCTGTTGTCCGACAGCGCGCTGAAGGGCGCGCATTTCATCACCCTGTGCGACAAGGACCGCACACCCTTGTTATTCCTTCAGAACATCACCGGCTTCATGGTCGGCAAGGAGTATGAGCGGCGCGGGATCACCAAGGACGGCGCCAAGATGATCATGGCGGTCGCGGGCGCCAGCGTGCCCAAATTCACCGTCAATGTGAACGCCAGCTTCGGTGCCGGGACATACGGCATGGCGGGGCGCGCCTTTGACAGCCGGTTGCTCTTCTCTTGGCCGCAAGCACAGGTCGGCGTTATGGGGGCGGAACAGGCGACACGGGTATTGACCGACGTCAAGATCCGCCAGCTCGAGCGCGAAGGGCTGACGCTGTCCGAAGAGGAAATTGCCGCGATCCGCGATCCGGTGATTGCCGAATATGAGGAAAAAGCCAGCGCTTGGTATGCGACGTCCGAGCTATGGGACGACGGCGTTCTCGATCCGGTCGATACGCGTAATGCCCTGGGAATCGGACTGAGCGCCGCGCTTAATGCACCGATCGATCCGACGCCGCATTATGGGGTGTTCCGGCTTTGACGCTTGGGTACCTTGTCTCGATATTCTCGTCATTCCGAGGAGCGAAGCGATGCGGCAATCTTCAGCTATCGGCCTAACTTCAAGGTCGATCGCTGGAGATTGCTTCGCTCCGCTCGCAATGACGATTCGCGACAATGGCTCATGCTCTAGCGCACGATCACGGCGTCGATCGAGCGGTGAAGATCGGCGACCACCTCATCGCGATTGATTTCGTTCAGTATCTCATGCCGCGCACCCGGATAGATATGCGCGTCAACCGTCAGTCCCGCCGCACGATAGCGGTCGATCAGCGGCTCGACCGCGCCGAGCATCGAATAGAGCGGGTCCTCGTCGCCGGATGCGATCCAAATGGGCAGATCCTTCGGGATAGCCGCGATACGGGACGCATCCGCCAACGCCACCCCCTGACCGAACAGGTCGCCAAAGCTTTCCGGCACCAGCGCAAAACCACAAAGCGGGTCGGCGCAATATAAATCCACCTCGCGCTCGTCGCGGCTCAGCCATTCGAAGCCGGTACGTCCGGGTTCGAAGGGGGTGTTCAGCGCCGCGAAGAGCGCCGGGTCAGCGGCGCCCGCAGCAGCAATGACATCGACCGCCCCCGATCCCGACAGCACGAGCGCGTCGATCAAATCGGCATGATCGAGCACAAAAGCCTGCGCGATCATCGACCCCATCGAATGGCCCAGCAGGATCAGCGGCACTCCCGGATTTTCACCCCGCGCCATTTCGACCAAAGCAACGAGGTCGGAGACGACTCCCGCAAATCCACCCGGCCCATAATCGCCCAGCGTGTCGGTCAGGCGCGCCCGCTCGCCATGGCCGCGATGGTCGAGCGCGTAAACGACAACGCCGGCGGCAATGATTGGCATCAATGGCGCGCGATACCGGTCGGCATGCTCACCCATGCCATGCGCGACAACCAGCACCGCGCGCGGGGCCTGCGCCGCGTCGCTCCATCGGCGCACCTCCAGCGCGATGCCGTCGCGCGGGCGCAGTGGAAAGCGGTGTTCGCCTTGCCGCGCCGACATCAGAAGTGCGCCGTCACTTCAGCGCCGAACCGGCGCGGGTAAGGCACGGTCGAAAAGCGGGTCAGCGTATTGGGGTCGGTCTGCACCCCGGTTTCGGTGCGATTGTCGGTCAGGTTCTTCGCATAGACCGCAAATTCGAATTGCCCCGACGGCTCACGGAAAGCGATGCGTGCATTGACGTCCCAAAAGCCCTTAACGAGAAATTCGGGCGCGTTGGTCGCCTGAAAATATTGCGACCCGACGCGCGTCGCATCGCCATGCAGGGTGACCGCGCCGTCGGCGCCGATCGGAATCGCATAATCGCCAGCGAGGTTCAGCGTGTATTTTGGCGCCTCGATCAAGCGATTGCCGGACAGGTCGACGCCGTTGAGCACCAGCTGTTTATATTTGGCGTCGAGCAGGCCCAGACCGGCGCTGAACTGCAAACCCGTGACGGGCCGCACCGCGGTCTCGATTTCCAGCCCCCGGATACGCGATCGTCCGGCGTTGACCAACTGGACGTTGCCGATGCCGACGACATTGGCAAATTGCTGGTTGGTGAAATTATACTGGAAAACCGACGTGTTGAACGTGAGTTTTCGGTCAAGCAGCTGGGTCTTGAGCCCCGCTTCATAGGAGTCGAGTTTCTCCGGACGCGCGACGTTGAGGTCGGCCGGGTTCGTTAAGGCACCGCCATTGAAGGCGCTTGAGCGAAATCCGCGCGCGAACTGCGCATAGATCATCGCATCCGGCCCGAATTTGAACCGCGCGCCGACGCGTCCGGTCGGTTCCTTGTCGTGATAGCGCGGGAAGGAATAGGCCGGATTGACCGGGATAACCGGCGTCACCTGGAAATCGTTAATCTCGCCCTTATCGTCGGTATAGCGCAGCCCGCCATAGATGGAGAGCGCCTCCGACAGGTCGAAAGTCCCGTCGATATAGGCAGCATAGGATCGGCGCTGCTGGTTATAAAGCTGGCGCAATTCGGGGAAGGCGAGCGGCCCGGTCGGGCCACCGAACAGCCGGTAGTTGGTGTTAATGTCGATATCGTCTTTATAATAATAAAGACCACCAATCAGCTTGATCGGCCCATCGCCGTTGGTCGATAGTCGCAGATCCTGGCTCATCTCCTTGTTCTGCGATCCGAAATCGATATGCAGCAGGTCGGCGATGCTCCCGTCGCCGTCGACGGTGTTGAGAAAGCGACCGGTGATATAGCTGCTGATAGAGGTCAGCGTCACTGCCCCCAGATCCTTGTTCAGCGTCAGATAACCGCCCTGACCGCGCACCTCGATCACGCCCGATCGGTCGGTTGCGACCTGATGGCGCGTCAGCGGATCGCCAGTGAACGGGTTGATGCGGGGGTTGATGCCAAAAGCGTTCGTGCCGCCGGGGCCGAGGCCGGTATTGATCGCGCCGATCGCGTACGCGTCATTCTTGATCACGAACAGCCGCAAGGTCGCATCGAAACCGCTTTCGGAATCGCGATAGGCCAACGTCAACCGGCCACCCTTGCGGTCGATGTTCGACAGGTCGCGCCCGGCCGGGTTAACATTTTCGATATAGCCATCCGAATGCGCGACGTTCAGTGCGAAGCGAACCGACAGTTTGTCATCGACCAGCGGCGCTTCGCCCGCGGCCTTGACTTCGAAATAATCATATTCGCCATAGCCCGCCGACACGACGCCCTGATTTTCAAAGGTCGGCGCCTGCGAGATGAAATTCACCGCCCCGGCGGTCGTATTCTTGCCAAACAACGTCCCCTGTGGCCCGCGCAGGATTTCAACGCGCGATATGTCGAAAATCTGCGCCCCGCCAAGATATGAAGCGCCGACATAGACTTCGTCGAAAAACACCCCGGTCGACGAGATGGCGTTGAGATTGAATTCGGAGGTCGATATGCCGCGGATCGCGAACTTCGGCTGAGATTCATCGCCGAGGACGGAGACGCGGACATTCGGCGCCAAGCGGGCAATTTCAGTACCGCTGTCGATCCGGCTGGCGGTCAGGGTCTGGCTGCCGAGCACAGTGACGGACACCGGCACGTCTTGCAGTCGCTCTTCGCGCTTCTGGGCAGTGACAACGATATCGTCGTCGTTGGCCACGGCGTCGGCTTGCTCCTGCGCCAAGGCAGGGCTCGCCCCCAACAACAGCGCGGCGATGGCAGTCTGGCTGCACAGAAACGGCTTCAACATGATGATCCTCCCGAAGAGGCCCTTCCCGCTTGCTGCGGAGTCTCACGGGCGCTCGTCAGAACCGATCATGATACACGATCATAATCTTTTCAAGATGAAAATGTTATATTGCCTTATCTATTTTGTGGCGACACAGGGCTTAATGGCTCAGGCGGAATGAATACGCGGTACATGAACTCCAGCGCTTCGGCGCGCTCGTCTGGCGAAAGATGCGCCAAGCGTTGATCGAGATACCCGACGGCGGCGGCCGTCATGCTTTCGACAAATTGCGCGCCTTCACACGTAAGCTGGATTATCTTCTGTCGGGCCGATTCGGGTGATTCAACGACCTCGATGAAATTCAGCGGGGCACTCGACAAGGCGCGCAGCAACCGTGAAATCTTCGCCTCGCTCAGTTCGAACCAGCGCGACAGATGCTCAAACACATCTTTTCGCGCCACCCAGCCACCTGCGCCCTTTGCGTGAATAATCCATAGCATCGCTGCCTGCATGCGATCGACGCGCCCCTGCGACATCGCCTGCTCCATCTCCATCCCCAGCTGGTAATGAACGGGATAGAAATAGTGCATCAACCGCGTGCCGAAGGTCGAAGTCATCGGGCGCGGCGCCCCTTGATCATTGGCAATGCTCATACGACCCCTACTGCCCGACAATTTGTCGCAGATCATCCCCTGATGAGCAGATTCTGGCTTCCTGCGATATGAACGCAACACCATTTCAGGCGCAGCGCGATCAATCGCTGTTTTTCTCGCGCTATGCTGCTCTGATCCGCCAGCCACAATTGGCCGATTGCGAAGCTTCCGCGTTCAGCCGTAAATTTGAGATCGCCGACATCGAACGATTTGCCGCGGCAACGACGTGAATCAATTGATAGGTGCGTCTGACGCACGATATTCCATAAGATGAAAGCGTCTATGCTGTCCTGACGCTTAGATATCCAATGCCGACTAATTCATTGGACGATGCGATCAGCCTCTCCCGCCTCGAAGGAATATCACGTGACCGACATCGCCATCTTCCGGGATCGATTGGCAGAGCTGCCGGAGCTACGCGCTGCAGCGTCCGAAGGTTTCGGCAAAGGCGTCAATCTGCTGCTTTCCTGCGGAAGCCGGAATATCCTGTCCGCGCTGACTGAGGCGGAAACGCTAGGGATTTCGGCCCGTGGAGTCGGAAGAATGCACATCCTGGTCGGAACTGAAAATGCCGTGCCGGACGAGGATTGGTAGCAACCACCGGGAACGAAATAGCGCGTTACTTCGAGCAAATTGGCGGCACCGATCCCCAAATCGGCTTTGATCGTAGTTCGCAAGAGTCCGCTGCGTCAGGACCAACAGCGCTTTCGGATCGCCTGCTTGTAGAGCTTGCCGGTCTCGTGCCGCGGTAGTGCCGGATCGAAATCGAACGAGCATGGGCATTTCAGATGGCTGAGATTGGCGCGGCAATGGTCGATAAGGCGGGCGGTATGGAGTCGGCCATCGTGATCGAGCGGATCTAGGCGCCGTTCGTTGGTTTGCGGAAGCGGGTTAAAAATAGCAGGATGCGGTTGAATGTTCCTGAAGGACAATGCGAGCGTCACCGGACGCCGACGCGCGATGGCGGACGTCATGTTTGGCAAGCGAAACAACGGATTAAATCCACGACAAAGCAGGCTCAGCGACCCGCTAATTAGCCATGAATCCCGCGACTTCGTTGACGAAGGTTGTTTCATCAGCACCTGCCGTGGGTGAATGGTCACCATTGGGTACGATCCACAAGGCAGAGCCACTGATCGACCGATACATGTTGACCGGAATGGATACGGGGAAAAACATGTCGCGGTCGCCATGGACGATTAACGTTCGGGCCTTGATCTTGGCGAGATCGGCGGCCTGGATGTTCGTATCATCTTCGCGAAAACCCAAGGAACGGAACTGACCGACCAGTGATCGCACCTGCTCCTCCCCCCGACTAGCGCATTGTCGATAACGGGCAAGAACGTCCGGCGGCAGGCTCTCCATCGCTGCAGATTGCATTATCGCGCGCGCTTCATCGGGAAAATAATTTGTCCCACTGACAACCACCATCCTCGAGAGGCGGTCAGGAAAAGCTGTTGCGAGGTGGAGAAGAGTTATGCCGCCAGTGCTGAACCCAATGGCCCTCGCCTGCTTGATCCCCAATATATCCAGAAGTGCACGAACATCTTCGGCAGCCTGACCGTGGCTGAACACGCCGCCCGGGTTGGTGGACTGCCCGTGTCCGCGCGCATCGATGGAAATGACCTTGTAGGTTGCGGATAGTTTTTCCGCGATACTGCCCCAGTCGGCCGCACAAGAGCCAAAACCGTGCAGCAGCAGCAATGGCTCACCCGTTCCCGCGACGGTGTAGTGGAGCGAAATTCCGTTAACCGTTGCGGTTTCCGCGATCGCGGGGCCGGACGCCATTGTCAGGAGGGCACAAGCGGCCAAAGCAAATGCTTTCATCTTTTCAACCCTCGCTGAGCACCCTCATCAAATATCGCGTCGGCAAGCATTTCGCAACGTCCGCTTGCCACCCTATTGTTGCGCGCCTGCCGGTGGAACGCAGCGCGGGCTAACGCGGCAACTGGCCGAAATCGAACGATCTGATCCTGGTCAAATGCGTTGAATATCATACCTGCGCCGCTCAGCATGGCGATTACCCTAACGCGCGATGTCCCGCGCAACGTCAGACGCGCGGTCGATCGTGGGGCGCGAGAAGGGCGCAAAATCGCCGTGAACCCCGTGTTTGAGTGCAGCCAAGGCAAGGCCGTGCTTCGCCGCGTCCGCCAAGCCTTTCCCGGTCCATAAACCGTCGAGAACGCCCGCCGCGAACGCGTCGCCGGTTCCGACCCGGTCGATCACCGGCGTCACGACGGTGGGATCGGTCGCCCCGCAATCGTCGCGCGTATCGATACGGGCCGTCAGCCGGTGCATGTCCGGGCCGACAATTTCGCGCGCCGTGGACGCAACATATTCAAGCGAAGGAAAGCGATCGAGCAAAGCAAGCGCGGCCTCGCGCCGCCGGTCTTCACCGTCTCCCGAAAACTCGCGGCCCAGCAGCAGCGTCGCATCGCGATGATTACCGAACAGCACAGTCGCCTGCGCAACGATGGGTTTCAATATTGCCGGAGGGTCGGACGGCCAGCGGTCCCACAGGCGGCCGCGCCAATTGCCGTCGAACGACACGCCGACCCCCGCCGCCCGCGCGCGAACGACCGCTTCGAGCGCAGCTTCGGCGCTGTCCGGGCCTAGCGCGGGCGTGACGCCCGACATATGCAGCCAGTCGACGCCGCCCAGCAGATGATCCCAGTCCCAGTCGCACGGCCTGGTTTCGGCGAATGCCGAACCCGCGCGGTCGTACACCACCTCGGCCGGTCGCATCGGCCCCCCGGGGAGGTAGTAATAGAGACCCATGCGGCCCTTGGGACGAAGCACGGGGCCGACATCGACGCCGTGACGGCGCAATTCGCCCAGAGCGCCGTCGCCGATCGGTCCTTCGGGCACCGCGCTGATCATCGCGGTGCGATGGCCAAGCGCGGCAAGCGCGACCGCGACATTCGCCTCGGCACCGCCGACATGCGCCTCGAAACGCGCCGATTGCAGCGGCAACTCGCCGTGCGGAACCGAGACGCGCATGACGACCTCGCCGAAACAGGTGATAATCCGTTGGGGTGCCATCATTTTTTGAATCCCGCTTCCGCCGCGGCGATGCAGGCGATTTGGACGCCATCACCGAAACGAGCGGTTGCCGTCTGGCCGAGTGCAATCGGATGAACCCCGGTGATCGCGCCTGCCGAAATCCATTGCCCGGCCGCCAGTTCGATGATGCTGCGCAGATGGAGATCGACAAGAAAGCGGAACGATCCCCAGGGGCCGTCGAGCACATCAATCGCTCGCCCGGTCCCGACCGTCACGCCGTCGATTTGCGTCTCCACCATCAGTGCCGAGAAATCGGCGTGACCGAGGGATGGCCCGAGCAGGAGGCCATTATTAATGCCGATGTCGGCGATGATTCCACAGGGCGCGTGATCGTGGACGTCGCGCGCCGGCGAACTCGCAACCTCGAACCCGGCGCGGATGTCGTCGATGAAGGCGAAGGCTTCGTCGTCGGTAGCGGGGATATGCTGAGGGACCGCGTTCAGCCGCAGCATCACTTCCGACTCGATCGCCGCGGCGCCGCCGCCGAAAATCGAGGCGGTGCCGGGGGTGGAGCCATCGAGCGCGTCGATGCGCAGCACCGGCCCCGCGAGCCGCACCGCGCCAAAGTAATCGACCAGCGCCGGAGGAATGCGCCCGACTTTCCAGCCGAGTACTGCACCCCCCAACGCCGCGCGCAGGCGGCGCTGAATGTCATAGGCCTCGGCGAGCGTCGTCGGCACCGGCGCAGGAAAATGCGGCAGGGCGACGCCCGACAATCGTGCCTGAAACAGGGCTGCGGCGGCGACCTGCGCGCGCGAACCGGCGCTCATGGACGACGCCGGCTAGCCATCAGGCGAGCTTGGCGGTCAGCAGATAACGTTGGCGGCTTTCCGCCGAGCGCTGACGCAGTTCGACCAGCGCCTGCTCTTCGGTTTCGTCGAGCATCGATTCGATGAGGCGATTGAAATGGCGGCGCATCGCGAGCCGCGCGCCGCTGCCGTCGCGCTTGCGTAACGCTTCGACGACGTCGGCATGTTCGGCCTGACGCGCGCTGCCGTCCTTGCGGCACACCAGCGAGTGACTGACACGCACCTCGGGCAATTCCATCCGCATCCGCCACAGGCTTTCGATAACATGAATGATCGCCTTGTTGTTCGACGCCGCGGCGATCGTCATGTGAAACTCGCGGTCGATCGCGCTAATCTCTTCCTCGCTCGCGCTATCGTCGGCCATCGCCTCGAGCAATTCTTCGAGTTTCTCCAATGTTTCCGACGATATCGTCGGCGCAGCAAGCGCCGCAGCTTCGGCCTCGAACAGCGAACGCGCTTCAGTCAGTTCAAACGCGCTGACCTTCGGCAAGATCGCATTGTCGCCGGGCAGGATCGCCTCGACATAGGCGCCCGCCCCCGTGCGGATGTGAATCCAGCCCGTCGCCTGCAACGCTATCTCGGCTTCGCGGATCGTCACCCGGCTCACCTCGAAGCGTTCGGACAGCTCGCGCTCCCCTGGCAGCCGGGTTCCGGGCGGAAAGCTTCCGTCGAGAATCTGGCGCCGAATCGTGTCGACAACATCTTCGAAAAGGCGGCGTTCGGCCATGGTCAATCATCTCCCCGCGTCGGTACTAGGAAGTCCATACAATCCGGTATGACAAGTTTGAAGCCCATGACCAAACTTAGTTCTAAATTCGCGCCCGGATGCCGATGAAATATTTCGCGCCATAATAATGATATTGGCGGCTGCTGCCATAGACCGGCATATAGGTCGTCTTGGGCTCGTTGAAGATGTTGAGCGCTTCGAAGCGCAGCGACACGCCCTTCATGAGGTCGAGCGACGCACGAAAATCGACGGTTTCGCTGGGCGCCACATAGCGCAACTGACTGTTGCCACCGACGAAATCCTGGAAATATTTGCCGCGATAATTGTAGATCGCCTGCAGCGACACCGGACCGATCTCGTAATAGGCCTGCGCCGACAGTACATGCTTGGAATAGCCCGAGAGGCCGGCCGGCGGGATGATGCCCGACGACACCGTCTCGGTTTCGGGATCATAGACATCGCCAAGCCGGATATCCTGCGTCTTGAAGTTCGAATTGGCGTAATTGTAGCTGACCTTGGCGCCCAGCCCGTCGAGCGGCTTGGGCAGGAAGCTGAAGCGCGTCGCGGCGGTCAGTTCAAGGCCATAGACGCGCGACTTGTCGGGGCTGTTACGCGTCTGCGTCACCGGGATCGACACCGCTTGGCCATCGATCGTGAAATCCTCGTCGAACACCACCGGCTGGAAGCCACCGGAGAACTGCTTGTAATAGACCGTGGCCGACAGCAGGCTGTCCTTGTTCGGATACCATTCGACCGCCAGGTCAGCGTTCCATGACATCAACGGCTTCAGACGCGGACTGCCGTTGGCGGTGATGTTGCGGATCGCGTCCTCGACCGAGGTAAAGCTGGTGCCATCCTCGAGCAAGATCGTGCGACCGGCACCGAGCGCGCTGGGATTGGGGCGCGACATCGCGCGATAAGCCGCGGCGCGCACCAAAGTGTTCTGCGCGACCTCGAAAATCGCATTGGCGCTGGGCAGGATGCGGGTGTTCTGGCTCTTGATCGTCACGGTGTCGAATTCACCCGAGGTGACGAGACGGATCGAGCCGTCGGGATTGGTGACGATGCTGAGGTCGCTGCGCAGACCATCGGAGATGACGCGCGTATTGACGACGCGAACGCCGACATTGCCGCGGATCGGCATATTGCCCAGATCGGCATCATATTCGGCCATCACATAGCCCGCGAACGTGCGTTCGGTGACGTCGCGGTTGGCGACCGATCGGGTGTCCGGCAAGTTACCCGGATCTTCGGCGCCCATATATTCGCGGAACAGGCAATCGACGTCGAACGTCGCCCAGCTGTTGATGCTGTTGCCATCGGCGGCCGACAGATAGTCGGTTTGCGGAAAAGCCTGACGGCACAGGTTATTGATGCGGCGGTCCTCGGCTATCGCCGGGTTCAGGTTGAAGTCGCCGTTGCGCATATCATAGTCGCGGTAGGTCAGCTGCGACCCGCGGCCGCCCGCCGAGATCTTGCTGAGGAAGCCATCCATTTCATAGGCGACGTCGAAGCGGCCGGCGTAGATTTCGTTGCGCCGCTTGCTCTCGTCGCGGCGGAAGCGCGCGTCGTCCCAGAACAGATTGTGGTTGTTGAGGTCGAAGCGCGGGTCGATCGTGATCGTTGGGACGAAGCTGCCCGGCGTGATCGCGTAGGTATAGGGAATGCGCATATTGTTGAAGACCGTTCGCACGCCGTTGACGTCGGTGGGGTCGGTGCGCAGGCGGACGTTACGTTCGATCTCGGTGCGGACGGTGCGCGAATAGCTGCCGTCGAGCGTGACGGTCAGCCGGTCGCTCGGCTGCCATTCGACCGACAGGCCGCCGCCCAGATATTCTTCTGACCGCGACAGCTCGGACCCGTTCGATTCGAGTGAGGTCAACCCGTTCAGGCTCTGGACGATGCCATTTTCGTCATAAATGACGTTCGTCAGGCCATAACGACCCTCCGACAGATTAAGGTCGCGGCGGCTCTCGACAAAGGTCCGGTCCGAATATTGGACATCGAGGTTGATGTTGAACTGGTCGGACGGGCGCCACTGGATCGATCCGAACACCGCGTCGCGCTTGTCGGTCTCGCTGATCTGGCGGAACGTATACGCGTTGGGGACGAGGTAGAAGGGTAGATTCTGCCCATATTCGTCGCGGGTGAATTCATTGCAATTGTTGTTGGCGACGACCGGCGATGCCTGGCACGCGGTCCAGGTGGAGCTTGCGGCAAAGGTTTCTTCGGGATTGTTGGTGTCGTTGCGCTGGACGCCGATTGCGATGCCGATCGTGTCGTTGGCGAACTGGTCGACATAGCTCAGCGTTCCGCGCCAGCCGACGCCCCCGCCCGATCCGATCACGCGATCGCCGTAAGGATTGTACTGCGCCTTGATATCGGCCTGCAGGCGGCGCTTGCCGAAATCGAGCGGGCGCAGCGTGCCGATCTCGATCGTCCCCGCGACGCCGCCTTCGACCAGGCTCGCCTGCTGGGTCTTGTAAATCTTGATGTTGTTGACCAACTCAGACGGGAATTGGTTGAAGTTCACCGAGCGGTCACCGCTGCCGTTCGATGCGTCGCGGCCGTTGAAGGTCGCGTTCGACAGGAACGGGCCAAGCCCGCGCAGCGCGATTTCCGACGCGTCGCCCTTTTCGCGGTGCGTCGTCGCCCCCGTGATCGTCTGGATCGCCTGCCCGACGGAAATCGCCGGGATATCGCCGATATCATCCGACGACAGCGCATCGACGATCGCCGTTTCAGCACGCTTCGTGTTGATCGAATTCTGGATCGTCTCGCGAATCCCGGTGACGATGATGGCGTCTTCTTCGCCTTCGACCTGCGGAGCGGGCGCATCCTGCGCCATCACCGGCATCGCGGCGATCAGCAACGTCGAGCCTGCGCTCGTCAGCAAAGCGGCGCGCAGCAGGCGCGCGTGATTGCGAGAATTCACTTCGTCTCTCCCATATGTCGATTCTGTTCTGACCAATATTGTCAGAGTTTAACGTTCTTTTGTCAACCATGATGTATGGACAATTGGACTAACCAATTGTCCATACACTTTCGATCAGCGAACGAGCTGACTTCCCAGCCCGGGCACGGCGCGCGCCAGCGCCTCGGTAACGAGCTTGGCGGTCACTTCGGCGCCGACGTCGCCAAGGTGGGTGTAGTCGAACTTGCGCGTCACCTGTCCGCGCGCGCCGTCGCCTTCGATCGGCGGCGGTGAAGCCGGGGCGGGAGCCGCGGGCAACGTGGTGCCAGCCTGCGCCGCGGCAAGCTCTTGCGCCGTCGGCGACTCCTGCGCGAGGCTGGTCGCCGTTTCGGCGCCCATCTTTTGCGCCTGCGCGGCGCTGAGCGCGTTGAGATCGACAAGCGGCACATCCATCGCCTTGGCAACGCCGCGTACCTGGTCGGACCAGCTCGCGAGCGTATTCTTCAGCTTACCGTCCGTGAACTCGCGGCGGGTCAGCGGGGTGACGAGCACCGGGGTCGCGCCCGCCGCCCTCACCTCTTCGACAAAGCGACGCAGGTTGGCGGGGAATTCGGTCGTTTCGTCGGTCCAGCGTTCGGATTTGCTCGACTGGTCGTTATGCGCAAACTGGATCAGCACCCAGGTGCCGCGATAACCCGGCACCTTCGCCTCGGCGATTGCGATATCCCAGCCGCCTTCCTGACGATAACTGCGCGTGCTCCGCCCGCCGCGACCCGCGTTCACGCACGCAACCGACGATTTGACGTGGCGTGAGCAGAACGCGCCGCCCCAGCCGCTGTGCGGCGCCATCGTCGAATCGCCGACCAGGATGATCTTGTACGGCTCGAGCGGCGGCGCATCGGTCCGCTCGCGAGTCTGGGCCTGCGCCCCGCTCGCGAGCAGGGCCATGATGGCGGTCAGGGCGAGCCGGCGCATCAGGAGAAGCCCAGCCCGCCGTTGATGTCAAGGCAGACGCCGGCGAGGAAGCTTGCCGCCGGCGACGCGAGATAGACGATCGTGTCGGCAACCTCGTCGGGATGGCCTTCGCGGCGCAGCGGCGTGTTACCCGCGGTCGCGGCGCGGCCTTCGGGTTTCGAGAAGATGTCGTGAAAGCTGGTGCCGATCAGGCCGGGGCAGACGGCGTTGACGCGGATGCCCTGCGGCCCGAGTTCTTTCGCCATCGAGCGGGTGTAGGTCATCAACGCGCCCTTCGCGGTCGCATAGACCGACGCGCCGGGGCCGCCGCCGTCGCGGCCGGCGAGCGACGACACGTTCACCACCGACGATCCTTCGCCGAGGAAGGGCTGCGCGGCCTGCAGCACGAGGAACACCGACTTCAGGTTCAGCGTCATGACCTGGTCGAAAAAGGCTTCGTCCATTTCGCTCAGCGTCTTGCGCGCGATCATGCCACCCGCGAGGTTGACGAGGATGTCGAGGCGGCCGCTGAACGCAATGCCGACCTCGTCGAGCATCGCCTTGACCGCGCCGCTGTCGGTGACGTCGGCCTGGATCAGAAAGGCATCGCCGCCCGCATCCTTGATCATTCTCAGCGTATCTTCGGCGGCTTCGCGGCCGCTGTTGTAATTGATCGCGACGCGAACGCCGGCGCGCGCGAGCGCGATCGAGACCGAGCGGCCGATGTCGCGTCCGCCGCCGGTGACGAGCGCGGTTTTCCCCTGGAGATTCATGTGATGCATTTCCTTATTCTTGGGTGTTGGTGGGTGTGGTGACGACCGGTTCGACGCGTCCGCCGATCAGCCAGAAACAGAGGAAGGAGATCGGCACGATCGCCGCGCTCAGCGCGAAGATCGGCGCGTAGCTCGTCTTGGTCAGCACCGGGACGAGCCAGGTGGTGATCAGCGTGCCGGCGACCGCAGCAGTGCCGCTGATCCCGGCCAGACTGCCCACCGCGCCGCCGCCGAAATAGTCGCTGGGCAACGTCTGGATATTGCCGATCGCCATCTGGAACCCGAACAGGATGCACGCGATGAGCAGCACCGCGGTCAGCGGATCGTCCGCGCCAATCGTAAACAGCAACGCCGGCAGCATGATCGCGCAGCCGATGGCGATGGTCAGCGTGCGCGCCTTGTGGACGCCGCCGCCCCGGGTGATGATCCGCCCCGAAAGCCAGCCGCCGAACAGGCTGCCGAACATCGCCCCGACGAAGGGTACCCACGCGAACATGCCGATCTGCTTGACGTCGAAGCCAAAGGTTTCGGCCAGATAGATTGGCAGCCACGACACGAACAGCCACCAGACAGGATCGAGGAAAAAGCGCGACAGGATGACGCCCCAGCTCTGGCGATAGCGCAGCAGCTCTCCGAGCGGGATGCGGCGCCCCTCATCGCGGCCCGCCTCGGTGCGACCGGTAAGGATATACTCGCGTTCTTCCTCGCTGAGGCTGGGATGCTTTTCGGGATCCGCCTTGTAGAACCAGAGCCAGGGAATGAGCCACAAAAAGCCCAAAACACCAATGACGAGGAAGGTCCCGCGCCAGCCGAAATAGACGAAGAGCAACGCGACCAGCGGCGCCGAAACGATGCCGCCGAGCGACGCACCCGCGTTGAAGATGCCCTGCGCCAGCGCACGCTCGCGCGACGGGAACCACAGCGCATTGGCCTTGGCCGCGCCCGGCCAGTTGCCCGCTTCGCTGACGCCGAGCGTGGCGCGCAAGGCACCGAGCAACGGCAACGAGCGAACGAGCGCGTGGGCTGCGATCGACAGCGACCAGAAGATGATCGAGATGGCAAAGCCCATCCGCGTCCCGATCGCATCGAAGATACGCCCGAACAGCGACTGGCCAAACGCGTAGAAGATCATGAAGATCGTCACCAACAGCGCATAATCTTCTTTTGTGGCGCCGATGTCTTTCGACACCTCGGGCCACATCACCGCGAGGGCGTTGCGGTCGATATAGTTGATGACGGTGGCGAGCGCGATCAGGGCAATGACGCACCAGCGGAAACGGCCTTTGATATTGCTCATTTCTTCGCTCCGGTTTTGGCGAGGTCGAGGCGGCCGACGGGGCCGGTCCAAGCGAGGGTACGGCCGTCGACGGCGACGCTATGCTTCGCGAGCGCCGCGACATCCTCGGCGATCGCCAAAGCAATGCGGCGGCCGTCGACGAGGGTGATCAGGACGATATCGACGCCCTTGTCTTGACGATGTTCGAGCGCCGCGACGCGCGCGCTGCTGGCAACGACGGTCTCGGCCGACGCATCATAGGCGCCGTGGGGTTCGAGTAGGCTGACAAAGGTCGCGTCCGCCGCGCCATCAACCCGCTGGATCAGCGCGGGCTCGCGCCGCAGGTTGAATTCGGGATCATTAGCGCCGCTTTCGGCGACGATGAAACGTGCGCCAGCGGGCGGCAGCATATGATAGCTGTAGAATCTGCTGCCCTGCATCCACGTCAGCCGCGCCTTGCCGGCCTTCGTGCCTTCGCCATCGACCCACAGATGCTGATAGCCATTGGCTTTGCCCAGCACGGGCCGCTCGGCGAGCTTGCGGTCGAATACGATGTCGCTGTCGATGATTTGCCCCGAAAAATGCAGCGGCAGGTCATAACGATGCTTGCCGCTGCCAGTGGCTCGGAGAATATCGAGCGTAAGCGGATTGGCGAGGCCATCGACCTCGACCAGCAACAGCGCGCGGCGGAAGGCGACATCGTCGTACGCGCTGTCGATTTCGCCGATCGCATAACGCGTCGGTCCTTCAAGTCCGGCGGCGAGCTGGCGCGTTGGCGATTTCTCGCCCGTCTTCCAGTCGCCGGCGAAATGGCTTTGCTCATCGACGACCAGCGTGTTGTGCGCGATCGTCGCGCTCGCCCAGCTGTCGTTTTCGGGCAGATAGCGCCCGCCCTGTTTCGCCTCGACATTCAGGAAGCGCGCGGCGCCATAGTCGGTCACGACGGCGCCGGTCTCGTCATAATAAAGCCAGCCGAGCCGGTCGAAATGGCCGTGCCCCATGCCCTGCACAGTGTTTTTGGCGACGAGCAGCGGGCCGCGCGGATCGGCCTTGGTACGCAGCAGCACGAGCGCGCCGCCTTTCCCGTCAGGGCCATCGGAGAGCACCCACGAGCCGAACGGCCAAGACTTTGCCTTGCCCGCAGCGAGATCGGCGGCCATCGCTTGGCCCGCGGGGGTCAGCACGGTACGCCCCTGCCAGTCGGCGATCGACAGGAAGGTCGGATCCTTCGTTGCGCCATAGGCAATCGCCACGGCGTGATAGAGTTCCTCGGTGCGCAGGCTTTTGTCGGGCATCGCATCGTTGATCGGCAGAAAATAGCCGTCGTGGGTCACGTCGATCGCGGTGCGGATCGCCTTCAGCACAATGCCATCGCGGTATTCGAAGATCCTGCGGTCGGGATCATTCGCCGCGATAGCCGCTGCAAAGACGACGAAGGGCTGCAACGCATAGCGTTGATAATAGGGGCCTTCGGCATAATAGCCGTCGGGCGAAAAGAGCAAATCGAGCTGGCGCAGGAAGCCCGCCTTGCCGCTCTTGTCGAGTCCGAGCAGCGCCTTGTCGACCAGGTCGCGGTCGCCGAGCAGATATCCTGACAGGCCGACGCCAGCGGCAGCCCAGGTCGCGTGATTGTGGATGCGGTTGATGACCTCGGGCGATCCGTCGGACAGGAAGCGCGCCATCGGACGGATCACATCGTCGTCGATGCGCGTGCGATCGGCGGCGGACAGGGCATCGCGAATCTCGGCATAGCCCTGCACCGCATTCACCAGAAAGACGCTGTCGTTGAGGCTCTGCCAGAACAGGCGCCCCGGAACCTGGTTCGATGCCGCCGGATGCGGCCCAAGCGTCGGATAAAGATCGGCATAGGCCAGCAGCAGGTCGCGGACATGGTCGCGATAGCGCGCCTCGCCGGTCAGGCGGAAAAGCTGACCGCCCTCGAAGATGGTGCGATAATTGCGCTTATGCTGTTCGTGGGTGAAGCCGCCGCCGGGGTCTTTGGGCACCGGCACGTTAATGCCCGCCTTGATCGACGCCTCGAAGCCCGCCTTGGCACGCGCGATCTCGGCAGCAAACAGCGGTGCATATGCCTGCGCCGAAGTCGCGGGCGGCGTCTGCGCCCATCCGGGGGTGGCCGACAGCGCCGCGGCGGCAAGCAAAAGCGCGATGGTCCGGGTCACGGGCGTGCCTCCACAACATTGGCCGCGACCTGCCCGCGCGGCGGACCTTTCCACACCAGTTCCTCGACCCGCGGCGCTGGCGTCGCGGCAAAACTGTTCGATGCGATCCGCGTTTCGGGCGCGCCGACCGAGTGGATGACGAGCACGCCGTCCGATTTGGCAAAGCTGTTCTGCGTAATATCCGCATGTTGGGAGCCCGACAGCCGCAACGACGCGCCGTCGAGCCCGCTGTCCGCAACGTTCGATCCGGTCATCGCGAACCAGGGACCGAAGGTGCTTTCGTCGGTCCCCTTGCGCAGCAGGTCGGCGACCATCGCAACGCGCGCGAAACGGCTGCCGGTGATCGTCAGCCGTTCCATCGGATACCAGCCCTTAGGCTCCTGCTCGCCTGTACCCGCGACGACGACGCCCATCTCGGCGAAGTCGCTGTTCGTGATTATGACATCGTCGGCGAAGGTGCCTGTCGCCATGGCGATACCGTCGAGCCGGCCCTTTCCAGGGCCGCGCACCGACACGCCGTCGAGCGTGATCGAATAATTGGGGGCAACGCCGGTCGCGGCGGTCACGAGCGCGCCGTCGCCGACCGCACCACGCGCATCGATCGCCAGATTTTCGAGCCGCAACCCGCCGCCGCCGTCGATCTGCGCCAGACGCGACGCGACGCGCAGCACGGGCTTTGCACCCTCCGCGCCGGCGATGGTCAACCGATGCCGCACTGACAGCGGCGCAGCGATGTCATAGGTGCCGGTCGCGAGCGTCAGCGTATCGCCCGCCTGCGCACCGGCGAGCGCCTGTGCGACTGACGCGCCGGCAGCAAGCGACTGCTTGCGGCCGCTGCCGAAGGCCGCTTCGGGGGCATCGCTGCGATACCAGCTTGTACCGACGTCGTTGCGTGTCACCGGCTTCAGGTCGCGCGGCGCACCGACCGCCGCGAGCGCGGGGTTGACAGGGTATAGCAGGCCGTTGGCGGCGCGTTCGAGGGCCACATCACGCTGATCGACACCGGCGGTCAGCAGCGGCTTCGCAACCTTCGCCTCAACATTGCCCGCCAGCGCGATGCCACCGATCTCGCCTTCGGCGCGGAATGGGTCCTGCCCCTTGGCACCGACAATCAAATTGCGTTCGAATTTGCTGTCGACCGGCGCTGCCGACCGTTCTGCGTCGGCACCCGCCGCCAAAGTGATGCGCGCGCTGTCGATGATGCTGTTGCCCTCGATCCGCGCTTTCGCCACCTGATGATAGCGGTTGATCACCGAGTTCGGCACGCCGTTCATCACGCTGATCGCGCTTTTGAAAGAGGTACCCGCGAGCCCTTCGAAATAATTGCCGCGGACGATCTGGTCGCGGTTGATGACGCGCACGCCGCCGGTGTCGGGCACCCCCTTGCCCAGGAAGATGTTGCGTTCGACCAGATTGCCGTTGCCGTGGCGCAGCACGAACGCACCCTGCGCTTCGAGCACCAGATTTTCGCGAATGATATTGCCGCCCGATTTGACCGAGACGATCTCGACCTCGCCGCTGGTGCGATCAAAAATGTTGCGTTCGACGGTCGTACTGGAGTTCGACAGCGACTCCTCGCTGGTCCCGATCCGGATCGTCTCGCCGCCGTTTGAGCCTAGCGGCGGACGCGGACCGAAATAATTGTGATCGATGCGGTGGCGATTATCGAGCGGGTCGCCAGCACGGCGGATCACCGCGAGCGTCACGCCGCTGTTGGTCTTGCCTTCGAAATGCGAATGATCGACGCGGTTGCCGGTGCCATAGAGCGCGACCCAGATATCGTCGGCGCGGCGGTCGGCCTTGCTATAGCCGTCGATGACGACCTCGGTGATCCGCGAGTCGGTCGCAAGGCTTTTTGAATCGCGGCGAAAACTGATCACTTCACTGGTCGGGCTCGCGCCATTCTTGAAGACCAGGCCTGACACGAACAGATGCCGGCCACCCATGCGCAAGTTCGACTGGCCGGTGATCACCACCCTGCCCTTGGTCTGCGCGGTCAGCATGATCGGCTTGGCGGCGCTGCCGTTGCCAGTAAAGACAATCTGGAAATCGCGCCATTCGCCGTCGGCGAGGATGATCGAGTCCCCCGGCTGCGCCTTTTTCACCGCCGCCTTATACTGCGCCTGATCGGTCACGAGCATGTCGCGCGCCAGCGCGGGATTTGCGGCCGAGGCCAACAATATCAATGTCAAAGCGGCTCTTACCTGCACAGCGCCTCACCCTTTTTATGATTCTTGCTGACTGGTCTATATAACAGGTAGGACAATATCAACCCGTTAAAGGTATAGATCATGGGTTGACATATTGGTCGGACAAAGCGAGCCTTCCTGCAAATAAAGTCGAACAGGGAGAGTGGGATGATTCGGGGCAGCCTTGGTCGCGTGGCGCGCGGCAAATTCAACTTCGCAGCGGCATTGCTCGGCACCACCGCCATGGCGGCGCCAGCGATCCCCGCGTTTGCGCAGGATGCCGCGCCGCAGGAAAGCGCTGACACCGAACAGGCGGGGGATGATGCAATCGTCGTTACCGGCATCCGCAGTTCCCTTGCCAACGCGCTGGGCGAAAAGCGCACCTCCGACAATATCGTCGAGGTCATCCAGGCCGAAGACATCGGAAAACTGCCCGATCAGAACCTTGCCGAAGTGCTGGAAAATGTCACCGGGGTTCAGATCACGCGCCAAGCCGGGGTCGGCAACGCGGTGCAAATCCGTGGCACCGATGCCAATCGTACCGAAATCAACGGCGTTTCAACCATCGGATCGGGGGCCGGTCGTTCGGGCATCAGTTTCGAAGATCTGCCCGCCGCGCTGATCGCCTCGGTCGAAGTCACCAAGGTTCCGACCGCGCAGACGATCGAAGGGTCGGTGGGCGGCACAATCAATCTCCGGACGATCCGTCCGCTCGACCTGCGCGATCCGCTGATTGCCGCGCGCGCGCAGATGGAGAATAGCGACCTTTCCAAATCGACCTTGCCGCGACTGTCCGCCACGCTCGGCAACCGGTGGGACACCGGCATCGGCGAAATCGGCATCGTCGTCAGCGGCAGCTACGCCCGCCAGGATGTCGCCGCGTTCAAGCCGCGCGTCGACCGCGACGCGCTCGTCCTGCCGGGCTCGAGCCTGAGCGCCGAGGCTTTTCCGTTTCTGCGTATCCAGTTCCTGCAGCAGGGGCTCGAGAATTATGAATATGAAACCTACAACGGCACCGCCGCGCTGGAATGGAAGCCGAACGACGATCTGAAATTCTATTTCGACGCGACGCTCAATAACCAGAACCGCGGCCAGCAAAGCCATCGCGTGCAGGTATCGGGTACCGCAACGCCCTCGGTCGTGGATGCAATGAACAACACGGCATTCGAGGACGTCGATTTCGGAACGATCAACGGACCAAACGGCCCCGTCGATCTAGGCACGGTCCAAGCGGCAGTCGCCGGCACCATCGGGATCGGCGGCACAACCGGAAGCGTGATCGATCCCAACCTGCGCATGTCGAGCGATACCGGCGCGCGCGTAACCAAGAGCCGCGTCTTTGACCTTGGCACCGAATGGCAAGCGACCGACAATTTGAACGTGCGTGCGGAAGTGTCGCTGTCGACCTCCAAATCCGATTTCCCGAACTTCTCGACGACGCTCGATTTCATCAACCCTAACGGCCCCCAACCGGTGATCGGGCGCAGCATCGACAATGGCGTACCGATCGAATTCGACCTGCGCGGCGGCACGCTGCAATTCGGCATCGATCAGGCCAGTCCCTTTGCGCCGACGACGGCGCAGTTGCTCGACCCCGCCAATTATCAGCTGCAACAGGTCACCCAGGGCGCCAATTCGACCGACAATGAGGAAAAGGCTGCGCGCCTCGATTTCTCCTACGACACGACCGATCTCAACCCGTTCGTGACATCGCTCGACTTCGGCTACCGCTGGAACCGGACGTCCGCGGTCAACAGCGAATTTTCGAACAATGTCAGCCTGACCAACACGACGAGCGCCTGGAACCGGCCGTCAGGTGACCTGTTTTCCGACATTCTGATCCCCGGACCCCGTAATTTTTCCGCGGCCGATGGACGAAAACTATCCTTCTCCGACTTCCTCCTCATCGACGGCGGGCTCGCGTTCCGCGATCCGGCCAAGGTCCTGGAATCGCTGAATGCCGCCATTGCGGCGAGCAACGCGGCGCGAACCCAAGGTCCCGCCGTCGCATCGCTCGCCACGCCGACCGAATCCTTTGCGGGGTTCTTCAGCATCAAGGAAACCACGAACGCCGCCTATTTCCAGGCGAATATGGAAGGCGAAATCGCCGGGATGCCAGTACGCGGCAACGCTGGCTTCCGCTGGCTGCACACCAAACTCTCCTCAACGGGAAACAACATCGCGAATGGCACAGTGACGGGGCAAACCGTCGCCAGCAGTTCGTATAATTTCCTGCTGCCCCGCTTCAGTCTCGTCCTCGAACCGGCCGACAAGTTGCTGGTCCGCGCCGGCATCGCGCGGGACATTCGCCGCCCCAACTTCGACACGTTATCGACGTCCTTTTCCTTCGGCACCGGCGCGAACACACCGGTCGCGGTGGGCAATCCGGATCTGGTGCCGGAGGCGGTATGGTCGTTCGATCTGTCGGGCGAATATTATTTCGCCCCGTCCAGCTTGATCAGCGTCGGTTTCTTCCACAAAAGCCGCACGAACCTGTTCGCACAGCGGCAGGAAGATCCGGCGCCGAACCTCGACGCCAATGGCAATCTCAACGTCTCGATCGATCCGTCGTGTCCGGGCGGCGGTATCTACAATCCGATCGCCAACCGGAACATCAACAACCCGGTCCAGGGCGTCGGCATCTGCGTCCCGCGCAGTTCGACCTTCAACGTTCCCGGAACCACGACGCAAACCGGCGTCGAAGTCGCCTTTCAGCACGATCTTTCGGCATGGGAGGATGTGCTCGGCTTTGCCTCCGGTTTCGGTTTCATCGGCAATTTCACCTATCAGAAGACGGGCGGAACGGCGCGCGAATATCGGGTCGCCGACGGCCCTCGCACCGTCTTTACGCAGCTGGGAAATCCCAATTCCCAAGACCTTATTTCGCTGACAAACCTGTCGAAATATGCTTATAATACAACGTTGTTCTACGACAAATACGGTCTTAATGCGCGGCTGCGCTATACGTGGCGTTCAAGCTATGTGTCGAACGATCCGTTCTTCTTCGGATTGCCGCTGATCAACGGCGCCAGGGGGCAGCTGAACGCCAGCATCAACTACGACATCAACGATCACATCAACGTCGGGGTCGAAGGAATCAACCTGCTTCGCGGCGATCAGAACCAATATTGCGTGAACAACAAGGCGCTCCTGTGCTTTCAAGGCCTCACGGATCGCCGGATCACCGCCGGGTTGAGCGTGAAATTCTAGGCCGTCGGAAGGCAGCGACCGTCGACGACCGTCGGCATCTCACGTGACAATTTGCCGCGCCACTTTTGGCCGATCGCTGCCATAGCCTGTTGGAAACAGCATGCGTTTATTGTGATCTGTTGTTGTTTATCATACGCCGCGAATGAATTTAAGTTATTGAAATTAATATATATTGTGTTTCTGTCATTAGGTCGCTGGGTCGAACCCAGCAGGGCTCGCATTTAAGCTCAATAACTCAGCTTGCCAGCGGCGTAGGGCACGAAGGTAGGAAGCAACCACATAGCGACCACGCCAAAGGGCAACCCGCGGGACCTGGTGAGAAACCTGACTAAGTTGCCAAAGCGTTTCGGTTGCGCATATCCTCCCATGTTCGATGATACAGCTCAGCCTTGGGAATAAATGCGGCGATGCAGGAGGTCAGTGGCGCGGCGTAATCTCGATCAGCTTCAAACCCAAAGTCGAGGCATTTTGCACCGCCTCTTCGCGGGTGTTGGCGCGCAGCTTTCGCATCACATTCTTGAGATGCCATTTCACCGTTTCGGGCGCCAGTTGCAGGGTGCGGGCAATTTCCTTGTTCGATTCGCCCGCGTTCAGCGCGCTCAATATTTCGATCTCGCGCTCGGTTAGAAAAGAAAACGCTTCGCCTGGCGCGGACGCGTGTGTGCCCTCCAGCGCGGGGTTGCGCCGCGACGCTTCGGCGAGTTTCAGCAGCGCAAGGAAACAATCGGACGCATAAGCTTCGCTGCAGAAATTCTGCACGCCGCGAACCCCCGTAACGTCGAGCACGTCGACGATAGTACGCCGGAACCCAACGCTGGCGGCATGATTGAGGAACCGCACCGTTTCCAGGTCGACCATTTTGTCGCACCGACCACTGAGTTGCGGCAAGATGTTGAACAGCGTCGCTGCGGTGCGCAACTCGCTGTCGTCGGCATTCGACGCGAGTTGCAGCAACCGCTCGGCGACCAGCGTCAACCGCGGCCGATCCCCATTGGCGATCGCCTCATAAGCGCGCATCTCGGCGAGCAGCGCAAAGGCGCGCCCCGGCACCGAGAGCGGATCGATGACCGCCGCTTCCTCGTCGACCAGCGCGACCACCGCTTCGGGATCGATCGTTTGCGGCAGACGCAGGCGCGCGCGTTCGACAACGCACAGCGCCTTGAGCGGCATCCAGCCGCGGTCGAAGGCGATGAATTCGGCGCGGTCAATCAGCGCCGCAGCTTCGTCGACCACTCCCGCATTTGCCGCGACGCGGATCGCAACAAAGAAAGCGTGGATCAACGCATCCTGAAACACCCCCTGTTCGAGGAGCGGCAGCGCCGCGGCCGCCAAGGCCGCCGCTTCGACCGGATCGTCGCGTTCGTAGCAGTAACGCGCGAGCGCCGCGTCGATGAGCGCCGCCGCGAGGCTCGGCTCGGCTCCCGCCCGCCGCGTGTCGCGCAGCACCCGCTCCGCTTCGCCAAGCCGACCCTGGGCCCGTGACACGGCGGCCCGAGCGCAGACGCCAAGCGCTAGCGGCAGGTCGAGCGAGCCGTGAAAACGACGCGACATCAGCGGACGGACCGAATCATGGACAAGCCCGAACAGGCCGCGTCGCAACGCGCCGTGCGCGCGCATCGCGCGGACCATCGCGACGGCAAAATCCGAAAGCCCGTCTGGCGCAGCCAAAATCCGGTCGCAGGCCTCGGCCACCTCGTCGAGCCGGTCGCCAACATAAGCGCGATAGAATAGTTTGACCGCTTCGGCTTCAGCTTCGGTGCCACGCACTGTGAGCGCGGCCAGCGCGTTGCCCGCGTCAACGCGCCCGGTCAGCACGGCCAGCCATGCGTCCGAGTGGACGAGCGCCGGGGTTTCGGCGATCAGCGCGCGTGGCAATTGCCCGAGCCAGCCGGCCACGCGCCCGCTCATTCCGCGTTCAAGCATCGGCATCGCGATCTCGGCGATCAACGCGCCGGCATGATCGATATCGCCGCCGGCCAGCGCCTGATCGACCGCTTCGGCCATCAATCCCCGCGCCGCATAATAGCGCGCGGCGGCGCGGTGCAACTGGGCCTGCTCACCTTGGTCGGTGCGCCGCAATAGCGCCGCGCGAAAGGCGGGATGGAAATTGTACCAGCCGCCGCCGTCCATCGACGCTTCGATGAACAAGCCTTGCGCGGCGAGGTTGGCGAGCAGCTTGTCGGTATCGGCTTTCCCGCTCAGCAATCGGCCAAGGCCGACGTCGAGTTTCGGCGCGACGGCGATACGGTGGAGGAAGGTTTGCGCCGTGTCGGAAACATCGTCGATCAGCGCGCCGAATTGCGCATCGATCCGGCTGGTCAAGTCGCGCCAGCCATCGTCAGCGGCGAGCCCGTCGGGCTGCTGCGCCGCGAGCCGCGCCCCCGCGGGCCAGCCCCGCAGAAAATCATTAAGCGCTGCGCGGTGCTTCGGGTCGAGTTTCACGCCGGCACCAGCCAGGAAAGTGCCCAGTTCCTCATCGGTCAATGCGAGTTCGGCGGCGCCAATGCGAAGCATCATGCCCCGCCGTTCCGGCCTTCCGATCTCGACCGGAGGCAGGGCGCGGCTCGCGAGCACGAGCCGCAATTGCGCCGGTGGATGGCAGAGAAGCTGATTCAGCACGTCGATGGCGCGCGCGTCGACGATCCGGTCGATATCGTCGAGGACCAGCAGCAACGGCTGGCTCGCGGCGTCGATTTGCTCGGCGAGCGCGTCGGCCAGCCTTGCCGGCGATGCTGTATCACACGCCGGCATATTATCGGCCATAATGGCGCCTCGTGCCAGCCGTACCGCTTCGAACAGCTGGTCGACAGCGGCGGCGTCCTTGTCGGCGCGATCGAAGGATATCCAGCCTGCCGACCAGCCTTCCTCGCGCGCCTGCGCGCTCAGGGCGGCGCAAAAGGCGGTCTTGCCATAACCCGCGGGCGCCCGGACGATGCACAGCTCATGCCGCGCGAGCGCGCCGAGCCAGCGTTGCCGCCGTTCCAGGCCGACAAGATCAGGCGGGAAGCGCGGCGGCGCATAGTGGCGCGGGATAAAGCGCGGGCGAACAGGTGGCGGCACCGCCCGGAGCAGCGCCTTTGTTTCGATCCTCGATCCCGGTTGGACGGTCATGTCTGTGCCCTTCCTTTATCCCCTCTGGCTACGCCGCGCGAGCCCGCTCGGCAAGCGTCACGCAGCCATCCCCCCCATCGCTCCCCCCGCCGTCCGGCCTGTCGCGGCCGCCGCTCCCGCCATAGCCTCTGCTCCATCGACGGCCCCGCACAGAACCGGGCCGCAATCCGTGGGAGAGAAGATGTGACGAAGAAAGCTTATCTGGCGACCTGCCTGTCCACCACGATGCTGATCGGCTGGCATGGCGCCGCCTATGCGCAGGAAACGGGCGCAGCGTCGGCACCCGAGGCCGAAAGCGGCGGGATCGCGGAGATCGTCGTTACAGCACAGAAACGTGCGCAGAACCTTCAGGATGTACCCGTTGCAATCTCGGCACTCGCGGGCGAGGAACTGGAATCGCGCGGGATCAGCGAAACATCGGATTTGCAGGGCTTTGTACCCAGTCTTCAGATCACCACGCCCTATGGTCGCACCCAACCCAATTTCTCGTTGCGCGGGGTGTCGGTCGCCAATGAATTCTCCGCCTCCACGGCGTCGCCGGTTGGCGTTTATGTCGACGAAGTCTATCAAAGCTTCCGCGCCAGCCACGGGCAACAGCTTTACGATCTGGAACGGGTCGAAGTGCTACGCGGGCCGCAAGGCACGCTTTATGGCCGTAACACCACCGGCGGCGCGATCAGCTTTTTCAGCAACAAGCCCGAACTCGGCGCCAGCACTGGCACGTTGACCGTCGGCTATGCCAATTACGACACCAAGACGATTGAAGGCGCGCTCGAGGCAACACTGATTCCCGATAAGCTGGGCATCCGCGTCGCGGGAACCTTCGCCAAGGGCGACGGCTGGCAGTATAATCCCGTTCAGGACCGCGATGTCGGCACCACCAACACGGTTGCTGGTCGCGTCTCATTGCGCTGGAAACCCTCCGACACGATCGACATCAATCTGAAAGGCTATTTCGCGCGCGACAATCCGCTCGCGCCGAACCCCTATGCGTTGGGCCAGCTCGACGGTGGTCGCGACGTGCTCGGCTATTCGCGTTTCGATCCGGCGCAGAACGGCGGCGCGCCGCTCGGTAAGAACGAGGTCGCCGCCGACACGGGCGGACGCTATTTCACTTCGTCCAGAGGCGTGGCGCTCAACATCGCGGTCGAGCTTAGCGACACCGTCTCGGTTACCTCGATCACCGGCTATGACAGGGGCAAATATCGCAACTCGCCCTTCGACTGCGATGGTTCGCCGAACACCGTCTGCGCGCTGCGCTACAATTCAGAGAGCACGAACTTCAATCAAGATTTACGCTTCAACTACAAGGGCGACCGGCTCAACCTCGTCGCCGGTCTCTATTATGGCGTCGACAAGATTGACACGCGCAACGAGATCGATTTCTTCGGCGTGCTGAAACCAATCCTGCAGGGCGCGGGTGTACCCAATTCCTTCTTCAACGCGCCGGTTTCGGCGCCGCAGGCCGCCGCCTTCGTTCCCGCTTTCGCGGTAAATCCCGCTCTCGATCCGACCAATCCCGCCAATTGTTCTGCCGTGCCGACGGGCAATCCTAACGGCTTTCTGGACGCGAGGTCGCTGATCGCGCTGCTGACCGATATCCAGGTCAATAATTCGGGTGGCGGTGGTTTTGGCGGCGCGATTTCGGCGGCGTGCCGCGCCGCCGGGGCGCCACCCTTCGGCCCGATCAGCGGCGAACAAAATTATACAATCAAACGTCCGTCGGCGGCGATCTATTTCGACGGCAGCTATGATCTGACCGATGCACTGACGGTCAGCGTTGGCCTGCGCTACACAATGGACAAGGTCAAATATCTGAATGGGCGAACGGTGCTTTACGATCTGGGCGGAACGATCCGTGCCAGCACCATCCCCTATACCTTCCCCTATGATCCAAGCGCCCCGGCGCTCGCGCAAAACGAAAAGGCCAATCGCCTGACTGGCCGCGTCAATGTGAGCTATGAATTCGCCGACGATATGATGGGCTATCTGAACTACAGCCGCGGTTACCGCAGTGGCAGTTTCAACGGGCTTGCTTATCAGGGGACCAATCAGGTCTATTACATCCAGCCCGAACAGATCAACGCCTATGAGGGCGGGCTCAAGATGCGCTTCCTCGATCGGCGCGTTCAACTGAACCTCGCGGGTTTCTATTATGATTATAAGAACCACCAGGTGACGCAGGTCATCGGCGCCACCACCTTTACCCGCAGCGCGAATGGCAGGCTATTTGGCGGTGAGGCCGAACTGACGGTGCAGGCGGCCGGTAATCTTCGCTTGGATGCGTCGATGAGCCTGCTGCGCAGCAAATATAAGGGCAATGTGCTGGATCCTGCCGATCCGTCGAGCCCGACACGCAACGTCAACGGCAACCCGTTCCCCAACGCGCCGCGGAGTACTTTCTCGGCCGGGTTCGACTGGGATGTGATCGACGATGGCAATAACAAGCTGACGCTGCGCGGGGACGCGGCCTATACCGGAAAATATTATTTCGACCCGTTCGGCGATTATGACCAGAACCCCTGCGACCGTGCCGGTGCGCCGGGCAATGTTCGCCCCGCCGGTCCCGCGATCACGTGCGGCAACCCGGGATACTGGCTGGTCAACAGCCGTCTGACGTTCGAGCATGGCAATTATGCCGTGAGCCTGTGGGTCAAGAATCTGACCAACAAATTCTATTATAGCTACGGCCTCAACATCGATATCTTCGGCCTCGATTATCTGAACCGCGGCACGCCGCGCACCTATGGCGTCGAAGTGACGGCGAAGTTCTGATCGCTTCGGTCGCGGGGATTGGCGGTATTTTTTTCGCCTGCCGATCCCCGCGTCCCCCTTCGGCAGAAAGGATGACGACATGAAGCGTTTCGAAGGCAAAACCGTCCTGATTACTGGGGCAGCGCGTGGCATCGGCCTCGCGGCGGCCGAGCAGTTTGCGAGCGAAGGCGCAGCGGTGACGATCACCGACATCGATGAAGGCGAAGCGGTCGATGCGGCAGAGCGGCTGCGTCAGACCGGGCTCGACGTCGAGGCGCGCCGCCAGGACGTGACCGACGAAACCGAATGGACCGAGGTGATCGGTGCGATCGTCGCTGCGCGCGGGAATCTCGACATATTGGTCAACAATGCCGGCGCGGCGTTCCTGAAGACCGTAGAAGAAACCAGCGTCGATGACTGGCGCCGGTTGATGGCAATCAACCTGGAAAGCGTCTTTCTGGGTACCCGAACCGCGATCACTGCGATGAAGGAGAAAGGCGGGGTGATCGTCAATGTCGCTTCGATCGCCGCCAATATCGCCGAACCGTTGTTCCCGGCCTATAATGCGACCAAGGCCGGCGTCGCGATGTTCACCAAGGCCGCCGCAGTCAATTGCGCGCGCCAGGGGTGGCCGGTGCGGATTAATTCGCTCCATCCCGGTTATTGCGAAACGAAGCTGGTCGCCGACGCCGTCGAAGGGCTGGGCGATGCGGCGGCGGATTTTGCGGCGACCACCGTCGCGGCGATCCCGCTCGGCCGCATGGCCACCCCCTATGAAATCGCCCGCCCGCTGCTGTTCCTGGCGAGCGACGACGCCGCCTATATGGTCGGCAGCGAGTTGGTGGTCGACGGCGGCTATATCGCGATTTGATGGCGACGTGACGGAGAAGCGACCATGAACAAGTTCGACCTTTCGGGCCGCAAGGCGCTGATTACCGGCGCCGCCGCAGGCATCGGCGCGGGTACCGCCCGCGCGCTCGCCGACGCCGGGGCAGCGGTGGTCATCGCCGATATCGACGAGGCCGGCGGCCGCGCCTGCGCCGAAACGCTCCAGGCATCGGGCGCGACCGCGATCTTCGTACCACTCGACGTCCGTTCCGACACCGGATGGAGCGCCGCGATCGATCAGGCCATCAGCAGCATCGGCGGGCTCGACATCGTCATCAACAACGCCGGGATCGAAATCTCGTCGCTGCTGATCGACCAGTCGGCCGACGACCTGAAACGCATGTGCGACGTCAACATCGTCGGCACCGCGCTCGGCATCAAACATGGGTTTCGCGCGATGAAACCGGGCGGTGCCGCCGGCCAGGGCGGCGCGATCGTCAACATCGCATCGGTTGCAGCGACGATCGCCTTTCCCGGGATTGGCGGCTATTCGGCGACCAAATCCGCGGTCGATCGCTTGACCCGCATCGCTGCCGCCGAAGCGGGCAAGCTTGGCTATGGCGTGCGCGTCAATTGCGTCTGTCCGGGGCTCGTCCCGACCGCGATGGGCGCCAAGCTGGCGGGCGACATGGCCGAGATCGGGCTGTTTGCGAGCGCCGAAGAAGCCGTCGGCGGCGTGATTGCGCAAACGCCATTGGGGCGATTGGGCGAAATTGCCGACATGGCCGACGTCATCGTCTTTCTATGCAGCGACGCGGCCCGGTTCGTCACCGGCACCGCCGTGTCGGTCGATGGCGGCATGGGCAGCTGAATTTCATCATCTTAACAAGCGGAGCGGGAACAGGATATGAGCGAGAAGAAACCAGTCATCGTCTATGGCGCATCGGGCTACACCGGCCGCCTTGTCTGCGAATATCTGCGCGAGCTGGGTGTTCCGTTCATCGCCGCGGGGCGCGACAAAAAACGCGTACAGGAAGTGATGGACAAGGTCCCGGGCATCGAGACCGCCGATTATGAAGTCGTCGAGGTCGAGCACAGCGTCAAGGCGCTGACCAAGCTGTTCAAGGGCGCCAAGGTCGTGTGCAACATGGTCGGCCCGTTCATCAAATACGGCCCCGAGACGGTCGAGGCGTGCCTGGCGGCCGACTGCCATTACCTCGACACCACCGGCGAGCAGGACTGGATGCTGCTCGCGCAGGAAAAATGGGGCGAGGCCTTCGCCAAGAAGGGCCTGCTGCTTTCCCCGTGCGTCGCGCAGATGTACACAACGGGCGAGATCGCGGCGAATATCGCGCTGGAAACGATGCCCGGCCTCGACACGCTCGACATGCTGGTGCTGTGGAAAGGTTTCCCGACCTATGCCTCGGTCCAGACGATCTTCACGATCCTGAAGGCTGACTGGTATTATCTTGAAAATAATCAATATGTTCAGTGGCCGACGCTGACCGCGACCGAGTGCCAGGTTCCGGGCCAGCACGCGACCGCGCTCACTTTGCCGTGGGGCGGCACGTCGCACCCGATCTGGTTCAAACAGGATCCGCGGGTTTCGACAGTCAAGGTCTATGGCGGGGTGTTCGCGCGCGAGGTCATGGACAATGTCGTCGCGATGACCAAGATGATCGATACCGACATCAAACCGCTGCCGTTCAAGGAACAGGAAGCGGCGCTCGCGAAAATGGCGGAATCGGTCCAGGGTGACATGCCGCCGCGCGAAAATCCGCGGCTCAACACCAGCATCGACTCGGTTTACGCCTCGGGCCCGCTCGGCCGCGCACATGTGCTGATCCACGGCAATTGCAATTATAAGCAGACCGGGTTGATGCAGGCGTGGGCGGCGATGAATCTCCTCCAGCAGCCGCCGCGCCGCGTGGGCTTCGCGTCGGCTTGCCAGGCGTTCGGGCATCATGAAATCCTCGGCACGCTGCGCGCTTTCGGCCTGGTCCTGAAACCGATCGTCACGGTCGACGATTGAAGGGAGGGCGGCGATGCGGCTGGTTGACTGGCTCGACAAGGGGGCGTCGCTAGGAGCCGACGTCGACTGCCTGACGATGGACGGCAACAGCTTGTCCTACGCCGAGGTGCAGGCGCTGACCCACCGCGTTGCGCGCGGACTGAACGGCGCGGGGATCACCCCGGGCAAGCATGTCGCGATCCTGTCGGGCAACGATCCGGTCGCCTTTGCCTGCGTCTTTGCCATCTCGCGCGCCGCCGCGGTGTGGTGCCCGATCAACCCGCGCAACGAAGCCGCCGAAAACGCCTTCGTCCTCGACAATTTCGACTGCGCCGCTTTGTTCTTCCATTCGAAATTCGCCGACCTGGTCGATACGCTGCGCAAGGATCTGCCCAAGCTCGAGCTGCTCGTCTGCCTCGACGCGGAGCAGTCTTTCGCACCCTCGCTCGATCAGTGGCTGGCCGGCGTCCCCGACACGCCATTCACGGCGGCGCCTGTCAGCGACCTTGCGATGCTCCCCGGCACCGGCGGAACGACGGGTCATCCGAAAGGGGTGATGCTGACGAACCGTAATCTGGAGGCAATGACCGCCCTGACTCTGATGGGCTATCCGTTCGAGGGACGGCCCGTGTACCTCGCGATGGCGCCACTGACCCACGCAGCAGGGGTGCTGGCCTTCCCGATCATGGCGCATGGCGGCGAGATCGTGATCATGCCCTATCCCGATATCGGAGCGTTTCTGTCGCTCGCGTCGGAGCACCGGGCAACGCACACCTTCTTGCCGCCGACGCTGATCTATATGCTGATCGACCATCCGGCTTTGCCCGGAACCGATCTCTCCGCGCTCCAATGCTTCTGGTACGGCGCGGCACCGATTTCGGCGGCGCGGCTGGAAGAAGCGATCGGCAAGATCGGCCCGGTGATGGCGCAGCTGTTCGGGCAGACCGAAGCGCCGATGATGATCTCGATGATGGCGCCCAGCGATCACTTCCACGCAGATGGATCGATCGCGCGCCACCGCTTGTCCTCGGCGGGCAAGCCCGGACCGCTGGTCCAGGTTGCGATCCTCGACAGCGAAAATAATATCGTCGCGCAGGGTGAACGCGGCGAGATCGTCGTCAAAGGCTCGCTGGTAATGGACGGCTATTACAAGAACCCCGATGCCACCGCCGAAGCGACGGTGGACGGCTGGCACCGCACCGGCGACATCGGCTATCTCGACCCCGACAATTTCCTGTTCATCGTCGACCGCGCCAAGGACATGATCATCACCGGCGGCTTCAACGTCTATTCGGCCGAGGTTGAGCAGGCCTTGCTCGCACATCCGGCGGTTCAGGACGGCGCGGTGTTCGGCCTGCCTGACGATAAATGGGGTGAACGCGTTTGCGCGGTGGTCCAATTGCGCATCGGGCAAAGCGCCGATCCGCAAGAGATCATCGCCTCGGTCAAAGCCGCGATCGGCAGCGTCAAGGCGCCCAAGGAACTCGAAATCTGGGACGATCTGCCGCGCTCAAAGGTCGGCAAGGTGCTGAAGAAGGACATCCGCGCTCAGAAGCTGGCGGGGGATTGACCAGCGCCCACCGCGTGGTCCGGATTATTTGTTGGTGGATTGACGCCCTCATCGCCAGTGTTGGCGTAGGTGGAGCGAAGCGGAGCCACAGGGGGCGACACTGGCGGTGGAACGGCCTCGGGTGCTGGCCGTCAGCTTCATGAAAGACGATTTGACCTCGGCGTCCCGCTAGGCTCCACGCTTGCGCAAGCCATCGAGCACCAGCTTGACGAGAAAGGTCTGAAAGGCGGCCGTCAATTCTTCCATGTCGGTTCCTTCGGGGACCAGCTCGCGCACCAGCGGCGAGGCCGACGAAAAAAAGTCGCTCGCGCCCAGCACAGCGAGATGCAAAAACAGCGGATCGGTCGGCGCAAGTTCCTTCCCCCCGTCCGCGCCCAAGATATCGCGGTAAAACTCCACGAGATCGCGGTTCATCGCGCCGACCCGGGCGCGCGATTCGACGGTTCCCGCATCGGCGAGTTCGTCGATGACAAGGCGGTGCATGAACGGCGCCCGGCGCACGAGCTGAACCGTCCGCGCAATATGGTCGGCCAAAGCGGCCGTCGGTTCGGCCTTTGACGGCTCGCCGCGCGACGCGTGCGCGGTGACCCGATCAACGACCGCGACAAGCAGCGCGGTGCGGTTACCGAAATAATAGCGGATCAGCGCCGGGTCGGCATTTGCTTCCTGCGCGATGCGCGCAATCGTCACGCGGGCCGGCGGCAATATGCGCAGCAATTTTTCCGTCGCGGTCAGCAGCCGTTCGCGTCCGACGTCGTTCTCGCCGGGGACGGGGCGTCCCTGTCCCCTTTTCGTGGATACTGTCTTTGCGACGATCGCAGGTTTGGTCATGGCGTGGGGTTCATGCTTCCTAAAAACCCAGGCAAATGCCCGAGGATATTCTTAGCGGCGTGAATATACGCACTGCGTAACCGAGGCAAGCAACATGGGCTGGCGATCCAGCCGTCCTTTCCTTCGCGTGAAATCAGCGACGCAGATGCTAGCCGGCTCCCAAGCCGTAAAGGTCGACGGTTCGTTCACCGCCTCGAATCCGATCGAGTTTGGTCTCCTCGTCGCGCAGGCGATCCGCCCCAGCGACCAAAGCGACGGCGAAATCAACTGGCGGCAGTGCAATGACTCCGTCGCGATCGCCAACGATCATGTCGCCTTGTTTGACCACAATATCGCCGATACGGATCGGGCGACGAAGCCAGGCCGTCGCGCCATGGCCCTTGATCGTTCCGCGCAGACAGATTCCGTTGGAAAAGACCGGGAAATTTCCGATCGCCAGTCCGGCGACGTCGCGAACGCCGCCGTCGATGACTAGGCCGCCCAGCCGCTGCGCCAACGCTGCTTCGTTGAGGATATCGCCCCAATAGCCCCATTCCAATCCGCCGCTGGTCGAGACGACCAGAACGTCGCCGGGTGCGGCCTGATAAAGGGCGCGATGAATCCACAAATTGTCACCCGCCGGGACGTGAACGGTAAAGGCGGGGCCGACGACCCGCATATCGGGCGCTACCGGCTTGATCGCAGACGGGAGCGCGCCGATCCGCCCTGCCGCCTCGTGCAAGGTTGCGGCGCCGAGAAGGCCAGCCTCGGTCAGTTGTTCGGCGGTGTAGGTCATTGGGCGTCGCGGCGTTGGAGCAGATGATACTCCTGCTGCTGGCGCGCCTCGTCCAATCTTGATCCACCGGCGATCGCATCGCGGATGCGCATTTCGGCGGCGTCGATCGTCTCCGCCGCGTCGAGTACTTCGCCCTCACGGTCGGCGGGAATAACCACGACGCCGTCCGAATCCCCGCGCACAATATCGCCGGGCGACACCCGCACGTCGCCGATCGTGACGATCACCTGGGTCGCGTCGAGCTGTACCCGATCCTTGCCGGTGCGCATCGAATAGCTGCGGCTGTACATCGGATAGCCGAGGTCGAGCGCGAGATGGGTGTCGCGGCACGCGCCGTCGATCACGGTGCCGCCAAGGCCGCGCTTGTTGGCGGTGAAGGTCAATATGTCTCCCCACACCGTGGCGTCGGGCCGACCGCCATTGTCGATCACCACGACATACCCCTCTGGCACGTCATCGATAAAGTCGCCGACCGTACCGAGCGGATGGCCGACCGGCGCGTAGGCCAGCGTGAAGGCGCGGCCCGCCAGTCGGAACTTGTGATCGAGCGGCTTGATGCCGAGGCACTGGCCGGCGATGCCGAGCTTGTCGAGCGCGTCGCTGAGCGTCGCGGTTTCGAGCTTGCTCGCGCGTTTCACATTCGCGTCGGTCATTCGCCCATCCTCATTTCGGCGTCTCCAATAGATGTTCGTAATCCCCGCCCATCACGGTCGAGACGGGATGGCCGGCAAGAACCGCCTTGGTCATGGCGGCCTCACGCGAGGCGATGCGTTCGGCGGCAGCGAGCACGGCGGCGATCCGGTCGGCGGGGATGAACGCCGCGCCGCTGCCGTCGGCGACCACCCAGTCGCCGGTGGCGACGAGGGTGTCGCCGACGGTGATCGGCTCGCCCGTCGCCTTCTCATATATGCGCCCGCGCGCGGTGCGTGCGGTCGACCCGCGCGCGTAAACGGGGAAGCCGATTTCGGCGGCTTCATCGACGTCGCGCGCCAGCCCTTCGACGATCACGCCGGAAATGCCCCGCCCACGCGCCGCGTTCGACAGGATACCGCCCCAGCCGGCGCATTCGACACCGGTGCGCTGTTCAACGACGATCACTTGCCCGGGCGCGGCGCGATCGATCGCGGTGGTGCACAGGTGGCGCGGCGTGCTTCCCTCAGGCGGTTTCCCTGCAGCGAGCTTCACCGTGATGATCGATCCCGAAACGCGCCTCTTGGCGGCGCGCGATCCCAGTCCCGTCACCGACGGCGGCAAGCCAAGCTGGTCGAGCGCATCCGAAACGGCGCAGGCGTCGAGCCGCGCCAGGCGGGTGGCAAAATCATCGCTCATGTCAGTTCCAGTAAACAAAGCCGTTGGCGGTGCCGGTTCCCGCTTCGGACCGGTAGCACGGCTGATAATCGACGATATCCCCGGACAGCTCGGTCTCGAACAGCGCGCCGGCGGCCGCGATCCAGTTCTTGAGTTCGCTCGAACCGGATTGCAGCCAGTCCTCACCGATCGCGCACAAGCCTTCCGCATCGCGCGCCGCAAGCGCCGCGAAAATCTGGTGGTCGAATGTCTCGTCGATCACGAAATGCGACATGCCGCCCGACCCGAAAATGGCGACGCGCGCGTCCGGTTTCCACGCCTTGATCGCACGCCCAACAGCGCGTCCCATCTCGAAACAGCGACGCGCGGTCGGCTGGTTGGGGGGGAAGAAGGTGTTGGTGATGAAGGGCACGTGCGGCACCACCTGGTCGCGCATGATCTGCCGATAGACGAAGCCGAAGGCATGACCGATGCCGCTGTGCCAATGATTGTCGAGCCGCGGCAGCTGGCTGGCGCGGGTGATGTCGAAGCCGTTCGCGACCAGATCGCCGATCAGGTAGTTGGCAAGCTCCGGGTGCCCCGGATATTCGGTGTAAGCGGGCGGCTTGTGCCCCCATTCGGCAGCGTGGATGCCCGGCGGGTGCTTTGCCGCCTGTTCGGGCGACGACGGCTCATTCCATATCGCATCGCCGTTAAAAACGGTGAAAGCGGGCATCAGTGCGTCGTTGAACAATTCCTGCTGGTCGTTGCCGAAGATCACCGCAACATCGGGTTTCGCCGCTGCATAAGCGTCGGCCATCCGGTCGATCGCGGCGCGGCAGGCGGCATTGCGCTTGGTGCGCTCGGCGAGCGAACTCTTCTCGGCCAGTCCCTCATCGCGGCGCATCTCGACCAGGGTGTCGAAGTCGTAACGCCCGGTCTGATACCAATGCGCCTTGTTTGCGTGGTCGGCCGGCAATCGCAGCAACCACTCCTCGGGCGTCGTCGAGAGCGTGGGACCGTGGGTGGTCCACATGCCGAGCACGATCTGAGCCATGAACAGTCTCCAATATCAGACGTCGAGGTTGAACACCCGGCGGGCATTATCTTCGAAGATCATCTTTTTCTGCGCGTCGCTCAGCCAGTCGAAGCCGGCGATAGTCGGGGCGATGTCGTCCATCGTCCGCCCGTCGCTGCCGGCAATTTTCGACCCGACCCCCGGACATTCGGATCCGAACAGGCATTGTTCGGGACCGACGGTTTCGATCAACAGGCGCAGCGCGCCTTCGGTGTAGAGCACCGTGTCGTAATAGAGTTTGCGCATCCCTTCCGAAAACCGCCGCGTCGATCCGGGGTTGATCGAGCCCGCCTCGAACCGGCCGAGCTGATAAGGGATCGCGCCGCCGCCGTGGCTGACCACGATCTTCAGATCGGGGAAATCGGTCAGCACATCCGAATTGACGAGGTTGAAGACCGCTGTCGTTTCCTCGTTGATGAAATGCAGCGAATAGGGTTCGCGGTCGGATCGCGATCCGGTCGCATGGATGTGCGCGGGCAGGTCGAGCTCGCATAATTTCTCGTACAGCGGATACCAGTAGCGTTCGTTCAGCCCGGGCGGATGGGTGCCGGTGTTTTCATAGGGATCGGGGTTGAGCAGACAGCCCTTGAAGCCGAGCGAAATGCAGCGGTCGAGTTCGGCGAACGTGTTTTCGATCGGCTCGCCCGCGACCTGCGGCAGCCCGCACACCCCGACAAATTTGTCGGGAAACAGCCCCATCTGGCGATGGATGATGATGTTGCACTCTTCGACGAACCAGTGAACCACGCGGCCCGGCTCAAAGCTCGACATCATCTGGAAAGGACGCGGCGAAATAAGCTGCAGATCAGTGCCATGTTTGTGCAGCATGTCGAGGTGCCCGCACGGCGCCATCTCGACCTTGTTCGCGGCGGCGCGGATTTGATCGTCGCTGACGTTGACCTTGCCGCGCCCGTGGCTGCCGCGGTGCGACAGCACCCCCGCCTTATACGCCCACAGCTCCACCGGGGCGCTCACATGCCCGTGGCAATCGATAATCATCTGGCCGCTCCCGCCATATCGCCGAATCGATCCTGACTCGACATCATCAGACGTCTGATAGTATAGGGTCGCTCGACACGCAACCGGTTTGGGAAAAACGATCATGGGAAAACCGCTCAACATCGCGATTGTCGGCGGCGGAATCGCGGGCCTGGCGCTGGCGCTGGGACTCCACCGCCACGGCATGTCGGCCCGGATTTACGAGACGGCGCCCGAGATCGCTGAAATCGGCGTCGGCATCACCCTGCTGCCGCACGCGATGCGCGAAATCGCCGCGCTCGGGCTGGCAGACAAGGTCGTCGCCGCCGGGATCGAGAACCGCACCAGCGCCTTCTTCAACCGCTTCGGGCAAAAAATCTACAGCGAGGCGCGCGGCAAATATGCTGGTTATCCCCACCCCGAAATCGGGCTGCATCGCGGCCGTCTGCACGGCATCTTGCTCGCCGCTGTGCGCGCGCGACTTGGCGCCGATTCGGTCGTCTGCGATCATCAATGCGTCGGGCTCGACCAGAGCGAGACGCAGGTTAACTTGCATTTCAAGGCGACGTCGGACGGATCGGCGCGGGCGCCGGTGACCGCCGACATCGTCATCGCCTGCGACGGAATCAACTCTGCGATCCGGCGCCATTTCTATCCCGCCGAAACCGTTGCCTTTACCGGGATCAACACATGGCGCGGCATCACCCGGCGACCACCTATCCTGGGCGGACGAACCTATATGCGGGTAGGATCGATCAAGACCGGAAAGATCGTGATCTATCCGATCGCCGACGATATCGACGGCACCGGCAAACAGCTGATCAACTGGGTGGCCGAGATCGAGAGCAGCGCCGGTCAGCGCAACGACTGGAACCAGGCCGGCCATGCCGCCGACTTCCTGCCGCTCTACGAAAGCTTCAAGTTCGACTGGCTCGACGTCGCCCAGTTGATCCGCGATGCGGATACCGTGCTCGAATATCCGATGGTCGACAAGGACCCGGTCGATCGCTGGACCTTTGGCCGCGTGACCTTTGCCGGGGACGCGGCGCATCCGATGTATCCGCGCGGATCGAACGGGTCGGCGCAGGCGCTGATCGATGCTCGGCGGCTGGCCGACCTGCTCGCCGCGCACAGCGACCCGACCGCCGCCTTCGCCGACTATGAAGCCGATCGTCGTCCGGCCACGTCGCAGATCGTCCGCACCAATCGGGCCAGCCCCCCCGACATCATCAATCTGAAAGTCGAGGAACTGGTCGGTGACCGTCCGTTCGACAATCTGGACGACCATATCTCGCAAAGCGAATTGCGTGCCCTGTCGGACCAGTACAAACGCGTCGCCGGCTTCAGCATCGAGGCGGCGCCGCGCCGCTGACACCGCGCCGGGCTTCCATCGCCGGAAAAATCGACTAACCACGGGGCACGGACGACGAAGGTAGCGAACATGGGCGTGACAGAAGATGGGCAACAGGGAGAAGGATCGCTCGAAGACCTTTATCAGCGGCCAGGGTTTCTGCTGCGCCGCGCCCACCAGATCAGCGCGGCCTTGTTTCTGGAGGAAGCCGCCGGACTCGGCCTGACGACCACCCAATATGGCGCGATGATTGCACTCCGTGCGCGCGGCAGCCTCGATCAGGTCGGGATTGCGACGCTTGTCGGCATCGACCGTTCGACGACGACGCTGGTCGTGAGCAAACTCGCCGAAGCGGGCTATATCGAACGGCGCGACGATGCGGTCGACAAGCGCCGCAAGATCATCACCCTGTCGAAAGCCGGTCATGCGATGCTGGCCCGCGTCGCTGCGCCGGCGCAGCGCGCCCGGGACCGCGCCCTCGAACCATTCTCGGCAACCGACGCCGCCAAATTTCTCGCGCTGCTCGAACGCTTCGTCGATGCCTTCAACGCGCAAACCCGCGCGCCCATTCGGGCCGAGACAGCGGAACAGCGACCTCGGCGCATAGCTAAACCGGCGGCGGCGCCGCCCGCATAAAGGCGGGCAGCGCGGCCGCGCGATCGGCGATCGCGGTCACCCGCGGGAACGGCGCCAGATCGACCTTGAAACGCCGGGCGTTGTACATCTGCGGCACCAGACAGGCATCTACGATATTGGGGGCATCGCCGCCCGCAAATGGCGTGTCGGGCAACAGCCCCTCGAGCGCCGTGAAGCCTTGCGCGACCCAGTGCCGGTACCAGTCGTCGATCGCGGCCTTGCCCTGCCCCATGTCATGCTCGAGATATTGCAGGACGCGCAGATTGTTGATCGGGTGAACGTCGCAAGCGATCGTCAGCGTCATTTCCATCGCCCGTGCCCGCATAAGCGGATCGGCGGGGATCATCCGCGGTTCGGGATGGAGCGCGTCGAGATATTCGATGATCGCGAGGCTCTGCCCCAGCACCAAGCCGTCGACCTCAAGCGCCGGAACGAGACCCGCCGGATTGACGGCAAGATAGTCGGGCGCCCGCTGCTCGCCCGCACGCAGTACGTAATTGCGCTTTTGATAGCCCAGCTCTTTCAGTTCCAGAACGATGCGGACGCGGTAGCTGGCCGACGACAAAGAGAAATCGTGCAGGATCATGCGAAATCCGGGTCGCGGTCGCCGATCTTCACCCGCAACGTTTCCAACCCTTCGATGGTCACTTCGACGACGTCGCCCGGGACGACCGCACCGACCCCGGCCGGGGTGCCGGTGAAAATCAGGTCGCCCGGAAGCAACCTTTCGAAGCGGCTGACATGGGCGATGGTCTCCGCACAATCCCAGATCAGGTCTGCGATGTCGGCGTCCTGTTTAACAGCGCCGTTGACGGTCAGCCGGATCGGCGCCGCCGTCATGGGACCGATATCGCCGACCCGGCGGATCGCCGCCATCGGCGCGGAACAGGCGAAATTCTTGCCGGTATCCCACGGCCGCCCCTTGTCACGAGCTTCCAGCTGTAAATCGCGGCGTGTCATGTCGAGTCCGACCGCGTAGCCGAACACAAGGTCGAGCGCATCGGCCACGCTGACCTTGGTCCCAGCCCTGCCGATCGCGATCACCAGTTCGGCCTCGAAGTGATAGTTGGCGGTCTCGGGCGGATACGGAATCGTCGTACCATTTGGCACCAGCGCGTCGGCCCATTTGGTGAAAAAGAATGGTGCCTCGCGGTTCGGATCTTTCCCCATTTCGCGCGCATGCGCTTCGTAATTGCGACCGATGCAGAAAATGCGGCCGACGGGAAAGACCTGATCCGTTCCTTCGATCGCGGCGACGGGGCGATCCGGGAGCGCAAAAACATGGGTCATGACAAAATCCTCTCGTGACGACGTCCGGCGGCGCGGTGCGGGCGTAGGGCCCACGAATTCGCACCTCGGCGATGGTTGGCAATTGCATCGATCCATATCAGGGTGCATAATTCCTGCAAGAATGAATAAGGACTCGCGATGACCTCGACCGCATACCCGTCGAACCTGGAAGCCGCGCGCGGCGATTTCTACGAACGCCTGACGCCCGAGGGGCTGGCGCCGCTGTGGAAGGTGCTCGCCGCCCTCGTCACGCCTACCCCGCAGACCCCCGCCGTGGCTGCTGCCTGGTCGTTCGGCCGGATCGAACCGCTGCTGATGGAAGCGGGCGAGCTGATCACCGCAGCCGAGGCCGAACGCCGGGTGCTGATCCTGGAGAACCCCGCGATGCCGGGACAGTCACGGATCACCAGCACGCTCTATGCCGGACTCCAGCTGATCCTGCCCGGCGAGGTCGCTCCGGCGCACCGGCACACCCAGAATGCCCTGCGCTTCATCATGTCGGGCGACGGCGCCTTCACCGCGCTCGACGGCGAGCGCGCCTATATGCACCAGCATGACCTGATTCTGACCCCCGCGTGGCTGTGGCACGATCATGGCAACGAGACCGACCAGCCGATGATCTGGCTCGACGGGCTCGATATCCCGCTCGTCCAGATGCTCGACGCCAGCTTTGCGGAACATCGCGAGGATCGCGGCGCGTGGCCGACATCGCGCCCAGCGGGCGATGCGGGGATGCGCTGGGGCCGCAACATGCGCCCCGTCCATGCCGGACGCGCCGCGGGCCAATGCAATCCCCTCTTCATCTATCCCTTCGCCGAATGGCGCGAGACGCTGGAGGTGCTCCGCCGCAGCGAAGCCCCGCATCCGCACGACGCCTATCTGATGGAATTCACCAACCCGGTCGATGGCGGCCCGGTGATGGCAACGATGTCAGCCTTTGCACGGCTGGTCCCGGCGGGTTTTGAAACGCGCGCCGCGCGATCGAGCGACGGGACGATCCATGTGGTGGTCGAGGGCACCGGGACGCTGTTCATCGACGATATCGCGTTCGCCCTGACCCCGGGCGAGATCATGGTGGTGCCATCCTGGGCCGAGCGGCGGTTCGCGGCCGACAGCGATCTGGTGCTGTTCAGCTATTCGGACCGCGCAACGCAGGAAAAGCTATCACTGTGGCGGGAGTGCTTGGGTTAGCGGCAGCCTTAACCCGCCTGCTCCTCCTCCAGCGCCACCCCGAACCGCGCCGTTACAGGCCGCGCCGCCGCGGGATGATCGGGATCGATACCCATCGCGGCGCAATAATCCTCCCACACCGCGCGCGGCTGACCCGCCTGGAACAGAAATTCGTGGAGGTGATGGGCAAAGAACGGGTGCTTCAGGAAGCCCTCCAGGCTGGCGCCGCCGACCAGCAGATCGCGCTCGGCAGTCGGCAGCTCGACATTCTTCGCCTTTGCCGGATCGCGGATGACGCCCTTGGGGTCTTCGCCGCGCTCGACCGCTGCGATGTCCTGGAGCAATTGTTTGCGCAGCATCTGAATACCGCGATCACTCAGCCCCAGCTTCTCTTTCGTCCGATCGGCGATCACCCCCTGCCCGACCCACGCGACGAAATCCTGGTTCATCACATGGCGGCTATGCCAGCGACCGGTTTCGGGATCCACGATCGGCCCGCGCCACGTCGGGATGCGGTCCTGAACATAGGGTTCCCGTTCGTTCGGCACACGGTTGAACATCCACCCGATGCTGAGCATATTTTCATCGTCGATCGGAATGCGCCACTCGAAATGGTCGCCGAGGAAAAAGGCGTTGGGCCACAGGCATACGCGGCCCACCGTCCACATCGAATGTTTGTCCGACAGATCCTCGCGGATACGGCGATAGATGAGGCCATGGTCGAATTCGTCAAACGCGACCTGCAAATGGCGCGGGCCTAGCTCGGCATTTTCATCATCCTGCCGGCGGCCCCAGTTCATATGCATCCATTCGAAATGCACCGGGTCGATCGAATTTTCCTGCGCCTGAAGCCAGTTGCATGGTAGCTCTGAAATCACGATCTGGCGAAAGCCGTTCGCCCAGTTGAAAGGTTCCCAGTCGGGTAGCTCGGGCGCCGGCGCCGGCCCCATATAGGTCCACAGCAATCCGGCGTGGGCGCGCACCGGATACGCCTTGATCTTGATCTTGTCTTTATACTTGGCCTGCGGAACGACGGTGTCCTCGAACGGCATTTCGACGCACTGGCCGCTCTGGTCATAGGCCCAGCCATGATAGTTGCAGCGCAGCCCGCATTTCTCGACAAAGCCGTACGACAGGTCGGCGCGGCGGTGGGCGCATTGGCGTTCGACCAGCCCGAACTTGTCGCTAAGGTCGCGGTACAGCACCAGATCTTCGCCGAGCAGCCGGATCGCCTTGACCCGCTGGGTGTCGAATTCACTGACCCCGGCGACCGGGAACCAATAGCGGCGCAGCACTTCGCCCATCGGCGTGCCGGGTCCGACCTGGGTCAGCAATATATTCTGGGCGGCGTCCATCTTGCTCTCCCGGTGGGATTAGGGTTTGCGGCCGAGGCGCGGGTGAATGTCTTCGAGCGGCGCGCCATCGACCGTGACCGACGCGGCGTCGATCAGCACGAACGCAACCCGCGCGGTTTCGTCTGCGCTGGGGTTGCGCCAGCTGTGGATTGTGCCGCGTTGAATGACGATGCCGCCCGGTTCGACCAGCGTCGCTGCCTGATCATCGAGGATCAGTTCGATCTTGCCCGAAATGACGATGCCGTAATCGAGGCTGCTGGTGCGATGCATCGGTGCGGTCGTTCCCGGCAGCATGTCGACGACGCGGATCACCGATCCGCCCGGCAAGGTGATGTCGGTATCGCGCTCGCGCCCGTCGAAGGCGTCGTTGTTATCGACCGGCATGCCTTGCGAGGTCCACACCAACGTAAACAGAGCGGTGCCAGCCGGGTTAGGGATGCTCTCGAACTTGGAATCGGCAATCACCACCGCCTTGCCGGCGGCATCATGCCCGGTCACAACGCGGTGGACTGGCGGTAAAGACATATCAGCTCCCATCGGTAATCACAGTGCCGCCATCGACGACAAGCACCTGGCCATTGACGAATCCACCCGCCGGCGCGGCGAGGAACACCGCGGCGCCCGCAATCTCTTCGGGCTGTCCGACCCGGCGCAGCGGGGTCATCTGCATCCGCCGCGCCATGAACGCCTCGTCACCGAGCAGTCCGTCGGCAAAGCGCGTCGCGATCAGGCCCGGGGCAATCGCATTGGTCCGCACGCCTTTCGGCCCCCATTGCACCGCCAGATTGCGGGCAAGTTGCGCGACCCCCGCCTTGGCCAGCGCATAAGCGTCGATGCGCGCGTTGCCGCGCAGCCCGGCGATGCTGGCAATCAGGATGACCGAAGCGCCATCGCGCCCTGCCATCACCGGCAGCGCGTGACGCGTCAGCACCGCCATCGACCGCAAGTTCACCCGGATGACGCGGTCGAAAATCGTCATGTCGAGCGGATCGGCCGACGGCCCACCCTGTATCCCGGCATTGGAGACGAGAATGTCGATACCGCCGAACCGCGTGGTCACATTTTCGACAAGCGCGGCAATCGCAGCGTCGTCGGCGACGTTGCACACGATACCAGTTCCGCCCAGCTTCGCAGCGGCGCCCGCGGTGTCGTCGGCGTCCTCGCTCGACACGATCACCGTCGCGCCGTGCGCGATCAGCGCCTCGGCGATCGCGTAGCCCAAACCGCGCGTCGACCCCGTCACCACGGCGACCTTGCCCGAAAGGTCAAATAATTCCGTCATGCGTAGCATCCCGTCCCATCTCTGGCGCCGCTCAGGCAGTTCTTATTCCTGATATAAGGAATAATTGCGCTGGGACAAGCGCTGGTTTGAGAGGAGCCAGTGCAGTGCGCTATGACGCGCCCGAGCGGCAGTGTCGCCGTCCCGAAAAATTTTGACGAATCACGATTGCCTTCCAATTTTATTCACGATAACAGGAATAATAATTCGTTGTATCAGGAATAACGGCCGCAGAGCCGGTTAGAGGGGGAGAAGTTATGAAAAATATCATCTTGGCGTCGGCATCCATGCTCGCGATGATCGCCGTTCCGGCGCACGCGCAAGACGCGCCGGTCGGTACAGCCGACCAGGCGGGGCTCGACGACATCATCGTCACCGCGCAGCGCACGCAAGAAACGGCGCAAAAGGCGCCGCTTCCGATTGCGGTGGTCCAACCCGAGGATTTGACCCGCCAGAATGTGACCCGCGCCGAGGATCTCTCGCGCCTCGTCCCCGCGCTGGTTGCGACCGCGTCGGGCGGCCCCAACACCTCATTCTTCCTGCGCGGCGTCGGCAATACGACGGTCAATTCGTACAGCGATCCGGCGATCGCGTTCAATTATGACGGCGTCTATATCGGCCGCCCGAACTCGACCCAGGGCTTCTTTTACGACTTGCAGCGCATCGAAGTGCTCAAGGGTCCGCAGGGTACATTATACGGCCGCAACGCCACCGGCGGCGCGATCAACGTCATTCCCAACCGCCCCAAAATCGGCGAAACCAGCGGCGAGTTTCAGGCCAGCTACGGCAATTACGACGCGATTCAGGCGCAGGGCGCGCTCAATCTGCCGATCGGCGACCGCGGCGCATTCCGCATCGCCGCGGCGTATAACAAACGCGACGGTTATTTGTCCGACGGCACCGGCGACCAGGATTCGATTTCGGTGCGCGGGCAATTGCTGGCCGAGCTGACGCCGAATTTGACGACGCGATTTGGGGCCGATTTCTCGCATCAGGGCGGCGTCGGCAGCGGCGCTTACGTCTATGGCACAACCTTTCTGATCAGCCCCACCGCTGGCTATGGCTTTGCCCCGACCCCCGACCTGGGACCCAAGGTCGGCATGCACGACCCGCGCAGCGAGGCGTTCCTGCAGACGCGCTTCATCACCCAAGCCGGGCGCCGCTCCGAACCGTTGGGCAGCTACCCGCGCCAGGACAATTCGGTGTGGGGCTTCACCAATGAAACCAACTGGGAAACCGACGCGGGAACGCTGACCGTGCAAGCGGCGTACCGCGAATCGGACGTCAATTCGCTGTCGACTTCGTCGAACTTCCGCGGCTTCATCATCGATGAACATGCCCAGCAGTTCAGCCTGGAAACGCGCTTTGCCGGCAAGATCGGCGATGCCGCCGACTATCTGATCGGCGCCTATTATTTCGACGAAGACATTGAAAATTCGTCGGCGATCAACCAGCTCACCTCGCTGCCGATTCAGGATTACACGACCGGGACCGAATCCAAAGCAGTGTTCGGACGCCTTGCCGTTCACGTCACCGATACGCTGACGCTGATCGCGGCGGGTCGTTACACCGACGACGACAAAAGGTTCGATGGGCTCAGCAACGTCTATACCGTGTTTTGCGGCGCGCCGACGCCGCCGCAGGACAATTGTCCGACGGTGCCGTTGATGCCGCTGGTGACGACCGCGGCCGAAGTCGTCGCCTTTTACACCGCCCGCGGTATCGCTTTTGGCCCGCCGGGATCGCGCGGGCCGAACACCCCGACGATCAACAACACCCGGATCGCGATCAACTCATCGACGCGGGACAAGAAATTCACCTATCGTCTGGCCGCCGACTGGCAGGTCACGCCGCGCAACATGATCTATGCCAGTTTCGAGACGGGTTTCCACGGCGGCGGCTTCTCGTTCGCGCGCGGGCTGGATTCCTATGACCCAGAAACGATCGAGGCTTATACGATCGGGTCGAAGAACCGCTTCTTCGACAATCGGCTGCAACTGAACGTCGAGCTGTTTTACTGGAAGTACAAGGACCAGCAGGTCAGCCAATTCGGTTTCGACCTCGGCACGCCGCCGGCGTCGGTCTTCTACACCTCGAACATCGGGCGCAGCACCAACAAGGGGATCGATGTCGATGTCGATTTCCTCGCGACGCCGACCACGCGGCTGACCGGCAGCGTCCAATATCTCGATGCGACTTATGACGACTTCATCACCTATTCGCCCAATTCGGGAACGGTGCAGGCGCCCGGCCCGCTGCCGAACTTCAACTGCCCCGCGACCCCCGTCATTTTCCGCGGCACCAATTCGTTCGCGATCGACTGTTCGGGCAAGGACAGCCTGTTCTCGCCGAAATGGTCGTTCAACCTCGGGGTCGAGCAGACCATCGAGCTCAGCGACTATAATCTCGTGGCGCAGGGCGGCACCCGCTATCGCGGCGACTTTTTTGCGGCGACGACCTATTTCCCGTGGGTCGTATCGCCCGCCGGGTTTCAGTCGGACGCGTCGCTGACGCTGGCACCGAAGTCGGACCGCTGGTTCGTCACCGCCTATGTCAACAATATCGAAAACACCCGCCGTCTGGCCCAGGCCAACGTCAACCTGAGCGTCGGCACAATGACCGGACTGGCCACTGCGCCGCGTACCTATGGCCTGCGCATCGGGGGCAAGTTCTGAATTTTTTAGGGGGCAAGTCCCGCGGCAACGGGCTGCGGGACTTGTAATTCCTGATAACAGGAATTATGACAACCCTCAGCAATCTTGTCAGGAAAAACGACCATGAACGCCCGAGTGACCGATCTCCATTATGTCGCCCATGCCGTGCCCGACCTGTCCGCCGAGCGACAATTCTACGGCGAAACCTGGGGTCTGACCGAAGTTTCCGAAGTGGACGGTAAGGTCTATTTCGCTGCCGAAGGTTCGGCCCATCCCTTCGTCATCCGATTGCGCCAGGACGATGAGAAAAAGACCGATCTGATCGGCTTTTCCGCCGCTACACGCGCTGACGTCGATGCGATTTACGCTCAGGCGCTGGCCGCCGGATCGAAATCGATTGCCGAACCCGGCCCGGCGCAAGGCCCGTTCGGCGGCTATGCCGCGCGCTTCTTCGATCCGGACGGGCGCGCGCTCGAAGTGATCAGCGAAACCCAGCGGCGCGACGCGAGACAGTTGAAGGTCGGTGAATCGATCCCCGTCGGCCTCAGCCATGTCGTGCTGCATTCGCCCGACCATAAGGGCCTGACAAAATGGTATGAGGATGTGCTTGGCTTTAAGCTGTCCGACTGGATCGGCGAGTTCATGGTGTTCCTGCGCTGCAACCCCGCGCACCACCGCCTTGCCATCATGCCGGGCAAACCGGCGCTGAACCATGTCGCCTTCGACGTTGCCTCGGTCGACGAGATGATGCGCGGACTGGGGCGGCTGACCAAGGAAGGCGTCACGCTCAGCTGGGGCCCCGGACGGCACACGGCGGGCAATAACACCTTCACTTATTATCTGACGCCTAACGGTAATGCGGTCGAATACACCTCCGACCTGGAAGAGTGCCACGACGATTGGGAACCCAGAACCTATGAGATGCGGCCCGACATCACCGACCAGTGGGGCACCGGGCGGATCATCATGGGCAATGTGCCGCATGTGACGCTCGACGCCGACAAGGGCCTTTGGCGCATACCGGCGTGAACCGGACGGCACGGGGGAAGACATCATGATACAGACTGTCCTGATCGTCGGTGGCGGCATCGGCGGGATGACCGCCGCGCTGGCGCTCGCGCGGCGCGGGGTGACGGTGACGCTGATCGACAGCGATCCCGCCTGGCGCGTTTATGGCGCGGGCATCACGATCACCGGCATGTCGCTGCGCGCGTTCGATGATCTGGGCGTCCTCGACGAAATCCGCGCGCGCGGATTTGTCCATGACGGGATGCGCCCGATGAAGTTTACCGGCGAACCGCTGGGGCCGCCGATGCGCGCGCCGCCGGGATCGCCGCCGATCCTGCACGGTGGGGGCATCATGCGCCCGGTGCTCCACGATATCCTGTCGATGCGGGTGCGTGCTGCCGGGGTCGCCGTGAAACTGGGCGTCACGGTCGAAGCGTTCGAACAGGATGTCAGCAGCGTCAATGTGACGCTGACCGACGGCAGCAACGCACGCTACGATCTGGTCGTCGGCGCCGACGGCATTTTCTCCAAGACCCGCGACATGATCTTTCCGGACGCGCCGAAACCGCAGTTCACCGGCCAGGGATGCTGGCGGATCGTCGCCGATCGCCCTCCCGAAATCGACCGCGCCGAAATCTATTTCGGCGGCCCGATGAAGCTGGGCATGTCGCCAATCTCGCAGGACCAGATGTATGTCTTCCTGCTCGAACATGTCCCCGGCAATCCCTGGTTTGCGCCCGAAACCCATGTCGCGCACATGGCCGAGCTGATGGCGCTGTTCGGCGGCAATGTGCCCGCGGTCCGCGAAGCGCTCGGCGAGGATTCGCAGATCGTCTATCGCCCGCTTGAATGGCTGTTGCTCCCCGATCCCTGGTACCAGGGCCGCATCGTGCTGATCGGCGATGCCGCGCACGCGACGACGCCGCATATGGCGTCGGGCGCGGGCCTCGCTGTCGAGGACGGCCTTGTGCTCGCCGAGGAACTGACGGGAAACGACGATGTCGCGGCGGCGCTAAGCGCGTTCATGGACCGCCGGTTCGAACGCGCCAAATTGGTCGTCGAAACATCGGTGCGCCAAGGCGAGATGGAAATCGCCAACGCCGACCGGATGCAACAGACCGGCTTGCTGATGACGGCGACCAAGGCGCTGGCGCAACCTTACTGAACTGGATGATCCGATCATGACTCCTATCGACCCGCGCATTGCGCCGCCCCGCACGCTGGATGAACTGCGCCAGGATACCGTCAAGCGCATCACCGCTGGCGGCTATCCCGGCCGCGGCGTCCGGCCGGTTGATGCGGAGCGCGCCATGGCCGCCCTCAGCTCGCTCGATCCGGAGGAATGGGCCAAGGTTTGGATGGATGTCGGCGACCGGGTCGTCGCCGACGCCGAAGCGGCGACCAGCGCCGACGAACGCCGTGAGCTGTTCAAAAGTGCCTATGCCACTTACACGATGGGCCGCTTCCCGACGATCAGCACGCCGGGCAAACAGGCGTCTTACGAAAAGGCGATCGCGGCCTATAGCCGCTACGCCGACCTGCTGCCGCAAAAGCTCGAAGTCATCCGCATCCCGTTCGAAGGCAAGGAGATCATCGGCTATTTCCGCAAACCCGAAGGCCCCGGCCCCTTCCCGCTGATGGTCCAATGCGGCGGACTGGATTATTGGAAGGAAAATGTCGCCGACGAGGCGCTATCCTATTTGCCGCACGGCATCTGCGTATTCGCCATGGACATGCCGGGGACCGGCCAGTCGCCGATCAAGGGCGACGTCGGGTCGGAACGCGTGTTCAGCCGGGTGCTCGACTGGGCCGAAAACAGCCCTGACGTCGATTCAACGCGGATGTTCATGCGCGGCGTCAGCTGGGGCGGCCATTGGGCAACCCGCGTCGCGATTGCTGAAAAGGACCGCCTGCTGGGCGCAATCAATCATGGCGGCGCGGTGCATCATTTCTTCCAGCCCGACTGGCAGCTGAAAGCGCTCGGCACGCGCGAATATCTGCTCGACCTGTTCGGTGCGCGCGCCAATGTTTTCGGGGTGAAGACGCTCGACGAGTTTCTCGACTATGGTCCGCGCATGTCGCTGCTCCACGATGACATGATCGACCGTCCCTGCGCGCCGATGCTGGTGATGAATGGCGCGAAGGACAGCCAGGTGCCGATCGCCGACCAGTTGCTGCTGCTCACCCGCGGGGATGCCAAGGACGGCTGGATCAACCCCAAGGGCGTGCACATGGGCTTCGGCGCAGGTTGGGGACCGGACCGGACGATCCGCGAAGTGATCGTGCCTTGGTTGCTCAAGAAATTGGCGCTGCACGACTCTGGCGGGGCGGCGGGCGCATGAAGCTCGCCACCCTCGACAACGGGACGCGGGACGGACGCCTGATCCTCGTCTCGCGCGATCATGCACGCGCGGTTGCGGCGGACGGCATCGCAGCGACGCTTCAGGACGCGCTCGACCGTTGGAGCGAAATCGAAGCGCCGCTTCGCACGGTGGCCGAACGGCTCGAACAGGGCGGTCTCGCCGATGCGTTCGATTTCGCTGCACCCGAAGCCGTCGCGCCGCTGCCGCGCGCGTGGCAGTGGCTCGATGGATCGGCGTATGACAGCCATGGTGAGCTGATGCGGCTAGCGACGGGACGACCCGCGCCGCCCAATGACGCGCCGCTGATGTATCAGGGCCTGTCGCACCAATTCTTGTCCGCCACTGCCGATGTTCCCATGCCGAGCGAAGCGCATAATATCGATTTCGAGGGCGAGTTCGGCGTGATCGTCGACGATGTGCCGATGGGCACGACCGCCGCGGACGCAGCAGCGCACATCAAGCTAATCGTCCAGATCAACGACTGGTCGCTGCGCGGCTTTGCGCTGCGCGAAGCAAAGATCGGCTTCGGCTGGGTGCAGGCCAAGCCCGCGTGCAGCCTGGCCCCGGTCGCGGTGACCCCTGACGAGCTGGGTGCGCACTGGCGCGACGGTCGGGTCGATCTGCCGCTCGTCGTCGACTGGAACGGCGAACGGTTCGGCGCGGCGGAGGGCTATGCGATGAGCTGGTCCTTCGCCGAGCATGTTGCTCATGCCGCAAAGACCCGATCGCTGTGCGCCGGGACGATCATCGGCGGCGGGACGGTATCCAACGACAATTACCGCGAAGTCGGATCGTCGTGCATCGCCGAACGGCGCGGGATCGAGACGATCGACGAGGGCAAGCCGCGTACCGCGTTCATGCGCTTTGGGGACCGGGTCCGAATGGAAGCGGCGCTGCCCGACGGGACGCCGCTGTTCGGGGTGATCGACCAGCGGGTGGTCCAAGGATAGCATAATTCCCGGCGTCGTGGCTACGAGCCTGGCGGACGGAAAAAGGGAGAGCATGGCGTGACCGAGACCGACACCGCACTACCGCGCAGCGGCCTGTTTGCGGCCTATGCGCTGATCTTGCTGCTGCTCGCCAACATTTTCAACTATGCCGACCGTGCGCTGCTGGGCATCGTCATCGAACCGATGCGCAAAGAGCTGATGCTGAGCGATACCGAGATCAGCATCGTGTCGGGCCTTGCCTTTTCGGTGTTCTTTCTGCTCGCCGGTATCGCCATCGCGCGCTGGGTGGATCGCGGCAACCGCCGCCTGATCCTGGCACTTGGTGTAGCCTTGTGGTCCGCGGCAACCGCGGCGACGGGCTACGCGCAGGATTTCTACACGTTGGCGCTGTGCAGGATGCTGGTCGGGATCGGCGAGGCGACGGTGTTTCCTGTCGCGCTGTCGCTGCTGGCCGATCTGTACCCCGGACCAAAGCTCACGCGAACGGTGTCGATCTTTCAGGCCAGTTCGGGGGTCGGGATCATGGTCGGATCGGTGCTAGCGGGCATCCTGGCCGCCGCATTTGGCTGGCGTACCATGTTCGAGATTTTCGGCGTCGCGGGCTTGGCGTTGGTGTTGCTGATTGCCCTGACGATGCAGCCCGTACCGCGGATCGCTGCGCCCGGGTCTCAGGCGGTCGCGGATAGCGGCATCCTGTCGGCGATCCGGACGATTCTTGCGATCCCGGGCATGGGCTGGCTTGCGCTCGGCTACGGCGCGTCGAACATGATGCTGGCCTGCCTCCCGGTGTGGGCACCCGCTTTCCTGCTGCGCTCGCACAATGTCCAGCTGGCCGAGGTCGGCGCGCTCGTTGGGCCGCCGGCAGTGATCGGCGGCATAGCGGGCGGCATATTGGCCGGCATCGTCGCGACCCGGCTGATCCAGCGCAGCGGCAACCGCTGGGCGGGTTTGATCGTCCCGGTCGTGGCATTGCCGCTGGCCGCCCCGGCTTTCGCGCTGTTCCTGTTCGCTCCGACGCTGCCACTCGTTCTGCTCGGCATTGCCCTGATGAACTTCCTGCTCGCCAGCTCACTGGGGCCGTGCGTCGCACTGGCGGTATCGCTTGTGACCGGGTCGCAACGCGGTGTAACCTCGACACTGATGCTGATCGCTCAGAACTTGATGGCGTTTGCGATCGGGCCACTGTTAATCGGGGTCGTCAGCGATGCGATCGCCCCGACGTTCGGCGCTGAATCACTCCGCTATGCGCTGGCATTGATGCTGCTGGCGCCGCTGGCGGCATCGCTGATGCTCTGGCTGGCGCGTCAAAGGATAGCCGCCCGCAAATAGACGCGATGGCGCCCGCTACGCCGTCCGCCGCCCGCGGAATTCGGTCGATAGATGACAAACATGGTTTGTCGCTGGGCGGCAAGCGGCGCGGCTATTCTGCCGCATCGTCTTCCACAAATCCCGGCCAACGCCGCATGTAGCGCACGAATTCGCTGCTTAGCCCTTCGTCGAGCAGATGCTGTAGCCCTATGGGCAGCGCCGGGGAACGATAGGCCGGGTCGCCTCGGACGCGTTCGGGAAAGTCGTGACGCAAGATGGCGGCACGACCGATCACGACAAAATCGCAGCCGGCATCAAGAACCGCGCGTGCGTCTTCGGCGTCCATCACCTTTCCGGCAGCACCGAGACGAACGTCCCCTCGGGGCAATTCGGCAAAAAAGCTCAGCAGCGAACGTCCTTTGAGCCTGTCGTCTTCCGGTTCCTTGTAGACGTCCCACAACGACATATCGAGGAAGTCGATCTTCCCCTGACGCATTGCCTCCGCTGCGACATCGCGGATTTCCTCAAGCACCAATCCGAAGCGTTCGGGCGACAGGCGGAGCCCGACCTGAAACGAGGGCCCCGTCGCCGCGCGGATGCCGTCGATGATCTCGAAGATGATCCGCGCCCGATTTTCGAGACTGCCGCCGTAACGATCGGTCCGCGTATTGGAGGTCGCGGACAGGAATTCGGCGAGAATATAGCCATGCGCGCCATGAATCTCGATGCCGTCAAAGCCTGCGTGTTCGGCGCGCCTGGCCGCTGCGATGAAGTCGTCGCGCAGCGCCTCGACCTCGGATTCCGACAATCCGCGCACATTTCGGTCTGGAACGGCCGACGGCGCGACCGGTGTGCCAATCAATTCGGGTTCCGCACGGCTGCCCGCGTGGTGCAATTGCAGCGACGAGAGCGAACCCTTTTCCCTGATCCGCTTTGCCAGCGACTCAAGGCCGTCAATATGCACGTCGTCAAAGGCGCCCAATTGTCCGGTAAAGCCCTGCCCGACCGGCTGGACATGCGCCGCAGCGGTCATCGTCAGCGCAAATCCGCCTGCCGCGCGCATTTCCAGCCAGTTGCGCTCGACGTCCGACAGGGTGCCATCGCCATGGCTCTGACGGTTGGTCAGGGGCGCGAGCATGAACCGGTTTTTCATCGCTGGGCCGCGAGCGAGCGGAAGCGACTCAAACAGCCTGTCAGATGACATCAGGTTTTTTCTCCAGATCAGGGCGCAATAAGCGCGTGACTATCGCAAGGTGAAACCGCGATAGCCCTCGGCCGCCGCATCCGCACATATCTCGCGATACCGGCCAAGCCCGCCGATATACACCGGAAAAGTGCGCGGCTTGCCTGGAACATTGGCGCCCATGTACCAGGTATTGGCGGTCGGATAGAGCGAGAGCGAGCCGAGCGTCGTCACCTTGTTCATCCACCCATCCTCAGCATCGGCATTCGCCTCGATCGACCGCAGGCCGTCGGCGCGCATATGTTCGATGCAGTCGCACACCCAATCGACATTCTGTTCGTTGAGCAGGATGAAGTTCGCAAGCGCCGACGGTCCGTTCGGTCCCGCGATGACGAACAGATTGGGGAAACCCTCGATCATCAACCCCAGATGCGACCGACCGCCGTCGGCCCATTTGTCCTTCAGGCGGCGGCCTTCCTTGCCCTCGATATCGATCGACAACATCGCGCCGGTGAGCGCGTCATAGCCGGTCGCGGCGATGATGATATCGACCTCGACCTCGCCCTCAGCGGTGCGCAGACCCCTTCCGGTGATCTCGAGGATCGGATGTTCGAGGCAATCCTTCAACGTCACATTGTCGCGGTTAAACGCCTCGTAATAGCCGGTATCGAGGCATGGCCGCCGCGCGAAGATCGGATAGCCTCGCGGCGTCAGCCGGCGCGCGGTGTCGGGATCGTCGACCGTTTCGGCGATCTTGCCGCGCACGAATTCGGCAACCACTTCATTCGCTTCGCGGTTCGTAAGCAGATCGGAAAACAGGCCGAGGAACGCCAGCCCGCTATGCTGCCACGCATCCTCCAGCAGCTTCTCGCATTCTGCGGGCGTCACGCTGAACACCGGTCGGCTGGTGATCGGGCGAACGCCGCCGGTCAGCGAATGGCGCGCGACCGCGCGCAGCCCCGGATAATGCGCCTTGATATGCGCGACATAGTCGGCATCCAGCTTGCGGTTGCGCATCGGCAGGGTGAAACTCGGGGTGCGCTGATAAACTGTGAGATGTTCAGCCTGCTCGGCGACGACGGGGACGATCTGGATGCCCGACGATCCGGTGCCGATCACCGCGACGCGCTTGCCCGCGAGGTCAACATCGTGGTGCGGCCATTTGCCCGATAGATAAAGCTCGCCCTTGAAACGTTCGGCGCCAGGGATGTCGATTTTTTTGGGGATCGACAGTGGCCCCGTCGCCATCAGGCAATAATTTGCCTCGAACAGTTCGCCGCGATCGGTTTCGATCCGCCACAGCGCAGCTTCGTCATCGTAATGAACCGACGTCGCGCGCGTTTCGAAGCTGATGTCGCGCTTGAGATCAAGCTTGTCGGCAACGAAGCGTGCGTAGGAGAGGATTTCGGGCTGCGCCGCGAACTGCTCGCTCCACGTCCACTCCTGCTGGATTTCATCGGAGAAGGAATAGCTGTAGTCGATGCTCATCACATCGCAGCGCGCGCCCGGATAGCGGTTCCAGTACCAGGTGCCGCCGACATCGTCGCCGGCCTCGATCAGATGGACGTCGAGCCCCATGCCGCGGGTGCGGTGCAGCGCATACATGCCGCCGAACCCGGCGCCGATGATCAGGGCATCGAGACGGCGGGGAGCGGGTTCGTTTTGATTGTCAGCCTGTTGCATGCTCTTCTTTCCGGGGAATATCGGGTCGGATGCGGCGCGGGTCAGCCCACCGCAGCCTGCTCGGCGATTTGGGCGCGCGCGATGTCCATGCCGCTGCGATAATCGCTCTTGCCGCTGGCATGGCGCGGCATTGCGGCGACGCGGATAATCGTGCGTGGTTGTTTGTAGGCGGCGAGGTCCTGCGACAGCGCGGCGCGCAGCACCTGATCGTCAGGACTGTCGCCCGCTTCGATCAGCGCGGTGACGACTGCCCCCCATTTTGGATCGGGCAGGCCGAACACCATGGCGTCGGCAATGCCGTCCACGCGCTTGAGCGCTTCTTCGACCTCTTCCACGAATACTTTTTCGCCGCCGGTGTTGATGCACATGCTGCCGCGGCCGAGCAGGCGGAACCGCCCGTCGGGCAGTCGTTCAGCCATATCGCCGGGGATCGCATAGGCAGTGCCGTCGATGGTGCGATAGACGCTGGCGGTCTTTTCGGGATCGCCATGATAGCCCGCGCCGAACGGTGCGCGCCGTGCGAGCCAGCCCTGCCCGACCTCGTCGTCGGCGAGCACGCGATCGCTCTCTTGGTCGATGATCACCGTTTGCTGTCCGGGTTCGAACAGCCCGGTCGGGGTAGCGCGATCCTTGTTAGTGATCGCGAAGCCGAAACCCGACGCTTCGGACGCGCCGAGGATGTCGAGCAAGGTCAATTCCGGCAACGCCTGAAGCAGCGCGCTCTTCACCTGCTCCGACCACATCAACCCGGCAGAAGAAATCAGGCGCAGCGCCGAAAGATCCCACCGGCCCGGGTTCGCCAGCAGCGCATCGGCCATCGGCCGGGCAAAGGCGTCGCCGACGATCAGGATACGCGTGACCCGGTGCCGCTCAGCCTCGCTCCACAATTCTTCGGCGCTAAAGCGATCCGACGGCAGCAGCACCGCCGTACCCCCGACAAGCAGCTCGGCAAGCGAGCTGTTGAGACCAGCGCCGTGCATCAAGGGACATGCGGGCATCACGCGCCCGGCGGTGCCTTTCAGGACATGCGCGCGATGATCGTCCATGCTGGCAGGCGCCGTCCCCGCGACCGGCGATTCAAGCTGCGAACGCCGCGCGTCGGCCGACCGCCACATCACGCCCTTTGGCCGCCCGGTAGTTCCACCGGTATAGAGAAGATAGCCGTCGTCGGGCGAGCGCAGGATGCCGAGCGGCGACGCATCGCCCTCGATCACGATGCCGTCATAGTCGCCATCGCTGCCGATCTGCACGGCATAGGTCAGATGGTCGATCGCCCCCCCAATCAGCGACGCCACGACAGGACCGAATTCATCCTGATAGAAAAGCCCGGCCGCCTGACAGTCGCGCAGCACATATTCGATCTCGGACGTCGTGTAGCGATAGTTGAGATTGACGTGGGTCAGCCGCGCCTTGAACGCCGCCGCCGCAATTTCGATAAATTCGGGGATGTTTCGCGCGAGGATCGCGATACGCGCGCCGGCGGGCAGCCCTGCCGCCAGCATCGCGCGCGCCAGCCGGTTGGTGCGCGCATCGAAATCCGCCCAGGTCGTGACTTGATCGCCGCGAATGATCGCCGGCCGGTCGCCCGGCACATTCGCTGCGGTCGCGTCCAGCAGGTCGCCGAAATTCCAGTCCATGCCGATGATCCTCAGCGGCCCTGAAAGACCGGCGCGCGCTTTTCGACAAAGGCCGCAACGGCTTCTTGCGCGTCGTAAGAGGTCGATAGCTTGGCGGTATTGCCCTGTTCATAGATATAGCCGTCACGCAGCGTCATATTTTCGATCGTGCGCATGCTGTCCTTGGCATAGCGCGTCGCGAGCGGGCTTTTCGCCGCGATCACGGCGGCCATGTCCATGCAATAGGGCAGCAGTTCGTCAGCGGGCAGGCAGGCTTCGATGATGCCGCGGCGATACATTTCCTCGGCCGGGACGCGGTATCCGGTCAGCATCATGCGGCGGGTCAGCGAATGCGGGATGATGCGTGCGGTATGCTTGCCGCCTCCCATCAGGCCGACGTCGATTTCAGGCAGGCCGAACACGGCGTTTTCGGACGCGACAATGATGTCGCAGCTGGACACGAGACCAAGCCCCGCGCCGAGCGCCGGGCCGTTGACGGCGGCGATCACCGGCTTGGCACAATCGGCGATGGAATAGGCAACCTCGCGGACCACGCGGTTGCGGTTCCATCGCTTGCCGGGGATCGACAGGTCCGGCCGGTTCTTGAGATCGGCGCCGGCGCTGAAACATTTGCCCGCGCCAGTCAGCACCGCGACACGCACATCGTCGCGGTCGTTGAAGCTGTCGAAAACGTCGGTGAGTTCCTGAAGCATGTCGAGCGCGGCCGCGTTGACCGGCGCATTGTCGAGCGTGACGAGCGCGACATGATTTTCGATTTCGGTGCGAATGCTGCTCATGTTCTTGTCTCCCAGTTGTGCAGGGTCATGGCATCGGCGCATCGGGATCGGGACGCGAAAGCCGCGCGACGCGTCGAAAATCTCATTCTGGATTGAAAGCGCCTGAGCGGAATCGCGATTGTGATTTTTGCACCCTGCCCTGCGCCCGCATTGCTCTTCGCGCCGCAACGCCAGAACGGGGGCTGGCCGGTTCGTCATCGAACGGCAACACGATTTAAAACCCGCGCACCCCTTCACGGCGATCGCCCACCGGAGGACCAACGGACAGCGCGATTCACACCAGGGAGTGGACCATGACGAAACACTATAAGCTTTTGTTGGCGAGTGTCGGTTTTGCCGCGCTGATCGCTGCAACGCCCGCGTTCGCGCAGGACGAAGAGACGGCGCAGGACGAGGCCCAGCAGAGCAGCGGCGGCCTCACTGACATCATCGTGACCGCGACCAAGCGCGGTTCGGCCCAGAACGTCCAGGACGTGCCAATCGCCATCACCGCATTCGGTTCGACCGAACTCGACAGCATCCACGCGCGTTCGATCGCCAGCGTCAGCTACGCCGTGCCGAACGCCTCGCTGGAAAGCGTCGGCACGACCCCGGGCTACGCCAATTTCTCGATCCGCGGCCTGGGGATCAACAGCTCGATCCCTTCGATCGACCCGACCGTCGGCGTCTTCGTCGATGGCGTTTATCTGGGGGTGAGCGCGGGGGTGTTGTTCGATACCTTCGATCTGGAGGGCGTCGAAATTTTGCGTGGGCCGCAAGGTCTGTTGTTCGGTCGCAACGTGACCGGCGGCGCGGTGCTGCTGCGCACCACGACCCCGTCGAACCGTTTCCGTCTCGATGCCAAGGCCGCCCTTTCGACCGGCCTCGAAAAGCGCGCGAGCATCTCGGTGTCAGGACCGCTCGCGGGCGACGTGCTCAGCGGCAAGGTCGCGGTCTATTATAATGACGACGACGGCTGGTTCAGGAACGACTTCGACGGCAAGAAGATCGGCGGCAGCGAAACGCTGATCGTCCGCTCGGCGCTGCGCCTGCAACCCAACGACAGTTTCGACCTGGTGCTGCGGTACGAACATGGCCGCATTCGCGGCGACGGCCCCGCGGTAACGAACCACGGCCTGTTTCCACGCGACAGTTTCCGCGTGAACCAGAATTTTGCCGGCTTCGTCAAAACCGACTGGGATCAGGGCATTGCCGAACTCAACATCGACACCGCGTTCGGCGACGGCAAGATCACCAATATCGCCGCGGTGCGCGCGCTGAGCAACGATTCCGGCGCCGATGTCGATGGCTCACCGGTGACCAGCCTCCATTCGCGCAACAACATCGACCAATGGCAGTTCAGCAACGAGCTGCGCTACGCTGGCACCTTTGGCGCGTTCGACGTCACGACGGGTCTGTTCTACTTCAATCAGGACATCAACTATGCCGAACAGCGCCTGCTGTCGGGCGGCGCGCTGACCGTATCGGGTGGTGGTCGCCAGAAACAACGGACCGGCGGCGTCTTTGCAACGGTCGACTGGAACCTGACCGACATGCTGACGCTCAGCGTCGGCGCTCGCTATTCGGCGGAAGAGAAAGACGTCCAGGTTCGCTCGATCGGGGTCGGCGGGTGCAATCTCGACACGCTGCGCTGCAGCTACGACTTTCGCGACAAGGACAATTGGGGCGGCTTTACCCCGCGCGTCGGCGTCCAGTTCAAGCCCAGCGAGGACACGCTGCTCTATGCCTCTTTTGCCAAAGGCTTCCGCAGCGGCGGCTACAACTTCCGCAACCTCAACCCCAATGTCGCTCCGGGTCCGTTCGATCAGGAAAAGCAGGATGCTTATGAAATCGGCCTGAAGCAGGAAGTGGGCGGTTTCGCGCGCATCAATCTCTCGGGCTTTTACAGCCGGATCAATGGCACCCAACGTGAATTTCAGGCGCCGTTCGCGCCGTTCGGCAACTTCCAGATCATCACCAATGCGGCCGATGTATCGATCAAGGGGATTGAGGGCGAGCTGTTGCTCAAACCGGTTGCGGGCCTGACGATCGCCGGACAATTCGGCTACACCAAGGGCAAATATGAAAAGATCCTGTTCGATCTGAACGCCGATGGCGTGATCAACGACCGGGACTTTGCCCTGAAATTGCCGCGTCTGTCGCCGTGGAGCTATGGGGGGTCGATCACCTACGCAACCGCCATCGGCGGCGATTTCGACGCCGAAGCCCGCGTCGGTGCGAACCATCGCGATGCCGCTTTCTACAACGACCAGAACACCGGCTTGCTGCGCGCGGCGACAATGGTCGATGCCAGCCTGGCGGTAACGCACGGACGGGTAAAGCTGTCGGTTTACGGGAACAACCTCCTCAACGAGGCGACGTTCGGCACCGAAGCGCCCCTGCCCTTTTTCGCCGGCTCGACCTTCTCGCCGCTCAACAAGGGCCGGACCTACGGGGTCGAAGTCGGTTACAAATTCTGATCTCTCTCCCACTGGAGCCCGCCAAAAGCGGGCTCCATTTTTATGGGGCCAAGCATGACGAAACAATTCGAAGGGCGCGTCGCGCTCGTCACCGGCGCCTCGCGCGGGCTCGGCCGGGAAATCGCACAGCGTTTTGCGGCAGCCGGTGCGTCGGTGGCGCTACTCGACCGGAAAGCGCATTGGTCCGACGACCTGGTTACGGAGATTGCAGCAGCGGGCGGCAAGGCGATCGCGCTCGGTTGTGACGTATCCGACCGCGCCGCGCTGGCCGAGGCGTTCGAGAGCGCCATCGCGGCGCTCGGCGGCATCGACATCGTCGTCAACAATGCGATGTGGACCAAATATGCCGCGATCGAGCATATCGACGAGGATAGCCTCGACCGGATGCTGGGCGTCGGTATCGCCGGGATCATCTGGGGCACCCAGGCGGCCGCTGCCGCGATGCGGGCGCGCGGCGGCGGATCGATCATCAATATCGCGTCGGTCTCGGCGCATCTCGGCCTGCCGAACGCGATGGTTTATTGCGGGGTCAAGGCCGCGGTCGAAGGCATGACCCGCTCGTCCGCCATCGAACTCGCACCCGCGGGTATCCGCGTCAACGCGGTGGCGCCATCGACCGTCGCCACCGAAGGTGTACGCGCCATGCTCGACGAAGCGACTTTCCAGGCGCGCGTGGCCAGCACCCCGCTCGGGCGCCTCGGCGAAACGTCGGACATCGCCGAAGCCGTGCTGTTCTTCGCCGATCCCGCGCGCTCAGGCTTTGTGACCGGTCAATCGCTGCTCGTCGACGGCGGCATCTCGATCGCGCTGCGTTGATCGTTCAGCGATAAATGCCTTCTGCGATCCCGGGGACATCGAGTCCCCGGATCGCGGTGATCCGCCCGGCATCGGGATGATCGGCCACGATCCGATGCCCCGAATTGGCGATGCTGGTGAGGTAAAGAATGTCGAGGTTCGGCCCGCCAAAGGCCGGGCACGACGGATAGGGCAGCGGCACCGGGATCGAACGCAGCAGCTTACCGTCGGGCGTGTAGCAACCGACCGCCTGCGCCAAAACCAGCGCGACCCATATCCGCCCTTCGGCATCGACCGTCGCACCGTCCGCGCCCGATCCATGTTCGCGGCAATCGACCAGATCCTGTCGCTGGCCGACCTTTCCACTCACCTGATCATAGGGATAGCGGCGCAACATGCCGTCGAGACTGTCGGCGAAATAGAGCGCATCGCCCGTGGGCGAAAAGCAGATCGCATTGCCGATGCCGATCCCCGTCTCCAGACACGCCGTCGTGCCGTCGGCGTCGAGCCGGAACAGCGCCGCCGTCCCGATCGCCTCGCCCGTCCGCATCGATGCGGCGAGGAAGCGGCCAGCCCGATCGGCCTTGCCGTCATTCAGCCGCGTCTCCGGTGCCATATCGAGGCTGGCGACGCGTTCGATCTGCCCACTTTCGGCAGCAAAGCGATAAAAGCCGTCGGCCAGCGCAACGATCAGCCCGCCCTCGGCGAGTCCGATGCTGCCGATCGTGTGATCGAATGTCCATTCGGCCTGATCGCCGCCCTCGGCATTGCTCGAATGCAGACGTCCTGCGGTCGAATCGACCCACCACAACCGCGCGCTCCGATGGTCCCAGAGCGGGCTTTCGCCGAGTCCGGCAACGCCGACGTCCAGCAGATCGATTTCGATGGGCATAAAGTCTCCTCTTCCGGCGCGACGATAGATGTCGGCGCGCCGGACACGCCGCGCGGCGTGCAGGGGTTGGGCATTATTTCAAATGGAATGGCTACTCGGCGGCGATCGCATAGTCGTCGACGTCCTCGTCACCCGTATCGACTGCGTCGCGTTGATCCTGCGGGAAGCGTCGGTGGAATTCGGCGATCGTGTCGCGCATCAGTTCGACATATTCGGCGCGCCGGGGCGACAGGCGGTCGGTCGTCCCGCCAATTCCGATGACGAGCGGGATACCGTGGATGCTTTCACCCAGCGGCATTGCGATCGACGCGATGCCCGGCACCGGATGCTCGGGCCAATAACAATAGCCAGTGTGGCGGATCCAGCGGATCCGGCTCATCACATCCTCAAGCGTGATCGCCTTGTCGGGATTCAGCTCGTAATAGTTGGAATAGCGGTAGATTTTGTCGATCTCGCGATCGCGCATCCGGCTCATCAACACCATGCCCGACGTCGCATCGAGCATCAGGCGCATCTCGCCGGGGTTGGGCGGACGCTTGTGCGGATGGTCAGGCACGCGCATCATCACATATTGAATGAACAGGTCGTTCTGGGTGGCGAGAACGACCGTTTCTTCGGTCTTGCGAAACAGCTCGTCGATCAGCCAGTTATAACCGCTGCCAAAGGCGACATGGCCGTAAAGCCAACTGCCGAGCGACGCGACCTGCAACGTCGGCAAATAGGTTCGCGTGCTGCGATTATAATTGAGATAGCCCTCGATCACCATGCTCTTGAGCAGGTTGGTCGTGCTCGATTGCGGATAGCCAAGCGCCGAGTAAATTTCGTTGAGACGCAGCGGCTGGCGGCGATCGCGGAACAGTTCGAGCACCTCGAACGTGCGCGAGGCCGATTTGACGGGTTTGCGTATCATCTCTCCACCTCAACGACTGCGGCGTGGAAGGCGCCATCTGTGGTTGACCAGTTTTGCCGTCCTGTGACGGTCTGTGATGCGGCCAGGATAACGTAACGCGGCCCGCGAGCCGCGAAAACCAGGTCGTCGAACTGTCATATCACATATGTGATTTCCGGTGAAGGCCATCAGCCCCGGTTGGCATTGGCGATATGTACGGCGATCCGTCGCCCCCAGCTAGTGCGGAGCCGCGGCGGCCCGTCATGCCCCATTGTCTCGTCAATCTCGATCACCGCGCCGGGAATCGCCGCGCGGGTTTCGGCTGCGCGCTCGTGCGGTATGACCTTGTCTTGCCGGCCGTGAAGGATGAGCGTGGGGACGAACAGCGCGCCAAGCGCCACACGCAGGTCGGGCGCTGCCAGGCTGGCGGCGAAGTGGCGTGCCGTGCCACCGCGATGGATACCATGCCGCCACGCGATCCGCGCTTCCGCGGCAATGCGCTCGGCGTCAAAATCCTGCGCCATACCGTTCGCCTGCGCGACGCCGAGCTGGCGGTCGACATAGGCAGCCTCGTCGGCGATATGTTCTGCCATCAGGCGATCGAGCGCGGCGTCGGGAATGACATCGGCCATCGACCGGCTCATCGCCATGATCAGCGACAGGCTTTGCACGCGATCGGGATGCAGGACGGCCAGTTGCTGCGCGACAAGGCCGCCGATCGAGCGGCCGACGAAATGCGCGCGGCCGATGGCTTCGGCATCCATCACCGCCAGGACATCGCGCGCCATATCGGCGATGCCATAAGGCGGAAGGCCATCCCCCGCGCCCAGTGCCGACGCCTTGATCGCCGGCAGGTCGGGAACGACATCGACCAGCGCCGTCGATCGACCGGTATCGCGGCTGTCGATGCGGATCGGGACAAAGCCCGCGGCGAATAACGGGGCGCAGAAATTATCATCGAAATCGGTCGACGGGCGTCCCGCGCCGGCGAGCAGGATCACCGCCGGGCCATCGCCCGCGATCATGCGCTCGTAAGAGATGCGGACCGCGCCGTTCGTTGCAAATGCCATGATCGCCTCTTCCCTTTCACCCCATCTGAGCGGTGCGCGCCGCCAGCGCGAGAACGAGCGCAGAGCGATGCGACAAATCAGCATGGGGATAATCGCACTGCTCGACGTCCGTCACCCTGCGTGCGGCCACCCAAAGCCTAGAGTGAAGTCAGAGGCGGACGGGCGACGCGCCCGCGATGGAGAGGCTTATGACCGGCGATACCACCACGATGTCCGACGAAATCGCGCCCGCACGCATGCCTTATGGCGCGCTGTTCCTGTTGATGATCGTCTATGCGTTCAACATGCTCGATCGCCAGATCGTAACGATCCTTGTCGAGCCGATGAAGGCCGATCTGAATATGGCGGACTGGCAGATCGGCATGATCAGCGGCCTCGCTTTCGCGCTTTTCTACACGCTCCTAGGTATCCCGCTCGCGCGGATCGCCGATCGCGGCAATCGCGTCGGGATGATTGCGATCGCGCTGTTCGTGTGGAGCGGGTTCACCGCGCTGTGCGGCTTGGCGCGTAACTTCACCGAATTATTGCTGGCGCGGATCGGCGTCGGCGTCGGCGAAGCCGGCTGCACCCCCGCGGCGCACAGTCTGATCACCGACTATGTCCCGCGCGAACAGCGCGGCCGAGCGCTTGCGCTCTATTCGTTGGGCGTGCCGGTCGGTTCGCTCGCCGGGCTCGTTCTCGGTGGCATCCTGCTCGCCACGCTGGGCTGGCGCGCGGCCTTCCTGATGGCGGGGCTTCCGGGGATTCTTCTGGCCGTGATCGTCTGGCTCGCACTCGATGAGCCACGCAAAAAGGTCGCCGCGGCGACGGCCGCGCCGCCGCCTATCCCCCTGAAACAGGTCCTCGATACGCTGCGCAGCCTACCGAGCTTCTGGTTCATCTCGTTCGGCACCGCGATGGGCGCCTTTGGCTACTATGGTCAGGCATCGTTTTTCGGCTCGCTCTACATGCGCACCCACACCGCAGGCATTGATGCGTTGGCGACAAGCTGGGGCGTACCGCCCAGCGTCTTCCTGGGAATCAGCCTCGGCATGATCGTCGGGCTTGTCGGCATGGTTGGAACCTTCGTCGGCGGCCATCTCGCCGATCGCGCGGCGCGGCGCGGCATCGCGGGCTATACGCTGGTGCCGACGATCTCGCTCGTCATCGCCGCGCCGCTGTTCGCGGGCGCTGCCCTCGCAAATACCGTCCCGCTGTCGTTCACCTTCCTCAGCTGCGCGATCCTCGTCCACGCGCTCAACTATGGCTCGGTCTTTGCCTCGGTCCAGACGCTCGTCCCGGCGCGGGTGCGCGCGATGGCGGCGGCGGTGCAATTGTTCGTCACCAACGCAATCGGCCTCGCGCTCGGGCCGCTCTTCGTCGGTATCGCAAGCGATCTTCTCTCGCCCACGCTCGGTAGCGAGCAAGGACTGCGCGTGGCGATGGCGCTGGTCGCGTTGCCGCTCGCGATCGGCTCTTTGCTGTTCTGGCTCGCCAGCCGCCGCATCGCGGCCGACGAAGCGAAGCAGGACGCCTAACGCGTCAGGTCCGCGAACCGTGCCTTGTGATGGTCGCGGTCGCCGTGTGCGAGGTCGAGCATCATCTGGCGGCGGAGGTGATGACTGACGATCAGCTCCTCGCTGGTGCCGACGCCGCCATGAAGCTGCACCGCCTGCTGCGTGACCGCGATCCCGCATTGGGCCACGCGGACCTTGGCCGCTGCGATCAACGACGCGGCATCGCCGCCGCTCGCGATCTGCGAGGCGGCAACCATCGTCAGCGCGCGCGCCTCTTCGCACGCGACGCTCATGTCGACGATCTTGTGCTGAACGACCTGAAAGCTGCCAATCGGCGCGCCGAACTGCTGGCGCGTTCGCACATAATCGAGCGTCGCGGCGACCGCCGCCTCCATCGACCCGACCGCTTCGGCCAGGTGCGCGACGATCGCAAGGTCGAGCGCCGCGTCGATGCGGTGCGCCGCCTCGCCAATTGCGCCGACCGGGATGCCCGTGACATCGGCCAGCGCCAGCGTGCAATGGCGGTGGCCGTCAACCGACCTAAAGCGCTGTACCACCAGCCCATCGGCATGGCCCGGGACGAGGAACAGGCTGACCCCCTCGCACTCGCCGGCCTTGCCCGCAGTGCGTGCGGACACCAGATACCAGTCTGCGTCTGCTCCATCTTCGACATGCGCTTTCGCGCCGGTCAGGCGAAAGTCGTCGCCGCTGCTTTCTGCGCGGGTCGCGATCGATGCCGTCGCATACCCCTCATCCTCGATCAGCGCAGCGGCGATACGGATCTTTCCGGCACCGACCTGTTCGAACAGCGCCGTACAATGGTCGCCGCCGCCCCGCATCAGCGCGGGCGCGAGTACGCAGTGCGTGACATAAGCGTCGGTCATCAGGTGGTGACCGACAGCTTCCATGATCGCCATGATCTCAATCGGCCCGCCCCCCAGCCCGCCCTCATCCTCGGCAATCGGCAGCATCAGCCACCCCAGTTCAGCCATCCGCGCCCAACGCTGCGCGGCACCTTCGCCAACATCCGACAACCGCCTCAGGCGGTCAGCCGCCCCCCATTCGTCCTCGCCAAAACGCTGCGCGCTGTCGCGCAGCATCTGCTGCTCGTCATTATAGGCGAACTGCATCGATCGTCTCCTTCAAAGCCCGAGCGCGCGGCGCGCGATGATGTTGCGCTGGATCTCGCTCGATCCGCCGTAAATCGTGGTGACACGCGAATAGAGCGCACCCTGCAGCGCAAGCGGCATGTCCTGCGGCAACGCGCCGCCATCGTCGAGCGCGGCGAAATGCTGCGCCTTCGGACCCAGCGCCTCGACCCACAAAGCCGTCGCCTGCTGCGTCAGTTCGGACCAGCGCAGCTTGACCATAGAGCCGCGCGCGCCTGAATCGGCACCGGTGGCGGCGTCGGCCATAAGGCGCAACACCATCGCCTGCACCCCCATCGCCTCGATCTCGACCTGCGCAAGTTTCGCGCGGAATTCGGGCTTGTCGAGCAGCGTACCGTTGGCGACCCGCCGCCGCGTCGCCGCCGCGCGCACCGCGCGCAACGTCTGCGGCAGGAACATCGCGGTCGCCGCAGCCACCATGCGCTCGCGGTCGAGGAGCACCTTGCCGTAATTCCAGCCCATGCCCTCCTCGCCGACGAGGTTCGCGGCGGGGATGCGGACATCGTCAAGGAATACCTCGTTGGTGTGATGCTTTTCGTCGAGCGTGCGGATCGGGCTGATGCGGATGCCCGGCGCGTCCATATCGACAAGCATCAGCGAAATGCCCTGTTGCCGCCGGGCTTCGGTCGATGTGCGGGCGAGGATGAACATGCGGTTCGCGACATGGGCATAGCTCGTCCACATCTTGTGCCCGTTGATCACATAATCGTCGCCGTCACGGGCGGCGCGGGTGCGCAGCGCCGCAAGGTCGGATCCAGCGCCGGGCTCTGAATAACCCTGGCACCACCAATCCTCGCCGCTGATGATCCGCGGCAGGTAGAAATCCTTTTGGGGCTGGCTGCCATAAGTGAAAATGATCGGGCCGATCAGTTCGAGCCCTTGGTGGAATTGCGACGGTGCGTCGGCCGCCGACGCCTCCGACCAGAAGATGTGAAGTTGCTGCGGGGTCCAGCCGGCGCCGCCATATTCCTTGGGCCAGGTCGGCGCACCCCAGCCGCGGTCGGCGAGGCGGCGCTGATAAGCGGTCAACGTTTCGGGTGACAGGCGCAGACCGGCGCGGACCGTGGTCTTCCATTCCTCGGGAATCGAGTCCGCAAAAAACGTACGCACCTGTTGCTGAAAGGCCCGGTCTTCCGGAGCGAGGTCCAGATTCATGTTCGCATCTCCCATCGATTGCAGCAGGCTTAGCCACAGCATCGTGCAGCTGGCTCGCGGGCGCGGCGCGATCGCGCCACTTTCCCAAATGTGATTGTCGAAGCACTCCGACGGCAGCGCTTCGCGCCGGTCGCCGTCTGGGCAATCGTCCGGCCACCAAGTCAATGAAAGGGAGAGTGTTGATGAACGGCCTGATGCAGGCGCAGCAGCTGACGACGGCGATGCTGATACGCCACGCGGCGATCAATCATCCGCGACGCGAGATCGTTTCGCACGGCGCCGATGGTTCGCTGACGCGGTCGGACTGGCAGACGGTCGAACGCCACGCCCGCCACATCGCCGCAGGACTAGTGGATCTTGGCCTGCGTCCCGGCGATCGTGTCGCGACGCTCGCGTGGAACCGTCTGCCGCACCTCGAACTTTATTATGGCGTCAGCGGCGCGGGCATGGTGCTCCACACCGTCAACCCGCGTCTGTTCGCCGAACAGATCCGCTACATCATCGACGATGGCGGCGCGCGCGTGCTGTGCGTCGATCCCGATCTGGTTGCGATCGTCGAGCCGATGCTGGGCGACCTGCCCAAGATCGAGCGCGTCATCATCTTGAGCGATCAGGCCGATATACCTAAAACCGGTATCGCCGACCCGATTTCGTACCAGAGCCTGACCGGCGGCCCGCGCGCTATCACCGAATGGCCCAACATCGACGAAAATATGGCGAGCGCGCTCTGCCATACAAGCGGCACGACCGGCAATCCCAAGGGCGTGCTCTACAGCCACCGCTCGACGGTGCTCCACGCGATGAGCGCCCTCGCGAACGACAGCATGGCGCTCGGCGCGGCGGACTCGATCCTCGTCGTCACCCCGCTGTTCCACGTCAACGCGTGGGGCATCCCCTATTCGGCGGCGATGGCGGGGTCGAAGGTGGTTTTGCCTGGGGCGGCGCTGGATCCCGTTTCGCTGTTCGAGCTGATGCGCGACGAAGGCATCACCTTCTCGCTCGGCGTTCCGACGATCTGGTTCGCTTTCCTCGACCATCTCGAACGCGAACGATCGCCCGAAGATAAGACTGCGCTCAAGCTCAACCGCATCTTCACCGGCGGCGCGGCGACGCCGCGATCGCTGATCGAACGGTTCCGCAGCCTGCTTGGCGTCGAAACGATGCAGGCGTGGGGGATGACCGAAACCAGCCCCGTCGCGACCGTCTGCCGCCCGCTCGCGCATCACGCCGACCTTCCGGACGCGGCGCAGATCGACCTGCGCGCAATGCAGGGCCGCGCGGTATTTGGCATCGAGTTGCGCATCGAGGACGAGGATGGCCAGGAATTGCCGCGCGACGGCGAGGCGGCGGGGCTGCTGAAGGTCCGCGGCCCTTGGGTGCTCAATGCCTATGAAGGCCAGCCGGCGGGCAGCGCGCTCGACTCGGGCGGCTGGTTCGACACCGGCGATGTCGCCAAGATCGACCCCGACGGCTTCTTGCAGATCACCGACCGCGCCAAGGACGTCATCAAATCGGGCGGCGAATGGATTTCATCGATCGATCTCGAAAATGCGGCCGTCGCCCACGCCGGGGTCGCCGAGGCTGCGGTTATCGGCGTAGAACACCCCAAATGGCAGGAACGGCCGCTGATGCTCGTCCGGCTGCATGCTGGCGCGGCGTGTACGAAGGACGAGATCATGGCCCATCTTGCCGACAAAGTCGCGCGCTGGTGGCTACCCGACGACATATTGTTCGTCGACAACCTGCCGCACACCGCAACGGGCAAGCTGCTAAAGACCGAACTGCGCAAACGTCACGGCGATCATTTCGCCGCGGCCGCGGTCGCAATCACTTGATCGCGAAGACGTGATACTCCGGGCCGTCGTCGGTGCGCATGCCATTGGCGACGGCCACCACGCGGTTCAGCCAATCATAGTCCGGATGCGATGTAACGAAGCGCGGTGTCGTCCGGAGATACAGATCCTCGTACGGTCCGGGTTCGCGCCGCTTGAAGCGCTCCGCCGCCTCGGGCGAGGTTGGCACGGTCAGCCCGGTATAATGCATCGCGATCCGCGCCCCGTCGTCGGTTTCTAGCGAGGTGCGCACATCGATGATCATCGTCCCGTCGGCGCGCCAGGTCACCCAGTCCGCCCCGTCGGGCATCACCCGCCCGCGCAGGCGGTCGCCCTCGAACGTGCCGCCATGCACCGGAAATATGCCCAGCCGGCTTTCGCCGCCAATCGCCTGCGCCTGATCATAAGCGACGTTCAGCCGCATCACGAACAAGGGCTCCCACGCGAGCGTCTCAATACCCATCAAATTTCCTCCTTCGCTGCGGCGCCGAAAAGGCCATAGACCGGATCGTCGGGCCAGCACGAGCCGATAGGCTGGCGACGCCCGAACCGCTCGGCTTCGCTCGCCTTCGGCGCAGGGCGTTCCTCGACCCAGTCGAACACGACGATGCGGTCGGCGACGCGCCATTCGTCGCCGCGCTTTTCGAACCGGTCGACATAGCGCCCTGCCATATGCACTTCGACAAGCGTGCCGTCGGCGCCAGGCTGGCGCTGCAAGGCCGTAAAATAGCTTTCGACCGCCGCCTCGGCCCCACGCAGTTCGATCAGGATATTATGGATCTGGTGGATTCCGCGCTCGATTTTGGGCAGGGCCTCCATCGCCCAATCGACAAAACCCGACGCGCTGCCACGATAGGCGCCGTGCGTGTCGGTTCCATCGGGCCAATAGGACGAGCGAAGCAGCACCTCGTCAACGCGGTCGATCCCTCGGCAATAACGATACAGACAGTCGCGGATCATCTCGCGATCCCAGAGCTGGACGATTTCAGTTTCCATGACCTGCGCTCCCGCATTTTGTATTTGTGGACTGTGCCGTAGCGGACCGTGTCGTTGAAATCGCGCAGGTCGCTATACGCCATTATCCTATGGGCGATGGGCCTGCCGCAAGAACGGCGACCGTGATGATGATTTTCATAAATTCCTCTTGAAAGCGCCTCGGCCGGACATGGCGGACGCTCGCGAGGACGCTCAACTAGATCAGTGCGGCGTTGGAAATCAAAAGCGATAACGCCCCGACCGCATAGTGTTTTCGCTATGCGGTCTGCTGGTTTCGATCGCTGGCTAACCGCTACAAATCGAGTTCGATAATCGTCGGCGCTTCAAAGTTGGATGAGGGCAAGCGCCGCCAGCGCTCAGAAACCTCGACGGTTTCCCAGAGCCCGGGACCGACAAAGAGGAGCGCGCTCCCTGCGCTACCACAGATAAAAACGATCGCAGAGAGGAGCATCATGAACGACGTTGCATCCCGCGCCGAGGTGGTGAGCGCCATTTGATGAAGCCGAACGGCGGCCAACCAGCCTACCGCGAGCAGGGCGAGGCCGCCGACGCGCAGGCCCAGGTTGGCAGCAAGTGTTTCATGCCATTTCTTCATGTCCGACCTCCTATGGGAGGCCGTCCAATTACGCATCGGGGCGTAGGAAATCGAGATCGGGAAACGCCGTCCAGCGTAGAGATTCCATATGATTGCCCGCCAAGAGCAGGCATCGACCGTCAATCATATGGGATTCATATGGAGATGCCGCGCTTCCGACATGGAGATCATATGGCGTTCCATGTCATTGCCACCGAATTCAAATATGTGGGACGTTGATCGATGAGTATGAAGAGTGGAAGTGCCGAAGCCGAACCGGATGCCCACGGCAAAGCGCGCCTTCCGACTCTTGCGCTTGGCGCCCTCGGCGTCGTTTTCGGCGATATCGGCACCTCGCCGCTCTATGCGCTGAAGGAAAGCTTCGTCGGGCATCATCCGCTGACTGTCGATAATGTCCATATTTATGGCGTCCTGTCGCTGATCTTCTGGACGATGATGCTGGTCGTCACGGTCAAATATGTCTTCATCGTCATGCGCGCCGACAATGACGGCGAAGGTGGGAGCATGGCGCTTCTCGCGCTCATTTCCCGGACGCTCGGCGAGACGCGCTGGACGCCGGCGATCGCGATGCTGGGTGTCCTGGCAACCGCGCTCTTCTACGGCGATGCCATTATCACGCCTGCGATATCGGTTCTCTCGGCCGTCGAAGGCCTGACGGTCGTGCAATCTTCGCTTGGCCGGTTCGTGCTGCCGATCGCGATCATGATCCTGATCGGACTTTTTCTGATTCAGCGCTTCGGAACCGAAAAGGTCGGTACCTTGTTTGGCCCGATCATGGCGATCTATTTCATCGTCCTCGCCGTGCTCGGCGTTACCAACATCGTCGGGCATCCCGAGATACTTGGCATCATCAACCCACTCTGGGCGGTCCGATTTTTTGCGCTTGATCCGCAACTCGCCTTCCTTGCGCTTGGGTCGGTGGTGCTTGCCGTGACAGGCGCCGAGGCACTCTATGCCGACATGGGGCATTTCGGGCGAAAGGCGATCAGCATCGCCTGGCTCTATGCGGCGCTGCCATGCCTGATGCTCAACTATATGGGTCAGGGCGCACTGCTCATCGACAATCCGGCCGCGGCATCGAATCCCTTTTTCCTTATGGCACCCGAATGGGCGCGCCTGCCGCTTGTCATCCTGGCGACGCTCGCGACGATCATCGCGAGCCAGGCGGTCATTTCGGGGGCGTTCTCGGTGACGCGCCAGGCCGTCCAGCTCGGCTTTCTGCCGCGCCTGCGTATCCTCCACACCAGCGCCTCGACGGTCGGCCAGATCTATGTGCCCTTCGTCAACTGGACATTGCTGGTGCTTGTGATCGCCTTGGTGCTTGGCTTCCGCAGTTCCAGCAACCTCGCGGCCGCTTATGGCATAGCGGTGACCGGAACGATGGTTCTGACCGCCTGCATGCTCGGAATCCTGACGTTCAAGGTCTGGCGCTGGCCTCCGTTGCTGGCCGGTGGGGTCACGGGCCTCTTCCTCCTCATCGACGGCGCATATTTCGCATCGAACGTCACGAAAATTCCGGACGGCGGCTGGTTTCCGCTCCTCGTGGCAGCGGTCGCATTTGTCCTGCTCACCACATGGTCGACCGGACGCAAGATCATGCGCCGCTACCTCCATCTTGGTGCGATGGATCTAGACCTGTTCGTCAAATCCACCGCCACGTCGGTGAATCGCGTTCCGGGAACGGCGATCTTTCTTTCCTCGTCGGCGGAAGGGGTGCCGCCGTCGCTGCTCCACAATGTGAAACATAATAAGATCTTGCACGAGCGCGTGGTTATATTGACGGTCGTCACCGAGGCCGTGCCGCACCTCGCGCCCGAAGACCGTATCGAGGCGATCGATTTGGGCGCTGGTTCCTATCGCGTGCGGCTGCGCCACGGCTTTATGGAGGATGTCGATATCCCCGCCGCGCTCAGCGGCTTCGATCGCGCCGGCGGGCCGATCAACAGCTTCGACACCAGCTATTTCCTGAGCCGGCAGACCCTCATCGCATCGAGCCGCCCCGGCATGGCGATCTGGCGCGAGAAACTGTTCGCCTGGATGGTGCAAAACGCCGAAAGTCCGATGGAGTTTTTCAAGCTTCCGAGCAACCGTGTCGTCGAACTTGGATCGCAGGTAGAAATCTGACGGGTCAGCGCGTGGCGTCTGCGAAAAATGCGACCAGCGCGACGACGCTGCACATATAGATGGTCAACAGCAAAGGCCCCTGGGCGCCGAGCCAGTCGACGATGCGGTCGCGCACGCCGGATGGCGCCCCATGATGCCGGTCGATATCATTTTTGTTCATCGCCCCATGTAGGCGAAGCGGCCGTTTGAATTCGAGAGCGGGAAAGCGCTGCCCGCATAGAGATTGCATATGTTTGCAAACCCTGCGCCGGTGCCGGCGCATTAACGAGCCCCCTCGCCCGCTTCGGCAAGATGATCGCCCAGCCGCAGCCGATAGCCGATACCCAGTTCGTTGCAGATGATCTGCGGCTGCTGCGGATCAGCCTCCAGCTTTTGCCGCAAGGTCCGCACGAGCACGCGCAGATATTCGACATGATGCTCATGCTCGTTCGGCCACACCTCGCGCATGATCTGGTTATGGGTGATCACCCGGCCCGGGAACCGCGCGAGCTGGGCGAGCACGGCATATTCCTTGGGGGTAAGATGCACCTCCTTGCCACCCTTGGTCACCGTCCGTGTGATCAGGTCCATCGTCACATCGCCGACCGAAAGGGTCAGGTTTCCGCCGTCGCGGGTCAATCGGTTGCGCAGTGCCACGCGCACGCGTGCGAGCAGCTCGTCGGTGTCGAACGGCTTGGTCAGATAATCGTCGGCGCCCAGATCGAGCGCCGCCACTTTTTCCTCAATCGCATCGCGCGCCGATACGACGATCAACGTCGTGTCGGACTGCTGCTTGAACAACGGAACCAGCTCGAGTCCATCGCGGTCGGGCAGCCCGAGATCGAGCAGCGTGATATCGGGCCGCTCGTCCCGCAGGCGCTCCATCGCCTCGCGGGCATTTTCGGCTTCGACGATCGCATAATCGGCGCGCGCCAGCGCGGCGTGAATCAGGCGGCGAATATGCAGCTCGTCATCGACGATCAGAACCTTGTGACGCACTTTCATGGGATGTCCTTGTCGATCAGATGCGTGATGATCAATGCTTCGGAAATGCGGATGGTGAAGCAGGCGCCGTGCGGTTCGGCGTTGTTGCTCGCCTCGACCGAGAGCCCCATCGCCTCTGCAAAACCCTTGACGATCGCCAGGCCAAGGCCGGTGCCATGTTTCACCCGGTCGCTTCCCTCAAGCCGCGTAAATGTTTCAAAAACACGCTTCTCGTTTCCTGGTGCGATGCCCGGTCCCTGGTCGATGACTGAGAGCAGAATCGCATCGGCGGTGCGATCTGCGCGGATTGCGATCGGCGTGTCGGGATCGGCATAGCGCCCCGCATTGTCGAGCAGGTTGATCAGGCAATGGTGAAGCAGGACCGGGTCGACGCGGACGAACGGGATATTCGGCGAGATATCGATCTTGACCTCGTGACCCGCAAGCGATGTCCGCGTGTCGTGCGCCGCGCTCGCAGCGGCGTCGAACAGTTCGGTCGCCTCGATCTTCATCGGCAAGGCGCCCGCTTCGACGCGCGCCATGTCGAGCAGGTTCGACACGAAGCGGTTGAGGCGCAACGCCTCGGTCTCGATCGTCTCGGCCAGCTGCGGCGAGGGATGATGCCGGATTTCCTGCGCGGCCGAGAGGATCGTCGTGAGCGGGGTGCGCAGATCATGGCTGACCGAGGATAGCAGGGCGGAGCGCAGCCGGTCGCGCTCGTCGACCCGCTTCGCGTGATGCGACTCCTCCTCTAGCTTCATCCGATCGAGCGCAATCGACGCCTGATCGAGCAGGCTCATCAGCAACGGCACCTGATCGGACCGCACCGGTTCGCGCGCGTCATCGCGGGTGAGCCCGAGCACGCCAAGCACGCCGCGTGTCGTGCGCAGGGGATGGAACAGCCAGTCCGACGCGGTGAGCGTCGACGATCCGCGCCCCGCGGGCTGCTCATTGTCCATCGCCCATTGCGCCGCGGCGCGCTCGATCTGCTCTAGCCGGTCTTCGGGCGGCACCGCGGCACGCAGCATCGGGCCATCGGCGGACGGCAAAAGCAGCGCCGTGCGGACATCAAGCAGACGCCCGACCTCGGCGCAGATTGCCTGCATCAGCGTGTCCTGATCGGGGGCTGCGATCAGCAACCGCGAAAAGCTGGCGAGCGCCGCATTCTGCCGCGCGCTCGATTGCGCGAGATCGGCCTGCGCCCGCACCCGCGCGGCAAACTGGCTGGTCACCACCGCGACCCCGAGCAACACGAGAATGCTGACGACATTTTCCGGATTGTTGACGGTCAGCGTCCCGGTCGGCGGCAGGAAGAAGAAATTATAGGCTAGGCTGGACGCAAGGCCGGCGAAGAGTCCTGCGCGCAGGCCGAAAGTCGCGGCCGCGAACATCACCGGCACCAGATAGAGCAAGGCGATATTGCCAAGGTCGATCGCCTCGATCAGCAGCCGGCCCAGCGCCGTCATCGCCACGACCATCGCCAACGACCACATATAGTCCGACGTCTTGCCCCAGCGGCCGGGGACGGCAATAGCGCGGCGCTGAGCCGCCTTCGCCTCGGGCTCCCCCGGCAGGACATGCACCGCGACGTCGTCGATCGTCCGCACGAGCTGATCGACAACCGAGCCATGCCGCATCTCGAACCACCATGGTCGGGTTGATTTGCCGATCACAATCTGGGTCGCCCGCGCATCGCCGGCAAAACTGCGCAGCCCTTCGACGACGCTCGCCGCGGGAACCGTCGCGGTGGCGGCGCCAAGCCGCGAGGCGAGCGCGAGCGTGTCGGCGAGCTGCCGCCGGTCGTCGTCTGACATCTGCTGGCTGCGCCGCGTTTCGATATACACCGCGCTCCATGGAGCCCTGAGCGCGTCGGCAAGGCGTTTGCCGGCGCGAACGAGTTCGGCGGCGACCGGCAGCTCGCTGACCGCAACGACGATCCGTTCGCCGACGGCAAAGCTGCCGGCCAATGCATGGCTGCGCACATGGTCAAGCATCTGGGCGTCGACCGCCTGCGCGGCGCGGCGGAGGGCAAGTTCCCGCAGCGCGGTCAGGTTCGACTTGGAAAAGAAATGGGTGAGCGCGCGGCTCGCTTCCTGCGGGATATAGACTTTGCCGTCGCGGAGGCGCTCGATCAGTTCGTCGGGCGGGATGTCGACGACCTCGATCTCGGCATTTTCGAGAATCGAATCGGGCACCGTCTCACGGACGCGAACGCGGGTGAACGAGGCGACGACATCGTTCAGGCTCTCGACGTGCTGGATGTTGATCGTGGAATAGACGTCGATGCCGGCGGCGAGCAATTCCTCGACATCCTGGTAGCGCTTCGGGTGCCGGCTGCCCGGAGCGTTCGAATGGGCGAGTTCGTCGACGAGGACAAGCCGGGGACGGCGTTCGAGGATCGCGTCGATGTCCATTTCGCCAAGACTATGGCCCTGATGATCGACGTCGCGGCGCGGAATGATCTCGTGACCGTGAACCAGCGCTTCGGTCTCGCGCCGGCCATGAGTCTCAACCACGCCGATCACGACATCGACACCTGCCTCGCGCCGTTGCCGCCCGTCGGTCAACATTTCCCACGTCTTGCCGACCCCGGGGGCGGCGCCGAGAAAGACCTTGAGACGGCCACGGCCTTCCTGCGCCGCCTGGCGCAGGAAGGCCTCTGGTGATGGTCGATCTTTTTCTGTCACGCGGCAGGTTTAGCGCCAAATGTATCGAGTCGTCGATTGAGCTTGAACACATTCACGCGCGGTTCGCCAAGAATGCCCAGGAACGGCTTGTCGATGCTCTCTTCGACAAGCCCGCGAACCGCCGCCGGGGCAAGGCCGCGCATACGCGCCACCCGATCGACCTGATAGAAAGCGGCCTCAGGCGTGATGTCCGGGTCAAGCCCCGAGCCCGACGCGGTCACCATGTCGGACGGGACGGTCTTGCCCGGTTCGGCGGTCTTCAGTTTCTCGACATCGCCCTTGACCCGGTCGACGAGCGCCTGCGACGTCGGGCCGAGGTTCGAGCCCGACGAGGCGAGCCCGTCATAGCCTTTCCCCGCCGCGGAAGGACGCGTATTGAAATAGCGTTCGGACGTGAACGCCTGGCCGACGACGGTCGAACCAACGACTTTGCCGTTCTCCTCGACAAGGCTGCCGTTCGCCTGGTTGGGGAAGAGCGTCTGCCCGATGCCGGTGAGCGCCAGCGGGTAAGCAAGACCGAGAAGCAGTGCAAAGAGCAGCGTCATAACGAGCGCCGGACGCAGCGAGCTGATGAAATCCTTGTTCATTGTCATCTCCTCAGACAAGACCCAGGCCGCCGACCGCAAGGTCGATCAGCTTGATGCCGACAAAAGGTGCCACCAGGCCGCCGAGGCCATAGACGGCGAGGTTGCGGGCAAGCAGCGGGCCCGCGCCCATCGGCTTGTAGGTGACGCCCCGCAGCGCGAGCGGCACGAGCAGCGGGATGATCAGCGCGTTGAAGATGATCGCCGACAGGATCGCGCTCTCCGGGGTCTTCAGGCCCATGACGTTGAGCACACCGAGCCCCGGATATAGCACGATGAACATCGCCGGGATGATCGCAAAATATTTGGCGACGTCGTTGGCGACCGAGAAGGTCGTCAAGGCCCCGCGCGTCATCAACAATTGCTTGCCGAGGCCGACGACCTCGATCAGCTTGGTCGGATCGCTATCGAGATCGACCATATTGCCCGCCTCGCGCGCCGCCTGCGTGCCGGTGTTCATCGCTACGCCAACGTCGGCCTGCGCGAGCGCCGGCGCGTCGTTGGTGCCGTCGCCGCACATCGCGACGAGGCGACCGCCCGCCTGTTCTTTGCGGATCAGCTCGAGCTTGTCCTCCGGGGTCGCCTGCGCGAGGAAATCGTCGACCCCGGCCTCGGCGGCGATCGCCGCGGCGGTGAGCGGATTGTCGCCGGTGATCATCACGGTGCGGATGCCCATCGCGCGCAGTTCGCCGAAGCGTTCGCGAATGCCCGCCTTCACGATGTCCTTGAGGAAAATCGCCCCAAGCAACTGGCCATCCTTCGCGACCGCGAGCGGCGTCCCGCCCGCGCGCGCGATCTCGTCGGTGATCCGGCGCAGTTCGGTGGCGGCGGCGGTGGTCTCCGCTTCCGGATTGGCTTTCAGGATCGAATCCACTGCGCCTTTCTGAATGACGCTGCCACCGATCTTCACCCCCGAAATGCGGGTCTGCGCGGTGAAGGCGATGATCTCGGCGCCCGCGGGCAGGTCGGCCGTCGTCTGGCCAAACTTCTCACGCGCCAGCACGACGATCGAGCGGCCTTCGGGGGTTTCGTCGGCAAGGCTCGCCAGCAGCGCCGCCTCCGAAAGGACCGCCATTGACTGGCCGCCAACCGGACGGAACTCGGTCGCCTGCCGGTCGCCGACGGTGATCGTGCCGGTCTTGTCGAGCAGCAACACATCGATGTCGCCCGCCGCCTCGACCGCGCGGCCCGATTTCGCGAGCACATTGAAGCGCACGAGGCGGTCCATGCCGGCAATACCGATGGCGGAGAGCAGCGCCGCGATCGTCGTCGGGATGAGGGTGATGAGCAGCGCCGCGAGGATCGCGACGGGGATGCCGCCGCCCGCATAGCTCGCAAAGGCCGGGATCGTGCTGACCGCGATCAGGAAGATGATCGTGAGGCCGACGAGCAACAAGGTCAGCGCGATCTCGTTCGGGGTTTTCTGCCGTTCGGCGCCTTCGACAAGCGCGATCATCCGATCGAGGAAGCCCTGCCCTGGATTGACCGTCACCTGGACGCGGATTTCGTCGGAGATCACGCGCGTGCCCGCGGTGACCGCCGAGCGGTCGCCGCCCGCCTCGCGGATCACTGGCGCACTTTCGCCGGTGATCGCCGCTTCGTTGACCGACGCGACACCTCCGACGACGTCGCCGTCCGACGGGATCAGGTCGCCGGTCTCGACGAGCACGATGTCGCCGACCCGCAGCGCGCTGGCGGGAACGCTTTCATACGCCTTGCCTTCGCCAGTCAGCTTCTTGGCGGTCAGTTCGGCCTTTGTAGCACGCAGCGAGGCGGCCTGCGCCTTGCCGCGGCCTTCGGCGAGCGCTTCGGCGAAGGTACCGAACAGCACCGTCAACCAGAGCCAGACGACGAGTTGCAGCTTGAAGCCGGGCGCCAGCCCGTCCTGCCCGACAAAGAGCAGGACGGTAAGCAGCAGCGCGACGACGGCAGTGGTGAACATCACCGGATTGCGGATCAGTTCCTTTGGGTTGAGTTTGCGGAACGCGTCGCCGATCGCCGGGACGATCAGATCTGCCGTGAACAGGGATTTGGTTTCGGACGCACGGGTGGACTGGGCCATGTGCATGGATCCTTAAAAGAGCTGGCCGTTGATCATCGCAAGATGATCGGCGATGGGACCGAGCGCGAGGCTGGGCAGGAAGGTCAGGCCGCCGACGATCAGCACGATACCGATCAGCAGGCCCGTCCACAGCGGCCCCGTCGTGGGGAAGCTGCCCGCGGTTTCGGGCGTGTATTTCTTCATCGCCAGGCCGCCCGCAATCGCTAGCATCGGGACGATGATGAAGAAGCGGCCGATCCACATCGCGACCCCAAGCAACCCGTTGTAAAAGGGCGTGTTGGCGGTCAGACCCGCAAAGGCCGAGCCATTGTTGCCGACCGCACTGGTGAAAGCGTAGAGGATTTCCGAAAATCCGTGCGGACCCTTATTGAGAGGGCCAGCCAGCCCGGCCTCCGTCACCGACGCAATGGCGGTGAAGCCGAGGATGATCAGCGGCAGCACCGCGATCGCGAGTACCGCGAGCTTGACCTCGCGCGCCTCGATCTTCTTGCCGACATATTCGGGGGTGCGCCCCACCATTAGCCCGGCGACGAACACCGCAAGGATCGCGAAGAGCAGGAAGCCGTAGATGCCCGCGCCGACGCCGCCGATGACGACTTCGCCGAGCTGGATGTTGAGCAGCGGGATCATCCCTCCGAGTGCAGTGAAGCTGTCGTGCATCGCGTTGACCGCGCCGCATGAGGCCGCGGTGGTCACGACCGAGAAAAGCGACGAAGCCGCAATGCCGAAGCGAACCTCCTTGCCCTCCATATTGCCGCCGGCGACGCCGAGGCTGTGAAGGATCGGATTACCGGACGCTTCCTGCCAATAGACGACCGCGGTGCCCGCGAGGAAGATCGTGACCATCGCGGCGAGGATCGTCCAGCCCTGGCGCTGGTTGCCGACCGCCTTGCCGAAGGTCCAAGTCAGACCGAAGCCGATCGCAAAGATCGACAGCATCTGGACAAGGTTGGTGAACGCGGTGGGGTTTTCGAACGGGTGCGCCGAGTTGGCGTTGAAGAAGCCGCCACCATTGGTACCGAGCATCTTGATCGCTTCCTGGCTCGCGACGGGGCCGAGCGCCAGTGTCTGCTTGGCGCCCTCGAGTGTCTTCACGTCGATCGAACCCGCCAGCGTCTGCGGAACGCCGCTCGCGATATAGAAGATCGCGATGGCGAAGCAGAGCGGGAGCAGCAGATAAAGGGTGACGCGCGTCATATCGGCCCAGAAATTGCCGATCGTCGCCGCACTACGGCGTGCAAAGCCGCGGAACATTGCGAAGGCGAGCGCGATGCCTGTCGCCGCCGAGAGGAAATTGTGGATGGTCAGGCCGAGCATCTGACTGAGGTTAGACATCGTCGATTCGCCGCCGTAGCTCTGCCAGTTCGTGTTGGTCGTGAAGCTGACGGCAGTGTTGAATGCGAGATGCTCACTGGTCCCGGCATAGCCGAGCGGATTAAGCGGCAGCACGCCCTGCAGGCGCAGGATCGCATAGGTAAAGAGCAACAGCACCGCGTTGAAGATCAGCATGTGGACCGCATAGCGGCGCCACCCCTGCTCCTCGGTCGGGTCGATGCCCGACAAGCGGTAAAAGCCGGATTCTACCGGCCCGAGCACGCGATGGAGCGGCGTCCGGCGCCCCTCATAAAGTGCGAATAGCCATTGGCCCATCGGTTTGCAGAGCAAGAGCAGGATCGCGACGAACGCGATGATAAGAAACCATCCCTGAAAGGTCATGGGTTCGCCCCCTTAAAAGCGTTCGGGCCGTGCGAGCACAGCCACGAGATAAATGAGAAGGCCGAGCGCGGTAATCCCGGCGAGCCAGAGGTCGAGTGTCATGGCCATCAATCCTTCACGCGTCGTCGCACAAGCGGGCGTAACCAAGGGTTGCCGCGACCAGACAGAGGAGGATGCCGATCCAGAGAAGATCCTGCATGGGTTTGCTCCAGCATGGCGCTGGCCACGGGACGTGGCACGAGTCGTCTGCAGACCCTCAAATAGGAGAGGCGCGCGTTTGAATTCGAGACAGTGAAACTATTGGACGCATAGTATTTTCGTATGATTTTGCCGATTTCGGCAACGCGGCGTACGTCGGCACCAGTTCGTCGTTCCAAAATTAAGGGCCGGCCGTTCCGTCATTTGAGAATTTCAACGCCGCGACCGCCGCACTCATCTGGAGATCAAACGCGAAGTTCCGGCATATGCATCCGCGTATCTCCGGCCCCCCTCTCGGCCGGAGGGATCGATTGGAAAACACCATGATCGAACAAAATACGCGGCGACGCCGATCCATCCGGCAACCGCATAAGACAGCCGGCGGCGCCGGTGCAACAAAGGGCGATCGGAAACGCGTATCGGGCACGTTGCCATTCGATAGTTTCTGGGCCGCCATCGACGCGCCTGCAAGACGCTCGGGCGGCTCGCCGAGCTCGCAACCCGGCCAAACTCAGCACGCCTCGGGTCCGCCTGCTCCGTGCCACCTCCCGGCCTGCTTTACCTGAAGCCGGGGAGGACTATGGGCGCGGTCGCGGCGAGCGCCGACAGGAAATATCGAAAATACAATGGCTAACGCCGTCTCTCGATCTCGAATCGCTATGCGCGTCTCAATAAATTGTCGGCATCGCGGTCCGATTTCCGGGCCGCGATTTGCGTAGCCAAGGAGCATCTCGCCATGATTTCTGCGATTTCCGCGGAGCCCGATTCATCAAGCCTGACGATATTCGTTGGCCGCGACACGGCCGGTCACTGGCTGGTTCAGGGTGGTAAAGGACAACTCGAAGGCTGTTTAATTTCCCAGAGTGCCGCCTGGGCCTTCGCCCGCGCCCAATGTCGTGGCATTCCGGAGGCCGTGGTTATCGCCGCCGTGCATCCGCTGATCCCCGCTGTTTCTTTCGCTCGGTTGCAGGCGGGCGAAGCAGCGATTGCGGCATGAGGAGGATGACCATGCGCTATTCACCGATGACACCCGCCGGCATCCTGTGGATGTCTCCCGCTGCCGCTGCCCAGTCGGCCGGGATGCAAGACGCGCGAAGCCACGCCGAGAAGGACCGGCGCTGGCCCGCCATACTTCGCAAGCTCAAGGGGCTGCGCAAGCGCGGGCGCCAAAGCATCCGTATCGTCGATGTCGACTGCGGCGCCGGCGAACTGCTTATTCAAGCTGTCCGCCGTGCCCGCGTGCTCGGCTTCGTCGCGATCGAGGGACGCGGGATCGACAGCGATCCGCGGCTCATAGCCAACGCCCGGCAGGCGGCCTTTCGCCAGACCGACCCGGCGATCGGCCTCGTCTTCGAGAAAGGCGACATGAACCGCGCGATGCGCGAGGAAACCGAGTTCCGGGCGGATCTGCTGCTCTGCCCGGCGTCCAAGGAAAACGCACGCCAACTTGCCGAGCTCGCGCACGCGGCGGGCGAAACGGTCCTTTGGGAACGGCTGGACAAGAACCGGGAAGAAAAAAGATGACCCGGCGCAACCTCGCCTGGCGCGTGGCGGGCGCGGCGCTAATCGCCGCCGGCACGCTGGCGACCCGCGCCGCGACGGCAGCGGCGGGGAGCGCCGACCTTGTTGGCCTTCTCGGCCTCCTGGTGGCCGCAACCGGCCTCCTGCTCCTGATCGGCGGCAAAAAAGTCGCGCTGGCGCTGCGCGTCGAACGAAGCCGCCACCGCGAATTGCCGGGCGCGATACGGACCGCCCGGCACGCCCGGCGCCGTGATCGCTGATCTGTCATCCAAGGACATAATCGATGACCTCATTCCATTTCCGCACCGGCGAGATGCACGCCGAGGCGGTCTCGATCGAAACGATCGCCGCACAGATCGACCCCGGCCTATATCTATTCGGCCAATGCGCTCAGGCGCTCGGCGCAGGGTTTTCGCGCCGCGCTTGGCAAAGTGCCGCGCAAGCAGCTGATGTTCGCGGTGGAGGCCAACCCGTCGGTCGGCATGCTCCGCATCTTGGCCGATCAAAATTATGGCGCCAATATCGTCGGTCCGATCTGCGAGACCGGCGACCCCTTCGCGAATGCCCGGACCATCGAGCGGGTCGGCGAAGGCGACCTCGCTCTCTTCCGTTCGGTGGGAGCCTATGGGTTCAATTGGAGGTCGATCATCGCCGGTCGTCAAAGACGCCCTGCCACCTCTACGGTGCATCTCTGTTGCCTCCGACGTTACTTGCTGAATTCGCGAACTCCATCGCCTTCAGCATCGCTCCTTGCAGAGATGGTGTTACCGTCTCAACCGATGCGACGCTACCGCTTCTTCCGATCGGACCGGGGAAGCACAGGCTTCTCATTTTGTATCACGCAGGACCCGAATAAATCTCAGATAACACCCCGGCTTGGATGGAAACGCCAAAAGAGCGCGAACCTTGTCGCAATAGCCGGAATTACACACGGCGGCGCTTGGCCGGTTGGAGACTGTCCGCTATTAGGGGCCAAATAGAGAGAGAGCGGACGTTCCGGACGAGCCAGAGCGCTCGCTCTCTAGGAAATCAAGATTTAGGGTTAGACTTCGATGCCTTCCGCCAGAGTCAACGCGTCTTCAACATCGACGCCGAGGTATCGAACGGTATTTTCAATCCTAGTGTGACCGAGCAGAATTTGCACCGCACGCAAATTTCCGGTCGCTTTGTAAATTATCGACGCCTTCGTCCTGCGTAGCGAATGCGTCCCGTAATCTTCGCTTCGGAGTCCAACAGCAGTGGCCCATTCGTCGACGAGACGCGCTTATTGCCGCGTGCTCATATGCGCTGAATGATCGATGGGGCTCGGGAAAGCATAGCCCTCGATAGATCCGCCGCGACGTTCAAGCCCAGCGAGGAGGCTCCCCGAGCATCCGACATGATTTCGAACTGAACTGGTCGACCGGTCTTCTGCTGAATCACCATCGCCCGCGTTCTCAACTCACCGCCGGTGACGAGATCGCCGATCTTGATCTTCACCAGAACGCAGCCTCTCAATTTGCTGTCGATAGCAAGATCGAAAAGCGCCCTGTCTGGAAGCCGATGCTCTCGATCCAGGTGAAAGCGAATTGCCCATATCTGCCGTGGTTTTAACGGCCGCTTTGCACCAACCTTTCGACCGGCATTCCACACCGGTCGTGGAGGTAAATAGTCGAACTTTGACCTACCCATGATCATTCTCCTGCGGCCAAAATGGCCAAATGAGAAACGCATGGGTCAAACCGATCGGCCGTTTACAGACGGTTCGGTTAGCGTTCACCAACACGAATAGCAGCCCGAAAAACCGTCACCAGATACACAGGCTACATTCGATTCCATTGTCACGCATTTGCGCCCTATTCCGAACCCATTGAGCCACCAACCGGGCTTTCGGTATTGCCGGTTTTGTTGTAACTTACATCCGATGATCCCATCCGACCTCATTGCGTCCAGCGCGATCGCCGCCGTGGTCAGCAACCCTAATTTGCCGGACAATCCCATTGTTGCCTGCAATGAGGCATTTGTTGCACTGACCGGGTTCAGCCGACAAGAGATCGTCGGCCACAATTGCCGTTTTCTCTCCGGCCCTGGCACTGAGCCATGGTTGACCGAGACCCTGCGGACCGGAATTCGCTTGAAGCAACCGACGATGGTCGAGATACTCAACTACAAGCGAGACCGGCGTCCGTTCCGTAATGCGGTCATGGTGGCGCCGATCTTCGACGCCGCCGGCGAGCTGGAATTTTTCCTTGGCTCGCAGGTCGAGATTGAGGAGGGTATGGCGCGTGCGAACGACGACCGGCGCCGACACGCGCATGCAAAGATTGAACAGCTGAGTCCCCGGCAACGGGAGATCCTGATCGAGATGGCGCGCGGCAAACTAAATAAGCAGATCGCCTACGACCTCGATTTGAGCGAGCGGACCGTCAAGATGCACCGAGCGGCCTTGTTCCGATCATTGGGGGCCCGAACCACAGCCGACGCCATACGATTTGCCATCGAGGCTGGATATTAGGGTCACAGGTGGAGATTGCCCCAAAGGTCAGGTTTCGTCCGCCGCAGGAATGCCACAGAGGTCATGATGCGAGCCATGGGCGTGAAAATTCTTCATCCCTGCTTCCGCCATGATGGCTTGCGAGACTAAATAGTCGGACCCGGTTTCCCCCTCGACCGGGTCCGTCTTTTCGGTACGCCGCTGAAGCAGATGAAAATTGCCGATCCAGCCAGACGGCCCTTTGGCGAAGCCGGCTGAGTCCGTGCCTGAAAGGACATATTGCCGCAAACCCCGCGCCATGGTTGTTCGTCGGCATGACCAAATCTGTACCCTTTGTATCCTTGCTCTCAAAACGCCTCGGATGGGCAGGCCTGTTGCCCCAGCTCCTGGCGGTCGTGATGATCGCTTCGCGCGATCCGGCCTGGTATTTCGCTGCGCTGGCCTTCGCCGCTTGCTATGCGGCTCTGATCCTCAGCTTTGTGGGAGGGGTCTGGTGGGGGTTGGCGCTGACGAGCCCGACTGTTCCACGCTGGGCCCCGATCGCGGCCGTCGTGCCAACCTTGATCGCGCTCGGGGCCTTCTTGCCATGGATGTTCGGCCTGCCGTGGCCGGGTCCGTCACTGATTATTGTCGGAGCCAGTCTGACCGCATCCCCATGGGTCGACCGCGCCCTTTCAAGGGGCGAAACCGGTGCGGCGGAATGGCTGGCTCTGCGGATGCGGCTATCCACAGGACTCGGCCTGTTGACGATCATTGCGGCCTGGCTTTGAACCCCGTTCGTTCGATTGCCCGCGCGGGGGTGCGTCAAGCAGCGATTAGACGGCCCAGCATTGTACTGGTCTGCCACACCTATTCGACAAAGCCATAGTCCAGCCGGTCGCCGCCGCGGCCGACCTGCCCTTTGGGGCAAAGCGCGGAAATAGTGTGGCGGCCTGGACCGGCATCGGGCAAGCGCATGGGCATGCTCCGATCCGGCCGTGTAATCGACGGTGACGGAGAAATGGTCGCACTTGTGGCGGCAAGCTGGTTGCGCTGTGCATCGACAAGGAAGTTGGTCAAAGTCTCGCATGAAAAGTCTCGTCGTGTGGTATGATGGCGGATGCCCGCTATGCCGGCGCGAAATCGCGGTGATGCGTCGGCTCGACCGGTGCGGAGCGATCAACTTCGTCGATGTTGCCGGTCCGGTTGCGAGCGACTGCCCAATCGATCGCGGGACACTGCTTGCCCGGTTCCATGCGCGCGAAGGCAACCATATGCTCTCCGGCGGGGCGGCTTTCGCGGCGATGTGGCGGGCGATCCCATTGTTGCGGCCGCTGGGCCTTGCCGCGCAAAACCCTGCCATGCTGTGGCTGTTGGAAAAACTATATAGCGCGTTCTTGTGTGCCCGGCCGGCGCTCCAACGTCTTGCCCGCAGACTGGACCCCGAATGAGACCTGTTCCCGACGCCGTCGCTGCCGGGCAGGTAAGCGTCTGGTCGTTTCCCCGCCCGGCGATCGCCCGGCCTGTCGATGCGCGCATTGTCATCGAACACCTGGGCACGATCATCGCGGACTCTTGCGCCTGCGTCGTCACGCTCGAGACAAGCCATCCGCCGAGCTATTATATCCCTCGGCCCGACATTGCACCTGGCGCCCTTCGCCGCTCCGACGGCGGTTCCTTTTGTGAGTGGAAGGGTGCAGCGACCTATTGGGATGTCGTGATCGACGATGATGTGCTGCCCGGGGTAGGCTGGGGCTATTCCAACCCCACGCCATCGTTCCGGATGCTCCGCGACCATGTCGCATTTTACGCTGCGCCATTTGATCGGTGCAGCGTCGATGGTGAAACCGTGCGCCCTCAACCCGGCGCATTTTATGGCGGTTGGATCACCAGCGCGGTTGCGGGCCCGTTCAAGGGTGTCCTGGGAAGTCAGGGCTGGTGAGCGACGATCGCGATAGGAGCCGCGCCGTGCCAGGCAGCCGCCTGTCGCGGCTCGGCCAGTTTGGTCGGCTGGCAGGCGGCGTCGCCGGCGGCATGCTGGCCGAAGGCGCACGTCGGCTGGCCGAGGGTGAACGTCCGCGGCTTCGCGAGATGCTGTTGACGCCGGGCAACGCCGCGCGGGTCGCCGATCGCTTGTCGCACCTGCGCGGGGCGGCGATGAAACTCGGCCAGATGATCTCGCTCGATTCCGGTGACATGATGCCCGCCGAATTGTCGGCCATCATGGGGCGCCTGCGCGAGAGCGCGCATCATATGCCGCCGCGACAGCTTCAACGCGTTCTTGCCGCCGAATGGGGTGCGGCGTGGCGCACGCGCTTCGCCCGCTTTGACGCGACACCAATCGCTGCGGCCTCGATCGGGCAGGTCCACCGCGCGATGACCCAAGATGGCCGCGATATCGCGATCAAGATCCAATATCCTGGCGTCCGCGAAAGCATCGATGCCGATGTCGATAATGTCGAAACGCTGCTCCGCCTGTCCGGCCTGTTGCCCCGCGAACTCGACATTGCCCCGCTGTTGGCCGAGGCCAAGGTCCAGTTGCACGAAGAAACCGACTATCTCCGCGAGGGCGCGCAGATGGAGACGTATCGGCGCCTGCTTGCCGACCGGCCCGAATTTGTCGTTCCGGCGCTCGATGCCGAATTCACGACCAGCAGGACGCTCGCGATGGGTTATGTGCCGGGGCACCCCATCGAAACATTGGAGACCGCGGGTCAGGACGAGCGCGATCGCGTGACCGCGCTGATCTTCGATCTGGTGTTGGACGAGCTTTTTCGCTTCGGGTTGATGCAGACCGACCCAAATTTCGCCAATTATCGCTATCAGCCTGAAAGCGGGCGGATCGTGTTGCTTGACTTTGGGGCGACACAAGCCGTGACGCCGCACACGGCCCTTGCCTATCGGAATCTGCTCGCCGCAGGCCTGTCGGGCGATCGCGACAAAGCGCGCATGGCCGCGCTCGACGCCGGTCTGATCGGTCCCGCCGTGATCGGCCGCCATCGTGCACAAATTGATCGCATCATCGATCTTGTTTTCACAGCCACGGTGCAGGTGGGAAGGTTCGATTTTGCGAACCGCGCCTATCTCGGCGAGATTCGTGACCATGCCATGTCTTTGGCCGCCGACCGCGAATCCTGGCATATCCCGCCGACCGATATGCTGTTTGTCCAGCGCAAGGTCAGTGGCATGGCTTTGCTTGCCGCCCGGCTGCGTGCCCGCGTGGACATCCGGACCCAGGTCGTCGACCATGTCACGGGGAGCTAGGGAGATGAGCGAGAGACCGGCGGTCGTACGGGGGAGATGGGCGACCGGGTCCGATCGTTCTGACGCTGTTGCGATCCGTCACCTTTGCCATGGCAGTCATCGCGCGAGCGAAGTTTCGCCGCGCCGACGGCCGAGACCGAGCGGATCGCGGGCGCCCTTGCCATGCATCAGCCGTTTGGCCGACATCGCTCGGAACAATATTTGACCTTCTGCCAATCCCTCGCCCATTTTTTCCGCCAAACGAAAGGCAGGCCGCACGTCGCGCAAAGCCTGGTCGGCAGATCACCTTTTTTAATCATCTTCGGCATGGCATGGAACTTCCTATGATGTCGTCAACGATGAACGCACCGTGCCCGCTGCCGATCAGCCGTCCGAAACGGGACATGTCGCGATGACCATTTTGATTCCGGTGCTCGGCGACCAATTATCGCACGACCTGGCCTCGCTGAGCAATGTCGATCGGTCCGTTGCGGTCGTGCTGATGATGGAGGTGGCGGAAGAGACCACTTATGTGCGCCACCATCAGCGCAAGATCGTGCTGATCCTGTCTGCGATGCGCCATTTTGCAGAAGAGTTGCGATCTTCAGGCTGGCGTGTCGATTATGTCCGCCTCGACGATCCTGATAATAGCGGCAGCTTCTCCGGCGAAGTAAAGCGCGCCGTCGATCGACACCGCGCTGCGTCGATACGGGTTGTCGAGCCAGGCGAATGGCGCGTGGCCACCGCGATCGCCAGCTGGGAAAGCGCCTGCGGTATCCCTGTCGATATTTGCCCCGATGACCGGTTTATCTGTTCAACCCTTGAATTCCAGACCTGGGCGCAGTCGCGAAACGCGCTGACGATCGAATATTTCTATCGCGATATGCGCCGCAAAACCGGGCTGCTGATGACGGCGGACGGCAAACCCGAAGGGGGAACCTGGAACCTCGACAAGCAAAATCGGGCATCGCCCGAAAGCGGGGTAACCTATCCGGTGCCGATGCCATTCCCGCCTGACGCGATCACCAGCGAGGTGATGACGCTGGTCGCAGAACGCTTTGGCGGCCATTTTGGTCGGCTCGAAAATTTCGCTTTGCCGGTCACCGTATCGCAAGCCCGGCGCGCGTTGGCGCACTTCATCGACGCCGCCTTGTCGGATTTCGGCACCTATCAGGACGCGATGGTGACCGGCGAGGACTGGCTGTTCCACAGCTGGCTCAGCCCCGCGATCAACTTGGGATTGCTTACCCCCTTGGAAGTTGCGACGGCCGCCGCTGACGCCTATGCCGCCGGAAAGGTGCCGCTGAACTCGGCCGAAGGATTTATCCGCCAGGTCATTGGCTGGCGCGAATATGTGCGCGGCTATTACTGGTTGGAAATGCCCGAGGTCGCAGAAGCCAATGCCCTGAATGCAACGCGGCCGCTGCCTGAATTTTACTGGACCGGCGAAACCGAAATGGTGTGCATGGCCGAAGCCGTCCGCAACACCCGCGACCATGGCTATGCCCATCATATTCAGCGGCTGATGGTCCTTGGCAATTTCGCGATGCTGGCGGGGGTGCGGCCGCAGGAGGTCGCTGACTGGTTTCTTGTTGCCTATGTCGACGCCTATGAGTGGGTTGAACTGCCGAACGTGATCGGCATGAGCCAACATGCCGACGGCGGACGACTTGCAACCAAACCCTATGCCGGTGGCGGTGCCTACATCAATCGGATGTCTGACCATTGTGTGCGGTGCGGCTATGACGTGAAGCAGAAAACGGGGCCTGACGCCTGCCCTTTTAACGCGCTTTACTGGGATTTTCTCGCCCGGCACGAACACCGGTTCCGCCGCAACCGCCGGATGATACAGATGTATGCGAATTGGGACCGCATGACTCCTGCGGCGCAAGACTCCTATCGCACCAGTGCCGGGGCTTTTCTCGACGCTTTGAAACCTGCGGCCTCTCGATGGGCGCGGTGAACGAAGTTGATTCCTCTGCGCTGTTGCTCTGCCGAAGGACCCGCTTTGGCAGCTTGCGGTCAGGCTGCTTTAGGGCGTAAATCCAAGACACCCGACAGTCCGCTGGATCTACCTGCGACGGGCGTAAAGGGACAAGTTGGGGGCACGTTGGCGGAATGGCAGCGCCTACGACCGCCGTGCGAGCAGCGCCGAACTGAGCGCAAAACGCCCCCTTCAACCAAGAGGCGAACGCGTACCAGATGAAGACATTTCCTCGTCGAGCTGAATGCTTTGACGCGAGATGTTGATGGGGTGCGACATCAATCTGGACCTCCCATTCGGTATAGCCGCAGATCAGCTCCAGCATGTGAACGAACGATCGAAATTCAATGTTGCTAATGCGAATGCATCTCATTAGTGCGCGATAGACTCGTTCGCACCGTCAGGGGAATATCAAGTGAAAACTGCGCGCATCGCCTTGCTCGTCAACACCATGCTAGCCAGCAGCGCCGCCCTCGCCGCCGAATCACCCTCGGCCGATATCGAGGATCAGGACCAGATCGTCGTCACCGGCTATGCTGGCACCAAGACCGACACCCCGCCGCTCGAACTGCCGCAGCCGATCAAGATCGTCACCGCCGATCAATATCAGGCGCAGGGCGCGATCAGCATCAGCGATACGGTGAAATATGCCGCCGGCGTCCTCGCCAACCCCTATGGCCGCGACACCCGCGTCGACGGCTTCAACGTCCGCGGCCTTGAGGCGTTGCAGTTTCGCGACGGCATGCGCGACATCTTCTCCTTCTATGCCAGCATCACCTCCGACCCCTATAATTTCGACCGCGTCGAAATCGTCCGCGGCCCCGCCTCGGTGCTGTTCGGCCAAGGTTCGATCGGCGGCCTCGTCAACCTCGTTTCGAAACGACCCGGCTTCGAAACGCAGGGCGAAATCAATCTCGTTTATGGCAGCGACGACCGCAAGGAGGTGCTCGCCGACGTCAACCTCGCGCTGTCCGACAATTTCGCGATCCGCGCCGTCGGCCGCGCCCGCGAAGCCGACACCTATGTCGACCATGTCCCCGACGATCGGGTGATGTTCGCGCCGTCCCTGCGCTGGCAGCCGACCCCCGACACCGACATCGTGCTCACCGGCCTGTATCAGGAGGACGACACCGGCTCGACGTCGCAGTTCCTGCCGATCGTCGGGACCTTCCTGCCAAATACGGTCGCCGGGGAACAACTGGGCCAGTATACATTCGTCGGCAAGGCTGGATCGGACCGTTACGCCGGCCGCTCGCTGCAAGGCGGCGGCGCGGTCACTCACCGCTTTTCCGATGCCGTCACGCTCAGCCTGAAAGCGCGCTACATCGACAGCGACCTCGAATATAACACGCGCTATGCCGACAGCTATTCCAACCCGCAGGATCCCTTTTCGGTGTATGGCACCGACGGTCGGACCATCGGTCTCTATGGCGGTGCCAACGATGCGCGATTGAACGTCTTTTCGACCGACAACAATCTTCAATTCGGCTTCAACACCGGTGCCAATATCGAGCACAAATTGTTGGTGGGCATCGATTACAGCTGGAACAGGGTCGCCAAACGCGATGCCTTCGGGCTCGAGATCGTCGATCTTTACGACATCGATCAAGACGCACTGACGACCTATGTCGCGACGGGGCCGTTTACCACGGACAGTCAGAAGCAGCTCGGTTTCTATGTTCAGGACCAGATGCGCTTCTATGATCGCGTGTCGGTTGTGCTGGGCGCCCGCCGCGACCGCGTCACGGGTTCGTCGGGCCAGAAGGACAATGCGACGACCTTCCGCGCCGGCGTCATCGGCGAAATCGGTGCAGGGCTCGCCCCCTTCTTCAGCTATACCGAGAGCTTCCTGCCGGTCGCCGGTCGGATCGAAAATGTCGACGCCACCTTTGGCGATCCCTATCGACCGCAAACCGGCACCCAGTACGAAGCGGGCATCAAGTGGCAGCCCGCCGTCGGGACGCTCGTCACCGCCACCGCGTTCAAGATCAAGGAACGCAACCGCATCCTCTACCTCGCCGCCGGCGGCACGGCGCAATCTGGCGAACTGAACACCAAGGGCTTCGAAATCGAGGCTAGCCATAGCCTGCCCGGCAACTTCGAACTGCTGGCCAACTATGGCTATGCAAAGCTGCGGTCGGAAACCAACACCAGCCTCGACTACATGCCGCGCCACACCGCGTCGTTCTGGTCGACAAAGACGTTCGGCCTCGACCGCGCGGCGCAGCTGCGCCTCGGCGCCGGGGTCGTCTATAGCGGCAAGAGCATCTCGACCAGTCCGGTCTGGTCGATCGTCACCCCGGCGCGCACCACGGTCGATGCGCTGGCAGAGATTACCCGCGGGAACTGGCGCTTCGCCGTCAACGCGACGAACCTGCTGAACAACAAATATTACGCCTCGTGCCTCGCGCGCGGCGACTGCTTCGTCGGCGCCCCACGCAATGTTATGGCGACCGTCGGCTATCGCTTCCGGTGAGCGAGACCGCGCCCTTGGTCTGGATCGGCACCGCGGCGATCGTCGTCGCGGTGCTGCTGCTGCGCCATGCCTGGGGCTTGCCCCGGCGGTCGTCGGCGCAGAATGGCATCGCGTGGGCGCTCCTGCTCGCCGGGGTCCTGCTTACGCTCGCCGGCGACGGCGCGTGGGGGCTTGCGGTCGCCTCGCTCGTCGGCATGACCGCCGCCGCGCTTCTCCTTGCTCACGCCGGCTGGACATCCCCGGCGGGTAAGGCGCGCGCGTCGGAGCGCAAGGCGCATATGCTCCCTGCACCGGGCGAGCCACGCCAGATCGGCCGCCGTCTGCTCACCTTCCTGCTCACCGTCCCGCTCGCTTATGCGACGGCGTCGCTGGTGTCGCTGGCGGCCCGCGCGCTTGCGACCTTGGCGGGGTGGAGCGACGCCAACGGCAACGCCATGGCGCTGCTCCTGCTCCCGCTTGTCTGGGGCATCCTCGCGTTCTGGCTGCTCATGCTGCCGCATCGCTGCGCCCAATTGGCATGGCTGCTGCTCCCAGCGATCGTCAGCCTGGCGCTTATCTGGATCGGAGGAAATGCGCCATGACCCTCGCGGTTTCAAAGGACACGGTCCAGCGCGCGCTGTCGGCGCACGCCGCGATCGGCCTGCTCGCCTCAGCGCTGCTCTATCTCATCTGCCTGACCGGCACGGTCGTTGTCTTCTATCAGGAATGGCAGCGGATCGAGCAGCCCGCCGCACCCGAAATGACCACCATCGCGCCCGCAGCCGTGCAGCGCGGGGTCGCCGCCGTCCTCGCCACCGAAACCGACAAGCCCGGCACCACCCATCTTTACGTCCATATGCCCATCGACGGCCTGCCGCGCGCGACGGTCATCACCGACCATCAGGCTTTCCATATCGATCCCGACGGCCGCATCGCCGCACCCGAGGAGAACGCCTGGTCCGAATTTCTGCTTAGCGCCCATTATGCGCTCAATATTCCCGGGCTCGTCGGGATGACGATCGTCGGCATTTTCGGAGTAATGATGCTGGCGCTATCGCTGTCGGGGGTCATCGCCCACCCGCGTATTTTTCGCGACGCCTTTCGCCTCCGAGCGCGCGACAATCACGGTGTGGGCCTCGCCGACTGGCATAACCGGCTAAGCGTCTGGACGTTGCCCTTCGGCCTGGCGATCGCGCTCACTGGCGCGATGATCGGGCTTGGCGTCGTCGGTGCCTATGGCCTTGCCGCCGCTTTCTACAAAAACGACCTCGATGCCGCCTATGCGCCGATCTTCGGCAAAGAACACGGCGCAGATCCGAGCGCCGCCCCGCTTGCCAATATCGCCGCGCCGCTTGCCTATATGGCGGCAAAGCACCCCGGCGTCCGCCCGACCTATGTCATCGTCCATGATCCCCAGACCCGCGGCCAACATGTTCAGATTGTCGCCGAACATCCGCGTCGCCTCATCTACGGCGAAACCTATGAATTCGGCGCCGACGGCTCCTATCATGGCAAGGTCGGCCTGTCCGACGGACATTTGGGGCAACAGCTCGTGGCTTCGACCTATAATCTCCATTTTGGCAATTATGGCGGGCTGCCCGTCAAAATCATCTATTTCCTGCTTGGCCTAGCACTCACGATTGTCGTCGCCACCGGCACTTCCATCTGGCTTGGCAAGCGCGAACGGCGTGGAGTGCATGACCCGCGGCTCCGCAGCCTGTGGGATGGGGTATTGTGGGGCGTGCCGATCGCGCTGACATTGACCTTTCTCGCGCGCGTGATCGCGGGCAATGCTGCGCCGCTCACCGCAATCTTCTGGCTCCTTTGCGCGCTGATCCTTCTCGTTGCTGCGATCCGGCCCCAGCCGAGACCGAAGCGTATGCTGCAAAGGCTTTGCATCGCGAGCCTTCTGGTCAGCTTAGTTGTGCCACTACTGGTGTAGTACGAGCCCAAGCAAAGAAGATCGATTTGGCGTTGGCGCGAACTCGCTGGCCTATATGGAGATGATGGCCGAAAGCGGAACTCCAGCTTTCGATCTGCTTCGCGCGGTAGCAGACATCTCGCGCCAGCCTGATGCGGAGGCCACAGCCGCCTCTGCGTCGATGATCCGGCTTTTCTGCGATGGCGGCGGGACCAAAGCCCCGATCATGCCGGCTGCAGACGTATTTTGTGGCTCAGCCAGAATTGGTCATGCGGCAACGGCGCCCTGCTCGCATAGGCTGCCAGAGTGCCGTTGAGCCCGGCATCTGTTCGCTCGACATGCAGTCGAAGGCTGTGGGGCCATCGACTGGTTTCACGGCCGGGCAATTGACCCGCTGCACGCGCGCTCAGCACGCCCTGCGTGACGGCTACGCGGGCGAGATCGAGGCCGGTGTTGTCACCCATGAATATTTTTGAAGCGCCTGCATCTCCTATCAAGACACGAACAGCAATAGGGCCCTCCAGCATCTCGACGTGCCCGGACCAGCTGCCGGAAAAGGAAGCAATCAAGGCCGGATCCGGATCGCGTTCCTGAAACGGGTTCGCACGCCGTCGCGTAGCGAACTCGGGGCTAAGTGCGTCGACAATCGCTTCACTGATCCGATAGGCAGGCGCCCCTTGCGCATTGGCTACCGCCGCGACGACGAGGCGTTCGCGAGGTACGATCGTTAGGATCGATGCCGCACCGGGACCTTCCCCCGTGTGACTAAAATTGAACAGCGCCGCGGGACCGTCGTGCTCGACCATCCAGCCAAGACCGTAGGATACGCGGGAAACCCCTTCGTCCGGAAGCGAGTGACGTTCGGACAGCATCCTTCGGCGCAGGCTTCCGGACAGACTGCGGTGGCCCGAAAGATGGGCCAGACCGAAGCGCGCGAGATCCGAGGCGGTCATGACCAGGTCTCGCGCCCCTTGTTCATCGACGCGATAGGGCGGGATCGGGGTCCCATCCTCTTCATAAGGCCGAGCAGCAGACCAGGTCTCCGTCAACGCGCCGAGCGATGTCGCACTCGAGAGTCCCAAGGGCCGAAGGATCGCCTCCGCGATATGGTCATGATAGCGTTGCCCGGTAATTTGCTCGATCGCGTGAGCCGCCAAGCCGTAGTTCAGATTGCTGTAAAGATAGCGGCGGCGATGGGCGGGCGTTACAAAAGCATGCGATTGTGCCACTTCGGAAAAGGCCGGCGGCTCTCCCTGTCCTTTGAAATAGTTGCGCCAGTGACGCGCGATGCCCGAGCGATGCTGGAGGACATCCGCGACGGTAATCGCTGAGAAATCGGCATCGTCCCCGATGCCTAACCCCGGAAGATATTGGGCGATCGGATCCGCCAAGGCCATTTTTCCGGCCTCGCAAAGCATCATGATGGCCGTGGCCGTAAATGGCTTTGTCGCCGACGCGATCGCGTAGCGGGTGCCCACGGCCGCCTGGATCCGCTGCTCCTGGTTCGCCCAACCGAACGCTTCCACCCAAAGTGGCCGTCCGTCCTTAAATACCGCAACAGAAATCGACGGTACCGCGCGCGACTGCACCGCGTCGATCGCCATTTGTCGCGGCGCTTCCAGCGCGGCAAGGGAACCGCCGTTGGCCATCGCAAGCGACGGGAACGCCGCCGAAGCGCCAGCGATGGTCAGAAATTCGCGTCGATGGAGATCGTTTTTCGACATGATTCCCCCTCTAGGTGCAGGTCTGCCCGCGGCGCATTACGGACACAGCTACCTACGGTTTTGTGACGGTCACCTTGAGGAAGGTTGCCGGGATCTCGGTCTTGTCCGCACCGGCGCGATTATGCTGTTCGAAGAGCTGGGTTAGCGCAGTCTCCAGCTGATCGGCCCCGCCATCCTTCGAAGCGGCCTCAAAGGCGTTCATCGTCGGGCCGTAATATTGTTTGAAGGTCTCGAGCAAATCGCGCGGTGGCGTAGGACAGCGAAAGACATAGGTCGCGCGTTCGCAGGTAACATTCTCCGTTGGAACGCCAGCCGCCGCGAAGCGCTCACGAACATTGTCCTCGACCCCCCACGTCACGGGGCTGATGAACCCCTCGATCGGCGGCGGCGTGTAGTCGGCGCTCGTCTTCAGCACCTGCGCAATCAGCGTGGGATCGCCGGGAATCCAGTTGCCCATGACAATGCGACCGCCACTGCGGGCGACCCGCACCATTTCTTTCGCCACATCGAACGGGCGCGGCGCGAACATCGCGCCAAAGATGCTCACCACGAGGTCGAAGCTACCGTCGGCGAGACCGCGAAGGTCAGCTGCGTCGCCTTCCTGGAACCGCAGTTTGTCCAGCCCCGCGGCAGCCGCGCGGGCATTTCCGGCTGCCACAAGATTCACTGCGATGTCCACGCCCAGGACATTCGCCCCGCGCTGTGCTGCCGGTAAGGCCGTTGTGCCATCGCCGCAGCCAAGATCGAGAACGTCCATCCCGGCCTTTACGCCAAGGCTCTCGATCAGTTCCTCACCGGACTCCCGCATCGCCGCAGCAATCCTGGTGAAGTCGCCTTTTTCCCAAAGAGCCTTGTTCGCGTTCATGCGCTCACGTCCCCTTATAGCTAACGCTACGTATCACTTTCCGATTTGAGAGTCCTATTTTGTGCATCAGCTAACGAGGGCATGGTCCGGAAGGTTTTCGTGTTGAACTCGACCCGAACTGGCCGATGGCCGCTATCAGTCGCGACCGCTCATAACCAGACATTCGCGGGCATGACGCGCGGCGCTGGCCATCCGACGGCCACTACGGCTTTTTAAGCACCGGATCGTGCTGCTGCGCTTCTGGAACGATGGCCACATTCGCTCCATGTACTATCGCTAAGTCATCTCCGCGCGGTACCATGACGAGCGTCAGCCGGTCCTCGCTGGGCGGTTTAACGACGCCGTTCGGCTGGCGGAATGCATCCACCGCGAGACGAGCGACTACAATAACGCCGCCCCCTGCAAGCGGCGTGAGGCTCTCTGTGGCGACCAATCGTTGCTTAACGCCGCGAAACATGAGTTCGAAGTAGGCACGGTGCGCTTTTTCGACCGCATCACGGCCCTGCCAGTGCATTCCCACGATATTGACCCAATGGGCTTCGGGCGTGAATAACGCGAACATCGCGTCGAGGTCCTCGCGGTTCCACGCATCGACCCAGGCATTCAGCGTTTTTTCAGCCTTCGAATCCAGCGCTTCAGCCGCCACTACCGGACCTCCTGCCAAAATCGCTGCTCCAGCTATGACTATTCCGCATAGGTCCCGTCTCTTCATTTCGGCCTCCGTTGGTGACCGTCGGCTACGCGATCACGCGGTCCCGTAATTGAACATTTCGGTCATGCCCGACGATTGGGCGACGAAAGACGTCGGCGTCGCCCCCGCCAACAGCTGGCAGTCGCGAATGAAATGCGCCTGATCGGCATAGCCCGCGTCATGCACGATGGTTGTCCAGCTGCGCTCCGGGTATCGATTTCGCGCCGCGAGCGCCGCCTCGAGGCGCAGCGTTCGGGAGTAGAATTTCGGCGGGACGCCGACTTCGGCCGTGAATCGACGCTGGAACTGGCGAAGGCTCAGACCCGATCTTTCGGCGACAGCATCGATCCTCGCGCGGCCACGCGCGGCCACCAGCAGTCTCGCGGCATGGTCGACGCCGCTTTCCCGACTGCTTTTGTCGGCGCGTACCGCCAGCCAACGCTGCGCCGCGATCACTCTGCCCTCGAAGCTATCGGCGCGCCGGATCGCATCCTCCAGTCCGGCCGCGGTACGTCCCAACAGCTCTGCGATTGCGATCCCCTGATCGGCAAGGGCGGGCATCGGCACTCCGAACAGGCGATGGAACCCCGTAGGCTGAAAACGCATCGTAAAGACGTCGAGTTCACCGCTCATATGAAGACGTAGTCCAGGACGGGTCTGCGGTCCCACCACCGCGGTTTCCGGGGTGAGCGACGATGGGCCATCGTCCACGCTGACACGATAGCGTTCGCCCAGATAGAACTCGATAAACTGGTCTGGTCGAGCCGCCAGCGGTGTTGTGACGCTGACCCGCGTCAGCGAGACGCGGCGCTGCCCGAAAGAGCGGACAAACCGGCGGATCTCGGCATGGGAGGGCTGGGTCAGAATTTCCATCAGCGCGATTGTGACCGATAGCGACAGCGATGCAAGTCGTCTGCGGTGTTGCGTACGCGCCGTCTGGCTGCGCAACTATGATCAGTTAGGGCGCGACTGGGTCTGGCCGCTTGCTGCCCGTCAGCTTTCAGGGGCCGTGGGCAGAAAAGCTGACAGCCCATTCGGGGCAGTGAATCGAACGCTTGCTACGATGTTGGCGAAAAAACGCCCCGGACAATCGATCATCGCGGCTCATCTCGTCCGGTTGATACTAGCACTCCCGGCCACGCGGCTTCGTCATTTCCATGATGGCGATTTGGACCCACAAAGGGTATCGAAGATTTTGAACGGGGGCTGGGAATATGTACGGCTATTATAAGCCGCTGCGAAACCATCTGCGCGGATTTAACCTGTGGAGCGGTCTCGGCGCGGTTTATAGCTATATGCAGTTTCTGCAGTGGCAAAAACCGCTTCCGCCCGAGCTTTTGAACGCACCGCTGGCCAGCGGCCAGTCAGCGATGCGCGCCGGGCTACACGGTCATCTGGTCGAACTGTTGGCACGCGAACTATTGCTCAACGCCGAGATGCGGGGCGGCAAGCCTTTCAATCACGCGGCTCACGCGTTCGGCGCAATGCGAATGATCCATCAACTCGATGATACATATTGGGGCCTGCACGAAACGCGCTCAAGCGACATCATGTTTCAGTTGTCGCGGATCGCCTTCAAACAATTTCCGTATCAGAAGCCCATAACGAACGGCGCCCTGTCGCGTTATCATCTCCTCTATGGGCACCCGTTGATCGCGCCGCTCGTCGAATCCGAATTCGGATTGACCTCGACCGAACTGTTCCAGGTCCTTTTGTTGCTATTGCAGGAGCTTTATCAAAACCCCATGCCACCCTTCGCCTTCTTGCAAGGGGCGGACGCGAAGGCCCGAAACTCAATGGTCGCCCTCCTCGATCGGCTTTCCAAGCCCGCGAAGACGATGCGCGCCGATCTTATCGAGCGGCAGACCTATGGCGTGAATTGGGCGTTCAGCTTCAATCCGCTTCGGGAGCACCCCTTGATCCACGCTGGAAACCCCCAATCGATGATGTGTCCCCTGCCGGTCGCACTAGCGCAACGATTGTCCGATGGTCTCTATTTCGATCTTATTCGCGCCGACGACAGTTTCGGAGACCGTGTAGGCGCAGCATTCGAGGATTACGTTGGCGAGGTCGCAGGACGTATCGGGACCGGGTGGCTCGAAATGTTGGGAGAAGAGCGCTGGGGCAAACCGGAACGCCGCAGCGTAGACTGGATCATGCAGGACCATACCGCCGCGCTGTTCGTCGAATGCAAGCTCGCACGGCTCGACATTGCCTCCCAGACTGAACTCGCCGACGAGCCACCGCTTACCGACGCGATCGGAAAGCTCGCCCGTTATGTCGGTCAGGTTTATGCAACGCTCGCCGATGCCCTGGATGGGCGCTATCCGCATTGGAAACCGGATGGACGGCCAATCCATCCGATTATTGTGACGTTCCACGAGTGGTTTTGCTTTGGCCCATTCTTCTACGCCCACCTCGACAAGCTCGTCGACGAGACATTCACCGCGCGCGGCCTCGAAAGGGAATTGCTCGATCGCTATCCCTTCAGCATCTGCTCAGTCGGCGATTTCGAAGGGTTGTTGGAAGCGTGCCGAAGTGAAGGCATCGATCCGGTTCTCAATCTTGCGAAGTCACCGTCCCATCGTCAATCGATCCTCGGCGGATTCCTTGTCGAGCGATACCCAGGCTGCCTTTCCGCTGCGCATGATGTGCTGCAGGACGGTCTCGATACCATTCTCGAGGGGCCTTCGCGTCTGACAGGGCGCTAATCGTCGTCACTCCGTTGCTGTTCGCGGATGAAATCTCAAATTTGACGCGACGGCGCGTTTAGGACAAACAGAGAACATATGACCCACGGTTCCGCACCCAAGGGCCGGAAGATCGGCCGAAATCAGACGTGCCCGTGCGGGAATGGTCGAAAGTACAAGCATTGTCACGGTTCGCCTCTCTTGCAACAGGCTGAACAGGCCCATCCCCCTTACGATATCGCGCAAATTCGTGCCGAATGGGAAGCGCGCGAGCGAGTTCGCCAAACGCAGCAAGGCCTCGGCCGGCCTATCATCTCTGCGAAGGTAGGCGATCAACAGGTGGTCGCCGTCGGAAACAAGATCCACAGCTCTTCTACCTGGAAGACGTTTCCAGATTTCCTGTCGGATTATCTGAAGCAGAAGCTCGATCCTGCTTGGGGGAATGCGGAGATCGCAAAGCCGCTCGGACAGCGGCACCCAGTTTGCAGTGGTACGACCACGTATGTCGCCTCCAGCGTCAGTCGATCAAAACCGCGGGCGTTCCAGCGAGCATGCCGGTTACCGGCGTGCTCGCTTGCTACTATGGTCTCGCCTACGGGCTTTATCTTCTGGACCACAATGTAGAACTGCAGGATCGCCTGGTCGCCCGGCTGAAGAATCCGGGTAACTTCCAAGGCGCCTATTATGAAGTGGTGGTCGCCCGCGCTCTCATTTCTGCGGGCTTCGAACTTACTTTGGAAGACGAAACGGATCCCGGCTCGAAGCACTGCGAGTTCGCCGCCGTCTCCAAGAAGACCGGAGAGAAGTTCTGGGTCGAAGCGAAGATGCGCGGGGTCTCCGGGCTGCTCGGCCGCACCGAGGCCGACGGAGCCACCAGTAGCAATCCCATCTCGCGGCTGGTTCCCCAACTCAATGCCGCTTTTCAGAAGCCTGCCGCCGGCAGGCGCATGATCTTTATCGACTTGAACGCTGAAATGAATGTCGACGCGAGCGATGAGAGACGGCCTACATTCGTGTCCAAGGTCAATGCCCGCTTGCAGCGGTATGAGAAGACGGAATTGCCTAAAGGTGAGTCAGCCTATCTCTTTGTGACCAACATGACGTTTCACCGGGAGCTGGATGCGCTCGCGCAGATGGTCGCCATTCCTGTGGGAGTAGGCATCCCCGACTTCAATCGCTCAGGCCACTTCCGCCTGTATGACGTCTATCTGAGCGACCAGAAGCACGCCGACGCCCATCGCGTCGCGGAGGGGCTGTCGAGCCTTCTTTCGCTGCCGATGACGTTTGACGGTTCGATGCCTGCGACCACGCTGCATGGCGACATCCCCCCCGTTACGATAGGCCAGACATACTGCTTCGAAGCAGCAAATGACGACCGGAGCGATATCGTCGGCACGGTCGCCGATGTAACGGTGATGGAAGAAGACAAGTGCGCGATGATCGCGGTCAACTGCAATGATGGGAGCGCCGTCATCTTGCGCGACGACCTCAGCGATACGCAGCTTGCGGATTACAAGGCGCATCCTGATGCGTATTTCGGGAAGATCAAGCCCGTGTCCCGCGAAGCAAAAACACCATACGAACTGTTCCAGTTCTTCATGGAGGCGTACACCGAACTACCAAGGGCTAAGGCGGTCAAGCAGCTCAAGCTGTCGGACCGCGACGCGGCGGAACTTTCCGATGAACAAATGCGCGCCCTCTTCTGCGAGAGGCTAGTGATCGGAGTTCTGCAGCAGACGGGAGGGCACCCGGAAATGCGAGCGGCTCGGGATGGCGCTCCTGTGAAATCCAGGCCGCCGATCACAAAATGGGGATCTCGCTGACGGAGTGCCTGCGCGGGCGACGATCAAAATTGGCCTAGCATTGGAACGGAGGACAGCTGGCCGGTAGCGGACTGGCGGCTTTGAGTCCCGAAATTGGAGAAAGCAGACGTTCCCGGTCGAACACGCTGCCCAACTGCTTCACGGCTTCCCACATTGAGTACGCCGGAGTCAGGGACATCGACAATGCCGCCGCAAGCAGCCAGCTGCCTCGACGGGATCGCGAAACCCGGCGATCCCCTCCCGCGGCACATGGCGGATAATCAGTCCCTTTTTGCTCATCATGCCATCGCCGTTGCGGGTGGAAGGTTGGCGGTGAATCGAGCCCTGTCCGCGCTGGCCCGAGGTCCAAGCTGCTAGTCAGTGCGCGTCTCGGCTGTCATTCTACCAATGCAGTAGAGATACTGTGCGGTCCGCGGCGGAGACGGCTTCCCTTTTTCCGCGGACCGCCAAATATAGTCGCGGGCGGCACGGTCAAAGACCCTCTCCCGCCGTCCAGTGGGCGTTGACCAGGCGCCGCGCCAGTGCGCTCACCTGAATGCGGATATCGGGAACCGCGACAACCTCCCATAGGTCTCCCCGTGTCATGGGTCCGATCGCGAGGATGTGCTCGGATGCCCGGCCTCCCGAGTCGAGGACATGCCCCTCGCGATCGATATCAAGCCCAAGCCGCAGCGCGTCCGGTCGAATTCGGCCAGCCCGGAGCATATGCTTCACAAGCGGATCGGATGAGCGCAACAAGTCGCCTTGCGGGCCGGTGCAGTTGATCATTCGTGCGGCGCGGGTCACGACAATGGTGCGTTCGCCCCGCGGACGCCATTCGACAGACAGCGCGTCACCCTCAACCGCGACGTGACTGATCTTGCCGGCGCGGAAGCTCAACTGACCCGAGGCCGCCAGCGCATCGATTCGCCCGGCAACCTCCGGCGCGAGTCGGTGGCGATGGACATCCCAAAAAGGTCGCAGATGGCGTAGAAAGCGAGCGCGCTTTGCCGCGTCTGCCGATGCCCACATCATCTGGGTGATGGGACGGATCGAATCGACGACGAGCCGCCAATCCTGCGTCGCCGATCCATGGCGCGCCCAACGCACAAGGTCGGAGAGTTCGGGCGCGGGCTTGGCCAGCACCGGCTTGGGACGAGGCAGGCCATCGACGTGGCGATGCGGCCTGAGGCCGCGCCGCGACAGCGCGACAATCGGCCCGGAAAAATCATTGGCGACAAGGCGCAGAATGACGTCGATGGCGGTCAGCCCCGTGCCGATGACCAGCACCGTGGCATCGCTGTCCAAGCCCTGCTCAAATGGCGTTGCCCAGGGATCGCCGATATAACGATGGGCAGGCAGACCCGTGCCGGCGATGGCGGGCGGATCGTGCGGAGGCAGGTTGCCGATGGCCAGCGCCGCCCGATCGGCTTCGATCAGCCCACCGTTAACGAGGCCAAGCGTCACCTGGCCGTCCCGCTCCTCGATATCGAGAACCTCGTCGTCGATCAGCTTGAGCCGCCGACCGTGACGCTCCAACGCTCCGGCGAGCGTTTCGCGCAGATAAAGCCCATAGGTGGCGCGGGTCACGAAGGCGGCTTCACAGCCCAGACCGCGCGCCGCAAGCCATTCGCAGAAATGATCTGGGCGGTCAGGAAAGGCGCTCATATTGCCGGCGCGGACGTTAAGCAGGTGCGACGTCTCCGAACTGCTGTAGGCGACGCCCGCCCCCATGCGATGGCGATCGCGCTCGATCAGCAAGACTTCAACATCCGCCTGTTCGAGAAGGTTCAGCGCCAGCATCGTCCCCGAAAAGCCGGCCCCGACGATAGCGACCCGGGTGGCGGTGCGGAAGCGCGGGCGGGGCGAATGGAGCTGGGCTTCGATCATCCTCACCGCGTTACCACATCGCCCGACACGGTCACGCGTTCGAGCAGGCGATATTCGGGCCAATAGTCCCCCACGGCATAATGCTGGGTCGAGCGATTGTCCCAGATGCCAATGGCGTTGGGCGTCCAGCGAAAGCGCACCTGATATTCGGGAACCTTGATGCGGTCGAAGAGCAGGCGGAGCAGGCTGTCGCTTTCCTCCTCGCTGACGCCGATGATCCGGCTGGTGAAGGTGTAGTTGACGTAGAGGATCTTGTCGCCCGTCTCGGGGTGCGTGCGCACCACGGGATGCCGCACCGGCGGGAAATCCCGCGCCAGCTGCGCCCGCTTTTCCTCGGACACGCGGCCGCCGAAGCTGCGGACGATATCATGCTCGGCTTCCAGCCCCTCGATCCGGTCCTTCACCGGCTGCGGCAAGCCGGCATAGGCGGCGGCCGTGTCCGCCCACATCGTATCGCCGCCAAGCGGGGGGAGCACGCGGGCGCGCAGGATCGATGCGATCGAGGGCTTCTGGCGAAAGGTCACGTCGGTGTGCCATTTGTTGTAGGCCTGGAAGGGCGCAAGCGTTTCGGCGGTCAACTGAACGCCCTCGACACCTTCGATGCGCAGGATCTCGGGGTAGCCGTCGACCGACGGGATGACCGGATGCCCCTCAAGCTCACCGAACAGGTTGCCGAGCCGGACATGACTTTCGTGGCTGATGTCCTGATCGCGGAAAAATATGACTTTGTAGCGCAGCCAGGCGGCACGCAGAAATTCGGCTTCTTCTGACGAGAGCGGCCGGTCGAGGTCGAGCCCGCTGATCTCGGCACCGAGCGCGGGCGTCGATGGCGAAAGCGCCGCTCCCAGCGAACGCGCGGTTTCGAACAGGTCGGGCACTTTGGCTAATGTGGCCATCGCATTGGCTCCTCTCATTCGGTCAAATGGTCTCGCGGTCGATTCGGTTGCACGTCCCGCTCTGCCGATACGATAAGACAATTGATTTGGTTGACAATAGCGTTGACGCGGGTCGTCCGACGAACGGGTCGCCTCGCCGCCAATCCGACAACGCCCGCGAAGCTTCGGGATTCACCGGTCCCTCATGGCCGATAGGGAATGGCATCGGGCAACACGACGCCAACGCGCCGCGCATATTTTTCCCACGCTTCCACCAGCTCGGCTTTGCGCTCGGAATGGATGAGGGCGAGATCGCGTGTCTCGCCGGGATCGCGCGCCATGTCGAAAAGTCGCCAATGGCCATCGCCAATGTCGGTAATCTTCCAATCGCTGCGCCGGTAAGCGCGCGAGCCGAAAAGTTCGGACCCGACGCCGTCGTCAGCTCCGTAAACTTTGGTTTCCGGGTTGCGAAGCCATGGCATCCACGAATGCCCGGTGATCGGACGGACGATGCGGCCTGCGACGCGCGTCTGCCGCGGGTCGGCGCCGGCGAGTTCGAGCAGCGTCGGCGCGATGTCCACGACCGACAGAAACTGGGTCGATGCGCCAGTCCGGCGCGTTATTCCCACGCCGCTGATGAACGCCGCGGCGCGCGTGCCGCCCTCGCTCTGATAGCCCTTGGTGAGCCATGATGGCGCCGTCGCGGCCTGCGCCCACCCTGCGCCATAGGTCAGATACGACGTCGCGGTGCCCCGGTTGGCCAAACTATTGTCAGCGCCTTCAAGCGACCGAGCCAGCATAACGGCACCCGTCGTCTCGACGTCGAGCGCCTCGGCGCCATTGTCGGCGAGAAAGACAATCACCGTATTGTCCAGTTCGCCCGACGCGCGCAGCGCTTCGATCACCCGGCCGACATTCTGGTCGAGCCGATCGACCATCGCCGCATAAATCTCCATGTTGCGCGCCGCGAGCGACTGTTGGTCGGCAGTCAGCGAGTCCCAGCTGCCGTCGCGATTGCGCGGCGTGTGCGGCACGACGTCGGGTGCCAGAATGCCGAGTTCGCGCTGGCGCGCCAAACGGCGTTCGCGCAGACGGTCAAAGCCTTCATCATAGCGACCGCGATAGCGGGCGATATCCTCGCTCGGCGCCTGCAGCGGCCAGTGCGGCGCGGTGAAGGACAGATAGGCAAAGAAGGGATTGTGAGCGTTCTTCGTCTTCGGTCGCTCGCCGAGGTAGTCGATCAGACGCGAGGCGAAATAGTCGCTCGAATAGAAAGTGTCGGGCAGGCGTTTGACCTGCTTGCCATTCTCTCGATAGGTGGCGCCGTTCGGCGGTTCGAGTCCGGCATCGGTTCCGAAATGATTATGCCCGCCCTGCGCGAGCGAGAAACTGCGCTGAAAGCCCCGGGCGTGCGGATCCTGTGCCTCGGTCAGGCCAAGATGCCACTTGCCCGAAAACAGTGTGCGGTATCCGCCCACCGCCAGCCGCTCGGCCAGAGTCGCGACATCGCTGCGCAAATAGCCTTCATAGCCCGGCTTTCCTTTCTGGTTCGGCCGGATCATCTCGGCCATCGTGCCGAGGCCCGCGAGATGGTTGTCGGTTCCCGAAAGCAGCATCGAGCGCGTCGGCGAACAGGTAGGCGCTGTATGGAAACCCGCAAGACGGATGCCTTGCAGCGCGAGCCTGTCGAGGTTGGGCGTCCGGATTTCGCCGCCGAACGCGCCGAGATCCGAATAGCCGAGATCGTCGGCGACGATTAGGAGCAGGTTCGGCCGTCTCTCCTTCGCTTGCGCTGGCGCGAACCCGGTTACGAACAAGAAAGCGAGCAATGAGGCGAAGCGGAGCATCGGGTCATCCTTGCAGAAAAGAAGGGTGGCGCGCCGCGGGCGAATGAAACCCGGGCGCGCCGCAGTCTGGACCGGCGCAGTCACAGGAGGGAGAGGAGAGCCAGAAGCGCCGGCCGATTTCAGTTACGCAGGTTCGTATTGAACCGCCTTGTCCTTGCGGACCGTTCGGCTCTTGCGGCCGTCGATCGCGGCGGGAATCTCGCCTGCGATCGTCGCGCGGCGGAGCGTCCGGCGCTGCAGCCCGAAATCGGCGGTCGCGCGGTGCTGCGTCGCCTGATTGTCCCAGATCGCGACGTCCCCCTCGCGCCAGCGCCAGCGCACGACATTCTCGGGCTTGGTGATATGATCCTGCAGCGTCTGGAACAGCCGCGCGCTGTCGGCTTGGTTCAGCCCGACGAACTGCTTGACGAAATGTCCGAGCAACAGGCTGCGCTGACCACTCACCGGATGCACGCGCACGACAGGATGCTCGGTTTCATAGACCGTCGAGGCAAAAACATTGCGATGCTCTTTGATCCGTTCGCGCGCACTGTCGTTGTCGGGCGCCGACTGCAGGATCGCCGCATAGTCATAAAGGTTGGTGTGCGTCGCCCACAGATTGTTGACGAGCTGGCGAAGCACTTCGGGCAGGCCTTCATAGGCGGTTTCGCCGTTCGCCCATTGCGTGTCGCCGCCCGCCTCGGGGATGGTTAGCGCGCGCAGGATCGACGCCTTGGGATAGGCATCCACGAAGGTCACGTCGGTGTGCCAGCTCGACGCGGCATAGCCTTCCTTGCTGTCGAGTTCGAGCAGATAGCGTGAACCCTCGGCGACCGGCACCGTCGGATGCGCGATTGGATCGCCGAGTAGCGCCGCGAAATCCTCATGCTCGGTGTCGGTCAGATGCTGCTGGTCGCGAAAGAACAGCACCTTGTGCCGCACCAGCGCGGCCTGGATCGCCTGCACAGTCGCCGCGGGCAGATCGCCCGACAATTGGACATTGTTGACGATGGCGCCGATGGTGCCGGTCACCGGGGTGACGTCGAGGTCGATGCTCTTGTCGCGGGCATTGGCGTAGCTGTTGTGAAGGTCCGTCATGATCATTCTCCTGAAGGTGGGACGGCGGGGGTTATTCGGCGAAAACATAATCGGGCGGTCCCGGATCCAGCTGTCGGCGAATTTCGGCATGCGCCGCCTCGTCGAGCGGAAAGCGCGCGATCAGGGCGGCGGAAAAGGCGTGGGCGATGGCGGGACCAAGTGCGAAAACGAGGAGCAGGCCGGTCAGTGCGTCAGGACTGTTCGTGGCTTTCGGATCGAAACCGAGCCAGCTGACCAGCGGCAGCGCTATGCCGATGGCGACCGCCGTCGCGGTCTTCCCGGCGAGGCTGAAGACCGAATAATAAAGCCCGGTGCGATCTTCGCCGCTGTCGAGGCGATGCTTGTCGGCGACGTCGGCAACGATCGCGCGCAGCATCAGATTGCCCGATCCTTGCGCCAGCCCCTGCGCCAGCGTCAGCGCGAGCAGCAGCGGGAAGGTGTCGGGGGTGACGAGCAGCAACGACAGGTTGATCGCGACCTGCACCAGCTCGCCCGCGACCGCGGTGCGGTGCTTGCCATAGCGTCGCCCGATCTTGAGCCAGATCGGTCCGGCGAAGATGCCGAAGACGAATTGGAACAGGAACAGCCCGCCTGCCCATTCGGGGCGGCCCATGTAGAAGGTAACGAAAAAGACGATCAGCGCAGCGCGGATATTCTGCGCCAGCGTCACCGCGAAATCGGACGCGAGGACGCGCAGCAGCAGCGGCTCGCCGGTGATCGCGCGGATCGTCTCTTTCAGGCTCGGCTTGCCGACCCGCACCGGCGGCAGCGGTGGTTCGCGCAGCGCGGTCAGCGTCAGGACCAGCGCAGGAACGATCGACAGCAGGACAAGCCCGCCCATCAGCGACAACTGCAAATGCCCGTCGCCGGGGCGCAGTTGGTCGGCGATCGTCGGCAGGATCAGCGTCAGCAACAGCGCGCTCGACGTGACGACGGTCTGATAGGTCGCGATGCGCGTGCGCTGATGATAATCGCCCGACACCTCGCCCGACCAGGCCTGGAACGGGATCTGCACTGCGGTCCAGCCTAGATAGAAGAAGAAGAGGACGATCCCGAGCGACAGCGGCGTGACCCGGAAGGGCGGGAAAAAGAGGAAGATCGATGACAGGCCGAACAGGACTCCGCCCGCCGCGATCCACGGCTTGCGGCGTCCATAGCGGCTGCGCGTGCGGTCGCTGAGCGACCCCATCACCGGATCGGCGATCGCATCCCACAATCGGCCGAGCAGGAAGATGACGCCGATCACGGTCAATGACAGGCCATAGTCGCGGGCATAAATGGCGGGGAGATAGACACCGAGCGGCAGCCCGGCGGCGGCGAGCGGTACCGCCACCGCCGAGAAGCGGGCGAGCTGGCCGGCGGTGGGAGGCGGCGCGCTGCTCATCACAGCTTCGTCCGCAGCGTCGCACCGATCGTGCGCGGTTCGCCGATCAGCGCGGTGACGATGCCGGTGACGGCCGGTGACAGCGTTTGGTAATAATCCTTGTCGAACAGGTTGCGCGCCCAGATCGACAGGTCGAGCAGGCCGTCGTCGGTCTTGAACCCGATCCGGGCGTTCGCAATGCCGAACGCGGGGACATCGCCATAGCGGCTGTCGCTAGACGAGGTATTGAACGACGAGCGGTGCGAATAATCGGCGTGCGCATAAATCGAGAGGTCGCGCCCGCCGAGATTGCCGAGCGGCGCCGAGACATCGCCGCCGAGGGTGTAAGTGAATTTTGGCACCCCCGGCAATTGCACGCCGGTCAGATCCTGGATCGCGCCGAGGTTGAGCCGTTCGGGCGCCTGCGGTGCATTGGGATAGTCGCTGTACGTCGTGTCGGCATAGGCGACCGAGGCATAGAAGCTCGCGCGCTCGCTCGGCGCGAACGACAGGTCCCCCTCGACCCCGCGCGAGCGGACGCCGGGGATGTTCGCGATATATTGGCGGACGTTGACCGTGTTGGGCACCTGTTCGGTGATCGCGGTCTGATAATCGCTGATCTCGGTCCAATAGCCCGCGAGGTTCAGCGTCACCCGTCGGTCGAGCCATTGCGACTTGATACCCAGTTCATAGCTGTCGACCTTTTCGGGCGCAACGTCGGGGTCGATGCCCACCGGCAAGGCGGTCAGATTGAGCCCGCCCGACTTGTTGCCGCGCGAGAAGGTCGCATAGGCAAGCGCGTCATCGCTGAACTGCCACGACAAGGTCGCGAGCCCCGACAGGCTGTCGTCGCTGAAGGCGGTCGAGTAACTGGTCAGCGGGTTGAACTGGTTGCGGATCGCGAGCGCTGCGGTCGCGATGGCGAGCGGCTGCGTCGCCAGGTCGATCCCCGCAACATGGAACTGGTTGAACGAACCATCCTTCTTTTCATGCGTGAAGCGCAGGCCCGCAGTGAGCGTCAGCTGGTCGGTGAACTTCCAGTCGAACTGTCCGAAGGCGGCGTAGCTGCGCGTGCGCGGATCGGAGGTCGAATTGGCCTCGAAGCCGTTGAGCGCGGCATTGCTGACCGCGACCGGAACGGCCGGCAGGTTCCACAGGCCCGCAGCGGGGCCATAAGCGGTCGCGCCCTTGCCGCGGATGATCTGCCAGAAATAATAGGCGCCGACGACATAGTTGATCGGGCCGTCGCTATCGGAGGCGAGGCGGATTTCCTGGCTGAACTGACGCTGGCGATTGGCCTGCTGCGCCTTGGTGATCACCGGCAGCGCCGTCGAATCGCCGTCATTCGCGGGATTCCAGTCCCACCACCGATAGGCGGTGATCGAGGTCAGCTTGGCCGCGCCGATCTCCCAGTCGACCTGCCCCGACACGCCATAGCCGTCCATGTTCGACTGATAATGACCGTCCGCCTCGCCGCGCCGAGCGAAGGGATCGATCGTGGGAAAGCTATATCCGGGGAAGCGCGCCGCGCGCGCCGCGAAATTGTTCGGGATGATCGCGCCATTGTCATAGGTGCCGAAATAATTCGCGAAGATATTGAGGACGTGGTTCTGCTTCTGCCGCGAGAAGTCGCCGATGATCTTGACCTCGAGATCCGCCGTCGGCGTGAACAGCAATTGCCCGCGCACGCTCCAGTTCGAATAATCCTGCGCGCGCTCTTTCTGCGTGTCGTTGTAAAGGAAACCGCGCCGCTCGGTCACCGAGCCGCTGAGGCGGACCGCGAGCAGATCGTCGATCAGCCCGCCCGACGCGGACGCGCGCAGCTGGTAATAGCCATAATCGCCGACGCTCGCCTCGCCTGAAAATTCGGGGTCGAAGCTGGGCCTTTTTGAGGTGATGTTGATCGCCCCCGACGTCGTGTTCTTGCCGAACAGGGTTCCCTGCGGGCCGCGCAGCACCTCGATCTGCTGCAGGTCGACGAGGTCGAACTGGGTCTGCCCGACGCGTCCATAATAGACATTGTCGATATAGAAGCCGACGCCATTCTCCAGCCCGTCATTGGTCAGCGCGACATTGCTGCCGAGGCCGCGGATGTTGATGTTGGTGTTGCGTGGATTGAAACTGAAGACCTGCAGACTGGGGACGATCTGCTGTACTTGCGTCAGCGTGTAATTGCCCGTCGCCTCGAGCGTCTCGGCGCCGATGACCGACAGCGCGATCGGCACATCCTGAGCGCTTTCGTCTCGGCGGCGCGCCGACACGATGATTTCGTTGCCATAGTCGGAATCGTCGAGGCCGGCCGGAACCGCGGCTTCAGTAACAGCGGTCGCGTATTCAGTTGCGGTTTCAGCGGCAAAGGCCGGTGTTACGGGCAGCATCAGCCCGGCGCCGAGCAAAAGCTTTAATCGATGATCGGGAGAAAAGCGGTTCATTATATCAGGTCCCCGGGCGGCGATCCCGCCCCCTTTTTCGTGTGAAGGATAGTGGCGCCGGGCGCCGCGCCGGATCGGACAGCCGTCAGCTCCGCCCACCACAGCGCCCGGGCGGCGCTGCGCAAGGACGCAGGATAGCGAGCCAGATCCGACAGGTCGGATTGGGTCAGCAAAGGCATGATTTTTCTCCACGCCGGCGCTCGGGTGCCGGACGTCAGGCCGCAAACGTCTCGCGTGAGGAGGTGCGGCTGGAGATTATGGGAGGCCGCTGGGCACGAAGGGCGCGGTCGGTCCGCTACCCCGCGCACGGCGCGGTGATGATCTAGTTGATTGTGCTACACATACGCATCGCAATACCCCTTCAGGGGGAACGCAATGCCTGGCGATGTCGCCCGAGCATCACGCGCTTTAGCCGTTGGTAACGCGGAGCAAGCTGCTTTCCCATTCAAAAGCCGCGGGTCGAAGGGAGAGAGCGGGAGAGCCCGTCACCCGTCTCGACCAGCTCCGAGTGACTATCTCAACTTAAAAGATTGATATTGAATTCGTCAACCGCCGCGACGCGTTTTGCGATGAAGAAAATCTTTCGGGCGGTGAGCCGATGCTAGCCTCCCTGCCGCAAGCTAGCCTCTGTTGGCCGGTTGGAGACTGTCCGCTTTTAGGTGTCAAAATAAAGAGAGCGGACGTTCCGCCACGAGCCAGAGCGCTCGCTCTCTAGGATATCGAGATTTGCTGGTTAGACTTCGACGCCTTCTGCCAGGGTCAACGCATCTTCAACATCGACGCCGAGGTAACGCACCGTATTTTCAATCTTGGTGTGACCGAGCAGAATCTGCACGGCACGCAAATTCCCGGTCGCCTTGTAAATGATCGACGCCTTTGTCCTGCGTAACGAATGCGTGCCGTAGTCTTCGCTTCGAAGTCCAACCGCGGTGACCCATTCGTCAACAAGACGCGCATATTGCCGCGTGCTCATATGCGCTAAATGATCGATGCGGCTCGGGAACGCATAGTCCTCTATCGATCCGCCGCGACGTTCGAGCCAAGCGAGGAGGCTCCCGCGAGCATCTGACATGATTTCGAACTGAACTGGTCGACCGGTCTTCTGCTGGATCACGATCGCCCGCGTTCTCAACTCACCGCCGGCGACAAGGTCGCCTATCTTAATCTTCACTAGATCGCAGCCTCTGAGTTTGCTGTCGATCGCAAGATCGAAAAGCGCCCTGTCTCGAAGCCGATGCTCTCGGTCCAGGTGAAAGCGAATTGCCCATATCTGCCGTGGTTTTAGCGGTCGCTTTGCACCGACCTTTCGACCGGCATTCCACGCCGGTCGTGGAGGTAAATAGTCGAATTCAGACCTTCCCATGATCGTTCTCCTGCGGCCAAAATGGCCAAAAAGGGAAACGCACGGATCATTGCAATTGGCCTTCTGTGGCCTGTCGTCTTTTCAAGACCAAACCGCCGAAAACGGATATTCGATTATCTGCACGGCCTCGCTACGCCCGGCATCGACATGCTGAAAGATGGAAATTGCTAAATGAGACGAATAAAGACCGGCTTCTTGCCTCGCATAAAAATCCTCCTCGCGTTCGCGATTGAAGCGTTACGCAAAGCATCTCCGACTGGTAACGATCTTAATTTGAGCTTAGGCATAGATCGAGAGGGGAATCGGAAAGATGAATCGCGATTTCGCTTCCGGCGGTCCAAAAAAGAGCGGCATTGACGCCCTCAGCGTCGGCGAGATCGACTGTCTCGATCTTGTCGCCGATGGTCTGGGATCGAAAGATATTGCGCGGCGCCTCGACATATCACCCCATACAGTCGATGCCCGGCTCAAGTCCGCCTGCGCTAAACTCGGCACAAAATCCCGATTCCATGCAGCGTCCATGCTTCGCGATGCGGGTCGCCCAGCCTCCGATGTCACCGTGACATCTGCCCATGCCAATTTGGTATATGAAGATCGGAAGCTTCCCCAAAGTGCGCTGCCTCCCGACAAGAGGTCGTCGGCGGGAGAAGGCGACGGTCCCGACGGCCTCAGGTCATCGCAAGGTCTAGATCGGGAAGCTCGTGCTTCCCGAAAAGGAAAGTCATGGCTCGAGCCTAGTCATCCGATCGCCAAATACTTTGGGGGCGAGAACAAGCTTTCGATCGGCCAGCGCTTGCTGACGATCCTCGCGATCGGCATCGGAGCGGCGATCGCGGTCGGGATATTGGCCAATGCACTGGTCGGTATATCGATGCTTGGCACGCCCCCATGAGGGCCACTCTTAGGAGTCGGCCGGGGGAAAGAAAATGCTCAGGGAACGTATTGAACTCGCCAATAATGTCGCCGCGCAGCTTTCAGAAGTCGAGGCCGCGATCGACGATGCGATTGCCAAGGCCGGAACTTTGATGGCCACGCTGCCCGCGGCTCAGGCAGCAGCAAAACTTTCGCCCGTCGTCGGCGACACCACCTTTGGACATCTCGGCGCCGCCGTCGCCGCGCTCTATGATGGCCGTTCGCGCATGGTCGCCGTCCATCACGAACTCGACAGCGTGAAAAATCACCTGGGACTGCGGAATTTCAAGGTCGTCGGCACGGGCGATGCCGGCAAGATTCTGCCGACCACCGCGCGTAACGATGCGATCAGCGATGGCGAAGAGGCGGCAGCCGCTTAAGCCTTGTGGCCCCGGGTCGTGAATCAGCAGCAATGACGGTGCGATCTTCATGATCTGGGGCTATCTCTATATTGCGCTGATGACCGGTTCGACGCTTGTCGTGCTTCGCATCGGCGAACGCGAGTCGCGCACTGCGATCCTTACTCTTTTCGCCGCCTCGGCCTTTACGCTCCTTGGGCTCTATTTTTCGGGAACGCGCTTTGAGGTCGCAAGCCTGCTCGTGAGTTCGCTCGATTTCCTCGTCCTTGCAATCTTTCTCGGCCATGCTCTCGTCAGCAAGCGTTACTGGACGCTGTGCCTCCCCGCCCTGCAGCTGATCACCTGCACCACGCATGTGCTCAAGGCCTTCGCTCCGGAAATCATCCCGCGCGTCTATTCCGCGGGCCAGGGCTTTTGGGCCTATCCGCAGATGCTCATCATTCTGCTCGCCGCCATCTGGGCTTACCAGGACCGGCGCGCTCGAAGCCGAACGCAGGGCGCGCGTCGCGATATGGAGAATATGCCATGAGCCAATCGGCGCATGAGCCACGCCCCGCCGCAGTCTTCCGCAAAGCGAATGATATTTTCAGTTCGATCTGCGCCGGTCATGCAACGCTCGCCGCGATCGAGGATGCGACAGGCTATCCCAGGACCACCGTGATCCGCGTTGCGGCCCTTCTCGTTGACGACAATATCGTGACTGCGAGCCGTGTGGATGGAGAGCTTCGCCTCGTGATGACCTGGCGCGGCCCGCGACCGGGTTTTGATTAACCACGCTTTCCTGTTTCGCTCGCGCGCGCACTTTGCTAAATCCCCGCCGCCTCACCCGCTTCGAGCCCCGAGGCGAGCAGGGATTGGCAATTCATGGCCGGAAAAACTCAGGACGACGATGCCGTTCGGGCGGCAAGGAATCGGCTGGTCCGCGAACTTGCCGAACTTGATCGCCTCGGCGAACGAATGGCGGCGATTGAAATCAATTCGGCCATCGAGATTTTAAATAATCGTCTCGGCGACGGACCCGATCCGGATGAAGCTGCAAATCTCGAGCGCCGCTACTTTCGCAGCTGAAATCTCACTCCGAAAGCTTGTCGAAATAGCCGTCCAGCGCGAGGCGCGTGCTCTCACTGATCGCAATGAGGATACGCCGGCCGTCGTGCCGATCGCAGGTGCGCTCGAACATGCCATGATCGGTCATGCTCTTGATCCAGCGCAATGCAGTCGTCGCTGGGACATTGGCAGCGATGCAAAGGCTCGAGACCGACACCTCGCGCCGTTCGTAATGGGCGGCATATAGGTCGAGCAGCATGTCCCAAGCCGGATCGGCGAATATATCGGCTGGCAAAAATTGTTCGCGCTGCCGCCTTTCGCGAAGCTTCGCGCGCGCGAGCTTCGCCCTCCCGGCATCGAATGATACGGGCGCTGGTAGCCGCGCGGCAGGCTCGTCCGGCAAGACCTCTGGTCGCGCCGACCCCAATCGCGTCAAAATCCATCGAACCTGCGCATCGAGCCTGTCCAGCTGCGCCTGCGTCGAAGTCTCGGCGGGCACGCCGAACCCCTCGTGATTCATTCCTGTCCCGTTCAATGCCTGTCCCACGAAGCACCCCCTTCGTTATCCACAGCCTTTATGTCCGATTCAGAGCATGGTTGGTGCGACATTAAGTACCAGTTTGGCAGCAAAGCGGAGTGACTTGAAGTAACAGCTTCGCGGTAATTCAGGCCGCAGCTACCCAAACCGGGCATTTGCCGCAGATAAGAGTCTTTCGCGCCAATATCCGGATCGGCACCGGCGCGACCGGGCTCCAGATCCCAAACTCCGTTCCGGAGCAAACTGGCATTTTGCTGGCCTTCTGAATGACCACGCACCCGACGGATCCCGAGCATATCCGCTCAACTTGGACAGCAGATGGCCGGTAGGAGACAGACCGCTTTAAGCCTGAGACCCGCCAAAGCAGACGTAATGTTTGCCTCCCGGCGGGATGAGGTGCGCCCCGCCCTCCAATTTGGATCCTACCGCAGCCGATCTAACTTGGCACATTCCCGGCGGCGAACGAGAGCCGACGGAGCCAAGCGACAATCTTCTTTCGGTTTCATTCCGAGCTACTAAAGATGTTGCTCAATCATCGCGCAGGGACATTCAGACATGCGATTTGCTACCGTTCGCGCCACAGCCTCGTTACTAGTCTTGTCTGCCCCTTTGTTGATCGCAACGGCTCAGGCGCAAACATCGGAATATCGCGTCTATATGCAGAACCGCGATATCGGACATCTGACCATCGATCGCGACGAAGATAAGGCCAGCATCGACTACGACTACAAACAGAATGGCCGCGGACCGACGATCAAAGAGGTCGTGACACTCGACACAAAGGGAGCGCCGGTAGGCTGGCAAATCTCCGGAAGCACAACATTTGGCAACACGGTACAGGAAAGCTTCTCGCGCAAGGCGGGCGAGCTGCAATGGATCGACCTTGCGGGCCCAGGCAAGCTCAAGGGCAAGGATTTGCCCGCCTATTATGTCACGCAAAATGGGTCGCCATTCGACGTCGCGATACTCGCAAAGGCGCTGCTGGCCGATCCTGACCATGCGATGTCCGTCGCTCCCGCGGGCACCGCAACGCTTGCGGAACGCGACCGCCGCACGATTCCGGCCGGCGGAGGTTCGCTCGAAGCGATTACCTATGAACTGTCCGGGCTTTCGACGACGCCGACCTATATTACGCTCGATACGGCGGGCGACCTCGTTGCCTTGCCTTCGCCCGGCTTCATCATCCTGCGCAAAGGGCTGGGCGCGGACGCGTCGAAAATCCTCCAGGACTTATCGGAGCAGCTCGCGTCTCAGCGGCTGGCCCGACTGCAGACCGAAGCAGCGCATCGCTTTGACGGGCCTGTGCGCATCCGAAACGTCCGGATATTCGACCCCGTCACTAAAGCCATGACCGGGCCGCGCGATGTCGTATTTTCCGGCAACCGGATCAGCGAAATCGTTCCGACCGGCAGCGCCGCGACGGGAGGCGAAACGCAAATCGATGGCGCCGGCGGTTCGCTGATCCCCGGACTTTACGAAATGCACGCGCACCTTGGCCCGGAAGACGCGCTGATGAACGTGCTTGCCGGCGTGACCTCGGTTCGCGACATGGGCAACGACAACGCCGTGCTCGACCAGCTCATTGCCCGCATCCAAAGCGGTGAAGTCGCCGGTCCCCGCGTAACGCGAAGCGGATTCATCGAAGGCCATAGTGACTTCAGTTCCGCGACCGGCCGTTTGGCGCACAACGAGAAGGAAGCGATCGAGCATGTCCGCTGGTACGCCGCGCGGGGCTATTGGCAGGCCAAGCTCTACAATTCGATGAAACCCGAATGGGCGCCTGCAGTCGTTAAAGAGGCCCACAGGCTGGGGCTACGCGTTGCCGGTCATATCCCGGCGTTTTCGGACGCCGACGCGATGATCGCTGCCGGCTTCGACGAGATCACGCATGTGAATCAGCTGATGCTGGGCTGGGTACTCGAACCCGGCGAAGACACGCGCACTTTGTTCCGCTTCAAGGCGATGCAGCGTTTTCCCGACATCGACCTCGCCTCGCCCAAGGTGATGAAGACGCTTGATGCTATGGTCGCGCGCAAGGTCGCCCATGAACCAACGATCGGGATCCACGAACTCGGGCTCACAGCGATTGATGGCAAACCCAATCCCGGCGCGCTGGACTATTTCGACCATATGCCTCCGGCCGAACAAAGGCAGTTGAAGCAAGCGCTCTTCGGGGCCGCGGATCCGGCTGAGCGCGCCCGCTATGTGGCGGCCTATGCGAAGGTCCTGGCGACACTCACCGACATGAACAAACGGGGGATTCTGCTCATCCCCGGAACCGATACCGGCGGTGCGTTCACGCTGCATCGCGAACTGGAACTGTTCACGAAGCTCGGCATGAGCAACGCCGATGTTTTGGCGCGCGACACTCTCGAAATGGCCCGATATCTCGGGCAGGATCAATCGCTCGGCTCAATCGAGCGCGGCAAATTCGCCGATTTTCTGCTGGTTCCCGGCGATCCGGTGAAGGACATCAAAGCCATCAAGACGATCTCGATGGTGGTCAAAGATGGCGCGGTGTATTTCCCTGGCGAAGTGTATGCGAAGATCGGCATCAAGCCGTTCGCAAGACCGCTCAAAGTTACTCCTGCTAAATAGTACCGAAAGGCATTGGCAGTAACCGCAACAGCTCTTGCGCTCAGAATGGTCTATAGCAGTCCGTCGACTTGAGAGCCTAGCCAGCAATAGCAGACATACATGTCTTGCTCTACCCGCCCTCATGTGCTGACTAGCCGCGGGGACGCGGGCGCTGGTCGTCGACCACTGCCAACATTGGTGGGGGCCATGAATATGCCGTATCGCAATGCGTGGATGTTTTGTCTCGCGATCATCGCGATGACGGTCCTGGCTTTTTGGCCAGGCTATTTCTCCAAGCTCGGAACCGCGAAAATCGCCTGGCATTTGCACGCGGTCACCGCCACCGCGTGGATGTTGCTACTTGCAGCTCAGAGTTGGTCGATCGATCGGGGTCATCGAGCTAGGCACCGAAGCCTTGGCCTCGCGGTCTTTGCTTTGGTGCCGCTATTCTTGGTCGGTGCTGCCGGGGTCGAACATAGCATGGCGATGGCGACCGCTTCCGGCGAGGATCCTTTTTACAATCTCTGGGGCTCGCCGCTTGGTATCTACGATCTTTTGGGATCGGCAGCGTTTGTTCTTTTTGCAGCGCTGGCGCTAAGGGAACGGCGCAACGTTGCGCGCCATGCCGCCTGGCTGCTCGCGACCCCGTTGCTGTTGATCGGGCCAGCGCTGGGGCGCGTATACAACGCACACCTTCCCGGCCTCGTCATCAACGGGCCGCAGGACTTCCCGCTGTTCCGCTGGAGTGTCCATCTCGGTGGCCTGACCGGAGTTTTGATTGCTGTGTGGCTGTGGTCTCGCCACCGTCGCAACGGCCAGCCGTGGCTGGTCGTGGCAGCCGTTATCTTGCTGCAGTCGCTTCTGTTCGAGACTGTGGGTTTCGCCAAAGCATGGAACTCTGTTTTCCTGGCATTCGGCGATGTTCCGGTCGCCGTGCATGCCGTCGGCGCCGGGCTGTTCGGACTAGCAGCCTTGTCGTGGGCTTGGCGCAGCAATCCCCATCGTCGCCAAACGCCGACGGAGATGGCAGCTTGACCAACCAAAATGTCGCCGTCCGCGGCAGCCGCTTCTTCTCAGCCAGCGCGCTTCTGATCGCAGCGCTCGTCGTACTAAGCTTCCCGCTCAGCTATTTCATCCCTCTCGCTACCGGCAGCAAAAGTTTCAGCTTGCTGCACCATCTGCACGGTCTCGCCTTTTTTGCGTGGGTTGGACTATATGTTATCCAGACTCGGCTTGTGCGCAGCGGGCATATCCGCCTGCATCGCGAACTGGGTCTTGCAGGCGTGGCGCTGGCCGGCGCCATAGTGCCGCTCGGCCTCTGGATGGCGGTGAGCGCTGCGGCCAGTCGCCAAGCCATGGGGATCGCCAGGCCCTTTGAATTCTCACTCTATAATCTAATCGACATCATGGTGTTCAGCTTCGCGTTCGGTTGGGCGATTTACGAGGCGTCGCGGCGTATCGAATGGCATCGCCGGTTGATGTTCGTCGCGTTGCTCAACTTGTTCGGCCCTGCCTTTTCACGCTGGATGCTGAAGCTTCCCTTGCCATTTCCTTGGGTCGACATGTCCCCCAACCTTCTCGCCGACGCAATGCTGATCGCGCTCGCGCTCCATGACCGACGCCAGCGCGGTCGCGTTCATGCCGTGACGACCGGCGCCGCGCTTGTCCTGATCCCGTTCCACATGGTCGAGCCGTTGATCGCGCGCAGCACAGTTTGGAACAATCTGGCGCCCTCGCTGTTTGGCTTCGGCTGAGGCTGGCCGTTAGAAGACCGTCCGCTTTCGGGAACGTATCGCGCAAATGCCGTCGTTGTTATTGTGGCTCTCGAGATATTTCTTAAAGCAGGCTTCTGCGCAATTGTGGTCTGGAATTGTCTGTTCGAACAGTCGCGTCCGTATCGAACCCTCGAGGCGCTACCGCAGAACCCCTTTGTCGTGCAGCAACCGGATCTCATCGGCTGCCACGGCCCAGCTCATCAAACTCTCGGAAATATCGCACTTCGAGACCACGGGGCTCGGTGTCCGGCTCGGTGACCGCGCGAACCGCGGAGCGGGCGCTGGTTGCAGTGACGGACCAGAATGCGCATGAACGTGTCGCGCCAGATTTGCCGGATGGTCGGCGGCCTCATGAAAGGTGAGAACGGGGGAGACGCAGGCGTCCAGTTCATCGAAAATTGCGCGCCACTCGCGCTGTGGTCGCGACCGGAATAACGGCTCGATCTGGGCTATGCGATCGGGCCAGACGGCAGGATTGAGATAGTCGTCAAAATGCTGCGGTTCGAGCCCAAGCCCCACCAAAAACGCATCATGGAATTCACGTTCGAGTGCGCCGACGGCCATGTGCCTTCCATCGGCGGTTGCATAGCAGCGGTAGAAATAGGCGCTGCCATCGAGCAGATTTTCGCCGCGACCCCGATTCCACAAGCCCATCTGCATCCAGCCCGCCATCTGGGTTAGCAAGACCGAAATGCCATCGATCATCGCGACGTCAATAACCTGACCCTGTCCCGATCGCTGCCGTTCGAGCAGCGCGGCGAGCACGCCCATAGCAAGAAATGTCCCGCCGCCGCCAAAATTGCCGACAAGATTGAGGGGCGGGGTTGGCGGCGTGTCGCTTGGCCCCATCGGAAACAGCGCACCAGTTAGCGCGAGATAATTGATGTCGTGTCCCGCGCGCGATGCCATGGGGCCGGTTTGTCCCCAGCCGCTCATGCGCGCGTAAATCAATCGCTGATTCGCTTCGCAGAGCGTATCTGGTCCCAGTCCGAGCCGCTCCATCACACCCGGTCGATAGCCTTCAATGACGACGTCGGCCCGCGTCGCCAAATCGCGGACCAGCGCTAATCCCGCAGGCGCCTTCAGATCGATCGCAACCGAGGGGCGGTTGCGATAGAGAAAATCATACTGCGGATCGCCGCCCAACGGGCGCGCCGCACCGAACCGCTCGATCCGCAGGACGTCGGCGCCGAGGTCGGCGAGCAGCATCGCGCCGAACGGGGTTGGACCGAGCCCGGAAAATTCAAGAATGCGAATGTTTGCGATGGGCGGTTGCACGCCACTTTCCCGCTCGTTCATATTGACTTGGCTCCCGTCCACCAACTGCGAGCAGGTGGTATATTCCCATCAGTTGAAAAATATACTAGCCAGTATCTGCTTGTCCTGTCACTATCTGATTCACGAGTCCGGCACAGACTGGACGATCAGAGGAGAGTGAGACGATGGCTGAGATCACCCAAAGCGAATTGCGCTTTACCCGCACCGAACGCGTGACAATGGGCGTCCCGACCGCGGAGGCGATCGCTGACGAGGCAGGTCAAATGGGATGCAAAAAGGTGTTTCTGCTCGCTTCGTCGAGCCTGCGGGAAAATACCGATGAAATCCAGAAGATCGAAGCGGGTCTAGGCGCCCGTCACGGCGGCACCTATAGCGGCATCGCGCCGCACGCGCCGCGCGCCGATGTGCTGAAAGCCGCCGATGCCGCACGCGCCGTCGGTGCCGATCTGATTGTCTCCGTGGGCGGCGGTTCAGCGACCGACGCGGCCAAGATCGTCGCGCTGTTAATCAAACATGATGTACGAAGCGTCGAGGCGTTCGAGCCCTTGCGGACCTATGTCACCGACGCGGGCGAAGTGATCAACCCGATCACCGTCGGCCCTGACATTCCTGTCATCTGCGTTCCGACTACGTTGTCGGGCGGAGAGTTCAACGCGCTGTCGGGCGCCACAGACGAGGTGACGCAGCACAAGCAGGGATATGAGCATCGCAACATGGCGCCGGTGATGGTGGTGCTCGATCCGTCGATCACGCGTCATACACCCGAATGGCTCTGGCTCTCCACCGGCGTCCGTTCGGTGGATCATGCGGTCGAGACCTTGTCATCGTACAAGTCGAACGATTTCGCCGACGGACTGGCCGAAAGCGCGCTGCGGTTGCTGGTCGAAGGCCTACCGCGCGTCAAAGCCGATCCGGGAGATCTTGAGGCGCGGCTGAAATGCCAGATCGGCGCCTGGCAATCGATGATCAGCATCATTGGCGGCGTGCCGATGGGGGCGAGTCATGCGATCGGCCACATCCTGGGCGGCACCTGCGACGTCCCGCATGGCTACACGTCGTGCGTCATGTCGCCTTATGTGCTGGCGTGGAACGCCGAGCATGACGCCAGCCGCCAGGCGCGCACACTGGCCGTACTCGGTGGCGAGCACGCGAGCGCTTCGGCCGCACTTGACGCGTTTATCTCCGGACTGGGCATGCCGCGCCGACTGAGCGACGTCGGCGTCGATGCGTCGCGCTTTCAGCAGGTTGCCGAATACACGCTGCTCGACATCTGGGGCCGCACCAACCCCCGACCCATTACCTCTGCCGCCGACATACTCGAAATCCTGCGCCGCGCTGCCTGACGACACGATCGACCATGGCCATAGCGACCGCAGATAAAGGAACGACCATGCCGAACGCCGCAAGATCGCGAGATTTTCAGGACCCGCGTATCCCCAATCGCGACGGATGCGTGTTGCGCTATCTACTCGACCGCTGGGCAGTCGAGCGCCCGGACAAGGCGCATGTCGTCTTTGCCGACGGCTCGGAATGGAGTTTCGCGGACATCCACGCCCGCGTGCGCGAAAAAGCCGCCGGACTGCGCCAACTGGGCGTCCGGCAGGGTGAACATGTCGCGGTGTGGCTGCCCAATGGGCCTGACGCGCTGATCGCTTTTTATGCCATCAACTATCTCGGCGCCGTGTTTGTACCCTTCAACACGGCATACCGTGGTGGATTGCTCGAGCATGTGCTGGCGAACTCGTCCGCCCGGACCTTGCTCGTCCATCCCGACCTGATCCCCCGTCTGGCGGATGTCGATCTCGCCGGTCTTGAACTGCTGGTTGTCACGACCGCAAACGCGGTGGCGGAAACGCCGCTCGCGTCGGTGCGGTTCGATGACGTGATCGGCGATCCATCTGATGAATTGCCGCTGGAACGCCCGATCGAGCCTTGGGATATTCAGTCGATCATCTACACCTCGGGGACGACTGGCCCGTCGAAAGGCGTTCTGTCCTCCTATCTCCACATGTTCTCGAACGCCGGGCCGGAAAGCTGGCCGATGGTCGGCGAGGACGACCGCTATATGTGCGTTGCGCCGATCTTTCATATCGGCGGCATGGGGCCACCCTTTGTGATGCTGGCACGGGGCGCTTCGGTTGCGATGATCGACAATTTTTCGACCGACGAATTCTGGTCGGTCGCCAAGCGCACCGGGGCGACGGTAGTCTTCCTGCTCGGTGTCATGGCGACCTTCCTGCTCAAGGCGCCACCGTCGCCGAAGGACCGCGATCATGGCGTGCAAAAGGCTTTCATGGTGCCGCTGACCGGCGACGCGCCTACCTTTACGGAGCGCTTCGGCATCGACATCTATACGATTTTCAACATGACCGAGATTTCGTCGCCCGTCGTGTCGGAGGCCAATCCGACGAAGATCGGAACCTGCGGCCGCGTCCGTTCCGGCGTCGACGTTCGTCTTGTTGACGGCAATGATTGCGAAGTCGCGGTCGGCGAAATCGGCGAGATGCTGGTTCGCACCGACCGGCCATGGGCTATGAACAGCGGCTATAACGCCAATCCCGAAGCGACCGCCACCGCATGGCGCAATGGATGGTTTCATACCGGCGACGCTTTTCGGCGCGACGCGGACGGCTATTATTATTTTGTCGATCGGGTGAAGGATGCGATCCGCAGGCGGGGCGAGAATATCTCGTCGTTCGAAGTCGAAGCCGATGTCTGCCGCCATCCCGACGTGCGCGAAGCGGCCGCCATCGCGGTGCCGAGCGAATATTCGGAAGATGAGGTGATGGTGGTCGTCGCGCCGGTTCCGGGCCGGTCGATCGACTGCCGCGCGCTGGCCGAATTCCTGATCGAAACCATGCCCTATTTCATGGTGCCACGTTATTTCCGGGTGTTGGACGAGCTCCCCAAGACGCCGTCGGCCAAGGTTTTGAAGACCGACCTGCGGCGCGAGGGCGTGACAGACGACACATGGGATCGCGAGGCTGCGGGCCTGCGGGTCCGCCGCGAATCCTTTGCTCCATGAACCGAATGTTTAATGCGACAGGCTCGGGCTGCCAACGCCGCCATTCCGACGCTGAGATAACTTCGCTCTCCCCTTTCTTCGCTTGCGCCAGGATATTTTCGACATGACCCACACCCTTGACCGGCCGATTGCTGCTGACCAGGTCGACTGGCAACTTCTGGCCTCGGGGATCGAGCAGGGAAATATCCCCGCCCTCCTGATGCTGCTTCACCAGATGACCGGTGAAGCAAAATGGCTCGAGGAGCCCTTTCTGCCGAAGCGGGCGCCGGGTCTTGATGACAATGATAGCGGCCAGTTGTCCGAGGATATCCAGCGCGCGATACGCGACCACGCGCGCCAGGCGATCGAAGCCTGGCTAAAGGGCAAACCGCTCGTCCTGCCGCAACCCGATAACGCCCATCTGGCCAGGATGCTGAGCGCCGCGATGACCGAGCATGTCCCCGAGGAATATGGCGACATTGTTGCTGCAGGCATGATGCCCGCCCCGCCCAGGCGCGACATTCCTCCGCTGCTCAAGACAAAGTCCGCGATTGTCATCGGCGCCGGAATCTCGGGCATTTGCGCCGGGATCGAGCTTCAGCGTCTGGGCGTCCACTACACGATCTTCGAAAAAAACGAAGATTTCGGCGGCACCTGGTTCGAGAATCGCTATCCCGGATGCGGCGTCGATACCCCCTCGCTGACCTACACATTCTCGTGCCGCCCGAACGACTGGTCGAAATATTTCCCGCTACGCGACGAAATCGAAGATTATCTGCTCGATACGGCCCGTGAATATGGGCTCCCCGCCCGTGCCCAGTTCAATTCGAAAGTCGAATCCGCACGCTGGATCGACGACGCCGATCAATGGGAGGTTGTGGTGTCAAAGCCCGACGGCACCACGGCGACGCACCGCGCCGACTATCTTTTCAGCGCCGTCGGCATTCTCAATATCCCGCAATATCCCAAGATCGAAGGCCTCGACTCCTTTTCAGGCGAGGTGATTCACACCAGTCGCTGGCCAAACGACGTCAACCTGTCGGGAAAGCGCATCGCGGTGATCGGCAATGGCGCGTCGGGAATGCAGGTGGCCCCGGCGGTTGCCGACGAGGCCAGCGCGCTCACCCTGTTTGCACGGTCCAAACAATGGGCGGCGCCGTTTCCGCAATTTCGCAAGGACGTTCCCGATGGCGTGCGCTACCTGATGCGGGCCGTGCCGCTTTACCGGGCGTGGCTGGAACAACGCTTGTCGTGGACGTTCAACGACCGCGTTCACGGCACTCTGCGCCGTGATCCCGAATGGCCGCATCCCGAGCGCGCAGTGAACGAGATCAACGACGGCCATCGCCGCCATTTTACCCGCTATGTCCATGAGCAGCTGGCCGATCGCCCCGAGCTGATCGATGACGTACTGCCCGACTATCCACCCTTCGCCAAGCGCATGCTGCTCGACAATGGCTGGTACCGGACGCTCCGCAAGCCGAACGTGCGGCTGATCCCCGAACATCTGGCGCGCATCGAGGGCAACCGGCTGATCTCGTCGTCGGGGATCGAGGTCCAGGCCGATGTCATCATTCTTGCTACCGGATTTCAGACGACGCGGGTGCTTGGATCCTATGACGTTATCGGCCGCAACGGCCGGGTCCTGCGCGACCTGTGGGGCGAAGATGACGCCGCAGCCTATCTCGGTACGCTGGTTCCGGGGTTCCCCAATCTCTTCATTCTCCTCGGCCCCAATGTCGGCTCGGGTCACGGCGGCAGCATGATCCGCAATATCGAAAACCAGATGCATTTTGCCGGTGAAGTCGTGCTCGCGACCGCGGCGCGCGGCGCCGACACGGTCGAGGTGAAAGACACCGTCTATCAGGATTATCGCCGCCAGATCGACGCAGCGCATGAGAAGCTGGTGTGGACCCATCCCGGCACCGAAAACTGGTACCGCAACGCGAAAGGCCGCGTGATTGCGATCACGCCTTGGCGCAATGACGCCTTCTGGCGGATGACGCGCTCCCCCAATGCCGACGATCTGGAGTTCGGCAAAGCCGCCAGCAACCACCAGTCGCTCGCAGAGGCCGGTTGAGCGGCAGCGGGGTTCAACCGGATGAAAGCCTTTCAGGGACATCGCTTGGGCGCGGTTGAGGACTTCGCGCTCGAAGAAGGATCGGCGGGCGCGCCGGGTGCTGGCGAGATCCTGTTGCGCGTCGAGGCGACGTCGTTGGGTTTTGTCGATGCGCTGGTGATGCGCGGCCTCTATCAGGCACAGCCACCGCTGCCCTTCACACCCGGCGGTGAAATCGTGGGTCGCATCGAAGCGCTGGGTGCGGGCGTGACGGGTTTTGTATCGGGCCAGCGCATCGCAAGCTGGCAATTCGGCGGCGGCCTCGCCGAGCAGGCGATCGTCCACGCCGCAAGCAGCGTCGCAGTCCCCGACGCCCTCGACGCGTCGACGGCTTCGGCGCTGATCCTCGATTTCCTCACCGCGCACTACGGCCTGTTCGACCGTGGTCATTATCAGGCAAGCCAGTCGCTGCTCGTCACCGGCGCCTCGGGCGGCGTCGGATCGGCGGCGGTGCAACTCGCGCATAACTGCGGTGGTGCCGTCATTGGGCTCGCGTCGGGCGATGCCAAGATGCGCCATATCGCGGCGCTTGGCGCGGACATGGTGCTCGACTATCGCGACCCTGACTGGCGCAAGCAGCTGAAGGTCCGATACCCCGCGGGAGTCGACCGGGTCTTTGATCCCGTCGGCGGTCCGTTATTCGAGGCCTGCTTCCGCTCGCTCGCTAAGCACGGGCGCCACCTAGTGGTAGGCTTTGCATCGGGCGACGGCATTCCGCAGCTTCCTGCCAATCTCCCGCTGCTGAAGTCCGGCGAGCTCGCGGGGGTCGATGCCCGCTATCTTGGCGAAAGCGATCCCGCGCGAGTGCGGGCCATATTGGGGATCATCTTCCGCCTTGCCGAACGCGGCCGGATCCGATCGTTGGTCGATCAGATTTTCCCGCTTGCCGAAGCACCGGCGGCGTTCCGCGCGCTTGGCTCGGACTCGCGCATCGGCAAGATTGTTGTCACGCCCTGAGACGTCACCAGCGGGCGGGAAGCGTGCTCATTCCGCGAAACAAAAATCCTTCACGCCAAGCCGGTGCATCGGTGTCGACCTTCAGTCCCGGCAGCCGCGTCGCCAACTGTTCAAATGCTATTCGCCCTTCGAGCCGCGCCAGCTCCGCACCCACGCAGAAATGAATGCCGCCGCCGAAGCTCAGATGCCGGGCCGCATTGTCGCGCCCGATGTCGAAGCTGCCGGGATTGTCGAACACCCTCGGGTCGCGATTTCCGGCGCCGATCAGGGTGAGGATCTTTTCGCCCTTCGCCACGGACTGCCCACGGACCTCAGTCGGTTTCAGGGCCGTGCGATAGGTAGCGATGAGCGAGCTTTCGTAGCGCAGCACCTCATCGACCGTCCCGGCAGCATAAGCCGCGGGATCGCCGACCAGGCGTTGCCACTGATCGGGAAAGCGGCTGAAGCTGAGCAGGCCATTGCCGATCATATGTGCGGTCGTCTCGAATCCGGCGCCGAACAATCCGATCGCGACGGTCACCAGCTCGTCGTGCGACAGCGCATCCTCCGCCCCGCCCGCCTGGACGAGCGCGGTCGCGAGATCGTCTTGCGGCGCCGCCTTGCGCTCGTCGAACAGCGCCTCAAAGAAATTCTGCAACACCGCAATCTGTGTGTTCGCTGTTGTCAGCTCGGCATCGGTCAACGCACGCGCTTCGAAAACGATGAAACTTTGCGCAATGGCATCGATGACCGCAGGCAGCCGATCGTCGTCGGGATCGATCCCCAGCATATCGCACATCACGCGCACCGGCAGTTCATATGCAAACCGCGCAATCAGGTCGCCGTGCCCGTCGCCCGCAAAGCCGTCGATCAACCGGTCGGTGATCTCGCGAATTCGCGGCTCCATAGCGCGCACGCGCCGGGCGGTCAGCGCTCCGGTCACCAACCCGCGCACCCGCGTATGGTGCGGCGGATCCTGCATCAGGAACACTTCGGACAACCACTTATAACCGCGCTGCCCCATCACGTCGAAATCAGGGCCGTAGAAAAGCCGGATGTTTTCGACGAAATCACCCTGACCGAAATCGTCGCGGTTCATGAGGACGGCGCGAACATCTTCGTGGCGGCTGACCACCCAATAGCCCAGATCGGAGCGATGGATTGGATCGTCTTCGCGCAATCGGGCGAAGGCGATGTACGGATCGGCCTTCAGCGCAACATCGTCGGGAGAAAAAGAAGGCACGCGGAGATCGGTCACAGATCGTCTCCCTGAAAACTAGCGATAGCGCGGCTCGAATGTCCCATCGTCACGGCGTTCGACAAACACCGAATGCGGGGCGCCAAAATGCGCCGGTACGATGCGCGCGCCTTTTGCACTCGCACGATGAAGAATGCGCCTCCGCGTATCAGCGGCGGCGATCCGGTCTTCGCAATAGACGCTGTTCCAGTCGGGGCGGGAAATCTGCATGGGGTGATGCAATATGTCCCCCGTAAACAGCGCCGTTTCACCGTCGCTCTCGACCTCCAACACCATATGCCCCGGGGTGTGTCCGGGCGAGTTCCACGCGGTCATGCCAGGCGCGATCGTGGCGCCGTCGTCGATCAGTTCGGCCAGTCCGGCATCGATCACCGGCTGCACGCTGTCCTCGAACACGTTTGCGTTGACCCCGGCACCGGCGAGGGTCGCGTAAAGCGCCTTGGCCGGGTTCCACGCCTCTTCGTCGGCCCGCGGAAAATAGTATCGCGCCTTGGGAAACGTCGGCTGCCAGCCCCCATCGCGCCATTCGGTGTTCCATCCCACATGATCAATGTGCAGATGGGTGCAAAACACCTTGTCGATATCGCCCGGCCCGAACCCCGCCGCCGCAAGACCGTCCAGAAACGGGGTCGTCAGTTGCCCGAAGATCGGGATGCCGGGGCGGTCCTTGTCATTGCCCGCCCCGGTATCGACGATGATTCGCTCGCTGCCGGTGTCAATCAGCCAGCTTTGCAGATAGCCGTAGATCAGCCCGTCGCGAAAGAAGGCGGGCTCGAAATCGCCCGCCTGCTGGTCGAACGCAGCTTCCTCATATTCCGCGAAGAGTGCTTCGGGCGGGCTGAAGCCGCCTTGCCACTCTTCCAGGCGATAGACCCGGTGGCGACCGATAGTGAAGGCTGCGTCCATGATGCGATCCTCTGATCAGAAATCGACCCCAAGCGTGACGCCATAGGTCCGCGGCGGCCGCAACGATCCAACCGACACGAAGCTGTAAAGCGGCGCAGCAATGATCGTGTTCGCCAGCGCATATTTGTCGGTCAGATTCTTGCCCCATAGCGCCAACGACCAGCGCTCGTCGGGCGAACGATAGGTGATGCTCGCATTGACCAGCGCAAAGGCCTCCTGCCGGGCGTCATTATTGTTGAACTCGGTAAAGAATACCTCGTCCTGCAGGTTGATATCGGCCGACACGTCGAGGAAGCCGGAATTGCCGAGATTAAAACGCTGATCGACAAACGCTGCAACCGTATATTTGGGCGCGTTCGACAACCGGTTGCCCGAAAGATCGACCAGCCCCGGGTCAGTCGCACACGTTGGATATTGCGGCCGACTGGCATTGCCCGCGGCATAATAACCGTTGCAGAAATCCTTGTATTTGGCGTTGAGATAGGTGCCATAGACGCGGATCGTCGTGTTGTCCGCGGGGCGGAAGGTTGCCTCGAGCTCGACGCCATAGTTACGCGCCGACGCCGCGTTGATTGTCTCGACGATGCTGTTGGCATTGACGAAACCAACCTGCAGATTTGTATAGTCGTAATAGAAGACCGCACCCGACAAACCAAATTTTCGGTCGGCGGTTTCCCCGCGGAAACCGGCTTCATAGCTCCACACATATTCGGGATCGATGACCGAATTGATGCTGCCGATGTTGACGACCCCCGATTTGAAGCCGCGCGTCACCTTGCCATAGAATAAGGTGCCGCCCGGGGTGCGATATTCGATCGCGAACTTGGGCGTAATCGCATTCCAGCTGCCGGTTTTGTCGGTCGGAATATCGAGTCCCTGCGCCTCGAAGGTGAAACGCCCGACACCGCTGCGCTTTTCCCAGTTGTAACGCGCGCCGGCGGTGATCGTGAGGTCAGGCAGGATTTCGAAAGCCGCCTCGAGATAGGCGCCGGCGGCTTTGGTCTTCACGGTGCCGCGCTGGAGATAATTGCCATTGTCGAACAGATTGGCGGGCAGATTGGTGCCCAGCACGATGTTGAAATAGGAAGCCAGATTGACCGTGGGAACACGGACTTCGCCAAACAGCTTTTCCTCGAAATAGGTCGCGCCGCCGAGCAGCGACAGACTGCCGACATTATAGTTGAAATTCACTTCCTGACTGAACGACTCGCTATTTTCGGTGTAGTCGTTGCGGCCAAAGGCATTGAAATCGCTGACGTCGAGGTCGTCGCGGTTGAAGCGCTTGAACTTGCGATAGGCAGTCGTCGAGATCAGCGAGAAGTCGCCTGAATCCCACGTCAATATGCCCTGGATGCTCGACCCGTTGCGCTTGTTGATCGCGTCTTCATCCGAATAGATGTTTCGCAGATCGGGCTTCTCGCCGCGCGCCGCATAATAATCGAAAATCGTGTTGCCGCCGAGCAGGGAGGATGCGAGTCCTGCTTCGGGCACCACGGTCGGTCCGAAATAGTGGAACGCGTAATTGTTATCATCTTCCTTGAAGTGATCGGCGACGATCAGCAGCTCTAGGTCGGGTGACAGGTTGGCGAGCAGCGAGCCGCGGATGGCATAGGCGTCGCGATCGTCGATCGGATTGCCGGTGAACAAATTGGTGCCATAGCCGTCACGCTTTTCATATTTGCCCGCAATGCGGAACATCAGATTTTGGCCAGCGATCGGCCCGCCAAGCGCCGCTTCAAGCGTGCGGGCGTCATAATTGCCATAAGTTGCGCGGGCGAAGCCTTCGAATTCGGGGGTCGGCCGCGCGGTCACGATATTGATCACGCCGCCGGTCGCACCGCGGCCATAGGTCGTCCCCTGCGGCCCGCGCAGAACTTCAATTTGCTGGATGTCATAAAATCCGCTGAGTTGCGCGGCGGGGCGGCTGATGATCGCGCCATTCTGAAGAAAGGCGACGGCGCCGTCGGCCCCCAGATCGATGCTGGTGAGGCCGATGCCGCGGATGAAGGTGCGGTTGACGCCGAACTGGTCACCGACGGAGACGTTGGGCACCGCGGCGGCGAGATCGCCGGCGTCCTCGATGCCGCCGGCCCCCACATCGTCTGCACCCAGAACCGAAATCGACGCTCCGGTGTCTTCCAGCGACTTGCCCGATTTGGTCGCGGTCACGATGATCGTGCCGTCATCATTGCCGTCGGCGACAGCATCCGGGCTGGCGTCTTGCGCCAATGCAGGAGACGCGACAGCGAACGAACCCATGGCCGTGGCCAACAGCAAATGCTTGATCTTCGAATTCATAATCTCTCTCCCTGATATACCGGGTGTATAATTTTCTACCGGTCAGTAATCTAATGTCTGGTCATGCTAGTCGGGCGATCCCGCCCGTTCATCCTTTGCCTTCACTCATACCTTTTGAAGCTATTCCGCGCCCGCCAGCCGCAGCGCGGCCTGGACGAGATATTCGATCACTTCTTCCGCAGATCGCTGGCCGCTGGATGAATACCAGGTCGGAATCCAGCTGATCAGCCCTCCGATCCACACCGCGATGAACGGATCAATGTCTTCGCGAAATTCGCCGCTGGCGACGCCTTCGCGGATCATTTCGCCGATCTGATGGTCGAAACTATGCCGCAGGCGCAAAATGCGTTTATAATCGTCGGCGCTCAGATGCTTCATTTCGCGCTGATAAACGACGACATATTCCTGCCGATCGATCACGATCTGTCCGACCTTGCGGACCACTTCGGCGAGCCGCGCCCGGTGGCTGTCATGCTCATGCGCCAGGACGTCTTCCAGCACCGCCAGCGCCTCGCTGATCCCGACCTCGCAGATCGCAGCGAGGATCGCCTCCTTGTTCTTGAAATAGGAGTAGAGGAAGGGCTTGGTGACGCTGAGCTCGCTCGCGACATTGTCGAGCGTGCAGCTGCTGTAGCCTCGCTCGTAAAAAAGATGGCTCGCTGCCTCGACGATACGGTTGACCTTGAAGGCAACGAACTCGGACTTGAGGGAAGCGCCGGAGACGCGCGGGCGGATCAGGGAATCACTAGACACGGCGACGGTCATAGCATCGACCCAAGGCAGCCGGATAGTGACACCAAAACCTCCCTCCGCGGCGCCATTCTATCGATGGCGGCCCGCCGGGAGGGTATGCCGCAAAAGATATCTACCTGCTAGTAGTTTTTACATGAGGCTGGTAACTTTCGCGCTGCTGCCACAAGGATGTCGAGAAACGCGGCCTGTTTTACGCTTTTGAACCGGTAAAAAAGCGATACGTTACCGACTGGCGGAAGTGGACGAAAGACCGGCACACGCAAATATGCGTCGGCGATTGAGCGGAGAGACGGGACAATGGGACATTATGGCGATCTGCAGACGCAGATCTATCAGGACGGCCTGCGCGGGGTACTTCCCGATTATCCTGTCGATTTTGCAACGCTGGAAAAGCGCGCTGAAAATGCGCTTTCGCCCTCACTGCTGAATTATGTGCAGGGCGGCTGCGGCGACGAACATACCCAGCGCTCGAATGCGAGCGCCTTTCACCATTGGGGCATGGTCCCCCGCATGCTGGTCGATTGCACGTCGCGCGACCTGTCGGTCGACCTTTTGGGAATGACCCTGCCCTCTCCGATCTTTATGGCGCCCATCGGCGTCAATGGGGAGATCACCCAGGACCAGCGCGGCGACATTGCTGCGGCGGAGGCATCCGCAATGACCGGCGTCCCCTTTTGCGCTTCGACATTGTCGAACAGTCCGCTGGAAGAGGTGGCGAATGCGACGGGATCCGTCCCGGCGTTTTTCCAGCTCTACACTCCCAAGAATCCGGACTTGGCCGAGAGCCTGATCCGCCGTGCCGAGGCAGCCGACTATAAGGCGCTGGTAATCACGCTCGACACATGGGTCACGGGATGGCGCCCCCGCGATCTCAATGCGTCAAATTTTCCCCAGCTGCGCGGCAAGGTGCTTGAGAATTATTTTTCAGATCCGGTCTTCCGGGCGACGCTGGCGCGTCCGCCGGAAGAGGATATCGCCGCCGCCGTTCAAGCCTGGGCGACGACATTCGGCAAGGTACTGACCTGGAGCGACATCGAATGGTTCAGATCAATCACCCGATTGCCCATCATTTTAAAGGGCATTTGCCACCCCGACGACGCTCGCCGAGCGGCTGACCATGGGGTTGACGCAATATATTGCTCGAACCACGGCGGGCGCCAGGCAAATGGCGGGATTGCTGCGATAGATATGCTCTCGGACGTAGTGAACGCCGCCGGCGAAATGCCAACCTTGTTCGACAGCGGCGTCCGTTCGGGCAGCGACGTGATCAAGGCGCTGGCTCTGGGAGCCAAGGCGGTCGGCATCGGGCGTCCTTACGCCTACGGCCTCGCAATCGGCGGGGCAAAGGGTGCGGCGCACGTGCTCCGGTCAATCCTCGCTGAAGCGGACTTGCTGATGGCTGTAAATGGCTATCCGACAGTTGAAGCATTGGTCGAGGAGGGCGCATCCCGAATCTAGCCCTCATCGGGAATTGGCCGATTCCAGACTGTCTGGATTTGGACGCTAAACCGAGATAGCGGACATTCGGCTCCGCGAGTTGACCCGCGGGGCAAGTTCACTAGTGCGGTCATGGCTCAGTGGTGCGGCTCGGAGAAATATATCATCGTTTCTAAACGCCGCCGACGGAAGCGAAGACCGGTTAATAGATTACAGAAGGTCGCGCCCCTTCCCTGCTCCGTGCGCGCACCTCAACCCGATTTGCTGGAGGGCGCCGATTAAATGCGCGCAGCCCAGTCCGCAAAACTGGGAATAAAAGCAAGAGGCGGCGCAAGCGGACCTATCAGGGTCGCAACGCTCGCGCCCCACCACCAAGCAGGGTGAATCCGGCCGTGGGCGCGTCGATCATGAATCATACCCCATGCCGATAGGGCCAGTACGCAGGCGGATATCGCTATAAGGCCGGCTGGTCCCAGTAGATCCATAGGCAAAATGCGCGCCCAGGCCGGCCCCGTCAGCAGGATCGTCGCCGAGATCATCAGCCGGCTGTGCCACGCCATTTTGCGACGAAACCCGAGCGCGGCGGCGATGAGACCAAAGAAGCCAGCCACGGTCAGGATATTGATCATCATGAAAATATTGGCGGGCGCCATTCTCCCTGCCGAGATGGCCGCGATGGTAATCCACAAACCGCTGACACCCATTGCGACCGCCAAGACCATCATCGTCCATCCGAGTTTACGATGCGTCATCCTGTTGGGGCGCGCGACGAGGGAGGGCTGAACAACGGCAAGCACGCTCCAGGCGACGAAGAGCAAGGCGTGAATATAGAGGATAGGTGAAAGCGCAGCGCTATCGACGCGCCCGAGCGCCGCATTCAATCCGAAGCCAAAGATGTTTATTCCCAGACACAGCGCCGCAATGCGCACGAATATTTGGGTGTCTGAACGGTTTGCAGGAGCGTGCATTCATGACCTCCAAGGCGCATCGGGCGGCTCAAGCATCACGACTAGATGACGCCAAGATTTCGGGCCGCGAACGCTGCTTCGGTACGGTTTACGCTACCAAGCGCCGCAATAACGGCCGCCACATGGGCTTTGACCGTGGCGGGCGAAAGACAAAGCGCGCGGGCAATTTCCTTGTTGGATTTTCCGGTGGCGATCATCCGCAATATTTCGATCTGACGCACTGTCAGCTTTGAAAAATTAGCCCCCGCAACAAAAGATGGCGGCTCGGTGCTTGTCTCCGAAAGCCTACTGGTCAATTTGATCATGCGCTCCGGCAGATAATGGCCGCCAGCCAGGATCAGGCGCATTGCCAGCTCCAAAATCGTGGGGCTGGACACTTTGGGAATGAAGCCGGCCACGCCAATCTCGAACATATCGAGCAAAATCTGATCGTCCTCGACACCCGTCACAACAAGCACGGGGGATCCAGGGGCTACTTCGCGCAGCCGCCTTATCCCCTCGACCGGGCCCGCGCCGGGCATCCCCAGATCGCACAATATCAGGTCGGGACCGGCCGCCGCAGACGACCAGGCGGACGGAAAATCACCCGCGAGAGTGATTTCGGCCCTGGGCCAGGACATCTGCACGCTGCCCCTCAACGCCTGCAACATCATTTGGTGATCATCGCAGATCAAGCAGTTGTTCATGACTCAAGCTAGGCAGCGGCATCTTGTAACTCAAGGAAAAAGGCCGCTCCGCGGGTCCAGTTCAGGTCAAGCCCGGCTTTGCCGTTCATCAATGACATGGTCCGCTGGACCGATGCCAGGCCCAATCCAAAGCCGCCACGCACCTCGTCGCCATGATTGCTGCCCTGGAAATAATCCTCAAACAACGAAGCCACGTCCCCTGCCGGAATTCCAACGCCGTCGTCGATGACCCAGATGCGAACGGAAGAGCCCCGCCGGCGCGCTCCCATCAGTAATCGCGTGCCCCGTGCGTGACGCAATCCGTTGTCGACCAAGTTGAGCAACGCCCTTTCAAGCAGTTCGGCGTCTGCCCAGACTTGCAAACTGCTTGGCAGAGCATGGATCGCGACGCCCTTCTGTGCGGCCATGGCTTCGGCCAGCGCCGCCGTCCGGGCGATATAAGGTCCGACCGTGAGCGCGACAAGCGCCGCAGCCCTGTCCGCGGATTCGAGGCGCAGATGCTCGATCATTTGACGCAGTCGCCGCTCGATCGAAGAGAAGGCCGCTTCGGTGTGCATCACGGCGCTCGCCCGCAGCGCCGGATCGGTGCCCCTCACGACCTGATCGAAAAACAATCGTGCCGATTGCAAAGGCTGGCCCAGGTCATGCGACGCGGAGGCCAGAAACCGCCCCTTCGCATCCCGCTGCATTTCAGCCTGGATGCGTGCCGCTTCGGAAATTTCCCGAGATTGCGCCGCTTGTTTGATGGCGTCTGGGAACACCTTGCTCAAAAAAAACATGATCGCCGCGAACAGCAGGACGAACACGAAAATGACGCCATTGAACAAATCTGCCTGATAATCGTGGACGATCAGGATCGATCCCAACATGGCGATGATCGCGAACCTGTTGACCACGGCATGTTGCGGCGCCGAAATGATCGTGATGGACAGATAAGCCATCACGAAGATGATCATCAACAGATGCAGCGGCTCCGGCGCCCCCGGCAGAAAAGCCCAGATCATCGTCATTATGATCAGGACCGTGCCGATCAGCAGGCATTTCCCGATCAGATTCCATTGCCGGACTTCAACCGCCTGCGAAGGCCGGATCCAATAATGGACAACAATCGAAGTCAGCCAGATGATCATGAAAATGATCGTGACGATGCCCCATGACCGCATCGTGGCATGCGGCACATGCGGCGCGAACAGCACCGACATGGAGTAAAATGCAGCAGCAAGCCCGGCGTAGCGCAGCAAGCTCGTCAGCAAGCCGACAGGATATTGCTCTGCGCCCGTCGCTATTCGATCTTCAGTTGCCCAGCCGTTTCCCGGACCGGCGCGGACCGTCGGCGAACTGGAACCGGGGCCATGAAGAGACGGTGTGTCGTGGTCCATGACGGCAACCTTGCCGCAATTGCACGTCGGCACAAGGCATCTAGGCCATCTGGCTAAGGCGTCGGCCATGCGGTTAGGCCATCTGGCCGATGCACCGCACGACCGTGGTTTCTATCCCCTCAGAGGTACGAATTTTCAGGCGGCATCCGCTTGGAGCCTTTGAGGAGTGCATAATGAATAGACTGTCGAACCTGCTAACCGCCGCTGCGCCGCTGACGCTGGCCGTCACCGCTATTACGATCGGCATGCTGCCGACGTCGGCGCTGGCCGATGGCACGCCCGAATGCAACAGTAACCCCGGCCCCGACGGCATTCCCGGCAATGCGGACGATCCCAATTTCTCGACAGAATGCGGCGGCAGCAGTTCGGCATCTGGGAATGCAAGCGTCGCGGTCGGCGTGTTCAGCAACGCATCCGGGCCAGGGAGCACAGCGCTCGGCATGAAAACGGAGGCAATCGGCTTGCGCAGTACCGCGATCGGACATGTTAGCCGAGCCGTCGGCGAACAAAGCATCGCAGCAGGCGCCGACAGCGCGGCTGCGGGTTACCGTAGCAGCGTCTATGGCTTTGGCGCGAGGGCGGGCGGTGACGGCGGTGTTTCCGATGTTCTGGCGAACATTATCCCCAACACATTTGAAAACGCGGCAGCCACTGCACTCGGCGCTGGTGCTCAGGCCGGTATAACTGCAGCAGGGCAAAATAATGCGACCGCCGTAGGCGCGGGCGCTAGGGCCAATGCCACCAATGCCAGCGCATTCGGCTCAGAAAGCCGCGCATTATTCGGAAACTCGGTCGCATTGGGTCAGGGTTCGGAAACCGATCGCGCCAACAGTGTTTCCGTGGGCCGTTCGGGCGCGGAACGCCAGATCACGCAGGTCGCCGACGGCACCCAGGCGACCGACGCAGTCAACAAGCGCCAGCTCGACGTCGTTGCCGCCGCCGCCGCCACGGCGCAGGGAACCGCCGATCTGGCCCGCACCGAAGCCGCCGCGGCGCTGCTCGCGGCGCAAGACGGCACCCAGGCGGCGTCGGCACTGGCGATCGCGGCGCAGGCGACCGCCGACACCGCGCTGACCAATGCGGCAACGGCGCAAGGCACGGCGGATACCGCGCGCATCGACGCCGCTGCCGCCCAGACCACCGCCGACACCGCCATCGTGCGCGGCGATACGCTTGGCGCCAGCACCGCCAGCGCGCTCGGCGGCGGATCGAGCTATAACGCAGCGACCGGCGCTGCATCCGCCCCCAGCTATATGATCGGCGGCCAAAGCTACGCCAGTGTCGGGTCGGCACTTGACGCGGTCGATGACCGGCTGGGACAGGTCGACACGCGCATCGACGTTCTGAGCGCTTCATCCGACCGCCGCTTCCGGCACGCCAATGGCGGCATCGCGGCGGCGATGGCGATGGGCGGAACCATGATCGTCCCCGACAGCACCGTCTCGATGAACTTCAACCTCGCCACCTTTCGCGGCGAGCAGGGTTTTTCGGGGGCGGTAGTCGTGCGCGCGGCACCGCGCGTATACGTTTCGGGCGGTTTTGCGGGATCAACCGTGAAAGGCTCGACCGGCGGCCGCGTAGGTGTCGCGTTCGGCTTTTAAGGAGGTTCTCGCCTCATTTCTTCTCCGAAGCCAGCTTTAGCGACCCAAGCCGGCCGAGGAGGTTTCTCCCGCTTGCAAGAGCAAGAGAACGGAAAGGCCTCGCTTCATCGCGAGGCCTTTTTGTCGGCGCCAACCTACGCGGCACTTGGCCGATTTCGGACGGTCCGCTTTCGGCTAGGGATCGCGCCAAGCTGACATCCAATTCCTCGGATGGACGCTTGCCCACGGATTTCGACGTGCTCGCTATCCCGCACAAGGCAGGCGGATCACGACGGTCGACGGCCGACGTAAATTAAGTCAGCCCGTGTAGCCGGTGTCCTGAAGAAACCAGCGCAGCGCGTCGCCGAAGGTGAGAAATTTACGTTCCATACCGACAGGGCACTGCCCATCGACGACTGCCGAACGGCACGCCATCGGGAGATCAAGTTTCTTGCCCTTTGCCGCGAACCGTTTGACCTCGCGCATCGCCGGCTCGAAATTGCCGAGCCGCGCAGCAGCGGCCACATATGCCGCGCAGGCACCGTTGCGATCGGACTGCGAAGTGTCGGTGCACAGAGCGCGCGCCTCGGCGGCAAACTTCACCCACACCGGCGCAAATTCTGGCTTTTTACTGACGTCCACCAACTGCCCCTGAAAGATGTTGTAGATCACGGGCGGACTGAGGCTTCCCGCCCCCGACGAAAAGCGATAGCGGAACCGATCGTCCTGGCGGACAAAGTCGACGCGCCCGTCACCGTCGATATCGGTGGGAAAGGCTTCCGCACCCGAACCGTCGATCGCTTCGAATTCGATCGTCTTGAAGATCCCGCCCACCGGCGTAACGACGCGCAGGGTCGCACAGCAATGGGCGCCGCCGGTGAACCCTTCCAGAAGGATCGAGGGGGCTGCATCGCTTGCGGACAATTTGCCGATCCCCACCCACCGCGTGAAGAATTTCGACGTCGCCCCGCCCTCCGATACGACGACCGGAGCCAAGCCGGGTACGCGGATCGCTGCCTCGACATCGATAAGGTCGTCGAGCTCGGGGTCGCGAACAGGCCGCAACGTCACAATGGCGCCTTCATGAGACACGGTGACGGGCGCCTGACTGTCCGAAAAGTCGATACTTTTGCTAATCTGCGCCGCAGCGGGTGCGCTGACCGCGCTCATAGCGACCGACAGTGCAATCAACCATTTCATTCCAGAAGCTCCCCCAAGCGGCAACATCCGCATCATGCCGCCGCCCTTCTATTCGGACATCCGTCTCGCGCAAGAGGTCAGCCCGAATGATCTGCGCTCCGGTCGATCGGCAAATATTCCCGAGGGCGCTGAAATGGCGCGACGTTGTAGCTACCGGTGCTAAAGGACGGTGGGGCGCGCAATGCACAGTCGGGGGAATGACAATGATCGCAAGCATGTTGCTGGCAACCAGCATGGCGGCAAATGTGCCGGCATGTCGCGCTGAGCAGGCGACCTACGCCTTGCGCGGCACGAGAGACGTGACCGCGGGTTTTGCCCGGCAGCGGTTCCAGGTCAATTTCAGCAGCGACCTGTTTTTCTGGGTCGAGGTTGAAGGGCGCCGGAGGTGGTTCTCCTTCAACGCGCCGAACGGCTATGGCGGTGTGTATCTGACGCCCGACCGCGATCCCGCCACGCTCACCGAGGCCGATCGGGACGCCGGGGCGACCGACACGGCAGAGGAGCCGCCGCAGGTCGATTTCGATATGTTCGGCGCGAATTACGATGTGATCGACGCGGTACCGCAATCGGATAGCGCGGCGCCGGCGCATTTGTTCGCGCGCGGTCTCGGCCCGTTGCTTTGGTACAATCCGGCGGCGGCCAATGGCGACAGCACAGCGACGGCGGTTTCCATTCCGATCGCGATGTATGATCTGACGCGCTGTGGAGCGGCCGGTAAGACTAGCGGCGACTGACCCTTATTCGTCTTCGCTGATTTGGCAGATGCCAAGCGAATGGAACAGATCTTCGGCGGCTTTGACTTTGCCCGCCAGGCTCGCGTCGATCAATATCAGGGCCTCGGCCTTGGCGAGTTCAATCTTCTGGTCGATTTCCGGCGTCTCCTCGAGCATGAGGATCATCGCCATCGACGCGAGTTCGGTCGATGGCGGCTTCAGCGCAATCGGAAGTGGCTGAAGGCGCTCTGCGGGCACTTTGCCGCTGCTGATCGACGTGCTCCATGCGTCCCAGTAGCCAGCGCAATAAGCGTAATCGCTGGCCTCGGAGGGGCGGGCGTCAGATTTATCTGCCGTCGCATAGGCTTTGGCGCCGACGAGGAAGGCGTCGTCTGCCGCCAGCGCCGGCACGGCTCCCAGTGCAAGAGCCGCGGCGACAACTATTCCGATGGCCTGTTTCATTCGATGTGCTTTCAGAGTTTTGGCCGGCTGCCCGACGGACGTTACGGTCTCGATATATTACGGGAGTTTCGTCTGGATGCGCGCGCGCGATGGCATCGGCCGCTTTGAAATGCTGCTCCTGTGCGAGCCGTAAGTGGTCAAGCGGCGACAGCAGTTCAATCGGGCTGATCGCAACGCACGAACGCCGACCGATCTCAGCTACTGCAATCTTCCACGTCTTCAAATGCCATCAGCATTTGGTCAGTCGACCCGCCGAAAGCGTCTAGCTGCTTTTTGTAGCCCTCATTTACCACACGAAATTCGCCTTTGAAATTCTCGTCAGACATGCCGTCGCGCTTATTCTGTTGAATGACTGGCTCGAGAAATGCGTCGGCCTTCTTCTGATATTTAGCCTTCTCTTCCGGAATTTTGGAAATACCCGACAGAGCAAGTGCCGCCGCTGCGCAGCGCAGCGCTTCAGCGCGCGAATGCGATGGAACTTGTGCAACCGCTTGCGCTGAAATTGCGATCGCGACGACGAATGAAAGTTTCCGAATCATGATGTCTCCATGCCAAGATTTGAAGAGCTACGTCAGACTGTCGCGAGTTCTCGCGCGATGACTTGCTCGGTGAGCGAGCGCTTCTGTAACGCTGCCAGAATTGATCAGCACCCCTAATCCTAGGGTTGTCGCTGACCATCTGCTTGATACGACTGATGTAATTGTCGCTTCCCGGCGATCAGCTGATGTTGCGCTCCCATTCAGGTCAGGATCCATATGCGCTTTATTACGCTTGCCCCTCAGTTCGATCGGATCCGGGTAGCCCGTTGGGTCGGCGCGGCAATGCTGACACTCCCCCTACTCACTGCCTCGCCAACTCGCGCAGAGTGGAGCGCAGCAAATGACGAGGCCAATCGCCAGCGGATGATGGCCAGCATGCGCGATACGGCCGCCGCGAACGACCGCCGTAACGCAGATGCGTCGTTCCAAAAGGGACTGGCCGGCGGCCGCTCGACCACAGGGGGATCAGGCGGAACCGCACCCAATTCGGCTACGCCTTCCACGGGCGCCTTCGCCGCCACACCGGGCGCAGAGCGAGGCCCGCAGAGCGTCGTCGCGAGCCGCACCGTTTTCATCAACATTGAAGAGACGACGCCGCAAATGGTGGCCCGGGTTACGCGGGAGGCCGCGGAAGGAAAAGCGCAGTCGCAATATAATCTGGGCCGATTGAACTATGCGGGGCTGGGTGTCGCGCGCGATGATGTCGCCGCACGCCGCTGGTTTGGAGCCGCAGCGACCCAAGGGCACCCCGCCGCCTCCGCGCAATATGGCTATCTGACCATGTATGGGCGCGGCGGCCCCGTAGACCGCGACGCTGCCCGAGCGGCGCTGAAAATCGCGGCGGCCGGCGGTGATAGCTATGGCCAAGCTCTGTACGGCATGATGCTGATCACGGACGCCGTTGAAAAACGGACGAGCGATGCCCCCCTCCCGGAGGCGATCGGGCTGCTGACGCGCGCCGCCGACGCCGGCGAGGCCGTCGCGCAAGCGACACTGGGAAGCGTGATCTACTTTTATGGCACCAATGGCGCCGAACAGGATCCCGCCAAAGCGATCCATTATCTCAAGCTTGCCGCTGCCCAGGATCATCCTATGGCGCTGCAAGTCTTGGGCGAGCAATATATGGTGGGCGGCACCGTCCTTGAAAAAGACACGGCCAAAGGGTGGGCACTGATCACGAAAGCGGCCGATCTTGGCCAGTCCGAAGCGATGCGCCCGTTAGGACTCTCGCTTGTTCAAGGCAGCAATGGTCAAGCGAAGGACCCGGCGAGAGGGCTCAAATATATTCGGATGGCGGCGGACCAACATTATCCCGCGGCGATGGGCGATTACGCAGCCATTCTATATGAAGGTGCCCTTGAGCCGAAGGATCTGGCGCGTTCAGTCCGTTATGCGCGCGAGGCGGCAGATGCCGGCGATGGCGACGCGCAGGTGATGATGGCGCGCTTCGCATATTTTGGCGATGGGGTGCCCAAGGACATGACCGTTGCCGCGCGATATGCCCGACTGGCCGCAGATAGTGGACACGCGGAGGGCCAGCACATTCTGGGCGCGCTCTACTCGGGGGGCGAGGGTGTGCCCAAAGACATGAAAGAGGCGGTCCGCTGGTTCCGGAAATCTGCAGCGCAGGGCAATGCGGATGCCATCGCCGCTCTTCAGGAACCAGAAAGCATCGCAGCGGCGCGCGGCATGTAAGCATTGATCGGTTCTACAGCCGAGCCCGAATCAAAATTCCCTATTTTTCAATGATGACTTGGAGTTGAAGCATGATTTTCATCGAAATTTCCGCAGCTGTATTGCTCGCCGTTGCACCGGCCGCCCCGGCACAGGCCTCTGCAGATGGTTTTGTCGTTTGCACTGCAACTCCGACGCGGCCTGGATCTAATCGCGTGGCGCTGCTGAATCTCTCTTATGGTGACGAAGCGCGGGTCGCGGCCCTGACCGAAGAATATCAGCTCTGGCTTCGCAGCGACGCTAGCGTCGCCCAGGTTATTGAGGGCGCTGGCATCGATCCCCGGCTTGTGCGTGCGCAATCGAAGGTCGAATGCGTGTGGGCCAAAGATCAAAGCACGGCGGAAGGGACTGCCGTGCGCTTGGGGAACAGTTTGCGCGCCGACAATGTCAAAGTTCTGCCGACGAACTGGGCCCCCAAAAGCGCGTTACCCCAAAGCGACTAACCTAAGAGATGCTGGCTATAGGTGCCGTTCCAAGGGGGGATGCGTAATTCGATTTACAATGTCTATTCACTCGATCAGGTCGGGGCGGCCAGCTCCTCCTGCGTCCTGACATGCGGTGACGCTGATGTAGGGATCGGGAGGACCGACTTTGCGAACCTTGTTGCCCGTCACGATCGTTCGCTCGATGCTGATGCTTGGCATGCTTGTGGCAATCGCCGCGATCTGGGTAAGTGCGATGCAACCGGCAACGGGCGTGGTGGTCAAGGAACGCAACGGGGCAGTCGTTGCCCGTCTGAACGGCGAGACGATAGGTCCAGTGGAGCTGCATCAGGGCGGACGGCGCGTTCGCATCCTGCCAATGGACATCGTCAAAGACAGCGACAAGTTTGATACGGCTGACACGCTGCATCGATTTTACGAGCGGCAGACGCTGCTCGCTAAAATGTTGCAATCGCCAAATGCCCGGCTTGTGATTGCAGGGGATCCTTACGCGGTTGGAGCCAAACGTGGGTTTGGCGGCATCCCGTGGGGATTCTGGATCGTACTGGTTCCAGGCGTGGTGGGGATCGCAGTATCCGCTGTCGTGCTTGCGTCCGAACCGAATGGCCTGCCCAATCGCCTGGTTGCGCTATCGGGGCTCACCTTCCCCTTCGTAACCGCGGGGACAGCCATCGTGATCTCGCGTGACCTTGCGGTCGATGGTGAGCTCTACCGGTGGCTCATGTTCTCGCACGAGATCGCTGCCGTGTCGTTTGCCATCCTGATGGTCGCGTTGTTTTGCGTATATCCCCGCAGGCTGGCATCCGCGAAGGTCGTCATAGTCGCAGCATTGCTCTGCTTCGGGGTGGCATTAGCCATAGCGACCGGGCGCCTGTTCGAATGGGTGCATCGGCCGGGCGACGGTTTGGCTGGAATGCTGGTTACACTGCGGGAAGCCACCGGCGGTGCGCAGGTGGAGGTGACGATCTTATTCGCCGCCTTGTGCCTTGCACTTGCAGAACAATTCCGGGTGACGCGGGGTGACCCGCTCGCGCGTGCTGCGCTGACATGGTTCGGCCTCTCGGTCGTCGTCGGCGCCGGGGGGTTTATCGCCCTGCTCACGCTGCCCAATCTTGTCGGTGTGCAAGCGATCGTCGACGCACCTGTTGGCTTTCCGCTTTTGCTCTTGATCTATGCGGGCCTCACGTTCGGCCTGCTGCGCTATCGGCTCTTCGAGGCCAAAGCCTGGAGCTTTCGAATTCTGTTTGCGGTCTGCGGGACGGCAGCCCTCTGGCTCGCCGACGCCGTGCTTATCTATGGCTTAGGGCTTGATCAGGGGCCTGCTTTGGGGCTTTCGCTGATCCTTGTCGGGCTAGCGTATCTCCCTGCGCGCTCCAGATTGGCGATGCTTTTGACGCGCCGGACAGGTCTTCGAAAGAATGAGATGTTCGCAGCGGTCATGGAGGTTGTGTTCGCAGCTCCCGCTGTACGATCGGCGCAGTGGCGGGCCCTAATGCAACGCCTGTTCGAGCCGCTGGAGATCAGGCCTCAAGGGCCCGTCACGAGATCGGCGGAGATTATAGAAGATGGCATCGCGATGCTGGTCGCCGATCCGGCGGGAGGCGGCGCGTTGCGGCTTGCTTATGCCGGCCGCGGTACTCGGCTATTTGCGCCCGATGATCGTCATCTGTTGGATGAAATGGCCACACTTTGCCGACAGGCCGGAGAGGCGCTTCTATCCTACGACCGGGGCGCCGCCGACGAGCGACGCCGTATGGCGCAAGATCTCCACGACGACATCGGCGCACGTTTGTTGTCCGGAATTCACGTTGCTCAGGGACCAGTCAGGTCGCTGCTGCAGGATGCCCTGCGCGACATGCGCACGCTGGTGACGGGCCTGATCGGAGAAAATGCGCCCTTGTCGCGTGTGATTGCGGACATTCGCATAGAAACCGCTTCGAGGCTCGAGGCCGTCGGGATCGCGCTCGACTGGCCAATCGTCGACGGAGCGGAAAGCCAGCTTATGCCGTATCATCACTCGAAAGCGATCACCTCAGCCATTCGCGAAGCCGTCAGCAACACGATGCGCCATGCGGAGGCGACGCACATGTCGGTCAGGATCAGCTTCGAAGGCAACACCGGGATGGTCAGAATTGCCGATGACGGCCTAGGGATGACTATCGGGACCAGTCACGGCACTGGCCTGACCGGGATGGCGAAACGCCTCGCAAGCATTGGCGGAACGCTTCGGATCGAGGAACCGGCCGCAGGTACGCGGATCGTGCTTAGCTGGCCGCTGGCAGGCGAAACCTTTGGGTTCGCAAGACAAGGAGACATTTGATGGCCGATGACGCGCAGATCGCGCAGACCCCGACGCGTCAGTGTCTTGTCGTCGAAGATCAGGCGAGCGTTCGCAATTGGCTGGTGCAAGCCCTTCGCGACACGTTTCCGGACATGGCGATCGCCGAGGCTTCAACTCTCGGCGAGGCGCGCCGCTGGCTCGATGGGCAAGAGCGGAATGCCACCTTGCCATTCGCCATGGCGTTGATCGATCTCGGATTACCCGACGGTTCGGGGATCGACTTGTTGCGCCAGATCGCAGCGCGCCATCCCGCCACCACCGCGATCGTCGCGACAATCTACGACGACGACGCCCATTTGTTTGATGCAATCGCAGCAGGCGCCGGCGGCTACCTCCTCAAGGATCGCGACGCTGCTACCCTGTCGTCATTGCTTCAGCGGATCGATGCCGGGGAGCCTCCCTTGTCGCCTTCCATCGCATGGCGGATGATGCAGCATTTCCAGCAGCGCCCGGCCATCGATCGTCGCGACGATGCTGGCCTCACTGCGCGGGAGACTGAAGTCCTCACACTGATATCTGCCGGGATGACCACTGCGGAAGCCGCCCGCAAGCTGGGGCTAACTCCCCACACCGTGACCAGCTACATCAAGATCCTGTACCAAAAGCTCAACGTTCAGTCCCGCGCGGAGGCCACGCTGGTTGCCGTGGGTCGCGGGCTGGTAAAGTCGAGCCGCTGATGTGCGACCGATTAGGTCAAAGATGCGATCTGCTTCGCTATATTATGGCGCGAGATGGCCGATTTCAGACCTTCCGCTTTTAGTCGTAAATCTGAGATAGCAGACCATCAGTGCTTTGCCGCCTCGTGCAGGTCGTATGTGGGAGATAACGCGGATTCGGAACGTCGCGCAGGTTGTTTGGGGGGACGACTTTGCAGGGCGCCGGTCAGTCGGAAGCAACGCTTCGAGAATAGGCCGACGGATGCCGATGACAATGTGCTGGATAACGGACACGACTTCTTTTTGAAGCTGTCAGGAGGGCGCGTTACATTAGCGGTGCAAAACGTCGGCGCAGGTCTCGAACTGCTGGTCTGCCCTCTTCCTTTCCTACAAGCGCCAGCGGGGCCCGCCAACGCAGTGGGCCCGCGGGTACGCAGAATTTTGGTTTCCAGAAACCCGCGACCCTGCCGCCGGGCCAAAGCAGGTCGGCGCCGGGGCGGGCGGCCAGTTGCCAATAATCTCCTGCAATGAACGGTCCGCCCTCGAACGCAATTTCGAGACCGTCGCCAAGAAAAGTCCAAAGTGGCACCGGCGATTGGCTCACTTGAACAAAAGCCAACCCGGGCGCCGGGCCTGACCGGAGCAGCTCCCATCGGCGGACAAATGGTCTGGAGAGGCTCGTTTCCCATAGCGCCCGAACCGCCTCGATATCTCCGGTAACGATCCGGTAGCAGTCGTTGCGATCGGCGGCGATCTCCACCAAGACGCCCGGCAGCCCTGAAGCTTCGCGCGGACCATCGGACAACTCGACGACGGCTGGCGGTTGTAAAGCCTCGCGCATCGACAGGCGAAGAAGGTCTCCATCGAAACCATGCCACGATCCGACGATCACCCCATTATCTCGCGACCATTTATATTGCGCTTCACCCGCCCCGCCGCCGCGGTGGATTTCGATCCGAAAGAGGTGGTTCTCTGCGCCGAGGTAGCCCGAGAGTTCACTACTCGTAGCGGCCTGAGCCGCGCGTATTGCGAGCCGTGGCGGCGCCCCTGTTTCGAGATCGAGCAGAGCGTTGATCTCATTGAATCCCATCTGGGCAAATGCCGTTCCCGTCTCAATGCTGCGTACATGCCAAACGGTTTGGCGGCGTAGCGCGGTATCGGAGCCCCCGAGTGCTGGATCGGCGAGGCTGGGGTCTTCGGCGGCGCTCGCCGTTCGTTCGAAGACTTCGAGATACATCAGCGCGGTCTTACCGTTTGCAGCGCGATCGGCGGAGGATAACGGGTCGTCTGCAGCCGGACGAAAAAAGGGCTGGCTATTATATTCAATCAACTGCGGAACCTCGACGTGCACGCCGCCTACATAGTAGCGCCCGGGGCCGATGAGGATCGTGCCATTCTCGGCGATCGTAATTTCAAATCCGGCTTCCGCGCCCGGACCGCCGTGCGGCCCAATGAGATCGCACGCCAATTGTCGCATGAGATGAAGGTGAGAAGCAGCTTGCTCGTTCAGGTCCGCATCCAGCACCATCCGGCCCTGCTGATGCAGCACACTTTGATAGCCCCGGCGGGGATCGGAGGTATCGCGGGAAAAATCGCCTTTCATCGTGTCGCCTTTCGGGCGTTGGAGGCACCCACTGATAGGTAGAAATCGTGCTATCTCAGGAACGATGGCCTAGATATCTCTGTCCGGATTAGCTCGACCTTGCCAATGTGGCAGCCGGACAACGCGACGAGTGCTTTAGGTGGCCCCTGCATGAGGTCAGTGCGACAATTGACGAAGATCGAACATGCCGGATGAAGGCGGCCGTTCCAGTGACCAGTTGCCGCCCTTCCACACCAATTCTTCGTTCGCTTCTTCGTCGCGGTCTAGCCATTGCTGGAACGTCGGATAAAATTCCACGATCGAAGATGATCGCGCCCATGCGGGTATTTTGCTCAGCCGATAGCTATATGCCACGCTAACCCGGTCGCCCATGGTACCGATCTCGCCGACCTTGACGTCTTTTACGTCCCGCGTGCCGTAACAGACTATGGTTGGCGTGTCCGCCAACGCTCCCTTGCCGGGTTTGAATTGGGTTCGGCCTTCCGGCGTCGCAATGTACCTGACGACCTTTCGCGCGCCTGACCCTGAATTGGGATCGGCGATCGAGACCTCGCCCTGCCTCTCCAGCAAACCGGCATCGACAAAGGCCTGCGCCAGCCTGTGACTATACTCTGCTTCGACGGCAACATCATGCGGGATCGTAAAAAAGGGCGTGCATTGTGGATTGGCGTCAAACCAGCTTTGCAGGAGCCGACGCGCGTCTTCGCTCGAAGGCGGCCGTATCTCGTCGCCCCCCTCCACAGACCAATCATTGCTTTCAGAACCAGGCGAGCACGCAGCAAGAGCCAGCAGCGCCCCAGCGGCCAGTTTTACACCGTGCATGATTGTCTCCGGTCACATCTGGACATGATCACTTCCTCGTCAAATCGGACTGGGTAGCATGATGACCTCAACCCGCCGGTTGCGCTGCCGGCCGTCGGGATCGTCGCTGCCATCGGCACGGGCATTGGAAGCGACAGGTTGACTCTCGCCAATACCTTGCGTCTTCACACCCCGCCCGGTCTTCGCCGTCAGCCATTTCGCTACCGTGTCCGCGCGCCGCTTCGACAGTGCAATATTATAGGCATCATCGCCCTTTGCATCGGTGTGGCCGGCCACCAGAAGCGGCGCATTCGGATAGTTCATGACCAGACGCGCAGTTTTCTCAAGCGCGGCGCTGGTATCGGTCCGGAGCGTCGCCTTGTCGAAATCAAACAAGATATCGGCAGGCAGGTTGAAACGTATCGAGCGGTCAACTCCCTCTTGAGCGCCAAGATCGCTGAGTAATGCCCGGGTTTCCGCAACTTTGCTCGGAGCCACCTCGGCTTGGCGAAACAGCGACTCTTGACCGGGCGGCGCAAGATGGCTTTCTACGCCGACGCTGCCCACTTCGCCTGACGCCGCCGCGAGCGACAAACGGGTCTCAGCTACGTCGCTTCGCAGTGTCATAACGGTCTCAGCGTCGACTAAGCTGCGCTGCGTCGGCCGGACGTCGCATCCGGAAAGCGCAGCGAGGCCCAGTACGCCAACGAGGACCGGCCGGATCGCAGCGACCATCTGGTTCACGGTTCGGCACTCTCCAGCGAGAATGGGATCGCAAGGCCCGGCGCGAGCGTGGAGTCGCCGGGATTATTATCATTTATAACGAGCGTCAGTTGCTTGGTATCCGGCGGCACCGAGCCAAGAAACACAAGCTGCCCGTCGAGCTGTTCGCCGCGAATGATATCCAATCGCGGATTGTCTTGCGGCGGCTTGAGCATCAGCTTGTTGCCATGCTCGTCGCGCAAATAGGTCGCTTCAGACGCAAGGGGCACATTGTTGGTCTCGGTACCACCGTAGGATGCGCTGACTTGCAGGACCGTCGCGTCGGTCCCTAACTCGATCCCTTTGAGGCGCACGGTCAAACCAATCGGCGCAACGCCCTGCGTATTGAGCGTGATCGTCCGTGTTTTATCAGCTGTGATCTGTTCGCCAGCGACCGTGGAGGCCATCTCGGCGCGCTTCTCGGTTTCATCCTGGGATGGCGGTGTAGGAGACGAGCAAGCGGCGAGCAAAAGAGTAAAAGCGCTTACGCCAACCTGTTTCAGGAAAACCATATCCGGGCTCCGCATCCGTTGAAACTATTGAGGAAACCACATTATCGGCATTCGGTTCCTCGACGCCCACGCCATTGCCGCAGTTAACGCGCCTACGTTGTCGCCAAATGCGCCAATGTTAGCATTTCCTATTTCCGCTTCCCCCCCACAGAAGCCATTCTGCTGGCGACGGCCGCCAGTGGGTCATTTACCGCTGGATCTAGCTGTTAGCGCGCCGTCCGCTTTGGGCGCAGATTCGTAAAATTTGCCGTTAGATCAGGTTAGGGCGTCGCGACCGCTTTCGATCCATGGCGGACACTGCTGTGCTCCGGCCTCAGAGAGAGATCCAGGGGTGGACCTTTTTTATCCTCGGATCTCTCCGGTTAAGATCGGTCAGCTTTGCCCAGGTCCGATTGGATCATTCAGTCAGGTCCGGGCCGCTTGGCCACGCTATTTTCATCAAGAAACCGCAGCGATTGCATATCCACCCCCAGCGCGTCCCAAAGGCTGACGGCTGCGTAGACCGATGCTGTGCTTCCCTGTCTCGCTGAATAGGACCACAGAATGGCCTCAATGGCCTTCGCCGCCCGATCGCGGTTTAAACTCGGCGAGAAATCCTCGCGATTTGCACTTTCGGCGTCAATGGCACTGAGCAATTCTTCGACTGTCGAAGCTGTTGTCATCCGCCTTCTCCGTGGCTGGGGTGATCTGAGGTGGAAAATGCAAATGCCCTTAAATTCCTCATCACCGTTCCAATCGTAGCGATGCCGTATCCATCTGGATCAAGTGCGGTAGAGCGATAGCGGTCAGCCAATTCGGTAAGATCGGATATCAGTCGATCAGCATAGACCTTAGGCGAAAGCCTTTCGTCGTCCGTTGGTTCAAGGTCGATCTTCTCGATCTGATAAATGGCCTCATATTCGTCGACGCTCACATTGCGACCGGTGTTCATATCCGTCCAATAAGGGTCCAGCCGATGCTTCGCAGCCTCTGCGCTCTGTTCCTCGATCTGACCCAAGAATAAAGCCCGAATATCGTCAGCAGAGTGTGAGGTTTTCATATTGTGAGCCTGATTTTACGCTTCGATGGGCATTTCAAGCGGCTCGCGTCGCTTCGTTGGCTGCCAACTGCATACGGACTGCCAACGGATCAGTTATTAGGCACGTTCTGGTCATCACAATGTTGCTCAGCGCGGCCTGATAAGCAGCGTGTGAGCAATCGTTCTTTGCCCCCCGGATCGTCTCACAGCAGTAGCCAGCGTACCACAGGTGTAATTCGCTAAATTCTTTACTTAGGTCGCCCTCGGCTTTCCCTCTTGATCAGGATCCAACGCCAATCCAGTTGATCGACACCACGCATTCACGACCCACCGCGTTCAGCGAAATTGGCATCCAATTTTTCGGCATCAATGTGACGCTGGAGAATGCGTCGCTTACGCAGCGTCCGTCCGACTGCAGCAGTCCATATTGCAGCGCAATCACTATCGCGATTTCGCACCGGTTGCGAAGCGTGATTTGCGTATAAATCATGAATTTATTCTCGCCCGTTCCCTGCTCGTCTTTCACCTCGCTGGTGATACACGCAGCCAGCTTGCGGCTGGCAACGGGCACGTCAGCTGCCCATGCGTTATCGGGTACAGGAACTGCTATCGCTGCAAGCTCTGCCGCGGTCGGTTCGCGGCTTATGGCGCGGATCCGGCGAAGCTCGTCGGCAACGTGATTAGCCGGATCACCGATCTCCAGATGATTTACGACAGCTATACAAACGGGACGATCATTGGTCGTCGTTCGTACCGCGGCCTCTCCGGCAGCGAGAACTAGTGAAAAATTGATCAATCTGCTGCAGCCGCCGGTCTGCATCGAGCCGAGTTGCCCTCCTATCGAAACGGCAAAGCGGCATCGATTCACCATGGTGGTGACCCAGATCGCAGGTCGAGCTCCGATTGCGACTTCTTGTCGCGTATCGAAGCCCACGCATCCAGCCAGCTTGCGATGCCCCTCCGGCACGCTATTATCCCAAGTGGAAATCGGAGGCGGTGGGTTAACAACCGTTGCCAGCTCAGCACTGGTAGGCGCACGGATTTCACTGGAAGCATGCGCACAAAAAGGTAGCATCAGCATCATTGCCGAAATAAGCCACCGCATAAGTTGCTCCCAACGTGAGAAAAAAGCGATCCAAGCAGGTCACCTTCATCTGGTCAACCCGAGAGCCGGAAGTTGGTCAAACGTCCTTGCGGAGACTTGGGCAATTTCCCCTCTGCCGTTACCGGTAAGTGCTGAATCGTCCTGAGCCGTCGGGATGACCGAATTCAGGTAAAGTCCGATAGTGACTTGGACGACTAACGTTTAGGCACGTTTCTTACATTCTTCCTCACATCCTCGAACGACAGGCTCCGGACAGCCGTCTCGCTGCCGACTATGACTTGACGGGGCGCGAAGCTGCATCGGCTCAAGCAGCGAAGAATGACTGCTTTCGGGCACTATCCGATCGGTGTCGGAACGATCGAAATTAGGCGCATTGCACCCGCGCCGCTCTGAAGCTCAAACTGGCCGACTGAAGACCGTCCGCTTTAAAGACGCAAATCTTGAAGAGCGGACATCTCATGAAGCTAGTCCGGACCGCGCGAGAGCGCGGCCCGGTGAAAGCGTCCAAACCTTTGTGTTTTGAAGCTCGACGGGAATACTCACTGAATCTTGTGTCGGTTCCGAAGCTTTGAATTTTCGTTGCGCGCGCGATTGAGATTGGCTGCATTTGCCTGTCGACATGAATTTATACCTGGAGTGCGCTCACATATTGACGGCCGCGCAGGAGTTGGTTTGAAGCAGGGAATGCAAAGCAGAATTTTGATCGTTGAGGATGATCCGCTCGTCGCGATGATGCTGGAAGGCCTTCTCGAAGCGCTCGATCGGCAAGCCTTAGGTCCTGTTGATAGTGTCCAGGCAGCCCTCGCACAGCTGGATGAGGGCAATATCGATGCCGCCATCGTGGATGTTCACCTCGCCAACGGCGAAACCTCGGAGCCGGTTGCAGAAGCGTTGGCCGCGCGTGGTATCCCGTTTATCGTGACCACCGGTGGATTTATCGCGCCGCCTGGCCCCGTATTTGCGGGGCGCCCAGTTCTTCTTAAACCTTTCACCATGGCCAGTTTTGAACAGGCACTCAGCCTGTTTGAGGAAATCTCGCCGTCATAAACGACTGCATTACCGCACCCGGCGGACGGAATCAGCCTTCGAGAACTGCGCGTATCTTGGTAGCGAGCTGCTCGACTGTGAATGGTTTACCGAGCAACTCCACTCCGGGATCGACGACGCCGTTATGCACCACCGCGTTGCGCGTATACCCCGTGGTATAAAGGACTTTGAGGTCCGGACGCCGCCGAAGCGCTTCGTCGGCAAGTTTGCGTCCGTTGATGTCCGGCATAACAATGTCGGTGAAAAGCAGCAAGATTTCCGGATGGGCGTCGAGCAGACGAAGCGCCGCGAGCGCGCCATCGGCCTCGATCACATTATAACCGAGCTCGGTCAGGGCATCGACGCTGAACTGGCGCACGGACGGCTCATCCTCGACGACGAGGATCAGCTCGCGCGCGTCGCCGCGGGGCAGATCGGTGGGCCGTTTGGCTTCGGCTTCGACATCATCTCCAATGAACCGGGGCAGGTAAATCTTGATGGTTGTTCCCTCGCCCGCCTCCGAATAGATTTTTACGTGGCCGCCAGACTGTTTGACGAAACCATAGACCTGGCTGAGCCCGAGCCCCGTTCCTTTACCGACACTCTTTGTCGTGAAGAAGGGATCGAAGGCCTTGGCGATCACGTCGGGCGGCATGCCCGTTCCCGTATCGGAAATCGCGATCATGACATATTGGCCGTGCGGAACGCCGATATTAGCCGCCGCATAACGCTCGTCGATATGGCAGTTCAGCGTTTCGATCGTGAGCCGTCCGCCTTCGGGCATGGCGTCGCGCGCATTGACCGCAAGATTGAGGATCGCGTTTTCGAGCTGGTTGCGATCGGTGTGCGTTCGCCACAGCCCGGCAGCAAGAACGGTTTCCTGCCTTATCTCGGCGCCTAGCGTGTGGCTGAGCAGTTCGGACATTCCGGGGACGAGCTTGTTCGGGTCAAGAACTTCGGGGTTGAGCGGCTGCTGGCGCGAAAAAGCGAGCAGGCGCTGGGTCAGCATTGCGGCGCGCTGCGATGCCTCTGCGGCGTTGTCTACATGACGTCTCGCGCGCTCGTCCTCGCTGCCGAGGCGTCTGCCGAGCAGATCGAGCGACCCGATGATCACCGCCAGCATATTGTTAAAATCGTGCGCGATGCCGCCGGTCAGTTGGCCAACGGCCTCCATCTTCTGGGACTGCCGAAGCGCCTCCTCGATTTTCTCGCGTTCACTGATCGCCTCGGCGACGCGTCGCTCCAAATGATCGTTCAACTCGCGAAGCTCGGCTTCGTCAGCTTTGCGCGCTGTCACGTCGATCGCCGTTCCCACGACCCGAACGCAGTTTCCTTCGTCGTCGAAGACACCGCGGCCTTTCGCCGCTACCCAGCGTATTTTTCCGTCTTCCTTGCCCACGGTCCGATAATCGACATCGTAGAGCGCGCGCCGAACGGGATCGCACGCCCCCTCGAACGCCTCGAACGTAGCGGGTTGATCGTCGGGATGAATTCCAGCGTAGAAGTCCGCAATCGATACCGGAACGTCGGGCGAAATCCCAAACATGCCTTTCACGATCGGCGGCCAGATCAGCGCATCGTTCACGATATCGACGTCCCAGAAGCCGACCTCGGCCGCATCGGTTGCGAGCCGGAGCCGTTCTTCGCTTCTCATAAGGATCGCCCGCGTGCGCTGACGCTCGGTCAGATCGAGCATGGCGCCAATCATGCGAACGGCGGCTCCGGCCTCGTTGCGGATGATATGGCCGCGGTCGAGGATTGCCGCGTAGCTTCCATCCGCCCGAAGGAACCGGTATTCACCCGACCAGCTGGCTGCCCTGCCATCGATTGCCTCGTGAATGCTCGCGTCAACACGCGCCCGATCATCGGGATGGATATGCTCAATCCACCACGCGCCCTTCGGCTCGACGGCATCGGGCCGATGGCCGTGCGCCGCTTCGAGTGCCTCGTTCCAGATGACATGGTCGGTGGCGAAGTCCCAGTCCCAGATCGCATCGTTGGTCGCGCGGCTGACGAGACGATAACGCTCCTCAACGCTGCGCAGGGCCGCTTCTGCCTCGGTGCGCTGACGGGCTTCGGCGCGCAGTTCCTCGGCGCGAACATTCTGTTCGACCAGTGCTTTGCGCAGCTCCAGCTGGGTCATCACCTGCCGGGCCAGGACCTCGAGAACAAGGCGCTGGTGCGCCGTTATCCCTTCCGGCCTAGCCTCGCGATCGAGCACACACACGGTGCCGATTGGGAATCCAGATGCACTGCGAAGGATCGCGCCGGCGTAAAAGCGGAGTCCATCATCGGCTGTCACGAGGGGATTGCAATCGAACCGCGAGTCAGCGCGCGTATCGGGGACGACGAGAAAGTCGTCTTGCAAAATTGCGTGCGCACAGATTGAAACGTCTAGGGGCAGTTCGCGTGCGCCGATCCCCACCTCGGCCTTGAACCACTGGCGATCGTTGGAGACGAGGTTGACCACAGCGATTGGCGCCGAGAACGTCTCGGCGGCAAGCCGCACTACGTCCTCAAACTCTGTTTCTACCGGTGTATCGAGTATTGCATACCCCTGAAGCGCCGCCACGCGATCGGCTTCTGACCAAGCCGCTGCAGGCGGTGAGTTGATATGTGAATCGGAATAGGAAGTCATCGTGCGCTAGATACCATCGCGCCGTTCCAACGACAGCGAAATTTCTATTCAGTTCTTGGAGTGCCCAGTGGCGGACTTCGAGGGCTAACAACGTCTCGCGTGAGCCTGCGTCTGATGGAAAACCGCGATATGTGACCTTCTCGTTATGGCCGATAGCGGATCGGCTGCTTTGCGGAGAAAAGTGTGCGAAAGCGGTCGTCCGGCCAGCTTATTTGTCGTGCGCGCTCGTCTCGCGGACCGATTCGACGGGCGTTGCAGATAGCAAATAAATTAGGCTTGGATCACGACCAGACTGGCGTTGTCGCTACCGTCGCGCATCAAGGCTCGATCGATCAGCGATTGCGCAAGCGCGCGTAGCGGTGGGGCTCCGACCCTGTCCGCGTCTAGCGTTCGCGAGACGCCGTCAGAACAAAGCATGATGATATCCCCCGTTACGATCGGAATCGCCACCCGGTCGATGACAACCTCGCGATCCACCCCCAGCGCGCGCGTTATCACGTTCGACTTTGGATGATGAGCCGCAGCAGAGGGTGGCAGCGCCCCCGCATCGACCATTTGCTGCACGACGCTGTGATCACAGGTCAACTGTTGCCAAGTGCCGCCGCGAAGTCGGTAGGCGCGGCTATCGCCCGCCCAGAATATCTCGAGCCGGTCATTGACGAGCAAGGCCGCCACGATGGTCGTACCGCTGCGCCGTTCGGCTTCGGAATAGCGGTCAAAGATCAGCATATTTGCGGACTGTATCGCGCGCAAAATATCGTCCCCGCATAAAATTTGCCCGCTGCTCGCGAGATCACCCAGTGCATCGATGGCGATCTGCGCGGCAACATCACCAGATTGATGGCCCCCCATCCCGTCCGCCACCGCCCAGAGTTTGGAATCGGGCAGATTAAGGATACGATCTTCGTTGACGGCACGGACATGGCCGACATGAGTCAACGCAACAGATTCGATTGCTGTGACGCTACCGTCGATGACCTGGGGGGCGTCACGACCAAAGATGCGGAAAAATTTCATTCGCGAAAGTCAGTCACCGCCGCGTCGGCAACATTGTATGCTTGCACAAACGCCCGATCAAGCACGCCCGATTTCTTGCCTTCGATCTCCTCAAGCAGATCGGCATGCCGCTTTTCCAACTCTTTGAGCTGCGCCGCCGCTTTGTTCTGGAACAACGACCGGCCTGGCGTCTGGCCGTCGAGGCTATCAGGGTCGAAGCAGGCAATCGCTTGCTGCAAGCTTCCGCGCAGCCCGGCAAAAGTCGCCACCAAATGGCGCTTGATGTCGCGAAACGACGATTGCAGCGCGGCCGGACCCGAAAGAAAGCCGTGCGATCCGCCCAGGATCAGATCGATCGCCAGTCGCTGCGTCGGCGCCCATTTGAACGGATTGTTGTCGGCGCTGCCGATCGTCGTCCGCGTCATCTGGTAATGCGAGCGCGCGTGATCACGTTCGCTCATCAGGTCGCCAACGCCGAGTACCATCTGCCGGTACACGCCGCCGACGCGGCGCATGATCTCGACCGGGTCCTCGCTCGCCAGCAACGAAGCATCGAGGCCTGCACCCTCGCAAAAAGCATCCAGCAGTGACCCGGTGGTGATCGCCGCCCCGCCGGACCGTGCCGCGGCTGCGGTGTCGGTCCAGTCGCTGGGGACCTCGATCGAGTCACCGAGCGGCGGCGTCAGGACCATGGTGCGCGTTTCCTGGCCTGCAATATCGCCATGCGGCGCTTCGGATACGACAATACGGAAATCGCCGAGGCGGATTGCGAACGGCAGGGACACGGGAATCGCTGCCTCATCCGCAAGCCGTTCGCCAGTGGCTGCGTTGAAGACCCCGTTTGCGCCGAGTGGACGCAAGGTAAGGCCGTCGGCGCCGACAGCGAATTCACAGTGGGTGCGCGACAAGGCGCAATTGGGATCGGGGATCGACCAATCGGCGCTTTTGTCCCGGCCGACCCGCAGCACCCCTTCGCGCAGCAGCTTGGCATCGACCGGATGGATTTCGTCGCCGCGCTCGAAGAGTTGTAACATGTACATGGTGTGCGCTTTCCTCAGGCAACCTGGCGCCGAGGCGCTGTGACCGCAACCGGTTCCGCAATTCGGGTGGCGAGCGTCGACGCGTCGTCATCTGCCACACCCGCGACGAACTTTTCTTCGGCCGCTCCAGCGGCCCGATTGAACGCGTCAAATGCCGCGCCAAATTCATCGCCCCGTCGATGCGAAATACGCAGCGCAAAGCGCGATGTCGCCGCCTCGTCGAGCGCCTTGCGAAGCCGCCCGATCGGCCGCGTCACCGCTGCGCCGCTCAAATAGCCGACGATCATCACGGTCACCATCACGACCAGCGACAGCATGACCAAGAGCCAACGCGTGTTATTGGTAGCGGCCACAAGCGCGTCGGTGCGGACGACAACATCGACCTTGCCGTAGCTCGCTCCCGCATAGCGTATCGGTTGCACGATCCGCATCCCGGCATTCTGGCCTCCCCCGACATAACTAACCGCTGCACCATTGCCTGCGCCGACATGCGCCTCGCCTTGCGGCGCTACGTAACGTGCGCCAATGCGGCGACCATCGGTCGCAGCGCGGACAATATTGTTTGCGTCCACAACCGTCATGGCGCGAACTTCACGATCCTCGCTGGCGCTCGAGACAAAGGCTTGCAGGGCGCCCCAATCCTGTTGATCTGCCGGCAGCCCGGCATTATCGACCGCGACCACCCCCGCATTGCTTGCGACAAAAGCGGCGATCGTTCGACCAGAGGTTGCGGCCATATCCTCGAACGCCCGCTCTTCGCGTGTGCTGATCAAGGCGCCGCAGATGGCCAGCACCCCGAAGGTGACAGTGGCCAGAAACAGCGGCAATTTGACGCGCAGCGACAGGCCGCGGCGCGGCACCGCGCTCTCTTCGCGCGCGCTCATCTCGCGCATGATCGCCTTGCGGACCGCATCGCCGTCGGCAAAGCGTTGTTCGGGTTTTTTCGACAGCAGCTTGTCGATGATGAAGCGCAGTCCCGGCGGACAATCGCTGGCCGACCGCTCGATCGGCTCCACCCTTTCCTGCGCAATCTGTATCGCCAGCGTTGCGAGGCCGATGCCGGGGAACGCTGCCTTGCCCGTCACCATTTCGTACAGCACTATGCCGAGCGAAAACAGGTCCGAGCGATGATCGACGGGGAGACTGAGCGCCTGTTCGGGGCTCATATAGCGCGGCGTCCCGATCATCTGGCCGAACTGGGTCTGCGCCAGCTGGTCGCCGCTCCCCTCGGGATCAGAATCGTCGATGCGCGCGACGCCGAAATCGACGAGCTTTGCGGTGCGGCCATCATGCGACAGCAGGATGTTTGACGGTTTCACGTCGCGGTGCACCACGCCCATCTGGTGCGCATAGGCGAGCGCGGCGGAGAGCTGCTGGCCGAGTACCAGCACACGCTCGTAGGGCATCCGGCCATTGGCCTGCAGCAACGTGTCGAGCGGCTGCCCTTCAATGAGCTCCATCGCGATGTAGGCGATGCCCTCTTCTTCACCCACCTCGTAAATCGTGGCAATATTGGGATGGCTCAGCGCGCCTGCCGCGCGCGCCTCGCGCAGGAAGCGGATATTGAGCCCGGGATTGCGAGCATATTCGGGCTTGAGCACCTTGATCGCGACTTTGCGGCCGATGCTCGGGTCGATCGCGCGATAGACGTCGGCCATTGCGCCTTCGCCTAGGCGGCCCTCAATACTATAGCGTCCCAGCGATTTCATCAGTCGGCACTCTCTTCATCAATCATTGTATCGGGCAAAGATTGAAACATCGCTAGCGGCGCGACCGAACCGTCGCCTCGATCCGCTCGGCGCGCGCCAGATCCGCCTTGATCACCGAGCTGGCGGGATCGAGCGCCGAAGCGCGCCGGAGCAGCTGCACCGCGCGCGTCGCGGAACCTTTGTTGAGCGCGGCCAGTCCCTGCGTTCGCAGTTGGCGGGCAGCCGCGGGATCGGTCCGCGCAGCCGGCGGCGCGACCGCCCGTTTAGGGGGCTGCGCGCGCGGCGCGGACGGCGTCGACGGTGTCGGCGGGGCGGGCGTTGCCGCCCGGCGCGCCGGTGCCGGCTTGGTACCGGGAATCCGCAATGTCTGTCCCGTGGCCAGCGTGATCGGCTTTTCGATGCCGTTATACCGGGCCAGCTGATAGGTCATCAGCCGATTGCCGAGAAAGCGTTGGGCGATGCCGACGAGCGTGTCGCCGGGCTGTACGACATAATCGAAGGATTGCGGCCCAAGCAGTTCAACCGGATCCCGCGCGATGGAATCGCGGAGCAGGGCGAGCGACGGATTGTTCGGATCGCGCTTGAGCCCTGACTTGATCAGCTTGCGCGCCGCCGACACATCGCCTTGGTTCAGATGTTCGGCTATTGCGTCGATACTTTGTGCGCTGCTCGCCGAAGCCGATGCAGCACTTGGCTTCGGACCGCTCGCGCAGCCCGCCAGAGCCAGCGCAACAGCGAAGACCATAGTGCGCCGGAGATATCGGCACGGGCGTATTTGAGCAGCGATCGTCATGATGTAATTCTCTCGATTTGGGGAATGTCGGCGGTCAACTCGAGCATAGCCGCAAGGCCCGCCCGGTCGTTGATGAAGCTCAGGAAGTCGTTGGCCGACAGTGGGCGCGAAAAATAATAACCCTGGAAATGACGGCAGCCATTCTGCGACAGCCAGCGATATTCCTCGGCCGTTTCAACACCTTCGGCGAGGACACGGATGTCGAGGCCGCGGCCCAAGGCGATGATACTGTGGCAGATCGCCTGGCTTTGCGGGCAAAGATGAACATCGGTTACGAACTCGCGATCGATCTTGATCTTGTCGAAGGCAAGCTGGCGAAGCGTGCTGAAGCTCGAATAGCCGGTGCCGAAATCGTCGATCGCGATCTTCACGCCGAGCGCCCTTATTTTGGCGAACAGGCGCGCGAGGTCGGCATCGTCAGCGCTCGCCACCCCTTCGGTCAGTTCGATCTCCAGACATGCCGGGTCGAGCGAATGATTGTGCAGCGTCCGGCTGAGGAACTCTGCGAATTTCGCATCGTGAAGCTGGTTGGCGGAGACATTGATGGCGATTCTTAAGGGGCCTGCCGCGCGTCCCTCCCATTCGCTCGCTTGGCGCGCCGCGGCGTTAAGGACCCACATGCCGACCTGCTCCGCCAGTCCTGCGGCTTCGACGATCGGGATAAACAGTGATGGCGGCACGCTGCCGCGCTCGGGGTGATGCCATCGGATCAGCGCCTCGGCGCCTGTCACACATTGCCAATGTGCGTCTATCAGTGGCTGAAAATGCAGCTGAAACTCATTTCGGTGGATCGCGCTACGCAGATCTTGCTCGATGGCATATCGCTGCTGCACCTGAGCAATCGCCTGATCGCTGAGCTCGTGCGTGTCCTGCATGTCTTCCAGCGCGAAAGACGCCAGCGTTCGCGTCAACAAAAGCTGCGGCGTGATGCCGTCAACCAAAGCCGCACAGCGTGTCGCAATGCTCGGCAATATCTCGCGTTGATCGATTTTAAGCCGCCCTCCTAGCGCATAGGCGATTGCATCGATCTCTGATCGCGCCAACAAAGGATCGATGTCGTTGCCGTACCAGATGGCGAAATGGCCCTGATCGACGTGGGCAATCAGGCGCTCGACCGGAATCATGCGAACAATGCGCGCGACAATTTCCAGAAGTACTCGCTCGGCAAGATCAGGATCAAACCCGGCCAGTCTTTCGAAGTCGTCCAGTGCAAACGTGCCGAGCACGCCCGAACCATCTTGTTCCATCTGTTCAAGCAAAGGTTCGCGGGTGGGCAAGCCGCTCACGCCATGACGCTCGATCAAACGTCGCTCGATCGTGGCAAGCGCCTGCTCGAGACCCTTCGCATTTTCCGCTAGCCGCTCGGCGATCCCTATTTTCTGCCCTTCGCCCGAAATGACTTCCAGCCGCTGCGACAGTCGCCACAATTTCCAGTCATGCCGCCAGGCCGATCCAGCCCAGCCGCATCCAACGGCAGCAGCGATCAGCGCGAAGGTAGCGAAATCTCCGGCGCCGACGTGCACCAGGCACGCGCCGGCGACAAAAACCGACGCCAGCGCAAGGCGACGCAGTAGGATTGCTCCCGAAGTTGCCCCTTTTTGGACCATAACCGCTTTTTGGGCCGTAAAATGATACCAAGTGCTTAAATTCTTGTGCAGAAATGGATCAGAACGGGTCGATTCGTCGCATTTCACGTGAATTGGCTAAAGATGCGTTGCGACACAGAAATGTCGCGAGCTTTGCGGGCACGAGGGACAGAATAGCCTCCGTAAATGCTGCCCTGCCGCTGCGGTGAAAGCTCACTGATCAAGATCGGTGAACGCCGGATGAAAAGTCTGTTCTCACTAGGAAGTTCCTGCCGATTCGGACGGGATAGAATGGCGCGAAGCATAGTTGAGGCCTGGAGGAAAAAGCGCGAAAGGAGCGCGAGCGGTCATAATCGCCGAAGTGACGGTGTCCTCGGTTTACTTAACGCTAAATGGCAGCATCCGCAGGGATCGAACTAACCGTACGACTTCCGAAATCAGGCGCCGAGCGGTCGATGCCGGCGCCCCATCCAATGGCCCCTTTCAGGCATGTCCCGATCATGACCTTAAGTCCGGGATGAGGCGCAAAACGGCGCTTTAAGCGGGGACAAATGACACCCAAAAAAGATCAGGTGTTGAATCGCAAATTTACGCCGAAGGCGAAAATTGAACCTCATTATTCAATGGGTTAGGTTTCATCGGGCCGTCAATGCGGTAGCGACGAATTCTGAAAATATCAAATTATTTCAATGACTTAAATGCCTTGGTAGCGGAGGAGGGACTCGAACCCCCGACACGCGGATTATGATTCCGCTGCTCTAACCAGCTGAGCTACTCCGCCCCGAAGGGTCGCCGCGACGGGCGAGCCGCGCCTATAGGCATGGTGTCGGCGCCGGTCAATATGGTGCGCGCGGGCCGCGAAAATTCCGTGCGAAGGCGGCTTCCCATGGGCCGCCGCGATAGTGGTGCGCGGCGAGGCCCGTGATGGTCAGCGGGCGCGGCTGAAAATCGGCGGCGAGTTCGGCGAGCAGCGCGCGCGCCTCGCTGGGCGCGACCTTGTTCTGGACGGTGATATGGAGCCGCGGGGTGCCTTGGTCCTGCGCGGTCAGCATGCCGGTGAAATGCTCGGCGATCCGCTCGCGGACCGCGAGCAGGTCAGAGCTGTCGATGCGATAGGCGACGCCTTTGCCCAGCGAGTAAAGCTCGCGCAGCCGCGCAGCGGGCGGCGGGGTGTCAGCGGCGATGCGACGGATCAAGCCGTCGAGTTCGTCCAGCGCAGACGGCGGCAGCTGGTGAAACAGCGTGATATGCGCGGTCAGATAGTTGCGCTCGGGCGGAAAATGCGCCGCGCGGAGATGGTCAAAAAAACGCTGGTCGGCCGCACCCATCGTCGCGGTTACGATGATGGGTGCGGCGCCGGCGGCCCGGACGGGAGGGGGGATGGCCGGGCCGCCTAATGTCATATCAGCGCCGGTTTAGGCCGCCTGCGCCAGCTTGCCCTGATAAGGGTTCGCCTTCACCCACTCGAGCGCCTTTTCGGGGGTCGATTCGACATAGGGATCGGCGTCGGTGCCGACGTCGTTGATGCCGGGTTCGACAAACATCTGGACCACGACGCCGTCATCGACGATCGCGGTGTAGCGCCAGCTGCGCATGCCGAAACCGACGTGATCCTTGTTGATCAACATCCCCATGCGGCGCGTGAAGGCACCCGAACCGTCGGGGACCATCTTGACGTTCTGGACGCCCAGGCTCTTGCCCCAATTATACATCACGAACGCGTCGTTGACGCTGATGCAATGGATGTCGGCGACGCCTTCGGCGGCGAAATCGCCATAGAGGCGCTCGAAGCCCGGGCACTGCTCGTTCGAGCAGGTCGGAGTGTAGGCGCCGGGCAGGCCGAACAGGATGTGGCGACCGGTGCCAAAGGCTTCGCCGGTGTCGACGTCCTGCCAGCGGAAGGGGTTCGGGCCGTCGACGGCCTCGTCGCGGACGCGCGTTTTGAGGGTCACGGCGGGAACGGGTTGATTGATCATGGGAGAGAATCCTTTCTGTGGGATTTTTGTGCAGCGCACCAAAAGCAGACCAGCGGGCGCAGGTCAAATCGAGTGGGCCGCTTATATTGATTGCGTCAGGCGATCAGAGCGCGGCCCAGAAGCGATGCAGTGCCGCCGCGACCTCTGCGGATCGCTCGGCAATCGCCCAATGCCCTGCCCCATCGATGACGGTGAGCGGGATGCCGGTGTTGGCGGCGAAACGCTGCGCGACCGGCAATGGCACATATGGGTCGTCGGCGCCCCAGATCAACGCCCCATGCGCGGGCAATTTGTCGATATCGCGCGCCCAGTCATGCGCGAAACTCAGTCCCTTGGCCGACCGATAGAGTTTCAGGATTGCGCGGCGCTTGTCCTTGCTCCGCCACTGCTCCGCCTCTTCGCGTGCGATAGCGGCAGGCATGCCCTGCGCCGCCAACCCCTCGGCGAGCTTCGCAGGTTTGCTCAGCGCCATGAAGAGTTCGCCAAGCACCGGCGTGTTCCAGATCCGCGCGACGCGGTGGCCGCGATAATCGGGATCGATCACCGCGTTCGAGATTACCCAGCTGCGCAGCAGATCAGGACGGAGCATCGCGACGCGCTGCGCGATGAGCGCGCCCCAGTCGTGGCCGACGATATCGATCGGGCCGTGCTGAACGAAAAGCGCTTCGGCCTGTCCGATCGCCCAATCGGCATAGGCTTCCTTGGTTGCCGGGAAACCCGCGGGCAGCGGCGCGGTAAAGCCGGGGAGCGCGGGGACCGCAACCGGCGTGTCGCCAAGGTCGAGGGCGGCGATCAGGGGGCGCCAGATCGCCGGACTGTCGGGAACGCCGTGGAGGAAAAGTTTCGCGGTGGTCATATCAGCCCTTTGGCAAATGGATGATCCAGCTTTGATCGGTCGGTTCGATCCGCCCTTCGCGATAGCCGCCCGCGAGCAGCGCAGTGTGGGCATCGGCGCGAACGACGGTCATGTAATTCCACTGCCCGCCGAGGTCGTAATCCAGACGCGCGCCAGTACCGCTGGCGACGTCGAAGATTTCAGGCGCGGTGTCGCCCGCCGCCACCAGCACCTTGTTGCCCGGCAGCAACAGCAAACCGTCGGCGATCTTGAACCGCGGAGCGGCGAGATGGCCCGCCGGAACAAAGCGGCTCGCGGCGACATCGAAGCGCTCGACCGAGCGTAGCTTGCCGTCATAGTCGCGCGCGTCGGATCCGCCGACGATCAACACATCGCCGTTTGCCAGACGCAGCGCGCCATGTTTGTAGCGGCCCTGCGCCAATTGCCCGGCGGGACTGAAACGTCCGGTCTTCGGGTCGAAAATTTCAGCGCTCGCCAGCGCCCGCGTCGGTGCACGATCGGGTCGCCCACCCCCGACTATCAACACCCGCCCATCCGTCAGCAAGGTCGCGGTTGCGCCGCTGCGGGCGGTACCGAACGAACCGGTGACCGTCATGTGGCCTGTGGCGGGATCAAAAATTTCGGCATCGGAGCGCACATCGCTCCCGTCATAACCGCCCGCGATCAGGATGCGGCCATCAGCAAGGCGGACGACCGCAGGCGCGTTTCGCGGCGCGGCCATTGCTGGTCCCGCTAGCGACTTTCCAGATGCGGCATCGAAGATTTCGCTCGTCGCCGACACGCGCCCGTCGACCCAGCCACCAAAAACGAGGACACGCCCATCGGGCAATGCGGCAGCGGAAGGTTGGATGCGCTGGACGAGCAGGTTGCCGCTGCCGACCAGTTCCATGCTTTGCGCATCGATAACATCGACCGTTGCACTCGCGGGACCAGCCTCGCAGCCCGAACGGACACAGCCGCCAATGGCGAGCAAGCGCCCCTCCCCCGCTGCAACCAGCTGGTGCGTGGCGCGCGGTGCGCCGAGACGCGGGCCAGCTTCGATCCGAATGTCGCTGCCGCTCTGCTCCGCCGCGCTGCCGCCGCCCGCCATGCAGGCGGTCAGCAAAAGCGAAAAGACGATCAGCCCCGAAACATTCCGCATCACCACCCTCCCCGATCACAAATTGACGTTACTCGATCTCTCCGCGCTCGCGGCGCAGCTGATACCATTTCTGCACATTGGCATTATGCTCGGACAGCGTGCGGGCAAAGATATGGCCGCCGTCTCCCTTGGCGACAAAGAACAGGTAATCAGTCGGTTCGGGATCGAGCACCGCGGCGATTGAGGCTTTGCCGGGGTTGGCGATCGGCCCCTTGGGCAGACCGATCATGCTGTAGGTGTTGTAATCATTCACCGCTTGGATTTCGGATCGCAATATCCGGCGGCCGAGCGGTTTGCCCTTGGTCAGCGGATAGATGATCGTCGGGTCGGCCTGGAGCCGCATGCCGACCGCCAGCCGGTTGGTATAGACCCCCGCGACGGTGCGGCGCTCCGCGGGAACGCCGGTTTCTTTCTCGACGATCGAGGCGAGCGTGATCGCTTCGTTGCGGTCCTTCGCCGCGGTGCGCGGGGTGCGCTTGGCCCATAACTCGTTGAACGCCTTGTCCATCGCCGCCTGCATGCGCTTGACGACCGCGGCGCGGCTTTCGCCGGTGGTGAAGGCGTAGCTGTCGGGCAGGATGCTGCCCTCGGCAGGCACGGGGATTGTGCCGGTCAGCCGCTTTTCAGCCATCAGCCGATCCCAGACCATGATCGACGGCATGCCTTCGGGGATCATGACGAGGCGCTGGATCGTCTTGCCCGCCTGGAACAGTTCGAGGATGTCGCCCGCGTCCATCCCCTTGTCGATCTTGTATTCGCCGGGCTTGATCGGATCGTCGGAGGCAAAGAAGCGCGCTTCGTTGCGGAAGCTGGAGGCGGAGACGGCGCCGGCCTTTTCGAGGATTTCGCCCGCCTTGGCGATGCTGGCGCCCTGCGGGATCACGACGACGGTATCCGCGGGCGCACCGCCCGAGCAGGCGGCGAGCAGGAGGCCCAAGATTGCCATCGTCAGCCAGCGGAACGGATGCACCTGATTCTCCCAATCTTGTCCTTAAAGCGACAAAAGATACGCTTGAACGCGTCGCGAATGTCTCCTTTGTCGCTTTAAGCCAGCGGCAGCGACGGGGTGATAGAGCATGGCGGCGAAATGTAGGAAAGAGGTTTTGATCCTCCCTGTGGCGAAGCCATAGGGAGGTGGCAGCGCGGAGCGCTGACGGAGGGGCTTTGGCGCTGCCGTCGCCGCCCCTCCACCACCCGCTGTGCGGGCGGTCCCCCTCCCCATCGCTGCGCGACAGGGAGGATTACTTGATCAGTCGATCGCCTTCACGATCACACTCGCGTTGGTGCCGCCGAACCCGAAGCTGTTGTTGAGCGCGGCCTTCACTTTACGTTTCTTCGCCGTGTGCGGAACCAGGTCGACGCCCTCGGTACCCTCATCGGGATTGTCGAGGTTGAGCGTCGGCGGGACGATCTGGTCACGGATCGCGAGGATGCAGAAGATCGCCTCGACCGCGCCGGCGCCGCCGAGCAGGTGGCCGATCGCCGATTTGGTCGAGCTCATCGACACGGTGCCGATCGCCTCGCCGAACAGGCGCTTCACCGCGCCGAGTTCGATCGTGTCGGCCATCGTCGAGGTGCCATGCGCGTTGATATAGTCGATGTCGGCTGGGGTCATGCCCGCCTTTTTCAGCGCCATTTCCATCGAACGATATGCGCCCGAACCGTCGGGATGCGGCGCGGTGACGTGATAGGCGTCGCCCGACAGGCCGTAACCAACGACCTCGGCATAAATCTTCGCACCGCGCGCCTTGGCATGTTCATATTCTTCAAGCACGACGACGCCCGCGCCCTCACCCATCACAAAGCCGTCGCGATCCTTGTCATAAGGGCGGCTCGCCTGCTCGGGACGGTCGTTATAGCTCATGTTGAGCGCACGCGCCTGCGCGAAGCCAGCGATGCCGATCGGGCAGATCGTCGCCTCCGCGCCGCCGGCCAGCATGATGTCGGCATCGTCGTCGCGGATCATCCGCGCCGCGTCGCCGATCGAATGGGCGCCGGTCGAGCATGCGGTGACCACGGCATGATTGGGGCCTTGCAGGCCGTATTTGATGCTGACCTGGCCCGAGATCAGGTTGATCAGGCGGCCATGGACGAAGTGGGGGCTGACCCGGCCCGGACCCTTTTCGGCGAGCAACAGGCTTTCGCTTTCGATCCCCGGCAGGCCGCCGATGCCCGAACCGATCGAGCAACCGGCGCGCAGCTTCATTTCGTCGGACATGTCCTCGAGGCCCGCGTCCTCGATCGCCTGACCCGCGGCGTCGATGCCATAGATGATGAAGGGATCGACCTGGCGCTGCACCTTGTGGTCGACGCGCTTGCCGGGGTCGAAACCATATTCATGATCCGGCCCCTTCACCTCGCACGCGATCGTGCATTTATAGTCGGAAGCGTCGAAATGGGTGATCTGACCGGCGCCCGATTTGCCCGCGAGCAGATTGGCCCACACGGTTTCCACGTCGGCGCCCAGCGGCGTCACCAAACCCAATCCCGTCACCACAACCCGGCGCATAGTCTGTCCTTTCGTCGGTCCCTGCCCCCGCAGGTTCCCGCATCATATCTATCGGCACGCTTCTAGAGAACGCTGGGCCATAAAAAAAGCTTCCCGGCCCCTGCACGCTAGCGCTCGGAACCGGGAAGCCGGAAACGCGTGGGCAGCGTAGCTGCCGCGTCCGGCGATGCCGGACCGGGCCGCTTTAGCCCTTGTTCGCTTCGATATAGTCGATCGCATCCTTGACGGTCGCGATCTTTTCCGCCGCATCGTCGGGGATTTCGACGCCAAATTCTTCTTCGAACGCCATCACCAGTTCGACGATGTCGAGGCTGTCGGCGCCCAGATCATCGATGAAGCTCGCTTCTTCGGTAACCTTGTCGGCTTCGACGCCCAGATGTTCGACGACGATCTTCTTAACCTTTTCGGCCGAATCGCTCATGCGCTATTCCTTTTCTGACTAAGCCGTGAATGTTGGAAATTGCCCTAGTGTCCGTGGACGGGGCTGGCAAGAGGGCTGGTATCGACCAGTTCCTCCTCCGCCGCGCTATAGGCGGAACGCTTCCCTTTCTGTCCGTCCGGCACCTGCGTCACGAAATAGGCAGTGCCGGTGCCCGCTTCAAGATCGTACCACAGCCCCGAGCGCAATCCATAGGCATCGCCAGAGTGGCCGAGCCGCCGCCGCCCGTCACCGAACAGGTCGTCGCGGCACCCCGGCCCGGTCGCGGCGCCGCTGCCCGTGCTGTGCATCGCGGCGCCATATTCGCAGAAAAACCCGCCGATGCCCTCGCCCGTCGCCGGGCGGACCGGCGTCATGGCTTCCAGCCGGGCCAGACTGTCGGCGGTCAGAAAATTATCGCCGCGGCGCAGCAGCATGACGCCGATCCGCGCCAGTCCATTGGCGGATATGCGCAGGCCGCCTTGCGGGCTGAACCCGGCGCCGTGGCGGGCGAGCCGATAGGTGCCGAGATCGCAGCTGCCGTCGGTCGCCGGAACGACCGGGCATGCGGGACGAACGCCCTTCATGTCGTCGCGCACGACCGCGCCGTCGGCGCCGTAAAGCACCACCGCGCGCGCCACCGCCGCGTCGCTGCAGGTTGGCCAGTTGAAGCAGGCGTCGATCCCCAGCGGGCGCAGCACCAGCCGCGCCATCGCTTGATCGAACCGCTCACCCGTCGCGCCTTCGATCGCCGCGGCGACGACCGGATAGTTGAGATTGGCATAGACGAAATCGCCGCCCGGACGGCGCGGCGTATCCCATGCCGCGGGATTCCGCAGCGCCGATTCCAGATCGGCGTCGAGCGGCAGCGCATAATCGACCCGATCGGCCAGCCCGGAACGATGCCCCAGCAGCTGCGCCAGGGTGATTGGCTGGTCGGGATAGGCCGGGTGGCGAAGCCGCCAGCCGAGATAGTCCGAGACATCGCGGTCGAGGTCGAGCCGCCCTTGCTCGACCAGCCGCAGCACGCCGAGCGCGACGACGAGCTTCGACACCGACGCAATGCGCACCGGGTCATCCGGCGTCAGCGCGCGTTCGTTCGCCCGGTCGGCCTGCCCCACGACCACGCGCGTTTCGAACGTCCCCTTGCGGTCGAAATCAACCGCCACCGCAGCGGGCGCGGAAGGCGCAGAGGCGAGCAAGGCAATCGCGAGCAGCATCGTTCTGTTCTGCTCGGCGCCCTTCAGCGCGTCAAGCCGTGGGACGGGCCGGAACGACCCCCGAATCGCGCAATGCCATCGACGCCCGCTGGATGACGACCGGGGTGATCAAGAACCGGCCAAGCACCGTTTCGGGCGCCGCGTTCGCCGGCTGCCGGGTGTAGGCGAGCAGCTGGCGCCATTGTGTGCGCCCCGCCGCGACATCGCCCTGCCGCGCCAGTACGATCGCGCGAACCATCAAATATTGCGGCTCCATATTGCTGGGCGAGGGCATGTGATCGAGCACGGCGCGCGCTTCGACCTGTTCGCCGCGCTGCGAGAGGATGAACGCCAAGGTGACCGCGGGGACGCCAGGGTAGGAATCGTCGAGTGACAGCGACCGACGCAGCAACGCCTCGCCCTCGGCCGCCTGCCCGCACGTTATCTTGAACAACCCCAGAAAGCCGACCATGTCAGGATCAAAGGGATTGAGGCGGAGCGCGGCTTCGCCCATCGTGTTGCCGCCCGAACAATTGCCGCCATAGAAATTCGCGCGGGCCATGGCGAACAGTCCCGCCGATGAATTGGGGCTGCTTTCATATGCTTGCAGGGCGAGCGCGTCGGCTTCGGCGAGGGCTGCGCGGCCCGTCGGCGTCATCCGCTGCGGCTGCCAGTCACCGTAACGCAACAGCGACAGCGCGGCGAGCGCGACGGGATCGCGCTCGTCCCGTTTCAGCGTCGCGCGCAGGCAAATGTCCACCTGTTTGGCATTGGGGGTGTTGCGCATCTGGCGCATCCGGTTGAACTGCGCGAGGCACGGAAAGCCGGGCGAAAAATTGTCGGGTTGGCGCTGCACCTGATCGCGTACGATGATGCCGTAATCGCCGCCGATCTGGGCGATGACGGGCTCAATCGCCGCGAATATCGGGATATCCAAATCGGCGAAGCGGATTTGCTGTGACCAGATGGCGCGTTGATCGGTGACCCGGTTGAGCACCAGCGTAACTTCGGCCCCGCCTTCCAGATCACGCACAAGCGACGTGTCGAGCCGGTAGTCGCCGTGCCGCGGCGCCGCGCCGCCGGGCGCCTTGGAACTGAGCAAGTTCACCATGCCAAATCGACGCAGCCCGTCGCGCAATTTTCCATCGAGCGCGCGCGCAAGGGCGCGCGATGCCGGCGTGTTGCCGGCGATCGGGGCGCTAATCTCCAGCGACGGCATCGGCACCGATTCGCCGACAAAAAGCCGATCGGGTCCGCCGCGCAACGCCCACAGCGCCAAGATTGCGAGCGCCAGCAGGACGAGCGCGACGACCCAGCGCCCATAGCGCGGTGCCGCCGTCGGCGAGCGCCCGGCGATATCTGGCGCGCGCGGTACGCCCGCGCCGTCCGCGCTGGTGGCCGTCTTGACGTCACCTTCGACACCAGCGTTGTTTCCCGACCGCGCCGGCGGCGCGACGCGGTGCTGGACGACGACTTCATAGCTGCCCTGCGGCACCCGTAAGCGATGGATCCAGGGGGTGTCGGCATAGTAGCGATCGAGCAATGTGCGGAGCCGTCCGACCATGACCCGCGGATAGCTGTCCACCGCAGGATCGAAATCTTCGCTGCGGCCCAGCGCCTCTGTGGCGATGGCATAGGCCTTGGGTGAGCTGCGGCCGCCGCGCAGCCGATGTTCGACGAGAAATTGCAGCAGACGCGTCAGAACCGGCGACCGGATGAACAGGGGAGAATCGAGCAATCGCTCCAGTTCCTCCGCGATAATTCGCTCTGTTTCGCCAGGATTTTGAGTCTCGTTTGCCTTCGCGTGGTCCATGCTACCCTCAAATGCCCAAGGCGGGCGGTGCGGGTGATACGCCAATCAACAAGTGCGACCAGCCATTGTTACTTCTATGTAACGGTAACAGGCGCACCGTCCATCATATCAGAAGCACGGCCCATCGCCAATCGGCAAGGCAAAAATCGATATTATGGCGAAGAACGGGTTATCAAGCGGCGACATTAAGCAATGTGACCCCATGTAACTGCCGCGACGGCGAAACCCTGTCATTCTTTGGATGCCGCCTCATTCCTACGACGGGGCGGCGTTGAGGCCGACAGCCGAAGGGTGCGAGCTGGTCCCTGGCATTCTTCAACTCCCTCCGGTCTCCGTTCAAGACTTCGCCGGGTGGACCGACAGCCCCACCTGTCGCCCGCCCGGCAAGTCGACCTTTCAAACGACGGATCTGCTTCAGACCCCGTGTCAGACGGGACCGTTGCGGCTCAGATCGCCGCCCGCCGCCGTCCCGCAGCGAAACATCGTTGCGACCATTCGCTTTGCATGGAAAAGGGCGCCAGCTTTCGCCGACGCCCCGATCGTTTTTCAGATTGCCAAATGGCTCAGGTCGTCGTCGGCGCTTTGCACGGGCCGGTGTGGGTGCTGGTCATCTGCATGACCATTTCCATGTCGCCGCCGGTCGGTACCTTGCCCTTGGTGGTGATCGTCACGTCGGATTTCTTGGCTTCCATCGTGCCGTTCATCGCCATGTCGACCGTTTGACCATTCGCGGTGCAGGTGCCCGCGATATCGATCTTGCCGCCTGCGATGTCCTTTTTCGACCATTTGCATTCGCCGCCATTGCCCGGACCCTTGGCCAGTTCGGACGCGATATCTTCCTTATCGACCTGTTCCTGGGTGAAGCACTGGTCCATGCCGCTGGCGCCTTCCATCATCTTGGCCATGCCGTCCTTCATTTCGGCCGGCATGCCGGGGACTTCGAATTTCACCAGCTTGACGTCGGTTTTCCAGTTGCCGGCCTCGCGCTTCACGGCGCCACCTGCATTTTCGCTTTTACCGCAGCCCGACACCGCTAAAAGCGTGCCGACGGCTGCAATCGTCAAAATCTTTTTCATACCCTGTCTCCTGTGACTTGCCGGTGCCTGCTCGTTGGCGGACTCATTGCGATTGTGGACCCGACCCATCGATACCATATTGGCCGCGATGGCAATCCAGATTCGCACCTCGCTCGACGAAATTGACACCGCCGAAGGCTATGTTCCGCATCGCCCGGTACGCCCCGACAAGGTTGAAGGCGGCAAACGATTTGAACTGGTTAGCGAATATGAACCGGCGGGCGATCAGCCGACCGCGATCCGCGAGCTGGTCGATACGGCGCTGACCGGCGAGCGCGATCAGGTGCTCCTGGGCGTCACCGGATCGGGCAAGACCTTCACAATGGCCAAGATGATCGAGGCGTTGCAACGCCCCGCGCTGATCTTGGCCCCGAACAAGATTCTCGCGGCGCAATTATATGGCGAGTTCAAGAGTTTTTTCCCGAACAATGCGGTCGAATATTTCGTCAGCTATTATGATTATTACCAGCCCGAAGCCTATGTGCCGCGGTCCGACACCTACATCGAAAAAGAGTCGAGCGTGAATGAGGCGATCGACCGCATGCGCCATTCGGCGACGCGCGCGCTGCTCGAACGCGACGACGTGATCATCGTCGCGTCGGTGTCATGCCTTTACGGTATCGGTTCGGTCGAGACCTATTCGGCGATGATCTTCGATTTGAAGAAGGGCCAGGTCGCCGACAATCGCGAGATCATCCGCAAGCTCGTCGCGCTCCAGTACAAGCGCAACGATCAGGCGTTCGCGCGCGGCAATTTCCGGGTGCGCGGCGACAATCTGGAGATTTTCCCCTCCCATTATGAAGATATGGCGTGGCGGATCAGCTTTTTCGGCGACGAGATCGAGGAAATCACCGAGTTCGACCCGCTGACCGGCAAAAAGATCGCGACGCTCAACCATGTCCGCATCTATGCCAACTCGCACTATGTTACCCCCGGCCCGACGCTCAAGCAGGCCAGCGAGGCGATCAAGCACGAGCTATCCGAACGACTCAAGGAGCTAGAAATTGAAGGCCGGTTGCTCGAAGCCCAGCGGCTCGAACAGCGCACCAATTTCGACCTCGAGATGATCGCCGCGACGGGCAGCTGCGCCGGGATCGAGAATTACAGCCGCTTCCTCACCGGCCGCCTGCCGGGCGAGCCACCGCCGACCCTGTTCGAATATCTGCCCGACAATGCGCTGCTCTTCGTCGACGAAAGCCATCAGACCATCCCGCAGATCGGCGCAATGTCAAAGGGCGATCACCGCCGCAAGATCACGCTCGCCGAATATGGCTTCCGCCTGCCCAGCTGCATCGATAACCGGCCGCTGCGCTTTGCCGAATGGGACATGATGCGCCCGCAGACGGTCAGCGTCTCGGCCACCCCCGGCACCTGGGAGATGGACCGCACGCAGGGTGTGTTCGCCGAACAGGTGATCCGCCCCACCGGGCTGATCGATCCGCCGGTCGAGATCAAGCCGGTCGAGGAACAGGTCGACGACCTGATCGTCGAGGCGAAAAAGACTGCGGCGGCGGGGTATCGCACCTTGGTGACGACACTGACCAAGCGCATGGCCGAGGATCTGACCGAATTCCTCCACGAAGCGGGGATGAAGGTCCGCTATATGCATAGCGACATCGAGACGCTGGAGCGTATCGAGATCATCCGCGACCTGCGGCTCGGGGTGTTCGACGTGCTCATCGGGATCAACCTGCTGCGCGAGGGGCTCGATATTCCCGAATGTGGGCTGGTCGCGATCCTCGACGCCGACAAGGAGGGGTTCCTGCGCAGCGAAACCAGCCTGGTCCAGACGATCGGCCGCGCCGCGCGCAACGTCGACGGCCGCGTCATCCTCTACGCCGACCGCATCACCGGCAGCATGGAACGCGCGATGCGCGAAACCGACCGCCGCCGCGAAAAGCAGAATGCCTATAATATCGAGCACGGCATCACCCCGACGACGATCAAGCGCAACATCGGCGACATCATCGCACATGTCGCGTCGAAGGATCAGGTGACGATCGACATCGGCGAGGACAAGCCGGTGCATATGGTCGGGCATAATTTGCGCGCGTACATCCAGGATCTGGAGAAACGGATGCGCGATGCGGCAGCGGATCTGGAGTTCGAAGAAGCCGGACGGCTCCGCGACGAGATCCGCAAGCTGGAGGCGGACGAGTTGGGCCTGCCCGCGGGCGAACAAGTAGCACCGCGTGTGGGGCGCTCGAACGAGGGCAAGCCGGGAACGCGCAAAGGGCGGTACGGGAAGCAGAGCAAGACGAAGTGGGGGCGATAGCCGGCGTCTAAAATCTCACGATTTCTTTGAAAAACGCCAACAGGCGGGCGCCATAGGTCAAGATTTTTGTTTCAGTATTTTTACACCCTGCCTCGTTGCCGAGATCGAATAACACGTTATTTGGTTACCGATTTTCTTTGAAAGGATCGGTTGGTGGTAAAGCCCGCGAGACTATTCACGCTGCTTCTAGAAAACTCGAACCGCGACGTGCCGTTTCGCGATTTCTTGGCTTTGATCGCGGCGCTCGGATTCGTCCACTCGCGGACCAAGGGCAGCCATCAAATCTTTGTGCACGCAAAATGCCCGAAACTTCTGGTCGTCCAGCCGAGAGGCAAGGATGCAAAGCGCTACCAAGTTCGCGAATTGCTTGATATGGTCGAGGAATATGGCTTAGCCTTGGACGAATGATGCTGCACCGCTACCACATCAATGTTTTCTGGTATCCCGACGATAGTTGCTGGATCGCGGACGTCCCCGATCTGAAGCCGTGCTCGGCGCATGGCGACACGCCATCCGAAGCAATCGCCGAAGCCGAAATTGCCATTGAGCTTTGGCTGGAGACGGCCCAGGAAAATGGCTTGCCGATCCCGCCTCCCCGATATCGCCCGGCGATTTACGCAGCCGCCTGAGGTCGTGCCATGTCTCGCTCGCGCAAAAAGACCCCGATCGGCGGGATAACATCGGCAGAATCGAACGCGCAGTGGAAAGCTGCGGCGGCGCGCGCATTGCGACACGGCGTCAAACAGAAGCTGGTCAAAGAATTGGACACGCACGATTTCCCGGGAAAGCGGTGGGATCTGGTCAATCCTTGGAGTTCCGACAAGGATGGCAAGGGCTGGTTCGGCGACCGACATCCGAAATTGATGCGCAAGTAGCGCGAAGGCCGCCCGCTCCTCCCTTCGACGAAACCCCGCCTGTTACCGACAAGTAGCCTTGCCGCCTCGCCACGCGCTGCATAGGGTTCGCGCGCAGTCGGGGAGAAAATACTTATGAAATCGGGTCTTTCGCTTATCGCGCTGGCGCTGGCCGCCGCCGCGCCTTCGGTCCTCTACGCGCAGGATGCCGACGACAAGGCGAAAGCCGAAAAGCCCGCTGATTATGAACCGCAGGTCCGCACCACCAAACTCAGCGGCACCTTCGGCGGCCAGCGGATCAATTATGCCGCGACGATCGGGGAGACGATCATCAAGAACAAGGACGGCGTCCCCGAAGTCGCCGTCGTCACCACCTCTTACGTCAAGGAGCCGCGCGACCCCAGCCGGCCGATCACCTTCCTGTTCAACGGCGGTCCGGGATCGGGCACCGTTTGGTTGATGATGGGCGCGTTCGGGCCGAAGCGCGTTGCGATCCCCGGCACCGGCGTCGACGATGGCGCCCCGCCCTATCCGATCGTCGACAATCCCGATGCGTTGATGGACGTCACCGATGTCGTGTTCATCGACCCGCCGGGCACCGGCTTCTCGCACCTGATCGGCAAGGCCGACCCCAAGGATTATTACGGGGTGACGCAGGACGCCAAACTGGTCGCCGAGGTGATCCGCCGCTGGCTGAACGACAACGGCCGCTGGAACAGCCCCAAGTTCCTCGGCGGCGAAAGCTATGGCACGACGCGCTCGGCGGCGGTCGCGAACCAGCTGATGAACGAGACGTACAACGACGTCGCGCTGAACGGCATCATCCTGATCTCGACCGTGCTCGATTTCGCGGCGGGCGCCGATACCCCGGGCAACGAGCTGTCGCCGATCACCAACCTGCCCTCGATGGCGGCGACCGCGCTCTATCATGGCAAGGCGACGGCGCCGTCGGTCGAGGCGTTCGTGGAAGAGGCGCGACAATGGGCGATCGGCCCCTATGCCACCGCGCTGCTCAAGGGTCAGAAGTTGCAGGGCGAGGAACGCGCCGCGATCCGCCGCGATCTCGCGCGCTTCACCGGCCTGTCCGAAACCTATCTCGACAGCGCTGACCTGCGCGTCACGCCGCAACGCTTTTACAAAGAGCTGCTCCGTGACCGCGGTCTGACCGTCGGCCGCCTCGACAGTCGCTATACCGGCAAGGATTATGACAACGCGGGTGAAGGTCCTGACAACGACCCCAGCTTTTACGGCATCGACGCGAGCTATACCGCGGCAATCAACAGCTGGAGCCGTGATGGGCTGGGGTTCAAGACCGACCGCGAATATCAGTCGATCGGCAGCATCGGCGGTCAGTGGGACTGGCGGATCGGCGGCCGCGACAGCAATTCTTATCTCAACGTCGCGCCTTATATCGGGCAGGCGCTGCGCGAAAATTCGGGGCTGAAGGTGCTGGTAGCGCAGGGCTATTATGATTTCGCGACGCCGTTCTTCGCCGCCGAATATGCGCTTTCACGCACCGGCATCCCGCAGGACCGCATCCAGTATCAATATTATGGCGCGGGCCATATGATGTATATCCGCGACGAGGATCGCCACAAATTATCGGCGGACATTCGCGCGTTTATTCGGGCGCGGTAAGGCCGGACCGGGTTTCGGCTAACGACCGGTTGCGGACATTATATCCTCCCCGTGGCGCAGCCATGGGGAGGGGGACCGTTAGCGAAGCGAAGGGTGGAGGGGCCGCGACGGCCGTGTCATTGCCCCTCCGTCAGCGCTTCGCGCTGCCCCTCCCATCGCTCCGCGACAGGGAGGACCGGCTCAGTCCATGTCAGCGCAGCACGCCTTGCGCCTTCATCGCGCGCGCATAGAAGAACAGCGCGATGGCGACGATCCAGATAAAGCCCAGGAACATCAGGATGCTATCGCCGAACAATGCCTTATACTCGGCGGCCTGCATGCCCACTTGATACAGGCTCATGATCGCCAGCCCGACGAGCGACACGATAAAGGCGGTCACCGCGTGCCGACTGCGGGCCAGCAACAGCAAAGACCCGGCCATCGCGCCCCATACGCCGAGCGCCCAGCCCGCGTCGGCCCAGATCGGATAGGCGTCGACCCACGCGATCTGCTCGGGCTTCAGGCCCGCGCCTTCCAGATACCAGGCCGCCTTGGTCTTGAAGCCGATGTAATCGGACACCGGAATGCAGTGCCAAAAGAACGATGCGATGCCGACCACCCACAGATGCCACGGCGTTTTTCCAGCTTCGGTCATAATCGTCTCCCCCTCCAGAAAGATGCGGGGAGGCTATCATGCTTTGCGGACGCCAGCAATGCGGTGATGTAGTTGCACAATACAGTGTGGTTGTGAAAGGCTTGGCAAGCGGCGATCGACGGGCAATAAGCGCAGCATGTGCGTCGTCGCCCTCGCTTGGCAGGTTCATGCCGACTGGCCGCTGATCCTGATCGGCAACCGCGACGAGTTTCATGCGCGGCCCGCCGCACCGCTCGCCGCATGGGACGACGGCAGCGGGATCGTCGCGGGGCGCGATTTGTTGGCGGGTGGCACTTGGCTTGGCGCGCATCCGGCGAGCGGGCGGACCGTTGTCGTGACCAATGTGCGCGGCGCATTGCCCGATCCGGCCAAGGAATCGCGCGGGTCGCTGGTGGTCGATCTACTGCGCGGTGATGGACGCTTCGCCGACCCGGCAGAGGGTGATCTCGATAGCTTTAACGCGTTCAATTTGTTTGCGATGGGCGATGGCAGGGCGCGGCTGCTGACCAATCGCCCGCAATCCCAAATCTTGACGCTGGGCGCCGGAGTCCATGCGCTCGCCAACGAGCCGATCGACAGCCCCTGCCCGCGCGCCGAGCGCCTGCGCGCGGCACTGTCGGCGGTGGTCGATGCGCGCGCCGACCCCGAAGGCCTGCTCGACACGCTGACCGCCGAGGGCGATCCGGCGCTGTTCCTGCGCGGCGACGTCTATGGCACCCGCGCGTCAACGCTGGTCGCGGTGGCGGCGGACGGGAACGGGAAGATCATCGAGCGGCGATACGAAGCGGGCGGCCGTCCCGTTGGAACGACCGCCCTGCAATTTCGTATCGGCTAAGCCGGACGCGCTTACTTCGGCGCGATGACCATCAACATCTGGCGGCCTTCGGTGCGCGGATGCGCCTCGACCTTCGCGATTTCCGACGTCAGTTCGGCAACGCGCTGCAGCACGTTCAAGCCCAGTTGGGTGTGGCTCATTTCGCGGCCGCGGAAACGCATGGTCATCTTGACCTTGTCGCCTTCGCCGAGGAAATCGAAGACCTTCTTCATCTTCGTATCGAAATCATGATCGTCGATATTCGGACGCATCTTGATCTCTTTGATTTCCTGCGTCTTCTGGCTCTTGCGCGCCAGGTTCGCTTTTTTCTGGGCTTCGTATTTGAACTTGCCCACGTCGAGGAATTTGCACACCGGCGGATCGGCGTTAGGGGATACTTCGACCAGGTCGAGGCCCACAGAGGCCGCCTGTTCGATCGCTTCGGCGGTCAGCATCACGCCCAGATTTTCGCCTTCGTCGTCGATCACGCGGACCTTCGGAGAGGCGATGAATTCATTGTATCGCGGGCCATTCTTGGGCGGCGTGCGCTCCATCGGGCGGCGGGTCGTGGGCGGTGGTATAGCTGTATCTCCTGATCGTGGACGGGTGGCGTGCGGAATCAGCGCGATATACGCACGCCCTGCTCATATAGTGAACGCGCGCACGGCGTAAAGGCCGCGCGTGGCGTGAAGGTGACGCTTTTTGAGCGACTGTGGCGGTCAGGCCACGCCGATCACCATTTGGTTGGCGCCGGATCGACGACGCGGAAGCCCCCCGCGCCGATCTCGCTGACCTCCAGCGCGCGCTGGGCAATGCCGCGATTGTTGAAGCGGAAAATGCCGTCAATCCCGCCAAATCCGTCGGCTGCGAGCAGCTTGTTGACCGGGAAGCTGGTGCCGGGTTTCCAGTCGCGCGATATGCGGACCGTCAGCAGCACCGAGTCATAGCCCAAACTCGCGAGCCGGTATGGCGCCTTGCCGAACCGGGTACGATATTTGCCGGCGAGCTGACCATAAAGGCCGTCCGAAACGCTGGCGAACCACGACCCGCGCATCACGGCGCTGGTGCCGAGCGACGCGTCGGTGTTCCACAATTCGGTGCCGAGGATCTGGCGCTGTCCGGCGCCCTTGATCACCGGTACCGCACGGATCGCATTGCCGCCGCTGTCGGCGATCAGCACCGCGTCCATCGCGCCGGCATTGGCGATCCGCCGCGCCGCGCCGGTCAGCGCGGTCGCGCTGCGGTCATAGCTTTCGACCGCGACCAGAGTGCCGCCCGCCGCTGCGACCGCGCTGCGGAACGCCGCGACCGACCGGTCGCCATAGACATTCTTCGGCACCAGCGCGCCAAAGCGCTGATGCCCTTTGCCGCGCGCGAAGGCGACGACACGCTCGACCGACTGGCCGGGGACAAAGCCCATGATAAAAACGCCGTTGCCCGCGACACTGCTGTCGTTCGAGAAGCTGAGCACCGGCACCTTTGCGTCGCGCGCGATCGGCGCCACCGCAGCGACGTCTTCGCTGAGCAGCGGGCCGAGGATCAGGCGGTTGCCGTCGGCGACCGCCTGCCGCGCCGCCGCTGCCGCACCGAGCGCCGTGTCATACGTCGTGATGCGGACGCGTTCGGTGCGCGAATCGAGCAGCGCCAGCGTCGTGGCATTGGCGATCGCCATGCCGACGTCGGCGTTGGGGCCGGTCTGCGGCACCAACAGCGCGACGCGGTGGCGATCGGTGTCGGTGGGCAGGCCGGGGCCGACATTGTCGGTCGGGGTTTCGGGCGGCGGCGGCGCGACCGGACCAGCACTCTTGGGTACGACCTGACACGCCGCGAGCAGACCTGCCATCGCGACGACACCAAGCCCGCGCAACATTTGCCGGCGCGGCGATGCATATGTTTGGCGCTCGACAGCAGTTTCTGCCATTTTCGGCGTCATGCCAGATTCGACCATCTCAAATTCTCCCTTGCCCGGTCTCTATATCGTCGCGACCCCCATCGGCAACCTTGGCGACATCACCGCACGCGCCGGGGCGATGCTGGCGCGCGCCGACCTGATCGCGGCGGAGGATACGCGGGTGACGGCAAAGCTCTTGTCGCATCTGGGTTTGCGGGTGCAGATGACCCCCTATCACGATCATAGCGACGAACGCACCCGCGCGGCATTGGTGGCGCGGATGGCGAACGAGGTCGTCGTTCTGGTGTCGGACGCGGGAACCCCGCTGATTTCCGATCCGGGATACAAGCTGGTCCGCGACGCGCGCGCGGCGGGACGGCATGTCGCCACCCTGCCCGGCCCCTGCGCGGCCATCGCCGCGATCACCCTGTCGGGATTGCCGAGCGACCGGTTCCTGTTCGCAGGGTTCCTGCCGTCGAAAGCCAAGGCGCGCGCCGATACACTGGCCGAATTCGCGGGGCTGCGCGCGACATTGGTGTTTTACGAAAGCGGGCCGCGCCTCGCCTCGGCGCTCGCCGCGATGGCCGAGGGCTTGGGTGACCGCGAGGCGGCGGTCGCGCGTGAGATCAGCAAAATGTTCGAGGAATGCGTGACCGGCACGCTGACCGAACTTGCGGCGCGCTATGCGGACGCGCCGCCCAAGGGCGAGATCGTCGTTGTCGTCGGCCCGCCGGGCGATGCGGTGCCCGAACAGGCCGACGATGCGACGCTCGACACCGCGCTGCGTGACGCGATGGCCGACAAGCCCGTCGCACAGGCGGCAAAAGCGGTGGCCAAGCGCTTCGGACTCGACCGCCACGACATCTATGCCCGCGCCCTGACGCTGAAAGACGCTGGTTGAAACGCGCCGCCGCTGAAGCGCGCGGCCGTAAGGCCGAACGCCGCGCCGCATGGTGGCTGCGGCTGCACGGCTGGCGCATATTGGGCGAGCGGCTGCGCGTCCCCACGGGCGAAGTCGACCTTGTCGCGCGGCGCGGACGCATTGTCGCCTTTATCGAAGTGAAATGGCGCGAAAGGCCCGAAGATCTGGACCTGGCGATCGACCAATGGCGGCTGCGCCGGGTCGCGGCAGCGGCGGCGATGCTCAGCCCACGCTTCGCCGGGCCGACCGACGATATACGGATCGACGTGATGCTCCTTGCGCCCGGGCGCCCGCCACGCCATCTGGTCCACGTCTGGCAACCCTGAGGAATATCGAATGACCCTGCGCGCCGCGGTACAAATGGACCCGATGGATGGCATCAACATCGAGGGCGACAGCAGTTTCCACCTGATGCTGACGGCGCAAACGCGTGGTTACACCCTTTATCACTATGATGTCCGCGGGCTGACGTGGGAGGCCGGGCGGCTGACGACCAAGGCCTATCCCGTAATCGACGTAAAGCGCGAAGCCGGGGCGCACTACAGCTTCGGGGACGAGGTGACGCTCGACCTTGGCCGCGACGTTGATGTCGTGCTGATGCGGCAAGATCCGCCGTTCGATCTCGGCTACCTCACCGGCACCTGGCTGCTTGAACGCATCAAGGGCGAAACGCTGGTAGTCAACGATCCCGCTGCGGTCCGCGATGCGCCCGAAAAAATATTCGTGCTCGATTTCCCGGAATATATGCCGCCGACGATGGTTACCCGCGATCTCGACGCGGTGAAGGATTTTCAGGCGCGCCACGGCGCCGTCGTCATCAAGCCGCTGCACGGCAATGGCGGCAAGGCGGTATTCAAGATCGACGCCGATGGCGGCAATCTGGGGGCGCTGGTCGAGATGTTCGGCCAGGTGTGGCCCGAACCCTTCATGGTCCAGCAGTTCCTGCCGAGCGTTTCGCAGGGCGACAAGCGCATCGTGCTGGTTGACGGCGAGGTCGCGGGCGCGATCAACCGCAAACCCGGCGAGGGCGAATTCCGTTCGAACCTAGCGGTCGGGGGCTATGCCGAAGCCGCGACGCTGACCCCGCGCGAACAGGAAATCTGCGCCGTGCTCGGCCCGCAGCTACGCGAACGTGGCTTGGTGTTCGTCGGCATCGACGTGATCGGCGGCGAATGGCTGACCGAAATCAACGTCACCTCGCCCACCGGCATCGTCGCGATCGACCGGTTCAACAACAGCGATACCGCAGGCATGATCTGGGACGCGATCGTCCGGCGGATCGGTTGAACGATGCGATCTCGCCATTGCGAGGAGCGTAGCGACGAAGCAATCTGCAGCCGTCGGGGTTTCGCTAATCGCGATGGCTTGAGATTGCTTCGCTTCGCTCGCAATGACGGCATGGGATCGGCTGACCAGTCCGGCGCGTTACCCCTGCCATGACCGATTTCATCCTGAACCTGATTCAGAGCTGGGGCTATATGGGGATATTCATCCTCATGTTCCTCGAGAATGTGTTCCCGCCGATCCCGTCGGAAGTGATCATGGGGCTCGGCGGCATCGCTGTGGCCAAGGGCCATTTCGATTTCTGGACGCTGATCACGGTCGCCGTCGCGGGGACAACCGCGGGCAACTGGGTGTGGTACGGCATCGGGCGCTGGATCGGTTACGAGCGGCTGAAACCTTTTATTGACCGCCACGGTCGCTGGCTGACCCTCGACTGGGCCGAGGTTGAGCGGCTCCATAGCTTTTTCCTGAAATATGGCCCCGGTATCGTCTTCGTCGCGCGATTCCTGCCCGTCGCGCGGACGATGGTGTCATTGCCCGCCGGGATGGTGAAGATGCATCAGGCGAAATTCCTGCTCTGGACCGCAGCCGGATCGACGATCTGGATCGCCGCGCTCGCGGGGGCCGGGCATTGGTTCGGGGGTAATTTCGCCAATCTCGACGCGTTCGTCGGCCCCGTCGCCCTCATCGCGATCGGCTCGCTGGTGCTGATCTATCTTTATCGGGTGGTTACCTGGAAGCCGAAGCAGGCCGAATAACAAAAATCGTCATTGCGAGGATCCGTAGGCGACGCGGCAATATCCAGCTATCGCTCCCAGCGCGAGGTCGATAGCTGGAGATTGCTTCGCTTCGCTCGCAATGACGACGGCGGGTTAACCCGCCCGCGGATGCGCGCTGCGATAGATGTCGAGCAGATGCGCGGCATCGACGGCGGTATAGATCTGCGTCGAGGCGAGGCTCGCGTGGCCGAGCAATTCCTGCAAACTCCGCAAGTCGGCTCCTCCCGCCAGCAAATGCGTCGCGAAACTGTGGCGCAAAGCGTGCGGCGTCGTCCGCTCCGATAGCCCCAGCGCGCGCCGCGCCGAACGCACGCTGGCGCGGATCACGCCGGGCGCCAGCGGGCCGCCGCGTGCGCCCAAGAACAGCGATTGATCCTTGGCGATCGGATAAGGGCAAGCCGCCACATAGCGCGCCACCGCGCTGGCGACCGCCGGCAGGATCGGCACGACCCGCGTCTTGTTCCTTTTGCCGGTCACGCGCAGCGTCTCGCCCAGCGGCAGCGCAGCGCCGGTCAGCCCCAGCGCCTCACCAATGCGCAGCCCTGCGCCATAGAGCAGCAACAATAGCGCAAAATCGCGCGCCCCGGTCCAGCCCTGCCGCGCGTTATCCTCGACATCTTGCGCCAATGCCAACGCCTCGGCGGGCGCAACGGGGCGCGGCAGGCCTTTCTTGACCCGCGGGCCGCGCATGGGCGGCACGCTCGCGCCCGATCCGCCAACGAAGCGCAGGAATCCGCGCAAGGCGGAAAGCTCGCGCGCCGCCGATGCATTGCCGAGCCCCTCGGCGCGGCGGTCGGCCAAATAGGCGCGCAAGTCATTGGGGGTCAGCGAAACAAGAAGCTTGGCATCGACCGCGCCACCGCGGTGCTTGGACAGAAAGGCGCAGAACCGCTCGGCGGTCGCGATATAGGCGCGGCGGGTGTGTTCCGACCGGCGCTTTTCATGCGCCAGATGGGCATCCCAATCGTGGATCAACTGCTGCGGCAAACCGTTTTCCCAAATTCCGTTCGCATCGAGCGAAGTCGAGATGCCCATCGGAGTCACGCAACGCCGAGGGGTGTCTCGACTTCGCTCGACACGAACGGGTCTGGTGGGGTTTAGCTGGTCTGCACCACCTCGGAAAGGATGCTGTCGAGCAGCAATATGCCGCCGTCGGTGACAGCCAGTCGGTCGCCGTCCTGCGCCATCAGCCCCTGATCGACCAACCGCACCACCGCCCGCACATCGACGAAAGCCTCACGCGCCAGCCCGCTACGCGTCTCGATGCGCGACAGGTCGATCCCTTCGGTCAGCCGCAGCCCCATCAGCATCGCCTCGGTCGCGCGCTCGTGCGCCGACAGATCGGCTTCGACCTTCAGCCCATGCCCGTTGCGCGCCACCGCCGCGATGAAATTCTCGGGCTTTTTGTGCCGCTCGGTCGCCTGTCCTAACCGCCGTCCATGCGCACCGGGTCCGACCCCGGCATAATCGGCGTAGCGCCAGTAAGAGAGATTGTGGCGGCTCTCCTGCCCGACGCGGGCATGGTTCGACACCTCGTAACGCGGCAAGCCCGCGGCGCTTGCCATCGCTTGCGTCGTGTCGAACAGGTCGGCCGCCGCATCGCCGTCGGGAATGGTGAGGTCGCCCTTGGCGGCGAGCGTCGCAAAGCGCGTGCCGGGCTCGATGGTGAGCTGGTAGAGCGACAGATGACCGGTGCCAAACGCCAGCGCGCCCGCCAACTCGCTTTCCCACGCCGCCATCGTCTGGCCGGGGCGCGCATAGATCAGGTCGAAACTGACCCGCGCGAAATGCTCCTGCGCCGTCGCAATCGCGCGCCGCGCCTCGTCTTCGCTGTGCGCGCGGCCAAGAAATTCAAGCACTTCGGAATCGAAGCTCTGAACGCCAATCGACACGCGATTGACCCCGGCGGCCGCGAGGTCGGCGAAATTGGCGACCTCGACCGAGTTGGGGTTCGCTTCCAGCGTGATCTCGACATCGTCAGTCAGCCCCCATTCGACCTCCGCCGCCGCGATCACCGCCGCGACGGTGGCGGGGGGCATCAGGCTGGGCGTGCCACCGCCAAAGAAGATTGAGCCGACGGTGCGATCCGGCAGCAACGCCGCCTCATGCCGCAGATCTGCCAGCAGCGCATCGCGCCACACCGCCTGATCGACGCTCTCGCGGACATGGCTGTTGAAGTCGCAATAAGGGCATTTCGACACGCAAAACGGCCAATGGACATAAAGGGCAAGCGGTTCGGCCATGCGGGGCGATATAGGGATTGTTTTGGGCTCTGTCTTCCAGCGTTGAATGTTATGACCCGTTGCATCTAACACTCAGAAAACGCTCCGATGCGATTTCATAGCGAACAGTAATTTGGTCACAAAGGCCGTCGGAAATCCAGGGGAGGTCTGCCTCTTTGGCCATCCAGCGCCGTTTGCCAGCAGCCATTTCCCGATCCATTGTAACCGTTTCACGAGGCGTCAGCGGAAGCAGAAATACCGCGACGACTTGGCCCTCCGCACCATGGCTGTAGTAGCGAGCATACTCGTCAATGGCTCGCGCAGTTGCGGGAAGGCGCACCTCACGATCGATCGCGTCCATCAGGCGCTCTTCTCGCGAAATGGGCGTGGTACACGACGACAACGCCCCGCAAAAAAACAAGAGGATCCATTTCATAGCGCATCCGCTCTTCACGTTTCGTCGTCCGATCTAAAACACCCCCGCCACCAGCTTCGCAAACGCATCGGCTCGGTGACTAGTCGCATGTTTTTCCGCCGGATCGATTTCGGCATAAGTCAGTGACTTACCGACTGGAATGAATACCGGATCATAACCAAAACCCAGCATCCCGCGCGGCGGCCCAGGTCAGGCTGCCTTGCGCGCGGCCCTCGAACACTTCGGCATGGCCGTCGGGCCAAGCGAGCGCGAGGGTGCAGACGAAGCAGGCGCTGCGGTCGACGTCCGGTCCTTGCTCGGCGAGCAGGCCTTCGACCTTGCCCATCGCCATATACCAGTCGCGGCCGGGTTCGCCCTCGAACCATTGCCGTTCGGCCCAGTCGGCGGTGTAAACGCCGGGGCGGCCGCCAAGCGCGGTGACTTCCAGCCCACTGTCGTCGGCGAGCGCGGGCAGACCCGATGCCGACGCGCTCGCATTCGCTTTCAGCAGCGCATTGTCGCGGAACGTCGTTCCCGTTTCTTCGGGCTCGGGCAGACCGAGGTCGCCCGCCGACACCGGTTCGATGCCATAGGGTTCGAGCAGCGCCCGAATCTCGCGCACCTTGCCCGCGTTGTGGCTGGCGATGACGAGCCTGCCGGGGGTGAGTTTTCTATGCGACATCCAACGACCCTATCTGCCGTCATGCCGGACTTGATCCGGCATCCATTCCCTCGCGGTCGATGGCCCCCGGATCAAGTCCGGGGTGACGATGGAGACTACCGCCCCGTCGCCTTGTCCTGCGCCGCGAAAATTTCGGTGCAGCCGATGCGTGCTAGACGCAGGAGGCGCAGCAGGCCTTCCTCGTCATAGGTCGCGCCCTCGGCGCTCGCCTGCACTTCGACAATCTGCCCCTTGCCGGTCAGTACGAAATTGCCATCGGCTTCGGCGTTGCTATCCTCGTCATAATCGAGGTCGAGCACCGGCGCACCCTTGTACATGCCGCACGAAATCGCACCGACCTTGTCCTCAATCGGATCCTCGGCGATTGTCTTCGCCGCCAGCAGCTTGTCGACTGCGATGCGGAGCGCGACCCAGGCGCCCGAAATCGCTGCGGTGCGGGTGCCGCCATCGGCCTGAATCACGTCGCAATCGATGATGATCTGGCGCTCGCCGAGCTTCTTCATATCGACGACGGCGCGCAAGCTACGCCCGATAAGCCGCTGAATTTCCTGCGTTCTTCCCGACTGCTTGCCCTTTGCCGCTTCGCGGTTGCCGCGGGTGTGCGTCGCACGGGGCAGCATGCCATATTCGGCGGTGACCCACCCCTGTCCCTTGCCGCGCAGGAACGGCGGCACTTTTTCATCGACGCTGGCGGTCACCAGCACCTTGGTGTTGCCAAAGCTGACGAGGACGCTGCCCTCGGCATGGATGGTGAATTCGGTTTCAATGGCGATGGGGCGCATTTGGTCAGGGGCGCGGCCGGATGGGCGCATGGGGGGATTCTCCTGTGATTGTGTGCGGCGCGCTTAGCGGTGAAGCGCGGCGAGCGCAAACCTGATCCTCCCCATCGACTTGCGATGGGGAGGGGGGACCGCCGCCGCAGGCGGTGGTGGAGGGGCAGCAACGTCGCGGCCCCTCCGTCAGCCCTGCGGGCTGCCACCTCCCCATCGCAAGTCGATGGGGAGGATCGTCCGCTTGCCCCCACGCCCACGCATCCCTAAATCCCCCTTATGACCACCGCGCCGATCACCGAACTCACCACGCGCGCCCGCGACGTGTTCCGGCTGGTCGTCGACGCTTATCTCGAAACCGGACAGCCGGTGGGGTCGCGCACCCTGTCGAAATTCACCGGCCTCAACCTCTCCCCCGCGTCGATCCGCAACGTCATGCAGGATCTGGAGGAGTTTGGCCTGCTTGCCAGCCCGCACACCAGCGCCGGCCGCCTGCCGACCGAACAAGGCCTGCGCCTGTTCGTCGACGGCATGATGCAGGTCGCCGAGCCGAGCGCCGAGGACCGCGCCCAGATCGAGGCGAGCCTGTCCGACCCCGGCCCGATCGAAAGCGCTCTGGCGCAGGCGACGTCGGCGCTGTCAGGCCTGTCGGCGTGCGCCGGACTGGTCCTCGTCCCCAAGCATGAGCGTATCCTGAAACAAGTTGCGTTCGTGCCGCTGTCCGACGCGCAGGCGCTCGTCGTGCTGGTCGCGGGCGACGGCGCGGTCGAGAATCGCGTCATCGACACCCCGCCCGGACTCGACCCGTCGGCGCTGGTCGAGGCGGGCAATTATATCAGCGCGATGCTGGCGGGGCTGACGCTGACTGAAGCAATGGCGCGGGTGCGCCATGAGATCGAGGCCGAGCGCATCGCGATCGACCGTGCCGCGCAGGATCTGGTGTCGCGCGGGCTCGCCATCTGGTCGTCCGATGGCGCCGACCGCCCGGTGCTGATCGTGCGCGGCCAAGCGAATCTGCTCGACGAAAATGCGGTTGGTGATCTCGACCGCGTCCGGCAACTGCTCGACGAACTCGAAACCAAGCAGGAGATCGCAGGGTTGCTCGACAGCGCGCGCGATGGCGCCGCAACCCGTATTTTCATAGGGTCGGAAAATAAATTATTCTCGCTTTCGGGCTCTTCCGTGATAGCGGCGCCCTATCGCGGATCGGACGGGCGCGTGGTCGGCGTGGTGGGCGTAATCGGCCCCACCCGCTTGAACTATGCCCGCATCGTTCCCATGGTGGATTTCACCGCACAATCGCTCTCCAGACTGATACGATAGGTTTATGACGAACATCGAAAACGACACCCCCATCGACGATGGACAAGACACCGAAACCGAAGCTGCCGCGCCCGCCGAGGCGGTCAACGACGAAGTGGCACTGCTGACCGAACAACTCGCCGCGGTGCAGCAGGACCTGCTCTACGCACGCGCCGAGACCCAGAATCTCGGTCGTCGCAAGGAAAAGGAAATTGCCGACGCGCACGCCTATGCCGCGACCAAATTTGCGCGCGACATCCTGTCGGTCGCTGACAACCTTGGCCGCGCGCTTGCCGCGCTCAGCGAGGAACAGCGCGCATCGGACGCGATCAAGCCGCTAATCATCGGGCTTGAAGCGACCGAGCGCGAATTGCTCGGTGTGTTCGAACGCAACGGCATCACCCGCATCGCCGCGATCGGCCTGCCGCTCGACCCGAACCAGCATCAGGCGATGCTGGAGATTCCGAGCAGCGATGCCGAGCCCGGCACGATCGTGCAGGAAATGCAGGCGGGTTATATGATGAAAGACCGCTTGCTCCGGCCCGCGATGGTCGCGGTGGCGAAGGCGGGTTGAAGTCATTCTCCCCTCCCCCTTGCGGGGAGGGGACCAAGGGGTGGGGGTAGCGGCGCGTCTGCGCCGCATAAGAATTTGCAACTTCAAGGTCGGGGCCAGAGTTTGTTCGCGCGCGAGCGCGCGGACCCCCACCCCAAACCCTCCCCGCAAGGGGGAGGGGCTTAAGCGTCACGCCGCCTTCCGCATCTTGAGCAGCTTCTTCAGCACCATATCGCGTTTCAACCGCGATAGATGGTCGATGAAGAGAACGCCCTCCAGATGGTCATGCTCGTGCTGGATGCACGTCGCCATCAGCCCGGTCATGCGTTCCTGGTGATGCTTGCCGTCTTCGTCCTGCCAATCGACGGTGACCTCGGCGGGGCGCGTCACATCGGCATATTGTTCGGGGACCGACAGGCAGCCTTCCGAATAGACGCTATGCTCCTCGCTCTCGTCGGAAAACACGGGGTTGATAAACACGCGCGGCTCGCGGATCACCTTCTTGCCCTCTTCATCCTCGGGATCGGGTTCCTGCAGGTCGATCACCAGAATGCGCTTCGCCACCCCGACCTGAATCGCCGCCAGCCCGATGCCGGGCGCGTCGTACATCGTCTCGAACATATCGGCGACCAGCTGCTTCAGCTCGGCGTCAAAGGTCTCGACGGGCTTCGAAATGACGCGCAGCCGGGGATCCGGGGTCTCTATGATGGATAGAATGGCCATGGGGTGCAGGTATGAATTCGAACGCCCGCCGTCAACCCACCGGACGCCGCGCCCTAAGCGCCTGCGCCAACGTCCCCTCATCGAGATAATCCAGCTCGCCCCCCACCGGCAAACCATGCGCCAGTTGGGTCAGCCGCACCGGATAGCCCTCCAGCCGCTCGGCCAGATAATGGGCGGTTGTCTGCCCCTCCAGCGTCGCGTTCATCGCCAGCACGACCTCGTCGATGCCCCCCGCCGCGACGCGCGCGACCAGCGCGTCGATCGCCAGATCCTGCGGGCGGATGCCCTCCAGCGCCGACAATCGCCCGCCCAGCACATGATATTTGCCGGGGAACAGCCGCGACTTGTCGAGCGCCCACAGGTCGGACACTTCCTCGACGACGCACAGGCTGCGCGCATCGCGGCGCGGGTCGGCGCAGATCGCGCAGGGGTCGTGGGTGTCGACATTGCCGCAAATCGTGCAGGTGACGAGCCGTTCGGAGACCGTCTGGAGCGCCGCGAGCAGCGGCACGAACGCGGATTCGCGTTTCTTCATCAAATGCAACACCGCGCGCCGCGCCGACCGCGGGCCGAGGCCGGGGAGACGGGCGAGTTGCTGGACGAGGGCTTCGATTTCGGTGGAGGCCATGCACATCACCTATCGCGGCCCGCGCGGCCGCACAACAGCCCTCTCCCCTTGCGGGAGAGGATGCCGGAGCTTGGCGCGCAGCGCCTAGCGGAGGCTGGAGAGGGGTTGCGAAGGTGCAGCCCCCTCTCCCGCTGCGACTAGCGAACAAGTTCGCAAGTCTCGCTGCCCTCTCCCGCAAGGGGAGAGGGGCTTGAATGTCGAGCGGCTGTCCGCCAAAGCCCCGCACCATGCGTATCGCCTTCATGGGAACGCCGCCCTTTGCGGTACCGACGCTCGCCGCGCTTCATGCCGCGGGGCATGAGATCGTGGCGGTGTACACCCAGCCGCCGCGCCCGGCGCAGCGCGGCAAGAAGGTGAAGCAGAGCGCGGTGCATGACTGGGCTGAGGCGCACGGCCTGCCCGTCCGCACCCCGAAGAGCCTGAAAGGCGCCGACGAACAGGCCGACTTCGCCGCGCTGGACCTCGATGTCGCGGTGGTTGCCGCTTATGGTCTGATCCTGCCCGCCGCGATTCTCGATGCGCCCCGCGAGGGCTGCCTCAACGTCCATGGCTCGATCCTGCCGCGCTGGCGCGGCGCGGCGCCGGTGCAGCGCGCGATCCTCGCCGGCGATGCCGAAACGGGCGTTACGATCATGCAGATGGACGTCGGGCTCGACACCGGAGCGATGTGGCTGGTCGGGGGGACACCGATCGACGGCAAGACCGCCGGGGTGCTGACCCACGAACTCGCCGAGATGGGCGCGTCGATGATGCGGCGGGTGCTGAGCGACCTCCACGCCTTTCCGCCGGTGCCGCAGCCCGACGACGGCGTCACTTACGCTGCCAAGATCGACAAGAGCGAAGCTCGGCTCGATTTCCTGGTCAGCGCGGTGCAGGTCGAACGCCAGATCCGCGCGTTCAACCCGGTACCGGGGGCTTTTTTCGAACTGGAGGGCGAGCGGTGCAAGATATTGGCGGCCGAGGTTGTGCATCCGGGCGAGACCGTCGCGGGCGTCACCCCCGGCACGACACTCGATGATGCCCTCACCATCGCCTGCAACCCCGGCGCGATCCGCGCGACGCGGGTGCAGCGGGCGGGGAAGCCCGCGATGGAGGCAGGCGAATTGCTGCGCGGGCGGGGAATCGTCGCAGGCACTCGACTAGCCTAATCCCTCTCCCCTTGCGGGAGAGGGTTGCGAAAGCTTGGCAGCTTGCTGCCTAGCTGAAGCTGGGAGAGGGGTAGCACCGTAGCGATGGGGCGCTGCCCCCTCTCCCGCTGCGACTAGGTGGCGAAGCCACCAAGTCTCGCTGCCCTCTCCCGCAAGGGGAGAGGGTCGTAACGGTGTCTCGACTTCGCTCGACACGAACGGCTAAGGGGGCGGCAATGACAAGATTTGCCCTCACAATCGAATATGACGGCCGCCCCTATATGGGCTGGCAGCGCCAGGTGCACGGCCCCAGCGTCCAGCAGACAATCGAGGAAGCGATTCACCGCTTTACCGCCGAGACGGTGTCGGTGTTAAGCGCCGGCCGCACCGACGCCGGGGTCCACGCCATCGCGATGCGCGCGCATGTCGACATCGGCAAGCCGCTGACCCCGTTCAAGCTGACCGAGGCGCTGAACGCGCAGCTTCGCCCTGCCCCGATCGCGGTGGTTGGGTGCGAGATCGTTCCCGACGACTGGCACGCGCGCTTCACCTGCGCCGGGCGCAGTTACGAATATCGCATCGTCAACCGCCGCGCGCCGCTGACGTGGGACAAGGGGCTGTCGTGGCAGATCATCCCGCCGCTCGACGCCGATGCGATGCACGCCGCCGCGCAGCAGCTGGTCGGCCTCCACGATTTCACCACCTTCCGCTCGGCGCATTGCCAGTCGCAAAGTCCGGTGAAGACGCTCGATAAACTGACCGTCAGCCGCCACGGCGACGAGCTGATCATCGAGGCGGCAGCGCGCAGCTTCCTGCATCATCAGGTGCGATCAATGGTCGGCTGCCTGTCGCTGGTCGGGCACGGCAAATGGTCGGCGCGCGATTTGAAAGTGGCGCTGGAGGCGGCGGACCGAACCGCACTGGGGCTAAATGCGCCGCCCGATGGACTGTATTTCGTGGGGGCGGTGTATCCCTAGCCCGTCATTGCGAGGAGCGTAGCGACGCGGCAATCTCCAGCTATCGGAACGCGCGGCCGATAGCTGGAGATTGCTTCGCTCTGCTCGCAATGACCGCCACGAAAAAGGGCGGACCTCGCGGACCGCCCCTTCCCTTATCGCGATGCTGCGCGCTTACACCTTTTCGACGTAATACAGCGGGGCATGTTCGTTGAGGATCTGGAGGATCTTCGCCTGCGCGGTCTTTTCGTCGCTTTCTTCCATCGCGCCGAGTTCGCGCGCGAGGCGGCTCGACGCCGCTTCGAAGATCTGGCGCTCCGAATAGCTCTGCTCGGGCTGGTCGTCGGCGCGGAACAGGTCGCGGGTCACTTCGGCGATCGACACCAGGTCCCCCGAATTGATCTTCGCTTCATATTCCTGCGCGCGGCGCGACCACATGGTGCGCTTGACCTTCGGCTTGGTGGTGAGGACCTGAAGGGCTTCCTTCAGCGTCTTGTCCGACGACAGCTTGCGCATGCCCACGCCTTCGGCCTTGTTCGTCGGCACGCGAAGCGTCATTTTTTCCTTTTCGAAGCGCAGCACATAGAGTTCGAGTTGCATCCCGGCGATTTCCGATTTTTGCAACTCGATGACGCGCCCCACGCCATGTTTGGGATAAACGACATAATCACCGACTTCGAACAAGAGCGTGTTTACGGACATGCAAATTCCTTTTGTTGTGCCTTGACCCTGATCTGAAAGTGCGACAACAACGGCGCATCCCGCCCTCTAGCCAAGGGGGAACAACAATCGCTCGGCGCTAGCCAGTCAGAGTGACAAGGGATATGGCTCCATCGGAACGCCGCGAAACGCCCCAGCCCGAGACGGGAAGAGGCAGAATGTCAGCGCGTTGATATTTATTATAACAGATTCGCAACAAAATTGCCACCCCCGCCCGGGAACGTGCGAGCGCGGCGCCTTGACGGCTGGCTGAACCCGTTTCAGGTTGCAACGAAATCATGGAATGGGAGCGGATATGAACGATCAGATCTGGTGGATCACGGGCGCATCGTCCGGCATCGGCGCGGCGCTGGCACGAGCGCTAGCGGCGCGCGGCGCAAAGCTGATCCTGTCGGGGCGCAATGTCGGCGCGCTGGAGGCGGTTGCCGCGGATTGCGCGACCGAGACGCTGGTACTGCCGTTCGAGGCGACCGACTATGACGCCCTGCCCGCCATCGCCGATCGGGCCTGGGGGTGGCAGGGCCGCATCGACGGGCTGGTCAACAATGCCGGCATCTCGCAGCGCAGCCTGGCGATCGACACTGATTTTGTGGTCTATCAGCAGATTGTCGCCGTCGACCTCCTCGCCCCGATCGCGCTGACCCAGCAACTACTGCCGCGCATGATCGGCGCGGGCGGCGGTCAGATTGTTGCCATCTCCAGCGTCGCGGGCATCGCGGGGGTGCCGCTGCGCAGCGCTTACTGTGCCGCCCAAGCACGGGCTGATCGGCTATCACGACAGCGTCCGCGCCGAGAATGAACATCTGGGGCTAAAGGTGTTGGTGGTGGCGCCGGGATCGGTCCAGACCAACGTCAGCCGCAACGCGCTCAACGCTGATGGCAGCACTCGCGGGGAAAGCGACGCCGCAATCGAGAACGGCCTGTCGCCCGATTTCGCCGCGGCCCAGATACTGACGGCGGTCGATGCGGGCACGCGCGAGTTGGTAGTGGCCGAGGGCGCCGAAGCGATGGTCGCGAGCCTGCGCCGCAGCGATCCTAATGCGCTGTTCGACCGGATGAGCGCGATGGTGCAAGCGGGCTATGCGGCGCAGATGAAGGCAAAGTCGGCGGCCTAGGTGGCGGCTAACGACGGAATACGGCTTTTGATCCTCCTTGTCGCGAAGCGATGGGGAGGTGGCAGCGCAACGCGCTGACGGAGGGGCAACAGCGCCACCGTTGCCGCCCCTCCACCACTCGCGTCGCGAGCGGTCCCCCTCCCCACGGCCTAGCAACAGGGAGGAACTATCCCTCCTCGTCATCCCGGACTTGATCCGGGATCCACGACGACGGCGCGGCTATGGATCCCGGATCAAGTCCGGGATGACGAAGAGATGTGGGAAGCTTTCCGCCTCAACGCGGCGACAAAAAGCCCCGCCGGATCACTCCGACGGGGCCTTGTCTTTGCCCGAAAGCGTTGCGTTTTACAGCGCGCCGTTGGCCAGTGCTGCGAGGAGCAGGATCGCCACGATATTGGTGATCTTGATCATCGGGTTGACCGCCGGCCCCGCAGTATCTTTGTACGGATCGCCGACGGTGTCACCGGTCACCGCGGCCTTGTGGGCCTCGCTGCCCTTGCCGCCGTGGTTGCCGTCTTCGATATATTTCTTCGCATTGTCCCATGCGCCGCCGCCCGAGGTCATCGAGATCGCGACGAACAGGCCGCTGACGATGACGCCGAGCAGAAGCGCGCCTAGCGCTTCGAGCGCCTCAGCCGGACCGGCCACTGCACGGATCACGAAGAACACGACGATCGGTGCGAGCACCGGCAGCAACGACGGGATGATCATTTCCTTGATCGCCGCCTTGGTCACCAGATCAACCGTGCGCGCATAGTCAGGCTTCGATTCATAGGTCATGATGCCCGGGTTGTTCTTGAACTGGTCGCGAACATCCTTGACCACTTCACCCGCCGCACGGCCGACCGCAGTCATGCCGAACGCCCCGAAGAGGTACGGCAGCAGCGCGCCGAGCAGCAGCCCGACGATGACATAGGGCGACGACAGCGAGAAAGTCAGCGGCTCGGTCAGCCCGAGCTTCGCTGAATATTCGGTGATGTCGGCCGTATAGGTACCGAACAGCACCAATGCTGCCAGACCGGCAGACCCGATCGCATAGCCCTTGGTCACCGCTTTGGTGGTGTTGCCCACGGCGTCGAGCAGGTCGGTCTTTTCACGAACCGAATCGTCGAGACCCGCCATTTCGGCGATGCCGCCAGCGTTGTCGGTCACCGGACCATAAGCGTCGAGCGCGACGACCATGCCGGCGAGCGCCAGCATTGCAGTGGCGGCAAAGGCGATGCCGACGATGCCCGCGATCTGGAACGCGGCGATGATGCCCGCGCAGATCACCAGCGTCGGTGCCGCGGTCGATTCAAGGCTGATGGCGAGACCCTGGATGACGTTGGTGCCATGCCCCGTTTCCGAAGCCTTGGCGATCGAGCGCACCGGGCGATAGTTGGTGCCGGTGTAATATTCGGTGATCCAGATGATCAGCCCGGTGATGATCAGGCCAAGCAGCGAGCAATAGAAGAGGTCGCTGCCGTTGAACGTCTGGCCGGTGATGTCGGTCGCCATGTCGCCTTTCAGCACATAGCTGGTCGAGAACCAGATCGCCGGGACCGAGAGGACCGCGGTGACAAGGAAACCCTTGTACATCGCGCCCATGACATTCTTGCCGCCACCGAGGCGGACAAAATAGGTACCGATGATCGAGGTGATGATGCAGACGCCGCCCATCAGCAGCGGCAGACTCATCAGCGGCAGCAGCTGGTCGCCCGCGCTCTTCAGCAACAGCGCCAAAAGCACCATGGTGGCGCCGACGGTCACGACATAGGTTTCGAACAGATCGGCCGCCATGCCGGCGCAGTCGCCCACGTTATCGCCGACGTTATCGGCGATCACCGCGGGGTTGCGTGGATCATCTTCGGGAATTCCGGCCTCGACCTTGCCGACGAGGTCGGCGCCGACGTCGGCAGCCTTGGTAAAGATACCGCCGCCGAGGCGCGCGAAGATCGAGATCAGCGACGCGCCGAACGCGAGCGCGACGAGCGCGTCGACGACGGTACGGTCATCACCGCCAACGGTAAAACCACCGGGGCCGATCAGATACCAGAAGAAGACCGAGATCGCGAGCAGCGCAAGCCCCGCCACGAGCAGCCCGGTGATTGCGCCGGCGCGGAACGCCATGGTCAGGCCGGCCTGAAGGCTGGTCTGGGCCGCCGCCGCGGTGCGGACGTTCGCCTTCACCGAGATGTTCATGCCGACAAAGCCGGCAACCCCCGACAGGACGGCGCCGATGACAAAGCCGGTGGCCGAAATCGGGCCGAGGAAAAACCCGACCAGAACGGCGACGACGACGCCAACGATGGCGATGGTGCGATATTGACGGCCGAGATAGGCCTTGGCGCCTTCCTGAATGGCGGCGGCAATTTCCTGCATCTTTTCATTACCGGCCGAGGCGCTGAGCACCTGACGGGAGGTAATGAAGCCATAGAGCACGGCCACCAGGCCGCACGCTATCGCGATCAAAACGGGATTCATTCGTGGATTTCCTTCCCCATTGAGCGGGGGCGGACCCAGGTGAACAGTCGAGCACGTCCGACTATGATTGCCGGTTCGCCCCTCTCCCCTGATGCGACCGCCCCAAAATTTGGACGCCGCGTTATGGGAAGAAAGAAAGCCAAGGGCAACCCCGGTTTTTCGGCACTTTTGTAACGGTTTTGCGTCAGTGTGTGAAACCGAGACGCTCCGGCAGCGCGATGCGCTGGGCGCGGTGGGTCAGCACGATGCCCTCCCCCACCCCGGCATGGCCGACCGGGGTCGCCACGACGTTCAGCCCCGCGGCGATCTCGCGGATCGCGCCGGTTTCGGCAGGATCGGCGGCAAACAGCAGTTGATAATCGTCGCCCGCGGTCGCCGCCGCGATCCGCGTGTCGACCACATCGGGCCGCACCGCGAGCAGCGCCGCCGACAGCGGCACCGCCTCCAGCATCAGGACGAACTGGCACGCGCTGGCGTCCGCCATCCGCTGTGCATCGATCAGCAGGCCGTCGGAGACATCCATCATCGCGTGGACATGCGGTACCACCGCCTGGCCAAACGTCAGTTGCGGCTGCGGGCGGCGATAGGCGGCCAGGCAGGTTTCATTCGGGTCGACGTGCCCCAGCCGCATCGCCAGCCCCAGACCGGCGTTGCCGATCGATCCGGTCACCCACAGCTGGTCGCCGGGCCGCACCCCGCTCCGTGACGGCGCACCTCCCGGCGGCGCGCGGCCGATCGCGGTCAGCCCGAAACTGCGCGGCGCGCCAGCCGGCACACGGACGGTATCGCCGCCCAGCAGGATGACGCCGAACCTTCGCAACGCCAGGTCGAGCCCTTCGACAAAAGCCGCATCCCAGGCCTCGTCGCCCAGGCTATAGCCGACCAGCACGCCGATAGGTGCGGCGCCCTTCGCCGCAAGGTCCGACAGATTCACCGCGACGAGTTTCCACGCAATATCCTGCGGCGTGTCGTCGGGCAGGAAATGGATGCCCTCGACGATCATGTCGTGAGTGAGGACAAGGCCGTCCCACACCGCCGCATCATCGGCCAGCCCGCGCGCCGCCGGATCGGTGGCGATGGCCCGCAGGCGGGCGATGAAATCGGTTTCGGACAACGCCAACCCTTCTCCGTTCGCCCTGAGCTTGTCGAAGGGCCGTTCTTCCTTTACGCCCTAGCAGAAAAAGGACGGTCCTTCGACAAGCTCAGGGCGAACGGCTTTGTGGGCGCGTTAGTTGGAGGAACGCACATCCTTGCCGATCGCATCGAGCAGGCCGTTCGCAAACCCCGCCTCGCGCGCATCGAAGAACGCCTTCGCCACATCGACATATTCGCTGACCACGGCGCCGACCGGCACGTCGCCGCGCGCGATCAGTTCATACGCGCCGGCGCGCAGGATCGCCTTCATCGTGCGGTCGAGCCGCTCCATCGACCAGCCGCTGGCCAGCCGCGCGACGATCGCGGCGTCGATCTCGGGCAGACGTGCCAGCGCGCCCTTGACGATGTCGTCGAAAAATTCGGTGTCGGCGCCCGCATATTCGGCGTCCTCGATCGTCGCGCCGATGCGGTGCTGGTGGAATTCATGGATCAGCTTGGCGACCGGCGTCGCCTCCATCTCGTGCTGATAGAGCGCCTGGACGGCGGCGAGACGGGCGGCGGAGCGGGATTGGGCGCGTTTGTTCATGGTTCTTTTCTTAGCTGAAACGCTGGCTGA
>NZ_CBDIIL010000003.1:0-685000 GCF_965279725.1 Sphingopyxis sp.
ATGCCCATGGTGCGTGGGTGGAGTGGCTGGGGTAGATGGCTAGCGACCGGTTGCGGACCTAAGCGATCCTCCCCCAACGGGGGAGGGGGACCACCCAAAGGGTGGTGGAGGGGCACAGGCGGTTACCGCAGCATCGGAACGGTTGAGTCCACTTTTCCGGGAACCTCGCCGTGGAGTACTACCTCTATGCCAAGGTAAACCGATGGTGCCCCTCCACCAGCTTCGCTGGTCCCCCTCCCCGTTCCGGGGAGGATCGGCAACGTCCGCTTCCCACCCCAAACAGACTTGCCGCTATACTAAAGCCGCGCCTCCAGCTGCGCCAGCAAACGCTGCACCGGAGTCACCGCGACCGGTGCATTCCATCCCGCTTCGATCCGCGCGATGCGTTCGAACAACCGCTCGCTCGCCGCGATGATCCGCCGCACCGACGCTTCGAACCCCGCGCAGACGTCCCAGTCGGCGGCAACCGGATCACCGATCCGCGCCGCGCTGTCGTGCGGCCCCGCCCCCGGGTCGCCCGCGATCATCGCTCGGCGGTGGAGCAGCCAGGCGATGACGTGCATCAGCCGCGTCGTGGTCTTGAGCGATTCGCACGCCAGGCTGATCTGCATCAGCCCGTCGCGGCGGATGTCGCCCAGATCGCGCTGCGCGGCGAAAGCGGCGTGCGCCTCGTCGGCGAGCACCATCGCCTCGACATACAGATTTTCGACTTGGGCGCGCTGCACCGGCGCGGCGATTGTCATCATGTCTGAATGTGGGGCCACCATGGACCGATGGATGCCATGCCCGCGCCGCAATGCAATGGCGGTAACCATGAAAATAGGGCGCCGCAGCGTCCCGTTTTGATTCAGGCGATAATGTCCGGAACCAGCTGGTCCTCGCACCATGCAATCTCGTCGCGCAGGCGCAGCTTGCGTTTTTTCAGCCGCGCAAGCTGCAGCTGGTCGGGGATCGCCGCGGTGCCGAGCGCAATGACCGCAGCATCGAGGTCGCGATGCTCAATGCGTAACAGCTCCAGGCGCTGAATGATTTCGTCGGGGCTCACGACCGCTTCCCTGCCACGTTCACCACTGGTCCGCAACGGGGACCGGCTGGCCGAATCGCGACGACATTCGCTCCGATTCGTGTTTTACTCGGTCCTGCCAATCGAGTCGAAAAGGAGAATGGCCCATGAGCAACTCGCATCTTTCCGCCCTGAAGTCGCGCCACGCGCACCTAGACGAGAAAATTGCGAATGAAGAGCGGCGTCCGGCGCCCGACATGGCGGCGCTGGCGCAACTGAAAAAGCAGAAGCTGAAACTGAAGGAAGAGATGCTCGCGGTCGCCTGACGATCGCCAGCCGTTACCGCCTCGCTGGTGCCACCCCTATGCAGGTCGCATCAGCGTCGGCGGTACAGCGGCCCCCGTTCGAGGCCTGAGCGCCGCAGATGCGGCGGCAAATCGGACTGCGACACCACCTGGCGACGCACCGCCTGCGGATCGACGAGATGGTCGAACGCGATACCGAACTTGCCCTCGCCCGCCCAAACAACGCGGCCCGGCACTGGTCCGACATTTTTCAGCTCGATCTCAACTGTTGCGCCCTGCGCAACACGGACCTTGCCCTCGGCGAGCATACCACCCGGCGACAGGTTGCGCACGCGCACGACCACCGGATCGGCGCGACCCGGCAAGATCAGGCTGGCCTGCATGAACAGGCTGTCCCGATCGGCGCCGCGCGACAGCGCTGCCACTTCTTCATCTACCGTTACCGGCCCACGCGAATCCATTGCGACCCATTCCCCGCGTTGATTGTCAGGGTCGCGAAATTAGAGTCGAGGCGTTGCCGAAACGTAAACTGGGGGTATGGGATTGGGCGATATTGTCCCGCTGCGGATCAATCTTCGCGCGAAATCCGTTCGTTGCGCTCGTGGCGCTCCTGCGACTCCAGCGTCATCGTCGCAATCGGACGCGCTTGCAGGCGCGCGAGCGAGATCGGTTCGCCCGTTACCGCGCAATAGCCATATTCGCCTTCTTCGATGCGGCGAATCGCCGAATCAATCTTGGCGATCAGCTTACGCTGCCGGTCGCGGGTACGCAGCTCGATCGCCCAGTCGGTCTCGCTCGATGCGCGGTCCGCCAGATCGGGCTCGCGCAGCGGGCCGTCCTGCAGATGCGCCAACGTCGATTCGGATTCGGACAGGATCGATTTTTTCCAGGCGAGCAGCAGGCCGCGAAAATAATCCTGCTGCCGCTCGTTCATGAACGGCTCGTCGTCGCGAGGAACATAGTCCGAATCGAGATTGGATTTGGCATCGCGAAGCGCGTCTGCACCAACGTCGGCAATCTTGGTCGGCATGAGGGGCTCTCGCGTCCTTTCCTGTCACCTGCGGGCCGCAGAGCGGTGCAGGGAGTGGCGGGCCTATAACCAGCCGCTGGTTGCGATACAAGCGCCGAAACAGCGCATAGCGACGGGCCGTGAAGCGCGGCTGAACGGAGATGGGGTGCGCGCCGATTCCCGACGGTCGATCGGAACCGCCAAGGTGGACCGCGTGGCGGCAATTTAGGGCCGAAGATTAACCAATTGCATAGAATCATTGCGGATTTCGTACTATTTTGGGACAGTAATCGTCAATAGGGTTGATTCTGACGTTCTTTTCCCGCTGTCGGACAGGCAAACGCGGTTAACGCAATTGCCGCGTTCGCAAAGCTTTGACCTTTTGGGTTATAGCGAAGGTGAAATTGGGTGTCGGTCAAAGGCGCTTTGCACCTGCAACGGGAAAGAAAGAGAAACCTATGTCTGTCCGAATGGCCCTCGCCAAGCTTTGCGCCTGCACCTGCGGTGGTGCGCTTATCGGTACCGGCGCGATGCAAATTGCGGACGTGCCGCCGGCGCGCGCGCAGACAGCCAAGTCGTGCTCGCCCTGCGTTGGCAAAAAGGTCGTTCGCAAGCGCCATGCCGCGCGCAAGCCGGTGAAGCGCATTCGCCGCGTCGTGACGACGAAGCGCATCATTCGCACCGCAACCCCGCAGACGCAGGTTGTAACGCAAACGATCCCGCTGCCCCCGATCCCCTATGCTCCCTTCCCGCAGCGCGGCGGCTTTGAAGGCGGCGGCAGTGGCGGCGGCGTCACTGTGATCGGCGGCGGCTTTGGCGGCGGTTTGGGCGGCGGCTTTTTTGGCGGCTTCTTCGGTGGCGGCAGCAGCAGCGGCGGCGGCGGCAGCGTGGTGGTCACCTCGACGACCACCGGCGGCCTCAGCACAACGTCCAGCACATCATCCGGCGTCTCCACCTCGACCGGTAGTGTTTCGACTTCGACGGGTAACGTCGACGTTTCGACCTCGACGGGCAGCGTTTCGACGTCGACCGGCAGCGTGTCGACCTCAACCGGGAGCGTCAGCACATCGACCGGTGCCGTCAGCACCACGTCGTCGAGCAGCAGCTCGTCGTCGAGCTCGTCTTCGTCCTCATCCTCGTCCAGCTCGTCCTCTTCAGGCGGCAGTTCGAAGGGCGGCTCGTCGCACGGCAGTTCGGGCTGGGGCAATTCGTCCAAAGGCGGATCATCGCACGGCACTTCGTCGCGCGGCGGCAGTTCGGGCGGTTCGAGCAGTTCGTCGTCCAGCTCATCTTCTTCGTCGAGCAGCAGCACCTCGAGCGGCGCGACCTCTTCGGGTGCGACCGGCGGGACCAGCAGCTTTGGTTCGACCGGCAGCACCAGTTCATCCTCGTCCAGCAGTTCGTCTTCCAGCTCGTCGTCGTCCAGCTCGGGCGGCAGCAGCAGCCACGGCAATCCGGGCAATCCGACCCCGGTTCCAGCGCCGCCGATGATGCTGTTGTTCGGCGCCGCCGCCGCTGCGCTCGTCGCGCGCCGCCGTGCGGCAAACAGCAACGACAAAGACGCCGACGCGGCGTAAACGATCCACTGGAGGTCGGGGGGGCTAAACCCGGACCACCACACTGAAGGGTCGCCTTTCGGGGCGGCCCTTTTTTCATGGCCGCGATCGGGCTTGCGCCATGCGAGTGGCAACGCCATAGCGCGGCCATGCACGATATCCGCCTGATCCGGGATGACCCGCAAGCCTTCGACGCCGGCCTCGCGCGCCGCGGTCTCGAACCCCTGTCCGGCGCCATCCTGACCGCCGATGCGTCAGTGCGCGCGCTGCAAACCGAGATTCAGGCTTCGCTCGCCCGCCGCAACGAAGCGTCGAAGCTGATCGGACAGGCGATGGCGCAGGGTGACAAGGACAAGGCCGAAGCGCTCAAGGCCGAAGTCGCCGCGCTCAAGACGTCGCTGCCCGACAAGGAAAATGCCGAGCGCGAACAACTCGCTGCATTGCACGACACGCTCGCCGCGCTCCCCAACCTGCCGGCTGCCGATGTCCCGAAAGGCGAAGACGAGGACGACAATGTCGAAATTGCGCGCTGGGGCACCCCGCGGACATTCGACTTCGCCGCCCAGGAACACGCAGATTTCGCCCCCGCACTCGGCCTCGATTTCGAAACCGCCGCCAAGATGTCCGGCGCCCGCTTCGCCTTCCTGAAAGGTCAGATGGCGCGCCTCGAACGCGCGCTCGGCCAGTTCATGATCGATCGGCAGACGATCGACGCGGGCTACACCGAATGCGCGACGCCGTTGATGGTGCGCGACGAAGCCGCATTCGGCACCACCCAGCTGCCCAAATTTCGCGAAGACCTGTTCCAGACCACCGATGGCCGCTGGCTGATCTCGACCTCCGAGATGAGCCTGACCAACGCGGTGCGCGAAGAAATATTGCCCGAGGCCGATCTGCCGATCCGCATGACCGCGCTGACCCCCTGCTTCCGCTCCGAAGCCGGCTCTGCCGGACGCGACACCCGCGGTTACATCCGACAGCACCAATTCTGGAAGGTCGAGATGGTCTCGATCGTGCGTCCCGAAGACAGCGACGCCGAGCTCGAGCGCAAAACTCGCGCCGCCGAAACGATTCTGGAAGCGCTCGGATTGCCTTATCGGAAGATGTTGCTGTGCGCGGGCGATATGGGCTTTGCGGCGCGCAAGACCTATGATCTTGAGGTGTGGCTGCCCGGCCAGAACGCCTATCGCGAGATTTCGAGCTGCTCGAACTGCGGCGATTTTCAAGCGCGGCGCATGAACACCCGCTTCCGCCGCGACGGCGGCAAGAGCAATGAGTTTGTGCATACCCTCAACGGCTCGGGGCTCGCGGTCGGACGGACGCTCGTCGCGGTGCTGGAGAATTATCAGCAGGAGGATGGGAGTGTTATCGTTCCCGATGCGCTGCTGCCGTATATGGGTGGGATCACGAAGCTGACGCCTTGATTCGTCATGGCGAGCGCAGCGAAGCAATCTCCAGCCTTCGACCTCGCGTAACATCACAGGCTGGAGATTGCTTCGTCGCTGCGCTCTTCGCAATGACGCGCTAGGTGGACAAAAAAACTTGCGCATCCTCCTCACCAACGACGACGGCTACCATGCCCCCGGCCTTGCCGTGCTCGAAGCGATCGCTCGCGAACTGAGCGACGACATCTGGGTCTGCGCACCCGCCGAAGAACAGTCGGGCGCCGGCCACTCGCTCACCCTGTCGCGCCCCGTCCGCGTTCACCAGCACGACGAACGCCGCTGGTCGTGCAGCGGTACTCCGACCGACTCGGTTATGATGGCGATCGGCAAGCTGATGCCAGACAAGCCCGACCTGATCCTGTCCGGCGTCAACCGCGGCGCCAATCTGGGCGACGATGTGACCTACTCGGGTACCGTTTCGGCGGCGATCGAAGGGGCGCTCGCGGGAATCCGCTCGATCGCGCTCAGCCAGGTTTACGCGACCGAAGGCATGGGCGACAGCGTGCCGTTCGAGGTCGCCGCGACCTGGGGCGCAAAAGTGCTGCGCCCGCTGCTCGCGATGGAGATGGCGCCGCGCACGCTGATCAACATCAACTTCCCCGCCATTCCCGCCGACGAGGTTCAGGGCGTCCGCGTCACGCGGCAAGGCTTCCACGATTACGCGCGCGGCTCGATCGTCGAAGGCACCGACCCGCGCGGTTATCGCTATTACTGGTTCGGGCTCCACGGGATCGAGCATTCGCCGGGACATGACAGCGACCTTGAGGCGATCGACGACAAATATATCTCGGTCACCCCGCTCCAGCTCGACCTGACGCATGATGCGTCGCTGGCGATGCTGCGGAGCGCGTATAGCCGCTGATTCAACTATCTCGTCATTCCCGCGAAAGCGGGAACCCAGCGAGCCAACGTCGGACTGGGTTCCCGCTTTCGCGAGAATGACGAGATTTAGAGATTCTGATCCACTTTGATACAGAAGCCTGGATTTCGCCGCGAAGCTTTGGCAAAGACGGCGGGTGGGGGGAATCAAGTGTCACGTCGGACTCGTGCTGTGCGCGATGTCGCTTGCCGGCTGCATTCCGGCTGCGCCCGCTCCGCCCTCGCGGACCGCCCCGGCGGCTGCCGCACCCGACCAATCTTTCGACTTTGAGCGCGGCTCGATCGGCGACGTCGTCGGCGCCGACCCACGCCCGACCTGGACGCTGAAACCCGTCGTCGCCAAGGCCGTGCGCGTGACGGCGAGCGCCTACACCGTCCGCCGCGGCGATACGCTGCGCGCGATCGGCGACATGAGCGGCGCCGGATCCGAAACGCTCGCGATCGAAAACGACCTGACCCCGCCCTATATGCTGACACCCGGCCAGCAACTGCGCATCCCCGCCGGCCTGTATCACCGCGTCGCGGCGGGCGAGACGGGGATCGGCATCGCGGCGGCCTATGCCGCCGACTGGGGCGAGATCATCACGGTCAACGCGCTCGCCGAACCCTATATATTGCGCATCGGCCAGCGCCTCCGCCTGCCCTCCGATGCGCGCATCCTGCCGCCCGGTCCGATCGACGTCGGCGCCCGCGCCGCGGCCTTCCGTCTCGACATCGACGATATCGCCACCGGCAGCCAGCCCGCGCTCGCCGCGAGCGGGCGGCCCACCGCGGGTGCCGCCGCACCGCGCAAGCCAGTGACCACTGCGATCGCCGATCCCGCTTACTTCACCGGCCGCTTCGAATGGCCGCTCGCTGGCCCGATCCTCGCGCGCTTCGGCCGGATCGCGCCGGGCAAGGTCAGCGACGGCATCAATATCGCCGCTGCCGAAGGCACCCCGATCCGCGCGACCGCCAACGGCATCGTCGCTTATGCCGGCGACCAGATCGGCGTCTATGGCGGGCTGATCCTGATCAACCATGGCAGCGGCTGGGTCAGCGCCTACGGCCACGCCGGGCGCATCGACGTGAAGCGCGGCCAGAGTGTGCGGATGGGCGACGTCATCGGCCGCGCCGGCGCGACCGGACAGGTCCAGACGTCGCAACTCCATTTCCAGTTGCGCAAAAATCGCATACCCGTTGATCCGATGAAGCAATTGCCGCCCCGATGAGCAAGCCTCCCGGCTCGAAACTGAAGCTGCAACACCGGTTCCAGCCGCTACGCCGCATGAGCAAATGGCCGATATGGGCCGATGTCATTGCGCGGCTTGGCGTCGCCTTTTTCCTGATCGCAATCGTCATCCTCGTCCACTGGATCGACCGCGCGGGGCTGAAGGATAGCTACGACGGCCACATCAGTTTCCTCGACGTCGTCTATTTCACGATGATCTCGGTGACCACGACCGGCTTTGGCGACATCGCGCCGGTGTCCGATCGCTCGCGGCTGATCGAATCGATCATCGTCACCCCGATCCGCATCGCGGTGCTCTTCATTTTCGTCGGCACCGCCTATCAATTCGCCCTCAAACGCACATGGGATAAATGGCGTATGGCCCGCATCCAGGCAAAGCTCACCAACCATATCGTCGTCCTCGGCTTCGGCATCAGCGGCAGCGAAGCGGTCAAGGAACTGATCGCGCGCGGCACCGACCCCGCATGCATCGTCGTCATCGACCAGTCGGCGTCACGGATCGCCGAGGCCGAAGCGATGGGCTGCAACATATTGCAAGCCGACGCATCGAATGACGACACGTTGATCGACGTCCACATCGCGCGCGCACAATCGGTGCTGGTATCGGCCGGGCGCGACGATTCGTCGATCCTCATGGTCCTGACCGTCCGCCACCTGTCGCCCCAGGTTCCGATCAGCGTCGTCATCCGCGCGCAGGATAACGAGCTGCTCGCGCGGCAAGCGGGCGCGACCAATGTCATCAACCCGGTCAGCTTCACCGGCCTGCTCCTCGCCGGGTCGGCGCAGGGCGCCCATGTCGCCGACTATATGGCCGACCTCGCCAGCATCGGCGGCCGCGTCCAGCTGCGCGAACGCGCGGTGGCGGCCGAAGAAATCGGGCGCAGCATCGACCAGCTTGCGAGCGGCGGGCGCGGGCTGCGCATCTATCGCGCCGGCAAGCCCTATGGCTTCTGGGAAGCCGAAGCCCAGCACCTCGAACAGGGCGATCAGCTGGTCGAGGTCATCCGCTGCGAAGAATGCGAAGCGAGCGTTCCCGGCGGTTAGCCGTGCCAGTAAAGCCAGCCGGCCCACAGCCACCCGATGATCAGCAGGCTGCCACCGATCGGCGTCACCGCACCCAGCCAGCGCGGCCCGCCGAGCGCCATTGCATACAGCGTGACCGCGAACAGCGCCCCGCCGACCAGCAGCATGATCGCCGGCCCGCGCGCAAAGCCCATGATCGCGATCGCGGCAACCGCGTGGATCAGCTGGTACAGTCCGCCGGTGCGCAGCCATTCGGCCTCCTGCTGTCCCGCCGCGCCATGCGCGCCGAACGCGCCCGCCGCGACCGCAATCGCCGCCGAAATTGCCGCAAACGCCCCGATCATCCGTCATTATCCTTGCAAAGCCACGCCGACACGCCGAGCTATAATCCGCCAAGAGGGAGAAGGCGATGGCCCGCGACATACCGCTTCCCAAAGACCTGAAGCCGCCCAGCCGGCGCGCGCAACTGGGCGAGCTCGCGCTGCCGCTCGACCTGCTGCGCTACGGCCTGTCGGGTTACCACCTGATCGGCGCCCCGCGCGGCGACGGCCGCCCGGTCGTCTTGTTCCCCGGTTACGGCGCCTCCGAACTCTCGATGCGCCCGCTGGAAGCCTATCTCCGCCACCTCGGCTATCATGTCCGCGACTGGGGTATGGGCCGCAATCAGGGCCGCGTCGTCGCCGACGTCGAACGCTTTGCGGCGCAGGCGGCAGAATGGGCGAAAGTCGACGACGCCCCGCTCACCCTGATCGGCTGGAGCCTCGGCGGCGTCATCGCCCGCGAGACCGCGCGCGCCTACCCGAACCTCGTCCGCGAGATCATCACCATGGGCACGCCGATCATAGGCGGCCCAAAATATACCGCCCTCGCGCAGCGCTTCGCCGGCCGCGACTTCGATGCGATCGAGCGCGAAATCCACGCGCGCAACCTGAAAGGCCTGAGCCAGCCGCTCACCGTCATCTACTCAGACCGCGACGGCATCGTCGGCCCCGATATCGCGGTCGATATCTACAACGACCAGGCGCGCAACATCAAAGTCGACAGCACGCATCTGGGTCTGGGGATCAACCCGAAAGTCTGGCGGATTGTGGCGGATACGCTAGCGGGGAAGATCTGACGGCGAGCATTTCCCCTTCGTCACCCCGGACTTGATCCGGGGCCCATGACTTCGACGCTGCGATGGATCCCGGATCAAGTCCGGGATGACGAAGAAGACCGTGGGTGGCACCAAGCACACCTGATGGTGACAAACCCCAAAAAATCCCCTATGCGCGCCCGCAATCATGACAGTCACAACCCTCCCCTCCCAGCCGAAGGTCGGCATGGTTTCGCTCGGCTGCCCCAAGGCGCTCGTCGACAGCGAACGGATTCTGACCAAGCTGCGCGCCGACGGCTATGGCCTGTCGCCCGATTATGCCGGCGCCGACGTCGTGCTCGTCAACACCTGCGGCTTCCTCGATTCGGCGAAGGAAGAAAGCCTCGAGGCGATCGGCGAAGCGATGGCCGAAAATGGCCGCGTCATCGTCACCGGTTGCATGGGCAACGAAGCCGACGTCATCCGCGCGCGTTTCCCCAACGTCCTCGCCGTCACCGGCGCGCATCAATATGAGCAGGTCGTCGACGCCGTCCACGAAGCCGCGCCGCCCACCCAGGGCCCGTTCATCGACCTCGTCCCCGAAGGCGGACTGAAACTCACTCCGCGCCATTACAGCTATCTGAAAATCAGCGAAGGCTGCAACCACAGCTGCTCCTTCTGCATCATCCCCGATCTGCGCGGCAAACTCGTCAGCCGCCGCATCGACGCGGTGCTGCGCGAGGCTGAAAAGCTCGTCGCCGCGGGGACGAAGGAACTGCTGGTGATCAGTCAGGACACCTCGGCCTATGGCGTCGACACCCGCCACGACCCGCGCCAGTGGAAGGGCCGCGAAGTCCGCGCGCATATGACCGACCTCGCGCGCGAGCTCGGCGGGCTGCGGACCAGCGAAGGCCGCGCCCCGTGGGTGCGCCTCCACTATGTCTATCCCTACCCCCACGTCGACGCGGTCATCCCGCTGATGGCCGATGGGCTGCTCACCCCCTATCTCGACATTCCGTTCCAGCATGCAAGCCCGAGCGTGCTCAAGCGCATGAAGCGCCCCGCGAACGAGGCGAAAGTGCTCGAACGCCTCAAGAACTGGCGCGCGATCACCCCCGACATCGCGATCCGCTCCAGCTTCGTCGTCGGCTTCCCCGGCGAGACCGAGGCCGACTTCCAATATCTCCTCGACTGGCTCGACGAAGCGCAGCTCGACCGCGTCGGCGCCTTCCGCTTCGAACCCGTCGCGGGCGCGCAGGCGAATGCGCTCGACGATCACGTACCCGAAGAGGTGAAGGAAGAACGCTACCAGCGTATCATGGAAAAGACTGCCACGATCAGCGCCGCCAAACTCGAAGCCAAGATCGGCCGCACCCTGCCGGTGATAATCGACGAAGTCGGCGAAGCCGATGATGACGGCAGCATCGGCGCGACCGGGCGGTCACAAGCCGATGCGCCCGAGATCGACGGCCACGTCTATCTGCGCGACGTGGCGGCGACATTGAAGGCGGGCGATATCGTCGATGTCGCGATCGAAGATGCCGACGAGCATGATCTGTTCGGGGTCGTGACCGGCTAAACCGATAATGTTGGAACGGCTTTACCCGTTCGATGTTAATACAGGACATCGAACAGGGGCCGTATCATGCGTATAAATCGGACATTTGCCACGCTGTTCTTGCTGAGCGCCCTGTCCGGCTGCGATCGCAAGACCGACGTCGAGGCACCGCCACGCGCGACCGACAAGGCGCCTTCGCCGACGCAGACATCGCTTATCGCGGTGCCGATCAACGCCGATACTACGGCGCTTAGACAGGCGCTCGAACGCGCGGTGCCGAAGACGCTGTGGACGATCAACCGCCGCGAGCGTGCGTGCGTGAAGCCGCAACGGGTCAAGGTGTTCGGCAAGGAGGTGAAGGTCACACCGCCCATCGCCTGCACCATCGTCGGGCGGGTCACGCGCGGGCCGCTGCGGCTGCGCGGCGTGGGCGACGAGATTATCGTCGATGTGCCGCTGAGTGCCACGATTGCGGCGCGCGACGTCGGCGGGGTGTTGAAGGGCGAGACCGCGACCGGCGCCGCGATGGCGCATGCGCGGGTCAAGATCGACATCACGCCAGACTGGCGCACCCGCGGCACCGCGCGGATCAGCTATGGCTGGACCAAGGCACCGGGGATCGACTTTCTCGGCAAGCGCATCACCTTCACCGACGAGGCCGATGCCAAGCTGAAACCCGTCGTTCGCGACGTCGAGCGCGAGGTGAACCGCGAGATCGCCCGTATCGACATCCGCAAACAGGCGTCCGAGGTGTGGCGGCAGAGCTTCACCGCGCTCGAGCTCAACCGCGACAAGCCGCCGGTGTGGATGCGCGTCACGCCGCAGCGCATCCTCTATGGCGGGTACCGGATGGAAGGGCAGCAGATGCGGCTGAACCTGGGTCTGGAGGCGATTACCGAGACGTTTGTTTCGGGCCGCCCGACCGACCCGACGCCGACACCGTTGCCGAAGATGGTCCGCGCCGTGCCCAAGCCGCTTCTCGACGTGCGGGTGCCGGTCCTTGCCGACTATGCCCAGCTTCAGCCCGTGGTCGATCGTGCGCTGCTGAAACGGTCGGCGCGACCGTTCGACTTGCCCAAGGTCGGAGCGATGACGGTCAAATTCGGAAAATCGACGATCTACGGCGCGCCCGACAGGCGGATCGCCCTAGGTGTCGATGTCGCCATGCGCCTTGCGGACCGCAGCGGCGAGCCGACCCAGGGCCGCATCTGGATGACCGCGGTTCCCAACAACAAGCCGGGCTCGGCCGAGGTGCATTTCACCAATTTGTCCATCAATGGCGACACCGACGGGGTCGGCGGCGACCTGCTCATCACGCTCGGCCAGAGCCCGGGGTTTGCCCCGCTGATTGCCGATGCATTGACGCAGAATTTTGCGCGCGACCTGGGCGAGCTGCAGGGCAAGATCAAACGCGCGGTCGACCAGCGGCGCGAGGGCGCATTCGTCATCCGCACCCGGGTCGATGGCTTTGAGATTGGCCAGATCAAGGCCTATGGCAACGGCCTGTACCTGCCGGTGCGCATGGTCGGCGGTGCCAGCGTCGATTATCGCCCCACGAAATGATCAGAACAGCCGCGTAATCCCGTAAAACGCCGCCGCGACGATCGCGCTCGCCGGGATGGTGATGAACCACGCCGCGACGACATTGCTCGCCACGCCCCAGCGCACTGCGCTCGCCCGGCGCGCGACGCCGGCGCCGATGATACTGCCAGTGATTGTGTGCGTCGTCGACACCGGGATGCCGAGCAGGCTGGCGGTGAACACCATGATCGACCCGCCGGTGGACGCGGCAAAGCCCTGATGGTGCGACAGCTTGGTGATCCGCCCGCCCATCGTCTCGATGATCTTCCACCCGCCCGACAAGGTGCCCAGCGCGATGGCGACATAGCAGCTGAACGCCACCCAGTGCGGGACGTGAAACTCGCCCTTCAGATAGCCCGTCGAATAGAGCAGCACCGCGATGATCCCCATCGTCTTTTGCGCGTCGTTCAGCCCGTGGCTGATCGAATAAGCCGCCGAAGACAGCAGATGGAGACGGCGAAACGTCTTTTCAGCAAAATTCGCGGTCGCGCGGCGCAGCGCCCAGCTGCTCAGCAGCATCACCAGCATCGCGAGCAACATGCCGAGCAGCGGCGACAGGAAGATCGCGATGACGGTCTTGTTCAGCCCGGTCCACTCGATCCCCTCGAACCCCGCGTGCGCTACGCCCGCCCCGACGATCCCGCCGACCAACGCATGGCTGGATGACGACGGAATGCCCTTCAGCCAGGTGACGACATTCCAGAACATCGCCCCGACCAGCGCCCCGAACACGACCGCCGGGGTGACCAGATCCTTATCGATGATCCCCTTGCCGATCGTTTCGGCGACCTTGTGCAATTCGGGAAAAATCACCGACAGGAAATAGGCGGCGAAGTTGAAAAAGGCGGCGAACAGCACCGCCTGCACCGGCCGCAGCAGCCGCGTCGCGACGACAGTCGCGATGCTGTTCGCAGCGTCGTGCAGCCCGTTCAGAAAATCGAACGCCAGCGCCAGGATGACCAGGCCGACGAGGAGCGGAAAAGCGAGTTCGTGCATGGTTTGCGCCCCCGCTTATGCGTGGTCGATGACCAGGCCGTCGATCTCGTTCGCGACATCCTCGAAACTGTCGGTCACGCGCTCGAGGTGGCGGAAGAGTTCGCGTGCGATCAGGAATTGCGTGGGATTCGCATGACCGTGCTCGCGGAACAGGCGCTTGAGCCCGGCAGCATGGATTTCATCGGCATGGCCCTCCATTCGTACCAGCCGTTCCGTCAATTCGTGCAGGCGCGCGCCGTTGGCGCCGATGTTGCGCAGCAACGGCAGCGCTTCGGCGGTCAGCCGCGCCGCATCGACGATGATGCCGCCGATGTCGCGCATCTCGGGTTCAAAGGTCGTGACGTCGTACAGGTCGACTGCGCCCGCGGTTTTCTGCATCTCGTCGATCGCATCGTCCATCGATGCGATCAGGTCGGTGATCGCGCTGCGGTCGAACGGGGTCAGAAAGGTGCGGCGGACGGTCTGCAACACTTCGCGGGTGATCGCGTCGGCGTCATGTTCGCGCTCGATGATCTCCTGAACATGGTCGGCCATCCCCTCGCCGCCCTGCAACATCCGCGACAGGGCGTTGGCGCCGGCGACCAGCGTCGCGGCGTGGTTTTCGAACAGCTCGAAAAAATTCCCCTGTCGCGGCAGCAAACGCTGAAACCATGCGAACATCCAGCTTACCCCTGTCTTCTCGGCAACATTTTGAACGACACCCCGCGGCGCGGCGACGGCCCGAAAGCCGCTGTCGCCGAACGAACGGATCAGCGCTTGCAGGTCGGGTTCCTCGACCGCCGCAGCGGCGGCGTCGAACGAAAACCAGCGCCGGTCGCGCTCGTCCATTTCTTTCCAGTCGGCCAGTTCGCGCGTCACGGCCAGCGGGAACACCTCGACATTATACATGATCGATGCGCCATTGGCGCGGCGCTTGCGATATTCATAACTGCCGATCGAGGTCGGACATACTGCACCGATCACCCCCGCCTCTTCTTCTGCTTCGACGGCGGCGGCGGCGTGGCGCTCCATACCCGTCAGCGGGTTGCCTTTCGGAATCACCCAGCGTTTTGTCTCGCGCGACGTGATCAGCATGATTTCGGTCGGACCATCCTGGGTGGGGCCGCCAAATCGATAAGGAAGGACCGCAATCTGACGCATAGACTCAATCCTTTCCTGCAAATTTGGCCAACGCGGGCCGAGGTGACAAAAGCGTTACGCCCCTATGACAATATTGTGACAGCGACAAGGACACTCATCCCGACGCTGCTTTCCGTAAACGTCAATTCGATTGCAAAATGCAACGTGGTGCGTAAACTGCGCCCAAACATAGTCGGGAGACAGGATGATGGCAGGCACGGCGACGATGGAACGCTCCGCGGACATAAACGCTGCCTCGGTCGATCAGGACGTGCTGATCGTCGGTGCCGGGATCTCGGGGATCGGCATGGCCGTCCACCTTCAGCAGTATAGCCCCCACCGCAGCTTTGCGCTTGTCGAGCGCCGTTCCAATCTGGGCGGTACTTGGGATCTTTTCCGCTACCCGGGCATCCGGTCGGACAGCGACATGCACACGCTGGGGTTCGTGTTCGAGCCGTGGAAGCATGAAAAGACGATCGCCGATGGCCCTGCGATCCTCGACTATCTCAATCGCATCGTCGATGAACGCCATATCCGCGAGCGCATCCGTTTCAACCGCAAGGTCGTCGGCGCCGACTGGGACAGCACGACCGCGCGCTGGACGGTGACGATGGAGGATGATGCTGGCGGCACGACGACGACGACCGCACGCTGGCTTTATCTGGGCGCCGGCTATTATGATTATGACGCGCCGTTTGACGCCAACTTTACCGGCCGCGAGGACTTCCAGGGCCAGATCTTGCATCCGCAATTCTGGCCGGAGACTCTCGATTATACGGGCAAGAACATCGTCGTCATCGGGTCGGGCGCCACCGCGGTGACGATCGTGCCCGCGATGGCCGACAAGGCCGCGCACGTCACGATGCTGCAACGCACGCCGACCTGGTTCGCGATCCGCCCGCGCAAGGACGGCGTTGCCAATTTCCTGCGCAAGATCCTCCCTGAGGAACTGGCGTATAAGATCACGCGCTACAAGAATGTGAAGATGCAAGACATCGTCTTCCGCAAAGCGCGCGACAAGCCCGAAAAGGTCAAGGACTTCCTGACCAAGCAGATCAAGAAAAGCCTTGGCGACAAATATGACGCGGCGACCTTCACCCCGCCCTATAATCCGTGGGAACAGCGGCTTTGCCTCATTCCCGATGGCGATTTTTTCGAGGCGATGAATGCCGACAAGGCATCGGTCGTCACCGACCATATCGAACGCTTTGACGCATCGGGCATCCAGCTGAAGTCCGGAAAGCATCTTGACGCCGACATCATTATCACCGCGACCGGCCTGAGCCTTGCCGTCGCCGGCAAGATTCCGGTTCGGGTCGACGGCGCGCTCGTCGACTGGAGCGAGCATTTTTACTACAAGGCCTGCATGTTCTCGAACGTCCCGAATTTTTCGGCGGTGTTCGGGTATCTCAACGCCAGCTGGACGCTGCGCGCCGACATCGTCGCCGAATATGTCTGCCGTGTTCTCAATCATATGCAGGCCACCGCCACGACGGTCGCGACCCCGGCGCTGGCCGACCCGGCGACGCTGACCGAAGAGAATATCTTTGATTTCTCGTCGGGCTATATCCAGCGGTCGCTGCACATCATGCCGAAAAATGCCGACAAGCTGCCGTGGCGGCTCAATCAGAATTATATCCAGGACCGCATCGATATGAAGACCGGCGCGATCGACGACGGCGTGCTGGCGTTCGGCAATGCGCGCGCAGTGGCGGCAGCACCTGCCGAACTGGAAGCAGCCGAATAGAGCGTTTCACGGCGCGCCAACGATGGGCCGGTCGCCTTAGTTGATCGGCAGGAAGTCCCGCGCATATTCGGGCTTTGCCGCTCCGACGACCGCCCCCGTCACTGGCACGTTGATCTTGTAGCTGCCCTCGGCAAACGAACCGATTTCGTAGGGCGCGATCGCGATGGTCATGCGGTCAAGATGGCGGCCGTCCGACGAGCCGAGCCACACGGTCTGCGCCGATGCGGGCGGGCATTTGCCGAAAGGGCTGTCCGGCGCTTCCTCTGCAACGATGCCCTTCGCCGCCTTGGCGCGCTTGATCCCCTCACAGAAGGCCTCACGGATCGCCGCGTCGAACGCCTCACCGCTGGTGAACAGGTCGAGCGGCTGTAGCTGCTTCGCCCGATTGCGGTCCCACAACAGCGTGGCAAAGTTCGTCATGCCATGGGCGCCGCCGGTATAGGTCTGAATTTCCGCTGACAGGCTCAGGAAGCGCGGTGTGTTCGAAACCCGCTGCCACGATTGTGAAAGGCTATGCGCACGATAGGGATAACTCGCCTTCTCTGCCGCAGCCTTGTCGCGCTGGGCTGCGGCAATCAGCGCATCACGCTTGGTTGCGCGATCATTGTCTAGCCACGCTGCCAGCGCGGGGATAGCCGCCGCCTCGCGCGGATAGGCATAGGTGAATTCAACGAGTTCGCTGCTTTCCTTGACGTTCGAAGCCGGGGCGCTTTTGGCTTTCGCGTCTGCGGCGCTTTGAGGTGGGGCGCCGGGGACCGTAGCAGCAGCAGCCTTCTCGGTGGGCGTCGGCGGGTCTTCGGCGCAGCCAGTAAGCAGCGCGGCGCTGGTCAGGAGCAGTAAGATGGTGCGAGGCTGTATGGCGGTCATCATGCCAGCATAACGCAGGGAATCGACAAAATATCCATCGCGGCCTAGCACCGGGTACATGACCGACTATTCCGACCTGATCCAGCCCGACAAGGGGCAGGACGCCCGCCCGATCCACCTCGTCGACAAGAAGAGTTATGACGAATGGCTGAAGGGCCGCAGCGCCCGTGAGCGCGCGCACCTCGCCGCGGTGGGGTTCAAACCCGACGCCTATGTCCACGCTATTCTGCCCGGAGACGACCCCGATAAATGGGCCGTCGTGACCACGGTGGCCAAGGTCGATAGCATGTCGGCATGGTGCCTTGCCAAGCTGGGGCAAATCCTGCCCGCCGGACGCTATCGCCTCGAAGGCCAGCACCCGGGCAGGGCGCTGTTCGGTTGGATGAGCGCGCAATATCGGTTCGACACCTACCGATCCAAGGTAGAGCCCAAGGGGCCGCGCGTCCTGCTGACGAGCGACGTCGGGGCGATAGCGCCGCTGGTGGCGGAGATGGGCGCGGTCGCACTGGTCCGCGACATGGTCAACACCCCCGCCGCCGACATGGGTCCGGCGGCGATCGAAAAGGCGGCTGAGCGGATCGCCAAGGCGCATGGCGGCAAACTGACCGTCACCAAAGGCGAGGCTCTGGAGCAGGGTTATCCGATGATCCATGCGGTCGGACGCGCCGCCGCCAAGCACCACGCGCCGCGCCTGATCGAAATCGAATGGGGCAAGGACGACCATCCGCGCGTCGCGCTGGTCGGCAAGGGGATCAGCTTCGACAGCGGCGGGCTCGACATCAAGCCCGCGTCAGGCATGCGGTTGATGAAAAAGGACATGGGCGGCGCCGCGCATGTGCTGGCGCTCGCCGAACTGGTAATGGCGAGCGGGCTGCCGGTGCGGTTGCACTGTTTGGTCGCCGCGGCTGAAAATGCAATCTCGGCCGATGCCTTTCGCCCCGGCGACGTCCTGAAAAGCCGCCTCGGGTTGACGGTCGAGATAGGCAACACCGACGCCGAGGGGCGATTAGTGCTGGCCGATGCGCTGGCGAAAGCGGGGGAAGCCAAGCCCGAGCTGATCATCGACTTCGCCACGCTGACCGGCGCCGCGCGCGTCGCGCTTGGCCCCGACCTGCCGCCACTGTTCGCCAATGACGATGCGCTCGCTGAGGCCATGCTGAGCGCCGGGATCGACCGCGACGATCCGCTATGGCGGATGCCGCTGTGGGACGGCTATGCCGACCTGCTCGAAACCGACATAGCCGACCTGGGCAATGCGGGCAGCTCGGCCTTTGCCGGGACGATCACCGCAGCGCTGTTCCTCAAACGCTTCGTGCCCGATGGCGTCCAATGGGCGCATCTCGACACCTTCGCCTGGCGCCCGTCGGCGAAGCCCGGCCGTCCCAAGGGCGGCGCTGCGCTGGGCTTGCGCGCGGCCTGGGCAATGCTGCAGGCGCGGTACGACCGGCGCGGCAAGGCTTGAACATTCTTGATAAAGCGCCCTCTGCTGGTCTAATGGCGCGCGATTGTCCGCGCCTTGCGGACGTCGGATGGCAACGGGGCGGCACGTGACAGCAGACGGTGGCGAAAATTCAGCGGCAAACCGCGTCCGCATGGGGCGCCCCGGCGCCGCTGGCGCGGGCCGCGATCGCTTTGGCCTGACCGGCACGTCGCAGGCCTATGACCCGCGCATCGTCGCGATCCGCCCCGACCTGGCCGACATCGCCGTCGCCGGCCAGCATTTCGCCCCGCATTATGCCGCGCCGATGATGCGCAGCGGCGTGTTGCCTGCCGCGGTGCTGCGCGGATCGCCGTCGCTCGATGCCGAACAGACGAGCGAATTGCTATTCGGCGAAGGCTTTGCGCTGCTCGACCTGACCGGAGGCTGGGCGTGGGGCTATTGCCTTGCCGACCATTACGTCGGCTATCTGTCCGCCGATGCACTGGCCTCGCCGATTGCACCCACCCACCGCGTCGAGATGATCGAAGCGATCTTGCACAATGCGCCCGACGCGGCGAGCGGCGGTCCCGCGGTCCTGCCGCGCGGCGCGCTGGTGATGGGTGAAGTCGAGGGCGAGTGGCTGGTGACGTCGCACGGCTATCTGCCGTTGGCAGCGCTGGTTGAGGTTGGCAGCGAAGATGCCGATCCCGCCGGACGTGCCGAAGAACTGATCGGCACCCCATATCTGTGGGGCGGCCGCACGTCGAAGGGCATCGACTGCTCGGGATTGGTCCAGCTGAGCTGGGCGGCGGCGGGGGTCCATTTGCCGCGCGACAGCGATTTGCAGCTGGCAGCACTCGGGGCGGACAAGGACGTCGATCCCTCGGCGCTCGCCCGCGGCGATCTGGTCTTTTTTCCCGGTCATGTCGGCATCATGGCCGACGAGCGCAATATCATTCACGCGAGCCGACGATGGATGGCGGTGAAGACCGAGCCGCTGGCCGACGTCATCGCACGTTCGGCCACCAAGGATCATGACCCGCCCGTGAGCGGATATAAACGACTGCGATAATATCATGACAAAGACGGTTTTCATCGACGGCGCGGCGGGAACGACGGGCCTGGAAATTGCCGAGCGGCTGTCCGGACGGCGCGAGTTTGCGCTGATCGCCATCGACGAAGCACACCGCAAAGACGCCGCCGCGCGGCGCGAAGCGTTGAACGACGCCGATTTCGTCATCCTGTGCCTGCCCGACGATGCGGCGCGCGAGGCGGTAGCGATGATCGCCAATGACCATACCAGCGTCATCGACGCATCGACCGCCCACCGCGTCGCGCCGGGCTGGGTCTATGGCTTTCCCGAAGTCAGCGGCCATGATGCGGTCGCCAGCGCCGCACGGGTCAGCAATCCTGGCTGCTATTCGACCGGCTTCATCGCGCTCGTCGCGCCGCTGGTGCAAGCCGGGCTGCTGCCCGCCGACTGGCCCTATAGCTGCAATGCGGTCAGCGGCTATTCGGGCGGGGGCAAGGCACTGATCGAACGGTTTGAGCAAGACCGCGATATTGCATGGCGCGGCTATGCGCTGGGACTCGGCCACAAGCATGTGCCGGAAATGCAGGTGCGCTGCGGCCTGTCGATCGCGCCGATGTTTTCCCCCTCGGTCATACCCGCCCATCGCGGCATGGTGGTCGATGTCCAGCTGCCGCTGGCCGCGATGCCAAAGGCGGATTCGCCCGATGCGATGCGCGCGGCGCTGGCGGATTTTTATGCCGCCAGCCCTATCGTGGTTATGGGCGAGAATCCCAAGGACGGCGAGATGTTGGTCCGCGCATCGGACGCGGGCGACGACCGGATCGAGCTGTTCGTGTTTGCCAATGCCGACGCCAGTCAGGCGCGGCTCGTCGCGCGGCTGGACAATCTGGGCAAGGGTGCCAGCGGCGCGTGCGTTCAGAACCTCAACATCATGGCGGGTTTGCCTGAGACGGCCGGGCTGCGGCTTTAGCATTTCGTCGTCATTGCGAGGAGCCGAAGACGACGAAGCAATCTCCAGCTATCGGCCTAGCGCCAGTCCGATAGCTGGAGATTGCTTCGCTTCGCTCACAGGGACGGAAGAATTTGGTCGTTGAGCCTTAATGCACCGTGTCGAGAATATCCTCGACCGCGAGGTAAGTGATGAGCCGCTCGATCTGGCGCCAGCGCGCAAAATGGACGTGATTGCCCAGCACGCGAAATTGCTCGGCGCGCGCAGCGGCAGCGAATCCCGCCTCTTCGCCATGCACGCTGATCAGCGCATGGGCATCGTCGACCGCGGCGCGATCGGATAGAAATGGTGCAGGCAGATGCATGGAGTCCCCGTCCGTTGCCTTGGAGCCTTTCTCCTAAGGCGCGCGCCTCACCGCCCCGTTCCCAATAGTGATGAACATCCGGGTAAGGTTAACCGCAACATTTCACCGGTTAACCCATTCTGCGATCTCACCGTGCGTGTTTCGCCTCTTTGCCGCCGCGCTTCGTCCGTGTAGGAACGTGCGATGCGCAAGATCCTGAAATATGTCGCCCTCGCCCTGTTGCTGCTGGTCCTGATCGGCGGCGTGACGCTGTACATCATGTCGCGGCCTGACGTGGCGCGCTTCTCGACCGCCGAACTCAGCGGCCGGGTGCCGGTGATGGCGTCGCAGAAAACCGAAACATTCCCGACCATCAACGTACCCGAGGCGACAAGCTGGCCCGCGGGTCAGGCGCCGCGCGCCGCCCAGGGACTGGCCGTCGCGCGCTTTGCAGAGGGGCTCGACCATCCGCGCAATATGCTCGTGCTGCCAAATGGCGATGTGCTGGTGGCGGAGGCGCAAAGCCCGCCGCGCGACACCTCGGGTGTCGAGGGCAAGATCATGGGCAACCTGATGAGCAAGGGCGGAACGGGACGCAAGCCGTCCGCCAACCGCATTACCCTGCTCCGCGACGCCGATGGCGACGGCAAGGCCGAGGTCAAGACCGCCTACATCACGGGGCTCAACTCGCCCTATGGCATGGCGTTAGTCGGGACGACGCTCTACATTGCCAACACCGACGCACTACTCGCCTTCCCCTATGTCGCGGGGGAGACTGCGATGAGCGGAAAACCCGCCAAAATCGTTGACCTGCCGGCCAAGGGCACCAACCGTCACTGGACAAAAAGCCTGGTCGCCGCGCCCAACGGCTGGCTCTACATCGGCGTCGGCGCCGACAGCAATATCGGCGAGAAAGGCATGAACCGCGAAGTCCGCCGTGCCAGCGTGCTAGAGGTGCGCCCCGCACAGAAATATATCCGCACCTTTGCCGCGGGCATTCGCAACCCCGTCGGACTCGGCTTTTATCCGGGCAGCGACCGGTTGTGGACGGTGGTCAACGAGCGCGACATGCTCGGCAGCGACCTTGTCCCCGATTATCTGACCAACGTCACCGAAGGCGATTTCTATGGCTGGCCGTGGTATTATTGGGGCGGCTACATTGACCCGCGCGTCGAACCGGAAGGCGAGGATCGCCGCCAATATGTCAAGCGCCCGGCCTATGGGCTGGGCGCGCACGTCGCCCCGCTCGGGATGACCTTCACCCAAAATCTGGATCTGGGCGAGCGCTGGGCAAATGGTGCGCTGGTCGCGCTGCACGGGTCATGGAACCGCGAGCCGGTGGCGGGCTACAGTGTCGTGTTCGTGAAGTTCGGCGCCAATGGCAAGCCCGTCGATGCCCTGCCCGTCACGCTGCTCGACCAGTTCTTGGGCAAGGACGGCAAGACCACCCGCGGTCGGCCGGCAGATGTGAAGGTGGCGAAGGACGGCAGCGCGCTGGTCGCCGACGATACCGGGGGTGTGATATGGCGGGTCGCGAAGGCGGGTTAAACTCCGCCGTGAAGTAACTAAGTGCCGTTGTGCCTTATGGCAGCGGCATTTTCGGCGGCGGTCAGGAGCTTGCCTGCCTGCTCCAGCTCACCACTTATTATTGTTGCCTCGGCGCCGCAACGCTGGGCTTCGGTCGCCAATATCGGCGTGAGCGCCCGATAGACGGTCGGCGTCAAGACGTCAGCGACGTGTAAGTCCGCGTGACGACCCTTCAGCTTTCCAAGAAAATAGGTGAGAACGGTCATTATCCCGACGGCCTCTGGAGATTCCGGAGCACCATTCGATATCGAGTTGCCCAATGCAATGCTGCTCACGGCAAGGCAGTTGACGTCCGCCTGATCCTGTGCGGAGAAGCCAAATGGTTCCGCCGCTATGGTCGGCAAGGCGAGCGCAACGGCTGCTGCAATAGCGAGCGAGACGCTTGCCGGCCGCCGCAATGCCCTACACCCGCATCGGCATCAGCACGTACAGCGCCGGGCTCTTTTCATTTTCGCGGATCAGCGTCGGGGCGTTAGCGTCGGCCAGATGCAATTCGACGCTGTCGCCATCGACCTGGCCCAAGATATCGCTGAGGTAGCGGGCGTTGAACCCGATTTCCATCGCCTCGCTGTCATAAACCGCCGCGACCTCTTCGGCAGCCGTGCCGTTTTCGGGGCTGGTGACGCTCAGCGTGATGCGGTCCTTGTCGAGGCCGACCTTGACTGCGCGGGTCTTTTCGCTGGCGATCGTGGACACGCGGTCGACGCCTTGGAACAGGCTCTTCGGATCGACTTTGAGCAGCTTGTCATTCGCAGTCGGGATGACGCGGCTGTAGTCGGGGAAAGTGCCGTCGATCAGCTTCGAGGTCAGGATCGCGTTGCCGAGCTGAAACCGGATCTTGCTCGCCGACAGGCTGATTTCGACATTGCCTTCGGCCTCGTCGAGCAGCTTGCGGATTTCGGTGACGCATTTACGCGGCACGATGATGTCGGGCATCGAAGAGGCGCCTTCAGGACGCGCCACGGTGTAGCGTGCCAAGCGATGACCGTCAGTCGCTGCGGCCTTCAACACCGGGCCCGACGCATCCTCGGCGACGTGGAAGAAGATGCCGTTGAGATAATAGCGCGTTTCCTCGGTCGAGATCGCGAAGCGCGTCTTGTCGATAATCTGGATCAGCGCGGCGACGGGCAGTTCGAAATTGGTCGGCAGGTCGCCTTCGGCGATCACCGGAAAATCGTCGCGCGGCAGCGTCGGCAGGTTGAAGTTCGAGCGGCCGGCCTTGACCTGCATCTTGCCATCGGCCGCGGCGAGGCTGACCTCGGCACCCTCGGGCAACTTGCGCGCGATTTCGAAGAGGGTGTGCGCCGACACGGTCGTCGTGCCGGCGGTTTCGACCTTCGCCGCGATCGTTTCGACGACCTGCAGATCGAGATCCGTGGCCATCAGTTTCAGTTGGCCCGACGCGTCGGCTTCGATCAGGACGTTCGAGAGGATCGGGATCGTGTTGCGCCGCTCGACCACCGACTGAACGTGGCCGAGGCTCTTCAACAACACTGCGCGTTCGATCGTCGCTTTCATTCTAATCCGCCATCCCTGTGTTCCGCGGGAGAAGTCCCTGAAAGGGCCGATATCGGAGGCGATTCGCGTCCCGATTCCCAACCCCTGAAAATGCCAACCTTCCTTAACGCACGCATCGGCGGGTGCAAGCCATGCTTGCAAAGCATCCCCAATCGCGCGAACGAGGGTCGATGCTGCGCCGGGCCTCCCTTTTCCTGATGTTGGCGGCGCTGCCCGTCGCGGCGCTTGCCGCCGCTCCGACGGCGCTCGGCATTTTCGACGGCTGGGGTGCGTTCCGCGATCCCGCAACGCCGCGCTGCTACGCCCTCGCCGCTCCCTCCGCGACAATCGGAACTCCGCAGGTCAAGGCTTATGCCAGCGTCGGCACCTGGCCGAAGTCGCGAATCCGCGGTCAATTTTACGTCCGCCTGTCGAAAGCCCGCGCACCGGGGCGCGACTTGCGGCTGACGATCGGCAGCCGCCGCTTCATCTTGACCGGAAACGGGGCGCACGGCTGGGCCAGCGACGCGCGGATGGACGCAGCGATCGTTGCTGCGATGCGATCGGCACCGAGCATGAGCGTCACCAGCAGTACGCCAAGCGGTGGCGCGATCGCCGATACCTATCGCCTGCGCGGCGCCGCGACGGCGATGGACGCCGCGGCCTTGGGGTGCGCGCGACTGCGATAAGGCTCAGCCTCCGCGCACGAGCTTCGTCAGTTGGGCGGCCAGGAAATCGAGGACGAGCCGCACGCGCGGCACACGCCGCAGTCTTTCGTTGGTCAACAGCCACAGCCCCGTGGTGTCTTCCGTCTTGGGCGGGACGCAGCGGATCAAATCGGGTTCGCGATCGGCGATGAAGGCGGGCAAGACGCTGAGCCCCATGCCCGAGCGCACCCCCGCAAGCAGGCCGGACGCGCTGTCATATTGCATCACCACCGACTCCTCGAGCCCATATTGCTGGAGCCAGGCCTGATAGGGCTTCCACACCCCGCCGCCGCCGCCGATAAAAGGATGCGCGGCCAATTGTTCGCGGCTGTGCGGGATGCCGTGGCGGTCGGCATAATCGCGACTGCAATAGACTGTCCATGGATTGTCGGTGATGCGCCGCCCGACCAGACCGGCGCCGGTCGGCTGCTTGCTGCTCCGGATCGCGATATCGGCGGCGCCCGCCGCCAGGTCGCGCTGCTCGTCCGACGTGTCGAGCTGGATCTGGATCCCGGGATGCGCAGCGCGCAGATCGCGCAGGATCGGCGGCAGGATCGTGACGGCAAAAATTTCCATCGCCGTCAGGCTGACTGTGCCGCCGGCATCGCGCGACGACGCACCGGCCGCGGAGCTAAAGCGATCGGCAGCATCGCGCACCGCCGCCGCGCTTTCCAGCATCGCCTCTCCGACTGGGGTCAGCGCATATCCTGCCTGTCGCCGCTCGAACAGGTTGAGCCCGGTCGCCGCCTCTAGCGCCGCGATGCGCCGGGCGACGGTCGTCTGGCTGACGCGCAGCGCCTGCGCGGCGGACAAGGTGCTGCCCGTTTCCGCCACCGCCAGAAAGGCTTTGAGGTCGTTCCAATCATACATGACGCTTTGTGGGTCATAACCGTCCGTGCGGCATTCTGCAATTTTGCAGAATGGTCGGGCAACATCGTTGCTCCTTTCGCTGCGAGTGATCGCTTATCTGCGGTTCACCGGCTTCCTCCCCTCCTCAACCGCCGGTCGATGGAGACACAAGATGAAAAAGCTTCTGATCCTCGCCGCGCTGGCAGCAACATCCGTTGGCCAGCCCGTTCTCGCGCAATCGGCGCCTACGACCCCGACCGTCGCTGTCCAGCATCGCGACCTCGACCTTCGCACCGAGGCCGGCACCCGGACACTCGACCGCCGGATCTGGCGCGCCGCCGTTACCGTATGCGGCACCGCGTCGGATTTCGATCTCAAAGGCAAAAATGACGTCCGCCAATGCCGCACCGATACGCGGTCGATCGCCTCGGCACAGGCCAGGCTGGTGATTGCCGACATAACGCGCAATCAGGCGATTCGCATATCATTGATCCGCAAATGATAGATCTGGCGCCGGGGTGCGCACCCGACCTCAGCGTCAGGACTGCGGCGAATCCACCGGGCCAAGGCGCGAGGTGAAGGGATCGAAGAAGCGGATATTGGTACACGCTGCCCCGGCACTCGCACAGTCGGCCTTGATCCGGTCTTCGGCATAACGTCGCGATGGGCTGGCGACCCACATGGTCCCGACACCCGGTTGAAAATAGGCAACGACCACCGCGCCTTTTTTGGTTCCGCCGTCGCCCATTGCGGCTTGTGAAATCTGGCAATCGATGCCGGTGTCGCGCTTGCACCGTTCGAGCAGGCGCTTCTCCGAACTCATATAATCGCCTTGCCCGCTCGCCAGCCAGACCTTGCCAAGCCATTTATCCGCAGGGCGGCTCTTGGGCCAGGCTACGACTGCCCATGCCATGCGCGCCACAGACGCCCCGGGATAATGATCGTCGGCAACCGTATATGGCTTCGCAGTGAAGCTATATTTGATCGCGCATTCCGGATTCTTTTTCCGGCAGCTTTCGATCGCTTTCGCGGCGGCTTCGTCCGTCTTGACGCCCCAACCCACTGCGAGGTCGCCATCCGATCCCTGCGCCACCGCGACCGTGCTGTTCCACGCGGACAGGGCGACCGTGCAGCCTTCGCCCATCACGTCGCGGCACGCCGACATCGCACTCGCGGTCGCGTCTTGCTCGGTCCGGCGGTTCCAGGTCGCCCAAACGTCGGCTGCATCGGAATGCCAGACAACGACGACGTATCCATAATCGGGCGCCCGCGGCGCCGAGGGACCCGAAGGCCGGTCATCGCCGCCATCATCCATTCCGCCGTCTTCGCCCTGCATTTGCTGGCGGTACTGCTGTTCGGCCTGCCGCGCCGCATCTGCGTCGCGTTGCTGGTGAAAGCAATCTTGCGAGCTGGTACCATAACCACATTGTGCGAGGGCAGGTGTCGAGACGGCGCCACATGCGCCAAGGGCCAGCAGAAAAAGGGAACGAATGAATTTATGCATGACGATTTCCAGTTTCTAACAGCGGCTCGGCGTCGGCCGTTATTATTTGACCAGCCCTTGCCCCGGCACCCAGCGCAGGTCGCAAGTCCCGGTCTGTCCCAGCAAAACGCGCTCCCAAACACTCTTGTCGGCATCGCTACCCTTGATCCGCGGATTGGCGAGCGGCCTCCGATCGAGATAGAGGCCGCTGATGAACGCGGTCAGTTGCTTGCCCTCGATCAGGCGCGAGGCTTTGGAATAAAGGACGTAAATTTGCGGCGGCTGAGCGCGGCGCACGATCGTGTGGCTCTTCGTTGACGCGACTTGGACATCGCCTGTGCCCGGCGCCGACAACCCATTATAATCCGCGAAAATCCATTGCCCAGCCGGACCGGAGATCAGCAACTCGACGCCGCTCGATCCAGCACCGTTGACCACCGCCTTTTCGCCTGGCTCAAGAATAATGGTCGAATGACGAGTGCAAATTTTCTGCCCCGCAGCCGCCGAAGCCATCTGGGGAGCGGCGGCGCCAAGGAGTATGGCGGCGAGGGCAATATAGCGATACATGGTCGTAACCTCTTCAACGTCAATCGAATATTCTAGGGCGCACGGCTCGGGCCGCCACCCGCGATGATGTACCGGTTCAAGGCGGCGAGCGTGGTCAGCGCTGTGCCGCGAGCGGCGTTTGCTTCAGCTCGCTGAATGAGAAGATCCACGCGCAAGTCGCCTCAAGCGTTTCGCGGGGCGGCAATTCGGTGGTGCGCGACAGATTTATCAGCACCAAGGTGCGGCCATCGTCGTTCACCAAGCCACCCGGCATGAAAATCGGCCCTGCCGTGCCACTTTCCATGCCGCCGGGAACGTAGCGCCAGCCCGCCGCGATCGCGCGGTCGAGCATCGCCGCCTCGCTGATGCAGCGACCTTTGTTCGCCGCTTCCATCTGCGGATTCAGGCCCATGCCATGGAATTTCACGTTGAAATCATCCTTGCGGCCCCAAGCGCCTTCGCGGCGGCGTTCATACGCCTCGATCACCATTTCCCAGCCGTCCTGCCCGGCCAAGGCCACCTGATAACCAGCGTTGACCACAAAAAAGCCGTTGGGTTCATATCCTTCGCGTTGAATGAAGCGCGGCACACCAAGCGTCTTTTTCAGCCATTCGATATTAACGGCGCCGCTGGGCGCCTCCAGCAAATCTGCCAGACGGCGATTGACCTCGACAAAGCCATAGTCGCAGATCGCATCGCTTTTGTCCGCCCATGCCGGGAAACGGTGGATCGGCCGCTCGCCCGCCAGGCAGCTTGCGGCAGATTCAGGATCTTCGGCTGCGACGGGGGTCGACAACGCCATGATCGCCAAACCGGCCAAGAGGATCGGGATACGCATTTGAAGCTCTCCAATACAGGATCCCGGGCTAGCATCGGGGATACCGTGCTGCGTGTGATCTCGATCATAGAGCGTCGCGCTGTGGCGCCTGAACGCGCCGTTTACTTCCGGTCGTCGAACGCCGTCCGCGCTGCCTCCACTGCCGCCAAATGCGCCTCGGCCCACAGCCAGACACCGCAGAAGGCCTCGCCCAGGCTGCGCCCCAGATCGGTCAGCCGATATTCGACCTTCGGCGGGACAACCGCGTGGACGGTGCGGTGTACTAGTCCATCACGCTCCATCTGGCGCAGCGTTTGCGTCAGCATCTTCTGGCTGATCCCGGGCGTAAGCTGCGCCAGACGGGTGAAGCGGCACTCGCCATGATCCTCCAACACTTCCAGCACGAGCATCGTCCATTTGTCCGCCACGCGGCCGATCAGGTCGTTGACCAGCGCTTCGACACGCGGGTCCGCGATATCATGCGCTTCGGACAATATTTTTTCGGGGGAGGACATCGCAGAAAATCCAATTCTCTCTCGTTGGTAAGTATGGCACTTTCGGGTGCCTTCTTTCTTTTTGAAAGTGTAGCCATATCTAAACCTTCTCACCACCCCAACGGAGGAAAGATCATGAAAATCGCGGGCAACACCATTCTTGTCAGCGGCGGCGGTTCGGGCATCGGCCTGGCGCTTGCACAGCGTTGGCACGACGCGGGCAACAACGTCATCGTCACCGGGCGCAGCGCCGCAAAGCTGGAAGCCGCCATCACGGGCCGGCCGAATATGTCGGCGATGACGCTCGACGTAACCGATCCATCGGCAATGGCCGCCTTTGCCGCTGCGGTGGTCGCCCAGCATCCCGCGCTCAACATACTGGTCAATAATGCCGGGATCATGGGTACCGAAGATGCGAGCGCCAAGCGCGATCTGACCGAAGCCGAAGCAACCGTGATCACCAACATTCTGGGCCCTATCCGCTTGACCGATGCGCTGATCGACCATCTGACGGCGCAGGACGATGCGGCGATCATCAACGTGACGTCGGGACTGGCATTCGTGCCGCTGCCCAAGGCGCCGACCTATTCGGCGACGAAGGCCGCGATGCACAGCTATTCGATGGCGCTGCGCATCCAGCTTGCCGGAAAGGTCGAGGTGATCGAGCTGGCGCCGCCTGCGGTGCGCACCGACCTGACCCCCGGCCAGTCGACGCGCGAAGGCTATATGCCGCTCGATGAGTTCGCCGACGAGGTGATGGCGCTGTTCGCCCAGGAGCCGACGCCCGAGGAAATCCTGGTCCAGAATGTGCTGCCGCTGCGCCGTGCCGAGGCGAACGGAAATGTTCCCGCGGTGCTAGGAATGCTGGCGTCGTTGTAAGGTTTCGCCGCTCCCAATCTGCGCAATGGGCGGCAATCGGAGCTTGCCGTCCGGCCGCCCATTGCGCATGATGATTATCAGCGGTTAGCGGCAAAGGCTCGAAGAGGCCAGCCGAACCGGGGATTGGGAGAATGATATGTCGCGGATTACTGCCGGCCTAAGATGTGATGCCGCTGCGCGCGAGCGGCACCACGCGCTGGATTTCATCGGGCTGCGCGCCCATGCAACGACGGTCGGCTTGATTCAGCTGTGCGAGGAACTGCTCAACGCAGGCATCTTGAGCGCCGAGGGGCTTGATCGGATCAAGACCGCCATCCTGACCGAACTGGCCGTCAGCAGCAGTTCGCGCATTTCGAACCATGCCACCTTCGATGATATGATGCGACAGCGGATCGACTCGATCTTTCCGCAGGCCGCCGGCATTCCGCCCAAGGAACAGGTCGGGTCCGCGGAGGATTTCGAGGACGCGATCGGAAGCAGTCGGGACCACTGACCAACGACATCCGCGCCGCGGCTTAGGGACGGCGCCGGCGATTGCGCTTTTCCCCCTTCCCCCCTATATCGCCGGCCATCATGCAGATTCCCGGCCATATCGACCCCGTCACGACGGGCACCGTTCCGCTGCGCGGCGGCAACCGTATCGACTTGGTCGGGCTGACCCGCGATACGATCGGCGGCGTGTTGGTCGAGGCTGGACTCGATGCCAAAGGCGCCAAGCTGCGCGCCAAGCAGATCTGGCACTGGATCTATCACCGCGGGGTCACCGATTTCGAAGCGATGACCGATATCGCAAAGTCCATGCGCCCATGGCTGACCGACCGTTTCATCATCGGTCGCCCGACGGTGCGACAGGCGCAGGTGTCGAGCGACGGCACGCGCAAATGGCTGCTCGCCGCCGCCGATGGCCAGGAATATGAGATGGTTTTCATCCCCGACGCCGATCGGGGAACATTATGCGTATCGAGCCAGGTCGGCTGCACGCTCAATTGCCGTTTCTGCCACACCGGTACGATGCGTCTGGTCCGCAACCTCGCGGCGGGCGAGATCGTCGGGCAGGTGATGCTGGCGCGCGACGAACTGGGCGAATGGCCCAAGGGCACGATGGCGGGCTTTGGCCCCGACCCCGAGGACGACGATGACGAGGAAGGCGGCCATTATACCGCCGACGGCCGCATCCTGACCAACATCGTGTTGATGGGCATGGGCGAACCGCTGTATAATTTCGACGAGGTCAAGGGCGCGCTCAAAATCGTCATGGACGGCGACGGGCTCGCGCTGTCGCGGCGCCGCATCACCCTGTCGACCAGCGGCGTGGTGCCGATGATGGCCCGCGCCGGCGAGGAGATCGGTGTCAACCTCGCGGTGTCGCTCCACGCGGTGTCCAAGGAAATCCGCGACGAAATCGTGCCGCTCAACCGCAAATATGGCATCGAGGAATTGCTGCAGGCGTGCGCCGATTATCCGGGCGCCGGCAATTCGCGGCGGATTACGTTCGAATATGTGATGCTGAAAGACAAGAACGACAGCGACGAGGATGCCCGCGAGCTCGTCCGGTTGATCAAGCAATATGGCCTGCACGCGAAGGTGAATCTGATCCCCTTCAACCCCTGGCCTGGCGCGATGTACGAATGCTCGTCGCCCGAACGGGTGCGCGCGTTCAGCAACCTCATTTTCAAGAGCGGCATTTCCGCGCCCGTCCGCACCCCGCGCGGACGCGACATCATGGCGGCATGTGGTCAGCTGAAGAGCGCAGCGACCAAGCCAACCCGCGCTGAACTCGATCGCATTGCGGACGAGAAGCAGGCCGCTCTGGGCTAAATTGCACCCCGTCTGGCGTTTCACGATCGCAATCGCTCTGCCGCATATCGGCGGTTCAGCGTCATATTCGACGCTTTGAGCTCACATATATATTCTGTACCGTGTGGTAAAAATAACACAGGTAAGAAAATTGTCATATTGCGACACTTCCGTTCATTGAAGCGACAGCTGCGAACGCCATTTAGGGCGTGGACCACGACCCAAAGGGCGCGGCCATAAAACGCAGAAGGAAGAAATAATGAAAAAATTCGCAGTTGCAGCCGCTCTCCTGACGGCCATCGTTGCAACCCCCGCCATGGCGGCTCCCGGCGGCGAAGGCCATGTGGAAGTTCGCGGCGGCCTGATCACCGGTAACGGCATTGACGAAGGCACCCTCGGCCTTGCCGCTGGTTATGACTTCGACCTGGGCAGCACCACGTTCGTCGGCGCCGAAGTCGCCGGCGACAAGGTTCTGGTCGACGGCGCAGACGTTCAGTTCTCGGCCGGTGGGCGCGTCGGCGCCAAGGTCGGCGCGAACGGCAAGGCCTATGTCACCGGTGGTTACACCTTCAGCGACATCGACGATCCCTATGCGGGCGTTGGTTACCAGCACAAGCTGGGCCAGAACCTTTATGCCAAGGCCGAATATCGCCACCAGTTCATCAACAACTTCGGCGACTTCGACACCTTCGTCGCAGGCGTCGGCTTCGCTTTCTGATCCTTTAGGAACAGCGATGAAACAAGAAGGGGCGGCCGATTGGTCGCCCCTTTTCATTTGCCCGTAATCGGGCCACGGTGAGTGGATGACAGGCTTGGCTTATATTGGCGCGGCGCTGGCCGAGATCGCGGGCTGCTTCGCTTTCTGGGCATGGCTGCGGCTGGACAAGTCGGTCTGGTGGATCGCACCCGGCATCGCATCGCTGGCGCTGTTCGCATATCTTCTGACGCTGGTCGATTCCGAGCATGCGGGACGCACTTATGCTGCTTATGGCGGGGTTTATATCATCGCGGCGTTGCTTTGGCTGTGGGCCGTCGAGGGTGCGAAGCCCGACCGCTGGGACCTGATCGGCGCCGCCGTGTGTCTCGGCGGCGCAGCGATCATATTGTTCGGACCGCGGACCGGCTAGTCGGCATTGGGTAACGCCTGTTCGACCAGCGGAGCCAACCCTTCGGCAACCACAGCGACGCCCTTGGCATTGGGATGCATATTGTCACCGAGCATCAGCGCCTTGTCGGTGACGACATTGTCGAGGATGAAGGGGTAGAAACTCGCTTCATATTTGCTCGCGAGTTCGGGATAGATCGGGTTGAATTTTTTCGCATAATCGCTGCCGAGATTAGGCGCGGCCATCATGCCGGTGAGCAGTACGGGGATCTCGCGCTTTTTTAGTTCGGCAAGCATCGCGTCGAGATTGGCGCGCGTCTGGTCGGGACCGATGCCACGCAGCATGTCGTTGCCGCCCAGCCCGAGCACGACGAGCGCAGGCTTCACCTTCGCATTGTCGAGAACATAGGTAAGCCGCTGACGCCCGGCGGCGGTTGTGTCGCCCGACACACCGGCGTTCTGGACGCGCGCGACGACGCCGTCGCCCGCCAGCGCGGCTTGCAATTGCGGCGACAGCCCTTCCTTCGGACCGAGCTGATATCCCGCATAAAGGCTGTCGCCGAACGCGATCACCAGCGGAGCGTCAGCGGGAATTGCAGGCGCGGCTTTCGCCGCAACCTTGTCATTGGTCGAAGCCGACGGGGTTTCCGCCGATCCGCACGCGGCGAGCGGTTGGCAAAGCGCGATGGCGCAACCATATAAAGCGTAAGAGCGCCATCCGGCCGTTCGTTTTTCCAAAGGGTTCTCTCCTTGCCCGACGCCCAACGACAATCGCCAAGCATGGCGATCGCCGCCCATAATGTGACGCTGACGCTCGGAAGCGACAAGGCCCCCGTCGAAATATTGCGCGGCGTCGATCTGGAGGTGCCCGCAGGCGCCTCGGTCGCGCTGCTCGGCCCGTCGGGATCGGGGAAAAGCTCGTTGATGGCGGTGCTGGCAGGGCTCGAACGCGCCAATGGCGGCAGCATCCGCGTTGCGGGACTCGATTTCACGACCATGGATGAGGATGATCTGGCGCGTGCGCGGCGCGGCCGCATCGGCATCGTGTTGCAGGCGTTCCACCTGTTGCCGACAATGACCGCGCTGGAAAATGTCGCGGTGCCGCTCGAACTCGCGGGGATCGCCGATCCGTTCGGGCGCGCCGCCGCCGAGTTGGAGGCCGTTGGGCTGGGACATCGGCTGACCCATTATCCGGCGCAGTTGTCGGGCGGCGAGCAACAGCGTGTCGCGATTGCGCGCGCGATGGCGAGCTCGCCCGCGATCATCTTTGCCGACGAACCGACGGGCAATCTCGACACCGCGACGGGACAGGCGATTATCGAACTGATCTTCGCCCGGCGCGCCGCGCTGGGCGCTACGCTGCTCATCATTACCCACGACCCCGAACTCGCGCAGCATTGCGACCGGGTTGTGGTGATGCACGATGGAAAAATCGAAGAGCGGGAGGCCTAGGTGCTCCCGCTCGCCACCATCTGGCGGATTGCGCGCCGCGATCTCGCGACACGGATCCGCGGACTGCGCCTGCTTGCGGTTTGCCTGTTCCTCGGCGTCGCAACGCTGGCGGCGATCGGCAGTCTGACGAGCGGCATCACCTCCGAACTCGAAGCGCGCGGGCAGACGATCCTGGGCGGTGATGTGGAATTCGGCCTGCCGCAGCGTGAGGCGACGGCGGAGGAGATGGCGGCATTCGGACGTCTCGGCGCGCCATCGGCAACGGTCCGGATGCGCGCGATGGCGAATGCGCCGGGCGGCGATGCCTTGCTGTCCGAACTGAAAGCGATCGACGGCGCCTATCCGCTTTATGGTGCGCTGCGGCTCGAAAGCGGTATCCGCAAGGGGCCACCACCGTCGGGAAGCATCTGGATCGGCAAAGATCTCGGCTCGAGGCTCGACCTGAAAGTCGGCGGCGACGTGAAGTTCGGCGACAAGATGTTCAAGATCGACGGCATCATCGCCGAGGAACCCGACCGGCTGGGCGAAGGCTTCACGCTCGGCCCCGTTGCGATCATCGGGCTGGCCGATCTGCCCGCGACCCAGCTGATCCAGCCGGGCAGCCTCTACGAGAGCAAATATCGCCTCCGTTTGCCGGGTAGCGCCAATCCCGAGGCAGTCGGCAAGGCGCTGACCGCACAATTCCCCGAGGCGGGATGGGAGATCACCGACCGCAGCAACGGCGCGCCGGGAACGCGGCGGTTTATCGAGCGTATGGGGCAGTTTCTGTCGCTGGTCGGGCTGGCGGCACTGGTGATCGCCGGGATCGGCGTCGGCAATGGCGTTGCGAGCTATCTTGCGGGCAAGCGCCCGGGGCTGGCGACATTGAAGGTGCTGGGCGCCGACAGCGCCACAGTGCTGCGCATCTATGGTCTGCAGATTTTGGCGGTCGCGGCGGTGTCGATTCTCGCAGGGCTGATCGTCGGCGCGGTCGCACCCGTCGCGATCGGGGCGATTGCGGGTGACGTGCTGCCGGTGCGGCCAGGGTTCGCGCTTTATCCGCTGCCGTTGATCGTCAGCGCGGCCTATGGGTTGCTGATCGCGATCGCCTTTGCGCTGCCGCCGCTCGCGGCGACAAAGCATATTCCGGCGGCGGGGCTGTATCGCGCCACGGTCGATCGCGCGGCGCGGATCGACCGGCCGGCGCTGCTGGCCGTTGCCGCCGCATTTTTCGTAATCGTCGGCCTAGCGGTCGGCACCGCGCGCGAACCGCTGTTTGCGCTCAGCTTTATCGGCGCAGCGATCGGCCTGCTGCTCATCCTGGTCGGCCTGGGCTGGCTGGTGCGTCGGACCGCTAGCCGCCTTCCCCGCCCTCGCCGCCCCTTGTTCCGCCTCGCGCTCGCGAACCTGCACCGTCCCGGTGCGGCGACGGGCGCGCTGGTGGTCGCGCTCGGGCTGGGGTTGACCTTGTTCGTTACTCTCGCGGCGATTCAGACCAGCATCACCGCCGAGATCGCGCGCACGGTGCCGCGACGCGCGCCGAGCTTTTTCGTGCTCGACGTACCGCGCGATGGCGCTGCGCAGTTCCGATCGCTGGTCACCAAAGCGGCGCCCGATGCGCAAATCAACATGATCCCGGCGCTACGCGGCAGCGTCACCGAATTTCGCGGCCAGCGCGTCGATGAACTCGCCGAATTGCCCGAAGGCGCGTGGGTCTTGCGCGGCGACCGCGGGCTGACTTACAGCCCCAGCCTGCCGAACGGCAGCGAGCTGGTGTCGGGCCAATGGTGGGCCGCCGATTACAAGGGACCGCCGCTGGTCAGCGTCGAGGAAGAGGTCGCGGCGTCGCTGGGTCTGAAGATCGGCGACACGCTGAGCGTCAATGTGCTGGGGGTCGAGGTACAGGCGAAGGTTGCGTCGACGCGCACGGTGCAGTGGGACAATTTCGGGCTCAACTATGTGCTCGTCTTTTCACCCGGCACTTTCGACGCGGCGCCGCATAATATGGTCGCGACCGTAGCGGTCGATCCCAAGGCCGAAGTCGAACTGGCGCGCAGCATTCCGCGCGCTTTCCCCTCGGCGTCGCTGATCGCGGTGCGCGATGTCGTGTCGCAAGTGACAACGTTACTGACCCAGATGAGCCAGGCGATCGCTGCGGCGGCGAGCATCGCGATCCTCGCCGGGATCGCTGTATTGATCGGTGCAATCGCGGCGAGCCGCGAGCGGCGTGTTTACGACAGCGTGATCCTGAAACTGCTGGGTGCGACGCGAGGGCAGATATTGGGCGCGCAGGCGATGGAATATGCCGTGCTGGCGTCGATCCTTGCGACTCTGGCGCTGGGGCTCGGGCTGCTCGCGGCGCGCTATGTCGTGGTCAGCCTGTTCGATTTTACCTTTGCGCCCGACCCGTTCATCGTCGGCGCGACGTTGATCGGCGGGGCGGGATTGTCGTTCCTGATCGGCATCGCGGGAAGTTGGCCGTTGTTGTCAGCAAAACCGGCGCAGGCGCTGCGCAGCCTTTAGGTCAGGATACGGATCACCGCTGACACGGCGGCGAGGCCGAGCACAACGGCAACCATCGCCTGCCACACATGGGGCGCGACGGTGCCGAAGTGGCGCCCGCCGACATGATTGCCGACCCACATCGGCGCAAAGAGGAGCAGCGCGAGGATGAGCAGCCGCCAGGTGGCGATGCCGACCCACAGCGCCGCAAGCGTCCCCGCGATCGCGGTCGCGAAAAAGATCAGCATCATCGACGCCCGTGCAACCTTCGGCGGTAGCGAGCGGCGCAGGTAAAAGGGGACGACCGGCGGCCCCGGCATCGCGGCAAAGCCTGTCAATATGCCCGACGCGATCCCCGTGCCGCCGATCGCGAGCCGTCCGGGGCGATGCCCCTCGGGCTGTTTGGGCAGCAGGATCGCGACAAAGGCGCCGACGGCGATCAGCGTGATCAGCAGGCGCGCGACGTCAGGCGTTGTCGCATGCAGTGCGGCCATGCCGATGGGGGTCGTCGCCATCGCGATCAGTCCGATCGGCACAGCGCTCGACCGGTCGGCATCGGCGAGGATCACCTTGAGCCCCACCGGCCCGATCAGCAGTTGCAGCAGGATGCCGAGTACCACCGCCTCGCCGGGGGTGACGATCAGACCGAGCAGCGGCACAAGAATGATCGCCATGCCAAAGCCCGTCAGACCGCGGACATAGGCGGCGGCAAAAGTCATGGCGGCAGCCCCGGCGAAAGTCAGCGGCGCAACCCCAACCAGGCTTTGCAGGTCCGTCACCTGGTTTTCGGGCCGAGCGTGATCAGCCACGCATCGGGCGGCGTATTATAGCGCAGCGGCAGCAAGCTGGTCCCCAACCCCGCTCCGACAAAGACCCTTTGGCCGTCGTCGGTCATGTCGCCGCACGCAAAGCGGTCGCCGTAGCGCGAGACATAGGTCAGCGCGCCAATGAACGGGAAACGGATCTGGCCGCAATGCGTGTGGCCGGCGAAGATAGCCGCCATCGGTCGCTTCACGGCTGGCACGATGTCGGGGCTGTGGGTCAGGATCAGCGGCACGCCCGGACCAAGCCGGTCCATCGCCGCCAGCGTCGCCGGAACATCGTCATGCCCCGAATAATCGTCATCGACGCCGCCGACCACTAGCGGGCCAAGCTTTACCGCCTCGTTCTGGAGCACGCGAAGTCCGCGTTTTTCCAGTTCACCGCGTAGCGCGTCGGGTTTGAACCAATGGTCGTGATTGCCGGGTGCGACCACCACGCCCAGCGGCGCCTTCAGTTTGCCGAGCGGCGCGACAACCTCGGCGGCGGTATAGATATGCGTCGCGGTGCGTTTTTCGCTGACCAGGTCGCCGGCGATCAGAACGAGATCGGGTTTCAGCCGGTTGAGCTCGCTGACGATCCGCGCCAGTCGCTCGGGCGGCATATCGGGACCGGCAACGTGGATGTCGGACAGCAACAGCAGCTTGAGCGGCAGCTGACCCGAAGGCCAATCGGCGACCTCTACGATCGCGGTTCGGATGATCGGATCGCGCGTCGAATTCCAATAGCCCTTGGCGAGCACCGCCACGCCGAGCAGCACCAGCAACAGGAGCCAGCGCAACCACCGGCGCGGGCGACGCTTCTCGGTCGCGATCAACTGCGCAGGTCGGGCGGGGTCGCCTCACCCTTCAGCATCGCGATCGCTTCGGAGAGCGGCATGATGCGCTGGCCGTCTTGCCCCAGCGTGCGGATCGCCACGGTGCCTTCTTCGGCCTCGCGATTGCCGACCACCAGCAGGTAGGGGACTTTGGCGAGGCTGTGCTCGCGGACCTTGTAGTTGATCTTCTCGTTGCGGACGTCACTTTCGGCGCGGATGCCCGCCGCCGTCAGCTGCGCCACCGCGTCCTTGGCATAAGCGTCGGCGTCCGAAACGATCGTCGCGACCACCGCCTGCACCGGCGCGAGCCAAGTCGGGAAGCGGCCGGCGAAATGCTCGATCAAAATGCCGATAAAGCGTTCATAGGTGCCGAGGATCGCGCGGTGGAGCATCACCGGGCGGTGGCGTTCGCCGTCCTCGCCGATATAGCTCGCATCGAGGCGTTCGGGCATCACGCGGTCGGACTGGATCGTCCCGCACTGCCACGTCCGGCCTATCGCGTCGGTCAGGTGGAATTCGAGCTTGGGCGCATAGAAAGCGCCCTCGCCCGGCAATTCTTCCCAGCCATAATCGTCGGTCGCCATACCCGCGCGCTCGACGGCTTCGCGAAGCTCCGCCTCGGCCTTGTCCCACATGTCTTCGGTGCCAAAGCGCATGTCGGGGCGCAGCGCGAGCTTCACCGCATATTTTTCGAAACCGAGCTGCTTGTAGACGCGGTCGAGCAGCGCACAGAAATCGCGGACTTCATCGACGATCTGGTCCTCGCGGCAGAAGATATGGCCGTCGTCCTGCGTGAACTGGCGCACGCGCATAATGCCGTGGAGCGCGCCATGCGGTTCATTGCGATGACAACAGCCCATTTCGGCCATGCGCAGCGGCAGGTCGCGATAGCTCTTCATGCCTTGGCGGAAGATCAGGACGTGCGCCGGGCAGTTCATCGGCTTGAGCGCCATCCACTCGGCGTCGTCGGACACCAGCGGACCTTCGCTCTCGATGTTCGGCACCTCGTCGGGGATGACGAACATATTCTCGCGATATTTGCCCCAGTGGCCCGACTGTTCCCACTGTTTGGCGTCCATCACCTGCGGGGTCTTGACCTCCTGATAACCCGAACCGTCGATGGCGCGGCGCATATAGGCCTCGAGCTCGCGATAGATGCGGTAGCCCTTGGGGTGCCAGAAGACGCTCCCGTGCGCCTCTTCCTGCAAGTGGAAAAGGTCCATCTCGCGGCCGATCTTACGATGGTCGCGCTTCGCAGCCTCCTCCAGCCGGACGAGATGCTCATTAAGCTGCTTCTTGTTGAGCCAGCCGGTGCCATAGATGCGGCTGAGCTGCGCGTTCTTCTGGTCGCCGCGCCAATAGGCTCCCGACACGCGCGTCAGCTTGAACGCCGCCGGATCGAGCTTGCCCGTCGAGGCCAAGTGCGGCCCGCGGCACATGTCCATCCAGCCGTCACCGCTGCGGTAAACGGTCAGCTCTTCGCCCTGCGGCAGTTCGGCGGCCCATTCGGCCTTGAAGCTCTCGCCCTCGGCCGCCCATTTGGCGATGAGCTTGTCGCGGTCCCACACTTCGCGGGTCAGCGGCAGGTCGGCGGCGATGATCTTGCGCATCTCTTTCTCGATCAATGGCAGTTCGTCGTCGCGGAACGGACCACGCTCGGCGGCTGGTGCGAAGTCATAATAGAAGCCATCGCCGGTCGACGGGCCGAAGGTGATCTGGGTGCCCGGAAACAGGTTCTGGACCGCCTCTGCCAGCAGATGCGCATAGTCGTGGCGGACGAGTTCAAGCGCATCGGCCTCGTCGCGGCTGGTCACCAGCGCGAGGTTGGTGTCTTCCTCCAGCGGGCGCATGATATCGCGCAGTTCGCCGTCGATTTTCGCGGCGAGTGCGGCCTTGGCGAGCCCGGGTCCGATGTCGGCGGCAATCTGCGCCGGGGTGGTGCCGCGCGCGACTTCTCGGGCAGAGCCATCGGGAAGCGTGACACGGATCATCTGGGACATCTAAAAATCGGCCTTTCTGGCGGGTTAGAACAGCGCCCCTTTGCCAGCGCGCAAGATGGGCGGCAAGTGCCGGATTCACAATATGGGTTGCAATGATACAATATATCACTATCTGGCCTCACACGCCCTCCCGCCGTGAAAGCAATCCCATGTGCCTCCCCGCCGCGCGTCCGCGCCTTGCCGACCTGATGGGGATCGGCCTGTCGCTGACCTGCCTCGTCCATTGTCTGGCCCTGCCACTGCTCATCCTGAGCGCGCCGGCGCTCAGCCGCGGGATCGCGCTGTCCGAAGGGGTGCATGCGGCGATCCTGTTGCTGGCGTTGCCTGCCGCGCTGATGGCGATGAAGGACGGTTGGCGCCGCCACAGGCGGTTAGCGCCGGGCCTGCTAGCAAGCACCGGGCTGGGTCTGCTGGCGCTGGGCTTGGCGGCGCACGAGGAGTGGCTCGCGGTCGCGAACCCGGAGGCGGCCGACCGATGGCTGACGTCGGCGGGGGCGCTGACGCTTGCATTGGCACACCTGCTCAACTGGCGCTGGCGTCACCGGCGTACCATGCATAAGCTGCGGCTGTGACCGAAGCGCCACCCCACTGCATCGCCGCGATCCTGCCGTGTACCAACCTCGACGCCAGTACCGCCTTTTATGAAAAGCTGGGTCGGTCGGTCGTCGCCGACCATGGCAGCTATCGGTTGCTGGAGGATGGCAAGGGGTGGCAGCTTCATCTGACCAATGAAGCGCCCGAAGGGTGGCTGGTGCCCGGCCAGAATCCGTTCGGCCTCTATCTCTACAGCGAACGGGTCGATGAGCTGGCCGAGCCCGTGCGCGACGCGATCCTCGAGCGTGAAAAGGCGCCGACGCACAAGCCGTGGGGCATGTACGAATTCGCGCTGTCCGACCCCGACGAAACATTGGTTCGCATCGGCTGGCCGAGCCGGTTGATGGAGTAGGGCAGTCGCTTTCTGCTAGCAAGCTTGTCATTATGTCAATATTACTTGACTCCATGTCGATTGTTATGTAAAGCTTACTTGTCTATCAGATAAGGAGGTTTGACATGTCCCAGAAGGCTGCGAAAATCGAAGCCGGCTTATCCGGTCACCACCCGGCCTTATGGGCCATCGCTTTCACGGCGGCGATGTGCGCCATCGCCTATTGCGAGCATCGCGGCTTTTTGGGCGGCTGGCGTTCGTTACCATTTGTTGCGGCGGCAGCGCTGCTTCTGGTTCCGATGACGAAGGCGGCAAGCAATCGGCAAGCTGCAGCCGGAGCGCTGTCGCCGGCGACACGGCAATACAATCGCCGCATGCTGATCTGGTCCATCGGTTATGTGCTGTGCCTGGGTACGGCAATGACGATACGCAACTATCTCGACCCGCAAGGCGCCCTGCTGTGGGGGATTGCCGTCCTGCCGTCGGTGCCGATGATCTTCTTCGTGTGGACGCTGGCCCGTTATGTCGTCGAGGAAGAGGATGAATATCTGCGATATCGCCAGACCAGCGCCGCCCTGATCGGCCTCGCACTCGTCCTTCTGGCCGGAACGTTGTGGGGCTTTCTGGAAACGTTCGGCGTCGTCCCGCATGTGCCCGCCTGGTGGGTGGTGCCGGTCTGGGCGATCGGCCTGGGACTGGGCCAGATGATCATGACGTCGGCCGAACAGCGCGCGGGCCGGACATGAAGAACCGCCTGAAAGTCCTGCGCGCCGAGCGCGACTGGAGCCAGCAGGATCTCGCCGATCGACTCGAGGTGTCGCGCCAGTCGGTCAACGCAATCGAGACCGGAAAATACGACCCGTCGCTTCCCCTCGCCTTTCGCATCGCTGACCTGTTCCGCATGCGGATCGAAGAGATTTTCCAGCGCGACTGACCGGCAACCTTGCTCCCCCGCCCCCGCCCCGCTAGGGCGGCGGCAGCCGGAAAGGAGCCGTCCTCATGTTAAAGCGCCTGTTCGTCGACCATCCCAAGAGCGTCGATGAAAATTACATCGAGCATTTCGGCGTCGCGTCGAAGTTCGGGGTGACGATGATCTGGGGCGGGCTGTGCGCGCTGGTCCATGCCATCGTCCCTGGTTGGTGCATCACCACCGGCAGCGACACGATCCGCCGGCTCAACAAGATCATGGTCGAACAGCGCGCCGCCAAAGGGCAGACCGCGATCCCGGTGAACACGATCGATTGGGTCATCTGACCGCCGTGCGCGCGACCGGCACGGCCAAATCCCCGTTCGCATTGAGCGAAGTCGAGACGCCCCTCGGCCTTGCGCCACAATGATGGGTGTCCCGACTTCGCTCGACACGAACGGAAATAGAGGGCGAACCGCGTGAGCGATACCGCCGCCCCCTACCATCTCGACCGATCCGGCCGGCCGCGACTGGCCTATCGCCATGTCGCGGGCGCGGGTCCGACGATCGTCTTTTTGCCCGGCTATATGTCCGACATGGCGGGCGGCAAGGCGACTGCGTTGTTCGACTGGGCGGCCGCCGAGGGGCAAGCCTGCCTGCTGCTCGACTACGCTGGTTGCGGGCTTTCGGACGGGCAGTTCGCCGATCAGACCCTACTCGATTGGCGCGGCGACGTGCTCGACCTGATCGATGCCAAGGCCGAGGGGCCGGTGGTCATCGTCGGATCGTCGATGGGCGGCTGGCTCATGCTGCTCACCGCGCTGGCGCTGGTTCGACGCGACGGTCCGGGCAGGATCGCAGGGCTGGTCGGCATCGCGGCGGCACCCGATTTCACCGACTGGGGTTTCAGTGACGCCGAAAAGGCGATCATTCTGGCCGAAGGCGAATTGCGCGAGGAGACACCGTACAGTGACCAGCCCTATGTGACGACGTGCGGCTTTTTCCAGTCGGGCGAGGCGAACCGGTTGCTCGGCGGACCTATCCCGATCTCTTGCCCTGTGCGATTGCTCCACGGCGAAGAGGATGGCGATGTGCCGCCAGATATCAGCCTTCGCCTGTCCGCCGCGCTCGCCAGCGCGGATGTGCAGGTGACGCTGGTCAAGGGCGGCGATCACCGGCTGTCGCGTGATAGCGACATTGCGCTGCTCGTCGACACCGTCGCGCGGCTCGCGACGTCAAACTAAAGGATTACCATGGCCCGCAGCGACTTCCGTTTTCACGTCATCAAGCGTGTCCGTTATGCCGAAATTGATGCGCAGGCGGTGGTGTTCAACAGCCGTTATCTGGAATATTTTGATATCGGGATCACTGAATATTGGCGCGCTGCGGGCGTTTATGATCGCTGGCCGGGCCACACCAGCCCCGAATTCCACGTCGCGCGCGCCGAAGTCGATTACAAGGTGCCGATCCTGCTCGACGAGGAGGTCGATATCTGCGTGCGCTGCTCGCGCGTTGGGCGCAGCTCGATGACCTTCCTGTTCGAACTGCATGGCGCGGGCAAAGACGACCTGCGCGCGACGGGGGTGGAAGTCAGCGTCCATGTTGCCGAATCGCAGGGCGCGCCCACCCCGGTACCTGATGAATTCGTAAACTTGTTCGAAGCGTTTGAAGGACGCAGCCTTCGCGACTAGACAGGGGCATGACAAAATATCTCCACACCATGATCCGCGTCACCGACCCCGACGCGACCGTCGCTTTCTTCAACCTGATCGGGCTGGAAGAAACCCGCCGTTTCGACAGCGAACAAGGCCGCTTCACGCTGATCTTCCTCGCCTGTCCCGGACAGGCCGGGGTTGCCGAGGTCGAGCTGACCTATAACTGGCCGCCCGCCGACGGCAGCGCCGCCGAAAGCTATGGCGGCGGCCGCAATTTCGGCCACCTCGCTTACCGGGTCGATAATATTTACGAGACATGCCAGCGGCTGATGGACGGCGGGGTGACGATCAACCGCCCGCCGCGCGATGGGCATATGGCGTTCGTGCGCTCGCCCGACGGCATTTCGGTCGAGCTGCTGCAGGATGGCAATTTGCCGCCGCAGGAACCCTGGGCGTCGATGCCCAACACCGGCGAATGGTAATCGTGGCGCAACCAAGGCTGAAGTCCCGGTGTTCCGTCTAGATTAGCAAGAGGCCGGAGTGAAAGGAGATCAACGTGGCTGCACTTGAAATCGTCCGTATCCCCGTCCTCAGCGACAATTATGTCTGGCTGGTGCACGATCCCGACAGCGGTGCAACGATGGTCGTCGACCCCGCGGTTGCAGATCCGGTGCTGGCCGCCGCCGCAGGGCGTGGCTGGACAATCACCGATATCTGGAACACCCATTGGCACCCCGACCACACGGGCGGCAATGCGGCGATCAAGGACGCGACGGGCTGTACGATTACCGGTCCGGCGGCCGAATATGCCCGCATACCGACGCTCGATGTCCAGGTGCAGGGCGGCGATGCCGTGTGTCTGGGCGATCATGTCGCCAGCGTGTGGGATGTTCCCGCCCACACCGCGGGCCATATCGCCTATCATTTCGCCGACGACGCCGCGATCTTTGTTGGCGACACGATGTTCGCGATGGGTTGCGGCCGCCTGTTCGAGGGGACCGCCGAGCAGATGTTCACCAATATGCAGAAACTCGGGACGCTCGACGATGCCACGCGGGTGTATTGCGCGCACGAATATACGCTGTCGAACGCGCGTTTTGCGGTGACGGTCGATCCGGGCAACGCTGCACTTGCGGCGCGGCTTACTGCGGTCGAGGCAGCACGCGCTGCCGGCCAAGCGACGGTGCCGACCAGCATCGGCGAAGAACGCGCGACCAACCCCTTTTTGCGCGCGCCCAGCGCGGCCGAGCTGGGCCGTATCCGCGCGCTGAAGGACGCCGCCTGATGCCGCCGCGTCAGCGCCTATGGATTTGCATCGGCCATAAGAACCGATCTCAAGGAGCAATGTCATGGCCAAGCTGAACTTGATGGGGGCCGCACTGTTGACCGCTGTCGCGCCGCTGGCCGCCAGCTGCGCCCCTGCTGGCACCGCCGAGCCCGGCGCCGCGGCGCTGACCCCCAAACAAGCCGAGCGGCTCGACAAGCAGCTAGCGGGCAAGATTCCCGGCGCACCGGTCCGCTGCCTTCCCAGCTATCGCGGCAATGACACGATCCGTGTGTCGGACAGCATCCTGCTGTACCGGTCGGGCAGCAATCTGGTGTACCGCAACGACCTGAAAAACACCTGCCCCGGCCTTGCCCGCGACAGCGACATCATGGTCGTGCGCCAGTTCGGATCGTCGACCTGCAGTGGCGATTTCTTTCATCTGGTCGATCGGTCGAGCGGCATTCGCGGGCCGACCTGTGTTTTTGGTGAATTCGTCCCCTATCGCAAACCGGCGGGGGACGCTGGCTGAACCAACGGTTCAGTCGCAGGCGGGGACCGGTTTGCGCCGAGCTCTTCGGGTCGCACCCCCGCCTGCTCCAACACTCGCCTCCCTCGCGAATGCGGGGGCTGGTGGCAGTCCAGCACAGACGGGATGTTAGCCAACAGCGGCTCCGCCTCCTCGGGGGCGACGATCAGCCCTTGTACAGCGCCGCGATCTTGTCGGCATAGACCTCGCGCAGCACATGGCGGCGGATCTTCATCGACGGCGTCATCTGCTCATTCTCGATCGAGAAGGCTTCATCGGCGAAGTCGAACTTGCGGACTTTTTCGATCACCGACAACTGACCGTTGACGCGATCGACCGCAGCGCGGATCGCGGCGCGGAATTTTTCATGCTCGCGCAGTCGGCACAAGTCTTTCGGCAGACCTTCTGCGTCGGCCCATTCCGCCAGCCATTCGGGATCGGGGACCAGCAACCCGACAAGGTGCGGTCGCTTGTCGCCATAGACCATCGCCTGAAGGATTTCGGGTTGGAGCGTCAGCATCCCCTCGACGCGCTGCGGTGAGACATTGTCGCCCTTGTCGTTGACGATCAGATCTTTCTTGCGATCGGTGATGACGATGCGGCCCTGCGCGTCGATATGGCCGATGTCGCCGGTGTGCAGCCATCCGTCCACGAGCACCCGCTCGGTCTCCGCCGGGTTGCGCCAATAGCCCTTCATCACCAGCTCGCCGCGCACCAAGATCTCGCCGTCGTCGGCGATCCTGACCTCGGTGTTCATCAGCGGCGGGCCGACGGTGTCCATCTTGATCCCGGCGCTCGGCCGGTTGCAGCTGATCACCGGCCCCGCCTCGGTCTGGCCATAGCCTTGCAGCAAGGTCAGCCCGATCGAGTGGAAAAAGACACCGATTTCAGGATTGAGTGGTGCGCCGCCTGAGACCAACGCCTTCATGCGCCCACCAAATCGCTTTTGAATCTTGGGGCGGAACAATTTGTCGAGGATGATGTCGACCGGCCGATCGAGCACGCCCATGCGGCGCTCATAATCCTTTTCGCCGACGCGCAGCGCCTGGTTCAGCATCCAGTTGGCGAGCTTGCCCTGCTTTTCGACCGACTTGATCATCCGCGCCCGGATCACTTCGAACAGCCGCGGCACGACGACCATGATCGTCGGGCGGGTCTCTTCGATGTTCGAAACCAGCTTTTCCAAGCCTTCGCTGTAATAGATTTGCGCCCCGACCATGATCGGCAGGAACTGGCCGCCCGAATGTTCATAGGCGTGGCTGAGCGGCAGGAAGGAGAGGAACACCTCTTCGTCGCCGATGCCGAAGTCGTTGACGAGCACTTCCGCCGCGCCCGCCGCATTGTGCAGGATCGCGCCATGATGCTGCATCACGCCGCGCGGCGCGCCGCCGGTGCCGCTGGTGTAGATCAGACACGCGGTGTCGTCGCGCGTCATCGTCGCGGCGCGCGCCTTGGTTTCGTCGAGATACGCCTCACCGCCGGTGACAAGCGGCGCCCAGTCACGCACCGCGATGTCACCTTGTTGACCAACGCGCAGGCTTTCCATGGTGATCACGATATGCGCATCGGAGCGCGTTACCGCCGGCATCAGTGTGCGCGCGAGCTTGGCGGTCGATACGATCACCGCCTTCGCGCCGCTATTGTCGAGGATATGCTGGTGGTCGCGTTCGGTGTTAGTGGTGTAGGTCGGCACGGTGATGCACCCGGCGGCCATGATCGCCAGATCGGCGATGCACCATTCGGGACGGTTTTCGCTGATCAGCACCACCCGGTCACCGTCTTTGAGCCCCAGTTCGCGCAGATTATGCGCCAGCGCCGCCACCTGATTTGCGACCTGGCGCCAACTGAGCGGGTGCCAAATGCGATCGGCCTTGCGCCACAGGAACGGATCCTCGCCGCCCAGCGCGGCGCGATCGAAGAACATCGCGACCAGACTGGGAAAATGGTCGAGATGGGGGTTGTCCAGCTTCATGCCTCTCACTCTCCCGGAATTTCTATCCGTTATCTTTGTATCTTAGCCCTGCGGCGGCGCGCCATCCACCGCCGATGTACCGGGACCGCGCGGATCAGCGGCGCCGCGCCAGCCATTGCCGACGCGCTCGATCGCATTGAGCTTTGAGCCAAGGTCGGTGGGCGTGAAATTATAACCGAAGGGTTTCATCTTTGCGGCGATCGCCTGCCCGGCGTCGGTGTCTTCGATCAGCACGCCCTTGTCGCCGAAATAGAGGTTGGGCAATTCCATCGCCGTCTTGGCATCAAGCCCCCAGTCGAGCACGCCGACCAGCACTTTTGTCACATGCATGATGATGCGTTTGCCGCCTGCCGAACCGACCGCGAGCACGACCTTGCCGTCGGGACCGTAAACGATCGTCGGCGACATCGACGAAAGCGGACGCTTGCCCGCCTGGAGGCGGTTCGCGGTCGGCACCCCGTCCTTGGTCGGCGCGAGATCGAAATCGGTCAGCTCGTTGTTGAGGAAATAGCCGTTGGCGATCAGATGGCTGCCGAAAATGCTTTCGATCGTCGAGGTCATCGACACGACGTTACCCGCCTGATCGACCACGGCGAAATGGGTCGTCCCCTGCTCGGGAATCGGCGGTGCGGCGGCGCGCCGCTTGGCGCCGGGCGGGGTACCGGGCTCATATATCCCGGCAGCGCCGAACGGCGAGATCAGCTGGCGGCGCTCGGCCAGATATTTTTTGTCGAGCAGACCCGTCACCGGGACATCGACGAAATCGCCGTCACCCAGATAGGCGCCGCGGTCGGCATAGGACAGCTGCATGGCCTCGGCGAGCAGGTGCCAGCTCATCGGATTGTCCTGGCCCATCGTCTTCATGTCCCAGCCCTCGATCATTCCGAGGATGCCGAAGACGGTGGTCGCGCCCGACGAAGGTGGCCCCATGCCGCACACTTTGTAGATGCGATAGCTGGTGCAGACCGCGGGGCGCTCCTTCGCCTTATAAGCGGCGATGTCGCGGGCGGTCATTTGCGCGTTGTTGCGCGGCGCCTTGGCCACCGCATCGCTGATCGCCTTTGCGTTGGCGCCGCTGTAGAATGCGTTGGGACCGCGCGCAGCGATATCGCGCAGCAGCGCGGCATAGGCCGGGTTCTTGATCCGCGTCCCGACGGGCGCGGGCTTGCCATCGACATAATAGATCGCGCGCGCCGCCGGAAAATCCTTCCACAAGGGCTCGAACCGCGTCAGCCAATTGTTAAGTACCGGACTGACCTCAAACCCCTCCTCGGCCAGCTTGATTGCAGGCTGGAACAGCGCCGCCCATTCCAGCTTGCCCCATTTTTTGTGCGCCATTTCCATCAGCCGCATATTGCCGGGGACACCCACCGACAGCCCGCCGGGAATGGCATCCGAATACTCGCGCGGCTGACCATCGGCGCCAAGAAAGCGATCGGGCTTTGCGGATGCAGGCGCCATTTCGCGGCCATCGATCGTTGAAATGCTGCCGTCCTTGGCGTCGTGGTAGAGCATGAGGCCGCCGCCGCCGATGCCGCTGGACTGTGGCTCAACCAGCGTCAGAACCGCGACCATCGCGACAGCGGCGTCAGCGGCGGTGCCGCCCTGATGCAAAATCTGACGCCCTGCTTCGGTCGCGCGCGAATCGGCAGACGAGGTGACGCCCTGTGCGAGCGCGAGGGATGGAAGGGTCAGGGCGAGAAGCGCAGCAAGCGGCATGAGTCTTTTCAACATGGGCGCGACATTGGCCCGGGCCTTTGGTCAACGCAAGTCTTGTCCCCCTCCCGCAGGCGGGAGGGCATACTCGTTTATTCGGTACCCACCGCGTCGGCAACGCGGGTGAACCCGTCGCGGATCGCCAGCTTTTCCAATCCGTGCGCGATCCGGGCCGCGAGCCCGGGGCCAGCATAGACCATCGCCGAATAAATCTGGATCAGGCTGGCACCCGCCCGGATGCGGTCCCAAGCCTGCGCCGCCGTCGCGATCCCGCCGGCGGCGACCAGCGGCACCTGTCCGCCACTGGCGGCGCGGAAATCGCGGACGCGCTGCAACGCCAGATCGGCGAGCGGTGCGCCCGATAAGCCACCCGCCTCCGCCGCATGGCGCGACGCCAACGGCGGGCGCGTAATCGTCGTGTTCGACACGATCACCGCCGCCAAGCCCTTGTCGATCGCAACGGCAACGATGTCGTCAATGTCGGCGGGTTCAAGGTCGGGCGCGACCTTTAGAAACACCGGCTTGATCGCCCCTGCGGGCTGCGCCGCCGCGACACCATCGAGCAGCGCCTCAAGCGACCCCTTGTCCTGCAAGGCCCGCAGGCCGGGGGTGTTCGGCGAACTGATGTTGACCGTCAGATAATCGGCGAGCGGCGCCATCGCGGCGGTGCCTTTCGCATAATCGGCGATGCGGTCGGCGCTGTCCTTGTTGGCGCCAATGTTGATGCCGAGCGGCACCGGCAGGCCATGGCGGCGCAGGCATATGATCCGCTCGGCCGCCGCCGCTTGCCCGCCGTTGTTGAACCCCAAGCGGTTGATCACTGCGCCATCCTCGACCAGCCGGAATAGCCGCGGTCGCGGATTGCCGTCCTGCGGCAGCGGGGTCAGCGTTCCGACCTCGACAAAGCCGAAACCGAAATGCGGCATGGCGTGGGCGACACGCGCGTCCTTGTCGAAACCGGGCGCCAGTCCGACCGGATTGGGGAAATGCAGACCGGCCAGTTCGGTCGCCAGGACCGGGCTGGTCAGCGCGGACCTCGCGCGCGGCAGCGGCTGCAAAGCGCTGAGCGTCAGATTGTGCGCCGCCTCGCCATCGGTGGCGTGGACGATCGGGCGGACCAGCGCATAAGCGACATCGGCGGCGGAAGCGAACAGCGACATGGCCCGCCATTGCGCGTCCTGCGCGGCTATGGCAAGCCCCGCCTCAACCTATTGGGCATCACCAAAAACCCATCGGAAAAACCGGGAGAAAATCGTGTCGCAGCTTCGCATCATTGCTCGTCTGTCCACCGGCGTGGCCCTGCTCGCCTTGGCAGGCTGCGCGCCGGCCGCCGTGCAGCAAGCACCCGCGACGGCGGCATCGGCGCCGACCCCCGACGTCGCACCGGCTGGGGCGAACATGGCGCAATTCTTCGACAATTATGACGCCGCGCAGCTGTCGCTTAGCCCACAGGGCAAAGCGTATCGCGGGATTCGCGATGGCGATTACGGCCGCTGGAACGACGTCAGCGACGATGCCGCGGTCGCGAGCCACAAATTGCAGCAGGCGACCGCCGAGGCGATGCGCGGTAGCTTCGATCCCGCCGCCATGTCGACCGACGAGGCACTGTCGTTCGAGCTGTTCAACGCGCAGGCGGCGCGCGCCGAACGATTGTTCCCGTTCCGCGACCGCGGCTATGTCTTTGACCAGATGAACGGTCCGCAGAGCCAGCTCCCAGCGTTCCTGATCAACATCCACCGCGTTGCAGATGTCGGCGAGGCCGAAGCTTATATCGAACGCATCCGCGGCCTTGGCCCCGTTCTCGACGCGCTGACCGCGCAGTCCGCAGCCCGCGCCGCGAACGGCGTCCAGCCGCCCAAGTGGGTCTATGCCTATCTGATCTCGGACATCGGCAATCTGCAAGGGCAGAACAACGCCGTCGTCGAGGATCTTGCCGCGAAGGTCGCCAAGCTCGACATCGACGCCGCCGAGAAGACGCGGCTGACCACCGCGGCGAAGGCGGCGTGGGCCGACAGCGCCGGTCCGGCCTATGGCCGCCTGCTCACCGAAATGAAGCGCCAGCAGACGAGCGCACCGACGCAGGACGGGGTGTGGCGCCTGCCCGACGGCAAGGCCTATTACGAAGCGCTGCTCGCCAATTACACGACGACCGACATGACCGCGACGCAGATCCACGACCTGGGCCTGTCCGAGGTCGCGCGCATCCATGGCGAGATGAAGACGATCATGACCAAGGTCGGTTTCAAAGGCACGTTGCAGCAGTTTTTCGAGCATCTGCGGACCAGTCCGCAATATTATCACACGACACGCGAGGCCTATCTGGCCGAGGTCGATGCGCGGACCAAGGCGATGGAAGCGCGGCTTCCCGCCTTTTTCAACACGTTGCCCAAGGCGGCGTTGCAGGTGAAAGCGGTCGAGGCGTTCCGCGAAAAATCGGCGGGCAAGGCCTTTTACCAATCACCCTCGCCCGACGGATCGCGCCCCGGCACCTATTATGTGAACCTGTACGACCTGCGCGACATGCCCAAGACCGAGCTTGAGGCGCTGGCCTATCATGAGGGTGTCCCCGGGCATCATTTGCAGCGCGCGGTGCAGACCGAACTGACCGGCCTGCCGCCGTTTCGCCGTTTTGGCGGCTTCACCGCCTATACCGAAGGCTGGGGCCTCTATTCGGAGGAGTTGGCCAAGGACATGGGGTTCTATACCGATCCCTACAGCGATTTCGGGCGGCTGGGCATGGAGCTGTGGCGTGCGTGCCGGCTGGTCGTCGATACCGGCATCCACGACAAACGGTGGAGCCGCGAGCAGGCGATCAAATATCTCAAGGACAATACGCCCAACCCCGATGGCGACATCGAAAAGGCGATCGAACGCTATATCGTCTATCCGGGACAGGCGACGGCGTATCTGATCGGCAAGCTCAAGATCATGGAATTGCGTGGCCGCGCACAGGCGGCAATGGGCGACAAATTCGATTTCCGAGCCTTTCATGATGTCGTGCTTGAATCGGGTCCGGTGCCGCTCGACATCCTCGAACGCCGCGTCGATGCATGGATCGCAGCCCAGAAAAGCTAATAAAAAAACAAAGTTCGCGCTTGACGCGCAGGGATGAAACGCAAATGATTTGTTTCAGATAATAAGGCAGCCGGGGGAATGGCTGTCGGGGTCTGGGTCGTCATGTCAGAAACATCATCCTCGCTATCGGGCGTGGACGGCGTTGCGCCGTTCGAACTACATTATTTTCCGCCCGATCCCGATCTGGCGGACATGGTGTCGAGCTTTTATTTTGCGCGGCTCAACTTGCCCAAATTCGACGAATATGAGCGCGCCGACCGGCCGCAATTCCGGTTCGTCACCAATGCCGACGGTGAATATGTGTTTGCCGACGGTCATCGGTCCACCGTCTGCCGCGCCAATATCATCGGGCCGACCAGCGGACGCGTGCGCGCGATCAGCAACGGTCCGGCGCAATTGTTCGGTTTTGGTTTGCTGCCCGCCGGCTGGGCAACGCTGATGGGTGATGACGCCGAAAAGCTGACCGATCGCGCCATCGACGCCGCCGACTTGTTCGGACCGTGGATCGACGAGGTTGCGGCGGCGCTGGAACAGGCCGCGGACGTCGAGGCACGGCTGGTCATCGGCAATAATTTTGCGCGTGAGGTGCTGAAACGGAATGAACCCGCGCCGCTGTGGTTCATCCGCACCGTCGACTCCTGGCTGACCGCTTCGCCGTCACCGCAGGTCCCCGACCTGGTCGATGCGACCGGCATGTCGATCCGCTCGGTCGAGCGGATGACCAAGCATTATTACGGCCTGTCGCCGCGGATGCTGGCACGCAAATATCGCGCGGTACGCGCCACGTCGGCGCTGGCACGCGGCGAAGGGCTCGATTCGGCGCAGCTCGGCGACGCCTTTTACGACCAGTCTCACTTGATCCGTGAGATCAAGCGCTTCGCCGGCGCAACCCCGGGGCAGCTGAGCAAACCAACGAGTTATACCGAAGCGACCACGAAAGGCCGCAAGCAACTCGCCGGCAAAGTCAGCCCGCTCGTGTCGGAAACATAGGCCCTCACGTTCCACCATCGTCATCGCGAGCGAAGTGAAGCAATCCCGGGCAATATGCGCGGACCCTGGATTGCTGCATCGCCTTCGGCTCCTCTCAATGACGAATCAGTTTCGCGGGTTAGCCCGCCCCGCCCCGCCCCGTTAACCATCAAAATATGAGCCAAGCCGTTTTTGGCGTTTCCGTCCAATCGCGAATCATCGCGCGGGCATAATCCCGACTTGCGACCCAGAAGAGCTCACCTCTTTCAGAGGACTGAGACCTTCATCTTGGCACTCATTTGGCTTCGGCCGGATGGGTGCCTTTTTTCTTTGGCGGGCGAAAGCGCCCGTTGGTTGCTTCGCGCACGACCCTCGCCTATATAAGTGGAACGATTTACTCCACTTAAGAATCGTTCGCAATTTGCGCGCGATAGAGAGCTCGAAAAGCCAGCATGCGTCTGTCCAACCTTGCCGATTACGCCGTGGTGCTGATGAGCGCCGCCGCTCGCCAATGTGGGTCGGTGCCGATTCATGCCGGGATGCTCGCCGAACAGACGGGGATTCCTGGGCCGACCGCGCAAAAGCTGGTGAGCGGCCTCGCGCGTGCCGGGCTGCTGGTGGCCTCGCGTGGCAGCGGCGGCGGGGTGCGGCTGGCGCGACCCGCGGCGGCGATCAGCATCGCCGATATCATCGAAGCCGTCGAAGGGCCGATCGCGCTGACCAGCTGCGTCGCCGAAGGGCGGCATGATTGCTCGCTCGAAGGCAGCTGCAAGGTCCAGCCGCATTGGGGCGTCGTGAACGGGGCGGTGCGGGGTGCGTTGGCGGAGATTAGTTTAGCGACCTTATCCGTCGCACCAACCAAACCGTACCCGTTCGTGTCGAGCGAAGTCGAGACACCCCTCGACCGCACACGACCAATGGGCCTCTCGAATCCTGAGCGTGTCGAAGGGCTCGAGGCGAACGGAATTCTGATATGACCGACAACACAGACCTCCCCGTGAAAGACCAGGCCGCGCACGATGCCGCGGCGAAGGTCGCCGATTATGAGCATGGCTGGTCCTCGACCATCGAGACCGACTTTGCGCCCAAGGGGCTGACCGAGGATACGGTCCGCTTCATTTCGGCGAAAAAGAACGAGCCCGAATGGATGCTCGACTGGCGGCTGAAGGCGTTTCGTCATTGGCAGACGATGGAGACGCCCGACTGGGCGAAGCTCAACGTGCCGCCGATCGATTATCAGGACGCCTATTATTACGCAGCGCCGAAGCCGAAGCCCAAGCTCGGCAGCCTCGACGAGGTCGATCCCGAGATCCTCGAAGTCTATAAAAAGCTCGGCATCCCGATCGAGGAGCAGAAAGTGCTCGCGGGGGTCGAGGGCGCGCGCAAGGTCGCGGTCGACGCGGTGTTCGACAGCGTCAGTGTCGCAACGACCTTCCGCGAGGAATTGAAGCGCGCCGGGGTAATCTTCCTGTCGATTTCGGAGGCGATCCGCGAATATCCCGAAATGGTGCAGAAGTGGCTCGGCAAGGTCGTGCCGATGCACGACAATTATTTCGCGACGCTCAATTGCGCGGTCTTTTCGGACGGGACGTTCGTCTATGTGCCCGAGGGCGTGCGCTGCCCGATGGAGCTCAGCACTTATTTCCGCATCAATGCCGAAAATACCGGGCAGTTCGAGCGCACACTGATCATCGCCGACAAGGGCGCGTATGTATCGTACCTCGAAGGCTGCACCGCGCCGATGCGCGACGAGAACCAGCTGCACGCCGCGGTGGTCGAACTGGTGACGCTCGACGATGCCGAGATCAAATATTCGACGGTGCAAAACTGGTATCCCGGCAATGCCGAGGGGCTGGGCGGTATCTATAATTTCGTGACCAAGCGTGCGCTGTGCCAGGGCAAGCGCAGCAAGGTGTCGTGGACGCAGGTCGAAACCGGCTCGGCGGTGACGTGGAAATATCCGAGCTGCGTGCTGAACGGCGACGACAGCGTCGGCGAATTTTATTCGGTCGCGGTCACCAACAATTACCAGCAGGCCGACACCGGCACCAAGATGATCCACAATGGCAAGCGCACGCGCTCGACCATCGTCAGCAAGGGGATCAGCGCGGGCAAATCGAACAATACCTATCGCGGGATCGTTCGCGTGGCACCGAATGCCGAGGGGGTGCGCAACTTCACCCAGTGCGACAGCCTGCTGCTGGGTTCGCTGAGCGGCGCGCACACCGTACCCTATATCGAGGTCCGCAATCCCACCGCGACCGTCGAGCATGAAGCGACGACGAGCAAGATCAGCGACGACCAGCTCTTCTACGCGATGCAGCGCGGGCTTGCGGCGGAGGAAGCGGTGGCGCTGATCGTCAACGGCTTTGCGAAGGAAGTGCTGCAGCAGCTGCCAATGGAGTTCGCGGTCGAGGCGCAGAAGTTGCTCGGGATTTCACTCGAGGGGAGCGTGGGATAATGAAGGCGTCAATACTGCTAATCGTTGCGGCCTTTGCCTCGACGCCGGCCGTCGCGCAACATTATCCTCCGGAGATGCAGCCGGTCGCCGACTATTCGCGGTGCGTACAGGAACGGGCACGAGCAGTCGTACCAAAGTTTGCGACGATTGATGAAGCGATCGACGCAGCGTTCGCAAAGTGCAAGGGCGCCCGCTCAAAGGCGGTGGCCGCCGTTCGAGCTCGATCGGTTGCGCTGGGGATCCCCGCGACGACCGCCAAGCAAACAGCGGAAACCATGATCGCATCGTCCGACACCAGCTTGCGTGACGGGCTGCGTCAGGACCTCGCAACGAAGAAATGATAGAGAACGCAATGCTCAAAATTGAAAACCTCCACGCCACCGTCGCCGAAAAGCCGATCCTGAAGGGCTTATCGCTCAGCATCAATGCGGGCGAAATCCATGCAATCATGGGACCGAATGGCGCGGGCAAGTCGACGCTCTCCTATGTCCTCGGCGGGCGGCCGGGTTACGAGGTCACCGAGGGTTCGGTGATGTTCACGCCCGACGTGCTCCCCGGTGAAAGCCGGGGTCCAGATGGCGCGCTCGAACTGGGCCCCGACTTTCGTCGGGGAACGGGAACCACCGAGACGCTCGACCTGCTCGCCCTCGAACCGCACGAGCGCGCCGCCGCCGGTCTCTTCCTCGGCTTCCAATACCCCGTCGAAATCCCCGGCGTGTCGAACGTCCAGTTCCTGCGCGAGGCGCTCAATGCCCAGCGCCGGGCGCGCGGCGAAGAGCCGTTGTCGGGCGGCGAGTTCCTGAAGGTCGCGCGTGAAAAAGCCGCGCTGCTCAAGATGGACATGGACATGCTCAAGCGCCCCGTGAACGTCGGCTTTTCGGGCGGCGAGAAGAAGCGCAACGAGATGGTGCAGATGGGGATCATCGACCCTAGGCTGGCAATCCTCGACGAGACCGACAGCGGCCTCGACATCGACGCGCTACGCACCGTCGGCGACGGCATCAACAGCATCATGCGGCGGCCCGACAAGGCGGTCCTGCTGATTACGCATTACCAGCGCCTGCTCGACTATGTGCAGCCCGATTTTGTGCATGTGCTGGCCGCGGGGCGGATCGTGAAGTCGGGCGGCCCAGAGCTGGCGCGTGAGCTGGAAGCGCACGGCTATGCGGAGATTGCGGCGTGATGATTTTCGCTCGCCCTGCTTTTCATCGTCATGCCGGACTTGATCCGGCATCCATGACCGCGTGGACCCTGGATCAAGTCCGGGGTGACGATATGGGGGAGGTCTTGGTTTGACGACGGCCGCCCTCCCCACCCGTCGCGACGAAGCGTGGCGCTACAGCGATATTGAAGCGGTCACTGCGGCTTGGCCGCTACCCGCGCCCGAGAGCATTATCGTGCCTGCGGGCGGCTCGTTCAGCCGCGCGATCGTGCAGGATGCGGGCGATATCCGGCAGATCGAACTCGTGCTCGGCAAGGGCGCGGTGGCGGCGCTGCATGTGCTGAACATCGGCGGCGACTATGGCCGTATCGAACTGGCGGTCACGCTGCATGAGGGCGCCGATTTCCACCTCGGCGCCGCGCAGATCGGCGGCGGCGAGCAGAATCTTGAGATCGTCACCACGATCACCCACGCCGAACCCGGCGCGACCTCGCGTCAGGTGGTGCGGTCGGTGCTGGGCGGCATCGCGACCGGCACCTATCTGGGCAAGGTCGCGGTCGCACGCGATGCACAGCAAACCGACAGCGCGCAGGATGTGAAAGCGATGCTGCTCAATCGCAGCGCGACCGCCAACGCAAAGCCCGAACTCGAAATTTATGCCGACGATGTGAAATGCGCGCACGGCTGCGCGATCGGTGAACTTGATGCGATGGCGCTCTATTATCTGCAATCGCGCGGAATTCCGCCGGGCGAGGCGAAGAAGCTGATGCTGCAGGCGTTTGTGGCGGGGGTGTTCGACGGCGCTGCGGATGAAGCGCGTTTGCAGGAACTGGCGCTGACGAAATTGGGAGAGTTGGTGTGACCAACCTCTCCTCCCCGTTCGCTTCGAGCGAAGTCGAGATGCCCCTCGGTAGCGCACGCCCTCGGGGTGTCTCGACGTCGCTCGACACCAACGGAATTAGGGCGCAGTTTCCCGGCCTCGCTGGCAACTGGCACTATCTCGATACCGCCGCCACCGCGCAAAAACCACAAGCCGTCATCGACGCCACCGTCGCTGCGATGGGCCGCGACTATGCGACGGTGCATCGCGGCGTCTATGCCCGATCAGCCGACATGACGCTCGCCTATGAAGCGGCGCGGCGGCGGATTGCGGCATTTATCGGCGCACGCGAGGAGCAGGTCGTGTTTGTCCGCGGCGCGACTGAGGCGATCAACCTCGTCGCCTGCTCGTACCCCAAAAAGGGCCGCGTGCTGCTGTCGGTACTCGAACATCACAGCAATATCGTGCCGTGGCAGCTTGCGGGCTGGCATGTCGATGTCTGCCCGCTCACCGCCGACGGCTGCGTCGACCTCGACGCCGCCGAGAAGCTGCTGACCCCCGAACACACGATGGTCGCGTTCGCGCATGTGTCGAACGTGCTCGGCAGCCCGCTCGACGTCGCGCGGGCGGCGGAACTCGCGCATCGCGTCGGCGCCGAGCTGCTGATCGATGGCTGTCAGGCCGTGCCGCGCCTGCCCGTCGATGTCGCGGCGCTCGGCTGTGACTATTATGTTTTCTCGGGCCACAAGCTCTACGGTCCGACGGGCATCGGCGTGCTGTGGAGCGACAAGCTTGATAGCCTGCCGCCGTGGCAAGGCGGCGGGTCGATGATCGACCGGGTGACCTTTGAACGCACGACCTATGCCCCCGCCCCCACGCGGTTCGAGGCGGGAACGCCGGCGATTATCGAGGCGATCGGGCTGGCGGCGGCAGTCGATTATGTCGAAGCGATCGGCATCGACGCGATCCACGCTCACGAGTGCGTGCTGGTTGGCACGCTGCGCGAAGCGCTGGCGCGGCGGAACAGCATCACTTTGTTCGGTCCCGAAAACAGCGCGGGGATCGTGAGTTTTTCGATGGCGGGGGTGCATCCGCACGACATCGGCACTATCTTGGACGAAGCGAGCGTCGCGATCCGCGCTGGGCACCATTGCGCACAGCCGCTGATGGAGCATCTGGGCTTACCCGCGACCGCGCGCGCAAGTTTTGGCGTTTACAGTAATGACGACGATGTGGCGGCGCTGATCGATGGCCTGTCGCGCGTCGAAAGGATTTTCGGATGAGCGAGGACCGCATGATTAAGGTCGAGGAAGTGGCAAGCGTCGAAGCGCCGCCGAAGGCGCGCGTCGCCGATGTCGAAACAGCGCCCGAAAAGCTGGAACGCAAGCGCGACTATCTGGAGGGCTTCCTGGCAGCCAAGCCTGCCGCGGTCGATCCGCACAACGTCGGCGGTGACCTGTACGAGGCTGTCGTCAACGCGCTCAAGGACATCTACGACCCCGAAATTCCGGTCAACATCTATGACCTTGGCCTGATCTATAATGTCGAGATCGACGAAGGCCACGCGGTCGTTACGATGACGCTGACGACCCCGCATTGCCCGGTCGCAGAGTCGATGCCTGCCGAGGTCGAACTGCGCGTCGGCGCGGTGCCGGGCGTCGGCGACGCCGAGGTCAATCTGGTCTGGGACCCGCCGTGGTCGCCCGACAATATGAGCGACGAAGCGCGGCTCGAACTGGGAATGTTGTGATGACCGAAACCAAGACCCGCACCCGCCCCGCGGCGGTTACGCTGACCCCGAACGCCGAAGCGCGCGTCACCGCCTTGATGGCGACGGCGCCCGAAGGTGCGATCGGAGTCCGGCTGTCCACGCCGCGCCGCGGCTGTTCAGGCCTCGCCTATTCGGTCGATTATATCACCGAAGAGGTGAAGTTCGACGAGAAGATCGAAACCCCCGGCGGCGTCTTCTACATCGACGGTGCTTCGGTGCTGTACCTGATCGGCAGCGTCATGGACTGGGTCGAGGATGATTTCGCCGCGGGCTTCGTGTTCGAAAACCCCAACGCCAAGGGCGCCTGCGGCTGCGGTGAAAGTTTCACCGTTTAATCAGCGGCAGACCGACCAACCCGCCGTTCGCGCCGCCATGTCGAAATGGAAATGGTCGGCATGGGCAGCGTTGTAATCGGGTGACAACACCGTCGTGAACAAGTCGCACGACCCGTCACGCACTCCGTGCAGAAATTCGCGCCGAACGTCGGCGTCGTCCCAATCGTTGATCAATGAGATGCGGGTGCCGTCGGCCAGAACGAACGCCGAAATGTCGATCGCATTGGCGGTCGAATGCTGGCTCGGCGTCTGCCCCCCGCGGATGCTCCGACAATTATAGCTGCCCAGATTTTCAAGCGCGACGACCTTTTGCCCGAAATGCTTCTGCGCCAGTGGCTGAACGACGTCACGATTCCACAGCGCCATCGCAACGGTCACGGCGCAACCGGGTGCGGCATTGGCCGGGCGCATCGTCGGCACGAAACGATTGCCGGTCAGCACCATACGCTGGCTGGCGCGGCAGGCGCCGGTGCCGACCACCGGACGCGGTTCATACCCCGCCCCGGCGCGATCGAGCGCCGCAAAACACGCAGCATCGTCACTGACCAGACCGACCAGCTTGCGCTGTGTCGCCCACCCCTGCGGATGCGCGATCTCGAAGCGCGCGGTCGGCATATGCTCGGGATGGTCCCGCACCCATTGCATGCCGCGGATCGCGCCAATCGCGAGCAACACGGCGATAGCGAACCAGATCAGATAAGGCCGAGCGCTTTTCACCCCGTTTCAATGGGGTGCGCCGCCGCGCTGTGCAAGCTCAGAGCGGCTCGAAACTCACCATCAACCCATCCTTGGGACGCGGGATCGGCAGCACCTGCCATTTCGGCTCATAGCCGTCAGCAACGACTATGCGATGCGTGGTGATGACATGGTGGAGAAAGATTTTCGCCTGCATGTACGCAAAGTGCAGGCCGAGGCACATATGCGCGCCGCCGCCGAACGGCACCCACGCATATTTGTGCCGCTCGCGCGCGACTTCAGGCGAAAAGCGCATCGGGTCGAACTTTTCGGGCTGCGGCCAATGTTCCTCCATCATATGCGTATAGGCGGGGCTGACCCCCACCGACGTCCCGGCGGGGATGCGATAGCCGCCATATTCGAAATCCTTGAGCGCGCGACGCGGAAAGCTCGGCACCGGGGGTACTAGCCGCAACGCTTCCTTGAACGCCCATTCGGTCATTTCCAGCTCGCCCAGGCTGTTGTGACCGACGCCCTCACCGGCGGGCGAAACCGCGAGCATTTCCTCACGCAGCTTGTCCTGCCATTCGGGATGTTTCGCGAGCATCCATACCATCGACGTGATCGAGCTAGTGATGGTGTCATGCGCCGCCATCATCAGGAAATTCATATGATCGACGATCGCCTCGGCGCTCATATACTCGCCATTGTCGTCGTGAGCGCGGCAGATCTGGCTGAAGATATCCTCGCCCGTCCCCTCGCGCCGCTCGGGCACCATGCGACCGAAATATTCGACCAGATAGGCGCGGCCCTTGGCACCGCGGCCCATCGCTGTGAAGGGCATCGGCACCCGAACGACGCCGATCGACGCCTGGACCATGTCGACAAAGGCCTTGTTCACCTTGTCGGCCTCGGGACCAAAGGGAATGCCAAGGAAGCTGGTCGCGGCCAGGTCGAGCGTCAGTTTCTTGATCGCCGCGTAAAATTGGAAGGTCTTGCCGCTCCACGACGCGACGCGACCCTTGATCCCGTCGTTCAACGCGTCGGCATAATGGCGCATCGGTTCGGGTTTGAAGGCGATCGACAGCACCTTGCGGTCGGCGCGGTGCTTTTCAAAATCCATCAACATCAGGCCGCGCGGGAACAGCAGGTTGAGCACCGGTCCCCACCCCTGTTCGGACGAGAAGATCTTCTCGCGGTCGAACATGACGAGTTCGTTCGCTTCGGGACCATGCAGCGCCACGCTGCGCCCGCCAAAGCTGTTGTTGCGATAGACGCGGCCATAAGTGGCCACCATCCGGTTGGCGAAACCACGATAATCGCTGAGCTGTTCGAGCGTGTTGCCGATGACGGGCATGCCGTCTTCGCCGGGAATATGATCGAGCGTCCGATCGGAGTTGCGCGGCAGCCAATGCTGCGTTTCGGGGCCAAATCGGGCCTCGGGCCATTTTATATTCGTCGGCGCGTTCATCGGGTCAAATCCTTGTCAGGCCTGCGATCGCCGCTAGCGTAACGCACTACTGACATTGATGCAAGTAACGCTATTCGTGCAATCGGACACCATTCACCGCAAATTCAACTCGACTCGGGCAGCATGGTGTCCAAGATGAGCGGTCTGTCCGGACCCGATTTTCAAGGAATGGCGTATGCCCAAGAGTTTGATGCCCCATCGTTTTACCCGTCCGCTCTCCATCGCTTTGGGTGCACTCGCCACAACGGCGCTCAGTGGCTGCTATTATGGCGACGTCTATGGTTCGAGCTATGCGTCGGGCGGCGATTGCGCCGCGCGCTATGGCAACACCTATTATGACAGCGACGGCTATGCCTATGACGATGGCTATGGCTATGATTGCTACGACGCATCGGATTACGGCGGCGGCTTCGCCCAGATTGGCTTTGGCGGAGGGTGGTACGACGATTATTACTACCCGGGCTACGGCACATGGATGTTCGACAATGCCCGCAATCGCTATCCGCTGCGTGGCCAGTATCTGAATTATTGGGGCGGTCGCCGCGCCTGGTGGAAACATCATGGCGGGCGCGGCGATGGGCAGCCGGGCCGACCTGGCGGATGGAACCGAGGCGATGGCGACGGGCGACCCGGTGATGGGCGTCCGGGCCCACCTGGCGGCTGGAACCGCGGCGACCGCGACAATGATGGTCCGCGTGGTACGCGCCCGGGTCGCGGCGACGGCACCCCGCCCGCTGCGGGGATCCCGGGACGCCCCGATGGCGGCGTCGGCCGTCCTGACCGTCCCGGGGGCTGGAACCGCGGCGATCGCGACAACGACGGACCGCGCGGCTCGCGTCCGGGTCGCCGCCCGGGCGATGGCGCGACGGGCGCGCCGCCCACCGCGGTCAATCCCGGTCGCCCCTCTTGGGGAGGTAGCGCAGGTCGGCCGCGTCCGGAACCTTCCATGATGCCTGATCGCGCACCCCGCCCCGATCGTCCCGCCCGGGTCGATCGCCAACCGTCGTCCGCGCAGCCGGCGGCGCCACCGCGCAGCGCACCCGAACCGCGTCCGGCAGCGGCGGAGGGACACACCCGAATGAACAACGAGCGCCCCGATTAAAGCCCGCGATGGATTTTAACCGCTCGGTTTAGCGCGTTCGTCGCTGACCATATCTTCGGCCAACTCAAGCCCGCGGGCACCGCCATGCGCGGTGTGCGCCGGCGCATGTGGCCGGTCCATCTCGGCCGGATCTGGTTCTTCCAGCATGCCTTCCCACTTGGTGATGACCGATGTCGCCACCGCATTGCCGACGACATTGGTCGCGGTGCGGCCCATGTCGAGGAACTGGTCGATCGCCAGGATGATGGCGACGCCTTCGACCGGCAGCCCGAATTGCGCGAGCGTGCCGGTGATGACGACCAGGCTGGCGCGCGGCACCGCAGCAATGCCCTTTGAACTGATCATCAGGGTCAGCAGGATCAGCACCTGCGTGCTGATCGACAGGTCGATGCCGTAAGCCTGCGCGATAAAGATCGTCGCAAAGCTCATATACATCATCGAACCGTCAAGGTTGAAGCTGTAACCCAGGGGCAGCATGAATCCCGAAATCCGCCGCGGCACCCCGAAACGGTCGAGCTGTTCGAACATCTTGGGCAGAGCCGCCTCTGAAGAGGCGGTAGAAAACGCGATCAGCAGCGGTTCGCGGATATAGCGGATCAGCGTCCATATCCGCTGGCGCAGAAACACCCAGCCCATCGTCAGCAGAATGATCCACAACAAGACCAGTGACGCGTAAAATTCGACCAGCAGTTCGAAATAGGTCGCCAATATCCCCAGCCCGCTGGCCGCAACGACCTTGGCGATCGCCCCGAACACCGCGAAGGGGGCAAAGCGCATGACATAGCCGGTGATCTGCAGCATCATTTCAGCGAGCGCGTCGGCGCCGCGGACCAGCGCTGCACCCTTTTCACCGATTGCCGACAAGGCGACGCCGGCAAAGATCGAAAAGACCAGGATTTGCAGGATATTGTTCGTCGCCAGCGCCTCGAGCGCATTTTTGGGAAAGATCGAGAGGGTGAATTCCCACGCGTCGAGCTTCTTCACCTCGCCGACCAGCTTTGCCGCCTCGACGGCATCCGGTATCGGCGCGCCGACCCCCGGCTGGAACAGATTGACCATGAGCAGGCCGAGCGCGATCGAAATGAAGCTGGCGGTAAGGAACCAGATGATCGCCCGCGTACCAATGCGGCCGAGCGCGCTGCTGTCGCCCATGTGCGCGATGCCGACGACGATCGTCGACAGCACCAGCGGCGCGACGAGCAGCTTGATGAGGTTGAGAAAGATGTCCGACAGCAGCTTGAACGTCTTGGTCAGATATTCGAACCACGGATGGTCGGCGGGCAGTCCGACATGGACGGCGTAGCCAACGATGACGCCCAGCGCCATGCCGGCCAGAATATACCAAGTCAGCTTGCGATCCATGCGGCCGTCCCCTCGAATTTATCAACGATTGGCGCGCGGTGACCGGCCAAATATGCCGCCCCTTTGAGCCGCCGCAGCGCGCAGCGTCAAGGGCGGCGGAAAAACATCGGAGCGACGCGCCGCAGGGCCATCACGTCATGAAAAAGACGATCGCCAGACAGGTCGAAACGCCGGTGATGATGTTGAGCGGCACGCCAATCTTTACAAAATCGACGAAACGGTAATCGCCCGCAGCATAAACGATCGTGTTCGTCTGATAGCCGATCGGCGTCGCGAAACAGGCCGAGGCGCCGATCATCAGTGCAATGACGAGCGGCCGCGGATCGACGCCGAGTTCGGAAGCGATCGCCAGTGTCACCGGGGTCATTAGCGCCGCCACCGCATTGTTGCTGAGCAGTTCGGACAGGATCAGCGCGAAGAAATAGATGCCGAAGACGAGCACCCACGCGGGAGCATCGGCGAGCGACGGCTTGACCCAGCCGACCATCATCGCGACCGCACCACTCTGTTCGAGCGCGAGGCCGACCGCGAGCATCGCGAAGATCAGGATCAGCACATCGCCGTCGATCGTGCCCCATGCTTCTTCGCTGTCGATACAGCGCGTGATCAGGATCACCCCGATCGCGATGATCGCAGCGACGCCGATCGGCAAGATGTCGAGCGCGGCCAGCGTCACCACCGACAGCATGCACAGGATCGCGATCCACGCCTTGCCCCGGCGAAACGCGCGGACCTTGGCCAGGTCAGCGCCGATCAGGTGCGGGTTGTCGCGCAGCGCCTCGACCTCGCGCGCGCCGCCAGCGACGAGCAGGCGGTCTGCGGGGCGGACGCGGACGCTGGCCAGGTCAGGACCGGGTTCATGCGCCGGGCGATCGAGGCCGATGATCCGGGCGCGGATTTTCTGAAGGAACGGGATGTCGATCAGCCGCTGGCCGATTCCGGGGTGATTCGCCGCAATCATCGTCTCGACGACCATGTCGCTTGCCGCGGGCTCGCCGTTGCCGATGCCGAGACGAAAGCGCCCCTGCTCGCGCCATGTCATCAGCGTCGCGCCATCGACACGAAGGATCAGGCGGTCGCCCGCGGCGAGCGTCCAATGCTCGAGGTCGGCGCCGCGCACGACCGTCGATGCCCGGCGGACGCCGAAAATCCGGCCGGAACGCGGCAGGTCTCGAAACGCCTCGACCGTCATGCCGACTAGGTCGTCTTCCTCGCCCAGCACCAGCTCGGTCAGATATTGGTGCGCGTCATGTGTCCCCGCCGGACCCTTGATCGGCTTGTCCGATGGCAGCAGCCACCACATCAGCGCGAGGCCGATCATGCCAGACGTCGCGGTGACGAGGCCGATCGGCGTGATCTCGAAAATGCCGAAACCATCCATCCCTGCATCGCGGACGATGCCGTCGACAACAAGGTTGGTCGACGTGCCGATCAGCGTTAACGTGCCGCCGAGCACTGCTGCAATCGACAACGGCATCAGTAATTTCTTGGCGCTGACGCCGGTCACCTCGGCCAGCTTCATCATGATCGGCAACAGCACGACGACGACCGGCGTGTTGTTCAGAAATGCTGAGGCAAACACTGCGCCCAGCAGCACTTCGACGATCGCGAGCCGCGGATGCTTTTCCGCACGTTTCATGATGACATCGGCGACGCGCTGGATGACGCCCGTTCGGATCAACGCGCCCGACAGGACGAACATCGCGCCAATGACGATCGGCGCCGAGTTCGAAAAGACCGAGAGCATCGCCTTTTCATCGAGAATGCCCAGCGCAAGGCAGGTGCAGGCGCCAAGGATCGCAATTACCGTGGCGGGCAAACGCTCCATCAGAAAACCGACGAACATTGCCGCGAGAATGACCAGCGTTATCGCCGCTTGATGCGCTTCGATGAACGCCTGGACGCTATCGATCACCCGACCGTCAACCGCACTGCGCGCGGTGGAGCAGTTTGTGATCGGCGAGGACGAGCGCCATCATCGCCTCGACCACCGGCGCACCGCGGATGCCGACACAAGGATCGTGGCGGCCCTTGGTGACGATATCCGTCGCCTCGCCCACACTGTTGATTGTCGGAACCGGGGTCAGGATCGAACTGGTCGGTTTAAACGCGACGCGGACAACGACGGGCTGTCCGGTCGAAATGCCGCCCGCGATGCCGCCGGCGTTGTTCGACAGGAAATCGGGGCGGTTGCTGCCGTCGGTCGCAGGGCGCATCGGATCGGCATTTTCCTCGCCGCGCAGACGCGCCGCGGTAAAGCCCGCACCGATTTCGACGCCTTTGACGGCGTTGATGCCCATCATCGCGGCGCCGAGGTCGCTGTCGAGCTTGGCATAGATCGGCGCCCCCCACCCGGCAGGAACACCGCTCGCCGCACATTCGATGACAGCGCCGAGCGAGCTTCCAGCCTTGCGCGCGGCGTCCATCAAGCCTTCCCAGCGCTGCGCGGCAGCGGGGTCGGGACAGAAAAAGGGATTGCGATCAATTTCTTCGAGGTCGAAGTTCGCAGGATCGATCGCGTCGCCGCCGATTTCGGCGACCCAGGCGTGGATCTGAACCTCGGGGATCACCAGTCGCGCGACGCCGCCCGCGGCTACGCGGGCTGCGGTCTCACGCGCGCTCGACCGGCCGCCGCCGCGATAGTCGCGGATGCCATATTTGGCGTCATAGGCGTAATCGGCGTGGCCGGGGCGATACGCCTGCGCGATGTCGCCATAATCTTTTGAGCGCTGATCGACGTTGTCGATCATCAGGCTGATCGGCGTACCCGTGGTCTTGCCCTCGAAAATACCCGAAAGGATGCGCACCTGATCGGGTTCCTGCCGCTGCGTGGTGTGGCGCGACTGGCCCGGACGGCGCTTGTCGAGAAAAGGCTGAATGTCGGCTTCGGACAGCGACAGCCGCGGCGGGCAGCCATCGACGACGGCGCCGAGCGCGGGGCCGTGGCTTTCTCCCCAAGTGGTGAAGCGAAGAACGCGTCCGAAGCTGTTGAAACTCATATTTCCCTCTCCCCTTGGGGGAGAGGGAGGGGCCCGCTCGCCGCAGGCGAGTGGGAGGGTGAGGGTCCGCCGATGAGAGCAAGCTCGATCACCCGGCAAACGCCATCCAGATTGTCCATCACATCGCCGTTCGCGAAACGCAGCACCCGATATCCTTCTCGCGCCAAAAATTCCGTTCGCCGCGCGTCATACTCCATTTGCTGCGCATGGCTATCGCCATCAACTTCTATCACCAGTCGTGCGGATTGACAGGCAAAGTCTGCCACGAAAGAGCCAAGGCGTTGTTGGCGGCGGAATTTGCAACCAGCCAAGTTGCTGCCGCGCAAGGCAGTCCAGAGCTTCTTTTCGGCAGGCGTTGCGTCGCGGCGGAGACGACGCGCGCGGTCGAGTGTGCCATCACGCATTTCGAAACGGCTCTTAGTCACACCCTCACCCTCCCATCACTTCGTGATGGGCCCCTCTCTCTCCCCCAAGGGGAGAGGGTTTTTATACCAGCGCGATGTCCGGGGCGTCTTCCTGTTTCATGCCCACGGTGTGATACCCCGCGTCGACATGATGCGTCTCGCCCGTCACGCCCGACGCCAGATCGCTGAGCAGATACAGCGCCGAGCCGCCGACATCGTCGATCGTGACGTTGCGGCGCAGCGGCGCATTATGCTCGTTCCATTTCAGGATCAGGCGGAAATCGCCGATGCCCGACGCGGCGAGGGTTTTGATCGGGCCGGCCGAGATCGCGTTCACACGCACCCCCTGCGGGCCATAGTCGTTGGCGAGATATTTGACGCTGGTTTCCAGCGCCGATTTCGCCACGCCCATGACGTTATAATGCGGGATGACCTTTTCGGCGCCATAGTAGGACAGCGTCAGCATCGCCCCGCCGCCGTTGCCAGTCTCGGGATCGAGCGGCGGCATCATAGCGGCAGCGCGGGCCGCAATCGCGGTGAAGCTGTAAACGCTTATGTTCATCGTCATCAGAAAATCGTCGAGCGTTACATCGGCATATTTACCGCGCAGCGCTTCCTTGTTGGTATAGCCGATCGCATGGACGACGAAGTCGATTGTCGGCCAGCGCGCGCCGAGGGTGGCAAACGCCGCGTCGAGATTGTCCATATCGGCGACATCGCAATCGATCAGGAAATCGCAGCCAAGTTCTTCGGCCAGCGGCTTCACCCGCTTCAGCATCACATCGCCCTGATAAGAGATCGCAAGCTCGGCACCGTGCGCATGCAATGCCTTGGCGATGCCCCAAGCGAGCGACTTGTCGTTGGCGAGGCCCATGATCAGCCCGCGCTTGCCCTGCATCAAACCCGTCATTCTGCGTCTCCGGCCTTTTCAATAATCACGTCGTCGATGCGCCCAATAGCGTCATGGCCCAAATCCTCAACCTCGACGAGTGCGGCGTTGAGTTCGGCGCCCATTACCATACCCAATCCGACGAGATAGAAAAAGAACAGCGCGACCATCACACCCGCAAGGCTGCCGTAGGTTGCGTCGTAGCTGAGCAGGCTGGCGAGCAGCGGCGGTAGCGCGAGAGTGACGCCGATCCACCACAGGGTGGTGAACAGCGCGCCCGGCCATTTGGGAAACTGCTTTGTCCGGTATTTGGACGGCGTCAGGCTATAGAACAGCATATAGATGGCGAGGAAGAGGCCCAACCCCGACACCCCCCGCGAAATCGCGACGACGCCGAACGACTGAAATTGTTCGGGCAGGACGCGGGTGACAAATTGTTCGATGCCGACGATCAGCACCTGCATGCTGAACGACAGCAGCATCAGCACGACGGCGCCGGTGATGATGCCGATCGACAAAAGCCGGTAATGGAAAAATCCCTTGCTGAAATGCGTGCCGTAGGCGCGGCGCAGGATGTCGCGCACCGTTTCGATCAGGCTGCCGACCGTCCACAGCGCCACGAGCGCGCCGAGCCACAGGAAAATCCCGGTGCGCGCCGTCATCACTTCGCGGATCGGCCCCGACAGCGCCTTGGCCACCGTCGGCGGCATGGTCGAGAACACCGCCTCGATCGCCGCTTCGCCGCCGACGCTACCGCCAATCAGCGAAAAAGCAGCGGCGAGCAGAATGAAGAAGGGGAAAAGCGCGATCAGCGCGAGATAGGCCAGGTTGCCGGCGTGGATGAAGCCGTCGGTGTACGTGCCGACGACAACGCGGCGGGCGATGTGGAACGCCCGGGTGCCGGGGCCGAGGCTTTCGCGGCCCCGATCGATGACGCCCTGTGCCCGCGCGCGCAGTTTGATCCGCTTGGCGCGTTCGGCGCGCGCTTCGGGCGAATGCGGCGAATGGCCGCCGGCGAGAAACTCCTGACCAACCTCTTCAGTGACCTGCTTGGCCAGCGCATCGGCCGCCCTTTGGTCGGACGTTTCAGTCACGCATCATACGCCAAGGTCCGCCCGCACCGCGCGCGGATCGGTCCATTCGCCGAGCAGCGAGACGAGCGCGTCGTTGTCGGCAGGCAGGTCGATCATCAGACGAACGAGCTGATCTCCGCGCCCACCGCCCTTTTCGCTGAAGCCCTTGCCCTTCAACCGCATGACCTTGCCCGAATTCGATCCGGCCGGAACCGACAGCATCACCGGGCCATCGACAGTCGGCACCTTGACCTTGGCGCCCCTGACAGCCTCGTTCAGCGTTATCGGCAGGTCGAGCCGGATATTGGCCCCCTCCCGCACGAAAAACGGGTGATCCTTGACGGTAATCGTCACAATCCCGTCGCCATGACCGCCCGGTCCCGGCTGGCCTTTACCGGCCAGGCGCATTTGCGTGCCGGCTTCGACCCCCGCGGGCAGCTTCAAATCGATCGTGCCGCCATCGGCCAGCGTGATCCGCTGCGGCGCCTGCGTCGCGGCATCGACGAACGACACCGCCAGCCGATAGGCGACATTGGCGCCCTTTTGCGGCGGCGCGCCGCGGCCGCCGAAACCGCCAAAACCGCCGCCCGCTGCGCCGCCGCCACGACCGAACAAGCCTTCGAAAATATCGCCGAAATCGGCGCCCTCGTTGCCGAAACCGCTGAAACCGCCAGGACCGGTGCGCTGATCGCCGCGAAAGCCGCCGCCGCCGCCATAGCCGTATGGCATCGCCGGATTACCCTCGCCGTCGATCTCGCCGCGGTCGAACTGCGCACGCTTGGTCTTGTCGGACAGGATGTCATACGCCCTGGTGACCTCGGAAAATTTCTCCGACGCCTTGGGATTGTCCTTGTTTTTGTCGGGGTGCAATTGCTTGGCGAGCTTGCGATAGGCCGATTTGACCTCCGCTTCGCTTGCGCCTTTTGCGACGCCCAGGGTTGAATAGGGATCTGCCATGTTCTTCCTGTAGCCCGAATTTCGTTTGACCGGGAAGGCCCGATTGCGCGTCGATGTGGTAATGTGTCGCGAAGCGGTCAAGTTCCGTCTTTCGCGTCGCCGCTCGCCGCATTATGACCGCGCGCATGACCGATGACCCCTTTGCCCTGTTCGACGACTGGTTCGCCGCCGCGCGGGCCAGCGAACCCAATGACGCCAATGCGATGGCGCTCGCGACGGCGACGCCGGACGGGCATCCGTCGCTGCGCATGGTCCTGCTCAAGGGTCATGGGTCGGACGGTTTCGTCTTTTACACCAACCTCGACAGCCGCAAAGGCGGTGAGCTGGCGGAAAATCCGCATGTCGCCTTGCTCTTTCACTGGAAATCGCTGCGGCGGCAGATTCGGATCGAAGGACCAGCAGCTCCGGTCGACGACGCCACCGCCGACGCCTATTTCGCAACGCGCGGTCGCGACAGCCAGCTTGGCGCCTGGGCCAGCGATCAATCGCGCCCGCTTGACGATCGCGCAACGTTCGAGGCGCGCTTTGCAGAAATGCAGGCGCGGTTCGACGGACAGGTCGTCCCCCGCCCGCCGCGCTGGTCGGGGTGGCGCGTGACGCCCGCCGCAATCGAGTTTTGGCAGGACCGCGCGCACCGGCTGCACGAACGGACCCTTTTCACCCCCACCGGCGACGGCTGGTCAAGCCGGATGCTTTATCCGTGAGCGCGGCGCGCCGCCTGCCGATCAGTCAGGTCGATGCCTTTGCTGACCGGCCCTTCACCGGCAACCCCGCGGCGGTGATGCCGCTCGAAGAATGGCTGGGCGACGGCGTGCTGCAAGCGATTGCGGCCGAGAATAATCTGGCTGAAACCGCGTTCCTGATCCCCGACGAAAGCGGCGAGGCCGATTATGAGCTGCGCTGGTTCACTCCGACCGTCGAGGTAGCATTGTGCGGCCACGCCACGCTAGCCAGCGGGCATGTGCTGTTGTCGGCGGCGCCGTGGCGCCAGGAGATGCGTTTTCGCACCCGCAAGGCAGGTATCTTGCAGGTCGCGCGCAATGGCGAGGACGAGGGCTATCGCATGGCGCTGCCCGCGTATTCACCGGCGCCCAAGCCGATGCCCGACATCGCCCGCGCACTGGGCGGCGATCCCATCGAAACAGCATGGCACCCGGGCGGCTACGCGATCATCGCATATCGCGATGCGGCGAACATCCGCGCGCTGACGCCCGATTTTCGCGCGCTCAAGGATGGCGGTGATGTGCTCTATATCGCGACCGCGCCCGGCGGCGGCGACCCATCGGGCGCCGACGTCGTCAGCCGTTGCTTCGCGCCCGGCGCCGGGATCGATGAGGATCCGGTGACGGGCTCAGCGCACAGTGTACTGACCCCCTATTGGGCGGCGCGACTGGGCCGCGACAATTTTACGGCCTATCAGGCTAGCGCACGCGGTGGCCACGTCGGATGCCGCCTTGACGGCGACATGGTCGAACTGACCGGTACCTGCGTCACCACGCTGATCGGCGACTTCCTGCTATAAGGCTGCCGTCAAATCCGCCAGATGGCGGCGCAGCGCCGGAAACTGGTCGTCCTTGGTGACTCCCAGCCGGACGATCGTCACCCGCTGCGACGGCGAAACGATGATATATTGCCCCTGATGACCGATGCACGCGAACAGGTCGTTCGGTCCGCGGTCGGGCCATAGCGCGGGCTCCACGCCCGCCGGCCGCGCCCGGTTGAGCCAGATATGCCCGCCATAGCCGCCGTCGTTCTCCGACGGGCTGAGCATGAAATCCATCCAGCTTTCGGGCAACAGGCGCTGGCCGTTCACCACGCCATGGTTGCGCAGGAACTCGCCGAACCGGGCATAGTCGCGCGCCGTCGCGTGCATGATCGACCCACCGATCATCGTGCCGCTGGCGTCGAATTCGGGGGTCAGGCTGGTCATGCCAAGCGGTTCGACAAGGCGACCGGCAATGAAGTCACGCATCGCGTCGCGCCGCGCGGTCGGACTTTGCGACGGGGTCAGCGTGTCGGCCAATATGTCCGCCAGGATTACGCTGGTCGCCGAGCTGTAATTGAAGATCTCGCCCGGCTGCGCCGCCGCAGGTTTCGCTTCGGCAAAACCCGCCATGTCCCCTGCCCCGCCGCCGAAGAGCATGGCGACGGTATCGCCCTGCCACACCGGATCGCCATTTTCGACATGTTCGAGCCCCGCCGACATGTGGAGCAGATGCTTGAGCGTGATCGCGCCGCGCGGGTCGCCGCTGCGCTGCCAAGCCGCCACCGGCGCGGGTCCGTCGAGCGCCAATTGGCCGTCCGCAACAAGGAAACCGGTGAGTACGGCGGTGATACTTTTCGCCATCGACCAGCTGATCAGCTTTGTATCGGGGCCGAACCCGGCGGCATAGCGTTCATAGATCGGTTCGCCGTCGCGCAGGATGAACAGCGCGCGCGTCTGTCCGACATCGTCGGCGTCGACGAACAGCGCATCGGCGCGCGCCTTGATCGCTGCGGGCAGCGCCGGCAGCGGTTGCGGCGTCTCGGTCGCCGCCACGTCGTCAAGCGACGCGCCGAATTTGGGCCCGGGCGACGCCGGCGCCATATTGCCCTGCCCCGCCGCCTGCGCCAGCGACCAGGCGCCGAGGAATGCGAGAGCGGCACTTGCCAGCAGCCGTTTTTTGGTGATCATGGGATGAGTGACTAGCACCAACCCGACCGGTCCTTCAACGGGCGAGAATCCAGCCGCCGTACCGCCGCCGATTGCTCCTGCCACGCCGCCGCGCCTGCGCAGAAAGCCTAGTCGCTGGGGCGGCTGCCTGCCTTGGGCGTTGGTACTGGCGGTGCTCCTGACCGGCTTTGCAATCTGGAAATTCCCCTCATTCAAGGCACAGGCGGAGCTTGGTTCGGCCTATGCGGCGCGCGTCGGCTGTTCGTGCCGTTATGTCCAGGAACGCAGTCTAGACAGCTGTCAGAGCGATTTCGAACCCGGCATGGAGATGATCTCGCTCAGCGAAGATCCCGCCACCAAGACAGTGACCGGCAGCGTCCCGCTGCTTGCTTCGCGCAGCGCGCGCTATGCCGGGGCCAGCGGTTGTTTGCTGCGGCCCGCCAATTAGCGCGCGAAACGGCGGGCGATGACGGTTTGCAACATCGTCTATTCCTCCCAGGCTGGCGGCAGGATAGCGGTGATGTGACGCCGCCGCCACTCGCCGGGCGACATCCCCAGTTTGCGGCGAAAGATGGCACATAAATGCGCGTGGCTCGAAAAACCGGTGGCAAAGGCGATCTCGGCGACGGACAACGGGCGGTTCATCAGAAACCAGCAGGCGCGGCGCAGGCGCTGGCGCAGCATATATTGCGCTGGCGTATATCCCGTCGCGCGCGCGAAATGGACGATCAGGCTGTTCACCGACATGCCCGCCTCGGCCGCCATCTCGTCGACCGTCAACGACGCTTCAAGCTGGGTCTGGATATGGACCATCAGATCATTGATCCGTTGAATGACGGCGGGCGAGTCGGGGCGCACCACCATGGCGTCCAGCGTTTTGGCCAGAATGGCCAAAAGCGGATCGACAACCGCTGCATTGCCGGCCGCCAAGGCACGCACCAGCGCCGCCAGCGCCATATCATAATGCCCCGCCAGAGCGCGGGTACCCGGCGCCACCGCCAATCGTGCCGCGGGGATTTCTACCTCGAGATAGCGGACGGCTCCGCCCTTTGCCCGGCCGTGGTAGCGACGCCCGGCGGGCGCCAGCCACATCTCGCCGGGCAGCGGATCGCCTAGCGACGTCCGTTGATCGTCGAGCCAGGTTTCGAGCCAATGATAGCTTCCCGCTTCATACAGATGGAGAATGTGGACGTCGCGTTCGACGGTCCAGTTCGCGGGGCCTTCGATGCGGTCAACGATCGAGGCGACCCTGAGTCCTCCCACTTCCATGACAGGAGTATGGCAAGTTGGGGAGAATGTGAAAGCCTGACATATGCGCCAAACCTATGGTTAAATCGCCCCTCCAAAGTCCTCGGACAACGGCAGAAAATGGGGAAAAACTGCCGTTGGACAGACCCCTTCGCGTGTCACCGACACGCATGACCAGACCCCCCCCCCAGGCGGGCGGCGAATACGCCGCCCGCCACCTTTTTTGGGGGGCATGGGCAGCGATCAGCTTGTCGTCAGAAATTCGTCGATCGCAGCGTTGACCGCATCCGGCGCTTCCCACGGGACGAAATGGCCGCAATCCGGAATTTCGACAATCCGCACGGCCGGAACCAGATCGGCCATGCCGTCGAGGTTGCACGGCGGCAGCGCGACATCTTCGAGCGCCCAGATTACCAGCGTCGGGATGGTCAACTTAGGGAACGGCATCGCCGGCGGCTCGGCATAGGGTTCGTCCATCGTCGGCACATTCGCCGGCGAACCGCGATACCAGTTGATCATCGCGCGGCAGGTGTCGCGATCCTCCCAATCCTTCAGCAGCCGCGCGATTTCGTCGGGCGGCTGCATCCCGCCGCTCGGCACCCGTCCGGCAAAAGCGTTCGCCAGGATGCCCGCAATCCCGTGCGCCTCGATGATCGCGTCGCTCGCCGGGTCGCGAAAGGTCCGGATATACTGACTCGCCGCGCGCTGGTCTTCATTGGTGAGCAACAGACGCTGAAAAATTGCGGGATGCGGTGCATTGGCGATCACCGCCCGCGTCACGCGGCCCGCCCACTTCGGATGCAGGCCGCCCGGCTGGCCGCCCAAGGCAACGCCCCACGCGATCGCGCCCCCCCAGTCGTGGCCGACGATCGTGAATTCGCCCACACCCAGCGCGTCGGCGAGCGCGAAGATATCAGCGATCAGCTTGTCAGGCGTGTAGCTTGCCGCGTCCTGCGGCTTTGACGAACCGCGATACCCGCGCTGGTCGGGGGCAATGCAGCGAAACTGGCCCGAAAAATGCGGCAATTGATGGCGCCAGGTGCGGTGTGATTCGGGAAAACCATGCAGGAAGATCAGCACCGGCGCATCGCGCGGGCCGATATCTACGACATCGAGTTCGACCCCGGTCGAAAGCGTCACCCGCACTTGCTCGAAATCGCCGCTCATCATCCACTCCCTAGGTTGCGTTTCGCAACCTGATGCCGGGGTTGGCGACGCCTGGCAAGCGAGCTATTCCGCCGGAACGCGGTTTTCCTTGTCCTGCGGCAACGTCTTGAAGATCGGCCATTCGCGCATGTCGCCATTGTCGTCGGTGCAGCTGCGCGACGACAGGGTTTTGTCGCCGAGCCGCACGATCAATCCGCCATAATAGACTTCCGGGTCGCCGCCGCCTTCGGTCATGCCCACGCTGGGCGCGGTCCAATGGGCATAAACGATATAGCTATGATCGCCGTTGACGAAGCGCAGCGTCTGATCCTCCCCGCGCGGATAAAGAGTGCGATGATAAAATACGCGTTGGTCCGCCGCGTCGGCAACGAGCCGAAGCTCGGCCTTGCGCTTGGTGCCATAGCGATAGACGAGCGCATTGCCCTGCTGCGTGATGGTGAGCCGCTTTGTCCCGATGCTGCAATCGAAAATCGGCCCGGGCGCTTTTGCCGGCGCGGCCAGCATCGCAACGGCAAGCAAGACGCTCAAGGGTAGCTAACCGTCTTAGGCACCTCGGGGATCGGGATAAATTCGTCGCTGTCGCCAGGGACGAGCGGGAATTTACCTTCCTTCCAGTCGTGCTTAGCCTGATTGATTCGATCGCGCGATGAGCTCACGAAATTCCACCACACATGGCGCGGCGTCGGAAACGCCTCGCCGCCGAGCAGCATCACCCGCGCATCGCTGATCGCGCGCAGCGTCATCGCCTCGCCGGGTTTCAATACATAAAGACTGTAGCGTTCGAGCGCTTCGCCATCGAGGCTGGCGTCGCCGAGCGCGACCAGTATCGCGCGCTCGTCAGCCTCGGCCTCGATCGGGATCGCCGATCCCGCGTTCATCAGGATATCGGCGTAGATCGTCGCGGCATGCTGGGTGATCGGCGAAGTCGCCCCCCATAGACTTCCCATGATGATGCGCGCCGACACGCCGCCATCCTCGATCAGCGGCAGATCGTCCTTGGCGACATGTTCGAACGCCGCGTCGATCTCTTCCTTGCCATCGGGCAGCGCGAGCCAGGTCTGCATCCCCGAGATACCCGATCCGGTCGCGCGCTCGACCGCCGGGGTACGTTCCGAATGGACGATGCCACTGCCCGCGGTCATCAGATTGCACGCACCGGGACGGATCGTTGCCAAGGTGCCAAGGCTGTCGCGATGGTCGATCGCACCCTCGAACAAATAGGTGACGGTCGCCAGGTTGATATGCGGGTGCGGCCGCACGTCCATGCCCGCGCCGATGTCGAAATGCGCCGGGCCGAACTGATCGACGAAGATGAAAGGGCCGACCATCGTCCGCGACTTGTTGGGCAAAGTCCGCCGCACCTCGAACGCGCCAAGGTCGTGGGTCGAGGGGGTGATGATGTCCATGATCAGTTCAGTCTTTCCAGCGTCAGCCGCGTCTTTTCGGTTTCGACGTTACCGGTATTCAGCGTCGAATTGGGTTCGAGCAGCAGGACGTGACATTCGCCGTCCATCGCCTCGGGGCAATGTTCGGTGCCGTGCGGCACGATGATGAACTCTCCGGTCTCGACGATTACGTCGCGATCGCGCAGCCCCATCTTCATCCGGCCCGCGACGACGAGGAACAATTCGTCTTCAATGTCATGATGATGCCAGTCGAACTTGCCGGCGAACTTCACCAGCTTGACCAGGAAATTATTGATGTCGCCCGCGACGCGCGGGTTCCAGTGATCGCCAAATGTTGCGAAGGCGGCGGCGAGATTCACCTTGTCGATCGTCATGGTGCGGGCGCCCGCAAAATTTTCTCCATCGTTTTTCCTTTGGCCAGTTCGTCGATCAGCTTGTCGAGATAGCGGATCTCGCGCATCAGCGGCTCGGTAACCTCTTCGACGCGGATGCCGCAGACGACACCTTTGATCTGGTCGCGCGCCACATTCATCGCGGGCGCGGCAGCAAAGAAATCGGTGAAATCGGTGTCCGCCATAATCTGCTCGTCGAGCTGTTTTTGGCTATAGCCGGTCAGCCAGCGAAGAATTTCGTCGACCTCATCCTTCTTCCGGCCCTTGCGCTCCGCCTTCTTCACGTAATGCGGATACACGCTCGCAAAGCTCGTTTTGAAGATGCGATGTCCGGCCATATCGATGCCTTACTCGCCCGGCGCGGTCGCCTTGATCGCCAACGCGTGGACTCGTTGCCCGGGCAGGTCGCCCAGCGCCTTGTTCACCGCGCGCTGCCGCGCGACGCGGTTCATGTCGGCAAAGCCCGCCCATTCGATCGTCAGGCTGAAATGCGACTCGCCACTGCCGTCGTCGCCGCTATGGCCTTGATGACTGGCGCTGTCGTTGCTCAGGGTGAAATTGGCGTCGGGAAACGCTGCGGTCAGCAGGCTTTCCATCTCTTGCTGCGCGGGGCCTTTGTTGCTCATGGGGTTGACCATAAACGCTTCGTCGCCAAATTATAAGACCTTCCCAACGCCCGAAAGCCTGTTTTGCCGTCCCCTTCACGCCCCAATCGTTTTCACGGCCGCGTCCCCCGCGAAGACTCCTGCGCTGCACCCGGGTGCCGCGAGCCCGGTGAGTTTCGTGCCCCGATGGCTTGGACGCGCTCGCCCGACGGGCCGCCGCAATATCGCTGGCTGTGCCTCGATCATGTTCGCGAATTCAACGCGGGTTATAATTTCTTCGAGGGCATGAGCACCGACCAGATCATGGCGGCGCAATCGCCAATGGCGGGTTGGGAAACCGAAAGCCGTACCTTTCGCGCCGCGGGGAGCGCCGACCTGCCGCCGCGCTGGGCCGATTTCAAGGATCCGATCGATGCGTTGGGCGCGCGCTTTCGCCAGCGGATGGACGAGGCGCGGCGCGAGGCGGCCAATCCGGGGCTGAGCCGCGAAGAGCATGCCGCGATGCAATTGCTCGGCCTGCCCGCCGACGCCGATCGCGCGACGCTCAGACGGCGTTACAGCGAGCTCGTGCGCCGCTATCATCCTGACCGCAACGGCGGCGACCGCAGTTTCGAGTCGCGGCTGGGCGAAGTCGTCGCGGCGTATCAATTGCTGCGAAAGACCAAGGCTTTTGCATAGGGAGAAGCACGATGAGCACCCTGGACGTCGACCTGGACCAGGCCCGCATCGAAGTGGTCCGCCGCCATATGGCGCTTGAGATCACCCACGATTGGGACGGCGTGATCGCGACCTTCGATCATCCGCGCTACGAACTGCTCGGCCCCGGCACGGTGTTCGACGGCGAAGCCGCGGTGCGGTCCTATTTCGCCGCATCGCGCGAGCCTTTTCCCGATCAGGCGAACGAGGTGATCGCAATTGCCGCCGACGCGGCGACCGACACGGTGCTGGTCGAATTCTGGCTGACCGGGACCCATCTCGGCCCGCTGCGTATCGGGCTTCGCACCATCGAGCCGACGGGAAAAGCGTTCCGCATCCGCATCGCGGCAAGTTTCCAGTTTGCGCCGGGCAGCGACAAGATCGTCTGCGAACGGCCATATTACGACCAGTCGGCGGTGCTGAAGGCGCTCGATCTGTTCTGAAAAGGCGTTGCAAGGTGCAACCGACGCCTATACCGCGCTACCCGAAGCGCCGGGCAACGGCGACTCTCTCCCAACCGCGCGCGCTGGACTATGTGACATGACCGATATTCCGAACAGCCTTCCCGACCATCATGGTTCGACGCTCCTGGCAGCGCCCGATGTCGAGGTCAGCGCGCGCGAGATGTTCGGCGTCGATATCGACATGATGGTCCCCGCGTTCAGCGAAGCCGACGAGCGCGTCCCCGATCTCGATCCAGCCTATGTCTTTGACGGCGACACGACGCTCGCGATCCTCGCGGGCTTTAAATATAACCGCCGCGTGATGGTGCAGGGCTATCATGGCACCGGCAAATCGACCCATATCGAACAGGTCGCGGCGCGGCTGAAATGGCCGTGCATCCGCGTCAACCTGGATGCGCATATCAGCCGTATCGACCTGGTCGGCCGCGACGCGATCGTGCTGCGCGATGGCCAGCAGGTCACCGAGTTTCGCGAAGGCCTGCTCCCTTGGGCATTGCAGACCCCGACTGCGCTGGTGTTCGACGAATATGACGCCGGCCGTCCCGATGTGATGTTCGTGATCCAGCGCGTGCTGGAGGCCGAAGGCAAGCTGACCCTGCTCGACCAGAACCGCGTCATCCGCCCGAACCCGCATTTCCGCCTGTTCTCGACCGCAAACACCGTCGGGCTTGGCGACACCAGCGGGCTGTATCATGGCACGCAGCAGATCAACCAAGGCCAGATGGACCGGTGGAACATCGTCGTCACGCTGAACTATCTGCCCGCCGCGACCGAAAGCCGGATCATCCTGCAAAAGGTCCCCGGCACCGACGACACGACGGTCGCCAACATGGTCAAGGTCGCCGACCTGACGCGCCAGGGCTTTATCAACGGCGATATTTCGACCGTGATGAGCCCGCGTACGGTGATCAGCTGGGCGCAGAATGCCGCGATCTTCAACAATTTGGGCTTCGCCTTCCGCCTGACCTTTCTGAACAAATGCGACGAGGCCGAACGGATGATCGTCGCCGAATATTATCAGCGCGTGTTCGGCGAAGACCTGCCCGAAGGGGTGACCGGCAAGTGATGTCGCTGCGCCACCTGATGGTGGCGGCCGCCGCTTTCGCGCTTTCGGGCTGCATCGCCGCGGTCGATTATGGCAAGGTTCGCCACGCCGAATATGTCGCCGACCCGCGCTGCACCGCGCAGCCGGGCGCGGTCGTCGACGGCGAGGCGCTGCCGTTGTTTTTCGCGACAAGCCGCCTGCCCGACTGCCGCACCGACGATGTCACGCTGCTGCGGCATCGCGGCGACAAGATCCGCTATGGCCGCTTTGCCGCGCCGCGCGAGGCCGAGGTGGCGGGCAAGAAAAAGCTGCGCACCCCGATGGCATTCCAGAACTCGGCCGACTGGTGGACGGCGCTGCAGGCCGAAACCGACCGCCGGCAGGGCCGCGTCCTGCTGTATGTCCACGGCTATCGCGAGACGTTCGAATCGACGTCGAAGGACGCCGCGCAGATCGCGCGGATGACCGGATTCGACGGGCCCGTGATCGAGTATAGCTGGCCGTCGCAGGGCGAAGTGTTGAGCTATGCGGTCGATGAAACCAACATGTATCATGACGAACGCACCTTCCGCGACTTCCTGAAAACGCTTGCCGAGCGGCCGTGGGTTAAGGAAATCGTCGTCGTGTCGCACTCGCTGGGCGCGCGGCTGGTCATTCCCGCGATTTCCTATGTCGACCGCGCATCGAGCAGTGCCGATAGCAGCAATATTTCAAACGTCATTCTGGCATCGCCCGACATCGACCGTGAAACTTTCGAACGCGACATCGAGGAAGAGGTGCTGTCGGCGCGCCGGGTTGCAAACAACCGGCGGATCACCGTGTATGTCTCGCACGCCGACAAGGCGCTGGCCGCGTCGCGCGCGCTGCACGGCTATCCGCGGCTCGGCTCACCCTATTGCTTCGATCCGTTCGAGGCAGCGGACTTGAAAGCCAAGGGACTGCCGGTGCGCTGTTATCCGGCGTCGGTCGCCGGTTTGACGATTATCGATACCACCGATGTGTCGCGCTCCGCGACCGGGCACAGCAATTTCCTGCGCAGCGCGGCGGCATGCCGCGATTTCGTCGATGTCGCCCAAGGCAAGCGCACGCGGCCCGAACGGTCAGCGACGCACTTGGCGCACGTTTTTCGCCTTTTGCCCGACCCGGCGGAACCCAAAGAAATGGATGAGGCGATCTGCAATCGTGTACCGGTCGCCGCTGCGCCCTAGAAGCCGCACATGATCGCGACGTTGGCGAGCCAGACCACCGGTCCCTCGCCGGTCCACAGCCACAAGCCGCCGACAGCGACAAGGCCGAACAGCGCGAGCGCTATCCGATCCTGCCGCGCCAGCCTCACGCCGGCTGCAACCGTTTGACCGGCGCGTCGGCGATCGGCAGGTGGACGAGCCCGGCGAACAGCCCGAGCGCAATCGATATGCCCCAGGCGATGTTATAGCTGCCGGTCTCGTCGAAGATCAGCCCCGCCATCCATGCGCCAAAGAAGCTGCCAAGCTGATGGCTGAGGAAGACGATGCCGTAGAGCATCGAGAGATAGCGGATGCCGAAGATACGCCCGACGATGCCGCTGGTCAGCGGCACCGTACCAAGCCAGAGGAACCCCATCGCGCCGGCGAACACAAGCGCGGTCCAGTGGGTCAGCGGCAGGAAGAGGAACAGCGCAATCACCGCCGAACGCGCGACATAGAGCCCCGAAAGCACATATTTCTGGCGCAGGAAATCGCCCGCACGGCCGAATATGTAGGACCCGAGGATATTGAACAGGCCGACAAGCGCGAGCACCTGCGCGCCGATGTCGATGCCGAGCCCCTTGTCGTCGAGATAGGCGGGCAGATGCGTGGCGATGAACGCGATGTGGAAACCACAGACGAAGAAACCGGCGTTGAGCAGCCAGAAGCCGCGATGGACGGCTGCTTCGCGCAGCGCTTCGCGAGCGCTTTGCTCGATCTCCAAGGTCAAGCTCGCGCCGCCGTCCGTGCGGCCTGCGACCCCGACCGCGAGCAGCCCGCAGAGCGCCACGAGGGCCGCCATGATCCACAGCGTCTCGTGATAGCCGATATTCCCGAGCAGGATTGACGCCAGCGGCACCACGAGGAACTGCCCGAGTGATCCGCCCGCGGTGACGATGCCGAACGCGCTGCTGCGCTTTTCGGGGCTGACAACGCGCCCGACTGCGCCGAGCACGACAACAAAGGTGGTCGCCGACTGTGCCATGCCGATCAGCAGCCCGAAACTGAGGTACAGCCCCATCGCGTCGGATGCGAACGCCGCGCCGATCAGCCCCAGCGCGTAGAGCAGCGCGCCGGCGACGACGACGCGGCCCGCGCCATGCTTGTCGGCGAGCGCGCCGACAAAGGGCTGGACGAGGCCGAACAGCAAGTTTTGAAGCGCCATCGCCAGCCCGAAGTCCGAGCGGCTGATCCCGATGTCGACGCTCATCTGCGGCAGGAATAGGCCAAAGCTCTGACGCACACCCATCGCCAAGGTGACGATGAACGCCGCGCAGGCAATCACGATCCAGGGTTTCTTCATGGGAGATTGCGCAGAAAAGCTCATGCAAGCCGGATGGTCCCGCACCCACGCGGCGTCAAGCGAGCTTAGCTATATTCCCATCAAGCCCAAAGCCGGGTAGCAAAGCCAGAGCCTCCCCCTTGATGGGGGAGGCAGCGAGACTTGCGAACTTGTTCGCTAGTCGCAGCGGTAGGGGTGTGGTTGCGCCATGAAACGAACACCGCCGGATGGCTCTACGGGGCAGGCTCGCCGATTGCGCAGCGAAATGACCGATGCCGAACGGAAAATCTGGACTTTATTGCGTACCGCCTTTCCAGATTGGCGCTTCCGCCGCCAAGTCCCGATCCGTCAGTATATCACCGATTTCGCGAGCCATCGGGCCAGGCTGATGATCGAAATTGACGGCGGGCAGCATAATGCTGAAATCGACGCTCCGCGCACGACGATAATTGAAAATGACGGCTACCGCGTCATCCGTTTCTGGAACAATGATGTGCTCGCCAATATTGACGGTGTCGCAATCGTCCTGACAAAGGCGTTGACCGATACATCACCCCCACCCAACCCTCCCCCATCAAGGGGGAGGGCTTTAGAAGACCGCCTCCTCCCATGACCGCATCCTCACCCCTCGACGATTTCAAGGCCGCGCTGTCGAGCGTCGCGCGCGCCGTGACCCGGGATGCCGAGGTCGAGGTAGGCTTTACCGCCGATGCCCCCGCCCAGATCGGCAAGGCGATCAAGGTGCCGACGCCGTCGCGTACCTTGCCTGCTGATCAAGTCGCCGAAGCACGCGGCTTTGCTGATGGGTATGCGCTGCGCATGAAGCATCACAGCGAGAAGCTGCACGCCGCGGCGCGCCCTGCCGAGCCGCTTGCCGCCGCCGCCTTCGACGCGATGGAGCGCGCGCGGATCGAGGCATTGGGCGCGCGGCATATGGACGGCATGCGCGCCAATCTGTCCGCCAGCTTGGCGATGCGGATGCGGAGCGACCCGATCAGCCGCGCGCAAAGCCGCGACGATGTGCCGATCTCGAGCGCGCTCGAACTGATGCTGCGAGAGGCGCTGACGGGCGACCAGGCGCCGCAGGGCACCGAAACCGGGTTGTCGCTAGTCCGCGAATGGATCGGCAAAGACGCGGGCGCCGATATCACCGCACTGTCGATGCTGCTCGACGACCAGGCCGGTTTTGCAGAAACCGCGAAGCTCGCGCTGCGCCATCTCGACCTGATCCAGAGCGATGAACCGGTAAACGAGGGCGCCGAAGACGGCGGCGATGAGGACGAGAGCGAAGCCGAAGAAAGCCAGGAAGAACAGGATAGCGAGGACGGCGGCGCCGGTGAATCGCAAGTCGATGCCCGCGCCGAAATGGCCGGCGATCAGGCCGACGACGGCGACAGCGACCCCGACGCGCAGGAAATGGAAGGCGACGGCGAGCCCGAAATGGGTGGCGAAGGCGACGAGGGCATGCTGCCCGTGCGCCCCAACCGCCTGCCCGGCGACATCCCCGACTTCAACTATCTGCGCTTCACCGAAAAGCATGACGAGATCATCCTCGCCACCGAGCTGTGCGATGCCGACGAGCTGACCCGGCTGCGCGCCTATCTCGACCAGCAGATGCAGCATTTGCAGGGCGCGGTGACCAAGCTCGCCAACCGGCTGCAGCGCCGCCTGATGGCGCAGCAAAACCGCGCGTGGGATTTCGATCAGGAGGAAGGCCAGCTCGACGCCGCGCGGCTCGCTCGTGTGATCGTCTCGCCCGGCCAGTCGCTGTCGTACAAGATCGAACGCGATACCGATTTCCGCGATACCGTCGTCACGCTGCTGATCGACAACAGCGGCTCGATGCGCGGGCGGCCGATCAGCATCGCGGCGATCAGCGCCGACATTCTCGCGCGCACGCTCGAACGGTGCGGCGTGAAGACCGAGATATTGGGTTTCACGACGCGGACATGGAAGGGCGGGCAGAGCCGCGAGGACTGGCTCGCCGCCGGACGCCCCGCGCATCCCGGCCGCCTCAACGATTTGCGCCACATCATCTACAAACCCGCCGACGAGCCTTATCGCCGCGCGCGCAAGTCGCTCGGGCTGATGATGCGCGAAGGGTTGCTGAAAGAGAATATCGACGGCGAGGCGCTGACATGGGCGCACAGCCGCATCATCGGCCGCCCCGAAGAACGCAAAATCCTGATGGTGATCAGCGATGGCGCGCCGGTCGATGACAGCACCCTGTCGGTCAACCACGGCGCCTATCTCGACCAGCATTTGCGCCAAGTGATCGACTGGATCGAGAATCGCTCGCCGGTCGAACTGTGCGCGATCGGCATCGGCCACGACGTGACGCGCTATTACAGCCGTGCCGTGACGATCATGGACGCCGAGCAACTGGGCGGGACGATGGTTGAGCAGCTCGCGGGTTTGTTCGACATCGATTGAACCAGAATGGGGCGCCTACGGGGTGGGTGACAAGCCCTTCCCCCCTCGTTACAAACTCCCTCGATGCAGCAGGGACTCGCGGCCTTGACGACGAGTGTCGCTGCACTGAAATTCATGCTGAGGGTCGCCAGCATGGCTTGGGGCCGCACCGGGGTGGTGCGTGGCTGAGGGGGCGACTACGCATGAAAAAAGCATCCGACCTGTTCATTGAGTGCCTAGAAGAAGAAGGCGTCGAGTATATTTTCGGCGTTCCGGGCGAAGAAAATCTCGACTTTCTCGACAGCCTGTCGCGGTCGAAGCAGATCAAGCTGATCCTGACCCGTCACGAACAGGGCGCGGGCTTTATGGCGGCGACCTATGGTCGCCACACCGGCAAGACCGGCGTCTGCCTCGCGACCCTCGGCCCCGGCGCGACGAACTTCGTCACCGCCGCCGCCTATGCGCAATTGGGCGGGATGCCGATGATGATGATCACCGGGCAAAAGCCGATCAAGAAATCGAAACAGGGTCGTTTCCAGATTCTCGACGTCGTCGCGATGATGGGACCGATTACCAAATATACCCACCAGATGGCGGCATCGGACAATCTTCCGAGCCGCATCCGCGAAGCGTTCCGTCTGGCCGAAGAAGAAAAGCCCGGCGCGGTGCATATCGAGCTGCCCGAGGATATTGCCGACGAGCACACCGATGCGGTGCCGATCAAGCGCAGCCATGTCCGCCGACCGACCGCCGACGTCAAATCGATCCGCGAAGCGGTCAAGGCGCTGGAAAATGCCAAATCGCCGATCCTGGTGATCGGCGCGGGCGCCAACCGCACGATGACCAGCCGCATGCTGCTGCAATTCATCGAAAAGACCGGCATCCCGTTCCTGACCACCCAGCTCGGCAAGGGCGTGATCGACGAGCGGCATCCGAAATTCCTCGGTTGCGCCGCGCTGTCGGCGGGAGATTTCGTCCACCGCGCGGTCGAGGATTCCGATTGCATCGTCAATCTGGGCCATGACGTCATCGAGAAGCCGCCTTTCTTCATGCACAAGGATGGCCCGACGGTGATCCATGTGTCGAGCAAGACCGCCGAGGTCGATCCGGTCTATTTCCCACACGTCGAAGTCATCGGCGATATCGCCAATGCGGTGTGGCAGATGAAGGAAGACATCGTTCCCAGCGGCAGCTGGAAGTTCGACAAGATGCTGAGCTATCGTCAGGGTGAGGTCGATCACACCGCGCCGCTCGCCAAGGACGCGCGCTTCCCGATTTTCCCGCCGCATCTGGTGCAGTCGATCCGCGACGCGATGCCCGACGACGGCATCATCTGTCTCGACAATGGCGTCTATAAAATCTGGTTCGCGCGCGGCTATACCGCCTATCGCCCAAACACCGTGCTGCTCGATAATGCGCTGGCAACGATGGGCGCCGGCCTGCCGTCGGCGATGATGTCGGCGATGGTGTATCCCGATCGCAAGGTCATGGCGGTGTGCGGCGACGGCGGCTTCATGATGAACAGCCAGGAAATGGAGACCGCGGTTCGCCTGGGGCTCAACATGACGGTGCTGATCCTCAACGACAACAGCTATGGCATGATCCGCTGGAAACAGGCGAACATGGGCTTCAAGGATTGGGGCCTGACCTATGGCAACCCCGATTTCGTCAAATATGCCGAAGCCTATGGCGCCCACGGTCACCGCGTTGAAAGCGCCGCGCATCTGCAGGAACTGCTCGCCCACACCCGCGATACGCCGGGGGTCCATTTGATCGACTGCCCGGTCGATTATACGGAGAACGACCAGATTTTGAACATCGATATCAAGAAGATTTCGAAAGAGATGTGAGAATATTTCGCTGCCGGTTGTTTCTTGTCATCCCCGCGAAAGCGGGGACCCAGGGGCCAGATGGAACGAATCTATCACGTCTATATCTTAGCCAGCGCGCGTAACGGTACGCTGTATATCGGCGTCACGGGCGATCTGGCGGCGCGTTGCACCCAGCATCGCAGTGGGGAAGGATCGGGGTTCACCAAGCGGTACGGAGTTGATCGCTTGGTGCACGCCGAAGCCTTCGCCGATGTCAACGAAGCCATCGCACGCGAAAAGGCGATCAAGAAGTGGCGCCGCGCTTGGAAACTGGAATTGATCGAACATAGCAATCCGCAATGGCTCGATCTTTATGATAGGCTCAACGCTTGATTGTGCCGCCCCTGGGTCCCCGCTTTCGCGGGGATGACAGCGTTGGAGAATGATTGTGAAGTTGAAAGACGTCTATCCACTCTACCTCAACAACAAGGCGGCACAGCCGAACACCGACCTTGAGGTGATCGACAAGTTCACCGGCGAGGTCGCGTTCCGCACTGCGCTCGCCACCCCCGACGTCATCGACGAGGCGATCGCTGGCGCCGTCCGCGCCGCCGAGCCGATGGCGCGGCTGGCGAGCTATGAGAAGCGCGACGTGCTGCTGCATTGCGTCGCGCGGTTTCAGGAGCGCTTCGACGAATTGGCCTACGCCCTGTGCGTCGAGGCCGGCAAACCGATCGCCGATGCCGAGGGCGAGGTCACCCGCCTGATCGACACTTTCCGCATCGCCGCCGAGGAGGCGACGCGCAATTACGGCGAGGTCCAGCCGCTCGATATTTCGGCGCGGGCCAAGGGCTATATGGGGATGTGGAAGCGGGTGCCGATCGGCCCGTGCAGCTTCATCTCGCCGTTCAACTTCCCGCTCAATCTTGCTGCGCACAAGATTGCGCCCGCAATCGCGATCGGCTGTCCGTTCGTAATGAAGCCTGCGAGCATGACGCCATTGGGCGCGATCATCATGGGCGAGGTGCTGGCCGAATGTGACGTCCTGCCCGAGGGCGCGTTCAGCATCCTGCCCGCGAGCCGCGCCGGCGCCGACCTGTTCACCACCGACGCGCGGCTCAAACTCCTCTCCTTCACCGGCTCGCCCGGCGTCGGCTGGGATCTGAAGGCCAAGGCGGGCAAGAAAAAGGTCGTGCTCGAACTCGGCGGCAACGCCGCCGTGGTCGTCGATAAGGACGCCGACCTCGACCATGCGCTCGCGCGGATCATCTTTGGCGGCTATTATCAGTCGGGGCAGAGCTGCATCCATGTGCAGCGCGTCATCATCCATGAGGATATTTACGACAACTTCCGCGACATGTTAGCGGCGAAGGTCAAGGCATTGAAATCGGGAGATCCCAAACATCGCGACACCTTCATTGGCCCGATGATTTCGGTCAAGGAAGCGCAGCGCCTGAAAGGCTGGATCGACGATGCGGTTGCCGCGGGCGCGACCTTGCTCGCGGGGGGCGGCTGCGACGGCAATATGCTGGAGGCTGCGCTGCTCGAAAATGTCCCTGCGGGCTGCGATGTCGTGGTCGAGGAAGCGTTCGGCCCCGTCGTGGTGCTGTCGAAATTTGCCAAGTGGGAAGACGCGCTGGCCGAGGTTAATGACAGCAAGTTCGGCTTGCAGGCGGGACTTTTTACCAGCGACATCCAGAAGGTGCTCGACGCGTGGGACCATCTCGACGTCGGCGGCATCGTCGTCAACGACGTGTCGAGCTACCGCGTCGACAACATGCCCTATGGCGGGGTTAAGGACAGCGGCCTCGGCCGCGAGGGCGTGCGTTTTGCGATTGAGGATATGAGCGAGATCCGCAATTTGGTGATCCGGCGGACTTAGCCCTCCCCTCCCGCTTGCGGGAGGGGCAGCGAGACTTAGGAGCTTGCTCCCTAGTCGCAGCGGGGTGGGCCTTTTCAAGGTCGCCAGCTCGCTTCGCTCGCGCCCACCCCTGACCCCTCCCGCTTGCGGGAGGGGAACTATCGTCACAAAACCGCCCCCAAACCGTCGCCGAACCGACGCGGCTTTGAATCGCACAGTGTCACAATTCTCCTGTCTAGCCCGTGGGCAGCCCAAGCTGCTTACGGAGAGTGACATGGCCTCGATTTCGACCCTGCCCATCCCCGCGCGTTTTCCCGATCCCTTTGCCAGTGATCCGCATGTCCCCGAACGCCTGATCGGCGAACGGCGGAGCTATCGCACCGTGTGGGTCAGCGACATCCACCTCGGCACCCGCGGCTGCAACGCCGCGATGCTGATCGATTTTTTCGACCATGTCGATTGCGAGACGCTCTACCTCGTCGGCGACATCATCGACGGCTGGCGGCTGAAAAAGCGCCACTTCTGGCCGCCCGAGCATAATGACGTAGTCTGGCGCGTCCTCAAGCGCGCCAAGCGCGGCACCCGCGTCGTCTATGTCCCCGGCAATCATGACGAGATGATCAAACCTTTCGACGGCTTTGATTTCGGCGGGGTCGAGATTCGGCGCGAGGCGATTCATACCACCGCCGACGGCCGAAAATTGCTCGTCGTCCACGGCGACGATTTCGACGCCGTGATGCTCGCGCACCGCTGGCTCGCCTTCGTTGGCGACGCCGCCTACACTGGCCTGATGAAGTTGAACGTGCTCGTCAACCGCATCCGCAGTGCTTTCAGCCTGCCCTATTGGTCACTGTCGATGGTCGCCAAGCACAAGGTCAAGAACGCCGTCCAGTTCATCGGGCGCTACGAAGAGGTCGTCGCGCACGCCGCGCGATCGCGCGGGGTCGATGGCGTCGTGTGCGGGCATATCCACAGCGCCGAGATGCGCGAGATCGAGGGCACCGAATATTATAATGACGGTGACTGGGTCGAAGGCTGCACGGCGCTGGTCGAACATCATGACGGCACGATGGAGATCTTGCACTGGGCCGAGGAAGTAGCGGCACGCGCCGTGCCGACGGTTCTGGATCTCCCCGCCCCGGCACGCGCGGCATGAGGATGTTGATCGTCAGCGACGCATGGGAACCGCAGGTCAACGGCGTCGTCCGCACCTTGCAGGCGACGATCGCCGAGCTGCGCAAGGCGGGGCATGAGATCGGCGTCGTCTCGCCCGACCTGTTCCGATCGGTCCCCTGTCCTTCCTACCCCGAAATCCGGCTCGCGTTCGCGGGCTGGCGCAAGGTCGGGCGGCATATTCGCGCGTTCGCGCCGCAAGCGATCCACATTTCGACCGAAGGGCCGCTGGGGCTGGCGGCGCGGCGCTGGTGCCTGAAGAACGGCTTTCCCTTCACCACCGCCTATCACACGCGCTTTCCGGAATATGTCGCGGCGCGATTGCCGCTGTCGCCGGCGTTCGTGTGGCGCTTCATCCGCTGGTTCCACCGCCCGGCGCGGCACATCATGGTCGCCACGCGCAGTCTGGCGCGCGAGCTGGCCGAACAGGGGCTGGGTCAGACGATGCTGTGGGAACGCGGCGTCGATCACGACCTGTTCCGTCCCGACCGCGCGCCGCTCCCGGCCTATGCGAGCTTGCCGCGACCGATCCAACTCTATGTCGGGCGGGTGGCAGTCGAAAAGAATATCGGCGCCTTCCTCAACGTCGATCGTCCGGGCACCAAGGTGATCGTCGGCGATGGCCCCGCGCTCGCCGAACTGAAGGCGCAGCACCCGGGCGCGCTGTTCCTCGGCAAACTCGGCGGCGACGCGCTCGCCTCTGCCTATGCGGGCGCCGACGTGTTCGTCTTTCCCAGCCGCACCGACACCTTTGGGCTGGTCGTCATCGAGGCGCTGAGCTGCGGCACTCCAGTCGCCGCTTTTCCGGTGCCCGGGCCCGGCGATATTATCCGCGATGGCGCGGGCGCACTTGACGAGGATCTCGGCCGCGCCATCGACACCGCGCTGGCATGCGAGCGCGCCGAGGTCGAAGCGCTCGGCGCGCGGTACAGCTGGGCAAGCTGCACCGCACAGTTCGTCCAGGCGCTGACCTTTGTGCCGACCGAACGCACCCCGGAAAGTGCGCTCGGCGCCGCGAGGTTCGCAGCCTAGAACGTCTTGCGCCACTCCAGCTCGATATAGCGGCCCAACGGATCGATATAGCCCGGCTGATAATTGAGCGGCACGAGGCCGTTCGCGTCGGTGATCTTGCGCTGGGCGTCGAACAAATTGTCGACCGACAGGCGCAGGCGCGATCCTTTCAGGAACGGCATTTTTTCGATCAGCTTCGGCTTCTGGTTCAAATCAACAAAGAAACGCAGGTTAAAGGTCGCCAGATCGCCGAAGTTCAGGTCGCCCGCGCTGCCGCCGGTAACCGTGCTGCCGCTATCGTATTTGGCGCTGAGCCGTACCCCCATCCCCTTGTTGAACAACCCGCCGTCAAGTTCGAACAGATGGCGGTTGCTGCCGCCGCCGCTGCCCGTCGCCGACCCGTTCAACAGGTCGAGTTCGGGTACGCCCGGGCGGATCAACACTTTGTCGGTCAGCTTGATCGTGTGATATAGCGAAACCTGCCAGCGGCCGCCCTGCGGACCGCCAAACATGCCGCCGCCGCCGCCAGGGCCGCGCATGCCAACCCGCGGGCCGCCGCCACCCCCGCCGCCGCGCGGGCGACCAGCGCTCGCGCCGTCGGGACGTCCGCCACCCGGGCCGCCTGCACCCGGGCCACGCTCCGCCGGCTGGCCAAAGCTCTTGCCAAAATTCAAGCCCCAGCGGATTTGCGAATTTTCGACCTGGTCGAAATTGACTGGCCGCTGGTCGAGCGCGATCAGCACGCCGTTGGCGTCGCGCGTTACGCGGTCTGGGAACGCCGCCTCAATCTCTGGCGTCAGCAGCGGAAAGCTATTCGACGTGTCGCTGCTCTTGTTGCGGTTATAATTGACCGACAGATTCAGCCCCTCGAGCATCGGCGGCGACCAGTTGAGCCCCAGCTTGAGGTCGCGGCGCTGCTCGGCGAGCAGGAACGGGTTGCCGCCCGTCGTCGTCGTGATCTGCACCGTCTGGCCGGTCGAGAAGTCATAATAGGTGACCGCGGGCGTCACTAACGGCGCCGCACCAAGTTGCTGGATCCCCGGGGCCGCCTCGTCGTTGTTGAAACTCGCGATCAGCGACAGATTGTCGGTGACCCCCCAGTTCAGATTGGCACCCCAGCTTTTCAGCGCCGCGAAATCGCTTGGATTCTCCACCTGCCCGCTCAACGTCAACGACACCCGGCCGATATTGCCGACCTCATATTCGGGATCGAGCAGCGGCACGGTCAGCGAGCCAAATACGCTCGGCGTGTCGCGTCCCAAGTCCGTGGTGGTCAGCGCGCCCGATCGTTCGGACTGGCTATCGAAACGCAAACCGGAATAACTGCCCGTCATCGACAACCGGATTGGACCGGCCCACCCCTCGGTGACGGTGCCCGACAAATTGGCGTTGCCGCCAAAGCTCTGCTGGCTGCTGTCGAACCGGTCGCGGGTCCCGCTGATCCGGTCCGTAAAGATGCGCGAATCGGCGTCGGCATAATTGCCCGACACCGACCAGCGCCAATCGCCCAGCATGCCGTTGACGCTGGCGGTGGTCGCCAGATTGCGGCTGCGGCTGTCGCGTTCGAGCGGGTCGGTGACGCCGCCGACGCCGGGACCGAGCAGCGACAGGCTGTCGGTCTGATCGAAACGCACGTTGAGCGATGCATCGGTAAGCTTGTTCAAACTACGCTGGATCGTCGCATCGATCGAATATTCGTCGGACGCCGATAACAGACTGCGCGCCGGGGCTTCGGCGGCTTGCACAGGGTCATTATAATCAAGCCCCCGCTCGCTTTCGAGCAGCATCGTTTTATGATCCCAGCCGGCGTTGACGTTGACGCGACCGTTTTCGCCGATCGCCAGAAAGCTTGGCTGAATCTCGCTCTGGAACCGGCCGCCCTGCGTCGGGATGCCGCCTTCAGCTTCGACCGCGACTTGGCGAAAATTAGGCTTGAGCACCATGTTGACGACGCGCTCGTCGGCCGAATAGCCATATTGCAGCGCGACTTCCTCGGGGAAGATCTCGACCTTGGCGATCGCTTCGGGGGGCAGGTTGCGCACCTCGCCGAAACCGCCGATGCGGCGCCCGTTGACCAGAATGATCGGCCGCCCGCTGCCGCGGCCGCGCCCCGACCGGGTCTGCGGCGCCAGTGCGTCAAGCAGTTCGGACACGTTCGACACGCCATAGCTGGCGATCGCCGCCTCATCGAGTTCGGCTTCGGCCTTGATGTCGGTTTCGAGCTGTCCGGCGAGCCGCGGCGCGGTAACGACGATTTCGTCGCCGTCGATATCGTCATACGTATCTGCGGGATCATCGGAAGCGCTGACGGCCGGCGTTGATGGTTGGTCGGCAACCGCGCTCACGGCAGCGGCGCTGGCGGGCATCGCTTCGTCTGCCGCCAGGGCGGGCACGGCGAACATGGCGCCGGTAGCGAGCAACAGGGCACGCGCGGAAAGGGAGAGGCGAACGTGGGTCATGGGGAAAGCCTTTTGTTTTTTCTTGGTTCTTATTGGCGCGGTGGGACTGAACCCGTCATGACGCGCATCTTTGTCGGCGGTTCATCTGGTCGCAATTTGTCGCAACAATATGGCAGCACCATAAAAGTTCGACCGATGGCCCACGACGACCGCTGGACAGCATGGCCGCGCGCCCTTATCGGCCAGCCATGCCGACTCCAGACACTTCCTCCGCCCCAAAGTCCGATACCGGTGAATCGATCCTGATCATCGATTTCGGCAGCCAGGTGACCCAGCTCATCGCCCGCCGCGTGCGCGAAGCGGGGGTCTATAGCGAGATCGTCCCCTTCACCTTGGCCGAAGCCGCGCTCGAGCGGATGCAGCCCAGCGGCATCATCCTGTCGGGATCGCCCGCCTCGGTCCCCGCCGACGGTAGCCCGCGCGCACCGCAATCGGTGTTCGACAGCGGCCTGCCGGTCCTTGGCATCTGTTACGGCCAGCAGGTCATGAGTCAGCAGCTCGGCGGCCAGGTCGAACCCGGCGGCGGCGATGGCGAACGCGACGGCGAATTCGGCCGTGCCTTCCTGACCGTCACCGAACCCTGCGTGCTGTTCGACGGCTTGTGGGAAGTCGGCGAACGCCATCAGGTGTGGATGAGCCACGGCGACAAGGTCACCGAATTCGCCCCCGGTTTCCGCATCGTCGCGGTCAGCGATGGCGCCCCCTTTGCGCTGATCGCCGACGACGAGCGCCGCTATTACGGCACCCAGTTCCACCCCGAGGTCGTCCATACCCCCGACGGCGCCAAGCTGATCGCCAATTTTGTCCGCCACGTCTGCGGTTGCAGCGGCGACTGGACGATGGCTGAATTCCGCGCCACCAAGATCGCCGAAATCCGCGCTCAGGTCGGCGACAAGCGCGTGCTGTGCGGCCTGTCGGGCGGGGTCGACAGTGCGGTCGCCGCGGTGTTGATCCACGAAGCGATCGGCGAGCAGCTGACCTGCGTGTTCGTCGACCACGGCCTGCTGCGCATGAACGAGCGCGCGCAGGTCGAGGAGCTGTTCCGGGGTCATTACAACATCCCGCTCGTCGTCGTGGATGCCGAGGAACGCTTCATGGCGGGTCTCGCTGGGCTCACTGACCCAGAGGCAAAACGCAAATTCATCGGCGGCGAATTCATCAATGTGTTCGACGAGGAAGCAAAGAAGATCGGCGGCGCCGACTTCCTCGCCCAAGGCACACTCTATCCCGACGTGATCGAAAGCGTGTCCTTCACCGGCGGGCCGAGCGTCACCATCAAGAGCCACCACAATGTGGGCGGCCTGCCCGCCCGCATGAAGATGGCGCTGGTCGAGCCCTTGCGCGAGCTGTTCAAGGACGAGGTGCGCCTGCTCGGCAAAGAGCTCGGTCTTCCCGACATTTTTGTCGGCCGCCACCCCTTCCCCGGCCCCGGCCTGGCGATCCGTATCCCCGGCGAAGTGTCGAAAGACCGCTGCGACATCTTGCGCAAGGCCGACGCCGTCTATCTCGACGAAATCCGCAATGCCGGGCTGTACGACGCGATCTGGCAGGCGTTCGCGGTGCTGCTGCCCGTGAAAACCGTCGGCGTGATGGGCGACGGGCGTACCTATGATTTCGTCTGCGCGCTGCGCGCCGTCACCTCGACCGACGGCATGACCGCCGACATCTATCCCTTCGACGCCAGCTTCCTCAGCCGCTGCGCGACGCGCATCATTAACGAGGTGCAGGGCATCAACCGCGTGGTGTACGACTATACGTCGAAACCGCCGGGGACGATCGAGTGGGAGTGAAGCATCATGGGCAGCCCCGAACGCCTTGACGTCGAAGCTTCGGGCGGCTGTCAGTGTGGCGCGGTGCGGTACCATGTCACTGCAGTGCTCGACACGTCGCACATCTGTCATTGCCGCATGTGCCAAAAGGCGACGGGCAATTTCTTTGCGGCGCTGATCGGAGTGCCGCGCGATGCGGTCGTCTGGACGCGCGGCCAGCCTGCGACCTTCAACAGTTCGGACAAGGCCGCGCGCGGGTTCTGCCGCGCCTGCGGGACGCCGCTCCTTTACGATTATGCCGAGAGCAAGCACATAAACCTGACCACCGGGTCGTTCGACGAACCCGCGCGCTTTGCGCCCAAGGTCGAATTCGGCCTCGAAGGCTGCCTGCCCTGTTTTGCTGACCTGCCGCTCAAAGCCGAAGGCACCACTGAGGAAACGATGAGCGCCTATGTCGCCGCCATCCAAGCGAGCAATCATCAACACCCCGATCATGATACCGAAAGTTGGCCCGCATGACCCCCACCGCTACCATCCTCCTGCTCGGCTCCGGCGAGCTTGGCCGCGAGTTCGTGATTTCGGCGAAGCGCCTCGGGTGCCGCGTGATCGCTTGCGACAGCTATGAAGGCGCACCCGCGATGCAGGTTGCCGATGGCTATGAGGTGTTTTCGATGCTCGACGGCGACGCGCTGCGCGCGACGATCGAGAAGCACCGCCCGGACCATATCGTCCCCGAGGTCGAGGCGATCCGCACCGAAGTGCTTGCCGATGTCGAGGCGGCCGGTTTCCATGTCGTCCCCTCGGCACGCGCCGCGCAGTTGACGATGAACCGCGACGCGATCCGCGACCTGGCCGCCAGCGAACTCGGCCTCACCACCTCGACCTTCGAATATGCCGAAACGCGCGAAGCACTGCACGCAGCTGCGACGCGCATCGGCTTTCCGCTCGTGGTGAAACCGGTGATGTCGTCGTCGGGCAAGGGCCAGAGCACGGTCAAAGACGCGGACGACATCGACGCAGCGTGGGACTATGCCGCCGCCGGGATGCGCGGTGACCGGCTGCGCGTGATCGCCGAGGCATTCATCGATTTCGATTATGAGATCACGCTGCTGACCGTGCGGCACAAGGACGGTGTGACCTTCTGTCCGCCGATCGGCCATCGGCAGGAACGCGGCGACTACCGCGAAAGCTGGCAGCCAGCGGCGATGTCGGACGCCGCGCTCGCCAGCGCACGAGACATGGCGACCAAGGTGGTTGACGCACTCGGCGGCCACGGCATTTTCGGGGTCGAATTTTTCGTCAAAGGCGATGCGGTCATCTTCTCCGAACTCAGCCCGCGTCCGCACGACACCGGCATGGTGACCTTGATCTCGCAGCGGCTGACCCAGTTCGACCTCCATGCCCGCGCCATCCTGGGTCTGCCTATCCCCACGATCGACGTACCCGACGCCAGCGCGAGCGCTGTCGTGCTGGCCGACCGCGACGCAAGCGACTTCGCGATCACCGGCCTTGCCGATGCCCTCGCGGCGCCGAACCCGGACACGTCGGTCGATGCCCGTATCTTCGGCAAGCCGGTTACGCGTCCCTATCGCCGGATGGGCGTAACGCTCGCGCGCGTTGCCGGCGGCACGACTGACGACGCGCGGGCCGCCGCGGTCGCAGCGGCCGCAAAGCTCGTCATCGACTATCGCTAGGGCGCATCGCCGCTGCTACACCGCCGCCATGTCCGAAAAGAATCATCTCTATCTGGTCGATGGCTCCAGCTATATCTTCCGCGCCTATCACCGCCTGCCGCCGCTGACGAACCCCAAGGGGGTGCCGGTCGGCGCGGTCTATGGCTATACGACGATGCTGTGGAAGCTCGCCAAGGACCTTCACGACGCCGATGGGCCGACGCATCTCGCCGTCATTCTCGACCATAGCAGCAAGTCGTTTCGCAACGACATTTACGACCAGTATAAGGCGAACCGGCCCGAACCGCCGGAGGATCTGCGCCCGCAATTCCCGCTGATCCGCGACGCGACGCGCGCCTTTTCGCTGCCGTGCATCGAGACCGAGGGGTATGAGGCCGACGATCTGATCGCCAGCTATACCGAGGCGGCGGTGGCCGCCGGGTGGGACGTCACCATCGTGTCGTCAGACAAGGATCTGATGCAGCTGATCCGCGAACCGGCGGGCGATGCGCCGCAGGTCGACATGCTCGACACGATGAAGAATGTGCGGATGGGCATCGAGGCGGTCGACGAGAAATTCGGCGTCGCCCCCGATCTGGTCGGCGACGTGCTCGCGCTGATGGGCGACAGCGTCGACAATGTTCCCGGCGTGCGCGGCGTCGGGCCAAAAACCGCGACGAAGCTGATCGTCGAATATGGCGATCTGGAAAAGGTCCTCGCGGGCGCCGGCACGATGAAGGCATCAAAGCTGCGCGACAATTTGATCGAGCATGCCGATATGGCGCGGCTGTCGCGGGTGCTGGTCGAACTGAAGCGCGATTGTGCGCTTCCCGATCCGCTGGACGATCTGAAGCTCGGAGCGATCCCGCCCGAACCGCTCAAGCTGTTCCTCGACGAACATGGCTTCCGCTCGCTGTCGGCGAAGCTCGACCTCGGCGCCACCCCCGGCGGCCCGCCGACCTTTCCGCGCGCGGGCGCCGCGCCGGTTGCGGTCTCGGCCGCCGGACCATCAACCCCGGCGCTGCCACCGATGGAGCCGATTGATCGGTCAGCCTATGAATGTGTGACCACCCTGGAAGCCCTCGATCGTTGGGTTGCCGAGGCAAAGGCCGCGCATGTCGTCGCGGTCGATACCGAGACCGCCAGCCTCGACAGCGTGACCGGCCGCTTGGTCGGGGTCAGTCTGGCGACCGCGCCGGGTAAGGCCTGTTACATCCCGCTCGGCCATGGCGGCACCGATATGTTCGCCGAAAAGCCCGAGCAGATTGCGATGGATCAGGCGCTCGCGCGGATCGGTGGCCTGTTTGCCGACGATGCGGTGCTCAAGGTCGGGCATAATCTGAAATATGACATCGGCGTGTTGGCGCAGCACGGCATCACCGTCGCACCCTATGACGACACGCTGCTGCTCAGCTTTGCGCTCGACGCGGGCCAGCATCAGCATGGGCTCGACGAGCTGGCGAAGCTTCATCTCGATCACACCTGCCTGACCTTCAAGGAAATGTGCGGGACAGGCAAATCGCAGATCAGCTTTGCCGAGGTGCAGCTCGACCGCGCGACCGAATATGCCGCCGAGGATGCCGACGTCGCGCTGCGGCTGTGGAAGCTGCTCAAGCTGCGCCTGCCGATCGAGGGCGGGACGCGCGTTTACGAGATGGTCGACCGGCCGCTCGCGTCCATCGTCGAGGGCATGGAGCGCGCGGGTATCATGGTGAACCGCGACTATCTGGCAAAACTGTCCGGCGAATTCGCGGTCGAGATGCTGCGGATCGAGGGCGAAATCCACGCCCTCGCGGGTCAGCCTTTCAGCATTGGCAGCCCCAAGCAGCTTGGTGAAATCCTGTTCGACAAGCTGGGTCTGAAGGGCGGGCGCAAGGGCAAGTCGGGCGACTGGTCGACCGACCAGAACGAGCTGGAACGCCTCGAACGCGACGGGGTGCCGATCGCGCGCAAGATTTTGGAATGGCGCCAACTCGCCAAGCTCAAATCCACCTATACCGACGCCCTGCAGCAACAGATCAATCCCGTGACCGGTCGCGTCCACACCAGCTACAGCCTGGTCGGCGCGCAGACCGGGCGGCTGTCATCGACCGACCCGAACCTCCAGAACATCCCGATCCGCACCGAAACCGGGCGCCAGATCCGCGACGCGTTCATCGCCGCGCCCGGCCATGTGCTGATCGCCGCCGACTATAGCCAGATCGAACTGCGGTTAGCCGCGCATATGGCCGATGTTCCCGAACTCAAGGAAGCCTTTGCGCAGGGGCAGGACATTCACGCCGCGACCGCGATCGAATTGTTCGGCGAAAGCAACCGCGATACCCGCGGCAAAGCCAAGACGGTCAATTTCTCCATCCTCTATGGCATCTCGCGCTGGGGCCTTGCCGGGCGGCTCGAGGTCACGCCGGATGAGGCGCAGGCATTGATCGCGCGCTATTTCGAACGCTTTCCCGGCATTTCGGACTATATCAATGACACCCTCGAAAGCGTCCGCGCCAAGGGTTATACCGAGACGCTATTTGGCCGCAAAACCTGGTTCCCGCGCATCAAGGCGCCGAACCAGAACGAGCGCCAGGGCAGCGAGCGCGCCGCGATCAACGCGCCGATCCAGGGGACCAGCGCCGACCTGATCAAACGCGCGATGGCCCGGATGCCGAAGGCGCTCGCCGACGCGGGCCTGTCCGACGTCAAGATGCTGCTGCAGGTCCACGACGAACTGGTGTTCGAGGCGCCCGAGGGCCAAGCAGAGGCGGCAGGCACCGTCATCCGCGCGGTGATGATGGGCGCCGCCGAACCGGCGCTCACGCTGTCGGTCCCCCTGGAGGTTGAAATCGGCATCGGCAAAAGCTGGGGCGAAGCGCATTGATCGCCGCGCTGTTGTTTGTCGCGGCGCTCGCCGCCAATCCTGTGGTTGCGCCCCCCGCGCCCGCGACCACCGTGGTATCGCCCATTGCCGACACCGACCTGCGTGAATTTGTCGCGATCGCAGGGCGCAAAGTCGCTGGACGCCCGGTGGGCGGCCCGATCGCGAGTGCCGACAAGGTGCTGCTGATCGCGCGCGACGACAAACGGTTTCCGGTCATCGCCACCAGTGTGGGCTTCCCGGCGCGCCAGTCTTTGCCCACCCCGCCGCAGGGCACACTCGCGGTCGTCCGTCTGCGCCAGCGCTACGACACCCCCGTCCCCGGTCCGTCCGCGAGCGATCTCGCCTTCGCCGCCGCGAACCGGATGCCGCTGTTCGTCATCGGCGAATGGGCACGCCCCGCCCCGATGTGGGAGGTCGCTTGGGTCGATGATGCGGTTCGGTACCGCACTATCGGCGACGTCGGCGAAATCGGCCCCTGGCAGGACTGACCGATACCCCGGTACGCTGCGCCGACCCCTCGGCCCTTTCGCACCCGTGACTTTCGCTCTATGACGATCCGATGACAGTCGGCTGGCGACCTTGTGACAGCCAGCAACAAAGGATTTCCATGAGCAAGTTCCAACCCGTCGCGCAAGCGCCGGTCCGTATACAGCAGAATATCCTCGCGCGCGGAGAGCGCCGTCTGCTTAACTGGATCTGTCCGCGGCTGCCGCAATGGGTGACCCCCGACAAGCTAACCGTGCTGGGTTTTATCGGCGCGGCCATGGTCGCAGCGGGTTATGTTCTCAGCTGGATCGACAGCGAATGGCTGGGGCTGTGCCTCGCGGGCTATATCATCAACTGGTTTGGTGATTCTCTCGACGGCAGCCTGGCGCGCTGGCGCAGCATCGAGCGGCCCAACTATGGCTATTTCGTCGACCATAGCGTCGATGCGCTGGCGACGCTGCTGATGGTCAGCGCGATCGGGATGAGCCCCTATATGCGGTTCGACGTCGCGCTGATGGCGGTGATCGGATATTTCCTGCTGTCGATTCATACCTTCATCGCCGCCAAGGTCGTCGGCGAGTTTCGTCTGTCCTATATGGCCGGCGGGCCGACCGAGCTGCGGTTGATGTTGATGGCGATGACCGCCCTGATGCCAATCGTCGGCGGCGCCGACATCCGCGGCACCAATTTCTCGCCCTTCGATCTGTTCGCGCTGGTCGTGTCGAGCATCCTTGTGACGCTGTTCATCGTTCAGACGTCCGCGACCGCCCGGATGCTCCGCCGCCGCGGCGGCTAAGGCGCTTAGGGGCGCACCCGCGCTTGCGCATAGGTGCCAAGCAAACGCAGCGATTTGGTCTGGAAATCCAGTTCCTCGAGCGCGCGATCGATGCGCTCGTCGCCCGGCGCGCCGACGATGTCGGCATAGAATTGCGTCGCGGCAAAGCTGCCACCGGTCTGATAGCTTTCCAGCTTGGTCATGTTGACCCCGTTGGTCGCAAAACCGCCCAGCGCCTTGTAGAGCGCGGCGGGAATATTCTTCACCTCGAACATGAAAGTCGTCATCACCGGCCCTTCGATTGCCGAAACGTCGAGCAGCGGCTCGCGTGCCAGTACGACGAAGCGCGTCATATTGTGATCGGCGTCCTCCATCCCGGTGCCATGCAGCGTCAGCCCATAAAGCTCGGCGGCATGTGGCGGCGCCAGCGCGGCAAGCCCTACCTCGTCGCTGTCCGCGACCCACGCCGCGGCGCCCGCGGTGTCGCTGTGCGCGACCGGTGCAATATTATTCTCTCGCAACCAATGGCGGCACTGGCCAAGTGCCTGTTCGTGACTCATCGCGCGCGTCACCGGGCCAAGGTCGCGGCTCATCAATCCGTAACGGATCGGCAGAAAATGCTCGCCGACGATCGACAGCCCGGATTCGGGCAGCAGGAAGTGGATGTCGGCAACCCGGCCGTGCAGGCTGTTTTCGATCGGGATGATCGCGCGGTCGACGCGGCCATCGCGCACCGCATCGATTGCGTCCTGAAAGGCGTAACACGGCAACGGCAGCGAGTTGGCATCATATTCGCGCGCCGCCAGATCGCTGTTCGCGCCCGGTGCGCCCTGAAACGCCAGGCCGCGGGCCGGCTGAGCCAGCGCCGCCACGCGCATGTCGTCGACCAGATGCTGTGCCGAAGCCGAATAACTGCCCATGATTGCCTTCCCGCGCTGGAGCCGCGGCGCATAGCCGCAGGACCACGGCGGCGCAACTGGCCGCGTGACCCATTTCATCCTCTTGCGCCGCCGTCCACGCACCAGTAAGGGAGCGTCCAAATCACTTAATGCGCTCCGCAAGCGGGCGCCAGCTAACGGGGCTGCAAGAGCATGGACAATCGCAACAACACGATCGCTGGCTGGGTGCTGTTCGCCGGCATTTGCGCGCTGGGCCTCACCATCGGGTCGAGCATGTTGTTCGCCAGCCACAACCCGGAAAAGCCCGGCTTCGTCATCGAAGACGCCGAAGCCGGTGGCGGCGCTGCCGCATCGGCGGTCCCGCTTGGCAATCTGCTCGCCGCCGCCGACGTGGCGAAGGGCGAGGCCGTGTTCGCCAAATGCGCCGCGTGCCACACCATCGCATCGGGCGGCGCCAACGGCATCGGCCCCAACCTCTATGGCACGCTGGGCGAAGAAATTGGCCACGGCAAACATGGCTTCGCCTTCTCGACCGCGCTGTCGGGCATGGGCGGCAGCTGGGACTTTGAAAAGATGAACGCGTGGCTGACCAGCCCGCGCAAGTTCGCGCCTGGCACCAAAATGTCTTTTGCGGGCCTGTCGAGCCCCGAAGACCGCGCCAACCTGCTCGTTTATCTGAACGCGCAAGGTTCGAACCTTGCGCTGCCCGCCGCTCAAGCGGCACCCGCGGCCGCCGACGGCGCCGCACCAGCCGAAGGTGCAGCCGAAACGCCTGCCGAAGGTGCGACAGCCGCTCCCGCCGCCGAAGGCGCGGCCGCTCCGGCAGAGGGCGCAGCTCCAACAACCCCCGCCCCGGCCGAAGCCAAGAAATAATGCGGTTCGCGCCCGTCCTGCTGGCGGGCGTGCTCATGCTCGCGGGTTGCGGCAAGAGCGACACGCCGACGGAAGCACCGGCGGCGAATGAGTCCGGCGTCGAAACGCCCGCGATTGCCCCGACCGCCGCAATGGGCGAGCAGGTGTTCAAACGCTGCGTCGCCTGTCACACGATCGACAAGGGGGGGTCGAATGGCATCGGCCCCAATCTGCACGGTGTCGTCGGCCGCGCCGTCGCGTCACACGCCGACTTTTCCTATTCGGGCGCAATGAAGGCCAAAGGCGGCGTCTGGGACGAAGCGGCGCTCGACACCTATCTCAAGCAACCGATGATGGCGGTGCCCGAAACGCGCATGGCCTTTGCGGGCATCCCAGACGATGCCGACCGCAAAGCATTGATCCTGTATCTGGAAAGCCAATCGAAATAGCGCCGTCGCCCACGCGCAGGCGGGGGCCGTTGGAGGCCTGATTCCATCATCGCTATAAGAACGATTGCGGCCCCCACCTTCGCGCGAGGGCGACGCATCAGTCAGTTCGGATTTTGCACATCGTCGTAGAAATCCTGAATGATCTTCCATGCTTCGTCAGCGGTTTCCACAAAGTGGAACAGCGACAGGTCGCGCTGGCTGATCACGCCTTCCTCGACCAGCGCATCGAAATTGACGACGCGGGTCCAGAATTCCTGGCTGAACAGCACAATCGGGATCGGCTTGATCTTGCCGGTCTGGATCAGCGTCAGCAGCTCGAACGTCTCGTCGAACGTCCCGAACCCGCCCGGAAAGACACACACGGCGCGCGCGCGGAGCAGAAAGTGCATCTTGCGCAGCGCGAAATAGTGGAACTGGAAGCTGAGGTCGGGGGTGACATAACGGTTCGGCGCCTGTTCGTGCGGCAGCACGATATTCAGCCCGACCGATTCCTTGCCCTCGTCATCCGCACCGCGGTTCGCCGCCTCCATGATCGACGGCCCGCCGCCCGAACAGACAACGAAGTTGCGGCACCCCTTTTCGTCGGGCGGCACTTGGCTCGCGATCCGCGCCAGCTTTCGCGCTTCATCATAATAGCGCGCCTTGGCGGCAAGCCGCTCGGCGATCCGTTTTTCTTCGGGGGTGCGGGCGGCGTCGAGCACGGCCTGCGCGGTGTCGGGTGATGGAATGCGGGCCGAGCCATAAATGACCAGCATCGATTCGATCTTCGCCTCGTCGAGCATCAGTTCGGGTTTGAGCAGCTCGAGCTGGAATCGCACGGGGCGCAGATCTTCGCGGAGCAGGAATTCGGTGTCCTGAAACGCCAGCCGATAGGCGGGGCTTTGCGTCTGCGGGGTCGATACCGCCTGCTTGGCGAACTGCGCGTCGTCCTTGGCTTTGTGGAAACGCGAACGATGGGGTTGTTTGTCTGTTGTCATTGGCGAACGGCTAGCGGTTTCGCATGTCTTTGCCAAGGCGCCCGCCGTTCCCGGCATGACGAGGAAATCAGCGGCAGTAACCGTTGCCGCTCATGTCGAAATGAAAATGGTTATAATGGGCGGCATTATAGTCCGGACCCAGCACCGTACCGAAACGGCGGCAGCCCGATTTGTGCAGTGCGCGCAGGAAGTCCTGTGACGTCTTGTCGCCCTTCCATCCGCCGTCGAGCATGATGCGGCGCCCGTCTGCGAGCACAAAGCCCGACACATCGACCGCGTTCGAATAGGCATGCTGCGACAGGCGGCCCGAACGACCGCCATAAATGTTGCGGCAGCTATAGGTGCCAAAGGTCTCGATCTTGACGACCTCTTGGCCAAAATATTTCCGCGCCGCCGGTTTCACTGCAAATTGCGCCCAAGCGGCAAAATTCTTTGCCAGCGGACAGGTCATCGCGCCCAGATTGGTCGTGGGGGTACCGATGTCGAGCAATTTGACCGAATCGATCGAACTGCACCCGCCGCCATGATCCTGGTTGGCCAATGGGGTAAAACGCACCCCCGCTTGCTTGAGCTCGAAAGCGCATTGCTGGGCTTCCGCGCCGGTGAACGACGGCGCAGCCGCAACTTGCGGACGTTTTATTGTGCTTGCACTCGGGCGTTTTGGATCGCCGCGCTTCATTACATCGGGACTGCCGAAACAGGCCGACAGGGCCAGCGCCGCGGTGGCCGCTAATAGCATCCGAGGCTGCAAAAAGGTCGCAATGGGCATGACCGTCAAAATACCGACAAGATGGTTAACAAGCTCTTTAGTTTTGCTTCAACTCGCCGGAAATTTCGCGCGGCCCACGCATTTTGTTTGACAGCTGCGTGGCCCACCCTAAACGCGGCGCCGGGCCACGCGGTCCCAACGCCGCGCGAGCTCTCTGCGAGGAGAGACTATAATGACTGAAGTGCCGACACCTGAATTGCGCCCTGCGCGCCCGTTTTTCTCTTCCGGACCCTGCGCCAAACCGCCGGTCTGGTCTCCCGAAAAGCTCCAAACCGAATCGCTGGGCCGCTCGCACCGCGCCAAGATCGGCAAGACGCGCCTGCAGCTTTGCATCGATCTGATGCGCGAGATGCTGCAACTCCCCGACACGCACCGCATCGGCATCGTCCCCGGATCGGACACCGGCGCGTTCGAGATGGCGATGTGGACGATGCTTGGGCAGCGGCCCGTCACGACGCTCGCCTGGGAGAGCTTCGGTGAAGGCTGGGTCACCGATGCCGCGAAGCAGCTCAAGCTCGATCCGACGGTCATCCGCGCCGATTATGGCCAGCTTCCCGATCTGACGCAGGTCGACTGGTCGAACGACGTTCTATTCACCTGGAACGGCACCACCAGCGGCGTCCGCGTCCCGAACGGCGACTGGATCGCCGACGACCGCGAAGGTATTTGCTTCGCCGACGCGACCAGCGCAGTTTTCGCTTACGACCTGCCCTGGGACAAGATCGACGTCGCAACCTTCAGCTGGCAGAAAGTGCTCGGCGGCGAAGGCGGCCATGGCGTGCTGATCCTCGGCCCGCGGGCGGTCGAACGCCTCGAAACTTACACCCCCGCCTGGCCGCTGCCCAAAGTGTTCCGCCTCGTCTCGAAAGGCGCGCTCGCCGAGGGCGTGTTCAAGGGCGAGACGATCAACACCCCGTCGATGCTCGCGGTCGAGGATGCCATCTTCGCGCTCGAATGGGCGAAGTCGCTCGGCGGGCTCGACGGCCTGAAAGCGCGCAGCGATGCCAATGCCGCGGCCCTCGACAAGATCGTCGAAGAGCGTGACTGGCTGAGCCATCTCGCCGCCGATCCCGCCAGCCGGTCGAAGACGTCGGTCTGCCTGTCGGTTGCCGGCGCTGACGAGGGCTTCATCAAGAAGTTCGCCGGGCTGCTCGATGCGGAAGGCGCGGCTTACGACATCGCGGGCTATCGCGACGCGCCGCCGGGGCTGCGCATCTGGTGCGGCGCAACCGTCGACACCGCCGATATCGAAGCGCTCGGCCCGTGGCTCGACTGGGCTTACGCGTCGCTGAGCGCCTGACGTCGTCCCAGCGAAAGCCGGGACAGCTATCGATCATCCCCCTTCCCAACGATCCCAGCTTTCGCTGGGATGACGGAGACAGACAATGACCCAACCCAAAGTCCTCATCAGCGACAAGATGGACCCCCGCGCCGCCGCGATCTTCAAGGAGCGCGGTATCCATGTCGACGAGATTACCGGCAAGACCAAGGAAGAGCTGATCGCGATGATCGGCGACTATGACGGCCTCGCGATCCGGTCGGCCACCAAAGTCACCGCCGACGTCCTCGCCGCCGCGACGAACCTGAAGGTCGTCGGCCGCGCCGGGATCGGGGTCGACAATGTCGACATTCCCGAGGCGTCGAAAAAGGGCGTCATCGTGATGAACACGCCGTTCGGCAACAGCATCACCACCGCCGAACATGCGGTTGCGATGATGTTCGCGCTCGCGCGCCAGATTCCCGAAGCCAATGCCGGGACCCAAGCGGGCAAATGGCCGAAGAATGATTTCATGGGGGTCGAGCTGACCTCGAAAACGCTCGGCCTGATCGGTTGCGGCAACATCGGCAGCATCGTCGCCGAACGCGCGCTGGGTCTGCGCATGAAGGTCGTTGCGTTCGACCCCTTCCTGACCCCCGAGCGCGCGATCGAGCTCGGTGTCGAAAAGGCCGATCTCGACACCCTGCTCGCCAAGGCCGACTTCATCACGCTGCACACGCCGCTGACCGACCAGACGCGCAACATCCTGTCGGCCGAGAATATGGCCAAAGCAAAAAGGGGCGTGCGCATCATCAATTGCGCCCGCGGGGGATTGATCGACGAAGCGGCGTTGAAGGATGCGCTGGAGTCGGGCCAAGTCGCGGGCGCCGCCCTCGACGTGTTTGCGCAGGAACCGCCGGCCGCCGATCATCCGCTGTTCAGCGCGCCGAACTTCATCTGCACCCCCCACCTTGGCGCCTCGACCGACGAAGCGCAGGTCAATGTCGCGATCCAGGTGGCCGAACAGATTTCGGATTATCTGCTCACCGGCGGCATCACCAACGCGCTCAACGTCCCCAGCCTGTCGGCCGAAGAAGCACCGAAGTTGCGGCCCTATATGGAACTCGCCGAAAAGCTTGGCAGCCTGATCGGCCAGCTTGCGCACGACAATCTGACCACGATCTCGATCGAGGCCGAAGGTGCCGCCGCCGAACTCAACCTGAAACCGATCACCGCCGCGGTGCTGACCGGTCTGATGCGCCGCTACTCGGACAGCGTGAACATGGTGAACGCGCCGCATCTGGCGCGCGAACGCGGGCTCGACGTGCGCGAAGTGCGCCATGACCGCGACGGCGATTACCACACGCTGATCCGCGTCACCGTCGCCACCGATCAGGGCGACCGGTCGGTCGCGGGCACATTGTTCGGCAACAACGAACCCCGTCTGGTGGAGATCTTCGGGGTCAAGGTCGAGGCCGATCTCGACGGCCATATGTTGTACATCGTCAACGAAGACGCCCCGGGTTTCATCGGCCGCATCGGCACCGCGCTCGGCGAAGCGGGACTCAACATCGGCACCTTCCACCTCGGCCGCCGCGCCGCAGGTGGCGAAGCCGTGCTGCTGCTGTCGCTCGATTCGCCGATGCCCGAGCCGCTGCTGTGGCAACTTTGCCAGCTTCCGGGGGTGAAGATGGTGAAGGGTTTGAAATTCTAAGAAGCCTTTTCAATCCCCTTTCGTGTCGAGCGAAGTCGAGACACCCTGCGCTGGTGCCTGCCCTAACGGCATCTCGACTTCGCTCGATGCGAACGGAATTCGGGATTGTTGACTCTCGCCGACCATCCTAAGGCCGCTTCCATGCCCCGCACCCCTGCCCTGCTGCCCGAAGGCCTCCGCGACCGCTTGCCCCAACAGGCCGAGGCCGCATCGCGCATCACGCGCGCCCTTGTCGATGCTATGCGCGCACATGGTTATAGCCGCGTCTCGCCGCCGCTCGCCGAGTTCCGTGAGACGCTGGGCGGCGACGATGATCGGACCGCTCGGGACTTGCTGCGCTTCACCGATCCGGTGTCGCAGCGTACGCTCGCGCTGCGCCCCGACATCACACGTCAAGTCGGGCGGATCGCAACCTCGCTGCTAGCCAACGCCCCGCGCCCGCTGCGCCTCTGCTACGCTGGACAGGTCGTGAAGCTGCGCGCCAGCCAGCTCCGACCCGCGCGCGAAATGCTGCAGGTGGGCGCCGAACTGATCGGCAGCGACAGCGTTGCCGCGGCGCGCGAGATCGTGACGGTCGCGATCGATGCACTCGAAGCTGCAGGGATCGGTCCGGTCACGATCGATTTCACTTTGCCCGACGTCGTCGACCTGCTCGCAAACGGGCCGCTGCCGGTCGATGCTGACATCCAGCAGCTGCGCGACGAACTCGACGCAAAGGACGCCGGCGCATTGACGCGGCTGGGCGCCGAGGCTTATTTGCCCTTGCTGCGGGCGACCGGCCCCTTCGACAAAGCCATTGCCGACCTCCGCGCATTTGACACATCAGGCGTCCTTACGGGACGCATCGACGCGCTCGAAGCCATTGCCGCACCGATCGGCGACCGCGTCACGCTGACGCTCGATCCGACCGAACGCCACGGCTTCGCCTATCAAAGCTGGTTCGGCTTCCAGATCTTCGTTCCGGGCCAGGGCGACGCGGTCGGGCGCGGCGGCGGCTACGCGATCCCGGTCGGCGAACAGGAAGAAGCCGCTGTCGGCTTCTCGCTCTATCCCGATCCGCTGATCGACGCGGGGCTTGGCGCGGAAGACGACGCCGACCGCCGCATCTTCCTGCCGCTCGGTCACGACCCCGCGCTCGCGGCAAGCCTGCGCGCCGACGATTGGCAGACAGTGGCGGCGCTATCCGAAACCGACGACGCGCGCGCGCTCGGCTGCGGCTTTCGCCTCAGCGCCGACGGTCCGGTTGAAGCCTAAAAGTCGGAAACACCGAAGCGCGGAATGCCCTGGTTGACCCCGGGTGGATCGAGCACCGCCACATCGAGTTCGACGGGTTCGCCGATCCAGCGCGCCAGCGTCGTATGATCGGCCAGATCGTCGTCGGTGAGCGGATGGACCAAGGCGCGCAGCCCCGTCGCCTCGATCGCCGCCACCACGGCATCGCGATGCCCGGCCAGAAAATGCACCTCATATTGCGCAATCGGATGCGGCCCGGCGGCGCCATCGGTAATTGCCCCGACGAACAGGATTGCACGATCACGACCGAAATCGTCGCGCAGCGCAGCGGCGGCGGGCCGTTCGGCAGGATCGCAATAGATATGGGCGTGATAAGGGGCGTCGGGGTTGGTCATGGCACGGTGCGTTCCTTGATCCTCGTCACCCCGGACTGGATCCGGGGTCCAAGCGACTAACTTGGTCATGGGCCCCGGATCAAGTCCGGGATGACGAGAAGGGGACAATCGCTTGCAATTCTTCATCTTGCAGGCGCCCTCTATTTCCCGACCACCTGCTTCAGCCACGCATCGACCGTTGCGGTCGCCGCATAACCCGGATCGCCCAGGCTGCGGTTGATCTCAGCATGGCCCTTCAGCCCCTCACCGGGGAAGCTGCCATGTTCGACCCGGCTGCCCCCCGCGACCAGCGCACTTCCCAAGGCCTCGGCTTGCCTTACACCATCGGCGCGCTGGACATAGAGCAGCAGGAAATCGGGCGCATTGGGCGCCGCCGCCTGCAGCGTCGGCGACACCGCTTTCTGGCGCGCCGGATCGGTGCCGAACGCCTGTGTATAAGTTTTCGTCATCATCGGCCCGGCATCGATCATCTGCGCCGCGACGTCATAGGCCGCGCCGTCGATGGGGATGACGCCTGCGATATCAGCGAACGACAGCCCCGCACCCTTCAGATAACGCTCGTTGGTGCCGACCAGCGCCACCAGATGCGCGCCGGCGCTATGTCCCATCAGCACGATGCGCCGCCGGTCGATGCCCAGAGCGCTGGCGCGATCGACCAGCGCCTTCACCGCACCCACGACGTCCGCCGCCTGCTGCTCCACCGTAGCCGCGGGAACGAGGCGATAGTTCATCGACGCAAAGGCATAGCCCTGCTCCGGATAATGCACCGGTTTGAACCGTCCGGTCGCATTATCCTTGCTGCCTCGTTTCCACCCGCCACCATGAACATAGACGATCAGCGGCGCTGCTCCCTTTGCCCCCTTCGCGCGCCAGATATCGAGCACCTGCAAGGGATCACTGCCATAGGCGATCGTCTCGCCGCCTGGCACCTGCGGCCCTTCGTCGGCGCCCATGCGTTCGGCCATCCCTTCGCGCAGACGGTCGCGCAGTTTCTCGCGCGCATCGCTAGCAGGCATGCCGCTCGCCACTACGGCTATCGCCGCGAACAGACCGATCCAGTATCGCTTGCTCATAGTCACACCTCCATCGCCCCCCGGCGCCTGCCCCTTGTCCAACGCAAATGTCGCAAATTCATCCCAGCGCGCTTGCCTCTCCAGCCAAATCCGCTAAGGCCGCGCCGGGCCAGCATTGGTCGTTTTAGGCCCGGTTCAGCAGGACAGCATCATGGCAAATGTTACCGTCATCGGGTCGCAATGGGGCGACGAGGGCAAGGGCAAAATTGTCGACTGGCTCGCCAGCCGCGCCGACGCCGTGGTGCGTTTTCAGGGCGGCCATAACGCCGGCCATACACTTGTCGTCGGCGAGCAGGTGTACAAACTGTCGCTGCTCCCCTCGGGCATCGTCACCGGCACGCTGTCGATCATCGGCAACGGCGTCGTCCTCGACCCTTGGGCTTTGCGCGACGAGATTACCAAGCTGCGCGGACAGGGCGTTGTCATTAACGCCGAAAATTTTGCGATCGCCGACAATTGCGCGCTGATCCTGCCGTTCCACCGCGACCTCGACGCGCTGCGCGAAACTGCCGCGGGCGCGGGCAAGATCGGCACCACCGGGCGCGGCATCGGCCCCGCCTATGAGGACAAGGTCGGCCGCCGCGCGTTGCGCGTCTGCGACCTCGCGCATCTCGACAAGCTCGAACCGCAGCTCGACCGCCTGACCGCGCATCATGACGCGCTGCGCGCCGGTTTCGGCGAGCCGCCGATCGACCGTGAGCGGCTGGTCGCTGACCTTACCGAAATCGCCGACTATGTGCTCGAATATGCGCAGCCCGTCTGGAAGCGCCTGAAAAAGGTCCGCAAGGCCGGCGCACGCATTTTGTTCGAGGGCGCGCAGGGCGTGCTGCTCGATGTCGATCACGGGACCTATCCCTTCGTGACCAGCAGCAACACCGTTAGCGGCACCGCCGCGAGCGGTTCGGGCCTCGGCCCCGGCGCGGTGGGCTTTGTGCTCGGCATCGCCAAAGCCTACACGACCCGCGTCGGCAGCGGCCCCTTCCCGACCGAGCTCGAGGACGAAATCGGCCAGAAGCTTGGCGAACGTGGGCATGAATTCGGCACCGTGACCGGGCGCAAGCGCCGCTGCGGCTGGTTCGACGCGGTGCTGGTGCGCCAGAGCTGTGCGGTATCGGGGGTCACCGGCATCGCGCTCACCAAGCTCGACGTGCTCGACGGCTTCGACACGATCCGTATCTGCACCGGCTATCGGCTGCGTGGAAAAATCCTCGACTATTTCCCCGCGCATTCGGCCGATCAGGCCGAGGTCGAACCGATCTATGAGGAAATGGACGGCTGGCAGGAAACGACCGCGGGCGCGCGCAGCTATGCCGACCTGCCTGCACAGGCGATCAAATATATTCAGCGCGTGCAGGAACTGATCGAAACCCCGATTGCGCTGGTGTCGACCAGCCCCGAGCGCGAGGACACCATCCTGATCCGCGATCCGTTCAGCGACTGACGAAGGTCCCGGCGGCCGACACGTCGCGGATTGCCGCAACGAATCCCGCCGGGTCGTCCTCCTGAATGAAGTGACCGCCTTTCAACGTGCGGTGCGCGACGCTTTGCGTTCCCGGCACCCGCGCCTTGAACAGGGCATCGCTGCCGCGCGTGATCGGGTCGCCGTCGGAAAAACAGCACAGGAACGGCTTTTCGAAAGCCTCCAGCGCCGCCCATGCGCGCTTTTGATCGGGGATCGCGACATTGTCGCCGAGCGGAACGAACGACGGATAAACACGCGCCGCGACCTTCGATGCGCGCGTCGGAAAGGGCGCGTCATAGGCCGAAATTTCAGCAGCCGTCAGTTCACGCTTGGTCCCCGCCTTGACGATCTTGCCGATTGGAAACACCGGGCTGTAGCGCGAGAAGGCGCGCCAGATGGCGAAGGCGCGGGGCGCGGGTTGGCCCTCAGGCAGCCCGCCATTCGACAGGGCGACTCCCGCGAAGCGTTCCGGCATTTCGGCGACCAGTCGCAGCCCGATCAGCGAGCCCCAATCTTGGCACGCCAGGATGATGTTTTTAAGGTCGAGCGCCTCGATCCACTGCCGCATCCACGCGACCTGCGCCGCATAGCTATAAGTCCCACGATCGAGCGGCTTGTCCGAGCGGCCGAAGCCGATCAGATCGGGCGCGACGACGCGAAAACCGGCTGCCACCGCCGGGCCGATCATATGGCGATACAGATAGGACCAGGTCGGCTCGCCATGGAGCATCAGCACCGGCTGGGCATTGGCAGCGCCCTCATCGACATAATGGACGCGCAGGCCGCCGTCGATTTCGAGATATTGCGGCGCATAAGGCCAGTCGGGCAGCGCATCGAAACGCGCATCGGGCGTGCGATATATGGTCATGGCAAGATTTCCCCTCGCAGCCACCTTAGGCACCGGCGCGAAGCTGGCAACCACTTGCCGCGCGCTGCCGAGCGCCTAGGATGGGCTGTTCGCGCCCGCGTTGCGTCACCGTCGGTCCTCAGGAGAACCCATGTCCCGCCACATCCTTGTATTCTATGGCAGCTACCGCCGCGACCGGCAGGGCATCAAGCTTGCCCGCTGGATCGTCGATGCGATGAAGGCGCGAGGCGATAGCGCCGAATTGATCGACGCCAAAGCGGTCGACCTGCCGATGCTCGACCGCATGTTCAAGGAATATCCCAAGGGCGAGGCACCGCCGGCTATGGCTGCGCTCGCGGGCCAGATCCGCGCCGCCGATGGCTTCCTGTTCGTCACCGGCGAATATAATTGGGGCATGCAGCCGGGGCTCAAAAACCTGACCGACCATTTTCTCGAGGAATGGTTCTGGCGCCCCGCGGCGATCGCCTGTTATTCGGCGGGCCCGTTCGCCGGGGTCCGCGCGATGTTGGGCTGGCGCGACACGCTGGGCGAAATGGGCATGGCGGTCACCTCGTCGATCCTGCCCGTCGGCGGCATTGCGTCAGCGTTTGACGAAGAGGGTCAGCCCGCCGGTGACAGCGGCAAGCGGCTCGAAAAAGCCTTCCCGCGTTTTGCCGACGATCTCAACTGGTGGGTCGACGCAGCGAAAGCGCAGCGCGCACGGCAAGAACCGCCCTATTAGCCCGACTTGAGTTCGGCCTGCAGCCGCAAACTAGCGCGCCAGAAGAAGAAGGCGGGGATCAGTCCTAGCCACGCCGCGCCGTAAAGCACCCAGCGGACACTTTCGGTTCCGGCGAACGGCTGCAACGCATCGGACAGCACGCCGAACAAGAACGGCCCGAAACCCAGCCCGATCAGATTTTGTCCGAACAGCATGATCGAGGCCGCAACCGCGCGCGCTTGCGGGCGCACCAGCCCCTGCACACAGCCATAGGCCGGTCCATAATAAGCCGAGTTAAGGATCGTGGGGATGATCAGCAGCGCGACGGCCACACGCCAATCTTCCATGAGATAACCGAAAAACAGAATCGGCGCCGCAATCGCCATCCCGTAAGCGGGAAAGGTCAGCAGGTGTTTCTTGTCGCGCGGACCGAATTTGTCGGCCATCTTGCCGCCGAGCCAAGTACCGAACACGCCCGCCACGCCCAGCACGACCGCCATCGACAGTCCGGCTTCGGTCGTCGACAGGCCATGGCTGCGGATGAAAAAGCTGATCGTCCACAGCGCCTTGCCATAACCCAGAAACGCGACGACGGACGAGGCGATCAAAATGTAGATAAAGGCGCGCGACGCGAAGATTTCGCGCATCGCCTCGCCGGTCGACAGCCGCACCACCGCCGCAGCGGTCGCGGCGGCTTCGGCAGTCCGGCTATGTCGCGGCTCGCGCATGACGAACAACACGACCAGTGCCAGTAGCAACCCGGGTGCCCCGACCATCATCAGCGCGATGCGCCAGCCATAGAGATCGTTGACGATCCCGCCGATGATCAGCCCGAGCAGCGACCCGATCGGCACGCCCAGACCATAAAAGGCAATTGCCGACGAGCGTTTTTCGGCCGGAACGCTGTCGGAAATCAATGAGTGCGCGGCCGGCGTGCAGCCCGCCTCGCCGACCCCGACGCCGATCCGTGCGAACAGCAGCTGGACGAAATTCTGCGCCAGCCCGCATACTGCGGTCATCGCCGACCAAATGGCGAGCGCGAGCGCGATCAGCCGCACCCGGTTCGTCCCATCCTTGTCGGCGTAGCGCGCGATGGGAATGCCGAGCAGGGCGTAGAAAACCGCAAAGGCGGGGCCGGCGAGCAAGCCCAGCTCGGTATCGGAAAGCCCGAGGTCCGCCTTGATCGGTTCGGCGAGGATGTTGACGATCTGCCGGTCGAGGAAATTGAAGATATAGACGATCAGCAGGATCCACAGCATCGTGCGCGTTTGTGTGGAAACACCGTCGGACGATGGCGAGGCGATACCCGTCGCGAGGGCAGGCTTGTCAGTCATTTATCTCTCCCACCGATAGGGGTGCAGACCCCGCCGCCCGGTGTCAACGCCGATGCGGCGCTCTGAAAATCGCCGCTTGCAATTGCCGCTACGGCTGGCAGCGTGTGGCCCATGCAAAAAATTTCCCTGCTCGCCGCCACCGCGCTTCTTGCCATCGCGCCCACCGCGGCGATGCCGCCACCGCTGCCGCCCGTCGAAGGCAAGGACGCGGCGACGCTGCAGGCCGAAATGACCAGCGGCTCGATGTATGAAGAATTGCTGGTCACCCTCTATCTCGACCGCATCTTGAAGGTCGACGATTACGGGCCGAAGCTGGATGCAGTCATCGCGACTTTTCCGGATGCCAAGAGCGAATCAAAACGGCTGTATGAAGAACGCAAGGTGGGCAAAATCCGCGGACCGCTCCACGGCATTCCGGTGCTGATCAAGGATAATATCGAGGCGCAGGGGCCGGTACCCACGACCGCTGGTTCGCTGGCGCTGAAAGATAATATCACGAGCCGCGACGCGCCGCTGGTCGCGCGGTTGCGCGATGCCGGTGCGATCATCCTCGGCAAGACCAACCTCAGCGAATGGGCTAATATCCGCTCGAACAATTCGACCAGCGGCTGGAGTGCGACTGGCGGGCTAACGAAAAATCCGCACGCGCTCGACCGCAACACTTGCGGTTCGTCGGCGGGCAGCGGCGCAGCGGTGGCCGCTTCGCTGACGCCGCTCGCAATCGGTACCGAAACCGACGGATCGATCACCTGCCCCGCCGGCGTGAACGGCATCGTCGGGTTTAAGCCGACCGTCGGGCTGGTCAGCCGCACCCATATCGTTCCGATCAGCCACAGCCAGGACACGGCAGGACCTATGACGCTGACCGTGCGCGACGCGGCGCTGGTGATGACAATTATTGCGGGCAGCGACCCCGCCGACCCGGCGACCACGGAGGCAGACGCGCGAAAAGTCGATTATGTCGCGGCGCTCTCCCCTGATGCGCTGAAGGGAAAGCGTATCGGCGTGCTGCGCGACCGCATCGGCGACCGTGCCGACGTCGCCGCGCTGTTCAATGCAGCGTTGAAGCAGATGACCGATCTGGGCGCGACGGTCGTCGAAATCGCCGACAGCCGCAAGGGGCTGGAAGAATTGGGCGATGCTGAGTTCGAGGTGCTGATGACCGAACTCAAGGCCGATATGGCGATCTATCTCGCGGGACTGCCCGCCAAGAACGGCCCCACGTCGCTCGCCGACCTCATCGCGTTCAACAAGGCGAACCCGGCCGAGCTGAAATGGTTCGACCAGTCACTGTTTGAACTGGCCGAAAGCAAGGGCAGCCTCGACAGCCCGGCCTATATCACGGCGCGCGACAAGGCGGCGCGGCTTGCTGGTGCCGAGGGCATTGACCGGCTGATGAAAGAGCATGACGTCGATCTGCTCGTGGGGGTCACAAATGGACCCGCCTGGACCAGCGACTTGGTCAACGGCGACCATTACAGCGGTCCCAGCGTCAGCCAGTTACCCGCGGTCGCGGGCTATCCGCATCTGACCGTGCCGATGGGCGCGGTCGCGGGCCTGCCAATCGGTTTGTCGTTCATCGGCAGCAAATGGGCCGATGCCGACGTGCTGGCGGCGGGTTACGCTTATGAGCAGGCCAGCCAAAAGCGCGTGACGCCGACCTACCGCGTGAGCGTGGCGCCCTAACACTTAATCGTCATTGCGAGCGAAGCGAAGCAATCCAGAGCCCGCGTAAACCGCTCTGGATTGCTTCGCTTCGCTCGCAACGACGGAACAGATAAGACGTTACCGTTTATCCCGCCGGCGCTTCCAGCCCATTTCCTCGAGTTCGAGCAACTCCATCGGCACATGGATGTTGCGGATCGCCATCCGGACCTCGATCAGGAACAGCACCAGCGACGCGAGCAACAGCATCATCGCAATCGCGAACGCCCAGGACGCAGCAAGCCCCAGGTTGAACCCGGCAATCGCCTGCGCGAACAGCAGCGCGACGAGCAGGCACACGACGATGCCGCACGCGACAGCGGCGGCGATCGCATTGTTGATCACGTCCATGCGCCGGTCGGCGGCGCGCAGTTCGGCGACGACCCGCTCATGTTCCGCCCCCTCGGTCTCGGACCAGCGCTCCATCAACGCCCGCGAGCGATCGACCACGCGCGACAGGCGTCCGGTCAAGACGTTGAGCAGACTGCCCGTCGCGACAAGCAGGAACACCGGGGTGACCGACAGTTGGATCGTCTCGGCGATCATCGCCGAGCCAGTCATGCTCATCCCTCGGCGCCGGCCGCGACCGAAGGCGTGTTGACACCGTGCATCGACAGGAATTTGCGGATGTTGCGCGCAGCCTGACGAATGCGCTGTTCGTTTTCGACCATGGCGATGCGGACAAAGCCCTCACCATCCTCACCATAACCGACGCCCGGCGCGACCGCGACTTTGGCATGGATCAGCAATTGCTTGGTGAATTCCAGGCTGCCCATCGACGCGAGCGCAGGAGGCAGCGGCGCCCAAGCGAACATCGACGCCTTCGGGCTCGGAATATCCCAGCCTGCGCGGCCAAAGCTTTCGACCATCACGTCGCGGCGTTTTTGATACAGCTCGCGATTGCGCGCGACGATGTCCTGCGGGCCATTCAGCGCCGCACAGGCCGCCGCCTGAATCGGTGTGAACGCCCCATAATCGAGATAGGATTTAACCCGCGTCATGGCCGCGATCAGGCGCTTGTTGCCGACCGCAAAGCCCATCCGCCAGCCCGCCATCGAATAGGTTTTCGACATCGAGGTGAATTCGACGGCAACATCCTTGGCGCCGGGTACTTGCAGGATCGAAGGCGTCGGATTGCCGTCATAATACAGCTCTGAATAGGCAAGGTCCGACAGCACCCAGACCTTGTTCTCCTTGGCCCAGGCAACGAGCCGTTCGTAAAAAGCGAGATCGACCGCCTCGGCGGTCGGGTTCGACGGGTAATTGACCACCAGGATCGACGGCCGCGGCACGGTGAACGCCATGGCGCGGTCGAGGGCGCGCCAGTAATTTTCGTCGGGGGTTGTCGGCACACTGCGGATCGTCGCCCCGGCGATGATGAAACCGAAGGTGTGAATGGGATAGCTGGGGTTCGGTGCCAGCACGACGTCGCCGGGTCCGGTGATCGCGGTCGCCAGGCTGGCCAGCCCTTCCTTCGATCCCATCGTCACCACGACCTCGCTTTCGGGGTCGAGTTCGACGTTGAAGCGGCGGGCGTAATAATTGGCCTGTGCCTTGCGCAGCCCCGGGATGCCCTTGGACTGCGAATAGCCGTGCGCGTCGGGCTTCATCGCGACTTCACACAATTTCTCGATCACATGCGCCGGCGGCGGCAGGTCGGGATTGCCCATCCCCAAGTCGATGATGTCTTCTCCCGCGGCGCGGGCGGCCGCACGCATCGCATTGACTTCGGCGATGACATAGGGCGGCAGGCGCTTGATGCGATAGAATTCATCTTCGGACATGGGAAACTAGAACAACTCCTTTTCGTTACGGGACGATCAGCGGTCGCAAGTCGCGACGCGCCTTGTTATAGGCAGTTTGACAGCACTGACCAGCGGGAACGAGCATGAACGAGGCAGACCAAGACGGTACGACCGGAGCGCCCAATCCCTTTCTGCCGTCGCCCGACGACATTCAGCATTGGACGAGCGTCATCGGCCGCGCGCAGCAGATGATGCTCGAATATGCGCTGGGCCAGGCGAATGATGGCAAGACAAGCGCGGCCGCGATGTTCGATCCCGCAAACTGGCTGAACAGCCCCGCGGCGCAGCTGTGGACCCAGCAATCATCAAAGATGTGGGATCAGGGCGTCGCCTTCTGGACCTCGCTCGCGACCTTGAACCCGATGACCCCGGCGGCGCCCGACGTCGCGGCAGCGAAGGACCGCCGCTTCGCCGACCCGGACTGGGCGTCGAACCCTGTGTTCGCGATGATCCACCAAACCTATGGTCTGCTCGCCGAACAGATGCTCGCGACGACGCGCCAACTGGACGGCCTTGACCCCGCAGCGCGCGCGAAGATGGAGTTTGCCGCAAAGGGTATCGCCGACGCGATGGCGCCGACGAACCTCGCGCTAACCAACCCGGAAGTGATCAAACGCGCCGTCGAAACGCGCGGCGAAAGCCTGCTCAAGGGCTTGCAGCATATGCTCACCGATCTATCGCGCGGGCAGCTTAGCCATGTCGATCCCGACGCATTCGAGGTCGGGGTCAATATCGCGACCACCCCGGGCAAGGTCATCCACCAGACCGATCTCTACCAGCTGATCCAATATACCCCGACCACCAAGGACGTGCTCGCCGTCCCGCTCCTGATCTTCCCGCCGTGGATCAACCGATTCTATATTCTCGACCTGAATCCTGCAAAAAGCTTCGTGCGCTGGGCGGTGGAGCAAGGGCTGTCGGTGTTCATGGTATCCTGGAAATCGGCCGACGCGTCGATGAAGGACATTGTGTGGGACGATTATATCGCCGCCCAACTCGATGCGATCGACACGGTGCGCGCGGTGCTCGACGTCCCCGCCGTCCACACGATCGGCTATTGCGTCGCCGGCACCACCCTCGCCGCAACCCTCGCGATGCTGGCAGCCAGAAAAGAGGCCGACAAGGTCAAGTCGGTGACCTTCTTCACCGCGCAGGTCGATTTTGAACAGGCCGGCGACCTCAAGATGTTCGTCGACGACAGCAACCTTGCATTGCTCGAACAGCTGTCGGCGCCGGGGTTCCTTGACGGCCGCTACATGGCGGCCACCTTCAACAGCCTGCGCGGGCGCGACCTGATCTGGAATTATGTCGTCAGCAATTATCTGCTCGGCAACGACTATCCGCCCTTTGACCTGCTCTATTGGAACGGCGACACCACCAACCTGCCTGCCAAGTGGCATCGGCAATATCTGATCGAACTCTACCGCGACAATCGCATGGTGATCCCGAACAGCCTGTCAGCGTGCGGTACGCCCATCGATCTGCGGAAAATCGAAACCCCCGCCTATATTCAGGCTGGCCGCGAGGATCATATCGCGCCGCTAGCCAGCGTATGGCGGCTGATGGACCATCTTTCGGGGCCAAAGACGTTCCTGCTGGCGGGATCGGGCCATATCGCCGGAGTCGTCAATCCCCCTGCCGCGGGCAAATATCAATATTGGACCGGCGACAGCAAAGCGGCAACGCTTGACGAATTTATCGCGGGTGCCAGCGAGACCAAGGGCAGCTGGTGGCCGAACTGGATCGACTGGATTTCGGCCCAGGATAGCGCAAAAATACCTGTGAAGGGTTCGCGCATACCGGGAAAAGGCGCCAAAAAGGCGATTGAGGACGCGCCCGGCCGCTATGTCAAACAGCGGTAATATCTAGCGATTATCTCGCCGTAAGGCGGCAAAACATTTTTTTGTGCACTGCACCATATTACCCTTGAAATTGCCGAGCCACTCCTATATTGTGCACTGCAACATAAAAGGAGTTGTTACGATGGCTACCAAGATGGATAGTGCCGAAAAGGCTTTCGAAGCCGCGACGCTGGAAACCGCACCGAAGCCGGTCGCGACTCCGGCCGCCCCGACAGTCGCCGTCGCCGCTGCCCCCGCAGTGGTGAAGGCGCCGGCCCCTGCCAAGATCAAGACGGTGAAGGCAAAAGCCAAGCCGGCCGCGAAAAAGGCTGCTGCTCCTAAAGCAGTTGCCAAAAAGGTCGCCCCCAAGAAGGCGGTCGTGAAGAAAATTGCCCCCAAGGCCGCACCGAAGCCGGTTGCCGCCGTCAGCAAAGGAATCAAGACCATGAACGACACCGTCAAGAAGTTCGCCGACGAAGCGAAGACCCGCACCGAAGCCCTGACCGCCGACTTCAACGCGAAGGCCAAGGACGCGATGAGCAAGACCAGCAAGCTTGCTGAAGAAGCCGTCGAATTCAACAAGGCGAACGTCGAAGCGCTCGTCGAAGCCGGCAAGATCGCTGCCAAGAACATGGAAGTGATCGGCCAGGAAGGCGTGACCTTCGCTCGCAAGAGCTTTGAAGACACGACCGCTGCGCTGAAGGGCTACACCGGCGTCAAGACGCCGGCCGATTTCTTCAAGCTCTATGCCGAAAACAGCAAGAAGGCTTTCGACGCCGCCGTTGCCCAGACTTCGAAGACCAGCGAACTGGTCGTCAAGATGGCAAACGACAGCTTTGCGCCGATCTCAAACCGCGTTTCGGTCATCACCTCGAAGATGAAGGCCGCTTAAAGCGCCTTTAGCTTCCGTTGGCGCGGGCACCCTCCCCCTCCCCCGCCTGCGCCGACACCAACACGAGCCGCTCGCTTCCCCAGAGGAAGCGGGCGGTTCTTGTTTTTGGACCACCGCCGCCCCCCGCTGGCGAACAAGAGGTTAAAAACCGCGCGCGCGCCTCTTGCGCTTCGCCCGCAGCTTGCGATATTCCTGCCCATGATGTTTCCAGTCTCAACCACCCATCCGACCCGCGCCATGGCGGGATCGAAGAATGTCCGCGCGATGGCGGACAAGGATGACGGCTCGCCCGGCAGGCCAGGCGTCGGCGTCGCCACGCGCACCCGCGCGAAGGCGAAAAAGCCGTCGATGTACAAAGTGCTGCTGCTCAACGACGATTATACGCCGATGGAATTCGTCGTGATGGTGCTCCAGCGCTTTTTCAACATGGACATCGAACAGGCGACTCAAGTGATGCTGCATGTCCATCAACAGGGCGTCGGCGTGTGCGGCGTGTTCAGCTATGAAGTCGCCGAAACCAAGGTCAATCAGGTGATGGACGCCGCGCGCCAAGGTCAGCATCCGCTGCAATGCACGCTTGAAAAGGCCTGAACAAAGCGCTCCCTGAAGACGCGAGGGAGAACTAAGCCCTCCCCGCCTGCTCGGCCATGAGCACTGCTGACGCTTCGCCCTTCAAATCGCCATAGCCCAGCGCTGCGCCGCAGCCCGGACACGTCGTCGCGGTCCCGACATCGGCGCCGCATGCGCGGTGGACATAGCGGATCGCCGGGCCGTCGCCAGTTTCGCCCGGTGCGTACGCCCAGCGTTCGGCCCAATTGCGCATCGCGTACAGCACATCGAACAGCGCCTTGCCCTTGTCGGTCAGCCAATAGTCGTGGCGCGACGGGCGTTCGCTATACGCCCGCCGCTCGACCACACCTTCCGCAGCCAAGAGTTTGAGTCGCGATGACACCAGTTGCGGCCCCAGTCCCGTATTCGCCGCAATGACCTCGAACCGCCGATTGCCAAAAAACAGGTCGCGCAGGATCAGCAGCACCGCGCGATCACCAAGCAGTTCGGCCGATCGCCCGACGGGGCAGAAAGTGTCCGACAGATCCGCACGCTTCGGCATAAACCTATGATCACCCCTTTTCGTCATCCCCGCGAAAGCGGGGACCCAGTTGAATCCTCGACTGCCCAAGCGGGGTTCCCGCTTTCGCGGGGATGACGAGGAGAAGAAAAATCTCTTGTCACTATGATTATCATAGTTACTATTGAGCGCAAGAGGAGAGTCGCATGCCCAATCCCGCAGCTGTCATTATCGGGGCCGGCGATGCCACCGGCGGTGCCATCGCCCGCGCTTTCGCCGTCGAAGGGCTGACCGCGTGCGTTAACCGCCGACCGCGCGGCGCCGAAGCGCTCGAAGCTCTTGCCCAATCGATCCGGGACGACGGCCATCAAGCGCGCGCCTTCCCAGCCGATGCGCGCAACGAAGACGACATGATCGCGCTGTTCGATCAGGTCGAGGCCGAGGTCGGACCGGTCGAGGTTGCTGTGTTCAACATCGGCGCCAACGTCAATTTCCCGATCACCGAAACCACCGTGCGCGTTTACACGAAGGTCTGGGAAATGGCCTGTCTCGGCGGTTTCCTGATGGGACGCGAAGCGGCAAGACATATGCAGCCGCGCGGTCGCGGCACGATCATCTTCACCGGCGCCACCGCAAGCTTGCGTGGCGGTTCGGGATTTTCGGCCTTCTCGGGCGCCAAGGGCGCGCTGCGCATGCTGGCCCAGTCGATGGCGCGCGAACTGGGACCGCAAGGCATCCACGTCGCGCACACGATCATCGATGGCGCGATCGACACCGATTTCATCAAGGGCCGCCACCCCGATTTCGATAGCGCCAAGGCGCAGGATCTGATCCTCAACCCCGATGCGATCGCCGCCAATTATGTAATGCTTCACCAGCAGCCCAAAAGCGCCTGGACCCACGAACTCGACCTTCGCCCTTGGGGAGAAAAATGGTGACAAAAACCGTCCAAAAGACTTTGGAACTCATTTTCGATTTCGGCAGCCCCAACGCCTATCTGACGTTGAAGGTTCTGCCCGAACTGCTTGACCGCACCGGCGCCGACCTCGTCATCACCCCCTGCCTGCTCGGCGGCATCTTCAAGGCGACAGGCAATAAGGCGCCGATGATCCAATATGCCGACGCGCCCGCCAAAATGGCCTATGAACATCTGGAGATGCAGCGTTTCATCGCGAAGCACGGCCTGACCAAATATCGCCTCAACCCGCATTTTCCGGTGAACACGCTGACCATCATGCGCGGTGCGATCGTCGCCCAAGCTGAAGGCAATCTTGACGACTATATCGACGTGGTAAACCGCGCGATGTGGGAGGACGGGCTGAAGATGGACGACCCGGAGGTGATCGCGGCGCTGCTGTCGGCCAACGGCTTCGACGGCCCCGCGCTTCTCGCGCAAACGCAGGAACTCGAAATCAAGGCAAAGCTTGTGGCCAATACGGAGGCCGCCGTCGCGCGCGGCGTGTTCGGCATCCCGACCTTCTTCGTCGGGGGGGAGATGTTTTTCGGCAAGGATCGACTGGCGCAGGTTGAAGAGGCGCTGGCCTGAGCCATTCGGATCGCGTCATTTCTTGCTCAGATCGATACAGATGGCAGACGCATTGTTGGTGCAATTCTGGATAAAACTCGCGCGTGTCGGATAATTCCCGACCGTCGGCCGGCCATAGGCATCGAGCGCCGGATTGAAGCGCGCGCGCCGCTGCAGCGCCGAACATGCGGCCTGATCGAACAGGTCAACCCCGCTACTTTGTGTGACGACGCACGATATTGGCCTTCCGCCCGTGTCGACCACCAATGTCACCGACACTCTACCGTCCCCGCTCGCACCAGCGGGATAATCGGCCCCCGATATCCAGCCGTTCGGACTGCCCCGGGGTGTCGGCTTGCGGCCGCAACTTGCACTCGCCGCGCATTCCGGTGCCGCGCCGGCGGTCGGACCCTGTGCGGTCACCGGCGCGGACAAACTAGCCAATAGCACCAAAGTAGCGCCTGCAATCTTCATACCCATCTGCCCCAGCTTCCCGACGCGACCTAGCTGAAATCGAGCTGGATGATGTCGCTCGGCGTCGCGCGGCAATACATCTCGACCTGCTTCGCTCCGTCGGGATAGGTCGCGGTCATCGCCGCGCGGATCCGCCAGCCGCCGTTGCCCTGTTCGAGCGAGACCAGCTTGTCATAGGACAGGCGCGTGCCGCCGGTCACCCCGATCTGCCGCGCCGCGTCGGTCATGCAATTCTGCACCGATGCGCGCGACGCGCTGGGCAAAGCCGACAGATTGGCGCTCAGCGTAGCGGGCGGACCGGCGGGATAAGTCGATGGCGCTTCGGCGGCGGTTTCGCCGACCGTTGCCGATTTCTTCTTTTTGCTGAGCAGCAACGCAAGCAATCCGCCCGCCACGACGACTCCGCCGATGATCAGCCCGGTGCTCGGCCCCTTGTCCTTGTCATTCTCCGGCGGCCGGACATTCCGGTACCCATAAGAGAACTCGGCGCGGCAGCCTTTGTCGACCCAGATATAATTGTCGGTATAGCCCCATTGCCGCCCCGCATTGCATTTGCCGGCGATCTTGCGCGTCAGTTCGACGCGATTGTTCGTCGGGACGTTGCACTGCTGATATTTATAGCTCCATGATTCACAGTTCAGCGTGCCCGCATAATCGTTGACCGGCTGGGGCAACGGCGTCGGGTAGCCGCCGCCATCATTGGCATAGCCATAAGCGAATTCGGCGCGGCAGCCGCCCGACACCCAGATCTGGGTGGCGGTGAAACCCCAGTCACGCCCCTTCGAACAGCGGCCGCCAATAACGCGCTGCAAATCGACACGATTGCCGGTGCGCACGTTACAGCGCTGCTGCTTGTTATTTCGCGACTCGCAGCGGAGCGTCCCCGCATAGCCGTAGCCCGGCGACGGCTGAACGATCTGCGGTCCGCCCGGACGCGGCGGCTGAATCTGAGGACCGCCCGGCGGCGGATAGGGCAGCGTCGTCGCTTGGGGCATCGCTGGAACGGCAAGCTGGCTCGCGATCAACGTAGCCGTGGTGACAATCGTGACGACCTTGTTCCGCATTATCTTCTCCCCTGTGAAAAGCCGTTTCCGTTACGCTATCCTTGTCGACCCCTATATCGACACGATTAGTTTCATATTTTCACCAAGAACGCCACGAAGAAAGCCATGCACAACGGGTGGCGACTTAACCAACGGCGCAGCTTCCCTTACGCGGTGAGATCGATTAGTTTGGGGCTCCCTGGGTCGCGCCACAGCAGGGGATCCGACATATGCCTAATTCGATCGTCGATGGTAGCATCGAAGGTGCCGACATCAAGCGCACCAAAGGCGGCGTTTCAATTTTCCGCAGTGTCACCTTCCAGCAGGACGACGGCAGTGCACGGACAATCCGCCATGCGGTGGTCAAGGACAACGTGGCCGCCGAGCTGGTGCCGGGTGCTCGCGGACGCTTCTATCTCTATAATGCGTTCGACCTGAAGGGTGTCCACGGCGTGCGCAGCACCGACGGGCGCGAGGTCTATGGCTTTGCCGGTAACAACCAGAAGGTTTTCCTGATCCTCGGCATCGTGAATATCGCGTGGATCGCCCTCGTCGTCGCGACGCGCGACAGCGTTCCACTACTGGGCGTTGCCTTGCTGATCCTTTCGGTCGTCAGTTATATTTTCATGAGCAAGGGACAGCGCGAAGCCAAGGCGCAGTTCGAAGGCGATGCGGGGTATCGTCCGCCGCCATCCGCTTAGCCCCGCTTGCGCGCCCGCGTCCGTGCGCTAAAGAAAGCCGATGGATCAAATCGTCATTCGCGGCGGCCAGCGACTCAAGGGCCGTATCCCCATCTCCGGCGCCAAGAACGCGGCGCTCACCTTGCTGCCGTGCGCGCTGCTCACCGACGAGCCGCTAACGCTGCGCAACCTGCCGCGGCTCGCCGATGTCGATGGCTTTGGTCACCTGCTCAACCAGCTCGGTTGTTCAACAACGATCGAGGGATCGCGGCCTGAGGATTTCGGCCGCGTCATGACCGCGCGCACGACAACGCTGACCTCGACCGTCGCGCCGTATGACATCGTGCGCAAGATGCGCGCCTCGATCCTCGTGCTCGGCCCGCTGCTCGCCCGCGCCGGCGAAGCGACGGTGTCGCTGCCCGGTGGCTGTGCGATCGGCAACCGCCCAATTGACCTGCATCTCAAGGCTCTGGAGGCACTCGGCGCCGAAATCGAACTCGCCTCGGGTTATGTCAAAGCCAGCGCGCCAGGCGGGCGGCTGGCCGGCGGTAAATTTACCTTCCCCGTCGTCTCGGTCGGCGCGACCGAAAATGCGGTGATGGCTGCGGTGCTTGCCAAGGGCAGCAGCGTCCTCGAAAACGCGGCGCGCGAGCCCGAGATCGTCGACCTGTGCAATTGCCTGGCCGCAATGGGCGCGCAGATTGACGGCATCGGCACCGAAACGCTGACTATCGAGGGCGTCGATCGCCTGCACGGTGCGACATACCGCGTCATGGCCGACCGCATCGAAGCAGGCAGCTACGCCTGTGCCGCCGTGATTACCGAAGGCGATGTCGAACTGGTCGGCGCGAAGGCAAGCGAGATGGAAGCGACGCTCGCGGCGCTGCGTCAGGCCGGCGCGACGGTCGAGGAAACCAAGACCGGCGTCCGCGTCGCGATGTCGGGCCGTGCCGAACCGGTTACCCTGTCGACCGCCCCCTACCCCGGCTTTGCGACCGATATGCAAGCGCAGTTCATGGCGATGGCGACGCTCGGCAAAGGCGCGTCGCTGTTCACCGAAACGATCTTCGAGAACCGCTACATGCACGTCCCCGAACTGGCGCGCATGGGTTGCGACATCGATGTGCGCGGCCGCAGCGCCGTGGTGCGCGGCGTCAACCATCTGGTCGGTGCGCCGGTCATGGCGACCGATCTGCGCGCCTCAATGAGCCTGATCATCGCCGGTCTTGCGGCGCAAGGCACGACCGAGGTGAACCGCGTCTATCACCTCGATCGCGGCTACGAGCGGCTGGAAGAAAAATTGCAGGCGGTCGGCGCCGACATCGAACGGATCAGCGCGGGCTAGGATGCGCTCTCGTTTCCGTTCGTGTTTCGACTTCGCTCCACACGAACGGATTTAGAGGTTTTCGTTTTTTTCCACCGGCACCGCGACCATATTGGCGCTGACGCTGGGCCGCTCGGGCCGTTTCGCCACCGCAATCACCAGCCCGATCAGCGCCACCGCGCCCCCCGCGATCGAAAGTGGCGCCCAGCTATAGCCTTCGAAGATCGTCGAAAATCCCATGGCGATGATCGGGATCAAAACGCTCGACCACGCGGCTTGCCCTGGCCCGACCGCGCGAATGATGTTGAAATAGAGCGGAAAGGTTACGGCGCTGGCGATTACGCCAAGATAAAGCACACCGCCCAAATAGGCAGGCGTTGCCTCGATCAACGGCGGACCGGTTGTCGCCCATGCGAAGGCAGCATCGCCCAATGCGCCGAACAACATCGCCCAGGCGATCATCACTGCCATCGACTGCTCGCGCGCGATGCTAGAACCTTGCATCACATTGGACGCCGACGCACAGATTACACCGCACAGCGTCAGCGCGGTCCCGATCAGCACTTCGGTCGCACCCACGTCGGCGGCGCGATATTCGTGGAGTATCATCATCCCCACCCCCATGATCGCGATCCCGGCCCCCAACAGAAAGCGCCCCTCGACCCTGGTTTTCAGGAACAGGCGGCCAAGCAGGGTGTTCGGGACGATCAGCAGCGCAAACAGCACCGCGACCAGTCCCGAGGTGATGTGGAGTTCGGCGCGATAGACGAAGTTAAAATTGAACGCGAATTGCGCGAGACCGAGCAACGCAGCGAATCCCCAACCGAACCCCGACAGCGTCAGCCTCTCGCCGCGCCACGTCGCATACGCAAACATCGCCGCGGCACCGACCAAGAAACGATAAGCAACCGACCAGCTTGGCGGGACGATGCCGAGTTGCCCGGTTATCACGATCCACGTCGATCCCCAGATCAAGGTGACGAAGAGGAAGGGGAAAAGGACGCGCGGCGTCAACAGGCTGGGCGGGGCGCTCATAGCGCCGCAATGGCTGCCGCCAGCGGCGCGACCGCGTCGGCATCCTGATCCCAGCTGACGACGAGGCGCGCCGCGCCTTCGCCCCAATCGTAGAAATCGAACCCGGCGCTGCGCAATTTTGCGGCTTCGTCCGAGGCCAGCCGCACGAACAATTCATTGGCCTCGACCGGATGCATCAATCGATCGCCGCAAGCCAAAGCGAGCGTCGCCGCCCCTGCGTTGGCGGCGCGCGCATTGTCCAGCCACAGATCATTCGCGAGCATCGCGCGAATCTGCGCTGCGACGAACCGTCCCTTGCTGAGCAGATGCCCGCCCCGTTTCTTGAGCTCGCGGACGCCCGCCCCGCCGCTGCCGCCGAAAAACACGATCGCTTCCGCCATCATCGCGCCATTCTTGGTAAAGCCGAACGACAGCGCATCGACTCCGGCGCGCCACGTGACGTCGGCCGGCGCGCAGCCCAGGAAGGCGACGGCATTGGCAAACCGCGCGCCGTCCATGTGCAGCTTCATGCCATTGGTTCTGGCGATCTCACTGATCGCGTTAATCTCGTCAGCGCGCCAGACGAGGCCATATTCGGTCGCGTTCGTAATGCTGATAGCCGCGGGCTGGACCTGATGCACATCCTGGCGGATAGACGCAATTCGCGCCTTCAGCGCCTCGGCGTCGATCTTTGCACCGCGCCCCGGCAGCGTCATCAACTTGGCGCCGCCCGAATAAAAGGTTGGTGCACCGCATTCGTCGACCTCGATATGCGCTTCTTCGTAGCAAAGGATGCCCTGCCACGGCCGCACGAAATGGGCGAGAATGATGCTGTTCGCAGCGGTACCGGTGGGAATCCACACAACCTCGCAATCGGTTTCGAACAGGTCGGAAAATGTCGCGTCGAGCGACTGGCTGAGCGCATCGCCGTCATAGGCGGTATCGACATGGTTGGCCGCCACCAAGGCTTCCATCACCGCCGGATGAACCGTCGCAGCATTGTCGGAGAAAAAGCGGGTCGCAGTCACGATTCGCGCCTTAGCGCAGGTCCGGGTGTCATGCTAACCCTTCATTCGCTTCATTTCGGTTGCGTTTCATTGACGGGGTCGCTGTCCGCCCCGTCGGCGGAGCCGCGCGCGATTGTCGCGCCGCCTGCGACCCCAAGGCCGCCAGCCATACCCACGCCGCCGCCGCCCATGCCGCCGCTTCGTCCGCCACCACCACCACCTTGGCCGCGCCCCGATCCGCCGCCTTTACCGCCGCCGCCCAGCGGGCGCGTCGGTCCTTGCAATGGAATGACCACGTCGGCCGGGACCGGATCGAGGTCGAGCGCCCGGCGAATGAAATCGCGCAGCGTTACCACCAGATCGTGGACATGCACCGGCCGGCCGTCGGCCAGTTCGCGCGCGGCGCGGCTGGCGAGCCGGACCTGGTCTTCGGTGCCGAGCAGAATGATGTCCGACAGCGCCGCTTCGACGGCGTCACGAATCCGGCGCGGCCGGTCCGATTCGCCTTCGCTCGATTCCACGTCGGCGCTTTCTTCTGGCAGGTTGACCGGCGGCGCGGTCTCACCCTCAACCGGGGCGGGCCTTCGCATATCGCGCAGGTGGCGCGGGTCGACCGCCAAGTCGCCTGTGAACGAGCCGCCCAGCGTCTTGTAAGCCGCCATCAACGTGCGCAGCCGCTCGTTGATCTGGCGGTTCATCCGTTCGCGGCGCTGCTGGATGGTCATCATCACCATTAACCGGATACCGACCCCGATCAGCGTGAAGAGCGCGAGACCCAGCAACGTCGTGCCGATGCTTTGCCATGACGAAAAATCGAACATCCGCATCCCGCGCCCTCTCGTCACCGGATCAAGTGGCGCCGGTTCTGGAGCGTTCCTGGACAGGAAGCCAATGATTTATCGATCCTTGCCGCGGATCGCCACGGGTTACCGATGGCTCAACGGTCGCGCTTCGCCAGCAGCTTCAGACGCAGGGCGTTCAGTTTGATGAACCCCGCCGCGTCCTTCTGGTCATAAGCGCCGGCATCGTCCTCGAACGTCACATGGCGCTCGCTGTAGAGGCTGTTCGGCGACTTGCGGCCGACGACGCTGGCATTGCCCTTGTAGAGCTTGATCCGGACGGTGCCGGACACCTTCTCCTGGCTGTGATCGATCGCCGCCTGCAGCATTTCGCGCTCGGGGGTGAACCAGAAGCCGTTGTAGATGAGCTCGGCATATTTCGGCATCAGCTCGTCCTTGAGGTGCGCCGCGCCGCGGTCGAGGGTGATGCTTTCGATGCCGCGATGCGCGCGGGCATAGATTTCACCGCCGGGCGTTTCGTACATGCCGCGCGATTTCATGCCGACGAAGCGGTTCTCGACGAGGTCGAGGCGGCCGATGCCATGCTTGCGACCCAAATCGTTGAGCGCCGCCAACAAAGTGGCGGGCGACATTGCTGCGTCGTTCAGCGCAACGCCATCGCCGCGCTCGAAATCGATCGTGATATACTCGGGAGTGTCGGGTGCATCCTCGGGATTGACCGTGCGCGAATAGACATAGTCGGGGGTTTCATCCCACGGGTTCTCCAGCACCTTGCCTTCGCTCGATGTGTGCAGGAGGTTCGCATCGGTCGAAAAGGGGCTCTCGCCGCGCTTGTCCTTGGGAACCGGAATCTGGTGCTTCTCGGCGAATTCGATCAGCGCGGTGCGGCTTGTCAGATCCCATTCGCGCCACGGGGCGATCACCTTGATGTCGGGGTTCAGCGCATAGGCCGAAAGCTCGAACCGGACCTGGTCATTGCCCTTGCCAGTCGCACCGTGCGCCACCGCGTCGGCGCCGGTTTCTTTCGCAATCTCGACCAACCGCTTCGAGATCAGCGGGCGCGCGATCGACGTGCCGAGCAGATAATCGCCCTCATAGCGTGCATTGGCACGCATCATCGGGAACACGAAGTCGCGGACGAATTCCTCGCGGACATCGTCGATAAAGATATGCTCGGGCTTCACCCCCATCAGCAAGGCCTTGGCGCGCGCAGGCTCGATCTCTTCGCCCTGCCCCAAGTCGGCGGTGAAGGTCACGACCTCGCAGCCATAGGTCACCTGCAGCCACTTCACGATGACGCTGGTATCGAGACCGCCCGAATAGGCGAGGACGACGCGCTTGAAGGACTCGGACATGGTGGCACCTTTGGCGATGAAAGACGCGGGCGCGGCTAGCAGCCCGCCAGCCACGGCGCAACCGACTTGGCGATGCGGTGCGAGCCGGCTACCATCGTCATAGGGGGAAACATGTCATGGCCAACGCCGCGATCAAGACCAAGACGACCGACGTGGCGGTCGCCGATTTCATCGCGGCGCTTCCCGATGCGCGGCGCCGCGAAGAAGCCCCGATCATCGACGCGATCCACCGCCGCGTGACCGGCCTAGAGCCGAAGATGTGGGGGCCGTCGATCATCGGCTATGGCCACTACGATTATGTCTATGACAGCGGCCATTCGGGAACGATGTGCCGAGCCGGATTTAGCCCGCGCAAGGCCGCGCTGACGCTCTATCTGATGGGCGATTATGGCAATCGGCAACCCGCGGCCGACGCGCTGCTGGCGACGCTTGGCAAGCACAAGACCAGCAAGGCATGCCTTTACGTCAACAAGCTGGCCGACATCGATCTGTTAGTACTCGAAAAATTGATCGCACTCAGCTGGGACAGCATGAACGCAAAATATCCGGACTAAATCCCGGCATACCATTCATAGTCGATGCGGTCTTCCCAATAGCCGCCCTTGCCCGCGCCAATTTCGTCGAGGCTCGCGACGGCTTCGATGCCCTGGACATATTTGGCGTGCTTATAGCCCAGCTGGCGTTCGATCCGCAGTCGCAGCGGCGCGCCGTTCGCGATCGGCAGGACCTTGTCGTTCAGCGCCCACGCCATGATCGTTTGCGGGTGCAGCGCATCGACCATGTCGCAGCTTTCATAATAGAGCGCATCGCCGATGCGGTCGGCGCAGCGAAAGACGATATAGCGCGCGCTGTCCTTCACCCCGGCGGCAGCAAGAATGCGAGCGAGCGGCACGCCGGTCCATTGACCGATCGCGCTCCAGCCCTCGACGCAATCGTGGCGCGTGATCTGGGTGCGCTGCGGCATCGCGCGGATGTCGGCCATCGACAGCGATCGCGGGCGGGCGACCAGCCCCGACACCCTGATGCGCCAGTCGGCAAAGCCGCTCGCCGCATGCGCCGCATAGGCGGCCCCTGCGGGCAGTCTGGTGCCGTTGGGGCGAAAGAAGGGCGACAAGTCGGCGCGGGTGAATTCGCGCGCCAGCGCATTGCGGTCGGTCAGCGCACGCTGGCTTCCCCGGTTCATCTCCTCGCCCATCGACAGGATCTTGCGTACTGCGGGCGCTTCGTTGATCGCGTCGCAAGCCGCCAGCAGCGGTAGCGTCGCCGCCAGTCCACCGGCGCGAGCGATCAGCTGACGGCGCGGCAAGACAAACTCACTCAGGGTCATGCGCCTTCTCCCCGCTCGGGCGGCAGGCGGAACCAGCCGCTCAACATCGAGCGAATCTCGTTTACCGGTCCGGCCAGCAACACCATCAGGATATGGACCAAGAAGAACGCAACGAGCGCCCACGCGGCGATGAAATGGATCGAGCGCGCCGACTGCCGCCCGCCGAACAGATCGAGCAGCCACGGCGCGGTCGCGTTGAACCCTGGCGACATCGTGAGGCCCGTCGCGATCATCAACGGCAACAGGACAAAGATCACGCCGATATAGCTCAGCTTTTGCAAGATATTATAGCGCGCCGCCGCCGCGCCTTTCGGGAAACGCAGGCGGGCATGATCCTTGATATCGTGCCAGATATGGCGCGGCGACCATTCGGCGCGGCGGACGTGCAGATCCTTTTTCAGATGCCCGCGGAACGCGGTCCACAGCATATAAAGCGACAGGCTGATCGCGAGCACCCAGGCAAAGAACAGATGCCAGCGCCGTCCGTCAGCCAGATTATAACTCGTCGGAATCGTCGCCCAGCCGGGAAAGGCCCAGGTCTTCTCGACACCCTTGGCATCGGTCCAGCGGCCCAACACCCCAGTCGTTTCGACTTTCAACGACCCGAGGCGAAAAAAACCCGTGTCTTTGGTGGAGCCAATTTCGAGCCAGGCGTGATCGACGTTCGCGCCATATTGCCCCCAGTAAAGGCGGGGATGCGCATTGAAGATCATCAGCCCGCTCATCAGCATGATGAGCAGAGTGACCGCATTCACCCAATGCCAGACGCGGGTCGGCAGTCGGTGGCGATACACGCGTACCGGTAAAATTGGCGCCGCTTCGGGTTCCGAAGGAGCGACGGGAATTTCAGCCACGGCCATGATCCCGGTTCGCTCCTTCAAGGCATTTGGTTACGCGACGACCTCCGCCGCATATTCCTCACGATATTGCTTGCGCAAGCTCACCTTGTCGATTTTTTCGCTACCGAGCTTGGGCAACGCATCGTTCGACATCCAGATTTTGCACGGCACCTTGTACGGCGCGAGGCGCTGGCTGAGGAACGAACACATCGCCCCGTCATCGACCGTGCTGCCGGGCTTGACCCAGATCACAGCGCCAACGACCTCGCCCAGCCGTTCGTCGGGTAGCCCGAACACCGCGCATTCGTTCACGTCGGGATGTTCGTAGATCGCCGCCTCGACTTCCTGACAGCTGATATTTTCGCCGCCGCGGATGATGATGTCCTTTTTGCGATCGACGATGAACAGATAACCGTCCTCATCCACATAGCCAAGGTCGCCCGATCGGAAATAGCCGGTCTCGAAGAAGGCGGCCTTGGTTGCGGCCGGGTTGTTCCAATAGCCTTCGAAATTGGCCACCGACCGCATGCAGACTTCGCCGACACCGCCCTGCGGCAGTTCGTTGCCATTGTCGTCGAGGATCGCGAGATCGACGAGAGGCTTCGACGCCGGCCCGGTCGACATCGGTTTCGCGACATAGTTTTCGTTGATGATGCCGCAGCCGACCGCATTGGTCTCGGTCAGGCCATAGCCGAGCAACGGCTTGGCCTCGCCCATCTCCGCCGCCAGCCGCCGCACATGCTCCGGTGGTCGCGGTGCACCGCCGCCAGCGTAGCTTTTGCACGTCGACAGGTCATAATTGTGCCGGTTCGGGCTGACGAGAATTTCGTAGCTCATCAGCGGCACGCCAACGAAATAATTGCATTGCTCGTCCTGGATCAGCCGCATTGCTTCGTCGGCGTTCCATTTCGGCATCAGCACCAGCTTGCGGCCCAGCGCAAAGCTTTGCAGGAACACCGGAACTTCTGCGGTCACATGAAACAACGGCGTACAGATCAGCGTCGCCGGCTGGATCTCGGACATTTGCCCGTCTTCCGTCAGCAGGTGGACCACGCTTGCGGTCTGGGTGACATAGTTGAAGATCGCCTGCACCACGGCTTCGTGACGCGAATAAGCGCCCTTCGACTGACCGGTCGAGCCCGAGGTAAAGAGGATCGTCGCCAGATCCTGCCCGGTCAGCACCGGCAACACTGTTTCCGCACCGCCACCCGCATCGGTGATCGGCGCGATCGCCCGATCGATCGGCTGCCGGATGTCGAGCGTGATCACTTTCGCGCGATGCTGCACGCCGGGTTCCTCCAGCCGCGCCGCGCGCTGTTCGTCGGCGATCACCAGATTCGCTTCGCTGTCGTTGATACCGGCTGCCAGTTCGCCGCCCTGCCACCAGCCATTGAGCAGCGTCGCACAGCCGCCCGCAAGAAGGATGCCGACATAGGTCACGCACCAGGCGTTGGCGTTGCGCATTGCGATGGCCACCCGGTCGCCGCGCTGAACACCATAGCCTTCAACGAGGCCCGCCGCGACCTTGCGCGCCGCAGCATAGACCTGCTTGAACGACAGCCGTTCGTCGCCCTCGACCAGAAAAGTCGCATCGCCATGCTGCGCAGCAAAAAACGCCACATAGTCGGCCAGGTTGCTCGGTGCGTTGGTGATGAAGGGAAGCTGCTGACCGAAGCGTTCGACGGACCCGACCTGGATCGGTCCGCCCGGACCGGTGATCAGATTATAGGCGGCTTCCAGGCGCAAATCGAGCGCTGATGGCATCTTGTATCTCTCCTCTTGGTCTCGCTGGCCTAACCCCTTATGGGGAGGCCTCTCCTGGGGAAGGACCGCGCGACTTTATGTTTCTTTTTGCAACTCTAGCCGAAGCAACGCAATATGTGAACTTCCATGATCTGATGGGAGAAAACAGCGAGATAGCGTTCAGCATTTTCGGCCTGCCCATCCGTTGGTACGCACTCGCCTATCTTGCCGGCATCTTTGTCGGCTACTGGTATCTGCTCAAATTGATTGCGCAGCCCGGCGCCCCGATGGCGCGGCGTCACGCCGATGACATGATCTTCTATGCGATGCTCGGGATCATCATCGGCGGGCGGCTTGGCTACGTCCTCTTCTACAACCTCGGCAATTATATCCAGAAGCCGCTCGAAATCTTCAAGCTGTGGGACGGCGGCATGTCGCTCCACGGCGGGGTGATCGGGGTGCTGATCGCGATCTGGTATGTGACGCGCAAGGAGAAGCTCAGCTTCCTGCGCTTTTGCGATTATGTCGCCTGCGTCATCCCCTTCGGCCTCTTCTTCGGCCGCATTGCCAATTTCGTGAACGGCGAACTGTGGGGCCGGACGACGAACGTGCCATGGGGGATCATCTTTCCCGACAGTGGATCGATGGCGGCGCGCCACCCCAGCCAGCTTTACGAAGCCGGGCTGGAAGGATTGCTGATGATGGCGATCCTCGCCTTCCTCTTCTGGCGCACCGACGCGCGGTACAAGCCCGGATTCCTGTTCGGCATGGCGGCGATCATCTATGGCCTCAGCCGCTTTGCCGTCGAATTCGTGCGCGAACCCGACGTCCAGCTCGGTACCCTGTCGTGGGGGCTGACGATGGGCCAAACGTTGACCGTGCCGATGCTCCTGCTCGGTTTCTGGCTCGTAGCGACGGCGAAGGGACGCCGCCAGCGGATCGAGCCGGTCGCCGGACCCGACAGCGTTGCGTGACGGACCGCCGACACCTGCCCAGCTGATCAGCGACATCGCGGCGGCGCGGGCGATAACGGTGGCCGACTATATGGCCGCCGCGAACGGCCATTATTATGCGACGCGCGACCCGCTGGGCGTCGCGGGCGATTTCACCACCGCGCCCGAAATCAGCCAGATGTTCGGTGAGATGATCGGCGTGTGGATCGCCGACCTGTGGGCGCGCGCGGGCGGCCCGGCCTTTCGCTATGTCGAGTTAGGCCCGGGGCGCGGGACGCTGGCAGCCGATGCGCTGCGCGCCATGGCGCGCTTTGGCTGCACCCCGCTAGGCGTCCATTTCGTCGAAACCAGTCCGGTGCTGCGCGCCGCGCAATCGGCGCGTCTGCCCGCGGCAATCCATCATGACGACATCGACGACCTGCCCGATGACGGCGCGGCGATCATTGTCGCCAACGAATTTTTCGACGCCCTGCCGGTCCATCAATATGTCCGCACCGCAACCGGCTGGCGCGAGCGGATGGTCGAGCGGCTGGGCACCCGCCTTGTTGCGGTTCCGGGAGAGGTGCCCGCCGACGAGCTGGTTCCCACCGCGCTGCGCAACGCCGCCGAGCGTTGCATCGTCGAAACCGCGCCCGCATCGGCGGCAATCATGCAGCGCTGCGCCTTTCGCCTCGCCCGGCACGGCGGCGCGATGCTGGTGATCGACTATGGCTATCGCGGTCCCGCCGCGGGCGACACGTTGCAAGCGGTCAAGGCGCATCGCTTCGCCGATCCCTTTGCCGACCCGGGCGAGGTCGACCTGACCACGCATGTCGATTTTGCCGCCCTCGGCGATGCAGCCGCTCCCACGGGTGCGACCGTCAGCGCCGTCGCGCCCCAGGGCGACTGGTTGCAGCGGCTGGGCATCGATGCGCGGCTGCAATCGCTCGCGGCCGCGGCGCCCGGCCGTGCCAAGGAATTGCAAGGCCAACGCGACCGGCTTGTCGCAGCCGACGCGATGGGCAAATTGTTCAAAGTCATGGCCATCACCGCAGCGGGCTGGCCAAGCCCCGCCGGGTTCACAGGAGACAGCGCTTGACCACCATTCACCTCGCAACCCCCGACGATGCACAGGCAATCTCTGACTTTGCGACCCGATCCTTCACCCACACTTTCGGTCATATCTATGACCCCGCCGACCTCGCCGCCTTTCTCGCGACCTGGAACCCGCCCGAACGTGTCCGCGCCCAGATCGCCGCGTCCGATCATGACATTGGGTTGGTCCGCGACGCGGCCGGTGCCATCCTTGGCTATATCAAGATGGGTCCGGTCGATTTCGACCTGCCCGCCGACCAGCCAACCGACGGTGCCGTCGAACTGCACCAATTGTACGTTGCCGAAGCCGCCAAAGGCACCGGTGTTGCCGCGGCGCTGATGGATTGGGGCATCGCCTGGGCGCGTCAGCGCGCGTCGATCCTGTATCTGTCGGTCTTTACCGAAAATGCGCGTGCGCAGGCCTTTTACCGCCGCTATGGTTTCTATGACGTCGGCCGCAATGAATTTCGCGTCGGCAATCATATCGACGAAGACCGCTTTTACCGGCTCGACTTGTGACCACGCCGTTCGTCACCGCCGCGCCGCTCGTCACCGCCGCGCCGCTCGCGGACGTCCCGCACGGATTTTTTGGCCGTCGCGGCGGCGTATCGACGGGTGGACTGGCGTCGCTCAACTGCGGCTTAGGATCGGGCGATGACCCGGCACTGATCGCCGAGAACCGGCGGCGCGTGGCCGATGCGGTGCTGCCCGGCGGGACGCTCACCGGCGTCTATCAGGTCCATGGCAATCGCTGCGTCATCGTGGATGATACCAGCGACCTCGCCGCGCGGCCCGAGGCGGACGCGCTCGCGACGCGCAGCCACGGCATCGTGCTGGGCATCCTGACCGCCGATTGCGTTCCGGTGCTGTTCGCCGACCGTGCAGCAGGTGTCGTCGGCGCGGCGCATGCGGGCTGGAAAGGAGCGATCGCCGGGATTACCGATGCGACGCTGACGGCGATGGAAAGTCTTGGCGCGCGGCGCGGCGAAATCGCCGCCGCGATCGGCCCGTGCATCGCGCGCGCATCCTATGAAGTCGACAACGGATTTGTGCAGCGCTTCACCGCCGACGATCCCGCCAACGAACGCTTCTTTGCCGCGGCCAAGCCCGGTCATGCGATGTTCGACATCGCCGCCTATGTCGCGGCGCGGCTTGCCGCGGCCGGCGTCACCCGAATTGCCATCGGCGGGCAGGACACCTATGCCGAAGCGGACGATTATTTCAGCTATCGCCGCGCGTGCCACCAAGGAGAAAATTCCTATGGCCGCCAACTATCGGTGATCGGCCTGAACTGACACGCTTGGGGGACGAATGACACGCACGCGCCTGTTTGGATTGATCGGCGGCCTGCTGACCTTCATCGTCATGCTCGCGCTGCCTGCTCCGGCGGGCATGGAAACCACCGCCTGGCATGTCGCGGCCATGACCGTGCTCATGGCGATCTGGTGGATGACCGAAGCCTTGCCGCTGACCGTCACCGCGCTGCTCCCCTTCCTGCTCGTCCCCGCTTTCGGGGTGATGGACGCCAATGCGATCGCCAAGGAATATTATTCGCCGATCCTGTTCCTGATCCTGGGCGGCGCGTTCCTCGCGCTCGCGATCGAGCGTGTGGGACTGCACCGGCGCCTCGCGCTGGCGTTGCTGAAACGTGCCGCGCCGACCGCGACCGGCCTGTTGTTCGCCTTCATGGCCGCGACCGCGCTGCTCAGCATGTTCATTTCCAATACCTCGACCGCGCTGATCATGATCCCGATCGCGCTGGCCGTCGTCCGCGCCGGCGGCGTGCGCGAGGGCGAGACCGAGGGGTTTGCCGGCGCCGTGATGATGGGCATCGCCTTTGCCGCCTCGATCGGCGGGCTCGGCACGCTGGTGGGCAGCCCGACCAACGCCATCGCCGCCGGGCTGATCGAAAAGACGCTCGGCCTGCGCATCTCGTTTCTCGACTGGGCGATCTATGGCGTCCCGATCGTGCTGATCGCCACCCCCGCCGCGATGCTCATCGTCGCGCGGGTTCAGCGACTGGCCGCGCATCCCTTCGACGGACAGGCGGCGGCGGCCGCACTCGGCAACCAGGCGATCTGGTCGACCGCCGAGCGCCGCGTCGTCCCCGTCTTCCTGCTCGTGCTGCTCGCGTGGATCGCGCAGCCGTGGCTCGAACCCTTTCTGCCCAAAGGCGCGCTCACCGATGGGACCATCGCGGTGGCGGGCAGTTTGCTGCTGTTCGTGCTGCCCGACGGCACCGGCCGCCCGTTGCTCGCGTGGAAAGAGGCCGATCGCGCGCCGTGGGGCGTGATCATGATGTTCGGCGGTGGTCTCGCGCTCGCTGCCGCGATCACGGCGAGCGGGCTGGCCGCGTGGCTGGGCGCCGTGCTCGCCCCGCTTGGCAGCATCCCGACGATCGCGCTGGCCGCGATCATCGTCGCGCTGACCATATTGATCACCGAATTCGCCAGCAATGTTGCGACCGCCAGCGGCATCATGCCGGTGCTCGCGGCGCTGATTGCGGCGACCGGCGTCGACCCGATCCTGCTCGCATTGCCGGTCGCGATGGCGGCAAGCTGGGGTTTCATGCTACCGTCGGGGACCGGTCCCAACGCGCTCGCCTGGGCGACCGACCATATCGCCCTGCCGCGCATGCTAAAGGCCGGCCTCGCGCTGGACATCATCGGGGTGCCGCTGCTGATCGGCGTGATCTGGGCCATCGCAATGCTGGGGTGACCGCGGGCGAAAAGCGCGCTAGTTGCCGTTGAAACTATATTGCGCAGGAGTCTTAACGCATGCCCCCCATCGACAACAGCGACCTGACCGGCACGACCTCGCGCCGCAAGCCCAAGGCCGACGTCACCGAAATCGGCGGGCGGGAATTGTCGCCCGCGACGTTGATGATGGGGTACGGCTTTGATCCGATGCTGTCCGAAGGCTCGCTCAAGCCGCCGATCTTCCTGACCTCGACCTTCGCGTTCGAAAGCGCCGCGGCGGGCAAGCATCATTTCGAGGGGATCACCGGCAAGCGTCCCGGCGGCGCCGACGGCCTCGTCTATTCGCGCTTCAACGGCCCGAACCAGGAAATCCTCGAGGCGCGCCTCGGCGTCTGGGAAAAGGCCGAAGACGCGCTGGTCTTTTCCAGCGGCATGTCGGCGATCGCCACCCTGCTGCTTGCGCATGTCAGCATGAACGACGTCATCGTCCATTCGGGTCCGCTCTACGCCGCGACCGAAACGCTGATCGCGCGCATCCTGTCGCGCTTCGGCGCCACCTATGTCGACTTCCCTGCCGAAGCGACGCGCGAAGAAATGGACGCGATCCTGGCCAAGGCGCAGGGCATGGCAGCCGAAAAGGGCGGCAAGGTCGCGATGGTTTTCCTCGAAAGCCCCGCCAACCCGACCAATGCGCTGGTCGATGTTCAGGCGATGCGCGCCGCGATCGATGCGGCTTTTGCCGAGGGCGCCCGCCCGCCGATCGCCATCGACAACACCTTCCTTGGCCCGCTGTGGTCGAAACCGCTCGCGCACGGCGCCGACATCGTGCTGTACAGCCTGACCAAATATGCCGGCGGCCACAGCGATCTGGTCGCGGGCGGCGTGGTCGGATCGAAGCATTGGCTGGGTCCGATCCGCATGATGCGCAACACCATCGGCACGATCTGCGACCCGCACACCGCGTGGATGCTGCTCCGTAGTTTGGAGACCGTCGAATTGCGCATGAGCCGCGCCGGCGAAAATGCCGCCAAGGTTTGCGCCTTTCTGCGCGACCATCCCAAGGTCGAGGGACTCGGCTATTTGGGCTTCCTGCCCGAGGGGCGGCAAAAGGATATTTTCGACCGCCATTGCACCGGCGCCGGCTCGACCTTTTCGCTGTTCATCAAGGGCGGCGAGGCAGAGAGTTTCCGTTTCCTCGACGCGCTGAAGATCGCGAAACTCGCGGTCAGCCTAGGCGGCACCGAGACGCTCGCCAGCCACCCGGCGGCGATGACGCATTTGTCGGTTCCCGACGCGCGCAAGGCGTTGATGGGAATCACCGACAATCTGGTCCGCATCTCGATCGGGATCGAGGACGCCGACGATCTGATCGCCGATTTCACCCAAGCGCTCGACGCAGTTTGACATCGTCATTGCGAGGAGCGAAGCGACGCGGCAATGCAGGGTGGCGTAAACCGCTCTGGATTGCTTCGCTTCGCTCGCAATGACGAAGTTTTATCGTCTATTTCCGGCTCCGCCAGTCGACCACCGACCACCCCATCTGCGGCGCCAGCTTCTTCAGCCGGCGCGACGGCGTTGTGGCCACCGCCTCATCGGCGAACCGCAGCATCGGGTGGTCGGACACATGATCTGAATAGGCCCGGATATGGGTCGCATTGCGGGTCATCGCGTTCGCCGCCATCCAGCCGTCGATCCGTGCAAATTTTGCGTCGCCATAACAATTGTCGCCCGATAACCGCGCGTGGATATGGTCAGCGCCATCGGGTTCGTCGAGCCGGGTCGCGAGCACATCGTCCATGCCAAGCCGCCGCGCGATCGCATCGACATACAGGTGGAACGAAGCCGTCGCGAGCAGTAGCCTGTACCCGGCGTCGCGATCGGCGGCGATCTGTGCGAGCGCGGCGGGATGCAGACCCCGCGCCACCACCTTGTCGGCATAGCTTTCCGCCAGCGGCGCGATTTCGGCCCGGGCAAAGCGCGGTCCGACCAGCAACCGCAGGTTGATCGCCTTCAGCCGCGACCGGTCGATCAGGCGCAGGGCATAGGCGACGCTTGCCAGCCCGACGACCGGCAACAGCAGCAATCGCCATTGCTGCCGCCGACCGGCAACATGCATCAAAAACCCGCTGTAAGTCCCTGATCGGGTTATCGTTCGGTCCATGTCGTACATCGCAACGCGGTGCGCATAGTCGGTCGGCGGCGGGATCGGCGGCGTTTCCATTCCCTGTTTATAGGGCCGCGCCGCACTGCGGCCAAGGGGGGCGGGATTCGCTTGCCGTGATCGGGCAAATAATACAATGTCCTCCGCACGATGGTGGCCAGAGCGGATTTCGAACAGAGCGACGGCGCCAATGGCGCCGATGTCCGCTTTACCGGTCGGCTGACGCTCGCGCGTCTTGGCGACCTCCCCGCCCGGCTCGATGCGCTCGGCCCAATCGCGACGCTCGACCTGTCGGCACTTGAACGGATCGACACCGTCGGCGCGTGGATCGTGACCCGGACAGTCAAGGAACATGGCGCCGCAGTCACCGGCGCCAGTCCCGAAGCGCAGCGCCTGCTCGATGCGCTGGCCAGCGACAAAAGCGAATATCGCGTCCACCGCGACCGCCGCCCAACTCTAAACCGCATGCTCGAACAGGTCGGTATCGCCAGCATGGCGGTGTGGCACGAGCTGCTTGGCATCATCGGCTTTTTCGGCGCGATGATCATGGCGCTCGGCACCCAATTGCGCGCGCGCCGTCGGCTGCGCTGGCATGCGATCGTCACCCGGTTCCAGACCGTCGGGGTCGATGCGCTGCCGATCATCGGCCTGATGACGTTCCTGATCGGCATCGTCGTCGCGCAGCAAGGCGCGGTGCAATTGCGTCAGTTCGGGCTCGAAGTGTTTACGATCAATCTTGTCGGCCGCGCGTCGATCCGGGAGCTGGGCCTGCTGATGACCGCGATCATGGTCGCGGGCCGATCGGGGTCGGCGTTCGCGGCGCAGATCGGCACGATGAAACTGACTGAAGAAATCGATGCGATGCGCACGATCGGCGTGTCGCCGATGGAGGCGATCGTGCTGCCGCGGGTCGCTGCCGCGACGATCTTGATGCCGCTGCTTGGTTTTTACGCCAGCATCTGCGCGATCATCGGCGGCGGGGTGTTTTGCTGGGTCGGACTCGACATAACCCCCGTGACGTATGTGCAATTGCTGCGCGACATCATCCCAATGACCGATTTCTGGGCGATGCTGATCAAGGCGCCGGTGTTCGGCATCCTGATCGGAGTCACCGGCTGTTACGAGGGCATGCAGGTGCGCCAGAACGCCGAAGAGGTCGGCAAGCGGACGACCTCTGCCGTCGTCGCCGCCATCTTCCTCGTCATCGTCCTCGACGCGATGTTCGCCGTCTTCTTTTCGTCGATCGGATGGAATTGATGAGCGAAGAGATCGACGAACAGGTTGCGCAAGAGCTGGCTGCCGCTGACGCGGTGCGGCCCGAAGAGTTCGATTGCGCCATTCGCATCCGCGGCCTCGTCAACCAGTTCGGCGACGCGGTGATTCATGACCACCTCGACCTCGACGTCCGGTCGGGCGAGATCATGGGCGTGGTCGGCGGATCGGGTACGGGCAAGTCGGTGCTGATGCGCTCGATCATCGGCCTCCAGACCCCAACCTCGGGCGAAATCGAAGTGTATGGCAAGACGCTCGATACCATTGCCGACGAAGAGGAATCGCGCGATCTGCGCCGCCGCTGGGGGGTGATGTTTCAGGGTGGGGCGCTGTTCTCGACACTCAGTGTCGCGGAGAATATCCAGGTGCCGCTGCGCGAATATTATCCGCGTACCGACCAGAAACTGCTGGACGAGATCGCCGCCTACAAGGTTGCGATGGTCGGCCTGCCTCCCGACGCCGGGCCGAAATATCCTGCCGAGCTGTCGGGCGGGATGGTCAAACGCGCCGGTCTGGCGCGCTCACTCGCGCTCGATCCCGCGCTGCTGTTTCTCGACGAACCGACCGCGGGCCTGGACCCGATCGGCGCCGCCAAGTTCGACGAGCTCATCCGCGAGCTGGCCGACACGATGGGGCTCACGGTTTTTCTCATCACCCACGACCTCGACTCGCTTTATGCCACCTGCGACCGCGTTGCGGTGCTCGCTGAAAAGAAGGTGATTGCGGTGGGTACGATCCCGGAACTGCTTGCCACCGAGCATCCGTGGATACAGGATTATTTCAACGGACCCCGCGGCCGGGCAGCCGCCGGCGGGAACCAAACCGCGAAGCGGCGATAGGAAAAGCTGATGGAAACTCGCTCAAACAATGTCCTGGTCGGCGCCTTTGTCCTGCTCTTTACGGCGGCGCTCGCCTTTTTCATCGTTTGGCTGGCCAACGACAGCGGCGGCGACAAACGGGAATATGACATTTTCTTCAAACAATCGGTCGATGGGCTGAACAAGGGCGCGGCGGTGCAATTCTCCGGCGTTCCGTCGGGTCAGGTGCGCGAAATTGCGCTGTGGCCCGAAGATCCCCAATTCGTTCGCGTGCGGATCGAGGTCAACGAGGGCGTGCCTGTTCTGCAGGGCACGACCGCCGCCATCGAGGGGGTCGGCTTCACCGGCGTGTCGCAGATTTCGCTCGACGGCGCGGTCAAGGGCGCGCCCGCAATTGCCGACAAGGGCCCGGCGGGCAAGCCCGTCATCCCCACCCGCATCGGCGGGCTGGGCGAATTGCTTAACACCGCACCGCAGCTGTTGCAGCGGCTATCAACGCTGACCGAGCGGCTGGCCGAACTGGCCGATGACGAAAATCAGGCGAGCATGCGCGGCATATTGAACAACGTCGAAGCATCGACCGCGATCCTGGCGCGCAACGGGCCGGCGATCGAAAAGGCCCTGGCCGATACGCGCATCGCGATCCAGCAAACCGGCGTCGCGGCCGAACAGATCGGCAATCTGGCGGCATCGGCGCAGGGTACGATCGACCGCAATGTCGATCCGGCGATGGCAAATCTTAGCGCGACGCTGAAGTCGGCCAATGCGTCGATGGCAACGCTGGAATCAGCGATTTCCGACGCACGGCCCGGCCTCAAGACCTTCAGCGAAACGACAATTCCGGAAGCCAATGCGCTGATCCGCGATTTGCGCCGCACCTCGGCGTCGCTGTCCAGTCTGACCGACAAGCTCGACCAGCAGGGCGCCGGCGCCGTTCTGGGCGGCAGCAAGCTGCCCGATTACAAGCAATGAGGACCAGAGCCATGATCCGCCACTTCCGCACCCCGCTGCTCATCGCCGTCGCCGCCGTCTCGTTGTCGGCGTGTATTGGCCTTGGCGGCAAGACCCCTCCCTTCCTGCTGACGCTTGACGCCGAAGCCGCCCCGCCCGCTGGCGCCGCGCGCACCGCCGCGGACGCATCGACGCTCACCATCCTGATCCCGACCGCACCGCAGAAACTGCGCACGACGCGCATCCCGGTGCAGCAGGACGGATCGAGCGTCACCTATGTCAAAGACGCGCAATGGGTCGAGGCGCCGAACCGCCTGTTCCAGCGCCTGGTGTCCGAAACCGTTGCCGCGCGCACCGGCCGGGTCGTCCTCGACGAAGGCCAATATCTGACCGCGCCGGGCGAGCAACTCGCGGGTCAGCTGATGGAATTCGGCGTCGATGCGCGAACGGGCGAGGCCGTCGTTGTCTATCAGGCGATGCTGGTGGCGGCGGGCGGCAAGTCCGTCACCCAGCGCCGTTTTGAAGCCCGCGAAGCGATCGGGGGCAAGGTCGAGGCGAAGCCAGTCGGCGAAGCGCTGGCCCGTGCGGCCAACAAGGTGGCAGGTGAGGTTACGGATTGGATCGGCGGGTAGCCACGGCTACCGCGAGGGTCGTTTAACGACCAGAAGCCGATACCACTTATCTCGTTACCCTGAACTTGTTTGGCGATTATCCCCTTGCCATACGTAACGAAACCGCGTAAAAGCGTGGAATGAGCAACAAACCCCAGACCATCGCGCAGTTTTTCAAGCGTTTCCCGAACGAAGAAACCTGCCTCAATCACCTGTTCGATGTCCGTTTTGGGCAGGGCTTTGAGTGTCCCCGTTGCGAGCGCGCTTCCAAGTGGTTCCGCATTAAGGCTGAGCGCGCTTATTCTTGCCAGTGGTGCGGCCATCACCTGCACCCGACTGTCGGCACACCGTTTGAAAAGACGCGCACCCCGCTGCAATCGTGGTTCTATGCGATCTTCCTGTTCACGACGACGCGTAACGGCGTGGCGGCTAAGGAATTGCAGCGCCAGCTAGGCGTAACTTACAAGACCGCGTGGCGCATGGCAGACCTTATCCGCAAGCATATGGGCGACGTTGACGGCGATAGCTTGCTTGGCGGCGCTGGCGAGGTTGTTGAGATTGACGAAACGCTGATCGGCGGTTCGGTGTCTGGCAAGGGCAGCGGCTACAAGGGCAACAAGGCCGTTGTGGTCGGCATGATGGAACGCGGCGGGGAAGTCGTTACCAAGGTCGTCACGAGCCGCCACCGCGAGCCGATGGAACGCCTCGTGCTCGACAACGTGCATCCCGGCGCCACGGTCGCGACCGACGAATTTGGTTCATATCGCCGCCTCGATACGCTCGGCTTCGATCACGTCACCGTGCAACACAAGAAGGGGCAGTACACGACCCCTAACGGTGGCGGCGTCAACTCGATTGAGGGTTTCTGGGCGCAGCTAAAGCGGTCGATTAACGGCACTCATATTCACGTGAGCCGCAAGCATCTGTGGAAATATGCGAAGGAAGCGGAATACCGCTTCAATCGTCGCCACGTTCCTTCGTCGATGATGGACGAGCTTCTTTCGACGTTTGGGCCATTGCCTGAACGGCGCGGTTGAACGCCTCTTCGTCGCCCTTCACTTCGGGGTGTTCGGCGATGAACTGGTCGAGCTTATTTTGCTGGAGTGCGTCTTTGAGGTTCATTTGCATTCTTCTGATCGGCGGCTGTCATACCCGCTTGAAAGGCGCTTGAACTTAGTCCTAGACCTCCTTGGAAGATTTGCACACCGCCCCATGCCAAGGCTCCCAATGCGAGCCCCGTGGTCACTACCGTGATGATAAGCTCGCGCTTTGCTGTCCGCGTGTGCCCATCGACGACCCCGACCTTCACGTCGAGCTCGGCTATTTTTCCCTTAACATCGCCAATGCCCGCCGCAAGAAGGTCAAGCTTACCGATCAACTGAGCAAACTTCGTTTCGGTCCGCGCCTCAACTGCCTCTAGCTTGGCGTCGAGCAGACGTTCATCATATGCCATCACGCTTTCCGTTCCACGCTCACTAGCGTAATCCTGCTTAGAAGGCTCGACGGGATCAATAGCAGCATTTTGTTGATAAGTCGTTGGGACCGCCGCAGCAGCAAGGGCGGAAGCGCCGAACAGGATTTTAAAGCTTGTCGGGCTTGTTTCAGTCGTCTGCATTTGGCGTCACGGCACCGAGAGTGGCCCCCAAGGCAGCGTGCACATCGCGCGCCACCTGGATCGGCATAATAATGCTCCCGACATTCCGGACGTGAAGCGTGGTCGTGCCATCGCCCATGTCTCGGGAGGTCTGCTCTCTGAAGACCGCTAGGACATGCTCGTTGTTTCCGAAAAACTGAGCGCCGGTGGTCCACATGCGCGGAACGTCGTAACCGAGCTGCTGTTCGAACGACATGCTCAATATCGCGTCGGCCTGATCCGTTTTTTTCTGGTCGTCGCTCACTGAACACCCTCCACTGATTCGGGTTCAGTACGTAGTGCTGTTCAGATGACATATCAACATCCGTATGCTGACGGGATATTTTCCAACTTGTTTCAGGGTCCATGGCCTGCCGTATCCTTTGGCGCAGCGCTCCATTAGCGGTCAGGCCATGGATGCTGAAACAAGTTCAGCATGACGAGGTTTGAATGGAAGCTCCCCACCCCAAAGCGGACCCAATACCTCACCCCAGCAAGCTCTTACTCGCCTGCTCGGTTACATCACGCGACAGCCCCGGCTGCGCCAGGATGCGCGCCAGTTCGGCCTTCATCATCGCTGCGCGTGCCTCGTCGAAGCGCTTCCAGCGCCCGAGCGGCGGAATCATCTTCGCCGAGGTCTGCGGATTTTTCGGATCGAGCGCGATGACCAGATCGGCGATCAGGCGATAGCCCGCGCCATCGGCCTGATGAAACGCCGCCTGATTGCCCGACAGCGCTCCATAGAGCGAGCGCACCCGGTTGGGATTGGCGAGCGTGAAGTCGGGATGCCGCGCCAGCTCCGCGACCGCCGCGACGGTATCGGCGCGCAGCGACCACGCCTGCACCTGAAACCATTTGTCGAGGACAAGCGGATTGTCACGATAGCGCTGGTAAAAGATGTCGAGCGCCGCCACCCGCTCGTCGCTATCCCCATGCGCCAGCGTCGCAAGCGCGGCCTGCCGTTCGGTCATGCCGTCGGCGTCGGAGAAAATCTGGAACGCCAGCGCGGGAACATCGTCCAGCCCCGTCGCCGCCAGATAGGCAAGCGCGACGCCGCGCAGGCGGCGGCTACCCTTGGCCGTGCGCGACAGGTCGGTCGCGGGCGGCGCCGAGCCAGCCAGGATGCCGCGCCATTCCTTTTCGAGCGCGGTACCGATGGCCGCCTGCAACGCCAACCGTTCGCGGCGGATCGCGTCCGGATCGACCGTCACCATCTGGTCGCCGATAAACGCTTCGCTGGGCAGCAGCACCGCCTCCGCAACAAAAGCGGGGTCGGCTGCGCGGGCTGCCAGCGTCTGTGCGACGGCATCGACCACCGCCTGCCGATTGCCCGTCTCGCCCGACACGGCGGCGACGAGCGTATCGAGCATTAACTGCTGCAAGGCTTCATAGCGCGCAAAGGGATCGTCGTCGTTCGCCGCGAGCCACGCGAGTTCGCCCGGCGCGCGTTCAAAGTCCACGATGATGGGCGCAGAAAAGCCGCGGTTGACCGACAGCGCGGGTCGGGCGGCAAACCGGCCGAGCGATATGCGCTGGGTCGCGCCGGTCAATGTGACGAGCGTATCGGGCAGCGCGTCGGCGCTGCCATCCATTGCAAAGGCGGCGAGCCGCAGCGGCATCATCATCGGCTGCTTTTCCGGCTGACCGGGCGTCGGCGGGACCAGCTGCACCACGTCGAGCGACCATTGGCCATCCGCATCGGCCAGCGACAGTTTCAGCCGCGGCGTCCCCGCCTGTTCATACCAGCGGCGGAATTGCGACAGGTCGATGCCGCCCCCTTCTTCCATCGCCCGCACAAAATCCTCGCACGTCGCCGCCTCGCCGTCATGGCGCTCGAAATACAGGTCGGTGCCTTTGCGAAAGCGCTCTGGGCCGACCATCGTCGCCATCATGCGGATGATCTCGGCGCCCTTGTTATAGATTGTCGCGGTGTAGAAATTCGAGATTTCCTGAAAACTGTCGGGGCGGATCGGGTGCGCCAGCGGCCCCGCATCCTCGGGAAACTGCGCGGCGCGGAGCAGACGGACATCCTCGATCCGCTTGACCGCGGGCGAACCCATGTCGGCCGAAAAACATTGGTCGCGATAAACGGTGAAGCCCTCTTTCAGCGACAGCTGGAACCAGTCGCGGCAGGTGACGCGGTTGCCCGACCAGTTGTGGAAATATTCATGCGCGACGACGCCCTCGACCCCGTCATAATCGACGTCGGTCGCGGTGTCGGCGTCGGCGAGGATATAGCGGGTGTTGAAAACGTTCAGCCCCTTATTCTCCATCGCCCCCATATTGAAATCGCTGACCGCGACGATGTTGAACAGGTCGAGGTCATATTCGCGGCCATAGACGCGCTCGTCCCACGCCATGCTGTCCTTCAGCGCCTGCATCGCGTGACCGGTGCGATCCACATCGCCGTCGCGCACCCAGATGCCGAGCTCGACCTTGCGCCCCGACATGGTGGTGAAGTTGTCGCGATTGACGACAAGGTCGCCCGCGACGAGCGCGAAGAGATAGCTCGGCTTCGGCCACGGATCTTCCCAGAGCGCCCAATGATCGCTGCCGTCCTCCCCTTGGGCGATGCAATTACCGTTCGACAGCAGGATCGGGAACGCCGCCTTGTCCCCCGTCATCCGCACCTTGTAGCGACTGAGCACGTCAGGCCGGTCGGGGTGGAAGGTGATGCGGCGGAACCCCTCGGCCTCGCATTGCGTGCACAGCATGCCGTTCGAGGCATAAAGCCCCATCAGCTGGGTATTGCGCGCCGGGTTGATCACTGTATCGACCTCAACGGTCGCTGCGGTGCGGTCGCCGAGATCGACGATCAAATCGCTACCGACCATTCGCCAGTCGTTCCACACCGCGCCGTCGACGTGCACCTCGGCCGGGGTCAGCCCGTCGCCGCGCAGCACGAGCGGGGTTGGCGCATCGGCGTGGCGGACGACCGACAGCGCCGCTGCGACGCGCGTTTCATCGACTCCCAAAGCAAAATCGAGCGCGATGTCGGGAACCTGCCATTCGGGCGGGCGATAATCGCCGCGGTGGATGGTGACGGGGATGGCGGGGGTGGAAGAAGCGTCGGTCATGTTTCGGGTCTAGGCGCGGGGCGCGGGGCGCGCAATAAGGCGGGCGATGGGACAGATGCTGATTTTCGGAATGGGCTATGCTGCGAGCCACCTCGCGGACCGGCTGCGCGCGCGCGGCTGGGAGGTGAGCGGCACCACGCAAGATGGCCGCAGCGACAGCATCGCCTTTGCCGACGATACCGCCGTTCTCACGGCCATGCGGTCCGCCACGCATATCCTGTCGTCGGTGCCGCCCGTCGCCGGCGCCGATCCCGTCCTCGCCCGCTATGGCGATGCCATCGCGGTCGCGCCCGCAACATGGACCGGCTATCTGTCATCCACTGGCGTCTATGGCGACGCGCGCGGCGCCTGGGTCGATGAGAGCGCCCCGATCAAGGGACGCCGCGCCGACCGCAACGCCGCAGACAAAGCGTGGCAGCATTTGCGCGGCGAGGTTTCGGTCTTTCGTCTGCCCGGCATCTATGGCCCGGGCCGCTCGATCCTCGACCGTATCGGCGAGGGGCGCGTGCACCGGATCGACCTGCCCGACCAGCTGTTCAGCCGCGTCCATGTCGACGACATCGCGAGCGGCGTGATCGCGTCGTTCAAGGGACCTGCGGGGGTCTATAATCTCGCCGACGATGAACCGTGCCACCAAAACCGGCTGGTCGAATGGGGCTGCGCAATGCTGGGGGCGCCGTTGCCGCCGTTGCAGACACTGGCGGAAGCGGGCCTGTCGCCGGCCGCGCGGGCTTTCTATGCCGAAAACCGGCGCGTGGCGAACGGCAAGGCCAAACGATTGCTGGGATGGGCACCACGCTATCCGAGTTTTCGCGAAGGGTTGGCGAGTTTGATTCCAGACTAAACTCGTCATTCCCGCGAAAACGGGAATCCAGTTGCGATGTCTGCTCGCTGGGTTCCCGCTTTCGCGGGAATGACAAATGGTTGGTGGATCAGATCAACACATCCACCGTGTGGATCAATACCCCGACCAGCCCGCCGACCAGCGTGCCGTTGATGCGGATATATTGCAGGTCGTCGCCAACGGCGCTTTCCAGCCGGTCGGTGATCGTCTTGGCATCCCAGCCGCGGATCGTGTCCGACACCAGTTTCAGCGCCGTCTCACCATAGCTATCGACCATACCGACAACCGCGCGGCGCGCGTAACGGTTGAGCGTCCGCTTGATCGCAACGTCCTCGCCGAGCATAGCCCCGAATTGCGTCACCAATTCGCCGATCCGCCCCGCCAGCATTGTGTCGGGATTGCGTGCCGCCTTCAGCAGCGCGCCGCGGCCCTGTTCCCATAAGCCGTCAAGCCAGCGCTTGACTGCCTTGTTTTCGAGCAGCTCGTCGCGAACCTTGGCGACCTTGGCCTGAACCTCGGGATCATGCTGCAGGTCGAGCGCCATCTTGGCGAGGCCTTCCTCGACCCGGAGACGCAGCGGGTGGGTTTCGTCGATCGCCATTTCACTGAGCAGCTTCCCCAGTCCCGCGACAATGCGGTTGGAGATGCTTTCGTCGATTCCGGTAAAGCGTACGATCGCGTTGCTGTTGTCGTGGACCATCTGGTGGATCAGATGATCGTTGAGTTCGAGCGTCTTCGATCCCCATTTTACCATCGCATCGAGCAACGGCTGATGCCGCCCCTCAGCCAGCGCGGCTTGCAACGCCTGCCCCAGCAGCGGCGCGACATCGAGTTCGCGCAACCGGTCGGCAATCGCCGATTTGACCATGCCGCCCAGCCGCTGTTGGTCGAGCGCCCCCAATGCATCGGCGATGATCCGTGACGCGCCCAGCTTGAGCCGTCCACCGCCTTCGGCGGGCTGCGCAAGGAAGGCTCCGACTGCGCCCGCGACGTCGAGCGTCTGCATCTTGCGCGCGATCAAGCGCGGCAACAGGAAATTGGTGAGCAGAAAATGCGCCAAGGTGTCGCCGATGCGGTTCTTGTTGCGCGGGACGATGGCGGTGTGCGGAATTGGGATGCCCATCGGGTGACGGAACAGCGCGGTCACCGCAAACCAGTCCGCCAGCCCACCGACCATCCCCGCCTCGGCAAAGGCGCGGATAAAACCGACCGCCGGATGAACATCCTGGAAATATTTGGCGCCGATAAAGACCATCGCCATGGCGACAAGCATTCCGGTCGCTACAACCCGGATGTTCAGCCCGCCCGTCGGAACGGCAACGCCCACCCTGATGGGGTGGGCGCGTCCGGTTTCGTCCGGGGTCGAAATCTTATCCATCATCACCATCAAATGGCGAAGCGCCGCAAAAGTTGCAACCAGCGCGGCGCATTTGGCCGCGCCGGATCATTCGGCGGGGTGCGGCGCCGGCTCCCCTTGCGGCTTGGTGTCGTCACCCGTGCGATAGGTGAGCAGGTTGCGCGAGAAGAAGCGGCCAAGGCGCTTTTCGATGCTGTCGGCTAGGCTGAAACCCGCGGGTACGATCAGCAGCGTCAGCATCGTCGACAGGATCAAGCCGCCGATCACGACGACGCCCATCGGCGCGCGCCACGCGCCATCGCCCGAAAGCGACAATGCGGTCGGCACCATGCCCGCGACCATTGCGACCGTCGTCATGACGATCGGCTGGGCGCGTTTGCGCCCCGCGTCGAGCAGTGCTTCCATCTTGCCAACGCCATGATCCATTTCCTCGATCGCGAAATCGACGAGCAGAATCGAGTTTTTGGCAACGATGCCCAGCAGCATCAGCAGGCCGATATAGACCGGCATCGAAATTTCCATGCCGGTGATCCACAGGCCCAGCAGCCCGCCAAGCGGTGCAAGCAGCAGCGAAGACATGTTGACGAGCGGCGACAGGAAGCGGCGATAGAGCAGCACCAGCGTCGAGAAGACCAGGAGCAAACCCGACACCACCGCGATCACGAAGTTCAACGCGAGCTCGGCCTGCCACTTCTGGTCGCCCTGGACGACCTTGCGAATGCCCTGCGGCATATTCTTGACGCCAGGCAGCGCGTCGATCTTCTTCTGGGCGTCGCCCGTCACCAACCCCGGCGCCAGGTCGGCACCGATGACGACGCGGCGTGTCTGATTATACCGGCGCAGTTCGGTCGGACCCGCCCCGAAACCGATCTGGGCCACCGACTTCAGTGGAACAGTGGTCCCACGCGCCGTCGGCACCGGCAGGTTCTCAAGCGTTGCGAGACTGCGGCGCGAATCTTCGGACAGCAGCACCCGGATCGGGATCTGACGATCGGTTAACGAGAATTTTGCGGCATTCTGGTCGATATCACCCAGCGTCGCAATGCGGATCGTCTGGCTGAGCGCGGCCGTCGTAACGCCAAGCTCGGCAGCGAGATCCATGCGCGGATTAACAATGATTTCGGGCCGCGGGATGTCGCCCTCGATGCGCGGCGCGCGCAATTCCTTCAGCTTGCCCATCTCGGCGACGATCAGGCGCGCATGTTTTTCGAGCGCGACGGGATCGTCGCCACCGATCACCATTGTGATATCGCGGCCCGAAAAGCCGCCAGACTGGCTTTGGAAATTGACCCGCGCGTCAGGGATCGCCGCCATCTTTGGCTGCAGGCTGCGCTCCCATTCAACGCTGGTGATCTCGCGATCCTTCTTCAGCGTGATGAACGCGTTGCCGCCGCCGACATTGACGTCGAAAAAGGCGTTTTCAACGGTCGAATTCGCCTGAAGAATTGCGCTGATCTGGTTCGAAATCTGCTCGCTCTGCGTCAACGTCGAACCTGGCGGCAATTCATAGCTGATCTGGCTGAAATTGCTGTTGGTGGTTGGTTGGAATTGCTGCGGCAGAGTCATGAACAGAATGATGCTCAGCGCGAAAGACACGACTCCAATGCCGACAATCCACACACGGTGATCGAACATCCGGGCCCAAAAGCGTTGAACCATAAATTTTGCCCAGCTGGTATAGGCGTATTGCCGCAGGCCGATCACCCACGCCAACGCGCCCAGCAGGATGAAAAGCAGACTAGCGAGCAAAAAGGCTGCCAGTGCCGACAAAGGCGTCAACAGAAGAAAATGCACGGCCGGATTGGGGGCGTCCTGTCCCACCGGCACGGGCTGATAATAGGAAAAGACGGTCGCCAGCGCGGCCAGTCCGGCGACCACTAGCGGCGCGGCAAGAAAAACCAGCCGCGTTTGAACGGCATCAAAGCGCGCGCGCATCGTCTGCTGCTTTGACTTATCCAGCGTCCAAGCGAGCAGTCGCTCGTAGCGATCGACCCAAGGGCCGGCTGCGTGCTCCTGTTCGCCCTGCGCCGACATGAAATAGGCTGCAATCATCGGGGTGATCATGCGGGCAACCGCCAAGCTGACCAGCACCGCGAACACGACCGTCATTCCGAACTGGATGAAGAACTGCCCCGAAATACCGGGCATCAGCGCGACGGGCAGGAACACCGCGACGATCGACATCGTCGTCGCCACCACGGCCAGGCCGATTTCGTCGGCGGCGTCGATCGACGCCTGATAGGCCGTCTTGCCCATGCGCATATGCCGGACGATATTCTCGATCTCCACGATCGCATCGTCCACCAGCACCCCGGCCACCAGGCTGAGCGCGAGCAGCGACAGGCCGTTCAGCGAAAAGCCCATCAGGTCCATGAACCAGAAGGTCGGGATCGCCGACAACGGGATCGCGAGCGCGCTGATCAAGGTTGCGCGCCAGTCGCGCAAGAACAGGAATACGACGACCACCGCCAATATGGCGCCTTCGATCATCGCCGCCATCGAACTACGATATTGATCCTTGGTATCGTCGGTGCGCGTGAAGAGGATCTTGAAGTCAACCTTCGGATTGGCCTTTTTGATCTCTGCCAGCTTCTTCATCGTCTCGTCATGCACGGTGACGTCGGACGATCCCTTGGCCTTTTCGATCGAAAAGGACAGCACTTGCCGCCCCTCGATCTTCGCCAGGTTGCGCTGCTCGGCATAACCATCGGTCACCTTGGCAACGTCCGAAAGCTGGATCGTCCGGCCATTGCCAAGCGAGATCCGGGTGCCGCCAAGATCGAACGCATTGGCCGCGTTGCCCAGCACGCGAACCGCCTGTTCGGATCCGGCGATTTCGGTACGTCCGCCCGCGGCGTTGACATTGACCTGACGCAGTTGCTGATTGACCTGGCTCGCCGTCAATCCATAGCTTTGCATCCGCGCGGGATCCAGAATGACTCGAATTTCGCGGCTCACGCCGCCCGAACGACGCACCTGACTCATGCCCGGGATCGACAATAATTCCTTGGCGACCGTATTGTCGACGAACCACGACAGCTGTTCCAGCGTCATGTCACTCGTCTCGACGGCGAAATAGGTAATCGGCCCGCCGGCGATATCGACCCGCACGACCTGTGGTTCGAGGATCCCGTCGGGCAGGTCGCTGCGAATCTGCTGAACCGCTTGGTTGACGTCGTTATAGGCACGGTCGATCGGCGTACCGATCGCGAACTGAACGAAGGTGCGGCTGTTGCCCTCACCGACATAAGACGACATTTCATCGACGCCGCTGACCCCGCGCACTGCGGCCTCGACCCGCTGCGTTACCTGGGTTTCCAATTCCGTCGGCGCCGCGCCGGGCTGCGCGACAATCACCTGCACGGCAGGAAATTCGACGTCCGGCTGGTTGTTGACGTCCATCCGGTTGAAGCTGACGATCCCCGCCAGCAGCAACAGCACGAACATGACGATCGGCGGCACCGGATTGCGGATGCACCAGGCGGAGATGTTGCGAAAACTCATGATTCAAGCGCCTTTTGTGCGTACGCGATCCGGGACGATTATTGCGACGATTTCTGAACCACCGGCTTCACCTTGTCGCCGACGTTCAGGAACGCACCCGCCAGCACGACGACCTTTTCGTTTCCGGCAAGGCCCGACGCGATCGACACGCCGCCATCGGTCACGGTACCCACCTTCACCGCGCGGCGCTGGATCGTGTCCTTGCCATCGACGATCAGCACAAAATTGCCTTCGGGGCCGCTCTGCACCGCACTCTCGGGCAACAACGGGGCTTCCTCGGTACCTGAAACCAATCGCGCGTCGGCAAAGCCGCCGGGACGAAGCGCCGCGCTATAGGGCACGGCGATGCGGACCATGCCCTGCCGCGTATCGGGATTGATGATCGGCGACACCTGCCACACTTGGCCAGCAATATTCAGATTGCTGCCAACCGGCGTGATCGTCGCGCGCGTACCGACGCGGACACGTTGCAGGTCTGCTTCCGCCATCTGCGCCATCAATTCCATCTCGCCGCCGCGGGCCATGCGAAACAGCACGCCGCTGCCCGCGCCAACGATCTGCCCGGGTTCGACCTGGCGTGTCAGCACCAGACCGGCCGCGGGCGCGACGATATTGAGGCGACCATTGCGGGCCTGCGCCTCGGCATATTGGGCCTGCGCGACGCGGACCCGCGCGTTGGCGGCGTCGCGGGTGGCGCGTTTGCGGTCCATATCCGCCTTGGAAATAAAGCCGCGCGATACCAGCGCGTCGGCGCGCGTCAGCTCCGCCTGCGCCAAGTCGGCATCAGCCTGCGCGACGCGGATCGATGCTGAAAGGCTTGCCGCCTGCTGCGTCTGGACCGAACGATCGATGACGGCGAGCGGCTGTCCGGCGCCGACCCACTGGCCAGGTTCCACAAGCACCCGCACGACCTGACCGCCCTCGCCCGCAATGCCGACGGGCATTTCGCGCCGCGCTGCGATTGTGCCGTTGGTCGAGATCGCGGCCTGCACCGACTGGCGGCCGGGGATCACCACGGTGATGCTGGGGACGGCGGCGCCCCCGGCGGCGGCAGTTGCCGCGGCGCCATCGGCCGCGCCCTTGCTGGAATTGAACGCATACCATGTTGCCGCCAGCGCCAGTGCAATCAGCACCACCGCGACGATCATCCATGTCCGCTTGCGGCGACCGTCCGCCTGTTCATAATAGCTCTGGGTCGAACCCGCGAGGCTGTCCATCGAATCCACTTTCCGCTCGTAGTTCACGCCGAATTCCTCCCTGCCTGGTGCGGCATCCGAGGCAGCAAGCGCGACAGCGCTCCGCCCCCTCAGGCCCGCACGACAGGACCGAAATCCCGCATGAGGTGTATTACCCAATTAAATCACCACTTGCAAGAGGCCAAGTTTTGCCCCCCGCTGACGCCCCGGAGAGCGGCTCATACGCGGATGCTGTTGCGATTTCCAGTGGTCGCGAGCATGAAAAAGGGCGGCTCGCCTGACGGCGAGCCACCCTTTGATCCCGTCGGTGCCGAAGCACCGATGGTGTGTGTTATCGATTCAGCGGACGCGACCGCGACGCACCAAATTGACGATGGCGAGCAGCACCACGGCACCGATAAATGCGGTGAGCAAGGTCATCGGGTCAAAGGCGTTGCCGCGCAGATGACCGCCGCCCAGGAACTGGCCGAACAGAAAACGGCCGAGGATCGACCCGATACAGCCGACGATGATATTGAGGAAGATACCCTGCTGCGCATCTGTGCGCATCACGATGCTGGCCAGCCAGCCGATAACACCGCCCATGACGATTGCGATAATGAATTCCATGATATTGACCCCCTACGATCATTGGTGTCGCCCGACATTGCGGGCATCATATTGGTAACGCAGATTTTTGAAAACGCCTAGCAGAATGGCAGCGATGCAACCCCGCACCGCTGCCACCCGATTTTCCTTAACGCACGCTGCCGCGGCGGATCAGATTGATGATGCCCAACAGGACGACCGCACCGATGAAGGCCCAGAGCAGCCCGATCGGGCTGAAGGTGTCAAGGCTGGCACCCATGCCGAAAAAGCTACCGAGGAAGTTGCCGAGGAACGCGCCGACGATGCCGACAACGACGTTCAAGATGATGCCCTGTTGTGCGTCGGTGCGCATGACGATGCTCGCCAGCCAACCGATGACACCGCCGACAATCAAAGTGATGATCAAGCCCATGATATTCCCTTCCTGTACCGCCGGACAAACGCAGATAGCCGGCCGCAGATATAAACGTCCGGTCGCGCCCAGACATCGTTTCAACGATGCCGACATAATGCGGAGAACAGGCGAAAGGTTCCCGGCCGGTCGCGAACGACGCGGCCGGGAAAGTGGGATCAGTTCCAGATCAAGAACTGCTCCGGGTCGCAAGGTTGCTGTTAAGCAGGCGCGTTTGACGGCGATGTGACGGACGTCACAGGACTTGAAATAAATGTTGAGAACGCTCGCGCATATTGGGCGGCACAGCGCGTTGCGCCCACGCGAGAGGCGGGTTGCGCCCACGCGAAATGGGGGCCGACATCGCTGCCAACCCCCACTATCCGGCTTTGCCCCACATACTCCGCCTCACGTCATCCCGGTCCGCTTCTCTTGCGATCAGCAGCCCGCAAAACGATGCGTTGCGGCGCATGCCGGAACAATCCGGCGGCGGTTTGGTCGGCCCCCTTTCGGGGGCCGGCCGCACCTGGAAAGCCCTTCATCATCTCTTCTTGCGTCCGCCGAAGCAGTCGCTGCCCAAGCGATGGACTGCATTTCCTGTACCTGATCGGGTCCGCATCAACTCGTGGGAATCGCTGCGTTCCGTGATCAAGCTATCGTTGGATTTCCTCGTAAGTCCGGTCCGTTCTCTTCTGGCTAGTCTTGCAACTACCCTTGATGTCCCGGCGGTCTTTCGTCTCCGTCTTCCGATGATTTGAAGCTGACATGAAGCGTTCGGGGCGCCAACCGAAAAACGCCCAATTGCCCTGCCTGAGCGCCAGCCGCTGTGGATAAGTCCGGCATTAGCAACAAGCAGATTCGGCGCAGCATTTTTGTAACAGCGCCGCAGCATTTTCGAATTCAATCCGCGCACCGACTCACCCGGACCACCGTCAAATAAGATCAACAATATTCTACCGAGTCGCGACTCGGCGCCCGTCGCGCGCAAAAAAAGAGCGGGGTCCGCGGACCCCGCTCCGTTGTCATAACACGCGAACGACCATCACTCTTTGACGGTCACCTCGACCCGGCGCGCCGCCGAATTGTCGGCGCCGGTTGTGGTCGTCTCCGCCGGCTTCTCCAGCACGACCTTGTCGGCCGCGATACCCAGCTTCTCGATCGCCGCCTTGACGCTCTGCGCCCGGTTTTTCGACAGCTCGGCGTTGGCGGCCGCGTTGCCCGTCGGGTCGTTATAGCCCGATACGGCCAAAGTGGCGTCGGGATTGCTTTCGAGATAGGTTTTCACCGACGATGCTGCGGTCGACAGATCGTTCGACACGACCGATTTTCCGGTATCGAAATAGACCGTCAGCATCGGTTTGCCTTCGCGATCGGCAGCGACCACGCCGGCACCCTCGGGAATTGCGGCCGGCGCGGCTGGTGCGGCTGGTGCGGCTACGCCGTCGGCTGGTACGACGGTCTCGCTGATCGCCACCTCACCGCCAGCTGGTGCAACGGCAGTCTCCTGTTTCGAACAATAGCGCAAGCCGAAGAAGAGTAGCGCCAGCACCAGCAGCGCCAGCAAAAGCCAGGGCAGCCAGCCCATGCCACCGCCAGCCTTGTCTTCGCCGCTCGAGTAAGCGGTCTGTGGCGCGACCGGCGGAGGAGTCGGGGCAACCGGCGCTGGCGCTGGCGTTGCTGCAGCGGGCGCCGCTGCCGCCGCGCCAGGCAATCCAGCCGCGGCCGCAAGCGGCGCAACCGAACCAGGCTTGTCCCCATCGGCGTCGCCTGCCTTCGCGCCGCCGTTGGTATCCACTGAGCCGCCGTCCTTCGACGATGTCATCCCTGCGAGGCCGAGAGCAGCGGCTGCTGAGCCCGATGCGCCTGCTGCGCCGCCAAAGAGCGTCAGCAGACCGAAGTGCTGCGCGAGGAGATAATAAACGGTAACGCGGTTCTTGGTCCGGTCGCCCTTCATCTGCTCGCCGACCTCGGCGATCGCCGCGTCGAGCGTCGCGTCGTCATGGGTCAGCCCTAATTTCTTTTTCAGGAAATTCTGGCGAACGCGGTCGGTTTCCGTTTTGTCACTAAAAGAAACGAGCGAGGAATCGCGGTTCCTGAGCGCAATGCCAAGATAAGAGACGATCTTCGAAACCACCGCTTCGTCGGCGTCTGCGACATATTTCCTGACATCTGCCAGCCAATCTTCTGCCATGCGACCATGCTCCTACCCAGGGCGGAGAAATTCGCCGTTCAGCGCTCACCGGGGGGCGAGACTCGCGCCTTAGATGTCGGAACTTATATTATTTTCCGGGAATGCAACACCGCAGGTAAACCGGCCGTGAGAGCGAGCTAGCGTTGGCCCAAATCGCCCTTGCCGATCGTCCCAGAAGCCATCTCGAGCATCCGGTCGAGGCTCTTGCGCGCGGAAATCCGCAAGCCTTCCTCCATTTCGATCTGCGGCTTCAGGTCGCGCAGCGCGATGTAGAGCTTTTCCATCGTGTTGAGCGCCATGTACGGACAGATGTTGCAGTTGCAGTTGCCGTCGGCCCCGGGAGCACCGATGAAGGTCTTTTCGGGGATCGCCAGCTCCATCTGGTGGATGATGTGCGGCTCGGTCGCGACGATCAGCGTGTCGCCCGGAAAGGTCTTGGCGAATTGCAGGATGCCGCTGGTCGACCCGACATAATCGGCATGATCGACGATATGCGGCGGACATTCGGGATGCGCCGCGACCGGGGCGCCGGGGTGCTGTGCCTTCAGCTTGATGAGCTCGGTCTCGCTGAACGCTTCGTGGACAATGCACACGCCGGGCCACAACAGCATCTCGCGCCCGAATTTGCGGTTGAGATAACCGCCGAGGTGCCGGTCGGGGCCAAAGATGATCGGCTGGCTTTCGGGGATCTGGCTGATGATCGTCTCGGCGCTGGACGAGGTGACGATGATGTCGCTCAGCGCCTTCACTGCCGCCGAGCAGTTGATGTAGGTCAGCGCGATATGGTCGGGGTGCTTTTCGCGGAAACGCTTGAATTGTTCGGGCGGACAACTGTCCTCGAGGCTGCATCCAGCGTCCATGTCGGGCAGGATGACGATCTTTTCGGGGCTCAGGATCTTCGCGGTTTCCGCCATGAACTTCACACCGCAAAAGGCGATTACGTCAGCATCGGTGTCGGCGGCCTTACGCGACAGCTCAAGCGAATCGCCGACAAAATCGGCAAGGTCCTGAATCTCGGGCTTCTGGTAATAATGCGCCAGGATGACGGCGTTGCGGTCCTTGCGCAGCCGGTCGATTTCAGCGCGCAGGTCGAGGCCCGAGAGATTCTCGCGAATGGGAGCAGTCATGGCTTGTCCTTATCTGGCTTTTGCCCCCCGCCATTGGGGACCACGATTCCCCTACACCGCACACGCGGACAGGGCAATTCGCGGTATCGCGCAAACCCTTACATGGGAGGCGGCGGGGCAAAAACCAGTCCGGGCCGCGCCGCGCCGGGATGACCGGCTGTTATCCAGGCGTAAATGGCATCGCCAAGCGGCGAAAAGGCGATCAGGCTCGACAATGCGGCTGCGCCGACGATCGCCGCCATGCCCCACCACCAGGCGGGATGGACCCGTCCATCGCGGCGCCAGTCGCGCATCGCGCCGGCCAGCGGAAACAACAAGCCGCAGCCAAATGCCGCATACCAGGCATAGGGAATGAGCAGCGGCATTGGCAGCAGCCGCCCGAACGCCGGCCCCATGATGGCGGACGTCGCGCATATCTGCAGGCGCATGTGCCAGTCGCTGTGCCGGCGCAGGCGCAACGCCGCCGCAACAAGCGTACCGAAACACAGCACGCTCATCGGATTGGCGACGAGGAAATGCTGCGGCTGAAAGAAGAAAGGCGTTTTGCCGCGCTGGATGCCATCGATGATGATCGCAAAGCCGACGACGATTACCATCGCGGCCCAGATCGCGGCAAGCTGGCCCAACCGGCGGTGCAGCCCGGCGGGGCCATAAGCGGCGAGTCCGCTTTGGGCGGTGAAGATAGCGATCCAGCCCATGAGGATGACGCCGTGAACATGGACCAACGGGCGCGCCGAAAAGCTGGAACGCCCCATCAGCCACTGCGTCGAAAAGCCCGCGACGACGAACGCCGCCATAACGAGAGCGGTGTGGAAATAGAAAGTGTCCCGTTCCGCCGATCGTGGCGGCACCTGTGCGATCGTAGCCATGCCGTCCCCCCAGCTGGTCGATCCGCCTCCAATACCCCAAATCGTCGGCCGCGAGAAGTCGAATTCAGCCCGCCGCGTCGGCAGCGAAGCGTGCCGTCACCTTGGCTTCGATGCCCGCGGCCCTCAGCGGCATGGCGAAACTCTGTTCAACCGCCGTACGCGCCGCGCCGCGCGCAAGCCGCATCGGTGTCGTGCCCTTTGCCTGTTTGATCAGTTCGGCCTGAGCCGCCTTGCGGTTCGCGGCATCGAGCGATGCTTCAGCGTCGGTCAGCGTCAGCAATATGGCGCCGTCGCGAAATTCGCTGATCGCATTGAGATCAATTTCGGGTCCGGCAAGGCGCAGTGGCGGCAGCGTGATGGTCAGCCCATTGGTCGCCGCATCCCAATCGAGGTCCGATTGCCTGAGCTTGCCGAGGTCGAGTTCGTAGCGAACCGTGCCGGGCATGATCAGCGTCTTCTTCGCGCTCAGCCCCATCCGGCTCTGCGTCGAGGTCACCACCGCCACATAGCGGGCGGTGAACGGGACCAGGACATTCTGCTCCTGCAATCCTTGCAGGCTGGCCGCGACGACGGTTTCCGGATCATAACCCTTTTCCCAGTCACGCCAGGCAGACACCGCCCACCAGACGGCGAGCAGCAGCATGGCCGCGGCTGCGAGCAGGATCAGGCGCGGCAGCAAGCGCGGCGCGGGCGGAGCAGCGGGCGTGGTCATGGTGTGGTGTAATCCGAACAATCGGGCGCCGGGCGATCCATTTCATACCGCGACGTCGCGGGGTTGTAGCGCAGCACCCGTTGGTAACTGCACTCGGTATCTTTCCAATCGGCCAGGTCACTCTTTTTCAGCTTCTGCCCGCTGTTGTCCTCGGAGCGCCGTGACGTCTGCGGAAAAGCCGTCGCGACGCTGCGATAGGTCAGCGAAGGAAATTCGCCGCCGTCGTTCGCTGCCGCCGTCAGACTGCCTTTGAAACGATATTCGTCATGACACGCGCCGAGGCGATCTTTTCCATCCTGTTCCGAAAAACAGGCGCGGATCATCAGCGAGCTGTCCCAGACGACATCGAGCACCTCGTCGCCTAACGAAAGACGGTCGGGCGATTGGTTGAGGCGGAGCAGATGCAGGCGTCCGCCCGAACCGCCGCCGCCCGAATACATCGAACGCTCCTCGCTGATGACGCCGACAAGATATTCGCTGCGGCCGTCGCTTTCCGCTTCGGCGCCCTTTGGTACGGCGATCAGGTACGGCCACAGTCTCAACCCTTCGCCATTGCCAGGGCCGTAGGGCAGCGAGGGCGTGGTCGTGACATCGCCCGTCGTCGGAGAGGTCAGGATCAGGCTGCCCGCGATATCGGTGCCTTCCTCGACCGGCGCCATTTCGAGGCACAGGCTTTTATCGGCAAGGCAGCGCCGCTCGCCCTCGCCCGCGATCAGTTCGACGACGACGCTGTCGGTCATGGCTGCGGGTTGCGCTGCAGCGATCAGGATCGGCAAAAACATCTAGGCGAGTTCCCATTCTTCGTCATGCGCGCGGACGATCCCGCGCGTCTGAAGATCGAGAAGATGCGCAAGCACCGAGCGACCGGCGGCGCCGGTCAGGCGCGGATCCAGTCCTTTGTACATATGCTGGACCATGACGGGAATCACAGCGGCCCCCTTTTCCAGCTCGCGCAAGATCTGCCGCTCGCGCTGTTTGCGGTGGCCCAGCATGCCGCGCACCAGCTGCCGCGGCTTGGTCACGGCCGGGCCGTGCGCAGGATAATAGACGCGGTCTTCGCGGTCATACAGCTTCGACAGGCTGGCCATATAGGCCGCCATGTCGCCATCGGGCGGGCTGACAACGCTGGTCGACCACGCCATGACATGATCGCCGGTGAACAGCGCGCCACTTTCGACCAGGCCAAAGCACAGATGGTTCGAAGTGTGGCCGGGGGTGGCCACCGCCTCAAGCGTCCAGCCGTCGCCCGACAGGCGCTCGCCGTCGGCCAGCACGCGGTCGGGCGCATAGTCAGGATCAAAGGCGGAGTCGGCGCGCGGACCGTCGTCGCGCAGCGCTAACGGGGAACAGCCGATGATCGGAGCGCCCGTCGCCTCCTTCAGCGGCGCCGCAGCCGGGCTGTGGTCGCGGTGGGTGTGGGTACACAGGATCGCGGCGACGCGCGCATCGCCAACCGCGCGCAGGATCGCGTCGACATGGCCCGTGCCGTTGGCGTCCGGCGGATCGCCGATGCTCATCCCCGATCCGGTCGGGCCGGGATCGATCACCGCGACGTCGCTCCCCGCGCCGACGATCCACGTCTGCGTGCCGGTGAAGGTATAGGGTGACGGGTTGGGCGCGAGCACGCGTCGAACCAGCGGTTCATGCTGTTCGCAATCGCCAGCGTGGATGCTGTCGGGCCAGGGCTTGTCCTCGTTCATGCACGCAATGTGGCATTGCGGGGAGCGGAACGAAAGAGGTAGCGGCTATCATTTGGCAACAACGACCAGATTTGACCGTTCCCCTCCCCGGCGAACCTCACACGAAAAAGGGAGCAGTCGCCCGCTCCCTTTCCCCGCCCCTGCCGCCAACCCCACCGGGGAGTAAGGGTCGACGTCAAGCTGCCCGGGCTCAGTTGCCCGATTTCTCGATCTCGGCGATCGCTTTCTCCAGGTCGGCGGCGACCTTCGCGCGCATATCCTCGGACATGCCGCGCGCGCGTTCACCATCGGCAAAGGCCTCGCGCGCTTTTTTGAGCGCCGACAGGCGAGCCGCGCTGCCCTCGGGCGTGTCGTTGCATGCGAAGATATGAACGCGGCTGCGGTTGTTGCCGTCGCTCTCATCGCGGTTGACGATCGTCGCAGCCCGCTTGCCGTCGACGCACTTGCCCAGGACCATCGCCTGGCCATTAACCGTCGCCCAAGCGCCATGCGGCGTCGAGGGCATGGGCCGCATCGGGGACATGGGCGGCATCGGCGGCATGGGCGCCAGCACGACACGGATGCGTTCCTTGCGCTTCGCTTCCAGCTTTTCGGCGGTCTTTTCGGCCCATTTACGTGCAGCGCTCTCTTCCTTGAGTCTCAGCTCCGCGTCGTCATTCCACAGGCGGCTCGATCCGCGGATCTGGACGTGCCGCACCCTGTCCCCGCCGTCCGCGGGAATGATCACTGCCGTCCGCGGCTTGCTCTCGGCTTCCGCATCGGCTTCGGCTTCTCCATGGCCGTCGCGGCGGAAGACGATGCGACGCACTTCGCGCGCTTTGCCAGTCTGATCAGCTTTAGCGGCGCCGCTACGTTCGGTGAAGATGATGAGCCCCGGGGAGTCGGGCGCCTCTGGCGGGCCCAAGGGTTTGGCCGGCGGCTCCGGCGGTGCAGCCTCATCGACCGGGTGCACCATGGCAGAAGCGATCCCCGCCGGAACCAGCGTCGCGGTCGTCGTCAGCACCGCCAACGTCGCGCCGCCAATCAGCAGTCGGCCCGCCAGCCCGCGCTGTTTCGAAATATCCCTCCGCATCAACATTGTCAGCCTCTCCTGCAAATTGTCATGAACCGCCATCGGCGCCGCGAGCGACAGCCGCGTTCCAACGGCGGCCTTGGCGATCGCGGTCGCATAGCGCGCAGCGCGTTCGCCGCGCGCGTTCTGATCGGCCATCATCAGCACGCGCGCGTCGCACGCCGCTTCCTGGTCGAAGCGAAAGGCACGGATTGCGCGCCACGCAAGCGGATTGAACCATTGCGACGCGAGCAGCACGAGCGCCGCGGCGTTCGCCCACAGATCGCCATGACGATGGTGTGCCAGCTCATGATCGACCGCCAGCGCGCGCTCGTCGGCGGCATAGCGGGCAAAGAAATCCTGCGGCACGGCGATGACACGGTGCAACAGCCCAAAAGCGACCGGGCCGTCGACCGCGTCGGTCATCACCAGCCGGATCCGGCCGATCGATTGAAGCTCGACCGCTCCGGCCAGGACGGCGGCGCGGAAGCGGCGGTGCGACAGCAACGCCACCCCGAGCACCGCGATCATGCCAATCGCCCACAGGACAAAGACATAAGGCATGGCATCGGCGAGCGACCATGCCGGGGGCGCAGGTGCCGTCATCGGCGCATCAACGGCGACCATCATCATCTCGACGGCATCGGGCGTCGCAACGGGATCGGCAAAAGGCATCGGCGGCAAAATCAGCCGTAGTGCCGGGATCAACCACAAGATGTACGCCAGCCGCGGGCCGAATTGACGCGCAAAGGGTTTGCGCACCAGCAGTACCGCCAGGACGAGCAGCGCGGTGGTGATCAGCGTGTCGCTCCACACCTGCATCCACGTCGCGGCGCTCATGACTTGAGTTTCCGCAGCAAGGCCTCGATTTCGGCGATGTCGGTGTCGGTCAGCGCCTCGCGATCGGCAAGGTGCGCGATCAGCGGGCTGACGCGGCCGCCGAACAGGCGATCGACGAACCGCTGCGATTCCTCGCCGACGGCGTCGGCGCGTTCGATCGCGGGACTATAGAGGAACCGGCGGCCGTCGGCCACCGCGGTCACCGCGCCCTTTTGAACCAGCCGGGCGAGCAAGGTCTTAACCGTCGCCTGCGTCCAGCCATTGGCCTTACCGATGCGGATGGTCAGATCTGCCGCTGTCTGCGGGGCGTCGTCCCACAAGGCCGACAGCACCTGCATTTCCGACTCGCTTGCTCGTTCTGCCATAAGAACCCCTCCCATCGGCATCGCTGATTTACGATACGACTACAGATGTAGTCAATAGACTGAACAGTCGATGAACGAAACTGAATGGCGAAGTGTCGGGATTTTTGACAAACGGCGAATCGGGTAAGGAATTGCTAACCACCGTGTCCCTTGCATATCCGTCCCCGCGGCGAATTGGCACGGCAATTGAATAGTATCAGATGTTCCCGAGTGTTCCGCTCACTGGAGCGGTGGGGGACATCAGTCTGGTCCCTGATGTCCCCTGCCCCCACCCGGGAAATCCCCACTTACCCCCGAGCAGACGGGGGGCGGAGCGGCCGAAAGGCCCCGCCCCCCGGAAGCTTTTTCCAGCGATTTGATGTTGGGTGGAGCGAGTCAGCTGCTGGCGGCGGGCTGCAGATATTCAATTCTTCGTCACCCTGAACTTGTTTCAGGGTCCATGGCCCGGCGGATCCTGCAAGGCCGCATGAGATCGAAGCTCCGGCCATGGATGCTGAAACAAGTTCAGCATGACGCGAATGGAGGACCGCTTCCCGCCCCAAGGCGGACGCGGGCGACACCTCTATCTGCCAGCGGGAATTACTCCGCCCGCGCCGGGATTCCGGTCATCAACGTGTGAAGCTCGCCGGCTTCCCACATTTCCATCATGATGTCGCTGCCGCCGACAAATTCGCCCTTCACATACAGCTGGGGGATCGTCGGCCAGTCCGAAAATTCCTTGATGCCCTGACGGACTTCCATGTCCTGCAACACGTCGACGGTCTCATATTCGATGCCGAGCCGGTCGAGCATCGCGATCGAGCGCGATGAAAAGCCGCATTGCGGAAAGAGCGGCGTGCCCTTCATGAACAGCAGCACGGGATGTTCGGCGACCAGCTTGGCGATGCGGTCATGGGCAGATTCGGTCATGTGAGTCTCCGGTCGGGCGCCAGCGCGCCGCAAAAAGGTTACGCCCCCTATGAAGGAACGGCAGTCGTCAATTGCAAGGCATGAAGTTCGCCGCCCATGCGCCCGCCCAAAGCGGCATAGACTGCCTTGTGCTGCGCGATACGGGTCATCCCGCGGAAAGATTCGCTGATCACATGCGCAGCATAATGATCGTTGTCGCCGGCAAGGTCGGTGATCGCGACTTCCGCATCGGGAAGGGCCGCGGCGATCATCGCCCGCAAATCATCCTCGCGCATACCCATGGGATCAGCCCTGCTTGTCCATGAACTGGCGACGCGCCTCGACAGCCTTGTCGTTCAGCGCGACGCGAATTTCGGCGTCGCTGATCTCGACCTGCGCCGCCGTGAGGTCGCCCGCGAGTTTGCGGATGACATCCTCGTCGCCGGCTTCCTCGAAATCGGCCTGGACCACCGCCTTGGCATAGGCGTCGGTTTCTTCGGGGGTCAGTCCCATGCGTTCGGCCGCCCATTCGCCGACCAACCGGTTGCGCCGCGCGGTAATGCGGAACTGCACCTCCTGATCGCGGGCAAATTGAGCCTCGAAGGCGCGTTCACGATCGTCGAATCCGCTCATAATGTCCTCACGGGTTTGAAACTGTCGTTTTGCAGATAGGTTGCGCGTCCCAAGGGTGCAAGCGACCTGTGCCGCGGACTGTGCCGCTGATCACTTCCCTTTTGCAGCCGAAGGGGTTAGGGTCCGGGTCAGGGAATGGGTCGTACCGCAGCAATGAAGACTGCGCCTTGCCGCAATCGCGTCGGCAGGGCGCCTCTAGCCTTGTGTTTGGGGGATTGGTGATGACCGTTCGACGTCCGTTTTGCCTGCCGATTCTGGCGGCGCTTGCTTTTGCAGCGCCCGGAGCGGCGCAGGCGCAGGGCAACGACCCCACGTTGCGGGACAGTTTTTCGATCGGCGACCAAGGCGGCTCGCTCTGCGCGGTGCAGGCGACGGTGCGCGATCGCGTGATCGACGGCATGTTCGACCGCGCCTGGGTCATCCTGTGCCGCGACGCCAGCCAGCCGGTCGGCACCGTCCGCATGCTGCGCGCCAGCCCTGGCGACGCCAAAGCCCGGATCGAGCGCGGCCGCGCCGACACCATTAGCTGCACCCCCGACGGGGCTTGCACGGTCAAGGACAGCAGCGTCGTGTGGCAGACGCGGATCGAAGCCGATGGAAATACCGTTTATGCCGTCGAGGGTTTCGCCGCTTATGACGACGCGCTGAATTTGGCGCTGGAATCGATCCAGCAGCGCAAGGTCGTCCCCGGCGTGATCAAGGTCGCTACCACGTCAGTGGGCGCAAACGACGGGTTCGCCCGTACGTTGGCGGGCGCAATCGACGTCGATAAGGCTCTGGCCGAGGGCTATCGGCGCAACCACAGCGGCGATTATGCCGAAGCCGCCGAATTTTTCGAAACATTGTCGCGCCGCACGCAGGGTGAGCAGGGGTCGGCTGACATCGATCCGACAGAATTCACCCTGAACCGGGCGCTGCAACGATCCAACCTCGGCGAGTTCGGTGAAGCCGAACGGCTGTTCGCCGAAGCCGAGGCGACCCCCACTAGCGACCCCGTCCAAACACGCCTGCGCCGTAACTTTCGTGCCATTCATGCCCTGAATCAGCGCGATTACGACGGAGCGGCCGAGCTGTTGCGGCGCCCCATCGCGCCGCTGACAAGTGCAGTGACCGTGGATGGCGCCAGCGTCACGCTAACCCCGACGATCGTGGCCGGGGTGAACAGCGGCAGCACCGCGCGCGCGGTGGAACAAGGTGCCGACCGTGAGCGGCTGACCCCGCTCGAACGCGCCCAGATCATCGACGCACAGGCGGTGCATCTGCTTGGCACTATCGAACGGCTGCGCGGCAACGGCGCCGCCGCCAAAACGGCGCAGCTCAAAGGCCTGTCCGATGCGCTCGCGGTTCGCGAGGGCCGTGTCACGTCGATCGTTCGCCTCCGTTCGCAGATGCTGGGCGAGCTTGCACTTGCCGAAGAATCGCTGGGCAACACCGCGGCCGCCGACGCTCGCTTTCTGGAATCGGTGAACGCGCTGGCGATCGAATATCCCGAAACCAACGCCTTGGCATCCGCGCGCGCGCGCTACGCCGCCTTTCTGACCCGCCAGGGTCATGACGACAAGGCGATCGCGATCTATCGCGAAGTCGTCACCGCGCTGGCCCAGTCGCAGCGCTCGACCACCGGTATGGCCAATATGATGGCGCCCTATTACCGCCTGCTCGCCGCTCGTTCGGCGACCGATCCGGCCGCGATCGGCGACTTTTTCGTCGCCAGCCAGTTGCAGGTCCGCCCCGGCGTCGCCGACACCCAGGCGGTGCTGGCGCGCGAATTGTCGAGCGGCAGCGACGATGGCGCGCGGCTGTTCCGCCAAGCGACAACGTTGAACCGCGACATCGAACGCGCGCGGATTGAGGATGCGCGGCTGGCGCAGGTGCCGGTCTCGCCCGAAATCAACGCCCTGCGTGCCGACCTCAAAACCCAGCTCGACAATCTGTCCTTTCAACAATCTGAAACGATCATCGCCCTTTCGGCCTTTCCGCAATTTCGTGTCGTTTCCTCGGGCAAGCTCGACCTGACCGAACTGCAACAGGTGCTGCGCGCCGACGAAGCCTATCTGAAAATGCTCGTCGTCGGCGATTCGGTCTATGCGATGCTGATCGAACCGGGCGCCGCCCAACTGTGGAAATCGGATATCAGTGCCGCCGCGCTCGACACCGCGGTCGATACGATCCGCTCGACGATCTCGGTCGTCGAAAACGGCCGCCGCGTTACCTATCCCTTTGACGCGGCGACCGCTTACAGGCTGTATGGCCAGCTATTCAGCCCGGTCGCGGCCAAACTGCCGACCGTCGCGCACCTGATCTTTGAACCCGACGGCGCCATGCTGCGGCTGCCGATCAATCTGCTCGTGACCGCCGATACCGGCCTTGCCGCCTATGAACAGCGGTTGCTCGACCCCAACGCCGATCCGTTCGACATGCGCCAGGTCGCATGGCTTGGGCGCACGACACGTCCCAGCACAGCGGTCTCGACACTCGCCTTTCGCAACGCGCGGCAAGCGGCGCCATCGACAGCGACAAACCAATATTTCGGGCTGGGCCAGAATCTGCCGGTGGGCGGAACGACCCTGCCATCGCTTGGCAATCGCGGCGCGGCAGTCGCCGGCATCGACGGCGATTGCCAATGGGATGTGTCCCAATGGGCGCGGCCGATTTCTGCCGACGAACTCGTCACCGCGCGCAATGCCATGGGACGCGACGCCGCGACGCTGCTGACCGGCGGCGCCTTCACCGACAATGCGGTGAAAAGCCGCACCGACCTGAATAATTATCGCATCATCCATTTCGCGACGCACGGCCTGGTCACCGCGCCGCGCTCCACCTGCCCCGCACGCCCGGCGCTGGTCACCTCGTTCGGCGACGGCGATTCGGACGGGCTTTTGACCTTCCAGGAAATCTTCGACCTCAAGATCAACGCCGACCTTGTCATCCTGTCGGCGTGCGATACCGCAGGGGCAGCCTCGGTTGCAGCGACGCGCGAAGCCGGGCTGTCGGGCGGCGGCAATGCGCTCGACGGACTGGTGCGCAGCTTCATCGGCGCTGGCGGCCGTTCGGTCATCGCCAGCCACTGGCCCGCGCCAGACGATTTCGACGCGACGAAGCGCCTGATCGGCGGGCTGTTCGGTGCCACGCAGGGTACCAGCGTCGCCGACGCGATGTGGGGCACGCAGATGCGCTTGATGGACGATAAGCAAACCTCGCATCCCTATTATTGGGCGGGCTTCGCAATCATCGGCGACGGCGGTCAGGCGTTGCTGCACAGCGGCGCGGCGACCGCCGATGCTGCGTCCGCACAGGAAGGTGCCGGCCGCGCCGCCCGCTGATTTGATGACCGTGTCCGACACCAAAATTCCCGCGGCCGATGCAGCCGCGCCGGACGACCAGCGGCCCGCGGTCCCGCTGGGCAAGCGGGTGCGCCGGCTGGTCATGCAGCTTGGTCCGTCGCGCTTGGCCGCGACGATCCTGTTCCTGATTGTCGCAATCCTGATCGCGCGGTTCAGCTGGCAGATGCCGCTGGTCGATGCCGCCGAACGCGCGCTTTACGATGCCCGCGCGACGCTGATGGCGCCGCATGTCGAACAGGATAAACGCATCGTTCTGGTCACCTATAATGACGAGACGTTGTTCAACACCGGCATCCGCTCGCCGCTCGACCGCACCATCCTTGCCAACGCGCTGGGGAATATCGATCAAATGGGCGCCAAGGCGATCGGCATCGATATTGTCTTTGATTCGCCGCGACCCGACGACGCGGTGTTGAAAGCCCAGCTCCGCGCGATGAAGACGCCGACCTGGCTCGCCTATGCCGAACAGGCGAGCAATCCCGACACCATCTTCTACGAGCAGCAGAAATATCTGGAGGCGTATCAAGCGGACGTTGTCACCGATAAAACAAAGCCGACCAGCGTGCTGTTTCGCACCGACGACGACAGTGTCATCCGCAAATGGCCCGATCGGCCCAAAAACCTGCCTCCGCTGATGGCCAACGCGCTGGCGCCGGTCGATCCAGCACATGCGAATTATCAAGGAAATATCCGTTTTCTTGCCCCCGCTCGTGCGGCGAAAGGGCAGGAGGAAAAAGTCTTTTCCAATATTCCCATCGATAGCTTTGCCATTCCGATGGACGAAGAAACGCGTGCGGCCTTTGCCGAGGGTGTAAAGGGCCGTTACGTCCTGATCGGCGGCGACGTCATCGACAACGATCAATTCAACACGCCTTTTAGCCGCTTTCAGGACGCAATTACCGGCCAGCACAAGACAATGATCGGACTGGAAGTTCACGCGCATATGCTGGCGCAGCAACTCGACAACGCCTGGTCGCGGCCGTTGTCCAGCCCGGTGCTGTGGATACTCGCGATCCTGATCATACTCGCCGGCGGGCTGACCAGCCTGATCGACATGCGGGCGCGCTGGGTTGCCGTCGCTTTCCTTGGGCAGATGGCCTTTTTCATCGCCTTCCCTTTCTGGTTACAGGGCAAGGGCGTCGACACCACCACCCTGCCGACCTTTGGCTGGGCCATCGGCTGGCTGTTCGGATATGCCACGGTCGGCACCGCAGCGCGGACCGTCGGCTCCAGTCAGCGCGCCTTTGCCCAGTCGGCGCTTGGCAAATATCTGCCCGCCGACGTCGCGGCGCAGATCATGCGCGACCCCGACCAGCTGTCGCTGCACGGCGAGCGGCGCAACATCTTTTGCGTGTTTACCGACTTGGAGGGCTTCACCAAGCTTAGCCACGCGACGACGCCGGAAACCGTGGCGCGCCTGCTCAACGCCTATCTCGACCGATTGTCCGACATCGTGCTGCAACATGGCGGCACGATCGACAAATTCGTCGGCGATGCCATCGTCGCGTTCTGGGGCGCGCCGCTCAGCCGGCCCGACGACGGGCCGCGGGCAGCCGCTGCGGCGATTGCCTTGTACGAAGCAGGCGAAAAGTTCCGCACCGACCTGGCTGAAGGCGTGCCGCCGCTAGGCATGACCCGCGTCGGACTGCATGTCGGCGACGCGATTGTCGGCAATTTCGGCGGCGAAGGGCGAATTCAATACACCGCGCTGGGCGACAGCATGAACACCGCCTCGCGGCTGGAGGCGGCGAACAAGGGGATCAAGACCGGCGTCCTGATCTCGGCCGAGGCGGCGTCGCGCGCGGAACGTGACGATCTGGTCCCGATGGGTCGGGTGACGCTGCGCGGCCGCGCCCAGCCCGTCGATGTGTTCACCCCGCGGCCCGACATTGACCCAGAACGACGCGCCCGCATCGCGGCACTTGTCGATGCGCACACAACGGGCGATAAAAATGCCTATGTGATGGGCGCCACAGCGTTGGCCACCGAATTTAGTCAGGATGCAGCCATCATGTTCCTGATAGAACGCCTGAACACTACCAAAAAAGGAGAAAGCTATGTCCTTTCCTGACTTCCGGAGGCGCCGCCTTGGCCTCACTGCTGCTGCCGCCGTCATGGCGGTGGCTGTCGTCGGCACCGCTGCGGCGCAATCGATGGTAGTCCGTTCGACCGGGCCGTCGGCACCCAAATATCCGACCGGCGCCAAGCTGAAATCGAGCGACAAGCTGACGCTGGTTTCGGGTGACAAGGTTGTGTTGATGCAGGCGGGCAAGACGCGCACCCTGTCCGGCCCTGGCACCTTTGGCGCCAGCGGCACGATCCAGACCAGCCAGTCGATGAGCGGCACCGTCACACGCATGCTCGCCAAGGGACCGACGACGCGGTCACGCGGCGGATTTTCGCGCGGGCCCGGCGATACCGCACCGGTCGATGCGCGCGCGCCCAATCTTTGGCTCCTGGACTACCGTGAAAGCGGCACCTTTTGCGTCGCCAATCCGGCCACGCTGATGCTGTGGCGACCCAATATGGAGGGCGATACCGCGCTGGAGATCGAGAGCGCCGGCAAAAAATCGACCGTTGCGATCGTCGACGGCGCCAATTTTCGTAAATGGCCGACCGATGTGCTGCCGGTACAATATGGCGTCGACTATCGCCTGTCGGGCGGCGGCCTCGCCGCGCCGGTAACGGTACGCTTTACCGCGCTGGAAAATGCCCCCGACACGGTCGAGGGATCGGTCGATATGCTGATGGCAAAGGGCTGCGCGCCGCAGCTCAACCGACTGGTCGATGCGATGTCGGAAGCCGAAGCGAGTTGAGGTGAACGGATTCGACCGGGCATTGAACCCGGTCGAGCCATCTGATACAAATCAGGCGAAAATCTGCCGACACAACATCGGCAGAACCTTTCCTTGGGTCGAAAAATTCGCGCTGCCGATCTCCGGCAGAGCTTTATGAATTTCCGCACCGCGATTTCGCGGCCGCGCTCGTACTTAAGGGGTGGTGATGATTACGGGGGATCTGGGATATATTGCGCGCGTGCGGCCGAAACGGGCTGCGCTGCGCCGGGCCTTGACTGGCTCGGCGGCGCTGGTCGCGGTCGCGATACCCGCCGCGGCGCTGGCGCAGGCCACCCCGCAAATCCCGACCCGCGAGGAAATCCAGCAACCGACACTGGCGCCGGTGACCCCGCCTACTGAACAGGTGGTGTCCGCCGAGGATGGCATCGAACGCGCGCCCTGCCCGCTCGCCAATCCCGAATTCGCCAATGTCCGCATCACGCTGAAGGGCGTCGAATTTTCGAGCGTCGAGGGCATTGATAATGCGATGCTGGCGTCCAGCTGGTCCGATCGCGTCGGGCAGGATCTGCCGATCTCCGTCGTCTGCGACATTCGCGATCGCGCTGCAACACTGCTGCGCTCCAAAGGCTATCTGGCGGCGGTCCGCGTGCCGCCACAGACGATCGACGACGGCGTCGTGCGGCTCGACATTCTGGCGGCGCGCATGTCGCGGATCGAGGTGCGCGGCGATGCCGGTGCCAACGAACCGCTGTTGCAACGTTATCTTTCGCGCCTCGACGACCAGCCGGTGTTCAACATCATTGATGCCGAGCGCTACCTGCTCCTCGCGCGCGATATTCCGGGGCTGGATGCGCGGCTGACGCTGCGCCCCGGCAGCGCGCCGGGCGAAGTGGTCGGCGAAGTTACCGTGGCGCGCACCCCGGTTCTGTTCGATTTCAACGCCCAGAATTTCGGCTCACGCGACGTCGGGCGCTGGGGCGGCGTGGCCCGCGTCCGCTTTGCCGGGCTGACGGGAATGGGCGACCTGACCACTGCCAGCTTCTATTCGACCCCCGATTTCGACGAGCAGCAAGTCGTCCAGCTGGCGCACGAATTCCGCGTCGGCGGCGAGGGGCTGCGCTTCGGCGCCAGCTACACCTATGCGTGGACGCGCCCGGACATCGCAGCGTTTCCGATCAAGTCGAAAACACAGATCGCCAGCCTGTTTGCGTCCTATCCGGTCACGCTGACGCAGGCGCGGCGTCTGACGATTGGCGGCGGGCTCGACCTGATCGATCAGGACATCGGGCTGGGCGGCGTGCCGATCAACCGCGACCGCTTGCGCGTGTTCAACCTCCGCGCCGATGCCAGCTGGATCGATCCCGCATCGGTCGCCGGCCGCAGCGGCTTCAGCCCCAGCGAACCACGCTGGGCGCTGTCAACCTCGCTCGAAGCGCGGCAAGGCGCCAGCTTCCTGGGCGCCAGCGATGACTGCGGCCCCGGCGGCGCGACCTGTTTCCTGCCGGGCGCGGTGCCGCTGACCCGCGTCGAGGGCAAGCCCGACGCGTTTCTGCTCCGCGCCAATGCGCTCGCCGAGTGGCGGCCTCACAAGCTGTTCACCCTGTCTGCTGCGCCGCGCGCGCAATGGGCGAGCGATCCGCTCCTCGCCTATGAAGAATTTTCGGGCGGCAACTTCACCGTCGGGCGCGGCTTCGATCCCGGCACGATCATCGGCGACAGCGGCGTCGGCGTCGCGCTGGAGGCGCGCTACGGCTCGTTTGTCCCCGCCAACACCAAGGCGTTCGCGATCCAGCCGTTCGCCTTTTTCGATGCGGCGTGGGTGTGGAACAAGGACAGCGCGTTCGACGGTCTCGACCCGCAAAAGCTGTATTCAGCCGGCGGCGGCTTCCGTGTCGCTTATGGCGACGTCGCGCGCGTCGACGTGACAATGGCGGTGCCGCTCAATCGCGGCGGCTTCCTGACGCAAAAGCCCGATCCAAGGCTGCTGGTGTCGCTGACGACCCAATTTGGCGTGAAGGCGCGCTGACCCATGACGACCACATCGAGGACAACTGACATGCGTGCCACCGCAACCCCTGCCACGACCCGAAGCGGTAAGCGACGCCTGCTCGAAAGCTGTGCGATCACGGCCGGCTTGATGGCGCTCGCTTATGGCGGGCCGGCGTTGGCGCAGGTTGCCGGCACCGGCACGATCGTCACTGGCGGCGTCGGCAGCACGATCAACAACAACGCGGGCACCAACACCACCACGGTGAATGTTACCGCCAATCAGACCATCATCAATTGGGTTCCGACCGACACCGCTACAACAGGCGGAGCGATCGATTTCCTGCCGACCGGCGAAAACTGGAACTTCACGGGATCGGGCAGCTACATCGTTCTCAACCGTTTCGTGAACGGCGGCGGCGGATCGCTCAGCCGTCAAATCGCCCTGAACGGCACCGTCAACAGCGTCGATTTTGCCACATCGGGCGGGCGCGGCGGCAACATCTGGTTCTATAACGCTGGCGGCATCCTGATCGGCGCCACGGGGGTCATCAATGTCGGCAGCCTGGTGCTGACCGCTAATGACATCGACACCACGGGCGGCCTGAGCCCCGGCGGCACGATCCGCTTCCGCGGCGCGTCGGGCAGCACGTCGAGCGTGACCGTCGCGGCGGGGGCCGCGATCAACGCCAACAACGCGTTCGACCCCGGCAGCAGCTATGTCGCACTGGTCGCGCCGCGTATCGTTCAGGCCGGCGCCGTCCGCGTCGATGGTTCCGTCGGCTATGTGGCCGCCGAACAGGCCGACATCCGCATCAACAGCGGCCTTTTCGACATCAACGTTCTGGTCGGCGCTGAGGGCGGCAACGCGATCACGCACACCGGCAGCACTACTGGTCCCGCGCATCAGCAGGGCGACACCGACCAGAGCCGCATCTATATGGTCGCCATTCCAAAAAATGTCGCGGTCACCATGCTTGTGTCGGGACAAGTCGGTTACGACGCCGTGACCGCGCAGACCGACCCCAATGGCGCCGTGCGCCTGTCGGCGGGCTATAATATCACCAATGGCGAGCTGAACGCGGCGCCGGCAAACACCACGGCGGCCAACATCACCGTCAACGACGCCCTTTTTCTCAGCAGTGTGTTTGCGCGCGCCAGTGGCAATTTCTTTGCGCAGGCGCTGCAGCAGGTACCACCACCCTCGCCGTCCGCCTTACCGCCGCCGCACCTCGGTCGGATATTGGTTCAGGGCGACGGTACGTTCATCGGCGATGCAACGGCGCGGATAGACGTCAACGCTGGTCAAATCGTCGGCGCTACCGGCAACCTCACTGTGCAATCGGGCGGAACGAATGGCTTGGCCGGCGCGTCGCAGCTCAATCTCAACGGCGGCCAGCTGGGCGTCGGCGGCGATCTGATCGTCAGCGCGAACGGCGCCGCAAACGCAGCAACAGGCAACGCGCAAGGCGGCACCGCGCTGTTCCGCCAAACCGGCGGCACTGCGGTGATCGGCAATTTGACGGTCAGCGCCGGCGCTTTGGGCGGCATTGCCGCCGGAACATCGGGCACTGGCATCGGCGGCACCGCCACGATCGATCTGCTTGGCGGTACGATCAACGTCGCCGACATCGTCGCGTCGGCCAGCGGCGTGGGCGGGGTCGGCCAGACGGGCAGCGACCTGAATCCTCCCGACCCTGTCGTGGGCGGCAATGGCGGCTTTGGCCAAGGCGGCACGGCGACCATCAACATCGCCGCTGGCGCGACCGTCAATGCCGCTACGATCAATGCATCAGCCCTCGGGCAAGGCGGCACCGGCGGCAGTTATGAACCTTTTTTCTTCGCAGCAGCCCCCGGCACGCCGGGTAACGGAGGAAATGGTCAGGGCGGTAACGCGGCGGTCAACATTACCGGCGGGACGGTCAACACGACCGATATCATTGCTGACGCATCGGGGATCGGCGGCGAGGGCGGGGCTTCATTCTCGTCCAGCAGCAGCGGCGCGGTGACCGGCATGGGCGTCGGTGGCACCGGCGGTAACGGTCGGGGCGGTCGGGCGTCCATTCCGCTAGCGGCAGCGGTGAATGTCACCGGAAGCATTATCGCCCGCGCGCAAGGTTTTGGCGGGAATGGCGGCAGGCACAATGTTGGCGGCAACGGTGGTGACGGATTTGGCGGTGTTGCCGAAGCGATCGTCAACAATTTCAATGTCGGCGCACTCGCGATCAGACTGGATGCCAGCGCGACCGGCGGCAGCGGCGCCGACGGGCGCGACGGCAATGGCGGTAACGGTGGCGCGGCGACCGGGGGAACAACCCGCTTCCAGCTCGAAGGCGCGAACGCCCGGGTTACCGTCAGGGCAACCAATTTCCGAACCGAGGGTGAAGGCGGCGCCGGCGGCAGCGCGCAGCTGGGCTTTGGCGGCGACGCGGCGTTGCCCCCAGTGGGCGGCAATGGCGGCAACGGGACCGGCGGCACGGTCGAAGTCGTCGCCAACGGTGGCATCGCCACAATCGTGCCCGCCGGAATTTTCGATGTGGGCGTTCCGTTCCCGGCTTCGTTGGGTAGCGGCGGCACGGGCGGCGACGGCGGCAACGGCGCTGGCACCAGTCAAAGGGGCGGTGCCGGCGGCAATGGCGGCAACGGATCGGGCGGCGGCGTCCGGCTGATCGCCAACGGCGGCACCATCACGACCAACGGCGGTGCGATCGACCTCGTCGCCATCGGTGCAGCGGGCGCGGGCGGATTGGGCGGCGACGGGCAAATCGGCATGGGTTTGACCGGCACGGCCGGTCAGACCGGCGGCGGCATCGTCCGCCTGGAATCGTCCGCGACGGGAGGAGTCGCAGGCCAGATCAACTTTGGCGTCACGCGGATTGCCGTGAACGGCGCCACCGCTGGCCGGATCGAATTGCAGACCGGAAGTGGTGGCAGCATCCTGATGACCAGCCTGACGGCGCAAGCGCTCGGCACGGCCTTGCCCACCGACAACGACACCGACGAAGCCCCCGCAGGCATCTTCTTTGCACCGACCGGCGGCTCGATCTCGACCACCGGCGACATGACCCTGACAACCGACAGCTCGTTCGGAACCTATGCCCGGTCGAACGGCATCGTGACGGTCGGCGGCAATTTGACGATCAACGCGGGCGACCAGATCGATATCCGGCACGATTTGCGCGAAGGTGCCGCGCCGACGATCGCGGCCGTCGGCAATCTGACCGCGAGCGCGGGCAGCATCAGCGGCGCTCCGGGCAGCTTACTGGATGCGGGCGCCACGCTGTCGCTCACCTCAACGGTCGGCGGGATCGCGATCGACCGGCTCGATGCCAATGATATCGTGATGACCGCGGCGGGTGCGGCATCGGTTGAACATGCCGAAGCCACGAATGATTTCACCGCTAGCGGCGCCAGTTTCCGCACCGGGCTGAATTCGATCATCACCGGCGGCGATATTCTGATCACCTCGCCCGGCGCGGTCGATCTGGGCAATACGACGGCGGGCGGCTTTGTTCAGGTCAATGGCCAGTCGATCCTGTTCAGCAACATCGATGCTGGCGCGTCGGTGTCCCTGACCGCAAGCGGCAATGCCGTCGGCGCAGACGGAATCAGTGGCGGATCGATCGATGCCGGTGGTAATATCAACCTCACCGCGACACGCATTGCGATCGGCGGCACGATCACCGGCGGCGGTTCGCTGTTTGCCATCGGCAGCGCCGGACCGGTCGCCATCAACCTTGCCACGATCGCGGACGATATTTCGGTCTTTGCGCGCGGCGACCTGACCGGCACCTATAATGCCGTGGGTAACATCCGGCTCAATTCGGGCGCCAATATCAACGCATCGGCCAATGCGACCGGGTTCGAAAGTTCGAGCAGTGGTCCGCCGATCGCGGCCAGCGTCTTTGCCGACGCGACCGGGAACATCGCGCTCGCCAACAGCAGCGCGACCGGCATGTTCGGCGTGAATGCCGGCGGATCGGCGTCGCTGAGCGGCGTGAACGCCGGCGAAGACATATTGGTTCTCGCTGGAACGACGGCGACGCTGACCAACCTTACCGCCGGCGACGACGTGACGGCCATCGCCGCTGGCGGGATCATCGCAAACGGACTCACGACGACTGGTTTGGGACCCGACAACCGGACGCTGATCTATCGGCCGATCAGCCCCGCTTCTCCCGCCGGTTTTCAGATCAACGCGTCAGCGCCCGACGGCTCGAACATCGCCTTGACCGCATCGGCAGGCAATATCGGCGGCGGCGACTTGAGCGCGTTCGACAATCTGTTGATCACAGCATCGGGCGCCGTGACCACCACCGGCACGCTCGAATCGGGTCTTGCGACCCGCATCGATGGCGACAGCATCAGCTTCGCGGCGATCGATGCCGGAACCACGGTCGACCTGTTGGCGACTAATGCGATTATCGGCGCCGACATCGCGGCGGGCGGCGACATCAACCTGAACGGCGACAGCATCGCCCTTTCCGGCGCGGTGACGGGCGATGCGTCCTTCTTTGCCATCGGCAGCGGCGGCGCGGTCGCGGTAAACCAGGCGACCGTCGACGGCACGATTTCGATCTTTGCCGCGGGCGATCTGACCGGCACCTATGTCGCGGGCGGCGACGTCTTCCTGAACTCGGGCGCCAATATCGATGCGTCCGCGACCGCGAATGGCGGCTTCGTCAACGCCAATGGTGTCGGGACGCAAGGCAATGTGTTTGTCGATGCGGCGGGCAATGTCGTGCTGACGAACAGTGCGGCCGCGCGCATGTTCGGCGTCAACGCCGGCGGGTCGGCGACGATCACCGATGCCGGCGCGGGCGAGGATATGCTGCTGATCGCCGGCACCACCGCGACACTGACCAACGTCACCGCGGGCGATGACGTCGATGTTCGCGCGACGGGCAACATCTCGGCGGCGAACGTCCGCGCGACCGGCGCGGGCAACGACACCCGCATCCTGAGCTATGTTGCGGGTAACGGCTTCACGATTTCGCAGGGCGAAGGCTTGTCGGCAACCAACGGGTCCGACATCTTCCTGACGGCAGGCGGGTCCATTGACGCCGCGGCGCTGTCGGCGTCGGACGATATCACCGCCATCGCGCCCGGCCGCATCGCGCTGAACGGGGCGACCACCCTCGGCTTGGGCATCACGGGCGGTGCCAGCGACATCCGCACCCAGGGCGGCGACACGACGCTCGCCGGCCTCAATGCCTTTACCGATGTCGTCATTGCATCGACCGGAACAGCGAATGCCACGGGACCGGTCGCCGCCGGGCGCGACGTCACGATCAACGCCAACAACGTTACGCTGGTCGATATCGTTTCGAGCGGCCAGGTTCTCGACACGATCACGGCGGGCCGGAACATCGGGGTCGGTTCCGCTACCGGCATCACCGGCGGCGCCCTGTCAGCCGGAGGAAGCGTTGCGCTGGTCGCGGGCGGCGCGATCGCCATTACCCAAGCTGAAAGCGGCGACGGCGCACAGATGACGCTGACCGGCGCGACCGGCATCGACGCGGAAACGCTGACCAGTCGCGGTGTGACGACGCTGTCCGCCGACAATGGCACGGTTCGCGTCGGCAGCCTGAGTTCGCTCGGCGACGTCAGCGTCATTGCGAACAGCCTCGACATCGGGACCAACGGGCCAGTCACCTTCGCCAGCATCATAACCGACGTCGGCGATGCAACAATCCGCTCGGGCAACCGGCTGATCGTCGACAACGCCAATATCGCCGGCACCGCGCGCTTCAGCAACAGCGGCGAACATATGATCATCCGCAACCTGACCGCCGCGGCTGCGGATTTCGATGCGAACGAAATGATTTCGATGACCAGTGTCAGCGTGACCGGCGATCTCAATGCCGATGCCGGTGGGACGATATTCATCGACGGCGTCGTCACCGGCCGCAATATTTCCCTCGCGTCGGCCGATATCGATCTGGTCGCGACCGGCCGCGTCGGCACGGCGGGTACGACGCAGGCGCTGTCTTTCATCAACAACAACAGCGACAACCAGACCTTTGTCGGCGGCACCGGGTCGCGCAATGGCTATCATATCGACGCCGCCGAACTGACTCGCGCCTTTGGCAGCGATATCGAAATTTTTGCCCCAGAGGTTGATGCGGTGGGCGGTGGTTCGGTCGGAACGACCGCGCCACCCGACGTCATCGTCGACACCTTCACGCTGGCGGGCGGCGCCGCGGGGTCGAATTTGGGGGCCAATGGCTCGCTGACGATCACCACCCCGGGCAAAATGCGCGTGCTCGGCAACGTCTTGCTCACCGGTCTGTCCGACACCAACGCGCTGAACCTGTTTGCCGATGAGGCGATCGAAGTGATCCTGGGCCAAGGCACGGTCCGGCTGGTCAACGGCAGCAACGCCGCCGGGCAGCTGAACATGGTCTCGGATGACATCATCGTCGCGACAACCGCCGCGATCGGCGCCGTCGGTACGGCAACGGCAACCGATGCGATCGAAGCGCGCCTCGCGCAGAACGACGGGGTGCTGCTCGACGAAGGATCGCTGTTCGCACGCGGTATCCGCGCCGATGTGATCGGCGGCTTCTATGTCCAGAACAGCGGCAGCGGCACCGAATTCGCCAATCGCCGCGGACTGACCTTTGGCGCGGGCGGGCTCAACGTCCTGACCGAAGGCAGCGGTTCGCGGATTGTCATCAACGGGGTTCAGCTGGGTGCGGCCGGTCAGGTAACCGGGCTCGACACCATCCCGCTGCTGACCATCGGCGGATCGGCGCCGTCGGCGGGCGGTTTCGACCCGCGTTCGACCTTCAACGGCTGTCTGATCGGCAATGTCGCCAGCTGCTCGGCCGTCAGCTTCGATTTCGAAAACAACTTCCCGGTCCAGGACGTCATCGAGGAAGAGGCCGATGCCGAGGATGAGGATGGCAACGGCCAGAGCCTGCCGGTGCCGCTGATCACGATGCGCGACCTCGATCCGCTGAGCGGCGAACCTTTGCTCGACGATCCGGTAACGGGTGCAGGCAACGACGATCTGTGGACGCCGACCGAGCAGCCATAAGGCTTTCGGTTGACGGAGCCGCTTGGGGCGGGGCATGGGCGCAGGTATGACCGACGCCCCTGCCCCGCAGCCGCTGATGCTGTTCAACAGTCTGACGCGCAGCCTTGAGGAATTTACGCCCGTCCATCCCGGCGAGGCGCGCGTCTATAGCTGCGGCCCGACGGTCTATAACTATCCGCATATCGGCAACATGCGCGCCTATGTCTTTGCTGACACGCTGGGGCGCACGCTGTCGTTCAAGGGCTACAAGCTCACCCACGTCATCAACATCACCGACGTCGGCCATTTGACCGACGACGCCGATGCGGGCGAGGACAAGATGGAAAAGATGGCGGCCGAAAAGGCGCAGTCGATCTGGGACATCGCGCGCCATTATACCGAAGCCTATTGGGCCGACATCAAGGCGCTGAATATCCGCCAGCCGGCGCACTGGTCGATCGCCACCGATTACGTGCCGCAAATGATCGAGTTTGCGAAGGCGATCGCCGACAAGCATTGCTACGAACTCGACGGCGGCCTCTATTTCGACACAACGACCGTCGCCCACTACGGCGCCCTCGCACGCGCGAAAACCGAGGATGGCGAAGGTCGCATCGACGAAGTCGAGGGCAAGCGCCACGCCGCCGACTTCGCGATCTGGCGCAAGACCCCCGCGGGCGAGACGCGCCAGATGGAATGGGATTCACCATGGGGCAAAGGTGCGCCGGGCTGGCACCTCGAATGTTCAGTGATGTCCGAAGCCTTGCTCGGCTTTCCGTTCGACATCCACACCGGCGGCATCGACCACCGCGAAATCCACCACCCGAACGAGATCGCGCAGAACCAAGCGCACAGTTGCTCGGACGCGAGCGGCGCGCGCATCTGGATGCACAATAATTTCCTGATCGAACGCAGCGGCAAGATGAGCAAGAGCGCGGGCGAGTTCCTGCGCCTGCAACTGCTGATCGACAAGGGCTATCACCCCCTCGCCTACCGCCTGATGTGCCTGCAGGCGCATTATCGCAGCGAGCTGGAGTTTTCGTGGGAGGGGTTGGGTGCGGCGCTGACGCGGTTGAAGCGGCTTGTACTAGGAGTAGAGGCACTTCGAAAAAGAGAATCTGCGGAACCAGCAGGCCAAGCTGATATGAGTATTTATCAAGCGGAAGAACGGATTTCGAACGATCTCAACACTTCGGAAGTGCTGGTCATTGTGGAATCGATAGCAGCACTGAAAGGTTATGCCGCCGATCGACTTGCGGCCATTTACAGGATGGATGATCTGCTGGGACTAAATCTCGCGACGTTGACACGCACCGACCTCCGCATCCGTCCCAAATCCGCCGCCATCACCGAAGCCGAAATCGAAGCCGCCCTCACCCGCCGCAAGGAAGCGCGCGCTGCGAAGGACTTCGCCACCTCCGACAGACTCCGCGACGAGCTCGCCGCCGCGGGGGTCGAGGTGATGGATGGCGACCCGCTCGGCTGGGACTGGCGGCTGGACGCCAATTAGAGGCTTGTCCCGGCCTCGCGGGCTGCTAACTTCGTTGCATGTCGCAACTGATCTGCTGGCTGCTCGTCGGTCTTGCCCATCTGATCCCCGCGCTCGCGCTGGTCCGCCCGGCGTTGATTACGCGGCTCTATGGCGTCGCGCCCGACAGCCCGCTCTTCCTGCTGATGCACCACCGCGCGGCGCTGTTCTTCGCGGTGCTCGTCGCCTGCGTCTGGGCCGCGTTCGACCCCGGCGGGCGCAAGCTCGCGACCTTGCTCGCCGCCATCTCGATGCTCAGCTTCCTGTTTCTCTATCAATCCTATGGGCGCCCCGCGCAGCTCACCACCATCGCGCTCGTCGATCTGATCGGCCTTATCCCGCTCGCCTGGACAGGCTGGCAAGCATTTCAGCAGTAGGAAATCCATGACCAAAACCGTCACCGTTCTGTCGGGACTCATCCGCCCGCTCGTCGAAAATCGCCTGCCCGATTGGGTCGAACCGCGCTTTTTCCAATCAAAGGACGAAGCGCTCGAACTCGCACCGTCCGCCGAGATCGGCTGGTTCGACATGTACGATAAAAAGGACATGGCCGCGGTCATCACCGCCGCGACCGGCCTCAAATGGCTGAACTCGATCTACGCCGGGGTCGACGGCATGCCGCTCGATCTGCTCGCCCAGCGTGGCACAATCGTCACCAACGGCGCCGGGATCAACGCGATCACCATCGCCGAATATGTCGTCATGGGCATGCTCACGGTCGCCAAGGGCTACCGCGACGTCGTCCGCGCGCAGGAACGCCACGAATGGTTGATGGACTCGCCCGGCAAGGTCGAGCTGTTCGGGTCGAAAGCGCTGCTGCTCGGTTATGGCGCGATCGGCAAGTTGATCGAGGAGCGGCTGAAAGCGTTTGCGGTCGACGTGACCGTTGTGCGCCGCTCACCCGGCCCGAACACGCTGACCCCCGATCAGTGGCGCGCGCAGCTGAGCGACTTCGACTGGGTGATCCTCGCGGTCCCCGCGACCCCCGAGACCGACGGCATGATCGGTGCCGAGGAACTGGCGGCGATGAAACCGACCGCAACGCTGATCAACATCGCGCGCGGCAGCGTCGTCGATCAGCACGCGCTGGTCGCCGCGCTGAACGAAAAGCAGATCGCGTCCGCCTTCCTTGACGTCACCACCCCCGAACCGCTGCCCGCCGATGACCCGCTGTGGAGCCTCGACAACGCGCTTATCACCATGCACCTGTCGGGCCGCGCGCAGGACAAGATGTTCGTGCGATCGGCGCAGCGGTTTCTGGAAAATCTGGACCGCTGGAAAAAGGGTGAAGCGGTCGAGCCGCGGGTGGATTTGACGTTGGGTTACTGATCTGGACAGAAAACGGGGAATGATATGAACAAAATCGCGATCTTATTCGGCGCGCTTGCGCTGACAGCGGCGCCCGTTGGCGCGGCCGAAAAACCGACCGCCCTCATTTACCGCGACAAGCCGGTCAACGGCTATCTCGGCGGCAGCAGCGCCTTCCCCGCAGCATTCGTCGGGGCACCGCTTTGCGAGGGCGGCAAATCGGCCTCTGACGCAAGCAGCGGCTGTGTGTCGCTCAATAACGACGGAACCGGGACGTGGGAAAATGACGTCGGTCCCGGCGCGCGGCAGCCTCCGGCTCCAATCAAATGGTATGTCATTGCCGATCAGGGTGGAACGGTAACCCGTGTCAGCGACGCCGATGCCGACACCTATTTCGTCATTTTTGAGTTCACTGCGCCTTATTATTCCCGGGCGGTCGGCGACATGATCGCCTTTCCTGCGCGGCACATAAAGTCCGCCCCGGCCCGCGTCGTGATCGACAGCAAATATCGCAACCTCAACTAAGCCAATATTGGCGAAAAAGGCGCTTAGACGGGCCGTTCCGCCTTCAACTCGCGGACCAGCGGCTGCAGATGCGCGTCATATTTCGCCAGCATCGTGTGGGCGCCGGCAAAATCGTAAAAGCTCACCAGTTCACGGCCATTCCAGCGGTGCAGCGCATAGGCCGGGTCCTCGGCGACGATCATCGGGCGGTCGTCGGGCCGCTCGGCGTCGATCGGGCGCAGGTCGAGCGACACCTGCGGCGCGGTCGATGAGCAGATGGCGACGGTGCGCCCCTCCCACGCGACGGTCACGCTGCGATGCAGGTGACCGCAGATCAGCCCGCGAACCTGGGGGTGACGCCGCACGACATCGGTAAAGGTCGTGACCCACGGTTCGTCGGGGTGGGTGTTCATCCACTCGATGCCGCTTTCGATCGGCGGGTGGTGCATCACGATATAGGTCGGCTTGGCCTTGTCCTTCGCCAGTTCGGCGTCGAGCCATGTCGCACGGGTATCGCAAAACGCGCCGCCATGGCGGCCCTCCTCCAGCGTGTCGATCGTGACCAGCCGCAGCTGGGGCAGCTCGATCACATATTGCACGAACCCCTTCCCATCGTCGAAACCCGGAAAGCGAGCATGGAAATTATCACGCAGGTCGTGATTGCCGACACTGGGCCAAACCGGGAAAGGGCAGCGCGAAAAAGCGGTCACAAGGCGTCGATAGCTGTCGTCGTCGCCGCGGTCGGTGATGTCACCGGTGGCGAGCAGAAGATCGGGACGGTTTGGTCCCTCGATCAACACATCTAGCACCTCGTCGAGGCGCTTGCGGTTATATTCGGCCGGATTTTCCGGGTCGAAACCAATATGGATATCGGTGATCTGCGCGATCAGCACATCCGTCCCCTGCTTCGGCCCGCTGGCCCCGGTCCCAAATTATCCGCCCCGTCTTGCCGCGTGCAAAGAAGGTGTGCGCCACGTCACATTGTAAAGACCGCGCGCCCCGGTGCCTGTGATCGCACTCACACTATAGGTACCACGCAGGGGTTTATTTGTGGTTGCCGCAGCGTTTACCTTCCGCTGACGGTTTGGAACCCAAGGCTGACCGCCATCGGAGTGATATTCATGGCACATCGCGCAGGGCGATTCGGTTGCGGTTTCGACCTTCACGATGCGCGCCCCACCTTCCCCGACATGGCAATCGCGGCATTGGCGCAGCCCCGGCACGAGCAGGTCGGTCGATGTTTTCGACCCCGGTGCGGCGGTGTGGCAGTCGGCGCAGTCGGTCTCGCGGTGCGCGTCATGATCGAACCAACCCTTTTGCAGATAGCGCGCGGTCTGGCTCACCGCCGCCACTTGCCAACTGTTCCCGGCTTGCGGCGCAAAGATCGTGTGGCAATCATAACAGGCACCGCCCTTTGAGAAAACCGCGCGCACCGCGTCCTCGGCGCGGCTGGGCCGCACCGCCACTTCGCGGAAATAGATGTTGTACACCTGTCCCTCGGCATAGGCGCCGGGGCGGCGGCGCTGCATCCCGCCCAGCTGGAGCGGGCGCGCGGGCGGGGTCGAGCGGTAATAGGCGGTGAGGTCGGCGACGACCTGATCGGGTTCGCCGTGGCGCAGCGTGCGCGTCGTGCCGCCGACGGTTTCGAATGCCAGACTGTGGCACATCGCGCAGTCGCGTTCCATCTCGACCGGTTTGACCCGCACCCCGTCAGCCTCGACGCGGTGACAATTCTGGCACTCGAGCTTTTTGCCGAAATCATAACGCCCACGGAAACTGGCGGCCATGCGCGCGACCCCGCCGGTCGCCTGGAGGTGCATGTCATGCGGGAATTTCAGGCCGTTATAATCGACCGTCCCCTTGCCCGCTGCGGCGCGCGCCAGCTTGGCGCCCGGGGCGGCGCGGACGAGCGGGCGGAACTCGGGATGACTGGTGCCGAAATCGGCGGCGTCGGCCAGCGTCGTCGGATGCCCTGCCGTCTTCAGCCGCGCTGACATGCCATCGTGACAGTCGGCGCAGAATTTCTGCGGCGTCGCGGGCATCGGCCCCGACCCTTCATGCTCGGTATGGCACTCGACGCAGCGGCCCTGCGGCTTGTTGAAGGTCTTGGCAAAGCCCGCGAGAATCCGCTCGCCCACCCCCGGCGGATGGCGCGCCGCGAGCAGCATCGCGGTCGGCGCATTGGCATGCGCCATGCTCATCGTCTTGTGCTCACCGGTGTGGCAACCGACGCACGCCTTGTCGGTCACCGCGACGAAGGGTTCGACGTGGCACGACTGGCAATCATTCTTCAAACTGGCATGCGCGCTCGACAATGGACCCGACAGCCAGGCGCTATCGGCGTGATAGCCCTCCGGACGCTCGTTGACTTGTCTGTAGCTATACCACGCCCAGATCGGCCCGATCAGGAAGGCAAGCAGCATCAGCATGCCGAACGCCCACGCGCCCATGCGCTTGCCGATCATCACGCCCTGCAAAGAAAAGGCTTTGGCTTCGTCGACGTCCTTTGACGATTGCGAAAGGTCGTCGATCCGCTCGACGAGCAGGATGATATTCTCGTCCTCGCGCGCGATCGTCAGGCGATGCCCGCCAAAGCGCAGCTCACCGCCCGCACCGCTGTCGATATCGGCGACCGTCTCGCTGCGGCCGTTGAGGTCGAACCCCAGCCCCTCGCTCGCCGCGACGCGGACGTGGCGACCGTCGGTGCTGCTGATCGTCGCATGATGCGGGTTCACCGCAAGGTCGGCGACGTGGATGATATTGCTGCCCTCACGGCCCAGCGTGATCGTGTCGCCCGGCAGCGGCTGATCGCGGACGATCTGCTTGCCCGTCTTCGTCGTCGAGATGCGGCGCAGGATAAAGCTCATCGTCCCTGCCTCACCAGTAGAAAAAGACGCTGATGATGTGCGCCGACAGCGCCGCAATCAGCGCGAAGGTCAGCGGCACATGCACGTAAAGCCAGATTTCTAGCAGCGCACGCAGCCGCAGATGCGCGCGCAATCGCGCCAGCGCTGCCACCTTTTGCTTGAGCAGTCCGACCACCTTCTCGCGCGCTGCGGCGTCGCTGCTGCGCGAAGCCGCCAAGGTCCGCAGCGCCGCAGCGGTCGCGCAATTCGCATAGCGTCCCGACAATCGTGCGGCCACGCCACCAGCGAACGGGTCTTCGTCCAGCGCCGCGAGCACCGGCGCGGTATCTTCGGGCGTCAGCGGCTGCGCCGCGCTATGCAACTGACGGTCGAAAGCGCGGATCGCTTCGAGCATCTGCATCTGCGTCATCTCATCGCGGTTGTTCGACAGCGCCGCGGGCAGCGTCGCATAAACGATCACGCCATAGAGTCCCGACAGGATCACCAGCATCATCAACGCCCACGCCAGCGTGTGGACGTTCCAGCCGAGCTGGAACCCGGTGTGCCAGGTGCCGATGACGATCAGGCTGAGCCCGAGATAGACATGCGCCGACGTCCACGCCTTGAGCGACCAGTAATCGTTGGTCATCTTGCGTTTGCGATAACCGAGCGCGGTGAGCCACAGGATTAGCCCGGCGCCTATGGTGCCGAGCGTGTAGCCGTACCAGCTACCGCCATTATGCCGCGGCGTCACATCGACCAGCGCGTAGGAAATGATGATCAGCAGGCACAGCCCGCCGGAAATCTTCGCCCACCGGAACCCGGCATAGCGCAGAAATCCTTCATGCTTGCGCTCGCGGACACGTTCGGTCTGGGTCGCCTTCGATCGGCGGCGCCGGAACAGGCTCGCCATCAGCCGGCGTCCTCTTCGAGCCGCGCGATCGACAGGAACTCTTCGGGTGAAACACGGATCGCGGCGCCGGTCGGGCAAGCGCGTACGCATGCGGGGCCGCCCGATATGCCTTTGCACATGTCGCATTTGACCGCGATCTTCTTGGGCTTTTCGTCGCCCAATTGCGCCTTGGTCCATTTGGGCGACGGTTCGCCCGGCCCCGGACCAAAGCCGGTGAGCAGCCAGCGCAGCAAGCTCGGCTTCTCGGGCGGCGCCGCTTCCATGCGGATCACCCCATAGGGGCAGTTGCGCATGCAGTTGCCGCAGCCGATGCAGCCGGGCTCCATGAACACTTCGCCATCGGGGCCACGGTGGATGACGTTCGGCGGGCAATCGGCCATGCAATGCGGATGCTCGCAGTGGCGACAGCTGGTCGGCACATGCAGGTGCGCGAAGGTCTTGCCCGCCTCGCGGTCGAGCCGCGACAGGCCTTCATGGCTGTCAGCGCACGCCTTTTCGCAATTGTCGCAGCCGACGCACAGATTCTCGTCGATCAGCAGCGCGTCGGTCGCCTCGCCCAGCCCTTCCTTCATGATGAAGCTGGCCGTGTCCGAATACAGATCGACTGCGCTCGAATAGCTCGCCTTGCGCGATTCGATGAAGTCGTTCATCGCCGCGCGCTCGGCCACCGCAGCCTCGGTCGCGGCGCGGACTTGCGGACGCTTGGCCAGCATTTCCTTGAATTGCTGGCCTTTCAACCGGATCACTTCGCTCGCCACCGCGGCTTTCACCGTCGCGTTGCGCGGCGCGCCGCTGAGCACCGCCATTTCGCCAAAGAAGCTGCCCGCGGGCAGATAGCGCAGGAAGATCGGTTTGCCGCCGATGTCCTTCTCGACCACCATCGACCCCGAACGGATGACATAGACGTCGTCGCCCTCGTCCCCTTCGGCCAGCACGACCTTGCCCGCCGGAACACGCTCGATCGCCGGATCCTCGACGATCGGTTCCAGATCCTCGACCGTTAACCCGCCCTTGAAGATCTGGAGCAGCTGCCGTTCGAGCGAGATGCGGTTGATGACGCGCTTCGCACCTGGCACCGCCGCCATCAGCTTCAGCGCCGCGGTGCGCGACACTTCGACAAAGATGCTGTCTTCGCCAGCGCGGATCGTGGCGCCGCGCTTGCGGCCCGAAATCAGCCCGACCTCGCCAAAGATCGAGCCCTCTTCGATCGGCACGGTGAAGTCGGGGCCGACTTCGACCACCGCATGGCCATCGGCGATCGCGAACAGCGACGACCCGGGATCGCCTTTTTCAAACACGACATCGCCCTTGTTGTAGAAGGCGACCTTCGAATCGAGCATGAACTCGCGCATCTGCAGCGGCGAGACGTCGGCAAAGATGCGGATGCGAGCGCGCAGAAATTCCAGCCATTCAGTGACCGATTTCTTCTGCGGCAGCTTTTCGAAGATTGCCGCCAGATCCTTTTCGTCGGCGGGGGTCAGCGCCTGGTTGCCGTTCAGGAATTCGACGACGTCGTAACCCTGGTTCATGCAATGTTTGATCAGCGGATAGCCAGCGAGGGCGCCGATGACATAAAGGCCCGGCACCGTAGTTTCAAAAGTTGGCGACAGCTTCGGAAAGGCTTCGCGATCGGGACCGGTGAACTCGATCCCCATCGATTCGACAAAGCCGCGCGGCGCAACCGAGCCCAATCGCGCGACGATTACATCGCACTCGATCCGCTCCTCACCCGTCGGGGTTTCCAGCGTCAGCCAGCCAGGTTCGACCAGCTTTGGCTGGGTTTCGGTGCGGATCGACATGAAGCCATTCTCGCCCGCCTCGGTCATGTCGGCGACATTCTTCGCCTTGGCGCGCGCGAAGTCCTTTGAGCGGTTCAGGATCGTAACGGTGTTTTCCAGCGCCTCTTCGGCCACGCCGAGCGCGTTTTCGATCCCCGCGTCGCCCGATCCGACGACGGTGATATGCTTGTCCTTGAAATCCTCGGGATCGTCGACCTGATAGATGATGTGCGGCAGGTCGGCGCCGCCGCAGCGCATCCGGTTCGGATTGCCCTGCGTGCCGATCGCCAGCACGATATTTTCAGCGTGAAAGACGTCGCCCTTGGCGGTCTTGATCGCGAACGCGCCCTTGGCGCCGGTCACCTCGGCAACCTCGGCGTGATACGCCACATTCACCTTATTGTTCGCGGCGTCCTCGTCCCAATTGCCCAGGATATATTCGCGCGCGCCCTCGGCGAAACGGCAGTCGGAGCGCAGGTCGAGCCGCTCCGGCGTCGCCAGCACGCGTTTGCCCTTTTGATATTTGAAGATGGTGTCCGACAGATGGTCGGTCTTTTCGAGCAGGATGTGGCTCAGCCCCAGCTGCGCGGCGCGCGAGGCGGCGCTCAGTCCCGCCGGTCCCGATCCGATAATCGCGACTTTGACCGGCTCGGTCATGCGTCGGCCCAAGCGCGGTACAAACCGCTGGTCGGATCGCTGGTGATGCTGCTGACAAACGCGCGCACGGGCATCCTTTCCCCCTCTCGCCAGCCCCCCGGCGAATACATAATGGATGCGACCCGGACTGATGTCCTGGACGCAAAGCTATGCCCTTGAAAGCAGGGAAAGGTCAACCGGTGGCATGGAAATGTCAGCCGAAACCGTCAATATTTCGCCGCGACACAGGCAATAGAGCCACGCCGCGCCGCAAAGCGCGCCCAACCCGCCCACCACAGGCATCATTTCCAGAGGAAAAGCGGCACCAAACCGAACGCAGCGAACGTACCGACCCACTGCAAAGCGGCGGCCGTGGCGAGCAATTCGATCCGGCGGCCCGCATGGCGCGACCGCGCCGCCGTCACCGCTTGCCATACAAGAGCGATCGGCAATGCGGCCGTCACCAGCGCCAGCAACGCCGACCCGGTCGTCAAGTCGCCCAGTTGCTGAAATGGCTGGACATACAGCAGGGCGACGACGACGGGGCAGATCGCAAATATGATCAGGATGGGCGAAATAATGGGCCGTTTGGCGCGCCAGGCAACGATCGGCGCGACGAGCAGCAGATAGGCCAAACCGCCGACACCGGCGAACAGACCGATCAACAGCGCGGGGCGCTCGGCCCAATGGGCGCGGCGGTACGTCCGAAAATCGGTGCTGATCAGCTGCCCGCCGCCCGGATCGGGGTGGAGCACATGCGACGGCCTGACCTTATCCTTGTCGCGCAGCAAATTCCGCCCCGCCGCGACAAGTTGGACAATCTTGCCGTCATCGTGGGTTATCGTGGCGCCGCTCCGTGAAAGCGCAACGTCGATTCCATCCGACAGGAGTTCGGGGTAGCGGCCAATGGCAACCCGGCTCACCAAGGGAACATAACGCCCTCCCCAGCCCCGGTAGGTGTCGGCCAGCGGTGCCGCTTTCGATGGCGACGTTGCGGGCAGATAAAGGCTGGCGATCAATATCCGGTCGAACTGACGATAGTCAGCGCCCTCCTTGTCGATATTGATCGACCTGAAATAGGCCTTTTTTTCTTCAGGATAGAGGCACAGCATGGCACGAAAGCCGACAATATCGCCGCCGTGACAACGGCCCGCGTGACCGCCGCGATCGAAAAGACCGAGGCCCAGGGCATAGCCGTGAACCAGCCCGGCGCGCGCCGCCGCGTGGCGGGGCCGCGCCATCGCCGAAAGCAGGTCCGGCCGGATGATTTGAGCCCCGCCGACGCGGCCGTCCCCCATCAGATATTGGGCGAGCCGCGCCATATCGCGCGGGGTGGTCGTCAGCTGTCCCGCCGGCCGGACCGCCACCGGCATCGCCGCGACCCGGTCGCCCCGGTCCTGATGTCCCCACACCAGCCGCGCGTCGCGTGCCGCGCCCTGCTGGGTTTGAAACGTCGCGGTGCTGTCGCCCATGCCGATCGGCAGCAATATGTTGCTGTCAAGCCATTGCTCATAGGGCGTGCGCGTCGCGCGTTCGATGATCATACCAAGAAGGGTGTAACCGACGTTGGAATAGGAGAAGATTTGCCCCGGCCTGGTGCGGATGTTCAGGATCGAGGGATCGCGGGCGATCAGTCCCGCGAGCGGATCGTTTGCCCCGGTCTGCGCGCTGAAGATGTGCCACAGGCGGGCGTCTTCCAGCCCCGCGCTATGATCGAGCAGATGGCGCACGGTCACCGGGCTCGTCGCTCGCCAGCGATTGTCGAATATGACTCCGGGCAGCAATTGCTCGACCGGCTGATCCAGCGCGATGCGCCCCTCGCTCACCAGCCGCAGCACCCCCAGCGCCACTATCGTTTTGGCAATCGATCCGACATGCACCCGATCGTCGGAACGCAGCGCCCGCCCGGCGGGCCCGTCGCCCAAGCCCCGCGCCCCGACGACGATCCGGTCGCCGTCGACCATGCTCCAAGCGATCCCGGTCATTTTTTCGCGCGCCAGCGCTTTGTCCAACGCATCGGCGGGATCACCGACGGCCGCGATCGACCCGCCAGGCATCGCGACAAAAATCAATAACACCGAAGCCCAAAAGCGCAGCAAGGCCGCCACATCATCCCCCCAAAATGTGTATTATACTAATAATACAGTGCATAACAAAAGATCAAGCAACGAACGCGTGATTTTTTCCTGGGAAAGCGAGAGATGATACGATCAAACAGCGGGGCGCCGAGGGTGTGGCGGCGCTTATTGCGCCGCGCGAACCTGGTTATCCACGCCCTGTACCGACACCTTTGGCCGACCCTTTCCATTGACGCGCCACGTCACGATATTGTCGACGCCCGACACTTTAAGCAGCGCCCCCGGTCGCAGGCTGATTGTCACCTGATTATCGACGCCGTTCAGCGTCAGGCTGGGGCAATCGCCGACAAAGGTGATGCGATTGTCGGATCCCGACACCGCCGCCGGACGGCCCTCGCAATCGATGGTCAGCGTCTGGTCGACACCATTGACCGCCGCGCCGTCGCGGGTGCCCGACTGGGCCGTGGCATGTATCGGAAGCGAAAGGCCGAGCAAGCCTGCAGCGATCAAAACTCTGGAATCGAACGTTTTCAAAGCCAAGATCCTTCTCCTTCGTGGCGAGAAACTTGGTTGTTTCAATGATTTGAAGCGGTTTCGGTTCCATGACATCGACACCCCGTCGACCGGCTTTTCTTCCGGAAAGAGGGCCGCGCCGGGTTCGATCGATGGATGCCCCGCAAGCTCGCCCAACCGTGACGACCGACCTTATCGGGCGTCATCGATCACCTGCATCCGCGGCGTTGCGGCATCGTAGGTGGCGATGACTTTGCATGGCTTGACGAAGCATTGCCGCTCTACACGGGCCGCAACCGACGCCGGGTCGATCTTGGGCTTTTTCTTCCTGTAGCTCCCGAGCGGCTCAATCACCCTTTTCGTCACCGCGCTCGTCCAGCCCGCTTTTCCTCTCGCATCGACGAACCGAACCAACACGCCGTTCGCGACATAAGCATCGATGGCGCAAGATACGCCGGAGTCCGCCCTGCAGCGATCGAGAACCGATTTGCGTGCCTCCGCCGAATTCTGGCTTCCACTGATCAACCAGGCCTTGTTTTGCGAGGCCGCAGGCGCTGTGCCTTCCGGTCTGGCAAGCAACGCCCAATGATGTCGCGCCACTCCATAACGCGGAAAAATATCGGTGACGAAATCCGATCCCGGCGCTGCATCGACCGGCAACGCGCCTTGATATATTACCTCTTCGAATTCGCAGCCAAACGAACTTTTAAGGCACTGCAGTGCAAGCGCCTGATACTGAATGGATTCGGGCGTGCCTTTGGGAACATCGGCACCGGATTTGATCCAGCGCAGACCCATCGCATCGATCATCACACCGAAAGGACCATATCCATAAACCGTGTCGGCGATAACACATCCCTTGCCCATTGCCGCCTGGCAGGCCGCAAGCGCCCGTTTGTTGGCTGAATCCGCCGTCCAGTGCGCCCGCGAAACCCAAAAGGAAGACGTATCGATATGCGTCACCGCCGCCATGTAGCTGGGCTGAATCGGCTTACTGTATATCGCAGGTGATCTTGATGAAGAATCATCATCGCCGCCATCATCGCCACCTTGGTCATACCCTGGAATCGGAGCGCAGCCGATAAAGTCCTGCGACCCGGTTTCATACATTCCAGGCGGGCACCGGCCCTCGGCCTTGGCGGCGCTAGGAAGCAGGCAATAGGCCATTGCTAGCAAGCCCGGCACGAGGACACGCGCCGCCCAGATGCGAAAATGCGTCATTGAATATCCTCGATCACTTGTATCCGCGGGGTTGCGGCATCGTAAGTTGCGATCACGCGGCAAGGGAACTGGGGCGGACACAGCTGATTGATACGCTGTCGAACCGTCATTGGACTGATGTAGGCCTTTTTCTTGTTCTTCATTTTTTGGTATTCCGCACTGTCTGGGACAGCGCTGGTCCAGCGATTACGCCCTCTTGCATCTACAAAATGCACCAGCAGGCCGTTGACGCTCGTGGGGCCGCCCGAAAATGCCACCATATCATCGGTTTTCACGGCGTAGGCGGCTATCGTACATGGCATGGCCGACTCCGTCTGGCAGCGATCCAGAACTTCCTTCCGCGCGGCTACCGAGTCTTCCTTCCCGCTGATCAACCAACTCTTGTTTTGCCCGGCGGTGGTATCGGATTGCGTTGGCCTTGCGACCAACGCCCAACGCTTCCATCGCATGGTGCCTTTGGGAAAACGGTCTTCGTAATATTCCTTGTCCGGATTGTCGTTGAGCGGCAGCAAACCGCTTTCGAACCTACCCGCATATCTGCAGCCAAAAGAGTTCTTCCAGCAGTGTTCGATCGCCGCATTCCAATCGACGACGCTGAACCTCGGGGCAGCTTTATCGTAGGGCTGTATTTTGGTCCAAAGCTGACCCATGGCGTCTTCAGCGACATGTAGCTCGCCCACGCCAAAATGGGTGTCGGACACATAGCATCCGCCGCGCGTGGCGGCGTCGCAGGCTTTGAGCACATGTTGCTTGGCAGAATCGAGCGTCCGATGGCCTACAGATACCCAGAGCGAACCGGTATCGACATGTTGGGCCGCCGCCATATAACTTGGCTGGATTTCCACTGGCGGCGCCCGGGGACGGCTCGGTTCGTCGCCGCCTTGTTGGTCGGATTCTCCATACCCCGGAATGGGGGCGCAGCCGATAAAGTCCCGCGACCCGGTTTCGAACATTCCGGGCGGGCAGCGACCCTCGGCCGATGCGGCGGTTGGAAGCAAGCAATAAACAACTGCCAGCAAACACGGCAGGAGGAAACGCACTGCCGATATGCGAAACAGCGTCATGGAACATCCTCACTATATCGCAATGGGACGTGGCCGATCATTTACCAGGTGCCTGCAACAATCCGCCGCAAGCTTCGCTCGTGCTCGCGCCGCCCCATCCGGGCGCGTTGCTGTCGACGCCGATCCGGACGTCGGCAACGCGGCGCACCCCATTTTTGTCGGGGATGGTGACGAATTGTACGTCGCACGCCATGTACGTGCCTTCGACCCAAGTTGCGCCGCTGGTGCTGCCGACGAGAACGCGATTGTCAGATTGCTGGCCATAGGAGAGAATCCGCAGGTCGCCGGAATCCGAGACGAGAGGCCGTCCCATCTTCGCAACCACATCTTCTTCCGGCTTCGATTGCCAGACCATCAGAAGCTGCGCTTCGATCCCGCGTGGTTTGCGGTCGCCGCGCAGCTTGGCGGCGGCGTCGTCAAATTCGAACCCGGCGGCCAAATTTTTGGTGCTCTGCTCATATTTGCCGCGAATCTGTGACGCCAAGCTATCGATTTGCTTGGTGAGGACGGCCATTTTCTCCGTGGCCTCAGCTCGCTCTGCGTCGGTTGCGGGTCGGCTGAACTTGCCGGTTGGGTCTGGCCGCTTGCTGCCACGCCATAGCCGCGACCAAGTCAGTTCAATCTGCTCCGGCCCCGTTGTTTCGGCCAGGACCATGACGCTTTCGGTGAACCCCAATGGCTTCAGTTTCGCGTTGAACGCCGCCATGTCGAAACGCTGGTTGCGATAAGAGTCGAACATCGCCGTTTTGATATCGGCTTCGTAGCAGGCAAGTTTTCGCGCCTTGAGCATGGCCGGATCGCTGGTCGTTTCCCAAGGTCCTGGCGGAATGTCTTCATTCTGCAAATCGCGTCGTAACTTCACGCTGCCTTCACCTATCCGCATCCTTACAGAGGCCGATTTCGGAATTTTCCCGTCTGCTTTGCCGGTCGCGATGGCGAACATGCTCGGGCATTCGAACTGCAACCGCAGCATGGTCCATTCGGGCTTTGCCGCATTTTCATGAATGATGGTGACGTCGAGCTGTTTGATCGCGATCGGGCCCAGCGCCTCGCTGGGCGACGTGCGGTTCATGACCAGTGTCTGCGAATAATAGGCCTGACGGTCGCCCGGGTCGCCATCGACATGGAAAAAGAGCGCCTGCGCCGAAGCGGCGGATGGAACGAAACTGACACCGATGGCCGTCAGCATGGCAATATGCGGCGCGAGAAATCGATGTGTCATGGCCTCAGCTCGGCTTGCGTTTGCTAAGGCAATTTTCGAGCTGCTTGCGCGCCGCAAGGCCGTCATTCCACTCGATCTTCAACACCGACTTGCCTTTGACCAGCACGTCAAAGCCCCATGTTTCCTTCATTTCCGCCAATCCCGCCTCAATGGTCGGGACGGCAAAGGCAATGGAGGCATAGGCTTCGCCGGGAAACTTGTAATTGAAAGCCTGAACCGACTGCGAGGTGCCGTCGCTTTGATCGAGCGTCACCTTGATTTTCTGCACATCCGGCGAACCGGTAATGCCAGGCCCTGAAAAGGTCAGCATCGCGCCGGCATAGTCTTTGCCCGGGCCGGAAATCCGGACCATGGCTTCGCCCTTCATATATAAGGCCGAGCAATATTCGCCGGGCTGCGGATTGTTGCTATCCTGAAAAAAATCCCAGCCACCCTTGTGGTAACGATCATAGGCCGCCTTGAACTCGGGGTCTTTCATGCGCTGTTGAAGCTCGGCGCCGAATGCCGAAGATGCGTCGGCGATGCCAGAAATGTCAGCCATTGCCTCTGCCATCGGATCGCGGGGCCGCTCGCCAGCCGGGCCGCCATCATCATATGGGCCGTCGTCGTTCCGCTGCGGCGTCGCCGCGATGTCGTTCATCTGTTGGTAGTGCTGCGCCTGTGCGGCGCAGATATTGGGCAAATCGGAACAGGCTTGGGCGGGGCTTGAAAGCTGGCAGGCCAAGATGGTCGCCGCGCCGAGCAGGGCAGGTCGGAAATATTGCATCATCATCACTCCAAAATCATCTTGCGCGCCGTCACTTCACGTCCTCGATCACCTGCATCCGCGGCGTCGCGGCGTCGTAAGTAGCGACGACTCTACAGCCCAAGCTTTTCGGGCAGATCCGGTCGATGCGCTCCTGAACCGTCACCGGATCAGGGGCCTCCACGAAATCAGGATCGTCGCGAAACATCTTCTTGTATTTTTTCTTCTTTGGCTTCGTCGTCACGGCGCTGATCCAGCGATTTTTCCCGCGGCCATCGACGAAATGCACCAAGAGGCCATTTTCGGACCCCGTGTCATTGGTCAGCACCTCTTCGTCGGCCACGGCGTAGGCCGATATCGCGCAGGGTACCCCGGCATCCGCCTGACAACGATCGAGAATTTCCTTGCGGGTCGCCGCCGAATTTTGCTTGCCGCTGATCAGCCAGCTTTTGGCCTGCCCCGCGGTGGTCTGGGCCGTCGGCTGCGCGACCATCGCCCAGCGATTCCAGTGCAGCTTACCTTTCGGGAAATAATCCTTAGCCTGATCTATACTGGGATCGCGATCGAGATAGATATACTCGCTCTCATACCCGCCCATCCTCGAACAACCGAAGGACTTTACCTGACAGTCGATCCGGGCTGGATCCGTTATTCTGTAGTCATAGGTGTAAGGTGCGCCATATTCTCTCATTTCTTCCTTGATCCACGTCTGGCCCATTGCATCCTCAGCAAGAAATATTGTGCCTGGGCTGGGAACCGCTGCGGCGATATAGCATCCGCCGCCGGTTGCCGCGTTGCAGGCGGCCAACACATGTTTTTTGGCATCGTCGCTATTCTTGTGAGCTACCGATGCCCATGTAGATCCGGTATCGACATGATAGGCCACAGCCAAAAACCCCGGCTTCGAAGGGCGCACATCATATTGATAGCTGGGTTCGGAATATGGACGAAATCTGCTATCGCGCTCGTTGCCACCTTGCGGCGGCGTCGCGGCGATGTCGTTCATGTCGCGGGCGTGTTGCGCCTGTTGTTCGGCAGTTTGGGCATATGCGGCGCTCGGCAGCAGGGCCAGTGCGACCAACGCCGTCATCGCGCGTTGAAAATTTCGCAAATATTTCATCCGATTATCTTCCATTGCGGACGCGCAAGACATGACTTCTCCAGACGTACGTCTAGCGGCTTGCCATTCGCTGGTCATTGATCGACATGACCCGGGTCAATGACGACCCGCGCGGCAAAATAACGTGAAAAGCCAGTGGAATATGTCGTCCGTCACAGCGCATGCGACAGAGGTATCGGCAGCCTATTTGCCCGCTGTGACCAAAATCACAACCGGTACACCGCCGTCAGCAGACGCGTTTTGTCAGGCGAGTTCGAAGATTGCCGCGAGGCCGTCCGACGCCGTCGGCTCGAACCGCGACCAGCCTTCTGGACCAAGCCGTTCGATCGGGCGGAAGCGCGCTTTATAAGCCATCCGCGCCGACCCTTCGATCCAGTAACCCAGATACACATAGGCCAGGCCCGCCCGCGCGGCACGCTGGACATGATCGGCGATGATATAGGTGCCCAGCCCCTCGCGCAGCGGGTGCGCAGCGTCGAAGAAGCTGTAGATCATCGACAGCCCGTCGCCCTGTCGGTCGGTCAGGCAGCAACCGATCAGGCGACCCTTGCCGCCGCCCGCCGCCGGTTCGCGATATTCGACCATATAGCTGTCGACCGGGGTCTGTTCGACCATGTCGGCAAAATCCTGCTCGTCCATGTCCGCCATGCCCCCATTGGGATGGCGCGACGCGAGATAGCCGCGCAGCAGCGCATATTGTTCTTCGGTCGCCCACGGTTTGCACGCCGTGGCAACCAGATCGCCATTGCGGCGCATGTTGCGCTTCTGCGAGCTGCTGGGGGTGAATTCGGACGCGCAAACCCGCACCGACACGCAGGCCGAACAATCGGCACAGCTGGGGCGATAGGCCACCGACTGGCTACGCCGAAATCCGATGCGGCCCAGCGCGTCGTTCAACTCGTTCGCTGTATTGCCGCTGAGTTCGGTGAACACCTTGCGCTCGGTCTTGCCTGCCAGATAGGGGCAAGGTGCCGGGCTGGTGACGAAAAATCGCGGAAAACGGAACGGTGCGGACACGCGAGTTGGACCTCCAGATAAGCGATGCGGAGCCCCCCGACGCGGGTCCGACGCGCTGTATCCACCAACTATGCCGCGCGGCGTCAATGGTGCAAAGCCCGTTTACCATTTTAAGTCGTCCCGATCTGAATCAGACCGAAAATTATCTGAATCAGCCGGTAACTGTTGTGCCGAATTGAATCGACTTGCGGCAAAATCCTAACTGTAGCCGCGCAGCTCGTCGCCGGTCAGCGTCGCAACGTGCAGGACGTTGGTCGATCCCGGGGTACCGAACGGCACCCCCGCCATCATCACCAGCTTCGCGCCCGCTTTGCAGATGCCGTGGCGCAGCGCCATGCGCTTGCCCTTGGCGATCATTTCTTCAAAGCTGCCGATGTCCTTGGTCGGCACCGCATGCGCACCCCACAGCAGGCCAAGCCGCCGCGCGGCTTCCTTTTTCGGCGTCAGGACAAGCAGCGGCGCGTTGGGCCGTTCGCGCGCGACGCGGCGCGCGGTCGATCCCGACGCGGTGAAACAGATGATCGCATCGGCGGCGATCGTCGCGATGATGCTGCCCGCGGCTTCGGCCAGCGCGTCGGCGGTCGTCGCGTCGGGCAGCGTTTCGGTAAAATGCAGGCGGCGGAAATAATCGGGGTCGCTTTCGACCGAGCGCGCGATGCTGTCCATCATCGTCACCGCCTCGATCGGGAAAGCGCCGGCCGCGGTTTCGGCCGACAGCATGATCGCATCGGCGCCGTCATAGATGGCGGTGGCGACGTCGCTCACTTCGGCGCGCGTCGGCGACGGCGACACGATCATCGATTCGAGCATCTGCGTCGCAACGACCACGGGCTTGCCCATCCGCCGCGCCGTCGCGACAATCCGTTTCTGCAGGGGCGGCACCGCCTCTGGCGGCAATTCCACCCCCAGATCGCCGCGCGCGACCATCGCGGCGTCGGCGAGTTCGAGGATCTCCTCGATGCGCTGCACCCCCGACGGCTTTTCGAATTTGACCAGCAGCGCCGCCTTGCCGCCGATCAGCGTCCGCGCCTCGGCGACATCCTCGGGCCGCTGGACAAACGACAGCGCGATCCAGTCGACCTGCTGTTCGAGCGCGAAGGTCAAGTCCTTGCGGTCCTTTTGTGTCAATGCGGCGAGCGGGACGACGACGTCGGGGACATTGACCCCCTTGCGATCGGAAATCTTGCCGCCGACCTCGACCAGCGTGTCGATCCGCATCGGCGATACCGCCTGCACGCGCAGCACCAGCTTGCCGTCGTCGATGAGCAGCCGCGTGCCCACCTCCAGCGCCGCAAACAATTCGGGATGCGGCAGATGGACGCGCGTCGCGTCGCCAGGGCTGGTGTCGGCGTCGAGCGCGAAAGGCTGACCGTTGATCAGATCGACCGGCCCACCGGCAAACGTCCCGACGCGCAGTTTCGGCCCCTGCAAATCGACCAGGATCGTCGTCGGACGGCCGGTTTCCTTTTCCAACGCGCGGATCGCGGCGATCACCTGCGCATGACCGGCATGGTCGCCGTGGCTCATGTTGACGCGAAAAGCGTCGGCGCCGGCCCGGTGCAGCGCAGCGATCATGTCGGGCGTCGCGCTCGCAGGACCAAGCGTCGCCAGAATGCGCACCTTGCGCTGGCGGGGGGTAAAACTCTGGACCACAAATGCTCCGAACCGATAAAAAGCTGGGGCCGCTTGCGTAGGCGCGTTGCCCCCGGCAAGGCAAGCCGCGTATAGCTATTCATCGTCCCAAACGAAGGAAATCCGCCATGTCCTGCAGCGACGATCAAACCGCCAAGAGTGATGCGCTCGACAGTCTCGATGACGCCGTCGCCTCGGCGGCATTCCGCCGCCTCGTCCGGCTGCTCCAGCACCGCAGCGACGCCGCGAATATCGACCTGATGGGGCTCGCCGGCTTCTGCCGCAACTGTCTCGGCGACTGGATTGCCGACGCGGGTCATATGGACAAGGAAACGGGTCGCGCGATCGTCCACGGTATGCCGACCGGGGAATGGAAAGCGCTCCATCACACCGCCGCCACCCCCGGACAGCTCGCGCGGATGGAAGAAAGCATGGCCAAAAATCCTCGGGGCGATTAGGGACGCGCAAGCCGCGATTCTCGCGCCACATCATCCCAATCACCGGAGTCCAAAATGAGCGAAGCCACCGTGTCCGACCAGCAACTGCGCCTGTTCATCGAGCGCATCGAGCGGATGGAAGAAGAGAAAAAGGGCGTCGCCGACGATATTCGCGACACGTATAACGAAGCAAAATCCAACGGTTATGATCCAAAGATCATGCGTCAGATCGTTCGCTTGCGCAAACTGCCGGTCAATGACCGCAAGGAAATGGAAGCGATTCTGGACGTGTATAAATCGGCGCTCGGCATCGACTGACGCGCATTCCATCAGCGAGGAGAGTGACGATGTTCAGCACGACCACCAATACGATCGAAGGCCGTCCGGTCCAGGACTATCTGGGCATCGTCACCGGCGAGGTGATCGTCGGCGCCAACCTGTTCCGCGATCTGTTCGCCAGCATCACCGACATCGTCGGCGGCCGCTCGGGCAAATATGAGGATGTCCTCGCCCGCGCCCGCAAGGAAGCGATCGGCGAGATGGAAGCCGAAGCGGCGCGGCTGGGCGGCAACGCCGTGGTCGGCGTCGACCTCGATTATGAAGTGCTCGGCCAGAACGGGTCGATGCTGATGGTGTCCGCGAGTGGAACAGCCGTGGTTGTCTGATCGGGAGCGCCGCGCTAGGGCGGCGCCAGCTTTCAAAATTACCGATGGAGGGTGGCTTGGCCGGCCATAGTAAATTCAAGAACATCATGCACCGCAAGGGTGCGCAGGACAAAAAGCGCAGCTCGCTGTTTTCCAAGCTTTCGCGGGAAATCACCGTCGCGGCGAAAATGGGCCTGCCCGATCCCGACGCGAATGCGCGCCTCCGCGCCGCGATCAACGCCGCCAAGGCGCAGTCGGTGCCGAAGGACAATATCCAGCGTTCGATCGACAAGGCAGCGGGCGGCGACGGCGATAATTACGAAGAGATCCGCTACGAAGGCTATGGGCCGGGCGGGGTGTCGCTGATCGTCGAGGCGCTGACCGACAACCGCAACCGCACCGCGACCAATGTCCGCACCGCCTTTGCCAAGAATGGCGGCAATCTCGGCACCTCGGGCAGCGTCGCGCATGGCTTCGACCGCCTGGGCCTGATAAGCTATCCCGCCAAGGCGGGCGACGCCGATACCATATTCGAAGCCGCGCTCGATGCCGGCGCCAGCGATGTCGAATCATCCGAAGACGGCCACGACATCTGGACCGAAATCGACGGTCTGCACGAAGTCGCCAAAGCGCTCGAAGACAAGCTCGGTGAAGCCGAAGGCGTCAAGCTCGCTTGGCGCCCGACGCTGAAAAGCGAAATCGCCGACGAAGCGACCGCGCAGACCTTGTTCAAGCTGATCGACACGCTCGACGACGACGATGACGTCCAGACCGTGTGGGGCAATTACGAAATCCCCGATGCGGTGATGGAGAAACTTGGCTAAAAACCAAAACCCGTTCGCATCGAGCGAAGTCGAGATGCCTCTCAGTCGCGCATGCCTTATGGGCGTCTCGACTTCGCTCGACACGAACGGAAACAAATGATCATCCTCGGCCTCGACCCCTCGCTCAGTTGCACCGGCTGGGGCGTCATCCGCGTCGAGGGCAGCCGGATCAGCCACATCGCCAACGGCCAGATCAAGACCGACGCCAAGGCGCTCCTGCCCGACCGGCTCGCGCATCTCGACACCGTGCTCGCTGCGGTAATTGCCGATTACACGCCCGGGTGCGCTGCGGTCGAGGAAGTGTTCGTCAACGACAATCCCCAATCGACGCTGAAGCTCGCCCACGCGCGCGGCGTCGTCCTCCTCGGCTGCGCCCGCGCCGGGCTGCCAGTGGGCGAATATGCGCCGCGGCTGGTCAAGAAAGCGATCGTCGGCACCGGCACCGCGGCGAAGGAACAGGTGCAGGCGATGCTGCGCGTATTGCTGCCCGGGGCGAAGGTCGCGGGGCCCGATGCCGCCGATGCGCTGGCGGTCGCGATCTGCCATGCGAACCATCGGCCGCGATACTAACCCCGCGTCACCCCGGACTTGATCCGGGGCCTGCCTCGTTTCAAAGGCGGGTCCCGGGTCAAGCCCGGGATGACGCGGTTTACATGATGAAGGGAAATTGATTCCCTTTTCGTTCTCCCCGCGTTAGGCACGGATCATGATCGCGAAACTGACAGGGCGGCTGGATTCGAGCACCGCAGGCCATGCCGTGATCGACGTCGGCGGCGTCGGTTATCTGGTCGAGGCATCGGCGCGCACCCTCGACGCGCTCGGCGCCACCGGCGGCGAGGTCACCATCCACACCGAAATGCTGGTCGGCGAGGATTTCCTGCGCCTGCTCGGCTTTGCCAAGGCCGAGGAACGTGACTGGTTCCGCCTGCTCACCAGCGTCCAGGGTGTCGGCGCCAAGGTCGCGCTCGCGATCCTCTCGGCGCTCGAAATCACCGACCTGCAACGCGCGCTTGCCAGCGGCGACAGCGCAATGATCGCGCGCGCCAATGGCGTCGGGCCGAAGCTGGCGCAGCGGATCACGCATGAGCTGAAGGACAAGGCCGGCGCGCTCGGCGGCATTTCCGGCAGCGGCGCCTCCTACATTTCCGCCACCCCCGGCCCCCTTGCCGACGCCGTCACCGCCCTCACCGGCCTCGGCTTTAAACCCGGCGAAGCGAGCGGCGCCGTTGCGGCGGCGAGCGAGGAGTTGGGCGCGGAAGCCAATCTCGATGCGCTGGTGCGCGTGGCGCTCAAAAAGGCCGCAAAGTGACGACCCCCACCCGCAACGCATCTTGCCGCTGCGGCCAAGTCCGCATCGCCTGCACCGGCGAACCCATCCGCGTGTCGGTCTGCCACTGCCGCGAGTGCAAGGCGCGCAGCGGCAGCGCCTTTGCCGCGCAGGTCCGCTTCCCCGCTGCGCAGGTCCGCATCGAGGGCGAGGCGAAGGCGCGGATGTGGCAATATACCGGCGACAGCGGCAACCCCGCCGACTTCTTTTTCTGCGGCACCTGCGGTTCGGGCGTCTGGTACCGCGCGCGGCCCTATCATGACGCCTATGCGATCCCGCTCGGCAATTTTGCACCCGGCCACGGCTTCGTCCCCGATTATTCAGTGTACGAGGACCGCATGGAGCCTTGGGTTTCGATCACCGGCGAGGCAATAGAGCATCATGACTGAGCCCGCCGCCACCCACCGCCCCAAAGCCCTCGCCTTCGACGTCTTCGGCACCGTCGTCGACTGGCGCACCAGCATCGCCCGCGAATCCGCCACCTTTCTCGCAAAGATCGACCGCAGCGAAATCGACCCGCATGACTTCGCCGACCAGTGGCGTCGCCGCTACCTGCCCGCGATGGCGGTGGTCAGCGGCGGGCAGCGCGGCTTCGTCAAGCTCGACATCCTGCACCGCGAGATGCTGGACGCGGTGCTGGACGCGCAGGGCATCGATGCCGCCGCGCTCGATCCGGCTTTGCTCGCCGACTGGACAGAAGCCTGGCACCGGCTCGATCCCTGGCCCGATAGCGTCGCGGGCATCGCGCGGCTCCGCACCGCCTTTCCCGTCGTCACGCTATCGAACGGCAATGTGTCGCTGATGATCGATATGGCGCGCCGCGCCGGGATCGTGTGGGACGCCATCCTCGGCGCCGAATATGCCCGCGCGTACAAACCGCAACCCGCCGCCTATCTCGCGACCGCCGAGGCGCTGGGGCTCGCGCCGCACGAGCTTTGCCTCGTCGCCTCGCATCACAGCGACCTGGCCGCCGCGCGCGCTTGTGGGTTGATGACCGCCCATATCGACCGTCCACAAGAATATGGCGGCGCCCGCGCGCCCGATGCCGACGCGGCGCAGGATTGGGAATATAGCGCCGACAGCCTGACCGCCTTGGCCGCGCAACTGGGATGCTGATTTGACCGACCTCACCACCCCCATCCGCACCCCCGAGGACGCCGACGCCGCGCTGCGGCCCAAGACGCTCGCCGAGTTCGTCGGCCAGGCAGCAGCGCGCGAAAATCTGCGCATCTTTATCGAGGCCGCCAAATCGCGCGCTGACGCACTCGACCACGTGCTCTTCTACGGCCCGCCCGGTCTCGGCAAGACAACGCTGGCGCAGATTGTCGCGCGCGAACTTGGCGTCGGCTTCCGCTCGACCAGCGGCCCGGTGATCGCCAAAGCGGGCGACCTTGCCGCGCTGCTCACCAATCTCGAGGACGGCGACGTCCTGTTCATCGACGAGATTCACCGGCTGTCGCCCGCGGTCGAGGAGATCCTCTACCCCGCGATGGAGGACCGCGCGCTCGACATCATGATCGGCGAAGGACCGTCGGCGCGCAGCGTCCGCATCGATCTGCCCAAATTCACCCTCGTCGGCGCGACAACGCGGCAGGGGTTGCTCACAACACCGCTCCGCGACCGCTTCGGCATCCCGGTGCGGCTCAATTTCTATACCCATGGCGAGCTGGAGCAGGTCATCACCCGCGCCGCGCGCCTGCTCGCGCTGCCGATCGCATCCGACGGCGCGCTGGAGATTGCCAAACGCTCGCGCGGCACCCCGCGCATCGCCGGGCGGCTGCTGCGCCGGGTGCGCGATTTCGCGACCGTCGCGGGCCATGCCATCGTCGATGCCAAGGCGGCCGATGCCGCGCTCAACCGGCTCGAGGTCGACGCGCTCGGGCTCGACGCCATGGACCGGCGCTACCTCACGATGATCGCCGATATTTACCGCGGCGGCCCGGTCGGGGTCGAGACGATGGCGGCGGGCCTGTCCGAACCGCGCGACACCATCGAGGATGTCATCGAACCCTATCTGCTCCAGGTCGGCCTGATCGCGCGCACCGCGCGCGGGCGCATGCTCAACGCCAGCGCTTGGAAACATCTGGGACTCAATCCGCCGGCGGGGTCGCAGGACGGTTTGTTCGACAACGGGAAATAGGCGGAAATCCGCCATCATCTCCCACCAAACGGCCCCCATCTGCGACGAACCGTTGGTTAGGGGTTTGCGACGAGTCGAAGGCCCGCTATCGATCAACCCCATGGTAAACGCCCCGCCCCCTTTCATCCCCGGCGCCTTCGTCGGGGCTGAGCATCATTATCGGGCGCGCGTGTATTTCGAGGACACCGACCTGTCGGGTATCGTCTATCACGCCAATTACCTGCGCTATATGGAGCGCGCGCGGTCGGACATGCTGCGGATCGCTGGCATCGACCAGCGGGCGGCGATGGACGCCGGCGACGGCAGCTGGGCGGTCACCGACCTGACAATCAAATATCGCCGCCCGGCAAAGCTCGACGACGACCTGCTCGTCGTCAGCACGGTACAGGCGGTGCGCGGCGCCAGCGTGATCATTGCGCAGCGCATCCTTCGCGGAACTGACACGTTAACCGGCGAGACACTCACCGACGGGCAAGTCACCGCTGCCTTCCTGTCTCCCGAAGGTCGGCCGCGCCGCCAGCCCGCGGGCTGGGCCGACCGCTTTACCGCCATCATGAATGGAGAGAAAATCCCTTGCTAGACAATATCTCGTTGGCCGCCGACGCGGCGACGCTTTCCCCCGTCGCGCTGTTCATCCAGGCCGATATCATCGTGAAAGCGGTGATGATCGGGCTGCTGCTGGCGTCGATCTATGTCTGGGCGGTCATCTTCACCCACGGGCGCAGCGTCAGCAAATTGATGCGGGCGTCCGAAAACTTCGAACGCGATTTCTGGCGCGCCGACAATATCGACAAATTCTTCGACAAGAATGGCAGCGAGGAATTGCCGAGCGCCAAGGTGCTGGGCGCCGGGATCAGCGAGTGGCGCCGCTCGACCAAAAGCAAGATCATCGACCGCGACGGCACACGCGAGCGGCTGGGCATCGCGATGAACAGTGCGGTTGCGGGCGAAGTCGACCGGCTCGCCGAAAAGATCAGCGCCTTGGCGACTATCGGTTCGGTCTCGCCCTTCGTCGGCTTGTTCGGCACCGTGTGGGGCATCATGCGTAGCTTCACCGCAATTGCGGCGGAGAACAACAGCAGCCTCGCCGTCGTCGCCCCCGGCATCGCCGAGGCGCTGTTCGCGACCGCGATCGGGCTGTTTGCCGCGATCCCTGCCGTCATCGCCTACAACGCCTTTTCGCAACGCCTGAACCGGCTTGAATCGCGCCTCGGCCGCTTCGCCGACGGGCTGCACGCGACGTTCAGCCGCGAGCTTGAGGTCGAAGCCTGATGGCGATGTCCGGTCCCTCGGGCGGCATCGGCGGACGGCGCGGCCGCGGCCATCGCCGCGCCCCGATCGCCGACATCAACGTCACCCCGCTCGTCGATGTCATGCTGGTGCTGCTGATCATCTTCATGATCACCGCACCCTTGCTCGCCTCCGCCGTGCCGATTGACCTGCCCGAAAGCCGCGCCAAGCCGGTCGAGACCGAGGAGCAGGAACCGGTGCAGCTGTCGATCAACGCCGACGACACGCTGTATATCGGCGAAGAGGTGGTGCCAGAGGCCGAGCTTCCGGCGCGGCTCGACGCTATCGCGCGTGAACGCCAAGGCGAGGAGAAGCCGCGCCAGATCATGCTGCGCGCCGACAAGGGGCTCGACTATGGCCGCGTGATGCGCGTCATGGGCGAGCTCAACCGCGCCGGCCTGACGCGCATTTCGCTGGTCACCACGGGCGCCGAGGGTGCCGCCGACAGCGCGCCGACCGCCGCAGCCGCGGTCACCGACGGTTCAGAAACGGGGCAATAGGGTCACATCATGGCCGCAACACGGGCAGAGAGGGGGAACGAAGGACGCGGCATCGCCATCGCGGTGGCGGCGCATGTCGTGATCATCGGCCTGCTTTCCGTCCAGTGGACCGCGGGCGAACGCCGTTTCGACAATCCGCCGATGGAGGTCGACCTGATCGCCGAAACCGCGGTGCAATCGACTGCCCCGGTGATCAGCGAGACGCCCCCCGCAGCGCGGCTGGGCGAAGAGGACGCCGTCGACATCGCCGCGCCCGAACCGATGCCCGCGCCGCCGCTGCCCGAACCGATCGTCCGCCCAACGCCCGCGCCAACCCCGAAACAGGTCGCGCGCCCCAAACAGGCGCCGCCGAAGCGACCACCGGCCGCAGTCAAGGCGCAACCCAAGGCCGCCCCGAAAGCGCCGCCGGCCAAGGATCGTCCAACGCGCCCGACCGGCCGCCTCGATGGCATCGCCGAAGGGCTTTCGAAATCGCAACCCAAATCGCCCGCCAGCAAGGGCGCCCCCGCCGCCACGACCGCCGCCGAGGTCAAACGGTCGATCGACGTCAGCATCAAATCGGCGGTCGCGCCGCGCTGGAATGGCTGCCGCGTTTCAGGCGTTGATGTCGATCAGCTCAAAACGGTGGTGAAGTTCCGCTTGACCCAATCCGGGGCGCTCGCAGGCTTTACCGGGGTCACGACCACCGGCGAAAACGACAGCAATAAATTTCAGATCCAGCGGCACCAGGAATGCGCCAAACGCGCCGTTGAACTCGCCGCACCTTTCGATCTGCCCGAGGAAAATTACAGCTTCTGGCAGAATTACACGCTCGATTTCATCAAGAGGTAAGAGAAATGTTCCTCCGTCCGATCAGCCTCGCGCTCGCCCTGCTGCTCACTGCAGCCCCGGTGGCCGCGCAAACTACTGCCGCGCCAACCCCGCCCGCCGTCGCCCCGACCGAACCGCGTGAGACGATCGAGGGCACACTGTCGCAAGACCGCACGGTTGTCGCCATCCCGGCGCTCGCGACCACGTCGGCACAAACCGTGGCGGGACTGCGCACCGACACCTTGGGCCGCCAGATCGCGGAAGTCATCGCCGCCGATCTGGAACGCAGCGGCCTGTACGATCCCGTCGGCCCCAGCGGCGTTCGCGCGATTACCCGCGCCGAGGTGCAGGCGCCGCGCTTTGCCGACTGGCAGGCGCGCAATGCGGAAAATGTCGTGCATGGCTTTGTCGATGCCAGCGGCACCGGCGGGCTGGTGGTCGGCTGCTATCTTTACGACACCGCGCTGGGCAGCGAGCTGGTCCGCAAAGGCTTCGAAATCCAGCCCGGCGACTGGCGCCGCGCCGCGCACAAATGCGCCGACGCGATCTATTCACGCCTGTCTGGCGAGGCACCCTTCTTTGACAGCCGCGTCGCCTATATCGCCGAGAGCGGCCCCAAGGGGAACCGCATCAAGCGGCTCGCGATCATGGATTCGGACGGCGGCAATCACCGCTTCGTCACCAATGGTCAGGCACTGGCGATTTCGCCCCGATTCTCGCCCGATTACAAAAAGATCGTTTACGTCAGCTATCTGAATAACCGCGTCCGCGTCTTCATCTATGACGTCGCAGCGGGGTCGCAAAAGCTGGTCACCGAAAGCGGCAACGCGACTTTTGCCCCGCGCTGGTCGCCCGATGGCACCCAAATCCTCTATTCGATGGCGGTCGGCGGCAACACCGACATTTATCGCATCTCGGCCGGCGGCGGCACCCCGGTGCGGCTGACCAGCACCCCCGGCATCGACGTCGGCGGCAGCTTTTCGCCCGATGGCCGCAAGATCGTGTTCGAAAGCGACCGGTCGGGCAGCCAGCAAATCTATACGATGAACATCGACGGATCGAACCAGCAACGGATCAGCTTTGGCGGCGGGCGTTCGGCGACCCCCGAATGGTCGCCGCGCGGCGATCTGATCGCCTTCACCCGCATGGGCGGCGGCGAGTTTCGCATCGGGGTGATGACGCCGTCGGGCAGCGGCGCGCGCATGTTGACCAACAGCTGGCAGGACGAGGCGCCGACTTGGTCACCGAATGGCCGCGTCATCCAGTTTTTCCGCACCACCCCGGGGCGCGACGGCAAATCGAGCCTGTGGCAGGTCGACCTGACCGGGGTAAACCTGCGCCGTCTGCCGACGCCGCAGGACGGGTCCGATCCCAGCTGGGGGCCGGTGCTGCCGTGACGAAAACGGAACCAAAATCGGATAATCGGGTTCCCATAGCATGTTCTGACGCGGCCAAATGGCCCCAACGCGAGAATTTCCCAACAACAACAAGAGGACAGACACCATGACGATACGCAAGAGCACCGCGATGATTGCGGCGATCACCATGCTTGCCGTTGGCGCCTGCGCGAAAAAGGCGCCCGAGACCCTGCCCCCCGTTCCCGAAGGCACTGGCACCGATACCGGCGCCGGAACCGGAACCGGTGTGATCCCGGGCTCGCAGGAAGATTTCCTGGCCAGTGTCGGCCTCGAAGGCGACCGCATCTTCTTCGACTTCGACCAGTATAATGTCGACAGCGCCGATATGGCGACGCTGCAAAGCCAGTCGCAGTGGCTGCAGCGCAACCCCGCCGTCCGCGTCACGCTCGAAGGCCATGCCGATGAGCGCGGCACCCGCGATTACAACATCGCGCTGGGCGAACGCCGCGCCAATGCGGCGAAAAACTATCTTTCGTCGCTGGGCGTCGATCCGTCGCGGATCAACGTCATCAGCTATGGCAAGGAACGTCCGGCTGAAACCGGTTCGACCGAGGAAGCCTATGCCAAGAACCGCCGCGCAGTGACTGTCGTCATCGGCCGCTGATCAGAGGCCAGAGCGGCACCGTCGCGAACGCGGCGGTGCAAGCAAAAGCACCAAAGGGGACTGGTCGCTGAGCAAGCGGCTGGTCCCTTTTCGGTTGGACCATAAGCGCCCACAAGATGCCGCCCACGCTGGCGAGCAGCAACATCAGCGGCAGCGCCTGCCAGCCGAGCCAGCACCCGATCGCCGCGACCAGCTTGGGATCACCCCCTCCCATGCCATCCCCGCTCCGCGCCCGCCGATAGGCCCAGGCGATGAACGCCAGCGCCCCGCCGCCCGCGAGTGCGCCGATCCAGCGGTCGAGCAACGACGCGCCGAGCAGCGGCCCGGCGAGCAGCAGGCCGACGATGGCCAGCAAAGCGCTCATCCGGTCGGGTAACCAGAAGTGCCGCGCATCGAGCAGCGCGAGCGGCAACAACATCCAGCCGAACAACGCCCACATCCAGCCGGCCGTCCCCGGCATCATCGCCAGCGCAATTGCGCCGATCAGCGCCGATCCAAACTCGACCCGCCAATGGAAAGGATCAATCGCTGCGCGGCACTTTCGACAACATCCGCGCGCCATCATCGCCGAAAGCAGCGGCACAAGATCGGCCGCGCCAAGCGTCCGCCCGCACCCGTCGCATTGCGACCGCCCGAACACCGAACCCCCCGCGGGCCAACGCAGCACCAAGGTCGCGATGAAGCTCCCGAGTACCAGTCCGATCAACGCAGCGAACGCGACGCCCATGCCAAAGGGCAAGGCATCCAGGACAGACACGTCAGAAGCGACCCGAGGTCGCCAGCACGAAGCCGCCCGAACCGGCCTTGAACCCCAGCACCGCCAGCGCCGCTGCCATCGCCGGGTCGCGGTCGACGTTGATCGCGAAGTTGGCGCGATATGCGCCGCGGCCATCGAACGACAGCGTCAGCCGCTCCATCCCCGACTGGCTGGCGAGCGCCGCCTGCGCGCGGCCATTAGCGCATGACAGCGGCCCCGACAGCCCACGCGACAGGTCGAGCCCGGCGATCGGCGCGGTGACCGCCAACTGGATGCGCCCATTCGCCGCCGCACATTTTCCTGCGCCGTCGAAACGCACCTTCGCGCCCTCGAAACGAATGGTATCGACGGGGATCATGCCGAGCCCGCTGGACATCGAGGTCGTACCGTTGACGTCGGCGACGCCGCGCGGGTTGCTGCCATGCAGCCGTCCCGCCAGCGCGCCAAGCCGTTCGTCGGTGCGCGAAAAGGCCAGCTCGACGTCCCCGCCAAGCAGCGCCAGCGGCGACAGGCTGGCGCGTACGGTGCCAAGCGGCAGGGCGCCCAGCCGCGCCTCGACCAGTTCACCCGACCACACCGACCCGCGGACCTCACGCGCCGTGACGCCCGCGTCGGTCGCGCCAGAGAGGCCCAGCGCCAGCCGCATCGGAAACGTCGCGATGATCAGGATCAGCACAAGCAGCAGCGCCGCAATGCCCCAGCGTCGCCGCGCGCTCATTGGCCGCCCTTCCGCAGTTCGGCGGTCAAACCGACGGTGCCGTCGGCGGCGGGTGTAATTGTTAACTGGTCAACGACAAAGCCCCGCGCTTCGAGCGAGGCCAGCCAGTTGGTGACCACCGGTGCGCGCGCGGTCGCGATTGCGATCGTCGCCTGCCCCGCGCCGCGCGCTTCGTTGCGGTCAAGCGTCAGCCCAAGTTCGCCCGCCGATTGCGCCAGATATTGGTCGATCTCGACCGCATCGACGGTCGCCGCGACCGATTTCGTCGGGCGCTGCGCCAGCAATTGCACCTTGGCCGCAACGCGCCCTTCGCGCTCGATTGCGGCACGATGCTGGTTCTCCAGATCGGCGAACGCCGCATAGGCTGGCCGGCCCAGCCCCCACAATAGCACGCCCAGCGCCAGCACGCCGGCGATGCCGACAAGCCAGCGCTCGCGCATCGACAGGGCCGCCCACCAGTTTTGCAATCGCTCGGTCATGGCACCGCCCGGATCGTGATATTGGCCATCTGCTGGCCGTCGCTGCCCGCCATCGGTTGCGCGGTCACTTTGTAACCGCGTGCCTGCAGCGCGAGCAGCACCTGATTGACATCCTCGACCCGTGGCGCCGCGATCGTCGTCGTCAGCGTCCCGTCGGTGCGGTGCGACAGCGTCTTCAGCGACACGCCCGGCGCGTCGCGCATCGCATCATAAAGCGCCGATGCAGGCACCGAGAAAGCCAGCGGACCGCCGCCGGCCGCGGCAAGGCGGCGATCAACCTCGGCTTCGGCCGTCGTGGCGTCGCTCGCCGTCATCCCGGCCTTCCTTGTCATCGCAACGACCGCATCGTCGGCGCGGCCCGTGTCGGATGTCAGCCGCACTGCATAGACGATCGGAACCAGCAGGCTGACGACGACGAGTGCGATCGCCAAGCGCTTCGCCAGCCGCAGCATCGCCGGATCGACCGCCCAGCTCCGCTTTGGTTTCCACCCGCCGCTCAGCAGATCAAGCGGCGGCGTGGCCAGCGTCAGGAGCAGCGCGTTGCGCATCTGGTCGGCGTCTAGCGGCGCGATCGGATGGCCGGCCGCGATCAGCGGATCGAGTTCGGGGTCGGAAACATAGGCGCGGTCGGCCGTGCGAACGATCTGTTCGGTCCCGACCTCGGCCGTCCACAGGCTGTCGGGTTCGGGCGGCGGCACCGCGGCGGCGGCTGGCACGATCGCCACTGGAAACAGATCGCGCGCCGTCAGCCAGTCGGTCCACGCCGTCATCGCGGCATGCGTCGTCACCGCCACCGGGACCGCCTGCCCCGCATCGGCGGGCTGCCCGGCGACAATGTGCAGCAAGGCGCCGTCGCCCAAGCTGGCCTTAAGCGCATCGATCCGCGCTGCCGCCGCCGCCTGCGCCGGAGCGGCGTCGGGATAATGATGCCAGCGCAGCGGCACGTCGGCGGCGGGCGCCAGCGCAATCAGCCGGTCCTCGGGGTCGTCGTCGCGCGGTTTTTCCCACGCGTCGACCCAGCCATCATCCTGTCCCGAATCCACGATGACGCCGTCATCGACGCGCAGCCACGCGGGATGGGGGGCATCTCCCTCGCCCAGCGCCGCCACCGGGGGCAGCCAAAGAACCAGTGTGCGGCTCATGTCAGTCGGCTTCACCCCAATCGCGCCGGACGATCATCGGCGGCGCGAGCCCGGCGGACGGCGCCCCGCCATTGGCATCAATGAGCGAAACTGCCGTCAAAAACCCGTCCCCCATCGTCACATTCGTCGTCAGCGTCAGCCAGCGGCTGGTCACTCCCGCTTGCTCCGCGACATCGGTTGGCGGTTTGCGCCCTTTGAAAGGACCCGCTTCCCAGAATCGCACGCTGCTGCCATAGCCGCCCGCAGGCCGCGCCGCCAGCGCCGCCCGCGCATCGGCGATCGTCATTTCACTAGGCAACAGCATGGCGACCAGGGGCGCTTGTTCGGGCGCCAATGTGTTGACGTTCAGCCGCACCGGTTCGGTCACCGGCAACACGCAAATCCAAGGCTTGAGCCGCGCGTAAATCTTCGGGCTGACGCCGCGCACCGCGTGCAATTCGCTGACATCGGCCATCTTGCGGTTGGCGGGCAGATAGGCGCCGGGCATCGACCGATAGACATTGTCCTCGGCGCCCAGCGGGCCGTCGTTGCTGTCGCTGTCCATCCAGTCGGCGGCAGCACCCGCAATCGCCTGCCCCGAATCGATTCCCAACAGAGTCATCAACTGGGCAAACTGGCGCATCGAACCCGATCGCTGGCTGAACGTTCCGGGCACAGTCTCCGCAACCAGGCTGTTGAGGTTGAAGCAATTGTTCGCGTCGCTCAGCTTGGCGCGGCCCTCGCCGCCGGGTAACGGCAGGACGAAATCGCGGCCCAGCCAGTCGCCCGCCAGCGTCAGCTTTGCTGGATCGCGCCCAACCAGATCGGCGACACGGCGCAACGCAATCTGTTCGGCGGCAAAGCTATAGGCGCGGCCCTGATCGACCGCCGCGGCGCTGCCCGCGATCCGCGTCGCCAGCGTCAGCCGGTCGAGCGCGGTCGCCGCGATCACCGCCATCACCGCGACAAGCAGCAAGACGGTCAGCAACGCCGCGCCGCGTTCGTCGGGCGGGCGGCGGATCATGGCGCCGGGTTCCCTGCCGTTGGAGGCGGCGGCGGCAATGTCGGCGCGGTCAGGAACAGCATCGTCAAAGCCTCGCGTCCGGTGCGCGATAACCGCACCTCAACCGCACGCGGCAGGCGGTCCCCAGGCTCGGAGGTCCAATTCTCACCCCACGCGCCCGCCTGGTCGCGATAGCGCACGGCAACCGCAGCAATCTCACTCAACAGCCGGTCGCCCGCACCAAGCGCGGTACCGTCGAGCATCGGTTGCGTCGAGCGGCGCCATTCGCCGCCGACCAGCGCATAGGCCACACGCTCGACATTGGGACGCCCATTGCCGTCAAGCGAGCCCGCGCCGGCGTGGACAAACGCAAAGCCGTTGGCCGACCCGATAAAAGCCGGAACCGCCTCCCCCGCCGCGCCGCGGGTCGGACGCTGGACCGCCTGCGCCAGATCGTTTGCCATTACCGCGCGCAGCCGGTTGACCCCGCCCATCGCCTTTAGCCGCCCCTGCACGGCATCCTGTGTGTCGACGCTGCTGCGGAGCAGGCCGACTCCCATCGCTGCGATCGCGGCGAACAGCGACAGCGCGACGAGCATTTCGATCAGGGTGAAGCCGCGCTCTTCGTTCATTGCGACGGCCGGATGATCGTCAGTGCCGCCTGCCCGCGCCCCGCCTCGGGCCGCACGATCAGGTCGATGCGCAGCAAAGCGTCGTCAGCGGTCTTGGCAACCCGCTGTTCGACGCGCCAGTTGCGTCCGGCGTTGGCGACGCCGATCGCGCTGTTGCCGATCGTCGGCGGTGCCGGATCGGTCCACAATTCGACCGCGCGGTTCTGCGCGACGATGCCCGCCATCGTGCTTTCGTCGAGGTCGCCTGCGGTGCGCACCGCATAGGCATCGAGCCGGACGAGCGCCAGCGCCGCGATGCTGATGACGCTGAGAGCAACCAGCATCTCCAAAAGGGTAAAGCCCGCTTCGCCGGACGGCGAACAACGAATAAAATCATTCCCCACGGCTGACCTCTCCGGTCGCCGAAACCCGCACGATCTCGCGGGCATCGCCGCCGGAAAGCACGACGACCTGCGGTGTCGGGCTGGTGCCGATGCGGTCAAACAGGATCCGCGCCGCGCCCTGCCCGTCGCCCGCCGCAAAGCGGATGTCGCCCGGCCAGTTGCGCTGTTCAAAAGCGCGGCCGGGAAGCGATTGCCATTCGCCCCCGATGCGCCGTTCGAAGCCATAGCCCGACGGCGCGAAATTGACTGCGACGCTGCGCCCTTCGATCACCGCGACATCGCGCGCTCCTGCCAGCCGCGCGGCAAGCCGGTCGGCCTCGCTGCGCACGCTCCGTTCTTCGCCGGGGATAGTGAGCACAACGGCGGTCGCGGCGAGCGCCATGATCGCGAGCACGACCATCAGTTCGACCAGCGTGAAGCCGTTGGCGTTACGACGCGCGCGCGTTTCAGCCTTCGCTGCGAATATCCGCATTTTCGTCGGTCCCGCCGGGGGCGCCATCGGCACCGAGCGACCAGACGTCGAATGCCGCGCCGTTCGGACCGGGCATCTGGTAGTTATAGGGGCGACCCCATGGATCGGCGGGCAATTTCTTGATATAGCCACCGCGGCGATAGCGTTCGGGCTGCGCGAGCGCTGGCGGCGGCGTGGAGAGCGCGTTCAGGCCATCGGTCGAGGCCGGATAGGTCAGATTGTCGAGACGGTACTGCTCGAGCGCGGTCTCCAGCGTCGCAATATCCGTCTTCGCCTTGGTCACCATTGCACGATCCTGGCTAGGCAGGACGTTGATCAGCACCACCGTGGCGAGCAGTCCGATGATGAAGATCACCACCATCAATTCGGTTAGCGTAAAGCCGCGCTCGTCTCTTTTACGGCGTCGATGCACGGGTGGGCGGCCTTCGCTGGAAAAGGACGTGTCGAGCATCAGGCGAATGAAAAGCTGCATCAGGGACATATATTACAGGCCTGCAAGGTTCTGCAACTGAAGGATCGGAAGCAGGATGGCGAGGATGATCAGGGCAACGCATGACCCCATAAGGACTATTATGACAGGTTCGAGTAACGCCATCGAAGCCGCCGTGAACCGGTCGAATTCGCGCTCCAGATAATCGGCGGCGCGCTCCAGCATCTGCTCCAGCCGACCGGCGCTTTCGCCGCTGGCGGTCATATACACCAGCAGCGGTGGAAACACCCCGGCATCGCGTAGCGCCGCCGACAGACTGCCCCCGGCGCGCACCTGATCGACGATCGCCGCCGTCGCGCTAGCCAGCGCGGCGTTGCGTATCGTCGGCAGGGTGAGGCGGAGGCCATCGACCAGCGGCAGACGGCTCGAAACCATTGTCGCCAGCGTCCGGGCAAAGCGCGCCGCGTAAAGGTCGCGGAGCAGGCGGCCGAGCAGCGGCAGGCGGAGCAGCCGTGCATCGACCCGCGCCTTAAACGCCGGACGGCGCATGGCGGTCACCCAGCCAAAGCTCGCGGCGACGATCAGCAGCCCGATCAGCCACCACCAGCTCGCGGCAAAGCTGGAAATCGCGATTACCGCGCGGGTCAGGAATGGCAGTTGCTGGCCGACGTCGTTGAATTGTTCGACGACGCGCGGGACGACAAAGATCATCAGCGCCGCGACGACGCCGATCGCGACGAACGCCAGAACGATCGGATAGGCCAGCGCCGCGATCAGCTTGCCGCGCACTTCGGCCTGGCGTTCGAGCAGGTCGGCAAGCCGCGCAAGGATCGTCGTCAGACTGCCCGTCGTTTCGCCCGCCGCGACCATCGCGCGATAGAGCGGCGGGAAGCTTGCGGGCTGGCGCGCCATCGCATCGGCAAGGCGGCGGCCTTCGAGCAAACCCGCGTGGACGTCGCTGACAATATTGCGCGCGCTTTCGGCTTCACTCTGGCGGGAGAGCGTGCGCAGCGCCTCTTCGAGCGGAGCGACTTCGGCGAGTGTCGCAAGCTGGCGGGTGAAGAGGGCGAGTTCCTTGCTGCTCAGCCGCGCTCGGCGAAACGCGAACAGCGACTGGCCGGCGGGTTTTGCCCCCGCCGCCTCCACCGCGACGATATGAAATTTGCGCCGCATCAGATCGGCGCGCGCTGCGTCGTCGTTGGCGGCCGTCAGCCGACCCTTGCGCTCGCGGCCTTGGGGATCGATCGCCACATAGCGATAATCAGGCATCGATTTCCTCGCGCCGCGCGATGCGAATCGCCTCCTCGGCGGTCGTCAGCCCCTTCGCCACCATCGCTCGCGCCGCCGAAGCGAGCGTCGGCGATTTCAGGAAGGCATGGCGCGTGATCATCGCCTCGTCGCCGCCGTTGTAGATGTAGCGGCGCACCGTCTCGTCGACCTTGATCGCCTCGAACACCCCGATCCGGCCCTTGTAGCCGGTGCCGCTGCACTGTTCGCAACCCTTGGGACGCCAGATGACGGTGCCGATATCGAGCCCCAGCATCGCGGCAATGCTGTTGTCGGCCTGCACCGGTTCGCGGCAATGATCGCAAAGTTTGCGCACAAGACGCTGCGCGATGACCGCACGTAAAGTTGAAGCCAGAAGAAAAGGCTCTACTTTCAAGTCTTTAAGGCGAGTTATCGCCCCGACCGCATCGTTAGTGTGGACGGTCGACAGGACAAGGTGGCCCGTCAGCGACGCCTGCACCGCAATGTCGGCGGTTTCCCGGTCCCGGATTTCGCCGACCATGACGACGTCGGGATCCTGGCGCAGGATCGCGCGCAGGCCGGCGGCGAAATCAAGCCCGACCTTGTTGTTCACCTGCGTCTGACCGACGCCGTCGACGGCATATTCCACCGGGTCCTCGACGGTCAGGATATTTCGCTGGCCGTCGTTGAGCTGTTTGAGCGCCGCGTACAGCGTCGTCGTCTTGCCCGACCCGGTCGGACCGGTGACCAGGATGATGCCATTGGGTTCGGCCAGCGCCTCGCGCAAAATCTGGTCGGAGGTGCCCGACAGGCCCAGGACGTCGAAATCGATCCCCGCCGCATCCTTGTCGAGAATACGCATCACGACGCGTTCACCCGCACGGCTGGGCAGCGTCGAGACGCGGACGTCGACCGCCTTGCCCGCCAGTGTCAGCCCGATGCGGCCGTCCTGCGGCACGCGGCGTTCGGCGATGTCGAGCCGCGCCATCACCTTGATGCGACTGACGACGACCGGTGCGACGTGCGGGGGCATCCGCAGATGTTCGCGCAGCACCCCGTCGGTGCGCATCCGCACGACGAGCCCACTTTCATAGGGTTCGATATGGATATCGCTGACCCCTTGGCGCACGGCTTCGGCGATGATCGCGTTGATCAGACGGATCGCGGGAGCATCGTCGGCGCTGTCGAGCAGGTCTTCGGCGCTGGGCAGGCTGAAGTCGATCTCGTTGCTGCCCACCGATCCCGCCATTGCCGCCGCCGAGCTGTCCACGGCATAATGGTCGGACAGCAGCCGGTCGAAATCGGTGACGCTGGCGGTCGCGACGCGTAGCGGCTGGGCAAGATAGCGCTTCACCTCGATCAGCACCGCGGGGTCGGCGCCCTCGCGCAAAGTGGCAAGCCAAGCGCCGCCTTCGCCGGGGGCGATCACGACACCATGCTGGCGGGCGAAGCCATAGGGAATATCGACCGGCGCCGGGGAGACGGCGATCGGTTCGGGATCGGTCACGGAAACTCTCCGGTCGGTGGTGCCGGCGCCTGCGAGATCGAGGGCGGGACGTCGGTCGAGATCACCCGGCCATCGGCACCGCGCAGTTCGGGCAGGTTCACCGGGCCGACGGTGATGTCGGCGGCGGTCGCCTCGGTCGGCACCGGCGGTACCGCGCCCAGATAGTCGCGCACCAGCGTATCGATCGCGGGTTCCTCGTCGGGGTTCCGGCGCAGTTGGAAGTCACGGATATAACCGTAACGTCGCGCGGTCAGAGCGGCATTGTCCTCGCGGTTGCGCAGGATCGTCGGGCGGATGAACACCATCAGATTGGTTTTCGACCGGGTGCGGCTGCGCGATTTGAACAGCTCGCCGATCAGCGGAATGTCGCTGAGCAGCGGGATGCGTTCGATCGTCTTGCGCTCGTCGTCGTTGAGCAAGCCGCCGATCGCCAGAATCTCGCCGTCATCGACGGTCAGCACCGTTTCGAACGAGCGTTTGTTGAGGATCAGGTCGCTGTTGCGCGACGACACGGGTCCGGCGACGCTCGACACTTCCTGCCGCAGGAACAATTTGACCTCGCCCGCCGCGTTGACCTGCGGCGTCACCTCCAGCTTGATACCAACCTCTTCTCGCTGGACGGTGCGGAACGCATTGTCAAAATTATCGCCCAGTGCCTCGCCGGTGGTGATCGGCACTTCCTGACCGACCAGAAACTTTGCCTGCTGGTTGTCGAGGGTGACGATATGCGGGGTAGCAAGCAGGTTCGACGTCGTGTCCGACTTCACCGCGTTGATGATCGCGCCAAAGATCGTGTTCTTGCCGATATCGCCCGCGAAGCCCGCAAACCCGCCGGTCGCGGTGAGCAGCGAGGCGGCCGCGGCCTCCTGCAGGCTGCTGCCGAGCGAGCTGTTGGTTTGCGTGACTACGGTGGTGCCGTTGACCGTCGTCGTCTGCTGCGACAGCTGGTTGGCGGCATAGGCGCCGCCGAGCGTCAGGATGTTCGGCGACGCATTGCTGTAACTGGTCGCGACGAAGGGAATGTTCTTGCCGCCCAGCAGGAACTGGACGCCAAGGCGTTTCGCCGCATCGTCGCCGATTTCCACGACGATCGCCTCGACCAGCACTTGTTCGCGGCGGCTGTCGAGCTGGCGGATCAATTCGCCGAGCATGCGCTGCACTTCGGGATTGGCCGCGACGATGATCGCGTTCGCGCCTTCGTACCGGGTGACGATGGCGGGGCCGCGCGTCGCAATGCTGCCGCCCGCGCCGCCGGTCGAAACGGGCGTCGCCACAGGCGCGGACGCTGGCGCAGCAGCGCCATCGCCGCCCGATGTCGCGGCCGACGGCAGCGCTGCCTTTTGCGCCGGATCGCTGCCCCCGCCGACAAGTTGCTGCAAGGTCGGCAGGAGGGTTTCGGCATTGGCGTGGGCCAGCCAATAGACGCGCAATTCGGTCCCCGAACCGGCGCGCTGATCGAGCTCGTTCGCCATCTGGACAAAGCGCGCGACCAGCGCCTGATCGCCGCGCAGCGCGATCGCGTTGCTGCTGTCGATCGGCACGATCGCGACCGGCGCTGCGGCGCCCTCGCCCGCCGACGGCACCAGCGCCTGCAGCGCGGCGGCGATTTCACGCGCACCGGCGTTCTTCAACGTGACGATCTGGCTGGTCGAACTGTCGCGGTCGATGCTGGAGGCGAGCGATCGGATGCGGCGGATGTTGTCGGCAAAGTCGGCGACGATCAGGCTGTTGGCGTTGCGGTTCGCGGTCAACGATCCCTGAGGGCTGACCAGCGGGCGCAATGTTTCGACCGCCGCGACTGCGTCGATGTGGCGCAGGCGGATGATTTCGGTGACGAACTGGTTTTGCGCCGCGCCGCTGCTGCCGATGCGGCCCGGCTGGGCGGCCGCGCCGTCGATCGGCTGGACGCGGTAGCTGCCGTTCGGTCCCGGCACCGCGACCAGGCCGTTCGAGCGCAGCGTCGACAGGAAAATCTCGAAATATTCGCTGCGCGACAACGGCCGGTCGGTGACGACCGATACCTTGCCATTGACGCGGCCGTCGATGACGAAGGTCCGCCCGGTGATCCGCGCCGCATCCTGGATGAAGGCGCGGATGTCGGCGTCGCGGACGTTGAGCGTATATTGGGCATGCGCCGGCGTCGCGGAGATCAGCGCGGCGGCGAGCATCAGGGACAGTTTGAACCGCATAAAACCTATTGTTTCGAGAGGAAAATGGCGACGGGAACGACGCTGGCGCCGCGCTCGACTTCGAGCGACAGGCGGGCGCCGGGCGTCAGCTGATTGGCGAGCGCCGCGGCATCGCCCGCCGACCCGATCGGGCGGCCATTGACCGAGCGGACCACGTCGCCGGGGCGCAGCCCAGCCGCGCGAAAGACCGATCCATCGCCCTGCGGCTGGACCACCAGCCCGGTGACCCGGCCATTTTCGGCGCGCGGCGCAAAACCGACCCCGGCCCTGAGCGTCGCCGGCGACAGCTCGCCGCTGGCGTTGCTGTTGCTGGCTGGCGCCGAACCGACTTCGGTGGTCGGCGCGGGCAGCGCGGTTGCTGGCGTCGCAACCGCCGGATCGCCGCTCTGATCGAGAAACAGGCTTTCGCGCGCGCCGCCGCGGTCGAGCAGCACATGGTCGAACGCGACCCCGACGAGCCGCACCCCCGGTGCGATCTCGTCGCCGACGGCGTAGCTGGTCTGCACCCCATCCTCGCCCGCGATGATCGCCGATCCGCCACCGGTCGCCTCGTTGATATTGACACCGAACAGGGTAAGGCCAAGCGCGGTGACGGTCGCGCTGGCCGGCCCCTGCGCATTGCTGCGGAAAAAGGGATCGAAGCTTGCGAACAGCGCCCGCCGTTCGGCGGGCGAGGCGATGACCGCCGCCTGCGGCTGCCACGCGCCGAGCGGCGAAAGCGGCGTGATGACAGTCCACAACAGGCGAACGAGCTGGAACACCAGCAAAGCGCCAAGCAGGGAGGCCAACAGCAATGGCGCGATCTCCCGCGGCGCGCGCCGACCCGTGCGCAGCCATGTGGGCAAGCCACGCGGCAACCGAACGGCCGATCCGGACATCAGCGTCGCCATGAAATATCCCTGTCCCCCCAGACTGAAAAACCTGTCTCGCGAATCGCCTAGGGGCGAACGGTGACAATCAGTTGACGGGAAGATTACAGTTTTTTGACGGTCGAGCGAGTCCGGTCGTGATGCGGACACCATGAAGTCCTTCTGCTTCACGGGAGGGATTGGGGTGGGGGCATAGGCCCTGCGCAAGGTCGATGGCCGCCACCGGCTGCGACCAAGCCAGCAAGCTGGCAAGTCTCGCTGCCCTCCCTGAAGGCTATGGGCTTATATTTCCTAGAATTTCAACGACGCGCTGAGCGAAAAAGTGCGGCCGAGCTTGTAGCGATTGAGGAAAATGCGGTTGTCGCCGGCCTGTTGCACTTCTTCATAGTTGCGCCCGGTCAGGTTGCGCGCTTCAAACTTCAGTTCGATTTCCTTGTTCAGCAGATTGATGCCCTGTCGCGCCACGAAATCGAGCGAGATGCCGGGCTTTTCGCGAATGTCGGGCTGACCCGACGGACCGCGGCTGGTGACGCGCGGACTTGCGTAAGTGATAAGGAACGTCTGCTGCGACAGCTTGTCCTGATCCTCGAGCCCGATCTGGACATTGACCAGATGGTCCGACTGGCCGGTCAGCGGCGCGCCATCGAAGAAGAAGTTGCTGGCGTCTTGCGTCACACCGTTGATCACCGTCGTGTCGCCGGCGCCGACCTGAATCTCCGACTTGGTGAAAGTATAGTTGCCGATCAGGACAAGACGGCGACTGGCCCAGAAGGGCGAATCGGACAGGGTGTCGAGCGGGATATATTTCTGTGCCTCGACCTCGACGCCATAAAGCGTCGCCTTTGGCGCATTGGCAAAGCTGGTATTGGCAACCGAGTCGGTACTGAGCGACGTATAGGCCTCGATCGGCCGGTCGATCGACTTGTAGAAGCCCGCCGCGGTCAAACGCTGATCCTTGGCGAAATACCATTCGTAGCGCAGCTCGGCGTTCCACAGCTCGCTGTCGGTCAGCGACGGGTTGCCGCGGAACTGGCGGTTCGATTCGGGATCCTGGTAAATCTGCGCGATCAGCTCGCGGAATTGCGGACGAGCGATCGTCTTGGACCCGTTGAGCCGCACCTGCATGTCGGGCGCAGCTTCCCATGTCAGCGTGATCGCGGGCAGCCAATAATCGTTGTTCAGATCGGTCGCGACGATCGCGCCGCCGCCCGAATTGAACAGATCGATCGGCGAAACGGTCTGCTTGGCATCTTCATACCGCACCCCGGCATTGATGTTGACGCCCGAGATCAGTTCGGCCTGCACCTGCGCATAACCGGCGTGAGTGGTGAGCCCCGCGTCAAATGCCGCAGTGCCGTCCTGCGCCGAGGTTTCGATCAGGCTGATGTCGAAAAGCTGGATCGTCGCATCGGACAGCAGATAGTCGGGGCGCAGCTGCGTCACCGCCACCGGCAGGCCCGAGGCGCGGAACTGGAACGCACGGCGCACCGCGGTGCGGCGGGTGTCGGTATAGGCATAGCCGACGGTCGCGGTGATGTGCGAGGCGATCTCGTACGACAGGTCGACGCCGCCCGACCACAGATCCTCGTTCAGGTCCGAAAAGGCGATCGTCGCATCGCCGCGGTTGCCGCCCAGATCGTTGACGAAGGTGTCGCCGGTCGGGTCCTGGCTCGTCGGCAAATTGGTGCGGACATAGGTAAAGCCGCGTTCATAGGGCGCCTCGCGCTGCGAATTGGCATAGGCGCCGCGCAGGTCCACCTTCAACCGGTCGAAATGGAATTCGCCGACGAACTGCGTGTTGATCAACTGACGTTCGTACCAGGCGGTGTCCTGCTTCAGGATGTCGCGACCGACCTGATTGGCGTCGGTGCCAAGCCCGAGGCGCGCCTGTTTCAAGGTGTCGCGGATATAGAGGCTGGTCCAGCGCAGCTTATGCTCGCCGATCTCGAGCCCCAGCCCAAGCAGACCGTTCACGACGACGCGATTGTCGGTGATGACCCGGTTGTAGCTCGTCTGCGGATCGCCCGACAGATCCTGATTGAGCGAGGTTTGCTGCAACGTGTCGCGGGTGCGCCACTTGTTGCTGATGCCGGCGGTCGCGATGATACCAAGCTCGCCGCCGGCGAACTGGATCGTCGTGCCGCCGGTGATGCCCGCCGACCAGTTGACCGGGATATGGTTGTTCTGTTGCAACAGCGTCGTCGGCGCGTTGACCAGCTCCATCTGGATCGCTTCCAGATCGTCTTGGGTGAAATCGGCGCCTTCGAGGATCGGCTTGCCGCTGGCAAAGGCCGCTTTCAGCAGCGGGGGGACGTCGCGGGTGCCATCGTCGAAACCCGTCCAGTCGGTGTCGCTGCCATAATAGGTATAGCCAAGCTCATTCGTCGTCTCGCTGTCCCAGCCGATGCCGCCGCTGAACGTCAGGAATGGTTCGCGCGGGGTCGATTTGGTGGTGAGGTTGATCACGCCGCCGCCAAACTCACCGGGGAAGTTCACCGAATAGCTTTTCTGCACCAGCGTCGAGTCGATAACGTTCGACGGAAAAATGTCGAGCGGGACGACGCGCTTCAGCGGCTCGGGGCTGGGCAGCGGGGACCCGTTGAGCAACGCGAGCGAATAGCGGTCGCCCAGACCGCGGACATAGACAAAGCCGCCGCCGACGACCGACAGGCCGGTCACGCGCTGCAGCGAGCCCGAGATATCGCCTTCGCCGGTGCGCGCGATGTCGGCCGATGACAGCACCGACACGACTTCGGGGGTCGCGCGAACAATGTTGGGGGTAAAACGACCGGTGACGACGATTTCCTGGTCGGCGCCGCCGGGGATGGAAACATCGCCTTCCTCGTCATTCACCGCGTCATCCGTGGCTGGCTCTGCGGTCGTCGGCGCTGCGGTGGTAACCGGCGGCGCGTCGGGCGCCGGCGCGCCGACATCCTGCGCAAGAACCGCAGGCGCCACAAGCGCCGAACTGAGAAGGAGCAGGCTGGCGAAGATCGGCCGCTTGGTCATGTGGAAAGTCCCCAAGATAATGTAGGAAGGGAGCGGGCCAGCCCGTCAGGCGTGCCCGCTCCCCAATTGGATCGCGAGCGATCAGGTCGTCGGAATGACGCTGCAGCTGGCGCTCGTCGCGCCGAACGAGGCGGTCGACGAGTTGCACGTCCATCCCTGGTACCAGGTGTCGTTGGCGTCGCGGACGGCGCCGACATAGGCGGTGGTGTCGAAGAAGGCGTTGAGCGTCTTGGCGTCAAAGGGCGTGAAGGCCGTTTCGGTCGCGCCATTGACAAACAGGTTGGTCAGCGAGGGCACATAGTTCGAACGGTTGTTCGTGCCGCCCTCGAAGATCGCCTGCACCTGCGCATCGGTCACGCCGCTGGTGCCGCGGAACGGTGAGGCGTTGCACTGCAACGAAACCGAGAAGAATTTCGGCGGACCCGCTTCGTCGAGCGCACCGTTCACCGGGTTGGTCGTCGTCGCGCTGTTGATGCCAAGGCAACGGAAGCCCGGCGCCACAATCAGACCGTTCGCAAATGTATAGTCGGCGCCGCCGCGGATCAGGATCGAGACCCCGTTGCCCGCCGCATTGTTGCGCTGAATGTAAGTGAAGTTCGAAATCGCGACATTCTGGCGCGGGTTCGCGTCTTCGTTGCCGTTCGAGTCGATTTCCATCATCGAATCGCCGACCGCACCGCCCTCGCGCTGAACGCCGATGACATACTGGATGTTGCCCTTGTAGCCGACGTCGGTGTCCAGGCCGTCGTCCTCGGCGCCCGTGATCACCAGATGCTTCATGTTCACGCGGCCGCCGAACACTTCGATACCGTCGTCCGAGCTGTTGTGGATCTGGATATGGTCGAGCTGGGTGCCCGAACCGACGCCCGACGGCGTCAGTCCCTGCAGCTCGCTCGCCGCCGACAGGATGAAACCCGAATAGCGGATCTGGACATAGGACATGCGGCCCGAATTGTCGGCAACCTGCGCGCCGCCGTACAGCGCGTTCGACGTGCCTTCGGTGTCGCGTTCGCAGGCAGCGGTTCCCGGCGTCGCGCCCGGTGCCAGGCAATCGGTGATCGGCGCCCGGCCGAGCAGAACGACGCCGCCCCACAGCTGCGAGGTCTGGTCGTTCGCCGAACCGACGACATTGCCGCGGCCGGTGAAGATGATCGGCTGGGTCCGAGTACCAACGGCATCGATGCGATTGCCGCGGTTCACCGCGAGGAACGAGACGCCGGTCGCGCCAAAGATCGTGACGCCGGGGTCGATCGTCAGGGTGACGACATTATTGGTCGTCGTGGCACCCTGATCGGTGCCGACATCGACGCGGCCGGGAAGCGAATAGATGACGCCCGGGACCTTCGCGATTGCCGTCGTCGCGGTGAACCGCGTCGGGAAACCGCAGTTGCGCCACTCGCCGCCGGGGCCAGAGATGGTGCCGAGGTTCGACAGCTGGTCGGGGCCGGCGATGGTCGGACAGTTCGCGGCGGGGGTGACGCTGGTCGGGGTCGGGGTCGGCGTGGGAGTCGGTGTCGGAGTCGGGGTCGGGGCAGGGATGACGATCACCCCGTCGCCCGGCGAAGCGACGCCATCGGCTCCGCAACCCGCAAGGATGGAACAGGCCACGCTGCTGAGCATAACCAAACGAACGCGTGCGAAAGCCGCCATGAAAATCTCCGTTCCCGGTGTACGCCCGCCGGGCGCCCCTGATGAAAAATCACCGGCGAACGAGAAGAGACATGCTGGCTCGCCCCCGGTGAGGCCGCCACTACGGTGATTCGATGACGGTCTGACGCCAGAGCGGTGACACTTGCGTGACTCTTTTGAGTCGGATCGATGACATGTGCGGCGGGAGTGCGGACGGCGGACGGCGGCGCGGCTTCGTACCGGCAAGAATAAATGCAGCGAAGCTTGCTTGCATCGCCCGAAAAGCTTTGCTAGGCGCCCGCTCCTACCCGGAGCCGGACCCGTTCGGCCCCATCATGATGTGCGGTCGTGGCGGAACTGGTAGACGCGCAACGTTGAGGTCGTTGTGGCCGAAAGGCCGTGGAAGTTCGAGTCTTCTCGACCGCACCAGACAGTCCGGTAGGACACCAAAAATTGCCAAGAGTTAAGTGGGCTGCGCCCCAAAGGCGCGCCTTTCTGCGCCACTCCCGCGCGGTAGATTCGGGCCTGCAGTCAGAGATCCTCCGTTTCATCAGATTGACGAGAAAAAAAGGAGCCCGGTTTCTGCCGGGCATTTTCATGACTGCAGTCGGTAGTAGGCCTAGAAGCCGAGTGCCTTGCGTTGCCCTTGCCAGTGCATCGGAAGAGCGATCGCCGACAGTGACTTGGCCGTCAGCGTCGTGGGCTGCCGACCTTCGACAATAGCCGTGACAATGTCCGGCGCCAGGCAGGACAGCCCAACCAATTTCCCAAGCCGGGTACGGCATCGACCTTGGTCTGCCGCGATGGCGGCGATCGATTGTTCTGGGTGCTGGAGTACGAGCTTCCGAGCCGCATGAGCCTCAGCGACGAACTGCACCAAATTCTCGTCGCGCCTTTGCGGTGGAACATCGGGAGTTGAAGGCGGAAGAACAAGGCGCAACGCATGGCCACGCCGCACCTTGATGACTGGACTTAGCAAAACCTGATCTGCTGTTTCGTCCTCGTTCGCAGCATCGTCGATCTGCAATTTTGCTCGAAGCCCTGCTTCGTTGAGTTGGATAGCGACATGATCCATGATCAGATCGATGCGACGGATGATCTGGTGTATGATGTTGCGGCATTGCCCGGTCGCTTCGGATCGGATGGTCGCCGCCATTGCGTGCGCCGATGACAGGGCCGAATTGATGGCCTCGCCATCTTGCCCGCTGGCCATTGCAACGATGTTTTGCTGATCCTCAAGGAACGACGCGAGCCTTCCCCGTATCAAGGGATCGATATCGGTCGATGTCACCCGCCATCCAACGCCTCCCTCACAGTCGGGACGCGTTTGATGATAACGATAGCGTCGCTTCTGCGTTGCACCGTCCTTACGGGTCGCCGTCCGGCTCGTGTGGCTCGGAACCATCAGGCGCCCCTCCCCGTCATAGATGATGCTGGTGAGTAGACTAGGCCATCGCGCCGCGCGCCTTGATGTACCGCCCTGCGACCGCTCGGCGAGAGCGCACTGGACGGATTCCCAGAGTTCTTCCGATACGATCGCCTAGTGCTCGCCTGGATATGCCGTTCCCTTGTGGACTATGTCACCCCGATACATCCGGTTAGCGAGCATGTGATAGATCGTACCGCGGCGGTATAGACGTCCGCCCTTGTGAGGCCCGCTGGTACGCTCCTGCACCTTGGTCCGATATCCGTCTGAATTCAGCTGGTCGGCCAGAGTCCTGACAGATCCGAGAACGAGATATCGGCGCATGATGTGGCGCACCTGCTCCGCTTCGTTCGGTTCGATGATGAGCTTGCGGTCACGGACGATATAGCCGAGCGGCACCGGCCCACCCATCCAGATGCCCTTGCGCTTCGATGCCGCGATCTTGTCGCGGATCCGTTCGCCGGTGACTTCCCGCTCGAACTGGGCGAACGACAGCAGCATGTTCAATGTCAGGCGTCCCATGCTGGTCGTGGTGTTGAACGACTGGGTAATCGACACGAAGCTAGGGTCGGCATGGATAGCGTTCCACGACCTTCTGCTTGTGGCCGTTTGCGGTCAGTCGGCTTTCGGCAGGCAAGAGTGGAAAGCAGTCGTTCGCTCTGCTTGATCCTAATCGGCTAAGCGTGAACGTTGCCGTCATTACCACAAGGTTCTGTTTCCGTCTGGATAGTCGCGTGACTGATATTGAACCTTGTTTCGAGCATTTCGATCGCAAGCCGACGTGGTGCGTCCGTGTCGACATTGTCTAACAGCACGATGTGCGCAGTCAGGCTCGCATCGTGTCCGGCGATCGACCATAGGTGCAAGTCATGCACGTTGCCGACCCCTTCGATCTCCAGCAGTGCCGAACGAATCTCCTGCAGGTCAAGTCCGCGGGGCACGCCTTGCAGAAGGATATGGATCGTATCGCGAAGAAGAATCCACGTGCGTGGCAACACCCATAGCCCGATGGCGATCGCGACGATGGGATCGATCCAGAAATAGCCGGTGAAATAGATTGCCACGGCCGCGCCCATCACGCCGAGCGAGCCGAGCATGTCGGCCCATACTTCCAAATAGGCACCCTTGACGTTGAGGCTCGCCTCTTTGCCGCCAGCGAGGATCCGCATCGAGATGAGATTGATCCCCAGGCCCAGCCCGGCAACGATCAACATACCGACGGACTCGACGGGTCGCGGATCGAAGAACCGCCCGATGCCTTCGACAAGGACGTAGCCCGCCACCACGAACAGCAGAATAGCGTTGAACGCGGCAGCGAGAATTTCGAACCGCCGATAGCCGAACGTGCGCTTGTCGTCGGGCGGACGCTGGCCGATGCGAACGGCGACCAGCGCGATCGCGAGCGCCGCCGAGTCCGTGAACATATGCGCGGCGTCGGATAGCAACGCGAGGCTGTCGAAGACAAACGCCCCGACAATTTCGGCGATCAGAAATATCGTCGTCAGCCCTAGCGCAATGGCTAGCCGCTTGCTGCTCGCGCCCGCGCCATGATTGTGGCCGCCGTCCGCCGCGCTGTGTGAATGATCGTGGCCCATCTCAATTCTCCGCCTTGGGCGAATTCTGGCTCGTCGGGGTCTTCTTCTCCAGCCACATGCGCATGAATCCAATTTCCTTTTCCCGGGCGGCGATGACCGCCTCGGCCAGTTTGCGGACCTCCGGATCCTTGCCGTTCGCCGGCGCGATTTTCGCCATCGCGACCGCGCCCTCGTGGTGCGGGATCATCGACCGCGTGAAGTGGGTTTCGGCATCGCCTGTCAGGACGATCGCCATGTCTTTGCGCGTTTTATCGCTAGATCTCCAACTCGATAGAATTTTTTCGGTTCCGGTAACAAAGTGCCGCGAGCACAAGTTTGATGCTCGCTGCACCAGGACCCTCATGTTGTCAGCTTAGGGTTATCGCCTTGGACAAACACCCGCTCGCCAAGCGTCGTGATGTCGGTATAGTCGCCGGCGACATGCTTGTTGTGCCGACCGCGGAGCAGCAAATGGCTGATCGCGGGCAGGACGAACAAGGTCAGCAAGGTCGAGGTAATCAACCCGCCGATCACGACGATCGCAAGCGGCTTTTGTACCTCGGCGCCGGTTCCGGTGGCGAGGGCCATCGGGACGAAGCCGATCGCGGGTACGATACCCGTCATCAGGACGGCGCGGACCCGTTCCATGACGCCTTCGCCGATGGCGACATCGACGGGTTTTCCTTCGTCGATGCGCTGGTTGATGCTCGACATCACCACGAGACCGTTGAGCACTGTCACGCCCGACAGCACGATGAAGCCCACCGCCGCCGATACCGAGAATGGCAGTCCCGTCAGCAGCAACGAGAAGACGCCGCCAGCCAGCGCGAGAGGGATTGCAGAATAAACTGCGATCGCCTGCCGCACCCCGCCCAAGGCCATGTACAGGATGCCAAAGATCGCCGCGAAGATGATCGGGATGACGATCGATAGCCTTGCCGAGGCGGCTTGCAGATTTTCAAATTGCCCGCCCCACTCGATGAAGCTTCCGGTAGGAAGTTTGACCTGCGCGTTCACTTTCTCCTGCGCCTCGGCGACGAAGGATCCCAGATCGTTACCGCGGACGTTGGCTTGCACCACGACGCGCCGCTTGCCGTTTTCACGGCTGACCTGGTTCAACCCTTCGGAGAAGCCGAACTTCGCCAGTTCGCTGAGCGGCACCGACGCCCGCGCTCCGCCCTCGCCGGGAAGGAGCACGGGAAGTGCCCCCACTGCGTCGAGATCGTCGCGCGTAGCGCGGTCGAGGCGGACGACGATGTCGTATCGCCGATCGCCTTCGAACACGATCCCGGCTTCGCGTCCGCCAAGCGCCGCCGCCACCGTATCGCTGACGTCCTGCAAGGTCAGGCCGTAACGCGCAATTGCATCTCGGTCGAACTGGACGTCGAGGACGGGAAAGCCGGCGGTCTGTTCGACCTTGACGTCCGCAGCGCCCGGAACAGTGTTCAGGATCGCTGCGACCTGCTGCGCCGCACGGCCCATCTCGTCGAGATCGTCGCCATAAAGCTTGATCGCGATATCCCCGCGCACCCCGGCAATCAGTTCGTTGAAGCGCAACTGGATCGGCTGGCTGATTTCAAAGGAATTGCCGACCAGCGGCTCAAGCTTCTTCTCCACCCGTTCGATCACGTCATCCTTGGTCTTGACCCCGTCGGGCCAAGCGTCTCGCGGCTTCAGGATGATGAAGGTATCCGACGCGTTTGGCGGCATCGGATCGCTGGCGACCTCCGCCGTACCAGTTTTCGAGTAGATGAAGGCGACTTCGGGAAGCGTTGAGACGGCTTTCTCGACCTGCAACTGCATCGCCTGCGACTTGTTCAAAGATGTCGACGGGATGCGAAGCGCCTGCATCGCGAGATTGCCCTCGCCCAGCACCGGGATGAACTCGCTGCCAAGCATGCCGAACACCAGGATGGCGGCGGCGAAGGTCCCGCCGCCGGCACCGATCCACGGCCAAGGCCGCGCGATGGCGCGCTTGAGCACGGGCTCGTAGCGGGTCTTCACCCATGCGATTGCGCGCACTTCCTTCTCGGCAACCTTGCCGCGAAGAAGCAGTGCGACCATCGCCGGAACGAAGGTCAGCGATGCAATGAACGCGCCCGCCAGAGCCAGCAGCACCGTGATCGCCATCGGCGAGAAGGTCTTGCCCTCGACGCCGGTGAAGGTGAGCAAAGGCACGAACACGAGGAAGATGATCGCCTGCCCATAGATCGTCGGCTTCACCATTTCGCGCGAGGCTTCGAACACCTCGTGCAGTCGCTCGCTCAGCGAGAGCAATCGCCCTTCATGATGTTGTCGTTCGGCCAGTCGCCTGAGGCAGTTTTCGATGATGATGATCGAGCCGTCGACGATGAGACCGAAGTCGAGCGCGCCGAGGCTCATCAAATTGCCCGACGTGCCGGTAATGTTCATGCCCGTCCCCATCATCAGGAAGGAGATCGGGATGACGAGCGTGGCGATGACCGCGGCGCGGAAGTTGCCGAGCAGCCAGAAGAGTACCGCCGCGACGAGCAGGGCGCCTTCGGCGAGGTTCTTTTCGACCGTGCCGATCGTCGCGTCGACAAGTTGCGAGCGATCGAGCACCGGCTTGACGACGATGCCTGCCGGCATGGATTTGGCGACGTCCTTCAAGCGATCGGCCGCAGCCGATGCAACGATGCGGCTGTTGCCGTTGGCGAGCATCAACACCGTGCCGACGACAAGTTCTTTGCCGTTTTCGGATGCAGAACCGGTGCGCAATTCCCCACCGATCTGCACGGTGGCGACGTCGCGAACCATGACCGGTACGCCGCCACGGCTTGCAACGGTGGCGCGACCGATCTCGTCGAGCGTGCGGATGCGGCCATCGGCGCGGACGAGGAAAGCCTCACCGCCGCGTTCGACGAAGTTTGCGCCGACCGAGATGTTGGCGCGTTCGAGAGATTCAGCGAGCTCGGAAAAGCTGATACCATAGCTTGCTAATTTGGTCGCGTCAGGCTGGACGACGAACTGCTTTTCATAACCGCCGATCGAATCGATCCCGGCGACGCCCGAGACCGAGCGCAGCTGCGGGCGGATCACCCAATCCTGGACGGTCCTTAAATAACCAAGCTTCGCCACTTCATCGACGAGCACTTCCCCGGTCGGAGTTATATAGGAGCCGTCGGGCTGGAGGCCCGGCTTCCTGGCTACCATGGGCTTGTTCTTGCCCGAGGTCGGCGCAAAATCGACGGTGTACATGAGCACTTCGCCGAGACCGGTGGAGACCGGTCCCATTTGCGGCTCGGCGCCGTCGGGCAAAGTGCCCTTGGCCTGATTGAGCCGCTCGGCAACCTGCTGCCGCGCGAAATAGAGGTCGGTATGATCCTCGAAGATCACCGTGACCTGGCTAAACCCGTTGCGCGAGATCGAGCGGGATGTTTGCAGGCCCGGTATACCGGCCATCGCGGTTTCGATGGGGAAGGTAACGAGGCGTTCGATGTCGAGCGGCCCGAGATTGGGCTCGACGGTATTGATCTGGACCTGCTTGTTGGTGATATCGGGCACGGCATCGATCGGCAGCTTCATGAGCTGGGTGATGCCATAGGCCGAGATGATGAGGGTGAGGATGACCACACCCCAGCGAAAGCGTATCGACGCGTCGAGCAGTTTTTCGATCATCTCAATGCTCCGCCTCGCCCTTGCCGATTTCGGCCTTGAGCAGGAAGGCACCCTTGGTCGCGATCACCGCGCCGGGCTTCACCCCGTCGACGATCTCGATACGGCCGCCGCCGCGCTTGCCGGTGACCACGGTGGTCGCCTGGAAGCCCTTCGCGGTTTTGACGAACACGACCTCGCGGCCCTCGACGGTCTGCACCGCCTCTTCGGGCAGCGCGATGAGCGTCGAGTCGGCGGCGGCCTGCGGCTTGATCCGCGCCCGCAGTCCCTGGCCGGGCGTGAGGCCCCCGATACCATCGGGGACGAGGACGATCGTCGCGGTCTTGCTGTCGGGATCGAGGCTCGGGGTCGCCGAACGCACCGTCGCATTGACCGTTTCACCGCCGAGAAGTTCGATCACCGCGGTATCGCCGGGCCTGATCCGCCTCGCGTCGGCGGCCAGCACCGAGGCATTGATCTGGATGCGGCGGGGATCGGAGACGCGGAACAATTCGGTTCCGGCGAGGACATAGGACCCGAGTTTCGCATCGGATTTGGTAACCCGCCCCGAGATCAGGCTCGTCACCGCAACCGTGCGGCCATCGCCCGATACTTTGGCGGCCGATGCCGCCGACTGCGAGCGCCGTGCTTCGGACTCGGCCTCGGAGAGTGCCGCCGCCGCCGCCTCGAGATCCTGCTTGGCGGTGATCCGGGCATCAAACAGCTTCTTTTCGCGCGCATAGGTTGAGCGCGCAAGAGCGAGTCGTGCCGTTGCCGAACTGCGTTCGGACGCGATCGCCGCGGCATCGCGGCTTTCCATCACGGCCACCGTGTCACCGGCCTGAACATAATCACCGAGCCGGCGATTGATGCGCGTGATCGCCCCGTCGGCGCGCGCCGTCAGCACGGCCTCGCCTTCGGGAGTTGCTGCCACGATGCCCTGCGCCAGGATCTCCGATCCGAGACCTCCGGACTGGATCGTCTCGGTAACGATACCCGCGCCCTTGGCGCGTGCCTCGTCCATCAGGATCTGGCCTTCGACATGGCCCTCCTCTTCTTTCTCGGCGGGCGCCGCCGCGGGTGCGGCCGCCTCGGGCGCGAACATCGACCGTCCGATCAATATGCCGCCGCCGCCGAGGACGAGCGCCCCGACCGCGACAGCGGCCATGAGGCGATTTTTGTTTTCCAAGATTTGCATGATGTTTCTTTCCCTTATTGCGCGGTCGCGCGGCCCAGCGCCGCAAGGGCGCGGGCGCGATCGAGCTCGGCTTCGATGAGTTTGAGGTTGGCACTAGTCAGCGCCTCTTGGGCATCGATCAGCTCGATGAGCGTGAACTTACCCTGCTGATATCCGATCTCGGCCACCCGCGCGGCTTCGCTCGCCTGGAACAGCCCGGCGCCCGACAAGGCCGACACCCGTTCGGTGGCGGCCGCCAACATCAACTCGGCATCGCGCCGCGAGAAGCGCGTATCGAGGCGCGTCTGCGCCAGCTGCGCTTCGGCCGCTTCGCCATTGGCGCGCGCGGCAGTGATGTTGCCGCGGTTGCGGTTGAACACCGGCAGCGGGATCGAGACACCGACGATGAAGGCGGTGTCCTTGCTCTCGCGGAAGTTCCGCACGCCGCCCGACGCCGTGATGTCGGGAACGCCCTCGGCCTGAGCCAGACGCACGCGCGCCGAAGCCGCATCGCGCTCCGCCGCCGCAAGCCGTTCGTCGAGGCTCTGCGCATCGGCCGGAAGCGCCAACGGCACCGAAAGGTTCTGCGCGACCGCCGACAGTTCGGGGTCATCGCTCCCGATCAGCAACGCGAGTTCCTGCCGTGCCGAGAGCAGTTGGGAGTCGGCCCGCAGGCTTTCCGCTCTCGCCTCGGCGAGCAAGGCGTCAGCGCGCAGCTTGGTGAGCGGCGGATCGCGGCCGACGTCCACCAGCGTCTCGGCGATTCGCGCTAGTTCGACCGCTCGTGTCAGAACATTCCGCGCCAGGACGGCGCGGTCTTCGGCGGCGCGGAGCTCGGCATGCGACACGATGATGTCGTAGGCGAGGTCGGCTTCGGCCCGGCGCAGCGCGAGCTGCGCGAACTCGCGTTCGGCAGCCGCAACCTCTTTGCGGGCCCTTCTTTTGCCGCCGAGTTCGAACGGCTGCGACACCGCGACGGTCGTCTCGGTCTGGCGGAAGGTACGATAGGGGCCCGTTCCACTGAAATTCTCGACTTCGGCGGACACGGTTGGGTTGGGACGCACGCCTGCTTGCAGGGCACGCCCTTCCGCCGCTTTCAGCTCGGCTTTGGCTTTGGCAATTCGAGGGGAGACATCTTGTCCGCGCGCAAGCGCATCGGACAGGGAGACAGGCTCGGCGAACGCCGGTTGACCTGACATGGCCAGCATCCCTGCAAACAGCAGGAAGCCCAATGATTTAGACATAAATACTCCTGATCAACGCAGAACGACGCAGGCAAAAGCCTGCGCGAAGCTGTGATCAGGCGGCAGGAGGCTGGGTTGGAGGGGCGGTCGCGTAAGACGCGAGTACGGTCGTGCGTTCGCGAAAGAATATAGCGCTCGTGGCGACTATATCAGACGTCTTCGGACGACGATTCAGTTCCGCACATGCGGAACAATGATGATGATCGATATGGAGCGGAGGCGCGCTTTCGGGCGACCCTTCGTTTGCATCCATCGACGCGACGAAAGCGTCACATCCGACATCGACGATTTCTATTGAATGCCCGGCCTCTGCGCCAGCCATTGCCGGCACCACAACACTCCCGAACAACAGCGAGATCGTTAGCGTGAGACGGGCGAGGAAAGGCGACATGGCGCGGCGACTATCATGAACCGGGTCGGGCCGCAATCTGGTGGCGCGGGTAAGGCGACCGTATCAAGCACGCTACCGCCCGCCGAAGAAGGCGCCCGGATGCTCATCTTGGCCGGTTGGAGACTGTCCGCTTTTGTCCAGCGATTGGGACAAGCGGACACCCGCCCCAATCCATCGGATAATTCCGATGCATGAACACCGATTCCGCGCTTCCCGCTCTCGCCGCTTGACCGGCCCCCACCGAGTGGTCCGGGCTATATGTTAGTGCATTGACGCCTCCCTCGCCAGTGTTGGCCGTCGGTGGAGCGAAGCGGAACCGGAGGGCAACACTGGCGAGGGAACGGCCTCCGGCGCCGGTGGTCGATATCCCAGCGAGCTGTGCGGCCGGACAGTGTTGTAATGTCGCCGCCAGGCCTCGATCAGGACCCGGGCCTCAGCGAGCGAGTAGAAGATTTCACCATTGAGCAGCTCATCGCGCAGCGACCCGTTGAACGATTCACAATAGCCATTCTCCCACGGACTTCCCGGCGCGATGTAGAGCGTCTTCACGCCGACCTTCGCCAGCCATTCCTGCACCGCCGTGGCGATAAACTCCGGGCCATTGTCCGACCTGATGCGCGCGGGCGGGCCGCGCGTCACGAACAGCTCGGCTAGCGCCGCCAGCACGTCGTCGCTCTTGAGCTTACGCGCGACCGGCAACGCCATGCACTCCCGGCTCGCCTCGTCGATGATCGACAGGATACGGTATTGCAACCATCGTGGGTGCGGCCCTCGACGAAGTCGTAGGACCGGACATGGCCGGGATACTCGGGCCGAAGCCGGATGCACGATCCGTCATTCAGCCAGAGCCGCCCGCGTTTCGGTTGCCTTTGCGGCACCTTCAGCCCCTCGCGGCGCCAGATGCGCTCGACCCGCTTGCGGTTCACATGCCACCCTGCATCGCGCAGCAACGCCGTCACCCGGCGATAGCCATCTCGACCATATTGACGCGCTAACGCGATGATATCCTCGGTGAGGGCCGCCTCGTCATCCGCCCCGCGCATAGCCTTGCGCTGTGTCGATCGGTATTGCCCGAGCACACGGCAGAGCCGCCGCTCGGACACCGGCATCATCATTCTGATGTGATCGATACAGCGCCTTCGGCGCGCGGGGCTCAGAAGTTTCCCCGGGCGGCCTCCTGCAGGATCAGCTTGTCGAGCGTCAGATCCGAGATCGCGCGGCGAAGCCGCACATTCTCTTTCTCCAAATCCTTCATCCGACGCGCCTGATCGATCTTCAGGCCGCCATATTCCTTGCGCCACCGATAATAGGTCTGCTCGCTGACCGCGATCCGCCGACACGCCTCCGCAGTCATGGCCCCCTGCGCCAGCACAACCTCCGCTTCACGCAGCTTGCCGATAATCTCTTCCGGGCGATGCTTCTTGCTCGGCATTCCTTGTCTCCTTCGTCATCCAAAATATCATCAATTTTGGACCACTCAGAAGGGGGCAGATCAAGTTGCGGCGTACAACTGCATTGCCTCGCCGTTGTCGAGTGCAAGACTCTGTTCCAGCGTCAAGAGCCGCCGGTCGATGCCAGATGCGCGTTGGCCGGTCTCAATTTTGGTAATCTTGTTCACTGCCCGCCCTTTTGATGAGTTTCGCTAACTGACAGATAGGGCAAACAATGAGGGAAAAAATCTACAGAACCATATAATCCTAATGCCCACATCCGCTGTCAAAAATAGGCCATGCGACTTGGACCTCCATACCACTTCGGGGTATTATGGCCGCCGCGTGCCATTCGGTGTCGACTTTGCGCGAGCCATCCCGCCGGAACAGGCGCTCGCTGCTGCGTTGCGGGGTAGGCGCTTGTGCTATTCCGGCCCGGATCCAAAAACGGTCGGGAGGATTGCTGCTGACAGCCGGCTGACCGCAAAAGACTGGTTGAGTTCAGCCAAGCCCAACGGATCTCGATCCTCGCCGGGTTTTTAATCGGCGCCTGTCGTATTTGACGGGTTTTGTACCAGAACCCCGATCGAGATTGCAGAGAGTAGTCCGCGATGCTCGATACGGCAGAAAGTCGTCCCGAGCGTTACGTCCAAAACGTCGCGGTATTGCTGGCGGCAACGTGACTTGCACGATAGCCCGTCAGCGTTCAAATGAATGCCATGAGTCTCCAGATGTTCAATCGAGCATTCGGGTATATCCTTCAGCGCTTGTGGAACGCAGACAGGCCAGCATCCGGATTGCTTTGCCTTACTTTAGTTTAATACGGTCCGTGCCGACGTCGATTTTCGGGCTTGGAATGGGCGACACCGGGCAAGATTTTCCTTCGCCAATGTCCCATTTTGTTGCACCGCAATATATCCGTTGACGAACGATTATTTTTTGATACCAGTCGGACATCCTCCAAACGTCCTGCGACCCGGAACTTAATTGGAGGAACGCTTTTAAAGCGCGAAAGGCCTCGCTTGTTTAAGTGCGAGGCCTTATTGCTGTCTCGGGCCCATATAAACTTGTATCCGACAACGGTTGGGCATCGTCTCGGTAGCGAAAATCCCATTTTTCGATCGACTTAGCGATGAATGCTAGTTTGTCGCTGCGTCCGTTCTACTGGTTCGGGTAGGACGGTGGTTACCAATAGTGATTGGCTGTCGGTCATCTCAGCTGGCTCACACGATCGCTTAGGCGCGATCTTTAGGTCGATATGCGCAAGCTGTTGGCCAACCCGACAGAACAGAAAAGGCAAAGCGCCGCCGCCGGTTTACTTCAGCAGATCGATCGCGAAGGCACGAACCTCGGCGGCGATGTCGGGGCGGTCGAGCGCGACCGCCAGATTGGCCTGGATATAGCCGGCCTTCGATCCGCAGTCGTAACGCGCGCCGTCAAAGGTCACGGCGTGGAACGGCTGGGTGCCGATCATGTTCGCCATCGCATCGGTCAGCTGGATTTCCCCGCCCGCGCCTTTCTCCTGACCCTCCAACACGCGCATCACTTCGGGCTGCAGGATATAGCGGCCCGAGATGATCAGGTTGGACGGCGCATCCGCTACCGATGGCTTTTCGACCAGTCCGGTGACTTCGGTCAGCGCGCCGTCGCGCGCGCCGGGCGCGATGACGCCATAGCTGGATACCTGGTCGCGCGGCACTTCGAGCACCGAGATCAGATTGCCGCCGACCTGATGATACGCATCGACCATCTGCTTCATGCAGCCGGGCGATCCGTGCATGAACTCGTCGGGCAGGAAAATCGCAAAGGGTTCGTCGCCGACGATCGATCGCGCGCACCAGATCGCATGACCCAGACCCAGCGGCTCCTGCTGGCGGACATAGGCGCAATTGCCAGGGCCGAGCCGGGTCGGTTCGAGGACCGACAGATCCTTGCCGCGTTCCGACATCGTCTTTTCGAGTTCGAAGGCGACATCGAAATGATCCTCGATCGCGCTCTTGCCGCGTCCGGTCACAAAGATCATCTGCTCGATACCCGCCTCGCGCGCTTCGTCGACCGCGTACTGGATCAGCGGCCGGTCGACGATCGGCAGCATCTCCTTCGGAATCGCCTTCGTCGCAGGCAAAAAGCGGGTGCCGAGACCGGCAACGGGAAAAACGGCTTTGCGGATCGGTTTCATGCGCGGGGTTTACCGCGCTTAAGGTACTGCGACATCTACTCTTTCGCAGTAATGCGAAAGAGTAGATGAGCCGCTTTGACCCCTCGATAGGATGGATCTGCTCAAGGCGCGACAGCACGGAACCTAACTAACTATGTTCTATGCGAAACGTTCGCGTCATGGACAGCGATCGAGTAGGGCTCGGCAGTCTTTTCAATGCCGCCCATTTTCCCGAGATTGAGGGTTCACGCGGCGTCGCCATGCCGTAGTTCAATCTAGGTTTCGCGGCCTTCTCGCGTGCGTTCGGAGCGTGGGGAGCTTTCGCTAAATCGCTTCGATGGCCAGCGCGCCCGGCGATTAGTGCCCGCCATGCTCGTGCTGCTTGTCGCGACGCTTTCGGTAGGAGCGAAATTTTTCCACCGCGGGACTGAGCCCAAATGGCAATACCGCCGTCGCCAGCACATTTCTCCCCAACATCACGTTGGGCCCAAATCGATTATTCGACGTCAACGCCAGCGTTCGCCCGCTTTGCTACACTTGATTACTAGGCGTCGAAAAATAATGACATCTTCTGGCTCTGCCGAACTTGGTCGGCTCGATGACGCCATACCCGATTTGCTGCCTCTGGTTCATGTACCCCAGTCAGATTTCGATCATGATTCTTATTTTATCAGCGCTCGTTCCGACGAATTTTGCGATGCTTTCTCGGCTTTCGATCATAAATTCATCATATCCCAACGATCCCGCGCCGATCGGTGAGATATTGGCCAAAACGCCGAAAAACTCACGGACAGCAGCCATATGTTTCCCGGTCGGATGCCGCCGGCCATTTTCCCACATGCTAATTGTGGCGGTGCTAACACCGACACCCAAACCGAGAGCGACTTGGGTTGCCCCATGGGCCTTCCGAATGCGGCGCAATTGCTCACCAAGACTCACACCTGGTGAAGTCCCGGCAGAGAAACCGTCCGCGCTCAGATCGATTTGCGGTGTCATGCTCGCGCCTAGGTGGCGGCGAGCATGAGAGAAGCATCCATATCATTTTGAACAAAGGTATCAGCAACATCGACGGCGCCAATCTTTACGCCATTATTAAACGCCCAGATCGCCGCTTGGGTGCGGTTGCTGACGCGAAGTTTACGCAAGATTGCCTTGACGTAAACCTTGACCGTCGCTTCGCTTATTTCAAGCCGCCGCGCGATCTCCTTGTTCGAGTGACCGACGAGGAGATAACGCAACGTTGTAATCTCTCGCTCGGAAAGAATTCGCGCTACGTCGGCATTGGGCGAAATTTGAGGCATCTCGTTCCGACGGACTACGCCGGACAAGTGAAGCGCGAGTTCGCTAGGCATCACTTTCTGACCCATCACAACGAGCCGAAGCGATTCCATCAAAGCTTCGCAACTGATCGCCTTGACAAAATATCCATCAGCACCGCTCTTGAAAGCATCCGCCACGCGTTCGAATTCGAACTCGTCGGCAAGCACAACTTTGCGAGACTTCGGAAAATTCCTGTTCAAGACTTCCAGCTCAATGGTGATCTGCTCTCCGTCGCCATTGTCGAGAATGAAAAGCGCTGGCAGCGCATTCGCAACAAATTCGCTAGGCAGATCTGCCCCACTCTCCACCAGCGCTGCGATGGTAAAATCATCGTCCGCCAAAATACGCCGCAGCCCCTCACGGGCCAAAGTGTTTCTGCCGACCACCACTGTTGAAAGAATTTCTTTGCCAACCGTATTGCTTGACAATTTCTCTACGATCATCGAACGCCCCCCTCGTAAAAGACGTACCCAATCGCGACCCGTTATATTGGATGTTTTTGATTGTTTTGGATAAGTTTGTTTAAGTGCACTTAACCTAATCAAATTTGCGCCGAGAGTCGAATCCACTTAAGGCTAATTTAACACCGACGCGCGATTTTGAGGAGACAGACCTAATTCTGGCCCAAGATTTTGTTTTTATTTAATAAAAATCAGGCGTATCCGAACCGGCCCGCCTCGGATTGAAAACCGGATATTAAGCTTCCCGTTTTGGGACATGTTGAGAAACCATAAGAATCGAATTTATGCCGCACTGCGGTATCCGAGTCGCGACGTCGATCCGAGGTTCAAGCTCTTGCCCGTTTCAGCGCTAAACCGAGATCCCGCAGTTCACTGCGGGTACCGAGCCGGAGCCCGTACCCACCTTGTTCACAAAGCTACCGGAAGCGTCTTGGTCGCCGGCACGTTCGTTCAAATATTCTTCGAGGTTGGTGTAACCATCTCCGTCGGCATCGGCAGTTCCAACCGTGATGCCGCGCGCCGCTTCCCAGTTATCGTCCATGCCGTCGGCATCTGCATCGACGTAGGGCGTTCCAGCAGCCAACGCGGGCCACCCCCCCACTTCGCTCGGATCATCGATGATTGAGCCGCGGCAGCTGAGAAAGTCGGTAACGACACGCTGGTCCGCAGCATCTCTTGGAAACGCGCCCGCGAACGCAGTCACGTCGCGCACGGCCTGCTCGGCCGATGAGTAGTGCTCGATGGAAAGGCTGCCGATTATGTTACCTAGCAGATACATCCAGTCGGTTGGCTCGAAGAACATCCTATCCGCCATCGACACATTGCTACGTCGCCCGTCAATGTTCCCCGCCAAATAGAACTCGGCAAACCCCGGATTTGTGGAATGCGCCTCGTCATAATCGCCGCCAAAAATCGGCGTGCCGCGGACGGAGTCGGGGCCCATCGACACCCAATTTCCAATGACGTTGGCCTGACGTGTAAGGCCGCTTGTTCCCGTTCCCTGTTTCTGCAGCATCGAGAAATATTGGTGCGCGCGCTCTCTCATATTGTAGGAAACGATATTCACGAAATCGACGCGGCTCCCCACGCCAGCGTTTGGCATGCGGTCGGTGGCGTGCGCGATCAGCACGTGATGAACCGAAATATTATTTCCCTCGACGAACATTCCTTTCGAATGCTCGCCGGACGCATGGGTGGACTTGCTCAAACCTTCGTAGACCAGCGACCATTGAACGGTGATCTCGCCCGACGCTTTCGTCGAATTAAAAGGTTCGTCGGTAGCCCAGGAAAGCGAGACGTGATCCAGGATCGTATTATTAGCGCCCGCATCGATCGTGATGCTGTCCGTCGTATCCTGCTTGGCTCCGCTGGTTGGACCGGGCCGAAGGCGAATATGGCGAAGGATGTTATCGGGCTTTACCAACGCTATCGGTGAACCCGTCAGATTCGATGGGGAATTTCGAAGCGCGATTCCGCCACCCGGTGCAGTTTGACCTGCCACCGTAAGATTGCCCGAGGTTGGCTTGATCTGCGTCAACAACTCGATTGTTCCCGACACGCGAAAGACGCATGTGCGGGCGCCGACCGCCATCATGCACTCGCGGAGCGATCCAGCACCGGAATCCGCGAGCGTCGTGACGGGATACACTTGTCCTCCTCGCCCCCCCACAGATGCCGCGCCGAATCCTTGCGCCGTTGGAAATGCACGCTGCCGGCCATCGCGCAACTTGCTCGGACTGTACGTTCCGGCGACAGGCGGCGGTGCCGGAGTTGGTGTGGGCGTCGGCGTCGGAGCGGGTGTCGGCGTTGGTGCAGGCGTCGGCGTTGGAGCGGGTGTTGGCGTCGGAGCAGGCGTTGGCGTTGGAGCGGGTGTTGGCGTCGGAGCAGGCGTTGGCGTTGGCGTCGGAGCAGGCGTCGGTGTCGGAGCGGGTGTCGGCGTCGGTGTCGGCGCCGGCGTCGGAGCAGGTGTTGGTGTCGGGACGGGAATAACCACAACCGGGCCTGCACCGGTGCTAGGCGCGCTGCCAGCGCTGCCGCCGCCGCAGCCAGCAAGCATCAGCGCGATAACGACGGACGACGCCCCACGGGTCGTAAAGTTATGAAACTTCATTGAAAACTTATCCACACGCATCATCATCCTATACGGCCATGGTAAATTCAGCCTCAGGATAAGATGAATTACCCAATTTTGGGTTAATCCGTTATGACTAATCATTTCGAGCGCAAGGCCGAAGGCGACTATCCGTGCCGTTTTGATGTCGGGCTGAAATATTTCAGCGGCGCATTCGATTATACTTTAAGCGCAGTAGGTTTATGTGGAACCATAGATGATCATTTTTCTATCTATTCGGTCTAATTTCAAGAACTTGCTAAAAGAATTTGGCCTTAAACCTGGAGAAATGAAAAAATAATCGCATAATTTCAATCGGTAAACTGTTGCCACGACGTAATCCATCGCCATTCCCTAGCAATTTTCGGCTAGACGTCCGAGCAACGAGCCAAGCCTTGCCGGAATTCGAACACTCGACCTAGACTTTGGGGGTAAACCGTCTGCTTCATTCTATCTGGATGAAAAGGGTGCCAAATAAGCCGTTTCTACGAACGAGGATATGTCGATGCCGCCCCAGCTCCGAACGCATAGAACGCCATGCCTGGGGATCTCATTTTCCCTCGCGCTGATGCTGGCCTCATGTGCCGCGTCGGGTGGCCAAGCCGAAGAAGTTGATCCGCAACTTGTAAGTGGCAAGGCGTTCCCGACAGCGATCGGGTACGGCGTCAATGCGGCGGGCGGCCGCGGTGGAAAAATGATCCAAGTCACCACTTTGGACGATGCCGGCGCGGGGTCGCTGCGATCCTGCCTCGAGGCCACAGGCCCACGGACATGCATATTTCGGATCGGGGGTGTCTTCCGTTTTTCCGGCAAACCGCCAGTGATCAAAAATCCTTATCTGACGATTGCAGGCCAGACGGCATCCGGCGGTGGTGTTACAATTGCTCACGATGGATCGCCGCAATCCCGAACGCCCCTGCTCATCAAGAACTCACATGATATCATTGTCCGTCACATCCGTGTGCGAAACGATCGGATTGGCGGAGAACGCGAGTCGGAAGACTCGATTACGATAGAGAATAGCCGCAACGTTATCATTGACCATGTTAGCGCCAGTTGGGCACGGGATGAAATCATTAATGGCTATGGCGACAATGATCTCATTACGATAAGTCATTCGATCTTCGCATATGGCATTCCGAAGCATGACAAATGTGCGCTCTTGGGCAGCGATCCCAAAAATATTCAGAACATGAGCTTCATTGGCAACATTTGTGCCCATAACGGCGATCGAAATCCTGATATCAATTTTCGTCCGTCTTCCTGTATTGAAGTTCTCAACAACATCTTTTTCAACGCGCAATCCGAGTTTGCTGAAATTTGGGAGAGCTATGGAGGAACCCCGGTTTCGATCGTCGGGAATATTTTCAAGGCAGGGCCAAACAGTTCGGCCCGCTCGGTCGGCGTTATCCGCCAAACGGAAGGAAGCGCTGGCCCGTCGAGCATTTACCTCGACGACAACCGCTTCATTGGCGATTTCATCCACGTCGACGCCTCTGTTGCTGGCGTTCGCCAAGCCAAGCCCTCATGCCCCCTGACGGTCGAGCCTTCGCCCGCGAGTGAGGCTTTTGGAACAATTCTTGCGAATGCCGGTGCTTGGCCGCGCGATGCGATCGACCTCCGGGTAATCAGCGACGTTCGGAACGGAACGGGTAAGATCGTGTCGAAACCAGGCGAAATTCCTCCTGTCGCCGATGGCAAACCTTACACCGATAGCGATGCGGACGGGATGGACGACCTGTGGGAAAGCCGCAACGGCATGAAGGTCGGGAAATTCGATCCGTGGGACGACGCCAATGGGGATGACGTGTCCAATTTCGACGCGTTCCTTGACTATCTAGATCGAAACTTTTCGCGTTGACACCGTTGCCGGGAGGCGCGCCCATATGACCGACCCAATTACGATCTGTTATCCTATGGCCGGTGACAGCCTCGGTGGCAGCCATCATTCGCTGCTCGGCTTGATCGAGGGGCTCGATCGCACACGGTTTCGGCCCATTATGATTTTAGAGAAGCCCTCCGGCCGCTTGGCGGAACATTTCTCTTCCTTTGAACAGATAGCGGATCCCGCTCCGCCGTCGGATAGCTTTGCCGTTGGCCGCGATTTCACGATACGGCGCTTCGCCTCTACATTTCGCGGGTTGCGCCGCCGGTCGGCGTTGCTCAGATCGGTCAACGCGACGGTGGTGCATACCAACGACGGCCGCACCCACGCGACATGGGCGTTAGCGACCAAGATGGCGGGACGAAAGCTGCTTTGGCATCACCGCGCCGACCCCACGGCAAAAGGTCTGCGCTTTGTCGCTCCGTGGGTTGCCGACCATATCGTAACCGTATCGCACTTCTCCCTGCCAAGGCGGCCATTGACCGCAGCAGCACGCAACGCCGAGGTCGTTTTCAGCCCCTTCGAAACGCAGATCATGGTCCAGCCAGTCCGCGAGCGCCTGGTTGAAGAAATAGGGGCATCTGCCGACACGATTATCTGTGGCTATTTCGGGAGCTTCATCGACCGGAAAAGACCCCTGATGTTCATCGAAGCCATCGCAGCGCTCAAGGCGTCCCAAGGTCGTCCGGTCAAAGGCGTCATGTTTGGCGAAAGCACATATCCGGAACTCGAGGTCGCGATGCGTGAGCGCATACGCCTTCCCGACGTATCAGGATCCGTTCACTTGATGGGCTATCGATCTCCGGGCGCCGATTGGATTGCGGCTTGCGATTTCCTTCTGGTTCCCGCGGTTGACGAACCGTTGGGACGAACGCTGGTGGAAGCGATGCTGGTCGGAACGCCTGTCGTCGCGACCCGGTCTGGAGGCAATCCAGAGGCCATCTTGGACGGGATTGGCAGCTTGGTGCCGCCCGGCGACCCCCATGCGGTCGCCAAGGCTTGTATCGAGCTGCTCGACGACCCCGGCGCCACCGCGGCAATGACCGCGCGTGCCAAGGTCAGTGCAAAGGATCGGTTTTCGAGCGCCAGGCACATTGACGCGATTACACGAATATACGAACGCCTCGCTGCGGACGCTCAGTAACGAAATCGGAGCGAGATGCCGCCGCGAAATCGCTCAAAGCCTTCGATGGGGTCGTCGCTGCTGCGGTGCTGGTACGTGGCAAAGCCGACAAGCGACATCCCCCGCCTCAGGAGCCATTCGATTTCCAGGTTGGGCCCGATCGTCCGCTCCTTGATGCCCGATCCCAAAAATGTGGATTCGCGAATAACAAAGCCAAGGGTGCCATAAAGATTATGCCGGGCCTCCTGCTGAATCGACAACGATGCGCGCTTATCCGAACGCGCAATCGCGCCCAGTCTGAAGGTAGCGACATCGCCGGCCGATATGTCGAGAGTGATGGCGGTCCGTCTTCGCGGTCTGACGATCAACGAGACGTCCGCGGAGAGGCCGCTTCGCCCATCAAGCGTCGGGTCGGATGGATTGAGCCGGAACAGGCCGATGCCGACCCGCCCCTGGACCAAGCCCTCCCCTTTGGTTGAGAAACCCAGACGCCCGCCGATCGTCGTCGCGTCCTGATCGAAACCCGCAATCGTCACCGGCAACCGGAAATTCCGGTTGTTTACATAGCCGGTGACGGTCCCGTAAACTTGGCTGCTTACGCTATAACCAAGGGTCAGCGAACCAATCAGGGACGTGAAGTCGCGTTCGGAGTTGCTAAGGCCAAGAACATCGTACTTTCGCACCGCCGTATCCGCCGCCACGAATATCCTGCCACCTTCGTGGCGATACTGTGCCTGCGCTTCGAGCAAGTTCGTAAGCCGCGGGCCCGTCGACTGGAGATTCAATGCTTCGGGGTCGCCCCGATCTTCGACGAGGCGAGACCATCCGCCCGAAAAGTTGAAGCGATGCGAAGCCGACGGTTCCCAGAACACTCCGATTTCCGTTGACGCCGTCTCGGCATTCTCGGACGTCAATGTTGCCATGCGGCGAATGCTCGTCTTGCCTGTGGCGCGCAGCTCCACATTCCCGATTTTCCTTCGTGCTTCCAAGCCCGCCGACAGTCGGAAAACGGCGTCACTGCGTTTACCAGTGGACGACGCATAGACATTGTCGTCGGCCGTCAGCATGGTTTCGACTTCGGATCTAAGCTGGAAACCGGCCACGTCGAGCCCTGGGGTTTCATAGTCCTTCAGGTCTGCGGATACGAGTGGAGCGGTCTGGCTCACCGGTTCGGCCATTGCTGGCACCGAGCCTAGAAAAGCTGCGGCGGGGCAGGTCAGCGCGATTAGAGGAGGCCGGAATCTCAAAACCATTTCTCCATAATGCGAACCCGGTCTCCGGGCATGACCACCGTGTTTTCATCTGCTTTTCCGGTGGTCGCTTCGCCATTGACGACCCGAATGATGGTCATCGACTTGGAGTTGGCGCGGTACGTATATCCGCCCGCCATCGACACCACGGAAAAGATTGTCAGTCCATCGCGGAAATTATACTCGCCGGGCCTGTTGACTTCGCCCAGGATATAGACCGGCCTCAGCCCTATCGCTTGGATTGTCACCGTCGGTCGAACCAGTATTTTTTGCTCCAGAATCACTTGAGTTATGGCAGCTTCGGCTTCGCGAAGCGTTAGACCCGCGACCTTTACCGCTTTGATCAGCGGCAACGAAACCACCCCCGTTTGATCAACCAGATACTCGCCGTCCGCCCCTTGCAAGTCAGGAATGGAGATACGGATCTTGTCGCCCGATGCGAGAGGATATTCTAGAGATTCTGTGGCCGGAACAACACTGAGGCCGGCATTTGCCGAAGTGCATCCGGTAGTCGCCGTCGCAAAGGCGATCATAAGGAAAAAGGACATCGATCTTTTAAGTACGCTGTGCATTTCGCAACTCCCGCTTCGTCAAAGTTCGCCGGCAAACGATCGGGCCAAAAGCTGTGGCTCCACCGAGAATCCTCGTCATCGGGCCGCTACTTGGTTTCGCAGCACCGCGTGATCCGTCCCGCCATTGGTCCAGTGTGTAAGATCGCGGCCGAGCATCGCGCCAAGATCGGCGATATCCTCCGCGTAAAAGTCGCTAAGCCGCTCCCGCAGGTCCGCCGAAAGTGGCGGATATGCGATCTCGCTGGCAAAAATATCGCGCGCCGTCTCAAACCAGGTGGATCCTCGTAAAGGGGCCACCAAACCTTTGAACGGCGACAATGCTTTGCGGAATGGCATCGGCAAGAAGCGCTCGGAGCCATCGTTTGCGCGTTTTGTGGACTGCCCCAAGTCGAACACCGGATCGACTCCCAGATGCCGGGAAACCGAATCGACTACCTCCTTGGCATCCTGCTTCACATCGTCGAACAGAATGGCATGCAGTTGCTCTTGCGGAAAATAGTCCAGCCATCTTCGCATATGTTCTGCATAGAGTCCGTCATTGAGGAACCGAGGTTGCGAACTATCGCGCGAGGTCAGATAATCTTCTGGCGCAAGCCGCACCGTTCCGCGCCGATACAGCATCTTGTAATCCGAATAAGCGCGTTCAATCGGATTACGAAACTGTACGACAAGCCTGGCATTGGGCACCATCGCGGCCAACCGCTGTGCCGCTTGGGGATGCGCCAGATAGTCTGCCGACTTTTCCCCCAACAGCCTGCCGGTTGTCGCATAGGTATCGAAGAAGCTGCGGTAATAGCTTTCGCCTCGATGATATTCGCTACTGAAATAATGTGGTTCCGGATCGGGCATGTACAAATGCGGGTTCACCTGCAGTTGCTCGAGCAACCAAGTCGTTGCAGCCTTGACCGCGCCGATGATTAAAAAGGAGGGCCGCCAATCGGTTGATGCTTGACCCGCGTTCATTGCAAAATCCCCTTCAGGGCATCAGAAATCTTGCGCATGTCCATTTCGTTTAGCAGATGATCGACCGGGAACATGATTGTCCGCGCCCCCAGTGAGTTGGCATTGGGCAAATTTCCATCGCGGCGAACAGGTCTTCCATCGAACGCCGCTTCCTTGCTCATGTCCGGGCAAGAACCACTCCCGCATTGAATCCCTACCCTTGTCATCTCACCGATGATGTCCGACCGCGTCAGTCCCGCCGGCAGCCCCGTCTCATCGATCAGAGCGTAGAATTTGTACCAAGCGTGCTGACCATGCGGGTCTGGCTGGTCCGGCAAGAGGCCCGGCAGCCCCGATATCTCAGCGGCGAGCGTTTCGGCGTTCGAACGGCGGCGATCGATCCATTGCGGTAATTTGCGCAATTGAGCGCGGCCTATCGCCGCCTGCATTTCAGTCATGCGGAAGTTGCTCCCAAAGCTCTGGTGAATATAGCGAAATTCACCAGGAAGGCCGGTTCCTTGGGGGCGATGTTCGGGAGGCTGCTTGCCATGGTCTTTAATCGCCCAAGCGTTTGCCCAGACTGCCTCGCTCTTGAATAGGACCATGCCACCCTCCCCGCCCGTTGACATGATCTTGTCCGTGCAGAATGAGAACGAAGACGCCGCGCCGAAAGATCCTACCGCACGCCCTTTGTAGCGCGCGCCGTGCGCCTGTGCGCAGTCCTCAATGAGCAATAGCCCGTTCGACATGCATATTTCGTTCAGCGATTCTAAATCGCATGGCCGACCGGCAAGATGGACGCAGACAATGGCCTTCGTCCGCTCAGAAATCATCCGCAAGACCGAAGCGGGGTCGATGTTTTGTGAGTGAATTTCGACGTCGGCAAACACTGGCTCTGCGCCGACGGCAACCACTGCGCTCGCAGTCGCAAAGAAACTTCGTGCCGGGATGATGACTTCGTCGCCTGTCCCGATACCGAGCGCGCGAAACGCAATTTCGAGCGAGACGGTACCATTAGCAACCGCGATAGCGTGCGGCATGCCAATGAAACTGGCGAACTCTCTTTCGAACGCCTTATTCTGTTCGCCATGAACCAGGGCGTTGACCCGCCCGCTGCGCAGGACCTCAGTTACCGCGGCGATCTCGTCTGGTTCATACATGGGCCAACTCGAACTGACCGCCAACGGCGACGTTCTCGGCTCTGCGATCGGCCGGGAGATCAAATTGCTCATGTCGATCAAGCTAGCCATCGTCAGTTGTCCTGGACTAACTGCAGACCGTGACCGCTGCCATGCCAAGACGATTCATTCTGCAGGAAATCATGAAACGTGAAATTACTGCCCGGAAGTTCGACCAACGCATGCGTCAGTCTGCAAGCCTCCTCACGAAGACCACTTTTCACCGCGCGCGCGAGGTCGTCGATCGCTTGACCGATCACGGGAAGTGGTATTGCACGTGAGCAGGCTTCAAACAGGTTAGGCATCTGAGACTCCACCTGCTGCTCGCATTTATCAAACAGTTCCTCATACAGCTTCTCGCCAGGCCGCAGGCCGACGAACTGGATTGGCACGTCCACATCGGGTTCAAGCCCGTGCATTTGGATCATACGCCTTGCCAAATCGACGATTTTGACGGGATCACCCATGTCGAGGACGAAGATGTTGCCGCGCGCCAGACCATTTTCGAGCGAACGGGAGCTCGACTCAAGAATCAGCTGGACTGCTTCGCCCACGGACATGAAAAATCGCTCGATATCGGGGTGGGTCACGGTGAGCGGACGTCCCTCCATCAGCTGCCGCTTGAAAAGCGGCACGATCGATCCGCTCGAGCCAAGCACGTTTCCGAAACGTACCGTTATGAACCGGGGAGCCCCCGGATCGTCCACACCACAAAGGTCGAGCGACTGACAATACAGCTCCCCTACCCTTTTGGTCGCGCCCATCATGCCCACAGGATTGACGGCCTTGTCCGTCGAGACCTGCACCATTGCGCGCGCAGAAAATTCGGTGACGGCATTCGCTATGTTGCGGGTGCCGATAATGTTCGTGTGAATGCCGCCCAGCGGATTTGATTCGACCATTGGGACATGTTTAAGCGCGGCGGCGTGATAGACGACCGACGGCAAATGTCGCGCGAACACACCGCGGACCTCGTCCGCATCGCGAATGCTGCACAGTTCGACTTCAATTCCAAGGTCCGGAAAGCTTTCCCGAAGCCGCATCTCGATAGTATAAAGATGGAATTCGCTGTGATCGAGCAACACCAGCTTTGAAGGTCGGAAGGCCGCGAGTTGCATGACAAGTTCGCTGCCGATCGTACCGCCAGCTCCGGTAACCAACACGCATTGCCCAGAAATTTGACGCTGGATGATATGGCGTTCGATTGTCCGCTCGCTACGACCCAGTAAATCCGCGATCGGCAGCCTATCAGGATCGAGCCCCGGCAATTGCAGCCTACTTGCGGGGTCGCCTAGCTTCAGAATCTCGATGTTATGGTTTTTCGTGAACTTGTTGATCCGAGTCATATCTCGAATGCTCACACTGATGCTGTCCTCGCCCAAAATCACCATATCTGGTTTGCGATCTCGCTCGCTCAGAAAAGCTATCACCTGATTGAGATTTTCGATCCCGCCCAACACGGGCACTTTCGCCAACTGCGAAATGGTCCTGTCGTCACCAGGCAGCAGCAGCCCTACGATCTTGACATGCGATGCAGGATTCGCACCGAGCATCTCGAGCACTGCAAGCGACCATTCGGGATCGCCGATCAGCAGGGCGGTTTTCAACGAGTTGTCATTAGCCGAGACAATCGCGCCAACCTGTTGCCGACGGCTATAGGACCGTGCCGCTCGCCGGCACGCGCGCATCAATTGCATCGCCATTATCGATACGCAGAAATGCAGCAGGAGAAGGAAAAGGATACCGAAACCACGGCCAGCCTGACCAGAAAAGACCGCCGTGGCGATCCATCCGGTGCAAAGCCCGACGAATGATGTGATAACCATCGAAATCGTGTCAGAAAACGACACGAAGCGCCAGCTTCGGCGGTACACGCCAGCGAACAGAAGCACCAACGATGCGGCGACCGAGATCGCGAACCCGTTTGTCATGGTCAATATCGGCGCAGCATGGCCGTCAGCGCCGGCGACTGCCGTCAGCAGCAAGAAGGAAGCAAATATCGCCGCAAAGTCGAGAACCATCACGCCGACTGTGCGAAGCGTGCGCTTGCGATAAGGAGAAATCCACAACGAGGACAGATCTCTCCGTTCCGATCGGTTGTGGACGAGCAGGTCTATTCGATTTGCAAATGCCTGAATCATTGCCTGCCCCTGTCCAGATCTTCGGCCACCGGCTCGAACATCGCGAATGAAATCGATGTCCGCGCCAATTCGGCGAGCGAAGTCCGGTTCATCTATTATTCGATCCCGATTTTATTGAACTGGACGCGTCTCGTCGCATGCTCTTGCTGGCGATAGTCGAAAGGGTCAAAATCCGGCCGAATGGCACGCAGATGGCTCGAAAGGGGAATGCAGCCCGCCCGAAAGGGACTGTCGCATCCCAGGCTGGGGCAGTTTTGACCGGCCAAGAGGATAACTACTTATTGTCGAATTGCGCGGGGAGGAGCGATCGCCCATTCTGGTCAGGCGACGATATCCAGAACGGCCTACAATTCCCGTGAGCCCGCGCAGCGAAGGTCCACGACAGTGGAAATAGATTGAGATGAAAATCCTTGTTTTTTCAAGCCTTGCTTACTCGCTCGTCAACTTTCGGGGCGCTCTACTCACGCGCCTGATCGACGAGGGACACGAGGTTGTAGCTGTCGCGCCCGACCAAGATTTCGAGGTTTCCGCGTGGCTGAAATCGCGCCAGATCAGACTGACGACGGTCGCGATGGACCGTGCAGGCGTCATGCCGCTGCAAGATCTCAAAACTCTTTGGGGGTATATCCGCTTGATCGCAGTCGAGAAGCCCGACCTCATTCTCGCCTATACGCAGAAGCCGATCATCTACGGCGGGATCGCGGCAAGGATTATGGGAAACGTGCCCTTCTTCGTATTAATGTCGGGACTTGGCTATCTTTTCAGCCCTGACGGAGCGAAGCCCGGTCTTACTCGATCCATATTCCTGCGCCTCTACCGAGAAGGTGTGCGCAGGGCGCGCAAGATTTTCGTGTTCAACAAGGACGATCGGGCCGACATGCTGGCGGCGGGGATCATAACCCCCCGGCACGATGTCATTCGCGTGCCGGGATCAGGAGTGGATACGCGCCATTTCCAACAACAGCCCCTTCCAGAGAAGGGCCTGCATTTTCTCATGGTTGGGAGGCTGATGCGCGACAAGGGCGTATTTGAATTTCTTGAGGCCGCGCGGCGGATCAACGCCGAAAATCCCGAAGTAGCCTTCAGCATTCTGGGGCGTTCCGAAACGTCGAATCCCACAGGATTAAGCGGTGAGGATGTTGCGCGCCTGCAGCAGGAGTATCCGGTCGATTTTCTTCGCGAAACGACTGACGTCCGGCCCCATCTGGCTCAGGCATCGGTGTTCGTGCTGCCATCCTATTATCGCGAGGGCTTGCCCCGCACGATACTCGAAGCCATGGCGACCGGTCGCGCGGTGATTACCACAGACATGCCTGGCTGCCGCGATCCCATTGAGGACGGCATCAACGGGCTTATCGTGCCGCCGCGGGACATCGATGCGCTCACCGCGGCCATGCGCTCGTTCATCGCCGAAAAGGGTCGGGCTGCGGCAATGGGCGGCAACGCACGCAAAATAGCCGAACGCGACTATGATGTGGCGAAGGTCAATGCGACCCTGATCGCCCATATGGGGCTGGATGGAGACCGCCCCGTCCAAAAAGACGCAAGCAGCGCCGATCTGCGCATTCAACCCGCGATGGCGGTGGATAATTTGTGACGATGCGAGCGGTTCTGGTCGGCGCCGTAGCAAGTACGGCCGTCGCGCTCCAAGCTTTCGCGAGATCGGACTGGGAGCTCGCCTTGTGCGTGACGTTACCTTCTGAAAAATCCGAACGTCATTCGGATTTCGTGGATCTCGCGCATGACGCGCGAATGGCCGGCACAGACATGTTCTTCACCACGGCGACAAATGATCCCGCGACGGTGGAGGCGATACGGGCCGCCCGCCCTGATTTCATTTTCGTCATTGGCTGGTCGCAAATCTGCGGCGCCAATTTCTTGGATATCGTGCCGGGCAGGGTCATTGGGTATCATCCGGCCGCGCTGCCGCGCCTGCGGGGACGCGCTGCAATTGCATGGACGATCCTCCTCGACGAGAAGATCACGGCCGGATCGCTCTTCTACATGGCCGATGGCGTCGACGACGGGCAGATACTCGACCAGCAATATTTCCACGTGGCGCCGCGCGAAACCGCTTCTACGCTTTATGCCAAACATATGGCTGCGCTCGAACAGATGCTCGATCGAACACTGGTCCGCCTTGCAAAAGGCGAGGCGAAACCCGAACCGCAGGACGACTGCTGTGCGACTTATGCCGTCCGGCGTACCTCTGCGGACGGATTGATAGACTGGCGTCAGCCCGCGAGAGATATCGACCGGCTCGTCCGCGCTGCCGGCAGGCCTTATCCGGGCGCTTTCACAACGGCTAAGGACGCGAAGCTCACGATCTGGGCCTCGGAGCCCGTTGACCCGCCCCTTCCGTACCATGCCGAACCGGGCCAGCTCGTCGCCCACGATAACGATGGCCTATTGATTCAAACGGGGTCGGGACAACTTCGCGTTTCCGAATGGTCATGGGAACTGGTCGGAAGGCCACCGATGCACGGCTTGCTGGGTCGCGGCCATGGATGACCTGCGCTACATGGGCAATACGCTGGTCATCGCTCCTCATGCGGACGATGAAATATTGGGATGCGGCGGCACCCTATCACGTTTGGCCGCCGCCGGTTGCCCGACAACGGTCGCCATCGTGACAAAGGGGACCGCTCCCCAATTTTCCGAGAAACTGGTGTCGCAGATTTATGCCGAAACAAAGGCCGCGCATCATCTTGTCGGAGTCGGCAAAACAATTTACCTCGACCTGCCTGCCGCAGCGCTCGATACCGTTCCAGCCGCCCAGCTGAATGCGGCGCTTGCCGGACTGATGCAGGACGTTGCCCCCGAAACGGTCTTCGTCCCGTTTGTCGGTGACATTCATATGGATCATCAGTTGACGTTCTTGGCGGCCTTGGTCGCGTCTCGCCCACGCCATTTGGGGGCGCCTCGTCGCATCTACGCATATGAGACGCTGTCGGAAACAAACTGGTATGCGCCCGGCATCACCCCGGCATTCATTCCCAACGTATTTGTCGACATCTCGAAGACGCTGGAAACAAAGCTGGACGCCTTTCGTTGTTTCGCGAGCCAGGTCCGCGAGTTTCCGGACGAACGCTCGATAGAGGCGATCCGGGCACTCGCCATCATGCGCGGCGCATCGATGTACCTCGGCGCCGCCGAAGCCTACATGCTGGTCAGGCAAATCGACTGATGCTCCCGTCCCTCACCTTCTGTCTGCGCCGAAAGGACATCCGGTGACCCCGTCGTCCCCGCTATACCATGGCGCGTTCGAACTGGACCGCTCCCTGCTGAATCGCAACTTTGAAAGGCCCGAGCGGCTTGGTCGGATGTTGCTCGGAGCGGCGTGCTTCTTCCTATGCTGGCATATTCTTCGCTCGCAAGCGCTGAACTTTTCGCTGTCGGATCTCCTTTTTCTCATCTGCTTCTTGATCATGATAGTGCGGAACCGCCTTAATATCATGGCGATGCAAGCGATGACCGCGCCGTGGCTGATTTCGCTTTCGATGATGCTGGGGGGATTGCTGCTCGGCTCGATCTTCAATGGCGATCCGCTCCGATGGCTGAACGTTGCCAGCCAGTATCTTTTCGGTTTCCTGCTGCTGCCGATGATCCTGATGAGTGAGGATCGCGATTGGGTGCGCCGCTGTCTGGTCTATTTCGTATATGGCGTCGTGATTGCGCAGCTTATCGCGCTGCTGGCCGGTGAATTCTTGCCCTACGAACAGACAAAGGAAATCTTCAGTCCACGGTTCGTGACGGGGAATGGCCGAATTGGAGGAATGGTCTCAGACGCCAATCTCAACGGCGGGGTCGTGGCTTATGCCATAATCGCCTTGCTCAACGGCTATCATTTCGGACTGATCCGTCCTTTCCTGACGCTGTGCCTCGGCACGATCCTCATCTGGTCGCTGCTAGCCAGCGCCAGCTTCACGGCATTTTCCGCAACTTGCGTTGCGCTCACCGTTTACTTCCTGCTCTCAAATCCCGTCCGGTTTCTGAAGTTCGGTATTCCCCTCATCTTGCTTTTCGTGGCTTATGTTGCGTTCGACATGCCCTTGCCAGCAGCGTTCACCGATCGCGTGTTGGGCGCGGTGCTGTCGGGTGATCTCAACCAGGCGGGAACTTTCACGCAACGATCGGCTTTGATCGCCGACGCGTGGAACATGAGTAAAGATACACTTTTTGTAGGATTGGGGGTCGACGAATTTCGCAAAGCCAGTTCGTTCGGCATTCCGGTACATCAACTGTGGCTCTTGATGCTGACCGAGGGTGGCGTGTTGTCGCTCGCTGGGCTTGCTGCAATGTTTGCCGTTCTCGGCGTGATGGGGATGAAGGCGCTCGGCTTTCACCGTGAAGATGGCGCGACGGTCCTGGCAATGCTTGCGATCCTGATGATCTTTTCGACATCAATCCCTCATATGTACAACCGCTTGTGGATCGCACCGCTCATGCTGGCCTTGGCCGCAGCATTTGCCCGCCCCAGCTTGAGATTCTGGGCGGCCGACGGTGGCGAAGGCGAGCCGTTTGAGCCTTTGGAACATCCCATCAACCTTTCCGCGCAGGAGCGACGATCATGACTGTGCGTTCACAATTGGCCGATGGCGGCATCATCACCGAAGGGTGTGAGGCTGTCCCGGCGCAGGCCAAAACAGGTATCGAAAAGGGCTGGCTGAAGAATATCGCTCATCTGGTGTCGGGCAGTTCGGTGAATGCCATATTGATGCTTGTAAGCACGACGATCGCGGCTCGTACATTAGGGCCCGCAACATATGGCGCGCTCGCACTCATCCTCACGGTGGGCAGGTTAAGCGAACGGTTGCTGCGATTTGAATCGTGGCAACCGCTGATCCGGTTTGCCGCATCAGCCGATGTCAGCGACGACCCAAAGCGCATGTCAGAGCTCTATCTCTATGGCTTGTTGCTGGATGTCGGCACGGCAATCGGCGCGGGGCTGCTGACGATCATCGTGGGGTTTGCGCTGATGAACGCAATCGGCCTCAAACCCGAGCATATGCCACTCATCGCCATTTATGCCTTAGCTATTGCAACGAATATTCGCGGCGTACCGACAGCGGCGCTTCGTTTCGACGGCAAGTTTCGCACCTTGGCCTATGTGCAGCTGTTGTCCTCGATAATTCGTCTCGGCTTGGCAGTTGTCGCTCTTTACCTGGGTTTCTCGCTCCTCGAATTCGTTATCATCTGGACCGCCTGCCAGATGTTCGATTCCTTGCTTTTCCTGTGGCTTGGCATGCGGACGATCCGCAAGCAGGGAATCCCCAGCCCGCTACGCGCGAACTTTCGTCACCTAAAGCACCGTTTTCCCGGCTTCATGGGCTTTGCATGGTCGACCAATGTGTCGAGCACGCTACGCACCCTGACACAGGAAGCCGATACGCTCCTCGTCAGCGCCTTCGCCGGCACGGCCTGGGCGGGACTTTACCATATTGCGAAGCGTATCGCCAAAGTCGCGCAGCAGGTGGGCGCGATGATGCAGGCTGTCGTCTATCCCGATATGGCAAGGATGTGGGCGAACAGCGATTTCGCGTCCTTTCGCTCTACGATCGTACGGTTGCAGGGTATATTGGGGTTGATCGGGCTCGGCCTGCTCGCGATATTCTGGTTACTCGGCGACTGGATTATGCGCGTCGCTTTTGGCCCTGAATTTGCCAACGCCTATCCCCTTCTCCTCGCGCAACTTGTGGCGGTCCTGCTGATCATGCATGCGGCGCCTTCACGTTCTGCACTGCTTGCGATGAACCGGCCCGGGTTCGTCCTGCAAGTGGCGATCGCATCGACAATCCTGTTCTTTGCGACGGCATGGATCACCATGCCTCAATTCGGCGCATTGGGAGCGAATTTTGCCCACATCGCCTTTGCGGCCTTGACCGCGGTCGCAATGGACATCGCCATGTGGCGACAGATTCGATCAACATCTTCTAGCCATGAAATATAGCGACATGCCGACACAAACACGGACAGTCGATATGGCTCCGCCGCTTGCGCACCCAGTCGCGAAGACAGCCTCCACAGCGCCGCATATCACGTTCCTTCTTCCCGGGCTGACGGCGGGCGGCTCGGAGCATGTCGTCAGCTTCGTCGCCAACCGCCTCGTCCGATCAGGCCTCAATGTCAGCATCGTGTCGTTCGAAGCCGACGGGAGCCCACCCTATTATCGCACGGACGATCGAATTCGGATCGATTACCTCGCTGTGCCGGTCGCCAAGAAGGGCGCCGCGAGTGCGATGTTCGACATCGTGCAACGGGTCCGGCGTCTGCGCGAAGTCCTGAAAGCTCGACATCCCGACATCGTCGTCAGCCTGCTCACCCGCTCGAACGTGATCGCGGTATTAGCGGCCAGACCTCTCGGAATTCCGGTGATCGTTTCGGAACGAAACAATCCCCTGCGGCAAAAACCTGGCCTCGTCTGGCGTCTATTGCGCCGCTATACTTATTCGCGCGCTTACGGCCTCATCACGATGACGCGCGGCGCTCTCGAGTGTTTTCCCCCGTCGATGCGACCGCGCGGCTGGGTGATTCCGAATATGGCCGATTACCAGGATTGCAAGCCGCGTTTCGACAACCGGACCAAGATCATGACGGCCGTAGGCCGGCTTGTCGACCAGAAGGGGTTCGACCTTCTGATCGAGAGTTGGGCGCAGATCGCAGAGCGGCATCCAGATTGGCGCTTGCGGATCTGGGGCGACGGTCCCGACCGCGCCGGACTACAAGCTCTGATACAAAAACTGGGAGTCCAGGATAGCGTCGAAATGCCGGGTATCAGTGACGCGCCTGGACAATGGATCGAGGATGCCGACGCGTTCGTGCTGAGCTCCCGTTTTGAAGGTTGGGGACTCGTGCTTGGCGAAGCCATGGCTGCGGGGTTGCCATGTGTATCCTTCAACTGCTCCTTTGGCCCTGCGGACATGATGACAGACGCTTATGATGGCCTGCTCATCGAGGAAGGCAATGTCAGCGCAATGGCGGCCGCTCTCTCGAGAGTAATGGGCGATCGCGAGTTGCGCGTGCGGTTGGGAACCAACGCGGCGGCGGCTGCCGATCGCTTCGCGCCGGATGCGATCGGCGGCATTTGGGAAACCACTATTTGTGATGCCCTCGAAGGAAACCGGATAGCGAAACAGACTGGGAGTGGTTGACCGTGGCGCCTGAATTTCTGAAATCCGCCTACCGGCGCGTACGGCGCCTTCGAAACCGAAGGTTCCTCGAACGCGCGACACCATCGGTGTCTGCGTTTCTTGTATCCTATCCCAAGAGCGGCAGAACGTGGCTGCGTTATCTACTTTCCTGTTATTTTGCCAAGGTCGCTGGCCTGGGTTTCGAGCCCGACCTGCGCAGCACTTTCCGCATCCTTCCCAATTTCGACCGCGACGCTGAGCGAGGCTTGCCGGCTTTTCTAGGTCGCGAGCTGAATGTCGTCCTGCCCCTCATTGCGGTCAGTCACCGGCAGTTCGATGCGCCCTTGTTCTCGAAAAGGCCTACGATCATCCTCGTGCGTGATCCCCGTGATGTATGCGTGTCGGCATATTTTCACGAAACCAAACACAAACAACGCTTTTCCGACACGATAGGCGAGTTCATTGAGGATCAGGAATATGGGGTTCCGGCGATCGTCCGGTATCACAACGGCTGGGCCAAAGGCCTGGCGGAGAGTCGGTCACTCGTTGTCAGCTATGAGGAGATGAGTAGCAGCACAGATGCCGTTGTGAGGCGCATCCTCAACTTTGCGGGGGTGCCGATCGACGAGACCGCGCTGGGTGAGGCTATCGAAAAGGCCCGCTTCAGCAAGATGCAGAAGACCGAAAAAGAGACAGGAATTCCCGGCCACAATTATGACCGCGGCGACGGCGACAGTCTCCGGGTCCGAAAGGGCAAGGTCGGCGGCTATGCAGATACGTTAAGCGACTCCGACGCGTTTCGCGTACTGGAAATCTGCCGCAACAGCATGATCCCCGAGGCAAAGCTTCTGTTGCGGCAGAGCGGCGTCGTGCTCGACTGAGCCGGAGCGCGAATGCACATCGTCTCGATCCTGACTAGCCTGACATCGGGCGGCGCAGAGATTCTCGTTGTGAATCTGAGCAAAGAATATGTTGCGAACGGCCACCGCAGCACGGTGGTCGCATTGGTTGATGCGGAAAGCGTCGGCAATTCGGCCGAGATGGAACGCAATCTTCGCGAGCGTATCGTTAGTGATGGCGGAGCTTTCCGGTCGTTACAGCTTCGCGCAAACCGCAACCCCGTGACCGGCTGGTCGAGGCTGCGCAAACTTTTCGCGTCTTTACGGCCCGATATTATCCACGCCCATACGGCTCGATCCCTTCCGATGCTCTATCCGGCTCCGAGGACGTCGAGAGTGGTTCTGACGCACCATAATAGCAGGCTTGGCTTTTCGCCCCACATGTTCAAGCTTTTCGACCGCGTCGTCGATACCTATGTCGCGATCAGCAAGGAAACCGAAGAGTTGTTTTCCCGGCACGCGCGCAATCCCGTCGTTCATATTCCAAACGCCGCGAGCAGAAGCTTTGCCGCTGGGCGGGCGCGCGATCGGATCGAAGGCAAACCCCGAATTTTGAGCGTTGGCGCCGTTTCCGCTCAAAAACATTATGATCTCCTCATCGAAGTAGCCGCGGACATGGTCAGCCGGTGCTCGGCGAGCGACATGCCCACATTTCAAGTCGCGGGCGGTGGAGCAGCTCTCGAGGCCATGCGCGCGCTGGCCCGCGACCGAGGCGTGGGCCAGCATGTGCTGTTTTTGGGCGAGCGATCGGACATTGCCGAACTCATGCAAAACAGCGATCTCTATTTAAACACGTCGCGTTACGAAGGGATGCCGGTTGCGCTACTCGAAGCCATGGCAAGCGGCTTGCCGATCGTCGCAACCCGCGTACCCGGCAACAGCGAGCTGGTCGTAAATGAAAGAAACGGTTTTCTGTGTCCGCTCGATGAACCAGCGCACATCGCGGGAGCGATAGCGCGGATCACCGCCGACGAAACGCTATACGCAGCCTGTTCACGCGCAGCGCTCGAAATGTCGAGCACGTTTTCGATCGAAGCGACCGCCAACCGTCACCTGACATTGTACCATCGCCTGGCCGCGGCGGCGGGATTTTCGGGACCGGATGCGAGTTAGGCGCGTGCGCTCCGTGCGGCGCTATCGGCCAATGCTGAGATAATTGAATCCAGCCTTCGTACAGTCGTCGACGCGATAGATATTGCGCAAGTCAGCCAGTACGTCGCCCCGCATCGCGGCTTTTAGTTTTTTGAGATCGAGCGCGCGATATGCATCCCACTCGGTGACGATGACGACGGCATCGGCACCTTCTGCCGCCCGGTACGGGTTGTCGACCATCGCGACGTTGGGCATGATGAGCGCTGCTTCTGCCATTCCTTCGGGGTCGTGCGCCTCAACGACTGCTCCACTATCCAGCAGGGCTTGGACGATGGCGATTGAGGGAGCGTCGCGCATGTCATCGGTGTTTGGCTTGAAGGTGAGGCCGAAGAGGGCGACCTTGCGGCCGCGACCGTCCCCTCCCAACGCATTGACGATCCTGCGCCCCATGGCGCGCTTCCGAAGATCGTTCGCCTGCACGACCGCTTCGACGATCCGTACCGGCGTATCATTGTCCTGCGCCGTTTTCAGCAGCGCCAGCGTGTCTTTGGGAAAGCAGCTACCGCCATAACCCGGTCCGGCGTGGAGAAACTTGGGGCCAATACGGTTGTCGAGGCCGATGCCGCGAGAAACATCCTGCACGTCGGCACCGAGTTTTTCGCAAAGATCGGCCATTTCGTTGATGAACGTGATCTTCGTGGCGAGAAAAGCGTTCGCGGCATATTTGATGAGTTCCGCCGAGCGGCGACTGGTGAAAACTATGGGCGATTCATTCAGGAAAAGCGGGCGATAGACGCGCTGCATCACATCGCGCGCCCAGTCGACATCGGTACCCACGACGATGCGGTCTGGGCGTTTGAAGTCGCCAATCGCCGCGCCTTCGCGCAAAAATTCGGGATTCGAGACGACCGCGAAATCAATATCCGGTCGCACTTCGCGGATGATGCGTTCGACTTCGTCTCCCGACCCAACGGGAACAGTGGATTTCGTAACAATCACCGTACACGATGCGACGGACTCGCCGATTTCCTGTGCCGCTGCATAGACATAGCTGAGGTCTGCATGGCCGTCGCCACGGCGCGACGGCGTGCCGACGGCGATGAATACCGCGTCAGCGTTTGCCACCGATCGCGCTATGTCTGTCGAAAACCGAAGCCGACCGGCGTCGGCGTTCGACTTTACCAAAGCCTCGAGACCTGGTTCGTAGATCGGCATCACATTTGCGTTCAATCGGTCGATCTTGCCCTCGTCCTTGTCGACGCAGATGACGTCGTGGCCAAAATCCGCAAAGCAGGCGCCCGAAACCAAGCCGACGTAACCTGAACCGATCATTGTGATTTTCATCGACGCTATCCTGAAGCCCTGAGTACATCGAACCGACTATGCTGGACCGCGCAACCCAACAAGGCACTATAAGGGATGATCGCGAAGCGCAGCGCCCGTCGCGTGGCGCAAAGGGGGTAGTCCAATTAAGCTAGGCGCCTCCCCCCAATATCTGTCGCCGCCCCCCAGCCCCGCAGGCTATACCGTGTTCATTATCAGGCTCCGCTTGCGCAGCGCATCTGCCGACGGGGAAATGGGGTGAAGCCGTGTCAAATCTTGTTGTCAGCCGCAACAACCCGACCCACTTGGGTTCGGTTCGGGAATCCAGCCAATATACTCCTGGCGCTTATTCCACGACCCTGGAACAATCGGGCGTCGGCGAATTTGTCAATGTGCTCCATCGGTACAAAAAACTGATTTTCTCCATCATGGCGGCGATAACGCTCAGTGCGCTATTGTGGCAATTGACGCGGCCGACGCTGTATTCAGCGACAGTATCGGTGCAGGTCGAACTGATTGACGCCGCCGGGGTCAATCAGGCTGATATCATAGCAAAAAACAGCCAGCGGATCGCGAACGAGATTAAACTGCACAAATCGAGAGCGGCAGCGGATCGCGTCGTAAGAGATCTCGATCTCTATAATCGGGCAGATTTCAAGAATGACGTTGGCGGGACGCTCAATGGAAAAAAAAGGCAGATGGTGCTGCAGGCAACGGACGCTTTGCTGGAAATGGTCGATATAACATCGTCCGAGGGGTCTGATCTCGTCGAAATCACCGTGAAGTCGCGTTCCCCCGACCTTGCCGCGCTGATTGCCAATCAATATCCGCTCTCGGTGCAGAATATTCGCACTAAAAAGATCAGGGAACGCACTGACGAGTTGATCCATTCCCTTGCCGAGAATCAGGCGCAGCTTGCCGCAAAGGCCGAAGAATCAGCGCGCGCCGTTTCGAATTTCCGAATTTCCTATGCCATGCTGCCCGGAACCGCGACGATCGAAGATCTGCAGCAAATCAATCGTATCGCCGTCGAGGCAATCTCGGCGTCCGGGCAAAGTGCGGCGGCATCGGCCCGCAGCGCCGGCGTCGTGACGGCGTCGCGGATTTCGAGCACCGCAGGCGCGTCCAATGCGACAACGCAGGTGCTGGAGCGCCAAGAAGCCGAGCTCGCCTCCCAATTGGCCAGCAAGTCGCAGACCTATGGCAGTGCGCACCCCGAAATTGTCAGTCTGGGAGCTGCATTGGCTCAGGTGCGCGGAAACCTGAGCTCGGCGCGGGCGCAAGCGTCGTCAGATGCTGCATCCCTTGCGAACGCGGAGGGCGCCCGGATGGCCCAAATGGCGCGGAGCGATGCGGCTGGCGCCGCTTCGCGAGCAGGTCTCTTGCGCTCGCAGCTCGGCGGGATGACGCAAAAGGCGTACCAGAATATTCGCGATACGGTTTCGCTCGATGTCCTGACCCGCGAAGCCGACCAAGCAGCAGATGCCTATAACCAGATTACACGGCGCCTTTCGGAAATCAGGGCAAAAAACCCTCTCGAAGGCGTGAACTCTACGGTTATCTCACCCGCGACGGTCAACAAGCGTGCCGTGTCACCCGAACCCTTGAAGACCACAACGCTGGCTTTCTTGGGATCGTCGATCATCGCATTTCTCGTCGCCTTTGCGATCGACCTGTTCGACAACAAGCTTCGAACGTCGGCGCAGATAAGGAAGTTATTCGGACTGCCAACCTTTGGCATGCTGCCACTAATCGACGACGATTTTGGGGATAAGATCGAGGATAGCCCAGTTCTGCAGAAGCCGCAGTCGATCTTTGCAGAAGTGTCGCGCGCCGCTTATTTCGATGTGAACGCCTTAGCACCTTCAGGCGAGTCCCAGACGGTACTCGTGACCTCGCCGCTGCCCGGCGATGGGAAATCTGTCGTCTCGGTTACGCTGGCTGCCGCAGCGATGGCGTCGGGCAGGCGCGTCGCAGTCCTTGACCTTGACCTCCGCAAAACCGGCCTCATCCAGCGACTGAAGCGCGCCGAGACGCCAGATCTCATCGACATTTTGAGGGGGCATGTCGATTTCGACAAGATCGCACTACCGATGCTCTCATCGCCTGAAGAAGATAAGATGGAAAGCATCGGGACCGAGACCGAGGTCGATTCCACCCGGATTGCACTCATCAGCGCCACCAAGCCCGTCGCGGAACCGGCTGTGCTGCTGGGCTCCAAGGCGCTTCAGATTTTACTTACTGACCTTCGCGCCAAATTCGATTTCATCGTCATCAACGCCCCGGCGACCTTGGCCGTAAAAGACGCCCGAACAATGTGCAGCTTCGCTGACCACACACTGGTCGTCGCGCGATGGGGTAGAACGACAATCGGGCAGATGAGCGCTACGATGGAGTTGCTTGGTGGTGACCGGGTCGCCGGCGTGATCTATGACCAAGTCGACTATGAAAAGCATGCCAAAGGCCGTTATGGCGACGCCATCCAATATTATTCGGAATCGGCAAGCTACTATAGCGACCCAATTCCCGCTCGAATGGGTTTCGCCGATCGAATTCGCCGACTATTCGGGCGCGGTCCGTACGCTGCGTCAGCTTATTGAAGCAGGCGTCTAGGCCGTGACGTCGCCCGCTGGATGCAACCGGACCTCTGTGCGAGCCTATTAACATGCGAATAGCCGTGATCAGCGATATCCACGCCGCGTTCAAGCCCTTCGCTCAAGGGCTGGCGGACGCTCGCTCGGCCGGCTTTGACCAACTCGTGCTACTCGGCGATCTTTTTACCTATGGACTTGAGCCACGCGAGTGCGCCGATCTGGCAGCGGAAGCCATGGCCAAGGACGGCGCCGTTCTGGTCCGCGGCAATCACGACCAGCTCTACATCGATCTGGAGAGAGGCGTAGGAGACTATTTCGACCGCTTGCCAGATTGGATTCGCGAGTCAGTAGAGTGGACCTGGAATAGTCTGAGCCAGCAATGGCCCCGCTCGCTTTCCTCCGTTGACGAGTGGGCGACCGGTGATCTCCTGATGGCGCACGCAAATCCATTCGGATATGGCGACTGGACCTACCTCTCCGACGAAGCGACATTGGGCAGGGCAGCCAAAGTCTGCGCGACGAGAGGCTATCGGCATGGGATTTTCGGCCATTTGCATCGCCAGATGCATCACGCCACTCGCGATTGTGAAATCCATGTCATCGGTTCGATCGGACAACCCAGATCGCGGGACGATCCGTCGCCGCATTGGGCCATGGTTGAAACGACGGACCACGGCATCAAAGTTACTCGCCACGATGTTCGCTTCGACACGGCTGGACACTGCGCCGCCGTCAAAAGGCATCCTGCCTTTTCCGACAGCACCAAGCAAAAATTATGCGGATTTTTCGAATGAAGAAGATTGTGGTGACCGGCGCAGGCGCCGTCTTGGGCCAGGGGATCATCAAATCCTTGCGAGCTGCATCTTTACCCTGCGAAATTCTTTCACTGGATCCAAATCCGTTATCGGCGGGACTGTACTGGACCGACCGCTCGATGCTGATACCAATGGCGAGCGATCCTTCCTACGCATCGGTGATTGAACAAATCCTCAGGCTTGAGTCTCCGGATGCCGTTCTCGTTGGGACGGACGTCGAACTGGATATCTTCGCCAAGCATCGGCACGCGTGGGAAAGTAAATTTGGTACCAAGATCCTCGTAAGCGACGAAAATGTTGTGGAAATTGCAGACGACAAATTCGCCACCGTCGAGTTTTTGGAACGACATGGCCTGTCGCATCCACAGTCGGTACGCGGCGAAGATGACCACGCCCTTGCCCAGCTTATTGAAGACGTCGGGTTTCCGCTGATCGTCAAACCACGGCGAGGTGCCCGGGCCGTTGGCGTTTCCATGGTCCATGACGTCGCTCAATTGACGAACGCGCTGGCCGGCCGCTCGAATCTCATCGTGCAGCAAATGGCGGGCGAGGAGGACCAGGAATTTACCGCGGGCGTTGTGTACTTCGACGGAGCCGTACAGGCGTCCATCATTTTGCGCCGCGACCTGCGCGACGGAAATACCTATCGCGCGTACTCGGGAGATTTCTCAGCGTACCGGGAATATGTTCACGATATTGCAAGCGCGTTGAAGCCGCACGGCCCCGCCAACTTCCAATTCCGGGTGGACGGGAAGGGTGTGCCGCGACTTTTTGAAATCAATGCCCGATTCTCTGGGACCACGCCCATGAGGGCCATATTCGGTTTCAACGAAGTCGATCTTTGCTTGCGAAAATTGTTGCTGAACGAAGATGTTGTGGAGCCGAAAATCCGCGAGGGCACGGTCGTCCGCTTCCTCGAGGAGCAGTTTATCGATGAACGAAAAATTCCTTGGGCAACGGAACGATGAAACCCTTGGCAATCGCGGTGACGGGAGCAAGTGGCGGCATCGGATCGCGGCTGGTAAATATGCTAAGGTCGCAAGGGCATAACGTGCTGGCGCTATCCCGCCACCGGCCATTGAATCTCGACGCGGCAGTCGCTTGGAAGTCCTACTCGCTCTCGGATCCGGTAGAAGCAACCGCTGGAAAACTGCACGATGTTGATCACGTCGTCCATCTCGCGGCGGCCCTTCCGGGTAGCGCAGCTGACGAACTTGAAACAAGCCACTTCTGGGACAACAATGTCATCGGCACGCAGCATTTGATCGAAGCGATGACGCGCGCAAAGGTCGGGCGACTCATTCTCGCATCCTCGGCCAATATCTACAGGACGGACCAAGGGGAAGTGGCGGAGGATTCCCCGATAGGTCCGCAATCGCGCGTTCATTACCTTGCCTCAAAGGCCACACAAGAATGGCTCGCAGCCAGCATGTGCAAGGATAGAGACATCAGTCGCGCCGTTATGCGCATTTCGTCGGTCATTGGCGATGGGCGCAGTATCGTGGACCGATTGGCCAATGATTTGGCTGCGCAAAATCCTGTTAGAATTGATGACGGCGCCGCCTTCGGGGCAGATTTCATCGAACGCGATGACGTCTGTCGCGGAATTATGCTGGCGATCGAACTCGAGTTGCATGGCGACTATAATCTTTCGTCTGGTACGAGAACCGAATTGATCGACGCGGTGCTCGAACTCGCCAAGATCTTCGACTCTGGCCCCGGTGCAATTAAGATGATGCACGCCGACCGGGCGCCTGACACTGGTTTTCCTGCAATCAATTGCGATAAGCTTCGCAACTTGGGTTTCGAACCTCAGCCAATCGCAGATGTTTTGCGCTGCATTGCGGAGCGAGCCAAGATGAAGGTCGTGGCGGCCTGAATGACGGTCTGGGCTTTCTTCGGCCGCAGTTCGGCGGCGCTGGTACTTTTGATACTATTGCCTGTTAATCTCACGATCGCGCTGCTGTTGCGGATTTTACAAGGCTCCGGCGTCCTTTTTAGACAAGAGCGGTCTGGATTTCGCGGATTGCCGTTCAAGCTGGTCAAGTTTCGGACAATGCGCGACTTGAGAGATTCAGAGGGCAATCTGCTTGCAGACGAAGCGCGAGTTACAGCGATAGGCACATTTTTGCGCAAGACCAGATTGGACGAACTTCCCAGTTTCTGGAATGTGTTAGCGGGCGATCTTGCCTATGTCGGCCCTCGCCCGCTGCTGACCGAAACGGTGCTATCGCTGGGAGAGCGGGGGAAACGACGCGGTGACGTTTTACCCGGATTGACCGGATGGGCTCAGATCAACGGAAACACGATGCTGACGCTGGACGAGAAGGTTTCGCTTGATCTGGCATATATTGAGCGTCGTCGCTGGAATACCGACGCGTACGTCATCATCCGTACGGTCTGGGTGATGATAAACGGAGAAAAGCGCCGTGACGACATACTCATTCCCTGACCTCCGAAATTTTGCGGTTCCGGTCACTCGATCGGACATCGTGGCTCGTGAACGAGGCGGCATCCATCGGAAGATACGCTGTGCACAGCGCTACCTAACCGTGTGAGCACGACATAGCATAGCTTGGTCGGGCAACGCGCCGACCAGAAAAAAGAGGAATAATAACATGACAACGCTGGTTACTGGCGCGGCCGGGTTTATTGGGATGCACGTCGCGGCAGCGTTGCTTGGCCGCGGCAACCGCGTCATCGGCGTTGACAATTTCACGCCTTATTACTCCCTCGATCTCAAACGGGCTCGCATAGAACGCCTGCAGGCAAGCCACGGCGACCTATTTTCTTTTTTGGAGGTCGACTTCGGTGAGGTTGACGCGCTGCCTCGGGCGCTCGCCGGCGAGACGATCGATCATATTGTCCACCTCGGAGCTCAGGCCGGGGTGCGCTATTCACTTGAAAACCCATCAGCCTATATTCATTCGAATATTTCGGGTCACGTCAACATTCTTGAGTTGGCGCGCGATCGGGAAATCTCGCACCTGGTGTATGCGTCATCTTCATCGGTGTACGGCATGCGCGCCGACACGCCATTTCGCGTCGCAGACCGCGCCGACACGCCCATCTCTCTCTATGCGGCGACCAAGCGCGCCGACGAGTTATTGAGCGAAACCTACGCGCATCTCTTCCGGATCCCGCAAACCGGCCTGCGGTTTTTCACGGTGTATGGCCCATGGGGGCGTCCCGACATGGCCGTGTGGAAATTCACCGAAGCTGTGCTGCGAGGGGATGCGATAGACGTTTATAATCATGGCGACATGCTTCGCGATTTTACGTTCATCGACGATATTGTCACCGGCATTACCCTGGCGCTCGATAACCCGCCATTGGACGACGGCCGGCCGAAGCCGGGCGGATTTACCACCCCGCACCGACTGTACAATATCGGGAACAACAAGCCGGAACAATTGCTCGACCTGATCCATATGATCGAAGAGGCCTGTGGTCGGAAAGCCGAAATCAATCTTTTACCGATGCAGGATGGCGACGTTTACCAGACCTTCGCCGACATTGAAGATATCAGCCGCGAACTAGGCTTCGCGCCGACCACACCCATGTCTCTCGGCATCCCAGCATTTGTTAATTGGTATCGGACAGAATGGATAAGCGCTCTCAACCGGCCAGCATAACCCCGAAATTGCCCAATCCAGAGCCCTGCGGCTGGTAATTCATCGCGTCTTTGCCAATGGCGCCTCCGGCCAAAAATATCTCTTTAATACCATCTCGCCTCGCTCCACTCGCCTGCGCAACGGTGGGCCACCACGCGATGAGCTCGTTCTCTGGCGCCGTTCGCGCTGGGTCAGGGTTCGTTGACTGCTACCGCCAGAAGTTGACGGTTGCTGCGAGGGCGAGGGCGGAGAAGAAGGCCGACGGGTGCCGATCGTAGCGTGTTGCGACGCGGCGCCAGTCTTTACCGGACATTTTTCTGACTGCAGGCGGTCGGGGGCTGGAACCCGAGCGCCACGCGCTGCTCTTGCCAATGCATCGGCAGATTGGTCGCCGACAGTGACTTCGCCGCCAGCTTCGCCGGTTGCGAAATCGACCCTAAATGGCAGCGCTTAATTGGTCCGAACGCTGGTGTGGGCGCTGCTGCCGAAGCTTGGAGATCTATGACACGTCGGTTCGATAGCCTTTTTGGCCCGCAAATCGCCGGAAGCGCGGTTCAATTGCTCCAGTAGATATAATCCTGCCCGTCTTGCCACGGCGCGTTCAGCGGGACGTCGATCCGCACTGGGCCTTCGATCAACCCCGGCCAGATCGGTTTGGCCATGCCCTTGTTCTGCGCCTCGATCATCGCACGAAGCGCTGCGACGCGCTGCGGATCACTGGCGGCCAGATCCTTTTGTTCGGTCGGGTCGACAGCCAGATTATAGAGCCGCGCCTTTTCGGGCCGCTTGGTCACCTGCAGTTTCCAGCCGCCGGCACGCACCGCGCGATAATCGCCCGACCGCCAGAACATCGCCGGCCGGCGCGCCGGACCAGCTAATATATTCTGGCTGTCGATTGTCCGGTCCTTCGGCGCCGCAGCGCCCGCCGCCGCCGCGATCGTCGAAAAAATATCGAGATGGCCGGTGACGTCGGCGCGCTGCGTCCCCGGCGCGATCCCGCCGGGCCAGCGCATGAAGAATGGGGTTCGGATTCCCCCTTCGAAAAAGGTTGCCTTCCAGCCGCGGAAGGGGGCGTTCAACCGCTCGATCCCGTTATACCAAGCGCCGCCATTGTCGCTGGTAAAGATGACCAATGTATCGTCATCGATCCCCTGCTCTTTCAGCTTTGCCATCACATCGCCGATGCGTCGGTCGAGTTGTGCGATCATCGCGCCATAGACGCGCGTCTTGTGATCCTTGATCTGCGGCAGGCGATCATAGTCGGCTTTGGTCGCCTGCAACGGCGTGTGCGGCGCGTTGAACGCCAGGTACATGAAGAACGGCCGATTGCGATTGGCCTCGATCGCCTTGATCGCTTCGGCGGCAAAATAGTCGGTCATATGCCCTTGCGGCTGGAACCGCTTGCTGCCGTTGAAGGTCACCGCATAACGCAGGTTGGCCCAGATAAAGCGATCGATCCTGTCCCACGGCAGCTTGGCGTTGACGACGCCTGGATCATCCTCTGCCATGAACATCGCGGCCCCGCCCAGCACCGCGAGGCTTTCGTCGAAACCTTGCGCCTGCGGCTGGAGTGACGGGGATTCGCCCAGATGCCATTTGCCGATGTGGAGCGTGTGGTAACCCGCCGCTTTCACCGCTTCGGCAATCGTCACTTCGCTCGCCGGTACGCCCATGTCGGGATAGTCGGGAAGCGCGGGGGTGATCAAATCCTTGTGGAAGACGGACTTTAGCGGCCCGACACCTTCGCCATGCGCCAGATTTTCGGCAAACTGCACCGGCACCGCGGTAAATTCGAAGCCGAAGCGCGTGGGGTAACGCCCGGTCATCATCGCGGCGCGCGACGGAGAGCAGGTGGCATTGGCGGCATAAGCGGTGGTGAAATTCACCCCCTCGCGCGCCAGTGCATCGATGTTCGGCGTCTTGACGATCCCGCCCCCGACACCGCCGCCATTCAGGCTGATATCATTATAGCCAAGGTCATCGGCGACGATCAGGATGATGTTGGGCCGCCGCTTACCGTCCAGCGGACTGACAGGCGCCTTGGCCGGTCCTTGCTGCCAAACCACGGCGCGGTTCGGCTGCACCGGATCGCGCCAGTCCTGAACCAGGCCAGGCAAGCGATATTTATTCGCTTGAAAACCCCAGTAGCCGCCCGCGCCGAGCGCGGCGACGACGCCCAATGCAATCCACCGCTTCTTCATCGCAATCCCCGGCCCTTGCTGCCAATATTATGACACTATATGTGTCACTATATTCACGGTAGCGCAAGGTGGCGCGCCAACAGGCCATTGACCCCGGCGTTCAGCTGGGCCAGCGGAGAAGCGATGACCAAGGCGGCGAGCAAATCGATTGCGGCACAGGCCGACCCGGCGCGCGTTGATGGCCGCCGCGAACGCGGTCGGTCGAGTCACAAGCGCATTGTCGAGGCAATGATGGAGCTGATCGTCGGCGGCGACCTGGCGCCGAGCGCAGCGCGCGTCGCCGAAGAAGCCGGCATCGGCCTGCGCACCGTGTTTCGGCATTTCGACGACATGGACGCGCTTTACGCGGAAATCACCGCGACCATCACCCAGCGCGTCATGCCAATCGTCGCCGCGCCTTATCCCGCCCAGAATTGGCGCGCCAACGTCCGCGACATGGTGCACCGCCGCGTACGGGTGTTCGAGACGACGCTGCCCTTTCGCCTCGCAGCGAATATCAAGCGCTATCAGTCGCCCTTTCTGATGGGGCAATATAGCAAGGTTGTGCTGCTCGAACGCGAGCTGTTGCTCCGCTTGCTACCGGCGCCAGTCCTGTCCGATCGCATCAACGTCGAGGCGCTGTGCGCCGTGCTGTCGTTCCAGAGCTGGCGCACGCTGCGTCACGATCAGGGCTTGTCGGCAGAGGATGCGGGCAAGGTGACGATGCATATGGTCGAGGCTTTGCTGACGACGATCGGCGACGCCGCGTGAAGCACTGCGGTGCTGCGCTGTTCTCGCTATCCTTGGTCGGCGCGCTGGCAGGGTGCGGCAAGACGCCGCTCGCCGAGACCGCGGCACCGGCCTGCCCAGCGATGCCCAAGCAGGACTATGTATGGATCCCCGGCGCGACCTTTGCGATGGGCGCCGACGCCCGGCTACCCGAGGAAGGCCCGGCGAAAGAGATTTCGGTCGCGGGCTTCTGGATCGCGACGCACGAAGTCACCAACGCCGAGTTTGCCGCGTTCGTGAAAGCAACCGGCTACAAAACCGTTGCCGAGCGCGATCCGCCGCCACTGCCCGGCGCCCCGCCCGACATGCTGATCCCCGGGTCGGCGGTGTTCACCGCCCCCACCGACGGCAATCCGAACTGGTGGCGCTGGGTCGTCGGTGCCGAGTGGCGCAACCCCGCTGGCCCCGCGTCGAATATCGAGGGGCGCGACCGCGAGCCGGTGGTCCAGATCGGTTATGACGACGCGCTCGCTTATGCGCGCTGGGCGGGCAAGACGTTGCCAAGCGAGGAACAATGGGAGTTGGCGGCGGCGACGGGCGGCGCCGATCGGAACACGCCCATCGATGCGGCGGGCAAGCCGCAGGCCAATTATTATCAGGGCGCCTTCCCCGCCCGCGACCTTGGCACCGATGGCTTCACCGGTCGGGCGCCAGTCGCCTGCTTCCCGGCCGACCGCCATGGCGTCCACGACCTGATCGGCAATGTGTGGGAATGGACGACGAGCAAGGCGGGCGGCGAAAGCAATGTCATCAAGGGCGGTAGTTTCCTGTGCGCCGCCAATTATTGCGCGCGCTATCGCCCCGCGGCGCGGCAATTTCAGGAACGCGGCCTAGGCACCGACCATATCGGCATTCGCCTGATCGATCCGGCGCGCGCGGCGCCGACGGTGGATGCCCCAAAACAGCGCTGACAACAGCAGGACGACGCCGCCGACCCACAGCGCGAGGCGGATCAGGCGCTTGCGGCCCTGTTGTTCAAAGGCATAGCGGTTGATCTGTTCGTCGGCGGTATAGCCCGCAGGCATGTCAAGCACGCCGTTCGCCGTCGCATAGGCGCGGTAATCGGCCATCATCGCGGCAAAGCGGTCGGGCATCGCGGCGGTCAGGTCACGCGTTTCGCCGGGATCGGCCTTGATGTCATACAGCCGCCATCGACCATCGCCGGTAGGGGCGAGATTTCGCACCAGTTTGTAATCGCCGCGAAACAGTGCGGAATTGCCTGAAAGTTCATAGCCGAGCGGTGCATCACCATGCACGCTGCGCGCCGCACCAGCGAGCATCGGAACAAGGCTACGCCCGGTAACGGGTTCGACCGTCTTGCCCAGCCAGTCGCCGCCATGTCCAGATACTCCGGCAAGCTCGGTCAGCGTCGGCAGGATGTCGGTGACATGCGCGAGCCCGTCGTTGATCGCGCCGGCGCGTATCTTGCCGTTGCCCGGCCAGGCGATGATCAGCGGCACCCGCAGCCCGCCCTCGGCGGCGCTGAATTTATATCCCGACAAAGGCGAGGCCGCGGCGCTCGCCCAGCCCGGGCCGATCGCGGCAAAGCTGCCGCGCCGTCCGATATTGGCGGTCGCCAGATCATATTGCATGCCCAGGAACAACCGGTTGCGCAGGCTGTGGAACGGGTCGGTCGGCTCGGCGCCATTGTCCGAGAGGAAGACAAAGATGGTGTTGTCATAATCGCCGCTGGCCTTCAGATGCGCAACCAGCCGGCCGACCTCGCGGTCCATCGCGGTCGCCATCCCGGCATAGGCCTGCATCACCCGCACCGCCGCCGCGCGTTCTTCGGCGTCGAGCTTTTTCCAGTCAGGCGTCGTCGGCATCGTCACCAGCGCGGTGCCGGCGGGTACGATACCCAGTACCGCAGCGCGCTTGGCCCGGGCATCGCGCAGCGCCGTCCACCCATCTTTATACATCGCGGCATAGCGCGCGATGTCGCTGTCGGGCGCCTGCACCGGGATGTGGTTGGCGAGGAAATTGATCGAGGCGAGGAAGGGTTTGCCGCTGGTGCGATCCGCCTCGATATAATCGATCATCCGCTGCACCACGAAATGCGACGAATAATAGTCCCTGGGCAGCGTCGCGGGCTTGCCATTTTCGGTCCAGGCGGCGGTATCGTACATGCCCTCAATCGGGCGCTGCTCGAAATTGTCGGCGCCCGCATCGGCGAGGCTGAAGGCACGGGCATAGCCGCGCGCTTCGGGCAATCGCGTCTTGTCGCTGCCCAGATGCCATTTGCCGGTGAGATAGGCATTGTAGCCCGCCGCACCGAACAATTCGGCGATCGTCACCACGCGGTGGTTCATCACCGTGTCGTATCCCGGTTTGCCGCGATGCTGGTCCGGGATCGTTTCGGGCATGTTGCCCAGCCCGTTGCGGTGGTTCATCACCCCGGTCTGGAGCATCGCCCGCGTCGGCGAACAGGATCCTGCGACATGGAAGTTGGAAAAGCGCATGCCGGCATAGGCCAGCGCGTCGATATTCGGTGTCGCGAATTCGGCGCCGAACGATCCGACGTCGCTGAACCCCCAATCGTCGGCGAGCAGGATGACGATGTTGGGGTGACGCGGTGCGGGCGCCGGCCGCTGCGCCTGCGCAGGCGTCGCACCAAGGAGCAGGGCAAATGCGAAGAAGGGGATGGTGATGACAGCGCGCTCGACTCGCCCGGCTGCGGCCGGTGACCCCCCGGTCGTCGAGCGCACTGCCATCTCCCCTCCCCCGCAGATATACTGGCACCCATTATGCCAATATATCTGCGGGCGCAATGAAAGACTTGGCGACGTCCGTTCAGCCTAATGGTTTGCTTTCTTCCAGATTGGCCCATTGGCGACCGTCATGTCCGAACAGGATGCGGGTGCCCGCCTGCCGCTGCCGGTGCAGATATTCCATCGTGCGCACGCCCGCCTCGCGATCGACGACCGCCTTTTGCAAGATCATCAGGTCGAGGTTGCGTTCGGTGTAGCAGCAGTCGGCGGCGAGCAGGATCTCGCTGCCACTCGGCAGCCGGACGACGACGCTCTGGTGGCCGGGCGTATGGCCAAAGGTCGGGACGATCCGCACGCTGCCGTCGCCGAACAGATCGAGTTCGCCGTCGATGGCCCGGACCGGCTGACCGGTCGCATAATCGACCGCTTCGTAAAGTCCCGCTTCCTCGTTCGCCTGCGCCGCCGCGAGTTCGCGCGACTGCACGATCATCGTCGCATTGGGCAGGCTGGCGTTGCCGCCGCAATGGTCGATGTGGAGATGCGAGTTGATCACCCAGTCGATACTGCCCGGATCGACGTCGATCGATTTCAGCCGCGCCGCGATTTCCTGCCCCTCGAACCATTGCAGCCCGAATTTGTTGGCGGGCAGCGCATCGACGAGGGTGCGGCGGTAACGGACCCCCATTCCGGTGTCGAACAGCGCGCGGCCTTTCGGATGGTCGATCAGGAATGACGGCACCGGACCTTTCAGATAATCGCCCTCTTCGCCCTCGATGAAATAGCCCGGGCGGCACTGGAACCAGCCGGTGTTGAAGGCATAGAGGCGCAGCGTATCGGTCACTGCTCGCGATACGCGGGGGCGCGTTTTTCAAGGAAGGCGGCGAGCGCCTCGCGATGATCCTCGGTCGCCGACAGGATTACCTGTTGCCGGTCCTCGATCGCCATCGCGGCGTCGAGGCTTTGCGCGTCGATGTTGAGGTTGAGCGCCTGTTTCGAGAGGCGCAGACCCCAGGGAGCGGTGGCGAGCATTTCGTCGGCGAGCGCAAGGCCGCGGTCGAGCAGCGCCGCCTCTTCGACAATCTCGCTGATCAACCCCGCCGACAATGCGCGCGCGGCGTCGATGAAACACCCGGTCAGGATCATTTCCGATGCGAGGCTGGCACCGACGAGGCGCGGCAGGAAATAGCTCGACGCCATGTCGCAGCCGCCCAGCCCGATGCGGATATAGGCGGCGTTGCAGCGGAAATCGGGCGTGCCATAACGCACGTCGGACGCCAGCAGCAGCGACAATCCGCCGCCGCAGGCCGCGCCTTGGCCGAGCGCGATGATCGGCTGTGGGCAAGCGCGCATCTTGCGATAGATATTGCCGATGCCCGTCTGGGTGCGCAGCGTGCGCAGCACCGGCGTCTCGTCGCTCGACCGATCTTCCTGAATATCGAGTCCGGCGCAGAAACCGCGCCCTGCGCCACGCAGAATGACGACGCGCACCTCAGGCCTGTCGGCAAGCCCGCCGAAATAGGCGTTGAGGTCATCGACAAGACCTTCGTTCAACGCATTGAGCCGATCGGGCCGGTTGAGCGTCGCGATTTCGACCTGCCCGCGCGTCTCGATCAGCAGTTCGCTCACAGCGTCTGTCCGTCGTCGATCGTGATCACGCTGCCCGTCACCCCAACCGAGGCATCGGAGGCGAGGAACAGCAGCGGCGCGTGCAGGTCGGATGCGGGGCGCATACGCTGGCGCGGGAAGCTGGCGATCAGCGCTTTGCCGACGTCGCTGGCGAACATGTCCGCGGTCATCTCGGATTCAAAATAGCCCGGTTGGATGATGTTCACATTGATGCCGCGCCGCGCCCATTCGCGCGCCAGACTGCGCCCCAGATGGCGCACCGCCGCCTTGGTCGCGCCATAGACCGACGTCGCGGGAAAAATCTTGTCGGCGGTGATCGACCCGATCAGGATGATGCGGCCATGCTGCTTTTCGCGGCTGCCCGCTGCATCGAGCCGCTTCGCGCCTTCGGTCGCGGTGAGGAAGACGCCACGAATATTGGCGGCGAGCAGGCCGTCGATGTCGGCAGCCGACAGGCTCATCGCCATTTTTTCGGTTGCGACGCCGGCATTGGCGATGATCGTATCGACGGTGCCGAACGCCGCCTCGGCGGCGTCATAGGCCGCGATGGTCGATGCCTCGTCGGTGACGTCCATGCCGACCCCGACCGCCTCGCCGCCCGCCGCCCGGATCGCCGCCACCTGTTCGGCCAGCTTGTCGGCGCGCCGCGCCGCCAGCACGACGCGCGCGCCGGCCGCCGCCAGCGCTTTCGCAAAACCCGCGCCCAGTCCCGACGAGGCCCCGGTCACCAGAGCCACCCGGCCGGAAAGATCGAACTTCGGTTCTGCTGCCATCACGCGTCCTTTCGCTGCTGCCTTGGTTTTGGCGGTGATTGACGTTTACGTCAATCGAACCGCGCTTTTCAAAAAAACAAAGGAAATGTGTTGACCAGCGAGTTTTGTTCTTCTAATGTTCTCTTGTCGACACCAAACCTCATCCCCCGTCGCAGCTGCCGAGCGTGGCGGGCGGGGGATCAAGGTTTCACACTCTTAGCCCCACGGTCGGAATATGCAGCTTGTCGCGTTGGCGATAACGCTTACGCGCAAATCTGCGCTCCTCACGCTATTGCATTGATCGCCGGGACAATCGGCGGCAGACTTGGTGCCGGATTTCACGGATTAGCGAGGGGGCTCACCATGGCATCATCACGCAGCGTTCGGACCTGAATCGATGCACGCAGTCGAAGCGTTTGAACTCGTCCTGGGCCTGCTCGCGCTCGTCATCGCATTGCACTGGCTGGCGCTCAAGCTGCGCTGGCCGCCCGCGACCGCCCTGCTGGTTGGCGGCGGCGCGCTGGCCTTCATCCCCGGACTGCCGACGATTTCGCTCGACCCCGAACTCGCGCTGGTGCTGTTCCTGCCGCCGCTGCTGATGGACGGCGCTTATTATACCGCGCTGGGCCGCTTCCGGCGCCACCTGCCGGGCATATTGTCGCTCGCGGTCGGTGCGGTCGTGTTCACGACGCTCGCCGTCGGGGTCGTAGCACATATGATCCTGCCGTCGCTGCCTTGGGCGGCCTGCTTCGCGCTCGGCGCCATCGTCTCGCCGCCCGATGCGGTGTCGGCGCGCGCGGTGTTAAAGGGCGTGCATCTGCCGCGACGGCTCGAAGCGTTGCTCGAGGGCGAAAGCCTGCTCAACGATGCGACCGGACTCATCCTGTTCCGCTTTGCGGTCGCGGCGACCCTCAGCGGGGTGTTTTATACCGGCGAAGCGATACAGAGCTTTGCCTTTGTCGCGATCGGCGGCGTGGCCGTCGGCGCCGTGGTCGCCAAAGGCTGGCTGTTCCTGGCGAGACGCTTTCGCGAACCGATGCTTGTCATGCTGATCACGATCCTGCTGTGCTGGGCCGCCTATCTGGCTGGCGAAGCTGTGCATGTGTCGGGGGTGATCGCCACCGTCACCGCCGGCCTCGCCATGGGCTGGTACCAGCACGAGGTTTTGCCCGGGGCTGTCCGCCTGCGCGCCAGCTCGGCTTGGCAGATCTTGGTGTTTGTGCTGGAGGCGATGGTCTTCATCCTGATCGGCTTTTCGCTGCGCGGCGCGATCGAGCGAGTGGGCGGGATCGGGGCCATACCGGCTTCATGGATCACCATGATGGTAGCCGTGGTTCTCACTGTGGCGATCGCCCGCTTCGCCTGGGTATTCGCATCCGAAGCCGTCCTCAAACTCGCTCGCAGGGCTGGGCTGAACCGCGCCCGCCCGCTCGGCTGGCGGCAGGCGACGGTGCTGAGCTGGGCGGGGATGCGCGGCGTCGTGACGCTGGCGGTGCCGCTGACGCTGCCTGTCGACATGCCCGGCCGCGATCTGATGCTGATCTGCGCATTCGCGGTCATCTTTGTGACGGTGGTGGCGCAGGGGTCGAGCCTGGGCATGCTCATTCGCAAGGTCCAACCGGTCGATACCGATCCCCCGGCAAAAATGGCGATGCCCGCCGCCGAAGCCGCCATGGCGCGCGCGCGGTTCGCGGTGATCGAAAAGCTCGCTTATGACGAAAACGGTACGCTCATCCATCCGATGATGCTCGAAGAACATCGCAAACGGCTGGGTTTCATGGAGCGTTACGAAGCCGATGCCGGGGCCGCAACGGACGGGTTGCGGTCGCATTTCGACGTGCTGCTTGCGGCCATTGCGGCCGGACGCACCGAACTGATCCGCATGCATCGCGCCGGGTTGATCGAGGACGAGGTACTCCACGAACTCGAGCGCGACCTCGACGTCGAGGAACTGGCAATGACGCTTCAGCGCGGCGATCCGCAAGCATAGAGCACCGGCTGGCTGGGGCGGCAGGATTCGAACCTGCGAATGGCGGCATCAAAAGCCGCTGCCTTACCACTTGGCGACGCCCCAACGGGCCGGTGCGAGGCGCGCTCTATAACGCGCCGTCGCCTATTGCAAGGCGGCGCTTAGAGCCGCGTCACCCAGCCGTGCGGATCGGCGGCGCGGCCGCGCTGGATGTCGACCAGCTTATCCTTGAGCATGCCGGTGATCTGCCCCGGACCGCCCGCGCCGATGGTAAAGCTGGTGTCGCCGCGCGTCACCTTGCCGACCGGGGTCACTACCGCAGCGGTGCCGCAGGCGAAGCTCTCGGTCAGGCGGCCGCTCTGGGCATCCGCCTGCCATTGATCGATCGCATAGGGTTCTTCACGCACTGTCAGGCCGGCGCCGCGCGCCAGGGTGATGATCGCGTCGCGGGTGATCCCCGGCAGGATCGTGCCGGTTAGCGGCGGGGTGACGATGCTGCCATCGTCAAAGACGAAAAACATGTTCATGCCGCCCAGTTCCTCGATCCAGCGGTTTTCTGCGGCGTCCAGAAAGACAACCTGGTCGTGGCCCTTGGCGATCGCTTCGCGCTGCGCGATCAGGCTGGAGGCATAGTTGCCGCCGCATTTGGCGGCGCCGGTGCCGCCGGGCGCGGCGCGGGTATAATCCTCCGACACCCACAGCGAGATCGCGGGGGCGCCCGACCGGAAATAATTCCCGACCGGCGAGATGATGACGAGGAACTGATATTCGGCCGCAGGCTTGACGCCCAGAAACACCTCGCTCGCGAACATGAAGGGGCGCAGATACAGCGCGCCGCCATCCACCGGCGGAAACCAGTGCGCATCAGCGGCGACCGCCTCTTTCACTGCGGCAATGAACAAATCCTCGGGCAGTTCGGCCATCGCCATGCGGCGCGCGCTGGCGTTGAAACGCGCGGCATTGGCGTCGACCCGGAACAGCGCCATCGACCCGTCGTCGAGGCGATACGCCTTCAACCCTTCGAAGATTTCCTGCGCATAATGGAGAACCGCGGTGGCGGGATCGAGCGTCAGCGGGCCGCGCGGCATCACTTGCGCGTCGTGCCAGCCTTTACCCTCGGTGTAGCGGATCGACACCATATGGTCGGTGAAAACGCGCCCGAACACCGGATCGGCGATCGCCGCACCCCGTACATCGTCCGCGACAGGATTGGGATGCGGCAGACGGGTAAAAGCGGGAGCAGACATGCGAAAACACCTGTGACTTGGGAGACGATGATGCGCGCCTCTTGCCAAAGACGGACGCGGCGCGCAACGATAGTCACCATGGCCGAGGAAAATTTTCTTTCACAAGTCCCCGCTGCGTCTGCCCTTTTCTTGCGCGAAGACGAAGTGCGCCGCGGCATCGAATTTCTGTTTTTCGCCCATGCTTCGCTGTGGCGATCGATCGATGCGCGGCTCGTCGAAAAGGACCTTGGCCGCGCGCATTACCGCGCGCTTTATTTCATTGCGCGGCAACCGGGCTTGACGATTTCGGACCTGCTCGCGCTGCTGGGCATCACCAAACAGTCGCTTGGCCGGGTGATCAAGGAGCTGGAGGGAAACGAAATGCTGACGACGCGGCCGGGCAACCGCGACCGTCGGCAAAAGGAACTGCGCCTGACCGAGGACGGGCGGACGACCGAAGCCGCGGTCTTTGCGCTGCTGCGCGACACGATGAGCCGCGCCTATACCCAGGCGGGACAGCAGGCGGTTACGGGATTCTGGCAGGTCAGCGAAGCACTTGTCCCCGCGCGCGACCGCAAACGCATCGCGGCGCTGGGGAAGAACCCGGCTTAGCCTTCACCGCGCGCAATGTCGGCCAGTTCGCGGCCGCGGTCACGCGCCGCACGCAGCACGCCGGTCAGCAGGGCGGCAAGTTGCCCTTCGCTGTCGAGGACATCGAGTCCGGCCTGCGTCGTGCCGCCCTTGCTTGCCACCTGGGCAATCAGCACTCCCGGTTTCTCGTCGCTATCGGCGAGCAGCGCGGTGGCACCGCCAAAGGTTGCGGTGGCGAGCGCCAGCGCATCCTCGGCCGGCAAGCCCAGCCGTTCGCCCGCCGCAGCATAGGATTCGATCAAGCGGAAGACAAAGGCCGGGCCGCTGCCGGTAAAGGCGGTGACCAGGTCCATCGTCGAATCATCGGCGAGCGTCACCGTCTGCCCCAGCGTGGCCAGCAATGCGGCGATTGCCGCCTCGTCGGCATCGCCCAGCGTCGCCACCGCCGACACCCCGGCGCCAATGCGCGCCGCCAGATTGGGCAGGATGCGAACCTGCGCCCGGGCATCGGGAAAACGTGCCGCGAGATCGGCTAGCGACACCCCGGCCAGAATTGACAGCAGATGGACGTCGCCGGTTGCCAGCGGGGCCAAGGCCTCCGCCACGTCGCCAAGCTGCTGCGGCTTCATGCCCAGCATGATCCAGTCTGCGCCGCCACCGGCGGCCTGCCATTCGTCCAGCGACGCATGCTGGACAACACCGCCGCGCGGCGCGGCGAGCGGATCAACGACCGCCACTTGGGCCGGATCCAGTCCCGCCGCAAGCCAGCGATCGAGCATCGCGCCGGCCATGTTCCCACAGCCGACCAACAACAGTCGGCCGGAAAAATTCCGCAAAGTTTTGGTCATCGTCTTTTCTTTTCTTGGTTTTAGCGACAGCTGCTTTCAGGCCCAGACAACAGGTCGAGACAGCGTCCGTCGATCTTGTCCGCATCAATCGGAACCCCGATCAGCGATGCCAGCGTCGGCAAAATATCCACGGTCATCACCGCATTGGGCTGTTCGAACCCGGCCAGACCCTTGCGCCAGAACAGCATCGGGACGCGCCGGTCATAATCCCACACCGACCCGTGCGTCGCGACATAGCCCAACCCCGATTCGGGGATCGGCGTCACGCGCGGTTTCAGCACAACGATGAAATCACCCGAGCGCGCGGGGTTATACGAGGCGCGCAACTTGTCTTTCAGCGACCAGACGTCGGGCGCGCGTTTCGAAACCGGCTGCGCCGCCAGTTCCTCACCCGTCACCACCGCCTCGATCTGAGGATGCGCGCGCCACCGCGCCAGCAATTCGGTCGTTGACGCCTTGCGCTGGGCCGGGGTCAGGGTCTTGGCCAGATACATGTCGCCGAACGGGCCGTCGCTGTAGAGCAATGGCTGCGGCAGGCCGAGCTTTTCGGCGACCGCCTGGCCCAGCTTGTCGGCATCGAGCGCGGGGTCGACGCGCTCGGCGGCGGGCCATGCGTTCTGGCGGTTGCGTTCGGGCATGTCGTGGCCGCCATGATCGGCGGTCAGCGCGACGGCATAATCGATGCCGGTCGCGTCAAGGCGCGCGAAAAAATCGCCCAGTTCGCGGTCAAGACCCGCCATTTGAAGGCACATCTCGCTGCCTTCGGTGCCGACGCCGTGCCCGACATAATCGGTTGCCGACAGGCCGACGATCAGCAGGTCGGTGCCGCTGCCTTCGCCCATCTTGCGCACTTGGCGCAGCGCGGCGGCAGTCGCGAGGACGGCGCCGTCGGCCTCGGGCGATGCCATGAATTTGCGGAAATCGCCGCCATCGCGCGCCATCCGGCCGGTGCCGACGGTGGCGCCCTTGTCGCCTACCGGGATGGCGATGTCGTGCGCCGCGCAATCGGCGGGCAGCGTCAGGCCAGCGCGCGGCTGGGCGATCGCGGCGGCAATCGCCGCGCTCGCCTGTTGGGCGGTCGGCGACAGGGTGGTGCCGCGATAGCTGGTCAGCCCGGTGGGGACCAGCCACATCAGTTCGTCGGCCTGATGGCCGCCCATCATGACCGCGGCGCGGTCCTTGCCCGCGACCGACACGACCTGCGACTTGGGATCGCGCGCCTTCATCAGGTCGCCCAGCGTCGGGACAAGCAGATGCTTTACCGACGGCGCATATTTACCGCCGCCCGATGCGGTGCCGGCGACGGTCTCGTCCTCGGCGCAATAGACACGCTTGTCCTCGCGCGCGATCGACAGGTCGAAATAATTGTTCGCGATGATGCCGCTGCGCGCCGGATGGCTGCCGGTCAGGATCGTCGAGTGTCCGGGGCAGGTTTCGGTCGCGCCGTGCGATTGATACCCCGACGGAAAGACGGCGCCTGACGCAAGGCGCGCGAGGCCGCCGGTGAACTTGCTGCGATATTCGGCGAACAGGTCGGCGGAAAACTGGTCGACCGCGATCATCACGATCAGCTTGGGCGGCGGCGTCGCGGCTGTAACCTTCGCCGTTGGCGGCGACGTATCCTGTGCGAAGCCGACACCGGCGGTGGTCACGCAAAACACGGCGGCAAGGGCGGTGGTCAGGCGGTTGAAGGTCACGGGAGCATCTCCGTTGCTGCGGCGTCAGTGCGGGCTGTCCTCTCGACGAAAGCCGCCTATATGGCAAGTCTCGAACGATGGATGGCAGCGGAACGGGCATGGATCGCAGGAACGACAGCTTTGTGACAGGCGCGTGGCGCGCAGCATTGGGTTTGCTCGCGCTCGCCATGCTCATGCTCAGCCCATCCGCGATGGCGCAATCGACGCATATCCAGCCGCGGCTGGTCGCCGAATCGACTGGCCCCATGCCCGGTGGCGCTACGACGCTCGCGCTGTCGATGACGCCCGATACCGGTTGGCACGGCTATTGGGTCAACGGCGGCGACGCAGGTTTCGGGCTGACGATCGACTGGAACGCGTCCGAAGGGGTCACCATTGCCCCCTTCCGCTACCCGGTACCCGAGCCGCTGATCCTGTTCGGCTTGATGAACCATGTCTATGAACACCCCTATGCGCTGCTCGCCGACGTGCGGATCGACAAAAATATCGCGCCCGGCACCGACCTGACGGTGTCGGGGGTCGCCAACTGGCTCGCCTGTACCGACAAGGTGTGCGTGCCCGAACGGGCGGTCGTCTCGGTCGCGTTGAAGGCGGGTGATGGCGCAGTTACAGCGGCATCGCGCACCCGTTTCGACGCTTGGCGTGCCCTGTTGCCGCAGCCGCTTGACCGCGCCGGGACATGGGAGCGGCGCGGCGACATGGTGCGCTTTGGCATCCCGTTGCCCGCCGGTGCCACGCTCGATGCGCCGCATCTTTTCCTCAGCACCCAGAACATCATCGATTATCCGGCACCCCAGAAATTCACCCGCAACGGCGAGTGGATCATCGTCGAAACGCGCGGCAAGGGCGACGCCGTCGGCGCCGCGGAAGGCTTGCTCAAGCTGTCCGATGGCCGCGGCCTGACGGTGCGCTTCGAACCCGCCGCGGTCCGCCTGGCGGGCGATCCAATCGCGGCGACGTCAGGCACGATCGATCTGGCGCTGTTCTGGACCGCGCTGGGCGGCGCGATCCTCGGCGGGCTGATCCTCAACCTGATGCCGTGCGTTTTTCCGATCCTCAGCCTGAAAGCGCTCAGCCTCGCGCGCTCGGGCGGCGAGGCGCGCGAAGCGAGGGTCGAGGCGCTGGCTTATACGGCGGGCGCCATACTTGTTTGTCTTGCTCTCGGCGGCGTCCTCCTCGGGTTGCGCGCGGCGGGTGAGCAGGTTGGCTGGGCTTTCCAGCTCCAGCATCCGCTGAGTGTGCTTGCCCTCCTGCTGCTCGCAATTGCGATCACGCTCAACCTCCTCGGTACTTATGAGTTGCCGTCCTTCGGCGGTGGACAGGCGTTGGCTGGCAAAGGCGGCGCAGTCGGCGGCTTCTGGACCGGCGCACTCGCTGCCTTCATCGCGACGCCGTGCAGCGGCCCTTTGCTCGGCGCGGCGCTTGGCGCAACGCTGGTGCTGCCCGCATGGGCTGCGCTGCCGATCTTCGGCGGGTTGGGATTGGGCCTCGCCTTGCCCTTCCTTGCGGTCGGTTTTGTGCCCGCGCTGCGGCGCCGATTGCCGAAACCGGGGCCGTGGATGACGACCTTCCGAAAATGGATGGCGCTGCCGATGGGACTTACGGTGATAGCCTTGTTCTGGCTTCTGCATCGCCAAATTGGCGAAAGCCCGATATTCTATCCCGTTGCGTCGGCGTCGATGACTGCCCTGTTGCTTAGCTCATATGGTGACCGCCAGCGGGCCAAGTCGAGCAAGTACTTCCTCGTCTTCGCCGCCGTCATGCTTGCCATCACTTTAGCCGGATCGATACGACAATTGTCTTCGCGCGATTTTGGCGACGGTCCAGCGCCGGCAGCCTCGGCAGACGAATCATTTTCCTCCGCGGCGCTCGCCAAGGCCCGCGCAACCGGCAAGCCCGTCTTCGTCTATTTCACCGCCGACTGGTGCTTATCCTGCAAAGCGAACGAGGCGGGCGCGATCAATCGCGAGGCGGTGCAGGACGCGTTCAAAGCGAAGGACGTCATTACGCTCGTCGGCGACTGGACGAACGGCGATCCCGTCATCACGCGCACGCTGGCCGATCATGGCCGCAACAGCGTACCGCTCTATCTGTGGTACGCTCCGGGCAAGGCAGAACCGGAAATCCTGCCGCAGATCCTGACCCCCGGCCTGCTCACCGACAAAGTTGCGGCGAAGTGATCGCCCTTGGTCGTCATTGCGAGCAAAGCGAAGCAATCTCCAGCTATCGGCCTCTGCCGACGATAGCTGGGGATTGCCGCATCGCTTCGCTCCGCGCAATGACGGGGCTAGGCTGATGGCCAAGCAGCGCGCCGACCAGCTGCTTGTCGACCGCGGCCTTGCCGAAAGCCGGACCCGGGCGCAGGCGCTGATCCTTGCCGGCCTTGCCTTCATCGGCGACCGCAAGATCGACAAGGCGGGGCAACAGGTCGCCGACGACGCCGAGGTCAGCGTCAAAGGCCGCGACCATCCGTGGGTATCGCGCGGCGGGGTCAAGCTCGACCATGCGCTGGCGCACCTGGGTTGGGAAGTCACGGGCGCGGTCGCCATCGATGTCGGATCGTCGACCGGCGGCTTCACCGACGTGCTGCTCAGCCGCGGTGCGGTGCGCGTCTATGCGGTCGATTCAGGCACCAACCAGCTCGCATGGAAGCTGCGCCAGGACGAGCGCGTCATCGTCCACGAGCAGACCAGCGCCCGCATTCTGACCGCCGCGCATATCCCCGAACCCATCGACCTGATCGTCTGCGACGCGAGCTTCATCGCGCTGTCCAAGGTGCTGCCGGTGCCGATGACGTTCGCCAAAGACGGCGCGCGCATGGTCGCACTGATCAAGCCGCAGTTCGAGGCCGAGCGGCACGAAGTCGGCAAGAAAGGCGTCATCCGCGACGCCGCCGTGCATGCGCGGGTATGCGTAGAAGTCCGCGACTGGGTGGAACGCAGCGGCTGGCGCGTCGTTGACACCGTCGAAAGCCCGATTACCGGGCCGGAGGGCAATATCGAATTTCTGATCGCCGCAGTTAAAGCTGCCGCTTGACGCCAAGCCCGCCTGCCGCGACATCCTTGACCAGCCGATTCCCGCGCAAAGGACCATGTGCATGACCGAGATCGCTACGCCAGGCCAACTTCGCATGTCCTATCTGCGCTGGGCGCTGATAACCGTCCCCGCGATCGTCCTGATCGGCAGCCTGATGGGTATTCTGTCGAACAGCGGTTACGGCAATCGCTGGTTCGCCTCGCTTGATCTGCCCGCGATCACCCCGCCGGGATGGGTGTTCGGGGTCGTCTGGCCGATCCTGTACATCATGCTCGGGCTATCACTGGCGATGATCCTGCACGCGCGCGGTGCGAAAGGGCGCGGTTTTGCGCTGTTGTTGTTCTTTGTTCAGTTGATCGCGAACTTCGCCTGGTCGCCGCTGTTTTTCGGGCAATATCAGGTGACGAGCGCGCTTTACCTGATCATTTTTATCCTGATGGTCACGATTGCCACCACCTTTGCCTTTGCCCCGATCCGCAAGGCCGCGGCGTGGCTGCTCGTCCCCTATATGGTTTGGCTCAGCTTTGCCGCGATCCTGAATTTTCAGATCGATCAGCGTAATCCCGATGCCGAAACCCTTGTCCCCGCCGCCGCCAGCACCCAGATAGGATGACGGCAAGGGACTGAACGTCCGACAAAGGAATTTGAAGATGCAGAGCGAAAACCGCTTTTTCGACGATCTGGCCAAGATGGTGAACGGCGTCGCCGGCACCGTCGCTGGCGCCGGCCGTGAAGCCGAATCCGCCATGCGCGAACGCGCCAAGGAATGGGTCGGCCGGATGGATTTCGTCAGCCGCGAGGAATTTGACGCGGTGAAACAGCTGGCCGCAACCGCGCGGGCCGAAACCGAAGCGCTGAAGGCACGGCTCGACAAGCTGGAAGGCGGAGCGAAGCCTGCGGCTGCGCCGAAGGCGGCGGCGCCCAAACCTGCGGCGGCTGCGGCCAAAGCGGCGCCGAAGCCTGCCGCGAAGCCGAAAGCGGCACCCAAGGCATAATCGTCGCCCCCGCGAAGGCGGGGTCGCTGGCGGTGTAGCGTGAGGCCGCCAGCGGCCGTGTCGGGAGGCGCGTGATTCCCGTCACCCTTCGCGGGGGTGAGGAATATTCGTGGACTCGCCACCTCGCCAAACACCCGCTAAAGGCGCGCGAATGAGCGAAGATATCTACGACGACGAAGACGGCCAGGACGCGGCCCCTATGGACATGCTGTCGTCCTACTTCGCGGCGCATGACTGGCCGCACGAAATGGTGGGCGAGGACGAGATCGTCGCGACGGCGCAGGGCAGCTGGACGACCTATGAGCTGCGCGCGGTGTGGCGCGCCGACGATGGCGTCATCCAACTGCTCGCCTTTCCCGACATTCGCGTCGTCGAGGACAAGCGTGCCGTCGCGCATGAGGCGCTGGCGCTGATCAACGAACAATTGTGGCTGGGCCATTTCGAGCTGTGGTCGAACAGCGGAACGATATTGTTCCGCCACGGCCTGCTGGTCGGCGGCGACGCGTCGCTGTCGCTCGACATGACCGAAACGCTGATCGAGAGCGCGATCGACGAATGCGAGCGGTTTTACCCGGTGTTCCAGTTTGTGCTGTGGGGCGGTAAATCGCCTGCCGAGGCGCTGGCCGCTTCGCTGATCGAAACGCGCGGCGAAGCTTAAATCTGCTTAACAATCCCGTTCGCATCGAGCGGGACCAGGACGTCGGCGCTACCGTTTCTCGAACGGCGTCAATCCAGGCCCGAGTTCATTGGCTCCGATCGCCAGCGCTTCGCCGCTCCAGTCCGCAACAAACACCGATTTACGACCCAGCCCCGCGGGCAGGCTGGCACGATTGCCCGCGATCGACAGGCCGCGCGACGGATTTTTGCGCTCTTCAGCGGCGACCGTGATCAATGCCGAATAATTTTCCTTGTCGCGCCCCTGAACGAACAGATTGTTCATGATCTGGCCGATCGATCCCGACGACAGGTCGATCATGTAATTGGTCGTGCTGCCCTGCGTGTCGTCGAAACTATTGTCGTTGATGTCGACGACGATCGCGCGGGTCTTGAGATAATGCCCCCCGGTGCCTTTTTCAAAGCGGGCACGGGTGACGATGACCTTGCCGTAGATCCCGGTATAGACGCCATGCGCGCAGCTGAGCCCGCGATCGCAGCGACCAAGGCCCGAGAAGGTCGAGCGATCGATCGTCAGCGTCGCCGCGGGATCGTCGCCGGTCAATATCCCCTGTTCGCTATTGCGGAACAGGCTGTTGACGACGTCGAGATTGCTTCGTTCAAGGCGGATGCCCGAGCCATTCGCGTCGGGTACCCGCATATTCTGGAACACCAGCCCGTCGACACGCGCGCCTGCACCGCGCAACACCAACGCGGCTTTACCCTCGCAGGTCACGCCGTCGAAGATCGCGCGACCCGATTCCGCGGCGACAAACGCGATACGTCCTGCGGTCTGTACCGCGCAGTCGCGATGATAGCCGGCGGCGATCCGGATCGTCCCCTCGCCGTCTCCAATGGCATCGACCGCCTCCTGCAACCGTCCGAAACTGCGCCCATCAACGCTATAGGGTGCGCCGCCGGTCTGCGCGGGCAGCGGCGCCGGTGCAAACAACAGCGGAAGGGCGAGCAGCGGCAACAGCGGCCGACGGATAAGAGACTGGACCATGACGGTCTTATAGCGCGTTTCGCGCCGACAGTCGTTGGCGAAGGCGGTTCATCGTGTCGGCGTCCCTTTATCGGACAGGCGGGCGCGTAACGATTAATCCTTGGCCGGTGATGCGAGCTCTAATCCAGGTTCGGCCGCAGCCACCGCGTCGCTATGTCCATATCGACCCCGCGCCGCGCCGCATAATCGGCCAGCTGATCCGGACCCACGCGCGCAACGCCGAAATAACTTGCGTCGGGATGACCGAAATAGAAACCCGACACCGCCGCCGTCGGCAGCATCGCGAAATTTTCGGTCAGGATCGCGCCCGAGTTGGTCCCCGCATCGAGCAGGTCGAACAGGATCGGTTTCAGACTGTGGTCGGGACAGGCAGGATAACCCGGCGCCGGACGGATGCCCCGATATTCCTCTTTGACGATGGCGTCGGGGGTCAGCTGTTCGCCCGGTGCATAACCCCACAGGTCGGTGCGGACATGCGCATGCAGCCGTTCGGCCAAGGCTTCGGCGAAGCGGTCGGCGAGCGCTTTCAACAGGATGTCGTTATAATCGTCATGCGCGGCCTTGAAGCGCGCCAGATGCGGCTCGATGCCATGGATCGCGACCGAAAAGCCGCCAATCCAGTCGCCGTCATGGCTGACGAAATCGGCCAGGCACATGTTCGGGCGCCCTTCGCGCTTGGCGATCTGCTGGCGCAGGAAGGGAATGCGGACATGCTCTTCCGTTTCCTCAAGATGGATGATGACGTCGTCGCCCTCGCGCCGGCACGGCCACAGCCCGGCGACGCTGCGCGCGGTCAGCCAGCCTTCGGATACGATCGTGTCGAGCATCGCGCGGGCATCGGCGTACAGGCTCGACGCACTTTCGCCGACAACGGGGTCGGTCAGGATCGCCGGATAATTGCCCGCGAGTTCCCACGCGCGGAAAAAGGGTGTCCAGTCGATCCATTCGATCAACTCGGCCAGATCCCAGTTGTCGAAGACATGCACGCCCGGCTTTTCGGGCGGAAACGGCCGGATATGTTCGTCGATGGCAAAGCCGTTGGCGCGCGCATCCTCGATCGAAATCAGTGCGCTCTGCCCCTTGTTCGCGCGCACGTCGCGGACATGCTCATAATCGTCCTTAAAGCCTTTTACATAGGCATCGCGCCCGGTGTCGCTGACCAGGGCGGTCGCGACGCCGACCGCGCGGCTCGCGTCGAGGACGTGGAGCACCGGCCCCTTATACGCCACATCGATGCGCAACGCGGTATGCACCTTCGACGTCGTCGCGCCGCCGATCAGCAGCGGCATCGTCATCCCCGCGCGCTGCATTTCCTCGGCCACCGTCACCATCTCGTCGAGCGACGGGGTGATCAGGCCCGACAGGCCGATCATGTCGGCGTCATTTTCGTTCGCCGCTTCGAGGATCTTGGACCATGGCACCATGACGCCCAGATCGACGATCTCGAAGCCGTTGCATTGCAGCACCACCCCGACGATGTTCTTGCCGATGTCGTGGACGTCGCCCTTGACGGTGGCCATGATGACCTTGCCCTTGCCCTTCGCGCCCGGCTCCTTCGCGGCTTCGATGAAAGGCAGCAGATGCGCGACCGCCTTTTTCATTACGCGCGCCGATTTCACGACCTGCGGCAGGAACATCTTGCCCGACCCGAACAGGTCGCCAACGACATTCATACCGTCCATCAACGGCCCTTCGATCACCTCGATCGGGCGCGGCATCAGCAGGCGCATTTCCTCGGTATCGTCGACGACATGGGCATCGATGCCCTTGACCAGCGCATGCTCAAGCCGCTTGGCGACCGGCCAGCCGCGCCATTCCTCGGCGGCCTTTTCCTGTGCGGGGTTACTGCCCTTGTAGCGTTCGGCGAGCGCGATCAGCCGTTCGGTCGGGCTTTCGGCTTCACCCTCGACCTTGCGGTTGAGCACGACATCTTCGCACGCCTGCCGCAGCTCGGGGTCGATGGTATCGTACACATCGAGTTGCCCCGCGTTGACGATCGCCATGTCGAGCCCGGCCGGAATGGCATAATAAAGAAACACGCTGTGCATTGCGCGGCGCACGGTCTCGTTGCCGCGGAAGCCGAATGACAGGTTCGACAGGCCGCCCGAGAAATGGACATGCGGACAACGGACACGGATGACCTTTACCGCCTCGATAAAGTCGACGGCGTAATTGTCATGCTCCTCCAACCCCGTCGCGATGGCGAAGACATTGGGGTCGAAGATGATGTCCTCGGGCGGAAAGCCGATGGTCATCAGCAGGTCGTAGGCGCGGGCGCAAATCTCGATCTTGCGCTCCATGGTGTCGGCCTGCCCGACTTCGTCGAACGCCATGACGACGACCGCGGCGCCGTAAGCCATGCATTTGCGGGCGTGTTCGAGGAACGGCGCTTCGCCTTCTTTCATGCTGATCGAATTGACGATCGGCTTGCCGGGTACACATTTCAACCCCGCCTCGATGACGCTCCATTTCGAGCTGTCAATCATGAAGGGAACGCGCGCGATGTCGGGCTCGGCGGCGATCAACTTCAGAAAGGTCGTCATCGCATATTCAGCGTCGAGCAGCCCTTCGTCCATGTTGATGTCGATGATCTGCGCGCCATTATCGACCTGCTGCCGCGCGACCTCGACCGCTGCGGCATAATCGTCGGCCATGATCAGCTTCTTGAACGCCGCCGATCCGGTGACGTTGGTTCGCTCGCCGATATTGACGAAGTTGGTGGCGGAGGTGGTCGTTTCGGTCATTTGCGTCTTTCAAGCCCCTCCCCTTCAGGGGAGGGGTTGGGGTGGGGGCCGTCGGTGTAGTGCAAGGCCGATAGCCCCCACCCCGCTGCGTCTAGCGAGCAAGCTCGCAAGTCTCGCTGCCCCTCCCCTGAAGGGGAGGGCGAAATATATCATGCCGCCATCGTGAAAGGCTCCAGCCCCGCCAGCCGGGTTCGTACCGGCACCTGCGGGATATGGCGCGGCGTCAGGCCCGCAACCGCCTTTGCCATCGCCGCGAGATGCGCCGGCGTCGATCCGCAGCAACCGCCCAGGATATTGACCTGACCATGCTCGGCCCATTCGCGGACGAGCCCCGCGGTGGTGTCGGGCATCTCGTCATATTCGCCAAGCTCGTTGGGCAGGCCTGCGTTCGGATAGACCATGACCAGCGCGTCGGCGATGTCGGACAGCACGCGCACATGCGGACGAAGCTGTGCCGCGCCGAAAGAGCAGTTGAGTCCGATCGTCAGCGGCCGCGCATGGCGCACCGCGTACCAGAATGCCTCGACCGTATGCCCCGACAGGTTGCGGCCCGACAGATCGGTGAGCGTCATCGAGACCATCAACGGCAATTCGCGCCCGACTTTCGCCTCGGCCTCGATTACTGCGGAGATCCCGGCCTTGGCGTTCAGTGTATCGAATATCGTCTCGATCAGGATGAAGTCGGCGCCGCCCTCGGCCAGTGCCACGACCTGGTCGAGATAGACGCTTTTGAGTTCGTCGAAGTCGATCTCGCGATAGCCGGGGTTGTTCACGTCCGGCGACAGCGACAAGGTCTTGTTCGTCGGCCCCACCGCGCCCGCGATAAAGCGGCGGCGGCCGTCGCGTTCTTGATAGACGTCGGCGATCTCGCGTCCCAGTCGCGCACTGGCGTGATTGATGTCGGCAACCAGATGTTCGGCGCCATAATCGGCCTGGCTGATCGTGTTGGCGCTGAAGGTGTTCGTCGACACGATGTCCGAACCGGCTTTCAGATACGCCTCGCCGATCGCGGTCACGACATCGGGGCGCGTCAGCGCCAGGATATCGTTATTGCCCTTCTGATCGTGGGTCAGGCCAAGGTTGCCGGCATAGTCGGCCTCGACGAGCTTGCGGTCCTGAATCTGGGTGCCCCAGCCGCCGTCGGTGAGCAGGATGCGCTCTTTCGCTGCCGCCACCAATGCTTCGCGTGCGCTTATCATGCCGCCTGATCCTTTGCGTTGGCGACCGGCCGCAGCCCCAGCAGATGACAAATCGCATAGCTGAGCTCGGCGCGGTTGAGCGTGTAAAAATGGAAATCGCGCACCCCACCAGCGTAAAGGCGGCGGCACATTTCGGCGGCGACGGTCGCCGCCACCAACTGACGCGCCGCGGGATGATCGTCGAGCCCATCGAACAGCGAGACCATCCACGCCGGGATCGCAGTGCCGCACATGTCGGCGATGCGGCGCGTCTGCGACACGTTAGAAACCGGCAGGATACCGGGAATGATCGGCGCGTCGATTCCCGCCGCCGCCGCCACATCTCGAAAGCGCAGGAAGCTGTCGGGCGAAAAAAAGAACTGTGTGATCGCGCGGGTCGCCCCGGCATCGAGCTTGCGCTTCAGATTGTCGAGATCGGATGTAGCACAATCGGCATCGGGGTGCACTTCGGGATAGGCGGCAACCGAAATGTCGAACGGCGCAATCGCCTTCAGCCCCGCGACTAGCTCGATCGCATTCGCATAGCCCTGCGGGTGTGCGCTATACGGCGCCCCGCCCGGCACGTCGCCGCGCAGCGCGACGATGTGTCGCACCCCGGCATCCCAATAGGCCTGCGCGACCTCGTCGATCTCGGCGCGCGACGCCTCGACACAGGTCAGGTGCGCGGCGGGTGGCACGGCGCTCTCCGCGGCGATACGCGCAACAGTCGCGTGCGTGCGCTCGCGCGTCGATCCGCCCGCGCCATAGGTGACCGAAACGAAGCTGGGTCCCAGCGGTTCGAGCGTGCGGAACGTGTCCCACAGCTGCGCTTCCATCTTCTCGGTCTTCGGCGGGAAAAATTCAAAGCTGACCCCGATGTCGCCGTCCAGATTGGCGAAGAGCGGCGATGCCGCGGCGCGGCGCGCCTCCGCGAGCGAATTCAAGTTCGACGTCATGCCGCGAGCCTTTTTGATTGTCCGTCGCCATCATGGGCGACCGGCGGTTGATCTTCATCGCTGCGACGACGGCCAAGCCAAAGCTTCACGGCCAGTTCGCCCCCTTCGAGCGTTTGCGTATTTTCCAGCAGCAGACCGGCCGACGCGAACCAGCCGCGGATCTGCGCGTCCGAAAAGCCCAGCCGGGCATGTGCGGCGAGATTGCGCAGAGCCTCATCGTCATGCGGCGCAAAATCGACGACGAGCAAATGGCCGCCGCCGCGGAGCACCCGGCTCGCTTCGGCGATCACCCGGTCGGGCTCATGTGCGAAATGCAGCGCCTGGTGAATGACGATGCTGTCGACGCTGGCATCTTCCACCGGCAGGTTCAGGAAATCGCCCTGGACCAGATCGACCGGGACCCCCTGCCCCGCCAGCTTGGTACGCGCTATGCGAAGCATTTCGGGGCTGCGATCGAGCGCAGTAATCCGACGCGCGGTCGGTGCGAAGATTTCCGCCATGCGGCCAGTACCGGTCCCGATGTCGAGCAAATGCCCGAGCCGACGGTTGTGCATCATCGCCAGCATCGCCGCCTCGACCTCGCTCTCGGCGACATGGCGCGACCGGATCGCATCCCATTCAGCGGCATGTTCGGCGAAATAGCGCTCGGCGACCGCGACCCGCTCGTCACGGACCGCCACCAGACGCCGCGCATCATGCGCGATGACCAGCGCCTCGCGCGCCGAGAACGGCCAGGTTTCAGCCTGCCCGATAATGTCGGCGATCGGTCCATTCTTGGCGATCCGCAGGAACACCCAGCTTCCTTCGCGCCGCCGCTCGACAATCTCCGCCTCGACGAGGATACGGACATGGCGCGATACGCGCGGCTGGCTCTGATCGAGCACCGCCGCCAGCTCGCCAATCGCCAGCTCCATTTCGCGGAGCAGCGCCACGACTCGCAATCGCGTCGGGTCGGCCAAGGCCGAAAAGATGTCGATCAGTTCGTTCACGTCCAAACATATAAAGATTTCTTTATATCCGGTCAACTGACGCGTGCACGCCTTTTTCCGCCATACGGGATCAGGCCCGATCAACTTTGCGCGGAAACATGGCGGTCCGCGCAAAAAGGGCGTTGCGTGCGATTTGTCGAGCGAGTAATTCTGCCCTCGATTGGCATTTTCCGGGATCGATCTGTTCCTGTGCCGGTCGATCAGTTCAATTCGAGAGGGGTTTCCCAAATGAAAAAATCAATCACGCTGTCGCTCGTCCTTGCCGCGTCGCTTGGCCTCGCTGCCTGCGGTGACAAGGCTGCCGACAACGCCGCCGCGACCACCGAAGATACGGCTGCGACCGTCGAAGGTGCCGCTGATGGCGCGATGGGCGCCGCCGAAGGCGCTGCTGACGCCGCTGCGACCGCTGGTGCCGCTGCTGAAGGTGCCGCCGACGCCGCCGCTGCTGGCGACACTGCTGTTGCAACCGACAAGGCTGCCGAAGCTGCTGACGCTGCCAAGGAAGCTGCCGACGCAGCCAAGGGCGCGATGGAAGAAGCCAAGAAGTAAGCTTCTTTTCCGGCGGTTTTGGCCAAAGGAACAATGGGGGTCGCCGGTGCGCCGGCGGCCCCTTTGTCCTTTTGGGACAGGTGAACCCCAGCGCGGTTGCCAAGCTCCCGATCCATCGCTAACCCTCTGTATCCATGACCGGTTGCCCGGTTATTGCATTCGAAAGGAATTACCCATGCGCAAGATCCTCATCGCTTCGATGGCCGCCGCGGCCTTCAGCCTCACCGCCTGCTCGGAAAAGACGCAGGATGCGGCCGGTGAAACCGCCGATTCCATGGCCGACGACGCCGCCGCAACGGGCGACGCTATGGCCGAAGGCGCTGCTGACGCCGCTGATGCGACCGCTGCCGCTGCCGACGATGCCGCCGCCGCGACGGCCGCTGCTGCTGACAAGGCTGGCAATGCCGTTGAAGGCACTGTCAACGCCGCTGGTGATGCTGCGGCTGCTGCCGGCGACAAGATCGAAGCCGAAACCGCCAAGGCCGAAGCCAACGACAAGAAGTAAGTCGTTGGCGCACGCCTGAGTGTGCGATTATGGAGGGCTCCATTCGTTGCGTTACGGATGGAGCCCTTTTTCGTGGGAGACCAGACCATGTACCGCCATAAGTGGAGAGCAGCGCTCGGCGCAGCTGCGGCCTTCGCGCTGGTTTCGGGTTGCAACCGCACCGATAACGAGCCGGGTCCTGGCGGCGTGACCGTCAGCGAGGCCAAAGCGCTCAACGATGCCGCCGAAATGCTCGAAAGCCGCGACACCGCGACCGCAGCCGCGGCGCGGCCGGCGTCCGACGCGCGTGACAAGGCGGACGAATAGGCCAGACAAATAGCGCCTTCCCCTTCGCCGGCGACGGGATTAGAGCGGGATCGCCCCGCGACTGGCGCTAAAGATGGAGTTCCATCGGGAAGCGAGGCTAGCTGACATGCTATTTCGAGCCGCGCGCCTGGGTGATCCACTGCCAGCGCAAGGACATCCGCATGACCGATACAGCCGCCAACCCTGCCGCCACCACCACGATCGTCTTTCTGCTGTTTCCGGGTATCACCCAGCTCGATTTCACCGCCCCCGCGCAGGCGCTCTGCCGCATGCCCGGCGCGCGGATGGTCGGCGCCGCGGTCAGCCGTGATCCCATCGCCACCGACAGCGGCTTTTCAATTCTGCCGACCGACGATTTCGTCAGCTGCCCGCAGGCCGACATCCTGTGCATCCCGGGCGGGCATGGCGTTACCGCGGCGCTCGGCGATGCCGCGACGATCGACTTCATCACCCGCCAGGCGGCAAGCGCGCGATGGGTAACCAGCGTCTGCACCGGCGCCTTCCTGCTCGGCCGCGCCGGGCTGCTCGCGGGCAAGCGTGCGACAACGCATTGGGCCTATGCCCATCTGTTGCCGCTGGTCGGCGCGACGCCGGTGGCGGCGCGCATCGTCGAGGATGGCAATCTCGTGACCAGCGGCGGGGTGACATCGGGGCTCGATTTCGCGCTGACACTGATCGGACGCCTTCATGGTGACGCGGTCGCACAGGCGGTGCAGCTGGCGATCGAATATGATCCCGCCCCGCCCTATGTCGGCGGCCACCCCGACCGCGCGCCTGCTGCGATTACCGCGGGGCTGAAGGCGCACGTCTATGACGCGGCGGCGGCGCGGATGGAGCAGGCGCTTACCGGCTAACCACAGTCGGCAAGCGCGATCTCGTATAGTTTGGGCCAATATTTACCGGTGACGAACAGCCGCTTTTTCTGGGCGTCCCACGCGATGCCGTTGAGGACGCTGTCGCTCCCCGATGCGCCAGCCTGCTCCTTGAGCCCTGAAAGGTCGACATAGGATTTGATATGGCCGCTGGCCGGATCGATCCGCACGATCATGTCGGTCATCCAGATATTGGCCCAGATTTCGCCGTCGATCGTCTCCAGCTCGTTGATCATCGCCAGCGGCCGGTTGCCGAACCGTACCGTAACGCGTTTCTGCTCGGTCATTGTCGCGGGATCGAAAAAGCGCAGCTGCGAGGTGCCATCGCTCAGCACAAGGCTGTCGCCGACCAGTGTCACGCCCCAGCCCTCACCCTGATATTTGAACGTGCCGACGGGCTTCAGATCCTTGAGCCGCCAGCGATTGCCGATGCCGCCCTGCCAGGTGACGCCGATGATCTGGTCGCGCCAGCGGGTGATGCCTTCGCCGAACTGGTCGGACGGCAGTTTCGTCTGGGCCAGCGCCTTTCCGGTCTTGAGGTCGAGCCGCGCGAGGCGTGACTGACCGTATTGGCCGGTGGCTTCGTAGAGATGGCCTTCGTCCCAAAACAGGCCTTGGGTGAACGAGGTCGCATCGTGCGGATAGGTTTGGGCGATACGATAGCCGCAGCGCTCGATGGGCGACGGGGCCGGCATCGGGGCGGTGAGCATGGCGAAGGCGAGGAACAGGCTCATGGGTATTTGCTATGCCGCGCAGGATGAGCTGGCAATGACAGAACCGCCGTGCCCCTGCGAAGGCAGAGACCCCTCTCCTGTCAGGGCATTTCCGGGCCGACGGCGATGAAGAACGATGGGGCCGGTGATGGGCCCCTGCATTCGCAGGTGTCCGAATAGAAAAAGGGCCGGAGGATTGCTCCCCCGGCCCTCTTTTCGTTGGCTGAGTGCCGAACGGTTTGGACTTAGAAGTCCATGCCGCCCATGCCGCCCATGCCGCCGCCGCCCATGCCGCCGCCCATCGAAGGCTTGTCTTCGGGCGATTCGGCGATGCCGGCTTCGGTCGTGATCAGCAGACCGGCAACCGAGGCCGCATCCTGCAACGCCACGCGGACGACCTTGGTCGGGTCGATGACACCGGCCTTGACCAGGTCTTCATAGACGTCGGTCGAGGCGTTGAAGCCGAAGTTGCTGTCCTTTTGATCGAACAGCTTGCCGGCCACCACGCCGCCGTCGAAGCCCGCATTTTCAGCGATCTGGCGAACCGGAGCCTGCAGCGCGCGACGGATGATGTCGATGCCGCGGGTCTGGTCTTCGTTGACGCCGGTCATGCCGTCCAAAGCCTTGGTGGCATAAAGCAGCGCGGTGCCGCCGCCGGGGACGATGCCTTCTTCGACCGCAGCGCGGGTTGCATGCAGCGCGTCATCGACGCGATCCTTGCGTTCCTTCACTTCGATTTCCGACGCACCGCCGACCTTGATGACGGCAACACCGCCGGCGAGCTTCGCCAGACGTTCCTGCAGCTTTTCCTTGTCGTAGTCGCTGGTCGTCGTTTCGATCTGGGCGCGGATCTGTTCGACCCGGCCCTTGATCGTGCTGGCTTCACCGGCACCGTCGACGATGGTGGTATTATCCTTGTCGATGGTGACGCGCTTTGCCTGGCCCAGCATGTTCAGCGTGACGGTTTCGAGCTTGATGCCCAGGTCTTCGCTGATCATTTCACCGGCGGTGAGGATCGCGATGTCCTGCAGCATCGCCTTGCGGCGATCGCCGAAGCCCGGTGCCTTGACGGCCGCGACCTTCAGGCCGCCGCGCAAGCGGTTGACCACCAGCGTGGCGAGCGCTTCGCCTTCGATGTCTTCAGCGATGATCAGCAGCGGGCGACCCGACTGAACCACGGCTTCGAGGATCGGCAGCATCGCCTGCAGGTTCGAGAGCTTCTTTTCAAAGATCAGGATGTAGGGATCGGCCAGCTCGACGAGCATCTTTTCCGGGTTGGTGATGAAGTAGGGGCTCAAATATCCGCGGTCGAACTGCATGCCTTCGACAACGTCGAGCTCGAAATCGAGACCCTTGGCTTCCTCGACGGTGATCACGCCTTCCTTGCCGACCTTTTCCATCGCTTCGGCGATCTTTTCGCCGACTTCGGTGTCGCCATTGGCCGAAATGATGCCGACCTGGGCGATTTCAGCGGTACCCGAAACGGGCTTCGACTGCGCCTTGATCGTTTCGACAACCTTGGTGACCGCGAGGTCGATGCCGCGCTTCAGGTCCATCGGGTTCATGCCGGCGGCAACCGACTTCATGCCTTCGCGCACGATCGCTTGGGCGAGAACGGTCGCGGTGGTGGTGCCGTCGCCGGCCTTGTCGTTCGCCTTCGATGCGACTTCGCGCAGCATCTGGGCGCCCATGTTTTCGAACTTGTCCTTGAGTTCGATTTCCTTGGCGACGGTGACGCCGTCCTTGGTGATGCGGGGCGCGCCGAAGCTCTTGTCGATCACGACGTTGCGGCCCTTGGGACCGAGGGTAACCTTCACCGCGTCGGCGAGGGTATCGACACCGCGCATGATGCGCTCACGCGCGTCGCGCGAAAATTTGACGTCTTTAGCAGCCATGTGGCTATTCCTTTCAAAGGCGCAGAAAACTGCGCAACTTCACACTGAAATCGCGCCCGCAAGGGACGCGGGGACGGTTCAGGCGATGACGCCCAATATGTCCGATTCCTTCATGATCAGCAGCTCTTCGCCGTCGACCTTGACTTCGGTACCCGACCATTTGCCGAACAGGATGCGGTCGCCCGACTTGACGTCGAGCGGGGTGATCTTGCCATCGTCGGCGCGCGCGCCGGTGCCAACGGCGACGACTTCGCCTTCCTGCGGCTTTTCCTTGGCGGTGTCGGGGATGATGATCCCGCCGGCCGTTTTTTCTTCGGCTTCGATACGGCGGACCAGCACGCGGTCGTGCAGAGGACGAAATTGCATGGATATCTCTCCAGAAGTGCAAAGGATGTCGTTTTAGCACTCACAGGTCGCGAGTGCTAACAGTCGGCCATATGGGTAAGAGTCAGATGGGCGTCAAGCGCCGCGCTACAAGAATCTTATGAAGTTTTTCGGTCAGGCCGGTAGCAGGCCGAGACGACCGCGCATCCGCCACCGGAGCAACAGCACCGCCGACACCACAATAAGTCCGACCGCCAGCCCGATCCACACCCCGACCCCGGCGAGCGGTGTCCAGAAACCAAGGTAGATCGCCGTGCCATAACCCGCGATCCAGTATCCGCAGATTGCGATGATCATCGGGGTGCGGGTGTCCTGCAGGCCGCGCAGCACCCCGGCGGCGACCGCCTGCGCGCCGTCGAACAGCTGGAACGCCGCTGCCACGACCAGGAACTGCATCGCAAACCCGACGAGCGCGGCATTCCGCGCCGCATCGACGTCGACATAGATCGACAGCACCAGCGCCGGGAACAGCCACATCAGCAGCGCGGTGAACGCCATGAAGCCGATGCCGAGTACCAGCGACGCCGTCCCGGCGTGCGCAATGCCGCGGTGGTCGCGCGCACCAAAGGCCAGGCCGACGCGGATCGTTGCCGCCTGTGCGACCCCGAACGGGATCTGGAAGGCGAGCGCCGCGACCTGTAACGCGATCGTGTGTCCGGCGAGTTCGGCTTCGCCGATCCGGCCCATCAGGAACGCGGCGCCGGTGAACAAGCCTGCCTCGGCTAGAATCGTCAGGCTGATTGGGGTGCCGATGCGCAGCATGTCGAAAAAGCGCGTCCATTCGGGGCGCCACCAATTGCCGAACAGGCGATAGCGCCGCAGCCGCCGGTCGGACTGGATAACGACGACATAGGCGAGCAGCATCAGGAAGCTGGTCGTCACGCTGGAGATTGCCGAGCCGTGCAAGCCGAGCGCGGGCATGCCCAAATTGCCGAACACCAGCGCCCAATTACCGAGCGCGTTGACGAACAGCGCGCCAAAAGTGATCGCGGTGGCGATCGTCGGGCGACCAAGTGCCGAAACGAAGATGCGCAGCACCGTCGCCGCGATCATCGGGGCCATGCCCCACATCAGAATCAACAGGAAGCTGGCGGCATGCGCCGACATTTCCGCCGGTTGTCCGGTCGCGATCATGATCGGCCCGCCCGCCGCGCAGACGCCCATGAAGAGGATCGACACTAGGACGCTCAGCCATAGCGCCATGCGCACCGTCCGGCGCACCTCGCGCACCGCATGTTTGCGGCGACCGAGTTCGGCGGCGATCAGCGGTGCCGACGCGCCGACCAGTCCGCTGCCGGTCCACAGAAGCAGGCCGAATATCGCAACACCGAGCGATGAAGCGGCCAGTGCGGCATCACCCAGCCGCGCGACGAAAATCACGTCGATCGCATGGACCATCATCTGCAACAGGTTCGCCGCCGCCAGAGGCACAGCGAGCGCCAACGTCGCCCGGAATTCCGTGCGAAGACCCCGCGAACGATCCGCGGTCAAAGGGGTGGCCTGCTGCAACATAGCCGGCCCGAATAGGCGCGCGGGTCAGGTCCTTCAATCGGTGAGCGGCGCAGGTTCGAAAATTGTCGGCGATGGTGGCATATTGGCCACAAGTCCGCGGTCAACGCAGGCCCGGGTGATAGGGCTCCATCAGGTAGATTTCGATGCGCCGGTTCGCCGCGTCGGTTGGCCCATGACCAGCCAGCGGTGTCGTCGCGCCCTTGCCGGTCCACGTCAACGTGCCTTCGGGAATCCCCTTTTGCACGAGTTGCTCGGCCACGGCGATGGCCATGCGTGATGCGTCGCGGGTATCGCCGCCCTGTTCCACATGACCCTCCACAACCACCAGGCCCGGACAATTCTTCCATGCGAGCCAAGCGCTGTCGACCGTCGGGTTCCATTCCGGTTGCGGATCGGTGCGCCCGGCCGATGCGGCGATGCGAAAGGGATTGGTTCCGGGGCAGCGCCCCGGCCGGTCCTGTCCCGCCACGACGGTCGTCGTCGGGACGGTGTTGGGCGTGCTGGCGCTTTCGGATGGGGCGCCGTCGATCGCGGCGACCTGCGTGGTGTCGCTGGCCGCGAAACGATCAAAAAGCACGATCGCCCCCAGCAGCACAAGCAAGGCGATAGCGGCGATCCAGCCGTGATGGCGCATCCAGGTGAGCCAGGGTGGGGTGGCAGATTCGGCCGGTGTCCGCGCAGGAGTTGAGATCATCGGCGGCGGGACATCGACGGCGGGCGCGATGGGTTGCGGTGTAGATGGCGCGGGGTCGGGCCGCATCAGCAGCGCCAGCCGCTGCTTCGCCTTGTCGACAAGGGGATCGTCGGGGTTTGCGGCGATCCAGCCGCGCCAGCGGCCGGCGTCGGCATCCTGTTCGCAGCGTACATAATCGCCCAGCCCGGGCCGTCCGGTCAGCCGCCCGATCCGCGCCACGATCTGCCGCCACCCCTCGTCAGACTGGAAATCGCGGCGATCGAACAGATCGACCGCTTGCACCGACGCGAATTCGAGCGGCGGCAGGCAATCGTCGAGCCGGATCGCCACCAGTCGCTCATTCTGCCGACCGGTGCGTGCCTCGGCGCGGATCCAGTCGCTGTCGGCGGCGAGCGCCGACCATAGCACGAGGACCGCTTTGGCCCCGCGCACCTCGCGCTCGATCTCGCGGTCGAAATCGGTGCCGGGCTCGATATGGGCGTCGAACCACACCGACAGCTTCAAGTCGACGAGCGCGTTATAGATCGCGACGCAGCGCCCGCGCTCCTCGCGCTTGTAGCTGATGAAGACGTCGGTCATTTCAGGATAATGCTCACCGAGGTCATTTGCTCCAAAGCATCACCATCTCGAACGCGAAACCAAGGAATGTCAGCGTCAAACCGACGACGAACAGCCGGTAGGCATAGGCCAGATAGCGATATTTGCGCCGCGCCAGAACAACGCCATTCTGGTACGTGTCGCGCAGCATCGTCTCGTACAGATCTTCCTCGGTGCGCAGCCGCGTTTTGACCGCAGCGATGAATTCATCCTCGTCCATCTGCTCGAAGCGGCCAAAGAACAGGATATTGCTGTGATCCTTGCCGTCCTTGTGAACGACCGGCGGCGCCTTGCCGACGCGCGGCAGCACCGCCGACACCGCGAGCAGCGCCGACAGGAAAGAGAAGGTCGCAAGAATAGCCAGTGGCATCGCCAGCGCGCCGCCGCCCGACCGCGCCTGTCCGATCGCCAGCGTGAAAACGACGAAGGTCGCGCCCATCAGGATCGACGCCTTTTGATCGGCCATCTGCGACAATTGCATCGTGATCTGCTGGTTCGTGCGCACCAGATGGACCGCGTTCGGCGGAAAGGAAATGGCCGGTCGATCCGGCGACGTCTTTGTATCTTCGCTGCCCATGCCAAGCTGCCCCTGCTGGCGACCCGTCACAGGGATGACATGAAGTGGCGCAAGCGGCAAGATGCTGCCCTGTTCCCGCCGCATTCGCTTGCCAATCGGGCCGTAGCGCGGCATTCCCGCGCGCAATATTCTTTCTTGATGGGACGCATCACATGAGCACCGCCCTGCGCGACCAGATTTTCGGCCTGATCGGCCCGTTCAATAAAAAGGGCGTCGAACTGACCGACGCCACCACCTTTGCCGGCGACCTCGAATGGGACAGCCTGACGGTGATGGATTTCGTCGCCGAGGTCGAGGACAGTTTCGACATCATCATCAGCATGAACATGCAGGCCGAGATCGAAACCGTGGGCCAGTTGGTCGCGGCGGTCGAGAAATTGCAGGGCTGAAACTTATCTTCGCGTTCGTGTCGAGCAAAGTCGAGACACCCATCTGGACAGCGCAAGGCCGAGGGGCATCTCGACTTCGCTCGATGCGAACGGATTTGGGACACAGAATATGACCGATCTCTTCTCGAAATTCGATCCGCTGATCCAGCAGCGCGAGGACCTGCTCGCGACCGGGGTCACCGATCCGTATAATCTGGTGATGGAGAAAGTCGTCTCGCCGACCGTCGCGATCTGCAACGGGCGCGAGACGATCCTGCTCGGCACTTACAACTATATGGGCATGACATTCGATCCGGACGTCATCGCCGCGGGCAAGGACGCGCTCGACAAATTCGGGGCCGGCACCACCGGCAGTCGCGTCCTCAACGGCACCTATCAGGGCCACAAGGAGTGCGAAGAGGCGCTCAAGGAATTTTACGCCATGGATCATGCCATGGTGTTTTCAACGGGTTATCAGGCGAACCTGGGCATCATCAGCACGATCGCCGGCAAGGGCGACTATGTCATCCTCGACATCGACAGCCACGCGTCGATTTATGACGGCTGCGCGATGGGCAATGCCGAGATCGTCGCCTTTCGCCACAACGACGTCGAAGCGCTCGAAAAGCGGTTGAAGCGCCTGCCACCCGAGGCCGGCAAACTGGTGGTGCTAGAAGGCGTCTATTCGATGCTCGGCGACGTCGCGCCGCTCAAAGAAATGATCCGCGTTTCCAAGGAAAATGGCGCGATGATCCTCGTCGACGAAGCCCATTCGATGGGCTTCATCGGCGAACATGGCCGCGGCGTTGCCGAGGCGCAGGGCGTGCTGGACGACGTCGACTTCATCATCGGCACTTTTTCGAAGAGCGTCGGGACGGTCGGCGGGTTCTGCGTGTCGAACCATCCGAAGTTCGAGATATTGCGGCTCGTCTGCCGCCCCTATGTGTTCACCGCCTCGCTGCCGCCCAGCGTTGTCGCGACCGCGGCAACCAGCATCCGCAAACTGATGCACGGATCGAACAAGCGCGCGCATCTGTGGGAAAATTCGAAGGTGCTGCACAAGGGATTGCGCGATCTCGGTTTCACCCTCGGCACCGACGAACCCCAGTCGGCGATCATCGCGGTGATCATGCCCGACCTGGAAAAGGGTGCGATGATGTGGGAAGCGCTGCTCGAGGAAGGGCTCTACGTCAACCTCGCCCGCCCGCCCGCGACCCCCGCTGGCATGACGTTACTGCGCTGCTCGCTGTGCGCCGAACATACGATCGAGCAGGTCGGCGAAATTCTGGGCCGCTTCGAGCGCGCGGGCAAGCGCATCGGGATCATCGCGTAAATCAAGCGGGTCCGCCGACCAGCGGATTCCTTTTTACGCCGAGTTGAAGTTTCGCAGATTTCCGCGCTTTGCTGCACTGCGCTTGTCCGGTAAGACCGGCGCGTGTTCGAGCGGGATGGCGATACGGAAACCGAGACCCGGCAAGAGCGGTTACGCTTCTGGCTGACGATCGGCATGGCGACGATGCTGACCGGTATCGTCGGGGCGCTTGTCCTGCTGCTCGCGCGCGCCAGCGACAATTATGACCAATCGCTCGGCTGGCAAACGCAGAGTCTGGAAGTGATTTCGCAGACCCGCTCGCTCGACGCCGCACTCGCCCGCGCCGAAGCCGCGCTCGGCCGATTTGCGGTAGGGCTGCAAAAGGAAGACGGCCGCGTCTATGAACAGCAATGGGGGCTAGCCCGGCAATATCTGATGCGGCTCGATCGCAGCGTTCGCGACAACGCCGCACAATCCAAGCTGGTCGATAGCTTAACTACCGAGATGGACAGCCGCGGTCGCCAGCTCGGCGATGCTGCGCTCAGCGCCAATTATAATCAAACCATTGCCGCCATCTCGAAATATCACGCTGCCGGGCACGATGCCGGTCTCGGCCGCATCGATCGCCTCCTGACCCAGATTATCGCCAACGAACGGGCGCTGCTGCGCGACCGTAATCGAACCGCGGCCGACGATCGGGCGAGCCTGAAACAAGCCATATTGTTGTTCACGTTGCTGGGCGCGGCGATCGCTGCGGTGGCTATCGGCACGACCTTCTCCTTTGTGCGCGCCGAAGCCGAGCGCCGTGTCGCGCGGCGCGAGCAAGCGGCGGAGAGCGAGCGCGCGACGCAGCTGGAGGAAGCGGTCGAAGCGCGCACCGTGGAACTCGAACGCGCCAATATCGCACTGCGCAGCGAAATGACCGAGCGCGAAGCCGCCGAAGCACAGCTGCGTCAGGCGCAGAAGATGGAGGCGGTGGGCCAGCTGACCGGCGGCATCGCCCATGATTTTAACAACATGCTTGCCGTCGTTGTCGGGGGTCTCGAACTCGCCCAGCGATGGCTGCCGGATGCGCCCGAAAAGGCCGAGCGCCATCTGACCAACGCGCTCGACGGTGCCAATCGTGCCGCGGACCTGACACGGCGCCTGCTGACCTTTGCCCGTTCCGAACCGGCGCGTCCCGAAATGACCGCCATCGACGCCTGCATCGCAAGTTTTTCCGAGCTGATCGCGCGAACAATTGGCGACCGCATCGCGCTGACGCTTGATCTGCAGGCCGATAGTCTCGCCTGCTGGCTCGATCGGCAACAGTTTGAGAACGCGCTGCTCAATCTCGCGGTCAATGCGCGCGATGCAATGGACGGCCATGGCTCGCTGACGATCCGCACCTTGGACGATGGCGATCAGAAGGCGATGGCGGTGCAGGTGATCGACACCGGATGCGGCATGGCGCCCGATGTGCTCGAACGCGTATTCGATCCTTTTTATACCACCAAACCCGCGGGCCAGGGAACCGGACTGGGGATGAGCCAGGTCTTTGCCTTTTGCCGCCAGTCGGGCGGCGAGGTGCAGATTGCGTCGACCGAAGGCGAAGGCACCAGCGTCGCGATGCTGTTGCCCGTGGCCAAGTTCCAGACGGACCGGATCGCCGAGCCGGTTGCCGGTCCCACCGATGGCGCAGCGGCACCCGGCGAGGCGCTGAGCATCCTGGTGGTCGAGGACGACGAACGCGTCCTCACCGCGACGGTGGATGCCGTCAGCGAATTGGGCCACACCGCGATCGCTTGCGGCAACCCGCTCGACGCCGAGGCGCTGGTGGAGGGGCGGCTGGCCGCAGGTCAGGGCGGTTTCGACCTGATTTTGAGCGACGTATTGATGCCCGAACTGACTGGTCCGGAAATGGTCGCCAGGCTCAAACAGCGTTGGCCCGACCTGTCGGTGCTGTTCGTCACGGGCTATGCCGGAGATGCGAGCGAAGTGGCCAGCTTCGGCGACCATGATGTGCTGCGCAAACCCTTCACGCTCACGGCGCTCGAACAGGCGATCCGGCGTTGCGGCGACGCGCGGTCGGCCGAGGGCCATCGGCTGGCGGGTTAATCATCCTTCGTCATTCCCGCGAAAGCCGGCACGACGTTTGTTGTTTACCGGATCGCTCCGCTCTTCATCAGCCGCGGGACCAGCGACAGCGCGGCGACGAGGGGCCAGCGGCGCTGCCACGGCTTGATCTCGATCTTCGTCCCCGCGTGGCGATTGATCTTCCACGCCAGATAATCGATCCCGCCGGCGTAGGTCAGGCTGGCTTTGGCGAGCCGGGCGATGCTGAGCATCTTGCCGCGGCGACGCATTTGGCCCCACCGCCGGCGCGCCGCGTCGGGATGGAGCGCGTTCGGAACTTCGCCGGTCGGCCCGACGCCCCGGCGCTTTGCGATTTCCGCCAGCGTTGCCAAAGCGAAACGCGCATAGCGGTCTGCATCGGCATCGACGATCGACAGCGACCGCCCCTTGCGTTCGGCGCGCAGCTCCGCACGATAGGTGTACACAAAACCGGCGCGCCAGATGTCGATCGGGTCCGCCGATTGATCCGGCGCCATGGTGGGCATCGTCAATTCGAACAGCGTGACCGGCGCTTCCGCAACCGCGGCGACCACACGGTCGGCGGCCACATGATCGACCGACCAGACCAGACGGCTCGGCTGAGCGAAGCGCGCCCACACCGACACGTTCGATGCCTCGCCGCTGTTGAGCAGCGCGAAGTCTTTTTCGCTGAGCACGGCATATTTGGCGATCAGTCCGCCGTGCTGGAACGGAAACACATTCGGGGGGATCAGCCGGTTTGCTACCGCCATCCACCGTTTGGGATAGGCATCGCCATAATCCGACACGATCAGGTAGAAATCAAGCATCAGCCCATCAAGCTGCGTCTCGCGCAAGCAGCTGCCATAAAAAAGAACCGCGCGTGCACTACCGGGATATTGCGCGGCGATCGCTTGTGCCATCGCCGTGACGCGCGGCTCGGTCGGGGTCGCAAGTTCGGTGCGGACCAGATCGATCAGGTCGGTCACGGGTGAACGTTCAGGCAGCGAGGCGCAGGAACGGAACCGGCTGCGTCGAGGTCAGGATGATCGGCATCCCGTTCATGGCCTGGAAAATTTCGCCATCCAGGATGACATTCGACCGGTTGCCTTCGATACGAATCTCGTCGCCCTGCTGGAAATGCACCCCGTTGAGCTGATTTTGCCCCAGCGTACCGCGCCAGGTCGCCCCGAGCATGCGCGCCAGTGCGCCAAAGCCGCGTTCGACGGCGAGCAATTTCATCTGCCCGCTCTGTCCTGCGCTGTCGTTGGTGCGGATGCTGAGCAGCAATTTTTCCAGCGTCGTCACGATCAGCAGCGAGAATTTGCCTTTGAACTCGCCCTGACGGATCAGCGACACCGTCATCGCCTCGGGCTTGGGCGGCAAGCGCCCACCGCCGAGGCCGAACATCATCGCGAACAGCCCGAGAATCGCCGCCAGGAAATGCGAGACGCCATTGGGCAGGCCGAGCGGATAGATGCGGTTACGGCAATAGAGCATCACATCGGCCAAATAGGCGCCGCCCAGAAACATGCCGAGCACCGGGCGCGCTTCGCCGCCGCTGTCGAGCGAGATCAGCTGGCGCTGGATCACATGATCTTCCAACTGGCCCGATTCGACCAGCTCGATCACGCGCTGCAACGCCTTGATCGGATCGCCCGCGGCGCCCAGGTCGAGCGCGATCAAATTGGTCTTGCCGTTTGGCAACACCGCGACCGGCGGCGGCGAACCGCCGAAATGGCCGCCCGAATACAGCTCGGTGAGCGCAGCCTGCACCGTGCCGTCGCCGCCATTGACGACGACAACACGCGGGCTGACCATCGCGATGGTCCGGATCGCTTCGCCGATCTGATCGACGTCCTCGACCTCGTAATGAAAGATGTCGGGATGCGCCGCGCAATATTCGCGAACCCGCGGCAACAAGGCACGGTTGCCGGTCGAACGCGGATTGGAAAGAAGCGCGACGCTCGCCATATAGTCCCTATTCGACCGGGTCGAACGAAAGGCCGTTGACGTAGTTCAGCACGACCGGGACGCGCTTGGTGGCGCCGCCGACCGCAAAACTGACTGTCGCCAATTTGGGCTTCCGCTTGAAGATGAAATCGCTGACTTTCATATCGGGGTTACCCGACAGTCCGGCGCCGTCGCTGCGGTCCGACTTGCCATTGCCGTTCATGTCGTGCCGCACCGAAACGACATAGCTGCCCTGCTGTTTGACGGGCACACAAACCGACACGGTACCGGCGCGCGACACGGGTACGTCGACCCGCTCGATCCATTTGCGTTTTTCCAGATAGCTGCTGTTCGCGCTGTAAATCTGCACCCGGACGGTCCCTGTGCGCTGTTTGAAACCGCGCACATCGACCTGAACGGCGGTTGCATTGCTGTTGCACAGCGCTGCCGCCGGCCCCAGCGCCGCACCCTGCGCCGCAACGGGCGCGATCAGCGCTCCGGCAGCACCCGCGGCGAGTATGCCGGCGAGAAAAATTTTCGACATGACCTCAATACCTCCAGAGGTTATAGCCACGCCAGCGAACGCAAATATCAGTCGCTGGCACGGGTTCCTGTCGCCCTTGCATCGGCATATCGGAACCATTTGCGGCCAAATCATGGTGATGGGGCGACGAAAGATTGAATAAGCTGCCTGCCATCGACCGCTACATTGCGCGTCTCATCTTCTTTCCCATGCTGGGCACGCTGGTTCTGTCGGCGATGCTGCTGGTGCTGGAGAAGATGCTGCGCCTGTTCGACTTCGTCGCGACCGAAGGCGGCCCGGTCAGCGTCGTCTGGCGCATGCTGGCCAATCTGATCCCCGAATATCTTTCGCTCGGCATTCCGATCGGGCTGATGCTGGGAATATTGCTGGCGTTCCGCAAGCTTGCGACGACGAGCGAACTTGATGTGCTCAAGGGCGTCGGGATGAGCTTTGGGCGGCTGATGCGCATACCCTTTGCCTTTGCGATCGCGCTGGCGGCGCTCAATCTGGCGATCGTCGGCTTCATCCAGCCGGTTGCGCGCTATGCTTATGAAGGCTTGCAGTTCGAACTGCGCTCCGGCGCGCTCGGCGCGTCGATCAAGGTCGGCGAGTTCAACAAATTGGGCGACCGCATGACGCTGCGGATCGAGCAAAGCTATGAGGACGGGCGCAGCTTGCGCGGCATTTTCGTGCGCGGTGACAATAAGGACGGCCAGCGTGTATCGGCGACCGCGGCGCGCGGGCAGTTCCTGGCCACCGACGATCCCGACACGATCATCCTGCGGCTGTCGCAAGGCGTGCTGATCCACGAATCACCCAAATTTTCGGTCCCGCGCGTCCTGACTTTCGACAATCACGACCTGCCGATCCCGCTGCCCAAGATCGAGGCGTTCCGGACCCGCGGCGGCGCTGACCGCGAAATGACGATCCCCGAACTTTTCGTCGCGGGGAAGGATCAGCGGCAATCGGAGCAAACCCGGCTGGAATCGCGCGCGAATTTCCACTTTCGCATTGTCGAAGTGATGTCGATGTTTCTGATTCCGCTGATCGCGATCGCGCTCGCGATTCCGCCCAAACGATCGACCTCGTCGCTCGGGGTATTCCTGTCGATCGTGCTGCTGGTGACCCAGCACAAGATCAACCAATATGCCGAGGATATGGGGGCGCGCGGGATCATCGATCCGGTCATCGCCTTATGGGTGCCGTTCCTGCTGTTCGCGGCGCTGGCGATCTGGATGTATTATGTCGTCGCGCATGTTCCGGGCGGCCAGCCGATCGGCGCGCTGGAGCGCGTCGCAGCCAAGGCGGCGCAAAAGATTCGCGGCCTGATGAAGCTGTTCCAGCGCAAGCCGCGGACGGTGGAGAGTTTGACCTAAATGCACCAGCTCCACTTTTTCCCGTCGCGCACGATGGCAATGTATGTCGGCCGCCTGTTCCTCATCCGCTCCTTTTCGATCCTGTTCGCGCTGGTGCTGATCCTGCAAACGCTCGATCTGCTCGGCGAAAGCGGCAAGATCCTGGGTGTCGCGGGGAACAGCGATTCGGATGTGTGGCGCTATGTCGGCATGCGGCTGCCGCAGATTATCGAGACGTTCTTGCCCTTTTCGGTGCTGCTCGGCACGATCCTCACGCTGATCACGCTTAACCAAAACAGCGAAGTCGTCGCGATGAAGGCGTCGGGCATGTCGGCGCATCAGGTGCTGGCGCCGCTGTTCCTCGCCGCGCTGCTCGTCGCCGGGATCAGCTTTGCCTTTAACGAACGCATCGTCACCCGCTCGACCGCCGCGCTCAGCGCGTGGCAAAAGGTCGAATATGCGAAAGTCCCCAAGGACAGCGGGGTCCGCAGCAACATCTGGGTTCGCGACGGCGACGACCTGATCAACGCGACGACGGTCGAGACCGGCGGGCCGACCATCATCCTGCGCGGCGTGACGATCTATGAGCGAACCGGCGGGGTGTTGTCGTCGATGCTGTCGGCGGCCAGCGCGCGGTCGGTCAAGGGCGGCTGGGAGCTGACCGATGCCAAGCGATTCCTGCGCCGATCGGGGACGGTCGAGTCGCTGGGTACGATCGTTGCGGCCAAGAACGTGCGTCCCGACCAGTTCACGCTGGCGCAGGTCGACGGCGACGAACTGCCCTTCCTCCAGCTGCAATCGGCGATCAGCGACCTCGAGGCCGCCGGGCGGCCGGTCAACGCGCTGAAAGGCGTGCTGTGGCACAAGATTTCGGGGCCGCTGTCGGCGATTTTGATGCCGCTGCTCGGCGCCGTCGCGGCGTTCGGGCTGGCGCGTTCGGGCAAGCTGTTCATCCGCGCAATCCTCGGCATGGGCCTCGGCTTCGCCTATTTCGTCGCCGACAATTTCGCCCTCGCGATGGGCGATTTGGGCGCCTACTCGCCCTTCCTCGCCGCGTGGGGACCATTCATATTGTTTGCGCTGATCGGTGAGATGATCTTGATCCGGACCGAGGAATAAGGCCGTGTCCGGTTCGGACAAACGGACTGTAAACTTCGCTCAAGCCGTGGTGCTGGCGTCCGGCCTTTTGCTTACTTCATGTGGTGATGCCCCGCCGCCCGACGCAACGCATTGGCGGATTGCGGTCAGCGGGAGCCCATCATGCCTCGGTGATTTGACACGAGAAATGGCGGCGGCACGAATAGAGGTCGCGCGCTTTCCAGAATGGAAAGACGGCGATGGCGTCATGGAATTTGGCCCCATTTCCAAGGACAGGATCGAAGATTTGAATGCCATTGTTCGCGCATCGGGATGCGCGGCGGTCACAGGAAAACGCCCGAGCTGCTCAACAGATCACTCGGACATTCGCGTCTGTTAGTCACCATAAAGAAGACACTACGGGCAGCCTTCTCTAATTTCAGACGGCAGCACCCCGCGCCGAACCCGCAACCAGGTTCATCACCAGCTTCGGCAGGCTGTCGTAGTTCGCGCCATGATATTGCGAATCCCCGGGCAGCGCGTCCTTCAAGCGGCGGTGTGCCTCGCCCAGCGAATGGTAGGGCACACCCGGTAGAAGATGGTGCAGCGCGTGATAGCGCAGCCCGACCGGCGCCCACAGCTCGGGCAGCAGGCCCGGCGGCGGGACGTTGACGCTGTCGAGGAACTGGCCGGTGACGGTCAATACTTCGCCGTCGTTTTCCCACAGATGCGCCACGAGCGTGCGGATCTGGTTGAGCACCAGCGTCGCCGCGGCGATGGCGCCGAAGATCAGCAGCGCGCGCAGCGGCACCCAGCCGAACACGCCCGCGGCGATCAGCAGGCTCGACCACGCACAGGCGCCGCCTTCCTGCCACGCCCACATGCGGCGAAACGCGCCGTCGGGCGCCTTGCGGCGGAACAGCGGGTTGATGATCATCCCCGAATAGCGTTCGACGACGATCCGGCGCAGCGGCGGGATCAGGAACGACAGCGGGGTCAGCACCGCATAGCGGAACAGCAACGCGAGCGGCGCAAAGGCCGCGGCGACCACGAACAGCGGCACCGTCCACGGCTTCATCAGCGCGAGCGGCAGATATTCGGGATCCTCGACCGTGCCATATTTGGTGCGGTTGTGGTGCAGACTGTGGATGCCCTCATACATATAGGACGGAATCAGCAGTGGCACGCCGACGACCAAATTCCAGCCGAAGCGAAAGCCCGGCAGCGCGTTTTTGCGGATATGGGTGAGTTCGTGAATGAAGCTGCCGGCGCGATAGAGCGCGAGGATCGCGACCAAAGCGGCGGCCAGCGCCCACCCAATCGTCGGCGCCAAAATTGCGCCCGCAACACCGGCATAGCCGATGAAAGCAGACGCCAGAAAATCGGTCCAATAGATGCGTGGCGACGGCGTCACGAGGTCGCGCGTCAGCTCCGACGCCGCGCGGATCATCGCCATATCGTCAGCGATCGCCGACTTTGGCGTCTTTACCACGGTCGGCGCGAAGGGAGTCGCGACCCGATCGGCGGGGGGATTGATCGTCATCATAACGCTTCCAAAACCATAGTTTCATGGCAGCAAAATGGCCAAATGCGGGTCGCCACTGCCACCGCAATGCCGTAATGCCTCGTCACAAATATAGGTCAGCCAATTCAGGAAACCAGTATGAGCGGACATTCGGACGGCCCGATCACCATCCACCCGGTTAAGGACAAGAACGACACGCGCGAGTTTGTCGAGCTAGCCTTTCGCCTCAATCGCGGCGATCCGGCGTGGGTGCCGCCGCTAAAGGGCGAGGTTTACAGCCTGCTCACCCCGGGCAAGAATCCGTGGTTCGAGCATGGCAAGGCCCAGCTGTTCCTCGCGCGCCGCAGTGGCCGCACCGTCGGGCGCATTTCGGCGCATATCGACGAACTCGCGCTGGCCCAGCCGGTCGACCAAGGGATGGGGCCAGGAACCGGCAATTGGGGCCTGCTTGAAGCCGAGGATGAGGAAACGACGCGCGCGCTGCTCGCGGCCGCCGAAGATTGGTTGCGCGCGCAGGGCATGCACCGATCGCTCGGCCCACTGTCGATTTCGGTGTGGGACGAACCCGGGCTGTTGATCGAAGGTTTCGACAACCGGCCAACGGTGATGATGGGACACAACAGCCCCCTCTATCGCGGCTGGGTCGAAGGCACCGGATACCGGCCGATCAAGCAGCTGATCAACTATGATACCTATGTCAAAGACGGCTTTTCCCCACTGGTGAACCGTATTGTTGCCGCCGGCGAAAAGAATGCGCGCATCCGCGTTCGCAAGGTCAACAAGAAAAATTTCGATGCCGAAGCCGCGCTGATCATGGGTCTGCTCAACGATGCGTGGTCGGACAATTGGGGGTTCGTGCCGCTGACCGACAGCGAAATCGCCTTCGTCGGCAAAAAATTGAAGACGATCGTCTTCGCAGATCTCGTCCGTGTCGCCGAACTCGACGGCGAGGCTGTCGCTTTCATCATCGTGCTGCCGAACATCAACGAATTGCTGATCGACATGGACGGCTCGCTGTTGCCGTTCAATTGGGCCAAGCTGCTCTGGTGGCTCCACAAGCCAAAGAGCCGCACCCTGCGCGTGCCGTTGATGGGGGTCGCCAAAAAGCTGCAGAACAGCCGCATGGCGAGCACCCTCGCCTTCATGATGATCGAACTGATCCGCCGCGACGCGGTGCGCGATTATGGCACCGAGCGCGGCGACATCGGCTGGGTGCTCGACGACAATCAGGGGATGAACGCCGTCGCCGAAGCAATCGATGCGAAGGTCAACCGAGTGTATCAGATCTACGACAAAATGCTCTGATCACTGGGACAGCTTTGCGACAAAATAGGGCCATCGTGCGTTGGGGGCACGGAAAGGCATTGTTATGGCGATCCAATATCTTGCCGCGAGCCGCTTTGGCCTCGGACGCCGGTATGACGACCCCGCAGTCACCGACGCGCAGGGCTGGCTGACGCGCCAGCTTGGCGATTACGACCCGGCACCCGCAGCGATCGCGGCGCTCGCCGGCCGCGAGACGATCGCGGCGGCCTATATCGAATATCGCGAGGATCGGCAGGCAATGCGCCGCGACGCGGCCGCCATGCCGATGAGCAGCGAAGAACAACAAGGCATGGACCCCGAGATGCGGCGCTTATTGCGCTCTGCAATCCGGCAGCACTATGCCGACGCCACCGCGGCGCGCTTGTCGGCAGCCGTCGCGACGCCAACCCCCTTCCCCGAACGGCTGGTCCATTTCTGGGCCAATCATTTCGCGGTGTCGGCCGACAAACAGACCGTGATCGGCTTTGTCGGCAATTATGAGAATGAAGCGATCCGGCCCAATATCATGGGCAAATTTTCCGATCTGTTGATCGCTGCGGCGCGCCACCCCGCAATGCTGCTCTATCTCGACCAAGCGCAGAGCTTTGGCCCCGAAAGCCCCGTCGCGACGCGGGTCCGGGGTCGCGGCAAAGGCAATGCGCCTGGGCTGAACGAGAATCTGGCGCGCGAGATCATGGAACTGCACACGCTCGGCGTGCGCACGGGCTATACGCAGGCCGACGTCACCAGCTTTGCCAAAGCGCTCACCGGGCTGACCGTCGCCGGGCTCGGCCGCGGCGTCGGCCAGCGGTTGATGCCCGCCAACGCCCGCGCGGGCGAGACGGTGTTTATCGACCAGCTCCACGAACCCGGGACGCAGACAATCCTTGGCAAAAACTATGCCGCTGAGGGGGCGCAACAGGCCGACGCGGTGCTGCGCGACCTCGCCGTCCACCCTGCAACCGCCAAACATATCGCGGGCAAGCTGGCGCGCCATTTCACCGGCGACGAACCGCCCGCTGCGCTGGTCGACCGGCTAGCGAGCGACTTCTTCAAGACCGGCGGCGACCTGCCCTCGCTCTATCGCACCCTTGTCGCGTCGCCCGAACCATGGGCCGATGGCCCGGGCATGTTTAAATCGCCGTGGGACTGGACCGTGTCGATGCTTCGCGCGCTCAAAGTCCCCGCGCTTGGCGAAAAGCAGAATATCGCTGCGATGTTCACCCAGCTCGGCCAGCCGATATGGCGACCGGGATCGCCCGCAGGCTATGACGACAAAGTCGCGACCTGGGCCGGGTCGGCGGCGCTGATGCAGCGCGTTGAACTTGCCAGTCGTATCGCGGGCCGGATCGGCGACCGCGCCGACGCCCGCCAGCTTGCCCCGCTCATCCTCGCCGACGCGCTCACCCCCGACACCGGCCAAGCGATCGCGCGCGCCGACAGCCCGGGCCAAGGGCTCGCCATGCTGTTCGCCAGCCCGACCTTTTTGCGGAGATAGATCATGATCCTCTCACGCCGTTCGATCATCCTGTCAGGCATTACCGTCGCCGCCGCCGGCGCGCTGCCCGGCTTTGCCTATGCCGCCGCGGGTACGCCCAAGCGGCTGGTCTTCATCATCCAGCGCGGCGCCGCCGATGGCTTGGGAATTGTCGCGCCGACCGGCGACCCGGCCTTCGCCGCCGCCCGCCGCGCAATGGCCGACGAAACGGCTGACGGGGCAAAACTCGACGCCATGTTCACCTTACATCCGGCCATGAGCACCACCTCAGGGCTTTACACTGGCAAGCAGGCGCACTTCGCCCATGCGGTCGCCACCGCTTATCGGGACCGGTCACATTTCGACGGGCAGAATATGCTCGAGGGCGGCGGGTCGCGGCCTTATGGCCGCAGCGACGGCTGGGTCGGACGACTGCTCACCTTGCTCCCCGCCGCCGAGCGCGACGCGATCGCGATTTCCCCAGCGGTGCCGCTCGCGCTGCGGGGAACCGTGCAGGTCGGCACTTATGCGCCAAGCCGCCTGCCGCAGGCCGACAGCGACCTGATCGCGCGATTGTCAGCGCTATATGCCGATGACCCGCTGCTCCATCCGCTGTGGGACAGCGCGGTCAAGACGCAGGAGCTGGCAAGCGACATCGGCGGCAACAACGGCCGCAACGGCGCCGACCTCGGCAAGCTGGCAGCATCGCTGATGATCCCCGCCGACGGCGCGCGGGTGATGATGGTCGAAACCGGTGGCTGGGACACGCACAGCGGCCAGCGCGGCAGGCTTGCGGCGCAGCTGCGCGGACTCGATCAGCTGGTTGGCGCGTTACAAACGGGACTCGGTCCGGCATGGAACGACACGCTGGTCATCGTCGCCACCGAATTCGGCCGCACGGCCCAAGTCAACGGCACCGGCGGCACCGATCATGGCACGGCGTCAACCGCGATGCTGATGGGCGGCGGATTGAAAGAGGGCGGCAAAGTGTCCGCCGACTGGCCGGGACTGGCAACGGCCGAGCTTTACGAAGGCCGCGACCTCAAACCGACGCGCAGCCTTGAAAGCGTGATCGCGGGTGCGGTCGCGCATCATTATGCGCTCGATCCCAAACGGGTGATGACGACGCTCTATCCCGACGCATGAGAGTTAGGAAAGCAACGCCCAGGTCGGCGCGTGATCGCTGGCTTTTTCGCGGCCGCGATGATCCTTGTCGACGCCCGCATCGACTAGCCGATCGGCGAGCGCGGGGCTGAGCAGCAGATGGTCGATGCGAAAGCCATGGTCGCGCTGCCAGCCACCCGCCTGATAGTCCCAAAAGGTCCACACCTGCCCGCCGGGATGGCGGCTGCGTAGCGCATCGGTCCAGCCGTCGCCGAGCAAACGGAACCACGCATCGCGCGATTCGGGCTGCATCAGCGCGTCGGTCGCCATAACGCGCGGGTCCCACACATCGTTGTCGTGCGGGATGACATTGTAATCGCCGGTCAGGATCGTCGGAATTTCGGAGGCGAGCAGCACCTTCGCGCGCTCGCGTAGCCGCGCCATCCAGCGCAGCTTGTAATCGAATTTGGGACCAGGCTGCGGATTGCCGTTGGGCAGGTAGATCGACGCAACGCGGATGCCGCCGACATCGGCCTCCAGATAACGCGATTGCTCGTCCTCATCCTCGCCGGCCAGTCCGCGCTGGGTTTCGACCGGCTGCATCCCCTTGGCGAGGATTGCGACGCCGTTGAAGCCTTTTTGTCCGTGATAGAGGAAGCCGTAACCTGCCGCCTCGACCTCCTTGGTCGGCATGGTTTCGTCGCTCGATTTCAATTCCTGCAAGCAGGCGACATCGGGCTGCGTTTCATCTAGCCATTCGACGAGGCGCGGCAAACGAGCTTTGATCCCATTGATGTTGAAGGTCGCGATTTTCATGGCGCAGCTATGGCAGGAAGGCTTGGCGGTTCCCAGCCCCTTCGTCACCCTGAACTTGTTTCAGGGTCCATGGCCGGGCCTGTCCAGTGACGCTGCGCTTCACGAGAGCACAGGCCATGGATGCTGAAACAAGTTCAACATGACGAAAAATGAGGGATATGCTTCAGATCGAGAAGCTGGACCCGCAACCGCAACCCGAAGCCGCATTGGGATTTTCGACCTTGAACGACGATCCGCCCAGCGAATCGACGAAATCGACGATGCACCCGCGCACCAGATCGATGCTGACGGGATCGACCACGAGCTTCACCCCGTCGGTTTCGGTGACGATGTCATCGGCATCGATGCTTTCGGCGAGCCCGAAGCGATAGGTGAAGCCCGAACAGCCGCCGCCATCGACGGCAAGGCGCAGCGCCGCTTGCGTTTCGCCCTTGCGGTCGGCGATCCATTGGACGCGCGCCGCTGCGGCGGGCGACAGGGTGATGTCTGAAAGCTGCGAGGCCATGAACGCTAGATAGGAGCCTTATGCGCAAATAAAAAGGGCGCCGCGACGGTTGACCCGCCTGGCGCCCCTCCTCTCCGACCCAGGAAAGCTAGTTATTCGGGACCGCCCATCGCGAGCTTGTCGCCCGTCAGTGCTGCGATCGCCATTTGATCCGACCGCACGAATGGCATCGGATTGACCGGCGCGCCTTCGATGCGGACTTCATAATGCAGGTGGTTACCGGTCGAACGGCCGGTCGAGCCGACATAACCGAGGATGTCGCCCTTTTTCACCGACTGGCCCGGAATGACGACATAGGAGGACATATGGCCGTAGCGCGTCTGGATCGTGTTACCATGCTCGACTTCGACATAATTGCCGTAACCACCAAGGCGTTGAGCGCGGCCGACGATGCCGTCGGCGGTTGCGTAAATCGGGGTGCCGCGCGGCGCCGGAATATCGATGCCGTTGTGGCGCGCGACCTTGCCCGTGACGGGGTGGACGCGCATGCCGTAGGACGACGACAGCGACATCTGGTCGATCGGGCGGCGCGAGGGCACTGCAACGCCGATCGAGGCGGTCAGACCGGTGTCGAGACGCTTCCACGCCTGGAAAATCGCGCGGGCTTCGCTGTCCTCGCCGACCGAGGGGACGCCAGCGGTAAAGCTGTCGTCATCGGGCTCGTCGGGAGCGATAATACCGGCATCGGCACTGGTTTCGGCAGCATGGACGGCGGGAGTACCCAGTCCGAAACATGCTGCGGCGCAGACGATTGCGACTTGATGCAACTTCTGCGTCAGAAAAGTGTTTATCAAAATACGACCCCGCGTGTGCCATGTCGCCAAAGTCATCAAAAGGCTTTGGCGCCGGTGTTTGTTGGTTTGGATGATTGCTCATCCCCCGCAGAAGCCTGTGTGCTGCCCCAATGGTTAAGACGCAATAACACCATAGTATTCTTGCGTTAAACCGGCGTCGTGGCGCGCTGAGTCGTTGAATGGAGGTTTGAGCGCGCCCCGAAACCGCGCTTTTACCAGGTCGCGCCACGTTTCAGCGGCATTGAATCCCCGTTGGTCGCACAGCCAGCGGAACCATATTGTGCCCACGCTCACATGATGGATTTCATCCTTGTAAATGCGAGATAAAATCTGCGCCGAGCTTTCATCACCGGCATCGCGGAAGCGAATGATCGTTGGCGGGGTTACGTCGAGACCGCGCGCTTCCAGCACCATCGGCACGATTGCCAGGCGCGCCAAGGCATCGTCGGACGTTTCCTGTGCCGCCTCCCACAGCCCCGCATGCGCCGGAAGCGCGCCATAATGGCTGCCCAGCCCGCGCAAGCGCCGGTCAAGCAGCGCGAAATGCATCGCCTCGTCGGCAGCCACACCGATCCAGTCATCGACGAACTGGCGTGGAAATTCGTCGCCGAAGCGGCCGATCAGATCGACCGCAAGATCAATCGCGACAAATTCGATATGCGCGAGGGCGTGGAGCAGCGCGATCCGTCCACGCTCTGAACCACCCTTGCCGCGCCGTGGCATCCGATTGGGATCGAGCAATTCGGGCTCGGCGGGCCACGCGGGTTGGTCAGGTATCGCGATATCGCAGCGATGCTCAAGCGTTCCTTGCCGCCACGCCCGCGCCAAGCGACGCGCGGCGCGGCGCTTGTCGTGCGGGTCCGCCGTCAGCAGGACGGCGCGCGCCGCTTCGCCTAGCGTCGGCATGTCAGAGCCCCTTTGCCGCCTCCAGAACCGCCTCGGCATGGCCCTTAACCCGCACTTTGCGCCATTCTTTGACCAGTTTTCCGTCGGCGTCGAACAGGAAGGTCGATCGTTCGATTCCCATATAGGTGCGGCCGTAATTCTGCTTTTCGACCCAGGTGCCGAACGCTTCGCACACCGCACCATCCTCATCCGACGCGAGACGGACGGTCAGGCCATATTTGTCGCGAAACTTGCAAAGCTTTGCCGGCGCATCTCGCGATACCGCCAGGACCTGCGCGTTCAAATGCACGAATTCGGGGGCAAGACGGGTGAAATCCTGCGCTTCGACCGTGCAGCCCGGCGTATCGGCCTTGGGATAGAAATAGACCACCAGCGGCGCGCTCGTCATGGCGGCAATATCGATCGTCGCGCCATCGGCGTCGAGAAGTTTCACCGCGGGAATGGCATCGCCCAGTTTCAGACCGCTCATTTTTCACTCTCCTGTTGCGAGCGAATCGACGCCCACCATTCGGCAATCTCCTGCCGCGCCGCGTCATGCGCGGCAAGCAGTTGCGGCCAGCCGGGTTCGCCGCATTGGCTCGCCACCAGCTGGCGTGCCGCCGCGGTCGGCGGCTCGCCATCGGGCGCGGTCAGCCGCAGCATCACGAGCATTCGCGCCAGCAAACCATGCGCTTCAGAGACACCGTCAGGCGCCAGCCCAGCCGCTTTCAGACAGGCAAGCGCCGCGGCGATATTGGGGTCGTGGCATTGGCCACTGGCAAGCTGGGTGACCTGCATCGCAAATTCCAGATCGACGAGCCCGCCGGGGCCGCCCTTAATGTCAAGCGCGCCCTGCGGCGGTTTGTGCGTCGCGATCTTGCTGCGCATCTCTGCGGCATCGGCCACAAGCTTTGCCGGATCGCGAGGAATCACCAGCAGTTCGGCGATGATCCGCTCGACCTCGGCGCGCGCCTGGTCCGAGCCATAGACCGGCCGCGCGCGCAGCAGCGCCATATGCTCCCACGTCCAGGCTTCCTCGCGCTGATAGCGTTCAAAGCTGTCGAGCGTCACGACGAGCGGCCCCTGTGCGCCCTGCGGCCGCAGCCGCGTATCGACATCGTACAGCTTGCCCGCCGCGGTCGGCACCGACATCGCCGCCGTCACCCGCTGCGCGAGGCGGTTGTAATAGGTCGTCGCGCCGAGCGGTCGCGCTCCGTCGGATTCGGCCAAATGATCGCCGGTGAACAGATAGATGAGATCGAGGTCCGACGCGTGGGTCAAGGCCCGCCCCCCGAGCCGACCAAGCGCGAGCACCAGCAGTTCACTGTCGGCGATTCGCCCGTGCGCCGCGACAAATTCGGCGATCGTGGCGTCGGCAAGCACCGCGAGCGCCGCCTCGGCCAAGTCGGAATAGCCGCACGCGATGACGAGCGGATCGGTCGCACCGGCAACCAGTTGCACCCCATAGGCAAACCGCCGCTCGCCGACATGGTCGCGCACCCGGTCGAGCAGTCGTTCATAGTCGAGCGTCGCAAGTGCGGGCGCCCATTCGTCCAGCAGCTGGGCCTTGTTCGCGGGCGGATCGAACGCGCGCTGGTCGATCAACCCCTCGATCAGTTCGACCCGCGTCCCCAACGCATCGGCGAGCGTCGGTGCCAAGGACAGGATCCGCGTCGCAATGCGTGCCAACGCCGGCTGGGCGGCGAGCAGGTGAAAAAAGTTGATCGCGCTCGGCAGTCCGGCGACCAGCTTGTCAAAGCGGGTCAGCGTCGCGTCGGGGTCGGGCGCGGCGCCCAAGGCTTTGACCAGTTCGGGCAGCATCGTTTCGAGCGCGTCGAGCGCCGCCGGACTGCGCAGCGCGCGCAATTTGCCGCTGCGCCATTCGGCGATCGTCCGGAGCGCCGCATCTGGCGGGTCGAACCCGGCCGTCGCCAGCTGGGCGGCAAGCCCGTCCTCGTCGCGTGGCAAGCCCGTCGTCACCGCGCGTTCGGCGACGAGCCGGTCGTAACAGGCACCGACATCGATCACGGCGGGCTCGATCGCGGCAAGCAGCGCCGCACCGTCGGCCTTGCCATCGAGCCGCGCGACGCAATCGAGCGCCGCCTTCTGCGTCGGCAGGCTGTGCGTCTGCTGATCCTCGACCATCTGCAACCGATGCTCGACCCGCCGGAGCACAGCATAATGGCCCGACAGCCGCGCCGCGACTTCGGGCTCGATGCGTCCGGCAGCGGCGAGCGCCGCCAGCGCATCGACCGTGGCAGGCACGCGCAGCGAGGGGTCGCGCCCGCCATAGATCAGCTGATGGACCTGGGCGAAGAACTCGATCTCGCGGATGCCGCCGCGCCCGCGTTTCAGGTCGAAGCCCGGACCGAACGCCTGCCCTTGGGCGAAATGATCGCGGATCCGGTCGCTCATCGCGCCGATTTCCTTGAGCTGGCGGAAATCGAGGCTGCGGCGCCAAATGAAGGGCTGGATTGCCGACAGAAATTGCTCGCCGAGCATCCGGTCGCCCGCCGACGCGCGCGAGCGGATAAAGGCCGCTTGTTCCCACGCCAGCGCTTCGGACTCATAATAGGAAATCGCGGCGTTCACCGGCAACACGATCGGCGTTACCTCGGGATGCGGGCGCAGGCGCAAATCGACGCGCAGCACATGCCCGTCGCCGGTGCGCGCCGACAGGATTTCGGTCATCCGCCGCGCGATCCGCACCGCCGCTTCGGTCGGGTCGTCGCGTTGGCGGCGCGGCAGAATGTCAGGATCAAAGATCAGGATCGGGTCGATGTCAGAAGAGTAATTTAGCTCGTAACTACCAAGTTTGCCGAGTGCGATCACCGCCAGCCCACGCGGTTCCTCATCGGGGACACGCTCGGCAAAGGCGGCGGCGAGCGCCGCATCGCAGGCTCGGTCGGCAAAATCCGACAACAGCCGCGTCGTCGTCGCCACATCATGTTCGCCCGACAGATCGCCCAGCGCGAACAGCAGCGCCATCCGGCCCCGCCACTGGCGCAGCAACCGCATAATGTCTTCGCCGACCCGTGGCGCGGGGACCGCTGCCAACGCCGCATCGGTTCCGGCGCGCAGGAAGCTGTCGACATCGCCGGGGTTGAGGTCGGCCAGCCGCGCGAGGAACGGCGCGTTGGCGGTAAGGCGATCGAGCGCAGACTGGCGTTGGGACGTCATCGAGCAGGGCTATCGCCCGGGCAGGCCAAGGTCGCAACCCAAAGCTGGTCATTGCGAGCGCCGCGAAGCAATTCAGAACGCGCGTAAACCGATCAGAATTGCTTCGCGGCGCTCGCAATGACGAACATTCGGATTCAGGCCGGAACCGTGCTTTCGTCGAAGAACAGCACTTGCGCAATCGCGGCGCGCAGCGTCGCGGGCTGGTAAGGCTTGGTCAACAGGAACGCCGGTTCGGGCCGGTCGCCGGTGAGCAGCCGTTCGGGGAAAGCGGTGATGAAGACGACCGGTATCTTGAGGTCGGTCAGAATCTCCTGCACCGCCTCGATTCCTGAACTATTGTCAGCGAGCTGGATGTCGGCGAGCACCAACCCGGGCTGGTGCTTCTGCGCCTCGGCGACAGCCTCGCGGTGGGTGGTGGCGACCGCGACGACATCGTGGCCCAAGTCGCGAACGATCATTTCGATGTCCATCGCGATGATCGGCTCGTCCTCGATAATCAGGATACGCGCGCGGGTTTGACGGTCGATCTCTCCGGTTGCCTCGGCGATCAATGTCGCCACCGCATCGGTATCGCGGCCGATGATGCGGCCAGTGTCCTCGGCATTAAAACCCTCGACCGCGGTCAGCAGCAGCGCTTGCCGCGCCAGCGACGGAATGCGGCGCAGACGGGCGTCGGCAATCGCAATGTCAGTCAGGCCGGAGTTGCCGCTCGCTGCGGCCGCCTCTGCCATCAGCCCGAAATTGTCATGGACCATCCGGTAAAGCTGGATACGCAGATCGTTGCCGGTGTCGACAGCCCCGGGGTTCGCAACCAGCGTTTCAAGCAGGCGCGCAACCAGCGCGTCGCCATCCGGCTGGCTCCCCGAGATCGCCCGACCATAGCGCCGCAGATATGGAAGATGCGGCGCGATCGCTTGACCCAGTGACATAAATTTCCCTCCTGATGCGGGTCTTAACCCGCCGAAAAACCAGCAAACACGGCCTACAGCCGCACTTGCCGACATAATTTCACCCCATGGGAACGATTTAGCCGCAAATTAGTTTCATGGGGAAGAACAAACGCGCCATTGCGGTTTGATAAATGCGCGGTTAGCAACGGGGCCCATGGTAAGCGAATGCTTCAATAATGTCCTCTAGAACCGGTTCGCCACGCGGTGCATCGTCTGGGAAAGGCGCGGAAAAAAAGCCTTCCGCCAAGGGGCAGGACGTCAATGGCGCCCTGCGGCGCGCCTATGAATCGACCGTCGATGAGACGATTCCCCAGTCCCTGCTGGATCTTTTGAGCAAGCTGGACTGACGTCAGCGCTGATAGCGCGCCCCGAAATCATCTTGAAAAGCGGCGAACTGGCCCGCCGCAATCGCATCGCGCATCGCTAGCATCAGTGCCTGATAGAAATGCAGATTGTGCTGAGTCATCAACATCGCCCCCAACATTTCCCCCGAACGAACGAGATGATGGAGATAGGCGCGCGACCAAGTCTTGCACACCGGGCAGTCGCATGACCTATCTAGCGGCGCCGGATCCTCAGCGAATTTCGCGTTGCGAATGTTGACCGGGCCGTCCCAGGTGAAGGCCTGCCCGTTGCGCCCCGATCGCGTCGGTAGCACACAATCAAACATATCGACCCCGCGCGCGACCGCGCCGACCAAATCGTCGGGCTTGCCAACCCCCATCAGATAGCGCGGCTTGTCAGCGGGCAGTTGCGCCGGCGCATAATCGAGCACGCCAAACATCGCCGCTTGTCCCTCACCCACCGCAAGGCCGCCGATCGCGTAGCCGTCAAACCCAACGTCGGTCAGCGCCGCCGCCGATCGCGCGCGGAGTTTTTCGTCGAGCGAACCTTGCTGGATGCCGAACAGCGCCGATCGTGCCGCATGCTCTACTCCGGCGTCGAACCCGGCGCGGCTGCGTGCCGCCCAGCGCATCGATCGTTCCATGCTCGCCTCGGCTCGCGGGGCATCGACGCCGTTCGGCGGGCATTCGTCGAATGCCATTACGATATCGCTACCGAGCAGCCGCTGGATTTCCATCGAGCGTTCAGGGGTCAGCATATGGCGCGAGCCGTCGAGATGACTCTTGAACGCGACGCCCTCTTCGCTCTGCTTGGTCAGCGCCGACAGGCTCATCACCTGATAGCCGCCGCTGTCGGTCAGAATCGGGCGGTCCCAGCCCATGAAGCTATGCAGGCCGCCAAGCCGCGCCATGCGTTCGGCGGTGGGGCGCAGCATCAGATGATAGGTGTTGCCAAGGATGATGTCGGCGCCGGTCGCGCGCACATCCGCGGGGCGCATCGCCTTGACCGTCGCCGCTGTGCCGACCGGCATGAAGGCGGGGGTACGGATTTCGCCGCGCCGCATGGCGATAACGCCGGTGCGCGCAGCGCCGTCGGTCGCGGCGATCGAAAAAGCGAATCTTGCGGTCATTGCGCGCGCCTATGGCGGGGCGGGCGCAGAAAGTCGAGGTTCGCCCGCTATTCCTTCTCGTCGTCGCTCGATGGCTCATCGGCGGCAGCCTTGGCCTTTTCCTTCGGCTTTTCCTTGTCGAAGATCGCCGCGAGTTCCTTTTTCTTTGCCTCGGACAGCCCCTCTTCGGCTTCGGGGAACATCTCCTCTTCTTCCTCGTCGATATGGTGGAGGTAGCGGTGTTTCATCGTCCGAAACCGCGTCAGCCACCCGGTCGAGGCGAAGTCCATCTCGTAAAGTTCGGTGAGCAGCTCGTCGATTTCCTTATGCTCGGATACGCTGTGCTGCGCATCTTCGCGCAAGTCGGGCTTGCCGAGCATCGTCGCATAGAGCGACATTTCCTCTGACGCGGCATGCGCGGTGACTTCGATGCGAAACGCTTCGAACAGTTTTTCGCGGTCGGGGCTGTCGCCTTTGGTCTCGTCGATCTGTTCGAGCAGGCTGCGGTGGCGGTCGTGGTCGGCCTTCAGCCGCGCAAAGATTTTGGTTTCAGCCATCTTATTCTCCGTTCGGAACAAGAACGGCTGGCACTGCGGTCGGTTCCAACCCGCCTCAGGCGGCTTTCCAGTCGCTGGTGGTCGTGAAAGACGGCAACGCGAGCGCCGATGTCGACTGCGTCGCTGCCGCAATCAGATAGGGTGACACGCGGTGCCGGGTACACAGCCCACCATTGCCGTCGCTGACCATCGTCTGTTCGAACTCTACGCCCTGCTGATGCTTCATCGACCGGCGGACGGTCGCCGTGACCAACTGCCCCTCGCCGAAATCGATGACGAACTGGGTTCCGGTCGGGACGTCCAAAATGCCCTCGATGAAGGCGCCCGTCGATGACAGGTTGCGGATGACGACATCATAGCGATGATTGTCATGGAACGCGCCGACCCTACGAAACAGCGAGAAACGATCGTTACGCTGCCGCGCCGGACCGGCTGGCTTAATCGTCCACGACCCGATCTCGGCATGCTCGATCAGCTCGGCGTGCGGGACCGGCTTGCTGTACACATAGCCTTGAACGTGACTGACGTTGAGTTTGCGAATGAGATCGAGCTGGTCGAGCGATTCGATGCCTTCGGCGGTCGTTTCCATCTCCAGCGCCTCGGCCAGCGCGACGATTGCCGCGATGATCGCGCTGTTGCGCGATCCCGGCTCGGTCGCCCCGCGCACAAAGCTCTGATCGATCTTGATCTTGTCGAACGGCGCCGTCTGCAAATAGCCGAGCGACGAATAGCCCGTACCAAAGTCGTCGAGCGCAAGGCGGACGCCCAACGCCTTCAGCGCTTTGAACATTCGGCCCGTTTCGGCGGAGTCGGCCAAAAAGACGCTTTCGGTGATTTCCAGTTCGAGCCGGTCGGGCGCCAACCCTGTCGTCGCCAGGGCGCTGGCGACGATCTTCGGCAAATCTTCGTTGGCGAACTGGATCGGCGACACGTTGACCGCGACGCGCATGTCGCCCGGCCACTTCACGGCATCTTCGCACGCCTTACGCAGCACCCATTCACCGAGCGACCAGATCAGATTGGCTTCCTCGGCGATCGGGATGAATACGGCGGGAGAAATCAGTCCGCGATCGGGGTGGGTCCAGCGGACGAGCGCCTCGACCCCGGTCACCATGTTCGACTTGGCGTTGACGACGGGCTGATAGTGCACATCCATCTCACCGCGCACCAAGGCGTCACGTAAATCATCCTCGAGCGCCCGGCGAATTTCCGCCGCCTGGTGCAAGTCGCTCGAATAGAAACTGAAGCGGCCACGGCCATTACCCTTGGCCGCGTACAGCGCGAGGTCGGCGTTGCGAACCAGATCGTCGCTGCTCAATCCATCGAACGGCGCGATCGCGACCCCGACCGACACGCCGATAATGCAACGGCTGCCTTCGACCGAATAGGGTTGTGACAGGCTGTTGATGATGTCGGTGGCCATATCGCCCAACTTGCCGCGATCATCGACGTCGGGAAGGATGATCTGGAATTCATCGCCGCCCAACCGGCTCACCATCTCTTTGTCGCCAACGATCTTGAGCAAGCGTTCGGCAACCTGCTTGAGCAGCGCATCGCCCGCCGGGTGTCCTAGGGTGTCGTTGACCTGTTTGAAGCGATCGAGATCGAGCAGCATGATCGCGCATACGCGCTGCTGCTGGGCAAAGGCGGCCAGCGTCGTGTCGAGCTTTTTCGAAATGTTGAAGCGGTTGGCGAGTCCGGTCAGCGAGTCATAGAGCGCCAGCCGCGACGCATCCTCGGCCGAGCGCCGCTGCGCGGTGATGTCGGTCCCACTTCCCCGATAACCCGTGAACTTATCGCCACCGTCAAATTGCGGTCGGCCCGAAATTGCCCACCAGCGGTCGTCGCCCTCGAACGCACTGCGCAGCGGTAGCTCGTCAAACTTCGACTGTTTGGTCAGCAGGAACGGCAAGGTACGCTGGCGTTCGCCATGGCTGTCGACGGGCAGGAACAATTCGGTAAAGGCTGTCCCCAGCAATTCGCCGCTCGTCCTCCCCATCAACCGAGCGACCGAGTCGGTGATATAGGCGAGCCGCCCCTTGGCATCGGTCGACCAGAACCAGCCCTGTCCGCTCTCTTCGTAATTCTGGAGCAGCAGCAACGCCTCGCGGGTGTGCAGATTCGGCGCGGCATCGCCCCGCTGTTTGCCGATGCGTGATCCGATCATGCCGAAAAAGCCGCGCTGGCTCTCGTCGACACTCACATCCCCCCGCTCGCCGGATTCGATCCGCGATGGCACTTCCATCAAATCAATCTCTTGCTGATCCCCACATTGCCACCGCTATGCGCGCAATGCCTTGCGATAATGTAAATAAATCGGGACCCCGGCGTGAGCGGGCTCTCGGCGCGCGGCCCCGCAACAAAGAAGCTTGTTGTTAACCAGCTTTGGCGAACAGGGCATTAACTACTGCCCCCTTAATGACAAACCTCTGATTTGTAGGGGTGCATCAACATGGCGACCGCGATACATAATGTGATGAAGCTGGGCTGCCTGGCGGCCTTGGTGGCGTCGACGCCCGCACTTGCCGACCAACAGGCAACGGGAACATTCCAAGTCAGCGCAACCGTGCCGATGGCTTGCTGGGTCGATCACAGCATTCAGGCCGATGCGCTCGGCAACGCGCCGGGGCTGGTGACCGAAGGATGCAACAATGCTTCGGGCTATATGGTGTCGGCGCAATATCGCCCGCTCGCCGCGACCGAAAGCGCACGGCTGGTTTACGGCGCTAACATGGTCGATCTGTCGTCGCTGGGCGCGCAGGAAGTCCACCGCGAATATGGGCCGCGCATTCAGCAGATCGCGTACCGCTTCGATCAGGTGTCGCTCGACGCGCCGTTGACGCTATCGCTGACGATCCAGCCAATCTGATCTAAAGTGCTGCGACCGTAAAGGTCACCGTATCCGTGTAGCCGCCGGCACGCTTGCCGGCGGTTTCGCCGATTTCGATCCGCACCGGATAATTGTCGAAGCGGGCACGCCGCGACACGATTTCAAAGCTGTCGGACGACGTCAGGTCGAGGTCATGGCGGCCCAGCCGCAGCCGATAGTCAACAAACCATTCTGCGCTTTCATGCTTCAAACGGCCCTGATTTTCCGAGGATATCGAGACGCGATAGCCGCCGGTTGAAATGACATACAGGGTGATCGGCAGATCTTTGGTTCCCGGCACCAGTTCGCCCAGATCGACCGAATTGGTGCCGCGAGCGCGCGCCAACTGGCCTTTGAGGCCGATCAGCGCAGCGGGAAGAATGTCGATGCCCAGCGTTAACGGCTTGGTGCCGAGCAGCATACCGTCATCGCCCGCGACGTTGAGATCGAGTGACTGCGTGTAACGGCCTTGCGATGTCGCGCTGTCCGGCGCCGCGGCGATCGAGAGCAACTCCATGCTCCGTTCGCCGGGCATCAGCCGGATGGCCCGACCGCCCATACCGCGCAGGTTGCGGCCAGCGCGCGGCGTGATGTCGGTGCTGCCCTTTTCATCGATCAGCTGATACGGGATCGATGGCGCTCCATCATCGGATGCGAAGCCAAAGGTTTCACCGCGCAGCGACGCGCCCAGCCGACCGATGCATTCGCTATCGCCGCGATTCACAATATTGACTTCGACCGTGCCATAGACGGCACCGGCTTCCAGCGGATTGTGGCGGATGACCAGCTGATCCTGCACGGGTTCGACCGACAGATTACACGTCGCGTGGGCCACCGACGGCGTGAAAGCGGCAATGCCGCAGGCGGCAGCGCACAGCGGCAGCCAGCGTGCTCGAGTCTTGCGCTTCATCGTCATGTCACGGACCTTCCTTGCGCCCAAGCTCGACGACGCCGAGCTCCAATAGGCCATCATTGTCTTCCGGCACCCGGAACGTAAACGCGCCGTGGCCGCCCGAATGGAATTGCACGCTATATTCGGCGCCGGGCTCCAGCTTGGCGATAGCAAATCGACCTGCCGTATTGGTAAAGAACGGCTCTTCTTTCGTGTCGGCCACGTCGGTCCGGCGCATGATCCCGCTGACCAGTTTCAGCGGCTGACCGTCGCGGCCCTTCAGCGTTCCAATCGCGCTAACGAATGCGGCGCTGCCGACCTCGATGACGTAGCCGCTCTTGTACGCAGGCCGGACGCGCTTGACCCCCTCGCCGATATCATAACCGCGCGGCGGATCGATTACATCGTAACGCACGGATTGGTTGAAGAAGGCGTTCAGCGAGTTCTGCACCGCCGGGCCCAGCGAGCCGCTCTTGCTGACATATTTACCGCCCTCCAGCGCGTCGCCGACGATGACCTGGCGATCCTTCAGCGTCTTGTGCGGATAGACCAGGGCAAAGCTGTCGTTGATCGTGCGGCTGACGGCAACCTTACCTCCGGCATAAGCGATCGCGCTGGCAACCCGTAGAGTTGTAATCTGACTGTTGCCGATATTGTTGAAATCGGTTCCGAAAGCCGTGTGCGAGAAGTTCGCGTCGAAACGGTTGCCGACATAGTCGAGCTGTCCGCCGATCGTCGGCGCACCGTCATCATAATTGGCCGCCAGCGAGTAGCCAAACGACCCCGCACGATTGTCCGCCGTCTGCTGATAACGCGCACTGCCACTATTTCGACGGGAATTATACCGTGCTTCGGCGCGGCGGTCATACCGCGGCTGCCAGGTCAGAGCAACGGTCACGCTAAATCCGTTGGTACGGCTCGATGCGCCTGGAAAGCCCGACTTTACATAGTCCGCGCCGAATTGCGCGTTCCATTCCCGGCTGATTCGATAGTTTGCGGTAGCCCCAAAGTTATAGGAGTCGCCGAACAGCGTCGTTCGGCTCTTGCGATATGAGGCGTTCGTCGTTGCGAATAATTTTTGGGAGAAGCGCTTGGTGTAGGCCGCGCTGAGGTTGAATGAGATCGGGTTGACGCCGTCTATCCCATCCACCGTCGCGTAGCGCCGCGAGGTATAATCGGCCACTAGCGTCAAAGTGTCATAGCCCGTCGCGCCGCCGATGATCTGGTCATAGCCGACTGTTGCGGCATAACCCACACCTCGGTTGCTGTGACTGCCGCCGGCGTCGAGGCGAATCCGCCCGCTGTTCGCCAGCAGAAATTGTGTCTGGCCCGTCACATTCTGAACATCTTCCGACATTTGGGCGCCTATGCCGATCGCCGGCCGATTCAGAAAAGCCTTGCGCCAGAATCCCGTGAATACCGGCTTCTTGCTGGAATAGTCTGGATTGCCAAAGCCACCTTTGTCGAGGATGCCGACATAGGCGCCATATTCATAGTCGCCGGGTTCCAGTTCGATGGTGTCGAGGTAAGCCTGATAGTCAAAGGTTTCGCGCGCGCCCGACTGGCCCTGAACCTCGATCTGGATATTGTTGCTGCCGGTATCGAGAGGCAGGTTGGAAATATCATATTGGCCTGGGTCGAGGGTGAATTCACGCTGGTAAATACCATTGCGTAAAACGCGCACCGTCGATTGTTCCTGCAGCACAAGCCGCCGCCCACCCGTCAAGACATTGTTTCGGAACGAATCGAACCGCTGACGCTGACGCACCACGCCGATCCCGCCCATGTTGACAAAACCTTGGCGACCGCGCGTTTCGGGATCGAGATCGCCCAGAAACCAGCGTCGTGAATGTTCGGGCTGATCATAGACCAGCCGCGCGTAGCGGCGCTGGAACTTATAATCCCCGGTCAGGAAATCGCGGCGCGTCTGCGCATCGGCTTCAAATACGACGTTGTTATAGCGGACCGCTCCGTTGAGAGCCAGCTCAGGCTTCCCGACATTACCCGTCTGCGATAGGCGCGTAATGGTAGAGCTGACGTTCAAAAAAGCGCTGAACGGGACAGGTGGGTCGCCGGGCTCCTCGGCTTGCCGGTCCTGATACAGAACTTCGATCGACCGTTTTTCAGGTGCAATCTTGAGTACCAATACGGCGAGTTGGTCGGGGTCATACTCAAGCCGGATTCCAGATGCGGACACATCGTCGGGCAGGAATCGCGGTTTGTCGCCGAGGAGCGTGCGAAGTTCGGCCTGCGCGGCAGGCGTCAGCAATGGCCCGATCAGCGAGAGAAAACCATCGGTTCCGATGACAAAGCGATCGTCGCTGGTCAGCAGAACCGGTAGCTCGCCCAACACCCGCTGGTTGAATTGCAAAGGCGCAGTAATTTCGATGTCGCGATTATAAGGATTGATGTCAGGTCGGCGCCCCAGCGCTTCGGGTGAATCAGGGTTTGCGCCCTGAGCAAATTGCGGGGATGGCGGCGTCAACTCGGCGATTTCGAACGCAGCGGAACTATGGGCCGTCAGCATTCCAGCGCTGATGGCGATAGCGCTCCCGGCACCACGAAGATTCAGCCTCACCGAACAAACCGCATCGTGATCGGTTTTGCGGGATCGAGCTCAACCCCGGTCGGGATCGAGAAGGTACGCTTGCCGCCAGCGGGAGCGAGATAACCGACGCCGACAAGCTGCGACACTTCTTCATTTCCATAGGTGCGCTCAAAAGCTTTGCCGTCCGCAGTGGTTGCGGTGACAACCCACTTTGCGCCGCTCATTAACGCGTAACGATTGCCTTTGTTTGCGACCACAACTTTCAAACCGGGCTGCGGCTCAGAGGGTTTTGCATCGGCAGGCTCTGCGGCCTTAAGCGCGGGATCGATGTCAGGCACCGGCGGAAGGACCATGTCAGGCACCAAGGACACCACTTCCACATCGGGCTTAACGCCGGGAGGCGCGACGATGATCAGCGACTTCATCGTGTACAATATGTCGATTGACACCGATGCATCCGTACCCTGGATTTTTTGCGGATTGGTTTCGACCGGCAATTGGCGGACCCACAAATAATAGGCCTGCGAGGTCGGGATGTCAGGCCGACCGATCCACTGCACACGAACAACCTGTCGACCCGATACCGGGACTAGGCCTTGCGGCGGGAAGGTGATGAAGTCTTCGTCAGCATCGGTTTCGACCAGCTTGCCGTCTTCGTCGAAATCGATACGCGTAATCTTCGTTTCGAAAGGCAAAGAGACCGAGCTGACATTGCCAACTTCGATCCGCGCCACTGCGCCGCTGCCAGAAGTCGACAATTCGGAAACCATCGGGGACACGCGCATTGCAAGAGCGGAGGTCGAGGCGATGATGCCCAGAAACACCAGAACCGCAACAATGCGCAGTTTCGTGAACAAGTCTGCAAACCGCAATTTGATCATCCGTCCCTCGCACGGGACATCATTGGCGCGACCCGTGTCGCCCTTGCCCCGTCCCCCATATAAAAATGCCGGGGGGACATTTCTGTCCCCCACGACATCTAACTTCTTGGTGCCTTAGAGAGCGGCAGCCAGCTCAACCCTTACGGTATCCGTGTAGGTGCCAGCAACCAGCGCCTTCGTCGGGTCCGAAATGACGATGCCGAACGCTGCCGGCGACTTCCAAGCACCGTTCGTTTTCGTGCCCGAAGTTGCGGTCGGTGCGACCGAAATCTGGCCGGCGCTTCCGTTCGTCAGCTGTCCAAACGCAGGAGCACTGTACACCGCGCTGACCGAGTAGGGGATGTTCGCCTGGAACACGGTGCTGTCGTATCCGCCGACGTTACCCGTGTTCTTCAACCCATCAACGCCATTCAGCTTGGTAACGGTCATGGTGCTGGCGGTGTTGCAGCCCGCAAGGTTGGTACGGCTGTGGCCGTTCGCGGTGCCGACCGAGGTGAAGACGTTTTCAACGGTGCTGGTTGCGTCGGCATAGATGCCGATGGTGCCGAAGTTGACGTCTTTCAGGTCGCCGCCGGCGCCCAGAACACAAGCCTGGCTGACGGTGCCGGTGATCGTGAAATCAGCCGAAACATCACTGTTAGCGACACCGACGTTGCCCGGGTTGTTGGGATTGACGTAGGTGGTGTTATTTGCGGGCGTGCCGTCCTGCTGAGCCATGGCGGCGGTGCTGGTGAGAGCGACAGCTGCCGCAGTGATAAACAGAGAAATCTTCATGATAAAACTACCTTTCAAGTTAACTTATATGCACTTCACTTAAACGAACGACCCAACTGGCTTTGGGGGCCAGTATTCCTAGACGCGGGGATTGATCACGATCATGATCGAGTCCACGTATTGGCCCGCGAGAAGTTCGCGGCCTTGCGTCATTTGTGTTTGAAGGCGGATTTCGCCGCCTCCCGCTGCGATCGCGTCACCGCTGTTTAGCGAGGCGCCTGCGACCATCTGATTGCTGGTGAAATCGGCGTGGAGCTGCGTCGGCAATGGCGACAGCGCCGGTACCGTTACATCCAACCGATAGGGAACGAGGCCCACATAGGGGCCTTCGCCTTGCGGCTTGGTAGCATGGGCGATTCCGCCCGATGCAGACCGAAAAACCATTTCAAACGGGACGTTACAGCCGACATCGAACCGCGCGATGGCCTGCTTGTCGCCAGTCAATTCGCCCAGGCTGATCGTACCGCCACCGCCGACTGAGCATTTCGCCGTTATGTAGCCAGCCAGGACGACGTTGACCGACGCCCCATCGAAAGTTGGCGCGTTGTCCTTAGCCTGTGCTGCGGTCGCGATGGTCGACAACAGCATCAAAGCTGCCGCCGCGCTGGATCGCGCCACCTTTCGGTGAAGACAATGTGCCAAAAAACCCCCGATGCCGAACGAAACGCCTGAATTTCTCCAGGCGCGCCGCCGGGCGTTGTTCTTGTCCTTCGCCACCCCCGTGGCCGAAGAATCGTTCAAATCTGTTTATGAAAATAAACAATTTATTTACATTAGCAATGCCGATACCGCTCGGCCTGGCCCGTTTACAGCGTCAGATCGGACTTTGTTCCCCTTTGATACAGCGCCGCGCAAGACATTAAGATCGCGGAATAAAGCGAAACCTCCTTATTCATGGGCGTTTGGCGAGCAATCGGTTGCCGGATTCGGATCTGGCCACCCTCCTGGATCCGCCGACCGGTCATGATAGCCAAACTAAATTTTTAACTTAGGCCGTCTTTAAGCTGCCATTGGCTCGCCCGACCGGCGCCAATCCAGCAATGGCCGCGCGCGCTGTGACGGATGCCTGCCTTGCACCGACCTTCGTCGTCGCGCGCACACGCATGACCGCATATCGGTTCCGGTAACGCCGCCTTAACCCCACAGCACCGACTATGGAGGCTATGGCAATTCCGGCATTTATTGAAAAAGCAGCGCCGTCGGACGGCAAAGCACGCAGCGCGCGACGGAAATTGCGCCTGAAACTGCAGGGCACCAACGCCAGCGGCGGCGACTTCAATGTGTCGGTGCATAATATTTCGGCGACGGGACTACTGCTCGAGGGTGAGGCTGCGTTGGCGCTTGGCGACGCGATTGACATCGTCTTGCCGCATGCCGGAGCGACCCGTGCCAAAGTCATTTGGGCCAGCGACGCCCTCTATGGCTGCCAATTCGATACGCCAATCTCGTCCGCAACCCTGAGCGCCGCCCAGCTGCGCGCCCTGGTCGGGGAAAATCGTGATGAGGTTGTCGCTCCAAGCGAGCCCGCGATCGAAAGCTTCGGCAACCGGCTCCACCGGCTCCGTACCGCCAAGCGGCTGACGCAGGTCCAGATCGCCGCCGAACTGGACGTGAGCGAACAATCGATCTCGGCCTGGGAGCAAGATAAGGCGCGGCCCAAGGCGGGGCGGGTCAAAGCGCTGGCGACCCTGTTGGATGTTGAAATAACCGAACTGCTGGGGATCGATGAGGCCAACAGCCTGCGCAATGTCGTTGAGCGCGCCAAAGCGCAGGTCGCCGAAGCTGCCGCAGTCAGCACCGACAACGTCAAAATCATCATCGAGATTTAGCCGGACCGCGCGCCCACGGCGACGACAGGTCTATACCGTGCGTTCGGGCAGCAACAAGCTGGCGTCGCCATAGCTATAAAACCGGTATTGGTTGCTTATCGCATGGGCGTAAGCACCCTGCATGACCTCCAGCCCCATCAGCGCGCTGACCAGCATGAACAAGGTCGAGCGCGGCAGGTGAAAATTGGTCATCAACCCGTCGATCGCCTTGAACCGGTAGCCGGGGGTGATGAAGATCGCCGTGTCGCCAGCAAACGCGGCGATCGTGCCGTCGTCCTGCACCGCGCTTTCCAGCAGGCGGAGGCTGGTGGTGCCGACCGCAATCACGCGGCCTCCCGCAGCGCGCACAGCGTTGAGCCGCGCCGCGGTCTCCGCCTCGATCCGCCCCCATTCGGCGTGCATGACATGATCTTCGGTATCGTCGGCCTTCACTGGCAGGAAGGTACCAGCACCGACGTGCAGTGTTAGCGTCTCAGTCGCAACGCCCGCCGCCGCCAGCGCTGCAAGCAATCGCGGTGTGAAGTGTAGCGCCGCGGTCGGTGCGGCGACCGCGCCATCCTTGGCCGCGAACATCGTCTGATAATCGGCGCGATCGTCGTCATCGGTCGGGCGCTTGCCGGCAATATAGGGAGGCAGCGGCATCGTGCCGGCGCGTTCGAGCAGCACTTCGACCGGTTCGTCACCGCCAAAGGCCAGGATGAAGCTGCCGTCGGCGAGCCGGTCTTCGGCCAGTGCCATGACCCCCGATCCGAAATCGACCGTCTCGCCGATGCGCAACCGCTTGCCGTTGCGGACGAAGGCCTGCCAGCGGCGCAGGTCGATCCGTTTGTGCAGGGTGGCGCCGATCTTGGCCTCTCCGCGGCGACCCTCGAGCTGCGCGGGAATGACGCGCGTGTCGTTGAACACCAGGCAATCGCCGGGACGCAGCCATGCGGGTAGGTCGCTGACCCCCGCATCGCTGATCGTGTCACCATCGACCACCAGCATCCGCGCGGCGTCGCGCGGCCGGGCCGGGCGCAGCGCGATCCGCTCGTTCGGCAGGTCAAAGTTGAAGGCGTCGACGCGCATCGGGACTCGCGCCGACGATCGGCTTAACGGATCGGGGCGTTGAGCTGGTCGGCGGTGATCTCGGCGGCGGGCGCCGGGGCGGGCACCGCTTCGACCAGCATCGATGCAGGCGGCATTGGCTTGTTATCGGCCGCGACCGACACCTGCACCATGCGCGACATCACTTCGGGCGGCTCGCCTTTATGGATCGCGTCGACATATTGCATCCCCGACACGACGCGGCCAAAGGCGGTGTAGCGGCGGTCGAGCGCGAAGCGCGGCTGGAGCATGATGAAGAACTGGCTGTTCGCGCTGTCTTCGCTTTCGGCGCGCGCCATCGACAGCGTGCCGCGCAGGTGCGGGGTGACGTTAAATTCGGCCTTGAGGTCGGGCAGCTGCGAGCCGCCCTGCCCCGTTGCGGTCGGGTCGCCCGTCTGCGCCATAAAGCCGTCGATCACGCGGTGGAACTTGACCCCGTCGTAAAAGCCTGCGCGCGCGAGCTGCTTCAGGCGATCGACATGGGTCGGCGCGACATTGGGATACAGCTGTACCACGACCCGGCCGCCAGTCGAAAGATCGATGTTGAGCATATATTCCGGGTTATTGATGTACTGGTCGGGCGTCATCGTCGGCACCGCTGGCACTGCCGCAGTGGCTGGCGCTGCAGTGTCGGTGGTCGGAGCCGGTGCGGGCGCCTGGGGGGCAGGCGGCGTCGCGACGGGCGGCGGCGCTGGCGCTTCCACTGGCGGCTCGGGCTGGCTCACTTCGGGCATCGGGCTTGGCGCTGGCGGCGCTTCCTGCGCCACAGCCGACGCCGCGAGACCGAGCGCCATCGCGGAAAGAATCATGGGGCGGAAGGAAAATTTCATGCTGGATCGGCCTCTATAAAGAAATTGAACGCGCGCCCCGTTCGCCGCCCCCTAGCGGGAAAAAGCTGAACGCTCAATGATCGGTATTTAGCGGTCGCCCTGCAGCAGCCCGCGTTCGGCGATCCGGGCCACCACCGCCTCGCGCACCGGGGGCGTCACGAATTTGCGAATGTCGCCGCCAAAGATCGCGATTTCCTTGACCAGCCGCGACGCGATCGGTTGCAGGCCGACGTCAGCCATCAGGAACACGGTTTCGATGCGGTCGTTGAGCTGCTGGTTCATCCCCGCCATTTGATATTCATATTCGAAATCAGCGACCGCGCGCAGCCCGCGGACGATCATGTTCGCGCCTTCGCGCTCGGCGAAATCCATCAACAGCGCGTTGAAACCGACGACGCGAATATCGCCGCCCAGCCCCGCCACTTCGCTGCGCACCATCTCGATCCGTTCGTCATCGTCGAACAGCGGCGATTTGGTGATGTTGGTCGTCACGCCGATGACCAGCCGGTCGACCAGCTTCGCGCCGCGGCGGATGATGTCCATATGTCCCAGCGTGATAGGATCGAACGTTCCGGGATAAACCCCAATGCGCATCAACGGTCCCTTTCCACCACATAGCGGGCGATGGCACGCAGCAACGTCGCCTCGTCGCCAAAGCTCGCGAGATGCCCGATCGCCTGATCGACCAGCGCGGTCGCCTGTTCGCGCGCGCGTTCGAGTCCCATCAGCGTCACAAAGGTGCCCTTGCCCGCGGCTGCATCTTTATGCAGCGCCTTGCCCGCCAGCGCCTCGTCTCCCTCGACGTCCATGATGTCGTCGGCGATCTGAAACGCGAGGCCGATGTCGCGCGCATAGGCGCGCAGCGCGGTACGCCCCTCGGGCGGGATGCGCGCCAGGATCGCGCCGGCCTCGACCGAAAAAGCGATCAGCGCCCCGGTCTTGAGCTGTTGCAACCGGGTGACCGTCTGCAAATCGAAGTTCGACGTTTCGGCGGCAAGGTCCATCATCTGGCCACCCGCCATGCCCGCCGGACCTGCCGCGCGAGCCAATTCACAGCACAGCTCGCCGCGCACGAACGGGTCGCTGCTCGTCGCCGGATCGCAGAGCCACTCGAACGCCATTGCGTGAAGCGAATCGCCCGCCAGCACTGCGGTCGCCTCGTCGAACGCCTTGTGCACCGTCGGCTTGCCGCGGCGCAGATCGTCATCGTCCATGCACGGCAGATCGTCGTGGATCAGCGAATAGACGTGCATCGCCTCGACCGCCGCCCCGACGCGCAGGCTGAGCCCGCGATCGACATGAAACAGGTCGCCCGCGGCGCGCACCAGCAAGGGGCGCAGCCGCTTGCCCCCCGCAATCGCGGCATGGCGCATCGCTTCGTAGAGCGGCGCGCGCGGGTCGCTGGGTACCGGCAACAGCTGGTCGAACAGCGCGTCGATGCCCGCCATCACCTCGGCCTGGGTGCTCAGCAGCGACTGCGTTGCGCTGGAAATATCGTCGCTTGCCGACGTCATGATGGGATCAGCCTTCGCCGAAGGGAGTGGTTCCCGTCGGCCGACCGTCAGCCCCCAGGCTCACCTGTTCGATCCGCGCCTGCGCCGCGGCGAGCCGCGCTTCGCAATGCCGGCGCAGTGCGTGGCCGCGTTCATAGAGCGCAACCGATTCTTCCAGGCTGACATCACCGCTTTCGAGTCGCCGCACGATCGTTTCCAGCTCGCCCATTGCGGCTTCGAACGACAGCGCGGCGATCGCGGTGTCCGGGGCGGAGGCGGCAGCAGCGTCAGGAGTATCCGTCATGCCCTGCTTTGGCCCGTTCGCCCCCCCCTGGTCAAGTGCGGCGGTCAAGCTTGACCTCGCCTCGCGTTGCCTTAGCGTAGCCGCCCATGTTCATAGGACATTGGGCACCGGCGCTGGCCGCCGCCGCGCATCCGAAAGCGCCGGGTCTGGGGACGTTGTTTCTGGCTGGGCAGTTGGTCGACTGGGCCTTTTTCGCTTTTGTACTGGCCGACATCGAACATCTGCGCCTGTCGCCCGGGATCAGCGTGATGAACCCGATGGACCTGTATCATATGCCCTATACCCACAGCCTGGTGGGCGCGTTGGTATTTGCGGCGGCGTTTGCCGCGCTGGTCTGGCTGGCAACACGCAGCCGCGCGGCAGCGTTGATCGGCGGCGCGGTGGTGGTCTCGCACTGGTTCGTCGATCTGCTTGTCCATGTCCCCGACCTCACTCTGTGGGGTAGCCCGCCCAAGCTCGGGCTGGGATTGTGGAATCATCCGGCGCTGGCGATGCCGCTCGAACTCGGACTGGTCGCGCTCGCGTTGGTGATGTTGGTCCGCGCGCGACCGCCATCGCGCGGCGATTGGGCAGTGCTGGCTGTGTTGGCCGCGGCGATGCTCCTGGTCCAGGCCGTAAACTGGTTTGGCCCCCAACCAACCGAACCCGATCTAGCCGCCGCGCTTGTCGTGTTCGGTACCTATGGCGTTATTACCCTGCTCGCCGCATGGGCGGGTCGCCGCCTGCCACCGCCGAAGGAAGTGCCCGCATGAATCTGCAAGCCATCGCCGCTTATGGCGCCACCGCCGTGATCTTCGGCATCCTCGATGCGCTGTGGCTCCGCACGATGGTGACCAAAGTCTATCGCCCCGAAATCGGCGCGCTGCTGATGGACGGCTGGCGCCCGGCCCCGGCGCTGATCTTTTATGCGCTTTATATGCTGGGCATCCAGATTTTCGCGGTCGGCCCGGCGCTGGCGGCGGGAAAATGGCAGGTCGCGGCGCAGTGGGGGGCGATGTTCGGCTTCTTCTGTTACATGACCTATGACCTCACCAACCATGCGACGATGAAGATCTGGTCGACCAAGGTCACGCTGCTCGACATCGCCTGGGGTACGCTAGCGACAGGCTTTGCAGCGGGCGCGGCGGCGTGGCTGGTGCTGACGCTGGTCCCGCGCGCGACATAAAGCCCGCTCACTTACAACAATCACGATTCCGCTTTTTGCAATTGCCGTGCAGCGCGCGGCCATTCATGCTGCACTGCACAAGAGAGAGGGGCGTAAAGGCAAGTTTTGTTAACCCAAACAAGGACTTGCATCATGAAAAAGATCTTCCTCCCCACCCTCGCCCTGCTCGCGCTGGTCCCCACGATCGCGCATGCCGAGGAACCCGCTAAGCAGCGTTTCGAACATGGTGGCAGCACGTACAGCTACACCGTGACCCAAGTCGGCGATGTCCGCGTCATCAGCGGCGTCGAGGAACGCACCGGCAAGCCTTTCACCCTGCGCGTCGGCACCCATCGTGTGCGCGGCACGGTGGGATCGCAGCAGGTCAGTTTCACGCTGCGCGACGTCGAGCCGCTGACCAAGCCTGTGACCACCCTCGCCGCCCGCTAAAAACCGCTCCGACCGCAGGCCCCGTGGTGCTTTTCGCATCATGGGGTCTGTTCGTTTCGCGCGCGCAGCGCTAAAGGCGCGCCATGACTCAGACCGCAACCGCGCCCGCCTCCGTCATCACCCCAGAGATCGTCGCCGAGCACGGCCTGTCTCCGGAAGAATATGACCGCGTCCTGCACGCACTCGGCCGCGAACCCAACCTCGTCGAACTCGGCATCTTCTCGGTCATGTGGTCCGAGCATTGCAGCTATAAAAGCTCGCGCCTTCATCTCAAAAAATTGCCGACCGAGGCGCCGTGGGTGATCTGCGGCCCCGGCGAAAATGCCGGCGTCATCGACATCGGCGAAGGGCCGGATGGCAAGAAGCTTGCTGCGATCTTCAAGATGGAGAGCCACAACCACCCGTCGTATATCGAACCTTATCAGGGTGCGGCGACCGGCGTCGGCGGCATTTTGCGCGACGTCTTTACGATGGGCGCGCGCCCCGTCGCGAACCTCAACGCGCTGCGCTTTGGCCGCCCCGATCATCCGAAGATGAAGCATCTGATCTCGGGCGTCGTTCACGGCATCGGCGGCTACGGCAATTGCGTCGGCGTCCCGACGGTCGGCGGCGAGGTCAATTTCCACAAGGCTTATGACGGCAATATCCTGGTCAATGCGATGACCGTCGGCATCGCCGAGCAGGACAAGATCTTCTATTCAGCCGCATCGGGCATCGGCAATCCGATCGTCTATGTTGGCTCGAAGACCGGCCGCGACGGCATCCACGGCGCCACCATGGCCTCAGCCGACTTCGGCGAGGATGCCGAGGAAAAGCGCCCGACGGTGCAGGTCGGTGATCCGTTCACCGAAAAATTGCTGATCGAGGCATGCCTCGAGCTGATGGCGTCGGACGCGATCGTCGCGATTCAGGACATGGGCGCCGCGGGTCTCACGTCGTCGTCAGTCGAGATGGCGTCGAAGGGCGGCGTCGGCCTCCATCTGAAGATGGATGATGTGCCGCAGCGCGAAACCGGCATGACGGCGTATGAAATGATGCTGTCCGAATCGCAGGAACGCATGCTGATGGTGCTGAAGCCCGGCCGCGAAGATTTCGCCGCCGCGATCTTCCACAAATGGGAACTCGACTTCGCGGTCATCGGCACCGTCACCGACACCGGACGCATGGTGCTGGAGCACAAGGGCGAGATCGTCTGCGACATCCCGCTCGCGCCGCTCGCCGACGACGCACCATTGTATGACCGCCCGCATGTCCCGACCCCGAAGCAGGCGCCGCTGACCAACGTTCCCGAGACGAAGGACGTCGCGGCCGACCTCAAGACCTTGATGAGCACGCCCGACATCGCTTCGCGCCGCTGGATCTGGGAGCAATATGACAGCCAGGTCGGCGCCGACACGGTGCAGACCGGCGGCGACGCGGCGCTCGTCCGCATCCACGGCACCAACCGCGCGCTCGCCATGTCGACCGACTGCACTCCGCGCTATTGCTACGCCGATCCGATCGAGGGCGGCAAGCAGGCGGTCGCCGAAACCTGGCGCAACATCAGCGCGGTCGGCGCGACTCCCTTGGCGATCACCAATTGCCTGAACTTCGCCAACCCGCAGCGTCCCGAAATCATGGGCCAGATCGTCGGCTGTCTCGACGGCATGGCGCAGGCGTGCATCGCGCTCGACTATCCGATCGTGTCGGGCAACGTCAGCCTTTACAATGAGTCGAAGGCGACCGGCGGCGGCAGCGCGATCCTGCCGACCCCCGCAATCGGCGGTGTCGGCGTGATCGAGGATCTGAACCGCGCGGTCGGCATCGGCTTCAAACGTACCGGCGACATCGTCCTCGCGGTCGGCGAACGCGCCGGCCATCTCGGCCAGTCCATCTGGCTGCGCGAAATCCACGGCCGCGAAGAAGGCCCGCCGCCCGAGGTTAACCTGCGCTGCGAAAAGCGCACCGGCGACTTCATCCGCCATGCGATCAACGCTGGCTGGATCACCGCCTGCCACGACGTGTCCGACGGCGGCATCGCGGTGACGCTCGCCGAAATGGCGCTCAAATCCGACATCGGCGTGCTGGTCAGCGAAGAACAGCCGTTCGGCGTCGCCGAAAGCTTCTTCGGCGAGGACCAGGGGCTGTATCTGGTCACCGTCTGCGACACCTGCCTCGCCGACTTCCTCGACGCTGCGGGCCGCGCCGACGTGCCGGTCGATCCGGTCGGGCGCACGATCAAGGACCGTATCGTGTTCGAGCTGGAGGGGAGCGATCATAGTGTGAGCCTCGCCGAGCTGCGCGAAGCGCATGAGGGCTTTTTCCCGGCGCTGATGGGAGCCGATGCAGCGCTTGCCTAGTTCGTCATTGCGAGCGTAGCGAAGCAATCTCCAGCAAACATCCATTCAGGACCATAGCTGGGGATTGCCGCGTCGCCTTCGGCTCCTCGCAATGACGAGGCAGGGCTAATGGGCGAAGGAGTGAACCAATGACCATCCATATCGGCATCGGCGGCTGGACCTTCGAACCATGGCGCGGCCCCTTCTACCCGACCGGCCTCGCCCAGAAACGCGAGCTCGAATATGCCGGCCAACATCTGACCGGGCTCGAAATCAACGGCACTTATTATGGCAGCCAGAAGCCCGAGACCTTCGCCAATTGGGCCGCCGCCGTTCCCGACGGCTTCAAGTTCAGCGTCAAGGCGTCACGCTTTGCGACCAACCGCAAGGTGCTTAAAGAAGGCGCGGCGTCGATCGAGAAGTTCCTGACCCAAGGGCTGACACGGCTCGGCGACCGGCTCGGCCCGATCCTCTGGCAATTCATGGCGACCAAGAAGTTCGACCGCGACGATTTCGCGGGCTTCCTCGACCTGCTGCCCGACAGTCAGGACGGCCTGCCGCTCCGTCACGCGATCGAGGTCCGCGACGAAAGCTTCCGCGATCCGGCCTTCGCCGCCATGCTGCGCGAGCGCAATATGGCGGTCGTTTACGCCGACAGCGACGAATTCCCGTGCATCGATGAACAGACCGCCGATTTCACCTACGCGCGCCTTCAGCGCAGCGAGGAGGAGGTCGAAACGGGCTATGACAACAAGGCGCTCGACCATTGGGCGAAGCAGGCCCGCGATTGGGCCAAGGGCGACCGCGACGTCTTCATCTTTTTCATCTCGGGCGCGAAGGTGCGTAATCCCGCCGCGGCGCAGGCGCTGATCGCAAAGCTGGCGGAGTAATGATTCTCCCTGTGGCGAAGCCATGGGGAGGTGGCAGCGCGAAGCGCTGACCTATGGGCTATGGCGCCCAACGGCGCAGCCCCTCCACCACTCATCTGCGATGAGCGGTCCCCCTCCCCATGGCTTCGCCAAGGGGAGGATCTAACCGTTCAAGCCGCCATCGCCTGCTGCGACGCCAGGAAATTATACGGATCAATGCCGCGGCGTTGATAAGCGCGATGCGCTTCCTGATACAGCGTCGGTTCGCCGATCCCCAGGCGCGCGCGCGCCGCGTCGAGCGGTTCGGCGAGCAATGAACGAATGTCCTGCTCGATGATCGCCTGCGATGCCTTGCCGTGGCGCTGGCCCTGGCGGATTGCACCAAACACCGGGGCATCAGCCTTCACGCCGCGCTTCACTTCATAGCCGCCGGCATAAGCGATGAAGGCGTTGCCGTAATTCCCGGTCTGGCCATAGGTGAAGCCCAGCACGCATTGTTCGCCGAGCGCATCGCGGCCGTAGCCGGTCAGGATGTGGAACAGGTCGTGGGTGTCGCGCAGGCGGTTGGCATACCATTGCACCTGATCGTCGAACTTGGGACGACCCATTTTATTGGCTTCGGCGACAAGGCCTGCGGCCGATAGGCCTTCGCGGCGCATGAAGGTCACATAGGCATGGCCGACGCTGCCTTCGGGCAGCTGATCGATCCAGGCATGATCGTCGAGCAGGTCGGGCAGATAGGGCTCGCTCGCCATCAGCCGCTGGCCCTTGTCGCTTTCGACGAAGGCGCGCGCATCGTCCATGAAGCCTTTACGCGGCAGATTTTCAAAGATGTGGAACACCTGTTCGGTGTCTTCCTTGTCCTTGATCAGCTTGCGGAAGTGCGACAGCGCCTTCAGCGGCCGGAACTTCGCAGGCTTGCGGTCGGGATGGGAGAAAATGGTCGGGGTCATGGCGGCTCTCTTTTGCGGACTCTGGCGAATCATCTGATGTTGTGCAGATAGCATTACTGACATGAATGTCAATAGTGAGAAAGCGCTCGACGCTGCCGGATGCGCGGGATAGCTCTGCATCCTGTTCGACGGGGGATATGCGATGGGCGGCGTGACGACAACGCGGTACGAAAGCCTCGATGCCATTCGCGGCGTCGCGGTGATGGGCATATTGGCGATGAACGTCGCCGCCTTTGCCCTGCCCTTTGCCGCCTATTCGAACCCGTTGGCCGGAGGGCCGGTAAGCGGGATCGACTTGGGCACCTGGTTTTTCAATTTCGTGCTGGTCGATTCCAAGATGCGCGGCATGTTTTCGATGCTGTTCGGGGCGAGCACCTTGCTGGTCATCGAAAGCGCCGCCAGCAACAACCGCAGCGCCGCGCGATCGCATTATTCGCGCATGGTCTGGCTCGCCCTCTTCGGTCTCGCCCATTTCTACCTCATCTGGTTCGGCGATATATTGTTCCTTTACGCGATATGCGGCCTGCTGCTGTTTGCATTCCGCAACCTGTCGGTGAAGGCGCTGACCATCTGGGCCATTGCCTTTTTCGTTGTCGGGATCGGGTTCATGGCGCTCGGGTGGGCGACGATGGCGCTAGCCGAAGCGGGCAAGATGCCCGCCGAAATGGCGTCAAGCATGGAAGCCAGCCTTGCCGATATGAACGCCGAAATGGGACCCAATGCCGCCAGCTATGCCGCGGAAATGGTGATCTATCTGGGCAGCTACGCCAGCATCGTTGCGCATCGCACCGGCGACATGCTGACCGAGCCCTTTGTCGCGGTTCTGATGTTTATGTGGGAAACGATGGGCCTGATGCTGGTTGGTATGGCGCTGTATAAATCACGCATGCTGACCGGCGACTGGGAGCCTGCGCGCTACCGCAAATGGGCGCTGCGCTGTTTCCTGATCGGCATTCCGCCGCTGGTCGCGCTGGCACTCTATCAGATGCAAAGCGGGTTCAGCGCCGTATCGACCTTCGGCGCGTCGCTATCGCTGTCGGCACCATTCGACATCGTGATGACGATCGGCTGGGCGGCGCTGATCATGTGGCTGATCAAGGTGAAGGCAAATGATGCGGTGCGGGCGCGGCTCGCGGCGACCGGGCGCATGGCCTTCACCAATTACCTGACGACGTCGATCGTGATGACGACGATCTTTTACGGCTATGGGCTGGGCCTGTTCGGCAGCGTCGGGCGCACCGCGCTCTATCTTTTCTGCTTGGGCATGTGGGCGGCAATGCTGCTGTGGTCGAAGCCCTGGCTGGAACGCTTCCATTATGGCCCGCTGGAATGGCTGTGGCGAAGCCTCGCGCGCGGCGAAATTCAGCCGATGCGCAAGGCTATGATCGCTCAGTAACCGACCGCGCGACCGAACCCGGCCGGGCGGCGCTGGACAAGCGGGTTGGCTTCGCGTTCGAGCGCACTCAGCGTTTCCTCGAACAGCCGCCGCAGTTCGACCACGCGCGGCAGATATTCTTCGGGGCTGACCTGACTTTCGACGCAGTGGCGCCCGAACATTTCGATATCTTCGGCGACCTCACCGAGCTTTTCGCCGCCAAACTGGCGGGCTTCGCTTTTCAGCGTGTGCGCCGGCATCACCAGGCCACTGGCGTCGCGGGCGCGCATCGCCTCTTCGATCGCCGCCACCGATTTGGTGCCGTCTTCGCGAAAATATCCGAGAATCCGCACGAACGCGGCGCCCAACTGGGTGCGCGTGGCGCGGAATTCATCCCAATCGACCAGGAGTTCGTCCAATGCTTTGTCCCTTGGTGTTCAAATTCGGTCGTGGTCCCAACCGATGCATGCCCAAGTTCGGTAAAAAAGACGTTACGACGCGGCGAACCAGAAACCAAAGCCGCCCCATTTTGGGTCAGCGGCGGCGGACGCGCCAGCGCGCCGCGTCATCCGCCGCGGATTCGGCCTCGACCAGCCAGTCATGTTCGGTGGCCAGCGCCGCAATCTCGCGGCCTGCCTGCGGGTCATCGGCGATCAGCAGCACATCCGCGGCGCCCCGCATCGCGCGCGCCAGCCGCAGCGCGGGCCAGGGGCAGCGCATCCCACGCGCATCAACAACCAGCGTTTCCGCCGTCGTCAAATTCCGTCACTCGTCATAAGGATTGCGCGAGTTGCGGAAATTGAGCCGCACCGGCACGCCCTGGAAACCGAGTTCCTTGCGCATGCCGTTGACCAGATAGCGTTCATAGCTGCCGGGCAAGGAATCGGTGCGGGTGCCGAACACGACAAAGGTCGGCGGCCGGGTGCGGGCCTGGGTGATATAGCGCAGCTTGATCCGTTTGCCGCCCGGCGCGGGCGGCGGGTTGGCATCCACCGCGCGTTCGAACCAGCGATTGAGCGTCGATGTCGACACGCGGTTGGTCCAGATCGCGCGCTGTTCGAACGCGACGCGAACCAGGGTATCGATCCCTTTGCCGGTCGCACCGGAAATCGTCAGCACCGGCACGCCTTTGACCTGGCTCAACCCGTCCTCGAGCGCGCCGCGCACGCCGTTGAACAACGACGACGGATCCTCCGCAACGTCCCATTTGTTCAGCGCGACGACCAGCGCGCGGCCTTCCTGCAGCACGCGATCGGCGATGTGCAGATCCTGCGACTCCAGCCCCTTGGTGGCGTCGAGCAGCAGAACCACGACTTCGGCGAAATCGACCGCATGCAGCGCGTCCATCACCGACAGCTTCTCCAGCTTGTCCTGCACCTTGGCGCGCTTGCGCATCCCGGCAGTGTCGAACAGCTGAATTTCGTGAACCTCGCCGTCGTCTTCCCATTTCCAGTCGACGCGGATCGAATCGCGGGTGATCCCCGCCTCGGGACCGGTGATCAGGCGATCTTCGCCGATCATGCGGTTGATCAGCGTCGATTTGCCCGCGTTGGGTCGGCCGACAATCGCCAGCTTCATCGGGCCGAGCGGGGCGTCCTCATCATCGTCCGCAGCGGCGACTTCTTTTTCGATCTCGTCGAACGGCTCGACGATCGGACGCAGCAGGTCGAACAGGTCGACCATACCGTCGCCATGCTCGGCGCTGAGCGCGACCGGGCTGTCGAACCCCAGCGAATAGGATTCCATCAGGCCGTTTTCGCCCTGTTTCCCTTCGGCCTTGTTGACCACCAGGATGATCGGCGTGTCCTCGCTGCGCAGCCAGCGGGCGATTTCTTCGTCCAGCGGCACGACTCCGGCGCGGCCGTCGATCATGAACAGCGCGGCATCGGCCTCGCGCACCGCCTTTTCGGTCTGAACGCGCATCCGCCCCGGCAGCGTCGCGGCGTCCTGATCCTCGAAACCCGCGGTATCGACGATGCGGAACTCAAGGCCCAGCAGGTTGGCGTCGCCTTCGCGCCGGTCGCGCGTCACCCCGGGCTGGTCATCGACCAGCGCCAGCCGCTTGCCGACCAGCCGGTTGAACAGCGTCGATTTGCCCACGTTCGGGCGGCCGACAATGGCGATCGTCGCGAATCGCGACATGACACTTTATCCCTGTAATTGCGCCGGGCCGCCCCAGCCCGGACGCTTGTCAGCGCCAGGCCGTGATCTGCCCGTCATCCGCCAAAATATACAAAATATTATTCGCCACCACCGGTGCCTGCGACAGCGGCGATTTGAATTCGGTCGAACCGAGCAGCGAGCCGTCGGTCGGCGAGAATTCCGAAAGGACTCCCTCGCTGTTGACCGCAATCAGGCGGCCGCCCGCCAGAATCGGACCGGTCCAGCGGATCGGATCCTTTTTCTTCTTTTCGGTTTCCACGCGGAAGCGCGCGAGCTGCTGAAGCCAGCGAACCTTGCCCGACGTGCGCGCGACGCACAGCAATTTGCCGTCGTCGGTCATCGCATAGACCCATTCGCCGACGACATAAGGCGTCGAAATGCCGGCGATCGAGATTTCCCAGGTGCGCTGACCGGTGAGCAGTTCATAGCTCGCCATGCGGCCACCCTGACCGAGCGCGAACACGCGGCCGTTATCGACGACCGGATCGGCATCGACATCGGTCAGCGTCGACACCGACAGCGCCATCGAGGTACGCGCCAGCGCGTCTTCCCACAGGTCGCGGCCATTTTCGTACCGATAAGCCTGAACCTCGCCCGACGAGAAACCGGCGACAATCGTGCCTTGGCCCGCCGCGGGCGACGCTGCCCCGAACACGCTGCCGGGTTCGAGCGACGCCGTCGCCTGCCACAGCACCGCGCCATTGGCGGCGTTGAGCGCGATGATCTGATTGTCCTGGCTGATCACATAGACCCCGCCAAAGGCAATCGTCGGCGCGCCGCGCAGCGGACCCGCGGGCTTCACCTTCCAGATCACCGATCCGTCAGCGACGTTCAGCGCCGCGACATCGCCCGCGCCGCTCGTCGCATAGACGACCGATCCGTCGACCCCGGCGCCGCCGCCGAACAGCGAATCCTTGAAATCCTTGCCCGTGCTGCCGATCGCGGTGCGCCACAACGGCGCGCCGGTGTCGGCGGCGAGAGCGGTCACGACGGCGTCGGTATCGACCGCGAACAGGCGGTTGTCGGCGATCACCGGCGATGCGGCGAGCCGCTGCTTGTTCGTGCTGCCCGCGATATTGGCCTGCCACAGCTTGCTGCGCGTCGCGGCCAGGGCCGGGTGCCCCATCGATTTCGATGCGTTGCCGCCCGACTGTGCCCAGGCGGCGTTTACCGCCGGTTCGGGCAGCACAACAGCAATCGCTGCGGTGGCCGGATCGACCTTGATGCTGGCATCGTTCGACAGGATCGAAACGCGATCGCCGACCGTCGGGGTCTTCGGGCCGCCGTCACCCTTGAATACGCCGCAGCCCGCAAGCGACAGCGTCAACAGCGCTGCGGTCATCCCTAAACGCGTCTTCCGCATATTAATTGGCTTCCTCAACTGGGGCGGCTGCCGCTGCTTTCGGCGCGGCATTGCCTTTCTGGTCCTTGGCGGCGCTTTCGGCGGCGCGGTCGGTAACGGCATCGACGCCGAGCATGCCCGCCATCTGGACCGAGCGCGATTGCAGCGACTTGGCGACGCCGGGTAGCTTGGCAATGCGACCATAGAGCGCACCCGCCTGGTCATATTGGCCAAGCTGATAATGGGCGGTTGCCGACAGTTCGGCGGCGCTGGCGAACCAGCTCGATACCGGATCCTTGGCATCGACGAGCGGCTTCATCCGCGCAATCACGATTTCGGGTTTCAGATTGTCATATTCCAGCGCGGTCTGCCGGATCAACGCCAGATCGCGCAACGCCGGGTCGATTTTTGGATCCGCGACGATCTTTGCCATCAGCGCGGCGGCGGCCTTCAGGTCGCCGGCTTGCGCCTTGATATTGGCCTGCTGCATCACTGCGACCGCGCGGTAAGCGGGCTCGCCGCCCGCTGCGAGCTTTTCCAGTTCGGTGGCCGCGGCGCGGGGCTGGTTGGTCTGCAGTTTTTCAAACGCGGCGATCAGTTCCTCGCCGCGTTCGCCGCGCGCTGCATCCTGACGATGGGTCCAGTATAAATAGCCCCCGAACGCCAGCAAGGCGGCCAGCACACCGCCAATGATCCACCGGCCATAGCGCTGCATGATCGTGTCGAGCCGGTCCTTGCGAACAGCTTCGTCGACCTCTTGCAACAGCGCGGTATCGTTGGTCGGGCTCAGAGCCAATCAAACCTCCATTAAACATTCAGGGCTTTGGGCATGTATCCCGCCGCGGCTTCCTTAGCGACGGCGCGGAAAAAGGCCAAGCGATTCACTTGGCCTCAATCATCGCCTTGTTCGCGTCAGCCAGCGTAGATCTGATCCTCGGTCGGGAATGAACGAGACCTGACCTGTTCGGCATATTCCTTGACCGCGCCTTCGACGACACCGGCCATATCCTGATACCGCTTCACGAATTTGGGAACGCGTTCGAACATGCCCAGCATGTCTTCGGTCACCAGCACCTGACCGTCGCATTGCGCCGACGCGCCGATGCCGATGGTCGGGCAGGCGACCTTGTTGGTCACCTCGATCGCGATCGATTCGAGCACGCCTTCGATCACCAGCGAAAATGCCCCCGCCTGGGCCACCGCGATCGAATCTTCGACGATCGCCTTGGCTTCCTCGTCGCTCTTGCCGCGCACGCCATAGCCGCCAAGAATGTTCACGGCTTGCGGGGTCAGGCCAACATGGCCCATCACCGGAATGCCGCGCTGGGTGAGGAATTCGATCGTCGGGGCGAGGGCGCGCCCGCCCTCCAGCTTCACCGCCGCAGCACCGGTTTCCTTCAGCAGGCGCGCCGCGTTGGTGAACGCCTGTTCGGGGCTGGCTTCATAGCTGCCGAACGGCATGTCGACGATGACCGCGGCATGATAGCTGCCGCGCACCACCGCGGCGCCGTGCAGCGCCATCATCTCCATCGTCACGCCGACGGTGTGCGGCAGGCCGTAGATCACCTGCCCCAGCGAATCGCCGACGAGCAGCATGTCGCAATGCGGGTCGAGCAACTGCGCCATGCGGACGGTGTAGGCGGTCAGCATCACGATCGGCTCGCCGCCCTTGCGCTGGCGGATGCGCGGCACCGTCAGGCGCTTCATCGGCTGCGGCGTCGGATTCGCGCGGCTGGTCGAGGTGTCAAAGGTGAGCGTTTTGGGCAGGGTGGACATAGGGCGCGGGCTTAGCGGCTAAAGCAGCGACGCGAAAGCGGCAAAGGCGAGCGATGTAATTTATTCTTGACTCTATGTTCGTTTAATTTAACATTGCGTCATATTCAACGAACATTGGAGGTTTCGGATATGTCGTTTCGTGAAAAGACCCACTGGGCCGCCTTCATCGGCATCTTCGCCGCTTTTGGATGGTATTTCGTCGCCTATCCCTGGCATTTGGTGGACACGTCGGCGGGTGTCGGCGCGGTGGCCGGGATGCTGGTGCCAGTGACGATCATCATCATCGTGGTGATGGCGGCAACGGCCGCAGTCTTTGCCATCCGGGCGCCCAAGGAGGTGCACGTCAGGGAGGATGAGCGCGAACGCGGCATCCATCTGCGCGGCACCCACCTTGCCTATTATCCGCTGGTGCTCGGCTGCTGGGCCAACATGATCGCCATATTCTATCGCTTCACGCCCGGCGTCTATCTCAACATGATGATCGCCACCGTCGTGCTGGCCGAACTCGTCCGGGTCGGGGCGCAGCTCTATTATTATCGCCGGGGATATTGACCGATGGCGCTTCCCTTCACCAACGACATTCGCACCCTGCGCTTTCTGGCCGAGGAAATGACACAGGGCGACCTTGGCGACAAGGTCGGGGTCACCCGCCAGACGATCGCGGCGATCGAACAGGGCAAATATTCGCCCTCGCTCGAAGTCGCGTTCCGCATCGCGCAAGTGTTCGGCAAACCGCTCGAAACGGTGTTCCAATGGGAGGCCGGCAAGGATTGATGCAGCGCGGCCGCGCGGCCCGGCCCACGCCTCTCCCCGGGGGCGTCGGGCCGGGTTTTGGCTGTTTTTGGGGTGAGAAGCCGGCGCCCGCTAGCAAGCTTCGTCATCCCGGACTTGATTCGGGATCTATGACGACAGCGCGGCTATGGATCCCGGATCAAGTCCGGGATGACGATGAGGAGGAAATCCTCCCTGTGGCGCAGCCATGGGGAGGGGCGCAGCGAGTGGTGGAGGGGCTGGTACCGTGGCCCCTCCGTCAGCACTTCGCGCTGCCACCTCCCATGGCTTCGCCACAGGAGGATCAACGTCCACTTGGGTCGCTCTTTCCCGCCACAGCCGCCACCGCCTCACGCGGGTTATCACTGAACAACCCGTCGATGCCGGTCCGCAAATAGGCGGCAATCTCAGTCCCCAGGTCACCATGTCCCGCCGGGTTCACCCCGCCTTTGTCGCCCAGCGGCAGGAAGTAATTCTCGCGGCGAAAGGTCCATGGATGGACCTTCAGCCCCGCAGCATGGGCATCGCGCACCAGGCTGGTCGGATCGGCCAGTGACCCAAGGGTACCGCGCGGAATGACCATCGCCTTGTTCGGACCAATGCCGTCGGCATAGGCGGCGATGGCTTTCAGCCCCATGGGCGACGCCATCGCCGCATAGCTGGTTTCGGGCATATCGGGTGGGCCGCCTTCGCCGTCCATCAACTGGATCAACGGCAGGTCGCTTTTGGCACGCAGGTCCATCAGGTTCCGCACCTCAAAGCTCTGGATATAGACCGGCGCCTTGCGGCCGCGATAACCGAAGCGGTCGAGCAGCGCGAGCAGCGGCGCTTCGTGCGGCAGGCCGATCGCGATGAAATGGCTGGGATGCTTGGTTTCGGGATAGACGCCGACGGGCTTCTTGCGATCCCGGTTCACCTCGGCCAGCAGCGCCAAGATTTCCTCGAACGTCGGAATATCGAACTGGCCGTCATAATCGGTCGAGCGCAGCTTCGGCAGGCGTTCGCGCGCGCGCAGCATCTTCAATTCGGCGAGCGTGAAATCTTCGGTGAACCAGCCGGTGACCTTGATGCCGTCGATCGTCTTGGTCGCCTTGCGGTCGGCGAATTCGGCACGGTCGGCGACGTCGGTGGTCTCCGAAATCTCATTCTCGTGCCGCGCCACCAGCACGCCGTCCTTGGTCAGCACCAGGTCGGGCTCGATAAAATCGGCGCCCTGCTCAATTGCCAGCCTGTACGCCGCGATCGTATGCTCGGGCCGCTCGCCCGACGCACCGCGGTGCGCGATGACGATCGGCGGCTGGCCGTCGAGGGTGGGCTGCGCGGTCACCGGATCAGCCGAACAGCCGGCGAGCAGCGACAGGGCCAGCAAGGCCGCCATCCACCGGATCATGCCGCAAAACGCGCCTGCCAGTCGGCGGCCGCAAAACCGACGCTGATCGCGCCCAAGGCTTCGACGACCGGGCGGCGGATCATCGCGGGTTGGTCGAGCATCAGTGCCTTGGCCGACGCCGCATCAAGCCCGTCTTTCTGCGCGTCAGGCAATTTGCGAAAGGTCGTGCCGCCTTTGTTGAGCAATTTTTCCCAGCCCAGCGCATCCACCCAGCTTTGCAGCCGCGCAGGCTCGAGCCCATCCTTGCGGAAATCGTGAAAGCGGTAGGCAACGCCCTGCTCATCGAGCCAGCGGCGCGCCTTTTTCACCGTGTCGCAGTTTGAAATGCCGTAGAGAATCATTGTCATGGCGCGGTGATTAGCAGGCGGCGATGACAAGTTCGAGGCGTCGTGGCCGCAAACAAGATCAAGCGATCGGCGGCCGATCGGCCAGCCGCGTATTGGCGGTCGCCAGCTTGCCGCGCAGCGCCCGGGCAAAACCCTCGTGCAGCACGCTGGCGATGCTCGGGTTGGCGGCCAGATAGGCCCGGAGCGCCGCCGCCGGGACAAACCACAGCCGCGCGTTGCTGCCGAGCACCACCGTTCCCGTCGCATGGGTGCCGTCGAGCACCGTCGCTTCGCCGATCAATGCACCGTCGGACAATTTGCCAACCTCGGCGCCGTCACGCTGGATCGCCGCCTGCCCTTCCGCCAAATAGAATAAACTCGGCGCCGCCTGATTTTCGCGGATCAATATTTCGCCGCGACGCGCCGAAATCCAGTGTCCCTGATCGATCAAGCCGCGTGCCGCCACCGCGTTGAGCCCGCTGAAATGTTCGCGCCGCAGCGCCTCTTCCTCGGCTGAAAAGCTGACATTTTTTTCGCGCAGCCATAATCGCGCCAGGATGCCGATGTTCACGACCAGGATCGCCAGCACCAGCATCCCATAGCCGACATCGGGTTCACGGAATAACACCAGCGGCACCGCCACCAGCGCCGCGGCCGCCAGGCCGATACGGACATAATCGATACGCACGACAAAGCTTGTCGCCAGCAGCAACAGCAATGCCCCATATATAAACCATGCGGACTCGAAATTCGCCATAGCCAGTCGCTTCGCGTGAAGACCCGGTATCAGGTCGCTGGATGTATAACGTCGCCGATAGCCAGATGCCTTGGATGCGCGCGTTGCATTGCAAAGCAGTGAAACAAACTATCAGTTTTTGGTCCCCAAGAAAAGCATAGGTGCGCAAATGTCACGATAATGCTAATTTTCTCGGCTGTCGGATAGGGCGCATTGCGTCGAGCCGACATTCGCGCCATGGCGGCGCCCGGTTTGAACAGTGAAGATACAGGCAGATGACGAAGAATTGGCAACCGCATAGCTGGCGCTCGCACGACGCCCGTCAGCTGCCCACCTATCGCGACGCCGACGCGCTCGCGGCGGCCGAACGCGAGCTGAGCAATTATCCGCCGCTTGTTTTCGCCGGCGAGGCACGCGACCTGACCGCCGACCTTGGCCGCGTGGCCGAGGGCAAGGCGTTCCTGCTGCAGGGCGGCGACTGCGCCGAAAGCTTTGCCGAATTTCACCCGAACAACATCCGCGACACCTTTCGCGTCCTGCTCCAGATGGCGGTCGTGCTGACCTTTGCGTCGAAAATGCCGGTGGTAAAGCTCGGCCGCATGGCGGGCCAGTTCGCCAAGCCGCGCTCGGCCGACATGGAAGACATCGAGGGCGTGTCGCTGCCCAGCTATCGCGGCGACATCATCAATGACATCGCGTTCGAGGAAGCGGGCCGCGAGCCCGATCCGCAGCGCATGGTCAAGGCGTATAACCAGTCGGCGGCGACGCTGAACCTGCTGCGCGCCTTTGCGAACGGCGGCTACGCGAACCTGCGCCAAGTCAATGCGTGGACGCACGACTTCATGGATCGCAGCCCGTGGGCGAAGAAATATCAGGAAACCGCCGCGCGGATTTCCGAAGCGCTAGCGTTCATGGAAGCGTGCGGCGTGACCCCCGAAACCGTCCCGCAGATCAAAGGCACCAGCTTTTACACCAGCCATGAAGCGCTGCTGCTCCCCTATGAGCAGGCGCTGACGCGGCAGGACAGCCTGACCGGCGGCTGGTACGACACCTCGGGCCACTTCCTGTGGGTCGGCGACCGCACCCGTTTTGAAGGGTCGGCGCATATCGAATATCTGCGCGGCATCGGCAATCCGGTCGGCATGAAGTGCGGGCCGAGCCTCGAGCCCGACGTGCTGCTGCGCCTGCTCGACACGCTGAACCCGAACCATGTGTCGGGGCGGATGACACTGATCACGCGTTACGGCCATGACAAGATCGAAGCGCATCTGCCCAAGCTGGTGCGCGCGGTGAAGGAATCGGGGCATCCGGTCGTCTGGTCGTGCGACCCGATGCACGGCAATGTCATCAAAACGCCCAATGGCTACAAGACGCGGCCGTTCGAACGCATCCTCGCCGAAGTGCGCGGCTTTTTCGCGGTGCACCGCGCCGAGGGTACGCATGGCGGCGGCATCCATATCGAAATGACCGGCCAGAATGTCACCGAATGCACCGGCGGCGCGATGGACGTGACGCAGATGGATCTGGCTGATCGCTATCACACGCACTGCGATCCGCGGTTGAACGCGGGGCAGTCGCTGGAGCTGGCGTTCCTGCTCGCCGAGATGCTGAATCAGGAAATGACCGAGCGGGCCAAGCAGGCGGCTTGAATCTAGCCTCGTCATTGCGAGGAGCGAAGCGACGCGGCAATCCAGAGTGTACGTAAACCGCTCTGGATTGCTTCGCTACGCTCGCAATGACGGCGAAAATTACTTTCCCGGCCAGGCCTTCACATCGGCAAACGCCCGCCCCAGCGCGACATGCAGATCGGCATCCTCCGCTGCGCCGCCGAGCGGGATCTTGTCGCTGAAATTGTCGTTCGGGCCGTGATAGTCGCTGCTCAGAAACGCCTGCAGCAACGGCATGTCCGAAAAACTGCCGCCGACCATCAGCGAGGTCACACCCTTGGCGCCCAGCGCCCAGCCGTCCTGCCGCTGGATGAAGGCATCGGCCTCGCCATCCTCGTCCAGCTTGCGGCCAAGCTTCGTCGCCGCGGCACGGACCACCGCGTCATAGTCGGGCTTGCCGCGGCCGATTGTCGCCACCGGCGTGCCGCGCGGCGAAATCGCGATCGTATCGACGTTAAGCGCGACGGTGATGTCGGACAGCGGCACCACCGGATGATCGGCGAAATAATGGGCGCCGAGCAGCCCCTTTTCCTCGGCCGTCGTTGCCATGAAATAAATGTCGCGGTCCGGACGCTCACCCGACGCCAGCCGCCTGGCGACCTCGATCAGCACCGCAATGCCGCTGGCGTTATCGACCGCGCCGTTGCAGATGCGATCGGCCTCGCCGTCCTTGCCGCAGATGCCCAGATGATCCCAATGGCCCAGGAACAGAACCGCCTTGCCATCGGGTTTCGCGCCCGGCAGCTTAGCGACGACATTGTTGCTGGCAAAGGGACGGAATGCCGATTGGGTGGCCAGATCGGCGGTCACGGGCAGCGCGAGCCCTTTGTAATCGGGCGACTTTGCCGCCTCGCGGACCGCGCCGCCGTCCTGTCCGGCCTTTTTCAGGAGCGCGTCGGCCGCTTCGAGCGACAGAAAGCCGGTCACCGGCGCGCCGGGCTTGGCATTGGCCAGTCGCACCACGGTGCCGCCGGCATTCTCGCGTAACTGCGCCCATGGCACCGCGTCGGTCGCGATCACCAGCACCGCGCTCGCCCCTGCATCGGCGAGCAGCTGGCGCCGCTCGCGATAGCGCGGCAGCTTGTCGCCGAACGGCGCATTGTCGAACAGCATGATCGCAAGCTTGCCGGTCACATCGGCATTCACCTTGCCAGCACCATCGACCCCGTAGCCGACGAAGATCGCCGGAACATCGCTGAGTGACACTGTCGCATCACGCCCGGTCAGGATGATACCATCGTCTTCCAGCGCGAAATCGCGGCCATGGACCTTGAACTTCGCGCCACCACCGACCGCCTTGCTCTCGACGAACGGTACCGGTTGCAACCACGGGGTTGTGCTGCCCGGCACGGCTTCGAGCCCGGCTTTGGCCCATTCACCGACGATGTAAGCGATGGTGCGGTCTTCGCCGTCAGTCCCCGGCGCGCGGCCCTCGAATGCATCGCCCGCCAGCACCTTCATGTGCGCAGCAAGCGCTGCCTCGGTGATCGGGGCGTCGGCGTCCTTCGCGTGAGCGGCAGGAACAGCCGCGACAGCGACCAGGGCGACAGCCGCAATTGCGGCGCGAAACTTTATCATTTGCATGGCCCTGCCGATGGCATGTCCGCTGCATGCGGGCAAGACGCGTTCGTCGAAAGACGAACGCAATACTATTTCCCCCGGCGCGCCAGCAACGCCCGCGCCGCCGCCACGTGCATATCTTCGATCATTCGCCCATCATGCCGCTGCGCCCCGCCGGTGGCAGCAGCGACCAATGCTTCCGCCGCGGCGATCTCGCGCGCCGATGGGGCAAAGGCGGCGTTGCACGGATCGACCTGCGACGGGTGGATCAGCGACTTGCCATCGAAACCCAGCCGCCGCCCCTCGGCCGCCTCGGCCGCAAAACCGGCGGCATCGTCGATCGCATTATAGACGCCGTCAAAACCCCAGACGCCCGCGGCGCGCGCCGCCAGCACGATCGCCTGGATCGCATAGCCCATCGCGCTGCGATCCATGCCATCCGGCAGCTGCAATTCATGCGCCAGGTCGTTCAGACCCGCGATCAGCCCGGCGACCGACGGGTCGGCAGCGATGTCGCGCGCGGCATAGATCGCCGTCGGGGTTTCAATCATTGCCAGCACCGGCGGGCCCAGTCCGCGTACCGGACCAATATCCGCAGGCGCATCGACCTTCGGCAGCACCACGGCGTCGAGCGTCAGATCGGCAAGCGCGTCGATATCCGCCGCCTGTTCAGTGGTCCCGGTCGCATTGATCCGTACCGCGATACGCTTGCCGGGAAAGCCCGCGGCCACCGCAGCGCGCATCGCCGTGCGCGCTTCGTCCTTGCGGTCCGCGGGCACCGCATCCTCCAGGTCGATGATCAGCATCTCGGCAGCCAGTCCCCGCGCCTTTTCGAGCGCGCGGGCGTTCGAGCCGGGGACATAGAGCAACGAGCGCGGAGCGAAACTGGCGTGGGTCATGCGCTTTTGTCTGGCGCAATGCGGGCATTCTCGCAATAAAGGAGTGAGGGCTGCACGGCCAGCATTGCTGAGGGGATTTTCGATGGACTATTGGTTTCCGATCGCATTGGTCGTGCTGGCGGCGGTGTTCCTGCTCTGGGCGCTGACTCCGGTTCGTCAGGGTTTCAGCTATACCATCGAGCGCTTCGGTCGCTACACCCACACCGCGCAGCCGGGGCTGAACTTCATCATGCCGATCTTCGATCGCGTCGGCCGCAAGGTCAACATGATGGAACAGGTGCTCGATATTCCGGGCCAGGAAATCATCACCAAGGACAATGCAATGGTCGCGGTCGATGGTGTGGTGTTCTTTCAGGTCCTCGACGCGCCGAAGGCGGCCTATGAAGTCAGCGACCTGTACCTCGCGATCATGAACCTGACGACGACAAACCTGCGTACCGTCATGGGTTCGATGGACCTCGACGAGACCTTGTCAAAGCGCGACCATATCAACGCGCGGTTGCTGATCGTCGTCGATGAAGCCACGACGCCATGGGGGGTCAAGATCACCCGTGTCGAGATCAAGGACATCCGCCCACCCGCCGACATTTCGAACGCTATGGCGCGCCAAATGAAGGCCGAGCGCGAAAAGCGCGCCAATATTCTGGAAGCCGAGGGCATGCGCGCCTCCGAAATCCTGCGCGCCGAGGGTGAGAAGCAGGGCCAGATCCTGCAAGCCGAAGGGCGCCGCGAAGCCGCCTTCCGTGACGCCGAAGCGCGCGAACGCGAAGCCGAGGCCGAGGCCAAGGCAACGCAGATGGTGTCTGACGCGATCGCCGGCGGCAATGCCCAGGCAATCAACTACTTCATCGCGCAGAAATATGTCGAGGCGATCAGCGGCTTTGCCACCAGCCCGAACAGCAAGACGATCCTGTTCCCGGTCGAGGCGACCCAGCTGATCGGCACCCTCGGCGGCATCGGCGAGCTCGCGAAAGACGCCTTTACCGACAAGAGCGGGGGCAGCTGATATGACCGAATGGCTGAACAGCATGGCGCCGCACTGGGCGTGGCTCACCGTCGGGGTGCTGCTATGCGCTGCCGAAATCGTCGCACCGGGTTTCTTTCTGGTCTGGTTGGGGGTCGCGGCGATCGCGACCGGTATCCTCGCCTTTGTCTTGCCGATCACCGTCCCGATGCAGCTCGGCATTTTTGCCGTGCTCGCCTTCATCGCGCTCTATGGCGCGCGCCGCTGGCTCAAGGCCAACCCTATCGTGTCGAGCGACCCGCTGCTCAACCAGCGCGGCGGCCGGTTGATCGGCGAAGTGCTGACGCTGGTGACCGCGATCGAAAATGGCCGCGGCCGCGCCAAGGTCGGCGACGGCGAATGGCCAGTGCGCGGGCCTGATGCTGCCGAAGGCACCAAGGTTCGCGTCGTCAGTGCCGATGGCGGTTTGCTGGTGGTCGAAGCGGCTTAAACCATCGGTGGCAGCGTTGCGGCGCGTCGGTCAGCGCGTTGATTTGCGACCGCCTCGCCGGCCGTTCTCCCGCGCCGATCGCCCTAGGAACTTTGACAACTTTCGACGGTTATCCTCCTGCTATTCCAAAGAATGCTTCAAGGAGTGTACCGTGTTGAAAGTCTTGTCCCTCGCCGCAACGACCGCCATTGTGTCCTTCTCGCTCGTGTCTCCCGCGCTGGCCTATGACCCTTGCCAACGTGCCACGAGAGACTTCAAGCAAGCAGACCGCGCTTATACAAATTATTGCGGCATAGTCCGCGGCCAGGCGCCATATGACGCTTATATCTGTGCGCGAGGCGGCGAGCGCGGTCGAGATTTGTACAACGACGTCCAGCTGGCTTACATGGTCATGACCCGGACCTGTCGTTACTAAGGTCCGACATCCTCAAGAATATGGTGTGGCGCGAAGCTTGGCACCGCGGCTCCGGCCATAGACATTCACCATTTCGGCCAGCGCGTCGCTTTGTCCGATCATGTTGAAGCCGAGCTTCGCCGCCACCCGTTCTGATCCTGCGTTGCCCGGTTCGATGATGCAGCGCACTTCCGCGGCTTTAAGATGTTCATCCGCCCAACTCAGCGCCGCCGCCATCGCTTCGGTCGCCAGACCGCTGCCCCAATGGTCGGCGTCGAACGCCCAGCCCGCCTCAGGCACCCCCTCCAGTTCGGGAATGCCGCGGCAGAAATAGCTGAGCCCGCCCTGCCCGATCAGCCGGTCGCTCGCTTTGTCGGCGAACACCCAATAACCAAATCCCATGACCGGCCAGAGCCCCGCCGAGCCTAGAAATTTGCCCCAGCTGACGTCGGGCGCTCGCGGCTCGCCGCCGATGAAGCGGGTAACGCGCTCGTCGGCCCACATCGCGATATGCACGTCCTTGTCTGACAGGCGGTGCGGCCGCAGGCGCAGGCGTTCGGTTTCGAGTATAGGAGGGGCCGTGAACATGACTTCGACATGCCGCAAGACGGCGGGACGCGTCAATCTGGGATCAGATAATGGTCGAACAGATCGTGCAGCACCGCTTTGCCATCGACCTGTCCCTTGGCGCGCATCACCGCGAGCGTGTCGACGCGCGTGAGCACATCCACATGCTTCAACACCACATGATAATGCGGCCGGTCGAAAAAATCGTGGAACAGGAAAATGCAGTCGGGTTTGCAGTGGATGATCGCCTGCAGCAGGCAAGCGACCCGGAAACGCCCGTCGATCAGCACCGCATCGGGGCTGCCGCTCATGCCGCGCCAGATTTGGGTGTGATAACGCGGCCAGTCCCGCAGGAGGGTCTCGTCGATCGGATAGCCCCATTCGCCGACCGGGCCGATGTCCGCGTGGAACGGGGTGAATTCAACCGGCTCGCCCGCGACATCGGCCTGCACCTTTGCCAGCCAGGCCGGATCGCTATCGACGCTGACGATCCGCCGCACCTGCCGCGACGCCACCAACGTGCTGCCGCCGCAACCGAATTCGAGCAGCGAGGACAAGCCCGCCAGTTGTAACTCCAACTGCGTGACTTCCGCCGCGGACATTTGTGGTTGCATGGTCCCCTCCACTGACAGGGAGATATGGGACACGATGCGCGGCGTCCAGTCCGACGCGCCGCAAACCGAATTAAGCGGCGACCGCGATCTTTTCACGCCCCGACGCGTGTGCCGGCATCACGGCGTCGGCATAATCGCTTTCATATTTCAGGATCAGCGCGCGGTCATCGTGGTTCCACGGATGAAAACCGGGCATGAAATAGCTGAGCCAGGGCAGAAAGCTTTTGCGCAGGACGCCGGGCGACCCGAGCAGATACCACCAGATGCGCGCCGTGACGCGCCAGCCGGTCAGGCCGTCCTGCTTCAGCAAATTTTTCATGCCCCGCACCCGCTTCGGCCAGAAACGCGACGTGACCAGGATCATCATGAGCGACTTGGCGCGCCAGCGTTTCCAGCGGCTCCAATCCTTGGTGGCGTGCAGCCAGGTGTCGTAAGCGACGCCCTTATGCTCGATTTCCTCGATCGCATGCCATTTCCACAACGCAGCCCATTCGGGCTCGGCGCCCGCATACATGCTCTCGTCGCGCAGCATCACCGCCGCCATCATCGCGGTATAATGTTCCAGCGCGATCGTCGCCATCAGGTTGACGATTTGCGGGCGCGCCTTGATCAGGTCGAGGACGTGGTTGACGTCGGCCTCGAGCTCACTGAGATCATAGCCCGCTTCCGCCGCCTTTTTGTTGAAGACGACATGTTCGCGGCTGTGAATCACTTCCTGCTGGGTGAAGGCGCGGATTTCGCGCGCCAGCTTGTCGGGTACGCCCTCGCGGTGCGCCTTGACCGCCTCGATGAACATCGCCTCACCGCGCGGAAAGGTGACCGACAAGGCGGTGTGAAAGGCCGAGGCGATCGGGTCACCATTCAGCCACCAGCGGCCCTGTTTGTCGTCGCGACCAAAGCGCATGTCGCGCGGCGTGATCGACAAATCGGCGGGGGTCGGGGAGAGGGAAAGGCTGGACATATGGATCATACCGTCGAAAAGGGGCGATGGGATGGAGCAATAGGGTTTACTTACACAAATGTCAATAGTGAAAAGGCGCCTGAGTCCCGAGGAAAGCCGGTCGGCGGCGCTCGAGGCAGCGCGCCATATCCTGATCGAAATGGGTCCTGCGGCGGTGACGCTGAAAGCGGTCGCGGGCCGCATCGACCGCACCCACGCCAATTTGCTTCATCATTTCGGTAGCGCGGCTGGGCTGCAAAAAGCGCTCGCTGCTTATCAAGCCGAAACGGTGTGCGCGACGATTGGCAGGAAAATGGCCGAATCGCCGCCCGGCGAACGCAATGTGCGCGAAATCGTCGACCTCGCCTTCGACGCCTTTAACGAGGGCGGCGCAGGGGCGCTCGCGACCTGGATGGTCGCGACGGGCAATGACGACGCGCTCGACCCGATCGTCGAGGCGATCCATAAGCTAATCGACGGCATGTCGCCCGATGCGCATGAAAAGCGGCTGATGCACGAGGATACGCTGGCGTTGGTCCTGATGGCGCTCGGCGACGCGCAGCTGGGCGGCCAGATGGCCGAGGCGCTCGACCTGCCGCGCGACACGTCGCGGGTGCTCGCGACCGAACTGATCACCGGGCGCATCGCCAAATTCTGGGCCGAGCATGGCGGGAAGCCCGCCGCCTAAGCCGCTAGCAATTATATTGCGCCGCCGCTAAAGGCACCCATTCCCTCCTCCGTTCGTATCGAGCGAAGTCGAGATGTCCCTCGGCTTGGCGCCGCGCTGCGGGGTGTCTCGACTTCGCTCGACATCAGCGGTTTTTGGGATGTAGGTTTCGATTCCGCTCCAAAGGCTTCCCATGCATTTCCTCGACCAAGCCAAGATTTACATCAAGTCCGGTGACGGCGGCCCCGGTGCCGTGAGCTTCCGGCGCGAAAAATATGTTGAATATGGCGGCCCCGACGGCGGCAACGGCGGCAAGGGCGGCGACATCATCTTTGAAGCCGTCGCCGGTCTCAACACGCTGATCGACTTTCGCTATACCCAGCATTTCAAGGCCAAGCGCGGTACCCCCGGCGCGGGGCGCGATCGCACCGGCGCGGGCGGCCCCGATCTGGTCATCCAGGTGCCGATCGGCACCCAGGTTCTCGACGACGATGAAGACCGCAGCCTGCTCGCCGATCTGGCCAAGGAGGGCGAGACGCTCGTTTTCCTGCGCGGCGGCGATGGCGGCCGTGGCAATGCATCGTACAAGACCAGCACCAACCGCGCCCCGCGCCAACATGGCCCCGGCTGGCCGGGCGAAGAAAAATGGGTGTGGCTACGGCTCAAGCTGCTCGCCGACGCGGGCCTCGTCGGGTTGCCAAACGCGGGCAAATCGACCTTCATCAACGGCGTCACCAACGCGCAGGCCAAGGTCGGCGCCTATGCCTTTACCACCCTGCGCCCGCAGCTCGGCGTCGTCAGCCACAAGGGGAATGAGTTTGTTGTCGCCGACATCCCCGGCCTGATCGAAGGCGCCGCCGACGGCGCCGGGGTCGGCGACCGATTCCTGGGCCATATCGAACGGTGCCGCGTCCTGCTCCATCTGGTCGACGCCAACGACGAAGATGTCGCCACCAGCTACCGCATCGTCCGCGACGAGCTCGAAGCCTATGGCGCCGATCTGGTCGATAAGCCGGTGATCGTTGCGCTGAACAAGATCGACACGCTCGACGATGAGCTTGTCGCGGCGCTGTCAGCCGAGCTTGCCGAAGCAAGCGGGCATCCGGTGATGGCGCTGTCGGGCGCCAGCGGCTCGGGGGTCCCCGCGATCCTCGACAAGCTGCTCGAAATCATCGGCCCCGAAAAACGCCCGGTCGTGCGCAATGACGATGGCGAAGAAACGACCGACTGGTCACCCGTTTAGGAACGAATGGGTTCGGAAAGCCTTGTAGCATAAACATAAAGGAATTCCGGATGTTTGCTCACCCTCGTGCTATCAAGTTTCTGCTCTGCGTTTCGCCCATTCTTGGCGTCGTTTCGCTTCCGGCCCATGCGCAGGACGCGACCAGCGGCACCGAAAAACGCACCCGCATCATCCTCGGGCCGCAGCTATCGCCGTCATGGCCGGGATCGAAAGATCTGTCGTTCGGCCCCTATATCGACGTCTCGCGCGAGCGCGTTGGAACCGAATTCACCTTCGAGGCCGCTGACGAAAGCTTTGGCGGACCGCTCATTCAGTCGGGCAACTTTGCTTTCGGACCGTCGCTGGGATTCATCGGCAAACGCACCGCCGCCGACATCGGCGCTGATGTGCCCAAAGTGGGCTTCTCGTTCGAAGCCGGGGGCTTCGCTCAGGTGTCGCTGACCCCGGCGCTGCGCGTCCGCGTCGAAGGCCGCAAGGCGCTGAGCGGCCACAAGGGCTGGGTCGGCGAAGTCAGTGCCGACTATATCGCCCGCGACGGCGACGACTGGCTGTTTTCGATCGGCCCGCGCGTCACGCTGGGCGATACCAAATACACCAACGCCTATTTCGGCGTCACCCCCGCGGCGGCCGCGACCTCTGGCCTCGCCGCCTATGATCCGGACGGCGGGATCCAGTCGGTCGGCGTCACCGCAGGCTATCACCGGATGCTCGGGCGGAATTGGGGCGTTGCTGTCTATGGCCGCTACGACCGGCTGGTCGGCGACGCAGCGGACTCGCCGTTGACGCGCCAATTCGGCAGCCGCAGCCAGCCGTCGGCCGGCGTCGCGCTCAGCTACACCTTCGGCGGCTCTCGCTGACGTAATAGCATTGGCGCGGGCGGCGCCGCGCGCTATCGGCGGCGTCATGTTGTTCGCTCCCTCTTCTTGCCCCAGACTGATCATCAAGATCGGGTCGGCGCTCCTTGTCGATCCCGACGGTACAGTGCGCCGCGACTGGTTGACCGGGATCGCCGCCGACATCGCGGAGCGGACCCGCGCGGGCCAGCAGGTCGCTGTCGTCTCTTCGGGCGCCATCGCGCTTGGTGCGCGGCGGCTGGGGCTGGCCAAGGGCGGCCGCGGAACATTGGAAGACGCGCAGGCCGCCGCCGCGACGGGGCAGATCGCGCTCTCGCAGGTCTGGGCCGAGGTGCTCGGCGCCGAAGGACTGACCGCCGCGCAGATACTCGTCACCCTCGACGATCTGGAGGACCGGCGGCGTTATCTGAATGCTGCTGCGACGCTCGACCGGCTACTCAGCCTGAGCGTCGTGCCGATCATCAACGAAAATGACAGCGTCGCGACCGAGGAAATCCGCTTCGGCGACAACGACCGGCTGGCGGCGCGCGTCGCGCAGGCGGCGGGCGCAGGCGGGGTCGTGCTGCTGTCCGACATCGATGGCCTTTACGACAAGAACCCGGCGCTGCCCGGCGCCAACCATATCGCACGGGTCGAACGCATCGACGCGGCGATCGAGGCGATGGCCGACACCGGATCGGCTTCGGGCATGGGATCGGGCGGCATGGTGTCGAAAATCGCCGCCGCACGCATCGCCAACGCCGCGGGTGCCCATCTGGCTATCGCCTCGGGACGGATCGACCGCCCGCTGTCGACCGCAGCGCGGCACACCCTGTTTGTTGCCGAAAAAGGCGCGAGCGCGCGCAAGGCGTGGCTTGCGGGTGGCCTGACCGCCAAGGGACGGCTGACGATCGATGCCGGAGCGGCACGGGCGCTGCGCAGTGGTGCCAGCCTGCTCGCCGCCGGGGTCCAAACCGCATCGGGCAGCTTCGCCCGCGGCGACGTGCTCGACGTTGCCGGTCCCGACGGTGTCGTCATCGCGCGCGGACTCTCCGAATATCCCGCAACCGATGCCGCCGCGATTGTCGGCCTCGGCCGCGACGCGCAGGAAGCCGCGCTCGGCTATGCGCCGCGCAGCGCGATGGTTCACCGCGACCATATGGTGCTGCTGTGACCCAACCGGTTTTGGCGATGACGGGCGCGACCGGTTTCGTCGGCGGCGCGACACTGCGCCTTGCAGTCGAGCAGGGCTGGCAGGTCCGCGCCCTCACCCGCCGCCCGCAGCCCGAACAAGCAGGCGTCACCTGGATCGCGGGCGCGCTCGACAACGCCGACAGTCTTGCCGAAATGACGCGGGGCAGCGACGTCGTGTTGCACATTGCCGGGGTGGTCAACGTCCCCACCCGCGCTGCGTTCGAGGCCGGCAATGCTACCGCAACCGGCCGTGTCATCGTTGCCGCACGCGGCGCCGGGGTGACGCGTTTCATTCATGTGTCGTCGCTGGCGGCGCGCGAGCCCGGCCTTTCCAACTATGGCTGGTCGAAAGAACGCGCCGAAGCCATCGTGCAGGACAGCGGGCTCGATTGGACGATCGTCCGCCCCCCCGCGGTGTTCGGCCCCGGCGATACCGAGATGCTCGACCTGTTCCGCATGGCGCGGCGCGGCATCGCGCTGTTGCCGCCCACGGGCCGCATGTCGGCAATCTATGTCGATGACCTTGCGCGCTTGCTGCTCGCACTGGCCGCCGATCGCACGGCCAGCCTTGGCGCGATTTACGAACCCGACGACGGCCGGACGGACGGCTGGTCACACCGCAGCTTTGCCCGCGCAATCGGACGCGCGGTGGGACGCAGCCATGTCGCGACGCTCGCGATCCCACGGACGGTGCTCAAAGCGGGTGGGCGGATCGACAAACTGGTCCGCCGCAGCCGCGCCAAGCTGACCCCCGACCGCGCCCGCTATATCGCCCACCCCGACTGGGTCGCGACCGCTGGGGCGCACCCGCCGGCGGCGCTGTGGCGCCCCGAGCGCAATACCGACGACGCCCTCGTCGAAACCGTGCACTGGTACCGCCGCGAAGGCTGGCTCTGACGTCGCCGATAGGACTGGGTTGCCCGCCCGTCGAAGCGTGCATTGCCAACGGCCAGCCGCATCCCTAGGTTTGAAAGCATGACCGAAACCACCACTCCGAACGATCCCGCCGGCCCCTGGGCCATCCCCGTCCGCCGCCCGCTGCCCGGCGACGACAAGCCGAAGTCGCGGAACAGTTTCCCGCGCAAGGTGTGGAACCTGCTCGTCGGGATCAAGGATGCGCTCGCGCTGATCTTCCTGCTGTTGTTCTTCGTCGCGCTGTTTGGCCTGCTCGCCGGACGTCCCAACGCCGGGCTGCCGGTTAGCGAGGGTGCGCTGCTGATCGAACTCGACGGCGTGGTCAGCGAACAGCCCGCCGAGGTCGATACCGTCACGGCGCTGTCGGGCGGCAACCAGCTTCAGGAAATCCGCGTCCGCGATGTCGTTCATTCGCTCGAAACCGCCGCGAACGACAAGCGCATCACCTCGGTCGTCCTCGATCTCGATCGGTTCCTCGGTGGCGGCCAGGTTTCGCTCGCGGAGATCGGCGCTGCGGTCGACAAGGTCCGCGCGAAGAAAAAGCCCGTGCTGGCCTTTGCCACCGCCTACACGACCGACAGCTATCAGATCGCGTCGCACGCCAGCGAAATCTGGGCCGATAGCATCGGCGGCGTAGCGATTGCGGGTCCGGGCGGATCGCGCCTTTATTACAAAGGGTTGATGGATCGACTGGGCATCACTGCGAATATCTACCGCGTCGGCACCTTCAAAAGCGCGGTCGAACCCTTCCTGCGCAGCGATCAATCGCCCGAGGCAAAAGAAGCTAATCTCGCTTATGCTGGCGTGCTCTGGGAAAACTGGCTGACCGACGTCAAAAAAGCGCGTCCGGCTGCCAAGGTCGATGCCTATATCGCCGACACTGCGGGCGCGGTGAAAGCGGCGGGCAACGATCTGTCAAAGGCATCGCTCGACGCGGGTTTGATCGACAAGCTCGGCAGCCGCATGGCGTTCAACACCCGCGTTGCAGAGATCAGCGGCGCCTATGACGACAGCAAGCCGTGGGAATATAATGCGATCCCGCTCGAAAACTGGGTCGCCGCCAACCCACCCGAAACGAATGGCCTCGCCATCGCGGTCATCCCCGTCGTGGGCGAAATTGTCGATGGCGAGGCGCCGACCGGCACCGCCGGTGGGACGACCATCGCGCAACACATCCTCGACGCCGCGTCCGACAGCAGCACCAAGGCGATCGTCCTGCGCGTCGATTCGCCCGGCGGGTCGGTGCTGGCGTCCGAAGAAATCCGCCAGGCTTTGCTCGCCGCAAAGGCGAAAAAGCTGCCGATCGTCGTGTCGATGGCCAATGTCGCCGCATCGGGCGGCTATTGGATCTCGACCCCCGCCGACCGCATCTTTGCCGAGCCCGAGACGATCACCGGATCGATCGGCGTGTTCGGCATCCTGCCCAGCTTCGATCAGGCGCTCGCCAAGATCGGGGTGACCGCCGACGGCATCGCGACGACGCCGCTGTCGGGCCAGCCCGACGTGTTCGGCGGCGTGAACGACGAATTCAATGCGCTGGCGCAGGCGAGCGTCGAGGATATTTATGCGCGCTTCACCGGTCTGGTGGCCAAGAGCCGTAAGCAGCCGATCGAGAAGATCCGCACCATCGCCGAAGGGCGCGTGTGGGCCGGCGGCACCGCGCGGCAGCTTGGTCTGGTCGATCAGTTCGGCGGTCTGCCCGACGCGCTGGCCGCCGCCGCGAAGCTTGCGAAAGTCGACGGCGATTTCCACGCCAAATATTTCGAGGACGAACCGAGCGAGTTTTCGAAAATGCTCGCCAGCTGGGGCAAAGGCGAAGAGGAAACGGCGGCGGCCCCGCGCGGCTGGTTCGGCATCGCGGCGATGAACCGCCAGCTGACCGAACGGCGGCTGATGCAGGATATGGCGATGCTGAGCGCGACGGGATCGGTGCAGGCTTCGTGCCTCGATTGCCGCGGCTACCTGCCCGCCGTGCCGCGACCCGGCAAGGCTGAAGCCAATGGATTCTTTGCTACGATGGCGTTGTTGTTGCGCTAATTGCCTCCCTCCCGCTTGCGGGAGGGGCAGCGAGACTTGCGGACTTGTTCGCTAGTCGCAGCGGGGTGGGCATCTGACAGGGTGCTGACCCAACCCTAACCCCTCCCGCTTGCGGGAGGGGAGAAATTACGCCGCCACGGCGACGCCCTTCGCATGCTCCGCGACCGCATCGGCCAGCGTGTCGACCAGCGCCAGCGGCAGGTCGTGGCCCATGCCCGGGATCGTCATCAGCCGCGCACCGGCGATGCTCGCCGCGGTGTCTTTACCGCCCGCCATCGGGACGAGCGGATCATCCTCGCCATGGATGACCAGCGTCGGCGCCTTGATCGATTTCAGCAATTCGCGCCGGTCGCCGTCGGCGACGATGGCCGCCATTTGGCGCGCGACGCCCTGCGGATACCAGCCGCGTTCGAAATCGGCGCGAACGCGGCGCTGTAAGCGTTCCTCGGCAGCCGGATAGCCGGGGCTGCCGATCACCCGTGCGGTGCGAATCGAATAGGCGATCATCGCTTCGGGATCGCCGCTCATCGGCCGGTTCGCCAGCGCCTGCATCGCTTCCTTGCGCGCACGCGGCAGGCGGCGGTTGCCCGTGGTCGACATGACCGAGGTCAGCGACAGCGTGCGACCCGGATAACGCGCCGCGATATGCTGCGAAATCATCCCGCCCATCGAGGCGCCGACGATATGCGCGCGCGCAATGCCCAGATGGTCGAGCAATGCCATGCCATCGGCGGCCATGTCGGCCAGCGTATAGGCAGGGCGCACCGGCAGGCCGATCGCCGCTTTCACAAACATCCATTTCAGGTTGGGAACCCCCGCCGCCTCGAAACGTGTCGACAGGCCGACGTCGCGATTGTCGTACCGAATGGTGCGGAACCCGTGCGCATTCAGCGCATCGACGAACTCGTCGGGCCACAGCGTCAGCTGCCCGCCCAGCCCCATCACCAGCAGGATCACGGGCGCGTCCTTCGGCCCCTTGTCCTCATAGGTGATACTGATGCCATTGGCGGTCGTCTGTTCGGTGATCATGCTGCGGGAGTCCTTTGGCCGATTTTCGCCACCATGGCGCAGTTGACGCGAACGTCAAGTCAGGCGCCTAGACGCCTGTTTTGGGATCGCGATAGGCCGGGAGCGCTAGCGACCAGCGGATCGCCGCGCCGCGCAGGATGAACCCGGCGACCGCGCCGACCACCGCCGCAACCGGGGTGCCGACGCCGAGCCACATGAGCAACAGGAACAACCCCGACGCGAGCGCCGCCGCAGTGACATAGATTTCGGGCCGCACAATGATCGACGGCACCCCGGCCAAGATATCGCGGATGGTCCCGCCGACGCACCCGGTGATGACACCCATCAACAGCGCCGGAGCGGGCGGCACCCCCCACGCCAGTGCCTTGGCAGTGCCGAACACGGCATATGCGGCCAGACCGACGGCGTCGGCCCATTCGAGCAACTGCCCCTGCCACCAGCGCTCTGGGGTCGACCACACGACCAGCGCGATCGCGATGCACACTGCCGAAATGGCTCCATCCTGCACCCAGAACACCGGCGCGCCGATCAGCAGGTCGCGCACGCTGCCACCGCCGACGCCCGTTACCAGCGCAAAGAAAGCAGCGGTCACCAGCGTCTGACGCAGCCGCACCGCCATCAACGCGCCGGACAGCGCGAACACGCCGATCCCGGCGAGGTCGAGCAGGCGGATGATCGTTTCGCTCGTCAATCGCGTTTCCCCAGATCGGCCGATGCCGTGCGATCAGTCGCGCGCAGGCAAGCCACGCAGCACCGCAATCGCCAGTCCATAACCCAGAATTGCGGCCGCGCCATAGCCCGCGAGCGGGGTCGGATAGGCTCCGATCAGCGACGCACCGGTGAAGCCTGCCCACGCCCCCGCCACTCCCAACGCGCCATCGCGATCGGATCGCCTCGTCCGAACGGGTGCGCCGATCGCGAACAGCAAGGTCGCGATGACAAGGATCCCGAGGTCCGGGTGCAGGGTCCAGCTGTCCGCGACCAAATTTTCGACAAAGCGCACCGGTGCCAAAGGATCGGGGCGAAAAGCACTGGCAATGGCAACCAGCACGACGACGACGTGTCCGGCAGCGATCAACGGGTCACGCCAACGGCGACAGTGCGACGCGATAAATCCGGCGCCGAGAGCCAGCGCGGCGGCGAAATCGGGCTGAAGCAGGAAAACCGCGGCGACGCCGGTCACCGCCGCCAGTTGCCATCGGTCGGACAGTCGCGGCAAGGCGGCGAGCATTGTCGGCAAAAGCAGCATCGCGGCGTGAAGTCGAACCGGACCGAGCGGCAACCAGCGGCGAACGCCGTCGAGGTCGAAGCCGCTGGCCAGCGTCGCCGTCATCGCGGCGAGACAAAGCGAAACGATCCAGGTTGCGCCGCGGCCGCTCAGTCGTCCGGCGGGCACCGCGAACATGACGGTCAACGCCAGCAGCAGCGACGCGGCGTTGAGCGGCAAATAGCCGGGCGGTGCGTCGTCAATCCCGAACGCCAACAGGCCGCTCGCGACGGCCGCGACCAGCGCCGACGCCGCGAGCCAAGGCGGCGGACCCGGCGTGGTCGGTTGGCGCAGCGCCGGCATCTGCGTCAGACGTGGATCGGTTTGCCGGTCACCGCCATCGCGGCTTCCTTCATCGCCTCGCTGTGCGTCGGATGTGCGTGGCAGGTGTAGGCAATGTCTTCGCTCGTCGCGCCGAATTCCATCGCGATCGCGGCTTCGGCGATCATCGTGCCGGCGACGCTGGCGATGCACCATACGCCGAGCACGCGGTCGGTCTTGGCATCGGCGATAATCTTCACAAAGCCGTCGGGCTCATGGTTGGTCTTGGCGCGGCTGTTGCCCGCCATCGGGAACTTGCCGACCTTGACCTCGCCGCGTTCCTTCGCCTGCTCTTCGGTCAGGCCGACCCCGGCGATTTCGGGCCAAGTGTAAACGACCGACGGGATGACATCATGGTTCACGATGCCGGTCTGGCCCGCGATATTTTCGGCGCAGGCGATCCCCTCATCCTCGGCCTTGTGCGCGAGCATCGGGCCGGGAATGACGTCGCCGATCGCCCAGATTCCGGGAACTTGGGTGCTGAAATCATGGTCGGTTTCGATCTGGCCGCGCGCGTTGACCGCCAGCCCGGCCTTGTCGAGCGCAAGACCGTCGGTGTTCGGGCGCCGCCCGATCGACACCAGCACGACATCGGCCTCGAGCGTGTCGGCATCACCGCCCGACGCGGGTTCGAGCGTCAGCACGGCTTTCTTGCCCTTGACCGCCGCGCCGGTAACCTTGGTCTTCAGCTTGAATTCAATACCCTGTTTCTTGAAAATGCGGTTCGCATCCTTGCGAATATCCGCGTCCATGCCCGGCAGGATCTGGTCGAGATATTCGACGCAGGTGACTTTCGCGCCTAGACGGCGCCACACGCTGCCCAGCTCGAGTCCGATCACGCCGCCGCCGATGACGACCATATGCGCGGGCACCTTGGCCAGTTCGAGCGCGCCGGTCGAATCGACGATGATCTGCTTGTCGTTGTCGACATCGACCCCCGGCAGCGGGGTCACCGACGAACCGGTGGCGATGATGATATTCTTGGCGCGATAGGTCTTGCCCGCGACCTCGACGCTGTCCTTGCCGGTGAACGCGGCATAGCCCTTCAGCCATTCGACCTTGTTCTTCTTGAACAGGAATTCGATCCCGCCGGTCAGTCCCTTGACCGCATCGATCCGCTGCGCGTGCATCGCGGGCAGGTTCAGCTTGGGGGTCACATCGATCCCCATCTTCGCCATCGCGCCATTGGCGGCGGCGTCATAATATTCCGACGCATGCAGCATCGCCTTCGACGGAATGCACCCGACGTTGAGGCAGGTGCCGCCCAGCGTCTCGCGCCCATCGGCGCACGCGGTCTTCAGCCCCAGCTGCGCCGCGCGGATCGCCGCGACATAACCGCCGGGACCGGCACCGATGACAAGGACGTCGTAGTCGTAATCAGCCATTTCAAACTCCGTTCGTCATCCCAGCGAAAGCTGGGATCGCTGGCTGCCGAGGGCGGCGCCAGGGGGATAGCGGCCCCAGCTTTCGCTGGGGCGACGGTACTATAAATCGATCAGCAACCGCGTCGGATCCTCAATCGCTTCCTTGATCGTTTTCAGGAAAGTCACCGCCTCGCGGCCGTCGATCAGGCGGTGGTCATAGCTGAGCGCCAAATACATCATCGGGCGGATCACGATCTCGCCATTGCGGACGACTGGGCGGTCTTCGATGCGGTGGAGGCCGAGCACCGCCGACTGCGGCGGGTTGATGATCGGGGTCGACATCAGGCCGCCGAACACGCCGCCGTTCGAAATGGTGAAGGTGCCGCCGGTCATGTCGTCCATCGTCAACGTGCCGTCCTTGGCGCGCTTGCCCAGGTCTGCGATCGCCTTTTCGATGTCGGCAAAGCCCATGCTTTCGGCGTTGCGGACGACGGGGACGACGAGGCCGTTGGGGGCACTGACCGCGACCGACACGTCGAGATAGTCGTGATAGACGATCTCGTCGCCATCGATGCGGGCGTTGACCGACGGGATGTCATGCGCCGCAAGCGCCACCGCCTTGGTGAAAAAGCTCATGAAGCCCAGGCGGACACCGTGCTTCTTTTCGAACGTCTCGCGATATTTGTCGCGCGTCGCCATCACCGCCGACATGTCGCAATCGTTAAAAGTCGTCAGCATCGCGGCGGTGTCCTGCGCCGACTTGAGGCGCTTGGCGATCGTCTGACGCATCCGCGTCATCTTGACGCGCTCTTCGCGGCGGCCCGGTGCACCAGATGCAGCAGGGGCAGCAGCCGGGGCAGGCGCGGCGGTCGGGGCCGCTTCGGGCGCCGCATTGGCGGCGGCGAGGACGTCTTCCTTGGTCAGGCGCCCATCCTTGCCGGTGCCTTTGATCCGGCTCGGGTCGAGGCCGTGCTCGAGGACCAGACGGCGCACTGCGGGCGACAGGGTGGTTACGCCATCGCCGCTATCGTCGGCTGCGGGCGCTGGAGCGGTCGCAGCGGGCGTGGGAGCGGCCGCTTCGGCTTTTGCGGCGGGAGCAGCTGCGGGCGCGGCGGCCTTGCCGTCACCCGCTTCGATGATCGCAATCGTCGCCCCTACATTGACCGTATCACCCACGGCAGCGACCTGCTGTCCCATCACGCCGGCAACAGGCGACGGCACTTCGACCGCGACCTTGTCGGTTTCGAGGCTGGCGATCGGCTCGTCGAGCGCGACGGCTTCGCCCGGCTTCTTCAGCCATTCGCCGATCGTCGCTTCGGTGACGCTTTCGCCCAGCGTGGGGACTTTGACTTCGGTGCTCATCGTCTCTTCTCTTTCCGTACCCCTGCGAACGCGGGGTCCATCATCAAATGTCTGGAGATGGGCCCCTGCCTGCGCAGGGGCGCAGCCCATGAATTCTAAGCTATTTATTCTTCGCCCGGCGGATTTCGGCACGGACGCTGAGGCCGAGCGCATCGGCCACCAGCGCCGATTGCTCGGTCTGGTGGCGGCTCATCAGGCCCGTCGCGGGCGATGCCGCGGCGGTTCGACCAGCATAGCGTGGCCGCATGCCTTTTTTGCCGGCGTCGGTCAGCGCGTCCTCGATCAGTTCGTTAACAAAGAACCACGCGCCATTGTTACGCGGCTCTTCCTGCGCCCAGACGACCTCTTCCAGCTTTGGCATACGCTTCAGGCGGACGCTGAGCGGCTCACCCGGGAAGGGATAGATTTGCTCGATGCGGATCACCGTCGTGTCCGTCAGGCCAGCGGCGTCGCGCGCTTCCATCAGGTCGTAACCGACCTTGCCCGAACACAGGACGACGCGTTTGACATCGCCGTCGGCGGGCGCGGTGCGATCGGACATGATGCGGCGGAAATGCGCCTCACCGATGAAGTCGCTTCGCTGCGACACCGCCAGCTTGTGGCGGAGCAGCGATTTCGGCGTCATGATGATCAGCGGCTTGCGGAACGGGCGGAGCATCTGGCGGCGCAGGACGTGGAAATAATTCGACGGGGTCGAAATATTGCACACCTGGATGTTATCGCCCGCGCACAGTTGCAGAAAACGTTCGAGCCGCGCCGAGCTATGTTCCGGCCCCTGCCCTTCATAGCCGTGCGGGAGCAGCAGCACGAGGCCGTTGGCGCGCAGCCATTTGGCCTCGCCCGACGCGATGAACTGGTCGATCATGATCTGCGCGCCGTTGGCGAAATCGCCGAACTGCGCTTCCCAAAGCACAAGGCTTTTCGGATCGGCCATCGCATAGCCATATTCGAAACCCAGCACGCCATATTCGGACAGCGGGCTGTCGAGCACTTCGAACCGCCCGTGCGGCACGGTGGTCAGCGGAACATATTTGCGCTCGTCATTCTGGTCGACCCAGACCGCATGCCGCTGGCTGAACGTCCCGCGCCCCGAATCCTGGCCCGACAGGCGAACCTGATAGCCTTCGCTCAGCAGCGTACCGAACGCGAGCTGCTCGGCGGTTGCCCAGTCGAACACTTCCTTGTCGCTCTTGTCGGCGAACATCGCGCCGCGCGCGTCGATGACACGGCGCAGCGTCTTGTGCACGTCCAGATCGCCCGGGATCGTCGTCATCACGCGGCCGATCGAATCGAACAGTTTGTCGCTGACCCCGGTGGATATATTGCGGCGCGCATTTTCTGGGTCGGCGGGCGCGTGCAAGCCCGACCAGCGTCCGGCAAACCAGTCGGCCTTGTTGGGCTTATAGCTTTTCGCCGCTTCGAAATCACCCTCGAGCCGGGCGATGAAGTCGGCGCGGCGCGCATCGGCCCACGCCGCGTCGATCACGCCTTCGGCCTCAAGCTTTTTGGCGCATAGCTGCGACACCGGCGGATGCTGGCGGATCACGCCATACATCAGCGGCTGGGTGAACGACGGTTCGTCGCCCTCGTTATGGCCAAAGCGGCGATAGCACCACATGTCGATCACGACGTCGCGCTTGAACTGCTGACGGAAATCGATCGCCAGCTTGCACGCAAAGGTCACCGCTTCGGGATCGTCGCCGTTGACGTGCAGGATCGGCGCCATCACGCCCTTGGCGACGTCCGACGGATAGGGCGACGAGCGCGCATATTGCGGACTAGTCGTGAAACCGATCTGGTTGTTGACGATGAAATGGATGCAGCCGCCGGTATTATACCCGCGGATACCCGAAAAGCCGAGGCATTCCCAGACGATCCCCTGCCCCGCAAATGCCGCGTCGCCGTGGATCAGCACGGGCAGCACCTGCTCATGCTTTTCCAGGTCGTCGCGAACCACCTGCTGCGCGCGCACCTTGCCGAGCACGACGGGGTCGGCTGCCTCGAGGTGGCTGGGGTTCGGCACCAGCGACATATGCACCGACGCGCCGCCGAACTCGCGGTCGGTCGAGGTGCCCAGATGATATTTGACGTCGCCCGACCCACCGACGTCGTCGGGGTTCGCGCTGCCACCCGAAAATTCGTGGAAGATCACCTTATATGGCTTGGCCAGCACGTTCGCGAGCATGTTGAGCCGCCCGCGGTGCGCCATGCCATAGACGATTTCCTTGACCCCGTACTGGCCGCCATATTTGATGATGGCTTCCATCGCGGGGATCATGCTCTCGCCGCCGTCGAGCCCGAAACGTTTGGTCCCGACATATTTTTTGGCGAGGAATTTTTCCCATTCCTCGGCCTCGATCACCTTGCTCAGAATGGCGCGTTTGCCCTCGACCGAAAACTCGATGATCTTGTCGGCGCCTTCCATCCGCTCCTGCAGAAATGCGCGCTCCTCGATGTCGGAGATATGCATATATTCGAGGCCGACATTGCCGCAGTAGTTCGCGCGCAGGATCGCCACGATTTCCCGAATGGTCGCCTTCTCAAGGCCCAGAGTGCCGCCGATGAAAACGGGCCGATCCTGGTCGGCGCCGACGAAACCATGGAATTCCGGCGTCAGGTCGGCGGGCAGCTCGCGCTGGCTCAGCCCAAGCGGATCGAGATTTGCCGCCAGATGTCCGCGCACCCGATAGGTGCGGATCAACATCATCGCGCGAATCGAATCCCCTGCGGCGCGCTCGACCTCGGCGTCCGGCAACGGCGCCCCGGCCTTGGCGGCGGCAGCCTTGACCGCGACCTGCATCTGCTGCGGATCGAGCGCGGCGGTCAGGTCGTCACTGTCGATCTGCGGCCAGTTTTTCGGCGCCCAGCTGGGACCGGCCTGCGGCTCGTCGATGTCAAAGCTTTGTCGTTCGAGGTTCATGGTCTTTTCCATTCTCTCAAGAGAGATGGCTCCGGGGAGGATGTTGGGAAGTAACGCCCGCCAACAACGACTGTTGCCAGCGGGCGCTTAAATCAGACGCGCTCTTTCAGCACGTCGGCCAGCGTCGTCCCCAATTCGGACGGGCTCGCTGACACGGTAATGCCGGCGGCTTCCATCGCCGCGATCTTGCTGCCTGCATCACCCTTGCCGCCCGACACGATCGCACCGGCATGGCCCATGCGGCGTCCCGGGGGAGCCGTCAGGCCCGCAATGAAACCGACCATCGGCTTTTTGCGGCCGCGCTTGGCTTCGTCGATCAGGAACTGCGCCGCCTGCTCCTCGGCGTCGCCGCCGATTTCGCCGATCATGATGATCGACTTGGTGGCTTCATCAGCCAGGAACAGCTCGAGCATGTCGATGAAGTTGGTGCCGTTGACCGGATCGCCGCCGATGCCGACCGCGGTCGTCTGACCGAGGCCAGCATTGGTCGTCTGGAACACCGCTTCATAGGTCAGCGTGCCCGAGCGCGAGACGACGCCGACGCTGCCCTTCGAAAAGATGCTGCCGGGCATGATGCCGATCTTGCATTCGCCCGGCGTCAGCACGCCGGGGCAGTTCGGGCCGATCAGCCGTGATTTCGAACCGCTGAGGGCGCGCTTCACCTTGACCATGTCGAGCACCGGAATGCCTTCGGTGATGCAGACGATCAGCTCCATCTCGGCGTCGATCGCCTCGAGGATCGAGTCCGCAGCGAACGGCGGCGGAACATAGATGCAGCTTGCGGTCGCACCGGTTGCGGCTTTGGCTTCCTCAACGGTGTTGAAGTTCGGCAGCCCGATGTGCGTCGTGCCGCCCTTGCCCGGCGTCACGCCGCCGACCATCTTGGTGCCATAGGCCAGCGCCTGTTCGGTGTGGAAAGTGCCGGTGGCGCCGGTCATCCCTTGCGTGATGACCTTGGTATTCTTGTCGATGAGAATGCTCATTTGATATTTCCATTCAGTCGGGCGGCCAAGTGGACGCGATTGCCAGGCATATATGTGCTCGAGCCCATATTGGTCGCGCTCACCAGGAACGCTTTACCGTCCACCGTCGTCGACCATTCAGGGGTGAAGTATTTTCGGGCCTTGCCCTTTTTGTCGACCGCTTCGGCCGCATTGGCCGGAGCGCCGTATTTTTCCTGCATGGCCGCGATCAGCGTGGCTTGATCGGGAAGGCCGTTCACATAGAAGACGGCGTTGCATTGCGCCTGCGGCGCGACAAAAAAGCCGTCGGTAACAGCCACCACCACCCCAGCGCCATGCCAGATCGCAAGCTCCAACGGCGGATCCTTCTTTGTGCCGGCGACCGTGAACGACTTCGGTTCGAGACGATCCGCCGCAGACAACGCAGTCGCCGCGTCACGCGGAGTTCCTGATTTGGGGAGGCATGCCGAATCGAAAAGGTCGACCATATCCATGACCGGTGTGTCCACCGGAACAGGCGGCTGTGCGGTGGGTCCACCGAATTGCAACGTCGTCGTGCGCCCCTTGTCATCGAGCCACATTGCGCCATTCTGGGCGAGCGCCGGCATCGCCGCAGCGATGCCGAGCCCTACCGCACAAGTTATCAGAAAGACCCTACCCATCAGGCGAGGCTGGGATCCAGCGCCTTGCATGCGTCGAGCAGTTCCTTGACCGCGTCGACCGACACCTGAAGGCCGGCCTTGTCTTCGTCGTCGAGGGCGATCTCGACGATCTTCTCGACGCCGCCGGCACCGATCTGTACCGGCACTCCGACATACAGGCCATCAAGCCCGTACTGGCCGTCGACATAGGCGGCGCAGGGCAGGATGCGCTTCTGGTCACCGAGATAGGCTTCAGCCATCGCAATGCCGCTCGCGGCCGGGGCATAGAAAGCCGAACCGGTGCCGAGCAGCGCGACGATTTCGCCGCCGCCGCCGCGGGTGCGCTTGACGATCGCGTCGATCTTTTCCTGGCTCGACAGGCCCATTTTGACCAGGTCGGGAACGGGGATGCCGTTGACCGTCGAATAGCGCGTCACCGGGACCATCGTGTCGCCATGGCCGCCGAGGACGAAGGTGTTCACGTCCTTGACCGACACGTCGAATTCGTCGGCGATGAAGTGGCTGAAGCGTGCCGAATCGAGGACGCCGGCCATGCCGACGACCTTGTTGTGCGGCAGGCCCGAAAATTCGCGGAGGGCCCAGACCATCGCGTCGAGCGGGTTGGTGATGCAGATGACAAACGCGTCGGGGGCGTTGGCCTTGATGCCCTCGCCGACGGCCTTCATGACCTTCAGGTTGATGCCGAGCAGATCGTCGCGGCTCATCCCCGGCTTGCGGGCGACCCCGGCGGTGACGATGATGACGTCGGCGCCGGCGATGTCGGCATAATCGTTCGTGCCGGTGATCTTCGCATCGAAACCCTGAACCGGGCCGACCTGCGACAGGTCAAGCGCCTTGCCCTGCGGCACGCCTTCGACGACGTCGAACAGGACGACGTCGCCCAATTCCTTTTGCGCGGCGAGGAGCGCCAGCGTTCCGCCGATATTCCCGGCGCCGATCAATGCGATTTTCTTGCGTCCCATGGCGCGAGGCACTCCCTTCGTGGCAAGCCCGGCAATTGGTTCACAGACCGGTCGGCACACGGGCTAAATCGCCATGCCGGTCCCAAGACTGGCGCCGCCACTACGCCGATTCCGTTAAGGAAACAACCGCGAAAAGCTCGAAAAACTGTGTTTTTTTGCAAATAGTTCGCAGTAACAATAATGACGAGCAGTGGTATAAGAGGGGGACGCGTCTCGGGTCGGGGGCCGCCCCCACCGGCGGATTAACCCTCCTTTATCGCTGGGATGATAGGCGCAGGCCGATGACGCGGGCAATCATCAGTTTCGATACCGAATTGTCGGCCGGGCTGTATCAGCGCGGCGCAGACGCCCGCGCCAATTTCGAAAGCTCGATCCTCGGCCGCTGCCGTGAGGGCGATTTCGGCATCCACTTCCAGATGGACATGCTCGAACGCCATGGCTTGACCGGGGTGTACTTCGTCGATCCGATGCCGGCGCTGGTTTACGGCCCCGAAGTCATCCGCGCGATCGTCCGCCCCATCGTCGAACGCGGGCACGAAGTGCAAGTGCATATCCACACCGAATGGCTGGCCTTCGCCCGCTTTAACCCCGCCGGCCGCCACACCGGACGCAACATCGGCGACTTCCCCCTTACCGCACAAAAGAAACTGATCGCGCTCGCCCGCGACATCCTGGTCGGCGCCGGCGCCCCGAAACCGATCGCGTTTCGGGCCGGAAATTTCGGAGCGAACGACGACACGCTGCGCGCGCTGGCCGCGCTCGGCTTTCGCTTCGACAGCAGCTTTAACGGCGCCTATCAGGGCCATGGCTGCTCGATCTCGCTCGATGCGGGCAATCTGGGCATGCGCGAGCACCATGGCGTGGTCGAAGTGCCGGTCAGCGGACTTATGGATCGCGCCAGCCACTTTCGCCCCGCCCAGCTGTGCGCGATGTCCGAAGAGGAAATGCGCGACGCGCTCGATCACGCCGCGGCCAGCGGCGCGATCCAGTTCTCCGCGTTCAGCCACAGCTTCGAATTGCTCAGCCGCGATCGCCGCGTCGCCAACCGCCTCGCCATATCACGGATGGAGGCGCTGTGCCGCGCGGTTGCCGACGATCCGCGCGTGACCAGCGGCGGGCTTGCCACCCTGCCCGCGCCGCCCGCGCGTCCGGCGCGAATCCATGTTCCCGCCCCGCGTCCGCTGCGTACCCTGCGCCGGGTCATTCAACAGGGGTTCGGGCATCTTGCCCATGAGGTGCGCTATGTCCGCGACGTCATCGCGGTGACGATCAACTCGTCACGTTGGGGAAAGATTGCCAGCGGCGTCCTGCTGGCCATGGCCTAGCGCCAGATAGTCGTCGGACTGCATTTCCGCGAGCCTACTCGCCGTCCGCTCGAACTCGAAAGCGCCGTCACCCGCGACATACAGCGCATCGGGCATCGCCGCCGCGCTGGCGAGCAGCTTGACCTTATTTTCATAGAGCGCGTCGATCAGCGTGACGAAGCGCGCCGCCTCGTTGCGGTTCTCCGGCCCCATGCGCGGGATGCCAACGATGATCACGGTGTGAAAATGCCGTGCAACCGCCAGATAGTCCGACGCGCCGCGCGCCTCGGCACACAGGCGCTTGAACGAAAACACCGCGACGCCCTTCAGCGCCTTTGGCACGTGCAGCAGCCGCCCCCCGCCCAAATCGAGATCCAGGGTCGGGACATGCGCGCGGTCCTCAGGCGGATAATCGGTCAGCCGGAAAAAGGCGCCCGACAGAGCCGCGCTCGCCGCCTCATCCGCGGGAACAAACCAGCGCGCGCCATCGCCCAGCCGGTCGCGGCGATAATCGGTCGGGCCGTTCAATCCCATCACATCGAGCTTCGCCTCGACCAGCGCGATGAAGGGCAGGAAATGCTCGCGGTTGAGACCGTCCTTATACAGGTCGGACGGCGGGCGGTTCGAGGTTGCGACCACCGTCACGCCGCGGTCGATCAGCGCCGTAAACAGGCGCGAGAGGATCATCGCGTCGGCGCTGTTGTTCACCACCATCTCGTCGAACGCCAGACAGCGGACGTCGGCGACCAGCGCGTCGGCAACCAGCGGGATCGGATCGCCCGCGTCGCTTTTCCGCACCTCGCGCATCCGCGCATGGACGTCGAGCATGAAGGCGTGGAAATGGACGCGCCGTTTGCGCAGGATGTGCAGCTGGTCGTAGAACAGGTCCATCAGCATCGACTTGCCGCGCCCGACGGCACCCCACAGATAGACGCCGCGCGGCGCCTCGGGCTTGCGACCGGTCAGCCGCCACAGCAGGCTGCCGCGCGGCGGCACCGCTTCGAGTTCGGCCTGCAACAGGTTCAGCCGTTCGGCCCCGGCGCGCTGTTCGGGATCGGGCCGCAACTCGCCGCCCGCGACCAGCGCATCATAGGCCGCGAGCACCCCCGTCGTCATTTGCTCGCCTTGCGGATCGTGCCCGCAAAGGTGAGCACGATGTGCTCGTCGCGCTCACCCTGCACCACCAGCCCGCGCAGGAAGATCAGCCGCCCGGTCTCGCGGACCAGCTCGACCACCGCGTCCAGCGGCTCGCCGACCCGCCCCGCGCCGACAAACTGCGTCGACAGGTCGAGTGTCACCGAATGGCCGGCGTTAAGCGAGCCGAACTGGTGCGACGCGGCGAATAGCGCGATGTCGACCAGCGCCAGCGTCACCGCGCCATGAACATTATCGCCCAAATTGCTGTGCTTGCGTTCGGGGATCATGCGCACCCGCGCGCAGGGGCGGCCATCCGCCGTCGGCGGCTCAACGCGCACCGTCAGCGGCTCGATAAAGCTGTTGAACCGGCTCGCGTCGTTGAGATTCCAGCTGAGCCAACCATCGTCGAGCACTTCGGCGCTGAAATGGTCGCGGCGCGTCGGTTCCTCGATGCCGTCGTTCATTCTCTGAAAGTTCCGTTCTGTTCGATGGCAGCCGCGCGTACCCTACGCGCTCAAGCCTGCTGTAGCGGCTGGTGCAAGTGATAAATACTGCAGCGTGGACCTATACAACGGCATCAATTGAGAGATGAATGACTGTAGCGACAGGGGCTGCGCTTTCTGCCGTCGATGGATCGCCTGAAACGAGGGCCAACGGCCCTGAACGATATGGCCGTGCAGACCCAACGGCTTGGAACCCCAGCGTACCTAGTTGAGACACTCGGGCAGCACTAAAAGTTTCGCCAATGGCGTGTCGACATTTCATGTCGCGCGCGTGGCCTACCCGGACCCGATCCAGCGCTTCTGAAAACCCTTTGCCACTATGCGACGGCGCTACGACCAACCGGTTCAAAGACGCAATCGGTCCCTCCATCATCCTAGAAAAAACGCCGTCGAAAATCTCGGCATGGGGAACCTCGGCGAGGGAATCGTGAATGCTCAGCCGCGCGGCGGCGACGATACGGCCATCCTCACGGATCGCCCAATGCGCGGCGCGCGCATCCTCTGCATCGGTCCAGCGTCCGATGTCCGGAAAGGATTCGACGCGCGCCCGCCAGGCGGCGACGCGGAGCGCATAGATTTCTTCCAGATCGGCCGGATCGCAGATCCGCTCGGGCTGCATCGCCGGACCTGAAAATACCAGCTTGCGCGATCAGACCTGCCGCTCGGCCTCAAGCTTCTTGATCTCGGCGATCGCGCGGGCGGGGTTGAGACCCTTCGGGCAGGCGTTGGCGCAATTCATGATCGTATGGCAGCGATAGAGGCGGAACGGATCTTCCAGCTCATCGAGCCGCTCACCGGTCATCTCGTCGCGGCTGTCGGCGAGCCAGCGATACGCCTGAAGCAGGATCGCCGGGCCAAGGAACTTGTCGCTGTTCCACCAATAGCTGGGGCAGCTGGTCGAACAGCAGGCGCACAGGATGCACTCGTACAGGCCATCGAGCTTTTCGCGCTCGGCGGGCGACTGCAGCCGCTCCTTGCCGCTCGGAGTCGTCGTTTTGGTCTTGAGCCAGGGCTCGATCGACGCATATTGCGCGTAAAAATGGGTGAAGTCGGGAACGAGATCCTTGATCACGTCCATCGCCGGCAACGGCGTGATCGTGATGCTTCCCTTCAGATCCTCGATCGCGGTGGTGCAGGCGAGGCCGTTCTTGCCGTTCATGTTCATCGAACAGCTGCCGCAAATACCTTCGCGGCACGACCGGCGAAAGGTCAGCGACGAATCCTGCTCGCTCTTCATCTTGATCAGCGCATCAAGGACCATCGGACCGCATTCTTCGGTGTCGATCTCGAAGGTATCGAAACGGGGATTTTCGCCGCTGTCGGGGTCGTAGCGATAGACTTTGAACGTTTTGACCGCGGCCGCACCCTCGGCTTTGTGGGTCTTGCCCGACTTTTGCGGGCGGCTGTTCTTGGGCAGGCGGAATTCGGCCATGTCGCGGGCTCCCCTAAGCGATTGCGGGCTGACTAGACCCGATTGTCAGAATCGACAAGGGCCAGAATCGACAAGGCGAAAGCGCGAAAGCCGCTGGCAGGGGCGCGGGCAAGCCGCTAGGGCGGCAGCGATGACCGACGACGTCGCCGCCCCACCCGCCATCACCAGTCGCAGCGTCGCGCGCGGGCTTGGCACCACGGTGCTCGCACGGCTGGGCGCGGTCGTCGAAATCGTCGCGCAGCCGCTTTATGTGCTGATGTTCGGGCTCGCGGGCTATGGTCTCTATGCCGTGCTATGGGCGACGATCAACCTGCTCGAGAACATCTTCGACATGGGCATGACGAGCGCGATGCAACGCACCGTGCCGCAATCGGCGAGCGATGCCGAGGCGGCGGCGGCGCTGCGCACCGCAATGATCTTCGGTGTTGGTCCGTGCATCGTCGTGGCGGCGATCGTCGCTGCCTTTGCCGCCGACCTTGGCCCGCTGCTCAACGTTGCCGCACGGGATCGCGCGCTCGTCACGCCCGCGATCGAGATTTTCGTCTGGGCGCTCCCGCTGTGGGCCTTTGTCGAGATTGCCACCTCGGCGCTGCGCGCGCGCATGGTATTCGGCGCCGAGATCCGTCTGCGGATTGTCTGGGAACAGGTGTTGCGCCTGGTGTTCGCAGGCTTGTTCTTTGCGGGCGGGCTTGGCCTTAAAGGCTTGTTCATCGCACATATTTGTTCGCTCGCGATCACGGCAATTCTCTGTGTGCGCCTGCTTGCGAAACATTATAGTTTTGCGGACCTGAGGCGCGGCCCGTGGGCAACACGGACCGCGCGCAACACCTTTTGGGCCGGACTGTCGATCCTGCCCTCGAACATCATCGCGCGGCTGTTTGGTGACGCCCCCGCGCTGATCCTCAACCTGCTCTTGCCCGGTGCGGCCGGCGCCGCGGCGGCAGCGCTCTTTACCATCGCGCGCAAGCTGTCGAGCGTGGTCCAACTCGTCCGTATCGCCTTTGTCTATGTCATGGCGCCGCTCGCGGCCAGCGCCGAGCGCGAGGATCGGGCACAGGTCGCCGACATCTACGCCTATGCGACGCGGCTGATCTCGGCGATTGCGCTGCCGCTTGCCGCCGTGCTCGCGGCGGGCAGCGCGTCGCTGCTCAGCCTGTTCGGGGCGCAAGCGCAGGCGGCGCAGGCGGCGCTGGTCATCCTGCTGTTCGCGCGCGCAGCAGAGGCGGTCCTCGGCATTTCGTCGCCAGTCTTGCAGGTCGTTTCCGCCTTTCGCCACCAGTTGACCGCCAGCATCTTCGGCGTCGGCATCGCGGTCGGCGCCGGCTGGCTGATCGTCGGGCATCTCGACGCGCTGACCGGGGTGACGCTCGCGACGTCGATCGGTTTGGTCGTGATGGCGGCGATCCCGACACTGCAACTGGCGATGAACGAAAAATTGCATCCGTTCGACCGCCAATTCCCCGGCGTTGCCCTGCGCGGCATGGGGCTCACTTTGGTGGCAGGGGTCGCCACGTTGCTGGCCGACCGTTTGCCCGATCCGATTGCGCTGCCGCTGATCGTTATCATCGCACTGGCATCGATCTGGGCGGCGATCCGCTTTGCTCTCCCCTATGCCGACCGCGCCTCGCTCGGCAAGACGGGCCAGCGGCTGCGGCTGATCGGGAGCGAAAGCCGATGATCGCCGCCGCCACCCGCGTCGCGATCTACGATCTTGACCGTACCGTCCTGCGCAAACCGACCTTCACTTTGTTCCTGTTGTGGGCGGCATGGGACGAAGCGCCATGGCGACTGCTCCTGTTGCCCGCACTGGCCGCTCTGATGATCGGTTACGCGCTGCGCCTCTATGGCCGCGACCGGTTCAAGCCGGCGGCGATTCGCCTGATGCTGGGCCGATCCCTGACCCCGGCGCGCGCCGCCGGTCTTGCCGATCGCTTTGCTGCGTGGCGCGTACCACGCGATGTTCCACCGGGCGCCTACGCCTGTATCGCGCGCGATCGCGCCGAAGGATACCAACTGCTGATGGCGACCGCGGCGCCGGAATTCTATGCCGCCGCCATAGCCGACGCGCTGAATTTTGACGCCATTGTCGCCTCGCGTCACCGGCGCGATAGCGCCGGCAACTGGCTGCCGGTCCTCGACGGACCCAATTGTTATGGCGCTGAAAAGGCGCTGCGGGTAACCGAATGGCTGGATGCCCACGCACCCGGGGGCGCGGCGCATATCCGCGCCTATTCCGACCATCTCAGCGACGCACCGACCTTTGCCCTCGCCGACGAATCCTGGTTGGTCGGGCGCGGCGATAAATTTGTCCGGCTGGCCGCTCGGCATGGCTGGCACTCGGCCGATTTTGAAGACGCAGCGGCAGGCGCCGTTGCCAAGGCCCAATAATGCGCATCCTCTTTCTGTTCATCGGCGAACCGCACCAGATTTTCCACGCGCTACCGATCGCTGCTGAAATGGCGGCGGCAGGTGCCGACGTCGAGGTCGCGGTGGCAAGTGCCGGGCATCTGCCGGTGGTCGAGCGGGTCGCGGCGGCCTATCCAGGCTTTGCGCCGCGCATCAAGATTCTGGGTCAACGCGGGATCAGCCGCTGGCTGCGCGAGCGCGCGGTCATTCGCCATCCCCGCCTGCCGATTCTGTTCGGCGCGCTGCGCTTTCTGCGGCAATTCGACGCGATTGTTGTTCCAGAGCGGACGACAACCGCGATCCGGCATTTCCTGCCGCAGCGAACGCGGCTGATCTTTACCCCGCACGGCGCCGGGGACCGCGCGATCATGCTCGACCCACGCGACCGCCATTTCGATTTTGTGCTCGTTGCCGGCGAAAAGAGCGAGCAACGCCTGCTCGACGCGGGAACGATCCGGCCGGGTCATTATGCCCTGAACGGTTATGTGAAACTCGACCTGATGACGCGTCTGGAAAAAACCCGCGCGCGCTTGTTCGATAACGGCCGTCCGACCGTCCTTTATGCGCCGCATTTCCATCGCGGACTGTCGTCATGGGATCGGTTCGGGCGCGATATCATCGCCTGGTTCGCCGGCCAGGATCGCTATAACCTGGTCGTCGCGCCGCATATCCGCCTGTTCGCCGAGGCCAGCGATGCCGATCGCTCTGCAGTGATGCAGCTGGCGGTCGCGGACAAGATTTTGATCGATCTGCAATCCGACCGCCTGTTCGACATGAGCTATACCGGCGCCGCCGATATCTATCTTGGTGATGTGAGCAGCCAGGTTTACGAGTTTCTTGCGACCCCGCGCCCCTGCCTGTTCCTCAACGCGCACAACGCCGACTGGGCCGGCGACCCCGATTATCTGTTCTGGACCCTCGGTGACGTCATCGACGATCTGGAAGGATTGCCCGGCGCTCTGGCTCAGGCAGCCGCTCGTCATACACGTTATCTGGGAGCGCAGCGCGAACGGCTGGCCGAATCGATCGGCGGCGATCCGGCGGGCGCGGCGCAGCGCGGCGCCGAAGCGATTTCGCGCTTTCTTGCAAAGGACGCTGCGCAGGATAAGAGCGGCGGATGACCGAAGCCGCTACCCTGCCCGCCCTATCTCTGATCGGCGACAATCCGACCCCGCTGTGGGGGATGTCCAACGCCGAACGGCTGCGCCGACTGGCGCGCGCGGAGCGGCTGCCCGAAACGGCATCGCCTACCGGAGCGCGGCTGTTCGTCAATCTGGACTATGTGTTCGATCCGGTGTGGCTGCGCCATATGCTCACGCTGCCCGGCACGGTGCTGATGGACGGCAGCGATCTGGTGATGGCGCATTTGACCGGGGGTATGACTCCCGACGATGTCGCAGCGCATCGAGGCGCCGTGACCGTAATCGATTATCGCGACAATCCGCAAATCTATAACCGCCAGCTGCGCAAGCTGGAATGTCCTTTCGTCCAGCGGCTGACCCCCGGCACAAGGCGCGAGATCGAACGGAGGAGCTATTTCGGCGCCTATAAGGGCGTCACCGACCTGCTGACCAAATATCTGTGGCCCGAACTCGCGCTCTGGCTGACACGCTTTGCCGCCAGCATCGGCATGACCCCCAATATGGTGACCGCGATCGGCGCGGCGCTATGCGTCTATGCCACCTATTTGTTCGCCTACGGCCATTATTGGACCGGGATGCTCGCCGCCTTCATCTTCATGGTGTTCGACACCGTCGATGGAAAGCTGGCGCGCTGCACGATCACATCGTCGAAATGGGGCAATGTCGCCGACCATGGCGTCGACCTGGTCCACCCGCCCTTCTGGTGGTATTTCTGGGGCGTCGGGCTGGGCACCTGGGGTCTGGCGTTATCCGATCGGACCTTCCTGCTGGTGATGATCGCGGTCGTCGCGGGCTATGTGCTCCAGCGCGTGATCGAAGGGATGTTCATCAAGGATTTCGGCATGGACGTCCATGTCTGGCGGCGGTTTGACAGCCAGTTCCGCCTGATCACCGCGCGGCGCAATCCCAATATCGCGATCCTGTTCTTCGCTACCTTGGCAGGCCGTCCCGACGTCGGGCTGATCGCCGTCGCCTGGTGGACCATCATCTCGCTGGTCGTCCATGCCGTACAGCTGGTGCAAGCCTATGCCGAGCGCCGCGCTGGACGCCCGATCACCAGCTGGATGGAAGACGCATGAACGAAACCATCGCAAAATTCGGCCATCCGGCGACGCTGATCGCCGAATATTGTTATTGGGTCGTGCTGCTGCGCCCCGCGCAGCCGACGCTCGGCGCACTGGTGCTCGCGGCGAAGTGCGACGCGACGGCGTTCGGCGATTTGCCCGCAGCGGCGCATGCCGAACTCAAGATCGTGACCGCAGCGATAGAGGCCGCGCTGACCGCAGCGGTCGGCTATGCCCGGATCAACTATCTGATGCTGATGATGGTCGACCCGCACGTCCATTTTCACGTCCTGCCGCGCTACGACGGCGAGCGGATGGGCGCGGGCCTAACGGTCGCCGATGCGGGCTGGCCGGGGCAGCCCGATCTGGCGCAGGCGGTAAAGCTGGACGACGCGCAGATCGCGGCGCTGACCGGCTGGCTCAAACCCTATTTCGCGTAGCGACCTTCTTCGGCCCATTTTGCGGTAAGCGCGTCGGCGGCTTCGACATCCTGCGGGAAGTCGACTTCCTGCCACTCCAGCCCTTCGATCGACGCGGTGCCGACGCGGTTGCCTTTGGCGATGACGTCGATCGCGCGCAGGTACCAGCGCTCGACCCCTTCCGGGGTACGCATCATCTGATCGACCTGGTTCCGGAAAATCGACGGACCGTCACCGACAAACGCCAACATGCCGATCGATTCGGCGTTGGTGTCGGGGGGCAGCAACCGCTTGCCGATGTGATGCAGCCGGCCTTCGCTGTCGCGGTTCACCTTCATGTCGTCATCGTCATAGTCGCCCTTGATGTCGACGGTCACGGTGATCGGATCGTTCGCCCCGGCGATCAGCTTCGCGACGATCTCTTCCGAAATAATCGTGTCGCCGTTGAGGATGATGAAATCGCGGTCCATCTCTTCGCGCGCGATCCAGCAGGTGCCCAGATTATCGGCAACCTGGAAAAACGGATTGAACAGGGTACGGATGCGCACTCCGGTGTCGCGATAGAGCTGGAGCGCATGATCCTCGACCCGCTCGGTGCGAAAGCCGGTAACGACGACGATGTCCTTGATGCCGTTTGCGGCGAGCGCTGCGACCTGCCACCCGATCAGGGTGCGGCCGTTGAGGTCGATGAGGCATTTGGGGATGTCGCGGGTCAGCGGCAGCAGGCGCGAACCCTGCCCGGCCGACAGGATGATGGCTTTTTCGATGTTCATAGGATTGGCTCTATAGCGGCTTGGCCCCGTGCGGCAAATATCCGCTCGATCAGAATGATGTCGGCGGGCTTGTCGGCGTCGATACACGCCTCGCCCTCAGACATCGGCACCACCTTTGCCTTGAGTCCAAAACGCAGCCCCGCGCGCGCCACCCCCTGCTGAATCGTGAACAGGCGCAATAGCGCTCCGATCAGCAGCCAAGGCCCGAACGCCGCGATGATCTTCAGCCCCTTTTTGCGGTCACGTTCGATCCGGCCCCAGAAATCGAGCAGCGGCAGCACCCGGCGCCCGCGCAGACGAAACATGTTCGCCCCCGACCACCAGCCGCCGCGAAATTTCAGCCAAGTGCGCTTTGATTCCGGATAGCGCGCCAACAGCACAGCGCGCTCGACCATGGCGACCGCGACGTCGCTCTCGGAGCTCCCGGCCAGGAATTCGGCGATCATCGATGGCGTGAGCAGCACATTGTCGGCGGTCGTGACCAACAGCGGATCGTCACCGGGCGGCAGCGCCGCGGCGAGCGAGCTGCTGATTCCCTGCCCCGAATCCGAAAAATGCAGATCGGCAAGGCCTGTCAGCCCCGGCTCGGCCGCTAGTTCGGCACTGTTCTGCGCGAGGATCGTAATCGGCCCGACCCGCGGCGAAGCGCGCAGCGCCTTCACGACATGGACGAGCATCGCCTCTCCGGCGATCGGCAGCAATGCCTTGGTCGAGACGCCGCTTCCGGTCAGCAGCGGATCGGGTCCGGGGCGGCTACCGGCTAGGACAATGGCCGGAATCGCCGCGCTCATGGCGCGGGCGGCACCCGGCGCGCGGTCGCGCCGCGCAGGAAGTCGGTCACCTCGGGCAGGATCGGCCCTTTGTAGGCCAGCGGCCGGGTCAGCGCCATCACCAGGTCGTTGTGACTCAGCCCGTCATATTCGCGTAGCGTCGCCGAACCGCCGACCTTGTGCATCGCCGCCGCCAGCCTTTGGCTGTTGCGCACCCGCACCACGGTATCGGCGGTGCCATGTCCCAGCCACAGCGGCGGCGCGTCGGCGCGGACGAAATGGATCGGCTGCGTCTGTTCCACGGGGCGAATATCACCCATTGCGACATCGGCGCGGCCGCCCTTTTCGAACGGGTAAAAATCGGTCGGCCCGGCGAGCGAAACGACGCCGCGGATCGCCGACACATCGCTGCCCGCCGCCTTCAGCCATTGCGGGTCGAGCGCCAGCATCAGCGAATTATATGCTCCTGCCGAATGCCCCGCCAGCGCCATACGCCCCGGATCGCCGCCGTAATCGCCGATATGCTTTTGCGTCCACGCGACCGCCGCCGCGCTGTCCTGCAAAAAGTCGGGCCAATGTCCTTCGGGCACCAGCCGGTAATCGGGGATCACCACGACGAACCCCTGTTGGGCAAAGGCGCGGCCGGCAAAGCCATAATCGTCGCGCTGACCGCTGTACCAGCCGCCGCCGTAAAGCCAGACGAGCACCGGCAGACTGTCGGTCTTTTTCGTCCCTGTCGGCACCCAGATATTGAGCTTGTTGCGCGGACCCGCACCATAGGGTTCCCCCGCGACCTGTAAGGTCGCACCATGGGCGTCGCCCAGCAACCGATCACCGAGGTTGAGCGATTTCGCGCCGCCCGCAGCGATCATCCGCGCCGCGCCGCCGAACAGCAGCACGACCAGGATCGCCACAACCAGAAACTTGACCAATCGCCGTCCTTTAGCTGCCTGCTGCACCATCCGGCAAACCCTTCATCGGGCCGCCCATCGGCCTGTTTGCGCCCTACAGGCCTGCGTCCTGCGCCACAAGCGCGCAGACGCCTGTTACCTTTTCAGGCATCGTGCGTTGGCACGCCATGACTCAGCAATTTTCCCGCCCCGCCCTGATCTGCAACACCCAGAGCGGGAGCCATGATGAAGCCGTTCGCGAGCAGATCGTCGAGCTGTGCCGCTCGCGCGGTACGCCGCTGATCGCGACATTCGCGCTGCCCGATGGCGATATTCCGGACGCCGCCGAACTTCAGCGACAGGATATCGACCTGCTGCTCGTGTGGACAGGCGACGGCACGATCAACGCCGCGGCGCGTCAGGCGGATGGCTGGGACGGTGCCATCCTGGCGCTGCCCGGCGGCACGCTCAACCTGCTCTCGAAAGCATTGCACGGCGACCGGCCGGTGCGCGAGATTCTGGCTGATGCGCTGCACGGTGAAGCCCGGCGCAGCCCGATCCCGACGATCACATCCGACGCCGGCACCGCCTTTATCACCGTCATCGCCGGTCCCGCGACGCGTTGGGCCGAGGTGCGCGAGACGATGCGGCAGGACGGGCTGATCGAGGCGAGCCGCGCGGCCCCCGAGGCGCTCGACGAAATGATGAACGCACCGGGCGTCCGCGTCGGCACCGACGGGAAGGCCTATCCGGCGGTCATCCTGACACCAACGCCGAACGGCATCGCCGCCTCTGGCATCCTGACCGAGGGCACCGGCGACGTCTTGCGCCACGGTCTGGCATGGCTGGGCGGCGATTTTCGCGACGGACCTAGCGAAGAGATCATGGTGAGCGACACGATCGTCCTTGAAAGCGAAAAACAGATCAATTTGGAGTTCGATGGCGAATTGGGCGAGATCGCATCACCAGCGCGTTTCGGGCTGGCGTCGAGCGCCGTCGATTTCATCGCGACGGCATGACGCGGCTTTTCCATATCAGCGATCTGCATTTCGGGCTGGAGGATCGCACCGCGCTGCACTGGTTCAGGGAATGCGTCCGCCGCGAACAGCCCGATGCCGTGTTGATCACCGGCGACCTTACGATGCGCGCGCGCAGTCGCGAATTTGCCGCGGCGTGCGACTGGATCGAGGCGCTCGACGTGCCGGTGACGGTCGAGGTCGGCAACCATGACCTGCCCTATTTCAATCCGTTCGCCCGTTTCTTCTGGCCCTATCGCCGCATCCGGCGGATCGAGCGGCTGGTCGAACGCGAGCTGGACCTGGCCGGCGTCGCCGTGGTCCCGCTCAAGACCACCGCCCGCGCGCAATGGCGGTTCGACTGGTCGAAAGGCTGGGTGACCCGCAGCGCCCTCGCCAAAACGCTCGCTGCAATCGATGCGCTGCCGTTCGGCACGCTGGCGCTGGTCACCGCGCATCATCCGCTGGTCGAGGCCGGGACAAAGGGCCGCGCGCTGACCCGCGGCGGCGCCAGCGCGCTGCAGGAACTGGCGGCGCGCGGCGTCGCAGCGGTACTCACCGGTCATGTCCATGACGCGTTCGACCTCGTCGCGCCCACTTCCGCCGGCCAAATCCGAATGATCGGCGCGGGCACCCTGTCGCAGCGTATCCGATCGACCCCGCCCAGCTTCAACGAACTTCGGATCAAGGATGATGAAGTTGTGGTCCGGGTCCGCAGCATCGACGCGGTTCCAACGCCCGACATGCAGATTTCCGATGTGCCGCCCGACGCGCTGCCGCCACGCGAGCCGGGCGAGCCCGTTGCTCCCGTCGGCGCCGTACCGCCGGTCGATCCGCCGGTGCATTGACGCCGCGCCGCATCCCGTTACGTTGCAAGAAAAAACGGGATGAGGAACGACGATGCTGACCAAGGGCGACGATTTCCCGCTGCACCAGAGCGCCGAGCCGATCGCGTTCGCCGGCACCGACCGCAATTTCTACGATCGCTATTTCTTCAACGGCTACGCACCCGACGGATCGGCGTTCTTCGCCGCCGCGATGGGATTTTATCCGCAGCTCGGGATTGTCGATGCGGCCTTCTGTGTTCTGATCGACGGGGTGCAGCATAATTTGCGCACCAGCCGTCGCTCGACAGGCGAGCGGTTCGATCTATCGGTCGGGCCTGTCACGATCGGCATCGACGAACCGCTTGAACGACTGACCCTGACCGTCACTGCTAACGATGGGCCGCTAGCCGGCGAGCTGCATTTCACCGCGCGCCATTTCCCGATCGAGGAACCCCGGTTCACCCGTCGCAACGGCACCCGCCTGTTCATGGATTATACGCGGATGACGCAAAACGGCCATTGGTCGGGCTGGCTGGCGGTCGATGGGCAGCGGATCGAGATCGGCGCCGACTGGGCCGGAACGCGCGACCGCAGCTGGGGCATCCGTCCAATCGGCGCCGCCGAACCGCAACCGCCGCCGCAGGGCAATTTCCACCAATTCTTCTGGCTGTGGACACCGTGCAATTTTGCCGATCGCTCGCTGTTTTTTCACAGCAACGACGATGGCGAAGGCAGTCCGTGGAATCGCCGCGCGGTGCTGGTCGGCAATAATGGCTCCGAACGGCATTACGCCGACCCCGGCTTCACCGCCGAGTGGCAATCGGGGACGCGGCGGCTGACTAAACTCACCGCTGATTTCGACCCCATGACCCGACTGACGCTGACCCCAACGGGGCCGATGTTCGTGATGAGCGGGCTCGGATACACCCACCCGGTCTGGGGGCATGGTTTCGACCATGGCGACCTTGAAGTCGCGCACGACAGCTTGTCCGAACCCGAGCGCCAATGGGGCAACCCCTTGGCGATGCATGTCCAAGCGCTGGTCCACGCCGAACTGAGCGAAGGCGACCGCACCGATCGCGGCATCGGGGTGCTCGAACAGTTGTTCGTCGGCCCGCACGCGCCCACTGGCCTGACCGGCCTGATGGACCCCGCCGCATGAGCTTCCCAACCTCGCCCGACGCGATCAATGCCGACTGGCTCGGCGACGTACTCGGGCAACCAGGGCAGTTGAAGGACTTCACCGCGGCCAAGGTCGGCACCGGGCAGATGTGCGACAGCTATCGCATGACGCTCGATTGGCACGACGGCGTCGATGCCCCGACAACCGTCATCGTCAAATGCCCGAGCCACGATGAGGCCAGCCGCAACATCGCCAAGCTGACCGGTACCTATGTCAAGGAAGTGAGTTGGTACCGCGAACTCGCGGCGGCGAGCGGCGTCGCCGCGCCGCAGTGCCATCATTATGCCATCGCAGACGACGAGGTCGATTTCATCCTCATCCTGTCGGATCTTGCCCCGGCCCGGCAGGGTGACCAGTTGGCGGGCATCGGTCTGACCGGCCTCGTCCCCTGCATCGAGGCGGCGGCAAAGCTTCATGCCCATCTGTGGAATGATCCACAGCTCGCGCAAATACCATGGCTCGCACGTGACAATGGCGACCTGATCCGCGCGGTGTTTCCGCAGCTCTATCTGGGCTTTCGCGAGCGTTACGCCACGAGACTCGCTCCCGAACTGCTCGAAGTCGGTGCGGGCATCGTCGATCGGCTCGACGCCTATCTTGCCCGCGAGCCTTCTGTCCGGACGATCGTCCACGGCGATCTTCGCATCGACAATATCATGTTTACGCCCGACGGCGCCGCCTGTTGGCTCGTCGACTGGCAGACGCTGGGTCGCGGCAGCGGCGCGGCTGACCTTGCCTATCTGGTCGGCACCAGCATCGCCGACCCGTTCGAACGCGCCGCCGCCGACCGCCCGGCCTTCGACCATTGGATCGCGGCGCTTAAGGCGGGCGGCATCGATCCCGATCCGATCGCGCTGTGGGACGATTATCGCGTCGGAGCGTTGAGCGGCTATTTCATGGCGGTCTTTGCGTCGATGAATGTCGAGCGCACCGACCGCGGCGACGAAATGTTCGCGGTGATGGCAGAGCGTCCGGCCCGGCAGGCGCTCGCCCTGCGCAGCCTCGAACTTCTCTAACGAAAAGGGCGGCCCGTCGCCGGACCGCCCTCCCCCATTTGTTCGGGGTTTGATCAGAAGTGGAACGTCACCGAACCGCGATAGCTCTGGTTCGACACATCCTTGCGTCCGATCGTCGTGTCGGCGCCGATCGACAGGTCGATGTTACCGGTCGTGATCGTCACGCCGCCGCCGACTTCGAACCAGTCCTTGTCGGTTCCGGCCAGGCCGAAGATCGCACTGGGTCCGGGGCCACCGACGAAGGTCGCGCCGAACGATGCCGGTGCGTCTTCGAATTCATGGACATAGTCGGCGCTGAGGTGCGGCTGGAAGCTGCTGCCCTGCTTGCCCGACAGCGCCAGACCGGCACGTCCCTGCAGACTGTTGAAGCTCGAACGATCGAGACGCAGCGCCGGACCGCCGCCATTTTCCTTGATGTCGGAGAAGCCGATATGGCTGGCGCGGGCCCCGACGCGCGGGCCGAATTCGAGCGCGCCAAGGTCGAAATTCTTGCCCAGGCTAACCTCGCCGGTGAAGATCAGCGAGGTGTCGTCACCGGTCAGCGTGAACGGCGTACCAACCAGGTCGGCGACCCGCGTGGTGCGCGAATCGAACGCACCAGCGCTGATCTGCGTCGCCAGTTCGATCCCGCCGCCCAGCATCGCTTTACCGTACAGCGTCCCCTGATACAGGCTGCCGCTGGCACTCTGTCCCGCGATCGGGGTGGTGCCATCGACGTCGGTGTAGCTCAGCGAGAAACCGATCACGCTGCCTTCGTCGAGCGCCTTTTCGATGCCGCCCGCCAAATAGAAGCCATCGAACTGATCGCGGCCGCCGCCCGGCAGCGCGGTTGCCATCGGGCGGCTGTCGCCGTCAAGATAGCCGCCGGCCAGAAAGGCGCTGGTGTCCTCGGGCAAGCGGCCCTGCTGCACCGTCACCGCATCGCTGTCCGACCGCACCGCCATCGTGTCGGCGCCGACCGCGGTCATGTTGAGCTGTGCGAGCTGCACCGGACGACCGATCATCGACAGGGTACCGCCCATGTCGCCATCATCAAGCTGGAGCAGACGATCGCGCGTGAAGCGCGACATATTGTCGACCGCCACCGTCGCGAGCGATCCGCGCAGCGTTTCGGTCCGCGGCGCCCAGCTTTCGAGCGTGGCACGGATCGTCGCGGCGTTCTGTAGATCGAGCGGACCATAGACGCTGGCGAGACCGGCGTTGCCGCGCGACTGATCGAGCAGCTGCGCATAAGCGCCCTGGACCGACGTGGCGGCGACGACGTCGCGGTAGAGACCGGCCTGGATCTCGACCGAAACCGCGTTGGGACCATAGGTCAGACGCGGTGTCAGGATCGCCGAAATAGCCGATGCTCCGCTGAAGGTGCCGGTGACCCCGCCCGCTGCGGTCAGGAAGGTGTAGCGGTCGCCCGCCGTCACCTGATAACCCGCGACCGGCGAAAAGCTGACCGCGCCGCCGAGATTCGCCGAACCTGTCGACGTGCCGTTCGCCACGACCGCCAGCACATCTGACGTGCCGTTAGGACCGAAGTTGATGAACAGGTTGTTCCCCGACGACAGCACCACATTGCCACCAACGGTCAGCGTACCGATCGTCGTCGGCGTACCCGGCGCGATCTGCCCCAGCACGCTGGTCAGGAACGGCGCGTTGACTCGGCCAGACCCCATCAGGCCGCCGCCGAACAGGCTGTAATCGCCCACCGAGCTGAGCGTTCCGTTGACCGTCACCATGCCCGCGAGCTGGTTGACGTTGATCAGCGACGTCAGCGACGCGCCGGCATCGATCTGGAGCGCAGCCCCGGCGGTACCGATGGTCAGACGGTCGATGGTGACGTTCGCGCCAGTCAGGGTCGTGAGACCGGTCGCGCTGAGCGTTACGTCGAAATAGCGCGGCGCCGTCCCTGCGGTGCGGACCGGATCGACGTTGTTCGGCACAAAATTGGTCGCGCCGGGCAAGCCGTTCGCCAGCGTCGCGACCGGGAGCGGCAGCGCCGCCGCCTGGGCCTCGGGCTGGACGCCCGGGATCAAGCTTTCGCGCGTCACCGTCGTACCGGCGGCAATATCGTCAGCCGATGCCGAACCGGCATTGTCGTCCGACGTCCCGATAGGCCGGTTCTCGACGACTTCAACGCCAGTACGGGTATCGAGACAATCGCTGACGCCGCCCTGCTGGAAACAGATTTGTCCGAAATCGCCGGTGGTGCCGTCTTTCTGCTGACCGGTCAGCGTCGGGATGCCGTTCACCAGCTGGCCGCCGGACTGGATCATATAGGATGGATCGATGGTCGATACCCAATGGGTGGGATCGGTCCAAGACCCGTTACCGGCGGTCGCCGACACATAGTGATAGGGATTGTTCGCCGCGATCCAGTCCCAATAGAGATAGAGCGGCTGATAAAAGGACACGGTGCCATAGCCGTTCGCCGGCTGGCCGTTGAAGAAGCGGGTGTAGCCGCCCGACAGCACGCCGATGACGACCTGGCGCGCAAAGGTATTCTGCAGGATCAGCGGGCCACCCGAATCGCCCTGCGACGTGATACCTTCCAACGAGGCGCCGTTGGGATTGGTCCGCGCATTGTCACGGAACGCGTTGAAGTCGAACGGGCTCGCGCCGGTCATACCACGACGCGGATCATCGAAATCCATAAGATACAGATTCTGGGTGAGGCCGTTGGGCGCTCCACCGAACAGGAAGCTCTCGAACGTCTGCAGATCGGTCAGCGCGCCGAGGATATTCTCGGCCGAGCGGCGGCGAAAGTCGCTACCGGCGGCGCCGGTTTGCCCGGTTCCGTTCTGGCCGTAACCGACGATGCCGACGTCAAAGCCGGTGCCCGAAGCACCGATCGTACCGGTGTTCGTCAGCGGCGAGAACAGCAATGCCCAAGTCGGAATGTTCGCGGCGGGGGTATCAAGCGCCGCGATCGCAACGTCGCCATAAAGGAAGCTGCGCGCTTCCGGCTCGAGCGACAACGGATTATAGTTGACCCAGTTCGAGTTGTAGAAGGCCTGCGCCGTATTGGTCTGGAAGCGGCCCGCGCCACCAGCGCCGCCAAGCAACCAGCGCACCAGTTCGTCGGTCTGGCCTGCGGCATTGGCGCGGGTGTTGGTTTCAAAACCAAAGCCGATCGCGGTGCCGCCCGAATTGGCTCCATAGGCGGTCGAGGCGCGCGAGTTCACGCAGTGCGCCGCGAAAATCACGGTGCGCGGATTAATCAGCGTCGCGGTGCACAGACCGACCGAACCGCCGCCAGCATCGACGACCATCTGACTGATGCCGGTGATGTTGACGGGATCGCGCGCCGTCGTCGGCGTGCCCGGATTGGCGATCAGGATTTCGGGTTCGGGGTCAATCTTGACGATCTGCGGCCCGGGGGCGATCGAGACAAGATTGGCATAAGGCTCGGGATCGGTAGCCGCGATGTAGCCCGCTGCATTCTGAGCTTCCGGCTGGACACCCGCGATCAGGTCGCCGCGTGTAACCGACACCATGCCCGCATCCTGCGCGATGGCAGGTGACATTTGCATCAGGCCCGCAGCGCAAACCGACGCCAACAGACTTCCGCGGCGCACGCGCCGCGAATCAATATTAAAATTCATAAACTACCCCCGTAGCATTAGAGCCCGCCGTATCCGGGTCAGGGACTTGGCGCATGGGGATAACTTAACTTCGCGCGGCGATTAGACAATGGTTTATTTACGGATATTTAACTCCGTTCGTCGCGTTGGCCCCGGACATGAAAAAGGGCGGCCCGTTGCCGGACCGCCCTTCCCTTCTCCGTCCGTCGACGGAAAATTCGGTTTAGCGCTTCGAGAACTGGAAGCTGCGGCGGGCCTTGGCCTTGCCGTACTTCTTACGCTCGACGGTGCGGCTGTCGCGGGTCAGGAAGCCGGCCGTTTTCACAACACCGCGCAGTGCGGGTTCGAAACGGGTCAGCGCCTGCGCAACACCGTGAAGAACGGCGCCCGCCTGGCCCGACAGGCCGCCACCCTTGACGGTGGCGACGATGTCATAGCTGCCGATGCGATCGGTCAGGCCGAAGGGTTGATTGATCACGAGGCGCAGCGTCGGACGCGCGAAATAAACTTCCTGATCGCGACCGTTGATCGTGATCTTGCCCGTGCCGGGCTTCAGCCAAACGCGGGCGACGGCGTCTTTACGACGACCCGTCGCATAGGCGCGGCCCTGTTTGTCGACGATCTTTTCGCGCAGCGGCGTGGTCGAGACAGGAGCTGCAACACTGCCTTCGACGGCGCCGCCGAGATCCTTGAGATCGGTCATGGTCTGTTCGTCAGCCATTATGCACCCACCTTATTCTTGCGGTTCATCGACGCGACGTCGATCACTTCGGGGCTCTGCCCTTCATGCGGATGTTCGCTGCCGGCGAAGACGCGCAGGTTGCGCATCTGCTGGCGACCGAGCGGGCCACGCGGGATCATGCGTTCGATGGCCTTTTCGAGCACGCGCTCGGGGAAACGGCCTTCGAGGATCTTCGCCGGGCTCGTTTCCTTGATGCCGCCGGCATAACCGGTGTGCTTGTAATAACGCTTGTCCTGCAGCTTCTTGCCCGTGAACGCCACCTTTTCGGCGTTGATGACGATGACATTGTCACCGCAATCGACGTGCGGGGTAAAGCTCGGCTTATGCTTGCCGCGCAGGATGCTGGCGATGATCGATGCAACGCGGCCCACAACGAGGCCCTCGGCGTCGATCAGCACCCATTTCTTTTCGACCGTTGCAGCATTCGCCGATACGGTCGTCTTGGTCAGCGCCTTCATCATGGCACGCTCCTTGACAGATAAGGACTGGGCGATGAAGCGATGCTCCACGGCCCGAAACAAACCGCGCCGCCTGATCCCCGGAGGGACGCAGCGGCGCTTCGGAGCGGGCCAATGCCGCCAAGTGGGTGGAAAGTCAAGCATTGCGCGGCTTTGCTGACAGGTATTATTATACCTTGGCCTTTAGGAGCCCGCCTCAAGCGCCCGCACGCGCTCCTCGACCAATGTCCGTCCGACCCCATCGGCCTCGACGATCCAGCTCTGACGCCGTTCCTGCATCACCAGACCGGTGGCGGTGTCGATGGTCCACAGATGGCCGATTTCCAGCGGCGGCGCGTTACCGCTGCCCACCCCCGAATCGAGTTCGACCTTGGCAACGGTGCGCAGCGTTCCACTGTGCAGCATCGACACGCTGGCGCCCTCAGCCGCGGCGGCATTGGCAATCGCTCCATTTGCGGACGCGATCAGCGCGCGCACATCGGCGGTCACCAAACGGTCGCGTTCGGCCACCGGTAGCGCCGCCACCAACTGCGCCAGTTGTTTGGCTTCGGCACGGCCGCCCGCGGTGCCCGTCGCCTCGATCCGCGCTGTCGCTCGCTCCCACAAGCCGTCGGGATCGACAACGTCGATGCGGCTACCGTCGGGCGCGACCAGATAGACCAGCACCTCGCCGACCAGCGGTTGGAGCATCATCGTTAGCGCGCGTGTGACAGGAGGCGGGGCATCAGAATCGATCCGCTGCAATATCGCATCAAGCTGGTACCCTCGCCCGATCCGCTGCCATTGCAGCGCATAGACCAGAGAGACATTGATCAGCGATCCGTCACGAGCGATACGGCGCGTCGTGACCCGATAAGACATGGGGCGACCGACGGGCGGAGCAAACTGAGCGTTAGCGATCGCCGCGACCGGCGCACCGCTGGGTGCGGCCAAGGGCTGGGCGACCATCAGCAGCGCGCTGCCCAAACCGCCGAGCAGCGTCATGTGGTGGCGCGGCCCAGCCGGTGCAGCGCCGCTGAGGTAATGGCAACCAGGATCGCCCCCACCACTTGATGCGCCACGGCGACCCACATCGACACACCCGAAAACACCGTCCAGATACCCAGCAGCATCTGCGCCGCGACGACAGCGACGAGCAGCTTGGCTTCGCGCTTTGCCCCGCGTCGCATCAAAGCGCGCGCGAGCAGTAACAACGCCAGCGCCGCGATCCACGACCACCAGCGATGCAGGAAATGGACAAGGAACGGATCGTTGGTCAGCGCCAACCACGCACCGCCCGTCCAGTCGATACCTTCCGGCACAAAATGATCGTTCATCAGCGGCCAGGTGCTCGCGACATATCCGGCGTTAAGCCCCGCGACCCATGCGCCGAGCAGCAACTGGACGAACAGGATCAGGATCACGCCGACCGCCGCGCCAGTCAATCGCGTCGGCCGCGCGGCGGGATCGCGCGCCAGAGCGCCGAGGTCACGCGCTGTCCATACCAGCCCCGCCAAGAGGAATAACGCGGTGAGCAAATGGGTCGCGAGCCGGAAGTGACTGACGTCGGTGCGATACTCCAACCCCGAGGCCACCATCCACCAGCCGATCGCCCCTTGCAGGCCGACCAGCGCCCCAAGCGCCAGCAAGCGCGCGCCATAGCCCGCCGGAATCGCGCGCCGCCAAGCAAACCAGACCAGCGGCACGATGATCGCCATGCCGACCAGGCGCCCGAGGATACGGTGCAACCATTCCCAGAAAAAGATCGCCTTGAACCCCGCCAGCGTCATACCGACGTTGATCTCCTGATATTCGGGAATCTGCTTATATTTTCCGAATTCCGTGACCCAGTCGGCGTCGTTCAGCGGCGGCAACACCCCCGACACCGGACGCCATTCGGTGATCGACAACCCCGATTCCGTAAGACGGGTAATCCCGCCCACGGCAACCACCGCGATCACCAGCAAAGCGACGGCCCACAACCAACGCGCGAGCGTCGCCGGGCTGGGTTGGTGGACGGCGGGCGAAGACAAGGAAAAAGCGTGCGACATCGCCCCGCCCTATCGGCGCTTGCCGGGCGATAGGCAAGAGGTCGGAAGCGGCACCCGTGGGGGAAATTCATGGCCCAGACAGCCGCATCTTGATAGGCGGTGCCGATGCCGCATTGCACCCGAGCCATCCTTGTCGCCCTGTCCCTGTTGACGGCAACGCCCGTCAGCGCGGCTGCGCTCGCCGAGCCCTCGCCCTACGCGGCGTTGGCCGCGCTGGAAACGCGCGTTGCGGCGATCGGTTTTCGCCTGACCACCGCCAACGCGGCTTGGTGCCCGGTGCAGCAGCCCCAGTTCGGCTGGATCTGGGGCGACCCGCGCCTTTACGACCCGGATCGACGCGTCGAAGCGCTTGCTGTTTATGGCGCGGGTGATCGCGATGCGGCTTTCATCGCCGGAATCGCGCCGACCGCGCCCGCTGCTGCAGCGGGTATGCGCGTTGGCATGGCAGTCCTCGGGATGCAGGGCGCCCCCGTCCCGGAGGGCCGGGACGCGCATCCTTTTGCACGGATCACCGCGATCGAGATGCAGCTCGCGGCGCTGCGACCCACCGCACCGCTTGCGCTCGATGTCGGCGACGGGGCGACGCTGAACCTCACGCCCGTCGCCGGTTGTGTCAGCGATTTTCGCGTCGAGGCGAACGAGAAACCCGGCGCCATTGCCGACGGCCGGATGGTGCTGGTCAACCAGGGGCTGGCACAATTTGCCAGCGACGACGACGAGCTCGCCGCGGCCATCGCACACGAACTGGCCCACAATATTCTGCGCCATCGCGCCCGCCTTGATGCTGCAGGAGTCGATCGCGGACTGGGCAAGCAGTTCGGGCGCAGCGCCCGGCTGTTCCGGCAGACCGAGGTCGAGGCCGACCGGCTGTCGGTCTGGCTGCTCGCCGGTGCGGGTTACGACCCGGCCGCCGCGGCGAGTTTCTGGACCCGTTTCGGTCAGCGCGAAGGCCGCCCGCTGTTCCAGGCGGGGACGCATCCCAACTGGCGCGACCGCGTCGCCGCACTGACAACCGAGGCCGCGGCAATCTACGCAGCGCGCGCGACGGGTAAGGTTCTGCAGCCGCCGCTGATCGACGCACCGCCGCCCTTGGAATAGCTTGGCGCGCTCCCTATTTTGGAAGCGTCCGCTTTCCCAGACCAAGGATCCACGCCATGACCAACGAGACCGCCATTTTCGCCGGAGGCTGCTTCTGGTGCACCGAAGCCGTTTTCCAGTCGCTGGCTGGGGTCGAAGGCGTTGAAAGCGGCTACATCGGCGGCCATGTCGCGGACCCGACCTATAAGCAGGTCTGTGGCGGCGCCACCGGTCATGCCGAGGCAATCCGCATCAGCTTCGACCCTGCCGTCATCAGCTATGACGACCTGCTCGACGTCCATTTTGCGACGCACGATCCGACGACGCTCAACCGCCAGGGCAATGACGTCGGCACCCAGTATCGCAGCGCGCTGTTCCCCCTCGACGCCGCGCAGGGCGACGCCGCGCGCGCCGGGATCGACCGCGCCGCCAGCGATTGGTCGGCGCCGATCGTGACCACGATCGAGCCGGCGTCCGACTGGTTCCCGGCAGAGGATTACCACCAAGCCTATTGGGACAGTGAAGGCCAGCGCAACCCCTATTGCATGGCGGTTATCCCCCCGAAGCTCGCCAAGCTGCGCAAGGGATTTGCCGACCGGCTGCGCGCCGAATAAGCGACAGGTTCGTCCGCGCGCGGACTGTTGCACTTTGGCTGCATGACGTCACTTTTCGTTGACTTTCCAATCGTTTTGACTAGCGGACACCCCCGCGCTGGGGCAGGATGGTCTCGGGCGCAGTTGGGGGTCGCTGCAAAGTGCTGGCATCGCTGTTTCTGATTGGCGCGTCGCTAACGGCGCCGCAGATGTCGGTTCAGGCCGCAAGCCAGACGATCGTCGAGGACTCCGACGATGGCAAGGCCCGCGCGGTCAACCGTATGGTTGGCGGCATCGTCAGCTATGCGCGCTGGCCGACCGGATCGGCGGACACGGCGCGCATCATGTGCGTGGTTGGCACGCCGCGGCTGACCAATCGGATGGCACCCGACGTACCGGGTGCCGGATCGGTGCTGGTACGCCGGCTCAGCGCAGCAGCGGTGGCCGGCCGCAGTGACTGCGATATCCTGTTTCTAGGAAATATGCCGGTGGCCGACCGGCGGCAATTGATCGCATGGGTGCGCGGTCGCCCGGTCCTGACGATCACCGACGATGATGCCACCTGCATTTACGGCGCTATGTTTTGCCTGAGCGGCGGCGCCGCGAGCCTCAGTTTTTCGGTGAACCTCGACGCGATCGGACGCGGGCCGTTGCGAATCGACCCGCGCGTGCTCAGCATCGGTCGCAGCACCGGAGGTCAGCCATGACCGGCAATGCTCCCGAGCGGATCGGCGCACGCACGACGTTGCAAAAGCTGTTGTCGCGCTTTCATTTCGGCATCACCCTGTTCGCGGTCGCGCTGTCCGGCCTCACCATCCTGTTGGCCGGGGTTTCGGCGCTGCGCGGCTATGCCGACCGCAATATGGAACTGGCCGCTCAGCTTGGCGCTTATGGCGTCGAACCGGCGCTGGTGTTCAACGATCCGCAGGCGGCGCGTGAAGGGCTCGAGCCGCTGACGCGAATTCCCGGGATTGCCCGACTGCGGGTGCTGAACGATGTCGGCCAGCCGCTCACCCAATGGACGTCGCCCGTGGCCGACCCCGCACCGCTGCTGACCCGGATATTTTTCCCGCGCCCCTTTGCCGTGGCGGTCAAGCGCAATGGATCGGCGATCGGCACGATCGAGGTCTGGGGCGATAGCTCGACCTTGATCGATTATGTCCGGATCGGCCTGCTCGCCGGACTCGGCTGCCTGCTCATCACCGCCTTCGGCACCATATTTCTGGCACGACGGTTCGAATATGAACTGGTCAAGCCATTGAACGAAATCGCTACCGTGGCGCATGACGTGCGTCTGCACCGCCGGTTCGACAAGCGCGTCCAGCCGCTGGGCATTGCCGAGCTCGACCGGCTGGGCGGCGACATCAACGCGCTGCTGGATGAACTTCAGGGCTGGCAGGGCACGATGGAAAGCGAGCGGGCGATGCTGGCGCACCGCGCGTCGCACGACACGCTGACCGCGATGCCGAACCGCGACTCCTTTGACGAGCAGCTTGCTCGGCGCATCGCCGCCGCCGAAACGCGCGGCGCACGCTTTGCGCTGCTGTTCATCGACGCCGACAATTTCAAGGCCGCCAACGACAGTTTCGGCCACGCTGCCGGCGATGCCGTGCTGGTCGCGCTGTCGGGGTGCATCAAGGACACGCTGCGCAAGGGCGATTTCGCTGCGCGCATTGGCGGCGACGAATTTGTGGTCATTGTCGATCCGCTCGACACCGAAACCGTTCCCGACGATCTGGCGAAAAGCATTCGGGCCTGCGTTGCCCAACCCGTGCTGCTTCCCGGCGGCGAAACCTATCGGGCGTCGGTCAGCGTGGGCGCCGCCGTTTATCCCGACGACGGAAGCGATGCGACGGCGCTGCTGACCGCCGCCGATGCCGCCATGTATGCCGACAAATTGAGCAACCGTTCCCGGGTATGACCATCGGAGAGATGTCGTGATTCAAACCATTCCCCAATCGATCCGAAGCTTGCTTCTCATTGTCTGTGCGTCCCTGCTCGCCGCGTGCCAAAGCGTACCCCCGCAGACTGGCTTTACCCCCGAACAAGTCGCCGTGCTGAAAGCCGAAGGTTTTATCGATCAGGGCTTCGACTGGACCTTAAACATGCCCGAACGCCTGTTGTTCTCAACCAACGAAAGCAGTGTGTCGGCAAAGCAATTGGGCCATGTGGCCGACATGGCGGCCAGGTTGGTAGCGGTGGGCATCCCCACCGCGCGGGTCGAAGGCCACACCGATTCGACCGGAACTGCAGCTTATAATCTGACGCTGTCGCAAGCGCGGGCGGCGGCCGTGGCCGCGCCAATGCAGGCCAGCGGAATGCAGATCTCCGCCAATCAGATCATTGGCCGGGGCGAAACAGTCCCGATGTCGAGCAACGACACCGCCGAGGGACGTCAGGACAATCGCCGGGTCGTGGTGATTGTCACCCCGCAATGAGCCTTGACGAAGTTTGCGACCGCGCGCTTTTCTTGTTCGCCCATCGCAGCTAAGCCCCCGCGCATGAAACCGATCCGCAAAGCCGTTTTTCCCGTTGCCGGTCTCGGCACCCGTTTTTTGCCTGCGACGAAGGCGATTCCGAAGGAGATGCTGCCGATCGTCGACCGGCCGCTGATCCAGTACGCGGTCGACGAAGCGCGCGAGGCGGGTATCGAGCAGATGATCTTTGTCACCGGACGCGGCAAGAGCGCGATCGAGGATCATTTCGATGTCGCCTTCGAGCTTGAGAAGACGATGTCGGAACGCGGCAAGGATCTGTCGGTCCTCGAACCGACCCGGCTCGGCCCTGGCAATTGCGCCTATGTCCGCCAGCAGGAGCCGCTCGGCCTGGGTCATGCAATCTGGTGCGCGCGATCGATCGTCGGCGACGAACCCTTTGCGATTTTCCTGCCCGACGAGTTCATGCACGGATCGCCCGGCTGCATGAAGCAGATGGTCGATGCGTATCATCAGGTCGGCGGCAATCTGATCTCGGTGCTCGAAGTGCCGCGCGACCAGGTATCCAGCTATGGCGTCATCGCGCCCGGCGCGCGCGACGGCGCGCTGACCGAAGTCACCGGACTGGTCGAAAAGCCATCGGTAGCGGATGCGCCGTCCAACCTGATCATCTCGGGCCGCTATATCCTGCAGCCCGAAGTGATGCGCGTGTTGGAGGGTCAGGAGAAAGGCGCGGGCGGGGAAATCCAGCTGACCGATGCGATGGCGAACATGATCGGCACCCAGCCGTTCCACGCCGTGACCTTTGACGGAGCGCGTTACGACTGCGGATCGAAGGCCGGCTATATCCAGGCCAATCTGGCGGTCGCGCTCGACCGCTCCGACATCGCCGCCGAGGTTCGTGCCTTCGCGATCGATCTGCTGAAGTAAACCGGCGGTGGCGACGCGCCCCCGCCGGGTCGGCGGCTATTCGCCCTCGATATTCGGTTTCGGGAACGTGTCGGCACCCAGCGTCTTGTAGAGCAGGCCGCCCACCGCCCCGCCGATCAGCGGCGCCAGCCAGAACAGCCACAACTGCTGCAGCGCGATGCCCCCGACGACGAGCGCCGGGCCGGTGCTGCGCGCCGGATTGACCGAGGTGTTGGTGACCGGGATCGAGATCAGGTGGATCAGCGTCAGCGCCAGGCCGATCGCCAGCGGGGCAAAGCCCGCAGGCGCGCGACCATCGGTCGACCCCATGATGATCCACAGGAAGAATGCGGTCAGCACGATTTCGATGATGAAGCCCGACCAGATATCGTAACCGCCCGGCGATCCGGCCGCATAGCCATTGGCGGCCAGTCCGTTGGTCGCCACATCATAACCCGGACTGCCGCTGGCAACATAATATAGCAGGAACGCCGCGACGACCGCGCCTGCCACCTGCGCGGCGACATAGAGCGGGATGTCGCGCGCGTCGAACCGTCCGCCCGCCCACAACCCGACGGTAACCGCGGGGTTCAGGTGACAGCCTGAAATATGGCCGATCGCATAAGCCATGGTGATAACCGTCAGGCCGAACGCCAGTGAAACCCCCAGCAATCCGATGCCGACGTCAGGAAATGCCGCCGCCAGCACTGCGCTGCCGCAACCGCCAAAGACAAGCCAGAATGTGCCGATAAACTCGGCCAAGCCTTTTTGCATATTCGTCATATGACCCTCCTCCCCGCCGGTGGCCCTGGTCGTCCCCGACGCAGGGTCGAACCTACCACCGCGCCGCGTCACCGCAAGCCCTTGAAATCCGGCGCGCGGCGCGCCGCCTGGGCTGTCCGTCGCAATCTGCTGTTCACATTTCGGTCGCTATGCAATGGGCGACTTTCCGCAAGGGAGAAGAAGAATGCGTGCCATCATCATCGCCGTTGCAGCATTCCCCTTGCTCACCGGATGCATCAGCGCGGTCAAGACCGTGGTGACCGCGCCAGTCAAGGCCGTGGGCCAGGTTGCGGACTGGACGACCACCAGCCAGGACGAATCCGATCGCAACCGCGGCCGCGACATGCGCAAGCGCGAGGAGCAGTTGGGCAAGCTTTCGCGCCAACGCGACAAGGCGACCGAAAAGTGCCGCGACGGCAACGCCGAACAATGCCAACGCGCTGAAGTCCTGGAGCACGAGATCGAAGCGGTGATGGCGGAACCGCGTTAAGCGCTTACCGCACCCGTCGGCCGGTCCACACGACGCGTCCGACCAGCTGCACCGACCCCATCGGCAGATCGTCCCAGCTGCGATAATGCGGATTGTCGCTGATCACCGAAATCCGCCCCGGCCCCGGCGCGCGCGCGACGCGTTTCACCATCAACACATCGTCCATGCGCAGCACATAGATGCCGTCGCGCAGCCGCGCGGCGGCGTCGCCGCCGTCGACCAGTATATCGTCGCCGTCGTCCAGCGTCGGCGCCATCGAATCGCCCTCGACACGAATGATGGTCAGCGCGCGCGGATCGGCGCCCAGGTCGCGCAGCCATTTGGGATCGAACGCCACCTCGCCCTCGACCGGTTCGCCTTCGACGCTGGCGCCCGCGCCCGCCGACGCGCCGATCGCCAGTTTCGGCACGAGGATCATGCCCGGCCCGCGCGACCGCGCCGGGGTCGCAACGCGCTGCACCGGGCCGCCGAGCATGGCTTCGGATACGCCCAGATAGGCGGCGACACGGGCGCGGTCCTGTTCCGCCAGCCGCCGCGGCGAACCGCGTTTGATATATTGCTGGATATAGGCCGGGTTACGCCCGATCACCTGCGACAGGCGCGCATAATCAATCCCCTTGTCGGCGAGGAGACGGTCGAGCGCGGCGCGCGGATCAGCAGCATGGTCGGTCATCGGGGCGGTGAGCTAGTCCTTCCTATTTCATCCCTAGCAAGCGGATTTTTCCTAGACAAGTAGGAAAATGATCATCAGATAGGATTTATCCTATCGGGTGAGTCGCCCGGTTGTCGAGGCGGTCAGGGAGGAAAATATGGAGCGCACATTGTTGCAACGGATCGAGGCTTTCCTGAAGGAATCGGCGATGCCGCCCAGCGTGTTCGGCCGCGCCGCGGTGCGCGACCCGCGGCTGGTCAGCGACCTGCGCGGTGGCCGCGAGCCAGGCGGTCAAATGATATGCCGCGTAGAACATTTCATGAACATATGGCGCGCCGAACGCCACGCGGGGCGGGTCGCACCGCAAGGCGACCGCCGCACGCGGGCGCAGACGTGATGCGCTGGTCGCCCGCCTTGCCGCCGCGCCCTGGCTGCCCGCACCGCCGCCTGCGTCGCCTGCTAGCGCGTACGATGGCACCAACGCTGACGATCGGCGCTTCGACGTTCCGGCCGTGGGCGAGTGCAAATTTTGTCGGCGCTCGCCATGTCTTTCCCTGCGCTGTGGCGGCGGACGATCACGACTCGGCGCGCGCCACTCTGCAGGCCGAACTGACCGCCGCCGAATGGACGCTGCCCGGCCATATCGTTGCAGATGTGGCAGTGGAACATAGCGATGACGCGCTGACGCTAAAGATCGAAATCTTGACCGTCGAGGATTAGCCGACCGACTGGCGCGTCATCCGTTGCAACGTGCTGAGCGCCGCTTCGAGCGCGAAATCGACTTCGGGTTCGTTGGGCGCAGTATCGCCGTCGGACACCGGCATCGCGGCGGCCGTAGCCGGGGTACCGGGCGCCAGCCGGCGAAGCGCAAGACCCGCCTCAAGCCGCGCGACCATTGCACCGAGCGAATTGTCTGTGGCGGCGGGCAGCGGCGGCGCCTTCATATCGGCGGGTTGCAGCCAAGGCTCATCGCCCGCGGCGACGTCCTCGGGCGCGAGATCGGCAAGCATCAGCTCATCGGCGTTTTGTTCAGCAAAATCGTCGAGCCACAGGTCGGCCTCGCCGCTTTGATCCACGGTCTCGTTGTTCAGCGGACCCAGTCCGCCTGCGGGCAGGTCGCGGCCAGCGCGGATCGGCGGTCGCAGCGGATCGTCAGGATGCAGGTCGACGCGGCGGCGGCGCGTCCAGAACGCATCCGCGTTGTCATCAGCGTCGTTGTCCGCCCCGCGTCGGAACCGATCGCGCAGCGACGACAGCCCTGCGGCCTCGGGCTGAGCGATCAGCAGCGCGATCAGTCCGGCGATTACCGAAGCGATCGCGGCCATGCCAAAGGCGAGCAGCAGGCGCGCAGCATTGCCGACCGGCGGCACGAAATATTCCGATAGCCGATCGAGATAGAGATTCCAGCCGATCCCCGCGACCCACGACATCGGCATCACCGCCGCGAACAGGAACGTCAGCGCCGCAGCGCCGATCACCGCCGGCATGGCCGGCCGCAGCGTACGCAGCAGCGCGCTGGATATAGCCTTGCCGGGGTTGTCTCTGGTCTCGTCCATATCGTCCAATTCCGTGCGGCCCGCAGGGGCCATATTCTTGCCGCGTCAGCTGACGCAGTCAGGCGGCGCCGTTCAACAATCGCTGGTAAACCGGCTCGTAACGTAAAATGTTTGATGACCAGTTACGATGGGTTTCGACAAAAATACGTGCCGTCCGCCTTCGTTCCGCCCACATTCCCCGATTTTTGAGCAAATGCGCTAACGCATCGGCGATCGCTTTGGGGTCGTCGGGCGCAAACAGGGTCCCCGTCATGCCGTCTTCGATCAGCTCGCGATGCCCGCCGACGTCCGATGCCGCGACGAGCTTGCCCTGCGCCATCGCCTCCAGCGGTTTGAGGGGCGTGACCAGATCGGTGAGCCGCATCTTTTTGCGCGGATAAGCGAGGATGTCGATCAGCGAGTAATAGCGTTCGACCTGATCGTGCGGCACGCGCCCGACGAAATGGATGTGCGGTGCGACCGGCGATGCCGCCGCCTGCGCCTTGAGCGCCTCCTCCATCGGCCCGCCGCCAACAAGCAACAGCTGCGCCTTGGGCTGATCCGCGACCAGCGCGGGCATCGCCGCGATCAAATCGTCGATCCCCTCATAATCATAAAAGCTGCCGATATAGCCGATCACCATGTCATCGGCGGCGAGCCCCAGCGTGATCGCCAGTGCGTCGTCGCGCGGCGGCGGGTCGCCGAACAGGTCGAGGTCGACGCCATTTGGCGACACGGTGATCTTGCCAGGATCGATACCACGTCCGATCAAGTCGCCGCGCAATCCTTCACAGATGACCGCGACCGCATCGGCCGATTTGACCGCATGGGTTTCTAGGCTCTTGGTCAGCCAATAGCGCAGGCTGCCCTCGCGCCCGGTGCCGTTACCGACCGCCGCATCCTCCCAAAAAGCGCGGATTTCGTAGATCACGGGGATGCCCAGCCGTTTACTGACACGCAGCGCCGCCATCGCGTCGAGCACCGGCGAATGAGCGTGGAGCAGGTCGGGTTTCCACGTCTCGACCAACGCCGCGGTGCGTTTCGCCAGCGCGCCGATCTCGCGCCATTCGCGAATCGGCGCCCGCGCCGCAGCGATCGGCGGGGTTCGGTAAAAGGTCAGCCCGTCGACGGTTTCGCCGTCTGGCCCGGGTTCGGGATGGCGCACCCCGGTCACGCCCGCGACGTCCCAACCCTTGGCCACCTGCGCCTTCATCAGCGCGCGGGTGCGAAAGGTGTAGCCGCTGTGCGTCGGCAGGCTATGATCGAGAACGTGCAATATTCGGGTCATTATATTGGGTCTCTGGCAGACAAGGCTTAACGCGGCGTCAACCCAGATAGCCTAGGCAAAGCCTTCTATGGTCGATAATTTTTCCATTGGTTTGACGCACGTCTTGATGGCGATGGCGCTTTGGCGCCTGCTCTATCGGGGCGACCTCGATGCCGAGGTCAGCCCGCGCGTCCAATGGCAGCAGCGCCGCGACGCTGAACGCGCCGACCAGGATGCTCGCCCCGATGCGTGACATCGCGTTCGTCGCCTTTCTGTTCGCCTTTATCGGGGTCGGTTTTCGTAAACCGTTCCTGTTCGTCTTGTGCTTTTGCTACATCGACATCGTCGCGCCGCAGCGTTTGAGCTATTTTCTGATCAACTCGATCCCGATCTCTCTGATCGTCTTTGGCCTCGCGATCGTCGGCTGGCTGGCGATCGACGATAAACGCGATACAAGATGGTCGGGGCGGCAACTCCTGCTCATCGCGTTGCTGATCTATTGCGGAGCCACGACGTCGCAGGCCGATTTTCCGGTTGAGGCGGCCGACAAATGGAGCTGGGTGTGGAAGGCGCTGGTCTGGGCGATCTTCCTGCCGCTGACCTTGCGCACCAAGCTGCGGATCGAATCGCTGGCGCTGATCATGCTGCTGTCGGCAGCATCGATTGCGATCGCAGGCGGGATCAAGACGGCGGCGGGCGGCGGCGGCTATGGCTCGCTGCAATTGCTGCTCAACGAAAATTACGGATTGTACGAAGGGTCGATCATGTCGACCGTCGGCATCGCGATCATCCCGCTGATCCTCTGGTACCGGCGCCATGGGACAATCTTTGCCCCCGACTGGCGCGTCTCGCTGTTCTGCTTTGCGCTGTGTTTCGCCTGCATGCTGCTGCCGATCGGCACGCAAGCACGCACCGGGCTTGTCTGCCTTGCGGTCCTGGCGGTGCTGTCGCTGCGGTCGGTCAAGAACCGCTTTCTCTATATGGTCGGCGCGGGTCTGCTCGCGGTCGCGGCCATTCCGTTCCTGCCGCAAAGCTTTACCGAGCGCATGGAAACGATCCAGAATCACAAGGCCGACCAGTCCGCGTCGACGCGCGTCGCGGTGTGGGCGTGGACGTGGGACTATGCCAAGGACAACCCCTTCGGCGGCGGTTTTGAGGCCTATATCCAGAACAGCGTCCGCGTCGAAAAGGCCGGCAGCGCCTATGATCCGCTCAAACCGCAAGAGGCCGATCCGACGGTCTATGAAGAAAAGGGGCGCGCCTATCATTCGAGCTATTTCGAAATGCTGGGCGAACAAGGTTATCCCGGCCTTGGGCTCTGGCTGCTGCTCCACCTGACCGGGCTGGTGCAGATGGAACGCCTACGGCGGCGCTATATCAAGACGCGCCGCGCCGAGGAGCAATGGATCGCCCCGCTCGCCACCGCGCTCCAGAACGGACACATCGTCTATATGGTCGGATCGCTGTTCGTCGGCATCGCGTTCCAGCCCTTCATTTACATGATGCTGGCGCTCGAAATGGGGCTTTCGACCTATTGCCGCCGCCGCGAGCAGGAAGCCGGGTGGCACCCGCTCACGGCGCGGCCGGCACAGGTCCCGGTGCGGCATCCGATGCCCGACGTCGGCTGACGGAACCATCGGGGCGGCGGGGCGCTAATGCCGCATGACCGCCCGCCTGATCCACATCGACGATGGTTTGCCCGGCTTCACCCGTGAGCGCGTCGCGGACGGCTGGCGTTATCGCGACACCAAAGGCAAAATCATCCGCGATCGCAGCGAGATCACTCGGCTCAACGCCATCGCCCTGCCCCCCGCTTACGAAGACGCTTGGTTCTGCCCCGCCGCCAACGGCCATATTCTGGCAACCGGTTATGACGCGCGCGGGCGCAAGCAATATCGCTATCACCCCGATTTCCGGCTGGCACAGGACGCCGAAAAATACGATCGTTGCGCCGCGTTCGGCCATGCGCTGCCGCTGCTCCGCGTGCGGCTCGAGGAGGATCTGGCGCGGCGCACCCTATGTCAGCAACGCGTCGTCGGCGCGGTCGTCCGCCTGCTCGACTTGGCGGCGCTACGCGTCGGTAACGAACAATATGTCGCAGCCAACAAGAGTTTCGGCGCGACGACATTGCGCCAGCGGCACGCCAAGCTGACCGGCCAGACGCTTCGGCTCAACTACCGCGCCAAGGGCGGCGCCCAGCGGCTGGTGACGATCAGCGACCGCAGCCTGACCACCCTCGTCCGCCGCCTGCAGGATCTGCCTGGCCAGAATCTGTTTCAATATGAGGATGGCGGCAGCGTTTGCGCGGTCGGGTCCGAGGACGTCAACGGCTATATCCAGGACGCGATGGGCGGCGAATTCAGCGCCAAACATTTCCGTACCTGGACTGCGAGCGTCGAGGCGTTCGCCTTTCTCTATGACGCGCCCGAGCCCCCGACGCTCAAGGTCATGCTGGAACATGTCGCCGACCGTCTGGGCAATACGCCAGCGATCGCGCGCAAGGCCTATGTCCACCCCGCGATGATCGCCGCGGCGCAAGAGCGCGGCGACTTCGCCGCCGCTGCCGGACAGCTACCGCGCGCCGCCAAATATCTTTCGCGTTACGAACGCGGATTTTTGACCTATCTGGAGCGGAGCCCCGATGCGGCGGCGCTGCTCCGTTCCGCCTGATCCGACCAAGAGGACCCCAAAGGCCCCGCTATGACTTTCTCGATCCTTGCCGCCGCCCAGAGCGCCGCCGCCAAAACCGCGACCGCCAAATCAACCGCACCGACCAGCAGTCCGCTCGACGACCTGCGCAACTGGTGGGATTCCAGCATCGCTTGGGTGAACACGCATTGGCTGCAGATCGGCATCGCCATCGGCGCCGGGCTTTTGATCTACTTCCTGCTCTCGCTGGTCCGCACCTTCGCGCTCAAACGCGCGCAAGCGGCGCCCGGCCAGTTCACTCTGACCGACATCGTCGGGCGCGTGATCCACAAGACGAAGTCGATCGTGCTGGCGATCACCTCGATCCGACTCGTCGCCGGTTACGCGCAACCCCCAGCGCTGATCCTGAACACGATCCAGGTCTTCTTCACCATCGCGGTCGCGGTGCAGATCGCGATCTGGGTGCGCGAAATCGTCCTCGGCCTCATCCAGCGCCGCGCGTCGGAAGGGCATAATGAGACGCTGAATAATGCGATGGGCATCATCCGCCTGCTGATCAGTTTTGCGCTCTTTTCGATCGCCGCGATCGTCGTGCTCGGTAATCTCGGGGTTAATGTCACCGGCCTGATCGCCGGTCTTGGCGTCGGCGGCATCGCGATCGGCCTTGCCGCGCAAGGCATATTTTCCGACTTGTTCGCGGCGCTCGCGATCATTTTCGACCGCCCGTTCCGCAACGGCGAGACGATCAAATGGGACAACACCATCGCCACGGTCGAACGGATCGGGCTGAAAAGCACACGTCTCCGCTCGGTCAATGGTGAGTTGCTGATTGTGTCGAACACCAATCTGCTGTCGAAGGAAATCGCAAATTTCGCGCATCTTCATCGCCGCCGCGTCACCTTCGCGATCGGCGTCGTCTATCAAACCACCCCCGATATGCTGCGCCAATTGCCTGCCCTTCTCGAACAGCAGGTGAACGACGCCCGACATGACTTCGTCCGCTCCAGCTTCACCACCTTCAACGCCTCCAGCCTCGATTTCGAATTGCTGTTCGACGTCCAGAGCGATGACTATAATGTCGTTGCGGCGGCGCGCACCGACGTCGGCGTGCGCATCTTCGACGCGATGACCCGCGCCGGATATGACTTCGCCTATCCGACCCAAACCAGCTTTACCGCCGCCCCCGACGGCACGATGGTCTTGCCCTATGCCAGCGATCCCCCCGAGTCCCCGAAACCAAGGGCGCGCACCGCAAAGGCGGCGAAGCCCGCCTGACGCTACGGCAGCGGGGGACCGCGTCTTCGCCCTTGTGCAACCCTGCATCCCGCGCCTAGAAACCGCCGCTCAACAGCCAGTTTAGGGGATGAGCGATGGGCGGAATCACGCCGCAAGAATTGCAGGCCAAGGTCGGTCAGCATCTGGGAACGTCCGATTGGGTGCTCGTCGATCAGGAGATGATCAACAAGTTCGCCGATGCGACGGGCGACCACCAGTTCATCCATGTCGATGAAGAAAAAGCCAAGCTGACGCCGTTCGGCGGCACCATCGCGCATGGCTTTCTGACCCTGTCGCTGATGCCGATGCTGGGCCAGAGTACCGACGGCCCCAAGGTCGGCGGCGTCAAGATGGGCGTCAACTACGGCTGCAACAAAGTCCGCTTCCTGTCGCCCGTCCGCTCGGGCAAGCGCGTGCGCAGCCATATCAAGCTGCTCGAGCTGGAGGAAAAGCGCCCCGGCCAGTGGCAACAGACCAATGAAGTGACCGTTGAGATTGAGGGCGAAGATAAGCCGGCCCTGATCGCCGAATGGATCAGCCAGTTTTTCGTTTGAGCGCCGCCCTCCCCGGCAAAGATTTTCTCAAACTCTTCGAAGAGGAATATAACCATGCGTGACGCCGTCATCGTTTCCACCGCCCGCACTCCGCTGACCAAGGCGGGCCGCGGTTCGTTCAACAACACGCTGTCGCCGACGCTCGGCGCCTTTTCGGTCAAGGCGGCGGTCGAGCGCGCGGGCCTTGAGGGCGGCGAGATCGACGACGTCGTGTTCGGCGCCGCGATGCAGCAGGGATCGCAGACGATGAACGTCGCGCGCCTGATCGCGCTGCGCGCCGGGCTGCCCGTCACTGTCCCCGGCATGTCGATCGACCGTCAGTGCTCGTCGGGCCTGATGACGATCGCGACCGCGGCCAAGCAGATCATCGTCGACCGCCAGGACATATGCGTCGCCGGCGGGATCGAGTCGATCTCGAAGGTCAGCGGCAGCGGCAAGGTGTTCATCGAGACCGACGCCGAGCTGATCGCGATGCACAAGGACACCTATATGCCGATGATCGGTACCGCCGAGGTCGTCGCAAAACGCTACAATATCGGCCGCGACGCGCAGGACGAATATTCGCTCCAGTCGCAGCAGCGCACCGCCGCGGCCCAGGCTGCGGGCCTCTTCGCTGATGAGATCATCGCGTGCAACGCGACGATGGCGGTGATGAACAAGGAAACCAAGGAAGTCAGCTTCCACGAAGTCATCGCCGACAAGGACGAGTGTAACCGCGCCGACACCACCCTCGAAGGCCTGTCGAGCCTGAAGCCGGTGATGGGCGAGGGCCATACGATCACCGCGGGCAACGCCAGTCAGCTCGCCGATGGTTCGTCGGCCTGCGTCGTGATGGAAGCCAAGGTCGCCGAAAAACGCGGCCTGACCCCGCTCGGCCGTTATGTCGGCATGGCGGTCGCGGGCACCGAGCCCGACGAAATGGGCATCGGCCCCGTCTTCGCGATCCCCAAGCTGCTCGAACGCTTCGAGCTCAAGATGGACGACATCGGCCTGTGGGAACTGAACGAAGCGTTTGCCGTGCAGGTGCTTTACTGCCGCGACAAGCTCGGCATCCCCAACGAATTGCTCAACGTCAATGGCGGCTCGATCTCGATCGGCCACCCGTTCGGCATGACCGGCGCGCGCTGCGTCGGCCACGCGCTGCTCGAAGGCAAGCGCCGCCGCGTCAAATATGCCGTCGTCACGATGTGCATCGGCGGCGGTCAGGGCGCAGCGGGCCTGTTCGAGGTCTTCTGATTTGCGCCTGACGAAACCACGGATCGAGCCGGTCGATCTCGACCGGCTCGCTGCCGACCAGCGCGCCGCGCTGGAACCTTTCCTTGCCGCCAATGGCGGCAAGGTCGGGGGCGGCAAGATCCTCAATATCTTCCGCACCCTTGCCCTTGCCCCGAAGGCGCTCACCGCTTTCCTCGCGTGGGGCAATTATATCCTGTCGAAGCGCAACGCGCTTTCCCCGCGGGATCGCGAACTCGTCATTCTGCGCACCGGCTACAACTGCCGGTCGGGCTATGAATGGACGCAGCACAAGCGCATCGGGCTCGACTGCGGCCTGACCGAGGATGAAATCGCGCGGATCAAGGCAGGCCCCGACGCAGAGGGCTGGAGCGACCTCGACCGCGCGATGCTGCGCGCGACCGACGAGCTCACCGCCGATCATTTCGTCGCCGACGCGACCTGGGGCGCACTCGCCCCGCTCGGCGACAAGGGTCGCATGGACTTGGTGATGACGGTCGGTCAGTACACGCAGGTTTCGATGATCTTGAACAGCTTTGGCGTGCAGGTCGAGGACGGCTGGGACGTCGATCCCGATCTGAAAGCCTGAACCAAAGGAGAATGACATGAGCGGCATCGGTATCATCGCGACCTTGCGCGTCCAGCCCGGCAAGGAAGCCGAATTCGAGGGTATCTTCGCCGAACTCGCGCCCGCGGTCGCCGCGAACGAGCCCGGCAACAGCTATTACCGGCTATTCCGTACCGACGAGACCGGCGTTTACAGGGTGCTGGAATGTTATGACGATGGCGCGGCGGTCGAGGCGCACCGTGCGTCGGAGCATTTCCGCAGCCTTGGCGCGAAGCTTGGTCCGTGCCTTGCGGGCGCGCCGGAGATTGAGACGCTGAGCGCGGTGTAGCGGCGGAAACGGCCACTATCGACTGGCCAGGACGCTAGATCCCCCCTGTAGCGCCGCCATGGGGAGGTGGCAGCGCGAAGCGCTGACGGAGGGGCTTTGGCGCGGACCGTCGCAGCGCCGTGCTGATCCGCGTCCAGTCCGCGCCATTGGGCGTGCGTCCCGCCGGTAACCGCACCAGCTCGGCGGCGATTTCTTCGAGGCGCAGGCCCATCTGCTGCGCGATCAGGATGAACGACACACGGCGAATGTCGGCACGCCGGAATCGCCGCTGAAGGCAAATATTGGGACACGGGCTTCCCCGAGGAAGAGCCTGCGGTGACCGAGGAGGACGAGCAGCACAAGCTCGCCAACTACTCGCCCTACGGCGGCGGCTTCCCCGAATTCGCGGTGACCGGCTTCAGCGCCAACTCGCCGTCGATGCGGCTTGCCGGTGAGCGCAACTTCAAACCCGTCTCGATCTTCTCGGGCATCGATGCCCTGAAGCGCCACTGGGAGATTTACTCCGAGGCGAATATCAAGGCCGGATTCACCCCGCACCGCAAGCGCCACGCCGTGTCGCAGACAGTGTTCGTCGCCGACACCGATGCCGAGGCAAAGCGCCTCGTGATAGAAGGCTCGATCGGCTATTGCTTCGACCGCTACCTGATCCCGATCTGGCGCCGATTCGGCATGATGGACGGCTTTGCCAAAGATGCGGGCATCGATCCGCTGAAGGCCGATCTCGAGTTCCTGGTCGATCATGTGTTCGTCGTCGGGTCGCCCAACACGGTGGTCGAAAAGATCAGCACCTTGTTCGATGCCTGCGGCGGCTGGGACACGCTACAGGTCGAATCGCACGATTATTACGACGACCCCTCACCCTGGTTCCACTCGCTGGAATTGATCGCCAAAGAAGTGGCGCCGCGCATCAAGCTGCCTGAAGCAGCGACGGTTTAAGCCTTCGTCCGGGTTGGCTGAGAGCGCAAACTCTCAGCCAATATCGGCGGGCTTTGGCCGATAGGCGAATGGCCGCTTTTGGGCTGAGCCTGCGAAAAGCAGACACGACCGCGACCTACGGCCGACGAGTCCATCCTGCATCACGCGCTTTGCGTTCATCTTCAGCGTCGAGCGCGCCCTGCCCCATCATGTCTGCGACCACCCCTGCAAGCTCGCCTGACGAGGCTTGCCGATAATCGCCGCTTGCCTGGCCCCGCAACGTCCGCTCCAGCTGCCAGCGATCGCCTACGCGGCAACCGATGCCGTCAAGCGTGCGGCTTTCAAAGCTGCGGCAATAGCGACCCGTCTTGTCCTCGAAGCTGAGACCGACCCGCACCGCCGCGTCGCCGGGCTGGTTCGACGCAAGCTGCGTATCGAGCGACCTGGCGAGTTGTCCCGCCGCGACCAATGTACCGTTGTCGGTCGATACATCGGCGGCGGGCATCCACGGACGCAGTCCGACCGTCAGGCCGAGAACGAGCGATGCGGCAATAGCGCCCCAATGAATGGCACTGAAGCGCGCGCGCTTGGCATCGCGGCGATCGACCAGACTGGTGTCGATCTTGTGATCCACCGCGAGCAGCGACCGCAGCCGCTCCGGAACGGCTTCTTCCGCGACTGGCCCAAAATGTGCCGTCAGCTGCGCCTTGAGCGCACGGTGGCGCGCGATCTCGGTGGCCAGGAGAGCGTTGGTCTCGGCCTCGCGCTCGATCCGGCGCGCGGTCAGGTCGTCCAGCTCGCCATCGACGAAGGCAGCGACCGTGGCGAGGTCAAAGCTCATGCCGCTTCTCCCAGATAAAACATCAAAGTCTCGCGGCCGCGCGCGAGGCGCGAGGTGACGGTGCCGATCGGCACCTCGAGTATGTCGGCCGCCTCGCGATAGGCAAAGCCTTCGACCAGCACGAGCATCACGGCTTCGCGTTGATCGTCGGGAAGCCGCGCCATCGCCCTATCGATGTCGCCGCGCAGCGCACCCGCTTCCACCTCGGCCGCGCCGTCGCCAGCGACTTGCGTGACCGCGTCGTCGATCGGCGTGTGGACGCCGCGCCGGCCCGCGGCACGGCGCTCGTCGATCCAGAGATTGCGAGTTATGCGGTACATCCAGCTGTCCAGTCTCGTTCCTTGTTGCCATTGGTCACGCGATTTCAGCGCGCGTTCGATTGCGGCCTGGCACAGATCATCGGCGTCGCTTGCATGACGCGCCAATCCGCGCGCGAACCGGCGCAGCCGCGGCAGTAATTCGACCAGTTCCTCTTCGAAGCGCATACCTGCCTTTTCGCCATGTCCGAGGAAGAAACGACGCCACCCTATCGTTTCTTCCGCAGCATGCTAAATTTTTCGAACGCAGCCGGTTCACCGGTCTGCTCGTCCAGCCAGTACAAGGAATTTCGATGCGCGGTCTGATCGCCCTGATCCTGACGATTTCCTTGCTGACCGCGTGCGTGGAGCGTGTCTTGGCGCAGGTTGCGGTCCCTTCCGTTCAGCTTCCCGACGTTGCACGCACGATACCATCACTGCCCAACCTCGGCGGCGAACCGCTAATCGCCATTGGCGACACCCTTGCCCAAGTTCGCCTCGACCGGATCACCGCCATGCTTCGCGACAATCGCGAGCGCGTCGAGCCCGACCGCAACGATCAGCCCGCGGTGCGCGGCATCCTCGTTGCAACGGGGTTGGACGACGCGATGATCGCGCGCGCGGCGAAGGACGGGTTCCAGCTGGTTGATCGCGACCGGGTTGAAGGCCTCGATCTCGACATCGTTCGTTTCGCAGTTCCCAAGGGACGCAGCCTCGCCCGCGCGCAAAAACAACTCGCCAAGTTACTTCCCGATGCCGAGATCGATGCCGACCATATCTATTTCGCGAGCGGTCCCGGCGGGGCGCTGCCGGCGACCGCGCTGGCGACCGCGGCGTCGACCGGAAAAGCATCGCTCGGTCTGATCGACGGCGGCGTTGCTGCCCACTCGTCAGTCTCCGGGCGCGTCGAGCAGCGCGGTTTTGCCGCCGGCGCCCCTTTTGCGAGCCGTCATGGCACCGCGGTTGCCTCGCTGCTGGTCGGCACCGGTGCGGTGCGTGGTTCGGCACCGGGACAGAATCTTCTCGCCGCCGACGTCTATGGCGCCGACCCTGCGGGCGGCAACGCCAGCGCGATCGCGCGCGCGCTCGGCTGGCTGGTCCAGCGCGGTGTCGCGGTGACGACGATCAGCCTTGTCGGACCCGACAACAAGCTGCTGGCAATCGCCGTCTCGCGCGCGCAGCAGCGCGGCATGCTGATCGTCGCAGCGGTCGGCAACGACGGCCCAGCCGCGCTGCCCGCCTACCCGGCATCCTATAAAGGCGTGTTTGCGGTCACTGGCGTCGATGCCAAGAACCGCGCGCTTCCGGAGGCAGGCCGCGCGTTGCATCTGGATTTTGCCGCGCCTGGCGACGCTGTGCTTGCCGCTACCGGCACCGGCACGACCGACCGCCTGCGCGGGACATCGTTCGCCGCCCCGCTGGTCGCCGGGCGTCTCGCGCTTCGCTACCCGGCCCCGGCGATCGACCGGATCGGAGCAGCGGTTTCCGCTTTAGTTCTCGAAGCGCGCGACCTTGGCAAAAAAGGACGCGACAAAATTTACGGCCACGGGCTGATTTGCGGAGATTGCGGAGGCCGTTAACCGGCGCGGAAATATTTCTCGGAAGAAATTCGAACGCGCCATCGTTCTTCCTTCAGGCTCTCCCCTCCGGGCCACAAGATGAAGGAGAAAGACAATGGCACATCGTATTTTCACCTCGGCTCTGGCGCTCGCCGCGTCGGCCGTGGCATTTTCGACCCCTGCCTCGGCGCAGCTGCTCGGCGGCAACGGCGGGCTTGGTGGCGGCTTGGGCGGAACATTGGGCGGCTCGCTCGGTAATCCGACCGGGCCGATCGGCGGGACGCTCGGCACCACCGGCGACATCACCGGTTCGGGCCGCGGTGAAGCGAATGTCGACCGCCGCTCGGGCCGCATCCAAGGCAAAGGCAACGCTGATGCCAACGGACAGGGCTCGGCGAACGGCAATTCCGATCTGCTCGGCAGCACCATCGGCGGTAACGGCAATGGCTCGGGCAGCGCGTCGGGCAGCGGCAGCCTCGACGCGCAGGCGGCCGGCACCGATTTCGTCGGCCAGACCGCCCGCGGCGCCGTCGGCACAGCCCAAGGCACCGCTTCGACCGCTACCGACACCGCGCGCGGTGCGGTCGGGACCGTCCGGGATCGGACCGGCGGCGCGCTGTCAAACGTCTCAGGCAGTGCCAGCGGCGCCGGTTCGATCGCGGGCGGCTTCCAGGGCAGCTTGGGCCAGCTCGCCGCCACCGGCAGCGGCGCCGCCAGTGGTAACGGCATGTTCGCGGTGGCACCCGGCATGCCGGTCACCGATCCGCGCGGCAAGGTGATCGGCTATGTCCAGGAATTGCGCCAGACCGGTCGCGGCGTCGTGCAGGCGGTGACGGTCGAGGTCGGCAATCGCGTCGCGACGCTTCCCGCCGCCAGCTTTGCCGGTTCGGGCGACGTTCTAGTGACCGGCATGACCAAGGGGCAGCTCAAGAAAGCGGCCGAGCAGCAGGACGCGAGCGAATAGGCAACAGGATAGGGCGGATCGGCGACGACCCCAATTGACGCCGATCGATCCCTGGGCGGGCCGTCATGCGGCCCGCCCTTTTTTTGGTTCACTGCTATCTTATTCTGGCCGATTCCGGTCAGGCCGCTTTCGGATCAGAATGTGCAAAGGCTGACATTTTTTTGTGGAGCCCCCCGTATTGGCTGGGATAGTGCTAATTGAGCGAATAATTTAGGCGCCGATAAAATAGTCATGCCCTCTGATCCGGCGCTGACCCAGCGTGGCCGATCGCCGACGAGTGCTTTCGACGGGTCATGCGAGAAGAGAAGAACGGTCCAGTCGCCGCAAAGGTCAGACGGGGTCCGCTGCATTTGGGACTTTCTTCGCCGTGGCCCTGTTCGCTTCCGCATAGTCTTCGGCGGACAACGCGATCCGATTGCGGATGGCGGTCGACTGGAACTGGCCGAAATCAAACCGTCGGCTTTCAGGCGTTTACCGCTTAAAAAGCCCCCCGCGCAACGCTGCAATGTGTATCGCCGCCGCAGCCTGTTCTCGGCAATTGTAGAGACCGCCCCCGGTGTGATAGCTTCCCCGATAAATCGGAAAATTTTCTGGGACGGCAACGCATCGTCCCGCCCAGCATTGAAATGCTAAGACTCCGCGGGGACTGCTGTCCGCGGACATCAAAGATGATCGGGGATATGGCATGGCGACACCGGAAGACTTTTCGATCTCGCGACGCGGGCTAATTGCTGGAGGGACCGCTTCGGTCGCCGCAGCGTCCGTAACCGCGCCGTTGACATCCCGAGCGGCTGAAAAGCCCGCTAACCGTCCGCCGACAGCGCGCGTCGCTTTTGAGGTCAATGGCAAAGCCCACGATCTCGAACTCGATACGCGCACGACGCTCCTCGACGCGCTGCGTGAGCATCTCCGGCTGACGGGAACAAAAAAGGGCTGCGACCATGGTCAATGCGGCGCTTGCACCGTGATCGTCGATGGGCGGCGGATCAACAGCTGCCTGTCGCTTGCGGTGATGCATGACGGAGACAAGATCACGACGATAGAAGGATTGGGCCTGCCCGGCGATCTTCACCCGATGCAGGAAGCGTTCATCGTCCACGACGGCTATCAATGCGGTTATTGCACGCCCGGCCAGATCTGTTCGGCGGTCGCGGTGCTCGACGAGATTAAGGCTGGCATCCCGAGCCATGTCACCGCTGACCTGACCAATATGCCGACCGTCACAAGGCCCGAATTGCGCGAACGGATGAGCGGCAACATCTGCCGCTGCGGGGCCTATTCGAACATCGTCGATGCGATCGTCGACGTTGCAGGAGTGAAAGCATGAAAAGCTTCACCTATGAACGCGTCGAGACGCCGGCTGCCGCCACCGCTGCCTTCACCCGCGCCCCCGGCGCACGCTTCATCGCTGGCGGAACCAACCTTCTTGACCTGATGAAGCTTGAAATCGAGACACCAGGACACCTGATCGACGTCAGCCGACTCGGTTTCGACAAGATCGAACCGACCAGCAATGGCGGCGTCCGTATCGGCGCGATGGTCCGCAACACCGATCTCGCCGCCGACGCCCGCATCCGGCGCGACTATGGTCTCGTCTCTCGCGCGCTCGTCGCGGGTGCGTCAGGCCAGCTCCGTAACAAGGCGACAACTGCAGGCAACCTGCTCCAGCGTACGCGCTGTCCCTATTTTTACGACACCTACCAACCGTGCAACAAACGCACGCCGGGCAGCGGTTGCTCTGCGATCGGCGGCTTCAGCCGTCTGCACGCGGTGGTCGGCGCAAGCGATGCGTGCATCGCCACCCATCCCAGTGACATGGCGGTTGCGATGCAAGCGCTCGACGCCGCGGTCGAGACAGTCGACAAGGACGGCAAGGTCCGCGCAATCCCGCTTGCAGATTTCTACCGCGCGCCGCTGGATACACCGCATCTGGAAACGGTGCTGGCGCCCGGCGAATTGATCACCGCGGTGACGCTGCCCAAGCCGGTCGGGGGTGAGCATATCTATCATAAGGTCCGCGACCGGGCGTCTTATGCTTTTGCGCTGATCTCGGTCGGGGTCGTCGTCCAAAAGGACGGCAGCGGCCAAGTTGCGCTCGGCGGGGTCGGTTATAAACCGTGGCGGGTGAAGGCTGCCGATGCCGAAATGTCGCGCGGCGCCAAGGCGGTGACCGCTGTGCTGCTCGCCGGCGCCAAGACGAGCCACGAAAACGCGTTCAAGCTGCCGCTGGTCGAGCGCACGCTCGCCGCAGTGCTTGCGCAAGCGAAGGGTTGAGCGATGAAGTTTGACACGCCCGCAACCGACAACCCGATCGACCGGCTGAAGGTCATCGGCAAACCCACCAGCCGGATCGAAGGACCGCTCAAAACTAGCGGCACAGCGCCCTATGCCTATGAACGGCACGACGCGGTGCCGAACCAGGCCTATGGTTATATCGTCGGTGCGGCGATCGCCAAAGGTCGGATATCGTCAATGGAGGTCAGCCAGGCGAAAGCGGCGCCGGGTGTCCTCGCGGTGGTCACCGCTGCCAGCGCAGGATCGCTTGCCAAGGGCAATTTCAACACGGCGCACCTGCTCGGCGGGCCCGACATCCAGCATTATCATCAGGCGATCGCGCTGGTCGTCGCCGAAAGCTTCGAACAGGCGCGCGCTGCCGCGTCACTCGTCCGCGTTCAATATGCGCGGGGCAAAGGCAATTTCGACCTCGCCAAGTCTCTCGATGGCGCGATCAAGCCGCCCGCCTCCTTCGGCACCGAGCCCGATAGTAATTTTGGCGATTTCGACGCCGCTTTTGCGAGCGCGCCGGTGAAGCTCGACGCCAAGTACACCACGCCGGACCACAGTCATGCGATGATGGAGCCCCACGCGTCGATCGCGAGCTGGGACGGCGACAAACTGACGCTGTGGACATCGAACCAGATGATCGCGTGGTCGGTCGGCGACGTGGCGAAGACCCTCGGCATAGCCAAGGAAAATGTCCGGCTCGTTTCTCCCTATATCGGCGGCGGTTTCGGCGGCAAATTGTTCGTCCGCGCCGACGCGATCCTCGCGGCACTGGGAGCCAAAGCGGCGGGACGACCGGTGAAGGTCGCGATGCAGCGGCCGTTGATGATCAACAACACGACGCATCGCCCCGCGACGATCCAGCGCATCAGGCTCGGCGCGACGACTGACGGCAAGCTGACCGCGATCGGCCACGAAAGCTGGTCGGGCGACCTGAAAGGCGGCGGCCCCGAAACCGCTGTCGGGCAGACGCGCTTGCTCTATGCCGCGCCGCATCGGATGACCGCGATGCGCCTCGCGGTGCTCGACCTGCCGGAGGGCAATGCGATGCGCGCGCCGGGCGAAGCGCCAGGGCTGATGGCGCTCGAGATTGCAGTCGACGAGATGGCTGAAAAACTCGGCATCGATCCGGTAGCCTTTCGCATCCTCAACGATACCCAAGTCGATCCCGAAAAGCCCGAACGGCCATTTTCGCAGCGTCGGCTCAACGAATGCCTGACTATTGGGGCGGAGAAATTCGGGTGGAAGAATCGCAATCCCAAGCCCGGCATGACGCGCGAAGGGCGCTGGCTGCTCGGCACCGGGGTCGCCGCGGCGTTCCGCAATAATATCAACGAAAAATCGGCAGCGCGCGTGCGGCTCGACCGTTTCGGCAAGGTCATCGTCGAGACCGACATGACCGACATCGGCACCGGCAGCTATACGATCATCGCGCAAACCGCTGCCGAGATGCTCGGCGTGCCACTAGGTCAGGTCGAGGTTAGGCTTGGCGACTCGCTTTTCCCCGTTTCGGCCGGGTCGGGCGGCCAGTGGGGCGCAAATAGTTCAACGGCGGGAGTTTATGCCGCCTGCGACAAATTGCGCAGCGCGATCGTGCAGAAGTTGGGCCTCGACCCGGCCGATGCGGTGTTCGAAAAAGGCAAGGTCCGCTCGGGCGGCAAGAGCATCGCGCTGACCAAGGCGAGCGCCGAGCGCGATATCGTCGCCGAGGACATGATGGAATATGGCGACCTCGCCCAGACGTTTCAGCAATCGACCTTCGGCGCGCATTTCGTCGAAGCTGCGGTCGATGCAGCGACCGGCGAAATCCGTATCCGGCGCATGCTGGCGGTCTGTGCAGCCGGTCGCATCCTCAACCCGAAAGCGGCCAGGAGTCAGGTCATCGGCGCGATGACGATGGGCGCCGGTGCCGCGCTGATGGAAGAACTCGCGGTCGACAAACGGTTCGGCTTTTTCGTCAATCACGACCTCGCTGGTTACGAAGTGCCCGTTCACGCGGACATTCCGTCGCAAGAGGTCATCTTTCTCGACGAGGTCGATCCGACGACGTCGCCGATGAAAGCGAAAGGCGTTGGTGAGCTGGGGATTTGCGGCGTCGCCGCTGCGGTCGCGAACGCGGTCTATCATGCGACCGGAATCCGCGTGCGCAATTATCCTGTCACGCTCGACAAGCTGATCGACAAGCTTCCGGACGTCGCGTGACGATACAGCAATATCAGCGGATATCTTCGGGACGATCAATATCGGCGAGTTCGTCGGGATCGGCAGCGACGAGCTTCGCCGCCCGAATCAGTGAGCGCGCGCCCTGCTCACCCTCGCTCGTGCGCAGATCCCCGAAAAGCGCCTTGTCGAACAGCGCTGGCGGCATTCCCACCCCGTGCCGCGCAGACGCCACGATCGGCGCCGATGCGCGATCGAAGGACGCGAGAAGCACCGCCAAATGGGCGGGGCTTACGAACGGCATATCGCCCAGTGCGATGAGCGCCGCCGTCGCGCCGAGAGCCTCGGCTCGCTCGATGCCAAGCGCCAGAGACGACGAGAGCCCGCGAGCAGGATCGGGATTGACGACGATTTCGAAACCGAGCTCCACCAATTCCGGCGCAATCGGACTTGCCTCGCGGCAGACAGCGATCAGCCATCCTGTCCCTAGCGCAATCAATGGCGCGGCGGCATGGAGCGCCACCGGCACGCCATCGAGCGGCACCAGCAATTTATCGCTGCCGAAGCGTTCGGACCGCCCGGCAGCAAGTAATAGAACGGCAACTTGGGCCGGATCAATCATCGAAAAATCTCCCACGGCAAACCCGCTGCCGCGCGCACGCAATGGTTGTCGAAATTGACTGGCCTCGCAAGCTCGCCCGAAGATATCCTCGGGTTTCTACATGCCTGTGCTCAGGATGGCCGGGAAAGCATTCTCGTCACCCTCGTCGGGATTGCCGGCGCTTCGCCTCGCGCGCTTGGCACCCAGATGGCGGTCGCGTCGGACGGCGAATATATCGGCTCACTCTCGGGGGGCTGTATCGAAGCCGCCGTGGCGGAGGAAGCGCTCGACGCTCTCGCCAGCGGGAGCGCTCGGCTGGTGCGCTTTGGCGCGGGGTCTCCCTATATCGACATTCGCTTGCCATGTGGCGGTAGCATCGACCTCCTGTTCACGCCGCACCCGGATCGGGCGGTCATCGCCAAAATCATGGATCTGCTAAACGATCGTGTCCCAGCCGCTCTCGAAATTTCCCGGACAGGCGTTTGTGCAGTCGGAACAAATATCCCGACGGGCTGGCGCGGCGAGCGGTTCGTGGTCGCCTTTACGCCCCGGCTGCGCATCATCGCGTTCGGACAGGGTGAGGAACTGACCGCGACCGCGCAACTTGCCTATGCCGTCGGCGCTTTGACGGAAGCTTTTTCCCCCGCCCAGCGAGATGTTCGCCTGTTGCGCGCCAAGGGTATCCAGACGGATCTTCTGGAATTTCGCAACGCGCGCCCCGCCATCCGATCCGATCCATGGACTGCGATCGTTTTTCTGTTCCATGACCGCGACTGGGAAGAAACGCTGATTCCCTGGGCGCTCGGTCTCCCCAGATTTTACATTGGAGCACTCGGTAGCCGCCATTCGCATGCGGTCCGCAAAGCTATGCTGGTCGCCGCAAACGTCCTTAGCGACGATATCCGGTCCCTGCGGTCGCCCATCGGCCTCACTCCCTCCACGCGCGATCCCTCGTCCCTCGCAACATCGATCATTGCCGAGGTCGTCCAAGAGTTTGCGATCGACGCGGCGCTCCCGCTTTTTTCGATCGTTCAAGATGCCAGAGTGAACTAGCCACTTTAGACTGGAAGATGGCAACTGGCCGATTGCAGTCGGTCGGCCGCGACGTGAAGCGGCGAAAGCGGTCATCGGTGGGTTTTATGGACCGACAACTGTTTCAGGTTGATGGGCTTTTGCGGCGGCCCTCACGGTGCCGTGCTGCAAGCGCATCACACCAGAACTTATCGAGCAATTCACCGAGTTGATGCGCGAACGGCTCCGCGAACGCGAGCCCGCTCTCCGCCATTATTATGTCCGCAGCATCGTGGGCCCAGTCGAAGTCGGCAACCACGAAAGACGGATCGTGGGAACCACGAAATCCCTCGAACACGCCGTCGGGCGCGTCGGGGCAAAGCCGCCTTTCCCAATTCCCAACATTGAGCGGGAATGGTGCACCCGGCAGGATTCGAACCTGCGACCACCCGCTTAGAAGGCGGGTGCTCTATCCAGCTGAGCTACGGGCGCGTGCACAAGGCTGTGGGCAGCGCGAATAGCGCGGTTTGCGTGGGCTGCAAAGCGCGTTAAGCAGCGGATCGATGACAGACACTGCACCCTCTTCGTCCCACCCCGCTCCCGTCAGCGCGTCGAGTGTCCGCACCTTTCGCTATTACGACCTGGTCATGGCCGCGTTCGTCGCGGTGCTACTGCTCAGTAACATCATTGGCGCGTCGAAGCTGTCGATGGTCGGCGGGCTCACCTTTGGTGCCGGCATCCTGTTCTTTCCCATCAGCTATGTGATCGGCGACGTGCTGACCGAAGTCTATGGCTATGCCCGCGCGCGGCGCGTGATCTGGGCCGGCTTCGGGGCGCTGCTGTTCATGGCGGTGATGAGCTGGATCGTGCTCGCCATGCCGCCAGCGCAGGACTGGTGGTGTAGCGGGGCCGACGCGTTGTCGCTGAAATCGGGCGAGACGGACGGCACGGGCGCGGTTTGCCAGGCAACCTATGACAGCGTGTTCGGCAGCGCGTGGCGCATCGTCCTCGCGTCGATGGTCGCTTTCTGGGCCGGTGAGTTCGTGAACAGCTATGTCCTCGCACGAATGAAAATAGCGACTGCGGGGCGCTTTTTGTGGATGCGGACGATCGGTTCGACCATCGTGGGGCAAGGCATCGACAGCCTGATCTTCTATCCCATCGCCTTCCTGGGCATCTGGGAAACCGAACAGGTGCTGCTGGTGTTGACGACAAACTGGGCGATGAAAGTTGCGTGGGAAGCGGCGCTGACCCCGGCAACCTATTTGGTGGTGGGCGCGTTGAAGCGCCGCGAAGGTGTCGATGTGTTTGACGAAGGCACCGATTTCAATCCCTTCGGCGCCAAGGTTTAGCTCCATGACTTTGATTGAAATTGCCGCGTTGTTCGAAGCACACAAGGTTTCGGTTATCGACGCCACCGGCCTCAGCAAGGATGCCCTGCACATCTACTTCGGGCTTATGCTGTTTCTTACCGTCCGGCTGGTCTGGCGTCGGCGCGGCGGATGGGTGGTCGCATGGCTGGCGGTCCTTGCCATGGCATGCGGCGGCGAATGGCTCGACATGACGGCCGAAGTCGGCCGATCCGCGATTCAGCCCGATGCCGCACATTGGCACGACATCTGGAACACGATGTTCTGGCCGACGGTGCTGCTGTTTATCGGGCGCTGGCTCCAGCCCGACCCGGCCAGCAGCGCACCGATCGAAATGTCAGGCGAGGACGCCGAGCGCCGCCTCGAACAGGCGTAGCCCGTCGGTGCCACCGTGGGCGCGGTCGATCGCGCGTTCGGGGTGCGGCATCATGCCGAGCACATTGCCGGCATCGTTCAGCACCCCGGCAATGTCGCGCGCCGAGCCATTGACTCTGTCGGCATAGCGAAACGCAACGCGCCCTTCACCCTCGATCCGGTCGAGCGTTTCGGCGTCGGCGAAATAATTGCCGTCGTGGTGCGCGACCGGGACGTTGACCATCTCGCCCGCGCTATAAGCGGCAGTGAATAGCGACTGGCTGTTCTCGACCTTGAGCGGCACCGTGCGGCAAACAAAGTTCAGCCCGGCGTTGCGCATCAGCGCGCCGGGGAGCAGCTGCGCTTCGGTCAGCACCTGAAACCCGTTGCAAACGCCGAGCACCGGCACCCCGCGACCCGCGGCATCGGCGACGCTGCGCAGGATCGGCGAGCGCGCGGCCATCGCGCCAGAGCGCAGGTAATCGCCATAGGAAAAGCCGCCGGGCAGCGCGATGAAGTCGATACCATCGGGAAGTTCGGTCTCGCGGTGCCACACCATCGCGGGCTTGCGACCGGTAACCTGTTCCAGCGCGACCGCCATGTCGCGGTCGCAGTTGGAGCCCGGAAAGACGATGACGGCAGTCTTCATGGTCGCAGCTCCTGTTAGGGGCGTTCGATACGGTAGTTTTCGATCACCGTGTTGGCGAGCAGCTTGGCACACATCGCATCGAGATCGTCATCGGCGACATCATCAGCGACGTCGAGTTCGATGAAACGGCCCGCGCGCACGTCGGTGACACCAGCGAATCCCAAGCCCTCGAGCGCATGATGGATCGCCTTGCCCTGTGGGTCGAGAACCCCCGGCTTAAGCGTCACATAGACATTCACTTTCATGGGCGCGGACCTTTGCAAGCGGGGTGCGGGAGGATGGGCGCGCCTATGCCCGCGAATCACTTTCGGGGCAAGGGGCGGCGGGCCGTCAAACCGGTGAAATTTGCCGCTGTTCGGACTGCGAACCAGTCGCATCTTTCCTGTTGCGAATCCCTCGCACTATCCCTACATCGGTCTTGTTGAGAAGGATTCGCACATGGTCGTCTGTGTCTGCAACGCAATAAGAGAAAGCCAGCTGCGCGATGTCGCACGGACGGGCCAATTGCGCTGTGCCAAGGCCGCGTACGCGCAACTGGGTCGCAAACCCAAGTGCGGACAATGCCTGCCTTTCGCTCGCAATATCATCAGCGACGTCGCCGCGACCGCCTGATTTTTCTTGGATTTTCGCCATTTTTGACCTTGGCCGCTATGGGTCGGGGCGGGTATACTGGCGTCCACCCCACCCAAGATAGAATGACAGGACAGACACCATGAAGGGCGACGAAAAGGTCATCGATTTTCTGAACGAGGCGCTCAAGAACGAGCTGACCGCGATCAACCAATATTGGCTGCATTATCGCATGCTCGACAATTGGGGCGTCGCACGCCTTGCCGCGTTCGAACGCGAAGAGTCGATCGACGAGATGAAGCACGCCGATCAGCTGGCCGACCGCATCCTTTTCCTGGGCGGCCTGCCCAATTTCCAGATGCTCGGTCGCCTGCGTGTCGGCGAGACCGTCGAGGAAATCCTGAAAGCCGACCTCGCGCTCGAGGAGGAAGCGATCCCGCTGCTCAAGGATGCTGTCGCACACAGCGAGAGCGTGCGCGACTATGTCAGCCGCGACCTGTTCGGATCGATCCTGGCCAGCGAAGAGCATCATGTCGATGAACTGGAAAAGCAATTCGAGATGATCGAGCGGATGGGGATTGAGAATTACATCCAGCTGCAGTCGAAGCCCGCGGGCGACGATTGAAGAATCTTCGCCCTCTCCTTCAGGGGAGGGCAGCGAGACTTGCCAGCTTGCTGGCTTAGTCGCAGCGGGTGGGGGCCATCGGCCCTGCGCAAGGCCGATGGCCCCCACCCCGTTCGACTAGAGGCCCCGCAAGAGCCGGACCGAGTCTCAATGCCCCTCCCCTAAAGGAGAAGGAACCGACCATTTTTCCAGGGGCGCTTTCGGGCGCCTCTTTTTTCGCTTGTATTTGCGAATAATTCTCAATAGCACGGTGGGGCAGTCCCCTCCTGCCGGCCGCACCAAATTTAGAGCGATGCTCTAAAGCGGCCGGCATCTTTTTCCAAAAGGAGGAAGCGGACGGACTGCGTGGGCCGGGAGACGAAAGAACCATGCAAAGCAGCACGCTGATCCGCCAACTCACAGAACAGCCGCTGGTGCGCGACCTTTCGGTCGAAGCGGCGCAGGTCGTTCTGGCGCTCAGATATTGCATCCTCTGCCGCCGCAGCGAGCGCGACCCGATGCCCGAACTCGAACGACGCTGGGGCAATATCCTCGCCGCGCGGCGCTATCGTCTCGTGGTCGAGGCGATCGGCCACAGCTGGCCCGATCCCTTTGCTGTCGCCCCGCCGTGCTGCCCACGCGTCAGTTTCGACGAAGCGCTGCTTGCGGCGACGGTCGGTGCCGCGTCACGCCGCGATCGCGCGCAATTCGACTGGCTGACCGCCGAGATGCTGGGCAGCGACGCGCGCGAGATGCTGTTCGTTGCGCTGGAAAACTTCCTCCGCGCGCGGACGCCGGGGCGGCTTTAGAGCCGCAGAGCAAGTCGGCACGCATGCCCGCTTAAGGTTGATTGCGGAATGTCGGATTAGAAAATCAGATGACCAACGCGGACGCTACATTTTGTTTGGGCCGACAAGATCCAGCCATTCAGCTTGATTTCTCGGCTGCTCCGCCATCGCCGGAACGCCGTCCGGGATCATAATCCACGACTGCTTACTATCGACCCACAAATGGGCGGCCAAAACGACCTCTGAACTTCGATCCAGTGTTCCGCAACGCAAAGAGGCAAAGCCGGGCCGCGTGTCGTTTTCGGCGAACACCCGCACTTTACATTTTGCGCAGCCCCAGATTGTTGAAATGGCGCCGCTCGGCTGTTGATAAGAACCGGTGTCAAGCTCGCCTTTGATTTCCAAATCCAGTCTTGCAAACAGCATATGTTCGCTAAACGCGCTGCCCGTGCGCGACTGACAATCGGTGCAATGACAGGCGTAAGGGCGGAACCGAAAACCGTCTCGCAGAGTGTAGCTTACGGCCCCGCATACGCACCGTCCCGTCAACTCGCCTTCCATTGATCATCTCCCGTGTCGGCCTCGATCGAAGCTTAGCAAAAGCCGATACGCCTACAATCGGTCGATTTGCCGCTGCGAACCCTATTTCCCCGCCTTGTCGCTTACGGCCTTGATCACGAGCGCCTTGTCGTCGAGCAGATAGCGCCGCGCCAGTGCCTGCAGGTCGGCGGGAGTCGCAGCCTCGACTTCTCCGATCCCTTTGCGGCTGCGGTCGAGACGATCGGCATGGGTCGTCGCCTCGGCGACGTAGTTCAGCCAATAGGCATTTTCGCGCCGCGACTTGGTCATCGCCTCGACCAGCGGCTTGCGGGCGCGGTCGAGCAGGTCGGGGTCGACGGGCGCATCGCGCAGTTCCTTGGCGATCGCGAAGATCGCGGCGCGCGTCGTCGCCAGATGTTTATAATCGACATTGCTGGCGGCGAAGAGGTGGCCATAGCCGGGAAACTCGTCCGACAGGCTGGCAGCTGCGCCGGGGCTATAGCTTTCGCCCAATTTCTCGCGCAGCTCCTCGGTCAGCTTGAGCTGCATCACCCGCGACAACAGGTTGAGCCGCATCGCCTCGCTCAGATCGCTATCGTCGCGCGCCGGCCAATAGACGCGGACTTCGGCTTGCTCGGCCGGCCCCTTGTGGATCAGGGTGCGCTCGCTGCGATCGGTGGCGAACTGACGCATGCGCGCGTCGGCCCGCGGGTCGAACGCAGCGTGGCGGTCGGGTAGCGCGCCAAAAGTTGCGGCAATCGCGTCGATCGCCGCCTGTTCGTCGATGTCGCCGACGACGCCGATCTCGATTGCGCCATGCGCGAAGCTGTCGGCAATCACCGGCTTCAGCTGCGCCCAGTCGAGCGCCATCAGCTTGTCGAGCGGCGGCGTCTGCGAGCGCGGGTCGTCATTAGCCAGAATGCCACCGGCATCGCGTCCCAGCACCGCCGCCGGGGTCGCATCGTTCGCGGCATATTGCTGCGGCAGCACCCGGCGGATCAGCGCAAGGCCATCGGGGCGGTATCCCGGGTGGGTCAGATAGGCCGCCATCAACTTGGCCTGCAGCCCAAAATCCTCGGGCGAAGTCACCGCGCTACCCCCAAAGGAATCGGTGGCATTGCCAAAGGCCGGGCTTATCGTCTTGCCCGCCAGGATCGAACGCAATTCATCCAGACTATGCGCCTCAAGCCCACCTAGCACCAGCGAGCCCGCCAGCGACACCTTGGTCGGATCGTCGCGCGTCGCGAGCAGATTGCCGCCATCGACGCGCAGCGACAGCATGACCTTGTCCTTCTGGAAATCGGTCTTCTTGATATTGAGCATCACATTATTGGCAAAGCGGATGCGGCGGATGCCGAGATCCTCGACGCGGGTGTCGCCGACCACTTTGCCCGGCGTCCTGAAGCTGTCGTAAGCAAAGGCCGCATTGGCCGCTTCAGTCGGCGCCGCGACCGGCACCTGCATCGATGCCCGCAGCGCTGCGAGGATCGCGTCGGTGCCGCCCTCGACCGGCTTTTTCACCGCGACGCGCGCGAGCGGGGCGCTGAAGCCGGACATGCGCTGGCGGAAGGCGGCGGTCACGGCGGCCGCGTTCAGCGACGGTGCTGCTGCCTCGAACAACGCCTGCGACGTTTCGGGTCGGACAAAGACAAAATCTCCCTCGGCGGCCGAAATCAGCGCGTCGGCCAGCCCGTCGCTACGCCGCGTTGTCACGCCGGAAACCGCATTTTTGAGCGCGGTGCGGCGGTTCGCCAGCTGTTCGTCAACCTCGGCCTGGGTGAAGCCATGTTCGATCGCGCGACGCTGTTCCTGTTCGATCAGCGCCAGCGCGTCTTTCCAGGCGCCTTCCTTTGCAATCGCGCCGACGGTGACCTGTTCGAATTTCTTCCAGCCCGCGGCTTCACCGAAATAGCCGGTGAGAATCGGTGAATCCTCGTTCAGCGCGATCTTGGCCAAGCGGCGGCTGAAGATCGCCTCGCCGATATCTTCGGCGAGGTCGCTTGATCTTTGGGCCTTGGTGTCGGCTTTCTGGACCCATGGCTTGAAGGCGGCAATGGTCACCGAATCCTGAATCGCGGGATCGACGAAATCGTCGGCCGCGGCGGCACGGGCATAATCGACATTGCCGATCTCGGAATCGGCGCCCGCGGGGCCGCGTCCCTTCCAGTCCGAAAAGCGCGCCTTGATCTTCGCCTCGATCGCGGCGGGATCGAAATCGCCGACCAGCACCAGCGTCGCGCGCTCGGGCCGGTAATAACGGTCATACAGATCGCGCAGGCGCGCGGCCGGGGCGGTCTTGATCACCTCTTCGGTACCGACCGGGATGCGGTTCGCGACCGTCATCCCTTTCATCTGGAAGTCGAGCTGGTCGATCAGGCTACGCAACTGATACGTATCACGCGCGCGGCGTTCGGACAGGATGATGCCGCGCTCGCGGTCGACCGCGGCGGGATCGATGGTGAGTTCGCCGCCCGTTTCGCGCATCAGCATCAGTCCGGTGTCGATCAGATCGTCGGAGGCATTGGGCAGGTCGAGCTGATAGACCGTCTGGTCGAAGCCGGTCGACGCATTGGTGTCGGCACCGAACGCCAGCCCCTTGCGTTCGAGCAGCTTGATCATCTCGCCCTCGGGCACATTGGTCGATCCGTTGAACGCCATATGTTCGAGGAAATGCGCCAACCCGCGCTGATCGTCGGCCTCGGCAAAGCTGCCGACGTCGAACCGCATCCGCAGGACCACGCTGTCCTTGGGCGTGCTATTTGCCAGCAACGCATATTTCATCCCGTTGGGCAGGATGCCGAAAACGATGTTGGGATCGACCGGCACGTCGCTGATGGCGAAGTTCCAAGCCTTTGCAGCATCGGTTTGCGGGTTTACGCCTGCCGCTGCAGCGGGGGCGGCCTCCTTGGCATAGACCGGCGCTGTGCTGGCGATGAGGAGAACGAAGGGCGAAAGGGCGGTCGAGGCGCGCCGGACAAGGCTTTTGATCATGGCGACCGGTGTGGTCACCGCCCTGCGGGCGGTCAAGCGATCGTCACGCGATCCGGGCAATGCTTTCGACAGACGACTTCGGTTCCCGATCAACCGCCTTGGCCGCATAGAGCGCTTTATCGGCGACTTCGAAGAGCTTGCGCGCCGTGGCGCCATGTTCGGGCCAGTTTGCGGTGCCGATGCTGGCGCCGACGCTGATCGGCCGGCCGCCGATGCGATAGGGCGCCGCGAGCGCCGCCAGGATATGGTCGGCAAGCGAGGTTTCGAGCAGCGGCGATCCGGCGTGCACGAGGATCGCAAATTCATCGCCCCCTTGCCGCGCGACGACGGCATGGTCGCCGCACGCCCGGCGCAGCCGCTGCGCGATCTCGCACAGCAACCCATCGCCGATCGCATGGCCGTGCTGGTCGTTGACCGGCTTGAACCCGTCGAGGTCGAGCAGCGCGATCCCGAAATGGCTGTTTGGGCGCGCTTCGGAGATTTCTTCGTCGAGCCGCATGTCGAATTCGCGGCGATTGGCGAGACCGGTCAGCGGATCGGTATGGGCAAGGTCGCGCATCTGGTGCTGAAGCTGCAACAGGTCGATCAGCTGGTCGTGCTGCTGCAGGATCATGCGGAGCAGAAAAAGCGTCGCGACGACTAGGCTGGTGCCCGCGGCGATTTCGGGCGGGTGACCCGACGTCAGCATCAGGATCGATATCGGAACCAATCCGATGATCAGATTGACGAAGGTCGCAAAACGGATCGACGACATGCAATAGGCTGTCGCGAGCGAACCCATCGCCATGATCATCGCATAATAGCTGTGCGTCGCGGGCGGCGCGGCGAGCCAGTTGACCACGGTCCAGACGCTACACATCGCGCCGGTTATGCCCGACAGCCACGTCGATTCCACAATCATCCGCCGCGCGCGGCGCAAGCTCATCCGGCGGCCGCGATTGTGCATCAGAAACAGGAAGCCGAGCAGGCCGACGATAGCGAGCGTCACCGGAAAGCCGATGCGGATGATCGGGTGCACCGTCTGCACCCCGGCGTAGATGGCAGTCGGCGTGGTCGCCGCCAGCATCAGAAAAAGCATCGGGGTCAGTGTTTCGATGCGATCGGCGCGCAGCAACGCAATGTCATCCCGAATTGCCTTCGGAATGGGCGGAAAGAAGCGCTTGCGCAGCCAGTGTGAGACCCCCGTCATAACAGCGGGATAGCAACCCCGGGTAAAGCATCGGTTAAGGATCGAAACCGGGCCTTATCATTTCCCTAAGCAGCATCCGGTATCGACTGCCTTGCGAAATATTAACCATGTTTAGCGATAGCGGCGACCGATTTTACCGCGCCCGCCAGGAGCAAGCCATGTCCCATCCGATGCCGCCGCTCATGCCATCCACCACCGCCCCCGCCGTTCCCATGCCATCGGCGAACCCGACACTGCCCCAGCAGGACACGGCCGCTGCGCAAGCCGCGCGCGCCGCGCAGTTGAACGCGACGCAGGCGGTGTATGTCTGGGACACCAATGTACCATCCCTGCCCGGGGTACCGCTCGCCAGCGACGTGCCAAAGAATGACGAGCCGACGATCGCCTGGTTCACGATCCTGATTGGGGTCGGGCTCGACATCGTGCGCAACGCGCTGACGGTGAAGCTTGGCGGGGTCGATAAAGGCGAGCTCGACAGCCCGCGCACCCAATATGAAGCCGCGCTGGTCGAATGCGATGCGATCGAAGCCTCGACGGCCAAGATCGCGGCCGAGCATGGCGTCCACACCGGCGGCAATATCTTTGAACGCATCGCCGGCGACGTTGAGAATGCCGTCGCGGCCGCCGAGCGCGATGTCCATGTCGCGCTGCTGAAAGGCTATAAAGAGCGGCTGGAGGATCTGATGAAGGTCGACGAGGCCGCGGGGCTTGGCAGCAAGACGCCGCGCAGCATAGAGGCGTATCGCGCGCTGTTTGCGACGCTCCCCGTTCCGGGGGTCAGCTATATGTTTCAGGACGACAGCGAGTTCGCGCGGCTGCGCGTGCAAGGGCCGAATTGCATGCTGATCGCCGCAGTCGGCGATGCCCTGCCCGCCAATTTTCCGCTGTCCGAGGCGAAATATCAGGCGGTGGTGAACGGCGACACACTGACCGCCGCACTGACCGACGGGCGCCTGTTCCTGCTTGATTATCAGCCACTCGCTATCCTCGACCCTGGCACCTATGGCGGCCAGGCCAAATATGTCTGGCAGCCGATGGCGCTGTTCGCGGTGCCGCCGGGCGGTTCGGCGCTGATCCCGGTGGCGATCCAGTGCGGGCAGGAACCCGCCGATTATCCGATCTTCACCCCCTCCCCCAGCGCGGAGGAACAATGGGGCTGGGAAATGGCGAAGTTCGTCGTGCAGGTCGCCGACGGAAATTATCACGAGCTGTTCGCGCACCTCGCGCGCACGCATCTGGTAGTCGAGGCCTTTGCGGTCGCGACGCACCGCCATCTGGCCGAAGCCCATCCGGTCTGGGCGCTGCTCGTCCCGCATTTCGAGGGAACCTTGTTCATCAACGAGGCGGCCGCGACCTCGCTGATCGCCGCGGGCGGCCCGATCGATCATATTTTCGCCGGCACGATTACGTCGAGCCAACTCGCCGCGGTCGACGCGCGGTTGGCGTTCGATTTTTATGGCAAGATGCTCCCTGCGGACCTGTCTGCGCGCGGCGTAGGCGTGGATTCGACACTCGAGGATTATCCGTATCGCGACGACGCGCTGCTCGTGTGGAACACGATCCACGAATGGGCGCGGCAATATGTCGACCTCTATTATATGGGTGATGCCGATATTATGGGCGACACCGAGCTCACCGCATGGGCGACGTGCCTAGCGGGCGAGGCAAAGGTCAAGGGTTTCGGGCCCGTGATGACGCGCGCGCAGCTCGCCGAAATCTGCACGATGGTGATGTTCTCCGCGAGCGCGCAGCACGCCGCGGTCAACTTCCCGCAAAAGGACATCATGGCGTTCGCGCCCGCGGTCACCGGCGCCGGCTGGCAGGCGGCACCGATGGGGCAGCGCGGGCATGACAAGCCGAGTTGGCTCGCGATGATGCCGCCGATGGCACTCGCGCTCGAACAGCTCAATGTGCTCGAACTGCTGGGGTCGGTGCATTACCGCCCGCTCGGCGATTATCGCAGCAACGCCTTTCCCTATCCTTTGTGGTTTCAGGATCCCGCAGTGACGGGGGCCGAGGGGCCGCTGGCGTGGTTCCAGGCGGCGCTGACGGAGGTCGAGGCGGAGATTGCGGCGCGCAATGCCGAGCGGATGCAGCCCTACCCATATCTGCAGCCGAGCCTGATCCCGACCAGCATCAATATTTGATCAAAGGAGCGCAGACCAAATCCGTTCGTGTCGAGCGAAGTCGAGACACCCATCGGGATAGCGCAAGGCTGATGGGCATCTCGACTTCGCTCGATGCGAACGGGAAAGGTGCGCGTAGCTAACGCTCAGCTGCCCTTTTTCTTCCGGTGGCTCTCCAGGTCGAGCACGGCATTGTCGCCGCCCTCGGGCAGCAGGCCGAGCCGGCGCGCAACTTCCTGATAGGCTTCGACTTCGCCGCCGAGATCGCGGCGGAAACGGTCTTTGTCGAGCTTTTCGTTCGTCGTCATGTCCCACAGACGGCAGCCATCGGGACTGATCTCGTCGGCTAGGATGATGCGGCTGAAATCGCCGTCGTACAGCCGCCCGAATTCAAGCTTGAAGTCGACCAGCCGGATGCCGACCGCGGCGAACATGCCGCTCATGAAATCATTGATTCGGATCGCCATGTCCTGAATGTCGTGCAGCTCTTCCTGGCTGCACCAGCTGAAACAGGCGATATGTTCTTCGGCGACGAGCGGATCGCCGAGCGCGTCGTCCTTGTAGCAATATTCGATCAAGGTGCGGGGAAGCTGCGTCCCTTCCTCGATGCCGAGGCGTTTCGACAGCGTGCCCGCGGCGACATTGCGCACGATCACTTCGATCGGTACGATCTCGACCTGACGGATGAGCTGTTCGCGCATGTTGAGGCGGCGAATGAAATGGTGCGGCACGCCGATGTTGCCGAGCAGCGTGAACACATGCTCCGAAATCCGGTTGTTGAGCACGCCCTTGCCGCTGATCGTGCCCTTTTTCTGGGCGTTGAACGCGGTCGCATCATCCTTGAAATACTGGATCAGCGTACCCGGTTCGGGACCTTCATAGAGGATCTTCGCTTTGCCTTCGTAAATCTGGCGGCGACGGGACATGGCGTTCAAACTTTCTGTCGGACCCAAATGAATGACCCCGGCAAAGCGACTCACGAATGAGGCGCGCCGCCGGGGCGATGGGGCGCCTATAGCGGCAAAGCGCGGGCGCGTCATCCCCGGCATCGCGTGACTGCTTTACGCTTACGTCAACTAGAGCTTGCACTCCCCTGCCTCGCTTGCGACGATGCACGCAAACAAGGAGAGAGATGATGAGCTTTGACCAGATTCGCCTCGAAAAGCATGAGGGCATCGCGCTACTGACGCTCCACCGCCCCGACAAGATGAACGCTTTCACCACTCAGATGATGCAGGAAATCGTCGCGGCGCTCGATGAATGCGACGCCGACGACGGCGTCCGCGCGGTGATCTTTACCGGGTCAGGCGACCGCGCCTATTGCGCGGGGGCCGACCTGAGTGCCGGAGCAGCAACATTTGATTACGATAAGCGCACCGACAAACAAGTGCTGGTCGATGACAGCATCGCATCCAGTCCCGTCGCCGCAGACGGCACGATCGATTGGTCACACCCGCTGATCCGCGATTCGGGTGGGCGCGTGTCGATGCGCATCTGGGACTGCAAAAAGCCGGTGCTCGGCGCGATCAATGGCGCCGCGGTCGGCATCGGCGCGACGATGACGCTGTCGATGGACGCGCGGCTGGCCAGCGAGACGGCGCGTTATGGCTTTGTGTTCGCGCGGCGCGGCATCGTGCCCGAGGCAGCATCGAGCTGGTTCCTGCCGCGGCTGGTCGGCATCCAGAACGCCGTCGACTGGTGCTACTCGGGACGGCTGATCGACGCCGCCGAAGCGCATGACAAAGGCTTGGTCCAGTCGGTTCACAAACCCGGCGACCTGGTCGACGCCGCGATCGCCAAGGCGCGCGAGCTGACCGATCACAGCGCCCCGGTATCGGTGGCGCTGACCCGCCACATGCTGTGGCGGATGCTGGGAGCGCCGCACCCGATGAGCGCCCACCGCTGGGACAGCCGCGCGATCTTTGCGCGCGGGCGCAGCGCCGACGCCGCCGAAGGGGTGTCGAGCTTCCTGGAGAAGCGCCCCGCGAATTTCACCGTTAGCGTCGCGAACGACTATCCCTGGTTCGCCGAATTCGAGGATACGCCGCCGTACGGCTAGGCGACGTCATAAGCCCGCCGCCCGCGCGTCGCCGTCATGCTGTGCGTTTCTTTCAGTGCCGGGGTGTGACGGCGGATCGTCTCTAGATTGTGCCAGTTCGCGGTCACCCGTTGGTGGGTCATTTGCACCGACACATAACCGCGATCCTGCGTGTTCGCCCATGCCAGCTGCGACGAGGCAGCCCGCAGCGCGGACACGCGCGTCGCATCCGAGATACCGGTCGTATAGGTTTCGAAACCCGGCGAGGTGACGCTGTGACCGCCGATTTCGATCCCGGCGGGGCGTCCGTCGTGCGTCAGGTCGAAGGCCCAGGCATTGTGGCTGTCGCCCGACAACGTGACGAGATCGGCGTCGGCCTTTTGCGCCGCCGCGAGCAGGCGGTCGCGTGCCGCCGGATAGCCGTCCCAGCTGTCCATGTTGAGCGGCAGGCCGGCCTTGGCCGCGAGCTGCGACACCTCGACGCGGCGCTTCACATAATCGGGCTGGTCAGCCCCGAACCAGTTGCGCGATTCGGGCGGAGTGAACAGGCTACCCATAACGATCTGCTGCGCGCAGACCTGCCAGCGCGTCCCCGCCTTGGTCGACCGCGCAAAGCCGTCGAACAGCCACTTTTCCTGATCGGCACCCATCAATTGTCGGGCAGGATCACGATAGTCGGTCTCGGCGAATTGCTTCAACGTCGCAGCGACGTCGCGCTGGCCCTTCAATATGTCACCAAGCTCGAACGGCTTGTCGCGGGCGGTGATGCGCGTTTCGGGAAGGAAGATCGTCGCGAGGTCGCCGACCTGATAGTCGCGCCAGCGCGTTTCCGCGACAGGCATCCATTCGCCATGCGCCCGCTCCGCCGCAGCTTCGCGCGCGCGCCAGTCGCCCTCGCCTTCATTGTGGTTTTCGGCGCCGCCCTTCCACACATCGTTGGCGAACTCATGATCGTCCCATTGCGCAATCATCGGGAATAGCTGGTGCAGTCGTTGCAGATCGGGGTCGCTGCGATAGGCGGCGTAGCGCAGCCGATAATCGGCGAGTGCGACGATTTCCTGTGTCGGCTGAATATCGCGACCCGGCAGCGCATCTTTGAGCGAGGGATATTCGCCAGCCTGATATTCGTACAGATAATCGCCAACATGCGCGACAAGGTCGATGTCGTTGCGCGCCGCGGCATGCGCATAAGCGTTGAACCAGCCGAAGGGCAGGTTCGAGCAGGAAAAGAGCGCGATCGTGAAAGCGCTCGTCGGTCCCGCGGGCATCGTGCGGGTGCGGCCGGTCACCGACTTCGTCCCGTCGGCCGCGACGAAGCGATAGAAATACCAACGGCCGGGTTCGAGCCCGTCGATGGTGATCTTTGCCGTATGATCGCGCTCGCCCTGGGCGATCACGCTGCCGCCCCCGACGATCCGTGCGAAGTCGGCGCTGTCGGACAGCTCGACCGCCAATACGCTGTCATTGGCGGCCGCATAGCGCGTCCACAGCATCACCGAATTGGTCCCGGGCTCGCCGCTCGCGACACCATGGGTAAAGCCTTGCGCCATGTTCGCGAGCGCCGCGCCGGGCAGCGACAGCGCGGCGAGCCCCGCGGTTCCAAGCTTGATCAGCAGGCGCCGGTCCATTTCGCCCCAAAGCTGGTGCATCGCGTCTTCTCCCTGTTCGTCCGGCCGCGTCTTTGCCCGGCCATTGTTACGATTCGGCGCTACCCCATCACCCCGAGCGCGAGCAGCAGCAGCATGAAGGCGATGACCGCATACATACTGAAGAAAACGAGCAGGGTCGCGCGCACCAGCGCGCCGAAGCGCGATGAGCGATACGCGCCGCGCAGCTGGCGATACATGTGCAAAGGCACATAGAGCATCGCGAAGAAAGTCGCGAGCTCACCGAAGATCGTCAGGTTGAACAGCCGCACCACAACGAACAAGAGCAGCATGAAACTGATCGAATAGGTCACGAAGACGAAATGGTCGTAGGTGTGAAAGCGGCGGCTGAACGGAAACAGCAGCCACATGAAAGGCAGCGAGAGCGGGATCAGCGCCCAGGCGAATTTATACGCGTTCGCCTGCAATTTGTAGAGGATGAGCGCGGGGTTCGCGATCGCCTTCTCCAGCCCATGATCGATAAAGGGAACCCCGGTGTTCACCTTGGTGCGCGAGATAAATTCGACGCTGGTGATCATCTGTTTGGTCGGATCGTCGAGCACCGGTGGCCCCTTGGCGCGTTCTTCCTTACTCATCGCGCGCGCCACGCCGAGATAGCTGGCGCTCTTTCGCAGCGTCTCGCGCTCCGCCTCGAGCAGCCGCCGCTCGGCGACCTTCAAATTCTTGGTCGCGAGGCGCGCGTCGACGCGCTTCACCTCTTCCCCAAAGCTCTCTTCAAGCGCGTTCGAACGCGTCTGCGCGGCGGCGGCCTTGGCGATTTCCTCGCCGACCCCGCCGCCGCTGCCGACCATCGCCAGCACCGCATAAGTCAGGAAGACCGCGAACAGGAAGAGGGCGAGCGGCGAGACGAATCGCGCGCGTTCGCCGTGGATATAGCGACGCGTCAGATCGCCGGGGCGCCACGCCAGCATCGGCAGCGTGTTCCAGATCTTGCCTTCGAAATGGAATATCGCGTGAACCAGGTCATGGCCGATCGCGCCAAAGCTGCGATGGATATCGGCGCGCTGACCGCAATGCTGGCAGTGCGAGCCGACCAGGCTGGTGCCGCAATTCAGGCAGCGGCCGCCGACATCCGTGTCACCGTTGCCGCCGTGCCGCGGTTCGACCGCATGCCCTGCCAATCCGGCGGTCACCGCCGCCCCGATGCCTTCGATGTCCCCGCTCATGGCGCTCTGCCTAAAGGCGCATGAGACGCGGCGCAACGAGACTTTCGCGGCGCGCGCAAAGCATGATAGAGCGGCGCCATGAACGCCGAAGCCCTTTCCGCCCCGCCGATGCCCGGCGATGCCGCCGCCCTGATCGCCGACATGGGCGCGCGGGCGCGCGTCGCATCGAAATTGCTGGCTTTGACCGCGACGGCAGACAAGTCGGCAGGATTGGCGGCTGCGGCGGCGCAAATTCGCGCGCGATCGGCTGATATCCTTGCCGCCAATGCCGAAGACATGGCCGCTGGACAAACCCATGGCCTGTCGGGCGCCATGCTCGACCGGCTCCGGCTCGACGACGGGCGGCTTGCCGCTATTGCCGACGCGATCGACGCTGTCGCTGCGCTGCCCGATCCGTCTGGCGCCGAGATCGACCGTGTGACGCGGCCGAACGGGCTGGTGCTCAGCCGCGTGCGCGTACCGCTCGGCGTCGTCGCCATCATCTATGAAAGCCGCCCCAATGTGACCGCCGACGCGGCCGCGCTGGGACTGATGTCGGGCAATGCGGTGATCCTGCGCGGCGGCAGCGAGGCGGTGCATTCGAACCGCGCGATCCATGCCGCGTTCACGGCGGGGCTGGTCGAAACCGGCCTACCCGCCGACGCGGTGCAACTCGTCCCGACGCAGGATCGTGCCGCCGTGGGCGCGATGCTCCGCGCGCAGGGGCTGATCGACATCATCATCCCGCGCGGCGGCAAGGGCCTCGTCGCGCGCGTCCAGGACGAAGCGCGCGTGCCCGTGCTCGCGCATCTCGACGGGATCAACCATCTCTATATCGACGGCGCCGCCGATCCCGAAAAAGCCGTGGAACTCGCAGTTAACGCCAAGATGCGCCGCACCGGCGTGTGCGGCGCGACCGAGACGATCCTGATCGACCGCGACTATCCCGCGCCGCTCGCCATCGTTGACGCGCTGGTCAAGGCGGGCTGCGAAGTGCGCGGCGACAAGGGTATCGTAGCGCTGAGCCCGCATGTCGATCCGGCTTCGCCGGGCGACTGGGACACCGAATATCTCGACGCCATCGTCTCGATCGCGCTGGTCGACGGCCTCGCTGGCGCGCTCGCGCATATCGACGCGCATTCGAGCCGCCACACCGATGCGATCGTCACCGAAGACGCGGCGACGGCCGAACGCTTCCTGACCGGCGTCGACAGCGCGATCGTCATGCACAATGCCTCGACGCAATTCGCCGACGGCGGCGAATTCGGCCTCGGCGCCGAAATCGGCATCGCGACCGGCCGGTTGCACGCGCGCGGCCCGGTCGCGCTCGAAGGGCTGACGACATACAAATGGTTGGTGCGCGGTACGGGGCAGGTCCGCCGTTGAAAGCCGCCCCACGACCGCGAGGCAGAAAATGGCTTTGCTGGTTGGCGCTAGCCACGGTGATCGCTGCCACGCCCTTCCTGTGGTTGATCGTCCGCGACGCTGCCATGCTTCTGCGCGCCAGCGACGGTGAAAAGAAGGAAGAAGCGCAGTGGATTTTGGCCGAGCGCCTTGCCCAGACCATCGGTTATTCGGAAATCAGGTCGGACGCGCAAGCACCGATGTGGAGTACACGGAGCTTTGATCGGCACTGCTTCGTTATCGATGCTTCCACATTTCGCCCAAGCGACACGCCTGCCGTACAATCGTCGGGCAAAAGCTGGCATTGGGGCGAACTAAGTGACATATTCGGGAAGCATGAAATGCTGGCCGAACGCGAGGCATCTCAAATTTCCCAACACCAACTTCTTTCGAAAAACTTTTCGACAAGCGAGCTTGTGCTGTTCAATGCCTGCCTCTCGGCGACGCCGTTCGCACGTTGGTGCGAAGCGCAGATATCTGATCGCTTGGAAGACAAATACTACAAAAACCATCGTGAGGTTGTGACGTCCCTAGGCCTCGTTCTTCCGCTTGCGAGCGATCCCCGCCTTCCTTGTTTTACGATGCCAAGAGTGAGCAGACCTTGAGTCGCATCCGTCTGTGCAGCGACTGGCAAATCCGCCCATGATCCCCACCGGCCTTCTCGGCGGCAGCTTTAATCCCGCGCACGGCGGGCACCGCGCAATCAGCCTCAACGCCATCGACGCGCTCGGGCTCGACGAGCTGTGGTGGCTGGTGTCGCCGGGCAATCCGCTGAAGCCCAAGGCGGGCATGGCCCCCCTCCCCGCGCGACTCGGTTCGGCGCAGCGCATGGCGCGGCGGTCGCCGACTCGCGCGACCGCGATCGAGGCCGAACTCGGCACGCGATACACGATCGATACGCTTAAAAAACTCGTCCGCCGCTACCCCAACCGGCAGTTCATCTGGATCATGGGGGCCGATAATCTGGTCCAATTGCCCCAATGGCGCGACTGGCGGGGGATCGCCCGACTCATGCCGATTGCGGTTATCGCGCGTCCGGGCTATAATGATCGCGCCCACGCAAGACGTGCGATGGGTTGGCTTCGGCGCTTCGTCCGGCCCGTGGACCAGAAATTACATTGGACGGACTGGAGACCGCCCGCCCTCGTGTTCCTGCGATTTTCGCCCGATGTGCGATCCGCAACTGCGATACGGCAGGCCAACCCCCGCTGGTTCGAACGCTATGAAGGCCGCGCTTTGCGCGACCCGCTTACGCGTTCGCGGCTTGTGGACACGAACAGGAAAGGACGCATTTGATCTCCGCCACCCAGGATGCCGCCAATGGCGCTGCATCCGCAAACGATAACGTGGACGCCCTCCACGCCCTGATTCTCCACCAGCTGGATGAGGATCAGGCCCAGGAAACCATTTCCATCCCGCTTGCCGGTAAAAGCAGCATCGCCGACCATATGGTGATCGCGAGCGGCCGGTCGACGCGCCATGTCTCGGCCATTGCCGAAAAACTGGCCCAGCGGATCAAGCAGGAAGCGGGCCGCCAGGTTCGCGTCGAAGGACTGCCCAATGCCGATTGGGTGCTGCTCGATGCGGGCGATGTCATCGTCCATCTGTTCCGCCCCGAGGTACGCAGCTTTTACAACCTCGAGCGCATGTGGTCGTTCGGCGACGCACCGCCGGTCACCGCCGCAAATTAATGGCTCACGCCCGCTGATCCTGTAAGAGGGCGGGCATGTTGCTGCACATCATTGCGCGCGGGCGCATCGGGCGCGGGCCCGAGGCCGATCTGGTCGAGCGCTATATGAAGCGCGTGACCTGGGCGCAGAAAATCTCCGAGCTTCCGGACACAGGCGGTCGTTTGCCCGCGGCCGCCGACAACAGCCGCACGATCCTGCTCGATGAGGGCGGCGAGCAGATGTCGTCGGTCGAATTCGCCAAATTGCTGGAAAGCTGGCGCGATGGCGGGGTGCGTGAGGCGCGGTTCTGCCTCGGTGCCGCCGACGGCTTTACCCCCGAGGAACGCGAGGGCGCGGCAAAGGTCATCGCTTTTGGCCGCGCGACCTGGCCGCATTTGATGGCGCGCGCGATGCTGGCCGAACAATTGTGGCGCGCCACCAGCATCGTCGCGGGCCATCCCTATCATCGCGAGGGGCGCCAGTGAGACGTATGGCCACCGTGCTGGCCGTCGCCGGCCTGTTCGCCGGCGGCGCGCTGGCGCTCGCGCAGAGCGACATCTTCGATCCGCAGGCGATCGCCGCACGCGAGCGCGATCAATTGCTCGGCGCCAAGCAGCAATCTGCCGAAGCGATGGCGCGCAGCACCCGGCTGGAAGCGCAAGCCGCTGCCGCCAGCAACGAGGCCGACCGGCTGAAGAAACGCAGCGCCGCACTCGCCGCGCGCATCCAGTCGGCCGAGGCAGACATCAGCGCTGGCGAAGCGCGCGTCGCACTGGTCAGCCGCCGCCTCGCGGCGCGGCAGGCGCGGTTGGCAGAGCAGCGGCAGCCGCTTCTCGAACTCGCCGCCGCGCTCCAGCAACTCTCGCGCCAACCACCGGTCAGTGTGCTGGCCCAGCCCGGATCGCTCACCGACATGGTCCATGCGCGCGCCGTGATCGACGCCGCGATGCCGGTAATCGAGCGCCGTACCGCGGGTGTTCGTCGGGAATTGACGCTGCTGCAAACGACACAGCGCCAGCAAGCGGTCGCGCTGAAAGCCCTGGCTGCCAGCAAGACGCAGCTTGCCCAGCGGCGCAATTCCTTGACTCGGCTGGAAAATGAAGGTCGGCTGCGCTCGCGCGAGCTGATGAGCAGCGCGCAGCTCGAAGCTGATCGCGCCTTGGGATTGGGCGAAAAGGCGCGCGACATTGTCGAACTGATGGACGCGCTCGAGGCCGACGGCGCAGTACGCTCCGAACTGGCGGAGCTAGCCGGTCCGCTGCAGCGGCCGCGCAATCCTGCCGGCACGGTCACCGGCGCCGCCGCGCCTATCCCCGCCGCGACCGAATTGACCCGAGGCGCCTATCGCCTGCCGGTCGTCGGACGCATCGTCGCCGGATTGGGAGAGGTCAACGACAGCGGCGTTCGGTCGCGCGGGATCACGATCGCGGCGCGCCCGGGCGGACAGGTCGTAGCCCCGGCCCCGGGTCGGGTCAGTTTTGCCGGGGATTATCGCGGCTATGGCAAGATCATCATCGTCGATCATGGCGGCGGCTGGGTTTCGCTGCTGACCGGCATGATCGGATTGTCAGTCGGCGTCGGCGACACGCTGGACGGCGGCACCCCAGTGGGCCGTGCCGGGTCCGACGACAGCCGCATCACCATCGAACTGCGGCGTGCCGGACGCCCCGTCGATATTGTCGCGATGATCGGCTGACCCCTTCGTTAATCGCTCGTTCGGACGCTGTTCCGTATCGGGATGCGCCGCTTGACGCCCATGCAAATGCGTAGGAGGATGGCGCTCCGGGGTATATATGGCGGGAAATTCCGCCTGACTGAAAGATGCAGATGACCGACTCGATCAAAACGCCCGCGTCTCCCAAGCATCGCTTTGCGTTGTGGCAGGGCGCCGCCGCGCTCAGCACGCTCGCGCTGGTGCCGCTGGCGACCGGTGCGATGGCGACCGTCGACAGCAAGACGCAGGAAGAAATTTCGCGCTTCATGGACGTCTATCTCGAAGTGAAGTCCAATTATGTCGAACCGGTCGACGATTCCAAACTGATCGAGGGTGCGATCAACGGCATGCTCGCCAGCCTCGACCCGCATTCGGGTTATCTTGATTCGCGCGGCTTTTCGAACCTGCGCACCCAGACCGACGGTGAATATGGCGGGCTGGGTCTATCGGTGACAATGGAAGACGGCGTCGTGAAGGTGATCGCACCAACCGCCGACACCCCAGCTGACAAGGCCGGGATCAAGTCCGGCGACTATATTACCCACATCAACAAGGAACTGATCATCGGCCTGACGCTCGACGAGGCGGTCGAACAGATGCGCGGTCGCCCGGGTACCAAGATCGACGTCACGATCGTGCGCGAAGGTCAGGACAAGCCGATCGAAATGTCGCTGACCCGCGAGATCATCGACCTGAAGCCGGTGAAATGGGAAGTCAGCGGCGATGTCGGGGTGCTGACCGTCACCAGCTTCTCTGCCGACGCGACCACCGATCTGCGCGCCGCAATGCTGGCGGTCGAAAAATCGCTGGGCAAAAAACCGCGTGGCTGGATTCTCGATCTGCGCTCGAACCCCGGCGGGCTGCTCGACGAAGCGGTCGGGATCAGCGACCTGTTCCTCGAACGCGGCGAAATCGTGTCGCAGCGCGGCCGCCGCAAAGGCGACATCGAACGCTTTTTCGCCGAACCGGGCGACCTTGCGGGGGGCTCCCCGGTGGTCGTCCTGATCGATTCGGGTTCGGCCTCGGCCTCCGAAATCGTCGCCGGGGCGCTGCAGGACCAGCACCGCGCGGTCGTGATGGGCGAACGCAGTTTCGGCAAGGGATCGGTGCAAACGGTGCTGCCGCTGTCCGACACCACCGCACTGCGACTGACCACCGCGCGCTATTACACGCCGTCGGGCCGCAGTGTGCAGGAAGGCGGGATCGACCCCGATATTCGCGTCCCGCAGCTGTCCGATCCCGATTATGCGTCGCGGCCGAAATTCCGCGAAAGCGACCTGCGTCGGCATCTGGTCAACGAGAAAAAGGTCAATGACGGCCTGCTCGAAAAGGATGAAAAGGCCGATCCGCGCTTTACCGCGACTGCCGCCGACCTGAAAGCCAAGGGGATCGAGGATTTTCAGCTGCATTATGCGCTGCAGACGATCGGCCGCATCAGCCCGACGACCCCGCGCATGGCGCAGGGCAGCAAGCCGACCGCCAAGCCGACCGCACGCAATTAAGGGTCCGCTGACATGCTGAAATCGCGGCTTTCCGCGCCGATCGTCGCATTCCTCGCGCCGCTGCTTCTCTATGGCGGCGCGCTGGTGTCGCAATATGGCTTTGGCCTGCACCCGTGCGAGATGTGTTACTGGCAGCGCTGGCCGCACCAGGCTGCGATCCTGCTGGCGCTGCTCGCGCTGCTGCTGCGCCGCAACGACAAGGCAATGCGCGCGCTGACCCTGCTTGCCGCCGTGGCCATCGCGATCAGCGGTGCAATCGGCGTTTTCCATGCCGGGGTCGAATATGGCTTTTGGGAAGGCCTCACCACCTGCGCGACGGGCGGCAGCGGCCCGGTATCGCTAGACGCGATCATGAACGCGCCGCTAATCCGCTGCGACACGGCGCAATGGACGCTGCTTGGGATCTCGCTGGCGGGGTTCAACGCAATCTTTTCACTCGGCGCCGCCGCGCTCGTCTTGACCTTGCTGCGGCGGCGGACCACATCGACCCGATGACGCAAAACAAGACTGGCAAACGCACCGCATCGATGATCCGCGTCGACCAGGCCGGCGAATATGGTGCGACGCGCATCTATGCCGGGCAGCTTGCGGTGATGGGCGACCGCCATCCGATGGCGCGCGAGATCGCGCATATGGCGGAACAGGAAGAGCGCCACCGCAAATTCTTCGACACTATGGTTGCCCAGCGCAATGTGCGCCCGACGGTGTTGCAGCCGTTTTGGAACGTCGCTGGCTTTGCGCTGGGCGCGGTCACCGCCGCAATGGGGCCGCGCGCCGCGATGGCGTGCACCGCCGCGGTCGAGACCGAGATCGATCGCCACTACAGCGACCAGCTCGACGAACTCGGCGATAGCGATCCCGAACTCAGCGCCGCGGTCGCCGATTTCCGCGCCGAAGAGCTGGAGCATAAGGAAGCCGCGCTAGCCGCTGGCGCCGAAAGCGCGCCGGGTTATCCCGTCCTGAGCCTCGCGATCCGTGCGGGTTGCCGTGCAGCCATCGCGCTGTCGAAGCGTATCTGATAGATAAGAGCCCAATCCTCCGTTCATGACGGATGCAGGGTCGCGGTGCCAAGCCGCACCAAAGTTTGACAAAGGAATATCCGATGACCCGCCTGCCCCTGTTTGCGCTGATCCTGGCCGGTAGCGCCGTCGCCCTGCCCGCCACCGCGCAGGAAACCGTCGTCGATGGCGAAAAAGTCAACCAGGTCGTCGTGTACGGCGACGATCAATGCCCGCAAAGCGGCGCCGACGAAATTGTCGTTTGTGCGAAACTCCCCGAAGCCGAGCGTTATCGCGTCCCGCAGATGTTTCGCGGCGGCAGCCTGCTCGACCCGCGCAACCAAGCGTGGGCGAACAAGATCGTGGCGGTTGAACGCATCGGCCGCTTTGGCACCGATAGCTGTTCGCCGACCGGCCTCGGTGGCTTCACCGGCTGCACCCAGGCGCTGGTCGCGGGCGCCAAGGCCGAACGCCAGGCCGCCGACAAGACCGACTGGCAGGCGATGATTGCAGACCAGCGCGCCAAGCGCATCGCCGGCATCGATTCGGCATCGGACGAAGTCGAAGCTGCCGTCGTCGCCGAAGAGCGCGCGCTCGCCGAGCGCCAGAAAGCCGCCGAAGAACTCGAACGGCAGGCCAGCGGCCAGGCGCCGCGGCCGCAGGCTGCCCCTGACGAGGCTGACGCCGAAGCGCTGCCGGTTCCGCCGCGGAGCTAACCTTTCACATATCGTCATTGCGAGCGAAGCGAAGCAATCCAGAGCGGATTACGCCACTCTGGATTGCCGCGTCGCTTCGCTCCTCGCAATGACGATTCTGTTTGGCGGCGCGTTCAGTTCAGCAGATATTGCTTCCAGAACAGCAGCGACGCCCAGAAATTATAGTCGGCATTTTCCTTCTTGGCGAAGCCATGGCCCTCGTTGGTGCCGACGAGATGCCAAGCGGTGCCGCCATTGTTGCGCACCGCCGCGACGATCTGATCGGCTTCTGACGCCGGAACGCGCGGATCGTTGGCGCCGGTGACCACGAACAACGGCTTCTTGATGTCGGCAACGCGGGTCAGCGGCGAGATTTCCATCAACTTCTTGCGCTGCTCGGGCACCCGTTCGTCGCCATATTCGACGCGGCGCAGGTCGCGGCGATAATCCTGGGTGTTTTCGAGGAAGGTGACGAAGTTCGAAATCGCCACAACGCACAGATTGGCGCGCAGCTTATCGGCATAATGGGTCGCTGCGGCATAGCACATATAGCCGCCATAGCTGCCGCCGGTCAGTCCGAACCGCGCCGCGTCGAGCGTCTTGTCCTTGGCGAGCGCGTCGAGGAACGCGCCCATGTCCTTGACGCTGTCCTCGCGCTTGAACGGCCCGTTGTCGAGGCTGACGAAGGTCTTGCCATAGCCGGTCGAGCCGCGGACGTTGGGGTAGAATAGCGCAATCCCCATTTCGTTCAGCATATAATTGCTGCGTCCCATGAAGCCGGGGCGCGACTGACCCTCGGGGCCGCCATGCACGCTCATGATCAGCGGGCGCTTGCCCGAGAATTTCGCCGGGTCGGGGCGATAGAGGAAGCCCGATACCTCGAGCCCGTCAAAGCTTTTCACTTTCACCAGTTCGGGTTCGATATTCTTGCTGACGTCCAGCCCGCCGGTTTCGCTTTCGGTCCAGCGTGTGATCGCGAGCGTCTTTGGATCGACGCTGAACGCGTCGGCGGCGCTCCGTGCCGAGGTAAAGGTAATCCCGATGTCGCCCCATGGCGCGATATTGATCCCGCCGATGATCCCCGCGGGCAATTTGTCGACTGTCCGCACCACGCCGCTTTTGGGATCAAACAGGCGCAAGGTCGATGTCCCCGCCTCGTTGATGGTGTAAGCGATAAAGCTGCCGTCCTCGGCGATGTCGAAACTGCTGACATCCCATTTTTCGGTCGGCCCCTTTGGCGTGAACTTGCCCGTCGCGGGGTCGAGGATGCCGAGCCGTTCGAACTCCGTCCCTTCGTCGCTGGTGATCCAGATACTGCCGTCGGGGGCAAACTTGCCGCCATTCTGTGAGGCAGTTTTGCCATGATCGCCGATTGGCGTCATCGCGCCCGTCGCCAAATCGAGCCGGAAGAAATCCGATTTCTGGACCGACGTATATTTGCCGACGAGCGCCCAGCTTTTGTCGGGCGCAAAATCGAGCAGCGCCCAGCCGCCGCCATCGACCTGCGCGACCATCCGGGCGGTTTTCGGATCGCGCGGGTCCATGACATAAATGTCGCTGTCACGGCCGTTGCGGAGCGTCGACGTGTAGGCGAGCAGGCTGCCGTCCTTGCTCCAGGCGTTGAAGGTGTTGCGGCTCTTTCCGTCGGTCAGCAGATCGAGCCGGCCGTCCTTCATCGCATAGATTTGGTAGAATTCATTGCCGCCGATATCCTTCTGCACCAACATGATATCGGCGCTTTTCGGCGACCACGCCCCGGCGCCCACCGGCTCCGCCTCGAAGGTCAGCTGCTTGCGAGCCCCCATCGGCGAGGCGACGCGGTGGATCTGGGCCGTGTTGGCAAAGCGGGTGGCGATCAGCATCGATTTGTCGACGGGGTTCCAGCCGACAAAGCTGGCGCCGCGGTTTTCCATGTAGGGGCGAGTCGCCGCGGTCAGATCAGCGGGAACATCGGGCATGCCATCGGCGATCAGCGCCGCGGGTTTCGGTTCGACATTGAGCTTGTCACCGTCGGCTGCCCAGACGGGCGCAAGCGGCAAAGTCAGGGCGGCAAGAAGAACGAGATAACGCATGGATGATTCCCCGAGTTGCGAAAGATAGACTTGGCTTAGACGCTACCAACGCCAGATATGGATGCAAGGCTTCGACAAACAGCGGCGGCCGGTCGACAATCGACCATTGCCGCGTTGAGTCGACCGCAAGGGCTTCACCCCTACCTGTCCTGCCATTTTTGCAACATTTCTGGCGGTCGAACGCGATTTGGTTGCGAAAATGGGGTGAATCGAATGCAATTGTTAATGAATCCGTGCCAACCTGTCTTGACTTGGGAATATTGGGCTGAAATCGTGGCGTTTCTGGGAATCGCCAGCCTAAGGGGGCTGAAAAAATGGCATCAGCATTTGGACCGCGTCTGTTGCGGCGCACGTCACCTAGTGTGCCGGCGGCGCGAAGTCTTGGTCGGCGCATGACTTGGCACGCTGCGACCGCACTCGTCGCTTTTGCCGCTTTGCAGATCTGGCTGGTGTCGAGCGCGATTGCCTCCGGGGCTTCATCAACGCTGATCTTCGTGGCACTGATCATCCTGCTCGCCCTCGCTGTTCCCGTGGCGCGCTCGACCGAACGGCATTGGTACCGTCTCAGCCGCCAGGCGCTCGCCAGTTGGGGCCTGCACGCGCGCTTTCGCCGCGACGTCCGCCGCCTGTGGGTTGCGGCGCTGACGCTGCCCTTTTTGTGGGTCAGCGGCGCGATGGCTGCGACTGACGCCATAGCGGCGATCGTCAAGTAAACACCGCCAACCAAGTTTGACGCCCTGCCGCCCGCCGTATAGGGCGCGGGAATGCTGACTGTTTCCGAAGCCCTCGATCGCGCGCAGTTGCTGTGCAACGCCGCCGCCAAGGCTGGCGCCGATGCCGCCGACGCGCTTTATTATTGCAATGCCGCCACGTCGGTCTCGATGCGCCTCGGCGCGCTTGAGGATGTCGAGCGGTCCGAGGGGCAGGATATTTCGCTGCGCGTCTTCGTTGGCCAGCGCAGCGCCAGCGTGTCGACCGCCGACATGGACGCGGGCGAGCTGACCAAGCTTGTCGAACGCTGCGTTGCCATGGCGCGCGAGGCACCCGAAGACCCCTATGCGGGGCTCGCTCCCGAGGAGCTATTGTTCAAAGGCCCTGTCCCCGATTTCGACCTCGACGACGGCAGCGAAGCCGACCCCGCGGCACTGCGCGAGGCGGCGCTCGCAGTCGAGGAAGCTGCCCGCGCCATCGCCGAGGTCACCAACAGCGAAGGCGGCAGTGCCAGCCACAGCCGTACCCGCTTTGCGCTCGCCACCAGCCACGGCTTTGCGGGTGGTTATGGGTCGAGCGGCCACAGCCTGTCGGCGAGCGTGATCGCGGGCGAAGGCGCCAATATGCAGCGCGATTATGGCTGGCACAGCGCGCATCACCTCGCGGACCTCGAAAGCGTAACCGACATCGGCAACCGCGCCGGAACGCGCGCTGTCGCGCGGCTCAATCCCGGCAAAGCACCGAACGGCAAGGTGCCCGTCATTCTCGACCCACGCGTCAGCGGCGGCATCGTCGGCCATCTGCTTGGCGCGATCGCCGGTCCCGCCATAGCGCGCGGCACCAGCTTCCTGCTCGGCAAGGAAGACCAGATATTGTTCGACAGCGGCATCGTCATTCGCGACGAGCCGCACCGCCGGCGCGGATTGCGCAGCCGCGCCTTCGACGGCGAAGGCCTGCCCACCGCGGCGCGCGATCTGGTCGAAGGCGGCAAGATCACCGGCTGGCTGCTCGACACCGCGTCGGCGAAACAACTTGGGCTAATCCCCACCGGCCATGCGAGCCGCGGTGGCGGGGCGTCCGGAGTGGGCGCCAGCAACCTGCATCTCGCGGCGGGCGGCGTGACGCCTGCGGCGCTGATGGAAGGCATCGCCGACGGCGTCTATATCACCGAACTGATCGGCCACGGCGTCAACCCGGTCACCGGCGATTACAGCCGCGGCGCGTCGGGTTTCCGGATCAAGGATGGCGTGCTGGCCGGGCCGATCGCCGAATTCACCATTGCGGGCAATCTGATCGATATGTTCGCCGCGCTGGTCCCCGCGAACGACCTCGAGTTCCGCCATGGCATCAACGCGCCGACGCTGCGCATCGACGGCATGACCGTCGCATCGAGCTAATCTCCATGCCCGGCCGCAACCTCGAAGCCGCGATCGCCGCGACCCGTGAGGTCGGCGACATGGCGATGGCGCGCTGGCGCGGCGAGGGGAAAGCGGTCAACGTCTGGAACAAGTCGCATGACAATCCCGTGAGCGACGTCGATCTGGCGGTCGATGCGCGGCTGAAGGCCGTGCTCGGCGCGATGGTCCCCGAGGCCGGATGGCTGTCTGAAGAAACCGCCGACAACGCCGACCGCCTGTCGTGCCGCGCGCTGTGGTGCGTCGACCCGATCGACGGTACCCGCGACTTCATCCGCGGCCGCCCCGGCTGGTGCGTGTCGGTCGCGCTGGTTGTCGATGGCACCCCCGAATTCGGTGTCCTCTATGCCCCCGCGCTCGATGAATTATGGGTCGCCCAAAAGGGCCAGGGCGCGCAACTCAACGGCGAGACGCTGCACGCCAGCCAGCGCACGACGTTCGCGGGATCGCGTGTCCCCGCTGACGCGTTGCCCAAGGTCGACAGCGATCTGGTGATCGTGACCAAGCCGAACAGCATCGCGCTGCGCATGGCGCTGGTCGCCGACGACCGCGCCGACCTCGTCGCGACATTGCGCTGGGGGTTCGAGTGGGACGTCGCCGCCGCGGCGCTGATCGCGGCGGAGGCCGGCGCGACCGTCACCGACGCGTTTGGCGCGCCGCTGCGCTTCAACACGCCGCGCGCGCAGGCCTTTGGTGTCATCGCATGCTCGCCGGGAATTCATGCGGCGGTCGTCGATCGGCTGGCGACGCGGGCGGCAGAGATTGCGCCGCGGACCGAGGGTCGCTGAGCGATCTGGAAGTGGGCGAAGGTGCCACGTAGCGCGTCACGACTTGTAGCACTCGCTACAATCTGATAGGCGCCCTGTAGCAACTGCTACAGGGAGAATATCGATGTCCGCAGCCACCACCCGCCTGCCCTTTTCCAGCGGCCAGATGGCGACGCTGATCGCCTCCGGGATCGCCTTTTGGTTCCTTGGCGCGCTGATCTGCCGCTGGGTCGGCGAACTTGGCGGGTTCGAAGGTGCCAATCGGGCGCTGCTCTATGCCGCACTGGTTCCCGGCACCCTGCCGGTGATCCTGCTCGTCCGCCGCATCGCGCGACTGGCTCCCGACCAGTTGGCGCTGGGCAGCGCAATCGTCACCGCCGCTGCCATCCTGTGCGACGGCATTGCGCTGGTCGTTATTCCCGACCTTTATGGCGCCGGGGTGGAACAGACCGCAGCGTCGGGTGCCGTCATATTGTGGGGCGGCGCGGTGGCGATTGCGATCGGCTGCTGGCTCAATCGGGTTCCGGCCCGAAGCTGACCCCGAGCGCCGCATCGACGGCGTCGCCCAAGCCTAGGCTGGTAAGCAGCACCATCCCCTCGATCTCGGTCAGCAGGCGCGCCGCTAGTCCGGCACGATCGGCGGCGGCGCAGGCGAGCTGATCGCCCGCCCATGCCAGAAAGCCGCGCCCGATGCCTTCCCCGACGCGCGCATAGAGCGCATCGCCGTGCGCCGCGCGCGCCGCCATGTCGAGCCACAGCCGCATATAGGGCCATAGCGCCGGATCGCGGAGCTGCACCGCCAGCGCGGTTCGCAGCACCGCGTAGGGCAAAGGTTGCGGCGGCGCGGCGGCGACCAGCAGCGCGGTCATTCGCGCCGCGATCCGTTCGAGCGTCGCCGCCATCACCGCATCCTTGTCGGCGAAATAATAGAGCAGCATCCGGTCGCTTGTCCCCGCCGCGCGCGCCAGCGGCCGCAGGCTCGACGCGGTCAGGCCATGCGCCAGCACATAGTCGGCGAGGCGGTCGAGCAGAAGGGAAAGGCGGTCGTCACTGGCCATGATCCAGCCGCTGTGGCATAGTCCAAGCCGCAGGGAAATCCCCGGCGATATGCTTGACAAACCGGCCGACTCACCTTAGTTGCGCCTCCATTCCGACATCATGACCGGACAGCGAAGCGCGGTGTGCGCATTCGTGGTCCGTTTTTTGCGTTGGAAATCAGACGCTTTGAGATGGGGCCGATTGCCTACGGCCCTGTGGAGCAGGAGAAAGTAACTTATGGCACGTATCGCGGGCGTCAATCTGCCCACCAACAAGCGCGTGATCATCGCGCTCACCTACATCCACGGTATCGGTCGCAAGACGGCCGTCGACATCGCCACCAAGCTTGGGATCGACCAGACCCGCCGCGTCCAGGATCTGTCCGACGCCGAAGTGCTGCAGATTCGCGAAACCATCGACGCCGGCATCCCGGTCGAAGGCGATCTTCGCCGCACCACCGCGATGAACATCAAGCGCCTGATGGATCTCGCCTGCTATCGCGGCCTGCGTCATCGCAAGGGCCTTCCGGTCCGCGGCCAGCGCACGCACACCAATGCGCGCACCCGCAAGGGCAAGGCCAAGGCGATCGCCGGTAAGAAGAAGTAAGGTTTGAGCGCGTCCGTCGGGCGCGCTTCCTTGCTTTTCGCCCGAGGTCGCCGAAAGGCACCGATGGCCCGCTTCAGGAATTCAGGATTAGGATAGCAACATGGCTCGTGAACCGCAGCGCCTTCGTCGGCGCGAACGCAAAAACATCTCGTCGGGCGTCGCTCACGTCAACGCGACCTTCAACAACACGATGATCACCATCACCGACGCCCAGGGCAACGCGATTGCCTGGTCGAGCGCCGGCATGATGGGTTTCAAGGGCAGCCGCAAATCGACCCCTTACGCGGCGCAGGTCTGCGCCGAAGACGCTGGCAAAAAGGCCGCCGAACATGGCGTCCGGACGCTGGAAGTCGAAGTCAAGGGCCCGGGTGCTGGCCGTGAATCGGCGCTTCGCGCGCTGCAGGCGGTCGGCTTCCACATCACCTCGATCCGTGATGTGACCCCGATCCCGCACAATGGTGTCCGCCCGGCCAAGCGCCGCCGCGTCTGATGCCTGCTTCGGATGCGCCCCATTTCCGGGGCTGCTTCCGTACTCTCTCTACGCCGGACAAATTGGTCGACCCCCAATTCGTCCCGCCAAAAGCAAAGGGAAGACCATGACTGTCAATATCCGGAACTGGCAGGAATTGAAGAAGCCCAGCAACCTGGAAATCAAGGCTGGCAGCGACGGCAAGCGCAAGGCGACCTTCGTCGCTGAACCGCTCGAGCGTGGCTTTGGCCTGACGCTCGGCAACGCGCTGCGCCGCGTATTGCTCTCGTCGCTCCAGGGTGCGGCGATCACGTCGATCAAGATCGAGAATGTGCTCCACGAATTCTCGAGCCTGACCGGCGTGCGCGAAGATGTCACCGACATCGTCCTCAACGTGAAGCAGATCGCGCTCAAGATGGAAGGCGAAGGCCCGAAGCGGCTCCAGCTTTCGGCGACCGGTCCCGCGACCGTCAAGGCCGGCGACATCATGGTGTCGGGTGACATCAAGGTGATGAACCCGAACCATGTCATCTGTCACCTCGATGACGGCGCGACGCTGAACATGGAACTCGTCGCCGACACCGGCAAAGGTTATGTCCCCGCGACCGCCAACCGTCCGATCGATGCGCCGATCGGCCTGATCCCGGTCGACTCGCTCTACTCGCCGGTACGCCAGGTCGCCTATAAGGTCGACAATGCCCGCATCGGTCAGGAACTGGACTATGACAAGCTGAACCTGACCGTCGAAACCGACGGCACGATCACCCCGGAAGACGCGGTGGCTTACGCCGCGCGCATCCTCCAGGACCAGCTCCAGGTCTTCGTCCACTTTGAAGAAGCGATGAACGACAGCGGCATGATCGGCATGGCGGCATCGCCGTCGACCGCCGATGAATCGGACGTCAACCAGCTCAACCGCTTCCTGCTCAAGAAGGTCGACGAGCTGGAACTTTCGGTCCGTTCGGCGAACTGCCTCAAGAACGACAACATCATCTACATCGGTGATCTGGTTCAGAAGACCGAAGCCGAAATGCTCCGCACCCCGAACTTCGGCCGCAAATCCTTGAACGAAATCAAGGAAGTGCTGTCGTCGATGGGCCTGCGCCTGGGCATGGACATCCCCGGCTGGCCGCCGGAGAACATTGAAGAGATGGCCAAGAAGCTCGAACAAGAGCTGCTGGGCTGATGCTACACCTTCTCCCTTGAGGGGAGAAGGATACGCAGCCTTGCCGCGCAGCGGCTAGGCGAAGTTGGATGAGGGTGAGCGGCGCAAAGCGCCGCGCGGTTGCAGTGCAACCGCATACCCCTCACCCAGCTGCAACTAGGCGGCAAGCCGCCAAGTTTTCACAACCCTCTCCCTCAAGGGGAGAGGGACATAGAGACGGGAATGGGTCGGCCCGCAATCGACCTGGCTTGGGGTACCTCATACGGCCCCTCTGACAAACGAAGGAAGAAATCATGCGTCATAGATCAGGTGGCCGGAAGCTGCAGCGCACCAGTGCGCACCGCACGGCCCTGTTCCGCAACATGTCGGCGGCGCTCATCAAGCATGAGCAGATCACGACCACCGTCGCCAAGGCGAAGGAACTGCGTCCCTATATCGAAAAGCTGATCACGCTCGCCAAGCGCGGCGGTCTGGCCAATCGCCGTCTGGCGATGAGCCGTCTGATGGACGACACCCAGCTGGTCAAGCTGTTCGACACCCTCGCCGAACGCTACAAGGATCGTAACGGTGGCTACGCCCGCGTCATCAAGGCTGGCATCCGCGCCAGCGACGCGGCGCCGATGGCGATCATCGAGCTGGTCGATCGTGACGTCGATGCCAAGGGCCAGGATTCAGGCCCGGTCGAGCAGTATGACGACGAGATGGCCGAAGCCTGAGCCTCGCGCTAACCGCACAAGATCAAGGGCGGCCTCCGACAGGATGGCCGCCCTTTTCTTTTGCGGCGACGCCTTTGCTACCCCCGCCCGTCGGTGTAGTCGTACACAATAGCGCAGCGCATCGCGGCGTCGCGCGTGTATCCGTGGCGAGATGGCGAGTGAACTCAATGTCCGCCCGAGGGTCGGCAACCAATCCGTAACCGACCCGCTGCAACAGGGGCGTACCGGGACCGAGTCCTTTGGCACCCGCTTGCGCCGCCTGCGCGTCACGCGCCGGCTCAGCCAGATGCAGCTGGCGTCGGCGCTCAGCGTCAGCGTGCCAGCCATATCGGCGTGGGAAAAGGATCGCGCCCGCCCGCGCCATGGACGCGTCGAGGCGCTGGGCAACGTGCTCGGCGTTTCGACCGCCGAATTGCTGGGCAGTGACGGTCGCGAATTTTCGCCCGACATGCTGGCCGAAAGCCGCGCCCACATCGCCCGCGTCGTCGGCACCACGCCCGACAAGGTCCGGATTTTGATCGAATTCTGACCCCAGCGGGCAAGCACGTCCTGTCGCCCTCTGCTTAACCTGCCTTCCCGATCATCATTGACATCTAATCTGTTTCGTCCGATATTTCTGTTATGACAGAAATTACCGAATATGATTCGAAACTGTCCCCCGCGGCCACCGAGTTCATCCTTCATTGGGGCAATCTCGGCGGCCAATGGGGGGTCAACCGATCGGTGGCGCAGATCCACGCGCTGCTGTTCGTGTCGGACCGCCCGCTCCATGCCGAAGAGATTGCCGATATGCTCGGCCTCGCGCGCTCGAACGTCTCCAACTCGATCAAGGAACTGATCGGCTGGCGGCTGATCCAGCGGGTGCCGATGCTCGGCGACCGGCGCGACCATTTCGCCGCCGAAACCGATATCTGGGAAATGGTGACGCGGATCGCGGCGGGTCGCAAGGCGCGCGAGGTCGACCCGGCCGAGGCGGCGTTGAAGGCCTGCGTCGCGCGCGCGGCAACCGACCCCGAGCTCAGCGCGGGCGCCAAGGCGCGCCTGTCCGACATGCTCGATTTCGTGACGACGATGAGCCGCTGGCACGACGAGATGCTGGCCGTTCCCAAACCCGCGCTGATGCGATTGATCAAGCTCGGCGCCGGGGTGACGAAGCTGCTAAACTGGCGCCCCGGCAAGGGCAAAGACGGCAGCCGGGACGCTTAGGAGGACATGGTTATGTGGGGCGGTGCCGAACATATAATGGGCGAGCAAGACCCCGATATCCGTTCGCATCGAGCGAAGTCGCAATGCCACGAGCGCGAGCGCGACAAGGATGGGTGTCTCGACTTCGCTCGGCGCGGACGGGATCTGGATCGTGACGATCGCTTTCGCCGCCTTGTCCCACGTGCCGACTGGGACGCGCTGCCCGAGGATGTGCGCCGCCGCTTTACCAGGCACCTGGCGGGAACGGCGGTCGCGACGTACAGCGGCGAAATCGTCTGGACGCGGCTTTCCACCGCCGGCTGGCTGCTGGCGCAGCTGTGCCGCCTGATCGGCGCGCCGTTGCCGCTGGCGCCAAGCGGCCCTGCCCCCGCGGCGGTCGCGGTGTGCGAGGAGCGGACCAGCGGCGGCCAATATTGGACGCGGCTGTATGGACAGGCGCGTGGCTATCCACAGCTGATCCGCAGCGCCAAAAGCTTTGCCGGGCCGACCGGGCTGGAGGAGCATATCGGCGGCGGTTTCGGCATGGCGCTGATCGTGCGGGCCGAGGCCGACGCACTGATCTTTACCTCCGACCATTATTTCTGGCGGATCGGCCACATCCGGCTGCGCCTCCCCCGCTGGCTCGCGCCCGGATCGACGGTGGTGACGCACCAGCATCTGGGCAGCGGCCGCTTCGCTTTCGACCTGCAGGTCACGCACCCGCGCCTCGGCGAGCTCGTCAACCAGCATGCGCTGTTCCGCGATGCTTGAAGCGGGCGCCCCGATCATCCTGTTCGACGCCGAATGTGTCCTCTGTTCGGCCAATGCGATCTTTGTGCTGCGCCACGACAAGGTCGGCCGATTTCGCCTCGCGTCTATTCAGGGCGAGGCCGGGGCCGCGCTGTGCCGCCGCCACGGCGTCGACCCGCGCGATCCGACGAGCATCCTCGTCATCGACGGAGAAGCGGTGCGGCGCGACAGCGACGCGGTGCTTTCGATCTATGAAGGGATCGGCTTTCCATGGCGGCTGGCAGGCATCTTCCGCCTTGTCCCGACGGCGCTTCGCGATCCGGTTTACCGCTGGATCGCACGCAATCGTTATCGCCTGTTCGGCAAGCGGACGAGCTGCTGGGTCGCGCCGCCCGAATATCGCGGCCGCATGATCTGACCCCCGAAAGGCAATGGAGACGATGAAGATATTGATCCTGGGCGGCTATGGCGTGTTCGGCGGACGCCTCGCCGAACTGCTGTCCGACCTTGCCGATATCGAGCTGTTCATCTGCGGCCGCGATTTGCCGCGCGCGACCGCCTTTTGCGCCGCATATTATGGCCAGCCTCTGGTTCACCCCGTCGCGCTCGATCGGCGCGCGATTGCGGAGGGGCTGGACCGTTTCCACCCCGACCTTGTCGTCGATGCGTCGGGGCCGTTCCAGGATTATGGCGACGACCGCTATCAAGTCATCGAGGCCTGTATCGCAGCGGGCGTCGACTATCTCGATTTCGCCGACGCCGCCGATTTCGTGTTCGGCGTCGATCGCTTCGATGCCGCGGCCAAGGCGGCGGGCGTCTTTGTCCTGTCGGGGGTCAGCAGCTTTCCCGCGCTCACTGCCGCCGTGCTGCGCGACATGGCGAAGACGATGGACATAAGGACGGTCGAGGGCGGGATTGCGCCGTCGCCCTTTGCAGGCATCGGGCTCAACGTCATGCGCGCGGTTGTCGGCTATGCCGGGGCGCCGGTGAAGCTGCGCCGCGGCGGCAAGGATGGCTTCGGTATCGGGCTCGCCGAAAGCCTGCGCTTCACCGTCGCAGTGCCCGGCCGGCTGCCGCTGCGCAATATCCATTTCTCGCTGGTCGATGTCCCCGATTTGCAGGTGCTGCCCCCCGCCTATCCGGGCATGACCGATATCTGGATGGGCGCGGGGCCGGTCCCCGAAATCCTGCACCGGATATTGAACCTGCTCGCGAAAGCGCGCGCGGCGCTTCGCCTGCCCTCGCTCGAACCCTTTTCGCGGCTCTTCTATTGGGTTCTCAACCGGATGAAATTCGGCGAGCATCGCGGCGGGATGTTCCTGCGCGTGCGCGGGGTTGCGGGCGACAAGGACGTCGAGCGCAGCTGGCATCTGCTCGCCGAGGGTAACGACGGTCCCTATATTCCGTCGATGGCGATCGAGGCGATCGTGCGGAAATGGCTGGCGGGGACACGCCCCGAAACAGGCGCGCGGTCGTCGATCGAAGCGCTGGATCTGGTCGATTTCGGCGCGGTGTTCCGCGGCCGGTCGATCCATACAGGCTTTCGCGATGCGGAGCCGGACGCGCCGCTGTACCGCCGCATTCTCGGGCAGGCGTTCTATGCCTTGCCGCCGCGCGTCCGCGAACTCCATGCGAGGGCGGATGACCGTCGGTGGAGCGGCCATGCCGAAGTTCGCCGCGGTCGCGGCGTGCTGGCGCGGATCGCCGCCGCGATCATCGGCTTTCCAAAGGCCGCGGCGGCAGTGCCGGTCACCGTCGAGTTTACCCAAGAAAAAGGCGGCGAGCGCTGGACGCGCAATTTCGGTGGGCGGCGGTTTTCGTCGCTGCAATCCGCTGGAACGGGCAGGAACGACTATCTGGTCGTCGAGCGGTTCGGTGCCGCCGCGTTCGCGATGGCGATCGTCGTCGAGGGCGACCGGCTGACGCTGGTGCCGCGCCGCTGGTCGCTGCTGGGCATACCGATGCCGGGCTGGCTCATGCCGACAGGCCCGAGCTTCGAAACCGACGTCGATGGCAAATTCCAGTTCAATGTCGAGATCGCGATGCCCCTGATCGGCCTGATCGTGGCATATAAGGGCGTGTTGGAGCCCATTTGACGCGGCATCTGCTCTTGAATTCCCGCCGCGTCCGGGAAGGCTTTTTGTCCAAATGCGCTTGCCCCCGGCTTTTCCATCCTTACATATCAGCGCACGATAATTTCCCCGGAAGATGAGGATCGCCTTGCCATGCCCCGTAAAATCCTGTTCGCGCCGCTGGCGCTGGTTGCCTTGTCGATGACCCCTGCAACAGGACAGGCCGCGGAAGCGGCAGTGGCTTCGCCCAAGGCGCCAACGCTCGCTTATCCTGAAACGGCGCGCGGCGACACGGTCGATCCGCAATTCGGGGTCGATGTCGCCGATCCCTATCGCTGGCTGGAGGATGATGTTCGCGTCAATCCAAAGGTCGCCGACTGGGTCGCGGCGCAGAACAAGGTCACCGACGCCTATCTCGCCACCCTGCCCGGCCGCGACACGTTCAAGAAACGCATGACCGAGCTGTATAATTACGAACGCTTCGGCCTGCCGACCAAGGCCGGGACACGCTATTTCTACACCCGCAATGACGGGCTGCAACCGCAGTCGGTGCTCTATGTCCGCGACGGGCTGAAGGGCGAGGGCCGGGTGCTGATCGACCCCAATTTATGGGCCAAAGACGGCGCGACCGCGCTCGCCGAATGGAATCCGTCGGAGGACGGCAAGCACCTGCTCTATTCGGTGCAGGATGGCGGCACCGACTGGCGCATCGTGCGGGTCAAGGACGTCGCGACGGGTCAGGATCTGGCCGACGAAGTTCGCTGGGTGAAATTCTCCGCGCTCGATTGGGCTAAGGACGGCAGCGGCTTTTATTATTCACGCTTCCCCGAGCCCGCCGAAGGTGCGGCGTTCCAGTCGCTCAACGAAAATCACAGCGTCTATTTCCACAAGCTGGGTACTCCGCAGAGCGCCGACGTGCTGATCCACGCGACCCCCGCCCGGCCCAAGCTCAACAACAGCGCGGTGGTAACCGATGACGGCCAATATCTGCTGGTCGTCGGGTCCGAAGGCACCGATGCGCGGCTGGGCCTCACCCTCTATCCGGTCGGGAAAGGGGTCGGCAAACCGATCACGCTGGTCGACGACTTCGCGAACAACTGGGAATATGTGACCAATCAGGGGCCGCTGTTCACCTTCGTCACCAACAAGGGCGCGCCGCGCGAGCGGCTGGTGTCGATGGACATCCGCAAGCCCGGCAAGCTGACCGAGCTGGTGGCCGAAAGCAAAGATACGCTGGTTGGCGCGTCGCGCGTCGGCAACCGCATCATCCTGTCCTACCTGGGCGATGCGAAGTCGCAGGCCGAAATGATCGCCCTCGACGGCAAGAAGGTCGCCGACATCAAGCTTGCCGACATCGGTTCGGCATCGGGGTTCGGCGGCAAATCGAGCGATCCCGAAACCTTTTATTCCTTCTCCAGCTATGCGCGGCCGACGACGATCTATCGCCTCGACACCGCGACCGGCAAAAGCGAGATTTTCGCCGAGCCCAAGCTGACCTTCAAACCCGCCGATTTCTCGGTCGAGCAGCGTTTCTACAAATCGAAGGACGGCACCGAGGTGCCCATGTTCCTCGTCATGAAAAAAGGCCTCGACCGCAGCAAGGGATCGCCGACGCTGCTGTACGGCTATGGCGGTTTCAACGTGTCGATGACCCCGGCCTTTTCGCCGACCCGCCTTGCATGGGTCGACAAGGGCGGGGTGCTGGCGATCGCGAACCTGCGCGGCGGCGGCGAATATGGCAAGGCGTGGCACGACGCCGGGCGGCTCGACAAGAAACAGAATGTCTTCGACGATTTCATCGCCGCGGGCGAATATCTGATCGCGCAGAATATCGCCGGCAAGGGCCAGGTCGCGATCGAGGGCGGATCTAACGGCGGCCTGCTCGTCGGCGCGGTGACCAACCAGCGCCCCGACCTGTTCGCCGCGGCGCTGCCCGCGGTAGGCGTCATGGACATGCTGCGTTTCGACCGTTTCACCGCCGGGCGATACTGGGTCGACGATTATGGCTATCCCGCGAAGGAAGCGGATTTCCGCAACCTGCTCGCTTACTCGCCCTATCATAATATCAAGGATGGCGCGGCCTATCCGGCGGTGCTGGTGACGACCGCCGACACCGACGACCGCGTGGTGCCTGGCCACAGCTTCAAATATACCGCGCAGCTCCAACATGCGCAGGCGGGGGACAAGCCGCATCTGATCCGCGTCGAAACCCGCGCCGGCCACGGGTCGGGCAAGCCCACCGACAAGATCATCGCCGAGGCCGCCGACAAATATGCCTTTGCCGCGAAATGGACCGGGCTGAACGTCGAATAATGTCCACTGCCCTCGCCTTCTCCGCCACCGATCCTGCCGACCTGTGGGCCGAAGCGGGCGACGCCGCCGCGGCGCTGGTCACGGGCGAGCCCGACGCCATCGCCAATATGGCAAACGTCGCGGCGCTGATCTGGCAGGCAATTCCCGACCTCAACTGGGCGGGATTTTATCGCTTCGATGGGCAGGAACTGGTGCTTGGGCCGTTTCAGGGCAAGGCGGCGTGCATCCGCATTCCGCTGGATAAAGGCGTGTGCGGCGCCGCGGCGCGGCTGCGTGCAACGCAGCGGGTCGAGGATGTCCACGCCTTTCCGGACCATATCGCCTGCGACGTCGACAGCCGCAGCGAACTGGTGGTCCCGGTGATCGCGGGTGACCGACTGGTCGGCGTCCTCGACCTCGACAGCCCGCTGCCGGGGCGGTTTTCGGCTGTGGATCAGGCAGGGGCTGAGGCGCTGGTGGCGCGGATCGCGAGCGCGCTGATTTCCTGATTATCGAGCAGGCAGTGTGAGGCCCAGATGTATATGTCGGCTTTGGGTGGGTATCGGCATCTGCTTTCGTCAACCCGGGCTTGACCCGGGATCCACCGCGGCGCCGAATTCATGGACCCCGGATCAAGTCCGGGGTGACGATGGACGAAGGGTCCGCTTCCGGCCGTCACCCACCCCTCCCGCCCCAGTATCTGACCCAAATCGGGACGCAAAGCTCACGGTTAACGGATTCGCGAAAAGCCCGCAATTTTGCTAACAAGCTGTTAACCAATCGGTTCGGGCCGAGGGAACAGGGAGTTACACATGCGCACGTTCGTTTTGTTGGGAGTGGCCGCAGCGTCGTTGTTGCTGGCGGGCCGGGCCGGCGCCGAAGCGCCGATGGTCGACGCGCGCGCCGCAACCAGCCTGTCAGGCATCGCCTCGTTCAATCACGATACGCGCCCTTCGCTCGACTATGGCGCGCCGGCCGACCCCGACGTTCGCGTTTATACGGGCTATCCCGACCGCGTCCCGAGCGAAGTCGAATATCGCCGCGTGTCGGGTTATGACGCCGAGGGTCGCTGGACCGGTACCTGGAACGGCACGTATGAAAGCCCCGACGGCCGCCGCTACGACGGCAGCTATGAAGGCACGGTCGAGGGTCATGGCGCCGGTTATCCGCCGCCGCCGCATCACGGCAATTATGGCGACGGGTACGACCCGCGCCACGACGCAGAAATGGAACGCCGCTGTGGCCGGGGGGGTACAGTGGCCGGAGCGGTTGTCGGCGGAGTCCTGGGCGGCGTCGTCGGCAACCGCGTCGCCGGGCGCGGCGATCGCACGGCGGGTACGCTGGTCGGAACGGGCCTCGGCGCGGTTGCCGGTGCCGCGATCGGCGATGCATCGGATAAGAAGAAATGCGACGCCTGGTGGTCGAGCCGCGAGGATTATCGCGGCGGCGGCGCTTATCATGGCGGCAGCGGCTATCAGCAGGGTGGCTATGGTTACGGCTATTACACCCCGGGCGTCGTGGTCACGACGATCATCACGACCGGCGCGCCGGTCATCACCGAAACCGTCGAGACGACGACCCGCACCATTTATGAAAATGTGCCGGTGCGGAAACGTTATGTAGCCAAGAAGCGTTGGAAGCCCAAAGCCAAGCCGCGCTGCGCTTGCTGATATACCCGGATAGGTCTGGTCACTTATCTCTGGTCCCAAGGCCCGTCATCCTCACCGATGGCGGGCCTTTTCCATATCGGGTCTCGGTTCGCCGCGCAGGGACAACGGTTCAGCGCCGCGAAAGCATAGGCCGCTTAGAGCAGGAAAATCACGGGCCGGACCATCCATTGCCCGTCCTTGGGGAGTATCCCTCGATGCGTAAATTCACCAGCCTGGCCGCCGCGGCGGCCGTCGTCATCACCTCGGTCGGGTTCAGCGCGGTGCCTGCCGAAGCGCGTTCGCGCCACGGCGGTTGGGGCTATCGCGACCGCGACAATATCAGCACCGGCGACGTGCTCGGCGGGCTGCTGATCATCGGCACCATCGCCGCGATCGCCAGCGCCGCGAGCAAGGACAAGCGCGAGCGCGCACCCGATTACCGGTACGATCCGCCTTATCGCGATACCCGGCCCGACACCAATTACGAGCCGCCGGTTGATGATCGTCCCGACACAGACGATGCGCGCGCCTATGGCAATGGTGACGTCGAAGCGCGTGCCGCCGATGCGTGTAGCTGGGCGGTCGAGGCCGAAATGGGCGACGATGCGCGCGTCGATCGCATCGACGGCACCGAGGCCAATAATGGCGGCTGGTACGTCACCGGCACCGCATCCCGGCTCGGCGGCGAGGTCCGCAGTTTCGGATGCAGTTATCGGAACGGCCGCGTCGTCGACGTCAATTTCGGCTGACCGACGATCCTCATCAAGACGTCAGGCGGGGCCGCGTCACCTCTGGGTGGCGCGGCCCCGCCAGTCTGAAGCTGAACGCCAGCAAAACCAAGGCTGAACGCCAGATAAGCGTCGGGTTCAGGGCCGCGTCACCGCCGACTCGGTAAAACATCTCCAACAGGCCGCGAAGACGCCGCCTGCGCTAAAAGGAGACCGAACCATGGCTATCAAGACCAACCTGACCAAGGCCGCAATTGGTGCGGCCACCGCCGGTGCAATGTTGATGAGCGCCGCCCCGGCCGCCGCGCGCGACCGGTATGACCGCGACGGCATCAGCGCGGGCGAAGTGATCGCCGGCGCCGTCGTGCTCGGCGGCCTAGCCGCGATATTGTCGAGCGGCAACAACGACCGTTATGATCGCTACGACGATCGTTATGATGATCGCGGGCGCGGTCGCTACGACGACGCGCGTTACGGCTATGGCTATGACTATAACCGCTATGGCAACAGCCGCAGCGCGGTGAACCAGTGCGTCGGCGCGGTCGAACGCGGCAGCCGCCGTTATGGCAACACCGACGTCACTCAGGTGACGAGCATCGACCGCAAGCGCGATGGCTATCGTGTGAAGGGCCGCGTCGTCGTCCGCGACGGCTATCGCGGTCGCGGAGGACGCAACGGCTATTATGATCAAGGCAAATTCAGCTGCGACATCAAATATGGCCGCGTGAACGACATCAAATTTTCGGGCCTGCGCTGATCGGCAACTGATCAGGGACTGTCCCTGTTCAATCTAACGAGCGGCCCGCCCATGCCCCGGCATGGGCGGGCCGACTTGCATGCGCGCGGCGCGAGCGGCATGGTGCGGCATGATCAGAAAAAGCTTGCTCGCTGCGCTGCTGTTGACGGCGCCCGCCACGTCCTTTGCCAAAGACGATACCCCCGCCGCCGACCCGGCGCGACTGAAGGCGTCGGTCGAAAAACTGGTGTCGTTCGGCACGCGCCATACCTTGTCCTCGGCGACCGACCCGAAACGCGGCATCGGCGCAGCGCGCAATTGGGGCGCCGCCGAGTTCGAAAGAATCAGCAAGGCGTGCGGTGGTTGTCTGACGGTATCGCGGATCAGCGACCGATTTGATGGACCGCGCGCGCCCGAAGGTGTGGTCGTCGAAAATGTGCTGGCGATCCAGAAAGGCACCGGCGACCCCGCGCATGTGATCATGATCGCTGGCCATATCGACAGCCGCGTCACCGATCCGATGAATTTTACCGCCGACGCACCGGGTGCCAACGACGATGCGTCGGGTACCGCGCTGGTGATCGAGGCGGCACGGCTGCTGTCAAAAACCAAACATCGCGCGACGATCGTCTTTGCGCTGCTGTCAGGCGAGGAGCAGGGGTTGTGGGGCGGCCGCCTGCTCGCCAAACATGCGAAAGACCAGAATTGGCAGGTCGCGGCGATGCTGAACAACGACATCGTCGGCGGCACCCACGGAACAGACGGAACGATCGTCGACAACCGGGTGCGGGTGTTCAGCGAGGGGATCCGCGCGTCGGAGGATCTGGCGGCACAGCTGGCGCGGCGCGGCATCGGCGGCGAGGACGACGGCCCGTCGCGCGCGCTGGCCAAAGCGGCGATTCGCGCCGGGACAGGCAACCCCGCAATCGGGCTGGAAGTGCTCGCGGTGCGCCGGCCCGATCGCTTCCGCCGCGGCGGCGACCATCTCCCTTCGCTCGAACTGGGCTATCCGGCGATCCGCTTCACCGTCGGAATCGAGGATTATGACCATCAGCATCAGGATTTGCGCACCGAGGACGGGCGCAAATATGGCGATACCGTCGATGAGATGGATTTTGCCTATCTGGCGCGGGTGACGGCGCTGAACGTCGCACTGGCCAGCGAGCTGGCCGACGCGCCGCCCGCCCCCGCCAGCGTCAGCATCGATGGCGCGGTCAGTTCGGACACGTCGATCCGCTGGTCGTCGGTCGCGGGCGCCGCCGCCTATCGCATCCACTGGCGCCGCGCCGACAAGAGCGACTGGACCGACAGCCGGCAAGTCGCGGGCGACGCGCCGACCGAGCTGGTGCTGCCCGGGGTGGTTGTCGACGATCATTTCTTTGGCGTATCGGCGCTTTCGGCCGATGGCAGCGAAAGCATCGTCACCTTTGGCGGACTGCCGCCCGCCAAATAATTACCGAAGACGCTATACGAAAATTTACCTTCCGCTGTTACCGCGACAAAGGGACCATAATCATCGGCCACCGTGGGGGTTGGGCGACAGCGATGGGTCGCGCCATGTCGAATCCCGAGGCTCCCCCAGCCTCATCCTCTTCCGCCGAAAAGCGCCAGCCGCGCCAGTCGCGCCTGGTAAAGGCGGCGCTCGCCTGCGCGCGACTCGGCCAATTCGACGTCACCGTCCGCAACGTGTCCGAAACCGGCATCGGCGGACAGGCACCTTTTCCGTTGCACATCGGCGAACGGATCACTGTCTTTTTGCCGGGGCACGAACCGATGCTGGGTACGGTGCGCTGGGTCGCGGGCAATCGCTTCGGGATCGAAACCGACAAGGCGGTCGAAACAACCAAGCTGCGGGCCGTGCATGGCGGCGGCACTGCTGCGGCCCACGCGACCGCGGGGTTTGCCATCATCCCGCCGCCAACCGCGCCTGCCCGTCGCCCTGCCCTCGTCACAGGTGTCTCAAGGCCGGTGCAGTTTGGGCGCAACCTGGGGCAGGGCAAACAATAGCGGATCGACTTGGCAGTGGATCAAAGCCGTTCCCCTCCCTAAAAGGAAAGAGAGAAGAATAGCCGCAATCGGCCGTATCTGGACGTACCCAATGTCCGATCACCGCGACCAAAAGAAAACCGGCGCGGATTGCTCCGCGCCGGGTTCCCTCGGTAAACACTTATGATGCGAGGCGTCAGGCGACGCGGCGCACCTCATTGCCTTCGTCGTCAATGTCGCGAAGGACATAACCGCGGCCCCAGACCGTCTCGATATAATTTTCGCCGGCGCATGCGAGCGACAATTTCTTGCGCAGTTTGCAGATGAAGACGTCGATGATCTTGAGTTCAGGTTCGTCCATGCCGCCATACAGGTGGTTCAGGAACATTTCCTTGGTCAGCGTCGTGCCCTTGCGGAGCGAAAGCAGCTCGAGCATCTGATATTCCTTGCCGGTCAGATGCACGCGGGTCGTGTCGACCTCGACCGTCTTGGTATCCAGATTGACCGCGAGCTTGCCCGTCTTGATGACGCTCTGGCTGTGGCCCTTCGACCGGCGGACGACCGCATGGATGCGGGCAACCAGTTCGTCACGGTGGAACGGCTTGGTGACATAGTCGTCGGCACCAAAGCCGAACGAGCGCACCTTGCTGTCCATTTCGGAAATGCCCGACAGGATCAGCACCGGCGTCTGCACCTTGGCGGTGCGGAGCTTTTTCAGCACGTCATAGCCGTGCATGTCGGGCAGGTTCAGGTCGAGCAGGATGATGTCGTAATCATAGAGCTTGCCCAGATCCAAGCCTTCTTCACCGAGATCGGTGGTATAGACGTTGAAGCCTTCGGTCGTGAGCATCGTGTCGATCGCCTTGGCGGTCGTCGGCTCGTCCTCGATCAGCAATACGCGCATTGGGCACCCCTTGATTGTTTCCCACGATGACCCCGCGACCGTTCGCTTGATCATCCTGCGATGCCACCGACGATCCCCTGTTGCGGGACTGCCGGAACATTAACCACGAAACTAATGAAGGGAAAAGGTTAATTTTGATTTAACCCGCGGAAACTGGCGAGTCGCGACCGGTGCACGACCGTTTCAGCGTATCGACCAGATAGTCGGACAGCGCCCGCACGCGGGCCGGACGCAACCGCGACGGCGGCGACAACAGGTGCAGATGCGCCTGCGGCAGCGACCAGTCGGTCAGGATGCGAACAAGCTTTCCCGCGACCAGCTCCTCCTCGGCAATGAAATCGGGAAACGCGGCGATGCCGCCGCCCGCGACGAGCCATGGCACCGCGAAGTCACCATTGTTCGCGAACAATGGTCCCGACGGAACGATCGTCGCTTCTTCCTTGGCGCGATGAAAGCGCAGCGGCAGCGCGCGCTCGCGGTGGCCGTAGCCAAGCAATCGGTGTCCTGCGAGGTCGAGCGGGTGGTACGGAACGCCATGTTTTTCCAGATAGGCAGGGCTGGCGATCACCGATGCGGCGACCGGCGCGATCGTGCGCGCGAGCAGGCTGGAATCGGACAGGCTGGAAATACGCAGCGCAAGATCAAGCCCTTCGGCGATCAGGTCGCTCCGCGCATCGCTCAAAATCACTTCGATCTCGACTGCTGGATGCGTCTCGAGAAAGGCGGCGAGCGGCGGGCCGAGCACCTTGATGCCGAAACTCATTGGTGCGGCGAGGCGGATCGGTCCCGCAAGATCGTGCCGGTCGCCGCGCGCGGCCTCGGTCGCGGCGGTCGCGGCGGCGACCATCGCGCGCGCTTCGTCGATCAGCCCTGCGCCCGCCGTCGACAAAGTGACCGAGCGCGAACTGCGATGCAGCAGGCTGATCCCCAGCGCTCCTTCAAGCCGCGTCACCGCTTTCGACACGCTCGCTTTCGACAAGCCGAGCGACGCCGCGGCGGCGGTGAAGGTGCCGCCATCGGCGACGGCCACGAAACAGGCCCAGCCTTCATAGTCGGGAAGTGACATCGCATTACCTCGATAACAGAAACGATGGTTTTCCATCTACGCTATTTTAGAAACGATCCCAATCGCTATCTTGGCCTCAACAAACAAGCCCCGCTCCGAACCCGGCGCGGCGGCAGATGAAAGGAACGGCCATGATCGACATTCGTAAATTCGACACGCTGGGCCACGCCGACCACGGCTGGCTTGACGCCCGTCATCACTTCTCGTTCGCCAATTACCACGACCCGAAACGCATGGGCTGGGGCGCACTGCGCGTGTGGAACGACGATGCCATCGGAGCGCAGGCGGGTTTCCCCCCGCACCCGCACCGCGACATGGAAATCATTACCTATGTCCGCAGCGGCGCGATCACGCACCGCGACAGCATGGGCAACACCGGCCGCACCGCGGCGGGCGATGTCCAGGTGATGAGCGCCGGCACCGGGGTGACGCACAGCGAGTTCAACCTGGAGGATGAGGAAACGACGCTGTTCCAGATCTGGATCATGCCCGACCGTGCCGGTGGCAATCCGGGCTGGGGCGCGCGCCAGTTTCCCAAAAATGACCGTTCGGGCCAGTTCGTGACGTTGGCGAGCGGCATCGAGGGCGATGATGCTTTGCCGATCCGTGCAGACGCCCGTGTGGCGGCAGCGACGGTGAATGCCGGCGAAAGCGTGTCCTATGATCTGGAGGCCGGACGCCACGCCTATCTGGTCGCCGCCAAGGGCCGGATCCGCGTCAACGGCACCGAAGCCGATCCCCGCGACGGGATCGCACTGCGCGATGTCGGCACGATCAAGGTCGAAGCCCTCGACGACGCCGAGCTGGTGCTGGTCGACAGCCTCTAACGACGCCCTTGGGTGGCCGCCTTGTCCCCTCCCGTGAGGCGGCCGCCCAGTCTGGTGCCGCGAGTTCCCCCGGCTCGCGGCACCCTCTCCCTCCCAAAATGCAAGGAATAAGAAAATGTCCCATATCCTTCGTATCGACGCTTCGGCCCGCAACAGCGGCTCGACCACCCGCCAGCTCACCGACCAGCTCGTCGCCCGCCTTGTCGAGCAGGGTTATGGCGCCAATGTCACCCAGCGCGACCTCGCGCTCACGCCGCCGGCGCTGCTGACCGAGAATTGGGTCGGCGCCAATTTCACCGACGACGCCGAACGCAGTGCCGATCAGAAGGCCGCGCTCGCGCTCTCGGACGAACTGATCGCAGAACTGGAAGCGGCCGACACGATCGTCATCGGTGTCCCGGTCTATAATTTCGGCATCCCCGCCGCGCTGAAAGCCTGGGTCGACCTGATCGCCCGCGCGCGCCGGACCTTCCGCTACACCGAGACCGGTCCCGAGGGCCTGCTCAAGAACAAGCGCGCGTTCCTCGTCGTCGCGTCGGGCGGCGTTCCGGTCGGCAGCGATTATGATTTCGCCAGCCGCTATATGCTCCAGCTGCTCGGTTTCGTCGGCATCACCGACGTCACCGTCATCGCCGCCGACCAGCAGATGATGGACGGCGAGGCGATCAACAAGGCGACTTCAGCGATCGAAGCGCTGAAGCAGGCAGCCTGAACCGATGCGCCCTCTCCCGAGCCTTTTCGTTTCGCACGGCTCGCCGATGATGGCGCTCAAGCCCAGCCCGGCGCGGGATTTCCTCGCCGGGCTGGGTGACCAACTGCCGCGTCCGCGCGCGATCCTTGTCGTGTCGGCGCACCATGATGCGGCGTATCAGGGCGGCAAGGCGACGGTGACCGCGTCGTCCGCGCCGCCGACCATCCACGACTTCGGCGGCTTTCCCGACGAACTGTTCGCGATGCGCTATCCGGCGCCGGGCGATCCGGCACTGGCGGCGCGGGTTGTCGAGCTGCTGACGGATCATGGGCTGAGCGTTACCCCCGATCCAGACCGCGGACTCGACCATGGTGCGTGGGTGCCGCTGTCGCTGATCTATCCGCAAGCCGAAATTCCGGTCGTCCAGCTGTCGATCGCTTCGAACGCCTCGCCCGAATGGCATTTCGCGCTCGGGCAGGCGCTGACGCCGCTGCGCGACGACAATGTGCTGATCATCGGGTCGGGCAGCATCACGCACAATTTGCGCGCGCTGTTTTCGGCGCGCCTCCCGATCGACGCGCCTGCACCGGTGTGGGTGACCGACTTCACCGACTGGATCGCCGATCGCATGGCTGCGGGTGCTGTGGATGACGTGCTGCACAGCGTCGAACGTGCTCCGCATGGTGCCGACAACCACCCAACCCCCGACCATATCCTTCCGCTGTTCGTCGCCATCGGCGCGGGCGGAACGCCGTTCCAGGCTGAGCGGCTGCACCACAGTACGACCTATGGCATGCTAGCGATGGACGTTTACGCGTTCGGTGAGGGATAGCGGGCGCTTTCGACCGATTGCGGCCTTTTTCCTCGTCGTCATCCCGGGCTTGACCCGGGACCCGCCTTCCTTCTTTCCAGCATCGAATGAAGCGATAAGGCAGGCCCCGGGTTAAGCCCGGGGTGACGGACAAGCAACGTCGGTTCACCACCCCAAAGCCGACTTTCCTTCGCACCCGCACGATCCCGTCCGCCACGATGTTTACGCTTTCGACTGAACGCCAGCCCGCCTATAGCGCGCCATGCTCCTTTCAGACCGTGTCCTGTTCCTCGATGGCGAGGCTCTCGTCATCGACAAGCCCGCTGGCCTGCCGGTCGACGCCCCGCGCGATGGCAGCATCAGCCTGGAAAACCATCTCGACCTGCTCAAGTTCGGTTTCAAGCGCTGGCCGCTCGCGGTCCACCGGCTCGACCGCGACACGTCGGGCTGCCTGCTCCTCGCGCGCAATCCCAAGGCGCATGGGCGTTTCACCCGCGCGTTCGAGGATCGTGAGGTCGAAAAGCAATATCTGGCGATCGTCGATGGCGTGCCCGATGCCGACAGCGGCACGATCAACCTGCCGCTGACCAAGGTTTCCACCGCCGAGGAGGGCTGGCGGATGGTCGGCGACCCGAAAGGCAAACCGTCGATATCGCATTGGGAAAAGCTCGCCGTGGTCGATGGTCGCAGCCTGCTGCGTTTCCGCCCCGAAACCGGCCGCACCCACCAGATCCGCGTCCACGCCCTCGAAGGGCTCGGCTTCGCGCTGATCGGCGATCCGGTTTACGGGCGCGGCGGCACCAAAACCCGCACCCTGCTCCACGCCGAACGGCTGGTGGTAAAACGTGACGTCAAGCCGTCAGTAATTGCCGAAGCGCCCTTCCCCGACAGCTTCATCGCGCTGGGTTTTGCGGCGCCGGAGGGAGCGGAGCCGACGCGTGGCTGAGATACCCGAAAGCGCGCTATCGGAGAAATTCCTCGCGGGCACCGGACCCGGCGGACAGAATGTCAACAAGGTCGCCACCGCGTGCCAGCTGCGCGTCAATGTCTATGCGCTCGGGCTCGATCCCGAAGCCTATAAACGCCTGAAAACACTGGCGGGCAGCCGGATGACGACCGACGGCGAACTGATCATTCTGGCGCGTCGGTACCGCACTCAGGAGGGTAACCGCGCCGATGCGCGCGAGCGCTTGTCGGCGCTGATCGATGCCGCGCTGGTCCGCCCCGAACGGCGCATCAAAACCAAGCCGAGCAAGGCCGCCAAGGCGCGCCGCGTCGACAGCAAAAAAGCCCGCAGCAACGTCAAGGCCGGACGCGGGCGGGTCCGCGGCACCGACTAAACACATGCGATGACAAGCCTTTACCGTCTCGACGCCCCCGCCGCCGCGATCGCCGCGGCGTTCAATGCCGAGGCCGGAGGCGACCCCTGGACCGGCGATTATGTCGCTCCTGGCCGCCCAGCACCGGTGATCGTCAGCGACGGCCGCGGCGGGTCGCGACGTTTCCTGCGCCCGAAGCTGTGGGGGGTACCGCCCCCGCCGCGCGGTGAGCGGCCGGTGACGCACGTCCGCAATCTGTCGAGCCCGTTCTGGATCGGCACGCTGCGCCATGCCGAACTGCGCTGCCTGATCCCCGCAACCGCCTTTGCCGAATGGTCGGGGCCGGAGGGCGCGCGCCGCCAGCACTGGTTTTCGGTGCCGTCGCAGCCGATTTTCGCCTTTGCCGGCATCCGCCGACAGGGCGAGGATTGGCCCTGTTTTGCGATGCTTGCCACCGATCCCAATCGGCTGGTCGGCCGCTATCAACCGCATGCGATGCCGGTGATCCTGCACCCCGACCAGCATGCCATTTGGCTGAGCGGCGAATGGCGCGATGCGGTGGCGCTCGCGGCGCCCTTTCCTGGTCAGTTGATGACGGTGAGTGACACCCCGCCGATATAGGCGAGATTCACCATGTCTCTTCACTTCGAGGTAACCACCGGTGAGGTAAGAGCAGCGAAATGAACAGATAATAGCTGGGACCAAAATCAGTGTTGGGAAATCGCACCATCGAAACCAGACGGCCTGCCACCGCCTCTCGCCGCGCCGAGCGCGCGCCGGTGCAGGCGCGCGCGCGCTATCGCGAAGCAGGGCTGAACCCCTTCGATGTCGAATTGTTCGACCTGTCGTCGACCGGCTTTCGCATGGTGACGTTTTTCCGTCCGCAGATCGGCAAGCATATCTGGGTGAACCTGCCCGGGTTGCAGCCGCTCGAAGCCATCGTGCGCCGCGCCGACGGCAACAACTATGGGTGCGAGTTCGTCGACCCGTTGCACCCGTCGGTGGCGAAACATCTGCAGGTCAAGCTGCGCTAACGCTCCGGCGACGCGCTCAGCCTTCCGGCTTCTCCGACTTTTTCAGAATATGCTTCCACTCATCGGGCGTCACGCGCCCGACCGACAGCCGCGACTGGCGGATCAGGTCCATGTCGGCGAGCTGCGGATCGGCCTTGATCGCCGCCAGCGTCACCGGATGCTTGAGCGGCCGCACCGGCGCAACGCGCACCACGACCCAAGGCGCGCCCTCATCGGCGGTCGGATCGGGGAACGCGGTTTCGGTGACCTGCATGATCCCCACACATTCCTTGCCGATGTTGCTATGGTAAAACAGCGCCTCGTCGCCGACCTGCATCGCTTTCAGGTTCAGCTTTGCGGTGTGGTTGCGCACCCCGTCCCACATGCCGGTGCCTTCGCGCACCAGCTGCTCCCACGGATAGGCGTCGGGTTCGGATTTCATCAGCCAATATTGTTTGCTCATGCGCGCTCTTCTTAAGCCCCTCCCCTTCAGGGGAGGGGTTGGGGGTGGGGGGTGCGGGTTTGCACGGGGCCGATTGACCCACCCCGCTGCGACTAGCGAACAAGTTCGCAAGTCTCGCTGCCCCTCCCCTGAAGGGGATGGGCTCAGCCTCTCTATGCACCTCCGGGTCACTTGAAAAGAGCGAGCCTCTTTCCCTGCCTCGCCCACGGCTCTACATGCGGGGCCAGAGTCGCGGCGGCCCAAGCCCCGCCCAATATGGATGAATATATGACTGCCGCTGTACCGACCATTTCCATGGCGCTTCCCGCCGATCAATTCGCCCGCGATTTTGGCGCCTCGTTCGAACGCTTCGGCTTCGCGATGATCACCGATCATGGCATTGATCCGGCGCTGATCGACGAGGCGTGGGACAAGGCGAAGGATTTCTTTGCCCTGCCCGAGGAACAGAAGCGCGCCTATCACATCCCCGGCGGCGGCGGCGCGCGCGGCTATACGCCGTTCGGGACCGAGATTGCCAAGGGCGCCAAGGAAGTTGACCTCAAGGAATTCTGGCATGTCGGCCGCGACCTGCCCGCCGGTCACCGCCTCGCCGCGCAGCAGCCGAACAATGTCTGGCCCGCCGAAGTCGAGGGCTTCCGCGCCGTCTATGACAAATTATTTGCCGAATTCGACCGTGTCGGCGGCCAATTGCTGTCGGGCATCGCCCGCTACCTTGGCCTCGCCCCCGATTTCTTCGACGACACGGTGCTCGACGGCAACAGCGTGATGCGCCTGCTCCACTATCCCCCCGTCGAAGCCCCCGCCAAGGGCATCCGCGCGGAGGCGCATGAGGACATCAATACGATCACGCTGCTCTTGGGCGCCGAAGAGGCAGGGCTCGAAATCCTCGACAAGGACGGCAGCTGGCTCCCGGTCAGCCCGCCCCCGGGCGCGATGGCGGTCAATGTCGGTGACATGCTGCAACGGCTGACCAACAACAAGCTCCCCTCGACCACCCACCGCGTCCGCAACCCCGATGCCGGGCGCGCGAGCGTCGCGCGCTATTCGATGCCCTTTTTCCTGCATTTCCGCTCGGACTATCCGATCGAGACGCTGCAGAGCTGTGTCGATGATGCGCACCCGAACCTGTATCCGACGCCGATTACCGCGGATGAGTATTTGCAGCAGCGGCTGCGCGAGATTGGGTTGGTGAAGTAGGCCTAGCCCCTCATTCGTCACCCCGGACTTGATCCGGGGTCCATGCGGCCCTGCACCGCCTATACTGAGAGGGCGGATGGATCCCGGATCAAGTCCGGGATGACGACAATATAGGTCAGCAATTGGTCGTTAGTTGCCCTATCGCCCCTCCCAATAATCAAACACCGCCTGCTGCTGCTCAAGAATGAACCGCGCCGCCGCCCCGCCTTCCCATGGGCCGTCATAGCCGAGCAGCAGCGCCGTCCCGCCGACCCACCAGCCTTGCCCTGGCAGCCGGTCGCTTTCGCGCACCACCAGAACCGCGAGGTCGGGTTCGCCGTCGAGAGCGCACAGCCGGTCGACTTCGGCCAAGGTCTTGCACAGCGCGCGCATCTTGGGGCGGGTGAAGCGGAAGCCCAAGTCGCCGAGCAGTTCGGAATAGCTGACCGCGCGGCCCGCGCGCGCCGCCGCGGTCAGGATCGCGCGGATTCGCGGGGCGTCGCCGAGGGCGCTGGCGTCGGCGGCCAGCGCCTCACCGCCTAAACCCCCGTCTTTGGCGGCCATGGAATGAAACCTGAGGTGCGCGCGACATAGGCGGCATAGTCGGGCCGCGTCTTGTGCAGCCCCTTTTCGAGCAGCGCCTTGCCCGACCATTTGGTGAGGGTGAAGGTCAGGAAGACCGGCCCGATCACGCTGGCCAGCGCGACCCACGGCCCGATGTCGGCGGCGATCAGCCACAATCCCCACCAGGTCAGCGCGTCGCCGAAATAATTGGGATGGCGGGTGTAGCGCCACAGTCCGGTGTCCAGCACCTGCCCCTTGTTCGCGGGGTTCTTGCGGAACGCATCGAGTTGCGCATCCCCGATCGTCTCGAACGCGATGCCGATCAACGCCGCGACCACGCCGATGATCGCGAGGATACCGACGCCGTTCGCCGCCGCGCCGTCGCTCGCCCAGATGCCGATCTGCGCCGGCAGGCAGGTGATGAACAGCAAGGGCGCCTGCGTCAGAAACACGGTCAGCAAAGCCGTCTTGCCCCAGCTCCAATGCTTGCGTTTCATCGTCTGCGACAGGATTTTGGCATAGCGCGGATCCTCGCCATGCTTGACCCAGCGCAGCCCAAGATGGACCGCCAGCCGCAGCCCCCACAGGCTGGTCAGCCCGAGCAGCAGCTTAGCGTGCAGCGCATCTGATCCCGCTTGCCAAGCAGCACCCCACGCCAGCAACACCATGCCGAACGCCCAGAAGGCGTCGATGAACGACACGTCGCGGATCGCCACCGAAATCGCCCACAGGATCAGGATCGCCCCCAGCAATCCGGCGAAATTGAGCGCCAGCAGCATCAGCAGGTCGGTCATGCGCGCATCTCCATCTCGTCCGGGCCCTTATCGCCGACAATATCGTCGATCGAGCGCACCGCGCGCTCGGGGATTTTAGGGATGCAGGTGCGATACACCTCGAGCACCTTCAGCATATCGGCGCGAAAGTCGCCGCTGGGCCAGATCAGCGGGCCGAGGCCGCCCGTCTTGGTCCCATAATCCATGAAGCCGACGACCATCGGCACCTTTGCCGCCAGCGCGATCTGGTAGAATCCGGTACGCCATTTCGCAGTTTTGCCGCGCGTTCCCTCGGGGGCGACGGTCAGCATGAATTCGGCGCGGCGCGCGAACTCCGCCACCATCTGCTCGACGACATTGCCGCCGCCGCGGCGATCAACCGGGACCCCGCCCATCTGTTTCATGAAGCCGCCGAGCGGCCATTTGAACAGCGACAATTTGCCCATGAAATGCGCGCGCAGCCCCAAGTCGGCGGTCAGGCCAAGGAAATTGACAAAATCCCAGTTGCTGGTGTGCGGCGCCGCGATCAGGATGAAGCGCCGCGGTTCGGGTACCTGACCCAAAGCCCGCCACCCCCGCAACCGGTACATCGCCAGCAGCACCCGCCGCACCATCCGCGCCACCGGCCCCGGCTGTTCATCCATTATCGCTGTCACGCCGTCTCCTCTACCCATCGCACGACTTGCGCGAAACATCGGGGGTTCGCAAGGGGGCGCGATGACGGGTTGCGGCTCGCGGCGCTTTCTGCTCCCTTCGCGGACCTGATCGGGGAGGAAATTCGATGAAAGTGCTGCCTGCGCTGCTGTTGTCCACGCTGCTGATCTCAGCGCCTGCGCTGGCCGCCGACCCGGCGCCGCGCCCCGACCAGATGGCGTTTCGCGAGCTCTACAAGGAACTGGTCGAAACCAATACGACGCTGTCATCGGGCAGCTGCACCCTTGCCGCCGAACGCATGGCGGCGCGGCTGAAGGCGGCGGGCATCCCCGACAGCCAGCTCACCCTGTTCGCGACCTCTGAAAATCCCAAGGAAGGCGGCCTTGTCGCGGTTTATCCCGGCACCTCAAAAACCGCGAAGCCGATCCTGCTCGTCGCGCATATCGATGTCGTCGCGGCGAAGCGCGCCGATTGGGAGCGCGATCCCTTCGTGATGGTCGAAGAGAATGGCTATTTCTATGGCCGCGGCACCGCCGACGACAAAGCGCAGGCGGCGGTGTGGGTCGACACGCTGATCCGTTTCCAGAAAACGGGGTATAAGCCCAAACGCACCGTCAAAATGGCGCTGACCTGCGGCGAGGAAACCAATGGGGCGTTCAACGGCGTCGAGTGGCTCGCCGCGAACAAACGCGACCTGATCGACGCCGAATTCGCCTTGAACGAAGGCGGCGGCGGTGACAGCGACGGCAAAGGCAATATCCTCGGCCAGTCGGTGCAGGTCGGCGAAAAGACCTTCGCCAATTTCCGTCTCGAAACCCGCAACCCCGGTGGCCATAGCTCGGCGCCGGTTCCCGCTAACGCGATCTACCAGCTGTCGCGCGCGCTCACCAAGGTCGCGGACTATGACTTCCCGGTCGAAATGACCGACACGACGCGGCGCTTCTTTGCCGAGGCTGGGACGGCGCGCGGCGACGCGATCGGCAAGGCGATGGTCGCGCTGGCCAAGAATAACGCCGACACCGCGGCCGCGGCGATCGTCAACGCCGATCCCTTTCTGCACAGCAATTTGCGCACGACCTGCGTCGCGACCTTGCTCGACGGCGGCCATGCGCCGAACGCACTGCCGCAGCGCGCCGGGGCGAACATCAACTGCCGCATCTTTCCCGGCCACAGCATCGAATCGATCAAGGATGAGCTGGCAAAGGTGATCGGCGACCCCGGCGTCGCCATAACCCAGTTGCCGCCCAAGCGCCCCGCCCCGCCCGCGCCGCCGCTCGATCCGAAAATCATCGGCCCGATGCAGACGCTGGTCACCAAATATTGGCCGGGGCTGAAGGTCATTCCGTCGATGGCCAACGGCTACACCGACGCGACTTTCCTGGGCGCAGTCGGCATCCCGACCTATGGCATTCCCGGCATGTGGGGCGACCCCGACGGCAATGGTGCGCACGGCCTGAACGAACGCATGGAGGTCAAATCGGTCTATGTCGGGCGCGACTATATGTTCGATCTGGTGAAGGCGTATGCGGATTAGCCGTCGGTGAGCCGATCGCTGGAAGGAACTGGCAATGGCCACTGGCGAACATTGACCCTCCCTGTCGCGCAGCGATGGGGAGGATCGGCCGGAAGCCCCCCTTACGTCAGTCCGCCCTCATCGACGCCAACCGGCGCCTCACGTTGCGGACTGTGCCAGCCGGTGCACCGGCCCGAACTGTGCCACCGCCGCCCCGACAAACGGCAGGGCGACGAGCCATAGCCGCACCCCGGTCACCCCTTCGGGACTCGCGATGCTGATTGCCGCGGTGGCGCCGAGCCCCGCACAGATCAGCAGGAGCCCGACGATCAGCCGCCAGTGCGGCACCGCCTTGTCGCTGCCGCTCGCCCGCTCGTACCGCGCAAAGGCCATGATCAGCGGAAAGAGCGTCACAATGTAGAGGGCGAACCAGATCGGGCGCGCGAGCCACCATGCCGCGCTGCCCGGCTGTAGGTCGAGCCCGATTCCGCCGAGCAGCCACGCCGCGATCATGACCAGCACGAAGGCGGTCAAATGCCACAGGTAGATCGTCATGATCATGCCGTTGACCAGCACCACGCTGGTCCAGATGCGGATGTTATCGAGCATCCGCCGCCCCGCCGGTTCGAGCGCGAGCGCCAAGCCCGCCTGTGTGATGCCCAGCGCGAGCAATGCGAGCGTCGGCGGCATCGAATTGCTGAGGCCCGACCCCGGCACCCCGATCATCGCGACCGGATATGGCCCAAGGCCGACCAGCAGGCCGAGCGCGATCAGTCCGCCGATCCCCCACCGCAACGCGGTGCGCGGTGCCAGCCGCCCTTCGCTCCAGGCGAAACCGAGCTGGTGGATCGCCAGCCAGACGAACGCGAAGTTGAGGAAATTCACATAAGGCACATCGAAGCGCAGCGATGCGACGTCGATCAGGATCGCGCCCGCGACAAGCATCCAGACGGATGCGAAACCGAGGCGCTTCCAAGCCGCCCAGGTCAGCGGCACGACTGCCGCGACCATCAGATAAACCGACAGGAACCACACCGGGATCAGCGCCAGCTGCGCCGCCATCGCGACGACCCCGCGCTCGATCCCCATCAATGTCCCGAACATCGCGACAAGGGTCCAGATCAGGAACAGCGGCAGCACCGGGTTGATCAGCCGCTGGAGTCGCCCGCTGTACCAGCTTTCGTAACTGCCGCCCTTGCGCTGCGTCGCCGCCCACGAGATGCCGTTCGAAAAGCCGCCGACGAGAAAGAACAGCGGCATCACCTGAAAACCCCAGGTCAGCCATTGTGTCCACGGCAAGATGCCGAGCAGATGCCCGCCCTCGACCGCACCGTCCCTCAGATAGGGCGCCGCGACCAGCCAATGACCGACAACGACCGCGAGGATCGACAGCGCGCGGAGGAAATCGACGTAGCGATTGCGTTCGGGCGGCGCCTGCATCGCCATGTCCCTCGCCCGCGACCAGATGCTTTTTCGAACGACGCCAGTGGTTTCAGTCAAGATGTCATCCCTGTCCCGGTGGATATCCCAAGCTAGTGTCGCGCAGCCCCAACGCAAGCCTTTGCCTTGGCGCGCCAGCCTTGCTATCGGCTGCCGACAATGGCCAGCACCACCGACGATCCCGACAATCCAGAACCCGTCCCCGGCATGACAGATACCCCGTTCGACAGCGCGCTGTCCGAACGCTATCTGGTCTATGCGCTGTCGACGATCACCGCGCGGTCGCTGCCCGATCTGCGCGACGGCCTGAAACCCGTTCACCGCCGCCTGCTGTGGGCGATGCGCGCGATGCGGCTCGACCCGTCGCAGGGGTACAAGAAATCCGCCCGCGTCGTCGGCGACGTCATCGGTAAATTCCACCCGCACGGCGATGTTGCGGTCTATGACGCGATGGTTCGCCTCGCGCAGGATTTCTCGCTCCGCTATCCGTTGGTCGATGGTCAGGGCAATTTCGGCAATATCGACGGTGATAATGCCGCCGCCTATCGTTACACCGAAGCGCGGCTGACCCGCGTCGCGGTCGATCTGATGCAGGGGCTCGACGAGGGCACCGTCGATTTCAAGCCGACCTATAATGGCGAGGATGAAGAGCCCGAGATCATGCCGGGGCTGTTCCCGAACCTGCTCGCCAATGGCGCGAGCGGAATCGCGGTCGGCATGGCGACGAACATTCCGCCGCACAACGCCGCCGAGGTGATCGGTGCGGCGCTGCTGCTGATCGAGAACCCGCAGGCCGAGCTGTCGGAGCTGCTAGAGCATGTCAAAGGCCCCGATTTTCCGACCGGCGGCATCGTCGTCGACAGCGCCGAGACGATCGCCCACGCCTATGAAACCGGCCGCGGCGGTTTCCGGGTCCGGGCGCGTTTTTCGACCGGCAAGCTGGGCGATGGCGGCTGGGAAGACAGCGGGATCGAGAAGCAACCGGGCGGCACCTGGCAGCTGGTGATCAGCGAAATCCCTTACGGGGTCGCCAAGGGCAAGCTGATCGAACAGATCGCGCAATTGATCGCCGACAAGAAGCTGCCGATCCTGGAGGATGTCCGCGACGAGAGCGCCGAGGATCTGCGCATCGTCATCGAACCCAAGAGCCGCAACGTCGACCCCGACATATTGAAGGAAAGCCTGTACCGGCTGACCGACCTCGAAAGCCGCTTCGCGCTCAATCTGAACGTCCTCGACGCAACGCGTACCCCCAAGGTGATGGGGCTGTACCAATTGCTGACCGAATGGTTGCAGCATCAGATCGTCGTGCTCGTCCGCCGCGCGCAGCACCGGATCAACAAGATCGACGACCGGCTGGAGCTGGTTGCGGGCTATATCATCGCCTTCCTCAACCTCGACCGGATCATCGAGATCATCCGCACCGAGGACGAGCCGAAGCCGGTGATGATCGCCGAATTCATTCTGACCGACCGCCAGGCCGAAGCGATCCTTAACATGCGGCTGCGCAGCTTGCGCAAGCTGGAAGAAATGGAGCTGAAGCGCGAGCAGGCCGACCTGACCGCCGAGCGCGAGGAGCTGGTCAAGCTGGTCGAAAGTCCGGCGCGGCAGAAGACACGGCTGCGCAAGGATCTGGAAAAGCTGCGCGCGGTCTATGGCCTCGACACCCTGCTCGGCGCCCGCCGCACGACGATATCCGAGGCCGCCCCGGCGCGCGACATTCCGCTCGACGCGATGATCGAGAAGGAACCGGTGACGGTGATCCTGTCGAAACGCGGCTGGATTCGGGCGCAGCGCGGCCATGTCGCCGCCGACCAGTGGGCGGAATTCAAGTTCAAGGACGGCGACGAGCTGCTGTTCGCCGCCCATGCGCAGACGACTGACAAACTGCTGATCGCGGCGAGCGACGGGCGTTTCTTCACCGTCGGCGCCGACAAGCTGCCCGGCGGACGCGGGTTCGGCGAGCCGCTGCGCCTGATGGTCGATATCGATCCCGAGGCGCGCATCGTCGCGATGATCCCGGCCTATGCCGAAGGCCGCCTGCTGCTCGCCTCGTCAAGCGGCCATGGCTTTATCGCCCAGATGGGCGAGGTCGTCGCCGAAACGCGCAAGGGCCGTAATGTCGTCAACCTCAAGACCGGCGCCCAGCTGGCGATCATCCGGCCGGTTGCACCGAGTGACGACAGCGTCGCGGTGGTCGGCGAGAACCGCAAGCTGGTTGTCTTCCCGATTGCCGAAGTGCCGGTGATGGCGCGCGGCCAGGGGGTGATGCTGCAACGCTATCGGGATGGCGGGCTGTCCGATGCGGTCAGCTTTGCCTTTGCCGACGGGCTAAGCTGGGCGATGGGCGGCGACACCGGTCGCACCCGGACCGAAACCGACCTCGTGCCGTGGCGCGTCGCGCGCGGTGCCGCCGGCCGGATGCCGCCGACTGGTTTTCCGCGGAACAATCGTTTCAACTGAACGCATTTTCCTGTTGCCGTAAATCGCTTCTTTACTCTCGCCCCATTAGGCCAGGACCAATGGGGAAAGGTCGCACAAAACCCGCTGTTATGCCACTTGATCGAACCGGTGAAGACCGGCCCTTGTTGTTCGTCGGCTGGATCGACGCGCTCCCGGTGCCAGCGGCGCTGATCCGGCCGCTTGCGCGCGGGAATTTTCGCCTGCACGCCAGCAATGTCGCGTTCGACCGGCTGAACCTGTCCCCCGTGGGCGCCAACGCCCCGATCGAAATGTTGCGCGCCATCGAGCGCGCGGCGCAATTTCCCGACGAATCCCAGGAATTCTCCTGCCAGCTGGGCGACGGCGTCGCCGCGCGCGATTTGCGCGGATCGATCGGGCCGCTGCCGACCGAATCGGGCGACGAAAGCCTGTTCCTGTTGACGCTGATCGATCGCACCCAGGAAATGATGACCGAGCGCAACCTGCGCCGCGAGCTGGTGTCGGACAGCCTGACCGGCCTGCCCAATCGCGCCGGGTTCGAAGAGATGGTCGAACAGCGCAGCGTGACCGAGGGGGTCGAGACCGACCATGCGATCTTGCTGCTCGACCTCGCGCGGTTCAGCCGCATCAACGAACATATCGGCCCGATGGCGGGCGACGAACTGATCATCACCGTCGCGCGGCGCCTGAAATCATCCTTGCGCAGCGGCGACATCTTGGCGCGCACCGGCGGCGACGAATTCGCCATCTCGACCCGCGTCGCGGGCGGCCGCGCCGACGTGCGCGAAATGGCCCGGCGCATCCGCGGCTGTTTCGACCACCCCTTCCGGATCGGCGCATTGAAGGTCAGCGTCGATTGCGCGCTCGGCTGCGCCATCCAGCCCGCGACCGAAAACGATGTCGCCGACCAGATCCGTCATGCCCAGATCGCGCTCAAGCGCGCCAAGCAGACCGATCGCATCGAGATCTATGAACCCGAATCAGCGATGCTGTCGGACAATCGTTTTGGCCTTGAAACCGAATTGCGCAACGCGATCGAGGAAGACCGGCTTCATCTCGCTTTCCAGCCGCTAATCGAACTGGCGACCGGCAAGGTCGCCGGGTTCGAAGCGCTGGCGCGCTGGGACAAGCAGGACGGGCATGCGATTTCGCCCAGCGAATTTATTCCGATCGCCGAGGATTCGGGGCTGATCGTGCCGCTGGGCCAATGGGCGATCGGCAAGGCGGCGGCGGTGCTCGCCGACTGGGACAAACAGAATGGCGGCAAGACGGTCGATTGCTATGTCTCGGTCAATGTCTCGGCTATCCAGCTGCTGCGCGACGATGTCGCCGCGGTGGTGCGCCACGCGCTCGAAAAGCAGAAAATCGGCGGCGAACGGCTGATGATCGAACTGACCGAAAGCGCGATCATCGGCGATCCCGATCTCGCGCTGTCGGTGCTCAGCGAGTTAAAGGCGCTCGACGCGCGCGTCGCGATGGACGATTTCGGCACCGGCTATTCGAACCTCGCCTATCTGCAGCGCTTGCCGCTCGACGTGCTCAAGATCGACCGCAGCTTTGTCGAACATATGGTCGACGACCGTGACAAGGTGGCGATCGTCCGCACGATCCAGAGCCTGGCCGAAGTGCTGGGGATGAAAACGACCGCCGAAGGCGTCGAGACCGCCGACCAGGCGCGGCTGCTGTCGGCGCTCGGGTGCGATTTCGGACAGGGCTATTTGTTCGCTCGCCCGCTGGAGAGCGCCGCGGCGCTCGATTTCTGGCGTCAATCGCTGGTGCGACCGATCTTCTGATCGACCAGTTCGGCAACGCGCGCCGCGTCCGGAAAATTCTCGGCCACCCATGCCGCTTCGACATCTTTCAGGATACGCGCCACATCCGGCCCGACCGCGATCCCGCGCGCGACGATGTCGCCGCCTTTGATCGGCAGCATCGGGACCTGCCAACCCGTCAGATCGCGCACCGCATCGGCATCGCCCGCGATCAAATGGACGTCGCGCGCCGCATCGATCCCGATCGCATGCGCCAGCTGCCGAATCGGGCGCGCCACGTCCTCGCGATGCCCCGCCACCGCCGCCAGATATTTGCGCTGCCGCGTCGATAGCCGCAACCGGCTCGCCACTTGCTCCGCGATAGTCGGCTCAGCAGGGAGCAAAGCCGCCAGGCGGCGGTGCGCCGCAATATTCGCCCCCGCCGCGACCTCGTTGGCGAGCAGGCGATCGAGCGTCGCGGCAAAATCGGGATCCTGTTCGGGCAGCAGCACCGCGAACATCCCGTCCGCCGCCATCTGGCCGACGATTGCACGCGGGTCGGGCAGCGCCAAGATCTTGGTCAGTTCGTCGGCGATACGTTCGCGCGACAGACTTTTGAGCGACTGGCGGGCGGTGACGACCGCGGCGTGGCTGACGGGATCCAGCGATCCGCGCCCGAACCGGGCCGCAAAGCGATAGAAGCGCAGGATGCGCAAATGATCCTCGGCAATCCGCGTCGCCGCATCGCCGATGAAGCGGACCCGGCCCGCGCGCAGATCGTCCAGGCCGCCGAACCAGTCGTCGACCGCCCCGGTGTCGGGATCGGCATAAAGCGCGTTGATCGTGAAATCACGCCGCGCCGCATCCTCGCGCCAGTCGTCGGCAAAGGCGACGGTCGCGCGGCGTCCGTCGGTCTCGACATCATGGCGCAGCGTCGTGATCTCGTGATGATCGCCGCTGGCTACAGCGGTCACGGTGCCATGCGCGATACCCGTCGGAATCACCTTGACGTCGGCGGCTTGCAATCGCCGCGTCACCTCCTGCGGTAACAGCGGGGTCGCGAGATCGATGTCGGTCACCGGCAGCCCGAGCAGCGTGTCGCGCACCGCGCCGCCGACGATCTTCACCGCCCCGCCATCGGCCGACAGCGCCGCGACAATGCGGCGCAGCCCCGGCCGGTCGCGCCATTCGGCATCGGGCAACCGCGTCATCGGTGCCAGCCCGCCGGCATCCGCCGCGCCAGATTGATGATGATTCCCGCCGTCACGCCCCAAATCCGCCGTCCTTGCCAGTCCATGTCATAATAATGCCGGTCCTGACCCCGCCAATGCGCTTGCTGACGTTGATAATTGGCGGGATCGAACAGGATGTCGAGCGGCACTTCGAACCAGTCCTCGACCTCGTCGGGATTGGGATCGAGCGGCAGGTCGGGCGGGATGACCCCCAGCACCGGGGTGATGATATAGCCGCTGCCCGACCGATAGGGCTCGGTCGCGCCCGCCACCGTCACATCGCGCGGACTCAGGCCGATTTCCTCTTCGGCCTCGCGCAGCGCTGCGTCGATCGCGTCGCGGTCGTCGGGATCGACCTTGCCGCCCGGAAAGGCGACCTGGCCCGCATGGCTGCGCAGCCATTGCGGCCGCTGGGTCAGAATGACGCCGGGGTCGGGGCGGTCGGTAAAGGCGATCAGCACCGCCGCATCGCGCAGCGTCGGGGTACCAAGATAGGCCTCGTCCTCGCCCGCATCGGGCAACAGATTGTCGAGCGCCGCGCGCAGCTTGGTCGACAGCATCAGCGATCGACCAGCGGGAATTGGGCGCCGTGCGACCAGATCGTCAGCGGATCGCCAGCCTCGGCCAGCGCCATTTCGACGATCTCATAATAGAGCGCGCGCTCGATCCGCGCCTCGAGCCCGTTCCCGATCGCGCCGCGGACGTGCAGCCGCGGATCGGGGCTGTCGGGATCACGGCCAAAGCGCAGCGGATGCTCGGCGCCCGCCATGACCAGATCGTCGGTGTCGAGGCGGAAAACAAGTTTGCGAGCAGCGCCCTTGCCTTCGCTCTTCATCTCGACGGCTCGAAACGGCGTATCCTCGACCGCGATCGCCAGTTTTTCCGCCGGGGTGACCAGGACGTGGCCGCCGTCGGGCTCGCGGCGCAGGATGGTCGAGAACAGCTTGACCATCGCGGGCCGGTTGATCCGCCCGCCCTCATGATACCAGCTGCCATCAGCGCGAATTTCCATCGCGCTGTCGCCTTCGCGCTCGGGATGCCATTGCTCGACCGGCGGCAGCTTGCGCGCCGCGAGCAGCTCGGCGGCTTCGGCCAGCGATAGTTGCGAAAAATCCTTGGGAAGCGAAGGCGCGGGCGTGACCATGGCAACCGACATAGGGGGGCGGGCGGCGGGTGCAACCCCGCCCAGGTTCAGCGCGGCCCGATCATGCCTGCACCCGTCGGCAACCCATGCCCGTTGACCGCGCGCGCCAGCAGGCGGCGCGGCTCATACGGCCCCGGCAAACCCCACGCCGCCGTCGCGTCGGCGGTAAAGCCAAAAAAGCGCCCATAATATTCAGGATCGCCGATCATCATCAGCGCCGCGTCGGCCTTGGTTTCCGCCGCCGCCAGCATATGCGCCATCAGCACGCGGCCATGCCCGCCGCGCTGGAGGTCGGGACGCACCGCGACCGGGCCGACCATCACCAGCGATGTCGCGGTACCATCGCCGGCGCGATGCGCGACCGGCCAGCACTGGATCGTGCCGACCAGCGCGCCGTTCTCGATCAGCGCAAAGCTCAGCGCCCGAACCTGATCCACGCCTTCGCGGATGCGATAGGCGGTTCGTCCAAAGCGATCGGTCCCGAAAGCGGCGTCGAGCAGATGCTCGACCGCCTGCGGTTCGATGTCCGACAATGGAAGTAACTCGACCAACGCGCGCCCTTTCGCTAATGCGGCGGCGCTTTAGGGGTGCAGCGCGGCGATGCAAAGCCGAATGTCGCCCGCGTTCGACAGGATTTCTTGTGACCGACACATTGTGGCTGGAGGTGGACGGGCTGATCGCCCAGGTGCTCACCGGTATTTATTCCGAAGAAACCCACCTGCCGCAGCCGCTGCGCATCGACGTGCGGGCGCGGCTCAGCATGGCCGATCATTATGATCCGACGACGCCGCTCAGTGCGTCCAAGAACTACATGCACCTGAAATTTGCGGCGACCGAGGGCATTCCCAAGGATGTCCATTTTGTGCTGATCGAAAGCGTCGCCGATCATATCATCGACACGCTGTTCATCCAGGACGACAAGGTCGAAGAGGTCGAGGTGAAGATCGTCAAGCTTGCCATCGCCGAGGACGGCGAAGAGATCGGCATCACGATGCGGCGGGCGCGCAAGTGACGCAGAAGCTCGCTCTCGTCACGGGCGGGCTGCACCGGGTCGGCGCCGCGATTTCGGCGCGGCTGGCGCGCGAAGGTTATGCGCTGGCGATCCACAAACGCAGCCCTGGCGATGCCGACGCGGTTCTGGCCGACGCGCTGGCCGAGACCGGCGCGATCAGCCACCGCTTCGCCGCCGACCTGTCCGACCCCGTCGCGGTCGATGCGCTGATCCCCGCGGTGATCGAAAAATTCGGTCGCGCCCCCGATCTGCTCGTCAACAATGCCGCGCTGTTCGCCGAGGGGGAATGGGCCGATCTGTCAGCGGTCGCCCTCGCCCAGATGATGCAGGTCAATCATCACGCACCGGTGATGCTGGCGAAGGCGCTGGTCATCGCCAGCGAAGGAAAGCGCCCGGCGATCGTCAACATCATCGACCAGCGTGTCCTGCATCCGGTGCCCGATCAAATCGCCTACAGCCTGTCCAAATCGGCATTGTGGCAGGCTACGGCGACGCTGGCGGTGGCTTTCGGGAGCAAGGCGCGGGTCAATGCCGTGGCGCCGGGGCTGACCATGGCGACCGACGATTATTCGGCGGCGCAGGTCGAGCGGCTGGCGAAGCTTATGCCGCTTGGCGCGTTGTCGACCCCGGTGCAGATCGCCGATGCCGTCGTTTATCTGGCGCGCGCCGAGGCGGTGACGGGGCAAACGATCTTCGTCGATGGCGGCGCGCATTTGGCGCCGATGGATCGCGATTTCGTGGCGCTGGAGCGGGACTGAAACTTGCTAACGAGAGAGATAGGGGAACCGACCAGATGAGTTTTTTGCTTGCGCTCTTCATGGTCGGTTGGACCGAGGTGCCGGACGAGCATGGGTGGCAACGCCTATTGTCCAGTCCGGACGAACTCAATGATTTCGAGTTTCACCCTGGGACGATGAAACGCAGTGGCGATTTGGTGCAGATATGGAGTCGCAGCAATATCGTCTCGTTCGACACTGCAACGGCGGCGTTCAGCAAGCATGGACGTTATTTCCGGCTCAGCGAGATCGACTGCCGACGGAAGTTGATCCGCGAGATCAGGACGGTCGCCCGCAAGAACAACGGCGGGCGTGCAGAAGAAGAAACGCAGCCCGCGACAGAATTCGCGCCGGTCCTTGACGGTTCGATCGGCGGCTATCTGGAACAGGTGGCGTGCACGAAGCGTTGAACAACATGTAAACGGCGGCAGTCCGTCTCAGAAGATATGCACGGCCTTGGTCACCAGATACCCATCCAGTCCCTCCGGCCCGCTTTCGCTGCCAAAGCCCGATTCCTTGATCCCGCCGAACGGCGTGTCGAGGGTCGAGATGACGAAGCTGTTCACGCCCACCATGCCGCTTTCGATGGTATCGACGATGCGGTTGATGCGCCGGCCATTCTCGGTGAACGCGAACGCCGCGAGGCCGAAGGGCAGCCGGTTTGCCTGCTCCAGCGCTTCGTCCTCAGTCCCGAACGGACGGATCAGCGCCATCGGGCCGAACGGTTCATTGTTCATCGCATCGGCGTCGATCGGGACGTCCGCGATCGCGGTCGGCTGGAAGAAATAGCCCTCGCCAGTCGCCTCGCCGCCCGCGATCACGCGCGCGCCCTTGGCTTTGGCATCGGCGACCATCGCCGCAAGCGCGGGTGCGCGGCGCGCGTTGGCGAGCGGGCCCATCTGGGTGTCGGCGTCGAACCCGCTGCCGATCTTCACCTTCTTTGTCCGCTCGGCAAAGCCCTTCACGAACGCGTCGTAAATGCCCTGCTGCACATAGAAGCGCGTCGGCGAAATGCAGACCTGGCCGGCGTTGCGGAATTTCTGCGTCACCACCTTGTCGAGCGTGGTCTCGAGGTCGCAATCGTCGAATATCAGCACCGGGGCATGGCCGCCGAGCTCCATCGTGATCCGCTTCACGCCGTCGGCGGCTAGCTTCATCAGATGTTTGCCGACCGCGGTCGAGCCGGTGAAGCTGACCTTGCGGATCACCGGGCTGGCCAGCAAGTGGCGGCTGATCTGATCGGGATCGCCATAGACGAGCTGCACAACGTCGCCGGGAATGCCTGCGTCGGCGATGCAGCGCATGATCGCACTGGTGCAGCCGGGAGTTTCCTCGGGCGCCTTGGCGATCACGACGCAGCCCGCAGCGAGCGCGGGGGCGATCTTCTTGACCATCAGATTGACCGGGAAGTTCCATGGGCTGAATCCGGCGACCGGGCCGACCGGATGTTTGGTGACCATCGCGCGCTGGCCCGCGGGACGCTGAAGCACCCGGCCTTCGATGCGTTTGCCCTGTTCGGCGAAATAGGCGAGCAGCCCCGCCGCCGACAGCACCTCACCGCGCGCTTCGGCGATCGGTTTGCCCTGTTCGAGCGTCAGCAGCGTCGCGATATGCTCGACACGTTCGCGGATGATCCCGGCGGCCTTGTGCATCAGCGCGGCGCGTTCGTCAGGGGTTTTCGCGCGCCAGACCGGCCAGCCGCGCTCCGCCGCCGCCAGTGCTTCGTCAAGGTCGGCGATGGTCGCCACCGGCAGCTCGGCGATCGTACCCGCGGTTGCCGGATTGAACACCGGCCGCCCTTCGCGCCCCTCGCCGCTCCGCCAGGCGCCGTTGATGAAGAGCTGGAGGTCGGCGTCGTAGGTCGCGGTCATGGGTTGTCTTTCTAAAAGTCCCCAGGATCCGCTCGTGTCGAGCGAAGTCGAGACACCCATCGACATGGCGCGACACCGATGGGTGTCTCGACTTCGCTCGACACGAACGGGATTGGAGTTCGGTCAGGTGAGGCCGATATAGTCGCGCTCAGCGATAGTTAAAGCTGATGCTGATCCGCTCGCCCTTGCCGCTGTGCGGCATCACTTCGTGGCGCAGCCAGCTTTCCCACAAAAAGACGCGGCCCGCGGCAGGCACGGCATAGACGAAGGGCAGCAGATGTTCGGGCGCATCGTCGCTGCGCCTCGGCGCTGCCATCAGCATCGCGAGGCGCGGGTCTTCCAGCTTCAGCGCGCCCGATCCCGGCGGGACGGCGACGTAGAAGGTGCCCGACACGATGCTGTGCGGGTGGATATGGCCGCTGTGGGTGCCGCCAGGTTTCAGGACATTCACCCACATCGAGTCGAGCTTCAGCGGCTTGGCGAGATCGAAATGCGCCGCCTTCGCGAAAGCCTTCACTTCCCTATCGAGTAGCCTTTTGAGGTCGTGAAACGCCGGGTCGCGTTCGGGGAGATCGTTCAAGCTCGCGTAGCTGGTATAGCCCTTATAGCCGTGATCACGGCTCCACGCGCGGCCCGCGCCATCCTCCTCCGCAAACAGGCGGCCGCTTTCCTCCAGCTCGTCGAGCAGGTCGGGCGAACCGATGTCGGCTTCGTAGAAAAGGCTGGCGAAGAGCGAACGAACGGGCATGATGGCCGCAAAGCACAGCAAGTGCGCGCACGCAAGGGAGACGAGGATGGCCGAGTTTAAACTGATCGCCGACGGATTGCGCTTTCCCGAGGCGCCGGTGGTGATGGACGACGGCAGCGTCATCGTCGTCGAGATCGAGGCGGGGCGGATCACGCGCTGCTGGCCCGGCGGGAGAAAACAGGTGATCGCAACCCCCGGCGGCGGCCCCAACGGCTTGGCGATCGGCCCCGACGGCAAGCTCTATTGCTGCAACAACGGCGGTTTCAACTATGTCGAAGCGAACGGCAACCTCGCCCCACATGGGATCGCCAGCGATTATTCGGGCGGTCGCATCGAGCGCATCGACATCGACACCGGGGCGGTCGAGATCCTCTATCAATCGGGCGACCATGGCGTCGTGCTGCGCGGCCCCAACGACATCGTGTTCGATACGCACGGTGGCTTCTGGTTCACCGATCATGGCAAGGTCGACTATGCCAAGCGCTGCCATGACATCGTCGGCATTTTTTATGCCAAGGCCGATGGCAGTTTCATCGAGGAGGTGATCTTCCCGTCGAACAACCCCAACGGCGTCGGCCTCTCGCCCGACGGCAGCACGCTTTATGCTGCCGAAACCTACACCTGCCGCCTGATGAAGTTCAACATCACCGCTCCCGGCAAGGTCGCCGCAGACGCGGGTCCCGGCGGCCCCGGCATCCCGCTCTATCGCCCCGCGGGCTATAAATTCTTCGACAGCCTCGCGGTGGAGGCGTCGGGCAATATCTGCGTCGCGACCATCGGCGAATGCGGGATCAGCGTCATCTCGCCCACCGGCGAACTGGTTGAATTCGTCGCCACCGACGATATCTTTACGACCAACATCGCATTCGGTGGCCCCGACCGGCAGGACGCCTATCTGACCCTGTCGGGTTCCGGCCGGCTCGTGAAAACACGCTGGGCGCGGCCCGGGCTGCAATTGCAATATTAAGGGGGACCGATGCACCGCGAAAACCATGTCGCTGGACGCGTCGGCTGGCTGCGCGCCGCGATTCTGGGGGCCAATGACGGGATCGTGTCGACCGCCAGCCTGATCGCGGGCGTCGCGGCGGCGGGTGCAGCGCAGTCATCGATTCTCGTCACCGGCACCGCCGGCCTTGTCGCGGGCGCAATGTCGATGGCGGCGGGCGAATATGTCTCGGTCAGCTCGCAAGGCGATACCGAAAAGGCCGACATCGAACTGGAGAAACGCCATCTTGCGGCCGATCCCGAATTCGAGCTCGAGGAACTGACGCTGATTTATCAGGAACGCGGGCTGGACCGCGCGCTCGCCGAGCGGGTCGCCGCGCAGCTGACCGACCACAACGCGCTCGACACCCATTTGCGCGACGAGCTGGGGCTGAGCAGCGAGATGGCGGCGCGCCCGGTGCAGGCGGCGGCGGCTTCGGCGGCCAGCTTTGCCATCGGCGCGGCCCTCCCTTTGGCAATTGTGTTGCTCGTTTCGGGTCCATCGCTACCCTGGATCGTCGCCGCGGCATCACTGGTCTTTCTGGCCATCCTCGGGGCGCTCGGCGCCCGGGCGGGCCATGCCCCCATCGCCCGCGCGGTCATCCGCGTCACGTTCTGGGGCGCGGTTGCGATGGCGGTGACGATGGTGATCGGTTCGCTGTTCGACACCGCACTGGGCTGACTAGCGCGTCTTGCGCGATTGTCAGCGCCGACCGCTTCTGTATGACTGTCGCCCATTCCGCGATGGCGGCACGACAATCGGAGGGGTCCGCAATGAATGCAAAGAGCTGGGCGATCGACATCGATCGCGACGATATTACGCAGACTGAATTGGTCGCCGACGCCGGTGTGGCGCTGACGCCCGGACAGATCCGCGTCGACCTCGACAGCTATGCAATGACCGCCAACAACATCACTTACGCCGTATTCGGCAAGCCGGCCGGGCTGTTCGGCAACGACCAGGGCTATTGGGATTTCTTTTCGGAACCGGGGACGCCGGGACGCCTGCCCGTGTGGGGATTTGCCACCGTCACCGAAAGCACGGCGGACGGCATATCGGTTGGTGATCGCTTCTACGGCTATTATCCGATGGCCAGCGGTGCGGTGCTGACCGTCGGCAAGGCTGGCCCCGGCGGCTTCACCGACGTGACGCCGCGCCGCACCACCCTGCCGCCGATCTATAACAATTATCAGCGGATCGAAGCGCTTGCCGATTATCGCGCCGCCGATCATGATTATTGGCCGGTGTTCCGCCCGCTGTTCCTGACCGGCTGGCTGATCGCTGACCAGTTTGAGGATGAGGGAGATTATGGCGTCCAGCAGATCCTGATCGCCAGCGCGTCGAGCAAAACCGCGATCGGCCTGGGCTTCACGCTCGCACAGCGCGCCGACCGGCCCGAGACGATCGGGCTGACCAGCGCCGCCAATGTCGATGCCCTGTCGGCGCAGGGCATCTACGACCGCGTCATTAGCTACGATCAAATCATGACGCTCAACGCCAGCACCCCCGCCGCGCTGGTCGATATGGCGGGCAATGGCGCGGTCACGCGCGTCGTGCACAGCCATTTCGGCAACCAGCTGCAGGCGTCGATCATCGTCGGCAAGTCGCATTGGGATGCCCAGGCCGACGGCGAAGGCTTGCCCGGGCCCGATCGTCAGGGCTTCTTTGCCCCCGGCCGCAGCCAGAAACGCATCGCCGACTGGGGCGGCGCGGCTTTTGGGCAAAAGATTGCAGCGGCGTGGTTGGCGTTCATGGATGTCGCGCCGCGGATCGCGAGCATCGACCGGCGCGAGGGCGGTGACGCCGCACTCGCCGCCTATAAAGAAATGCTGTCGGGTCAGGCCGACCCGAAAGTCGGGATCGTCATCGCTCCATGAATTATACAACGGTCATTTTCGATTTCGGCGGTGTGATCACCTCGTCGCCGTTCGAGGCGTTCAACCGGCTGGAGGACGAACGCGGTCTGCCGCGCGATTTCGTGCGCCGCATCAATGCTGCCGATCCCGACGACAATGCGTGGGCCAAGTTCGAGCGCGCCGAGATCGACGCGGCGGCGTTCGACACCCTCTTTGCCAAAGAGGCGCGCGCCTTGGGGCATGAATTGGAGGGCGAAGCGGTGCTCGCCGTACTCGCTGGCGCCGTCCGCCCGGCGATGGTCGCGGCGCTCGACACCCTGAAGGCCAAGGGCTTTGCGCTCGGCTGCATCACCAACAATGTCCCTTCGGGCCAAGGTGCGGGCATGGCGCGCGGCTTTGCCAAGGCCGAGGAAGTCGGCGCGATCATGGCGCGGTTCGACCATGTCATCGAATCGAGCAAAGTCGGGGTCCGCAAGCCCGACCCGCGCATTTACCGGATGATGTGCGAAGCGCTGAACGTCGAACCCGCCCACTGCATCTATCTCGACGATTTGGGCATCAACTGCAAACCTGCAGCCGCCCTCGGCATGATGGCTATCAAGGTGACAAGCGGCGAGCAGGCTCTTAAAGCCCTAGGGGAATCGCTGGACCTGGAGCTCTCCCACCCATGAAGAAGATTTATCCCGATGCCGCCGCCGCCCTCGACGGCCTGCTCTTTGACGGCATGCACCTGTGCGCCGGAGGATTTGGCCTTTGCGGCATCCCCGAGCGGCTGATCGACGCGATTCGCGACGCCGGGACGAAGGACCTGACGATCGCCAGCAACAATGCCGGGATCGACGGCGAGGGGCTGGGCAAGCTGCTGCGCACCAAGCAGGTCAAGAAGATGATCTCGTCCTATGTGGGCGAGAACAAGGAATTCGAACGCCAATATCTGGCGGGCGAGCTCGAGGTCGAATTCTGTCCGCAAGGCACGCTGGCCGAACGCTGCCGTGCCGGCGGCGCGGGCATCCCCGGTTTTTATACCAAGACCGGCGTCGGCACCGCGGTCGCCGAGGGCAAGGAAGTCAAGAATTTCGACGGACAAGATTATATCCTGGAACGCGGAATTTTCGCCGATGTCGCGATCATCAAGGGCTGGAAGGCCGACGAGAGCGGCAACCTCATCTTTCGCAAGACCGCGCGCAATTTCAACGCGCCGATGGCGACTGCCGCGAAAATCTGCATCGCCGAGGTCGAGGAAATCGTCCCCACTGGCAGCCTCGATCCAGATGCGATCCACCTGCCCGGCATCTATGTGAAGCGGATGATTGTCGGCGCGCCGTATGACAAGAAGATCGAGTTCCGCACGGTGCGCCCGCGCGAGACCGCGTGATGCGCGCCCTTGCCCTGACCTCCGCGCTGCTGCTCGCGGGCTGTGCCGCTACGCCGAACGCCGTGGTCACGACCCCCACCCCACCGGTGGCCACCGCGGAGGTGGCCAAGCCGCCGGTCGCCCTGCAATATCTTTACGGTTCGGCCGAAGCTGCCGTCGCGGTGCGCGCCACCAATGCCCGCATCTCTGACTATGGCGTCGAACGGATCAAGCGGCGACCTGTGGACAGCGTTGTCCTCGCGCCGGGCGCGACGATGGACGCGCCGCGTTTCGAACCTTGTGGGAACAAGCCCTTCGCCGCCGTATTCGACGCCGACGAGACGTTGATCTGGAACCTCGGCCCGATGCGCTATTTCGCCGAAAAGGGTACGGCGTTCGATCCCAAAATCTGGGACCAGTGGGAAAAGACCGGCGCGGGCAAGGCCGCCGCGATGCCGGGCAGCGTCGAGATGGTGAACAAGCTGCGCGCTGCGGGGATCACCGTTATCGCGAACACCAACCGCAGCGCGACCAATGCCAAGGGCAGCGAAGAGACGCTGCGCGCAGCGGGGCTCGGCGAGTTCAAGCATGGCGAGACCTTGTTCCTGATGGGCGACGATGCCGGCGGATCTAGCAAGGATCCGCGCCGCGCCACCATCGCGTCGAAATATTGCGTCATCATCCTCGGCGGCGACCAGCTTGGCGATTTCAGCCAGCAGTTCAACGTCAAGGACTTGCCCGCCGCGCAGCGCATGGCGCTCGCGACGAGCGCGGGACCGTCTACCCTTTGGGACAAGGGCTGGTTCCTTTTCCCCAACTCCGTCTATGGCCCGTGGGAAAAACTGGGCTGGGACGATATCTTCTCCACCGACAGCGAATGGAAACCCGAATAATGAGCTGGACCCGCGACGATATGGCGGCGCGCGCCGCGCAGGAACTGCAGGATGGCTATTACGTCAATCTGGGCATCGGTATCCCGACGCTGGTCGCGAACCATATTCCCGCCGGGATGACGGTGACGCTCCAGTCCGAAAATGGCATGCTCGGCATCGGCCCCTTTCCGTTTGAGGGCGACGAGGATGCCGACCTGATCAACGCGGGCAAGCAGACGATCAGCGAGCTGCCGCAAACCGCCTATTTCTCGTCTGCCGACAGCTTCGCGATGATCCGCGGCGGGCATATCGACCTCACCGTGCTCGGCGCGATGGAGATTGCCGAAAATGGCGACATCGCCAACTGGATGATCCCGGGCAAGATGATCAAGGGCATGGGCGGCGCGATGGACCTGGTTGCCGGGGTCAAGAAGATCATCGTCGTGATGGAGCACAACGCCAAGGACGGCAGCCCGAAATTCATCCCGGCCTGCACCCTGCCGCTGACCGGCAAGGATGTCGTCGACATGATCATCACCGACCTCGCGGTGTTCCGGCGCGACGATCATGACAGTCCGTTCCGTCTGATCGAGCTGGCACCGGGGGTGACGGCGGACGAAGTCGCGGCTAAGACGACGGCCAATTATGAGGTCGCCGTCTAATCACACGTCCATGAACCGCGTTTTAACTTTCCTGATCGCGATCGCCGCGCTGGGATCGGCGGGCTGGTTTGGTGTTCACGCCCTTGGCGACGGCCGCACTCTGGCCAGCGTCCCAATCCCGATCAAGGCCGCTCAAGACCTGCCCGACACGCCCGCAGAATGGCGCGGGCGGATCGACTATCGCGCGCTCGACCGCCAATTGGCCGACCTTTCGCGGCGACACGAAATGGCGGGGCTGGCGGTAGCAGTCGTCGAGGACGGCGAGTTGCGTTTCGTCCGCACCTATGGCGTCGCCGACGCGTCAACCGGCGCGCCGGTAACACCGCAGACGCTGTTCCGCTGGGCCTCGGTTTCCAAAACCGCCACGGGCGTGCTAGCGGCGGCGCTGGCCGAGGATGGCGCCATCGATCTCGGGCGTCCGGTCGCCGACTGGCGCACGTCGCTGCACCTGCCCGGCGGCGCCGAAGCGCGGGTCACTCTGGACAATCTGCTGGCCCAGCGCACCGGCCTGACCAAGAACGCCTATGACGAAAAGCTGGAGGAGGGGCAGGACCCCGCGTTGCTGCGCGCCAGCCTGGCCGCCGCGCCGCTGCAATGCGACCCCGGCACCTGCCACACCTATCAGAACGTCGCCTTCGATGCCGCGAGCGAGATATTGGCGCAGGCGGCGAACGAGCCCTTCGCCAACGCGGTCGAGGATCGCTTTTTTCGCCCGCTCGGTATGGTCAGCGCGGGCTATGGCATGGAGCGGCTGACCGGCGCCAAAGACTGGGCGAGGCCACACCGCAACAACCGCGAAGTCCGCCCCAGCAAACCGGCCTATTGGCGCGTACCCGCGGCCGCAGGGGTCGAAAGCGATATCGTCGATTTCTCCATCTGGATGCGCGCGATGATGGGGGACCGCCCCGACGTCCTGCCGGGTCCCGTGCTGCGACTGGCCCATAGCCCGCGCATCGGAACGCAAAGGCTTTATGGCGGACCCTTGCGTCAGGCCATCGGGGACGCCTCTTATGGCCTGGGCTGGCGAAGTTTTACCTATGCCGGCCACCGGCTGGAAGGCCATTCGGGCGCGGTTTCGGGCTATCGCTCGACGATGATTTTCGAACCGGCCACGCGGACCGGCGTCGTCGCGCTGTGGAACAGCGATTGGGGATTTCCGTTTCGCATCCCGTTCGCGGCGATCGACAGTTATCACAAGCGTGAGGACGCGGGCTGGCTCGATCTCAGCAAACTGCCGCCGCAGACCGGCGATACTGCCGCGGCCAATCTGGTTGCAGCGGCGTCAAAAGGGCAAACAAGCCTGCCCTGAATCCGGATCAAGCCGGGCCCCTTGCCCCGCGTCCCTCTGCCTGTGTATCAGGCGCGCGTTCGGACCCGAGGGGAGAATCATCGATGCGCCTGCTACTGACCGGTTCGTCGGGCTGGCTGGGGCGTTATCTGGCTCCGCTGCTCGCCCAAAACGGCCATGACGTCACCGGCCTCGACGTCGTACCCGGGGCGCATACCCAAGTGGTCGGCACCGTCGCCGACCGCGCCCTGATTGACCGAACGATGGGTGAGCATGGCATCGAAGCGGTGATCCACGGCGGGGCGTTACACAAGCCCGACATTATCCGTTACCCGCGTCAGGCTTTCGTCGACGTCAATGTCAGTGGCACGCTGAACCTGATCGAAGCCGCGGTTGCGGCAGGCAACGACCGCTTCCTGTTCACGTCAACCACCTCGCTGATGGTGCGCGCCGATGTTCGCGAAGGCGCGGGCCAGGCAGGCGCATGGTGGATGGACGAGAGTTTCGGTCCGATCGAGCCGCGCAACATCTATGGCATCACCAAGCTCGCCGCCGAGCAGGCCTGCCGGCTGGTCCACCGCGAACATGGAATATCGGTGGCGATCCTGCGCACCGGGCGCTTCTTCCCCGAGGATGACGACACGCATGCGGTGCCGAGCGGCCCCAATCTCAAGGCTAATGAGCTGCTGAACCGCCGGCTGACGGTCGAGGATGCGGCCGCGGCGCACCTTGCCGCGCTCGAGGCCGCGCCGCAGATAGGCTGCGACACCTTCATCCTCTCGGCCCCGCCACCCTTCGTACGCGGGGAGGCCAAGGAACTGGGCCGCGATGCGCGCGCCGTGATCGCGCGTCACTATCCCGACGCCGCCGAACTCTATGCGGCACAGGGCTGGGTGCTCCCAGCGATCATCGATCGCATCTATGACCCGTCGTGCGCCGAACAGCGCTTTGGCTGGCGCGCAAAGAGCGATTTCGGCAGCGTGCTTGCTGCGCTGCGCGAGGGTACCCCGCTGCCTTTCGCGCACGACCCCGACTATACCTCGCCCATCGTCGTTCAGGAGCGCGAAGCATGTACGAGTTGATCACCGCCAACCGCAATTACTCCAGCTGGTCGCTGCGGCCCTGGGTGCTGATGCGCGCGCTCGGCATCGCGTTTCAGGATCGCATCGAACCCTTTACCAAGCCGGCCAATTACGACGATTTCCGCAGCTTTTCGCCGACCGGACAGGTCCCTGCGCTGCTTCACGAAGGCCGTACGATCTACGATTCGCTCGGCATCGCGCTCTATCTCGCCGATCGCCACACTTGTGTCTGGCCGACCGACCCCGACGCGCGCGCCTGGGCGCAGTGCGCGGCCGCTGAAATGCATAGCGGATTTTCGGCACTGCGGAACGACTGCACGATGAATGTCGGCGTCCGGGTGACGCCCAAGCCGATGTCGGAAGCGCTCAAGGCCAATATCGCGCGGCTTCGCGAGTTGTTTGAGGATGGCCTGTCGCGCTTTGGTGGTCCCTTCCTTGCGGCCAATCGCTTGACCGCCGTCGATGCCTTTTTCGCCCCCGTCGCCTTCCGCATCCGCACCTACGGCCTTGATGTCGGCGCCGGGCAGGCATGGGTCGATACGATGCTCGCTCATCCCGCGATGCTCGACTGGGAACAGCAGGCGCTCGCCGAAAGCTGGCGCGAGGTCGGGCATGAAGCGGAATTGCGCGCGTGCGGGGCGATTACGGCGGATTATCGAACAGGCTAGCCCTGATCGTCATTGCGAGCGAAGCGAAGCAATCTCCCGTTATCGGCGTCACATGAGGTCATAGCGGGAGATTGCCGCGTCGCCTTCGGCTCCTCGCAATGACGGGAGCTATTCCGTCAGCGCCTCGCGCACGACCGCGATTCCAGCGTCGCGCTGCACCTTCAACTCGGCCTTCAGCTTCGCCGGATCGCGGGCAAAGACAAAGCCGAAACTCACCCCGCCCTCCTTGCCGATCGTGGCATGGTGCAGCTTGTGTGCCTGGACCAGCCGCTTGGCATAGCCGCGCCGGGGGACCCAGCGGAAGTAACGCTGGTGGACCAGCCCGTCGTGCACCACCGTATAGATGATCCCGTAGAACAGCACGCCCAGGCCGATCCACGTCCCCGGGTGCCAAGCGCTGGCGCCCATGATCATCGGGCTGCCGACAGCGAACATCGCAATGCTCAGCGCGGCGCCGAACAGCCCGAACAGGTCGTTTTTTTCCAACATCTTGTCGTGCGGTTCATGATGGTCGCGGTGCCATGCCCAGCCGAACCCGTGCATGATATATTTGTGGCTCGCCCACGCCACGAACTCCATCGCGAGGACGGTGGCAACGATCAGTGCGATGATGGCGGGCAGCGACATGGGAGCAATATAGGCGCATTGCTTGCGCAAGACCAACATCCACTTTCGTCATGCCGGACTTGATCCGGCGTCTATTGCCTCGACCGTTCATGGACCCCGAATCAGGTCGGCATGAAGAAGGGGCCATGGCGAACCCGACGACCGAAAATTGCGTTTTGGATCGCCACTCGCTTGCAATGTTGTCTGACAGGCTTAAGTGAACCGCATGACTCGCCCCCGCACCCTGTATGAGAAAATCTGGGACGCGCATGTTGTCGAACAGCGCCCCGACGGCACCTGCCTGATCTTCATCGACCGCCACCTGGTCCATGAAGTCACCAGTCCGCAGGCGTTCGCCGGGCTTCGCGCGAGCGGCCGCACGGTACGCCGCCCCGATCTGACACTGGCCGTCCCCGACCATAATCTGCCGACGACGGCAAGACTGGACGCCGCGGGCCAGAAATTGCCGATCGCCGATCTGGAAAGCGCGGCGCAGCTTGCGGCGCTCGAAGCCAACGCCCCCGCCTTCGGCATCCGCTACATCGACGCCACCGCCGCCGAACAGGGCATCGTCCATGTCGTCGGCCCCGAACAGGGCTTTTCGCTGCCGGGCACCACCATCGTCTGCGGCGACAGTCACACCGCGTGCCACGGCGGCATCGGCGCGCTGGCGTTCGGGATCGGGACGAGCGAGGTCGAGCATGTCCTCGCGACGCAGACGCTGCAGCTTCAGCCCGCCAAGACGATGGAAGTGCGCGTCGAGGGTGACATCGGCCCCGGCGTCACCGCCAAGGACATAATCCTCCATATCACCGGCAACATCGGCGCCGCGGGCGGCACGGGCCATGTCATCGAATATACCGGCAGCACCATCCGCGCGCTCAGCGTCGAAGGCCGCCTGACGGTCAGCAACATGGCGATCGAGGGCGGCGCCCGCGCCGGTCTGATCGCGGCCGACGCGACGGCCTTCGCCTATCTCAAGGGCCGCCCCTATGCGCCAAAGGGCGCCGACTGGGACGCCGCGGTCGCTTATTGGGCCAGCCTTGCGACCGATCCAGGCGCGACTTACGACAAGGTCGTCGTCATCGACGCCGCCGACATTGCGCCCAGCGTCACCTGGGGTACCAGCCCCGAAGATGTCGTATCGATCACCGGCACCGTCCCTGCCCCGGGCAGTTTCGCCGACCCGTCGAAACAGGCCGCAGCCGCCAAATCGCTGGCCTATATGGGCCTTGAACCCGGCACCCGGATGCAGGATGTGCCGATCGAGAATATCTTCATTGGCAGCTGTACCAACAGCCGGATCGAAGATCTGCGCGCCGCCGCCGCGGTGTTGAAGGGGCGGCACAAAGCCGACACGGTCAAATGGGCGATCGTCGTCCCCGGATCGGGACTGGTGAAGGCACAGGCCGAAGCCGAGGGGCTCGACCGCATCTTTACCGACGCGGGGCTGGAGTGGCGCGAACCCGGCTGTTCGGCGTGCCTCGGCATGAACCCCGACAAGGTACCCGCCGGCGAACGCTGCGCCAGCACCAGCAATCGCAATTTCGTCGGCCGTCAGGGACCGGGCAGCCGCACCCACCTGGTCTCGCCAGCCATGGCCGCCGCCGCCGCGGTGACTGGCAAGCTGACCGATGTCCGGGAGTTGATGGCATGAACCCGATCGAAAAGGTCGAGGGCCGTGCAATCCCGTTCGGGCTCAAGAACATCGACACCGACGTCATTATTCCGGCGAAATGGCTGAAGACGATTACCCGCGAGGGGCTGGGCAAGGGTGCGTTCGAGACGTTGCGCGCCGATCCTGACAACCTCTTTGACCAGCCCGAATATCAGGGCGCGCCGATCCTGATCGCGGGCGACAATTTCGGTTGCGGGTCGAGCCGCGAACATGCCGCCTGGGCGCTCGGCGACCTCGGCATCCGCGTCGTCATCGCGCCCTCATACTCGGACATCTTTTCGGGCAATGCGGTGAAGAACGGGATATTGCCCGTGGTGCTGTCGCAAGACGCCGTGGATCGGTTGCTGGAGGTTGCCAAGACCGACCCGATCCATGTCGATCTGGATACCCAGACGGTGACGACGCCGTTTCAGGACCGCTTCAGCTTCGATATCGATTCGTTTCGCAAAATGTGTCTGCTGAACGGCCTCGACGAAATTTCGCTCACCGAAAAAAGCGACGCGGCGATCACGGCGCATGAAGAAAAAATAGCAAAAATGCAGCCTTGGCTCACGCCCGCGCTGTCATAAGGAGAAGATGATGAAGGCTCTTTTGTCGACCGCCACCGGCGGCCCAGAAACATTAACTCTGGGCGAATTGCCGCGGCCGACCGCTGGCGCGGGGCAGGTCGTGATCGACGTCAAAGCCTGCGCGGTCAATTTCCCCGACACGCTGATCATCGAGGATAAATATCAGTTCAAGCCCGCCCGCCCCTTTGCCCCCGGCGGCGAAGTCGCAGGCCTGATCGCCGAAGTCGGCGAAGGCGTTACCGACTTTAAGGTTGGCGACCGGGTGATCGCGGGCTGCGGCAACGGCGGCATGTCCGAAGCCGTCGCGGTGTCGGTCCACAATGTCTATCATCTACCCCCGGCGCATGATTTCGCCGCGGGTGCTTCGCTGCTGATGACCTATGGCACCAGCATCCATGCGCTGGTCGATCGCGGCCACATCCAGGAAGGCGACACCTTGCTCGTCCTTGGCGCCTCTGGCGGGGTCGGCATCGCCGCGATCGAACTTGGCAAAGCATTCGGCGCGCGCGTCGTCGCCGGGGTGTCGAGCGAGGCCAAGGCCGACGTTGCGCGCCAGGCCGGCGCCGACGAAGTCGTCGTCTATGGCTATCAACCGTTCGACAAGGATGCGTCGAAAGCGCTTGCCGACAAGTTCAAGGCCGCGGTCGGGCCAAACGGCGCCAACCTGATCTATGACGCGGTCGGCGGCGATTATGCCGAACCCGCGCTGCGCTCGATCGCCTGGGAAGGACGCTATCTGGTCGTCGGCTTCCCCGCCGGCATCCCGCGCCTGCCGCTCAACCTGACGCTGTTGAAAAGTTGCGACGTCGCCGGCGTCTTTTGGGGCGCGTTTGTGGCGCGCGAACCGGTCCGCAACCGCGCCAATATCGCGCGGCTGTTTCAGCTGTGGGAACAGGGCAAGATCAATCCGCGTGTCACCGAAAGCTTCGCCTTGGCCGACGGCGGCAAGGCGATCGCCAAGCTGGGTGATCGCAGCGCGGTCGGCAAGCTGGTCGTGACCATCTGATTGATCCCCGTGACCCGGGATTGTGCTAGTCCGGTTAACCCTTTCGCAGGGGCTCGGCGTTATGGCCGAAGACCGGACCAGCTTGGCTCAGGGTGCAACGATGGCAAATCGCCGTTCGACAGGTAAGGAAAGCAACGCGAGTATCGCGAATATTTCGCGGACCCGCCGCGCACAGCTTGTCGCCGAATTCGAGGGCGAGCTGGGCATCGACTATAAGGCACGCGCCAAGGTCGCCGAGGCTGAGCGGCGCTGGCAAGCGCGCAAAACCTTTATCGTGTGGGTCGTCGCGCTGATCTTTTTCACCATCGCGTGCCAAAAGCTCTGGCTGATGGGCGAAGACGTCGACGTGCCCTTTTCCGAAATCAACCCGATGCACAGCCTTTTCGGCGAATAGCCGCGCTGCGCGAACCAGCGCGGATCAGTAAACCCGCGCCTTTGGCTTGATATATTCGATATCGTCGGACAGCGTATATTCGTGCACCGGGCGGTAATCCAGGCGGACGCCGCCGCCCTTGCCGCCCCAGCCGTCGAACCACGCCACCGTATGCTTCATCCAGTTCGCATCGTCGCGATTCGGGAAATCCTCATGCGCGTGCGCGCCGCGGCTTTCCTTGCGGTTGAACGCCGAATGCATCGTCACCGTCGCCTGGCTGATCAGATTGTCGAGCTCGAGCGTTTCGACGAGGTCGGTGTTCCAGATCAGGCTGCGGTCGGTGACCCCGACATCGTTCATCCGCTGATAGGTTTTGGTCAACTTGTCCTTGCCCTCCGCCATCAATTCGTCGGTGCGGAACACCGCGGCGTGCGCCGACATGGCGCGCTGCATCTCGGTGCGGATTTCGGCGGTCGGCGAGCCGCCCTTGGCATGGCGGAAATGGTCGAGACGACCGAGCGCCAGATCAGCGCTGTCGGTCGGCAGCGGCTGCTGCACCGCACCCGGTTTGATGATATCGCGCAAGCGGTGCCCCGTCGCGCGGCCAAAGACGACGAGATCGATCAGGCTGTTCGAGCCAAGACGGTTCGCGCCATGGACCGACACGCACGCTGCTTCACCGACCGCGAACAGACCGGGGACGACGGTGTCGGGGCCATCCTTGCCGAGGGTCACGACTTCGCCATGATAGTTACACGGAATACCGCCCATATTATAATGGACCGTCGGCACGACGGGGAGCGGCTGGCGCGTCAGGTCGACGCCCGCGAACACCTTGCCGCTTTCGGTGATGCCGGGCAGCCGTTCGGCGAGCACCGCGGGATCGATATGATCGAGGTGCAGGAAGATATGATCCTTGTGCGGGCCGACGCCGCGGCCTTCGCGGATTTCCAGCGCCATCGAACGCGACACGACGTCGCGCGACGCCAGGTCCTTCGCCGACGGGGCATAGCGTTCCATGAACCGCTCGCCTTCGGAATTGGTGAGATACCCGCCCTCGCCGCGCGCGCCCTCGGTGATCAGCACCCCAGCGCCGTAGATGCCGGTCGGATGGAACTGGACAAATTCCATGTCCTGCAGCGGCAGGCCGGCGCGCAGCACCATGCCGCCGCCGTCGCCGGTGCAGGTGTGCGCCGAGGTCGCGGTGAAATAGCTGCGACCGTAGCCGCCGGTCGCGAGGACGACGGCCTGCGACCGAAAGCGGTGGATGCTGCCATCGTCCATGCACAGCGCGATGACGCCGCGGCACTCGCCATTTTCCATGATCAGGTCGAGCGCGAAATATTCGACGAAGAAGTCGGCGTCATACTTCAGCGACTGCTGATACAGCGCATGAAGCATCGCGTGGCCGGTGCGATCGGCGGCGGCGGCGGTGCGCTGCACCGGCGGGCCTTCGCCCATATTCTGCATATGACCGCCGAAAGGGCGCTGATAGATGGTGCCATCGGCGTTGCGCGAAAACGGGACGCCCGCGTGTTCGAGTTCGTACACCGCCTGCGGCGCTTCGCGGACCATATATTCGATCGCGTCCTGGTCACCGAGCCAGTCGGAGCCCTTGACGGTATCGTACATATGCCATTGCCAATGGTCGGGCGAATTGTTGCCGAGCGACGCGGCGATGCCGCCCTGCGCCGCGACGGTGTGGCTGCGGGTCGGGAACACTTTGGTGATGCAGGCGGTCTTCAGACCCGCCTCGGCGCTGCCCATCGTGGCGCGCAGGCCCGATCCACCGGCGCCGACGACGACGGTGTCATAGATGTGGTCGATGATCTTGTAAGCGTCGGTCATGTCACATGCCCCCCGGGGCGAGCCCAACGGGCGCCAGCGCGATACGGGCGATCGTAAAGATCCCGTAGGCGGCGCCGCCGATGGCGTAGAAATTAAGCAGAACGATTGCGAACAAATGCGCCGCGCCGTGGACATAATCCTCGATCAGCACCGTCAGCCCGAGCCGCAGATGCCAGAAGACGCTGACCACCATCAGGATCAGCGCGAGCGCAACCATCGGGTTCGATGCCCAGCGCAGCACTGCGGCATGATCGCTGAGCGGCAGGCGGATCAGCGAGACGAAAAGAAAGCCGACGAGCAGGATGTTGCCTAGCGCGGTCAGCCGCTGTTGCAGCCAATGTTGCGACCCATGCCCGGACGAGCCGAGGCCGCGAACCTTGCCGAGATTTGTGCCATTGCCCATCAGAGTGCCCCCGCCATGATATACAGCCAGGTCGCGGCGGTCGCGAGCACGCCCGCGGCGATCACAACGGTCGACCACAGCTTGTTGGTCTTGAGCTCATAGCCAGCGCCGATATCGAGCACGAAATGGCGCAACCCCGAAAACAGATGCTGAAAAAACGCCCAGGTCAGCCCGACCAGCACGACCTTGCCCAGGATGTTGGTGATCTCGTGAAACAGGGTGATTTCTGGGCTGGGGTCGTGCCACACGCAGGCGACAAATGCGGCATAGGCCTCCGGGCCGCCCGCAATGGCGCCAAGCCACCACAGGAACAAGCACGCGCCGACGATCGCCAACCCGTCGCCGCTGGCGCGGTGAAGGATCGAGACCGTCATTGCCGGTCCCCATTTATATACCTGCAAATGCGGCGCGCGCGGGCGCGCATTCAGTTCGTTGCCAGCCATATCAGCCCCGTTTCTGACTCTATTCGGTCGATGGGCGCCGGTTTAGCGCGGTGGCCGCGATATGCAATTGCTTAGGGGGCGTGAAGGGGAAGAAATCGGGAAATCGCCCCGTTAGCGATCCCTGCCTTCCCATACCGTGCCAAGCGCATAACCGCGGCGTGAAACCATCCTGTTCCGGTCGCCAATCGCACCGGTACATATCGGATCGTCGTCGCGGCGGGGCCATAAGGTACAGACGTCAGCCGAACTGGGATCGCCAACGATAGAAAGCCAATAATGACTATAGCCCTGGCTACCGCCATTCTTGCGTTGACGTCCGCCGCACCGCCAACCCCGAACGACGCCGCAATCGGCCAATTCGTCGGGCAGGAAATCGTCGTGACGGCGCGCGAGCGACTGAAGAACTGGCGCGGCAAGATAGGCCTGAAGAGTGGAAAATGCCGGACCCGCAAATCCAGCGGCGATCCTGAGGTCGATACGATGGCATGTCGTGTCAGCGAGATATGCTATAACCAGGTCAAGCCGAAACGCGACGCCCTGGTCGCGAGCAAGCCGCCTCGCTCCCAACGACGCGCGCTGATCAAGCCAGTGGAAGACGAAGCCAGCGACTGCGCAACGGCGCTTTACGAAGCGGAGTTGGCGCGCATCGATGCGCGTCGCGACGCCGAAAGAGAATGATCCGACAGGCGCGCGCTCAGAATTGAGACCGAATTGCGGCTATCGGCCGAAAGCCGAGCTTGCCAAGATCGTCACCCCGGACTTGATCCGGGGACTATAACTTCAGCGCCGCGGTGGATCCCGGATCAAGTCCGGGATGACGAATGACTGGTAACCACCCCGAAGCGGTCACATCACCGCGTTACTTGATCTTGTCGCGGTTCGCGTAAAGCAGCGCGGCGATCACGGCGGCCGAGCCGATGCCCAAACCCGCCGCCGCAGCGGTTTTCCAGCCGCGCTTGCTGCCCTTGGCCGCGTCCTTGTCAGCGGCCTCGGCGGCATCGGCCGCTTCCTTTTGCTGCCGACTTTCGCGCGCGGCGCGCAGGACTTCATTTTCTTCGGGTTGGTCGTTACCAACAGGCGGCGGCGGAGGGGGCGCTTGGTCGGTCATCGTCTCGTCTATGTCCTTGTTGTCAGGCGAGCGCCTGTTCGACAGGCACATAATCGGTTCCGATCGCTTCGGCTACGGCTTCGAACGTTACCTTGCCATTCCATACGTTCAAGCCCTGCGAAAGATGCACGTCGCGGCGCAGCGCTTCCTTCCACCCCAGGTCGGCGATGCGCAGCGCGTGCGGCAGAGTGACGTTGTTGAGCGCATAGGTGCTGGTGCGTGCGACCGCGCCGGGCATGTTGGCGACCGCATAATGCACGATGCCGTCCACGACATAGGTCGGGTCGGCGTGGGTCGTCGCATGGCTGGTTTCAAAGCAGCCGCCCTGATCAATCGCGACATCGACGAGCACCGAGCCCGCCTGCATTGTGCCGAGCATCGCACGCGTGACCAGCTTGGGCGCTTCGGCGCCGGGGATCAGCACCGCGCCGATGACCAGATCGGCCTCGGCGACGCATTCAGCGAGGTTGGCACGGTTCGAGAAGCGCGTCTTCGCGCGCGATTCAAAGAATGTGCCGACACGTTCGAGCACTTCGGGGTCGCGATCGAGGATCGTGACGTCGGCGCCAAGACCCGCCGCCATCTGCGCCGCGTTGAAACCGACGACGCCGCCGCCGATCACGCACACCTTGCCCGGCGCAACGCCGGGGACGCCGCCGAGCAGCACACCGCGGCCGCCATGCGCCTTTTCCAGCGCGGTCGCGCCGGCCTGGATCGACATGCGCCCCGCGACCTGGCTCATCGGCTTGAGCAGCGGCAGGCCGCCGTGCGGGCTGGTGACGGTTTCATAGGCGATGCACACCGCGCCCGATTTCATCAGGTCGCGCGTCTGGTCGGGATCGGGCGCGAGGTGTAGGTAGGTGTAGAGGATCTGGCCCTCGCGCATCATCGCGCGCTCTACCGGCTGCGGCTCCTTGACCTTCACCACCATGTCACATTGCGCGAAGATTTCTTCAGCGGTCTGGACGATTTCAGCCCCCGCCTCGATGTAATAGCGGTCGTGCGCCCCGATGCCTTCGCCGGCCCCGGTCTGCACCAGCACGCGGTGGCCGTGGGCGCTGAGTTCGCGCGCGCTTTCGGGGGTCAGGCCGACGCGATATTCGTGGTTCTTGATTTCCTTGGGGGTGCCGATGATCATGCTTCGATCTCCATTGCTCACCCGTCGGTCGCGCCTTCGCATCGCCGCGGATTTCCTATCCGCGGATATAACAGTTTACGCGCGCGAGGTCCTTGCATATCTGTCCCGTTTTCGCGACAATTACGCACGATTTTTGCGTGGATTGGACCAAAGGCGCACAATGATTGATCGAATCGACATTAAGTTGCTCAACCTGCTGCAGCGGCATGGGCCGCGGCCCGCGGCCGAGCTGGGCGATGCAGTGGGGCTGTCCGCATCGGCGTGCCACCGCCGCATCCGTGCACTGGAGGCGACGGGGATCATTACCGGCTATACCGCGCGGCTGAATCCCGAAAGCATAGGGCTGGGGCTCGACGTATTTGTCGACATCAGCCTGACGTCGCAGAGCGAAGAGGCGCTGACCGCGTTCGAGAGCGCGGTCAAAAGCTTCGACGAAATCCTCGAATGCCAACTCCTGTCGGGAGCATCGGATTACCGGCTGCGCGTCGCCGCGCGCAATGTTGCCGATTTCGACCGGCTGCACCGTCACTGCCTGTCCCGGCTGCCCGGGGTTGCCGCAATGCACAGCGCCTTTGCCCTGCGCACAATCAAGGCGTTCGAGGGATACCCGGTTTCCGTCGCCCCCTCCATCGACGAGCGCGGCTAGCGCGAAAAACCAGGCACTGGTTAACGGTGAATTTACCAACCGTGCCGCATACCCCGGTCATATGTTTTGCGGACGATGCGAGCATCAGACTCGCGCCCATTTGGATCGATCAGGGAAGCAGGATCATGGCGAAGGAAAATCCCATTCATAAGCAGCAAATCGACCCGATTTTGATGGCCGAACGCTTCCCCTATTACGACCTCGACGGCCAGCTGGCCGCGAACGCCACCGAAATCCATGCGATCATCGCTGGCCGCGAAGAAGCGATCGCCAAAGCTTATTGGGATGCCTTCAACGCGCTTTCCAGTGTCGATCGTGCGGTCGAGGGCGACCTGCTCGCCTCGTATATCCGCGGCAGCGCGCGCCATACCGAAACGAAATATGCCGACGCCGCCGGACAGGAGGTCGCGACGATCGCGTGCCAGAACGCCCATATGGCGCGGCGCGTCAAACTGCCGCTTGCATCGGTGATGTCGTGCATCGCTGAAAGCCAGCGGCTGACGATCGACTATGTCGTCGCCGCCTGCATCGACGATGCCGCGCGGCTGGCGCGGCTGACCAGCGCGATCAACCGGCTGGCGCTGCTCGAGTTCGACATCATGCAGCGCTATGCCGAAAAGCTCGACCGCGCCGTGATCTCCAGCGAGCGGCAGACGCTGGCGGGCGACTTCGACCGCTCGATCGCCTCGCTGGTGCAGGACACCGACGGGGTGCGCGACCAGCTCGCCAAACAGGCGGCCTCGGCCGACCAGGCGGCGAAGGGCATGATCGCCAAGACGAGCGAAGTCGCCGCCGCGTCCGAACAATCGGCGATGGCGATGCGCGAAGCCGCGTCAACCGCCGCCGGCCTGATCCGTGCGATTGAGGATGCCCGCAGCGAGGTCGAAGCCTCCGCCACCGTAGCGACGCGCGCGTCCGAACAAGCGGGCGAAGCCGTCGCGATGTCCGAAACGCTGTCGCACCACGCCGAATCGATCGAATCCATTTTGGGCCTGATCCGCGAGATCGCCGGCCAAACCAACCTCCTCGCCCTCAATGCCACCATCGAGGCGGCGCGCGCCGGCGAATCTGGACGCGGCTTTGCCGTCGTCGCGCAGGAAGTGAAGAGCCTGGCCAATGAAACCGCGCGCGCAACCGACGATATCGCGGGCAAGATCACCGCAATCCAGCAAGCTACTCGCGGGTCGGTCAGCGCCAACCAGTCGATCCAGCAAACCATCGTCGAGGTCCAGCAGTCGGCGCAGCGCATCCGCGACGCGATGGACGCGCAGGCGCAGACGGTCACCTCGATCACCGCCGCGGTCGACGAAACCGCGCTAGCCGCCGACAGCATGTCGTCGACAATCGCCAGCATTCGCAACGATTCGGGAATGGTCGCGAGCGAAATCAGCGTGTTGAGCCAGGAATTTGCCAAGATGGGCGGCCGGTTGCAGCAGCTGGAACAAGCCGCGAGCGAGTTCAGTCGCCGGGTGGCTTAACACCCCCGCTTCCCCGGCTTGGCAAGCTCTGCCCCGCTGCCTAAGGCGGGGGCATGCAAACCCATATCCTGATCACCGGCGCGAGCCGCGGTATTGGCGCTGCGATCGCCGCCGCGCTCAGCACCGACGCCACCAAGACCGTAGTGCTGTCGAGCGCCGACGGCGATCTGGCCGATCCCGCCGTTCCCGAACGGCTGTGGCGGGCAAGTCTCGACCGGCTGGACGGCCGCATCGACGTTTTGATCAATAACGCCGGGGTGTTCGAAGCCAATCCGCTCGATGGCGATGATTCCGACTGGCTGGCGAGCTGGAATCGCACGATGCAGATCAATCTGACCGCGAGCGCCGACCTGTGTCGCCGCGCGGTACTGCATTGGCAGGGGCTCGGATCTGGCGGCCGCATCGTCAATATCGCCAGCCGCGCCGCGCACCGCGGCGACAGCCCCGCCCACTGGCATTATGCCGCGTCAAAGGCGGGCATGACCGCGATGACCAAGACGATCGCGCGCGCTTATGCCAAGGACGGCATCCTCGCGTTCGCGATCTGCCCCGGCTTTACGATGACCGGGATGGCCGAAGACTATCTGGCGAGCCGCGGCGGCGACAAATTGCTCGCCGACATTCCCCTGGGCCGCGTCGCGATGCCCGATGAAGTCGCCGAAATGGCGCGCTGGTGCGCGATCGACGCGCCGCAGTCGATGACCGGCGCGGTGCTCGACGTGAATGGCGCCAGCTATGTGCGCTGACCGATGAGCTGGATCATCACGCTCCCCTGTACCCGCGCCGAGGCGGAGACATTGTCGGGCGAAAATCAGATGCTGGATGCATCGCCCGACGCGCCGGTGGTGGTGACGCACGAAATCGATGAGGATGCGGGGCTGTGGCAGCTCGACGCCTATGTCGACGACAGGCCGAGCGCCGCGTTGCTGAAAACCTTGCAGTCGTTGGTCCCGAGCGCCAAAGGCAAAAAGCCGACCGTGGCGCAACTGCCCGAAGAAGATTGGGTCACGCTAAGCCAGCAAGGGCTCGAACCGGTGCAGGCCGGCCGGTTCTTCGTCCACACCAGCAGCTATGCCGACCGCGTACCGCCCGGCAGCACCCCTTTTCTGATCGACGCGAGTCAGGCGTTCGGTACGGGCGGCCACGACACCACCGCGGGCTGCCTCGCGATGCTCGACCGGCTGAAACGCCAAGGCACGACCCCGCGCCACGTCGCCGACATCGGCACCGGCACCGGCCTGCTCGCTTTTGCCGCCATGGCGCTATGGCCCGGTGCGCGGACGATCGCGTCGGACATCGACCCCGCGAGCATCTTCGTCACGCGTGACAATGCCGCGATCAACGGCGTACCGCTGGGGCGCGGCAGCGGCGCCCTGTCACTCGCGGTCGCGCCGGGGACCGACCATCCGGCGATCCGCCACCGGGCGCCTTATGATCTGCTGATCGCCAACATCCTGGCCGGGCCGCTGATCACGCTGGCGCCCGACATCGCCGCGGCGACGGCGCCGAGCGGCCATGCCATCCTCGCCGGACTGATCGCGCGCCAGATGGACCCGGTGCTCGCCGCGTACCGCGCACAGGGCTTTCGCCTTGCCGCGCGCGGCGGCAGCGCCGAATGGCCGTGCCTGCTGCTGGTCAAGCGCCGCCGCTACGGCTGGCGGCGCCAGGAACGCGCCTTCCACCGCGCAAGCCCGTCGGATCCGAGTTTCGGGAGCTGGTGATGCGATATTCCCCTCCCGCTTGCGGGAGGGGTTAGGGGTGGGGCGAGCGAAGCGAGCATCCTGCGTCGAAAAGCCCACCCCGCTGCGACTAGCGAGCAAGCTCGCAAGTCTCGCTGCCCCTCCCGCAAGCGGGAGGGGATGGTGCGTCAGGCTTTCGCCGCCGCATAATCCTGCGTGCCGCGCGTGACGACCTCGTCACCCGGCAATATATCCGCAATCGCGATCGGCGGCATCGCGCCATTCGCGGCATAAAGCGGCGCGAAATCGGTGTTCACCGTCGTTTCAAGCAACTGGTCCAGACTGTCGATGACGAAATAATTCTGCTGGAAATCGTCGATCCGGTAATCGGTGCGCATCACCCGCGACAGGTCGAAACCGATCCGGTTCGGGCTGTCCGAGTCGAGCGCGAACACGCTCTCGGCATAGGAGGACACGATCCCGGCGCCATAGATGCGCAGGCCGCCCGCCTCGCGGATCAGGCCGAATTCGACGGTGTACCAGTAAAGCCGCGCCAGCTGTTTCAGCGCGTCGAATTTCAGGCTGCGCAGCCCGCCCTCGCCATAAGCGACCATATAGTCGGCGAAAACCGGATCGGCGAGCATCGGGACATGCCCGAACACGTCGTGAAAGACGTCGGGTTCCTGCAGATAGTCGAGCTGGTCCGGGGCGCGGATGAAATTGCCCGCCGGAAAACGCCGGTTCGCCAGATGGTCGAAAAACACCTCGTCGGGAACCAGCCCCGGCACCGCCACAACCTGCCACCCCGTCGCCGCCATCAGCCGCGCGTTGAGCTCGCGATAGTCGGGAATGCCCGGCTTTTCGAGCTTGAGCACATCGATCCCGCGCAGAAAGGCATCGGCGGCGCGGCCGGGCAGCATGTCCGACTGGCGCGCGAACAGCCGGTCCCACATGGCATGTTCGCCGGCGTCAAAGGCGTCCCAATTTTGCGAAATCGTCCAGTCGGCCGCGGCACCCGGCGGCGGCGTGGCGTGGACATGGGTGAAGCCTTCTTTCATAAGCCGCGACCTAACATGAACTGGTTTCAAAAGAAACCATTTACGCGCGAACGACTCCCAACCATCGCGCCGCGCGCGGCAGGCGCGGGATGATGAGCCGATCGACGATCCATAGCAAGATCAGCGACGCCGCGAGCAACGGCAGCAGGGCCGCAAGCACTAGAATGATCGCCGCCACCCCCTTCAGCTTCGCCGGATCGCGCGGCAGCGGCGGCGCGCCCAGCGCATCGTCGGGCTTGCGCCGTCGCCACATCAGAAACCCCGACACCGCAAGGGTCATCAACATAAGGGCAGTGAGCACCCCGATCAGCTGGCTGACGATCCCGAACAGCGCCCCCTCATGCCACGCGATGCCGACGCCGACGACGCGGTCGATGATATGTTTATCGGCAAAGCCGCTGCGCGACACCTCGATCCCGGTGACGACGTCATAACTGACCTTGCGCACCAGCGGCCGGTTCTGCGTCTGCGTGGTCAGCGTCCAGGTGTCACCATTGGGCGGCCCGAACATGTTCGGCGCGCCTGGCGGCTGGACGATCACCGGCGCGGGGAGATTTTCATTCTGCGCGCGCAGGACGATGCGGTCCAGCGCGACACGCGGTTCATCGCCGACCTCCACAGGTTTCGCCATCGCCTTGGCCATCGCTTTATGATCATGCGCCGCATGATGATCCGCCGCGCCGCTTTTCCAGTCCTGCGCGCCCTGCACCCAGCCCATTTCGGCGCGCACCGCACGGAAACCCTGCGCCCAGACGTCGGTCCACGGCAGCGCGGTGAGCAGCAGCACCAGCGCGAGCCCCGACACCCAGAATCCGGTCACGGCATGCAGATCGCGCAGCACCGTTCGCCCGCCCAGTCCCAGCCGCGGCCACACGACCCCCGCGAGCCCGCGCCCGCGTGGCCACCACAGATACAACCCGGTCAGGATCATCACGATCGCCCAGCTCGCCGCCAGTTCGACGATGATCCCGCCGGGCTTGCCGATCAGCAGGCTGCCGTGGATTTTCGCGAGCCAAGCCGAAATGCGGTCGTCGGGATTGGCGCTGCCGATCACCCGTCCCTGCGGCGAGACGGCGACGTCGCGCATCCCGCCAGCCGGCAGTCCGACATGGACGACCGCGGCATCTCCCCGCGCCTGCGGCACACGGTAATAATGAAAATTCGCGCCCGGGAAGGCGGCCAGCGCCGCCTTCACCTGCGCATCGGCATCGACCCGCTCAGCGGTCGACAACCCGCGCCATGCGCGCTCCTGCCACCGGTCGAGCTGTGGTTTGAACAGATAGGCCGTCCCCGTCACCGAGAGCATCAAGATGAAGGGGATGACGAACAGCCCGGCATAAAAATGCCAGCGCCAGATCGTGCGATAGAGCGGAATCCGGTTGATGTCGGTCATCCCCTGCCCCCTTAGAATCGCGCGCGAATGCCGGCGGACACCGCGCGGCGCTCGACGGGATAATAGATCGCCGACGCCGCCGGCGTGACCACCGATGGCGCGGTGGCGGTGATCACCGCACTGATATCGCCGATCGCCTTTTTGCCCATGATGTTGCGAACGTCGACAAAGGCGTCGATCCCCTCAGCAATCCGCGCACCGCCGGTCACGCCAAGCAGCGCATAGTCGGGGGTGCGGACAAGGTTGCGGTAATCGGCGTAGGGGCCATTGGGCACCCATTCGACATTCGGCGCGATATGCAGCGCGTCGGTGCCGATCCGCGCCTCGGCGCGATACACATGGTTCGGCACCACCGGCAGGCGGTTGTTCCCGAACTGGCTGTCACCCCGGAAACGAAAGTCGCTGTACGTATAAACCTGCCGCAGTCGCAGCCAGTCGGTCAGGGCGATTTCCAGCGCCGCCTCGCCCCCCTGATGCAGCGTGCGGTCGGCGTTAAAGGTCGCCACCGGAATGCTGACATTGGTCGTGAATTGCAGCAATTCGCCCTTCAGCGCCGCGCGGTAGAGCGCCAGATCCCAGCTGACGATCCCGGTCTTGCCGCGCGTCCCGACCTCTGCTGTCCACGCCCGCTGCGGGCGGATCGTCGACACGACCTGACTGATCGGCGGGGTGCCGAGGGTCTGGAACACTTCGCCAAAGCCCGGAAATTCGGCCGAACGACTGTAGTTGGCGAAGAATTGCACGTCCGCGCTCGGCTGGAACAGCAAACCGAACTTGGGCGAAAAGGCGTCGAATTCGATCCGCCCGTCACGCGAGGTCGAGACATTGACCCGCCGTTTGCGGAAGCCATCGGCATAGACGCCGCCCGCGATCAAGGTCAGCTGCTCCAGCGGCCGCACCCGCACCTCGCCATAGATATTGGCGGTGCGCGCGGTCTGGTCGGCGTCGAACACCAGCGCCCCGCGCCGTCCCGCGATATTCACATATTGGCGCGCGTCGGTGCTGCCGCGGCGCAGCTCGCCGCCCAGCGTGACCTCAACCGGCCCCGCGGCATAATCGGCGCGAAAGAAACCGCCGAGATCGAGCGAGTCCTGATCGATCACCTGAAAGATCGGGTGATAGAGCGACTTGGCATTGACGAAGCCGCCGACGTCGAGCTTGAACGCGCCCCAGTCGATGGTCGTGCGGTTCTGCAGCCGCAGCGAGACAATGTCGCGCGCCTGATCACCCGCCACGGCCGCCGCGCTGGCGACGCGCGGGGTGGTCAGCGCCTGGTTGAAGGTCAGCGCGCCGGGGATTTCCTGCTTGATGTCGTTGTAGCTGGCATAGAAACGCGTCGAAGCGACGTTGCTCAGCTTCAGCCCGACATTGCCGTGGAAACGAAAGCTGCGGCGCTGCACATGGTCGCGGTCGCCGTTAGACGTATCGGTGCTGACCGCCGCCCACGCATCGACGCGCTCGCTCGCGACGCCCGCCGAAATCAGCCCGCGATAGCTGTCGAAGCTGCCGACATCGCCGCGCAGGTAAAAGCCCTCCGCCGTGCGCCCGGTCGGGGTCACGCCATTGACCGCACCGCCCAAAGTTCCCGACCCGAAACGCAGCGCGTTGGCGCCGCGATAGACCTCGAGATGATCGAAGAAGATCGGCTCGAGCTCCTGAAAATCGCCGTTGTCGTCGGCCAGGTTGATCGGCACCCCATCCTGCAGCAGCGTCAGCCCGCGCATATGGAACCCGCGCGACAGCCCCGATCCGCGGATCGAAATGCGGACCTCCTGCCCATAGCGCGGCTGGATATAGACGCCGGGCGAAAAGGCCAGCGTGTCGCGCAGCGAGACAATCGACTTGTCGGCATAATCCTGATGGCTGACGACGTCGGCACCGCCCGCCGTCTTGGCGACGCGCGCTTCGGCGTCATTGGTCAGTTCGGGGGCGGTGACGATGATCGTCGGATCGGCTTCGGCCTCGGCGGCCTGCACCGCGGCAGGGACGAGCGAGAGGACGAGCGCCAGCAAAGGCGCCGCCCGATAGGCGTGAGGTGACATGGTTCAATCTTTCGCGTGAAATCAGCAAAGCGCCGCGCCGCGCATCTGCGTGGGCAGCCGTTCAATCTGGTTCAGGCGAAAGCAGGCGGTCCGGTACTCGGCGGCAGCGGCGACGCGATGCCGGGCGCAAAGCCCAGCGACCGCACCGCGACCGGGGTCGGCGCCGCAACCATCGGCGCGGCCAGTAACAGCGGTTCACCAGGCACGATCGGCGCATTCGCCAGCGCACCCCACGGGCAATGCTGCTGCGTCTCGCCCGCGTCGTGGCTGCCCGCCTTTTCCAGCGCGATCGTCACGGTCTTCCCGGGATCGGTCGGGTCCGAACAGATACGCACCGTGATCGACCCGCCCGCATCGCTCTCGATCATCCACCCCGGCGCCACCAGCACCCGGGCGGCGAGCGCGAGGAGCAGCGGCAACAGCAGCAGGATGCCGGGACGGCGAAAGGCGGCGAGCAGACTCACCCGGCGCGCTCTATGGCGGATGCCATTGGCTGACAAGATGCGTTGCACAGCCATCGTCATTGCGAGGCGCGAAGCGACGCGGCAATCTCCAGCCATCGACGGCAGACTAAGGTCGATGGCTGGAGATTGCTTCGCTTTGCTCGCAATGACGGGATGGATTATTCCGCCAGCGTCTCGTCGGTCTTCTTCCCCGTGCGCGTCCACGGATAGAGGAACTGCCCCCAATAGCTGCGCGGCACCTCTTCAGGGATGCCGTAATTTTCGGGCCAGCGGTCCTTGGGCAAATGGAATGTCCCGAAAATCTTGTCGATCCACGGGAAATGGATCGCGAAATTGACGTCGAACGCCTCGCGTTCCAACCCATGGTGCCAGTGATGAAATCGCGGCGTCGCGATCCAGTGGCCCAGCCGATTGAAATTGCCCCCGACATTCGCGTGGAGCAGCGACGACCAGACATAAACAAAGCCGATATAAGCCTGCATCACCGACGGGCTGAAACCCAATGTGAACAGCGGCAGCGAGGTGATCGAACGGAGCAGGATGATTTCGACGAAATGCATCCGCGACCCCGCGAGCCAGTCCATCGACTTCGCGCTGTGGTGGACAGCATGGAAACCCCACAGGAAGGGGTAGCGGTGGAAGCTGCGGTGGAACCAATATTGCGCCATGTCCGACGCGACCAGCACGATGGCGAACTGGACGAGCCACGGCAGCGCCGCGACGCCGGCGCGAAACGCCTGCCAATTGCTCGTATGGTCGTTGATGATCGTCGACGGCGCGAGCGCGAGGAAACCCAGCACCTGCACGAACATCGTGCTGACCAGATAATAGAACAGATCTTCGCGCCATTCGGTACGGAACAGGCGCTGCGTCCGGCGATGCGGGAACAGGCGTTCAAGCGGCGCAAACATGAAGCCGGTGATCAGCAGGTTGACGACAAAAAAGTCGAGCCCGAAGAAAATGCCCCAGTCGCGCGTTTCCGCCGGCTGGACGTTCGACCCGCCGATCAGCGTCGCGGCCAGCGCGATGATCAGCGCCGTCGCGCCCAGCACTTTACGCGGACGCAGCAGCAAGCTGAGCAGCGCAAGGCCATAGCTGGCGAGCAGCACTAGATGGACAACCCCGCGAAACCCGCCCCAATCCTTGACGATCGCCAGTTCGGGGGTTGCGAACCAGTCGGGGAAGCGCAGCGCGATCACGAGGCCAAAGCCGACGACCGCAAACAGCAAAGCGAAAAAGCCCGACAGCCACCCACTGCCAAACCGCCGCACCTCGGTATGCGATTCCAGATCGCGCATCAGGTGGTTCAGATAATCACGCTTGGCCATGTGGTCCCCTCACCGCATTTTCGCCGCCCCGTCTGTGATGGCGCGCACCGTTTACTAGCACCCTAACCTCATTTTCGTCATGCCGGGCTTGACCCGGCATCCATTCCTGCCCCGCCGTCATGGACCGCGGATCAAGTCCGGGGTGACGAGGGTGGATGCCCTGCTCACCCCGCCGCGGCGACAATCTCCGCCCACTCGGCTTCGTCGATCACCTTGATCCCGAGCGCGCTTGCCTGCTTGAGCTTCGACCCCGCGCCTGGCCCAGCGACGACCAGATCGGTCTTCGCGCTTACCGATCCCGCCGCCTTGGCCCCCAGCGCCTCTGCCTGCGCCTTCGCCTCGTCGCGGCTCATCGTCTCCAGCTTGCCCGTAAACACCACCGTCATCCCCGACACTTCGCTGTCGCGCGTTTCGACGACAAAGGGCGGCGGCGATACTTCCGACAGCAAATCGTCCCACAGCTCACAATTGTGCGGCTCGTGAAAGAAATCTCGCAATGCTTCATTGACTGCGGTGCCAACGCCGTCGATTTCAAAATAGTTAGATGGCGCGGCAATTCGCGTTCCATCTTCGAGCCGATACATTTCATTCATTTGCTCAACTGCCTTGCGCAGCGTCGGCAATGTGACCAGCCCCTTCAACAGATCGCGCGCCGTCACCGCGCCGATATGGCGGATGCCCAAACCGAACAGCAGTCGCGCGGCGTCGGGCGATCGCTTCGCCTCGATTGCGGCAAACAGGTTATCCACCGATTTTTCCTTCCACCCGTCGCGGTGGAGCAGTTCGTCGCGATGCTTGTGCAGCCGGAAAATATCAGCCGGGCCACGCACCAGCCAGCCGAGATCGAGAAATTCCTGGATGCTCTTTTCGCCGAGCCCCTCGATATCGAGCGCGCCGCGGCTGACGAAATGGCGCAATCGCTCAAACTTTTGCGCCACGCAGATCAGGCCGCCGGTGCAGCGAACGTCGACCTCGCTCTCCTCCGCGACCGCCTCGCTGCCACACACCGGGCAATGATCTGGAAACAGGTACGGCACGCGATCCTCGTCGCGGGTCAGGTTCTCGACGACCTGCGGGATCACATCGCCCGCCCGCTGGACAACGACGCGGTCGCCGGGGCGGACACCCAATCGCCCGATCTCGTCGCGATTGTGCAGCGTTACGTTCGACACCACGACGCCGCCAACGGTGACCGGGGTCAGCCGGCCGACCGGGGTCAGCTTGCCCGTGCGCCCGACCTGAATGTCGATCGCCTCCAATGTCGTCTGCGCGCGTTCGGCGGGGAATTTATGCGCGATCGCCCAGCGGGGCGCCTTCGCGACAAACCCCAACCGCGCCTGCCAGTCGAGGCGGTCGACCTTATAAACGACCCCGTCGATGTCATAGGGTAGCTCGGCGCGCCGCGCCTCGATCTGGCGATAATGCGCGAGCACGTCGGCAACCGATTCAAAGCGGCCGAGCAGCGGCGAGACCGGCACCCCCCAGCTTTCGATCAACCGCATCACGTCATATTGCGTGGCCGCAGGCACATCGCTGACCTCGCCCCACCCATGCGCCAGAAAGCGCAGCGGGCGCGCCGCGGTGACGCTCGCATCCTTCTGCCGCAGCGATCCGGCGGCGGCGTTGCGCGGGTTGGCAAACACCTTCGCCTCGGCTTTTTGCTGCGCAGCATTGAGTGCAGCAAAATCCGCCTTGGCCATATAGATTTCGCCGCGAATTTCGAAGATTTCAGGCGCGTCTCCGGCCAGCTTTTCGGGAATGTCGGCGATGGTGCGGACATTCGGCGTCACATCTTCCCCCACGCTCCCGTCTCCCCGCGTCGCCGCCTGCACCAGTACGCCCCGCTCATAGCGCAGCGAACAGGACAGCCCGTCGATCTTGTCCTCAGCGGTCAGCGCGACAGCGGCGTCTTCGGGCAGGTTGAGGAAGCGCCGCACCCGCGCCGCGAATTCGGCGACATCGTCGTCGGCGAACGCATTATCGAGGCTCATCATCCGCTGGGCATGGGTGACCTTGGCGAGCGGCGACGCCTCCACCGCAGCACCGACCTGGCTGTTCGGGCTGTCGGCGCGGATCAGCTGCGGAAAGGTCGCTTCAAGTTCGTTGTTGCGCCGCACCAGCGCGTCATAATCGGCGTCGCTGATCTCGGGCGCGTCGTCGGCATGGTAACGCCGGTTGTGATAAGCGATCGTCTTTGCCAGCCGCATCAATTCGTTGGCGGCATCGGCTTCTGACAGGGCGGTGCCGTCGTTCATATCAATCATTCGCAATCACCAGCACATGCACCGCGCGCCGGATCCGAAAACCCAGCGACTCATACAGCGCAATCGCTCCTGCATTGTCGGCATAGCTGTGCAGGAACGGCTGCTCGCCGCGCGCCACCATGTCGCGCATGACATGGCCGATCAGCGTCCGCGCATAGCCGCGCCCGCGGCAATCTTCCCACGTCGACACCCCGCTGACCTCCGCCATGCCAGGCATCAGCATCCGCTGCCCCGCCATCGCCAGCAGACGGCCGTCTCCGTCGCGGATCCCGAAGAACGGTCCATAGCGATGCGTCGTCGGCCCCCACGGTCCCGGCTTGGCATGCTCGGCGAGCGCCGCCATTTCGGCGGCATCCGCCTCACCGAGCGCGATGATCATAGGCTCGCCGTCGCGCGCCCTCGGCGGCGCGCCCGCGGCGACCATCTGCGTCAGCACCGCGCGCTTCACCTCGCGCGCACCGGCGGGAACTGGCCAGGCGTCGCCCTCGACAATCCACAACTCCTCACCCGTGGGAATCAGCGCCGCAAGCGCCGCCTGCGCCGCGGTGCCGGGGTCGGCGGCGACGCCGAACACGCCATAGCCACGATCAAGCCGCAACGCGCGGGCGTCGCCCGTGGCCAGATGCGCCTGGCGTCCGGTGAGCATGCTCCACACTGGCCGGTCGAGCGGATGCGCGATCGTCACGCCGTGACCTCCAATAGCCTTTCCGCCTGCGCCCGCGCTTCGGCGGTCACCTCGGCGCCCGACAGCATGCGGGCGATTTCCTCGCGGCGGCCCGCTTCGTCCAGCGCATGCACACTCGTGCGGGTCACAATCCCCTCGCTCGACTTGGCGATGACAAAATGCGCCGCGCCCTTGGCCGCGACCTGCGGGCTGTGCGTCACCGCCAGCAATTGCTTGCCCGCGCCCGCCAGCCGCGCCAGTCGTTCGCCGATCGCCGACGCCACTGCGCCGCCCACCCCGCGGTCGATTTCGTCAAAGATGATCGTGTCCGCCCCGCCCTCTTCGGCGAGTGCGACCTTGAGCGCGAGAATGAAGCGCGACAATTCGCCCCCCGACGCAATCTTGGCCAGTGGCGCAAATGGCGCACCGGGGTTGGTCGAGATCAGATATTCGACGCGGTCCATGCCTTCCGGTCCCCAGCGATCGGCAGGCAAGCGCTCGACCAGCGTCTGAAAGCGCGCGGCATCGAGCTTCAGCGGCACCAGTTCGCCCGCCACCGCGGCATCGAGCCGCGCCGCCGCCTTGCTCCGCAGGTCGGACAGCGCGCTCGCCGCATGGGTGTAGGCTGCGGCGGTTTCGGCGACCGCTGCCTCCAGCTTCGCCAGCCCCGCGCTGCCCCCCTCGATCGCGTCGAGCCGCGCGGCCAGTGTGCCGGTGAGTTCGGTCAGCTCGTCGGGCTGAACGTTGTGCTTGCGCGCCATCGCGCGCAGTTCGAACAAGCGCGTCTCGGTCGCATCGAGCCGTTCGGGGTCATATTCCATCGCCCGCGCGGCCTCGCGCAGCTTCGTCTCGGCCTCGTCGGCCTCGATGATCGCGCGGTCGAGTCCCGCCAGCGCTTCGGCCAGCAGCGGATGATCGCCTGCCAGCCGGTCGAGCCGCCGCGCCGCGCCGCGCAGTTTCGCGGGGCCGCTTTCGCTACCCTCGAACGCCTCCATGATCGCGCCAAGGTCGCCGGCGATCTTCTCGCCCTTCTGCATCGCCGCGCGCGATGCGGCGAGTTCGGCATCCTCGCCCGGCTGGGGCGCCAGCGCCTGCAATTCGGCGACGCAATGCTCCAGCCACTCGCGGTCGCGCGTTGCTTCGTCGAGCGCGCTGCGCGCTGCCGCCAGCTTCGCCTCGGCGGCGCGCCACGCGCCATGCGCCGCCGCCACCGCAGCGGTGTCGGCGCGCGCGAAGGTATCGAGCAGGGCGCGGTGGCCCGCGGGCGCAAGCAGACCGCGATCGTCGTGCTGGCCGTGGATTTCGACCAGATGCGTCCCGACCTCGCGCAGCAGCGCCGCCGAACAGGGCTGATCGTTCAGATACGCGCGGCTGCCGCCGTCGGCCTTGAGCGTGCGGCGCACCAACAGCGGTTCGCCCGATTCCAAGCCGATCTCATTGGCAGCGAGCAGCGCCGCGAGAGCGGAACCGGTAACGGGCGCGACAAAACTTGCGGTCACTTGCGCCTGCCCGCTGCCCTGCCGCACCAAGGCACTGTCGGCGCGCGCGCCGAGCGCCAGTCCGAGCGCGTCGAGCAGGATCGACTTGCCCGCCCCGGTCTCACCCGTCAGCACACCCAGCCCGACCTCGAAATCAAGGTCGAGCCGTTCGATCAGAACGATGTTGGCGATGGACAAAGCGGTTAGCACAAGCCGTCCTTACCGCAGAACAAAGGCAGAATCTATTGCCAGCGCGATCAGGCGCTCGGGGCGTTCTTCTGCATCAGCTTATACGCGCGGCCATACCATTCATTGCCGGGATAGTTCGCGCCGAGCACCGCCGCCGACTTCTTTGCCTCGGCGGGAATGCCGAGCGACAAATAGCATTCGGTCAGACGATACAGCGCCTCGGGGGCGTGGCTGGTCGTCTGATATTTGTCGACGACTTCGCGGAACCGGATCGACGCCGCCAGCCAGTTCGAGCTGCGCTGGTAGAAGCGGCCGATTTCCATTTCCTTGCCCGCGAGATGATCTTGCACCAGATCGACCTTGAGCCGCGCGTCCGACGCGTAGCGGCTGTCAGGGTAGCGGCGGATCACTTCGCCCAGCGCGTTCGACGCCTGCTGGGTGATCTTCTGGTCGCGCGTGACGTCGCTGATCTGTTCATAATAGGACAGGCCGATCAGATAATAGGCGTAGGGCGCATCCTTGTTGCCCGGATGGATCGCCAGAAACCGCTGCGCGGCCTCGATCGCCGGGGTATATTCGCGGTCCATATAGTAGCTGAACGAGCTCATCAGCTGCGCGCGGCGCGCCCACGGCGAATAGGGATGCTGGCGCTCGACTTCGTCGAACAGCGCGGCCGCGATGCCGTATTGCTTGCGGTCGAGCCGGTCCTGCGCGGCACGGTACAAGGTGTTGACGTCGCGCGCGACATAGCGCGTGTCCTTCTTGACCGCGCCGCCACCGGCACAAGCCGCGAGCAAAGGGGTGATGGCGATAGCGGCAGCGAGCAGGCGCACGAAGGGGCGCGAAGGGGTGCGGTGAGTCATGCGCGCGGTATAGCCACAGCGCGGATGAACGCAAAATAAATGATGGGTGGCTCGGCGCAGTTTTACGGCGCCTTCACAACGCAGCCTTTTGGCGCATTCGCGGGCGCCGGAACGCGGCGCGCCGTCTTGATCGTCACTTGTGGTTCCAGCATCTGCCCCTTCATCACGCCTTCGCCGGCGGTCGGCGAGATCGGGGCGTTAAAGATAGCCGCGGCGATGTCGGCGCCCGCGATCATCTCGCCGAACACCGCAAAGCCCGCACCGTCACCGCCCGCCGCGTCGCTGTCGAATCCCTTGATATCCGACAACAGCAGGAAAAAGTCGCTCGTCGCATCGCCGGGATTGCGCCGCGCCATCGACAGCGCCCCCTGGCAATTGGTCAGCCCGCTGACCTTCGTCGGCTCGTGCGCGATCGGCGGAAAGTTGCGCCGCGGATCGCCGCGGTTGCCCGCCTGGACCAGCTGGCTCGCCGCCCCCCAGCTTTTGGTCGAGCGGTAGAATTTGAACCCGTCCATCCGCTTGGCGTCGACATAGCGCAGGAAATTGGCCGCGGTCACCGGCGCGCGCTTGGTCTCGATCCGCACCACGATCGTGCCCAGATCGGTGACCAGCGCGACATAGGCGCGCGGGTCGACCGCATCGGTGTCGACGGGAACCGGCAAAGGCGGCGGCGGCGGGGGCGGCGCAAACATCGGCCGCGGCCGCGGCGCCGGCGGCGTTGTGGGCGGCGGCGCGGCCGCAGCCTGGGCCGCCAAGGCGAGCGAGAGGATCATGCCGGTCAACATGGCCTTGCTTATGATCCGAACCTCGTTGCGGTGAAAGCGGAAATCGGTCGCACGGCCAACATTAAACCATATGGTTGACAATTGCCGCGGGGGCAATTTATATTAAACCACATGGTTGAACATGATTCGCAAACGCTCGATACAATCTTCCACGCTCTCGGTGATGCGACGCGACGCGCGATGCTCGGTGACCTTGCCGCCGGGGAACGCACGGTGGGTGAACTGGCCCAGCCTTTCGCCATGTCGCTTGCCGCGGCGTCGAAGCATATCAAGGTGCTCGAAGCCGCAGGGCTGGTCCGCCGGGATGTCCGCGGGCGTACCCATATCTGTTCGCTCGACCCGGTACCGCTGATGTCCGCCGACCAGTGGCTCGGTATCTATCGCCGCTTCTGGACCGATCGCCTCGATGCGCTGGAACAGCTGCTCCGCGCCGATGCCGCGCTACTTCACCCCAAGCCCCCCTCCAAAAATAAGACGGAGAATGACGATGACTGACATGACGACGGACCACGATTATGGCGTGGTGACCGAAGACGCGACGCTGACCCTCGAACGCCTGCTCCCTGGCCCGATCGAGCGGCTATGGTCGTACCTCGCCGACGGCGAACTGCGCCGCCAATGGCTGGCCGCGGGCGCGATGGAGGAAAAAGTCGGGGCGCCGGTCGATCTCGTCTGGCGCAACGACGAATTGACCGATCCGCCCGGCGCACGGCCCGAAGGCATGGGCGAGGAAAATCGCATGACCTGCGAAATTCTCGACATCGCCGCGCCGCACCGGCTGGCGATCAGCTGGGGCAGTACCGGCGGCGTGACCTTCACCCTGCAGGAAAAGGGGCAGGACGTGCTGTTGACGATCGTCCACCGGCGCGTCGCGGATCCCGCGGTCCTGCTCAACGTCAGCGCCGGCTGGCATTCGCATGTCGACGTCCTCGAAGCCGTTTTGCGCGGCACCGTAGCGACGCCGCACTGGGACAATTTCGTGCGCCTGCGCAGCGAATATGCGGCGCGGCTGGCGCGTTGATCGCACCCGCAGAACGGAAGGAAGGGGCTGCGCCAGCAGCCCCCTTCTGACATCTGGAAACGATCGGTTGGTAACGGTCCCCGGCGAAATCCGGGGAACAGAATTTCCGCTCCCCGCGCTAAAGCCGACATTCACGCATTACCTTGCGGACACCACACCACGCGATTACCCCTCGCGCATGACTGCCGACAAAATCTTCATCAGCGCCAACGACCTGCTCGCCGATTCGCTGCGCCTTGGGATGCAGGTCATCGACAGCGGCTTCAAACCGACCCACCTCGTCGGCATCTGGCGCGGCGGCGCGCCGGTGGGCATCGCGGTGCAGGAACTGCTCGATTATCACGGACAACATTGCGACCATATTGCAATCCGCACTTCGTCCTATCACGGCATCGATCGCCAGGATCCGGAGGTAAAGGTTTTCGCGCTCGGCTATCTGATCGACACGCTGAACCCCGAAGACCGACTGCTGATCATTGATGATGTGTTCGACAGCGGGCGCAGCATCCGCGCCTTCATCGCCGAACTGAAGGCGCGCTGCCGCCACAATATGCCCCGCGACATCCGCATCGCGACCGTCTGGTTCAAACCACGCCGCAATGTCACCGACCTGCGCCCCGATTTCTTCGTCCACGAGACCGACCAGTGGCTGATTTTCCCGCACGAGATCGACGGACTGACGGTCGACGAAATCCGCCACCACAAACCGGAGGCGGCGATCATCCTGCGCGAGGAGGGCATTCGCAATGCATGAAGGTTTCGCCTCGCGCGCCGACCGCGCCGCCTTCATCGCCGACCTGCCCAAGGCCGAACTCCATCTCCATATCGAAGGCTCGCTCGAACCCGAACTGATGTTCGAACTGGCGCAGCGCAACGGCGTTGCCATCCCCTATGCCAGCGTCGAAGAGGTCCGCGCGGCTTACGCTTTCTCGAACCTTCAGGACTTTCTCGACATTTATTATCAGGGCATGGGCGTCCTCCACACGCAGCAGGATTTCCACGACCTGACCGCCGCCTACCTCACCCGCGTCCATGCCGACGCGGTGCGACACGTCGAAATCTTCTTCGATCCGCAGGGGCATACGACGCGCGGAATCGCGTTCGAAACCGTCGTCAACGGCATCACCCGCGCGCTCGACGACGCGCAGACGCACAACGGCATGTCCTCGAAACTGATCCTGTGCTTCCTGCGCCACCTCAGCGAGGCAGAGGCCGAGGCGACCCTCGACGAAGCGCTGCCGTACCTAAACCGCATCGACGGGGTCGGGCTCGATTCATCCGAAGTCGGCCATCCGCCGGCCAAGTTCGAACGCGTCTTTGCCCGCGCCCGCAGCCTCGGCCTCAAAATCGTCGCCCACGCCGGCGAGGAAGGCCCGCCCGCCTATGTGTATGAAGCGCTCGACCTGCTGAAAGTCGACCGCATCGACCATGGCAACCGCAGCCTCGAAGACCTCGCGCTCGTCGCGCGCCTCGCCGCCGCGGGCATGACACTGACAGTCTGCCCGCTTTCGAATTTGAAGCTTTGCGTCGTCGATGACGTCGCCGCTCACCCGCTGAAAACCATGCTCGACGCCGGGCTTCGCGCCACGGTGAATTCGGACGATCCCAGCTATTTCGGCGGGTATGTGAACGCCAATTACCTGGCGGTCGCCGACGCGCTCGACCTGTCGAAAGCCGATCTTCTGACGCTGGCGCGCAACAGTTTCACGGGGTCGTTCCTGGATGACGCAGCCAAGGCAAAGCATCTGGCGGCCATCGACGCTTACGCACAGAGCTAGCCGCCGCCGACCAAAGTCAGCCAGCCATCACGCCGCGATCAGCACCCCGTGATACGACCGGTCCTCGAACGCCAGCCCGGCCCCCATCGCGACGCAGATCAGCGCATTTTCGGCGACCTGAACCGACAATCCCGTCGCCTTGGCGATTGCCACGTCCATCCGGCGCAGCAACGCCCCGCCGCCGGTCAGGGTGATGCCTTCGTCGATGATGTCCGCCGACAATTCGGGCGGCGTTTGTTCCAGCGCGGCGCGCACCGCGGTGACGATCTGCCCGACCGGTTCGGCCAGCGCCTCGGCAATCTCGGCTTCGGACACCCGGACTTCGGACGGACGGCCGTTGACCAGATCGCGGCCCTTGACCCCGATCACCGTCCCCTCGCCCTCGGGCGCGACGGCGCAGCCGATCGCCAGCTTGACGCGTTCGGAGGTCATTTCGCCGATCATCAGATTATGTTTGCGGCGGATGTAGGACGAGATCATTTCGTCCATCTTGTCGCCGCCGACGCGCACTGAATTGCTGTATGCGATGCCGCCCAGCGACAGGATAGCCACCTCGGTCGTCCCGCCGCCGATATCGACGACCATCGCGCCCATCGGGGCAGTGACCTGCAACCCGGCGCCGATCGCCGCCGCCAGCGATTCCTCGATCAGCTGCACCGACACCGCGCCCGCGTTCGACGCCGCGTCGCGGATGGCGCGGCGTTCGACCATCGTCGATCCCGACGGGACGCAAATCACCACATTGCTGCGCTGGCGAAACCGGCTCGGCCCGCCAAGCGCCTTGTCGATGAAATGCTTGATCATCTGTTCGGCGACATCGATGTCGGCGATCACCCCGTCGCGTAGGGGGCGGATCGCCTGAATATTGCTCGGCGTCTTGCCCATCATCAGCTTGGCCTCGTTGCCGACGACCTTGACCCGCCGCACCCCGTCGCGCGTTTCCAGCGCGACGACCGACGGCTCATTCAACACGATGCCTTTGTCCCTCACATAGACGACGGTGTTCACGGTCCCCAGATCGATGGCCATGTCATGCGCGGCCGAACCGAACCGATTAAAAAATTTCATATGCGGCAAACGCCCCTGGTCATGCGGTGATGGAGAATCGGGGACGCGCGCGATCGACGCCCGCGCTGCCCCGTGAATTTCCGCTTGAAACGATGGTTAAATCGCGTCAACGCCGCTGGCGCAGGCCGTTGGTTTATCAAGTCCGGACGAGCCAAAATCACCATCGGTCGTCGCCACTGAACGGTTTATCGCTCGCGGCGCCCATTCACCGAGTCTTTATGCGCGCTATGCGCCCTGATCCGGAACGATGAATTTCAGGCCATGCAGCTTGACGATCCGCTCGTCGACGCACAGCGGCGCCGCGATCAACCGCATCCACCGCGGCGACGCAGTGACCGGCTTGATTTCAACGTCGACGGTAAAGCCGCGGCGATGCTTGATCGCATAGGCGCGCAGTTTCTCCATCGCGGCGCGCGATCCGTCGCCATACAGCGCGACGCTTTCCGCGCGCGTCACCGCCGCGCCGCGCGGCAGGCCGAAAATATCATAGACTTCGTTTGACCAACTCAGCCGATTGTCGTCGGTCAGGTCGCATTCCCACCACCCCGCCTGCGCCCGTTCCGACCAGTCATTGGCGGACAGGTCGGCGATGTCGGCGACCGCATCGAGAGTGCCGGCCCCATGAAGCCGACCCAGTTCGAAATAGCGCTCGCGCTCGTACAGCGGCCAGCTATGGTGAACGGGCAAGGGATGGGTCGGCTTCAACGCACCAGTCTTTCGTTATTTTGCATAAGGATGGCGGCGCGCTCTAGCAAAGACTAGTACGGATTTACAGCTTGATCGGCAATTATATTGCCGTCATCGGCGCGCCAGCGCAATTCCCGCCAGATTTTGGGTGCGCTTTATGTACCGCACACGCGGGCGCGGCGCGGCGCCGACCAGCGCCCTGAACACCGCCAGATGCGCCGCCGCGCCGCCGCGCGCAGGCACCGCGCCATTCGCCTGCGCCACCACTGGCGCCGCATCACCCAACAGGACAAAGTCAGCAAGTCCGCGCGCCTGCGCCAGCCGCAGCGCCGCGATCAGCGCCAGCCATTCGGCGTCCATGCTGCTACCCATCCCGGCATCGCGGTCGATCGTCGCGACGCCGCCGACGACAACGGCGATCTCCATCGCCCCGGGGTTGGGACGGCACCCGCCATCGAAATAGATTTTGGTGCGGCGGGCGGTCATCGCGCCGCCATAGCGGCTTAAAACTTCCCGCGCACCGAAAAGGCAAAGATCGGCCCGATCAACCGGTTGCGTTCTTCGACAAAGGCGATCGGGCTCTCGCCGCGCACGCCGGTGTAAACCGTCCGGTCGCGTTTCGATCGCGCGTTCACGGCGTTGGCCAATTGAGCGCGGACAGTCAGCCCCATCACATTCTTGTGCTCGACATAAACGGCGGCAAACCACGGGCCTTCCCAGGTCTTGTCGATCTGATTGCGGCGATAGTTTGGCTGGTAATGGCCATAGTTGGCGCTCGCGCCCCATGCGATGTCGCTGCTGGGGATGTCGTGCCGCACCCCCAGTTCCACCACGGTATCGGTAAATCCGCTCCACTGGCGCTTCTCGCCGGTAAAGGGATCGCGCAACGATGATTTCTGAAGCAGGACCCGCGTCTCGAACTTCATGCTCTTGATGCCCGCAGGGTCCATATTGATCGTCGATGTCCAATCGATCGCGCCGGCTTTCGCCTTGGCAATATTGCCCACCGCCTCGCCATTGGCGCCGACCGGCACGACATCGACGCGGTCTTCGACATCGCGATAGATCAGCACGACCTTGGTCGAACCCCAAGCCCCGAACTTCTTGTTGATCTCGGCCTCATAGGTCCAGTCCTGCTGCGGCCGCAGGTCGTTGTTGCTCTCATTCTGGTTGCCGTCGTTCAGGAACGCGCGCGCCAGAAAGTCGTAAAAGGACAGTTGCAGCACCCGCCGCCGCAGCTTCACCGACACGTCGAAATCGGCGGTCGGCGTCCACGCCAGCGAGATAGACCCCTTGGGCCGAAAAAAGCTGCGGGTTAGCCCGTTCATCCCGGTCTGGGTGATCGTCGAATGTTCGGCGCCGGCAATGATCTGGAAATTCAGCTTGTCGGTCAGCTTGCGGCCAAAGCTGAGCAGCCCTTCGTACCGATCCTCGCTGACCCCGCCGGTGCCGCCCGCGAACGGCTGGTCGACAAATACCCCCGAAGGATCGAGCACCGCGATCGCCGCGACGTTGTCCAGCGTGTTGAACGCCGCCTCGCCCGATAATTGCCAGTCGCCGCCGAACATTTTCCATTGATATTCGCCGCGCCCGATCGTTTCGCCCAGATCGCCGGTCTGCGCAAACCGATCGCCAATCGCGATCCCGCCCACCGGCTTCGTCACGATTTCCTGCACATAGGGTTCGTGGCTGAACCGGCGCAGCCCGATCAGCTTCAGCTTCCCCGGCCCCACACCCAGCTGATAATCGCCGCTGACCTCGTAATTCCAGCTGTCGGCATTTTCATACACCGTGCGGGTCCGGTCGGGCAGTCCGGGGCCGGTGCGCACGCCATCCTCATAATAACGGTCATATTTGCGCTGATAATGGCCGCCAAAGTTGGCCACCGTGTCGCCGGCAGGATCCCAGGTGATCCGCCCCGATAGCTTCGGCGTGTCATAATGGGTGTTCCACACGTCGCGGCGGCGCTCGATGATATTACCCGCGCCATCGCTGATCAGCGTCGGGCCGCCCGCGCCGCTGCGCGCCGATTCATTGTTGTTGAGCGCGGCTTCATATTCGATGTCGCCGCTCCGCCCGCGCACCGACACATCGGCGCGGGTGAACAGGGGGTCGGTATAATGCGCACGAAACTCGGGCTTCCACGAAAACTGGCCCGAAAACGCGGCGGCGCGATAGACGATATTGGCGACCTGCCCCGACAATCCGGGAATATCCAGCGTCGCGCCGTCGACGATCTCGATCCGCTCGACATTGCCCGCCGGGATGCGCGACAACTGCGTGAACATGTCGTCGCCCTTGTTCGACGGCCGTTCGCCGTTGAACAGCACATTGCCCGTCGCCTGCCCCAAACCGCGCAGATTTTCATTATCGCGGACCGAAAAGCCGGGAACCTGGTTCAGCATGTCATTGGCGTTCTTGGGTGCATAGCGTGCGAAGTCGGCGGGGGTATAGATCTGCCGTGCCGTGCTGCTCACCCCGCCCGCCGGAACCTCGGTCGGCGCGGGCGGCGGGGTGTCGCCGGTCGGCGGCGCCTCTTGCCCCAAAACCGGCGCCGACAGCGCGGTCGAAAGCGCAATCAGGCTGATCAGGCGCTTCATTGTCCGTTCCCATGCGCCGCGCGGTTCATGGCCTTCGCATAGTCGCCGGTGACCCCGAGTGCCTTCATGCCGATCACATCCTCGGCGCTCAGCTTGCGATACCCGGCTGCCGCGAGCCCGCGCACATAGGCGCCGTCGACGCCCAGCGCCTTGCACGCGATCGCGTCTTCGATGTCGGTCAACACCATCGCTTCCGATTTCAGGTCGCGGACATAATCGCCCGTCACGTCCAGCGCCGCCGCCGCGATCAAATCGTCGGTTCCCTTGGGCTTTACCCCCTCGGCGATCAGCCCGTCGGCGAGGTCGATCGTCGCATCGACCAGCAGCATCGCGAGCAGATCGCTGCGCCGCGCGGGGACCAGCCCGCGATCACCAAGCGCCGTCTCGAATTTGGGGTCAGAGGTAAAGCGGCAGCCGCCCTCACCCTCGAACGCGCGCGTCAGCTTGCCCGTGCAAGCCAGCGTCCCGGCGCTATGGTCCACGGTAAAAGACACCGGTCCGCTGCCGCTCTGCAACGCCGCGCGCGCCGACGCCAGTTCGCGCCGGGCGCTGTCCAGCGACACGTCGCTGCTCGACCCTTTGTGGCGGACGCGCAGCCGCGGTTCGCTTTTGCCGGTCGTCGGCGGTGTCGCGGTCCATGCGATGTCGCTCAGGACCAACGGATCGGCGGCCGTACTCGGCGCGGCGCAGGCCAATATGGTCAGCAGCGCGGCGGTGGCGGCGATAATGGGGGTTTTCATGCGGGCACTCCTGTTGCCGGCGCCGGACGAGCGTCACCGCTCGCCCCCGCAGCGGCGTTTTTCAAAACGGGTTTCGATCAGTGGTCGGTAGCTAGGGACGAATGTCCGGGCGTCAGTCCGCTGGCGGGCGAGCCGGTTCGGGCGGCCGCACCGGGGCAGGCGACCGCACTGGTGCAGGCGGCTCGGGGATGGCCGCCCGCGCCGCGCGGCCTATACCGCCCGTCGCGCGTAGCGCGATCGCGTCTTCGGGATCGCGCAGGACGACCCCGGCCTTGCGCATCTCGCGAATGAAGGCGCTATCGACCCCCACCGCGCGCATCCCGGTCAGGTCGTCCAGATTGACGCCGGGGAAATACGCCTTGATGTCGCGGGCGTAAGCGACATCGACCCCCACTGCCGCCGCGCCGATCATCTCGCCAACCTCGGCGCCGGGGAACAGCCGGCGCATCTGGCCGATATAGGCACCATCGATCCCGGTCGCCTTTGCCGCGATCACATCAGCGGCATCGACCGACCAGCGATCGTCCTGCATTTGGCGGACATCCTCGGGGGTCACGCCGACCGCGCGCATGCTGATCAGCTGTTCGGGGGTCAGTTGTTTGGATGACGCGGCGGCCTGTGCCGCGCTATCCTCGGCCGCATCGCGCGACGCCACGGCCGATTGCGAAGACGTTAGCGCCGATTGCCGCGCGGCCACCGCGACGGTCCGGGAATCCGCGGCAAACGCCTGTTCGGCCGTCGCCTGCTCTTGTGCCGCGGTGGCTGAGAAGGCAGCCAGCGGCGCAGTAACCCCCGCCAGCAACACCAGGCTCATCAAGACCCAGCTCGCACTCGCCGGTCCGCGTTTCAGGCTGGCGTCAAGGACGCGGGTAATCCGGCGTTTCAGGCTGTTCTTCGACGGCGCAACGCCGTGCGCAGCCATCAGCGCCGCCTTGTTGTCATGCCGTGCCGCGCCGACCAGCAGCGTCGCATAATCGGGGCCGTCGATGTCGGCCATCAGCACCGCATCGTCGGCGGCTTCCTCGCGCAACTGGTGGCTTTCCCTTGCGAGCATCCACACCAGGGGATTGAACCAGAAGACCGCACAGGCGGCGCGCGAAGCGAGAAGCTTCGCCCAGTCGAGCCGCGCGATATGCGCCAGTTCGTGCGCGATGATCGCCTCGGCCTCGCCGACCGCCTGCACCGCCTTGGGACTCAGCACGATCGTCGAGCGCAGCAGCCCCCAGCTGATCGGCGAACGCAATTCGTCGCTGACCAGCAAGGCGGTGCCATGTTTGAACCCCATCCGCCGCTGCGCCTCGGCCAGCGCGGACAGCCACGATCCTTCGACCAGCACCTCGGCGCGCCCGCGCATCGCAAACAGCCGCAGGACCGCGAGCAGCATCACTGCAAACAGCAAAGCGAGGGGAACAAGATAGAAAAAGGGGGCAAACTCGCTCCCCGATGCCAGCACGACCGACAGCGATTGGCCGGTTTCGGCCGTCGCAGGAACGGACGCCGCGGCAGACACGGCCGCATCGTCCGCCGGGGCGGCGACGGGGGCCGCGGTGGTCACAACCGGCGGCGCCGCGGCGGCCCATTCGGTGGGCAGCGGCTGCCACTGCGGCAACATCATCGTCGCGAAAGGCAGCACCAGCAGCGCCAGCAGCCCGACGTGGGCGACCAGCGACCGCTCGCCGGCGGAGCGCGTGCGCGCCAATCGGAGCAGCGCCAGCGTCAGCCCGGCAATCAGCGCCGATTTCCACACGAGACCGATCAAGGTTGCGGTGGTGATCATCATTTCGCTCTCCCTTCGCGCGCCTGCCCGATCAGCTTTTCCAGCTCGTCGAGCTCATCCGCGCTCATTTCATCCTGCATGCCGAGCAACGCCGCGGCGGCGCTCGTCGCCGATCCGTTGAAAAACACCCGCACCACCTGGCTCAGCGCCGATTTGCGCGCCGTCTTGTCCGACACGCTGGGCGCATAGACAAACCCATGGTCGGACGCCTCGCGCACCACAAAGCCCTTGGCCTCCAGCCGCTTGAGCATCGCGCGGATCGCCGACCCCGACAGGGCGTCGGACAGCGCGTCGCCAACCTCGGTCACTGTCGACGCGCCGCGCTCGTACAAAATATCGACAATCTCGCGTTCCCGCGGCGGCAAACTGGACAGCATCGAATCACCTCATGCGCTACATTTGTAGCGTGCTACATTTGTAGCGCATGCTTGGCAAGGGGTTTTGTTCGGGTAACACAGGTCCTGACACCCAAACCCACTTTCCCCAATGTACCGGGTCATCGCCGCGCCCGTCCCCAGTGACGCCCGTCACATCACCGATTGCCGCCCCATTCTAAGGTCAGACCAACGCTAGCCGAAACAATCTCTCTCGGCTCTGTGTCCGATCGCAGATGACAATATCCCAATTTAATCTGTATGTTGGGTCAAAACAGGGAAAATGCCGCATCATGGCCGACCGTCGATACCGCTTCCTCGCTCTCCTCCTTGCCGCGCCGCTGTGGACCGCCGCGCCGATCGCCTTCGCGCAGGACGTCTCCCCACCCGGCGCGCCGCCCAGCAGCGATCTCAACGCCGACCAGCAAAAAATGCTCGACCTGATCAATCGCGGCATGGAACTCGACGGCGCCGGCAAAAAACGCGAGGCGGGCGAAGTGTATCGCCGCTGGATCGGCGAAGCGACCAAGCGTTACGGCGCCGACGGGCTGATCACCAGCCTGGGATACCGGCTACTGGCCGGGAATCTCGAGGATCAGAACCGGACGAAGGAAGCCGAGGATTATTGGAAGCGCCTGCTCGACATCAACCGCAAGGCGTTCGGCGAACAAGATGATGAAACGCTGACCGCCACCGCTTTCCTCTCGTCGAACTATATCAAACAGGGCCGTCCGGCCGAAGCGCTGCCGCTGCGTCAGGCGATTCTGGCCGCGCGCATCGCGCAAAAGGGTGAACTGGATCCCAAAACGATCATTGCGACGAGCAATCTTGCGTCAGTGATGTCCGAACTCGGGGACATGAAGGGCGCCGAGGTGCTGTACCGCAAGGCGCTCGCCGCCAGCCTGGCCGTGCACGGCGAAAGCCACCGCGAAACCGCGTCGGGCTATGGCAATCTCGCGGTCGTGCTGCGCAGCCTCGCGCGCTATGACGAAGCCGCCCCGATGCTCGAAAAGGCGCTGGCCATCGACACCGCGCTCGCCGGGCCGAACAGCGACGACGTCGCGCTGCGCCATTACAACAGCGCGGTCAATTTCGCCGACATGGGACGCTACGCCGAAACCGCGACAGAGGCGAACAAGGCGCTCACCATCTGGCGCAGCGTCAAGGGCGACGACAGCACCCAGGCCGCGCTCGGCTACACCGCCGTGGGCTATAGCCTCAACCTGGCGGGGCGTTTCGGCGAGGCCGACGCCGCCTATCGCAAAGCGCTCGCGATCCGCAGCAAATTGCTCGGCGAGAGCCATCCGCTGACTGGCGAGGCGTATAACAACCTCGCGCTCAACATGGAAAACAGGGGCATGCCGCCCAGCACGATTGAGCCCCTGCTCCGCAAGGCGCTCGACACCACGCGGCAGGCGCTTGGCGAACGCAACGAGCGGACCGCGACGATGTACGGCAATGTCGCGCACAATCTGAATCAGCAGGGCCGCTTTGCCGAGGCCGAGCCGATGTATCGGCGCGCGCTCGAAATTCAGGAAGGGGTCGCCGGCCGCGACCACCCCTCCTATGCCACCACCCTGATCAACCTGGGCCATAATTTGCGCGACGCCGGCGACGCCGAGCGCGCCGAACCCTTGATGCGTCAGGCGCTCACCATTTTCCGCGCCAAGTTCGGTGACGATAATCCCGACACGGCATGGGCCTATTCCGGCCTCGGCTCGGCACTGGGCGACCTCGGCCGCCACACCGAAGAGGCCGAAATGACGATCAAGTCGCTCGAAATCCGCCGCCGTCTGCTCGGCGAAAATCATCCGCTGACGGCAGTGGCCTATAGTAATGTCGCCTCGACGCTGTCACGCGGCGACGGCGGCGATCGGGCCGCCGAACCCTATTACCGCCAGTCGCTCGCGATTCTGCAACACAGCGTCGGCGAGGCGCATATCGACACCGCGCGGGCCTATAACCGGCTTGCCTCGAACCTGCTGCGCCAAAACAAGGCGGTCGAGGCGGAGCAGGCGGCGGCCAAGGCGGTTGCGATCCTGCGGAGCCTGAACGACCAAAGCGAAGCGGGCGGCAGTGCCGTCGCGCTGTCGGGGCTCGACCGGCAACAGGTGTCTCCCAACCGCGAGATCTTCACGACCTATATGAACGCCGCCTTCGGCCTGATGAGCGACACCCCCAGCGCCGCCGACCAGTCGCAAATCCAGGACCGAGCCTTTCGCGCCGCGCAGGATGCGGTCAGCTCGGCCTCCGGCCGCGCGGTGCTGCAAACCGCAGCGCGCAGCGCCGCCAAGACGCCGCAAATGGCCGAAGCGGTGCGCCAGGAACAGGATCTCGCCGCCAAGGCAAACCTCCTCGACAAGAATCTGCTCCGCGCGCTCAGCGCCCAGAAACCGGTCGAAGCCGCGCGCCTGCGCGGCGAGCTCGACGGCGTTCAGGCGCAGCTGGCCGACGTCAGCGCGCTGATCGACCAGAAATATCCCTCGTACCGCCAGCTGGTATCGCCGCGCCCGATTGCCCTCGCCGAGGCGCAAAAAGCATTGCGCCCGGGCGAAGCGCTGCTGTTGATGACCGAGGCGGCGAACACCTTTCACCTCTTTGTCGTCACCCCGACCGCGGTCGGCTGGAGCCGGCCGGGCAAGGACATCGACGTCATCCTGAAACAGATTTCGGATCTGCGCTGCGACGTCGATTTCGCCACCTGTTCGGCGGCGCGCAAAGCCGAACTCGACGCGATCGCCATGTCGGCCAGCGAGTTGGAGGGGAACCGCCGCTTCGACCTGAACACGGCGAATGCGTTGTACAAGGAACTGATCGAACCGATCGAACCGCTGCTCAAAGGTACCACCCGCCTCTATGTCACCGCCTCCGGCAAGCTCAGCGACTTGCCGCTGGCGATGTTGTCGGAAACCGCGCTGCCGGCCGGCGCCGACCTGGCCGATCCCGACACCCTCGCCCGCGCCGCGTGGCTGTCCGACCGCTACGCCTTTACCAGTCTGCCCTCGGTCGCGGCGCTGACCCTGACCGGCGAGCCGCGCACCGGTCGGCGCGATAAAACCTTCCGCGGCTATGGCGCGCCCGTTCTTGCCGGCGGCGACGCGGGATCGCGCGCCGCGACCGGCATCGGGGTCTTCGACGGCGTGTCCGAATCGGGCTCGCCCCTCGCTGACCCCGACGAACTGCGCAAACTTGCGCCGTTGCCCGGGACCAAGGTCGAACTGGCGGCGATGGCCAATCTGTTTGGCGTCGCGCCGGGCAACCTCACCCTCGACAGCAAAGCCACCGAAACGGCGTTGCGCAGCGACGCCGCGCTATCGACGAGCAACATCATCGCGATCGCCACCCACGGCTTGCTCCCCGATCCCGATCTCGGGTTCGGCGAGCCGGGGCTCGTGCTGACCCCGCCGACGACGCCCAGCGACATGGACGACGGCCTGCTCACTGCGACCGAAGCGGCGCAACTGACCCTCACCGCCGACTGGGTGATCCTGTCGGCGTGCAACACCGCGTCGGCACAGAATTCGGGCGGCGGCGACAGCCTCTCGGCGCTCGCCCGCGGTTTCCTCTACGCCGGCGCCGACGCGCTGCTCGCCAGCCACTGGCGCGTGTCGGACGAAGCGACCGCGGTCCTGACCGTCGAAACGCTGATGGCGCGGCGCACCAATCCCGACCTGTCACGCGCCCAGGCGCTGCAATCAGGGATGAAGGCGGTGCGCAGCGGCAAACGCGCCGACGGCACGGCAATCGCCGGCTGGAAAGCTGGCTGGGCGCACCCTTCGGCCTGGGCGGCCTTCACCAATATCGCCAACCGCGACGATTGAACTCTAGGACAACCGCAGCTGTACCCCTGCGAAGGCAGGGGTTCATCTCCAGCCGTCGCGATATCGGTACGATGATTGTTGGCCAACGATAGCCCAGGCGATGGGTCCCTGCCTCCGCAGGGGCACGGCAAGCAAGTTTCCGGACCAACCTGACTCGTGCAAGGAACTCTTCCCTCTCGAACGCTGCGCCCGTTATAGGGGCGTCAGTCCAAGGGAGTTTACCGCCAATGCCGATCATGGCCGCCCGCGTTTATCACGACGGCAAGCTCGTCCGCGACATCGGTCCCGACGAGGAACTTCCCGTCGATTGCGACGACGGCGATTTCTTCTGGCTCGGACTCTATGAGCCGACCCCCGGCGAGCTCGAAGGCATCGCCAAACGCTTCGGCCTCCACCCGCTTGCGGTCGAAGATGCGTCAAAGCCGAAACAGCTGCCGAAGGTCGAGGTGTACGGCGATCAGCTGTTCATCATCGCCAGCACCGGCAATCTGGAGGGCGGCACGATCCAGTCGGGCGAGACCGCGATTTTTGTCGGGCGCCATTTCATCGTCACCGTTCGTCACGGCTCGGCGCGGGCGCACACCGACGTCCGGGCGCGGCTCGAAACGCTGCCGGTCAAGCTGGCGCACGGCCCCGATTACGTCCTCTATGCAATCCTCGATTTCATCGTCGACGGCTATTTCCCGCTGATCGACGCGATCGAGGACCGGATGCTGATGGTCGAGGACAGCGTGATGGACACCCCGCTCGACGCCGCCGAAATCCGCCAACTTTATTCCCAGCGCCACGAGGTCATCCGCTTTCAGCGGCTTACCGGATTGATGAAGGATGTCGCCGGTCGCCTCGCCGGCGAAGCCGATTTGCCGTGCATCGACGACGCGGTGCGCCCGTTCTTCCGCGACATCTGGGATCATGTCCAACGCGCCGAATTCCGCCTTGCCGGCCTCCGCGATGTCGCCGCGTCGGTGATCGAAACCAACGGCATGCTCGAACAGCAGCGCCAGGGGGTCATCACCCGCCAGCTCGCCGCTTGGGCCGCGATCCTCGCCGTTCCGACCGCAATCGCGGGCATTTACGGGATGAATTTCGAATTCATGCCCGAACTCGACTGGGCGTTCGGCTACCCTTTTGCGCTGGCGCTGATCTTCGGTGGCTCAGGCCTCGTCTTCTGGCGCTTCAAGAGCATCGGCTGGCTCTAGGGTTCTGACCCCAGGCACCCACTTGCCCTTGGTGCGACTCGTCAGATGATAGTGCCGGCAGCGGTCGCAGCGATACGGCCGCAGCACCAGATCGGCGATCCGGGCCGCGTCCAGCGCCGCCGCCGCCGACGCATAGCGCATCTTGCGGATACAGACGCTGTGCCGGGTGCGCGCCGCCATGGCGCGCCGTTCAGCCCGCCAGCACCTTGGCCATCATCCGTTGTTCCTTTGCGATCCAGGGCGCCATGCTTGGCCGCGACAGGATCGCCTCGCTCCATGCCGCGATCTTGGGGTGCGTCGCGGCGTCGATGCTCGATCCGCAATGCCGCAAATTCATCAGCGGCGAAGCGACCGCCAGATCGGCAAGGGTCAACCGGTCGCCGACGAGAAAACCCGAGGGCGGAATCGCGCTTTCGAGATAGGCGAGCAGCTTGGGCAGTTCCTCAGCCTCGGCCAGTGCGGCCGCCGCCAGATCGCCCTCGCGTCCCAGGAATTTCGGCGCGACGATCCGGTTAAAGAACATCTTGCCGCTGCACGCCGCGAACACCGTGTCGCCAAACTCGTCCCACCAGATGACCTGGCCGCGCTCCTGCGCGTCGGCGGGGATCAGCGCCGGTTCGGGATGCTTCGCCTCCAGATAATGGATGATCGCGCTCGAATCGGCGAGGGTGAAGCCGTCATCCTCCATCGCCGGCATCTTGCCCAGCGGCGACGCGGCGCGAAACCCCGGATCGGGATCGCCGATACCGACCCCCTGCAACTCGAATTCAATCCCTTTCTCGCCCAGATACCCCAGCAATTTGCGCACAAAAGGCGACACCAGCGAGCCATAGATTATCATCGCGTCTCTCCCAATCCTGATCCGCTCAGCATAGGCCAAAGGTTGCGGTCCGCAACCCATTCGCCGCCGCGCCGCTCCCCGCGAAATATTCTTGCTATCGGTCGCGCGCCATGGAACATCCGGAATGCGAGGGGGCGCTGCTGCGGCAGCCAGCAGACAGGAAAAAGAATGCGCCCTAATTCGTGGGCAGATCGGCTGTTGGCGCTGCTGGTCCGGTTTGTCGGGCTGGTCATTCTCCTTGCGACCCTCGCCGCCGCATCCGCCAGCTTCCTCTATAATCGCTCGGAAGAATCCGATCGCGCCGCGCGCGTGGCGACGCAGGTGAACATGCGGCTGCGCGATCATGTCGCGGTGCTCGAAGGGGTACGGGCGCTCTATCAATCCGACAGCGCCACCAGCGGCCCCGGCATCCGCGCCTATCTCGGCGCGCTGCGCCCGCAAATCCAGGCGCCGGGCATGGAGGGGGTCGGCATCGCCGCCGCGATGCGCGCGGGCACCCCCGCCGCGGTGGAAGCAAAGCTGCGCGAGAATTACGGCCGCGACATCAAGGTGTGGCCGACGACCGACCAGCCGATCGGCTTTCCCGTAGTCCTCGTCGAGCCCTATACGCCGCGCCGCAACGTCGCGCTGGGGTTCGACATGTACAGCGAACCGACGCGGCGCGAGGCAATGCGCCGCGCCTGGAAGACCGGCCAGCCCGCCGCGAGCGGCATCGTCCAACTCGCGCAGGAACGCGCCGCGAAGGTCAAACAGCCGGGTTTTCTGATCTATATACCCGTCTATGTCCGCGGACCGGCGGGCGCCGATAACGGGGCGGTGGCAACGGCCGCCGGGGTGCGCCCGGTCGAGGGGTTCGTCTATGCGCCGTTCCGCATCGGCGACATGATGCCGGCGGTGCTCGGTTCGCAGTTGAACAGCATCGACGGCATCGAAATTTACGCCGGCGAGGGGCCGTCGGCGCCGCTCGTCTTCCGCAAGGGTGTAATGGGCTGGGACGCGCAGGAACAGACGCTGCGCGTCGCCGACCGGCAGTGGACGATGCGCATTTCCTATGGCCGTATCGCCGAACGGCTGGGGCGGCCACTCGCCATCCTGATCTTCGGCATTGCGCTGGCGCTGCTGGCGACCCAGCTGCACCGCGTCCAGCGTCGGCGCATCATCGCCTTTCAGGTTCTCGCCGCGGAAAAGGCCCGCCATGCCGAGGATCGCGAACTGATGATCGGCGAGATGGCGCACCGGATGAAAAACGCCTTCGCCCGCATCGGCGCGCTGGCGCGGATCACGCTGCGCGAATCGACCAGCCTCGATGATTTCGAGACCAAATTCGACGGCCGCATGCGCGCGCTGTCCGACGCCAAACAGATGCTGGTCACCGGCGCCGTCGACACCGTCGAACTCGGCCAGATCGTCCGCCGCGAGCTCGAACTCGCCGGCCGCTCACCCGACCAGCTGAGCGCCGTCACCGGCCCCGATGTGCGGCTCGACGACGACGGCGCGCAGGCGCTGTCGCTCGCAATCCACGAATTCGTCACCAACAGCATCAAATATGGCGCGCTCGCGGGACGCGGCGACCTTGCCGTCGGCTGGCGCCGCGACGAGGGCGACATCGAGCTCAGCTGGGTTGAAAGCGATCTGCCCGAACCCCCGCAGATCGACAGCGAAAGCTTTGGCACCCAGTTCATCCGCACCTTGATCGAGCGGCAATTGAAGGGCAGTTGGAATCGCAGTGCCGCCGACCATCGCCTCTCCATCACCATCCGCTGGCCGGACCGTGACGTCGCAAACTGACGGTCGCTGGCAGATCTGGATCGACCGCGGCGGCACTTTTACCGATGTCGTGGCGCAGGCGCCCGATGGGACGGTCGTCACCGCCAAATATCTCTCCGAAGATCCCGCGCGTCCCGGCGACGCCGCCGTCAATGCGATCCGCGACCTGACGGGCGTGGGCGACGGGCCGCTGCCGCCGCTCGACATCCGCATGGGGTCGACCGTCGCCACCAACGCGCTGCTCGAACGCAAAGGCGAGCCAACCCTGCTCGCGGTCACGCAGGGCTTCGGCGACGCGCTGACGATCGGCTATCAGGATCGCCCCGACCTCTTCGCCCGCAAACTCGTCCGCATCCCGCCGCCGCACGCCGCCGTCGCCGAGATCGTCGAACGCGTCGGCCCCGACGGCGCGGTGCTGACACCGCTCGATGAGGACGCGGCCCGGGCATCGTTGAAAGTCGCGCACGCCGGCGGCCTGACCAGCGTCGCGATCGTCCTCATGCACGGCTACCGCTACCCGGCGCACGAACGGCGCCTCGCGGAAATCGCCGCCGAGGTCGGCTTTTCGCAAATCTCGACCAGCCACGATGTCAGCGCGCTGATCAGGCTGATCGGCCGCGGCGACACCACGCTCGCCGACGCCTATCTCTCGCCGGTCCTGCGTCACTATGTCGATCAGTTCTGCGCCCAGCTGGGAAACGATATCGAACCCCAGTTCATGAAAAGCTCGGGCGGCCTCGCCGCCGCCGTAGCGTTCCACGGCCGCGACGCGATCCTCTCCGGCCCCGCGGGCGGCATCGTCGGCATGGTCGGCAGCGCCGCGCCGCTCGGCAAGACGCGCCTGATCGGCTTCGACATGGGCGGCACCTCGACCGACGTCAGCCATTATGCCGGCCGTCTCGAGCGCGATAATGAAACGATCGTCGCGGGAACGCGCATCCGCGCCCCGATGCTGCGCATCCATACCGTGGCTGCCGGGGGAGGTTCGATCTGCCGCTGGGATGGCACGCGCCTGCTCGTCGGCCCCCAAAGCGCCGGCGCCAACCCCGGCCCGGCCGCCTATGGCCGCGGCGGGCCGCTAACCGTCACCGACTGCAACGTCCTGCTCGGAAAAATCCAGCCCGATCATTTCCCCAAACTCTTTGGCCCGAACGGCGATCAGCCGCTCGACCGCGAAGTCGCCCAGCGCAAGTTCGCCGCGATGGCCAGCGAAGTCGGCACCATCACCCCCGAAGCCCTCGCCGAAGGACTGCTCGCGATCGCGGTTCAGCAAATGGCCAATGCGATCAAGCGCATCACCATCGCGCGCGGGCATGACGTGACACAGGGCTACAGTCTCGTCGGCTTCGGCGGCGCGGCGGGCCAGCATGTCTGCCTGGTCGCCGACGCGCTCGGGGTCGACGAAATCCTGCTCCACCCGCTGGCTGGTGCGCTCTCCGCCTATGGCATGGGCCTCGCCAAGCCGTCGGCGATCCGCGAGCGCACCCTCGGCCTCAAACTCGGCGCCGATTGCGCCGCGATGCTCGCCGAAATCGAAACCGAACTCAGCGCCCAGGCCCGCACCGACCTCGCCGGTCACGCCGAAACCACCCGCGAAACCCTGCTCTTCGTTCGTCTTGCCGACAGCGACAATGCGATCGAACTCCCGATCGGTCCACCGGCGGAGGTCGCGCGAGCCTTTGCCGCCGCCTTCCGCCAGCGCTTTGGCTACGCCCCGCACAGCAATCTCGTCGTCGACCGGATCCGCGTCGAACTGACCGAGGCAGGCGACGCGCCGGCGGCGCTGCCGCCTTCGGCCTCCGGCGCGGAAACCGAACCAGAAGTCATCACCGCCTGGCTGGCGGGCGCAGCGCACAACGTCCCGCTCCATCAACGCGCTGACCTCGCGCCCGGACGCCACATCCCCGGCCCCGCGATCATCGTCGATACGCTCGCGACGACGGTTGTCGAGCCAGGATGGTCGGCGACGGTCGAGCAGGAAGGAACGTTGCGGATCGCAAAAAGCCCCTCCCCTTCAGGGGAGGGGTTGGGGTGGGGGCGAGAAACCTTGCACAAGGCCGCTGCCCCCCACCCGCTGCGACTAAGTCCGGCTTCGCCGGACCAAGTCTCGCTGCCCCCCCCTGAAGGGGAGGGCAATTCAGACACCCCCGACCCGATCCGCCTCGAAATTTTCAACAGCCTGTTCATGGCGATCGCCGAGGAGATGGGCGGCGCGCTTCAGCACAGCGCCTCGTCGATCAACATCCGCGAGCGGCTCGACTTCTCCTGCGCGCTCTTCGACGGCACCGGCCGCCTCGTCGCCAACGCGCCGCACATGCCCGTCCACCTCGGCTCGATGGGCGAAAGCGTCCGCACCATATTGCGCCAGCGCGGACCCGGTCCCGACGGAAACCCGCGCGACGGCCGCGGCCTCCTCCCGGGCGACGCCTATGCGCTCAACGCCCCCTATGACGGCGGCACCCACCTGCCCGACATCACCGTCATCATGCCGGTGTTCGTTGCCAAAGATGGGGACGCCGACCCCCCGGCCTTCTTCGTCGCCGCGCGCGGCCACCACGCCGATCTCGGCGGCATCGCGCCCGGCTCGATGCCGCCGAACAGCCGCAGCATCGAAGACGAAGGCATTATTTTCGACAATTTCCTGCTCGTCGATGACCGGAATTTCCGCGACGCCGCGGTCGCCGCGCATCTGGCCGATGGTCCCTTCCCCGCCCGCAACCCCGCGCTCAATGTCGCCGATTTGAAGGCGCAGGTCGCCGCCTGTCAGCGCGGCGCCAGCGCGCTCGCCGAACTCTCCGAAGCGCACGGCACCAGAACCGTCGCCGCCTATATGGCGCACGGCCAGCGCCAGGCCGAGGCGGCCGTCCGCCAGCTTATCGCCCGCCTCGACGACGGCGCCTTTCGTTACGCGATGGACAATGGCGCCGAGGTGGTCGTCGCGGTCAAAGTCGACCGCGAGGCGCGCCACGTCACCATCGACTTCACCGGCTCGTCTGCCACCCTGCCCGACAATTTCAACGCGCCGCTGCCCGTCGTGCGCGCCGCCGTCCTCTATGTCCTGCGCACGATGCTCGACGACCCAATCCCGATGAACGAGGGCTGCCTGGCCCCGGTCACCCTGATCGTCCCCGACAATTCGATGCTGTCGCCGACCTATCCCGCCGCGGTCGTCGCGGGCAATGTCGAAACCAGCCAGGTCATCACCGACGCGCTGTTCGCTGCCTTTGGTGCGATGGCCCCGGCGCAAGGTACGATGAACAATTTCACCTTCGGCAACGACGCGGTCCAATATTATGAAACGATCGCCGGCGGTTCGGGCGCCGGGCCGGGCTTTGACGGCACCAGCGTCATCCAGACCCATATGACCAACAGCCGCATGACCGATCCCGAATTGATGGAAACGCGCTTCCCGGTGATCGTCGAGGAATTTTCGATCCGCAAGGGCTCGGGCGGCGCAGGCGAATGGACCGGCGGCGACGGTGCGACCCGCCGCATCCGTTTCCGCGAACCAATGGCGGCGAACATCCTCGCGAACCGCCGCGCGATTCCGCCGCGCGGGCTGGCAGGCGGCGAAGACGCCGCACCGGGCCGCAACTGGGTCGAGCGCGGGGACGGTTCCATGGAAATGCTCGGCGCGACGGGTAGCGCCGATCTGGCCGCAGGCGATGTGTTCGTGATCGAAACCCCCGGCGGTGGTGGTTATGGAAAAGCGGAAGGGGAATGATTTGAGATCGGCATCACCCAAACCATCGTCATTCCCGCGAAAGCGGGAACCCAGCGAACAACCGGTGCAACTGGGTTCCCGCTTTCGCGGGAATGACGATGGGAGATAGTCGATGCTCGTCCTGATCGGCATCGCCATCATCATCGCGGGCTTCATGCTCCGCTTCAATCCGCTGCTCGTGATCATGGCCTCGGCGCTCGCGACCGGGATTGCCGCCGGGCTCGACGTCACCGCAATCATTGCGGCGTTCGGCAAGGCGTTCAACGACACCCGCTATGTCTCGATCATCTGGATCGTCCTGCCCGTCATCGGCCTTCTCGAAGCCTATGGCCTGCAACAGCACGCCCGCAGCATCATCGGCCGGATGAAAGGCGCAACGCTCGGGCGCCTGCTCACCGGCTATCTCCTCCTCCGCCAAGCGATGTCGGCGGTCGGCCTGACCTCGGTCGCGGGTCACGCCCAGACCGTCCGCCCGCTCGTCGCCCCGATGGCCGAAGCCGCCGCCGAGGCAAAGAATGACGCCCTCACCGACGACCAGCGCGAAGAGGTCAAGGCCTTCGCCGCCGCCACCGACAACATCGGCCTCTTTTTCGGCGAAGACATCTTCCTCGCCATCGGCTCGATCCTGCTGATGAAGGGCGTCCTCGACGGCTATGGTTATCAGATCGAGCCGCTGCACTTCTCGCTGTGGGCCATCCCGACCGCGCTCGCCGCCTTCCTGATCCACGGCTTCCGCCTCCGTCGTCTCGACCGGCGCATGGCGGCAAAGGTCGAGGCCGCGGCATGATCACCCTCGGCTTCGTCTATGTCCTCGCTGGCCTCACCTTCGCGCTGTTCGCAGTGCTCGGCGCGATGGACCGCAGCAATCCCAAACGCTTCGGCAACGCCGCCTTCTGGGGCCTGCTCGCGCTGTCGATGCTTGCGGGCGACTATCTCGGCGACTTCGGCAACGGCCTGCTAGTCCTCGCGCTCGTCGCCATCGCGGGCACCGGCCAGATCGGCCGCGCCCCCGGCGGCGAGGTTCCCGCCGAGGTGCAAGCCGAGCGCGCCGCGAAACACGGCCCCTTCCTGCTCCTCGTCGCGCTGATCATTCCTGCGGTCGCGATCCTCGGCACATTCTTTTTCAAATGGGTTCCCGGAATTGCCGACCCCAAGCAGGCGACCTTGATCGCGCTCGCCATCGGTATCCTGGTCGCGCTTTCTATAGGCATACTGCACCTCAAGCCGACGCTGTTGCTTCCCGCGCAACAGGGCCGTCGCCTGCTCGACACGGTGGGGTGGGCGGCGATCCTGCCCCAGATGCTCGCCTGTCTCGGCGCGATTTTCGCACTCGCGGGAGTTGGCGAAGTCATAGGTCAGCTCATCAACAGCGTTATTCCCGCGGGCAATATATTCGCAGCCGTCGCCGCTTTCGGGTTCGGCATGGCGTTTTTCACGATATTGACCGGCAACGCCTTCGCCGCCTTCCCGGTGATGCTCGCCGCGGTCGGCATGCCGCTGCTGATCAAGCAATATGGCGGCGACCCCGCGGTCGTCGCGGCGATCGGCATGCTCGCGGGTTTCTGCGGCACGCTGATGACCCCGATGGCGGCGAACTTCAATCTGGTGCCCGCCGCGCTGCTCGAACTCAAGAACCCCTATGGCGTGATCAAGGCGCAGATCGGCACCGCGGTGCCGTTGCTCGCGGTAAACATCGTCTTCATCTGGCTTTTCGCCTTTTAACGCTCAACCAAATTCCGTTCATGTCGAGCGAAGTCGAGATACCGTTAAGGTACGCGCAACCGATGGGTGTCTCGACTTCGCTCGACACGAACGGTTAGAGAGGTTGCATGGAATTGACCCCCGACCACGCCGCCCGCTTCGCGACCGCCACCCTGTCGCACCTCGGCCGCGAATATCCCTACAAGATGGATCTCGTCCTCAACGGCCCCGAGGACGCCAAACCGCCGCGCGAGCATCATCCGATCTTTCACGGCAGCTTCGACTGGCACAGCTGCGTCCACGGTTGGTGGCAGATTCTCCGCCTCGCGCGCCGTTTCCCCGACTTACCAGTCGCCGCCGACATCCGCGGCCGCGCCGACGCCATGCTCGTACCCGACAAGGTCGCGGGCGAGCTGGCCTTCCTCGATCGTCCTTATGCCGCCGCCTTCGAGCGCCCCTACGGCTGGGCCTGGCTGCTCGCGCTCCACGCCGAGGCCGAGCAACACGACGCGCCATGGGCGGCCGCGCTCGAACCGCTCGCCGCCGCCTTCGCCGCACGCTTCCACGCCTTCCTGCCCAAGCTCACCTACCCGCTGCGCGTCGGCACGCATTTCAACATCAGCTTCGCGCTGCTCTTGGCGCGGCACTGGGCCGAAACCCGCGACCCCGCGCTCGTGACCCTCATCGACACCCGCGCCCGCGACTGGTTCGGCAAAGATCGCGACTGTCAGGCGTGGGAGCCCGGCGGTGACGAATTCCTCTCCTCGGCGCTCAGCGAAGCGCATCTCATGACCGCCGTCCTCGGCGCAGATTTCCCCGCCTGGTTCGGCGCCTTCCTGCCCCGCGCAGCACAGGAACAGCCCGCCACCCTCTTCACCCCCGCCACCGTGTCCGACCGCAGCGACGGCAAGATCGCGCATCTCGACGGGCTCAACCTCAGCCGCGCGTGGAACTGGCGCGCCATCGCCGCCACGCTTGGCCCCGCCCACCCCGTCACGCCCGTCGCCGAAGCTGCCGCCCAGCGCCACCTCGCCGCCGCCCTGCCGCACGTCACCGGCGACTATATGGGCGAGCATTGGCTCGCCAGCTTCGCGCTGCTCGCGCTCGACGGCCTTTAGGCCGTCGTTCGGGAAAGAAGCGGGCGGCCTCGCCGATTGACAAGCCCAGCCCTCGCGGCGACAGACGCGGCAGAGGGGAGAAGCTTAGGTGACCGCAAAAATGCTGCGCCCGACATCGTTCGACGTCGCCGAGCGTGCGGGCGTGTCGCAATCGACCGTCTCGCGCGCGCTCCGGGGTAGCCCCGGGGTCAACGCCGAAACCCGCGCCCGCGTCTCGGCCGCCGCGCGTGAGCTTGGCTATGTCGTCGACCGCCACGCCTCGTCGCTTCGCCTGAAAAGCAGCGAGACGATCGCGCTCGTTACCATCTGCCGCCCCGGCGAAGACCGCAGCGCGATCAATCCCTTTTACTTTGCCCTGCTCGGCAGCATCGCCGCCGCGACCTCGGCGCGCGGGTTCAACCTGCTCGTCTCGTTTCAGGAGAGCGAAGCCAATTTCCGCGCCGATTTCGTCGCCAGCGGCCTCGCCGACGCGATGATCGTCATCGGCACCACCAGCAACCGCGCCGCATGGGACTATTTCGCCGCGGCGCAAGCGTCGGGGCTCGACTTCGTGTGCTGGGGCAGTCCGGGCAGCCCGTTCCACTGGATGCGCAGCGAAAATGACGAGGGCGGCCAGCTCGCCGCAGCGCATTTCGTCCAGACCGGCCGCCGCCGCATCGCCTTTGTCGGCCCGCAGCAATCGCCGCAGCGCCAGTTCGACGAACGCCGCGACGGCTTCACCGCGACGCTGGCCGCGCACGGCCTGACCACGATTATCGCCGAGCCCCCCGCCGCCGCCGACCGCCACGCGCAGGGGGTTGCCGCCGTGCACGCACTGCTCGCCGATCACCCCGACACCGATGCGATCTTCGCCGCCAGCGACATGCTCGCGCTCGGTGTGCTGCAAGGACTCAAGGACGCCGGTCGCCGCGTACCGCAGGACGTCGCGCTGATCGGCTTCGACGGCATCCGCGCCGGGACCATGGCCGACCCCGCGCTGACGACACTCGAACCCGATCTCGACGCCGCCGGAGAAGCACTCGTCGCGATGGCGCTCGAGGATGACGAACGCACCCGCAGCGGCACGCGCATCCCGGTGCATCTGGTGGTGCGCGGAACCGCCTGACGGGTCGTGCTGTTTAGGCTATTGTGACCTAACGCACAGAAAAGTAAGAATTCGTTATCCACAGCGCTGCTACCTTCGGGGGCAGAGAGGCGAGCATTTTGTCGGGTCAGTTTTTTATCCAGTTGCTCAATCCGGGCATCGGCCTGTTGTTTGCGGTCGCCTTTTTCCTGCTGTGGCTGAACCGCCGCGACCGCTATGTCGCCTATGCCGTGGGCGCCTATACCGCCTCGGCGATCGCCTTCCTGATCCTCGATGTCGGCCCGGCGCTGCCCTATGAGCTGCATCGCATCCCCGCCAATATCGGTTTTCTAGCCACCGGCGCCCTATTCGCGGCGGCGATTATCCAGCGTTATGGCTTGCCCGTGCCTTGGCGCGCGATGGCGGTGACGAGCACGATTTCGATGGCCTTTTTCCTGTGGTTCCTGCTCGGTCAGCCAAGCATCGGCGGCCGCATATTGTCGATCAGCATCGGCGCCGGCATCATCGCCGCAATGGTTGTCCGCGCGCTATGGCCGCTCAAGAAACGCTATGTGATCGACCGCGTATTGTTCTGGGTTGCGGCGCTGTCTGCGCTCAACCTGATCGTCCGGCCGATCGTCCTGTTGTCGCTTGGCGGCGGTTTCGACAATTATGATGGCTTCCAGCAGTCGGTGTATTGGACCACGGTACAATTCACGCAGGCGATGGTGTCGATCCTCGCCGCGATCAGCCTGATGGTGGCCATCGCCATCGACCAGATCAGCGAACTGCGCCGCCAGGTCGACGACGACAATCTGTCGGGGCTGCTTAACCGCCGCGGGTTCGAGGCAAAGGCCGGATCGGCGCTGCGCCGCTGCCTCGACGATGACCGGCCCGTCGCGCTGGTCATCGCCGACCTCGATCATTTCAAACGCGTCAACGACAGCTATGGCCATGCCGTCGGCGACGCGATCATCGCGGCGTTCGGAGCGCATGTCCGCGCCATCGGTCCCGCCGAAATGGTCGCGGGCCGGATCGGCGGCGAAGAGTTTGCGCTGCTTGTCCCCGGCGCGGGGATCGATGCGGCAAGGCGGCTTGGCGAAGCGATTCGGACCGGGCTGCATGCCGCATGCGGCGACCGCATCCCGGCGGCGCTCGTCCCCACTGCCAGCCTTGGGCTCACCATCGGCGCCCCCGGCACCGGGTTGTCAGCGCTGATGCACGAGGCCGACCAAGCGCTCTACGAAGCCAAACGGACCGGCCGCGACCGCGTCCGCGCCTTCACCCCCAAATCAGTCCGCCTGGTGGCGAACTGACGCAACACCCTTGATCGCGGCTGTGATCACGGCCACTGCAGTAACGGGGCAGGATCGATATTTTGAGCGCGATTTCAACGATAAGGAAAGGACGCCGACCGTGCGGACAATGATTTTGGCGACAATGATGATGACGGTGGCAATGGGTCCGCAGGTCCATGCCAAGGATGCCGCCGCGACTGACCTCAACATCTATGTCGGCAAATATCCGTTCGACGCGGTGAACGGCCACCGCTTCCTCGACCATCCCGCGGTCAAGGCCGCGCTCGTCGCCGCTGTACCCGATGCGAAACAGCGCGCCACGATCGCCTTTGCCGAAAACAGCCTGGGCCTGCCGATCGTCCGCGTCGCGGGCGGGCGGATCCTGATCTGGGGCGGCGAATGGCGCGCCGAAGACCGCTACAACTGGGCGGTGGTGATCGCGCCCGATGGATCAAAGCCCGAGGTCTGCATCTATGATGGGGTCGGATATGGTCAGGATTTCCAGTCGTCGTCGTGGTTCGTCACCCGGCGAGCCGTCGGTGATGAAACAAGGAACTTGCCCGTCCGCGGCCGAGGATTATCCGCCCGCCGAAATCGCCGCGGGGTAAGCGCCGCGTCGGCCTAGCCGCGGATCAGCCGCTCGATAATCGCCTGATGCCGCGGCTTGCCGCTCGCCGCATCGACCGCGGCGACGAAATTGCCGTCGATCCGCATCGCGACATAACCATGGACGACGCTGCTCAGCGCGATGAGCAGCGTCGTCGCATCGTCGCCTTTGCGATCGGGTAGCGCCAGCACATCCTCTTCGACGCTCGCGTACAACCCGTCGACCACCGCGGCGAGGGTGCCGTCGTGCGGATCGAGCATATCCATCCGCCACATCATCCGATACCGGTTCGGGTGCGCCAGCGCATATGCAACATAGGCATTGGCAAAGGCAATGATGCGCGCTGCGGGTGCCGCCGATGCCGCACCCCGCGCCGCTGCGGCGGCGCCGAGCAGATCGCCGAAACATTGAATGGCCAGCGCGGTCAGCAATGCCCGCCGGTCGGCAAAATGATTGGCCGGGGCGGCATGCGATACCCCCGACGCGCGCGCCACGGCGCGGATCGTCACCGCCTCGACGCCATCGCCGTCGAGCAGATCCAGCGCTGTGACGATCAGTAGCTGGCGTAGCGCGCCATGATGTTGGCCTCGTTTCATATGGCATCATTGATAGCGTCAATCGCGCGATGCAAGCCGGATGATGGCGATGGCGGGATGCGCCAGCATCAGCGCAATTGTTACCTCGGGTCATATCATTGATCGCTGTGATCATCGACCACTGTGTGTTGTCGGCATAACACTGTGTCCAGGCAAGCCGAAGCGGGGGTCGCCGCCTGCTTTGATACTTCTGTCACCCCGATTGACCGCAGCATCGCCCGCCACCCGATTTGCGCTCACTGTCAGATTTAATTGACAGTGTCAATTAAGCACCGTTATATTGACATCGTCAATTGGAGTCGCCCTATGCGCCGTATTATTCTTACGCTGGCCCTGATCCCCTTCGGGGTGCTCACCCCGATCCTTGAAATGGGGATGACGCACGTCATCAACCCCGATTGGCCGGGTCACGCCCGGCTGCACGAGGTGTGGCAGCTCCTGACCAACAGTTCGCTGGCAATGCTCTGCCTGTGGCTGATCTGGTGCGGCCGCCAGCTGCGGCTTCCCGCGCTGATCGCCTTCGTCATCTCGCTCGGCTTTCTCGTCGCCTATGCCCTCAGCCCGCTCTACGGCGGCACGATGCGGCACAGCGACGGCAGCGAGATAGCGGTCGGCGGGGTCAATGTGGCGGTGGCCATGATGGTCGTCACCACCATCGCGATCGGCGCCGTGCTCGCCTCGACCTTTCGCACCCCCCGCGCCAGCCAAAATTCATAGACAGCCCGGCGCGGCCGCGCGGTTCACATCGTCAGCACGTTGCCTTTCAAAAGGTGGCCTGGAACTGCCGGGCAATCCGGCGATGCCAAAGTCACTGCGTCGCCGTCGATCGCCGCGAAACCATACAACGATTCTCCGACCCGGTGCCGCGCGACAGCTGATGCCATCCTGGACGGATCGCCGGCCTTGGCGGCACGCCCTGAGCCCGGTTGACGCGCCGCTGCGAAAGGTACAAACCCCCGCCGTCTGACAAAAAAGGGGCGGCTTTTCATGCGCAAACTGGCTATTTTGGGCGCAAGCCTGTTCGTGTTTTCGGTTCAGCCGAGCCTTGCGCAAGACGCCCCCGCGCCCGCCGAAACGCCCGCTGCGGCACCCGCCACCGCATCCGCGCCGACGTCGGCATCGGCGGTCGGCAGCGCGCGCACCGCGCCCGAACGCCGCCTGACCGGCGCCGACCTGTTCGACCTCGCCATCGCATCCGATCCGCAGATCAGCCCCGACGGGCGCCACATCGCTTATGTCCGCCGCGCCAACGACATCATGACCGACAAGGCGGTGAGCAGCATCTGGCTGATCGACACCCAGACCGGCGAAGAAACCCCGGTTGCGGGCCGCGGCGAGCGGCGCCTTTTCGCCGCGCTGGTCGCCCGACGGCAAACGCCTCGCCTTTGCCTCGACCGAAGGCGGCAGCGCGCAGCTCTGGGTGCGCTGGATGAACGGCGGCGAAGCCGTCCGCCTGACCGGCTTGCCGACCAGCCCGTCCAGCCTCGCCTGGTCCCCCGACGGCCGCTCGATCGCTTATACGATGCTGGTCAAGGACGACGGACCGAAATTCGGCAGCGCCCCCGCCAACAAACCCGAAGGCGCGAAATGGGCCGACCCGCTCGAAATCCGCGACCTCCTCACCTACCGTGCCGATGGCGAGGGTTATCTCGAGCCAGGTTTCGAAAAGATCTTCCTTGTGCCCGCAACCGGCGGCTCGCCGCGCCAGCTGACGTTCGGCCCCTATCACGACGGCGGACCGCTCAGCTGGTCGCGCGATGGCCGCACGCTTTATTTCAGCGCCAACCGCAAGCCCGATTGGGAAAGCGATCCGGTCGAGAGCGAGATTTACGCGCTCGACGTGACGGGCGGCGCGGTCACCGCGCTCACCGACCGCAATGGCCCCGATGCCAACCCGATCGTCTCGCCCGACGGCAGCAAGATCGCCTATGTCGGCTTCGACGACGCGCGGCGCGCCTATGAGAATAACCATCTCTATGTGATGAACCGCGACGGCTCGGGTCGCCGCAACCTGACGCAGAATTGGGATTATGGCGTCGACGCGGTCCAGTGGGGCGACGCCGGCCGCGCTCTTTATGTCCAGTACGACGATCATGGCGAAACCCGGATCGCCCGCATCGGCCTCGACGGATCGGTCCGCGACGTCGCCAAGGGACTTTCGGGTGGCGGGCTCGATCGGCCTTACACCGGCGGCAGCTTCACCGTATCCGACGGCGGCGCGATTGCCTTCACCGGCGGCACCGCGACCCGCCCCGCCGAAGTCCAGCTCGCGCGCGGCGGCAGCACTCGCATCCTCACCGACCTCAACCGGTCCTTGCGTGAAGTGAAATCGCTCGGCGAAGTCCGCAAGATCACCGTCGCCTCCAGCCACGACGGCAAGACGATCGAGGGCTGGCTGACCCTGCCCCCCGGCTATGTCGAGGGTCAGCGCGTGCCGCTCATCCTCGAAATCCATGGCGGCCCCTTCACCGCCTATGGTCCCCATTTTTCGACCGACAATCAACTCTATGCCGCGGGAGGCTATGCCGTGCTCTCGGCGAACCCCCGCGGGTCGACCAGCTATGGCGAAGCGTTCGCGAACGAGATCGACAAAGCTTATCCGGGTAATGACTATTTCGACCTGATCAGCATCGTCGACCGTGCGATTGCGCTCGGCGTCGCCGACCCCGACACCTTGTTCGTCACCGGCGGCTCGGGCGGCGGGGTGCTCACTAGCTGGATCGTCGGCAAGACCAACCGCTTCAAGGCCGCGGTCGCGCAAAAGCCGGTGATCAACTGGACGACGCAGGCGCTCACCGCCGACGGCCCCGGCTTTTTCGGCCCCTATTGGCTCGGCGCCGAGCCATGGGAAAAGCCCGAACTTTACTGGTCGCTCTCGCCGCTCTCGCTCGTCGGCAACGTCGAAACCCCCACAATGCTCATCGTCGGCGCCGAGGATTACCGCACCCCGGTCAGCGAATCCGAACAATATTACACCGCGCTTCGCCTGCGCGGCGTCCCCACCGCGCTGATCAAGGTCCCCGGCGCCAGCCACGGCAGCATCGCCGCGCGCCCCTCGCAATCGGCGGCAAAGGCCGCGGCAATCCTCGCCTGGTTCGCCAAATATCGTCAGGGCTGGATCCGCCCCGCCGCGGCGCCGACACCCTGACCGCAGCTGATCGGACCGCGGCTGTGATCGCGATCACCGCCGCGGCGGCGTCAACGCGATAGCGCTATCCCGTTCTGTCTGAACTGGAAAAAACCCATGCGTCGCCCATTCTGTCTTGCCCTGCTCCCGCTGCTCCTGCTCGGCCCCGCCACCGCCGACGCGCGGCTGCTGCCGCTGCATGGCCAGCCGCTCGCTCCTGCCGCGCCGTACCGCGAAACCTGGCGCTACACCTGCAATACCGAACAACAATTGGGGGGCGGCACGATCACCCTCACTCGCCTGTTCACCGACGAAGGCAATCCGGACGGCGGCGATTTCATGCGCTGGAATCCCAAGGGTTATGATCCGCAGAAACCGCAGCGGCCGCTCGACCTTGAGCTGTCCTACATCTGGGAGCCCGCGCGCCAGCCCGCGATCGAGGTGCGCGAGATCGAGGTCAAGCTGCGCGTCGGCACCGACACCGACTTGCCCGAAGTCGCGCTGCTCCAGATCCAGCGCCCGTTTCCGGTCCAGCCGCACGGCATCATCGGCAGCACCGCGCTGTCGACCCAGGTCTTTCCCTATGGGAGCTATGACCTGAAAAACGGCCATGGCGAACTGCCGCTCGGCGACCTGCTCGCCTATGCAGAGGGGTATGACACGCTCGGCTGGAAACTGATCCGGCCGTCGGAGCGGCTGGGCGGTAGCCAGAATCTGGCGCAAGGCACGATCGACATCGCCGCGCTGCGCGAAGCCGTCGCGGCGCTGCCCGCCCTGCGCCGCGCGCTCGCCGCCAAAACCTCGGACCCAAAGGCGCGCTGCACGCGCGTCCTGTGGCCCGACATAACCCGCTATTGATGGCCCGCTTATGACACCCAGCATCATCATCGCCGACGATCACCCGGTGTTCCGCGGCGGGCTGGCGCAGCTCGTCGGCGGCGCCTTCCCCGGCATGGCGCTGCACGAGGCGGGTTCGGTGGCCGAGATGCTCCGCGTCGCCGACCGTCACGAAGCGCCGTGGCTGTTCACCATCGACCTGCTGTTTCCCGGCATGGACCCCGCCGAAACGCTGCCGATGATGCGGCATCGTTTCCCGCGCTCGTCGATTGCGGTCGTCTCGATGCTCGACGACGATGCCACGATCGAGCGGGTGATGGATTGCGGCGCCGATGCCTATATCGCCAAATCGGTGCGTGCCGATCGCATGGTCGCGGGGCTGCGCGCGCTTCACAATGGCGAATTCGTCGTGCTGAAACCCGACCAGCCGTCGATGCAGGCGATGCCGACGCCCCCCGCCGCGCACCCGGCGCTGACCGAACGCCAGGTCGAAGTGCTGACGATGCTCGCGCAAAAGCAGTCGAACAAACAAATCGCGCGCAGCCTGGCGCTGTCGCACTTCACCATCCGCAACCATGTGTCGCAACTGCTGCGCACGATGGGCGCGGCAACGCGGACCGAGCTGGCCGAAAAAGCGCGCCACGCCGGCCTCATCGCCTAGGATCCCGCGCCGTCCGATCTGCCCTATCGCCGCGCCGAACCGCGATATCGGCAACCCAAGGCGGCGGGAACCCTTGTCTCCGGTGAAGCGTAAAAGCGGGGACGACAAGCGATGGAGGCAATATTGATGGATATTCGGCAGGTTACGCTCATGGCTGCGACCGCAATCGCGCTGTCGGGCTGCAACGTCAGCGAAAAGCCCACGATGCCCGATGACAGCGCCGCCTCGCCGGGCGTCACCCGCGAGCCTGTCGCAGCGGCCGAGGACGCGCCGGTCGCAAAAATGCCTGCTCAGGTCGCGATCCAGAGCCAACCCGGACCAGAAGGATCGCAGATCGATCTGTTAAAACTCGCGGTGACAGGCGACATCCTGACTGCAACCTTCCGCTGCTCCAGCTCCGAACAGTTCAACAGCATGTCCTTCCCGATCCCCAAGATCAGCATGATCGACGACGCCACGGCGCAACAGATCAGCATCCTCAAGGACAATGCCGGCGCCTGGCTTGCCTCCAACGTCAGTCCGTCGGGCTATATGGGTTTCGATTGCGGCACCAAGCCCGGGGTTTTCTGGGCCAAATTCCCCGCTCCGCCGGCGACCAGCAAGACGGTGTCGATCAACATCCCCGGCGTCGCCCCGTTCGACGGCGTGCCGATCACGCGATGACGCGGGGGCTGGCCCTGTTGGCGGGCGCCGCGATGCTCACAGCCTGTTCGCCCGGTGATGCCGCGCGGGACCAGGTCGCCGCACAAGACGAAAGCGGCGCAGAGACGGCGACCGCCGCCGCATCCTCGGCCGCCCTGCCCACCGGCACCCGCACCGTCGGCGACGGCATGACCGCACAGGTCAGCGACCTCAAGGGCGACGTCAGCGGTCTCGATGTCCGCATCACCGACCTGGGTACGGTCATCGACCTGCCCGCCGACGCGTTGTTCGAATTCGACAAGGCCGACCTGACCCCCGCCGCAGCGGGCGAGCTGGCCAAGGTCGCCGAACTGATCCGCCCCGCGCCCCCCGGCGCGGTCCAGGTCATCGGCCATACCGACGCCAAGGGCGACGACGCCTATAACCAGCGCCTGTCCGAAGCGCGCGCCAAAACGGTGGCCGACTGGTTCGGACAGCAGGTCGGGGTGCGCCACCGCCAATTCACCATATCGGGCAAAGGCGAAACCGCGCCCGTCGCCCCCAACGAGACCGCCGACGGCAAGGACAATCCCGCCGGCCGCACCAAAAACCGCCGCGTCGAAGTCGTCATCCCGCGCTAGCCGCGGCCCGCGCTGGCGGAAAAAGCGCGCCACGCGGGCCGCATCGCCTGGCGCCAGCCAGCGCCTACCCCGCGCGCCATCAGTCCACCGGCAGATCGTCGCCCGCAAACTCGGCCTCAAGCGCCGCATCCTTCGCGCGGAACGCGGCGAGGCGTTCCAGCGCCGCGCCGCTCGCCCGCGCGCCGCAGCGCATGCATTCGCCGGTCGCCGCCTCCTCCTCGCGCTCCTGGATGCGCGCGGCCGCCCGTACCGCATCCAGCTTGGTGCGCAGCCGTTGCCGCGCGCTGCCCGGATAGAAATATTTGACCGCGTCGATATCGAACCGCCAGCCCTGCCGATATTCTTCGGTCGTAATCGTCGTCTCGGCGTCGATGCGCGCCGTTTCCGCCGCGGCCTCCGCCGCCGCGCCTTCGACCAGCTCGCCGCGCTTGATCAGCAGCGCGAGCAGCGCATCTGACGGCACGATCCGCCGCTCGACCTCACGCCCATCGCGGAACACCACCATCTCGCGCCCCTCGACCGCGCGTTGATACGCCACCGCCTCCAGCCCGCGCAACGCCTTGGCCAGCGCCTCGACGCACGCCCGGTCAAAGGCTGCGAACAATTTGCGCGATCGATTGACCGACGTCCGGCTGACCCCCGCCACCCGCGCCGCATCGCTGACGCACCCGGTCTTTGCCAGCACCGCCAGAAACACCCGCGTTCGCGCCGCGGTAAACCCGTCCTCGCGCACCCGTAGCCCCGGCATGAAGGGATTCACTTTGCTCCGCCCCTCCGCTTTAGGGCAGGGGCGGCGAGCCCCGGACCTGATCCGGGGCGTAGCGGGGTGGGCATCCGCGTCGCGACGCAATACCGCCTTCTCCCCAACCGTCCCGAACGCTTCCTGCTCCACCAAACGCCCCATAACTCCATCTCCCGAATCACTTTGGAATGAATAAAGACGATTTAGAACCTATTTGGTTATGTAGGAAAGCAGAAAATTGCCCCGCGCCGTCCCTGCCGCCGCGTTAACCGCGTCTGCCAATATCCTGTTGCGGTTCAGAGACTTAAGACCGCGGCCGGGACCGACGCGCAAGACACAGGGGGGACAACCATGACCAGAAGCAATCTGCGCACCGACCAGCGCGGCGCCACCGCGATCGAATATGGCCTGATCGCCGCGCTGATCGCGCTCGCCTGCCTCATCGCCTTCCAGACGCTCGGCCTCAACCTCGCCAACATCTTCACGACGATAAACGATGCGCTGAATTAGAGGCGCCGCGCGCACTGCTCCCTCAAAGAAATCGTCATCCCGGACCTGATCCGGGATCCATGCGGCGATGGTGGAGTGGACGCCGGGTCGAGCCCGGCGTGACGAGAGAGAATAAAGCCGCGCTACTTCTTCACCACCCGCGCCACGACCTTGATCTCGACCACCGCCGTCGGCTCGTAAAGCCGAGACACGCCGATCGCGGTCCACGCCGGAAAGGGCGCCTTCACATGGCGGTTCTTGACCGCGGCAAAGCCGTCGATGTGCGCGGCCAGGTCGGTGTGAAAGGTGGTGATGTCAACCACATCGTCCCAGCCCGCGCCCGCGCGCGCCAGCGTCGCGGCGATCTGCGCAAAGGCGCGCTCATATCCCGGCGCCAGATCGCTCTCCCCCTTCGCCGGCCCCGCGACCACCCCCGACAGGTAGATGGTGTCGCCCGCAATCACCGCTGTCGCATAGCCGACCGCCTCCTGAAACGCCCGCGCCTCGGGATTTTCGGGCATCAGGACGTTGGCGGGATCGCGGGCGGTGGCGGTAGAGGGCAAAAGCCCTGCAGCCAAGATGGTGATGACGCGCGCCGCTCGTTTAATCAGCATAACGCCCCCCTCTTCCCGATCACAGGGGAGGAACGTGACAGCTGGCGGAGAGAGTAGCAAGCCTACTCTGTGCGGCAGGAAAATCGGCAGATTAGGGGTTGCTCTACCTGTCAACGTAATTCCTAAATCCAAGAAGGAAAGGCTCGGAAGGTTCGATCCCGATCGCCATTTTTCGAATGAATTGTACCTTTGCACCTTGTCACAACGGCCAGTATCGACGAACGATGAATGCCGACCCGAAATTTGGAACATCCGTGGGCCGCCAAGCTGGGGCCGTTAACGACATGCATTTAGGAAAAGCCATGCACGGCTTGACGCTCGAAAGCCCCCCAAATGAAGCTTTCTCGCTAGTCGCCTCGACTGCAGAGGACGATTACACGCGGGCGGTAGGCATCGCCCATCGCCGAGAGTACGGGCAATTTTTTACGCCACCCAAGCTCGCACAGCTAATGGCCGATTGGGTGATGGGGATCAATCCATTGACGGTGCTGGATCCCGCTTTCGGCACCGGGATACTGACGGCCGCCTGCATGGAAAAAGACACGAACGCCTCATTTCTCGGCTACGAAAAGGATCCAGTAATCCTTCAACATGCGCGACAATGCGGACGACAGCTGTCCTTGAAACAGGAGGATTTTCTATCGGCCGAAATCGAATGCCATTTCGACGCCGTTGTCATGAATCCACCCTATATCCGGCATCGCGAGATAACAGGATATGAAGAGGAGCGCGCGATGATCGGCGCGATGTCGGGCATTTCGATTCCGAAATCAGCCAATCTCTACATTTATTTCGCAGTGAAATCGCTAGCCCTTCTTGAACCCGGAGGGCGAGCTGCGATTCTGATCCCGGGAGAATGGATGAGCGCCAATTTTTCGGGTTCCTTCAAGAGGTTTCTATTGGAAAGTCGCTTGTTGAAGCAGGCAATTTTGTTTTCAAATTGTTCGAACGTTTTCGATGACGCGCTTACAACGGCCAGCGTACTTCTATGCGAAAAGTGATGGAAAGCCACATCGTGACCGGGTGGCATTTGCAGGGTGTAGATTTCGCGACAGCTCCTGCTACCTTGGCCGAGCTCGCGTCACGCTTCATCAGCATGCCTCTTCAGTCCAGCACGCTAATCCGCGCGGGAAAATGGGAGCCCCTTTTTCGCGGCCATGTCGCGCACGAGCGGAACGGGTGGGTGACATTATCGACGCTTGCGAAAACACGGCGCGGAATTGCGACAGGGGCTAATGATTTTTTCTTGATCAATGCCAGCGAAGCCAAGGCGCGAAACATCCGGCCCGTCATGCTGCTTCCCTGCGTCGGCCGCGCCGCCAATGTTTCCGGGCACGTTTTTTCTCGTTCCGACTACGACGCGCTGGTTCAAGCCGACGCCAAATGCCTTTTGCTAAACATAGTCGGCGCGCCGACCGAGGCAGAGGTGGCCTATTTAGCATTGGGCGAACGCCAGGGCCTTCGCGACCGCTATCTTTTGGCCAATCGCCAACCCTGGTATTCGATGGAGCAGCGAAATCCGGCTCCCATCTGGGCGGCCGTTTTCGGTCGTGGGGACTTGGGCTTTGTGTACAACGAGGCCGGGGTGCGCAGCCTGACCAATTTCCACTGCGTTTATCCCGACAGCGAAGACCCGCTCATGGCCCGGGCGTTGACTGCAGCGCTGAACTCCACACCGGTACAAGAAGGCGCGCGCGCGCACATTCGTGGATACGGCGGTGGCTTGATGAAATTCGAGCCGAACGACCTCAAATCCATATCGGTTCCGAACCTTGCCGTTGCACGCCAACAAACCGTCAGAAGGCTAAGCGAACTTTTGAACCAGCTCGATGAGCACAAAAGACTGCCCGCGAATTCGGAGATTCGATGCCAGATCGATGAGCTTGTAATCACTGCTGGTGAGGAAGCGGCGGCGCGTCCGACAAAGCTATTGTAACAGCTGCTCAACCAACTGGATATCGACCTCGACATTCCCACCTGTCGGCCTCGCGAAAATGTCATGGCGTCCGTTCAATGTGACATTGTGGACAACGTCGAATTCGGCGGGAATCGTGACTGAACCGATTTTCTTACCCATGCTGATGGGTATCATGATCGTCGTCTTTGCCGACCGCTTGTGCTTTTCGACGCGAAGCTTTTCACCAGACCCGATATATCGCAATATTTCGATGAAACTTAAACCGTGAATCTCATCAAAAAACACCTGCACATAGGCTTGCGGCTTATTGTTTAGGCGATTCCACAGATATACCTTCACCAAATCTTCCACTTTTACGGTGATATTTGGCTCCAAGCTTGAAGGCTTTTTCCCCGCTTTGAGTCGCTCATTCTGATATTTTCGATATTGATCAGCATTCAATCGGCTTGATCTGATCTCCAGGCCGCCCAAGCTTTTCGCTACCAAGGATTTTGAATTTTCGACAGTCAACTCGGTGGAATCGAGGTCAGCCTTCACATCCGCTGGCAGAATCAGCAAATCTGACCGTTTCCCTTCGATACAGGTTTGCTTGATGCCCGCGATATAGGCGTCCCTAAATCCTTCGTCCTCAGCAAATAATTTGCTGTTTGCGCCATAGTGAACCGCCCTTATCCCGCCGCCTTGGCGATTTATGGCGTCACACACGGAATTTTCGGCCCAATCGCCCAGCGCTTGCTCCGCCTGAAATTTGGAGTCGCTTTGAGATGGCGGATAAAATCGCTCTGGGATTTCCAAGACATCATTGAAGTTCAGATATTTTTGTTCGACTCCCAATTTTTTGAGGACCGGGATAATCGCAGCGGCGGCCTCTTGGAGTTGCCCTAGGTAACTCGTCATGCCGCTACCAAGCTCGCAACCGTTGTTTTTAAACCGATTGCAAGCTTTTCGAGTGAAGATATGGTGAGATTCTTCTCAGCTCTTTCAACGGCGCCGACATAGGTGCGATGGAGACCGGCTCTCTCGGCGAGTTCTTCTTGCGATATGCCGAGTGTGTGTCGGCGTAATCGAACATTACGCGCTATTATTTCCAATGTGGTCTGCGTCATGGCCCATATCGAACGCAGGCAACGCCAAAGCGCTACATCCTAAAGGTAGCAATCCTCTACTTTTGGTAGGCACCGGAGCGGAGAACGCGACCGGGTCGCGAAGTGCAACGCCGCACCAACCACCCACCCCCACCCCCTTGCATTTCCCCACCCCCCGCGTAAGGCGTCCCCAACAAAAACCGCGCGCGCGACTCCTGCTGGCCCCGCTCTCCCGCCACGCCAGCGGACGGTCTTCCCCCGCCGCGCCAACAGGGGACTGCTGCAAGATGACGACCACCGGACACGACACCCTCGGCACCCGCTCGACGCTCGACGTCGGCGGCAAAAGCTACGCCTATTATTCGCTCGACAAGGCCGCAGCAAAGCTGGGCGATGTGTCGCGGCTGCCGTTCAGCATGAAGGTGCTGCTCGAAAACCTGCTGCGCTTCGAAGATGGCGGCTTCACCGTGTCGACCGATGACGTGAAAGCGATCGTCGACTGGCAGAAGGACCCGCATTCGAACCAGGAAATCCAGTATCGCCCCGCGCGCGTGCTGCTCCAGGATTTTACCGGGGTTCCCTGCGTCGTCGACCTCGCCGCGATGCGCGATGCGATCGCCAAGCTCGGCGGTGACACGACCAAGATCAACCCGCTCGTCCCGGTCCACCTCGTCATCGATCACTCGGTCATGGTCGACGAATTCGGCCATCCGAAGGCGTTCGAGCAGAATGTCGAGATCGAATATTATCGCAATGGCGAACGCTATGACTTCCTGAAATGGGGGTCGAAGAGCCTCGACAATTTCAAGGCGGTCCCCCCGGGCACCGGCATCTGTCACCAGGTCAATCTGGAGCATATCGCGCAGGCGGTGTGGTCGAGCCAGGACGCCGACGGCAATCTGGTCGCCTATCCCGACACCTGCGTCGGCACCGACAGCCACACGACGATGATCAACGGGCTCGGCGTGCTCGGCTGGGGCGTCGGCGGGATCGAGGCCGAGGCCGCGATGCTGGGCCAGCCGGTGTCGATGCTGATCCCCGAAGTCGTCGGCTTCAAGCTGACCGGCGCGCTGAAGGAAGGCGTTACCGCGACCGACCTGGTTCTCACCGCGACGCAGATGCTGCGCGCCAAGGGCGTCGTCGGGCGCTTCGTCGAATATTTCGGTCCCGGCCTGTCGTCGCTGTCGCTCGCCGACCGCGCGACGCTGGCCAATATGGCGCCGGAATATGGCGCGACCTGCGGCTTCTTCGGCATCGACGAAAAGACGCTCGATTACATGCGCCTGACCGGCCGCACCGCCGAAAATGTCGCGCTGGTCGAGGCCTATGCCAAGGCGCAGGGGCTGTGGCTGTCCGCCGACATGGCCGACCCGATCTTCACCGACACGCTCGAACTCGACATGGGGACGGTCGTTCCCAGCCTCGCGGGGCCGAAGCGTCCGCAGGACAAGGTCATCCTCACCGAAGTCGACGATGTGTTCAACGCCGACCTCGCCTCGGTGTACAAGCATGACGGCATCAAGCGCGTTCCGGTGGCGGGCGCTGCCCATGACATCGGCGACGGCGACGTCGTGATCGCCGCGATCACCAGCTGCACCAACACCTCGAACCCCGGGGTGATGGTCGCCGCGGGTCTGGTCGCGCGCAAGGCGAATGCGTTGGGCCTCAAGCCCAAGCCGTGGGTCAAGACCTCGCTCGCGCCGGGATCGCAGGTCGTCACCGACTATTTCGACCGCGCCGGGCTGACCGCCGATCTCGACGCGATCGGCTTCAACCTCGTCGGCTATGGCTGCACCACCTGTATCGGCAATTCGGGGCCGCTCGCGGGGCCGATTTCGGAGGCGATCAACAGCAACGACATCGTCGCCGCGTCGGTCATTTCGGGCAACCGCAACTTCGAAGGCCGCGTGTCGCCCGACGTGCGCGCCAACTTCCTCGCCTCGCCGCCGCTGGTTGTTGCCTATGCTTTGAAGGGTACGGTGACCGAAGATTTCACCACCACGCCCATTGGCCAGGACCAGTCGGGCAATGACGTCTTCCTCGCCGACATCTGGCCGACCAACCAGGAAGTCGCCGACACGATGGCGGCGTGCATCGACCGCGATATGTTCGAGGCGCGCTACGAGCATGTCTATCGCGGCGACGAACATTGGCAGAAGATCGAGGTCGAGGGCAGCGACACCTATCAGTGGCGCGCCGGGTCGACCTATGTCGCCAACCCGCCGTACTTCGAGGGCATGAGCATGACCCCGGCGCCAGTGTCCGACATCATCGACGCAAAGCCGCTCGCGATCCTGGGTGACAGCATCACGACCGACCACATCTCTCCGGCTGGCAGCATCAAGGCGGACAGCCCGGCCGGAAAATGGCTTATGGAACATCAGGTTAACAAGGCCGACTTCAACAGCTACGGCGCCCGCCGCGGCCACCACGACGTGATGATGCGCGGCACCTTCGCCAACATCCGCATCAAAAACGAGATGGTCCCCGGCATCGAAGGCGGCATGTCGCGCTATGGCGCCGAAGTCATGCCGATCTACGACGCCGCGATGCGCCACAAGGCCGACGGCACGCCCTTGGTGGTCATCGCGGGCAAGGAATATGGCACCGGCTCGTCGCGCGACTGGGCGGCAAAGGGCACCAACCTGCTCGGGGTTCGCACCGTGATCGTCGAGAGTTTCGAGCGTATCCACCGCTCGAACCTCGTCGGCATGGGCGTCCTGCCGCTCCAGTTCATGGACGGCGACACGCGCGAAACACTCGGCCTGACCGGCGACGACACCTTTACGATCACCGGCGTCGCGGACTTGAAACCGCGGCAGACGGTAACCGTCAACGTCACTCGCCCCGACGGCTCGACCTTCAGCTTCGATACGCTGTGCCGCATCGATACCGCGAACGAGGTCGAATATTATATGAACGGCGGCATCCTGCACTACGTCCTGCGCAAGCTCGCGGCGTAAGCCGACAAGCATGGGCAAGTTGCTGATCCTTGTCATCGGTTTGGTTCTCGGCCTGTTCCTCGCCCGCTATTTGCGTGGGCAAAGGACAGGCCGCGAACGCACCGCGCCGCCGCCGCGGCCAATGGTGCGCGTCGGCGACGAGCGGATCGACGATGAGAAAATCCGCGCCCTGATCCGCCAGGATCGCAAGATCGACGCGATCAAGCTGGTCCGCGACCGCACCGGCTTCAGCCTGGCCGAAGCCAAGGATGCGGTCGAGGCACTCGAACAGACGATGCGCTGAATCACCTGTCCCCCACCGGGGTGCAGGCCACCCTGAGGGACACGCCATGGACGCTTTCCGCATCGCGATCGAGGTTATCGGCTGGCTCGCCGCCGCGCTCATCCTCGCCAGCTACGTCCTCCTCTCGCTCGGCCGGATCGAACCGCGCAACTATCTCTATCAATGGATGAACGTGATCGGCGCCAGCGGCTTTGTGCTCAACTCGGGCTATAATGGCGCACTACCCTCCGCAGGACTGAATGTCGTGTGGGCTTTGATGGGCGTCTTCACCCTGTGGAGCGTGTGGCGCGCACGCAAGGCGGCGGCCGCCACCGTTCCCTAGGGTTTCGTCGCCGCATCCCAGGCCGCAACCTTGGCCTTCGTCTCGGTGAGCATCGTATCGAGCGCCGCGCGATCATGTACGGTCCCCCGCATGATCACCGTGTCGATCGCCCGCGTCGCCGCAATATCGTCCAATGGATTGCGCGTCAGCAGCACGAGATCCGCGGCCATGCCGGGCTTGATCGCGCCATAACGACCCAGCCAGCCGAACCACGCCGGCCCCGCGCGCGTCGCCGATGCCAGCGCCTGCGCCGGGGTCAGCCCCTTTTCCACGAATAGCGCGATTTCGTCGTGCAGGCCAAAGCCCGGATAGTTGAAGCTGTTGAGGAAGCCCGCGTCGGTCCCCGCGATGATCGGCACGCCGGCCTCGGCCAGCATCGGCAGGATGGTGGCGATATCCTCGATCTGCTTGTGCCGCACCGCGATGCCCACCGCATCGGCCTTCGCCGCGCGTTCGACCCGCCATTCGTATGTCTTGCGCAGCTTCGGCCCGATATAGGACAGCCCCGCGTCTTTCGAATGATCATCGCGATCAAGGTAGGCGATGATACGACTGCCGTTCAGCGTCGGGGTGACGAACACCCCCTGCCGCGCAAAGCGGCGATAGGCGGCCATCGCCGTATCACGATCAAAACCCGTATCGAGCCGGCGGTTCGCTTCGGCGCGGTCGATGCGGCCCGCGGCGAAATCGGCGGCGATGGCTGCTTCGTCCTTCGCGCCGGCATTATAGGCATAGTCGAGATGCTCGATCGAACTGATACCCGCGTCGACCGCCTGCTCGGTCGTTAACGCCATGGGGATATGGCCCGACGTACGCAGACCCAACGCCCTGGCTTGGCGCAGCGCATAAAGGAACAGTTCGGGTTTCAGGGTGCTGTCGGTGATTTTCACAAAATCGACCTTGTCGCGTTGTTGCAAGCGCGTGAGCGCCGCGTCGACATCGGCCTCACTGCCGACCTCGATCGTGCCTTTCCACAGCGGCGCGATTCCTTCGATCTTCGCGCCCGAGGTCAGAAGGCGCGGGCCGAACAGCCCGCCGTTCGCAATCTCGCCGCGCCATGCCAGAACCTGGTCGGGCAGATCTCCCGACGCATCGCGGATTGTCGTGATCCCGTTCGCGACATAAAGAGGCAACAGCGCCTTATTCTCTTCGATCAGGTCGGGGCCACCGCCGAAATGAACGTGCATGTCCCATAGGCCGGGAATCAGAAATTTGCCCTTACCGTCGATCTGCCGCGCGGCACGCCAATCGCGCGCGATCGCCGCGTCGGCGCCGACCGCGACAATATCCTCCCCGCCCAGCACCACGGCCTGCTCCGGCGCGGTCGTTGCTGCCTCGACATCGACCAACGTCACGTGGCGAAAGATGATATCGGCCTGTTTCGGCGCGGCCGACACCGGCGGCGAAACAGCGAGCAAGGTTAACGTGATCGCGGCAAGCAGGCGTTTCATGGCGAGGATTCCTTCCAGACAGGGAAGCCCCTTAACGCCGCACAGGCCGACACAACAAGACGGGAGGAAGATGGTGGGCGATGACGGGCTCGAACCGCCGACATTCTCGGTGTAAACGAGACGCTCTACCAACTGAGCTAATCGCCCCCGTTCAGGGAAGCGCGCCCCTGCCACAAGCCGCGCCTTCTGGCAAGCTCATGCCTACTCCTCCAGCGCCTCGAAATAGCGCGCCAGCGCGTCGCACGCGCCTTCGGCCAGCACGATGAAGATGCGGCGACCGTCGTGTGGGTCGGCGTCGCGCACAAATAACCCGGCGTCGGTCATCGTCTTGATCCAGCGCAGTGCGGTCGTTGCCGGAACTGCCGCCGCGATGCACAGGCTCGACACCGACACCGGCTGGCGTTCCAGCCGCGCGGCATACAGGTCGAGCAGCATGTCCCATGCCGGATCGGCGAACAGGTCGGCCGGGAAATATTGTTCGCGCATCCGTCGCTGGCGCAGCATCCGCCGCACCGCTTTGGCGCGTTGCCGGTCGACCATGCGCTCTTCGGGCACGAAGCTGCGGGGGATGGCGGCGTAGTCGCGCGGCGGCGAGCGGACTTGCTCCGGGTAGTCGGCGAAATCATCGCCTCGCCCCGCAAAGCCGGTCGGCGTGCCGCTCAGGCCGCGCTGACCCGCGAGGTCGCCCAGCAAGCGCGAAATACGCGCGACTTCCTCTTGCAGTTGATCGATCCGCTCCATCGCATCGCCCCGCGCGATATCGTGGACCGTCATATGCGGCGTGCGCCGCGCCGCGGCCAGCGCGACAAGCCGGTCAGCCGCATCGGCATCGACCAGATATTCGGTGCGCAGCGCTTCGGGGATCGCCGCTGCAACGCGATCAAGCCCCGCGAGCGTGGTTTCGCAGATCAGCCCGCATTCCCGCTCGGCCGCTGCGGAGCAAAGATCGGCAAGTATCTCGCTTTCGATGGTTTCCGCGTCGGCCAGCCAGATCATGTCGACGCCGATCATCTGCCGCACATGCCCTGCAGCGCGCTTTGCCGGAACGGTCGCGACGAGACGCACGCCCTCTACAAGCGACAAATCGGGAATCGCCGTTGGCGATCCGACGATCAACAGTCGCGCGGGTATCGCGGCGCGGCCCGAAGTCACCGGCCAGCCCGTCGGCAGCGACATTCCCGATACATCCAACCGCGTTTGTGTCCTTTGGTCCATCATGCTGCCATCCCCGTTTCCACCGCTCCACCTTGGCGTGACTATGTCGTCATTTCGGCTATATTCACCTTTTGTTCGTTCCCATTTGCCGCCAGATCGGACCCAAGCTATCGTCATTGCCTGAGTCGGCGTATGCCGGCCCGATTGGAACAAGTCCATTTTGGACATGGTTTGTTCTTTTCGTCAATATTTTTTCAACGCTTGCCAAGGCGGACGACGCGAGTCAGGCGAAGCATCATGGCCCGAAATCCCCCCTCGCTCACCCGGCTCCGCAGGCGTCGCCGCGTCCGGTCGCTCGCGGCGCTGTTGCTGCTGATCGGGCTGGCACTGGCGGCATGGGTGTGGCTGCCAACACCGGCCGTCACCGTACCGCTCGTCCATGTGATTGACGGCGACAGCCTGACGGTGCAACGGGACGGCGCGTCGTTGACGATCCGCTTGACCGGAATCGATGCGGTCGAATATCGGCAGGATTGCGCACGCAGCGATGCGAGCCGCTGGCCGTGCGGCCGCGACGCGCGCACGATGCTCGAAAAAATCGCGGGGCGCGGGCCGCTCCATTGCGAAGTGGCGGCAAAGGATCGGTACGACCGCACGCTCGCCGCCTGCCGCACCCTGCCCTTTCCCGACGGTCTGGACCTTGGCGCCGAAATGGTCCGTCAAGGCGGCGCGGTGGCGACGGACGATTCCTACATGGTCGAGGAAGCCGAGGCGCAGACAAAGCGGCGTGGAATCTGGCAGGGCGACTTTATCCAGCCCGCCGATTGGCGCGCGGCGCACGAGCGCCCGGCAACCGCGCTGGCGCCGCCCGACGGATAGCGAAAACGCACCCGCTATGCCTCGCCGCGATTTCCGGCTAGGGCGAGCGTCATGAACAGCCTGTTTCCCGTCATGATCGGCGGCGCGGTCGGCGCCGGTGCCCGCCATCTGGTGGGTCAAGCGATGCTTGCGCGGCTCGGCCCCGGTTTCCCGTGGTGGACGCTGTCGATCAATGTCGTCGGCGGTCTTTTGATGGGGCTGCTGATCGGATCGCTCGCGCGGAGCAGCGATGGCGGCGAAACGACGCGGCTGTTCGTCGGCGTCGGGGTTCTCGGCGGTTTCACCACTTTCTCCTCTTTCAGTATGGAATTCTGGATGCTTTTCGAACGCGGCCAAAACGCTCAGGCGGCCGCCTATGTCATCGCCTCGGTCACTGGTGCGATCATCGCCTGCGGACTAGGCTTGTTTGTCATGCGACAGGTGTCAGCATGAGCGACACCAGGGCGACTCTTGATGGCGCGACCATCGCCGAGGAAGACGACGGCATCCGGCTCGATCGCTGGTTCAAGCGTCACCGCGAAGGGACTCCGCATGCGCTGCTCGCGCGCTGGGCGCGGTCAGGGGCGCTGACGCTCGACGGGAAAAAGGCCGACGTCTCCGACCGGATCGCGACCGGTCAGATATTGGTCATGCCGACGCCACCGGTCGAGGCCGCGGCACGCCCGGCACGCAAGGGCCGCCCGCTAACCGACGCCGATGTCGAATTGGCGACAGGCATGATGATCCACCGCGACGCGAGCGCCCTGGTGCTAAACAAGCCGCCCGGGCTCGCGACGCAAGGCGGGACCAAGACCGACGCGCATGTCGACGGGCTGCTCGATGCGCTCAAATTCGACGGGCCGACGCGACCCAAACTCGTCCACCGGCTCGATAAGGACACGTCGGGCGCTCTGCTGATTGCACGCACGCCAAAGGCGGCGGCCTTTTTTGCCAAAAGCTTTTCAAACCGCAGCGCACGCAAAACCTATTGGGCGTTGATCGTCGGGGTACCCGACATCCAGCAGGGCGAGATCGACCTGCCGCTGGCAAAGCAGCCGGGGTCGGGCGGCGAGAAGATGCACGTCCATGACGACGGTCTGCCCTCGAAAACCCGCTATCGCGTGATCGAACGCGCCGGAAACAGCGCCGCTTGGGTCGAGTTGCAACCGCTGACCGGACGCACGCATCAGTTGCGCGTCCACATGGCTGCGATCGGCCATCCGATCGTCGGCGACGGCAAATATGGCGGCAAGGGCGCGTTTCTCACCGGAACGATTAGCCGCAAGATGCATCTGCACAGCCGGCGACTGCGCATCGACCACCCCGACGGCGGGACGATCGACGTGCAGGCCGAACTGCCCGACCATTTCGCCGCCAGCATCGACGATCTGGGTTTCGATATGCTGCTCGGCGATGTCGGGATCGATGCAGGCGAAAAGGGGCCGCCGCCGAAATCGGCGCTGAAGGCCCAAGCCAAGGCGCATAGCAAGCAGATCCGCAAAGCACGGCGCGGCGAACGGCGCGGCCGCACCGCCGACAGCAAGCCGACCGACTTTGCCGGAAAATCGGCAAAGGAAAAGGCAAAAGCGGGCAAGCCAGGTAAGCCCGCGCCAAAGAAGCCGGCGGGCAAAAAGCCGAGCGCCAAGAAGCATCCGGCGCGGACCGCCAAGCCCGGCTGATGCATCCCGATCCCGCCTTTCGGCCCAAGACCGTGGACCTTGCGGCGCTGCTGGTGCGTGAGGTCGGCTTTGCCGCGATTTTTGCGAGCACCCCTGACGGACCGCGGGTCGCGCATGCGCCGGTGGTGCTGGGCGCCGACGACCGCACACTGCAATTCCACCTCGCCCGCGGCAACGGACTGACCCGGCACCTCGATGGCGCGACGGCTCTGGCGGTTGTTCAGGGACCCGACGCCTATGTCAGCGCCGGCTGGTACAATGAGGCTGATCAGGTCCCGACCTGGAACTATGTCGCGGTCGAGATGGAGGGCATCGTCCGCAAGCTCGACCGCGAGGCGCTGGTGGCGCAACTCGACAATTTGTCGGCGCATCACGAGGGCCGCATCGGCGCCAATCCACCGTGGACGCGCTACAAGATGAACCCCACGATCTTTGGCCGGATGGCCGACGCGATTATCGGCTTTGAAATGACGATCAGCGCGTGGCGCCCCACAGTGAAACTGTCGCAGAACAAATCGGATGACGAGCGCGGACGGGTGATCGATAGGCTGCAGGCGCAGGGCCATGGCGCGCTTGCCCATTTGATGGACCAGTTGGCTGGCCGAGGAGAGAAACCATGATGAGCCCCGCCGATGAGGCGCTTGCCAAGAAACGCTATTTTGCGATCAATCTGATGCGAATCGTCGGCGCCTTTTTCGTTATGGTTGGCTTTGTGCTCGTCGCGGGCCGCTGGGCGATCATGGGCCAGCCAACCGACCGCTATATCGGCGTCGCCGTGGTGCTGATCGGCGCGTTCGATTTTGCGGTGTTCCCGACGCTGCTCGCGCGGCGTTGGCGGAGCCCAAAGGAGCTGTGAAGCGATTCTGGAAAGCGGCGAGCGTCGTCGAAGCCGACGGCGGCTGGGGCATCGCGCTCGACGGACGGCCGTTGCGCACGCCGTATCGCGCGGTGTTGGCCTTGCCAAACGCCGCGCTGGGTGAGGCGGTCGCCGCCGAGTGGGAGGCGCAAGCGGCTGACGTCGATCCGGTGAGCATGCCGTTGACCGGGCTGGCCAATGCTGCGACCGACCTGGCGACCCCCGATCCCGCATCGTTCATTGAACCCGTCGCCGCCTATGCAGCGACCGACCTTTTCTGTTATCGCGACGACCGCGACGCGCTGTTGCAGGCCGAACAGGTTGCGGCGTGGAACCCGCTGCTCGCCTGGGCCGAAGAACGATTCGCGGTCGAGTTTGCGATTACGCAGGGCATCTTGCCGATCGACCAGCCGCCGGAGACGGTCGCGGCGCTGCGCGCGGCGGTGATGGCGCTCGATCCGTGGCGGATGACCGCCCTGACCCCCCTTGTCACGATCGGCGGGTCGCTCGTCGCGGGCCTTGCATGCATCGAGGAGGTGTTTGACGCAGCGGCCTTATGGCAAGCGGTGAGCCTCGACGAACTATATCAGGAACGCCGCTGGGGCGCCGATGCTTTGGCGCAGGCACAGCGTGCCGCGCATAAGCGCGACTGGGACAATGCCATGCGGTTTCTGGAGTTATTGGATTAACCGTCGCCCCCGCGAATGCGGGGGTAACGGACATCAATCGACGAAATTCGGCTTGCGCTTCTGCATCCCCGCCATCACCGCCTCCATCTGGTTCGGGGTGCGGATGACCTTCACCTGCTCGTCGCTTTCGGCCTGCAATATTTCGGCATCGCTCGCGTCGGCCAGCATGTTGCACAGCCGCTTGGCGCCGCGGATCGCGTGCGGATTCTTGTCGGCGATCACTTCGGCCAGCTCCATCGCCTTTGCCAGCGGATCGTCCGAAATATGGGTCGCGAAACCCAGCAGTTTGGCCTCCGACCCGTTGAACTCGCGGTTCGTGTAGATCATCTCGCGGAGCACATCGTCGGCGACCTGCGTCCGCCACAACGCCATTCCGGCGACGTCCGGCACCAGACCCCAGCGCATCTCCATGATCGCAATGCGCGTGTCTGGATGGACGATGCGGATGTCGGCGGCGGCCATGATCTGGCTGCCCGCGCCAAATGCCACGCCGTGCACCGCGGCGATCACCGGCACCGGAATCTCACGCCAGCCCCATGCGGCATATTGCGGATTGTTCGCGATGCCGTTCGTTCGTTCAGCCAGAGTGCCGCCCGCGCTGCTCGCGCCCGGCGCCCGGTCGTCGCTGAGGCTCGACAGGTCCAGCCCCGCGCAAAAAGCGCGCCCTTCGCCCGACAGGACGACGACGCGCAGGCCGGACATATTCTTGAGCGTATCGATCGCCTCAATCAGCGCCGCCCACATATCGGCGTCGAGCGCGTTCATCTTGTCGGCGCGGATCAGGCGAACGTCGGCGATGCCGCCTTCGAGCATCGTGATCGAAATCCGGTCTTTCATGGGAGAGTCCTTGCAAGCGCCGCCTCGACGAGCGGCAGTTGATCGTTACCAAAATACATATCGTCGCCATCGACGAAAATCGACGGCGATCCGTAACCGCCGCGCGCGATCACCTCTTCGGTGTTGGCGCGCAGCCGCGCTTTCACTGCATCAGTCGTCGACGCAGCGCGGATTGCGGCGCCAGCGAGCCCCGCGCTGTTGGCAACAGCCTCCAGCACGTCGGGGTCGTCAAGATTTTCCTGCGCACCGAAATAGCTTTCGAACGCCGCGTGCGCGAACGCAATCAGCGCCGACTGGTCATCCTCAAGCGCAACCGCAAACCGCATCGCGTTGACGCTCTTCGCCGGGTGCCATCGCGACGGAAAATTCATCTCGACGCCCGCGAGTTGGGCCCAATCCTTCAGCACCTTCCAGCTATGGAGGAGCTTACGATTGTCAGCCTGTTCGCGCGTGACATAGACACTTTGGTTCACCGCATTGAAGATGCCTCCGACCAGGACGGGCCGGAAGATCGCCCTTGCCCCGGTGCGCTCGACGATCGCATGGACGTTGGTGAAGGCGAGGTACGTCCAGGGAGACGACAGGTCGAAAAAGAACGCAAGGGCGCGCGGCATTACCCCTTCGCCTTGTCCCAATATTGATCGCGCAGCAGGCGCTTATAAAGCTTGCCGGTATCGTGACGCGGCAGCGCTTCCATGAAATCGATACGACGCGGAATTTTTACCCCCGACAGTTTTTCGCGGCAATAGGCGATCAGATCGTCGCGCAGCGCGTCGCCCACGTCGGCCATGTTCGCGGGCTGGATCACCGCGATGACTTCTTCGCCAAAATCGTCGTGCGGGCCGCCAACGACCGCGACATCGGCAACCGCGGGGTGGGTAACGAGGTGGTTTTCGATTTCCTGCGGATAGACGTTCACCCCGCCGGTGATGATCATGAAGCTTTTGCGGTCGGTGAGGTAGAGGAAGCCCTCTTCATCGACCTTACCCACATCGCCAAGGGTCGACCAACCCTTGCTATTGCGGCTGGACGCGGTTTTTTCGTTATCTCCATGATATTCGAAGACATTTTCGCTTTCGAAAAAGACGGCGCCTTCTTCATTCGGACCAAGCTCGGTCTCATTGTCCTCGTCCATGACATGCACCGCACCCAGGATCGGGCGACCGACGCTGCCCTTGTGGGTCAGCCAGTCAGGGCTGGAGATAAAGGTCATGCCATTCCCCTCCGATCCCGCATAATATTCGAACAGGACCGGTCCCCACCACTCGATCATCGCCTGCTTGACCGGGATCGGACATGGCGCCGCCGCATGGATCGCGACCTTGAGCGACGTGGTATCGTAACGAGTGCGCGCATCGGCGGGCAGTTTGAGCATGCGAACGAAATGGGTCGGCACCCACTGGCTGGCGTTGACGCGATATTTTTCGATAAATGATAGCGCCGCCTCGGGATCGAATTTCTTCATCAGCACGACGGTGCCACCAAGCCGGTGGATGGTCATCGACCAGCGCAGCGGCGCGGCGTGATAGAGCGGCGCGGGAGACAAATAGATGCTGTCGGCATTGATCTGAAAAACTGCCGAGGCGAGCATGACCAGGCTGTTGCCCGCGTCGATGGCAGTATCCTCGGGCAAAGGCACGCGCACGCCCTTGGGACGTCCCGTGGTTCCGGACGAATAGAGCATGTCCACCCCGGCGCGCTCGTCGGCGACCGGCGTCGCGGGCATCGATGCAACGGCATCTTCCCAGCTTGCATAGCCAGCGATGTCGCCGCCCATCGCGAAGCGTTTGATCCGGGTCGTGAGCTGCTGCGCGGCGCCAGCGAGGCTCGCCGAAACAACGAGAATCTGCGCACCCGAATTTTCGAGGATATAGTCGGTTTCGTCCTGCGTCAGCCGTGACGAAATGCAGACGTAGCGCAGGCCGGCGCGCTGGGCGCCCCATGTCAGCCCATAATAATGCGGGGTGTTCTCGAGCATAAAGGCGACGACATCCTCATGCCCTAGCCCGTGCGCGCGAAACAGCTGCGCGGCGCGATTCGATGCGGCGTCGAGCTCGCCATAGCTGATCGCCTCGCCGGTTTCGGCGACGATGATCGCCGGTTTTGCGGGATTGCTGCGGGCGTGAACGGAAGGGTGCATCGGGCCATCATCTCCGGGAATCGTTGGTTTGTTATGTCGAAGATCAGTAGCAAGCTGAAACTTTTGGTCAAGCAAGGGGAGGGAAACGCGCCCCTTCGGGCGTCAAACACACACGATCGGGCCGCGACCGCAGCGCATAGCCCTGCCCCTTCACCGTTCGCAGCATCGGCCAGTCAAAGCCGTGGTCAACTTTCGCACGCAGCCGCGACATATGCACTTCGACCCGATTGGTGCCAGGATCGAAATCGATCCGCCAAACCGCCCGGAGCAGCGCCGCGCGCGAGATGGGCCGGTCAGGAACGCGAGCGAGGTTGGTAAGCAGATCGAATTCGCGCAGTGGCAGTCGGATCAGCCGCCCCGCGCGCTCGACCCGCCGGTCGATCAGGTCGATGCGCAGCTCACCCTCGCCCAATTGCCCGACAGCAATGCGGCTGCGCCGGAGCAGGCTGGCGACGCGCGCGGTTACCTCGGGCAAATTCCCGGTCCACCCGACGGCGTCGTCGGCGCCGGCGCCCAGCGCCATCAACCGGTCATCCAGCGATTCGCGGTCTGACACGATGAGCAGCGGCCGCCTGCCGGCGATCGATCGCGACAGCCGCACGAACTCGCACGGCTCCTGCCAATCGAGAAACGGGTTGATGAGCAGCAGGTCGAAACAGGAATCGATCCAGGGCCGCAGGTCGCTAGCCTGCGGCAGCAGGATATGTGCTGCACAGCCGGTGGCCTCGATCGCCTCGCGCAGTTCCGCCGCCCGCGCCGCGAGCGGATGGTAAATGGCAACAAGCAATTTCCTGTCGTCTATCCCGGCCAGGCCCGATGATGCCATCCGCACACCCCCGTTGTCGTCGCAGCATGCTGTCGCGCCACCGCGCCACCGGCATTGCACCACCTTTTAGCTGTGCTAACCGATAGCCATGACCAGTATCGAAATGCTTGACGGCGACTTCGCCACCCTGCCCGACCTTGTCCGTGCGCATGCCGCGGAACGTCCTGAAGCCGTAGCGGCTGCCGATGCATTGCGGCGGCTGAGCTGGTCCGAACTGGACCAATTGACCGATCGAATCGCGGCGCGGCTGCAACAGGACGGATTCGCCAAGGGCGACCGCACCGCCATCGCCGGGCTGAACAGCGTCGAGCAGATGGCGGTGATCCTGGGCACGCTGCGTGCCGGCGGGGTTGCCGGCCTGATCACCAACAGCGCGACCGGCGAACAGATGCGGGCAATGATCGCCGACACCGGCGCGCGCCACCTGTTCCTCGACAGCGCTGCGAAAACAAGCCTGGCGGGGCAGGTCATTACCGCGAGCGATCTGATCGCGATGGATGGCAGCGACGCCGGCACCCCGCTTGATGCCTGGCTGTCGCTGGCGGGCGCGAAACCGGCGCGCGTCGATATCCAGCCCGAAGATGGCTTCAACATCATCTACTCATCGGGAACCACCGGCACACCCAAGGGCATCGTCCACAGCCATAAGATGCGGTGGCAGCATATCATCCGCGGCGCGCCCGCTTATGGCGCCGCGGCGGTGACGATCCTGTCGACGCCGCTTTATTCGAACACGACAATGGCCAGTTTCCTGCCCACCCTGGGATCGGGCGGGCAGGTCGTGCTGATGAAGAAATTCGACGCGCGCGGGTTTCTGGAGCTCGCGGCGCGTGAGCGCGCGACCAACTGTATGCTAGTGCCGGTGCAATATCGCCGTATCATGGCGCTGGAGGATTTCGACGCGTTCGACCTCAGGAGCTTCATCATGAAATATTGCACCTCGGCGCCGTTTGCCGCGCCGCTCAAGGCCGATGTGGTGGCACGCTGGCCGGGCGGGCTGGTCGAGATTTACGGGCTGACCGAGGGCGGCGCGACCTTCCTGCTCGAAGCGCATAAATATCCTGACAAGCTGCACACGGTCGGGCTGTGCGCGCCGGGACATGTCGCGAAGGTGATCGACGAGGACGGCCAGGAATTGCCGCAGGGATCGGTCGGCGAAATCGTCGGCCGCAGCCCGGCGATGATGACCGGATACAACAACCGTCCCGATGCAACCAAGGCGATGCATTGGTATGATGCAGAGGGGAACCTCTTCTATCGCCACGGCGACATCGGCCGGATCGACGACGACGGGTTCCTGACCTTGATGGACCGCGCCAAGGACATGATCATTTCGGGCGGATTCAATATCTATCCGAGCGATCTGGAAGGCATTTTACTGGCTGACGGCCGCGTCGTCGAGGCGGCGGTGGTCGGCATGCCGAGCGAGGAATGGGGCGAGACGCCGGTGGCGTTCGTGGTGCTGAAAGATGGTGCCGATCCGGAAAGCGTGCGGACCGATTGCAATGCAAAGGTCGGCAAAACGCAGCGGCTGAGCGCGGTTAATGTCGTGGCTGAACTGCCGCGCAGCCCGATCGGCAAGGTGTTGAAGCGCGAATTACGGGACGCTTATGCGGGGAAATAGCAGGGCCGTCAGCTAACGACCAGTTGCGGCCCGACACGTTCGTCATCCCGGACTTGCGCCAGGATCCATCTGCCCTCGCAGCTTAGCGCGGTACAAGGGGTCATGGACCCCGGATCAAGTCCGGGGTGACGAAGACATGAGGGCAGTTTTCCAGCCCAAAGCGGACGTTCCAACCGCTTTTTGCAATTAAGTCAGCCCAACCCCGCGGCATCCACCACCGCCAATGCGCTTTGCAACCGCACATCGCCCTCGCCCTCGACCCAAGCCCATTTCAGCTTTCGCCGGTCGAGCTCGCCGAGCGCGACGTCCATGAATTGGCGGCGCGCGAGATCGCTGCCGAACAGGCGGGTGCCGTCCTCCTGCCACGGCAAGTCCATCGCAGGGACGAGATAGAGGTCGGCGACATCGTCCCATAGGTCGATTTCGGGCAGGCGGCGGCCGAGCAGCATGATCGCCCACGCCTGCGTCATCAACGGATCGGTGTCGGAGATCAGCCAGTCGGGGTGCTGGTCCAGCGCCAGCTTCGTCGCGGCGACATGGCCGTCGAAGATCGCGAGCAGGTCGACCTCGTCGAGATCGGTGCCGTTCGCCTCGGCATAAGTGCGGCCATATTCAGGAACGACCAGTGCCCCAAGCCGCAGCGCAAGCCGCGCCGCGAGGGTCGATTTGCCGGTGCTTTCGGCGCCGTGCAGGCAGATATGGCGTGTCATGCCGGGACCTTGCCCATCGCAGCGGCGCGGCGCCACTGGAGCAGCCCATCGATCGACAGGCCGAGCAGTACGACATAGACCGCGCTGGTCGCATAGAGGCCGCGCCACGCGAACAGCGGCACCGCAATCAGGTCGACGACGATCCACAGATACCAGCTTTCGACCCGCCGTCGCGCGAGTAGCCATTGCGCGGTGATGCTGAGCATCGCGATCGCGCCGTCGATCCATGGCGCCACCGCGTCGGTGTAGCGGTCCATCGCAAAGCTCCACGCGATCCACGCGACGATCGTCGCTGCGGCCCAGCCCTGACGCGCCGGCGCCGTCATCCAGCCAACCGGTATCCCGCTATCGTCCTTTGCGCGCATCCAGCTGGCCCAGCCATAAAGATTGAGCGCAAAGAAAAAGCCCTGCAGGACCATGTCGCTGTAAAGCCGCGCGTCGTAGAAAACGACGGCGTAGAGACTGACCGCGACGAGCGCGAAGGGATAGTTCCACACGCTGCGCAGCGCGACGAGCGCGACGTTGATGAGGACCAGCGCCGCGGCCAGCCACTCGATCTGGCTCATGGGGCGATGTCCAGCCGCGCCACATCCACGCGCGGGCGCGTCCACAGGCCGTCGCGGCTGATCCGGTGCTGCGGCGGGCGGCGCAGCACCGACCAGCCGGCGCGCGCGATCCAGCCGAGTTTGGCGAGCCGCGTCGTGCGGGCGCGGTGGTCCCAGGCGTGGTCACCGCGAGCGCGCACCTCGCGCGCGATGTCGCCATAGATGCCGGCGGCGGCGAGCACCGCCCAGCGGCTCCGTGGGCTCAGTTTGCGGGCACCCCAGCGCGCCGACGCTTCATATTCTGCCGCCATTTCGGCGAGCCATTTGGCCATCACGGTTAATCGCCCGCGAAAGGCGGGGTGCATGTGCTGGCCCGGCGGGATGTCGAGTTCGACCATCCACGCCATCGGCAGGTAACAGCGGTCGGCGGCGGCATCCTCCGCCACATCGCGCGCGATATTCGCGAGCTGGAACGCGATGCCGAGGTCGCAGGCGCGGTCGAGCGTCGCTTCATCGTCGGGGTCGACCCCCATCACTAGCGCCATCGCGACCCCGACCGCGCCGGCGACATGATAGCAATAGCGCAGCAGGTCGGCCTCGCTGCGCGGGCGCCAGTCGTCGGCGTCGAGCGCGAAGCCGGCGATAATGTCGTCGATGACGGCGCGCGGGATCGCGACGTCGGTGAGCAGATAACCGAGCGCATCGAACGCCATGTCGCCGGTCGGCTGCCGTGCAAAAGCGGCGTCGGTGAGCGTGCGGATGCGGGCGAGCGCGGCCTGCGCATCATGATCCTGCGACATCGCGCCGCCATGATCCTGACCGTCGGTCAGATCGTCGGCGGCGCGGCACCAGGCATAGAGCAGCCACACCCGCTCGCGCGTTTCACGATCGAACAGCTGGCTGGCGAGCGCGAAGCTTTTCGATCCGCGAGCGATGCTGTCGTGCGCGAAACCGTGGAGGGCGTTCGCATCATAGACCCCCGCCGCATTCATTAAAGATCGTCGGCCTTCATCGCGAAGATCGGGGCATGGGGTTCATAGGCCGCCATTTTGTCGAGCAACGGTTCGAGGCTGGCATCGACGACCATGATCCCGGCGTGCGCCGGACGGATGAAACCGACGTCGATCATGTGCGCGTTGAACGCGATCAGATCGTTATAGAAGCCCGCGGCGTTGAGCAGCCCGACCGGCTTGGCATGATAGCCAAGCTGCGCCCAGCTGATCGCTTCCCACAATTCGTCCATCGTGCCGACGCCGCCGGGGATGGTGAGGAAGCCGTCGGACAGGTCGGTGAACATCTTTTTGCGTTCGTGCATGCCCGCGACGACATGCAATTCGGTACAGCCCTGATGCGCGACCTCGCTACCGACCAGCGCGTCAGGGATGACCCCGATCACCTCGCCACCCGCAGCAAGCGCACTGTCGGCGACCGCGCCCATCAGGCCGAGGCGGCCACCGCCATAAACGACGCCGATGCCGCGCTGGGCGAGCGTGTGCCCAACGTGACGCGCGGTTTCGATATAGATCGGATCGGCGGGGGTCGCGGACCCGCAATAGACGGCAAGGCGTTTCATCATGCTTCCAACATCAGTTTCGCGGTCGCCTTCGCGCTGCCGACGACCCCCGGGATACCCGCGCCCGGATGCGTCCCGGCGCCGACGAAGTAAAGATTGGAAATCACATCGTCGCGGTTATGGGCGCGGAACCACGCCGATTGCCACAGCACGGGTTCCAGGCTGAACGCGCTGCCCAGATGCGCCGACAGGTCGCGGCCGAAATCGGCGGGGGTGTAATGGAAGCTGGTCGCAAGATTGGCTTTGAGCCCCGGCAGCACCCGCGCCTCGACCTCGTCCAGGATCGCGTCAGCGAATTGCTGACCGAACGCGCCGTCCCAATCGACCTTCGCCTTGCCCAAATGCGCGACCGGGGCGAGGACGTAGAAGGTCGAATAGCCATCTGGCGCCATCGCCTTATCGGTCGCGGTCGGGTGGTGGAGGTACAACGAGAAATCGTCAGGCACGACGCCATTCTTGTAGATGTCGTCGAGCAGCCCCTTGTAGCGCGGCCCAAACAAGATGCTGTGATGCGCGATGTCGGGATAGTCGCCCTTCACCCCGAAATGGACGACGAACAGCGACGGCGACCAGCGTTTACGCTTCAACGATTTCGCCGCCTTGCGACCGCGCGGATGATCGCTCAGCAGCGCGGCATAATTGTGCATCATGTCGCCGTTCGACGCGATCATGTCGGCGGCGCCGCGCCAGCCGCTTACGGTCTGCACCGCGGTCGCGCGGTCGCCCTGCGTCTCGATCTTCGTCACCGGATCAGCGAGGCGGATCGTCCCGCCCAGCCGTTCGAATAGCGCCACCATCCCCGCGACCAGCCGGTTGGTGCCGCCGCGCGCGAACCACACCCCGCCCTCTTTTTCGATCGTGTGGATCAACGCATAGATCGAACTGGTGTTCATCGGATTGCCGCCGACGAGCAGCGTGTGGAACGACAGCGCCTGCCGCAGCCGCTCGTCCTGCACATAGGAGGACACGATCGAATAGACGCTGCGCCACGCCTGATATTTCATCAGCGCCGGCGCCGCCTTGATCATCGAGGCGAAGTCGAGGAAGGCCGCCGAGCCAAGCTTGATATAGCCCTCCTCGTAAACCCCCTTCGAATAGGTCAGGAATTTCTCGTATCCCGCGACATCGGCGGGGTTGAGCTTGGCGATCTCGGCATTCAGCGCCGCTTCGTCGTTCGAATAATCGAAATTGGTGCCGTCGGGCCAGTTGAGCCGGTAAAAGGGCATCACCGGGTCGAGCGTCACGTCGGCGGCCATATCCTGCCCGCTGAGCGCCCATAATTCCTGAAGGCAAGGCGGATCGGTGATCACCGTCGGTCCGGCGTCGAAGGTGAACCCCTGCCGCTGCCAGTGATAGCCGCGCCCGCCCGCCTTGTCGCGCGCCTCGACAATCGTCGTCGCGACCCCCGCCGATTGCAGCCGGATGGCGAGCGCGAGGCCGCCGAAGCCGGCGCCGATAACGATAGCGGTACGGGTCATTTCCAGTCCAGTTTCGAAAGCGCCGCAATCGCGCGGCGTACAGATACGGGCGGTTTGCCCGACAGGATGCGCAGTTTGTCGGCGGTGTTCGACCGACCGGCATAGAAACGCGCGATCAGGCCGGACGGCAGGCCATAGAAACGCTGAAAGATACGATATCGTTCGCCCGGATCGGCGGCGCGGAACAGCATCGCGCCGAGCATGCGGTAGAAACGCTGGCGGCGCCACGACGCCGCGGCGCGCGCGCGCAGCCGCACGCCAAGCTCGCCGCGGTCGATCAGCGCAGGAAGCGCCGCCGCCGTCCGCACTGCGTCGGGCAGTGAATAGCCGGTCATGGCGTGAAACACCCCGGCGCGCACCCCGATCCGGGCCACCCGGTCGGCCGGCGGCCACAGACGGTCGAAATCGCCCGCGACAACGACCGGCAGCACGCCAGTTTCCTCGCGCGTCACTGCGGTGATGTTCCATTGGCGGCGCGCGGCAAAAGTGGCGATCCGGTCGCGCACCACCGCAACGTCGAGTTCGGCGCTGTCGCTGTAATAGGTGTCCTCCACAAAGACGGTCTGGGCATCGAGCGGCAGCAGATAGACAAAACGATAGCCGTCCAATTGCTCGACCGTCGCATCCATTACTACCGGCCGGTCGACCCCATGGCCGCCCTCAACGGTCAGCGCCTGGCCGACGAATTTCTGCCACCCGCAATCGAGCATCGTCAGCTTGCCGGCCCCGCGCGCGTCGATGACATGCTTCGCCGACAATCGCCCGCCACGGCCCAGCAGGACATGGTCGGGTGCGACATGTTTGGCCTTGTCGGCGATGATCCGTCCCGGCGGCAGCGCCGCGGCCACCGTTTCGGCGAGCGCCTCGCCGGTGATGCTTTTATACCCCATCCGCACCCGCCGTTCGCGCGCCGGGAAAGCGACGTCATAGCTGTCCCAATGGTGGCGAACGAGCGGCGCGACCAGCCAGCGGTCGCCGCGCGCGATGTCGCTGTCGAAAAAGGACCAGATATGATTGCCGCCGATCGCGTCGGGCTCAATCAGCCGCACATCGAGCGCGGGCCGCTTTGCCGCGAGCGCCAATACCGCGAGCCCGCCAGCCAGCCCGCCACCGACGATGGCGATGTCGCAAGTATCGGGTTCGGGCGCGGTCATGCGTCCGCCCTAGCCGCAGCGCGCGCGGGCGGCTAGGGCGGACGCATGACCGCGATCATTTTCTCTGCGCTGGCCATGACGCTGATCGTCGGGGTCCGTTACCTGATCAGCAGCGGCGGCTTTGCGCTGGCAACGCGGATCAAGCATCCCGGGCTCTATCGCGGGCTGGAGCCTCAAATGCGGCGCGAAATCGGCTGGAGCTTGGCGAGCGCCGCCATTTACGGGATTCCGGCGGGCGTGGTGGCGTGGGGATGGCAGGCCCATGGGTGGACGCGCATCTATACGGATCTCGACGCCTTGCCGCTGTGGTACCTGCCGATCAGCCTTTTCGTCTATCTGCTCGCCCACGACACATGGTTTTACTGGACCCACCGCTGGATGCACCGGCCGCGCCTGTTCCGCATCGCGCACGCGGTGCACCATGAAAGCCGACCGCCGACTGCTTGGGCGGCGATGAGTTTCCACCCCGTGGAGGCGATCACCGGCGCTATCGTCATCCCGGCGCTGGTGTTTCTGGTCCCGATTCATGTCGCGGTGTTGGGCCTGGTGCTGACGATCATGACGGTCATGGGGGTCGGCAATCACATGGGCTGGGAAATGTTCCCGCGCGCTCTTGTTCATGGACCAGTCGGGCGGTGGCTGATAACCGCGACGCATCACGAGCAGCATCACGCCGCGTATCGGGGGAATTATGGGCTTTATTTCCGTTTCTGGGACAAGGCATGCGGCACCGATCTGGGGCTTGGCAGCTTTGATACTGCTCACCGCCGCCGCCGCGAGCATACCACCGACGGTTGAGGTCAGCGTCACCGGGCTGCGCAATACAAAGGGGCAAATACTCGTCTGCCTGACCACCAATCCCAAGGCGTTTCCCGATTGCAGCAAGGACAAGGCGTCGGTGCGGATGGCGGTGAAGGCCGCGAACGCCAGCGCATTCACGATCGTTGCGCCCGCCAATGGCACCTATGCGATCGCAGTCGTCCACGACGAAAACAGCAACCACAAGATGGATATGGCGCTGTTCATGCCCAAAGAAGGCTTCGGCTTTTCGCGCAATCCGACGATCACCGTCGGCGCGCCGAGTTTCAAATCGGCGAGCTTTGCCGTTAGCGGCGACACGCGGCAGGCAATCAAGATGAAATATATGCTGTAAGGCGGCTCGCTGCCTTTCGGTCGGCGCCCTATTCGCCCGCCATAGTCACGCAGGCGGCAATCCGGGATTTCGCCACAGGTTCCGGCAGCGCATTGAATACCTCGGGGCGGAAACCATTAAAGGCCTCGCCGAGTTGGGCGTCGGCCGCAGCTCCGTTCTCATTTTCGGTCTTGAACCGTTGCTCAACCCGGGTCGCCATGGCCTCGAAATCCCCGCTGTCCGGCGCCGGCTTCAGCGTCGCGGTCGCCAGCTGGATCAGAATTGCATAGCATGTCCCCGCATCGGGCGGCGATATAGGGGCCAGCCCGGCAACCGTCCGCTCGCCGCTGGGGTCGATGCTGTCGTATAGCGGCTGGCATGCGGCGATCCCGTCGTCGAATGCGGCCTTCCATTCAGCATCGCTGCTGGACTGATGATCCCAGAGGAAGCCGTTGGAATCCGCCTGATAGACCGCGCTCACTTCGGCATTGGTATAGACGCGCTCGGCCATGATCGCCTGCGTCAGGCGGACGCCAAGCGTTTCGGCCTTTCGCGGGGTCAGGCCATAGGTTTCGCCGCCGGTGCCGTCGTCAGCCTGTTTCATCACCATGGCGGCAAGCGCGACGCAGCGTATTTCGCGTTGGCGCACCGCAGGCATGGCGCTGAGCCACGAGGGCGCCTGCATCGACAGGCTGTCGGCCCCTGCCTGCGCCGCGTCATAAGTTTCCATCTCGGGAGTTTGCGCGATCGCTGCGGACAAAAGCCCGAACGCCGCCCATAAGGTCCATCCCATGCCGATCCTCCCCGCGCTGTCGCCCGGCCGCGATGCTGGGCAATTGCCGGGCGCAAGGCAAGCGCCATTGTGGGCGCGCGAGCGCGGCGCTAAAGCAACGCGCGTGACCGCGCTATCCCCCCGCATCGCCGCTTTCGCCGACCGCTGGCCAAAGCTTGTCGCCCTGTTTCTGGGTGCCGTTTCGGCGACGGGCTTTGCGCCGCTGCATATCTGGCCGCTGACACTTCTTGCGCTCGCGGGATGGATGGCGCTCGTAGCGCGCAGTCCCAAAGGCTGGCGCGCGCTCGGGGTCGGCTGGGCGTTCGGGGTCGGGCATTTTGTCGTCGGGCTGAACTGGATTGCGACCGCCTTTACCTATCAGGCGGCGATGCCCGCGTGGCTGGGGTGGGTCGCGGTGCTGCTGCTGGCGCTGTATCTGTCGGTGTATCCAGCGTTGGCGGCTTGGGGGGCGTGGGCAATTGGCAAATTCGTCGTCCCCGCCAAAACATCCGTCGTCCCCGCGACGGCAGGGACCGCTGGCGGTTTACACAGCGACGACGGCGCCATTCCGACAACGGCCTCTGCCTTCGCAGGGGTGACGCTGTCCTTCATCCTCGCCTTTGCCGCGCTGTGGACGCTCACCGAATGGCTGCGCAGCTGGGTCTTCACCGGCTTTGCGTGGAATCCGCTGAGCGCCTTCCTTGTCCCGATACATCTGGCCGGTCCCACCGCGTTGATCGGCACCTACGGCGTTTCTGCGCTTGCCCTGTTGTGGATTGGCTGGGGATTGCTGCTCGTGCCGAAATGGGCCGCGATGTTCCGCGGCGGGGTTCGCGACGGCACGATCCTGTCCGCGATCATGCTGGGTCCGGTTTTGCTGTTCGGATTTCCCGTCCTGTTCATGAGCATGCAAAGCTGGGGCGAAGCCGATTATCTGGCGTCGAGAGACCCCGCCATTCCCATCACCGTCGTCCAGCCCAATGTCGGGCAGGCGGACAAATGGGTGGGCGCCAAGGCCGATGCGAATTTCGCCAAGCTCGCGCGGCTGACCGCGGCGAAGGACGATACCCCGCGCCTGATCCTGTGGCCCGAGGCAGCGGTCCCCGACTATCTCGAGGCCGGTTACCCCCCGCCCTACTATGACCGATCGCCCGCCGCGGCGCGCGCGCGGCTGATCGCTTTGATGAACCCCGACGATTTGATGTTGCTCGGCGCGTTGAAGCTGGAGCTCGACAAGACGGGCGAGGTCACTGGCGCGCGAAACGCGGTGATGACCATCCATGCCGACGGCACGCTGGGCCCACGTTACGACAAGGCGCATCTGGTCCCTTATGGCGAATATTTGCCACTGCGCCCCGTTCTGTCGGCGATCGGCCTGTCGCGGCTGGCGCCCGGCGACATCGATTTCTGGCCCGGTCCCGGACCGCATACGCTCGACCTCGGTGCGTTCGGCAAGGCAGGGCTGCAAATCTGTTACGAGGTTATCTTTTCAGGGCAGGTCGTCGACCGCGCCCACCGTCCCGATTTCATCTTCAACCCGTCGAACGACGCCTGGTTCGGCGGCTGGGGTCCGCCGCAGCATCTGGCGCAGGCGCGCCTGCGCGCGATCGAGGAGGGATTGCCGGTCGTGCGTGCAACCCCGACCGGGATCAGCGCGGTGATCGACGCCGACGGCCGGGTGCTCGAATCGTTGCCGATGCACGGCGCGGGGCGGATCGACACGGTCCTTCCCCCGGCGCATGCGCCGACGCTGTTCGCCCGCTATGGCAACATGCTGCCTGTCGGATTTGCGCTGCTGTTACTCGCGCTGGGCATTGCCTTTCGCCGCCGTGGCCGTTAACAGCGCGGTCACATAAAGCATTCTTTATATCCGATTCCCCTCTTAATTCGTTCCAAGAAGGTCTCCCATGCGCAACAGCTTCCTTTTCACTTCCGAAAGCGTGTCCGAAGGACATCCCGACAAGGTGGCCGACCAGATCAGCGATTCGATCGTCGATCTGTTCCTGTCGAAGGATCCCGAGGCGCGGGTCGCGTGCGAAACGCTGACCACGACGCAGCTGGTCGTGCTGGCCGGCGAAATCCGCGGGCTTGGCATCATGGACGAGAATGGCAATTGGGCGCCGGGCGTGCGCGAGGAAGTCGAAGCCGCGGTGCGCAACACCGTGCGCGAAATCGGCTATGAACAGACCGGTTTTCACTGGAAGACCTTCCGCTTTGAAAACAATTTGCATCCGCAGTCAGCGCACATCGCGCAGGGCGTCGATGCCGGCGAGAACAAGGACGAAGGTGCCGGCGACCAAGGGATCATGTTCGGTTACGCGTCCGACGAGACCCCCGATTTGATGCCCGCGACGCTCGATTACAGCCACAAGATTCTCGAGCGAATGGCCGCCGACCGCAAGGCCGGCACCGCGCCCTTCCTAGAGCCCGATGCCAAGAGCCAGGTTACCCTGCGTTATGCCAACGAACGCCCGGTCGAAGCAACCGCGATCGTCGTGTCGACCCAGCATGCGCCGGGCTATTTCTGGCATAATGGCGACGGCGACGAAGCGAAGTACCAGGAGCTGCGCAAATATGTGCTCGGCGTGATCGCCGACGTGCTGCCCGCCGAGCTGCTGACCGCCAACACCGTCTATCACATCAACCCGACCGGCTGTTTCGAGATCGGCGGCCCCGACGGCGACGCCGGGCTGACCGGACGCAAGATCATCGTTGACACCTATGGCGGCGCGGCGCCGCACGGCGGCGGCGCGTTCAGCGGCAAGGATCCGACCAAGGTCGACCGTTCGGCCGCCTATATCACCCGCTATCTGGCCAAGAATATCGTCGCATCGGGCCTCGCGCGCCGTTGCACAATCCAGCTCTCCTATGCGATCGGCGTGGCCGAGCCGCTGTCGATCTATGTCGACCTGCACGGCACCGGCGCCGAAGGCGTGAACGAAGCGGCGATCGAAGCCGCGATCCCGCAGCTAGTGCGCCTGACGCCAAAGGGTATTCGTACCCACCTCGGCCTCAACAAGCCGATCTATAAGCAGACCGCGGCCTATGGCCATTTCGGTCGCACGTCCGAGGGCGACAGCTTCCCGTGGGAACGCACCGACCTCTCCGACAAGCTGAAGGCGGCGCTCGCGGTCTGACGGACATCGCGGGCGCTTGCCGCCTCGGCCTGGCGTCGCTAGGGGCCGCGGCATGACTGCGAACAAACCCGGCGATCCGACGACGATCAACCGCCTCTATGGCCGTTCGAAGGGCAAGCCTCTGCGCGCGGGGCAGCAGGATTTGATCGATACATTATTGCCGCAGATTGCGGTGCCCGAAGTTGGCGAAGTTTCCGCGCAGCGTGTGTTCGGATCCGAATGTCCGTTGCATTTTGAAATCGGTTTTGGCGGTGGCGAGCATATGGCGGGGCGCGCCGACATGCTGCCCGACCATGGCTTCATCGGCGCCGAACCGTTTATCAATGGTGTCGCGCAGGCGCTGGTTCATGTCGCCGGCGATCACGGCACGCGCCTGCCGATTGGCAATGTCCGCATCCATCACGGCGACGCGCTGGAAGTGTTGCAGCGCATTCCCGACGGCGCACTGAGCTTTGCCTATCTGCTCCACCCCGATCCGTGGCCCAAGGCGCGCCATGCGAAGCGGCGGATGATGAACGATGGGCCGCTCGACCTGATCGCGGCGAAGCTGAAGCCCGGCGGCGAATTTCGTTTCGGCACCGACCACCCAATCTATCTGGCGCACGCGCTGATGGTGATGCGGCGCCACCGCCACCAGTTCGAATGGCTGGCGCAGGACGCGCAGGATTTCCAGGTCCGACCCGGCGGCTGGCCCGAAACGCGCTATGAAGCCAAGGCGCGCAGGCTGGGACATGAGGTCTGGTATTTCCGCTGGCGACGGACAAGCACAAAATGCGGCTGAGGCCTCAGGTTCCCCATAATATATTTAGATGCAAATTCAGAATTTTAAGGCTGAACGTGCATCTTTGTGATTACATGGTGATCACGAATTCTGGGCTCCGAGACATAAAACCATAAACCTCGTGCCTCACCAAAATGGAATATATGTGGGTGCGAAAAAGCACGATTTTACGCCGCTTTTTATCATCGACTGTTTTCGAATTCGCACTCGATTGTAGATTCGGTGCTTACCATCTGCAGCCACCCCTAACCATCTACTGCGACAATTTCCACGCCAAGACCACAGGCTGGCCAAAGCTCGTCAGGCGCTAGACGAACCACCACGCAGTGCATGACACACACAGGCCTTGCAGTTCCTTCGCAACAATCTTGACGGTAGCTTCCAACCCATTTTGGTCGCCTGATTACAATCAGGCGACCAAAATGGCTGAAAATGACCGGTCCGCTTTTGGAATGATTACGTTCGGAGCGGACGCGACGCGCCGCCAAGGCCAACATATTAAGATGCAGACATCCGACGCCATCATCAAACCGGATGCTGTGGTCTGTCAATTTTGCGAATAGCTCGGCTCCGACTCTTCGCCCTATGATGGGTTCTTCGCCTTGGGTCCAAAGCATTGGTAAGGCGATTGCAATGTCGAAGTATAGCGGGAGAAGATGGTGGCCAAATTATTCGAGCCGATCGCGATCGGCGGTTTGTCGCTGTCCAACCGCATCGTCATCGCGCCGATGTGCCAATATTCGGCCGAAGACGGGCAGATGACCGACTGGCACCTGATGCACCTCGGCCAGCTTGCAATCTCGGGTGCCGGTGTCCTGACAATCGAGGCAGCAGCGGTCTTGCCCGAGGGACGCATCACCTATGCCGACGTCGGACTTTACGACGATGCCACCGAGGCCGCGATCGCGCGCGTGCTTTCGGCGGTGCGGCAGTGGTCGGATATCCCAGTTGCGATCCAACTCGCCCACGCCGGACGCAAGGCGAGCACGACCCGGCCATGGGACGGCGGCGGACAAATCGCGGCGAACTCGCCCAATGGATGGCGGACGGTCGCTCCCTCCGCATTACCGTTTCTCGACGCCGACGAAGCGCCCGTAGCGCTGGACATTGACGGCTTGGACAGGATCCGCACGGCCTTCGCCGATGCCGCAGTTCGCGCCGCGCGGCTCGGGATCGATGCGGTCCAGCTGCACGCCGCGCATGGTTATCTGTTGCACCAGTTTCTGTCGCCGCTGTCGAACCGGCGCAACGACCAATATGGCGGCAGCCTCGAAAACCGGATGCGTTTTCCGCTCGAGGTTTTCGACATCGTGCAGGGTGCATTTGGCAAGCAAGGCCCGGTGACGGTGCGTGTGTCGGGTACCGACTGGGTCGATGGCGGGTGGTCGATCGAAGAGACCGCTATCTTTGCACAGGCCCTCGAAGCGCGCGGGTGCTCCGCAATCAACGTGTCGAGCGGCGGATTGCATCCGGCGCAGAAAATAGCGCTGGCACCGGGTTACCAGGTGCCCCTGTCGCGCCAGGTCAAAGATGCCGTCACCATCCCGGTGATTGCCGTCGGCCTGATTACCGAACCTGCGCAGGCCGAAGCAATTATCGCGGGCGGTGATGCCGATGCGGTCGCTATCGCGCGGGCGGTGCTCTATGATCCGCGCTGGCCCTGGCACGCTGCGGCGGCGCTTGGCGCGACCATCGCTGTCCCGCCGCAATATGAGCGCAGCGAGCCGCGCGAGCATCGCGGGCTTTACACCTTGCGGCCGGCTTAAGCGGGGTCAGACCCCCATCATTCCGGCGGTCGTCGCACCGTCGATCACATAGTCGCTGCCTGAGATAAAGCCGGCCTCGTCGGACGCGAGAAAGGCAACCAGCGCGGCCACCTCGTCCAGCTGGGCCATCCTTTTCATCGGCGCCATACCCTCGAATGCGGCGCGCGCGGCGACCGGGTCTGGCGCACGATCGATCACGCCGCGGATCATATCGGTTTCGACGACGCCCGGCAGGATCGCATTGACGCGGATCGCGTAACCTTTGCCTGCGCAGTGGATCGCTGCCGATTTGACGAGCGCCACAACCGCCGCCTTGGTCACCGAATAGGCGGCATAATTGCCCATCGCGCGATGGGCGTTCATCGACGAATTGACGATGATCGAGCCTTTCGGTCCTTGCGGATTCTTCGCCATCGCGCGGATCGCATGCTGCACGGTCAGCATAACGCCGGTCTGGTTCACACCGACGATATGATTCCAGGCGTCGATATCGATATCCTCGACACTCGCGTCGCCCGCCTCGGTTCCGGCATTGGCGAACACGATGTCGAGTCGGCCATATTCGGCCTCGATCTCAGCCATCAGCGCATCCCACGCCGACGTCTCCTCGACGCGATGGGCGCGAAAAATCGCGCCGGTTTCTCCTTCGACCGTCGCCGCCGCATCGGCGTTGGAGCCGGTGAAAACGACCTTTGCGCCTTCGCGCACCAGCCGGCCGGTCGTGGCAGCGCCAATCCCGCTCGTCCCGCCGGTCACCAAAGCGACCTTGCCGTTCAGCCTTCGCTGCATCGCGCCTCTCCTCTCTCCGTCTTCTTGCCAGTTTCGCACGCGACAGGAACCTATCAATACAGCAAGGTGACGGGCAGCCGCGAAGCCAGCAGGATACGAACATAAACAGGAGAGGACCGGCGATGAGCGAGAGCGAACACCCACCCCGCATCGATTGCGTGCTGATCTGTGGCGGTGTCTGGCACGATATGGATTTCGCGCGGCTCGAATTATTGAAGCTGCTCGCCGACGATCAACGCGTGCGCACGCGGGTGTTCGAGAATTATGACAATATCGAAGCGATCGAGGCCGCCGATATCCTCATCACCTATACGTGCGACGTGACGCCGTCGCTGCCTGCTCAGGAGGCGCTGAAACGCTGGCTGACAAAGGGCGGGCGCTGGTATGCGCTCCACGGCACCAATTCGATCCTGCGTTTGCTCGATACCGGGGTATGGGACGCACCGCGCTGGGCGCCGTTGATGGCGGACCTGCTCGGATCGCAGTTCATCAGTCATCCCGCGATCGAACCCTATACCGTTCGCGTCGTCGACCGCGACCATCCGCTGACCCACGGTGTTGCGCCGTTCGAGACGACCGACGAGCTTTATCACCTCGAAACGCATGGCCCCCTGCACGTCCTGCTCGACACCGAATGTACCGGCCCCGGAACAGGCTTCGTCGAGGCCGATGATGCGCCCGGCACCTATCCCGTCTTCTACATCAAACAGCACGGCGCCGGCGCGGTGCTCTACCTGACGCTCGGTCATTGCCGGGGGCATTACGACCTGCAGCCGATGATGGACTGGTGGCCGACGGTCGACCGTTGCGCATGGGATCTGCCGGTCTTTTACGACCTGCTGCGTCGCGGGATCGGCTGGCTCAAGGAGCGCGAAAGCGCCTAGGCAACAGCGCGCAGCTTTCGCCGGTCTTCGCGGATCAAACCGGCTGCTCGCAGTGCCAGCGCCATCGCCGGGGCATTGGTATTCCCCGTCACCGGCGACGGCATCACCGAACAATCAACGACACGCAAGCCATCGACACCATTGACCCGCAGCCGCGCATCGGTGACTGCACGATTGTCGCTGCCCATCCGGCAGGTGCCGACGCCGTGGAGGCCGCAGGTTGCGAGGCGGCGAAACGCCGCGAGGATTTCGGCGTCGCTCTGCACCGCCGCACCGGGAAGCAGTTCACGCTCGACAAGCCCGACAAGCGCCGGCTGCGCCATGTACCGGCGCATCGCGTGCACCGCGGCAATCGCCGTGCGCTCATCCTCGAGGGTTGATAGCCAATTGGGCTTGATCGTCGGCGGCGCCTCGCTGCCGCGGCCCGATATCAGGATACTCCCTTCGCTCGTCAGGCGGAGAAGCTGGCCATAGATCGTCATTCCCGGTTTGCGGTCGATGCTGTTCAGCGGCACCGGATGCTTATCGTCGCCTAGCGCGAAGGTGTAGCCGCCGAGATAGAGTTGCAGGTCGGGCCGCGCATCGCGGCTCGTCAGGTTGAGGAAAGCGCCGACCTCGAACGGTCCGGTTGCCATGACGCCCCCGCGCGTCAGCAGATATTGCGCCATCGCGCGCGCCAGCCCGAGACCATACAAGCTGCGGTTGCTGCCGATATCGCGCGACAGGCGGTGCGGCATCGAAAAGCCCAAATGCTCGCGCATTCGGCCACCGACGTCGGGAGCATCCATGAGCAGCTCGACCCCGGCGGTGCGGAGAACGTCGGCGGCGCCAATCCCCGAACGCTGAAGTAGCAAAGGGCTTTCCAGCGTGCCGCCCGAGACGACCACTTCGCCGACGCAATCGAAGCGCCTGAACCGCCCCGCAACCTTCGCTTCGACGCCGACAACGCGGCCGCCTTCGAACACGAGCCGCTCGGCCATGGCATTGGTTACGATATGCAGGTTCGGCCGTTTCTTCGCCCGCGCGAGAAAAGTCGTCGCGGCGCTCTCGCGCCGGCCGCGGCGGACATTGTGCGAGTAGAAGCCGACGCGATCCGATGTCGCGGCATTGAGGTCGTCGACGGGCCGAAGCCCCATCTCGACCCCCGCCTGCACCATCGTTTCGGCAAGCGGATAGCTGTGGATTTTCGGCGCGATGCCAACCGGCCCGCCCGCGCCGCGCATCGCACTCGCCCCCAGCTCATGATCTTCGATACTGCGGAACGCCTCGGTCATCGTTTCGCCGTTCCAGCCGGTGCAGCCAAGCTTTTCCCATTCGTCATAGTCGGCGGGTTCGCCGCGGCTCCAGATCATGCCGTTCACCGCTGACGATCCGCCGAGCCCCTTGCCGCGGATCCACACCTCACCCGGCGCGCCGCCGTCGCCGCGCGGCTGCGACACGCCATAAGCCCAGATATGGTCTGGATTGGTGACAAGTTTTGCGACCCCCTTAGGAATCGCGACCCAGCGACTGTCGTTGCTGCCTCCCGCCTCCAGCAGTAGCACCCGGATATCGGCATCGGCGCTGAGTTGTTCTGCAACCACGCAGCCCGCAGACCCCGCGCCAATGACGATATAATCCCAGCTGTCGGTCATGCCGCTTCTCCTGCCTCGGCGCGGCTACGCTTTCGTAGCCCAACCAAGCCATGACCTTGGAACCGGCGGCGCGATCCCCGCACCTAGCGCAATAAATAGTCCCCTCGGTTCCCGCCCGGCGTGATAGTGCGGCCAGAAAACAGGGAGGATGCGATGGCAAAGGTTCGCGGGCGAATTGCCGGCAAGACAGCATTTGTCACCGGCGGCGCGTCGGGGCTGGGCCTCGATATCGTCCGCCGCTTTGTGGCCGAGGGCGCCAGCGTTGTGATCGCCGATGTCGACGTCGCCGCCGGGGAAGCCCTCGCCGCCGAACTCGGCCAGCGTTTCGTCCAGCTCGACGTATCGAAAGAAGCGGAGTGGCTCACTGCGCTTGGCACTTGCGAGCGTATCAACATCCTCGTCAACAATGCCGGCATCACCACCCACGGATCGATCGAGGATTTGACGCTGGAAGCCTTCCGTCACGAATTCTCGGTTGACGTCGACGGCGTCTTTCTTGGCTGCAAACATGTCATCCCGAAGATGAAGGATCATGGCGGGTCGGTGATCAACATGTCGTCGATGTGCGGCGTGCGCGCGCAGGGCGACCTTGCCGCCTATAACGCCGCAAAGGCCGCGGTGACGCACCTCACTAAATCGGTCGCGCTCCACTATGCGCGCAAGGGTTATGGCATCCGTTGCAATTCCGTGCATCCGGGCGCAATCCATACCCCGATTTTAGAAAAGGTGATGGCGCAGGTTGAGGACGGTCAGGCCCTCTATGACAGCTGGGTCGCGACGCACCCCGTTGGCCGCCTGGGCAAGCCCGAGGAAATCTCGGCAATCGTCCTCTATCTTGCTTCGGATGAATCAGCCTTCGCGACCGGCGCCGAATTTCGCGTCGACGGCGGCAGTTCGCTGTGACAACCGCCCGCCTTCACGGTCGCACTGCGCTCGTCACCGGCGCCGGGTCGGGGATCGGGCTCGCCACCGCGCAGCGCTTGGCTGCCGATGGTGCGCGCGTGCTGACCATCGACCGCGCGGGTGAAGTCGACGTGATCGCGGACGTTACCGAGCCGGGCATCAATGCACGCTTGGCCGCGCAAGCCGAAACGCGCTTCGGCGGGCTCGACATTGTCGTGGCGTGCGCGGGTATCACCGGGATGCAGCCGCTCGACGGGCATAGCGACGAATTTTTCGATACAATGATGGCGGTGAATGTCACGGCGGTCTTCCGCCTGATGCGCGACGCGCTCCCCCTCCTCGAACGCTCGCCGCACGGCCGGATCATCCTGATCGGGTCGGTGATGTCGAGCTTCGGCGAAGCGGGAATGGCCGCTTACAGCGCCTCGAAACATGCCGTGCTCGGCATGGCCAAATCGGTCGCGGCGGAGGTTGGGGCATTCGGGATCACCGTCAACTGCATCCAGCCCGGCGCAATCAACACGCCAATGACCGCGCCCGCCTTCACCGCAATGCCCGAGTTCAGGCAACGCTGGATCGACAAGGCCGCGCTCGGCCGCCTCGGCCAGCCCGAAGACATCGCCGATGTCGCCGCGTTTCTGGCGTCCGACGACGCCCGATTCATGTCGGGTCACGGCCTTTTCGTCGATGGCGGAGCGACACAACGCCAGTAGATTCAAGCGCCTGGCGACCGTTACGGCATGCCTGATATTTTTGATGATTGTTCATTCGGGGCATTAAGCGGACTTAACCATCCAACGTGACTGGCGAACCTATGCGCCGGCGCGAGAGGGAGGAAATCCAATGTCCACGCACGCCCGAATGCTGCCCGCCGCCTATGTCACGGTATCGCTTGTCGCGCTGGCCATCGCCACGCCTGCGCTGGCGCAAGAGGCGCCCGCCGACGACGGTCAAGGCGCCCTTCGCGAAATCGTCGTCACCGCGCAAAAGCGCGAAGAAAGCGCCCAGTCGGTGCCGGTGGCGATTACCGCGTTGGATGCCAAGGCTTTGGACACCGGCATGGTGCAGGACATTCGCGATGTCGCAGGACGTGTTCCCAGCCTGGTGATCGACAGTGTGTCGGCCGGCCCGAGCGCGGCAGCGATTTCCATTCGCGGCATTTCGTTCGAGGACATCGAAAAAAGCTTTGATCCGACCGTCGGCGTCGTCGTCGATGGCGTATTCATCGGCACCAATACCGGCCAGTTGCTCGACAGCTTTGACCTGCAAAGCCTGCAGGTGCTGCGCGGACCGCAAGGGACATTGTTCGGCCGCAACACGATCGGCGGGGTGATCGAAGTGAAGCGCAGCACCCCGACCGACGAATTTGGCGCGAAAGGCCGGTTTTCCTACGCGCGGTTCGATACCAAAAGCGCGCGTCTGGTTGTGAACAGCGGCAAGCTGGGTGATTTCATCGCGCTCAAGGCGTTCGGCTATTATGACAAGACCGATGGGTTTGTCCGCAACATCAGCACCGGCGGCCGCGACGGGAAATATGAAACGCTGACCGGGGGCATCACTGCGCTGATCGAGCCCAGCGACGCTTTTTCGCTTGAACTAACCTATGAACACAGCCGCGAGCGCGGCGAGACGGTATCGATCCCAACCTCGTCGAGCCTCGACCTGATCTGCCTGGCCGCGGGCGTGCCCGGATTTTCGCCCGTCGCCGAGTGCAACCGGTTCTCGCTTCCCGATCGCGGCATGAACGCGACATATCAATTGGCACCGCACGATGTCAGCAACGACACCGATGCGCTGACCGGCAACATCACCTGGTCGCTGGGTGATAATCTGACGCTCTATTCGGTCACCGGCTATCGCACCAATGACGAAAATGTGGCGCAGGATTTCGACGGCAGCTCGGCTGACTTCTTTGCCACCCGGCGTCTCCAGAAATTCGAACAATTCAGCCAGGAACTGCGTGCCGTTGCGGAAATCAGCGATGCGGTCAATCTGCTGGTTGGCGGATATTATTACACCAGCAATTACCAGCTCGACCAATTTACCCGGCTGGGTCCCGTGCCCTCGCAATCGGCTACGGGCGCAACGCTGCGCGCCTATACCGATAACAAGGCGACCTCCTATGCCGGGTTTGCCGATGCCCAATTCACGTTGAGCGACAAATTCAAACTGTCGGTCGGCGGCCGTTACACGCGCGACAAAAAGGAAGCCTTCAACAATTATGGTCAGGTCGTCGGGCTCGTCGAACTGAGCCTGCCGACGTTCGACGGGAAGTCATGCGTTGCCGCGACGGGAGTGTTCGGACCCGGACCACTGGCCGGACTACCTATATTCGGTGCGGCGAATAATTGTTCGGGTGAGAAGTCGTTCGGAAAATTCACCTGGCGCGCCAACGCCACCTATGAAATTGGCGACAACAAGATCGTTTACGGGTCCTATTCGACCGGTTTCCGGTCGGGCGGTTTCAACGGACGCGCGGCATCGCCGACGTCGCTTGGCCCCTATTTTCCGGAAACCGTCGATGCGTTCGAGGTCGGCTTGAAGGCCGACTGGCTCGATCGCTCGTTGCGCACCAACATTGCGCTGTTCCACACAAAATATGACAACAAGCAGGAAGAGGTCGTCCAGCCATCGCCCCCGGGATCGGCCCAGCCACAGGAAACGGTCGTCGGCAACGCCGCCTCGGCGACGATCACCGGCGCCGAACTGGAACTGATTATCCAGCCTACCGACGCGCTGAACTTCACGGCATCGGCAAGCTATCTTGACGCCAAATATGGCACGTTCCTGAAAGATTTGAACGGCGACAACATCGGCGACGACGTGTCGACGCTAACCTTGCGCCGCGCGCCGAAGTTCCAGATTTCGACGGGGGTCAATTATTCGAAGGAGATCGGTTCGGGGCGTTTCGATGCGAACCTGCTGCTTCGTTTCCAAAGCAAGACCGCCACCTGCATCACCGCCAACCGGCCGATTGTGCTGGGTGCCGTCACCAATGATATCCGCTGCATCACCAAGGACCGTGAAAATCTGTCGGGACAGATTTCCTATACCTTCTTGACGGGCAGCGGCGAGGTCAGCCTCGCCCTCTTCGGCCGCAATTTGACCAATGTGCGCGACATTGGCAGCACCTTGCCGGTGGCTGGCCTGTTCACCTTCTCCGGCGCAATCGAGCCCCGCACCTATGGTGTGGAACTCGGCTTCAAATTCTAGAATTCTGGGGTGATCGTTCGATGGCTCAAGCGTTTTTCGATCACCCCTATTTGTCGGGGCATCATCAGCCGGTGCGGTTCGAGGCGACCGCGCCCGACCTGATCGTCGAGGGTGAAATTCCCGATGATCTGGTCGGGGTTTTCTATCGCAACGGTCCCGAGCCGCTCTATCCGACGCGCGAGGGCGAATATCACTGGTTCGACGGCGACGGCATGGTCTATGCCTTTCATATCGAGGGCGGCCGCGCCTCGATGATCAACCGCTGGGTGCGGACCGAGAAGTTCGAGCTGGAGAAGGCCGCCGGCCATCGCCTGTTCGGCATGTTCGGCAACCCGATGACCGCCGACCCGTCGGTGGCGGGCAAGCGCTACAACACCGCCAACACCAACATCATCGTCCATGGCGGCAAATTGCTCGCGCTGATGGAGGGTGCGCCCGCGGTCGAACTCGACCCGCATACCCTCGAAACGCTGGGCGAGGAACATTATGGCGGGATCATCACGACGACCTTTTCGGCGCACCCAAAAGTCGATCATAAGACCGGCGAACTGATCAATCTGGGCGCCGGGATCAACGGCCCGATGGGGGCGCCGCAGATCCGCTACGATGTCATCGATGCCGCGGGCAAGGTGCGCAAGACCGAGCTGATCGACATGCCGCACAACGCGCTGATGCACACCTTCTTCCTGACCGAAAACTGGGTGGTGTTTCCGGTCATCCCGATCGATGCCGACCTGGGCCGATTCATGAAGGGCGGGCCGATGACCGCTTGGGTCAACAAGCGCCCGACCAAATTCGCGGTCATGCCGCGCGAGGGATTGGCGAGCGACGTGCGCTGGTTCGACTATGAACCCCGCCACATGTTTCATGAATTGAACGTATGGGAACAGGACGGCAAGATCATCGCCGACGTCGCTGCGGCGAACGGCACCGCCTTGTTTCCCGACGAAACCGGGGTCAAGCAGACCCATGGCGACACACAGCAGAGCCTGCGCCGCTGGACGATCGACCCGTCGGGCGAAGGCACATGGTTCAAGGAAGAGACGCTCAACGACCGCGACATCCAGTTTCCGCGCCCCGACGACCGCTTCGTCACCCGCGCCTCGCGCCACAGCTTTGCCAACATCAATTTGAACAGCCGCGACGGCCGCGCCGAGGGAATGGACGCGGTGCTGCGTTTCGACACGGTGAGCGGCAAGGAAGACTATTATCATTTCGGCAAGGGTACGTCGTGCGGCGAGCTGATCTTCGCCCCCCGCATCGGGGCAACGGACGAAGGCGATGGGTACGCCATGACGCTGGTCCACCGCGCCGGCGCGGCGACAAGCGAGCTCGCGATCTTTGCCGCGCTAGACATCGCCGCGGGGCCGCTCGCCACCATCCATGTCCCGTTCCGCGTGCCGTCGGGGTTCCATTGCAATTTCTACGCCGCTGACTCCATGCTTTACCGTCAAGCGCTCGGTGAAGGGCGCGCATAGGGAGGCGTAGGACGTGAAAGTGCCGCCATTTGAACGGGTCGCCGATGTCGCGCGGCAAGGCGCGCGCGAGCGGCCCGACAAAATCCTGTTCCATTTCGAAGGCCGCGCGACGCGCTACGACGAATTCGACGCGAACAGCAATCGCGCCGCGGCCGGTTTGATCGCACTCGGTCTGAACCCCGACGACCGGGTCGCCTATCTCGGCAAGAATTCGGACCTCTACTTTGAGCTGCTGATGGCGGTCGCCAAAGCGGGCGGCGTGATGACGCCGGTCAACTGGCGCCTCGCGGTCCCCGAAATCGCGTGGATCACCGCCGATTGCGGCGCGCGCTTCCTGTGCGTCGGTCCCGAATTTACCGATCTGGTCGCCGCGAACCGCGACGCCTTTCCCGGTATCGAGCATGTCATCGCTGTCGAGGGCGCGGCCAATAATTTCCCCGACTATCGGACGTGGCGCGATAGCTTTCCCGATATCGACCCCGACATCGCGCGCGGCGAAACCGATGCGGTGATCCAGATGTACACGTCGGGCACCACCGGCAAGCCCAAGGGCGCGGTGCTGACCAACGGATCGGTGCTGCGCTCGCAGCTCGACCGCGACCCCGCGCTGCAGGCCGATTGGGAACGTTGGGATGAAGGCGATGTCGGGCTGGTCGCCATGCCCTGCTTCCACATCGGTGGCACCGGATATGGCATCACGGTGATGACCAACGGCGCGACCGGCGTCATCACCCGCGAGTTCGATCCGGGCGGGGTGCTCGACCTGATCGAAGCCCATGGCATCTCGAAAATCTTCATGGTCCCCGCGGCGATGCAGATCATCGTCAATCAGCCACGGGCGCGCGAGGTCGATTTTTCGCGCTTGCGCCACATCGCTTACGGCGCCTCGCCGATCCCGCTCGACCTGCTGCGCCAATGCATCGACATCTTCCAGTGCGGCTTTGTCCAGATGTACGGGATGACCGAAACATCGGGCACCATAGCAGCGCTGCCGCCCGAGGATCATGATCCCGCCGGCAACGAACGCATGCGGTCGGTCGGCAAACCGCTGCGCGGGGTCGAAATGCGGGTGATCGATGCGAGCGGCAACCCCCTGCCCCCGCGCGAAATCGGCGAGATCGCGATCCGGACCCAGGCAAACATGCGCGAATATTGGGGTCGGCCCGAGGCGACGGCCGAGACGATCGACGTCGATGGCTGGCTGCGTACAGGTGATGCCGGCTACACCGACGAGGACGGCTATTTCTACCTCCACGACCGCGTGAAGGACATGATCATTTCGGGCGGCGAGAATGTCTATCCGGCCGAGGTCGAGAACGCGATTTACAGTCACCCTGCCGTTGCCGATGTCGCGGTGGTCGGGGTGCCCGACGATCGATGGGGCGAGGCTGTGAAGGCGTGCGTCGTGCTGCGCGAAGGCCAGGCCGCCGATGCTGCGGAGATCATCAGCTGGGCGCGGACACGGATCGCCGGTTACAAATGTCCCAAGTCGGTCGACTTCATCCCGGCGCTGCCGCGCAACCCATCGGGCAAGATCCTCCGCCGCGAACTGCGCGCGCCCTATTGGGAAGGACGCGAGCGGCAGATTGGGTGAGACCAGTCTCATCGCAATAAATAGGGACAGTCCCTATTTAATCGGGGCCGATGGCTGGAGATTGCCGCGTCGCCTGCGGCTCCTCGCAATGACGAAGAAAATTATTGCGCCTGCAATTTAGCCATTGCAGCCCCCACCGCCGCCGCAATATCGCCCTCCTGCGGATTGCCGCGCAGCGCGAGCCCGCCGTTGGGCTGCAAATTCTCGCCCGTCACAAACGCCTCGTCGCTTGCCAGCCACAGGCACGCGTTGGCGACATCCTCTGCCGTATTGAGCCGCCCGAGCGGGTAACGCGGCAGGAAGGCATCGACCAGCCCCGGCGTCGCAAACGCATCCTTTGTCATCGGCGATTCGGTAAACGCTGGCGACACGATGTTCGCGCGGATGCCCGCCGCCCCGAAATCATTGGCGACGCAGCGGATCAGAGCCTCCGATCCCGTCTTGGTGCCGATATAGGCGGCATGATTGCTGATCGGCGATCGCGTCGTCGCCGACGACACCTGAATGATCGACCCGCCGGTCGGATCGTTCGTCAGCATCGCGCCGACGAACGCCTGCAGGAAATGATGCACCCCGGTGAATTGCAGCGCGACGATGGTCGCCAATTCTTCTTCGGTCACGTCGAGCAACGGCTTGAGCAATCCCCACCCGCTCGCATTCATCGCGATGTCGACCCCGCCCATCTTGGCTTTCGCCGCGTCGGCGAGCGCAAAGACCGACGCTTTGTCGGTGATGTCGCAGAGCGCGGCATGGCCGCCAATCTCCGCCGCGAGGGCGTCGAGCGGCGCCTGTTTGCGCCCCGCGACCAGCACCGTCGCCCCTTCGCGCGCAAAGATCCGCGCCGTCACCTGCGCCATGTTTCCCGTTGACGCGGCGCCGATGATGACGGCGCGCTTGCCGGCCAGCCTGCCCATGTCGATCTCCCTATAGTTTCAAGAGTTGCTTGCCGCGGTTCTGGCCGCTGAACAGCCGCTTCAACGTCGCCGGGGCGTTTTCGAACCCCTGTTGAACATCCTCGCGATAGGTCAGGCGGCCGTCCTGGACGAAGCCTTCGAGCCGCTTACGGATCGCCGGGAATTCTGCTGCCCAGTCGGTCACGATGAACCCCGCCATCGTTGCGCGCCGGAACACAAGATTGAAATAATTCTGGGGTCCCGCGGGCAGCGACCCCGTCTCGTACCGGCTGATCCCGCCGCAAATCGCGATGCGCGCGCCAGTTGCGATCTCGCCGAGCATGTCGTTGAGGATCGCGCCGCCGACATTGTCGAAAATGACATCGACGCCGCCGGGACAATATTCCTTGATCTGCTTGCGCAGGTTACCTGCTTTGTAATCGATCGCCGCGTCATAACCCGCTTCCTCGACGAGCCAGCAGCACTTGTCCTCACCGCCCGCGATGCCGACCACCCGGCAACCCGCAATCTTTGCGAGCTGCCCGACAACCGAGCCGGTCGCTCCCGCTGCACCCGAAACCAGCACCGTCTCGCCCGCGACCGGCCGCCCGACCTTGAACAGCCCGCAATAGGCGGTGACCCCCGTTGTCCCCAGCACCGACAACATCGCAGTGGGTGGCAGGGTGGTCTCAATCTTCACCAGGCCGTCGCCGTTCGACACATGCCATTCGGTCCAGCCGGTCGAGCCCATGACGATGTCGCCCACCGCAAAACCGGGATGCTTGCTCTCGACAACTTCGCTGATCCCGCTGCCGCGCATCACATCGCCAATGGCCATCGGCGCGACATAGTCGGCGATATTTTCCATCCAGCCCTTTTGCGCCGGGTCGAAACCTAGATAGAGCGTCTTCAGCAGCAGTTCGCCCGCCCCCGGCGCACCGATGTCAGTCTCCACCAGCTGAAAATCGCCATCCTCTATCCCGCGCCCGCGCGGATGTCCGTTCAGCAGCCACTGGCGCGATGTCGGCATCGATACTCTCCCTGTTCTTTGTCTGGAAAATGCGCCTGCGCTTGGCCAGCAACCACCGCCAAAAGTGCCAGTCGCGCGGGCCGCACGGGGGCGTAGGGTGCGATCAGGGAGAGATAAGATGCCCGACGTCCGCCGCAGTTTCTGCCGCTTCTGCCATGCGAATTGTGCGATGCTCGTCACCATCGACGAAGGCCGCGTCACCAAGGTTCAGGGCGACGCCGATGACCCGGTGTTCGGCGGCTATACCTGCATCAAGGGTCGCCAGTTGCCCGAGGCGCACCACGGTCCGCAGCGGCTGATGGTGTCACAGAAGCGCGTCGACGGCGCGTTTCAGGATATAGCGATGGAATCCGCGCTCGACGAGATCGGCGCCAAATTGTCGGCGATCATCGCCGAGCACGGCCCGCACGCGGTCGCCGTCTATGGCGGCACTTATGCGTTTCAGAACAGCGCCGGGGTCGGCAGCGCGATGGCGTTTGCGCAGGGGCTTGGCACCCGCAACATCTACACATCGGTCACCCTCGACCAACCCGCCAAAGTCTATACGACGATGCGATATGGCAACTGGATGGGCGGGATGCACACATTTGCCGACGCCGACGTCGCCTTTTTCATCGGCAACAACCCGATCGTCTCGCACTATGGCCCGCCGGGCGGCCTGCCCCCCTTCTCACCCTCGCGGCGCCTGCGCGACGCACTGGAGAAGGGGTTGAAGCTGATCGTCGCCGATCCGCGCGAGAGCGACGTCGCGGCGCTCGCGCATATTCATCTGCCCGTCCGCCCCGGCGAAGATCCTGCGCTGCTCGCCGGGATCATCCATGTCATCCTGTCCGAAGGGCTCTACGACAAGGGCTTCGTCCAGCAATATGTCGATGGCTTCGACGAACTCGCCCGAGCCGTCGCCGACTTCACCCCCGCCGCCGCCGCCTCGCGCGCCGGGGTCGAGGAAGACCAGCTGATCGCCGCCGCCCGCATGTTCGCCACCGGTACCAAGGGCGTCGTATCCACCGGTACCGGCCCCGAAATGGCAGGCCAGGGCACGCTCACCCAATATCTAGTATCCTCGCTCAACATCATCTGCGGGCGGTTCTGCCGCGAGGGCGAAAAAAGCTCCATCCCGCGGGTCTTCACCGCTGTTTCGCCGCGCCGGGCACAAGTCTCGCCGCCGATGACGCCTTATGGTGAGGGCTTCCCCGCGTCGCGCATCCGCGGCCTGACCCATCTCGGCATGGAGATGCCGTGCAATGTGCTGGCTGACGAGATGCTCACCCCCGGCGAGGGGCAGATTCGTGCGCTCATCTCGATAGGCGGCAACCCGGTCGTCGCCTTCCCCGATCAGGACAAGATGACCCGCGCGCTGGACGGCCTGGAGCTCCTCGTCAGCATCGACGTCAACGCCGAGTCCGCCACCGCGAAACGCTCGGACTATATCCTCGCCCCCACCATGTGCCTCGAGCGTGAGGACATCAGCAACCTGTCCGAATGGTGGTACGAGATACCCTATGCCCGCTACACCGAGGCGATGATCGCGGCGCCGGGTGACCTGATCGAGGAGTGGGAAATGCTCTGGGGCCTAGCGCACCGCATCGGCAGCCCGATCCCGCTCGCCGGCGGCCGGTGCCCGATGGATGCCAAGCCGAGCAAACAGACGTTTCTCGATCTGATGACCGCCGGCTGTGTGGTCGAACCGGGCAAAGTCCGCGCCGACACCGTCGATGGCAAAGCGGTGATCTATCCCGACCTCCACCCGATCGTCGAAGCCGGTGACCCCGATGCGCCCGGCCGCTTCGACCTCACCGCCGGGGCAATGCCCGACCAGCTGATCGCCTATGCCACCGCCGACCAGCCGACTCCCGATTTCCCGTACCGCATGGTGTCGCGCCGCAGCCGCCACCGGTTCAATTCGACCGGGCAGAATCTGACCGCCTTGACCGCCAAGCGCACGACCAACCCCGCCTTCCTGCATCCCGACGACATGGCGCGCATCCCGTGCAGCGAGGGCGACATCGTTCGCATCCGTTCGGCAGCGGGCGAGGTGGTCGCAGAGGCGCGCGCCGCGGCGGGTATGCGACCCGGCGTCGTGTCGATGGCGCATGCGTTTGGCGGCCCCGACGTCGGCCCCGACGAGGTCCGTGAGCGTGGCGCCTCCACCAACCGCCTCGTCAGCGAAACCGTCCGTTATGATCCGATCACCGGTCAGTCGCTGCAAAGCGCGATCCCGGTCGCCATTGTTCCCGCCTGAGGAGTTTTCATGCCCGATAACCGCCGCTTCCTGCTCATCCGTCGCCCCAATGGTGAACCCGTGCAGGCGGACTTTTCGCTCGTCACCGAACCCGCGCCCGAGCTGGCCGACGGCCAATTCCTGATCCGCAACCATTATGCCTCGCTCGACCCCGCGATCCGCGGCTGGATGGACGATGCGCCCAGCTATATGCCGCCAATCCCGCTCGGTACGCCGGTGCGCGCGTCGACCGTCGGCGTTGTCGAGGCGAGCAAGGCCGAAGGCTTTGCGCCCGGCCAATGGGTGATGGGCCTGAACGGGATCGAGGAATATTCGGTCGGCACCGTCGGCGGCTTCACCCAGCCGATCGACGCGGGGCTGGTACCGTCGGTCACCAACTATCTGTCGGTGCTCGGCGCGGTCGGGATGACCGCCTATTTCGGCTATATCGAGGTGTGCGAGCCGAAAGACGGCGATGTCGTGCTCGTCACCGGCGCCGCGGGCGCCGTCGGATCGCTCGTCGGCCAGATCGCGAAGATCAAGGGCGCCGGCAAGGTCATCGGCATCGCGGGCGGCGCAGAGAAATGCGCCCGGCTGATCGAGCGATACGGCTTCGACGCGGCGATCGACTATCGCAGCAAGGACGTCCACGCGCTGACCGAAGCGATCCGCGTCGAAGCGCCCGACGGTGTCGATATCATCTTCGAGAATGTCGGTGGCGACATCCTCGACGCCGGACTGATGAACCTGCGTCACGGCGCACGCATCGGCCTGTGCGGCCTGATCAGCGAGTATAACAGCGTCGAAAAGGTCGGCGCGCGCAATATCTGGCAGCTAATCGTCCACCGCGCCTCGATCCGCGGGCTACTCGTTGCCGACTATATCGCGCGCTTTGCCGAGGGCGGCGCCGAGATGGCAACGTGGCTGCAAGCGGGCAAGCTGGTCGCCGACGAGCATGTCGACGAAGGCATCGAAAACAGCTTCGACGCCTTCATGCGGCTGTTTTCGGGGAGCAACCAGGGCAAGATGATTCTGAAGATCGCATGACGGTGACGAGGCGCCTGCTCGTCCTGTCGGGCGGCCATCCTTATGAAGCCGAGCCGTTCGCAGACCTGCTCGCGAGCTTTGATGGCTGGACGGTCACGCATCTGATCCATCCCGAGGCCGAGGCGGCGGTCGCGGCGGGCGCCGCGCGCGAGGCCGACGCGATCCTCTTTTACGACATGCCGGGTTACAGCTTCGGCGGTGGCCGGGTGATCGCGCGCGCGCCATCGTGGACCTATCGCCGCGCGATCACCGACCATTTCGCGCGCGGGGGTGGGGCGGTCGCGATGCATCATGCGATCGCGGGCTGGGCCGCGTGGCCCGAATGGGCCGATATGCTTGGCGGGCGCTTCCTTTACGAAGCGGGTGAGGCGAACGACGCAGCGCATCTCGACTCGGGTTACCGCCACGATGTGCGTTACGAAGCCGTAGTGCTCGAGCCTGATCATCCGGTGATGGCAGGCCTACCGTTACGCTTTCCGCTGTGTGACGAGCTGTATCTGGCGCCCGTCTGGGGCGCGGCGACGCCGCTGCTCCGCGCCGATCATGCGTTCGTTCGCGAGAATTTCTATTCGGCGACACAAGCAGTTGCGGGCCGCATGTTCAGCAATAGCGGGTGGGATCATCCGCCCGAAACCGACGTCATCGCATGGGAAAAGCCGGTCGGCACCGGCCGACTCGTCTACCTCCAGCCCGGCGACGGACCTGCCGCCTATGCGGACCCCAGCCTCCGCCGCCTGCTCGCTAACGCGCTGGACCATGTGGCCCCCACTTTGGCGGGCGCCTAACGAAATTGTGCATCGCGCCGCCGCTGCGGCTGCATATAGTTGCGCGTATAAAAAGAAGATTGAGGGAAGAGGCGCGTGAACGATATCGCCGCAAGTAGTTTTTTCGAGCCGAAGGTCATCGCCGACCCGTTCGATTATTATCGCGCGTGGATGCCGAAGAGCCCCGTCGTGCAATTGTCCGAGGGCATGTTCCTCGTCCTGTCCTATGAGCATTGCGCGCAGGCGACCGGCGACGTCGATACCTTCTCTAATAATTTTCAGGGCACACTGTCGGGCGCGATGGCCGAGGACAGCGACGTATCCGCGATCCTTGTCGAAGGCTGGCCGCAGGTCGATACGCTGCTGACCGCGGACCCGCCGACGCACACGCGCTTCCGCAAGCTCGTCAATCTCGCATTCTCAATGAAGCGCGTCGCCGCGATCGAGCAAGATATGCGGGGCGTCGTCGTCAACCTGATCGAGAAGATGGCGGCAAAGGGCGAGTGCGATTTTGTCCGCGATTTCGGCATCCCGCTGCCCGTCGCGATGATCGCGAGCCAGATCGGCATGGAGGGCGATCTGAGCCGCGTGAAGCGCTGGTCCGACGCCTTCGTCGATCGCCTCGGCCGGATGATCCCCAAGGAACGCGAGCTGGAATGCGCGCGCGAGGTCGTCGAATTTCAGCATCATATGAAGGCGAAGATCGACGAGCGGCGCGCGAACCGCGCCGAAGATCTTCTCTCCGACCTCGTCCATGCCGAGATCGACGGCGAGCGCCCGCTCGAGGATGCCGAAATCCTGTCGATCATGCAGCAGCTGATGGTTGCCGGGAACGAGACGACGACCTCGGCGCTGGCCGGCGGACTGCTCCAGCTGATCGAAAATCCCGACCAGATGGCAAAGGCGGTCGAGGCGGTCGACGGTGGCAATGACCGCGCGATTCTTAACCTGGTCGAAGAAGTGCTGCGCACCGAGAGCCCGACCGCGGGCATGTGGCGCATGGTGCTGAAGGATGCCGAACTCGGCGGAGTCAAAATCCCGCAAGGTGCGATGGTCCAGCTGCGCTATGCCGCGGCGAACCGCGATCCCGCCAAATATCCCGACCCCGACCGTTTCGACATCGAACGCGCCAACGCGCGCAGCCACCTGGCCTTTGGCAAGGGCATTCACATGTGCGTCGGCAACATACTGAGCCGCAAGGAAATGGCGGTCGCTTATTCCGAGCTTCTGAAGCGCCTCACCGACTTTCGCGTCGCGGACGGGCATGTGCCGAGTTGGCCACCCAATATGCTGCTGCGCGGGCTGACTACGCTGCCGATCAGCTTTCGGCGGCGCGCATGAACTTCGATTTCGACGACGACCAGCAGTTGACGCGCGACACGATCGACCGATTCCTCGGCCCGATCGACATCGCGGCGCGGCATGCGATGCGCAAGGTCGAGGGTGGCTATTCGCGCGACCGGTGGCAGGAGGTTGCCGGCCTTGGCCTGCTCGCGCTTGCGGCGCCCGAGGCGATGGGCGGCATCGGTGGAACGATGGTCGACCTGGCGCTCGTTGCCGAGGCGCTCGGCAAGGGGATCGCGATCGACCCATGGCTCGAAAACGGCGTGTTACCGATACGGCTCGCCGCAGCGGCAGGCGATGACGCGCTGGTCGAAGACCTGCTGGCCGGGTCGCGCTTCGCCGCGGTCGCTTTTGCCGAACCCGGTCGCCGCTATGAAACCGAAGCGGTCGGGTCGCGCGCCGAGGGTGGCCAGATCATCGGTGCCAAGACCTTCGTTCTCGGCGCCCCACTCGCCGATACACTCCTCATCACACTCGCCGAAAACCAGCTTGCAAAGGTCGCCCGCGATGCCGTGGGTGTTGTGTTGCAGGACTATCCAGTGATTGACGGATCGAACGCCGCGACGATCGACTTGCACCGTGCACCCGCCGAAATCCTCGACCTGCCCGCGGCGAACTTCGCGCGCGTGATCGGCGATATCCGCCTGCTCGCCGCCGCCGAAATGCTAGGGCTGGCACAGAAGATGTTCGACGACACCCTCAGCTATGTCGGCGAGCGCCAGCAATTCGGCGCCGCGATCGGCAGCTTTCAGGCGCTGCAGCACCGGCTTGTCGAATGTTACGCCGCGCTCGAACAGGCGCGCTCGATGGTGCTGAGGACCGCAATGCTTGACCCGACCACCGACGATATCAACTGGCCGCGCATCGCGGCGGGGGCCAAGGCCTTTGTCGGCGAAGCGGCGATGAAGATTGGGCTTGAGGCGGTGCAGATGCACGGCGGCATGGGCCAGACCGACGAACTGGCGATCGGCCATGCGCTGAAGCGCGTGATGCTGCTCGACAAGTTGTTCGGCGATCAGCACCATTGCCTGCGCAGCTATGCGAGGGCCGCATGAGCGCACTCGCCCCCATCGCCCCGGGTCTGTGGACCGACGAGGCCGAACCACGGCTGATCGGCGGGCGGCGAGCGAGCGGCGAGATTGTCTTTCCCGTTCCCGATGGCGACGCGGCCGCGCTGGTCGAGCCCGTTGCGCTGTCGCGGCATGGGACCTTGTGGTCGTGGACGACGCAAAGTTTCGAGCCGAAATGGCCTTATGCGGGTCCGCAACCCTTCACGCCTTACCTGATCGGTTATGTCGAACTGCCCGGCGAGGTGATCGTCGAGACGCATATCGTGGGCGCCGGCCCCGCCGACCTGACGATCGGTATGGCGATGGATCTCGTCATCATTCCGTTCAACGCCGAGCGATCGACCTATGCCTTCCGGCCGGGGAGCAGTTCATGAACGACGACGTCTATATCATCGGCGCGGGCATCCACCCGTTTGGTCGCACCGACGGTCGGTCGGGGCGCGACCAAGGCGTCTTTGCCGTGCGCGAAGCGCTCGCCGACGCTGGGCTGGAGTGGCGCGACGTCGAATTCGCCTATGGCGGCTCGGCAGCGGCTGGATCGGCCGACATCATGGTCAACGAACTGGGGCTGACCAGCGTCCCCTTCATCAATGTCGCCAACGGCTGTGCGACCGGGGGCAGCGCGTTGACCGCGGCGGGCAACGCGATTGCGGCGGGGGCGTGCGACATCGCGCTGGCGGTCGGGTTCGACAAGCATCCGCGCGGCGCCTTCAATGCCAAGCCGTCCGATTATGGCCTGCCCGAATGGTATGGCGAGACCGGCATGATGCTGACAACGCAATTCTTCGCGCTCAAGATCCAGCGGTATATGGCGTTGCACGGGATCAGCCGCCGGACGCTGGGCCTGGTCGCCGAAAAGGCGTTTCGCAACGGCACGCTGTGCGAGCATGCGTGGCGGCGCTCACCGGTCGATCTCGACACGATATTGAATGCGCCGGTCGTCAACGACCCACTGACCAAATATATGTTCTGCTCGCCCGCCGAGGGCGCCGTCGCGCTGGTGCTCGCGAGTGCCAAGAAGGTGCGCGAACTGGGGTCAGATGCAGTGCGCATCGCGAGCGTCGCCTTTCGTACCCGGCCCGAGGGTTCGTTCGAAGTGTTCGCGCCGTCGGTGGCGGTCGGCGGCGGCGGCAAGCCGACCGAAGTCGCGAGCCGCGCCGCCTTTGAAATGGCGGGCATCGGCCCTGCGGACGTGTCGGTCGCGCAATTGCAGGACACCGAAAGCGGCGCCGAGATCATGCATATGGCCGAGAACGGTTTTTGCGCCGACGGCGAGCAGGAACAATGGCTGGCCGAGGGATGGAGCGAGATCGGCGGAAAGCTGCCGATCAACACCGACGGCGGCTGCCTGGCGTGCGGCGAACCGATCGGCGCGTCGGGCCTGCGGCAAGTTTATGAAAATACGGTGCAACTGCGCGGTCGCGGCGGCGAGCGGCAGGTGCCGAACGACCCCAAGGTGGGGTATAGCCATGTGTATGGCGCGCCCGGCCTGTCGGCCGTGGCGATCCTCGAACGTTAGCGGATTTATGGATCTCGACCTCACCCAAGCCGAACTGGATTTCCGCGACGAGGTGCGCGATTTCCTGCGCACGTCGCTTCCCGACCATGTCCGCGACGGCGCCAAACGCACCCCCGGGGTCTTCGTCGAGCCCGACATCGGCCTCGTCTGGCACCGCATCCTGAACGACAAGGGCTGGGTCGCCTATCACTGGCCCGAAGATTGCGGCGGCACCGGCTGGACGGCGATGCAGCGCTATATCTTCGAAAAGGAATGCGCGATCGCTGGCGCGCCGTCGCTCTCGGTGCTCGGCCTGCGCCTCGTCGGCCCGGTGATCTGCGCCTTTGGCACGCAGGAACAGAAGGACCGCTTTCTCCCTGCCATCCGTGCCGGGACCGATTATTGGTGCCAGGGCTATAGCGAACCGCAAAGCGGCTCCGACCTCGCTTCGCTGCGCACCCGCGCGCGGCGCGATGGCGACGACTATGTCGTCGACGGTTCGAAAATCTGGACCACCCACGCGCACCACGCGAACTGGATCTTTTGCCTCGTCCGCACCGACAGCGAGGTGAAGAAGCAGGCAGGAATCAGCTTCCTGCTGATTCCGATGGACCAACCGGGCGTCACCGTCACCCCGATCATCACCATGGCGGGCGATCATGAGGTCAATCAGGTTTTTCTCGACGGCGCCCGCACCACGGCCGACAACCGGATCGGCGACGAAGGCCAAGGGTGGACGATCGCCAAATTCCTGCTCGAGAACGAACGCGGCGGATCGTTTCACGCGCCGCGGCTGATCCGCGCGATCGACGATCTGGAACAACTCGCGGGGATCGCGCCGAGCGGACATAATGGTTCGCTGGGCGGCGATATTCAGGTCGCGATCCGGATCGCACGGCTGCGGCTCGAAGCCGAAGCGCTGGAAACCACAGAGCTCCGCATCCTGGCCGACATTGCCAAGGGCCGTCCCGCCGGCCCGCAGACCTCGCTGGTCAAGCTGATCTCGTCCGAGATCCACCAGCAGATCGACGGCCTCGCCATGGACCTCCACGGCTATGACGGGCTGCAACTGCCGACCGTCCGCCCGCTCTATGGCAATGAAGCGCCGCCGCCGATCGGCGACGACGACGCACAGATTGCCGCCGCCCGCTATCTCAACAGCCGTGCCTGGACCGTATTCGGCGGTTCGAGCGAAGTTCAGAAAAATATCATAGCAAAGACGGTGCTCCGCTTATGACACATGCATTGCGACTTGCCGGCCCGTATGAGATAGTCCCCGATATGGGAGAACAGGCAGAAAAACTGCCGGTCGACGGGTTCGCACCCCCAATGGATGCCAGAACCCTGGTCGACGCGGTCACGATCCGGAATGTGGAGGATATCCACGATGCCGCGGTGCTGCTGCGCGACTATGCCGCGGCCTTTGGCCTGCGTGCCGCGCTGTGCGACGATATCGCATCGGCGGAAACGATGGTCGATGCCGATGGCGCGGTGCTGGCGGCCGATCTGTTCGGCTGGCTCGGCGATGGCGAACGGTGGTGGGAAGATCATCGGCTGGCGCTGCATTCGCCGCTGCCGCGCTCGTGCCGATACGAGAGCGAGCCGTTCTGGTGCAACAGCGACGGGTTTCGCACAGCGCAGCCCAACCCCTATCTCGAAGAAATCGACCCGGCGCGCTACTTCGCCGCAAACCCGCGTTACAAGGCGGCGATCGTCGTGCCGGTGCATCTGCCATTCGGCCAGATTTCGGCCAACAGCTTTCACCCGACCGATCCCGAGATCGACGATCTCTCCGACTTGTTCGCGGAGATTGGCGACACGCTGGCGCTCGCGACGCGGCGCTTCATCGCTGGCTATGCCTCGGCAATGCGGACCAAGCGGCGGATTCCGTCGGACTGCGAATTGTCGAAGCGTGAGGTCGAATGTCTGCGCTGGGCCGCAATCGGTAAGACCGACCGCGAAATTGGCATGATCATCTCGCTGAGCCACGCGACGGTGCGTTATCATGTCCACCGCGCGGGCGAGAAACTGAACTCGGTCAACCGGGCGCAGACGATCTTCAAGGCCGGGCAACTGGGGTATCTGGGGGCGAATAGCTGAATTAATCTCCCCTCCCGCTTGCGGGAGGGGAGATTAACCTAGGGACCGCAGCGGCTCGCTGCCGTTCCATCCCCTTGCCGCGTCGCGCATCATCGCGAACAATTCTCTAGTTCCCGCCTGCGGTTCCAGCAGCTCGACAAGCGTGCCCGGACCCGTTCCCGGATCGGCGTAGATCACCCCGCCGCTATCGCCGACCGGCGCCTCGAATATGATCTCGGCGCCGACCTCGCCGCACCGCGTCCGCGCCTCAGCGATCGAATCGACCAGCACGCACACATGGTGCAGCCCCTCGCCGACCGCATATTCGCCGCGATAGAGCGACTTCGCGTCATTCTCGGGCCGGATCAGTTCGATCTGCATATCGCCCCAATATCCCAGCGCCATGGTGAAGACCGGATCGCTCGCCTCGCCGCGATAGCGACCGCCGGGAAGCGATACGTTCGGCAGCAGGAAAAAAGGCCCGGCGCCGATCACTTCGGTCCAATGCTTCACCGCCGCGTCGAAGTCCGCCGGCACAAATGCCAGCTGCATGACGTCACCCATCGATGCGATCGTTGCGGGTTTGGTCATGGGGCAATCCTCCTCAAAAGCGATAGCGCACAAGCTTGCGACTCTGTGCGATAAGATAACAGAGACCCGGAAGCATACTGGGCAAAATGTGAGGAGAGCCATGGCCGAGTCCGATCCCCAAATCGCCGCCAAGGATTGGCCCGCCGTCCGAAAACGCAATGGGCGCATCGGGCTGCGCAAGCTGGTATCGATCATCGCCGAGAACCGTACCGATCGCGCCGACGCGCCGCTACCGCTGCACAAATCAGTCTATACCGGCGAAGCGCGCAATGCCGCCGAGATGGAACATATCTTTCGCAATGAACCGATCGTCGCCGGATTGAGCGGCGACATTCCCAAGCCCGGCGACACGCTGGTTTTCGATTCCGTCGGCCCCTCGATCCTCGTCGCACGCGGCAAGGACGGCGTCGCGCGCGCCTTCCTCAACATGTGCACCCATCGCGGCGCCAAGCTGGTCGAGGAAAAAGAACCGTGGAGCGGCCCGCGGCCGCGGCTCGTCTGCCCCTTCCATGCGTGGACCTTTGACCCGACGGGCGAACTTGTCGGGCAGCCCGGCAAGGAAGGCTTCGCCAACTGCGAGATCGGCGCCCGCAATCTGATCGCACTGCCCTGTACCGAACATCTTGGCCTGATCTTCGTGCGCGCCAATCCCGATGGCGAGCCGATCGATGCCGCGGCGCATCTGGGCGATTTCGGCCCAGTGCTCGCACAGCTCGAACTCCACCGCGCCGAACCGGTCAAAAAGGGCATCCTCACTGCCGATTCGAACTGGAAATTCGCGCTCGACACCTATGGCGAGGGCTATCATTTCAAGATGCTCCACAACACGACGATCGGGCAGACGCATTACAGCGACCGCAATGTCTATGAACCGATCGGGCACCATCATCGGGTGAGCTTCCCCGACCTGTCGATCGGCAACCTCGTCGGCAAGGACGAGAGCGAATGGCCCGACACCGAATATGGCGGGGTGCATTTCCTGTTCCCCAACACCGTGATCTTCTTCGGCGCGGTGACTCCCGGAGTCTATTTCACCCAGGTGTTCCGCTTGTTTCCCGATGGGCCGGGCAAGATGTTCTGCCAGTTCGCGGTCTATGCGCCATTCGGGGTCGAAGATGACGCGCACCGCGATATGTGCGTGATGGCGTATGATGCGACCGCCACCGTGGTCCAGACCGAGGATTACCGCGTCGCCAGCAATGGCTATGCAAACCTGCTGACCGCGCCCGCCGATTTCCGCGTCGTTCTCGGCGCGAACGAGCCGGCGCTGCACGGCGTCCACCGCGCGCTCGCCGCCGCCTGCGGCATGCCGCTCGACCAGCTCGCCTGAACCCGGAGCCAAAGATGAACGATCTCAGTCCTCCCCAAGCTTCCGATCGCGACGATCGCTGTCCCGGGACCAGCTACACCGACATGCTGAAGGCCGACACGCGGCGCGTGCCGGATTATCTGTTCACCGAATCGAATCTGGATATGGGCGACGCGCCGATCCCGATCACCCGCTATGTCAGCGAGGATTGGGCAAAGCTCGAACGCGAAAAGATGTGGCCGAACATCTGGCAATATGCGGCGCGCGAAGAGGATATGCCCGACCCCGGCGACACCGTCGTCTATGATATTAACGAGAAAAGCATCCTGCTCGTCAGGCAGAAGGATCTGTCGATCAAAGCCTTTTACAACGTCTGCCTCCACCGCGGGCGCAAGCTGCGCACCGAGAGCGGGCGCGCGGTCAATTTGCGCTGTCCGTTCCACGGCTTTCAGTGGAACCACGACGGCAGCTTCAAGGAAGCGCCGTGCGCGTGGGATTTCACGCATCTGAACGACAAGGATATGAGCCTGCCCGAACTGCGGGTCGAGCGCTGGCAGGGCTTCGTCCTCGTCACCGAAAATCACGACCTGCCGTCGTTCCGCGACTGGGTCGGCCCGGGCGTCGAGCATTATGACAATTGGCGGCTCGATGAATGTTACACCGGCGCGTGGGTCGGCCGCGTTATTCCGGCGAACTGGAAAGCGGTGTCCGAGGCATTCATGGAGGCGTGGCACAGCATCGTCACCCATCCGCAGATCCTGGGCTTCACCGCCGACGCCAACACCCGCTACGACCTGTACGGCGATTTCCTCAACCGCGCGATCACCCCGGCGGGCGCGATGTCACCGCATATCAAGGGCAAGGATCAGTTCTACGTCTTGAAATCGCTGGAGGATTTCATCGGCGCCGGCGACAGCCGGGCGCGCCGCGCGACCGGCGATCCGGCCGATCTGAAAGGGTTTGAGGCCGACGATCCGATGCTGGCGCGCAAGGTGCTGGCACAGGCGAACCGCGACGCCTTTTCCGCGATGAACGGGCATGATTATTCGGCCGCGACCGACAGCGAGATGCTCGACAATTTCACTTATAATGTCTTTCCCAACTGGTCGCCATGGGGCGGACTGGTGCCGAATATCGTCTATCGCTGGCGCCCGTGGGGCGACGCCGACCATTGCCTGATGGAAGTCCGCATCTTGATGCGTACACCGAAGGGCGAAAAGCCGCCGAAGGCGGCGCCGATGCACCTGATCCCCGACGACCAGCCCTTTTCCAGCGCCAGCCATCTGATTGGCGCCGCGCTCGCCGGGGTGTTCGATCAGGACATGGAAAACCTGCCCTATGTGCAGGAGGGGATGAAATCTTCGCCGAATGGGGTGCTTGAGCTCGGCCATTATCAGGAAAGCCGCATCCGCCATTTCCACCGCACGCTGGAAAAATATATGGACGGGACGCTGCCCGACTGATGGCGAAGTCAGGCCCATTGCTGTCGCTCGCGGCGGGGGTGATGCCCGACTTTTCGCCGCAGCAGACGGTGGCGGCGGCATCGGCAAGTGGCTGGCCGGCGGTCGGAATCTGGTACGATCCCGAAACTTGGACGCCGGCCACAAAGATCGAAATCCGCGATCGCATCGCCGACGCCGGACTGGTCGCGCTCGATATCGAAGTCATCTGGCTGAAACCCGGCGTCGACGATCCGGCGCATTTCGCCGCGATCGACGCCGGCGCGGCGGTCGGCGCGCGCAACGTGCTGGTGGTGAGTTCCGAACCCGACCCTGCGCGCACGACCGAAAAGCTCGCGCGACTGAGCGCGCATGCCTCGGCGTCCGGGATGCGGGTCTGTCTGGAATTTGCGGCGTTTACGACGGTCGGCAATATTCAATCAGCGCTGACCATTCTCGACGCAGCGGGATGCGAAGACGTCGGCCTGTTGATAGATCCGTTGCACCTTGCGCGAACGGGTGGATCGCCCGGCGACCTCACTGCAATCGATCCGCACCGCTTTCCCTATGCGCAATTCTGCGACGCCCCGGCGAGCGGCCCGCCGCCGAGCGATGTCCCCGCGATCATCCACGAAGCACTCGACCTGCGGCTGATGCCCGGTGCAGGCGCGCTGCCGCTGACCGAACTGTTGGCAGTGTTGCCCCGCGACACGCCGCTGAGCGTCGAGCTGCGCAGCGCCGCCCTGCGCGATGGCTATCCAGACCCTGTCGAGCGCGCTCGAACGTTGCTGGCCGCGACGCAGCGCTGGCTGCGCTAGCCTAACCCCAATCCTGCCGCTTGGCCCATTCGACCAGCGGCGTCGGGGTCAATCCCAGCCGCGCCGCGGGCGCCGGATCGACGACCAGCGGCGACACCGGCTGATCGTTATACCAACCATAGAATTTGGCCATGCCGTCATAAATGCTGTGCGGCTGCACCTCGCGCGATCCGGTGACGAGCTCGCTCATGCTCGCGGCGAATTCATCGGGCGCGAGGCTGAGAAAGCGGATCGGGCGGCCCAAGGCTTCCGATAAGCGTTCGGCCACTTCGTCGCCGACCAATGTCTCAGGCCCACCGAGCGGCAGGCGTAGCGGCGCGTCCGGCTGTTCGAGCGCCGCGACCATCGCCGCGGCGACGTCGTCCAGGCACACCCAGTTGATCCGCAATGTCGGCGCGGCGGGATAGGCGAAGATGCCGCGCTGCGTGATCGACGGTTTGCTCCACACGCGGATCATGTTGTCCATAAACACGACCGGCTCAACAAAGCAGCAGCGCGCGCCGGTGGCCTGCAACGCCGCCTCGATATCGCGCCGCCCGTCGTGTGCCGACAGACCCAGTTCATGATCGGCGACAAAACAGGCGGTGTTGAAGATGATGTCACGGATGCCCGCCGCCTTTGCCGCCGAGCCGATCGCCTGCCCATAAGCGGCGGCGCGGTCGCGTTCGAATTCGAACGGCAGGTGAAAGGCGAGCGCATCCTGGCCCGCAAAAGCCACGGCCAGTGACGCGCTGTCGCTGATGTCGGCATGGACCGTGGGCAGATCCGGAAACGGCGTCGTCGCCATCGCGTCGGCGCGCCGCGCGCCTGCTGTTACATGATGGCCCGCGGCCAAAAGCGCGCGCACGAGCGGTACGCCCTGATCCGCCGACGCTCCGAGCACGAGCACGCGCATATCAGGCTCGCAAATGGTCGAGCATAGCCGCGGTGTCGAAATAATGGATGCGCATCGACGCCATCTTGCCGGCGTCGTCGAATTCGGTGACCTCGGCGATATGCGTTTCGAAGCGCTTGCCGCTCGATTTGGCGGTTACGGTAAAGTGGAGCAGTGCGACGGCATATTTGTCTCCGCCGACCAGTTCCTGCCATTGGACGACGGGATTTTCCCAAAAGGTCATCACATGCGCGTAGAGTTTCTGGAGCGCATCGCGCCCGCGCCATTCGCCGCCATAGGGCAGCGAGGTGGGCTCGTAGATGACGAGATCGTCAGACATGAAGTCGGCGACGACATCCCACTCGCCCCGCGCGACCGCGGCATACATCGCCTTGCTGGCTTCGAGAGGACTCGTCATTCGATCGTCCCGACCAGCGCCCCGACAGGATAGACCGCGCCTTCGATCCCGACCGGGCGGATGATTCCCGCGACCTGCGCCTCGATCTCGACCGTCGTCTTGTCGGTCTCGACCGTGTAGAGGATGTCGCCGACCTCGACACGCTCGCCGTCGCCGAACATCCATTCGTTGAGGGTCATTTCGGTCGCCGACATGCCGACCTTGGGAATGCGCAGTTCCTCTGCCATGGTGTCAGCCTTTCCAGTTCATCGCGGCGCGCACCGCATCGGCGATCGCATCCTTGTTCGGGATCCACGCCTGTTCGAGTGCATTGGCCATCGGCACCGCAGAGAAAGCCCCGCCGATCCGCGTCACCGGCGCCTTCAGCTTGCCGAACAATTTTTCGTTGAGCCGCGACGCGATCTCGGCGCCGGTGCCATATTGCTTCACCGCTTCGTGGAGCACGACCGCGCGACCGGTCTTCTCGACCGATGCGGTGACGGTCGCCTCGTCATAGGGCGCGATGGTACGCAGATCGATCACCTCGACCGAAATCCCCTCGCCCGCGAGTCGCTCGGCGATTTCGAGCGCGTCGAGCACGGTGCGGCCATAGGTGATGATCGAGCAGTCGGTCCCTTTGCGGGTCACCGCCGCTTTGCCGAGCGGCACGATATGCCCCGGCCCCGGATCGTCCGATTTCAGCCCGTAGCAGAGGATATTCTCGATGAAGATCACCGGGTCGTTGCACGCGATCGCCGCGCGCATCAGTCCCTGCGCGTCGGCGGCGTTCGACGGCGTCACAACTTTCAATCCCGCGACATGCGCGAACCAGGCCTCGAGCATATCGCTATGCTGGCCGCCAAAGCCGACTCCGACGCCGGTCGTGGTGCGGATCACCATCGGCACGTTGGTCTGTCCGCCTGACATGAAGCGCAATTTCGCCGCATGATTTACGATCTGATCCATCGCGACGGTGACGAAGTTCATCAGCATGATCTCGGCGATCGGCCGAAAACCCGCGAGCGCCGCGCCAACGCACGCGCCAACGATCGCCTGCTCTGAAATCGGCGTCGCGCGGACGCGGTTTTCGCCATATTTTTCGCTGAGCCCGGCCGAGATTTTGAACACCCCGCCGCCCTGCTTCGCCGCGACATCCTCGCCGAGCAGGATCACGCCATCATCCTCGGCCATCGCTTCGTCGATCGCGCGGTTGATCGCCTGCGTCATCGTGATCTGGGCGCTCATGCCGCAATCTCCTCTTCGAAGACATCCTTGCGGATTTCCTCCGGCCCGGGCAGCGGACTGTTCGCGGCGAACTCGGTCGCTGCGTCCATCTGCGCGTCGAGGTCGGCGACGATCGCGTCGAGCTCGGCCTCGGTGAACTGATGATCGAGCATCAGCTGGCGCAGCCGCGGCAGCGGATCTTCGGCCGCCATTTCGGCGAGATGTTCGGGCGGCATGTACGAGAAATCGGCGCCGAAGAAATGGCCGAGCATCCGGTAACACATCGCCTCGATCAGCGTCGGACCGTCGCCGGCCCGCGCGCGGTCAACCGCCCCCTTGGTCGTGTTGTACATCGCGATCGCGTCGTTGCCGTCGACCTTCACGCCGTCCATTCCATAAGCTTTGGCGCGGGTGACGATCGAATCGACCTTGGTATGGTCGGCAAAGGCGGTATGCTCGCCGTAACGGTTGTTCTGGCACAGGAAGATCACGGGCAGCTTCCACAGCTGCGCCATATTCATCGCCTCGTGAAACGCGCCGATATTGGTCGCGCCATCGCCGAAGCAGACCATCGTCACCTTGCCATCGCCGCGGTTTTGCGACGCGAGCGCGAGGCCGTTGGCAATCGGTAAGCCGGACCCGACGACCCCGGTGGTCACCATCACGCCGGTTTCGGGATGGGTGATGTGCATCGATCCGCCCTTGCCGCGGCAGGTGCCGCCGACCTTGCCCGCAATCTCGGCGAACAAGGGGTTCAGCGGCACGCCCTTGGCGATCTGGTCGTGCTGGCCGCGATAGGTGGTGACCAGATAATCGTCCTGGTTGAGCGCCGCCATCGCCGCCGCCGACACCAATTCCTGCCCGCGCACGGTGTAATAGATCACCGCGAGCTTGCCGGTCATCAGCAGCGAGCGGAATTTTTCGTCGGCACGCGCGACCCGCATCGTGCGGGTGTAGATGTCGCGCAGCGTATCGCGATCAATCGAGGCTTCGGTCATTCAGTCTCTCCTCAGGCGGGTTCGGCCACGCCCTGTTTATGATTGGCACTGTCGGCAGCACTCGGCCGCAACGCGACGCGGCTCCGCCACGCGACCAGATTGGTCAGCGCGGGATCGAGCCGCTGCCCAACCATCGCGCCGAATTCGACGAACGAAAACAGCAGGATGTCAGCAAGGCTGAACCGGTCGCCCGCCACCCACGGCCCGGCACCAACGATCCGGTCGATGGCCGCCAACCCGTCCGCCGCCTGGCGCTTGAGGTCGCCTGCCGCGTCGGGAAGGCACAGCATCCGCGGCTGAAACATCGGCAGTCCCTCAGCGCCGCGGAACGCCAGCGTCATCGGCACCACCGCCTGCTGGTCGATGATCCGCAGCAGCATCCGCGTTTGCGCGCGCTCTTCGGGGGTTGCGCCGAGCAAAGCTCCGCCCGCCAGCGTCTCGTCGAGATATTCGCAGATCGCGATGCTCTCGGCGATCCGCTGACCGTCATCAAGTTCGAGCAGTGGCGTGTGACCCAGCGGGCTTTTGGACAGAAAATCGCCTTGCCGATTTTCGCCCGTCATGATGTCGACCAACTGACGTTCGACGCTGAGCCCGGTCTCGGCGAGATACATCAGCACGACGCGCGGGTTGGGGCCGATTGATTGATAGAGTTTCATGGTGCCGCGCCGATCAGAACTGGACGCGCTTGGTAAAGCCGCCGTCGATCACCAGATGCGCGCCGGTCATGTAGGGACAGGCGGGCGACGCCATGAAGACGATGCCCTTCGCGACTTCCTCCGCCTCGCCGAACCGGCCCATCGGCATTTGCGCAAGGGTCGCGTCATACAGCGCAGGCACCGCCGACTTGATGACCTCCCAATTGCCGCCGGGATAATAGATTGCGCCGGGCGAGACGATGTTGACGCGGATATTCTGCGCCGCGAGCGCCTGGCTCAGTTGCGAACCATAAGTAATCAGCGCCGCCTTCAGCGCGTTGAACGCCTGCGGGACGATGAAGGTCTCGACCGCTGCCGTCGATGACATGAAGATGATCGATCCCGAACCCGATGCCGCGAGCGCCTCGGTCAGCACCTCGACCCCGTGGACCGCACCCATGACGTCCATGTCGAGTCCGCGCTGCCAGTCGCCGGTCGCGCCCTGCCCCGACGAACTCGCGGTGTGGATGAAGATGTCGCAGCCGCCGAGCGCATCGCGCGCCTTGCCCAGCCATTCGCGATAACCGTCGGGGTTATCGGTCATGTCGAATTGTTCGCCATGAACCTTGCCGGGGCCCGCCGCGTCGATCACCGCGACGGCCGCCTTCACTTTTTCCGCATCGCGCGAGAAAAAGGCGACATCGGCGCCCTCGGCGGCAAAAATCTTGAGCGACGCGAGCCCCAGACCGTGCGCGCCGCCGTTCATAATGACTTTCTTGCCTTTGAGACCCAGGTCCATCGCATCCTCCTCTTGTGATTTTGGGGAGGAGAGTATCGTGCGAACGCGCGCGGCGACATCAGCAAAAATGGGAGCGTCTTGGCTCGCGAGGATATCTCGAACCAACGATCGTGCCGCATATCCTTGAGGAAGGTCGGCTCGACCGCTGAACTTTGCTTTCCAAAAGCAAGAACAATCAGTCAACGTCCAACTTGAGGCGCGAGGCTGTGGAACGCCTCATTCGGATAGAACGACCGCTTTTGAGCAACAGCTCATTCGGGATGGAGGTCGGAATGAGGCGCTAAGCCGCCACGAGAAACGCGGGCGCGAAGCCGGGATCAAGTTCATTGCGAACAGGCGTCAGCGAGTCTCCGACGGTTTGTACAAACCCACGCGAAGCAAAGATCGCACTACGAAAAACTTGGATTTCTGGTGCTTTCGTGGTGATTATATGGCGTCCAGCTAGGTTCCGAAATCGGCATATTCACTTTTATTTTCAATATTTTATATCAGATCTGTCATAAATTCTGGTATTTCTGCCACCGTCGGCGCTGACCCGGAAAGTTCCAGCGCGCAAACAAATGGGGCGGCCTCGTTATGAGTGCCGCCCCAGTTTAGTGGAACCGTCGGGGAGAGGGAGAGGACGGTCCGGAGATTGGTGTCTAGTCTAGCTTGGCGCGCGATCTTAACGCGACGCCATCTGGCTGTCGGTTTCGACTTCGGCGACGCCGGCAATCTTCAGTGCCGAACGGAACTGCTTGGCGGCGGCGCGTTCATTACCGGCTTCGCACAGCTTTTTGCCGGTCGAAACAAAGCGCTTCGCGCTCGCCTGCTTGCCGCCTTCAACGCCAGTGGCAGCGACATGAGCTTGCTCGGCCAGGCCGGCGCAGCGATAGTCGCTACCCGACTGCGCGTAAGCGGGGGTTGCGGATGCCATCAGGCCGGTGAAGGCCAGCGCCGACGCGGCGACGATGGCGAAAGCGGCGGGAAAGCGGCGGAATGAGGAGATCTGATAGGCCATGGGAGAGGTTCCTTTCGTTTCGTTGTGCAACCTTTTTAGTCGCTGTTGCGCACATAGATAATCCATTATAATCTGCAAGTGCTTTGAAGCAGGATTTAACAATCCCCCATGGGGCGCTCGACGGGATCGAAGCTTTCCTGCGCGTCGCGGAAAGGCGCAGCTTTTCCGCCGCCGCATCCGACCTGGGGGTCTCGCCGTCGGCGATCAGCCAGACGATCAAAGGGCTGGAAGTTCGGGTCGGTTCGCCGCTGTTCATGCGCACGACGCGCAGTGTCGGGCTGACGCAGGCCGGCGAACAGTTTCTCGAACGCGCCGCGCCCGCCTATGCCGGCCTTGCCGAGGCGTATGAAGCAGCGCGCAATCTGGGCAACCGACCGGCAGGCCGATTGCGCATCAATTTGATGCGGGGCGCGGTGCAGCCAATGTTCGAACCCATCCTCGCGGGCTTTTGCGACGCCTATCCCGACATCGAGCTCGAGATATTCGGCGACGACGCGCTATCGGACCTGAATGCCGGAGGTTTCGACGCGGGGGTGCGGATGGGCGAGGCGCTCGACGCCGACATGATCGCAGTCCGCCTGACCGGGCCTTTCCGCTTTACCGTGTTCGGCGCGCCGAGTTATTTCGAACGCTTTGGCAAGCCCGAGACCCCCGCCGATCTGCGCCAGCATCGCTGCGTCAGGTTGCGGCTGGCGAGCGGCGGCTTGATTCCCTGGTCTTTCATGGAAGGCAATCGCGAGATCGAAATCCCGGTCACCGGGCCGGTGATTGTCAACGACCAGGCCGCGATCATCATGGCGGTGCGCAGCGGGGTCGCGCTGGGCATGACCGCCGAGCCGGTTCTGAAAGAACATATCGAGCGCGGCGATCTGGAAATCATCCTCGCCGACCGGGCGGCGTCAACGGCCGGACTGTTCCTCTATTACCCCAGCCGCAAACAGGTGATGCCCAAATTGCGCGCCTTCATCGATTATGCGCGCGAATTTCTGCCCGAGGATATCGGGCGATAACGCCGCGCTGCGTCGTCCATTCGGCGCACAAACAAATCCCTTCGTCGCCAGCAGAAAAATTACACTGGCGACTCACCGCTAAATCCGGCAGCCGGTTCTCAACTAAAAAAGTTGGGATACTGACATGCACGAGCTTGCGGCATTCGATCTATCGGCGATTCTTCCCTTCATCCTGATCGGCTTTGCCGCGCAGCTTGTGGACGGCGCGCTTGGCATGGCGTTCGGCGTCATCTGCAACACCTTGCTAGTCGCGGTCATGGGCGTCCCGCCCGCCACCGCGTCGGCGCGCATCCACGTCGTGGAAACCTTTACCACTGCGGTATCGGGCATCAGCCATTTCTTCCATGGCAATATCGAATGGCCCTTGTTCTGGCGCCTGCTCGTCCCCGGGGTGATCGGCGGCGTCACCGGCGCCTATCTACTCACCTCGATCGACGGCAATGTCATCAAGCCCTTCATCCTCGGCTATCTGGTCGCCGTCGGCCTTTGGCTTCTTTTCCGTGGCCTTTTCTACCCGCCCAAATTCAAGAAACCGACGATCATCGCGCCGCTGGGCCTGGTTGGCGGCTTCCTCGATGCGATGGGCGGCGGCGGCTGGGGGCCAGTCGTGACGTCGAACCTGCTGGTCCAAGGCGCCGAACCGCGCAAGGTCGTCGGCACCGTCAACAGCGTCGAATTCTTTCTGACTCTCGCAGTGTCGGCGACGTTCATCTATCATCTCGGCCTTGCCGATATTGCCGGTGCAACGCTGGGCCTGCTGATCGGCGGCGTCGCCGCAGCCCCGCTGGGTGCGTTCATGGCCAAGCGGTTCTCGCCCAAGCTGTTGCTGGTGCTGGTCGGCATCGTCCTGACCGCGACGAGCAGCTTTGGGTTGTGGAAGGTTTTGGCCGGGTAGGTTTTGCGCGCTGGCGGCCGTAGCGGTGTCAACACCGGTCGCGGCGGATCGCGTGGCGGCTCACGACCGGACGCTGTACGTCGAAATCCGTTCGCATTGCGCGAAGTCGCGATGCCCATCGTCGTGGCGCGACATCGAGGGGTGTCTCGACTTCGCTCGACACGAACGGAAAACGGAGGGCGTCCGCTAACGACCAATTGCTGACCTATATTGTCGTCATCCCGGACTTGATCCGGGATCCATCCGCCCTCTCAGTATAGGCGGTGCAAGGCCGCATGGACCCCGGATCAAGTCCGGGGTGACCAAGATATGAGGGCAGCGTCCCACCCCAAACCAGCCAATCCGCTCAATTCGCCGCCTTGGTCTCGTCGATCTTTTCGACCCATTCGGGATAAAAGCTTGGTTCACGCGCCGACCAGCCCGGCGCGGTGGCGGCGGCTTCGCTGATCGATTGCAGCAGCAACCGACGCTTGTCGGGGTGCAGGTGCGGCAGCGACGCGGCAGCGCAAAAGGCGCCCGGCAGCCACGGCCGCGCATGTCCGCCGAACAACCGCTCGTACAGAAACCGGTATGCCGCAAAGCTGGGCAACCGGTCCTGCCCCAAATCGAACGCCGAAACGGCAATCAGCGGCGCCATAAAGCCTTCGAGCGCGTCGAGGCCGCTGTCGTCGGGAATATGGGCGCGGATGTCGGTTATCCGCTGATAGACGCGCGCCTGAACGCGGATTGCGGTTTCTTCGACCATGTCGCGCGACCAGCGGGCGATCGCATCGTCGCGTTCCAGCCCGATATCGAGCGAGCGGCGAATATAGCGCTGCGTCGCCGCCGGAAAGGCTGCAAATTCCTTGATTTCCGCTATCGACAGATCACCGGCTGCCGGTCCCGAACGCGTCGCCATGGTCATGCTCCCGCACGGCGCCCAGGGAGCCATCCCCCCGGAGGTCTGCAATTTGCGCAATCTGCCACTAAAATGGTTAGCGGCAAGTTAACCATGATGTCGGCTGCTATTCAGCAAGTTTGTGGGGCGTTGCGCCGCGCCGCGACCGGGCCTAATCAGCGTGCCTTGAAACCATAAGACACACGCAGGTCCATCATGTCGCACACACCGCAGCCGGTCATTTCCGCCACCGGCCTTTTCACCCCCGCCGAACGCATCGCCAACGAAGAACTTGTCGCCAGTTTTAACCAGTATGTTGCGCTGCACAATAGAGAAAATGCCGCGGCGATTGCGGCGGGCAATATTGCTGAACTGACCGAGTCCAGCGTCGAATTCATCGAGAAAGCGAGCGGCATCGGGTCGCGCTTTGTCGTCGACAAGGCGGGCATCCTCGACCCGGCGCATATGGCGCCGCGCCTGCCCGAACGCAGCAATGACGAACTGTCGGTCCTCGCCGAAATCGGTGTCGCCGCGGCAAAGGATGCGCTGAAGCGCGCCGGGCGCGATGCGGGGGACGTCGATGCGGTGCTGTGCGCGGCGTCGAATATGCAGCGCGCCTATCCGGCGATGGCGGTCGAAATTCAGGACGCGCTGGGCATCGACGGGTTCGGGTTCGACATGAATGTTGCCTGCTCATCGGCGACGTTCGGCATCCAGACCGCCGCCGACTACATCCGCGCCGGCCATGCCCGGAGCGTGCTGGTGGTGAACCCCGAAATCTGTTCGGGCCACCTCAACTGGCGGGACCGCGACAGCCATTTCATCTTTGGCGACGTCGCCACCGCGATCCTGGTCGAGGACAAGGATATCGCGCCCGCCGGGCATTGGGACATCCTCGGCACCAAATTGAAAACCGTCTTTTCGAACAACATCCGCAACAATTTCGGCTTCCTCAACCGCGCCCATGGCGGCATCGATCAGGACGGGCCTAGGACCGACAGATTGTTCGTCCAGGAAGGCCGCAAGGTGTTCAAGGAAGTCGTGCCGATGGTCGCCAACATGATCGTCGAGCAGATGGAAGTGCTGAGCCTCGAGGGTACGGACATGCGGCGGCTGTGGCTGCATCAGGCGAACACCAACATGAACCGCCTGATCGCGCAGCGCGTGTTGGGGCATGAGGCCAGCGATGACGAAAGCCCGACGGTGCTCGACACCTATGGCAATACGTCGAGCGCCGGATCGATCATCGCGTTTCACCTGAATCACGAGGATATGGTCGCGGGCGACACCGGGCTGATCTGTTCGTTCGGGGCGGGCTATTCGGCGGGGACGGTGTTTGTGCGCCGGACCTAAGGCACGAAGGTCGTGAACAAATAGATCGCGAACAGCATCAGGTGGATCACCCCCTGCAGCACCGTCGTCCGCCCGTTCGCCAGCGTCTGTGACGCGACGATCAGCGACAGGAACAGCAGCACCGTCGATTTGGCGTCGAGGCCCAGGCTGATCGGCAGGTCGGTGACGATCGACAGCACCGCGACCGCGGGAATGGTCAGGCCGATCGTTGCCAGCGCCGACCCGAGCGCCAGGTTCATGCTGGTCTGGAGCCGGTCGGCCTTGGCCGCGCGCACCGCCGCCAGCCCCTCTGGCGCGAGGATCAGCGCCGCGATCAATACGCCGAGCACTGCGGGCGGGGCGCCCCAGTCGGAGAGCAGCGCGCCCATCACCGGCGACAGATTCTTGGCAAGCAAGACGACCGCGACGAGGCTGGCAAGCAGCAGCGCGCCCGACATCATCGTGCGATTGATGGTCGGCGGTTGCGCGTGGGCGTCGGGCTCGCCGTCGCCATCAGCGTCGCCGTCGGGCAGGAAATAGTCGCGGTGACGAACCGTCTGCACCAGCGCAAAGGTCGCGTAGAGGATCAGCGAGACCACGGCGACGAAGCCGAGTTGCACCGGCGAATAAAACGGCCCCGATACGCTTGAGGTGAAATTGGGCAGCACCAGCGTGACGACGGTCAGCACCGTCAGCGTCGCGAGCGCGGCGCCGATGCCGGTGCGCTGGAACCGCTGTTCATGGTGCCGGATCGCTCCCAGCAGCAGGCACAGCCCCATCAATAGATTGAGGATAACCATCACCGCCGCGAAAACCGTGTCGCGCGCCAGCGTCTGCGCCTTTTCGGGTTCGGCCTGCATCAAGGTGAGGATCAACCCGACCTCGATCACCGTCACCGCAAGCGCCAGGATCAGGGTGCCGAACGGTTCGCCGACGCGGTGCGCGATCACCTCGGCATGATGGACCGCGGCAATGATCGCGCCGATCAGGATGACCGCGACCAGCCACGAATTGAGCGGCATCGCAAGACTGGCCATCGCCGCAAGGAAGCCCAGAATTGGAAAAAGGTCGTGGGTGCGGTCGGCGATGCGGAGCTTTTGGGTCATCGGGCTTCTATTGCAGCCCCCTTCCCGCATGGCCACCCCAAGCCGCCAATTGGCGGTATTGATGCGTGCGGACGGGCAATCCGGCGGCGGCGAGCCGCGCGTGCGCCTCGGCGATCGTGGCTTCGCCGAAGTGGAAGATGCTGGCGGCGAGCACCGCGCTGGCACCGCCCTCGATCACGCCCGCGACGAGATGGTCGAGATTGCCGACCCCACCCGATGCAATCACCGGTACGCTGACCGCATCGGCGATCGCGCGGGTCAGCGCGAGGTCGTAGCCGTCCTTGGTGCCGTCGCGGTCCATGCTGGTGACGAGCAATTCGCCGACACCCAGATCGGCAAGCCGGACGGCATGTGCGAGGGCATCGATGCCGGTGGGCGTGCGCCCGCCATGCGTGAAGATTTCCCAGCGCCCGTCCCCCACGCGGCGCGCGTCGATGCTGCCGACCGCGCACTGGCTGCCGAAACGATCGGCGATGTCGGCGACGAGTTCGGGGCGCGCGACCGCGGCGCTGTTCACCGCGACCTTGTCGGCGCCCGCGAGCAGGAGCGCGCGCGCATCGTCCGCGCTGCGCACCCCGCCGCCGACGGTTAGCGGCATGAAGCACACCTCGGCGGTGCGGCTGACCATGTCGAGCAGGGTGCCGCGCCCCTGATGGGTGGCGCTGATGTCGAGGAAGCAGAGCTCGTCGGCGCCCGCGGCGTCATAGGCGCGCGCCGCCTCCACCGGGTCGCCGGCATCGCGCAGGTCGATGAAATTGACGCCCTTGACGACGCGGCCGTCGGCCACGTCGAGGCAGGGGATGACGCGGACGCGGACGGTCATGCGGACAATCCCTCTGACCCGTTCGTGTCGAGCGAAGTCGAGACAGCCCGAAGGGCAACGCCCAGCCACGACGTGTCTCGACTTCGCTCGACACGAACGGAACGGGGGATGTTTTTCATCGCCGCCCAGCCGCAATCGCTTCGGCGAGATCAAGGCGCCCGTCATACAGCGCTCGTCCAGTGATCACGCCTTCGATGCCGTCGGAGACATGCGGGCGGAGCGCGTGGATGTCGCCAATGTCCGCGACCCCGCCTGACGCGATCACAGGAATGGCGACCGACCGCGCCAAGGCGACCGTCGCCTCGACGTTGCAGCCCTTAAGCAGCCCGTCGCGGCCCACATCGGTGAACAGCAGCGCCGCGACGCCCGCATCCTCGAACCGCCGCGCAAGGTCTTCGACGCGCACGTCGGACACATCGGCCCAGCCCTCGGTCGCGACCATGCCGTCGCGGGCGTCGACGCCGACGATGATCCGGCCGGGCAGGTCGCGCGCGGCCGATTTGACGAATTCGGGATCTTTGAGTGCGGCGGTGCCGATGATCACCCGCTCGACGCCGAGCGCCAGCCAGCGGTCGACCCCGGCGCGGTCGCGGATGCCGCCGCCGACCTGCACCTTGCCCGGAAAGGAGGCGATGATAGTTTCGACCGCGGCGCCGTTGACGCTGGCCCCGGCAAAGGCGCCATCGAGGTCGACGACATGGAGGTGCGTCGCGCCCGCATCGGCGAACATCCGCGCCTGCGCCGCCGGATCATCGCCATAGATGGTCGCACGATCCATATCACCCTCAGCCAGTCGCACGACCTGCCCGCCCTTGAGGTCGATTGCGGGGAAGATGGTCAGGGCCGCCACGTCAGGAACCTTTCAAGCGTCGCGAGGCCATAGGCCTGGCTTTTTTCGGGGTGGAACTGGACCCCAATGATATTGTCGCGGCCAACAGCGGCGGTGAACGAGCCGCCATGGCTGCTCGTCGCGAGCACGTCGGCGGTGTCGGCGAAATGATAGCTGTGGAGGAAATAAGCCTCGCCTTGGGCGATTACCGGATGCGCGGCGCTGGGAACGACATCGTTCCAGCCCATATGCGGGATGCGCAGACCCGGCGTGGGGGCAAAGGCGCGGACGGTGCCGCCGATCCAGCCGAGCCCGGCATGGCGTCCATGCTCCTCGCCCGCGTCGGCGAGCAATTGCATACCGACGCAGATGCCGAGAAAGGGCGCGCCGTCGGTGCGGACGCGGCGCTCGATCGCTTCGACGAGGCCGGGGATTGCGGTCAGCCCATTCATGCAAGCCGCGAACGCCCCGACGCCCGGCAACACAATGCGGTCGGCCTTGGCGACGATATCGGGATCGGCTGTCACCGCCACATCAGCAGCGCCCGCCGCGACGAGCGCATTATGCACCGAGCGAAGATTGCCCGCGCCATAGTCGATCAGGGCAATGGTCACTGAATTCCCCTCCCGCTTGCGGGAGGGGTAACGGAGCTTGCCAGCTTGCTGGCTAGCGCAGTGGGGTGGGCAGCGGAGGCATGACCCACCCCACTGCGACTAGCGAACAAGTTCGCAAGTCTCGCTGCCCCTCCCGCTTGCGGGAGGGGGGATGTCACAGCACACCCTTCGTGCTGGGGATTGCATCGCCCTTGCGGGGGTCGATCTCGACCGCCTGGCGCAGCGCGCGCGCCAGCGCCTTGTACATGCTTTCGGCGATATGGTGGTTGTTTTCGCCGTAGAGCGTCTCGATGTGCAGCGTGATCCCGGCGGTCTGCGCAAAGCTGTGGAACCAGTGCGGGAACATCTCGGTGTCCATTTCGCCGAGCCGCGGCTGCGAGAAGCTGGATTTGTAAACGCAGTGCGGCCGCCCCGAAATGTCGAGCACACAGCGGGTCAGCGTTTCGTCCATCGGCGCATGCGCCTCGCCGTAACGCGCGATGCCGCGCTTGTCGCCTAGCGCCTTCGCCACCGCTTCGCCGAGCGCCAGCGCCGAATCCTCGACCGTATGGTGCTGGTCGATGTGGAGGTCGCCCTTCACCTGCATCGAAATGTCGATCAGCGAGTGGCGCGACAATTGTTCGACCATATGGTCGAGGAAACCGATACCGGTCGAAACCGCATAATCGCCGGTGCCGTCGAGGTTGACGGCGATCGCGATGTCGGTTTCCTTGGTCGTGCGCTGGACGGTTGCAGTTCGCATGACCTGCCCCATAGCAGCCACTTTTCACCATGCAAGGCGACTCTATCCGCCTCGACCCCCTTGACCGGCGCGCCCGGTCCGTTCATCCCCCTGCCCCATGACCGATGACGTGCGCGACAGCCTGATTCCCTATGACGAAATCGTGCAGGACGCGCTGCGCGCCGTGGTCGGCCGCGTGCTGAACCAGATCGTCGGCTATGACAGTCTGCCCGGCGAGCATCATTTCTATATCACCTTCAAGACGCAGGCGCCGGGGGTGTCGATTCCGGCGCATCTGATCGCCAAATTCCCTGACGAAATGACGATCGTGCTGCAAAACCGGTTCTGGGATCTGAAGGTCGAGGACAGTTATTTCAGCGTCGGCCTGTCGTTCAACCAGACGCCGTCGATCCTGACCATCCCCTATGCGGCGATCACCGCCTTTGTCGATCCGTCGGTTGATTTCGGATTGCAGTTTCAGGTCAGCGACGACGATGTCGCCGAGCCCGAACCGCATGACGAGGCCGACAACGACCGTCCCGACGTCGTCAGCGAGGATGGGTCGAACGTCGTGACGGTGGATTTCGGCAAGCGGAAATAGCGCCGTGGCACCGCCATGGCCCCCCAGCCGTTTTTGGCAATATTGGGCGCTTGCGGGGATGCTCGTCCTGACCGCTGCCTTTTGGTGGAGCGTCGAGGGCTATACCTTGTTCGAAGAAGCCACAGCGCGCGGCCAGATCGCCGACGGATTGCTGCGCTTCAGCCTGCTGATCCTGACCCCGGCGCTGGTCCTTTTCTGGCTGCTCGCGGCCTGGTTTCGCCGCCGCGTCGGTGACAAGGGATATTGGCAGATGCTGGGCCTGGTCGCGATGATCTGGACCGGGTCGGTGCTGGTGACGCGGATGCTGGTCGGATGAGCACGCGAATTGAGAGCGACAGCATCGGCGAGATCGAAGTCGCGGTGGAGGCGTATTGGGGCGCGCAGACGCAACGATCGATCGAAAACTTCCCATTCGGCGCACGCGAGCGGATGCCGATCGAGATCGTCCATGCGCTCGCGCTCGTCAAGCAGGCTGCGGCGCGCGTAAACCGACGGCATGGGCTTAGCCCAGCGCTGGCTGACGCCATCGAAACGGCAGCGGCGGACGTCGCAGCGGGAAAATTCGACGATCAGTTCCCGCTCGTCATCTGGCAAACGGGCAGCGGCACCCAAAGCAATATGAACGTCAACGAGGTGATCGCCGGGATCGCCAACGAACGGCTGGCGGGCACACGCGGCGGCAAGTCCCCCGTGCACCCTAATGATCATGTGAACATGAGCCAGTCGTCGAACGACAGTTTCCGACCGCGCTGCACATCGCGGTCGGGTTGGCGCTGCGCAATCGCCTGCAACCGGCGATCATGCATTTATGTGCCGAACTGGAAGACAAGGCGGAAGCTTGGACCGATATCATCAAGATCGGCCGCACCCATTTGCAGGACGCCACGCCACTGACATTGGGCCAGGAGTTTTCGGCCTATGCGATGCAAATCGCCAAGGCGAGCGTTCGTGTCAGCAGCGCTTCAACCGACATTTTTCAACTCGCCCAAGGCGGCACAGCCGTCGGCACCGGCCTCAACGCGCCGGAGGGGTTCGGCGAGGATTTCGCCACAGTCGTCAGCGAACTGGCGAATACCCCCTTTTGCAGCGCCGATAACAAATTCGAGGCATTGGCCACCAACGATGCGCTCGTCGAGCTGTCAGGCGCACTCAATGTGGTTGCCGTATCGCTGACCAAGATCGCCAACGACATTCGCCTGCTCGGCTCTGGCCCGCGCGCCGGACTCGGCGAGCTCGAGCTGCCTGCCAACGAGCCGGGCAGCTCGATCATGCCGGGCAAGGTCAACCCGACCCAGTGTGAGATGCTGACGATGGTCGCGGCACAGGTCATCGGCAATCATCAGGCCATCACCATCGGCGGCATGCAGGGGCATCTCGAACTCAATGTCTTCAAACCGCTGATTGGCGCCAATGTGCTGCGTTCGATCGATCTGCTCAGCATCGGCATGACCAGCTTTGCCGATCGTTGCGTCGATGGACTTGAACCGAACCGCGCGCGCATCGCCGAACTGGTCGACCGCTCGCTGATGCTGGTCACCGCGCTCGCGCCTGAAATTGGGTACGACAAGGCAGCAAAGATCGCCAATCACGCGCATGAGACCGGCAGCACGTTGAAGGAAGCGGCACTCGCGCTGGGTTATGTGGACGCCGCAACCTTCGACCGCTTGGTCGATCCGCGAACGATGTTGGGACCGGAACCGAACGCCCCATCGGCGAATTGATAGGGGAGAAGGAGATTTGGGCATGATAGGCAGGATCGTTGGCGGTGTTTTGGGCAGCGCAATCGGACGGACCAAGGGCAATCACCCAGTGGCCGGCGCGGTTATCGGCGCGGGCGCGCTGTTCGCGGCGCGGCGCCTGTTTCCGCAGCGCTATGCCGCGATGGCGGCATGGGCAGCCGCTGGCTATCTGACCAAAAAATGGGCCGAACGCGCCGAGGCGCGTCAGGCCGCCGAACAGGCGCATGCGCTAGACCCTGCGCTGGCCGCCGCGGGCGTGGTCGACACCTATGCCGGCACCGCAGATTTGCCGCCCGACGGCCAGACAATCGGTGACGCGCTGCCGCCGGCGATTCCGGCGACCGACGACGAGAGACGCCCCGTCATTCATTGAATGTGACCCGGTATCTTGCCATCGCCGCCATCAACTGTATTGCATGTCCAATACAGTTGATGGGAAGTGGTAATGGCACGGAATGAATCGGCGCGAATCATATGGGCGGGGGCGATCTGGAGCGGCGTTGCCGCGCTGACCTGCAGCCCCGCGATCGCGCAGATCGGTGACACCGCTACGATAACCGCGGCAGAGATCCAGGAGGCGGTTGCACAGGACCGGGCCTTTGCAGTCGATTTCGACCGCTTTCTTGACGCGGCCATGATGCGCTTCCCCTCAATGCCCGCGATATCGGTCGCGGTGGTCCATGATGGCGCGCCGGTGTTCGTGAAGGCGAAAGGCCGCGCCGATATCGAGGCCGGGGTCGCCGCGACGGCCGACACGCCGTTTTACATCGCCTCTTCGACGAAAAGCTTTGTCGGGACCGCGATTGCGCTGCTCGACGCGCGCCGGACGATCGATCTAGACTGGACCATGCGCGACATGGCGCCAGACATCGCCTTTCCATCCGCCATCCATGCCGACCAGATCACCCTGCGCGATCTGCTGTCACATCGCCACGGCCTGAGCGGCGACGGCATGGCCTTTCGTATGGCCTATAGCGGCGAATATGACGATGCCACGCTGCTGCGTCTGCTGACCGAACTCAAACCCGACCCCGAGGCAGCGCACGGCACCTTCCACTATGGCAATATTGGTTATAATGTCGCGGCGCTGCTGATCGAGCGGCGGACCGGTCGCCGCTGGCAGGATATCGTCGGACAAGAGCTGCTGCGCCCTTTGGCGATGACCGAAACATTGACCGAGGGATTGGACAGACGCGGCGCGCATCCAGCCGTCGCGGCGCCCTATGGCGCCGGAAAGCGGCTTTATCTCGTTAAGGCCGATACGACCATGCACGCCGCGGGCGGCATGTATGCCAGCGCCAACGACATGGCGCGCTGGCTTACCGTCCAGCTTGTCGGCAAGGGCGACCTGACTCGCGCAGCAGCGGCGGCGCGCGACCCGGTCGCGACCCTCGACACCGACTTCGGCCCCTTTCGCCGGACGGGGTACGGACTGGGCTGGTATTCGGGGGCGTATGAAGACGCGGTGCTCTATCATGCATTCGGATCTTTCACCGGCGCGCGCGCCCACGTCTCGGTGTTACCCGCCGCCGGGCTTGGCGTGGCGGTGGCGACCAATGACGATGGCGTCGGATTTCGCCTCGTCGACCTGGCCGCGCTATATACCTATGACTGGTACCGACACGGCGCCGCGCGCGCCGACGCCAAAGCGGCCAAACAGATCGAGGCGCTGGCCGGCCAATGGGCAAAGCAAGTGGATAAGGTGGCAGCACAGCGCGCTGAACGCGCCGCGCGTGTGCCACAACTGACCATGGCGCCTGCCGTCTATGCCGGACGCTATTGCAACGCCGAATATGGCACGATCGCCGTCACCGCGCAGGGTTGGCAACTGGCTTTGGCGATGGGGCGTCTGCATGCCACCACCGAACCCGGCACGGCGCCCGACACGGTGCGCGCCGAACTGATCCCCGGTCAGGGCGAGGAGCTACATTTCATCGCCGAACGCGGCGCGGTGGCCGCAATCGAAGCATTCGACAGCCGGTTCGTGCGCTGTGGCGATAGCGCGCAGTCGGCTACGCCCCCGCCTGCCACTCCTTGATCGCCTCGACCGGCGAGACCAGCATCAGTACGTTGAGCGTCAGATTGTCGCGGATCGTCCACAGCGTGAACAGTTCGAAGACAATCGCGATGACGACGGTCATCCACCAGCGCATCCGGCTGGCGGCGAGAAAGCCGAGAATCATGAAGACCGCATCGCTCACCGAATTGAGGATCGAATCGCCGCTGTAGCCGAACGCCATCGTCACCTCGCGATAGCGGTCGATGATGATGGGCGAGTTTTCGAGGATTTCCCACGCTGCCTCGATCCCGATCGCCAGCGCGAGCGCGACCCACAAGGGCTGACGCGGTAGCAGCCAGCGGCCAAGGCCGTAGAAGATGAAGCCATGAATGATATGGCTGAAACTGTACCAGTCCGAAATCTGCTGGCTGTTCTGGTCCGACTGGACGGTGCCATGCCACAGGCTGATCGTGCCGCACGGACAGATCGGCGGACGCCCCATCGCGAACAGGATCGCGGTGAACACCGCGATCAGCGTCGCTGCGACCAGCCAGCCCGTTCGTGAAATTCCTGCCATACCCTGTCCCCTTCGCGCTTGACCCGTGGCGCTGCTTTCGCGAATAGCGGCCATGGCTGAAAGCGTCCACCTCAACCGCCGCGGCGTGTTGTTCGCCCTGTCCTCGCCGTCGGGCGCCGGCAAAACCACGATTTCGAAAAAGATGCTGGCCAGCGACCCGGACATCGCGCTGTCGATTTCAGCGACGACGCGGCCGATGCGCCCCGGCGAGCAGGACGGCGTCGATTATCATTTCGTCGATGTCGAAACCTTCAAGCAGATGGCCGCCGACGATGAATTCCTCGAATGGGCGCATGTCTTTGGCCATCGTTACGGCACCCCCCGTGCGCGGGTCGACGAGCTGCTCGACGCGGGCAAGGACGTGCTGTTCGACATCGACTGGCAGGGCGCGCAGCAGCTGTATCAGGAGGCCGGCCCCGATGTGGTGCGCGTGTTCGTGCTGCCGCCGACGATGGACGAACTCGAACGCCGCCTGCGCGCACGCAAGACCGACAGCGACGAGGTGATCGCCGCGCGCATGGCGCGCGCCGCGAACGAGATCAGCCACTGGGACGGCTATGACTATGTGCTGATCAACGACCAGGTCGACGAATGTTATGGCGAAGTGATGGCGATCCTGCGCGCCGAGCGGTTGAAGCGGCGGCGGCAGATCGGACTGATCGGTTTTGCCCGCGATTTGATCCGGTCGGTGCCCGAGGGTGATACCTCGCTTTAATAGTGCCGTCATTGCGAGGAGCCGAAGGCGACGCGGCAATCTCCAGCTCTCGACCTTGCTCATAGGTCGATAGCTGGAGATTGCTTCGCTTCGCTCGCAATGACGAAAATCAGGTCGGCGTCACCAGATTGGCGGTCAACTCGGCAACCATCTCCGCGCGCAGCGGCTTGGCCTGGTTGTCGGTGCGGCACACCACGACGGTGTCGCAGGTCGCGATCGGTCGGCCGTTCTGGAACATCGCCTGCACGATCGTCCAGCTGGAGGTGCCAATCCGGCCGATGCCGGTCGCGATCGTCACCGGATCAGGGAAATTACCCTCGGCCAGATAATTGATCTCGACCGCCGCGACCATCGTGCGTTCGTTGGCGGGGCGCTCGGTCAGCGGACGTACCTGGCGATTCAACAATACCCGGCCGCTTTCGAACAAGGCGGCAAAGGCCACATTATTCAGGTGACCGTTGATGTCCATATCCTGAAACCGCGTCTGAAATTCGGCGCAGACGGGGTAGCTGGCGGCATCGAGCCGCCAGCTTTCCGGTTTCGGCATATTAGCGGGGACCCATGCGGATCCCGCCGTCGAGGCGAACGTCCTCGCCGTTGAAATAGCCGTTTTCGATCATGCACATGGCAAGGTTGGCATATTCGGCGGGAACGCCAAGCCGCTTCGGGTTGAGCACCGAGGCGCCGAGCGCATCGCGCACCGGCTGCGGCGCACCGGCGAGCAGCGGGGTGTCGAAGATGCCTGGCAGGATCGTGTTGACGCGAATCTTCTCGCTGCCGAGATCGCGCGCGATCGGCAGGGTCATGCCGACGACGCCGCCCTTCGACGCGGAGTAAGCGGCCTGACCTATCTGGCCGTCTTCGGCCGCCACGCTGGCGGTGTTGACGATCGCGCCGCGCTCGCCGTCGTCCATCGGGTCGAGCGTCATCATGCCCGCAGCCGACTTGGCGATGCAGCGGAAAGTGCCGACGAGGTTAATCTGGATGATCCAGTTGAAGGCATCGAGCGGGAAATGCTTGATGCTGCCGTCTTCCTTGCTGCGGCTCGCGGTCTTGATCGCGTTGCCGGTGCCCGCGCAATTGACGAGGATACGTTCCTGACCGATCGCTTCCCGCGATTTGGCGAAGGCGGCATCGACCGACGCGTCATCGGTGACATTGCATTCGCAGAACACGCCGCCAAGCTCAGCCGCGAGCGCGAGGCCTTTTTCTTCCTGCAGGTCGAAGATCGCGACCTTGACGCCCTTGGCAGCGAGCGCGCGCGCGGTGGCCGCACCGAGGCCCGAGGCGCCGCCGGTGACGACGGCAGATACGGTGGAATCGAGTTTCATGTGTTTCTCCTTTTAAGCCCCTCCCCTGAAGGCGAGGGGTTGGGGTGGGGGTTCGCAGTATGGCGCTAGGCCGAAAGGCCCACCCCGCTGCGACTAGCGGGCAAAGCCCACAAGTCTCACTGCCCCTCCCCTGAAGGGGAGGGGTTTGATCGATTCAAAGCCGTTCGATGATCGTGACGTTGGCCTGACCGCCGCCTTCGCACATCGTCTGCAGCCCATATTTGCCGCCAGTCGCGTCGAGCACGCCGAGCAAGGTCGCCATCAGCTTGGTACCGCTGGCGCCGAGCGGGTGGCCGAGCGCGATCGCGCCGCCATGCTGGTTGAGCCGGCCATGATCGGCGCCGAGATATTTCATCCACGCCAGCGGCACCGGCGCGAACGCCTCGTTCACTTCATAGGCATCGATGTCCCCGATCTTCATGCCCGCTTTCTTCAGCGCCTTTTCGGTCGCGAACAAAGGTTCTTCGAGCATGATCACCGGGTCACCCGCAGTCACCGAAATATGGTGGATGCGCGCGCGCGGGGTCAGGCCATGATCCTTGAGCGCCTGTTCAGACACGATCAACGCCGCCGAGGCGCCGTCGCAAATCTGGCTTGATGAGGCGGCGGTGATCGTGCCGCCTTCCTGCAGCAATTTGACGCCGGCAATACCCTCAAGCGTCGCGTCGAAACGGATGCCTTCGTCGATCAGGTGGGTCTGGCGGCCGTCGGGGGTGTCGATGTCAAGGCCGATGATCTCGCGCTGGAAACGCCCCGCCTCGGTCGCCGCCTTGGCGCGGCGGTGGCTTTCGAACGCAAAGGCGTCGAGGTCGTCCTTGCTGAAGCCGTGCTTCTTGACGATCATTTCGGCGCCCATGAACTGGCTGAACATGATGCCGGGATATTTTTCCTCGAGCCGCTCGGACTTATAATGGCCGAGCCCTTCCTTGATGAACAAGGTCGCGACGCTGCCCATGGGTACGCGCGTCATGCTTTCGATGCCGCTGGCAAGGACGATGTCCTGCGTCCCCGACATCACCGCCTGCGCCGCGAACATCATCGCCTGCTGCGACGATCCGCACTGGCGGTCGATCGTCACCGCGGGGATCGAATCGGGCAGGTTCGAGGCGAGCACCGCATTGCGGCCCAGATCCATCGTCTGCTGGCCGCCCTGCGACACACAGCCGGTGATGACGTCGTCGATCTTCGAGGTGTCGAAATCATTGCGGGCGGCGATGGCGTCGAACACCGCGGCGCCAAGGTCGACGGGGTGGATGCCGGCGAGTTTGCCGCCGCGCTTGCCACCGGCGGTGCGGACGGCATCGACGATATAAGCATGAGCCATGGGAGAATTCCTTTCACTGTCTTCCCTCTCCCCTTGCGGGAGAGGGTTGCGAAGACTTGGCGGCTCGTCCGCCTAGTCGAAGCTGGGAGAGGGGTTGCGCGAGAGCGCCAACGTAAGAACCCCTCTCAAGACTTGCTAGGCGGCAAGCCGCCAAGCCAAGTCTTTCTCTCCCGCAAGGGGAGAGAGTTTTCCGGTCAGAGCTTGCGCCCGATCAGTTCCTTCATAATCTCGTTCGTGCCGCCAAAAATGCGGGTGACACGCGCCGCGCGCCAAGCGCGGGCGATCGGATATTCGTTCATATAGCCCGCCCCGCCGTGAAGCTGGAGGCATTTGTCCATGATTTCCCACTGAAGCTCGGTGTGCCACAGCTTCGCCGCAGCGCCCTCTTCCGGGGTCAGTTCCTTTTTCAAATGCCGTGCCAGCGCCCAGTCGAGATGCGCCCAACCGACCTGCAATTTGGTCTTGAGATCGGCGAGGACGAAGCGCGTGTTCTGGAAATCGAGGATCGGCTTGCCGAATGCCTTGCGGTCGCGGGTGAATTCAACGGTATCGTCGAAGGCGCGCTGCGCCGACGCCTGCGCGGACACCGCGATCGACAGCCGTTCTTGCGGCAGTTCGCTCATCAGATAGATGAAGCCCTTGCCCTCCTCGCCCAGGCAATTGGTGATCGGGACGCGAACGTCGTTGAAAAACATTTCCGAGGTATCGGCCTCGTCCTGCCCGATCTTGTCGAGGTTGCGGCCGCGCTCATACCCCTCGCGATCGGCCTCGACGAGGACGATCGACACGCCCTTCCACGCCGGCTGGACCTCGGTGTCGGTCTTGACGCAGACGAGGATCAGGTCGGCGTTCTGACCGTTGGTGATATAAGTTTTCGACCCGTTGATGACATAATGATTGCCATCCTTTTTCGCGGTCGTGCGCATGCCCTGCAGGTCGGAGCCGGTACCAGGTTCGGTCATCGCGATCGCGGTGATCACCTCGCCCGCGACCATCTTGGGCAGCCAGTGCGCCTTCTGCTCTTCGCTGCCATATTTGACGATATAGTTGGTGACGATGTCCGACTGGAGCGAGAAGCCGGTGGTCGCGCGGCCGTAATAGGCGCTCTCTTCATCGACGATCGCGTTGTAGCCGAAATCAAGGCCAAGCCCGCCATATTCCTCTGGCACCGTCGGGCACAGCATGCCGAGCTCGCCCGCCTTGGGCCAGATCGACTTGGGGACGATCTTGTCCTCGGCCCATTGCGCGGCGTTCGGGGCGACTTCCTTTTCGAGGAACTGGCGCACGGTGGCGCGGAACGCTTCATGATCGTCGGTGTAGGCAGAGCGCGACAGGTTATCGAGCGACATGGCTTTCCTTTCCCTTGCGGCAGCCGAACGCAGGCGGGGAGTCGGCCGCATCTTTTCGATCGCCAAAAGACCTTACGTTTACGTGCACGTCAAGTGGAAAGACGTTACGGCATGAAACTCTCTCATTGGCTCTCATATACCTTCGTCATCCCGGACTTGATCCGGGATCCATGCGGCGTTGACGAGCGGGCAGCGCGCGACCGCGTGGACCCCGGATCAAGTCCGGGGTGACGGGGGTGGGGTGACCAGCCGCCTGCATTTTCCACCGCGAATAGGTTTGCAGGCGCTGGGCAGCGCCCCCTCCCCGCGCTACGACACCCAATATGGTCGAACTTCTCCTCGACGCCGGTGCCTTGCTCGGCGAATCGCCGCGCTGGAGCGCGTCGGAACAGCGGCTGTACTGGGTCGATATCGAGGGGCGGACGATCCACCGTGCCGATCCGGTAACCGGCATTGACGAGGTCATGACGCTGGACCAGCAGGTCGGCTGCGTCGCGCCGCGCACAGGCGGTGGTCTGGTCGCCGCGCTCGAAGACGGCTGCGCGCTGATCGACTGCTGGGGCGCGGCGCCGCGGGCGTTCGGTCCGGCGGTGCTGGCGGACAAGTCCGCACAGCGGTTCAACGACGGGTGTGTCGATGGTGCCGGCCGGCTGTGGGTCGGCAGCCTGACCAGCGACAAGGCGCACCCCACCGCGGCGCTTTATCGCCTCGATCCCGACGGCACCCTCACCAAAGTCTTCGGCGGGCTCGGCACCAGCAACGGCGCCGCGTTCAGCCCGGACGGGCGGACTTTCTATCACGCCGACACGCCGACCCACGCAATCCGCGCCTATGACGTAGAGCAGGCGACCGGCGCGCTTGGGAACGGCCGCGTCTTCCATCAGTTTGCGTTCGGAAACGGCCGCCCCGACGGCGCCGCGGTCGATGCCGAGGGCTGTTACTGGTCGGCGCTGTGGGACGGCTGGCGCGTCGTCCGCCTATCGCCCGCCGGCGAGCTACTCCAGACGGTCGAAACGCCGGTGCAGCGCCCGACGATGATCGCGTTCGGCGGCGCCGACATGCAAACAGCCTTCGTTACCAGCGCGGGCAAGAATCTGAGCGACGAGGAGCGGAAAGCCCAGCCGCACGCGGGCGGCGTCTTTACCTTTCGGGTCGATGTGCCGGGGTTGGAACAGCCGATGTTCGGAGGATAGATCCTCCCCGTCCCATAGCGATGGGGAGGTGGCAGCGCGAAGCGCTGACGGAGGGGCATTGGCGCGACCGTTGCCGCCCCTCCACCATCCGCTTCGCGGACGGTCCCCCTCCCCATGGCTTCGCCACAGGGAGGATCTGCTCACTCCGTTCGTCCCCCGAACCTTGCACATCACCGCCACATAAGGTTAAGACGGCCCCAACATGGTTTCGTCCGAAACCTTTTCCCCGGGGAGATTCACGTATGTCGCGCCCAGCGCTACCCGTCCGCCGTCGTCCGCTCGTTCTGCTGCTCGCATCCACTGCGCTGCTCGCGGGTTGCACGAATATGGAGAGACCGATGACCGCTTCCGCTGCACCCGCTAATGCCCCGACCGCGCCCACCGCCGCCGCGCCCGTCGATGACAATCCGATGCTCGCCAAATGGACCGGCCCGTTCGAAGGGGTGCCGCCGTGGGACAAGATGGACCCCGAGCTGTTCCCCGACGCATTCACCAAGGCGATGGCCGAAACGAGGGCCGAGGTGCAGGCAGTGATCGATAATCCCGCCGCCCCGACGTTCGAGAACACCCACGTCCCGATGATGCTGGCGGGCGACACCGCCGACCGGCTGTTCGCTTTATGGGGCGTCCAGTCGTCGAACAAGTCGAACGACCGGGTCGAGGCGATTGATGCCGAGTGGAGCCCGAAAATCTCGACCTTTTATACCGAGCTGTTCCTGCAGCCGAAGCTGTTCGCGCGATACAAGGCGGTGTACGACGCGCGCAAGTCGAGCGGTCTTGACGCCCAGCAGATCCGCATCGTCGAGCGCAGCTATGAAGAGATGGTGCGCGACGGCGCCAATCTGTCGCAGGCCGACAAGACCAAGCTGGTGGCGATGAACGCCAAGCTCGAAGGTCTGTTCTCGGCTTTCTCGTCAAAGCTGCTCGGCGATGAAAAGCTGTACACCTTCGTTACCGACAAGGCCGAACTGGCCGGGCTGGAGCCCGGCTTCGTCGCCTCGCTGGCGTCGGCGGCCGAGGCGAATGGCAAGCCCGGCCAATGGGCGATCAAGAACACCCGTTCGTCGGCGTCGCCGGTGTTGCAGAATTCGACCAACCGCGCGCTTCGCGAGCGGGTCTATAAGGCGTTCATCAGTCGCGGCGATAATGGCGATGCCAACGACACCAATGCAACGATCGCCGAAATCCTGAAGCTGCGCCAGCAGCGTGCCGAATTGCTGGGTTTCGCGACCCACGCCAATTATCGCATGGCCGACACGATGGCCAAAACCCCCGCCAACGCCATGGGCTTGATGATGAAGGTATGGCCCGCCGCGGTCGCGCGCGTGAAGGAAGAGGTCGCCGACATGCAGGCGATCGCCGACGCCGATGCCAAGGCCGGCAAGGGTCCGAAGCTGACGATCGAGCCGTGGGATTACCGCTTTTACGCCGAAAAGGTCCGCAAGCAGAAATACGACCTCGATGAGAGCGAAGTGAAGCCGTACCTCCAGCTCGACAAGCTGGTCGAGGGCATGTTCTGGTCGGCGGGCCAGCTCTATGATCTGGGGTTCAGGGAAAACACCGGCACCGTTCCGGTCTTCGACCCAAAGGTGCGGACGTTCGAGGTCTTCAACCTCAAGACCAAAGAGAATGTCGGCCTGCTCTATCTCGACAATTTCGCGCGCGACGGCAAACGGTCGGGCGCGTGGATGACCACCTATCGCAGCCAGCAGACGCTGGGCGGCGAGCGCAATGTGCTGGCGTCGAACAATAATAATTTCACCGAAGCGGCGAAGGGCGAGCCGACGCTGGTCAGCCTGGACGACGCGACGACGTTGTTCCACGAATTCGGTCATGGCATCCATTATCTGCTCCAGCACATCAACTATCCGGCGCTCGCCGGGGTACCGCGCGACTTCGTCGAATATCCGAGCCAGGTGAACGAAAACTGGTTCATGACCCCCGAAGTGCTGTCGAAATTCGCCACCCACTACAAGACAGGTGCGCCGATCCCGCAGGCGCTGGTCGACAAGATCCTGGCGTCGAACAAGTTCAACCAGGGATTCGACACGGTCGAATATCTGTCGAGCGCGATCGTCGACATGAAGATTCACGACCGCAAGGTGCCGGTGACCGACGTCGACAAGTTCGAGCGCGAGACGCTGACGGAAATGGGCATGCCGCGCGAAATCGTCATGCGCCACCGCCTGCCGCAGTTCAGCCATCTGTTCAGCAGCGACGCCTATTCGGCGGGCTATTACAGCTATTTGTGGTCGGAAACGATGGACGCCGACACCTGGGCGGCGTTCACCGAAGCCGGCGGTCCGTGGGACCGCACCGTCGCCGACCGGTTCCGCACCATATTGCTGATGACCGGCAACGAAACCGACCGCGCCGAGGCGTATCGCGCCTTCCGCGGCCGCGATCCGGATGTGTCGGCGCTGCTGAAAAAGCGCGGGTTTCCGACCGAATAATCTGGACAGAACCGGGGAGACAAAGGGGGTCTTATCGCCCCCTTTGTTTTTGGCTCAAGGGTGACCGCTACCGCCAGTTAGCCGACGTTCCATACTCTTTCACCTCGTCATCCCCGCGAAAGCGGGGACCCAGAGCGTGCGTCGGCGGGCCTGTCCCTGGGTTCCCGCTTTTGCGGGAATCACGAGGGTGAGGATGGCAGCTTATCACCTCCCAGCCGACATACCCAACACGCCCATCCGAATCCAATTGACCGTCGCCAGATTTGATATAAATATGATATCATAATTATATCGGAGGGCATCATGAGTGATTCGAGCGTAAACCCCAATCTCAACCCCACCCGCGAAGTGCGCGCGGCGACCGCCAGCGGCTATGTCATGCTGTTGATCTGGCTCGTCCTGCTGGCGGTCAGCGTGTGGTGCGGCATTCAGCTGGCCAACGACAATGTTACGCCGATGATCATCACTCTGCTGGCCACCGCGGTTGTCGGCGGCACCTTGATCCTCTGCGGCTTCTACCTGATCAACCCCAATGAAGCCGCGGCGATCCAGCTGTTCGGCAGCTATAAGGGCACCGACCGCGAAAGCGGGCTGCGTTGGGTGCTGCCGTGGCTGACGCGCAAGAAGATCGCGGTGCGCGCCAACAACGTGATTTCGGACAAGATCAAGGTCAACGATCTGCGCGGCAACCCGATCGAGATGGCGGCGCAGGTCGTGTGGCGCGTCACCGACACCGCGCAGGCGCTGTTCGACGTCGACGATTACAAGGAATTCGTGATGGCGCAGATCGAGGCCGCGGTGCGCTCGATCGGCTCGCGCTATCCCTATGACGATATCGAGCATCAGGAAATCACGCTGCGCGGCAATCATGACGAGGTCGGGGTCGAGCTGCGCAAGGCGCTGATCGAACGGCTGAGCGTCGCGGGGATCACGGTCGACGAATGTGGGCTGACGCATCTCGCCTATGCCCAGGAAATCGCTGGCGCGATGCTGCGCCGCCAGCAGGCCGAAGCGGTCATCTCGGCGCGCAAGAAGCTGGTCGAGGGCGCGGTGACGATGGTCGAAATGGCGCTGAACCTGCTGTCCGAAAAAGGCGTCGTCGAGCTCGACGACGAGCGCAAGGCGGCGATGGTGTCGAACCTGATGGTCGTGCTGTGCGGCGAACGCGACACCCAGCCGGTCGTCAACGCCGGATCGCTTTATTGACGTAAGAATCCCGCTCGTGTCGAGCGACGTCGAGACACCCATCGTGGGTACACGACCTTCGGGCATCTCGACTTCGCTCGATGCGAACGGGAATTAAGGTTTACCCTATGCCCGCGTCCGCCAAAAAGGCCTTTGCCCTCCGCCTCGATCCCGCGCTTTATGCCGCGATCGAGCGGATCGCGGCTGCCGAACTGCGCAGCGCCAATGCCGAGATCGAAATCCTGCTGCGCGAGGCGCTGGCGCGGCGCGGGGTCGGCGTGAAAACGACGGAAGCACCGAAACGCGGCCGACCGCCGAAAGAGGAAAGTTGAGCATGCCGCATGTTGTTATGCGAAAAGGTCCGTGGTTCCGCGCCAAGCGCCGCGGCTATGGCGCCGGGCTGCCGATCTACTGCGCGAAGACCGAGGGCGGCTGGCGCTGGCGATGAGCCGGGTGGAGATGATGGCGGCTTTGGGATAGGGAGAGGCGCTTCTTTACTCGTCACCCGGGCTTGACCCGGGGCCTGCCTTATCCCTCATCCGACGCTGGAAAGAAGTAAGGCGGGTCCCGGGTCAAGCCCGGGATGACGCAAGTGAAGGTCAGCAACCGGTCGTTAGCCGCCGCCACAACCTTTTCCGTCCATAGCGCCGCCACCCCGCTTGCCCCACAAGGGGTAGATGGTTAAGGCCGATGGCCATGACCGCCGTCCCGCCCTCCGTCCGCATCGCCCCGTCGATCCTCAGCGCCGATTTTGCCGCGCTGGGCCAGGAAGTGCGCGCGATCGAGGCGGCGGGCGCCGACTGGGTCCATATCGATGTGATGGACGGCCATTTCGTCCCCAATCTGACGATCGGCCCGGCGGTGGTAAAGGCCTTGCGCCCGCACTCGACCCTGCCCTTCGACGTCCATCTGATGATTTCGCCGGTCGATCATTTCCTCGACGCCTTTGCCGCGGCGGGCGCCGATGTCATCACCATTCATCCCGAAGCGGGGCCGCACATCCACCGCAGCATCCAGCATATCAAGTCGCTGGGCAAGCAAGCGGGGGTGTCGCTGAACCCGGCGACCCCGGCCAAGATGCTCGACTATCTGATCGACGACATCGACCTAGTGCTGATCATGAGCGTCAATCCGGGGTTCGGCGGCCAAAGTTTCATTTCCAGCCAGCTGCGCAAGATTGAGGCGGTCAGGAAGATGATCGACAAGACCGGCCGCGACATAAGGCTGGAGGTCGATGGTGGCATCGATGCCGGCACCGCGCCGCTGGCGATATCGGCGGGCGCCGATGTGCTGGTGGCGGGAACCGCGACCTTCAAGGGCGGACCCGATTGCTATGCCGACAATATCCGGCGGCTGCGCGGCGCCTGATCATGGAGGGGAGACCGTTGACCGCTGCCCCTGCCGACCCGCCGCTCGACCTGGCTGACGACATCGCGCCGATCGACGATTCGATCGAACCCGGCAAACGGCTGATCCGCCTGCCCGCCGACAAGGGGTTGTCGCTGGGCGACCGGATCGCGAATCATATCACCCGGCTGACCTGGCGCACGCCGCTGCATGCCTTTCGCCTTAAGGGGCGGTTTCCGCTCAAGCTGCTGGGCGTCCCCGCCGATCCGGTGCCGGGCGACACCCGCGCCGGTACCGCGATCCGCACCGGCCATTTCCTCCACCGCGGGCTCAAATTATCGCTCGGCGATCTCGATTTCGCCGCGCTCGACGTTGCGCCGACCTTTGCCGACTATCTCCACAGCTTTGCCTGGCTGCGCGACCTGTCCGCAACCGGATCGCGCGCCGACGGGGTGCCGATTGCCGAAGCAGTGGTGCGGCACTGGCTGGGGACCCACGGCGAGACGGTCAGCGAGCCAGCGTGGAAGGCTGACAATACGGCCTGGCGTATCCTGTTTTGGGCCGCGCACGCACCGCTGATCCTGTCGTCGAGCGACCTTGTCTATCGGTCCGCGGTGCTCAATCATCTGGCGCGCGGCGCGCGCCATCTGGATCGCGTCGCCGACAAGACGCGGCCCGGCACCGGCCAGATGGTCGGATGGGTCGGCATCGTCGCGGCGTCGCTGTTGATGCCCGGCGGCGAGCCGCGGCAGGTGTTCGGCGAGGCGGGGCTGCGCAAGGTGCTGGAGACGAGTTTCTACGCCGACGGCGGCAATATCTCACGATCACCGCAGGCGCAGCTGGACGCGATCATGGCGCTGTCGATGCTCGTGAAAGTTTACGACATGCGCCGCATGGAGGTGCCGCCCTTCGTTCAGGAGGTGCTGGCGCGCGCGGTCCCGGCGCTGCTCGGGCTGATCCACAGCGACGGCGGCATGGGCAGTTGGCAGGGCAGCGGCGCGACGTCGGCCGCCTATGTGCAGGCGATCGTCGACGCCAGCGGGGTACGCACCCGGCCGCTGAAGCAGGCGCGCGACTGGGGGTATCAACGGCTGGTCGCGAACAAGGTCGTGCTGCTTGCCGATGCCGCGCCTCCCCCCATAGCCCGCGTGACCGAAGCGGGCTGCGCGTCGACCCTTGCGTTCGAGCTGAGCGATGGCGACGAACGTATCGTCGTCAATTGCGGCGGCGCCGCGCTGACCGGCGCGACCATCCCCGCCGATCTGGCGCGCGGTCTCCGCACGACCGCCGCGCATTCGACGCTGATCCTGGCCGACACCAATTCGACCGCGATCCTGGCCAGCGGATCATTGGGCCGCGGTGTGACCGAGGTCGAACTCGACCGCCGCGAGACCCCGCAGGGCAGCCGCGTCGAAATGAGCCACGATGGCTATGCACGGCGCCACGGGCTGATCCACCGCCGCCTGCTGATCCTGTCGCCCAATGGGCGCGAGTTGCGCGGCGAGGACATGCTGCTGCCCGCCCCGCGCACCCGGCGCAAGGGTGACAAGGGGTTCGCACTGCGCTTTCACCTGGGCCGTAATATCTCGGCCAGCCTGACCGCCGACAAATTGGGGGCGCTACTCCGCATCAATGGCGGACCACTGTGGCAATTCCGCACATCGGAAGGCGCGCTGGAGGTCGAGCAGAGCCTGTGGGTCGATGGCGAGGGCCGCCCCCACCCGACCGAGCAGCTGGTCGTCACCGGCACGACGCCGGCGGGCGGCGCCAGCATCGGGTGGATTTTCAAACATATCGGGTAGGCGGCGGTCGTTTTCGACCGGTTGCGGCCATAGAATTCTCGTCATCCCGGACTTGATCCGGGGTCCATGACCCGTTGCACCGCCCCATGCTGCGAGCGCAGATGGATCCCGGATCAAGTCCGGGATGACGAATAGATGAGGGCGACAAACTACCCCAAAGCCGACGTTCCCCGCCTGTATATCCAACAGCCGGCGCCCCAGGGACTGAGCGCCGGCTGTTTGGTAGCTTAGAAGGCGTAGCGCGCCATCAGCTGGAACACCGGTCCGGCCTTTTCGCTTTCGAGTTCGAACTCGTCAAAGGTGCGATCGGCCTGATCCTTGACCGTCGTGAATTTGTTGAAACGTTCACGCTTGGCGCCGTTCAGCAGGTTCGATCCTACCGCACGGATGGTGAAGCTTTTACCGAAGCGCTTTTCAACAAAGATTTCGAGGTCGGCGCCATAGGTGGTGAAAACTTCCTCTCCGACAACGCGGTCGAACGCCCCGCCCTGTTTACGGTATGTAGCGCCGAAGGCCGCGCCGACCGATTTGATATCCTGGATGAAGCCAACGTTATAGACATAGTCCGACTGGCCATTGAAACGGCGTTTGCCGGCAAAATCGACGATCTTGCTGTCGAGCAGCGACAGATTGCCGAAAATGCCCGTGTCGGGCAGCCCGATGAAGCCGAGGTCGCTCGAAATGTCGAATTCGATGCCATATACCTTGCCGTCGCCGACGTTGAGCGGCTGGAATACGAAGGTGCCGCTGCCTTCCGACCCTTCGACGCCGGTGTTGGTCACTTCGATCAGGTCGTTGACCTTGCGATAGAAGACATTGACCCCGACGATGCCCGAACGGCCGATCCGCTGTTCAAAGCCAAGGTCGGCGCCCCACGCCGTTTCGGGGTCGAGCAGCGGATTGCCGAGCAGGTCGTTGTCGCCCAGTTCGGCCTCAAGCAGCGCAGGCGACAGAAAGTTGAATTCGGGACGGCGGCTGGTGCGCGCAACCGAGCCGATGATCCGGCCGCCGTTGCCAACGTTCAGCTTGAACGACGCCGACGGCAGGAATTTTTCATAGTCGTTCGTGACGCGCGTCGCCGGCGGGGTGAGGTCGTCGATCGTCAGGTCGGTCGTTTCATAACGAACCCCGGCCTCCCACGCGAAGGCGCCCGTCTTGCCCTCTACCAGCACAAAGCCGTCGAGCCGTTCTTCCTCGATCGTGTTGAGGCCGCCGGCCGCCGGAACGAAAGCGCCGAACGGACGCGCGAATTCGGTGGGGTTGCGGTTGAACTGATCATAGCCCTGCCGATTGGCAGCGGTCAGATTGTACCGATCGCGCGGTGCCTCGGTGATCGCGGTCGAGCGGTCTTTGTCCTGCCAGAAGCCACCGAACACGAGCTTGGTATCGGCACTCAGCGCAAATTCATGCTCCAGCTTCACCGAAAATTCCTTGTCGGTGATGCCGGTGCGCGTCTGATCGCCGGTAAAGCGCGGCAGCGCGCGGTCAAACTCGACTTCATATTCGGTTTCGAGACTATCCTCGTCGAAACGCGACAACCCCACTTTCAGGCTGGTTTCACCGAGCGACCAGCGGTGTGCGAGCTTGCCGTTGACGCTGTAATTGTCCTGATTGATCCGGTTCACATTGGCGTTGTCGACAGTCAGATTGCCCGGCGGCGTTGCGCGGATCGGACCGTTGATCGCGGTCGCGTCATTATATTCAAAGCTGCGCTCATCCTCGATCCGGTCGGTATGGACATAAAAACCATTGATCGAGAAATCGGTGGTGTCGCCCTTGATGTCATAGGTCGCGTTGAACGAATAATCCTTGCCGTCGCGGGTATCGCGCTGGTCTTCGCGATTGTTGAAATCGTCGGTCGCATAATCGGGATTATTCTCGGGCGAATCGTCGTAGCGCAGCGAGAATTTCTTCTTCGGGTTATGGCGACCCTGGAAATTGGCCCCGAGCAGGAAGCGACCCGGGCCAAGCGCCCCGCCGAAGACGCCGCCAAGGCTGGGTTCCAGCTCCTTGTCGTCGAAATAAAGGCCGCCGGCGCGCAAATAGCCGCCGTCGAGTTCATAGCCGTCGCGTAGCTTGATGTTGAGCGTGCCAGCGACGGCATCACCGGTGCGGCGCGCCGAGGAGGAGCGGACGATTTCGACGCGGTCGATCAGTTCGGCGGGGATGCGGTCGAGAAAGAAGCTGCGGTCGGCATTCGACCCCGGCACCTTTTCGCCGTTGATCAGGATCTGGGTATAGCCCGGCGGCAGACCGCGGAGCCGTGCGCCGTCGCTTTCGATCACGTCGGACAGAAAGGTCACCGACGGCACGCGCTTCAGCGCGTCGCCCGCGGTCAGCGGTTCGAAGCGCTGAAAGAATTCGCTGTCATAGGTCAGGATTGGTTCGGCCTGGTCGTCGTTGCGATTGCGGTAGCCGATGCTGCCGAGGACCACGATGTCCTGTGCCGAGGTAATCGTGCCATCCTCGTTCTGGATCGGCGCCATGTCCTGCGCCGTGGCCGGGACGGCGGCGAGCGCCGCTGCGAGCGCTAGAGCGGCGGCGGAATGCAGGCTGAAAACTCGAATCATGTGATCGTACCCCCGTTATCGTTGCCGGGCCTCTAAGGGGATCGTGTGACAGTTTGCGGCGAGCTGTGTGACGGTGTGATGACAGTTAAATTACGGAAATATTGTGGGATTGACGCCGCTGCACTTTACTGGGACGGGGCGCGCCAATCGCGCGCGGCGCGACCAGAAACAGGGGAAATCGTCATGACCGCCATCGTCCAATGGAAGCTGCTGACTTCGCTCGCTTTTGCGACCGCGCTCACGGGCTGCGCCGCAAGCGACCCGGTGTTCACCGGCCTGCCGCCTGCCCCCGTCACCGCGAGCGGCGAGACGGCGCCGGTCGGGACGGGCAAGGCCGATGCGGCGGACGATCCGGCGATCTGGGTCGATCCCGCCAACCCGAACCGCGCATTGATCGTTGCGACCGACAAGAAGGCGGGGCTGCACATCTATGACCTGACCGGCAAGGACATCGCCTTTGCCCAGGCCGGTCTCGTCAACAATGTCGATGTCGCGGGCAACATCATCGTCGCCAGCGATCGCAACGACGGGGTGAACGCGCATCTCGCGGTCTTTCGCCTCGATGCCGACAAGCCAGCAATCGTCGCGCTCGGCCGCGCCGCCGCCGGGACCGGCGAGGCCTATGGCCTGTGCCTCAAGAAGACCGCGCCCAGCGCGCCGCTGACCGCCGCGCTGATCGTCAAGGACGGTACGGTGCGCGTCGGCACGCTGACCATGGCCGACGGCGCAGCGCCGAGCTTCGCGATGGAATGGGAATATAAGATCCCGACCCAGTCCGAGGGCTGTGTCTTTGACGGCGATACGCTGTATGTCGGTGAGGAAGATGCCGGGGTCTGGGAATTGAAGCAGGACGGCAAAGGCGCAACCGCCCGCATCGTCGCACCTGTCGATAACCAGCGCCTTGTCGCAGATGTCGAAGGCCTCGCAACGATCGATCACAAGGGCCAGCGCTACCTGCTCGTGTCGAGCCAAGGCGACAACGCCTATGCAGTGTTCCGCCTGCCCGGGGTCGACTATGTCGGGCGCTTCGCGGTGACCGCAGGCGCGTTCGGCGCGACGAGCGAAACCGACGGGATCGAAGCGGCCGCCGGCAATTTCGGCACCGCTTACCCCGATGGCCTCTTTCTGGCGCAGGACGGCGACAACGCGCCCAAGGCGCAGAATTTCAAGCTGGTGCGCTGGGACCAGATCGCGGCGGCGCTGGGGCTTTAGCGCCGATGCAACATTAGAGCGCCGCGTCCCCGCGAAGGCGGGGACCCATCTCCGGCCGGCTCTACTTTGCACGGGCCGGTGATGGGCACCCGCCTTCGCGGGTGCACGGCGCTCTTAAGGGTCAACGCCGCTTGCGATAGCGGGCTCACCCGCCTAGGGGGGCCGCGTCATCCCATCGCCAGCCGAGGCTCTCCACAATGACCGATATTGTCCCCGTCCGCCGCGCTTTGCTGTCCGTTAGCGACAAGGCGGGGCTCGCCGACCTTGCCGCCGCGCTGGTGCGCCACGGCGTCGAGCTGGTGTCCACCGGCGGCACCGCCAAGGCATTGCGCGAGGCGGGACACAAGGTCCTCGACGTGTCCGACCTCACCGGCTTTCCCGAGATGATGGACGGCCGCGTCAAGACGCTGCACCCCACGGTGCACGGAGGCATCCTCGCGGTGCGCGACGACGCCGCGCATGTCGCATCGATGGAAGAACATGGCATCGGAGCGATCGATCTGGTCGTCGTCAACCTTTACCCGTTTGCGGCGACGGTCGCGAAGGGCGCGGCGCGCGACGAGATCATCGAGAATATCGACATCGGTGGCCCCGCGATGGTGCGCTCGTCGGCGAAGAACCACGCCTTTGTGAACATCGTCACCGAGCCTGAGGATTATGCCGCAGTCATCGAAGAGATGGACGCCAACGGCGGCGCCACCACCTTCGCGCTGCGCAAGCGCCTCGCCGCAACCGCCTTTGCGCATACCGCGACCTATGACAGCATGATTGCGCAGTGGTTTGCCTTTGCCGATCAGAACAAGCTCTTCCCCGACACGCTGCCGCTGACCGCGAAACTGCAAACCGAGCTGCGCTATGGTGAAAACCCGCACCAGAAGGCGGCGCTTTACTTGCCCACTGGTCCGTCGTCGCGCGGGATTGCGCAGGCGCAGCAGGTGCAGGGCAAGGAGCTCAGCTACAACAATATCAACGACGCCGACGCAGCGCTGGAGCTGGTTTCTGAATTCCGCGAGGCCGATCCGACCTGCGTCATCGTCAAGCACGCCAACCCCTGCGGCGTCGCAACCGCCGCGACGATCGCCGAGGCTTATGACGCGGCGCTGAAATGCGACGATGTGTCGGCGTTCGGCGGCATCATCGCAGTCAACCGGCCGCTCGACGGCGCGACCGCCGAAGCGATCAGCGGCATCTTCACCGAAGTCGTCTGCGCCCCCGACGCCGACGCCGATGCGCGCGCGATGTTTGCGAAGAAAAAGAACCTGCGACTGCTGCTGACCGGCGAACTGCCCGATCCGGCGCGCGGCGGCCTGATGATGAAGACGATCGCGGGCGGCTGGCTGGCGCAGAGCCGCGACAACGGCCGCATCACCCGCGCCGACCTGAAAATCGTCACCGACCGCGCGCCGACCGAGGAGGAACTCGCCGACGCACTGTTCGCGTGGACGATCGCCAAGCATGTGAAGTCGAACGCGATCGTCTATGCCAAGGGCGGATCGACCGCGGGTATTGGCGCCGGCCAGATGAACCGCCGCGACAGCGCGCGCATCGCCGCGGTGAAGGCACGCGAAGCCGCTGAATCACACGGCTGGGCCGAGCCCCGCACCGTCGGCAGTGCGGTGGCGAGCGACGCCTTTTTCCCCTTCGCCGATGGCCTGCTGGCGGCGGTCGAGGCGGGCGCGACGTGCGTGATCCAGCCCGGTGGATCGATCCGCGACGATGAGGTCATCGCGGCGGCGAACGCCGCAGGGCTGGCGATGGTGTTTACCGGGATGCGGCATTTCCGGCACTAACACTCCGTTCGCATCGAGCGTGGTCGAGATGCCCATCGGGCGTGTGAGACTTCGGGGTGTCTCGACTTCGCTCGACACGAACGGCTAAGAGAGGCGTGTGGTCATCACGACCCCCTGCGCCAAAGGACCAGCATGACCGCCATCACCAAGCCGCCCGGTTTCATCCAGCGCATGTACAATTGGACAATGGAGAAATCGGCGCACCCGCACGCCGAGTTCTGGCTGGCGCTCGTGGCCTTCGTCGAAGCAAGCTTCTTCCCGATCCCGCCGCACCCGCTGCTCGGGCTGATGTGCCTTGCCAATCCCAAGAAGGCGGTCCGTTATGCGATCATCTGCACCGTTGCTTCGGTGATGGGCGGCATGCTCGGCTATGGAATCGGCTTCTTCCTCTATGAAAGCGTCGGCCTGTGGCTGCTAGGCGTGCTCGGGCTGACCGATGCGTTCCCGCCGGCCGCCTGTTACCTCCGCGAATTCGGCGCCGAGATCATCTTGATCAAGGGTGCGACGCCAATCCCGTTCAAGCTGCTGACGATCACCGCCGGCTTCATCCATATGAATTTCTGGACCTTCCTGTGGGCCAGCCTCGCCAGCCGGGCCTTTTCCTTCCTGCTCGTCGGCATATTGTTCCGGCTGTTCGGGGCGCCGATCAAGGCGTTCATCGACAAATATCTGATCTGGGTGACGGGCGCGTTTCTGGTCGCCGTGGTCGCGGGCTTCCTTGCTATCGGCGCGCTGTCGGGCGATGGGAAGACGAAGGAAGCGGACAAGTGCAGCGGCGCGACGCTGGAAAGCATCGGGCTCGACCGGAAATAGCATCGCGCCGTGCAACCGGGAGCCGCGCCGCGAATTAGGGGCGTGTCGCGTCGGCTGCGGCACGGAGCATCCCATGACAAAGACCCCCGCGCGCTCGAACCAAGCCTCGGTCACCCACCACCGCGATCTGCGCACCGGCCAGTCGATCTGGTCGGCGCGGCGGCGCCCGAGTGTTCCGACCCAGCCCCTGACCCGCAACATCAGCTGCGATGTCGTGATTATCGGCGCTGGAATTTCGGGAGCGCTAATCGCCGAAACGCTATCGGAAGCAGGCTTGCAGGTGGTCGTCGTCGATCGCCGCGGCCCGCTGGACGGATCGACCGCGGCGTCGACCGCGATGCTGCAATATGAAATCGACACCCCGTTATCACTGCTGTCCGGGCAGATCGGGCGCGACCGCGCCGAGCGACTGTGGCGCCGGTCGCGCCAGTCGGTCGATGCGCTGCGCGAGCGGACTGAGCGGCTGGGGCTGAAGGTCGATGCCGCAACGCGCGGCTCAATCTATCTGCACGGCAACGTGCTGGATGCCGACGGTCTGGCGCGCGAGGCCTATGCGCGGCGGCGCGCGGGGTTCGAAATCGAGCTGCTGAAACCCGCTGCGGTGCTCGATCGCTATGGCATCAAGGGGCGGCACGCAATCATCGGCTTCGGCAATTATTCGGCCGATCCCCGCCAGCTCGCCGCGGGCTATCTCAACGTCGCGATCGAGCGCGGGGCGCGCGTCTATAGCCCGGTCGACATCTGCGACGTCGCGCCGAGCGACGGCGGCGTGACAATTCAAAGCGCCGATGGCCGCGAAATCCGCGCACGGTATCTGGTTGTCGCGACCGGCTATGAGATGATGAAGGGGGTGCCGCGCAAGGGCAATAAGATCATTTCGAGCTGGTCGATCGCGACCAAGGCGCAGCCGCGCGCGATCTGGCCGACCGCGGCGATGATCTGGGAAGCCGCCGATCCCTATCTCTATATCCGCACAACCCCGGCGGGCGAAGTGATCTGCGGCGGCGAGGATGAGGAGATCAGCGACGCCGACGAGCGCGACGCCAAGATTGCCGCCAAGACCGCGACCTTGTCGCGCAAGCTCGGCGCGCTGCTGCCGATGATCGATCCGACGCCGGTCCATGCGTGGGCGGGCAGCTTCGGCGACAGCAAGACCGGCACCCCGACGATCGGGCGGATTCCGCGGATGCCGAACTGCTATGCCGCGATGGGCTATGGCGGGAACGGTATCACCTTTTCAATGATGGCGGCGCAGATGCTGCGGGGGCTGATCTGCGGCGACGGCGATCCCGACGCCGATCTGGTCAGCTTTTCGCGAAAGTTCTGACTGCGCCTCGAGGAGGACGCAACGCTGGCGATCCCTACGCCGCGCCCAAACAGCCCGTTCGCATCGAGCGAAGTCGAGATGCCGTGAAGGCGCGCACCAACGATGGGTGTCTCGACTGCGCTCGACACGAACGGGATTAGGGGTTTGTCCGCCTATTCATTAGCCGCGGTGTGCAGCCAGTCGGCGTGGCGCGGCGCCTTTTTCGTCTGGCTCCATTCTTCCAGCATCAACGGCGCGACGCGTTTCAGCTCGGCATATTGCTCGGCAGTGCCAATGTCGCACGCCAGCTCGACGCGGTGGCCGTTCGGGTCGAAGAAATAGATCGATTTGAAAATGCCGTGGTGCGTCGGGCCGAGCACGTCGACGCCTTCGCTTTCCAGATGCGCTTTCGCCGCGACCAGTTCGTCGAAGCTGCCGACCTTGAACGCCAGATGCTGGACCCACGCCGGGGTATTCTCGTCGCGGCCCATCACCGGCTGGTTCGGCAGCTCGAAAAACGCCAGGATGTTGCCGTTCCCCGCTTCGAGGAAGACGTGCATATAGGGGTCATATTCGCCGGTCGACGGCACATGATCCTCGGCAAAGGCGGTGGTATAGGTCATGCCGAGCATACGCTCGTACCAATCCACCGTCTGCTTTGCGTCCTTGCAGCGATAGGCGGCGTGGTGGACGCCGCCCAATTTGATCGGGCTGGTCATTCGGCTGGTTCCTCGATGGTCAGGGCGCCGCGGCGAATCTGGTCCATTTCCATCGATTTGAACAGCGCGGTGAAATTGCCCTCGCCAAAGCCCTCATCCTTCTTGCGCTGGATGAATTCGAAGAACACCGGGCCGATCACGGTCTGACCGAATATCTGGAGGAGCAGGCGCGGGTCGCCTTCGGTCGTCGAACCGTCGAGCAGGATACCGCGCGACTGGAGGTCTTCGACCGACTCGCCGTGGCCCGGCAGGCGCTCTTCGAGCATCTCGTAATAGGTCGCCGGCGGCGCCGGGGCGAACGGATTGCCGAGCGCTTTCAGCTTGTCCCACGCGACATAAAGATCGTCGCAGCTGAACGCGATATGCTGGATGCCCTCGCCATTGTAAGCGCGCAGATATTCCTCGATCTGACCCTTGCCGCCCGCGCCTTCTTCGTTGAGCGGGATGCGGATCTTGCCGTCGGGGGCGGTCATCGCCTTCGAGGTCAGGCCGGTATATTCGCCCTTGATGTCGAAATAGCGGATCTCGCGGAAGCCCGCGATGCGCTCATAGAAGGCGGCCCAATGCGCCATGCGGCCGCCATAGACATTGTGGGTCAGGTGATCGATCAACTGCATGCCCGCGCCGACCGGGTGGCGATCGACGCCGTCCTCGTAAACGAAGTCGATGTCGTAGATGCTGAGGTCGTCGCCGTAACGGTCGATCAGATAGATGATCGAGCCGCCAATGCCGCGGATCGCGGGCAGGCGCAGTTCCATCGGGCCGGGATTCACCTCGACCGGCTCGGCGCCGCGTTCGATGGCTTCACTATACGCCTTCGCCGCGTCGCGGACGCGCCAGCCCATGCCGCAGGCCGACGGGCCATGCTCGGCAGCGAAATAGGCGGCGGGCGATTTCGGTTCGTAATTGGCGATCAGGTTGATCCCGCCCTGGCGCCACAGCTGGACGTCCTTCGAGCGGTGATGCGCGATCTGGGTAAAGCCCATCGCGGCAAATACGGGTTCGAGAAAGCCCTTTTCGGGCGCCGAGAATTCGACGAATTCGAAGCCGTCGAGGCCCAGCGGATTATCGAACAGGTCGGCCATAATCAATTCCCATCTAGTTTCAATTGAAACTATTATGGTCGATTGGGGGGCGGGAGTCAATGCGGGAGGCGGATCCACACTTCCGCTATTCGTCATCCCGGGCTTGACCCGGGACCCGCCTTGTCTTCTTCAAAAAGGCAGGCCCCGGATCAAGTCCGGGGTGACGAAAGGGGGGTGACGCTAGGCCCCCGCGCTCTCGAACGCCTCGAGCGCTTCGCCCGCGGCGACCCAGCGCGCTTCGGCGGCTTCTTGCGCGGCGACGATCTTGCCGCGGCGCTGCGACAATTCGCTCATCGTCAGGCCCTTATATTCGCTCGCAGCGCCCTGCGGGTCGAACATCGCGCGATCGATCGCCGACAGGATGACCTGATATTTGGCGAGATCGGCCTCGGCGTCCGAGACATCCTTACGCACCTTCGCTGCCGCCTCGCGCGCCGCCGCAGCAGCCTTGCGGTCTTCCTTTTTGTCGGCCTTCGACACCTTGTCCTTCGACGGTCCCTTGCCGAGGATCAGGTCGACATAATCGTCCATGCTGCCGTCATATTCGCGCGCGGTGCCGTCATCGACGAGCACCAGCCGGTCGGCGGTGAGTTCGAGCATATGGCGGTCGTGGCTGACCAGCACCACCGCGCCGTCGAAGCCGTTCAAGGCCTGTACCAGTGCTTCGCGCGCGTCGACGTCCAAATGGTTGGTCGGTTCGTCGAGGATCAGCAGGTGCGGTGCGTCGCGGGTGATCAGCGCCAGCGCCAGTCGCGCCTTTTCGCCGCCCGACAGCTTGGCAACCTCGGTCATCGCCTTGTTGCCCGAGAAGCCGAAGCGGCCGAGCTGGGCGCGGACCGCGCCCTGCGTCTTGCCCTCCATCACCCGCGTCATATGCGCGAGCGGGGTGTCCTTGCCGTCGAGTTCCTCGACCTGATATTGGGTGAAATATCCGACGCGCATCTTGCCCGACGCCGCCATTGCGCCGGCCATCGGGGCAAGCTGCGCGGCGAGCAGGCGCGCGAGCGTCGTCTTACCATTGCCGTTACGACCGAGCAGCGCGATGCGGTCATCGGGATCGATGCGCAGGTTGAGCCGCTGGAGGACCGCCTTGTCGGCATAACCGACGCTCGCGAGATCGAGCGTGATCAGCGGCGGTTTCAGCTCGTCGGGGCTGGGAAAATCGAACGCCAGCGTCTGATCCTCAGCGAGCGCGGCGATCGGCTGCATCCTGGCGAGCATCTTCGCACGCGACTGCGCCTGTTTCGCGGTCGAAGCGCGCGCACTGTTGCGCGCGACATAATCCTGAAGCTTGGCGCGCTGGGCATCCTGCGATGCCTTGGCGGCCGCAAGCTGCGCGGCGCGTTCGGCGCGCTGGCGTTCGAACGCGTCATAGCCGCCCGCGTAGAGCATCACCTTGCCGCCCTCGAGGTGGAGGATATTGTCGACGACATTGTTGAGCAGGTCGCGCTCGTGGCTGATCACCACCAGCTGCCCCGGATAGGCGCGCAGGAAGTTTTCGAGCCACAGCGTCGCTTCGAGATCGAGGTGGTTCGACGGTTCGTCGAGCAGCAACAAATCGGGTTCGGAGAACAAAAGCGCCGCCAGCGCGACGCGCATTTTCCACCCGCCCGAGAAGCTGTCGAGCGGCTGGGCCTGCATATCCTCGTCGAAGCCCAGCCCGATCAGGATGCGCGCCGCGCGGGCGGGGGCGGTATAGGCGTCGATCGCGATCAGCCGCTCGTGGATATCGCCGAGTTTGTCGGGGTCCTGCTCGGTCTCCGACGCATCCAGCAACTCGGCGCGTTCGGTATCAGCGGCGAGCACCGTGTCGAACGGCGTCGCGGTACCGCTCGGCGCTTCCTGCGCGATGTAGCCGACGCGCGTGCGGCGCGGCATGTCGATGCTGCCTTCGTCGGCTTCGAGCTGACCGATCATCACCTTCATCAGCGTCGATTTGCCCGCGCCGTTGCGCCCGATCAGCCCGACGCGGCTTTTCGCCGGCAGGCTCGCGGTGGCGCGTTCGAGGATGGCGCGCCCGCCAAGGCGGACAGTGATTCCGTTGATCGTCAGCATGGGCGCGCGCCTAGCATGTTGCGGCGCACAACCCAAGTCCCGGACTGGCGTTTCGCGCGAGCTTGCGGCAAACGGGCGGCATGACCGACCTTGCCCCCTTTCACATCGCCTTTCCCGTCGACGATCTGGACGCCGCGCGGCACTTTTATGGCACCGTCATCGGCTGCCCCGAAGGGCGCAGCGATGCCGACTGGATCGATTTCAACCTCTATGGCCACCAGATCGTCGCGCACCGCGTCGAGCGGCGCAAGGCGGTCGCGGGACATAATCCGGTCGATGGCCATGCGGTGCCGGTGCCCCACTTCGGCGTCGTGCTGCCGCCCGCAGACTGGCAGGCACTCGCCGATCGGTTAAAGGCGGCGGATGTGGCGTTCGTGATCGAACCGCACACGCGCTTTGCCGGTCAGCCCGGCGAGCAATCGACGATGTTCTTCCTCGACCCGGCAGGTAACGCGCTGGAGTTCAAGGCCTTTGCCGACGTCGGACAATTGTTCGCCAAATAGGCTAGTGCGCGGCGCCCATCGACACTTGTTTGGGCAAGGGCGCGCACCACACCGCAACCGCCGCGATGACGAACACGACACCCGACGCCATGAACAGGTGCAGCACGCCGATCGTCGACGCCTGAACCTCGACCAGCCGCTCGATCGCGGCGCGCGCCTGTTCCAGCGTCAGCCCGGCGCGCTGGAGCATATCCATGGTTTCGCCGGTGCCGTTCATTCCCGATACGAGTTCGGACCGCGCAACACGATTTTCGCCGTCCCATGCGGTCGTCGCGAGCGCGGTGCCGATCGCCCCGCTGAGGGTTCGCAGGAAACTCATCAATCCCGCCGCCGACGTCTTGTCCTTGTCGGGAACGCTCGACAACGCGAGCGCGGTCAATCCGACAAAGAAGAACGGCATGCCCATCCCTTGCAGCAGATGCGGCAGCGATAGCGTCCAATAATCGACATCGGCATTCCAGCTGGCGCGCAGCACCGACGTGAACGCCATCCACAAGATACCGGCGCTGATCGAAAGGCGAATATCGATCTTGCCGATCAACCCCGCGGCAACGGGGGACAGCAACACGGCGAACACACCGATCCACGCGACGATATAGCCCGTCTCGGTCGCGGTATAGCCCGCCACCTGCTGCAGCCACAGCGGCGTCAAGACGACCTGCGCGAAAAAGGCGCCGAACCCCAGCGAGATTGCGATCGTCGCAAAAGTGAAACCCCGGAACCGGAACACGCGTAGATCGACCACCGGATTGGCGTCGGTCAGTTCCCAGATGACGAAGGCGACGACACCGATCGCTGAAATCACCGCGAGCGTCACGATCCACGACGATTCGAACCAGTCATGCTCGCGCCCGGTGTCGAGCATCAGCTGAAAAGCACCGACCGACAGCACCAACAGTAGCAGGCCGATCATGTCGATCCGCGCCCTGACCTTGATCGTTTCGAACGGCCGTAGCATGCTGGCGACGCCGAAAAAAACCACCGCGACGACGGGCAGGTTGATGAAGAATATCCAGTGCCAGCTCCAATTGTCGCTGATCGTGCCGCCCAGGATCGGCCCCAGGATCGGCGCCGTGGTCGTCGTCATCGCCCAGATCGCCAGCGCGATCCCCGCCTTTTCTTTCGGAAAGATGCGCAGCAACAATATCTGCGACAGCGGCATCAACGGCCCGCCCGCCAGCCCCTGAAGAATCCGGAACAGCACCAAGGCGCTCAAGGTGCTGGAAATACCGCACAGGAACGAAAAAATGCCGAAGCCGACGATCGAATAGAGGAACCAGCGCACGGTACCGAAACGCATCGCAAGCCAGCCGGTGAGCGGTACGCTGATCGCGTCGGCCACCGCATAGCTGGTGATGACCCATGTGCCCTGCGTCGGCGACACCGCCAGCCCGCCCGCGATATGCGGCACCGACACATTGGCGATCGTGGTGTCGAGCACGACGACGAAATTGGCGAGCGCGAGGGCAAAAGCGGCGAGGATCAGCCGCCCGCCGGTCAGCGGCTGCGGCTCGGCCGGAATTGCGGATGGCGAGGCGACGGCGGTTGCCATGCGTCAGTTGCCGCGCGTGTCGATCGTGGCTTCCATCGACAGGCCGACACGCAGCGGATGCGCCTTCAACTCCTTGGGATCGAGCGAGATCCGCACGGGAAGCCGTTGGACCACCTTCACCCAGTTGCCCGTCGCATTTTGCGCCGGGATCAGGGAGAAAGCCGCGCCGGTGCCGCCCGCGATGCCGACGACCTTGCCATGATAGACGACGTCGCTGCCGTAAAAGTCCGAGGTCAGCTCGACCGGCTGACCCATGCGGATATCCTGGAACTGGCTTTCCTTGAAATTGGCGTCGACATAAGCGGTGGCAATCGGGACGAGGACCATGATCGGCGCGCCCGCAGCGATCCGCTGGCCAACCTGCACTTGCCGATTGGTGACGATGCCATCGACAGGGGCGCGCAGCACGGTGCGCGCGAGGTCGAGCTGTGCCTTTTCCAGCCGCGCTTCCGCCGCCGCGACGTCGGGCGCGGTGTTGATCGTGGTGCCGCGCACGACGGCTTCGGCGGCGCCGAGATCGCCGCTTGCCGATCCACGTGTCGCCTCGGCCGAGGCGATGCCGGCGGCGGCGAGGTCGCGCGCCGCAGCGGCCGAGGCCAGCGCCGCGCGCGCCGCGGTAAGCTCTTCACCCGATACGGCGCCGGTGCCGGCAATACTTTCGCGCCGCGCGAGATCGGCCCGAGCGCGTGTAACTGTCGCATCCGCGTCGCGCAGGCGCGCCCGGGCCTGGGCGATCTCTGCGCCGCGCGCCGTGACGCGGGCGCGGGCGGCATCGGCGGTCGCGCCCGCCTGCCCATAGCGCTGACGCGCCTGGAGCAGTGCGGCTTCGGCATCGGCGACCGCGATCCGCTGATCGGCGTCGTCGAGGATGACGAGGATATCACCCTTCTTCACCGCCTGCGTACCGGCGACGCGAACTTCCTTCACCGGACCGGAGACCAGCGCGGTGACCTGCGCCGAATCCGCCCCGACATAAGCGTTGTCGGTGTGAACGCGCCCCGCCTGCGTGAGGACATACCAAAGCCCCCACAGGATCGCGATCGTCACGACAACGAGTCCGAGGATGCGAAACAGCTTTTTGCGCTTGGCGCCGCGGTCGATCGCAGCCGTATCGGGCGCGTCGGCTGGCGTCGTAGCCGTTTCGTCGGCCATCATTTATCTCCTGTTGGATTGGCGGCTCGGTATCCGCCGCCAAGCGCGCGGATCAGGGCGATATCGAGCGAGAGCTGGCGCGCCTCGAGGTCGGCGACGGCGCGGCTGAGCGCCACCATGCTGTCCTCGGCGGTCAGTTGGTCGATTTGGTTCGACAGACCGGCGCGATATCGCAGCCCGGCCAGCTTGGCGCCTTCGGCAGCGGCCGCCAGCGCGTCGCGCCGCCCGGCAAGCTGGCGCTCAGTCGCGGCGCGGCTGGCAGCGATGTCGGCAACATCGCGCAGCGCGCCAATCAGCGTCTTGTCATACGTCGCGACGGCAACGTCATAATCGGCGCGCGCACCGCGATAGCTGCCCTGAAGCCGCCCGCCGTCGAAGATCGGCAGGCTGATCGCAGCGCCGCCATTGCCATATTCGGACCCGGCGCTGAAGAGATTGGAAAGGCCAAGCGACTGGAGCCCGACAAGCGCCGACAGGCTGATGTTCGGATAGAAATCGGCGCGTGCGACGTCGATGCGCTTCGCCGCCGCTTCGGCGCGCAGCCGCGCCGCGACAATATCGGGCCGCCGCCCGACCAGATCGATCCCGGCGCCGACCGGCAAGCCGACGGGCGGGCGGGCCAGCTGCGGCCGCGCGATCGACAGCCCGCGAGCGGGACCGGCGCCGATCAGCGCGGCAAGCCGGTTGTGGGTCAGGGCAATCGCTTCGTCGAGCGCAACGACGTCGGCGCGCGACGAGGCAACGCGGCTTTCAGCCTGGCGCTGGTTCGACTGATTTTCCAGGCCCGCCCGGGCGCGCTCGCCCGATAGCGTGGCGCTGGCCGATCGCACGCGCACCGCATCGTTCGCGACGTCGCGCGCAGCGTGGTAATTGGCGAGGTCGGCATAGGCCGATGCGATGCCAGTCGTGAGCATCAGCCGCGCCTGCGCCGCATCGACGCGCGCCGCAGCGGCCTCGGATGCGGCTGCGGCGAGCGCGGCGCGATTACGGCCCCACAGGTCAAGGTCGAACGAGAAGGTCGCGGCGATATGGCCGGTATCCTGAATGCCGTTGGGGACGAACTGCGGCGGGATGCCCAGATTCTTGCTTTGCTGGACGCCGCCGGCGCTGGCCTCGGCACCGACGCGCGGCAGCAGCGCGGCGCCTGCCCGCTCGGCGAAACCATCGGCGGCGCGAACGCGGGCCGCGGCGATCGCGACATCGGGCGCGCCCTTGAGTCCTTCGGCGATCAACGAGTCGAGCTGCGCATCGCCAAAGCCGGTCCACCAGCCCTCTGTGGGCCATTCGCCTTGCGTTCCGGCAAGACTCGCGCTCGAAGCAAATGATTCAGCGGGCGCCGGAACCGGCTTGGTCCCGAGGTCAGGTACGGTCGCGCAGCCCGCAAGCAGGCCCAAAACGGCGGTTGTGAGAAATAATGATCTGGGCATGGCTTCCAACGATACTAGCTGGTATCATGGCCCAATGAGCTTTGGAGAATGGGTTGTCAATCGAAATGATACCAGCCAGTACACCTGATTTGGATGATCCGGCAGCGGTACGGCGCAACGCCTTCGTCGCGGCCGCGCGCGAGCTGTTTTTCGCCAACGGCTATGCCGGGACGACAATGTCGTCGATCGCAAGCAAGGTCGGCGGATCGAAGACGACCTTGTGGACCTATTTCCCATCCAAGGAGGAGTTGTTCACCGCCGTCGTCGATGACATTGTGCGCCAATATGGCCACGCGCTGACGATCGACCTACCGATCGACGAGCCTGTGACCGATGTGCTGCGCCGCTTCGGCAGTGTATTGATGACGAAGCTGACAGCAACGCCCTTGCTGTCGCTTTTTCGCCTCGTCGTCGGAGAGGCGGAGCGCTTCCCGCATCTCGCCGAGACCTTTTACGATCGTGGCCCGCGCCGCGGCAAGGCACGCGCCGCCGACTGGATTGCCGAAAAAATGGTGCGCGGCGAGATTCGGATAGGCGACCCGATGCGCGCCGTGCAGCAGTTCGCTGGCCTCTGTCAGTCGGGGCTGTATCAGTTTGCGATCCTTGGGATGGCCGAGGCGCGCGACCTCAGCCGTCTTCAGGAGGAAGTCGATGCGGCGGTCGATACTTTTTATCGCGCCTGGGGGCTCGATCCGTGCGGGTGACGTTAATGGACACCCGCCCGTTTTCCCCCAAAAAGCTAACAAAAAAGCGCGAGCCGTTGCCGACACGCGCTTTGAACCATCTTTTCCGATCGGTTGTTGGTTGCGGGAGTAGGATTTGAACCTACGACCTTCAGGTTATGAGCCTGACGAGCTACCGGGCTGCTCCATCCCGCGCCACCAACTTGCAGATCTCAGCGCTGCTGCGCGAGCTGCAAAACAGCAAAAGGCCGGCATTTCTGCCGGCCTCTAACTTTGTGAATGGGTTTTTCCAATTTCGGCCACACGTCGGCTACAATGCCTGGCGACGTCCTACTCTTCCAGGGCTTGAGCCATAGTACCATCGGCGCTGTCAGGTTTCACGTCCGAGTTCGAGATGGGATCGGGTGGGTCACTGACGCCATGGTCACCAAGCAATGAAGCCGGCGTGGGTCGAATTTGGGTTTCAATCGAATGCCCGTGCAATTTGGACTATGTTACAATCATCCACTTCGCGAACAACCGTCAGGCTTTTGACCATTCAGGACTGTCGTTGATGGTGGGACTCTTAAGTGCGAATAGAGCAATTAGTATCGGTTAGCTCCACACGTTACCGCGCTTCTACATCCGATCTATCAACGTGGTGGTCTCCCACGGCTCTATGAAATCTTATCTTGAGGGAGGCTTCCCGCTTAGATGCTTTCAGCGGTTATCCCGTCCATACATAGCTACCCTGCTGCGCCACTGGCGTGACGACAGGTACACCAGAGGTATGTTCAACCCGGTCCTCTCGTACTAGGGTCAACTCCTCTCAAATTTCGACGCCCACGGCAGATAGGGACCAAACTGTCTCACGACGTTCTGAACCCAGCTCACGTACCACTTTAATTGGCGAACAGCCAAACCCTTGGGACCTGCTCCAGCCCCAGGATGTGATGAGCCGACATCGAGGTGCCAAACGATTCCGTCGATATGAGCTCTTGGGAATCATCAGCCTGTTATCCCCGGCGTACCTTTTATCCGTTGAGCGATGGCCCTTCCACTCGGGACCACCGGATCACTATGACCGACTTTCGTCTCTGCTCGACTCGTCAGTCTCGCAGTCAGGCAGGCTTATGCCATTGCACTCTTGCAGACGGTTTCCAACCGTCCTGAGCCTACCATCGCGCGCCTCCGTTACTCTTTAGGAGGCGACCGCCCCAGTCAAACTACCCACCACAGAGGGTCCCTGATCCAGTTTCATGGATCGAGGTTAGACATCAGAAAACAGCAGGGTGGTATTTCACCTATGGCTCCACATCATCTGGCGACGATGCTTCAAAGCCTCCCACCTATGCTACACAGCTCTTTCCTAATGCCACTCTGAAGTTGCAGTAAAGGTGCACGGGGTCTTTCCGTCTAACCGCGGGTACTCCGCATCTTCACGGAGAATTCAATTTCGCTGAGCATCTCCTGGAGACAGTGGGGAAGTCGTTACGCCATTCGTGCAGGTCGGAACTTACCCGACAAGGAATTTCGCTACCTTAGGACCGTTATAGTTACGGCCGCCGTTTACCTGGGCTTCATTTCGCAGCTTGCACCACTCCACTTAACCTTCAGGCACCGGGCAGGCGTCAGGCCCTATACGTCGTCTTGAAGCCGACTTAGCAGAGCCCTGTGTTTTTGCTAAACAGTCGCTACCCCCTGGCCTGTGCCCCCTCAAACCGGTTGCCCGGAATGAGGGCCTCCTTCTTCCGAAGGTACGGAGGCAATTTGCCGAGTTCCTTCAGGAGACTTCTCTCAAGCGCCTTGGTATACTCTACCATTCCACCTGTGTCGGTTTAGGGTACGGTCTATAATGGAGGGGCTATTTCCTGGAACCTCTTCAAAGCCTGCTCAATCCAATAAGAGCAAACAATTTACGAGATCCGTCACACACCTCCAGGCCCACGAATATTAACGTGGTTCCCATCGACTACCCCCTTCGGGCTCGTCTTAGGGGCCGGCTTACCCTGCTCAGATTAGCTTTAAGCAGGAACCCTTGGAATTTCGGCGACAGGGCATCTCACCCTGTTTATCGCTACTCATGTCAGCATTCGCACTTCCGATACCTCCACGACCCATTACCAGATCGCTTCATCAGCCTACGGAACGCTCCGCTACCGCGTACCACATAAGTGGCACACCCTAAGCTTCGGTGCACGTCTTGAGCCCCGTTACATTTTCGCCGCAGGAACCCTTATTTAGACCAGTGAGCTGTTACGCTTTCTTTAAAGGATGGCTGCTTCTAAGCCAACCTCCTGGTTGTTTTGGGATTCCCACATGCTTTACCACTTAGACGTGACTTGGGGACCTTAGCTGTAGGTCAGGGCTGTTTCCCTTTTGACGACGGACCTTAGCACCCGCCGTCTGTCTGCCAGATATTACTCTTGGGTATTCGGAGTTTGGTTAGAATTGGTAGATCTCGCGACCCCCGCATCCATCCAGTGCTCTACCCCCCAAGGTATTCGTCTGACGCTCTACCTCAATAGATTTCGCGGAGAACCAGCTATTTCCCGGTTTGATTGGCCTTTCACCCCTAAGCACAACTCATCCGACAATTTTTCAACATTGAACGGTTCGGCCCTCCAGTGCGTGTTACCGCACCTTCAGCCTGGTCATGCATAGATCACCGGGTTTCGGGTCTAATGCATCAAACTCATTCGCCCTATTCAGACTCGCTTTCGCTACGCCTACACCTAACGGCTTAAGCTTGCTTGATACACTAAGTCACTGACCCATTATGCAAGAGGTACGCTGTCAG
>NZ_CBDIIL010000003.1:687500-1596410 GCF_965279725.1 Sphingopyxis sp.
GCCTTGGTGAGCTTTTACCTCACCAACAAGCTAATCTTACGCGGGCTCATCCTTGGGCGATAAATCTTTGGACCGAAGTCATTATACGGTATTAGCACAAATTTCTCTGAGTTATTCCGTACCCAAGGGCAGATTCCCACGCGTTACGCACCCGTGCGCCACTAACTCCGAAGAGTTCGTTCGACTTGCATGTGTTAGGCATGCCGCCAGCGTTCGTTCTGAGCCAGGATCAAACTCTCAAGTTTGATGTTCGAATTTGCCAAGGTGGAATTCCCTCGCAAACCCGCTCATTTTAAGGAGCCTGGCCTACACAAATTTGGAACGGTCCCGTCATCAACCTGTAGCGAACCACAGGCAAACGAAGAGCCGCTCCCACGTAATGGAAACGTGTTAGACATGTAGGTCAGGCTTGGCTTTTTATCCTGAGTTACTGACACCCTAAAGCTGTCAGACCCAGGGCCGCCGCCCACATGTCCCTTCATCGACAATCACAATTTCAAAGAGCCACCGACAAGAAATGGCGGACAGTTGTCGTTCCCCGCTATTGCTATCGGGGGACATCTGTCCGTATCTGTTGGCGACCGGGTGGAGCGTAGCAGTTTCTGCCGCGCCCCGTCCGGTGAACAGGCCTCTAAGCCCCTCCTCGATTCGCGTCAACAACCTTTTTGCAATTTTGTTTCACTGGCCCTGGAAATTGGCGGAAATACTGGAGTTTTGCGGTGGTCGCTCTTGCTTGTGCCGCGCTGGGGTGGCGGATCGGACCGCGCCAATGCTGGCAAATCCGCGCGAATATCGATTCGATGGACGGCCCCAAGCCCAGCAAAACCGGGTTCCACCGCGTTCGACTCACCAAACATTAGCGGATGCATGCTAGGACATGTGCGATGAATAGCCTTAATGACCAAACCGACCCGCAGATTTCCGTCATTGTCCCCGCTTATGGTGTCGCACACCTGGTGGGCGAGGCGCTGGATTCGCTTATCGCGCAGGATTTCACTGCGTGGGAAGCGATCGTCATCGACGACGGCGCGCCCGACGACGTCGCCGGTGCGGTGGGCCGTTATCTGGCCGACCCGCGCATCCGTTTTCTGGCGACCGCGAATCATGGCGTTTCGGCGGCGCGCAATCGGGCGATCGCCGCGAGCCGCGCACCGCTGATTGCGCTCCTCGATGGCGACGACCTGTTTCGGCCCGGCTATCTGGCCGCGATGGTCGCCGCGATGAACGACGATCCGGCCGCGACCGTCACGACGTGCAACGCCCGCGTCTTCGGCGCCGTGGCGCAAGAGGATCTGGTAGTGGGCGACGACCAGAACCTTGGCGCGACGGGGAAAGTCGCGGATGTTCTGGAACGACGTTTCAACATCTACATCGGTTCGACGTTCCGGCGTGCTGCGTTCGACCGGGTCGGCGGCTTTGATACCGCGATGACCAATTCCGAAGATCTCGACCTGTGGGTCCGCCTGTTGATGGATGGCGGTCACGCCCGCTATATCGACGCCGTACTGGCCGATTATCGGGTTCGCCCGCGATCGGCATCGGTCAACCTGCTGCGGAATATCCGCGGAAACATCCGGGTGTGTGACAAGGTCATTGCCGCGATGCCCGGCACCCATGAAGCCGAAGTCGCCAAAGCCGTTCGCAATGGCGAGCTTGAACGGCAGGAAGTGGAAGCTGCCCTGGCCGCGGTCATTGCCGGAGACACGCAGCGCGGACTGACGATCTTGCGCGCGCAGCGCCACTATCTGGGCAACCCATTATGGTCGGTCGCCTTTGTCTTATGGGGCGTCGTGCCATGGCTTGCGCCGCCGATGCTGGCCTGGCGCCAGCGGCTCCACCAGGGATCGAGCCGCCGTCGTCCGGTGCGGGCCACGACAAAGAAACAGGCATAGCGCAGTTGAGCCTGGTGAGCGGACATGACGAGGCGATCGACGCGGCGCGGTTTGGCGATCGCGTCCGCTCGGCCGTGATCTGGCGCTCAGGCAGTCAGATCCTGGCCCAAATCATCACCTGGACGTCGACGCTGATGGTGATTCGGCTGCTCGACCCGGGCGATTACGGGCTCTTCGCGATGACCCAGGTCGTCCTCGCCTTCCTCGCCTTCCTTAATGGATACGGGTTTGCGAGCGCGCTGATCCAATCCGAAGAGCTCGATCCCTTGCGCGTCCGCCAGGCATTCGGGCTGCTTTTGCTGTTGAACGCGCTGCTCGCGGCGGTGCAATATTTTGGGGCACCGCTTGCAGCCGCCTATTATGGCCAGCCGATCGTTGCCGACCTGTTGCGCGTCCAGGCGCTGATCTTCCTCGCCACGCCCTTCATCGCGCTGCCCGAAGTGATGATGAGCCGAACGCTCGATTTCCGCAAACAGGCCTTCGTCAATCTCGCCGCGGCGCTGGTGGGTGCCGGGACCGCGCTCGGCTGTGCGCTCGCAGGCTATGGTGTCTGGACGCTCGTGTATGCACCAATCGCCTTGTTCTGGACCCGCGCCATCGGACTGACGGTCGCAGCGCGGTTGCTCGTGTGGCCCAGTTTCGATTTTCGCGGGTGCGGCCAGATCATTGGATTCGGTTCGGCGGTCCTCGCCAGTCACTTCTTCTGGTTGATTCAGACGCAAGCCGACATCTTCATTGCCGGGCGCCGATTCGATCCGCACGCGCTGGGGCTTTATGCCGAGGCGCTGTTTCTGGCGCAGATATTTGTGTCGAAGTTCGTACCGCCGCTGAACGAAGTCGCCTTTCCGGCCTATGCTCGGATCCAGGGCGACAAGGACGCGGTGCGCTGGAACTTTCTGAAAGCGGTCCGGCTGCTGCTGTTGGTCCTTGCGCCCGCCTATGCGGGCCTGGCCGTCTGCGCGGCGCCGCTGGTCGAAACGGTGTTCGGGCTAAAATGGCTGGGCATGGTGCCTTATGTCCAGGTCCTCGCGCTGGCGCTGTTGGTGATGACGGTACAAATATTATTCGCCCCGGTGACTAATGCGCTCGGCCGTCCCGCGATTGCGATGAAAGCGTCGCTGTGCGGCGCGATCCTGTTCCCTATCAGCTTCCTGATCGGAGTGCAGTTCGGCCTGATCGGTCTTGCCTGGGCGTGGTTCGTCGCAATGCCGCTGCTGCTGATCATCACCGCACGGCTGTCGGCGCCGGTGATCGGGGTGACCTTGGGCGACATCGGCCGCGCGGCGCTGCCCGGCCTAGCCCCGGCGCTGGTGATGGCGGTCGCGGTCGGGCTGATCGACCATTCTCTTCCCGCAAGTTTCACCGCCCCGATGCGGCTCGCGATCCTCGTCGCCGCGGGCGGGCTGATCTATCCGGCCCTGCTGTGGCTGCTCGAAAAAGACGCGATCGCCGAAGTGCTGCGACTTGTGCTGAGACGTCCCGCGCCGAGCCCAGCGCATGAGACGGCCGTGACGTCAGCTGGACGTCACGACGCAATATAGTCGCGCATCGCCGCCGCTTCAGCCTCGATCCGGTCGATGCGATATTTGACCAGATCGCCGATCGACACGAAACCGACGAGACGCCCGCCGTCGACGACGGGCAGATGACGGATGCGGCGCTGGGTCATCTGCGACAGCGCGCCCATCACCGCGGTTCCCGGATCGCAGGTCACCGGCGATTTCGTCATCACCTCATCCAGCTTTCGGTCGAGCGCTTCGGGGCCATAGGACGACATCAGCCGCACCAGATCGCGTTCGGAAAAGATGCCGACGATCGCGTCGCCCTCCATCACCGGCACCGCGCCGATGCGGTGCTGGGCGAGCAGGTCGAGCACCGCGCGCACCGTATCTTCCTTACGCGCCGAAATCACCGGGCCTGTGTGGCCGTGGAGGATCGCTCCGATCGTCATGCCTTGCCGCTCCCCATGTCGATTCTCTGGATGCAGAGCCTATCATGATTCGCAGCAAAGCCGAAACATCTGGCCGTATTCCATTCGCGCTTGGTCTTGGTCGCGGGTTGGTTCATGGAGGCGCGCATGGTCAAACCCTCTCCGCTCGACAAAGACGCCATCGCGAAAATCGCGTGGGCGCGCTACCGCCGCCTGATGCGCGGCATGGTGCTAGTGTCATTGATCGCGGTCGTCGGCGCGCTCGGCTGGCTGCGTTTCAGCATGGGCGAGGCGCTGAGCATCCACATGATCATCGCGACCGCCGCCGGAGTCGGCCTGTCGGTCATGCTCGGTGCGGCGCTGATGGGGCTGGTGTTCCTGTCGAGCGGCAGCGGCCATGACGAGGCGATCGAAGACCCGTTTGAGAATGATCCGGATATGAACCATGACCGATAGCATTCCGTCCGAAGCCCGCCGCGATCCGATCCTGCGCGTTGTGCCCGCCCCCGCCGACATCAACAGCAATGGCCATATCTTTGGCGGCTGGGTGCTCAGCCAGATGGACATCGCGGGCGGCATCGTCGCCGCACGGGTCGCGCAGGGGCCGACCGCGACCGTGGCGATCGAGGCGATGGAGTTCATCGCGCCGATCCTGCTGCGCGACATCATCTCGGTCTATGCGCATCTCGAACGGCGCGGGCGCACATCGATGGGCATCCGAATCGACGTCATCGCGATGCGTGGCCCCGGTCAGCAGGAGGTCAAGGTGACCAGCGGACTGTTCACCTTTGTTGCGCTGGACGAGAATCACCGTCCGCGCGCGCTGCCGCCCGCCTGACCCCCTATCGGGACAGCAAATCAGCCACCCTTCAGTTTCTGCCGGAAACTTTGCACCACGCTGTCGGTAGCGGGCACGCGCACCCGCCAAACCCAGCTGCTGCCGCGCCGCTCCCACCCCTCGGGCGCCGGATCGATCGTAAAGGGGATCAGGATTTCGACCTCGGCATCGAAAGGCCGCGCGTTGGTCAGCGTGACGTTCCAGGTCTGAAATTCGCCTTTGGCGTCGCGGTCCTGGACCAGCGCGCGAAATTGCACCGCCGGGCTTTGACCGACGTCGTAATCGACCCGCTCGTCCTTGGCCTTGTCGCCGATCGCGGCTTCACCGACGAGCAGGCGCTGACCGCCGATCGTCTCGAAGACCGCGGCAGACCCGGCGGGCAGCGCCAGCCCGAGGCCGTCGGATTCGCGGTTCTGAACGCGCAGCCGCATCATCAGCGGTTGCGGCGCGCTGTTCTGGTATAGCGTTCCTGAATAAAGCTGTTCGACCGCCACTTTGTCTTTGGCCAGCAACGCCACCTGCTTCTGCCCCTTCGCCGACACATCGACACGGAACGGGACGCGGTAGAATTTAAGGTCACCCAGATCTTCGGCTGGTGGCGGTGGCGGTGGGGGCAGTACGACCATCGGTGCGGGGGCTGGCAAGGATCTCATCATCTCGCGCCGATCGATACGGCTGGCGGTGACGACCACATCTTCGGCCTCATTCAACCCGAAATTCTGTTCGATCTCAATGATCGGCGGCAATTGCCAAAGCGGATGTGTGCTGGTGATATCCATCGGCCAGCATTTGAGCAGCAGCGGCCCCGGGGTGCTGCGCGGTAGCGGCGGGCTGTACACCTTGTTCAGCCGCCCTGCGATGACGTTGAGCTGCGCGCCGGGAAAGCTGGTGACACCGCCATTCGCAACCGTGATCCATCCCGTCAGCCCCAGCGTCCTGCCGTCCGATCCGCGGTCGGCGACATAATTGGCCGCCCAGTCGAAGCCTTCGGCGAGATAGAGCAGCTGCACCGTCACCGTCCGCGCGGCCTTGCTATCGACCAGCACCGACAGCGTCGGCTTCGCCGACAGGTCCTTGGGCACCCGGCGATATAGCATCCGTTCGGGCAGGCCTGAACAGGCCAACGCCTCGAAGCCTCCTGCTGCATTTTGCAGGATCACCCCGCCGTTCGGACCAGCCTGAATCACCGCTTCCTGCTCGACCACCTTGCCAGTGGCGCGGTTGGTCCGGCGCAACGTCACGCTGCGTTTCAGATAGGCGTCGACCAACCCCGCGGGCGACAACAGCCGCGCGTCGCGGTTCTTTTCGATCACCCCGTCGGGCAGCCCGCTGACCACCGCGGTTTCGGGCAAGAGCCCCTCGGCGACGCCTTCGAACCGCAGCACCGACGTCCCGGCGGGCAGCGTGACGGTGCGGGTTTCGGTGATGAAGGCAAAGCCCTGCGGCCAATTGGGGTTGATCGGCCCACCACCACGATTGGGCGCGCGATAGACGGTGACCGCGGCGTCGTCGATCTTTGTCGATACGGTGACTGCCGGTTCGGCCTGCGCGCGCGCCATCACCGGCGCCAGCAGCGCCGCGATCCATGTCAGCAGGAGCGCGCCCCGCATCCTGCGCGCCTTAGTAACGCGTATCGAAAGTGACGGTGACGTCCGTCTTGCCATTGGCGGGCACCGGCACCTGCCATTCGACACGGTCGGCCGAGATGCGTTCGCCCTTCAGGCTCTCGTCGCTGATCCGCACATCGCCATAGAGCCCGTCCTGCGCCAGCAGCACCTTCACCGGCGCCGGGCGCGCGTTGGTCACGCTATATTTCATCTTGGTCACCCAGCGCGAATCGCCCTTGCGGGTGCGCGACACCACGGTCGGCTGGACCTTGACGTCAAAGGCATCGCCGGTGCGCAGCGACATCGCCGATCCCATCGGGGTGTGGCCGATGCTGTTTTCGCCGATGAATTGCGGGTCGCCGCGCGCGTCGCGCATATAGACGCGGATCGTCCCGGCGGGCAGCTGGTCGCCGAGGCCGCCCTGGCGGGAGGTCGAGAAACGCAGCACGCTGGACGTGCTCACCGCTTCGGTGCTGCTGCCCAGCCAGCGGTTGACATATTCATAGGTCGATTGCGCCGGAGCGCCTTTTACGTCGAGAAAGCTCACCTGCTTTTGCTGGGCGTTGGCGATCGTGGTGCGGGCGGCGAGCGGATAGAGATAATAGTCGCCGAGCCGCTCGCGATCGTTGCTTTCAGTCCCGGCCGAATCCATCGTACCGGTCATCTGGCGAAAACCGCCGCCCCCGCCCGGATTGCCCGCGACGAGCAAGGTGCGCGCATTGGCAAAGGTAGTCCCGGTGCTGTTGGTCAGCGTCACCCAGCCCTGAATGTCCATCGCACCCTTTGCCGCATCGAACAGCGCGACATAATCGGCGGTCCAGCCCAGATTGGGGGTCAGGTACGACAGCCGCGTCGGAACCGTCCCAGCACTGGCGGCATCGACGGTCACCGACAGCGTCGGGCGCGCGCGCAAATTGGGCGGCAGGCGATCGAACACCGCGCGCACCGGCAAGCCATCGTCGCGCAGCACCTCGATCCGTTCGCCGATCTGGAGCACGATACCGCCATTCGCGGCGAGCACCTTGGCGCGTTCGGTGCGCTCGGCGCCGGTGGCGGGATTGGTGCGGATCAGCGTGATCGACTGGCCGACGGCCTTGTCCATCAACTTGTCGGGGGTGAGCAGGTCGAAATCGAAATTCTGCTCCACGATGGCAAGCCCGCCGCCCGACAGCGTGACCGTTTCGGGGCGGATGCGCGCCGATACGTCGGGAAACTCGATGCGGTTGCGGCCCGCCGCAACGGTCAGCTGTCGTTCGTCCTGCACCAGCGACTGGCCATTGTTATAGATGGTGACGGCGACATCGCCCTGAGCATTGCCCGGCATCGCGTCCTGCGCAACCGCGGGGAAAGTCGTCGCCGCCGCGACGATCGCAACCGCACTGCAAGTCTTTGCCAAAGCGCGCATAAAAAAGCCTCCCCGCCGATGTTTCTGCGGGGAGGCTATGTCATGTCCTGATCAAAGACCAGTGCGAAGATGTACCTACTCGGCAGCCTCGACCCCCGGGCTGCGCGTCGCCAGCGTCCGGCGGGCGCGGCGCGGCTTGGCGGCCGGAGCATCCTCGCTGCCGTCGGCATTCGTATCGGGTTCGGCTTCAACTACGCGCTCGGGGCGACCGATCGCCGGCGGCAGCACCGCGGTGTCGATGCCGGCATTGCCACCATCGTCGTTGCCGTCGGCCTCGGCCGCGCGCGGACGGCGCGGGCTGCGGCGATTGGTGCGCGGGGCAGGCGCTTCATCGGCGGCGGTTTCGACCGTGCCGGCGTCGTCGCCATCGTTGCTGGGCGCTTCGCTGCGTCCTTCGTCACGGTCGCGGCGTGGGCGTTCCTGCGGCTGGCGATTGCCGCGATTGTCATCGCCCTGATCGCTGCGCGCGTCGCGATTGCCGCGCGGTTCGCGCTGGCTACGCTCTGGACGATCGTTGCGGTCGCCACGATCGTTACGATCGTTACGATCGCTGCGTTCATTCCGGTCGCCACGATCATTCCGCTCACTGCGGTCGCTGTCGCTATTGTCGTCGCGGTCGGCGTCCATATCCAGATCGCTGTCGTCATGACCGTCGAAATCTTCGACGCCGCGAATTTCACGCTGGCGGTCCTGCCCACGGTCCTGTCCGTTCTGCGCGTTCTTTTCTTCCTGGCGGATGCGGAAATCGCTCACGACGCGGAAATAATGATCGGCGAACTGGAGGTAATATTCGGTCTGGACCCGGTCCCCGGCCAGCTGCGCATCGCGCGCCAGGTTGCGGTATTTCTCGATCATCTGGGCGCCGTTGCCGCGCGCCCGGCTGTCGATGCGGTTCGCCTGATCGACCCCGCCGCGGCCACCCGATTGCGGGCGGTTATTGTTGTTGCTGTTGTTATTGTTGCGGCCGCGACGGCGACCGCTTTGGCGGTTGTTCATGTTCAACTGAGACATCCTGTCGAAAAGCTAAATAAGCTATGCCAACCCCTTTTGGCCGATCGCGCCATTTGCGCGTCGTGCCCGCGCTTCTCACGCGGTTCTTGCCCTTTACCGCTCGTCTGGACCGAAGCCCGGCACGAACATCGTAAGTGGGAAGCAGATCCACCGGACCAGTATCGATGCGGTGCATCGCCAAAGGTACCCCAGTCGGGTCTGTGACTGGCCCCTAACCCGCTTTGCGGCGAAAACCAAGCAATATTTGCGGGGGCAGGTCAGGCGCGGGTCAGCGAAAGCGCCCGGTCGCGGCCAGCCAGATCCTGGCGGCAGGTGACGGCAAATCCGACGGTTTCAGCGAGATCGCTGACCAAGATGCGCTGCGTCGCGCCGATTTCAAGAATTGCGGCGCCGCCGGGGGCGAGCAGGCGCGGCAGCTCGGGGATGATGCGGCGGTAATCGTCGAGCCCATCGGGACCGGCAAACAGCGCGCCCGCGGGCTCGTGATCGGCGACATCGGGCATCAGCGGCTCGTCGGCGCTGATATAGGGCGGGTTGCACAGGATGAGGTCGAACCGGCCGTCGATGCCAGCGGCCCAGTCGCCCGACTGGACGACGGTACGACTAGCCATGCCCAATTCCTCGGCATTGTCGCGCGCATAGGCCAGCGCCTGTTCAGACATATCGACACCCAGCCCCGTCGCCGCAGGAAACTCGCTGAGCACCGCGAGCAGCAACGTCCCCGGCCCGGTGCCGAGATCGAGCACCCGCGACGGCCACCCCGCTTCCCGTTCGCGCGCCGCGTCCAAGCAGACCTCGACCAATATTTCGCTGTCGGGGCGCGGGATCAGCACCCCCGGCCCGACCGCGATCCGCAGCGTCCAGAAATCGCGATAGCCGACGATATAAGCGATCGGCTCGTGCGCCATGCGGCGCGCAATCAGATGCGCGTAAAGTTCAGGCACAGCATACCGCGCCGGATCGAGCAACACATCCTGCCGCTCGACCCCGAGCGCATGCGCCATGAGCAGTTCGGCATCGAGCCGCGGCGTATCGCTGATCCCGGTGAGCAGATTGGCAGCGGTGCGAATATTGTCAGCAACCTCGCTCATGCCCGTTCATCCACGCCCAATTCCGTTCGTGTCGGGAGAAGTCGAGCCACCCCGCCGCATAGCGCCGTTCCGAGGGGCATCTCGACTTCACTCGATGCGAACGGGTTTGGAGAGGTGAGGCCCGCCCCAACCCCTCCCGTTTGCGGGAGACTAGTCACCCAGCCCTGCCAGCCGCTGTGCCTGATCCTCGGCGATCAGCGCGTCGATCAACTCGTCCATCGCGCCTTCGATGATTTCGGGCAGGCGGTGGAGGGTCAGGTTGATGCGGTGGTCGGTGACGCGCCCCTGCGGGAAATTATAGGTGCGGATGCGTTCGGAGCGGTCGCCCGATCCGACCATCGACTTGCGTGCCGACGCCTCGGCGTCGTGAATTTTCGCGCGCTCCAGCTCGTACAATCGCGTGCGCAGCACCCCCATCGCCTTGGCGCGGTTCTTGTGCTGGCTGCGCTGGTCCTGCTGGATCACGACAAGGCCGCTGGGAATATGGGTGATGCGGATCGCGCTGTCGGTGGTGTTGACGTGCTGGCCGCCCGCTCCGCTCGCGCGATAGATGTCAATCTTGAGGTCACTGTCGTTGATCGCGACATCGACCTCCTCGGCCTCGGGCAGCACCGCGACGGTCGCGGCGCTGGTGTGAATGCGCCCCTGGCTTTCGGTCGCGGGGACGCGCTGGACGCGGTGGACGCCGCTTTCGAACTTCAGCCGCGCGAACACCCCCTGCCCCGACACCGACGCGACGACTTCCTTATAGCCGCCCATTTCGGCCTCGTTGGCCGAGATGATTTCGACCTTCCAACCCTGACCGTCGGCAAAGCGGCTGTACATGCGCAGCAGGTCACCCGCGAACAGCGCCGCCTCATCGCCGCCGGTCCCGGCGCGGATTTCGAGCATCGCGGCGCGCGCGTCGGCGACATCCTTCGGCAGCAATTTTATCGCGAGGTCATGCTCGGCAGCGGGCAGCGCGATTTCGACCGCCGCGATTTCCTCGGCCGCCATCGCCTTCATTTCGGGGTCGGTCAGCATCTCATTCAGCGAGGTCAGTTCGCCGCGCAGCCTTACGACTTCGCGCGCCGCGGTGGCGACGGGCTCGAGCTCGGCAAACTCCTTCGACGCAGCGACAAAATCAGCGGGCGCCATATCGCCGGTCGCCATGCGCGCCTGAAGGGCGGCGTGGCGTTCGATGATCGCATCGATCTGGCGTTCGGAAACCTGGGTCATCTACTCACTGTCGTTTCAATTCTTCGTCATTCTGGATCAATTCTTCGTCATCCCGGACTTGATCCGGGATCCACTGCCGCCGGCGCCGCCTGGACCCCGGATCAAGTCCGGGGTGACGAGGCAGGGAGGTCACTATTTCTCGCGAACAATCCAAGGGCGTGAATGGCCTTGATCAATTTCTTCAATCGAAAAATACTCTTCCAAAGCTCGCTGCACTTTTCCGCGAACGGGCGAAGCGTCATCGGCATTCAAATCCCTAATACGAGCAATGCAAATGGCATCGTGATGCACCTCCAAACTCAAACCTCGGGCGTATCCAGCGCTTTTCGCTTTATCGTACCGCTTCTTGAAAGCCCCGGAAATTGGAACGTCTGTCGTCACAGGTTTGGCTGCATTACGCAGCGCACCCGCGATGCTTGGCGTTATCCGTTCCATCTCAGCATTTTCAGCCAAGATGATAATCTCAGCCAAGTTCGCCTTGCTTGAATCGCCCACCAGCATCGCCAGCCGCTCGATCCCCGCCGCCCAGCCGACCGCTGCCGTCGGCGGGCCGCCGAGCGCTTCGATCAAACCATCGTAACGCCCGCCGCCCAGCACGGTGCCTTGCGCACCCAGCCGGTCGGTGACGAACTCGAACGCGGTGTGGCGATAATAGTCGAGCCCGCGCACGAGCCGCGCATTGCGTTCCCAAGCGACACCCGCCGCATCGAGACCCGACGTCACCGCGCCAAAGAAATCCTGCGCTTCGCCGGTCAGGAACGCATCGATGTCGGGCGCGCTGTCGGCGATCGGGCGGTCCTTGGGATCCTTGCTGTCGAGGATGCGCAGCGGATTCTTGTCGAGCCGCGCAAGGCTGTCCTCGGACAGGTCGCCGCGATGGGCTTCAAAATGCTCGACCAGTGCCGCGCGCCAGGCGTCGCGGCTCGCCGCATCGCCGAGCGTGTTCAGCGTCAAGGTCACGCCCTCGCTGATCCCCAATTCCTTGAGCAACTGATCCGCGAACACCAGCAGTTCGGCATCGGCGAGCGGGCTGTCGCTGCCCAGCACTTCGGCGTCGAGCTGGTGGAACTGGCGGTAGCGGCCCTTTTGCGGGCGTTCGTAACGGAACAGCGGGCCGTGCGTTGCGACCTTCAGCGGCGCATACTGCTGCCAGCCGTTGGTGATGTACGCCCGCGCGATCCCCGCGGTGAATTCGGGGCGCAGCGTGATCGATTCGCCGCCGCGATCCTCGAACGAATACATTTCCTTCGACACCACGTCGGTCGTTTCGCCCAGCGAGCGCGCGAACACCGCGGTCGGCTCGATCACCGGCACCTCGATGCGCTTGTAGCCATAGAGGCGGCGCACCCGTTCGAACGTGTCGACGACATGCGCGAAGCGATCGGCGAAATCGCCCAGCATGTCTTGGGTACCACGCACGGCCTGCGGCGTCGCGATCTTGGCGGATTTGTCCTTGCTCATGGCGGCGGCGTCTAGTCGATTTTGGGGGAGGCGCAAAGGGGGACAAGCCCCTCCCCTTCAGGGGAGGGGCAGCGAGACTTGGTCCGGCGTCAGCCGGGCCTTTAGTCGAGCGGGGTGGGGGGCATCGGCATTGCGCAATCTCGCGAGCCCCCACCCCAACCCCTCCCCTGAAGGGGCGGGGCTATGTCTGGACCTGACGCGCATTTCCCGCCACAATCCGCGTATGAAAAAACAACTGCTCGTTGCCACCGCCCTGATCATCCTCGCCATCCCCGCCGCGTCCGCGCAGGACGGCAACAGCCGGCCGCAGCCGGTCGTCCAGCCGCTGACCATCCCGCTGCCCGCCGACAAGCCCTATCCCGGCACGATGCAGTTGAAGGTCGATGCGACCGACGTCGCGCGCGGCATCTTTCATGTCCGCCAGACGATCCCGGTCGCCAAGGCGGGCAAGCTGACCCTGCTCTATCCGGAATGGCTGCCCGGCAAGCACGCCCCGCGCGGCGCGATCGCCGAGGTTGCGGGGTTCAAGGCGTCGGCGGGCGGCAAAGCGCTGAGCTGGACGCGCCAGCCGACCGACGTCTATGCGTTCGACATCGATGTACCGACGGGCACGAAAAGCATCGAGGTCGCCTTCGATTTCCTGTCGCCGACCCGCACGGCCGAGGGCCGCGTCGTCGTCACGCCCGCGATGATGAACCTGCAATGGGAACAGGTCAGCCTGTATCCCGCAGGATATTTCACCCGCCAGATTCCGGTGCAGCTGGAGGTAACCTTGCCCGACGGGTGGACCGGAGCCGCGGCGCTCGACGGGCTGAAGGTGGCGGGGAACCGCTACAGCTTTGCCCCGACCAATTACGAAATACTGGTCGACAGCCCGATGTTCGCGGGCAAATATTTTCGCAAATGGAGCCTTGGCCAGAATGTCACGCTGAACGTCGTCGCCGACGAAGCCAAATATCTGGAGGCACGGCCCGATCATATCGCGCGGCACGCGGCGCTGGTGTCCGAGGCGGTCGCCTTGTTCGGGGTCCGCCATTTCGACCGTTATGAATTCCTGCTCGCGCTGACCGACGAATTGGGCGGCATCGGGCTGGAACATCATCGCAGCAGCGAGAACAGCCGCAACGCCGACTATTTCACCAAATGGGACGACAATGACAGCGAGCGTGGGCTGCTGCCGCACGAACTGACGCACAGCTGGAACGGCAAATATCGCCGCCCCGACAAATTATGGACTCCCGATTTCCGCACCCCGATGCAGGACAATCTGCTGTGGGTGTACGAAGGCCAGACCAGCTATTGGGATTTGGTCCTGGCGGGCCGGTCGGGCATGCAATCCAAAGACATGATCCTGAGCGAATGGGCGACCAATGCCGGATATTACAGCGCCCAGGCGGGGCGCGCGTGGCGATCGGTCGAGGATACGACGCTCGATCCGGTCATGGCGGGGCGCAAACCCAAGCCCTATCCTAGCTGGTCGCGCGGCGAGGATTATTACAACGAAGGATCGCTGACCTGGCTCGAGGCCGACCTGTTGATCCGCCAGGCGACGAACGATGCCAAAAGCCTCGACGATTTTGCGCGCGCCTTTTTCGGCGGGCGCGAGGGAGATTGGGGGCAGGACACCTATGATTTCGACGATGTCGTCGCCGCGCTGAACGCGGTCCATCCTTATGACTGGGCCGGTTTCCTGCGCCAACGTCTGCAAACCCCCGGACAGGCCGCGCCCGTCGCCGGGATCGAGCGCGCGGGATACCGGCTCGTCTGGCGTGACACCCCCAACGTCTATGACCGCGACCGCATGGCGCAGGCGAAAAATTACGATCTGACCCATTCATTGGGCCTGACGATCGACAAGGACGCGGTCGCCACGGGCATCTTGTGGGACAGCCCCGCCTTCAAGACTGATATCGTCAACGGCACCAAAATCATCGCGGTCGATGGCACCAGCTATAGCAAAGAGCGGCTGGAGGCGGCGGTGCGCGCCGCCACCGACGGCAAGACGCCGGTGCGGCTGCTGGTCGAACGTGGTGGTCGCTATCGCCAGATCGATATCGCTTATCACGGCGGCCTGCGCTGGCCGCATCTCGAAAAAACCGGGAGTGGCCCCGACTGGTTCGACCGGTTGCTCGCGCCGAAACGGCGGCTTTAGACCAGACCACTTCAGCCAGGATCGTCATTGCGAGGAGCGAAGCGACGCGGCAATCCAGAGCGCGCGGTAACCGCCCTGGATTGCTTCGCTTCGCTCGCAATGACGAATTGGAGTAACCTAAAGTCATCAATCTCTAGCGTCCTCTGCTGAAACGGAAGGGCTTAAAGCCTCGACTTTTCGAGCCATCCGGCGCTAAAGGCGCCCGCGATTCTAAAAACAAAGGACTCCACTCTCCCATGCGCATCGACTTGATCCCCGCCGGCGACAGCCCGCCCGACAGCCTGAATGTCCTGATCGAAGTACCGATCGGCGGCGAGCCGGTGAAATATGAATTCGACAAGGCATCGGGCGCGCTGTTCGTCGACCGCTTCCTCCATACTCCGATGCGCTATCCCGCCAATTACGGCTTCATCCCGCACACGCTGGGCGACGATGGCGATCCGCTTGATGCACTCGTCGTCGCGCGCTCGCCGATCGTTGCGGGCGCGGTGGTCAAGTGCCGCCCGGTCGGCGTGCTGATGATGGAAGACGACGCCGGCGGCGACGAAAAGCTATTGTGCGTCCCGGTCAACAAGACCTTCCCCTATTATGCCGATGTCGCGAGCTACACCGACATGCCGCCGATCGTGCTGCAGCAGATCGAACATTTCTTTACCCACTATAAGGATCTCGAACCCGGCAAATGGGCGAAGCTCAACGGCTGGGGCGATGTCGACGAGGCCAAGCGCATCATCGTGGAATGCATCGAGCGCGCGAAGACGGTCGGGTACTGAGGCCAGCGCGCCCCTGCGCCGGCAGGGGCCGATCACCGGCCGGTGCGAGGTTGAACCGCCCGGTGATGGGTCCCCGCCTTCGCGGGGACACGGCTATTCTTCGATGTCCGGCGCCTGCGCATCCCTGATCATCCGCACATCGGTCCGCGGATAGGGGATGCGAATTCCGGCTTCCTTGAACCGGTCCCATATCCCCAGAAACACCTCGCCCTGAATATTGCCTAGCCCCGCCTCGGGGTCTGAAATCCAGATGCGCAGTTCATGCTCGACCGCGCGTTCGCCGAACGCCGTGATCCACACCGCCGGTTCGGGTTCGTCGAGGATGCGCGGGTTCGTTTTGGCTGTCTCGACGATCAACCGCTGCGCCAGCCGTAAGTCGGCGTCATACGGCACCGGAATACGCATCCGCACCCGCACCTCGGGGCTGGCATAGCTCCAATTTTCGACCGCCTGCGTCATCAGCAGCTCGTTCGGGATCAGATGCTTCTTGCCGTCGCGGGTGACCACATTGACCGCGCGCACCCCGATCTTCGCCACGCGCCCAACATTGGGTACACCCCCGGGCAAGGCCGACCCGCCCATGCTGCTGCCGTCGCCGACGACGATGATGTCGCCGGGCTTGATCGACCGGTCCATCAACAGGATGATCCCGGCGATCAGATTGCCGACGGTCTTTTGCAGGCCGAAACCAATTGCGAGACCAGCCGCACCCGAAAACACCGCGAGCGCGGTCAGGTCGATGCCGAGCAGGTCGATACCGAACAGCATCGCAAAGACGAACAAGGAGATCGCGATCAGTTTTTCGGTCAATATCCGCTGGGTCTGGTCGATATGGGTGTTGCGGCGGAGCAACCATTTGGTCGCGCGCATCACGACCTTGACCGCGAGATAGAGCAGAACCGCGACGATGATCGTCGAAAACAGGCCGTAGAGCGACAGGCGATAGGCGCCGACGTCGAGCCCGATCGCCTTCATCGCAACGACAGCGCCGTCGATCCCTTCACGCAGACCGGCCGCCGCACTCATAAGGCCGCAAATCCGCGTTCGAGATCGGCGATCAGATCGGCGGGATCCTCCAGCCCGATCGACAGCCGCACCAGCGGGTCGGGATCGTTCCACGCGGTCGCGGTGCGAATCGGGTTGCCGGGCACCACCAGGCTTTCATAACCGCCCCAGCTGAACCCGATACCGAACAGTGACAGCGCGTCGATGAAACGGGCACGGCCCGCGTCGTCGGCGCCTTTCAGGGTAAAGCCGAACAGCCCGCTGGTCCCGCCAAAGTCGCGCGACCAGATCTGATGGCCGGGGTCGTCCTCCCGCCCGGGGTGGAGGACACGCGCGACCTCGGGCCGCGCGGCAAGCCAGTCGGCAACCACCAGACCATTTTTGCCGTGCCGCTGCATCCGCACGTCAAGCGTCCGCAGGCCGCGCAGCATCAGCGCGCAATCGTCGGGAGAAACTGCCTGCCCCAATTGGTACGCCGCGCTGCGCAGCCGCGGCCACACCGCTTTTGTGGCAGTCAGCGACCCCATCATTGCGTCCGAATGTCCGCCGACATATTTGGTCAGGCTCATCATCGTCACATCGACGCCGTGCGCCAGCGCGGGGAACAGCAACGGCGTCGCCCAGGTGTTGTCGAGCATCGTCAGCACCCCCCGCTCGCGCGCGACCCGGGTGATCGTGGGGACGTCCTGCACCTCAAAGGTCAGGCTGCCCGGTGATTCGAGGAAGATCAGCCTGGTTTGCGGCGTGATCAGCTCGGCGATGCCCGCGCCGACCAGCGGGTCATAATAGGTGGTCGTCACGCCATAGCGTGCGAGCAAGCCGTCACAGAAGGCGCGCGTCGGTTCATAGGCGCTGTCGACCATCAACAGATGATCGCCTGGCGCCAGCAGCGCCAGCAGCGCCGCCGAATTGGCCGCAACCCCCGAGGGGTAGAGCAAAGTACCCTCGGCGCCCGGCTCCATATCGGTCAGCGCATCGGCGAGCGCCCACACCGTCGGCGTGCCGCGCCGTCCATAATATAGCTTGTCATGCGTCGCGTGGCCGCGCGCCGCGAGGTCGGCCATATTGTCATAGAGGATCGTCGAGGCGCGCCACACCGGCGGATTGACGACGCTGCCGCCCAATCGCGGGTCGCCGGTCCATTCGGGCCGGCGACCGCCCTGCACGAGTTTTGTGGCAGGGCGGCGCTCGTCCTTATCCTTGTCGGTTGGGCCGGCCACCTGGCGGGTCAGGCCGCGCCGGTCGCCTTGGGCGTCGCGGGGTCGGCGCCCCATTCGGTCCAGCTGCCGTCATAAACCGCGACATCCTCTTTCCCGAGCAGATGCGCGCCGAACGCGAGGACGGTCGCGGTCATGCCGCTGCCGCAGGTGGTGACCAGCGGCTTGTCGAGATCGACGCCCGCCGCATCGAAAGCCGCTTTCAGGTCGTCGCCTTGTTTCCAGGTGCCGTCGGCGTTGAACAGCGCGCTGTGCGGCAGGCTGCGCGAATTCGGGATATGGCCAGGCGCCAGGCCGGGACGCGGATCGCGTTCCTCACCGGTGAACCGCGCGCCGGGCCGCGCATCGACGACCTGTTCGGCGGCGCTGTCGACATTGGCCAGCATCTGATCCTTGGTGCGCACCGCCTTGGCATCGCGCCATACGGTGAAGTGACGGTGGCGCAGTGTCTGTTTGCCCATTTCGAGCGCGCGGCCTTCGGCCTTCCACTTCGCCAGACCGCCATCGAGCAGCGCGACGTCGTGCGCGCCGAACAATTTCAAAAGCCACCAGGCGCGCGCCGCGCTTTTCAGCGGGCTGTCGTCGTAGAGCACGATGCGGCTGCCGTCGCCAAGGCCCAGCGATTGCATGCGGCTGGCGAATTTTTCGGCCTGCGGCGCCATATTGTCGATGTCGCTCGACGGATCGGTCAGTTCGGCCAGGTCCATGAACACTGCACCCGGGATATGCCCCGTCTCATATTCGGCGCGCGCGTTGCGGCCGGCGTCATCCATGAATTTCGTCGCATCGACGATCCGCAGGTCCGAAGCCCCCAGTTCGCGTTCCAGCCAGTCGGTTGAGACCAAGGCGTCCATGTCATGCTCCTGTTGCGACCGATCGGAACCTTATTGTCCCTTCGTCGGCCATCCTGCTCTGTTCTTTCCGGGGAGGACGAGCCTATGCCCCGCGCTGCGCTTTTTCAAGCGCGCTGGCGCTGTGCCTCAGCCGATGCTGCGCTGCAACACAAAAGCTGCGCTTGTTCGGCGGCGTAGGCAAACTACTGGCTGCGTTTGATCGCCGTGGCGCGCGCACCGGGACGGTCGACCAGATAGGCCGCGCGATCGAGCGCCAGCGGCGCAAGTTTGTCACTGCCGCTGGTGCCTTGCTCGCGGCCGAGCACGAAGCTGGCGGCATTCTGGCCAAAGGCCTCCCCCTCGCCATCCCAATGATAGGTCACGTCAAGCGCGATCACCGGCACCAGCATCGGTTTGCCGCCAATGATCAGCGGCTCGATCGCCGCGCGCGGCAACATGACCTCGGTCGACAGATCTTCGCCGGACCCGACGCCCAGCATCATGTCGTCGCGCAGCACGCTGCCGCCCGCACCGTCGAAGAAGCGACCCAGCACCGCCTCGGGCATCGCCGACCCCTGATTGAGCGCGATGCGGACCATCAGTCCAGTCGCGGGCAGGCTGCCCTGGTTGAGCAAATGGAGCGCAAAGCCCACCGCGACATGGTCGGCGGCAAACCGAATGCTGCGGATGTCGAGTGTCATCGCGACCAGCGCGCGCTGTTCGCCCGCAGCGCGGGTGACCAGCGGCGAGGCGGCGCGCGGCTCGTCGCGGCGCATGGGCGGCACCGGGGCTGCGGGGCGCGGCGTCGGCTGCGGCTCGACAGGCCGGGTGGGCGGGACGGCTGAGCGCGCCGCCGGGGCTGGGGGCGGCGCGGGCGTGTCATCGACAGCCGGACCGGCGAGCGCTGTCCGACGGCGCCAATACCAGAAGCCCGCCCCCAGCGCGGCGAGCAGCGCAAGCAGCCAGGCCCAGAGCGGGACACCCGACGACGCAGCGCCGGGCGCGGTAATCGGTCCAGCTTCCGCCACAGGAGGCGCCAGGGTCGGCGCCGCGGCGCTGTCGGGCGCTGCGCTTGGCAGCGGCAGCAGCACGGAACCTTCGGGCGCAGCTTGCGTCGGCGCTGCGGGGTCGGACGACGGCGCGGCGCGGGACACGGTAGCAGGCGCATCGCCCCGCGCTGCGGGCGGCGTGGGCAACGAAATCGTCGACGTGGACTGAGTTGTGGCGACGCGCGGCGGGGTGGCGGGCTGCGACGGAAGCGGTGTGGGGGTCGGGGTCGGGGTCGAATTCTGGCCGCGTCGTTCGTTCGGCGCGACCGGCGGCAGGCCGTTATCGGAAGGTCCCTGTACCCCCGGCGCGCGGCCATCGTCGGCGGGCGGCAGGCGAAAGATCGATGATGGCGCGGGCGTCGGCGCCGGCGTTTCGGTTTGTTGCGCGGTCGCGGATACCGACGCGCCGGCGGCGATCATCGCGGTCGCCAGCGGCAAAGCCGTCAGCCACCGTCCCTGTCCGAATTTCCGCACCGTCATCGAAATGTCCGCGATCCCAAACTGTTCATATGCTCGCCGCGCCGCTGAATTGGCGCTGAACCGGGCCATCCACGGGATGACAGCGGCCGCGCGCGTCCCTAGATGGTTTCCATGTCCGATTCTACCCCTGCACCGCTCGCGCCGAAACATCTTGGCCAATCCAGCGACCTTCCTGCCGCGCCCGAGGCAGCGATCCTCGACTATGTGCCCAATCCGCGCGCCGGTGAATTATATCTGGTGCGCTTTGCGGCGCCCGAGTTCACTTCGCTTTGCCCGGTGACCGGTCAGCCAGATTTTGCCCATCTTGTCATCGATTACGCCCCTGGCAAAACCATAGTCGAATCGAAAAGCCTCAAGCTGTTCCTCGGCAGTTTTCGCAACCATGCGGGGTTCCACGAGGATTGTACCGTCGGTATCGGTCGCCGCCTGTTCGACGAGATGCAGCCGCAATGGCTACGCATCGGCGGCTATTGGTATCCGCGCGGTGGCATCCCGATCGATGTGTTTTGGCAATCGGGCGCGCCGCCCACGGACCTGTGGCTGCCCGATCAGGGCGTCGCCCCCTATCGCGGGCGCGGGTGAAAATTCATCTTCTCGTCACAATTTATTGACACTAGTGTAAACATTATGACCGCAGCATCGCTTCCGCACGACCATCCTATCGCCGTTGGTTCCGACCAGATCGATTTCATGGGCCATGTGAACAACGCCCATTATCTCAGCTGGGTGCAGGACGCCGTGCTGTCGCACTGGCGCCACATCGCGCCGCCGGAAGCGGTCGCCGCGCATCTGTGGGTCGCGTTGAAGCACGAGATCACCTATCGCCGCCCCGCCTTTCTGGACGACCAAGTCATCGCGACGGTGATCCTGGAAAAGGTTCAGGGCGCACGCGCCTTTTACGAAACGATCATCAAACGCGGCGAAGAGGTGCTCGCCGAAGTAAAATCGAGCTGGTGCTGCATCGACGCCGAAACGCTGCGCCCGGCGCGGCTGGCGAGCGACGTCATCGCGCGGTTTTTTCCGGGTGAGAAAGTCTGAAGCTTTATCCGCTTCTTTTGCTCGTCGCAACGATGTCGGCGTGCGCGCCTAATAGCGATTCCGTGACGGCGCTCGCCACAAGACTGGTGAACGAAGCCGGGGCGGTTCCACCCTCTACGCTCCAGCACGCTTATATCGCCTGCGGCGAGCGTGCGCTGTCAAGGCTTCCAAGCCGCAAGATCGGTGATGCGTTGGCGGCGCCGGACGTTCCGGCAATGTGGGACAGGCTGGGCAGCGATGCACTCGATGCCTATGTTACCGAGTGCCGCAAGGTAGACTTGGCAAACCGTTCTACACATAGCGGAACCTAAGCCGCCACAAAGCGGATCGGCAGCCGCTTCAGCCCGCCCACAAAAACCGATTCGACCCGCGCGGGCTCGCCCGCAAGTTCGAGACTTTTCAGCCGCGGCAGCAGCTCTTCCATCAATATCCGCATCTCCATCCGCGCCAGATGCTGCCCAAGGCACACATGCGCGCCGAAGCCGAAGGCGATCTGCTGGTTCTTTTCGCGGTCGGGATTGAACGCGAACGGATCGCCGAACACATCCTCGTCGCGGTTGCCCGACACATAGTTGAGCATCAGCCAGTCGCCCGCCTGGATCGTTTGACCGCCGATTTCGACATCCTCTTTCGCGCTGCGCATGAAATGCTGGACGGGTGTCGTCCAGCGGATCGCTTCCTCGATCAATCCCGCCTTGTCGCTCTCGGCGCTGCGGAAGCGGTCGAACAGCGCCGGATTTTTCGCCATCTCCATCATCGCGCCCGCAGTCGAGGCGCTCGTCGTATCGTGCCCCGCGGTCGCGACGATCATATAATATCCCGACATTTCGCGGTCGGGGATCGGCTCCCCATTTATCGTCGCATTGGCGATCACCGTCGCGATGTCCTCGCGCGGGTTGGCGCGGCGGTCGGCGGTCAGCGCGCCGAAATATTGGGTGAAATCGGCGATGACATAGTCGAGCATCGCAATCGCCTGTTCGGCGCTGGTGATCGCCTCGCGGCTGCGGTTCAGTTCGGGGTCGGTGGGGCCGAACAATTGCTGGGTCAGCATCAGCATCCGCGGCTCGTCCTCGGGCGGGACGCCTAAAATGTCCATGATCACCCGCAGCGGATAATGCGCCGCGACGTCGCGCGCAAAATCACACTCCCCGCCCTGCGCCAGCATATGATCGACCGTCTCGCGTGCGATCTGCCGAATACGCTCTTCGACGATCTTGAGGTTCTTCGGCATGAACCAGCTCTGGGTGAGCAGCCGGTATTTCATATGGTCGGGGGCGTCCATCTGGACCAGCGAGCGGATCAGATGCCCGTCATTGTTTGGCGTTGCGGCGCGTGCCAGTGCTTCGCCGTCGCGGTTGGTCAGCACCGTCGGGCGGATGCCGTTGGCGAAGCGCTGCGGATCGCGGCTGATCGCCATGATGTCGGCGTGGCGGGTGACAAGCCAGAAGGGGTCGTGATCGTGATTCTCGGCGACCGCGAGCGGCGCGTTCGACCGCGCCCACGCAAGCTGTTCGTGCAGCGGATCCCATTGGCCGTATGCGACGGGGTCGACAACGGCGGCGGCTACCTCTCCAGGCAATATTGGTTTTGTCATGCGCGACAGGTTGCCGATTGAAACTGGCCTTGTCCAGAGCCACGATGCCGCGCCCCATTTTGTCGGCTTAGCCCGAGCCGCGATGGCAATTCAGGCGATTTGCGGCGCACCCGCGGGCATCGCGCTCGCCCATTCGGTCCGCGCCTTACGGATCAATGCCTTCAGGGCATCGGCGTTCCGCCGCCATGCTGCGGCGACCGGCGCGCTCCACGCCGCGCCCACCGCCTTGCCAAACTCTTCGACGGTCATATCGATGAAGGCGTCATATTCGGCGATCGGCAAGGCGCCGTAATTACGGTGGGTGAATACCAGTTCGGTGACGAGCGGCCACACCCAGCTCTCGCCGCTGGCCAGCCCGAACATCATTTGAAGCGTCTCGTCGGTCATCCGCCGCGACGCCGCATCGACCGAAATGAAGCTGGCACGCCGATCAGGATACGCCGCAAAGAAGCGATCGAACAAGCTATGGCGAATCTCGATCCCCGCGTCGACGGCGGCGATCAGACTCGCCTCCATCAACGCGACGTCATTCACTTGAACAGGCTGCCCAAAATCCCGCGCATCAGCTGGCCGCCGAACTTGCCCGCGACCTGGCGCCCGATGCTCGTCGCCGCCGAACGCGCCGCCGACTGGACCATCTTCTCGGTCATCGAGGGCTTGGCGGCCTCGCGCGCGGCGGCGGTTTCCTGGCGCAGCCGCTCTTTCTCTTCGGCGACCTTGCGCTTCGCTTCTTCCTTGGCGGCGATCGCGGCCTGCTTGTCCGCCTCGCCCTGCGCCTTGGCTTCGATCGCGGCGGCCTGTGCCTGATCGGCTTTGGCGGCGAGCAACTCCTCGGCGCTCTCACGGTTGACCGCCGTGTCATATTTGCCCTCGACCGGGGAGATCGATTTGATGATCGCGCGTTCTTTGGCGTCGAGCGGACCGGCGCGCGAACAAGGTGGCTTGATCAAGGTGCGCTCGACCGGCGAGGGCGATCCGTCGGGCATCAAGAGCGAGACGAGCGCCTCGCCGACCTTGAGTTCGGTGATCTCACGCGCGACGTCGATCTTGGGATTGGGACGGAAGGTTTCGGCGGCGGCCTTCACCGCCTTTTGATCGCGCGGGGTAAAGGCGCGCAGCGCATGCTGGACACGGTTGCCGAGCTGGCCCGCGACATCTTCGGGGATGTCGATCGGGTTCTGGGTCACGAAATAGACGCCAACACCCTTCGACCGGATCAGGCGAACGACCTGCTGGATCTTTTCAGCGAGCGCAGGCGGCGCGTCGTCGAACAGCAGATGCGCCTCGTCGAAAAAGAAGACGAGCTTGGGTTTGTCGGGATCGCCGATCTCGGGCAGCGTTTCGAACATCTCGCTGAGCAGCCACAGCAGGAAGGTCGCATAGAGCTTGGGGCTCGCCATCAGCTTGTCGGCGGCGAGAATGTTGACATAGCCGCGGCCATTGTCGTCGCAGCGGATCATGTCCTGAATGTCGAGCGCCGGTTCGCCAAAGAAATGCGCGCCGCCCTGGCTTTCGAGCGTCAGCAGCTGCCGCTGGATCGTGCCGACCGTAGCCTTCGACACATTGCCATATTTGGTCGTGAGTTCGTCGGCGTTTTCGGCGCACCACACCAGCATCGCCTGCAAATCGCCCATGTCGAGGAGCAGCAAATTCTGTTCGTCGGCTACCCGGAAGGCAATCGCGAGCACGCCTTCCTGCACCTCGTTGAGTCCCATCAGCCGCGCGAGCAGCAGCGGCCCCATTTCAGAAATCGTCGTGCGGATCGGGTGGCCCTGCTCGCCGAACAGGTCCCAGAAGATCACCGGATTGTCGCGGTACGCCCATTCGGTGTCGCCGATCTCGGCGGCGCGCGCGGCGAAAATCTCGTGCATCTTGGACATCGGGCTGCCCGCCATCGCCATGCCGGCAAGGTCGCCCTTCACATCGGCGACGAACACCGGAACGCCGACCGCCGAAAAGCCTTCGGCCAGACCCTGCAACGTCACCGTCTTGCCGGTGCCGGTCGCGCCGGCGATCAGCCCGTGGCGGTTGGCGCGTTTCAGCACCAGCGACTGGCGCGGACCGTCAGCGGCCCCGCCGCCGCCAAGGCCGATATAAATCTCCGTCGCGGTGCTGCCATCGGTCATGCGCTGTCCTTCACTCAAAAAGCCTTATCCGAGGTTTAGAGTGACGGCACAGGTCAGGCAATCGCCAAACGGGGTGGGGATGATGCGGTAGGCGTTCCGGCAGCAATCGACCGAAAGCCGATACCACTTATCTCGTCACCCTGAACTTGTTTCAGGGTCCATGGCCTGCCGTTTCCTTTGGCGCAGCGCCTCATTTAGCAGTCAGGCCATGGATGCTGAAACAAGTTCAGCATGACGAGGTTTGAATGGCAGAGCCCCACCCCAAAGCCGACATTACAGTGCCACCATTCACCCCATGATGAATGCATTCAGCTTGTTGCCATCGGGATCGCGGAAATAGCCCGCGTAAAATCCTTCGCCGCGCGGCCCCGGGGGGCCTTCGCACGTGCCGCCGTTCGCCAGCGCGATATCGTAAAGACGCTGGACCTGGTCCTTGTCCTTCGCCTCGAGCGCGACCATCACGCCATTGCCGACCGTTGCAGCGTTGCCATCGAACGGCTTGGTCAGACCGATGCCGGCACCGCCGCCCGGCTTGCCCCACGCGATGAAGCCATCGAATTCCATCATCCGCGGCGTGTCCAGTTCGCCCGCGATAGCATCGTAAAACACTGCCGCTTTGGCCAGATCCTTGGTTCCCAGCGTGACATAACCAATCATCGTCATTCTCCCGACTCGAAATAATGAGAACATAATATGAACAAAGGCCGCGCCGCGCAAATAAAAAGGGCGCCGGACCGGTTGGTCGCGGCGCCCCTTTTATCGGGTCCAAAGCCGAAGCCTATTTCACGCGCACCGCGATAAAGGCCGACGGGCCGCCGCGGCGGAGGATTTCCAACAGCACCGCGTCGCGGCCTGCCTTTTTGGCGTCCGCCACCGCCTTCGCCAGCGCATCGCTGGTTGCAACCGGCGTACGGTTGGCGCTGAGGATTACGTCGCCGCGGCGCAGACCCTTGCGGCCCGCGTCGCTGTTGGCCGACGCGGCGCCGATCACCAAACCCTTGGTTCCGGCATCGACGCCCACCGCGCGCGCGATATCAGGGGTTAGCACCTGCACCGACAGGCCCAGTTCTTCCTGAAGCGCCTTGTCGGCGGCGCCAGTCGGATCCTCGGGCTCGGCCTGCTCCGCTTCGGGGTCGAAGTTGGCGGCGGCTAGCTCTTCTTCGGGCGGACGCGTGCCGACCAGCACGTTCAGCGTCATCGGCTTGCCGTCGCGAATGATTTCGAGCGGGATGCGCGTCCCGGGCTTGGTGTTCGACACGATGTACGACAGGGTCTGCTGCGGCGTGACCTCCTTGCCATTGACCTTGGTGACCACGTCGCCGCGCTTCAGCCCGGCCTTTTCGCCCGCCTGCGCCGGCTCGACGCGCTGGATGAACTCGCCGCGATCCTTGGGCAGACCGAGCGCCGCCGCCAGATCCTCATCAACCGGTGCGATGCCGATGCCGAGATAGCCGCGCTCGATCTTCGCGCCCGAGCGCAGCGAATTGATCACCGGGATCGCCGCGTCGGCGGGAATCGCGAAGTTGACGCCGATGTTTGCGCCGACGGGTGAGATCAGCATGTTGTTGATACCGACGACATTGCCCTGCAAATCGAACAGCGGCCCGCCCGAGTTGCCGCGGTTGATCGCGGTATCGGTCTGGATATAGCGGTCATAGGCGCCGCCCTGGCCCAGATTGCGCTGCACCGCCGAAATAATCCCCGCGGTCACCGTCGAGCCGAGGCCGAGCGGGTTGCCGATCGCAACGACCCAGTCACCGACGCGTGCGGTGCTGCTGTCGGCGAACTTTACGAAGGGAAGCCCGGTCGCCTCAATCTTCAACAACGCGAGGTCGGAGGCGACATCGCGGCCGATGATCTTCGCCTTATATTCTTTTTGATTGGTCAGCGTGATCGTCACCTGACTGACTTCCTCGCCGCGGGGACCGCCCGAGATGACGTGGTTGTTGGTGACGATGTATCCGTCGGCCGAAATCAGGAATCCCGAGCCGCCGCCCTGCTGTTCCTGGGTGATCGGCTCGCGCGTCCCGGCGAAGGGGTTGATGCGGGTGCCGAGCGTGACTTCCTGCTTGGTCGAGATGTTGACCACCGCGGGCTGGAGCTGTTCGACTAGGTCGGCGAAGCTTTCGGGTGCGCCCGAACGCGGCACGACCTTGGCGATTTCGCTCTTTTCATTCTGCGCGACCTGCGCGCCGACAGGAGACTGGGTGACCAGCGCCAGCGCGGTGCCACTCGCCAGCAAAGCCGAAGTGATGCCATAAACATAACGCACGATCGGTAATCCTCTTCTCATCCGAAAAACTCAACAACCCCGGCTGCGGCGGTCTGCGGCGCAGCGGCTGAACGCCAATTGAACATGAATGGGGGCTTTCGGTTCCATTCACCAAAGCACCCGGTCACATCAACCGCCGCTGAATCGTTTCAAATATTCATTGTCGGGCGACATGATGATCGACGTTCCGCCTTGGTTGTTTTCACCCAGGAAGGTCTGGCGATAGCTTTGCATGGCGCGGTAGAAATCGTAGAATTCGGGATCCTTGCCAAAGCTGGCGGCATAGATGCGGGCCGCTTCACCGTCGGCGTTACCGCGGATGATCTGCGCTTCCTTCTGCCCCTCGGCGCGGATCGCGGTGGCTTCCTGCTGGCGGGCAGTCCGCATCCGGTTGTATGCCGCCTCGAGCGTTGCGCCTTCGGGCAGGTCGGCGCGCTTGATCCGCACGTCGATGATCTCGGCGCCATATTTCTTGGCCTCGCGGTTGAGCGCGATCTGGATATTGTCCATCACCGCGCCGCGTTCGGGCGACAGCAAGGTCGCGAAGGTGCGCTTGCCCAGCTCGTTGCGCAGCGACGAACCCAAGATTGTGGCGAGCTGTTGCTGCAGCCGCTCCTCGGTACGGATCGCGGTGTACATGCGCACCGGATTGGTGATGCGAAAACGCGCAAAGGCATCGACCTGCAACCGCTGCTGATCGGTCGAGAGCACCTGCTGGCGCTCCATGTTCACGCCCATGATACGCTTGTCGATATATTGGATGCCGTCGGTGAACGGGACGCGCAGCACGAGCCCGGCGCCCGAGCTGCCGAACTGCTCGTCGGTTTTATAGCGGTTCACCGTGCGCTCGATTTCGCCGAATCGCAGGATCAGCGCCTGCTTGTCCTCGGGAACGATCGCCAGCGATTGCGACAGGATAACGAGAACCGCGACGGCGCCGACGAGCAGGCGCACAGGGTTCTGGAACAGCGAATTCAACATCATTCGCCTCCCTTCGGCGCCGCGGCGGCGGGCGGTGCGACCGGGACGCGTTTCTGGACCTCGTTCAGCGGCAGATAGGGGGTTACCCCGCGCGCTTCGACGACGGTCTTGTCGACGTTCGACAAAACATTCTCCATCGTTTCATAATAAAGCCGCTTGCGGGTCACGCCCGGCGCTAGCCGATATTGTTCGTAGATCTGGTCGAACGCGGCGGTGTCGCCGCGCGCGCGTTCGAGCACCTGTTGCTGATAGGCGCGCGAAAGGTTGATCGCCGATTCGCGTTCCTGCAGCGCCGCGGTGACTTCCTTGAACGCTTCGTCGACCTGGCTCGGCGGATCGGCCTGGCGGATCGCGATGCCCTGAATCGACACGCCGGCGCGATACTGGTTGAGCAGATCCTGCATGCGTTGCTGCACCTGCGCCTCGATCTCGACGCGGCCGGGACCGATCGCATCGGTCAGATTGAAGTTCGCGACCGTCGCGCGCATCGAGCTTTCGGCGACTTCGCGGATCGTGCCTTCGGGATCGGCGAGCTGGAAGAAGAACAGCTCGGGATCACGCACCGACCAGCGCACCTCATACGCGAGGTCGATCAGGCTCTGGTCGCGGGTCAGGACGAAATTCTCATCCGTAGCGTTGGGCGAACCGACCGCCATGGTGCGGATCGCGCGGACGTCTTCCAGCCGAATGCGCTCGATCGGCGCTGGCCAAGTCAGCTTCACGCCCGGACCCGCGGTGCGCGAATAGCTGCCGAGGCGGGTAATCACGCCTTCCTTTTCGGGCGGGACGATATGGAACGAAGAAAAGATGACCCACAATACGACCGCCGCGAGCACGCCCCATTTCCAGAATTTCGCCGAATCGCCGAGATCGAACTGGCCGCCGCCGCCCGAACCGCCACCGCCGAATCCACCGCGTCCCTTGCGCAGCAATTCGTCGAGCGCCGAAGGCCCGCGCGGCTTGCGACCGCGATTGATGTCGATCGGATCGGGGGTCACCCACGGGTTGCGCGGGCCGGGCTTTTTGCCGTCGCCAGACCCATCGTTCCCGCCGTCGCCGCCGCCGCCCTTGGGGCCACTGCCCCATGGGCTGTTCGCCATCAGGCTGATCGCCTCGAAAAATTGCCGCAATCCCCTGGGGCTGCGGCGTTCGATATTGCCGTCGATTTTGTCGTTCATAAGGCTTTTATAGGGTCGGCGCGCGCGATTAACAGGGGGTGCGCGCGAAAATGGGTGGCAATTGACCCGCGCATGCGTATCTGCCGCGGACATGACCGATCAAAGCGCAGACATCGCCCGCCTGGCCGCCGCCGCCGCCGACCTCAGCGAAGGGCGCTCATCGGGACTGCGCCTGCTGGACGACGCCGGATTGCTGGCGGTCGTGCTCGACGTGTCGGGACTGACAGTCGAAGAACGCAAACCGCTGGAGGGCAAGTTACGGACGGGCTTGCTCACAGAGCCGGGCGTGCGCGAAGTCCGCATCGCGATGACCGCCGAGAAAAAAATGATGACGATCATCGCGGTCGGCAGCGGCAAGGGCGGGGTCGGCAAATCGACCCTCGCCGCCAATCTGGCGGTCGCGCTGCAGCGGCGCGGGGTGAAGGTCGGGCTGGTCGATGCCGACATCTATGGCCCGTCGCAGCCCCGACTGATGGACAGCGAAGGCGTGAAACCCGAATCGCGCGGATCGAAACTGGTCCCCGTTCCCAATGCTTACGGCGTGCCGATGCTGTCGACCGGACAGATCGCGGCGCCCGGCCAAGCCATCGCCTGGCGCGGCCCGATGGCGGGCAAGGCACTCGAGCAATTGGTGGACGCGAGTTGGGGCGACATCGACACGCTGATCGTCGATCTGCCTCCCGGCACCGGCGACGTCCAGCTGACGATGATCCAGAAGCACAAGCCCGCCGGCGCGGTGATCGTATCGACCCCGCAGGACCTGGCGCTGATGGACGCAACCCGCGCGATCAGCCTGTTCGAGCAGGCCGAGGTGCCGATTATCGGGCTGGTAGAAAATATGGCGGGCTATGCCTGCCCGCATTGCGGCGAGGTCAGCGACCCGTTCGGCAGCGGCGGCGCCGAAGCGGCGGCGAAGACGATGGACATCGACTTTCTGGGCCGGGTACCGTTGTCGATGGGGATCCGGCTGGCCAGCGACGGCGGCGTGCCGCCCGCGGCCGGAACCGACCCGACGGGCGAGCCGTTCCATGCGATAGCGGCGAAGGTCGCCGAATGGCTGGAAGCCCGCAGGCGCTAACCAACATTGGGGAAATAGCATGGCGATCAACGACGAAAGCGAAATCCGCGAACTGCTCGGGCAAAAGCGCCGCATCGCGGTGGTCGGCGCGTCGCCCAATCCGGCGCGCGCATCAAACGGCGTTCTCGCCTTTCTGGTCGCGCAGGGTCACAATGTGATTGCGGTCAATCCGGGGCATGCCGGGACGACGATCCACGGGGCGCCGGTCGTCGCCACGCTCGCCGATGTCGAACCCCCCGCCGAAATCGTCGATATTTTTCGCAATAGCGACGACGCCGGGTCGGCGGTCGACGAGGCGATCGTGCACGGCGCCAAAGCGGTCTGGATGCAGCTGGGCGTCATCAACGACGCCGCGGCCAAACGCGCCGACGCGGCCGGACTGGTGGTCGTCATGGACCGCTGCCCCAAGATCGAAATCCCGCGGCTAGGCCTGCTGCGGTGAAGACCGCGCTTGCCCTGCTCGCCGCGACGATGCTCGCGGGATGCGTCACGACGCCGAGCGCAAAGCCGCAGGATGCCTTTTTCGCCGCACTGACCGCGCGCTGTGGCAACGCCTATGCCGGAAAGCTCGCCAGCAATCAGGCGGCGGACGCCGACATGCGCGGCCAGGCGATGGTCATGCATATCCGCAGCTGTACGCCCGACCGCATCGAAATCCCTTTTCACATCGACGGGGTCGGTCCCGATGGTGGCTGGGATCGCTCGCGCACCTGGATCATCATGCGGACGACCACCGGCCTGCGCCTGAAGCACGATCATCGCCACGCCGACGGCAGCAAGGACGAGCTGACCATGTATGGCGGCGACACCAACGACGGAGGCACTGCGGCGCGTCAGTCATTCCCGGTCGATGCCGAATCGATCGCGTTGTTCACCCGCACCGGCCGCAGCGTATCGAACACCAATATCTGGTCGGTCGAAACCACCGCCGAAGGCTTCACTTATGGCCTCAATCGAGCGGGACGCGATTTCCGCGTGACCTTTGATTACCGCCAGCCGGTGGCACCCCCGCCCGCTCCTTGGGGCTGGTAGCGCAAAAGCCTTTGCCCTCGCGACTCGCGCCGCTTATCAGCGTCGGCGATGGCGGGTATTCGCGACACGGTTGGAAAAAACAAATCGCGCCTGCCGCAGGTCAGCCGTCGCCAGATGCTGGTCGGCGCGACCGCGGCGGGCGGGCTTGCCATCGCGTGGAGCCTGTGGCCGCGCGACTATCAACCGAACGTCACCGCCGCGCCCGATGAGCATGTCTTCAACGCCTTTCTGAAGATCGGCGACGACGGGCATATCAGCGCGGTCGTTCCGCAATGCGAGATGGGCCAGGGCGTCACGACGCTGCTGCCCCAGATCATGGCCGACGAGCTGGGTGCCGACTGGCGGACGATCGCAGTCGAAACCGCGCCGATCAGCCCGCTTTACACCAACACCCTGCTGATCGACGAGGATAGCGCGGTGTTCATGCCGCGCCCCGGCGTCCCCGATTTCGTGTCCGACGTGCGCGGCTGGGTGCGGCGCGAGTGGGCGGTACGCAACGCCGTGATGCTGACTGCGAATAGCTCGTCGGTGCGGATGTTCGAAGCACCGTGCCGCGCCGCCGCGGCGCAGGCGCGGGCGCTGTTGATGATGGCCGCGGCGGCGCGCTGGGACGCCGACTGGGAAGACTGCGACACACAGGACGGCTTCGTCATATTGGGCAAGAAAAAGCTGCGCTTTGGCGAGCTTGCCGCCGCCGCCGCGCAGCTCGAACCGCCCGCCGAACCGGTCTATCGCGCCAGCAGCGGCGACCCGCTGTACGGCAAGGAACTGACGCGGCTCGACCTGCCCGCCAAGATCGACGGGTCGGCCAATTATGCCGGCGACATCCGCCTGCCCGACATGGTGTTTGCCGCGATCCGCCAAGGCCCCCTGGGTGCGACGCGGCTGAAGAGCATCAATCGCACGAAAGGGATGTCCGCGCCCGGCCTGCTCCACGTCGTCACGCATGAGCGCTGGGTGGCGACGGTGGCGCGCAACTGGTGGGCGGCGAACCGCGCACTCGACCGTTTTGCGCCGGTGTTCGAAACCGCCGGGACGCCCATCTCGACCGACCGGATCAATGCGGCGCTCAAACAGGCGCTGAAGGACGGCGGCTATCGCATATCGCACAAGGGCGACGTGGCCGAAGCGATGACCGGGCGGACCAAAATCGCCGTCGAATATGCCGTCGCTCCCGCCCTGCATGCGCCGATTGAAACGCGCACCGCCACCGCCGCTCCCGACGGCGACGGGCTGCGCGTCTGGGTCGCGACACAGGCGCCCGCGCAGTGCCGCGATGCCATCGCCCGCGCGACCGGCCTGTCGGCGAGCAATGTCGTGCTGTTCCCCATGATGGCAGGGGGCTCGTTCGACGCCTGCCTAGACCATAGCGCGGCAGTACAGGCGGCGATCATTGCCCTGCAAGTCAAGCGCCCGGTCCAGCTTGCCTGGTCGCGGGCCGAAGAGATCATGCGGCTTCCGCCCCGCGCGCCGGCGCGGGCGCGGCTCAGCGCGACGCTGAACGCCGCGGGAGGGATCGACGCGCTCGTCACGCGCATCGCGGTGCCGCCGACCAATCACGAAGTTCGCGCGCGCCTGTTCGACAATATGCCCGCCGACGTCGCGCAACGCGCTGCCGTGGGCAGCGCCGACGCCGCCGCGGTCGAAGGCGCGGCGAGCAGCTATACGTTTCCGCACCACGCGGTCGACCATTGCCCCGCTAACATCGGGCTGCCAACCGGACGCTGGCGCGGCAACTCCGACAGCTACACTGCCTTTTTCACCGAATCGTTCATCGACGAAATGGCGGCGCGCGCCGGAACCGATGCGCTGTCCTATCGTATCGCGATGCTAGGCGACGCGCCGCGGCTCGCGCGGTGCCTGCTCACCGCGACCAGCCTTGGCGGCTGGGAGGGCGGCCTGTCGGGGACGGCGCAGGGGCTGGCGTGCCACAGCATGCGCGGCAGCCATATCGCGCTGATGGCCACGGCGCGGCAGAGCGACAAGGGGTTGCAAGTCGAACAATTGGTTGCGGTCGTCGATGCCGGGCGCCTCGTCAATCCGGCGGTCGCGCGCCAGCAGATCGAGGGCGGGCTGATCTTTGGCCTCGCCGCCGCGGTCGGCGCCACCACCGATTACGAAGGCGGCGTCGCGACGGCGCGCAAGCTGGGCCAGCTCGGCCTGCCGCGCCTGTCGCAGACCCCGCAGATATTGGTCGAATTCGTCGACAGCGACCGCGAACCCGGCGGGCTGGGCGAAATCGCTGTCCCGGTCGTCGCACCCGCGATCGCCAATGCGATGTTCGCCGCGACCGGCCGCCGCAGCCGCCGCATCCCGCTTTCGGCGCACCCCCTATGACCCTGCCCCCCGATCATCCGCCCGTCGCCGCACCCCGCATTGGATTGCTGCTCGTCAACCTTGGCACCCCCGACGCGCCCGATGCGCCATCGGTGCGGCGCTATCTGGCCGAGTTTCTGTCCGACCGCCGCGTCGTCGAAATCCCGCAAATCCTGTGGCAACCAATCCTGCGCGGCATCATCCTGACCACCCGGCCCAAAAAATCCGCGCATGCCTATGCGCAGGTGTGGACCGAGAACGGGTCGCCGCTCGCCGCGATCACGCGCTTGCAAAGCGAGGCGTTGCAGACGGTGTTCGGCGATACGGTGCAGGTCGCTTACGCGATGAGGTACGGCAACCCCGCGATCGGCGTTGCAATCGACGCGCTGATCAGCGCGGGATGCCAACGCATCCTGATCGCGCCGATGTACCCGCAATATTGCGCCGCAACGACCGCGACGGTGGTCGATGCAGTGGGCGAGCATTTGAAAACGCTGCGCTGGCAGCCCGCGCTGCGCTATCTGCCGCCCTATCATGACGACGCCGCCTATATCGGCGCGCTGAAGACATCGGTGGAGGCCGGGCTCGCGGGACTCGATTTTACGCCCGACGTGCTGCTCGCGAGCTTCCATGGCATGCCCGAACGCACGCTGCATTTGGGCGACCCCTATCATTGCCAGTGCCGCAAGACGGCGCGGTTGCTGTCCGAAGCGATGGGCCGCCCGGTCGAGGTCGCGTTCCAGTCGCGCTTTGGCCGCGCCAAATGGCTCGAACCCGCGACCGACACCCAGCTCGAAGCATTCGGTAAAGCAGGCCAGAGCGTCGCGATTTTTGCTCCCGGCTTCTCCGCCGATTGCCTGGAGACGCTCGAAGAGCTGGCGATCCGCGGCAAAGAACAGTTTGAGGCCGCAGGCGGCGGGCGTTTTGCCTATCTGCCATGCCTGAATGCCGACGCCCCCGGCATGGCGATGCTTGAGGCACTAATGCGCCGCGAACTCGCAGGCTGGCTATAGTTACCAAGTGTTTAGGTTGATGCGCTAGATTGCTCCGACGCGGCACCGAAACGGTCCAGCCGCGGCAATTTGGAGATACGCGATGAACCAGATCCAATCGGCAGCGCTGGCGCTCGCCGGGATCGTGCTGGCCTTTGCCGTGCTCGTTTTTGCCATCTGGTGGCTGCGCCGTCCGCGCACTGCCCCTGCCGCGCCGCGCGCGCAGCGCGTTGCTGGCGAAAGCCGGATACCCAAGCTGTCGCGCAAAGCGAAGGTTGAGGTCGAGCCGGTCGAAATCTCTGCCTCCCGGCTGGCGCGGGTGAGCGGCAAGGCGCCGCTCGAACCACAGGCGGCGACCGACTATGATTATCGACCAGTACCCGCCCCTGATGGCGGGGCCGTCGCGGTTGAGGCAACGCTCGACGCACTAGCGTCCGAAGTCGAAGACGAAGCGCATCGGATCGAAAAGGCCAAGGTCGAAGCCGTCACCCTCCGCCTCGTGCCGCAGATCCCGCTGCGCGACGCGATCTCGACCAAGAGCTGGCTTGGCGGGCGCCCGCGCCTTCCCGACGGGATGGCGTGGCCGCAGATCGACGGCGAGCCCGCCGACTTCCTCGCCCAGATCGATTGCGCCAGCCTGCCGCCCGCTTTGTGGGACGGGCTGGGGCCGCGCGATGGCGCGCTCGCCTTTTTCATCCATCGCCGCGGCTATCATATGCAGGTGCTGCATCTACGCGATACCGATGTCGCGGTATCGCCGCCGCTGCCGCTCGATGATCCTGACGGCTGGTTCGGACCGCACGGCGGTCTGCGCTTTGGCGACCTGGAAAGCTTTGCAGTGCGCGCCTTTCCCGAATGGCCGGTCGATCTGGTCGCAGTCGGGCCCGACGACGCCGATCCGCGGGTCGGGGCCGATCCGAACGACATTGGCGCAACGCTCTATAACCGCAGCTACGACATCGCCGACCCCGCCTTTCATCCGTTCGATTGGGGCAGCATGACGGCGATGGCCGCACTGCTCGAAATGCGGCTCGACCGACTGACCACCGAAGTGGTGCCGCTGCCGGGCGCGAGCGCCGCGGAGATGGTCGAACTAGAACAGCGCGCTGCAATGAACCGGAAGGCACGCATCCGCGCCGAGGAAATCATCGCCATCGTCCACGAAAGCGCAGCAAAAGAAGTTTTTTCAGCGAGCGATGCGTCCGCGGTGATGTCGGCGCTGCACGCAATCCATTGGGCGAAAGCGGTGCACCGCATCGATCCCGAAACCGGCGTAGAAGCGCACGACACAATTACCCTGCCGCTGACCACGCACCGCGCCGACGCCAATCTGTGGGTCCATGATTATCAGACGATCCTGTTCGACCGCGCCAAGCACAACTGGTGCGCGAACCCGGACAGTCTGTCGGCGCCGATGCGCGCGTTCTATGAACCGCGCTGGAGTGATCAGGCGGCACGTGAAATGGCAGCTATCGGCCACGAACCCTTCCGCTATGTCCATGATTATGACGAGGATCGCGACGCGGTGCTGCTCGAACTGCCGACCAGCGGACTGATGAGCCGGATGTTCGGCGATTGCGACAATCTGGTGGTGACGATCGACAAGGCGGACCTCGCCATCGGCGACTTTTCGAAGCTGCGGGTGCAGGTGAGCAACTAGCGCCGTCGAACAGCTTTGCAATTGACGTTCCGGTAAACTTGCGGCGCCCGCGCGCCCGGCCTAATCACGATGCCAATAACTCTTTGGGAGAGTAGAATTTATGGCACGTGTAGCAATCGTCACCGGCGGCAGTCGCGGCATCGGCGAGGCAATCAGCCTCAAATTGCAGGAACAGGGCGTCACCGTCATCGCCAATTATGGCGGAAATGACGAAAAGGCGAAGGCCTTTACCGACCGCACCGGAATCGCAGCGATGAAATGGGATGTCGGCGACCATCAGGCGTGCCTCGATAGCTGCGCGCGAATCGCCGAGGAGTTCGGCCCCGTCGATATCGTCGTCAACAACGCCGGTATCACCCGCGACGGTACCCTCGCGCGCATGAGCTATGGCGACTGGGACGATGTGATGCGCGTCAACCTGGGCGGCTGCTTCAACATGGCCAAGGCGACGTTCGGCGGGATGGTCGAGCGCGGCTGGGGCCGCATCGTCAACATCGGCTCGATCAATGGCCAGGCCGGCCAATATGGCCAGGTCAACTACGCCGCCGCCAAATCGGGCATCCACGGCTTTACCAAAGCGCTGGCGCAGGAAGGCGCCAAAAAGGGCGTCACCGTGAACGCGATCGCGCCGGGCTATATCGACACCGACATGGTCGCCGCGGTGCCGCCGCAGGTGCTGGAAAAGATCGTCGCCAAAATCCCGGTCGGCCGCCTCGGTCAGGCCGACGAAATCGCGCGCGGCGTTGCATTCCTGTGCAGTGAGGATGCCGGGTTTGTGACCGGGTCGACGATGTCGATCAATGGCGGGCAGCATATGTACTGACGATGGCAGGCGCTTAACCAAGGCGTTCGCGAAGCGAACGGCAAGTTAGGCGCCGGTGCCGCACAGCGGCAGCCATCGGCACGGTCAGACGGGGCGGCAATCCCAAAAGATCGCCGCCCCGTCTGACCGCCGCCTTCGCGGGGGCAGGCGCAAGCGGCGGCTTTGCCGTCGCTGATCAACACGCTACAACCGCCCCATGACCACCCACCCCCTCTCCGCCGCCCAGCAAGACCTCGCCCAAGCCTATGCCGGCGGCGCGCCTGGCGTGTTCGTTTCGGGTCTCGTCTGGCTGATCGCCGGAATCATTTGGCAGCTTTACGGCATCAATGCCGCTTTCGCCGCGATGTTCATCGGCGGCATGGCGATCCACCCGCTGGCCGTCCTGATCGAACGTATGGCCTTCCGCGCCCCCAAGGCCATCATCGGCAAGCCGCTCGAAACGCTGGCGCTCGAAGCGACGATCTCGCTGTTCGTCGGGGTGATGATTGCCTGGGTGATGCTCGTGCGCGCGCCTGATCTCGCCATACCCATCTTCGCCGCCATCATCGGCGCACGCTATTTCCTGTTCCGAACGCTCTATGGCGAGATAGCCTATTGGGTGCTTGGCGCCGCGATCCTGCTTGTGGCCGGTCTGGCGCTCTTCGGCCTCACCTTGCCCCTCAACCTCGGCTTCCTCGTCGGCATCATCGAACTCGTCGCCGCCGTATGGGTCCTGCGACGCTGGCGCGCCCGCGCTTGAGTGCCCCGCTCCACCCCCCCGTCAAACGGTCGGTCACGATCGCTGGCCACCCGACCTCGATCAGCCTCGAGCCGATGTTCTGGGACGCGCTGGCGGCCGAAGCCGCACGGCAAGCTTTGCCGGTCAACGCACTCGTTGCGCGGATCGACGTGGAGCGCATGGAGGCCGACGACCCGCCGAACCTGACCTCGGCGATCCGCCAGTGGCTGTGGAAAAAACGGGCCGCAGATTAGATCGCGGCATAGACCGCATGCCCAAACGCCGCGCCCTTGTCGGGCGCATGATGCAGAAACAGCGATGGTTCGATCAGCTCGAGTTCCATGATGTGCAGCCGGCCCGCCCCGTCGCCGACCATATCGACCCGCGCGTAAACCGGCAGCGCCGGAGCGGCCGCCAGCGCCATCATAGCGAGGTCGCGCGCCGATTCGTTGGGCTGCCACGGTTCCTCGCGCCCGCCGAATTGCTCCTGCACGCGAAAATCACCCGATGCGGGGCGTTTGACGATCGCGTGGCTGAATTTCCCGCTGAAGTAGAACAGCGAATATTCGCCGTCGGTCAAAATGCCCGGCATCAAAGGCTGGACAAGTCGCCGATGGCCGAGCGCATCGGGGGGTATCACATCGTGCGCCGTAATGCGGTGGGTGCCGTCCGCGCCCCCCGAAATCGCGGGCTTGATCACGACCTCTTTCGCGCCGAGCTTGGCGCGCGCGTCCGCAAGGCACGCGTCGTCCAGCGCGGCGACCTCGATCGTCGGCACCACTGCGACGCCCTTTGCGCCCAATTCGCCGAGATACGCCTTGTCGCTGTTCCAGCGCAGCACCGAGACCGGATTGACCACCGGCAAGGCCTCGGCTTCCAGCCGGTCGAGCAGCGCGTACCAGCCCGCGACATCGCGCTGATACCCCCACGCAAAGAGTGGCAGCACCAGATCATAGCCCGTCAGATCGCCGGGATCGGTCCACACCCGCTGCTCGACGATCAGCCCGGCGCCGGTCAGCGCCGCCGCTTTGCGGGCAAAGGCGGGTTGCCAATTCTCGTGATAGCCCGCCGTCGGAACGAGGATCGCGATGCGAGGTTGGAAGGGCATGGGGAAGCTTTCCTGAAGCCACTCCCTTTGGGGGAGGGGTTGGGGTGGGGCTGTCGAGGTGGCGCGAGGCCGATGGCCCCCACCCGCTGCGCCCCGGATCAGGTCCGGGGCTCGCTGCCCTCCCCTGAAGGAGAGGGCGTATTGCCTATCGTCCCAACAATCCGCGCGCTTGGCCCGCGATGTGCGAGAGCATCGCGCCGTTCGGGTTCGGGATCGTCCGTGCCCGTTCGACCGTCGCGCGGAACTGCGCGACGCGCGGGGCTTGGTCGGCGAGCCATTTGGTCACTGCGGTATCGAGATCGCCCTTTGGCAACTGCGCCAGGAAAATCAGCCGCATCTGCTGGAAATCGCGCGCCAGGCTGTTGACCAGCAGGCGTTCCCATGGATCGGCCGGACTCATATGCGCCGCCAGCGTCTGCGCCCAGTCGAGGCCCAACGCCTCGCCCAGATGGGTGAAAGCGTGGGTCACCGCGACCTCGTCGTCGCCGCGCCGTTCGGCCAGATCAACGATCCCGATCGCGCCGTCGGTCTTGAACAGGCTGACAACCGCCGCGGTCAGCGGTTCGGGCGCCCCGGCGTCGAGGAGCTGCTGGGTCAGCATGTCCCACTGGTGTTTGACCGACGGGCTGAGCAGCGCATCGACCCCCGCCATCAAACGATCGACCCCCGGTTCAAGCCGCGCCACGACCGGCCCCGCCTGCGCCAGCGTCTGGGTGACGCGGAGCAGATCGGCCATTTGCGACGTCATCGCCGATGCCGCCTGGCTGAACAGCGACAGGCGGACGCTCTCGGCGATCTTGGCATCGTCGAGCGCGGTCCAGATCGCGGGCAAATCGAGCAGGCGCTCGACCGCGACGAACGCCGCCGCGATGTCGCCGAGTGCACAGCCTTCCTCTTCGACCAGTTCGAACGGATGGACGATGCCCATGCGGTTGATGATGCGGTTCGCCAGCTTGGTCGCGATGATTTCGCGGCGCAGCTGGTGGTCGGCGATCGCCGCGGCGAAACCGCGCTGCATTTCGGACGGGAACGCCGCGGCAAGATCGCTGCCCAGCGCCGGATCGTCGGGCAGACTGCTGTTCTCGATTGCTTCCTGCAACGCGAGCTTGGCGGTCGACAGCAGCACCGCGAGTTCGGGCCGCGTCAGCCCGCGCCCTTCGGCAGCGCGGCGCAGCAGTTCGTCGTTCGCCGCCAGTCCCTCGACCTTGCGGTCAAGGCGGCCCGACGCCTCGAACGTCTCCATCAAGCGGACATAAGAAGCGACCGCCGCCGAGCCGCCCTTTTCAGCGATCGACAGCGCCAGCGCCTGCAGCCGGTTGTCCTCGAGCACCAGCGCCGACACATCGTCGGTCATCCGCACCAGCAGCGCATCGCGCGCCTCCTGAGCGAGCCGCCCTTCGGTCATCTCGCGGTTGAGCGCGATCTTGATATTGACCTCATTATCCGAACAATCGACCCCGGCGCTGTTGTCGATGAAGTCGGTGTTGATCCGCCCGCCTTTCGCCGAGAAAGCGATGCGCGCGGCCTGGGTGGTGCCCAGGTTGGCGCCCTCGCCCACCGCCCGCACCCGCAGATCCTCGGCATCGACGCGCAGCGCGTCGTTGGCGGGGTCACCGACCTCGGCATTATTCTGGCTCGCCGCCTTCACATAGGTGCCGATGCCGCCGAACCACAGCAGGTCGGCGGGCGCCTTAAGGATCGCGGAAATCAGCGAGCCGGGATCGATTTCGGACACCGACAGGCCGAGCAGCGTCTGGACTTCGGAGCTCAGCGGGATGCTTTTCTGGCTGCGCGGGAAGATGCCGCCGCCCTTCGAAATCAGCTTGGCGTTGTAATCGGCCCAAGATGAGCGCGGCAGCGCGAACATCCGCTCGCGTTCCTTCCAGCTTTTCGCCGGATCGGGATTGGGGTCGAGGAAGATGTGGCGATGGTCGAACGCGGCGACGAGTTGGATCGCTTTCGACAGCAACATGCCGTTGCCGAACACGTCGCCCGACATATCACCGCAACCGACGACGCGGATCGTATCGGTCTGCACATCGACGCCGAGTTCGGCGAAGTGGCGCTGGACCGACAGCCACGCGCCCTTGGCGGTGATCCCCATCGCCTTGTGGTCATAGCCGTTCGACCCGCCGCTGGCGAATGCGTCGCCGAGCCAGAAGTCGCGCTCCATCGCGAGCGCATTGGCAACGTCGGAGAAGGTCGCAGTGCCCTTGTCGGCAGCAACGACGAAATAGGGGTCGTCGCCGTCGTGGATCACGACGCCCTTCGGATGCACGACCTTGCCCGCGACCAGATTGTCGGTGATCGACAGCAAGGAGCGGATGAAGATGCGGTAGCATTCGGTGCCTTCGGCGAACCACGCATCGCGATCAAGCGACTGGTCGGGCAAAGCCTTGGGATAGAAGCCGCCCTTGGCGCCGGTCGGCACGATAACGGCGTTCTTGACGCGCTGCGCTTTCATCAGCCCGAGGATTTCGGTGCGGAAGTCGTCGCGGCGATCGGACCAGCGCAGGCCACCGCGCGCGACCGGGCCGGCGCGCAGGTGAATGCCCTCGACGCGCGGTGAATAGACCCAGACTTCGCGCCACGGCAGCGGCTTGGGAAGGCCGGGAACGAGGCTCGAGTCGATCTTGAACGCCAGCGCTTCCTCTGCCGCAGGGGCAAAGGCGTTGGTGCGCAATGTCGCGCCGATCACGGCGTGGAACAGGCGCAGGATGCGATCCTCGTCGATCGATTTGATGTCGGCAAAGCCCGCGAGGATATCGGCCTCCAGCGCGTCGGCGCGCTTGGCATCGCGCGCCTTGGGATCGTGCAGCGCGCTGAATCGCTCGATCAACGCCTCGGTCAGCTTGGGAGCGTGGCGCAACGCGCTGACGACGGTATCCATGCCATAGGCCGACCCGCCCTGACGCAGATAGCGGAACCAGGCGCGCAGCCACACGATCGCGCGCGGATCGGTCTGGTTGGTCAGCACCAGCTCGTTGAACGCGTCATTCTCCGCCTTACCGCCAAGCACCGCGGCGATCGCGCCTTCGAGAACCTCGGCATAGGGGAGCAGCGCCAATTCATCGACATTGGCGGGCAGGCGCAGCGTGAAATCATGGATCACAATCGGTGGTTCGTCGTCATCCTCGGCCCCCGGAGCGCGGCTTTGGCCAAGCGCGGTGGGGATTTCCTCAAGCACTTCGAACCCGAAATGTTCGAGTGCCGGAACGACGTCGGACAGCGCGAGCGGACCCACCGCGCTGTAAACCTTCAGCCGCAGCCGGTCGTCACCATCGAGGCTCTTGCGCGCCAGCCGGACGCTGCGCGGATTGTCGGCGTCGAGATCGCGCAGCCGCAGGATGTCGCGCGCCGCTTCCTCGGGGTTATAGAGGTTGCGATAATTGGGCGGAAAGGTCGGCGCAAAGCGCGCCGCGAGCGCCGCGGCGCGGCCCGGGTCGCCGCGCTTTGCCAGCGCTGCCTCGACCTCGGGCTGCCAGCCGCGCACCATCTGCTCAAGCTGAGCATTGAGCGCCTCGGTTTCAGGAACGACCCCGCCGCTACGCAGGTCGAGCGTGTAGCGCAGCAACGCCGCGCCGCCGTCTTCCAGCACCATCGTCCAGCCGATGACACCAGCCTTGGCGCTGCGGACCAGCATGGCCTCGACCGCGATGCGGCGACCGGTCGATACTTCGTCGCGCGGCAACCACACGAACACGAACAGGTGGCGGCCCAACGCACTGCGCACCGTCACCAGTTTCGGGCGCGGACGGTCGGTGATCGACATCGAGGTCAGCACCAGCTCTTCCAGCGAGGCGGCGTCGAACGCGATCAGCAGGTCGTGCGGCAGCGCGGTCAGCGCGTGCGCCAGCGCTTTGCCGGCATGTCCCGCCGGATCGAAGCCAAATTTTGCCATCAGCGCGTCGAGCTGCGCGCGCAGCACCGGCACCTTGTCCGGTCGCGCCGACAGCGCCGCACTGGTCCATAGACCGGCGTGGATCGACAGGCGTTCGACCTTCTTGCCCTTCACTTCAGGGACGATCACCAGGTCGAGCAGCACCCGGCGATGGACTGCCGACAGCCGGTTCGACTTGATGAGCAGCGGCGCCTGCCCGCCACCATCGAACCAAGCGAAGGCGGCATCGAGCGCCGCAGGCGACAAAAGCTGACTCTCGCCGCTCTCGCTGACCCCTAACGCATGTTGTACCTTGCCGTCGCGGGTCCGCCATTCATGGCCCAGCTGGGTCATCGCCCCGCCTTCGAACCAGCGGAGCAGCTCGGCCGCCTCGCCGTCGACGCGCATCGCCGCATCGGCGAGCATCGCGGCGCGCATCGCGCGCCAGTCGCGCACGGCGGCGCGCACGTCGCGCAGCGCACCCTCAAGGGCGTCGAGCAGACGGCGGCGCGCGCGCGCATCGCCGCGCTCCAGTTCCATATAGATCACCGACTCGCGTGCCGGCCCTTCGCCCGCCTCTTGCAGATGCCCCTTGGCATCGCGTTTCACCGTGACGACGGGGTGCAGGATGCAATGGACAGCAAGGCCTTGGGCAGCGACAACCTGCGATGTCGAATCGACGAGGAAGGGCATATCGTCGTTGATAATGACGAGCCGCATCCGGCGGTCGGTGCCGTCCGCTGCCATCGGTTCAAGCAACAGCGACGGGGTTTCGGCGATGCGATCAAGCGACGCGCGGCCGGCAAACTGGCTTGCGTCGGCAAGCGCCGCCTTGTCCATGTCGTCCCCTTCGCCGGGCAGCGCGCTGCCGCGCAGCGCGGCCAGATAGGCGGCGGCGATTTTGGCAGGGACTTTGGCGGTGGTGGCGGTGAGCGTGTCCGTTTCCGGCGTGGCGGACGAATTCTGAGGCATAAAGTGCAGCATCCCGAACCAAAAGAAGGGGATCCCTGCCGACGATCGGCGGGGGCCCGTTCGCTTCCCACCCTATGCGCCTGTGGCGCGCGCGGCTCAAGGCCTCGTTCGCTGCTCCGCGTTAATTTATTTCAATATTTGGTTTGTCTATTGCGCGAACGCGATCAGCCGCCGGTGATCGGTACCGCCTTGCGCGCCAGCTTCGCGATCAGCGCCGGATCGTCCGCCGCCTTCGCAACGATGCCGATATGGCCGCCCGGCATCGTGCGCGCGATCAGCACGACAAATTCCGCGTCGCCGGCGTCGTGCTCCAGGATGATCGCCGGATGCGCAGTGCGCAGCGCGGCGAGTTTTTCATCGACGTTGGCCACCGCGTCCCCATCGGGCTTGCGGCGCGCCCGCGCGTCCTTGACTACGCCCTTGAGGCCGCCTGGATAGCGATCGAGATAGGCGGCGAGTTCGCCGCGGCCAACGCCTTCCGCTTTGGCGTGGCCCAATACGCAGGCATATTCGGCAAGTCGCGTCTTGTCGTAGGTCGCCCCGAAAACCAGCTTCACCACCGGCGTCATCGGAGCGCGATCCTGCACCGCCAGCCCGGCGTCGTCGAGCAAGGCGGCAAAGGCTTCGGGCTGCTGCTCGGCAACCAGCGCGAAATCCCATGCCTTGGCGACGGCCTGATAGAGCGCCCCGCGGCTGCGGCTGTCGGCGGCCATGGCGTGTTCGGCGGTTTCGCGCGCCAGCGCCAGCCAGTCGGCGAGTTCGGCATCGGCGCCGGGATCGAGGGCAAAGTCGGTTGCAGACACATCGCTCGCGTTCACGGGCGCGGCGACCTGCCCATCGCTGCTATCGACCAACGCGGCAAAGCCGGGACTCGCATCGCCATCAACGTCGTCGTCGAGATGTTCGCTGTCGGGACCGTCGGCCCACACCGGCACCGGAGCGGTCAGCGGCGCGGCGCTGCGCAGCGCCTGTTCGACCGACAATTGCAATTCCGCCGCTTCGTCGGCGGGTGCCGCTTCCTTCCAGTTGATGACGCCCATGATGAAATCGATGGTGTCGTCGTCGGACGAGAAGGGCAGCAAGATGCCGCGATACATGATCGTGACGCCGCGATCGTTGACGAATTCGGCCTCGAAACCGATCGGCGCGCGGTTGGCAATGATCTGGAGATAATGGTCGGTCAGCCGCGACAGCAGCGAGCGGCCAGGAATCTGGCTGATGTAATGCACATCCTCGTCGATCTGCGACTCGGCGCGCAGCCGGTCGCCGACGAAGGCGATACCGGGATTCTCGACCCCGGCGGTGAAGTCCAGCAGCACTGCATTCGAACCGAAGTCCGCACCCTCCAGATCGAGATCTTCGACCGAGGGATAAGCGCGGTCGGCGAGCAGCGAAGCCCAGTAATTATAAGCCCGTACCTGCATTCGCCGTTCATCGACGCCGACGGACACAGGCGCATCGATCGCCCCGTCATCCTGGTCGTGGCTGCCCGAAAGCAGTCCGCGCATGCTGTCCATCATTCATCCCCAGCCAAAAACATCGAAGCATGTCATGGACCAGAAGTGGTAAAAGCCGCGTAAACGATGATGAAAAGGCCGGGCGACCATCGGCGCGATGGCGAAGGGTGCCGCCAGCCCGATGCAGGCAGTTCCGGCCGCCACCCGACCCTTGTCGCGCGGCGGCCGGTCCGGGGGAGAGCCGGTTTATGTACTGGATGGTATATAAGAAGCCCGGCATGGCGTCAAGCGCATTATGTACCGGTCGGTAAGGCGGTTTTACTAACGCCCCGGCCACAGCTTCAGGCTGGTTTCGACAAGTCGCTCAAGCTCGGCGCGAGAGGCACCTGCCCCCGCCTGCACGGCCATGCCCTGGTTCACGGCAATCAACAGTTGCGCGAGCCCGTCGGGATCGGTGTCGGCCGGGAAATCGCCCTCGTCCTTGGCGCGCGCAAAACGATCGAGCATCGCGCGCTTCGCGGTTGCACTGCGCGCCACGACGGCATCGCGGATGCATTCCGCCTCGGCACCGCAGGCGACCGAGCTGATCACCCCCAGGCATCCGTTCGGATTTTCGGGGCAGCTGTACAGGTCGAGGGCGCCGTACATCAGCCGTTCGGCGACCCCGCGCGCGGTCGGCGCGTCGAGCGCGACGCGCATATAGTCGGTTTTTTCGCGCTCATACAGATCGAGCGCTTTGTTGAAGAGCGCTTCCTTGTTGCCGAACGCGGCGTAAAGGCTGGGCTTGGTAATCCCCATCGCTTCGGTGAGGTCAGCCATCGACGCGCCCTCATAGCCTTTCGACCAGAACACGCGAAGCGCCGCCGCCAGCGCAGCATCGACGCAGAACTCGCGCGGACGCCCTTTCGTGGCAGAGGGAGCTTCGATTTCCATAACGGCTGGTATATAAGTGAAGCGCCGGAAAATGTCCAGCAGCGCCTGGCGTGGACGCGGGCGCCGTCGCGAATGGACTATTCCGGCCGCAAGACAAAAAAGGGAGAGCCGTCGCCGGCCCTCCCTTTTCGTTCGTTCGTCTCAGGTCACTTCAGTTTAAACCGCACCCCGACGCGGAATGCACGTCCCAGCAAATCCGAATAGGTGCTGTTCGCCGCGAGGCCGGTTTCGGGCAGCAGGATCGGGTCGTCGTTGAGCAGATTGGTCACATTGAGGAAGAACTCCCCCTGCGCGTCATTTCCGGCGGAGAATTTCTGCGTCAGGTTAAGGTCGACGTAGAACGCCCCCTTGATGCGGTTGCTGTCATAGGTCGGCGCGTTGACCGTCGAGGTGGGGCAATTGGTCTGGCATTCGATACCATTGGCGACATATTTGCCGGCGCTCACGCCGCGGCCGACCGCGGTGATGCTGAAATCGTCGGCATCGTAAGACGCGCTGACGCGGTAGATCCATGTCGGCGTGCTGGACTGGCCGCCGTTCACTCCGGTCGAATCCACCACTACCGTGCCCGGCACGCCGCTGTCGAACAGGTTCTCCAGATAGCGGGTGGCGAGGCCGCGAAGCGTGAATGCGCCGTTACCGTTGCCAACCGGCAGCCGATAGGACGCATCAAAGTCGATGCCCCGGACTTTCTGGCTTGCCGCGTTGAATGGCTGCGTCTCGATGATCAGATACGGCCGCGCCGGATCCTGCGTGCGCGCGGGATCGGTGGTGATCGCGTCGCAGAAGGCTTGCTCCCCAAGGAAGCACAGATTGACGATCTGCTGTGCACTAAAGGCACTGATCCCACTGTTCACCTTGATGTTGAAATAATCGACCGCAAAGTTGAAGCCTGGGAGGAAGGTAGGCGTGAAGACCGCCCCGACGTTCCATTGATTGGCCTTTTCCGGTCCAAGATTCGTATTGCCGGTGGCAAAACCGGAATAGCTGTAGCCCGACTGCACGGTCAGGCCCGGTGGCACGAAGGACGGGCTGGTCCCGGCCGCGAAGCCGGGATTGGTAACGGCATCGCTGTTGGCCGTACCCGCTTGGAACAGGTCGTTGAGATTCGGCGCGCGGATATCACGCGAACGGGTGACGCGCAGGCGAATGTCCTCGATCGGCTGCCAGGTTGCGCCCACTTTCCAGGTCGTGACATAGCCCGCCGTCGAATAATCGGTTCCACGCACCGCGCCATTGAACTCCAGCCCAAAGCCGAGCGGGACCACGGTTTCGAAATAGGCTTCCTTGACGTCATACGATCCGAAGCTGGGCAGGTAATTGCCGACCGACCAGCGGTTGGTCGCGCCGGTGACGTTGCCGTTGGTGATGATCGGGACCGGCTGGAACTCGTCGGGGACGAATCCCTTGACCTCTTCCTTCCGATATTCGGCCCCGATCGCGATGCTGACATCGCCCGCCCAAGTCGCAAACGGCGTGGCCGAGAAGTTCGCGCCGACCACGGTCTGTTCGATCACCTGGTCGCGATACGGATCGCCCAGCACATAATCGATCGCCGCCGGGTCGGCGACGCCGATACCGAGGCGGTTGAGCGGAACGCATGCGGCGTCGTTATTGGTCGGGTTGGCATCGACGTTGATCAGGCACTGGATCGACCCGGTAGGGAAGCCGCTGCCCGCGGGCGCAAAGGCCGCGTCGCGCGCGGCGTTGATACGCGCGACGTTCTGAATATCGCGCAGCTGCTCGCGCAGCTCGGCGCGGCCATATTGACCGAATATGTCCCAGCGCGCGGTATTGCCGAACGCTTCGAACTCGCCCTGCGCACCGACCAGGTAGCGCTGCACCTTACGCTTGTTGTCGATCCCGCGGCCGGGCAGATCGGCCGATGTCGTGGCGATGGTTACGCTGGTGATACCCTGCAACTGTGCTGGGCCGAGCGCGTTGAGCAGGAAAGCGTTGCAGGTGATCGGGACCGGCGTCTGGGTACAGCCCGTTGCGTTGAGCACGATGCCGGTTTGCAGGTTCGGCCCGGCGTTGAACCGCACCTTCTGCTGGTTGTACGCGGCTTCTGCGAACAGTTCGATGCCGTCGGTGACCTCGAAGCTAACGCGGCCGAACAACCCGTAGCGGTCGTCTTCGGGGTCGAGGCCGATGCGGCGGCCCGAATCGTTGACCTGCCACGATCCACCCTGCGTCAGTGACGGCGCGGCGGTGCCGGTCGCCGATGGGAAGGTCAGCGCTCCATAAGTGTAGGTGAGAGGCGTGCCGCCATTGCCAAAGTAAATTCCGCGCAGGCGGTTGGCGGCGCCGCCAGCCGAATTGGTAATGAGGCTGCCCGGCGCCGAGTTCGCCGCGCCGACCTGGCGGCGGATCAGATACTGCGGGCCGCCGCTGGTCGCCGTGTAGGCGGGGTCCTGGATGCGGACGAAACCGGTGGCATTCCAGTCCCGGTTTACATCGAAGATACCGTCGCGATGGGCGATCTCGCCGCTCACCAAAACATGACCGCGTCCGCCCGCAAACGCCATCCCACCCGCGACGCTGGCCGAATAGTTGAAGCCGTCGCCATATTGGGTAATGCCGCTGTCGGCCTCGATCTTCAGCCCCTCATATTTGTTGTTGAGCATGAAGTTGACGACGCCCGCAACCGCGTCCGAGCCATAGGCCGCGGAGGCACCGCCGCTGACGACTTCGACGCTTGAGATCAGCGCCTGCGGAATAGTGTTGATGTCGACCAGCCCGGTGATCGTCGAACCCACCGAACGCCGACCGTTAACCAGAATCAGCGTCCGTTCCGCCCCCAGGTTGCGAAGGTTGAGCGCATTGATGCCCGCCTGACCGCTCGAAATGTTGAGGCGCGAGTTCGACGGGCGCGTCGAACCTGCAAGCGACGGCAGCGTGTTGACGAAATCGGCAATGTTGTTCGACGGCGAGCTGTTTTCGATCTCCGTTTCAGTAAGCACCGTCAGCGGCGTTGGTGCCTGAAAGCCATCGCGCGCAACGCGGGAGCCGGTGACGATGATCTGATCGCTCGCAGCCGCTTCGCTCGCGTCTGCGGCAGCGACCTGTTCCTGCGCCATCGCGGGCGCGCTGTGAACGAGGGCCAGCGCCGTCATTGCCACGCCAAAGCTTCCCTGGCCGATAAACGACCGACGATTTCGTCCAAGATCACGCATGTTAACCGTCCCCTTAATATTGCACAGAAGCCATGCCACACATCGTTCGATGATGCCCCGGTGCCGATGCACCGGGTCGGCTCGCCCCACTTTGTCCCGCCTGACCGCCCGACGGGCTCGTGGCACCGCCTTTTTGTTTTTGTTGAGTATCCCTCGTACCGATCCGGCTATCGCCGCGTTCAAGGCGCGCGGACAGCCGGTTCCGTGACGGGGAGGTTACAGGGTGGTTACGGTCGGTCAACCGCTTCGCGATGACCCTGACGATATGGACCTATAGCCATAAGGCATGGGGTGCCAATTGCCTCGGTCCGATGCGGATAGCTTGCAGTTATAGGCGGCGGCCCGCTTGCTATGGGGTGACGGCACGGGGCTACGATAGGTTCGCTCTTCATCGTAGGTGTATTTTTTCGAGGAGGGCCTGTTGATCCAGCGCCGCGCATTCCTGCTGGCTTCGGTCGCGCTCGTCACCCTGCCGGGAAGCCTGATGGCAAAGTCCGGCGACAAAAGCGGCAAAGGCTTGGCGCGCACCATCAGCCTGTCCGGCGCGCGCGCGCCGATCGAGATTGTCGAGGACGAGCTGGGGGTGCCGCATGTTCGCGCCGCGTCGCGCCATGATGCCTTTTTCGGGCAGGGCTATCTGGTCGCACGCGACCGCCTGTTCCAGCTCGATATCGATCATCGCCGCGACATGGGGCGCATGGCCGAAGCTTTTGGGCCGCGCTTTGTCGCGGCCGACCGGGCGGCGCGGCTGTTCCTGTATCGCGGCGATATCGACGCCGAGTTGGCGGCCCTGCCGCCCGATGTGTTGGAATGCGCGCGCGGCTATGTTGCCGGGGTCAACGCGCGGATCGACGAACTGGCGGCCGATCCGGCGCAGATGCCGCTGGAATATGGCATATTCGGGATCAGTCCGCTCCGCTGGGATATGCGCGACCTGGTGCGGCGGCGCGGCGTCGGCATGGGCGACGCCGACGACGAGGTGCGCCGCGCGCAGCTTCAGGCGCGGGGGCTGCTCGAGGTCGACCAGCTCATGGCGCCGCTGCGCCCCGCCTGGTCGTTCACGATACCCGAAGGGCTGGACCCCGCGGCGGTAACCGACGCCGACCTTGGCATATTGGATCCGGCGAACCGGCCCGTTCCCTTCGACGCGATCCACGAGGTGCCGCTCGACCCCGGACAGCCGGAGGGCGATCGCTTCGCGCTGGGGAGCAACGCCTGGACAATCGCGCCATCGCGCAGCGCGACCGGGCGACCGATTCTGGCCAATGACCCGCATCTGGGCATCGGCGGCATCAGCCCTCGGCACATGATTCATCTGTCGGCGCCGGGGCTGGACGTCATCGGCGCGGGTGCGCCGGGCCTGCCTGGTATCATGCAGGGGCACACCGATCGCTTTGCCTTTGGCCGCACCAATTTTCACATCGACCAGACCGACCTGTTCATCCTGCGCACCAAAAAAGATGATCCCAGCCGATATTGGCACAAGGGCGCATGGATGCCATTCGAGACGTTCGAGGACGAGATTGTGGTCAAGGGCGCCCCGTCCGAACGCGTGACCTTGCGCTACTCCGCCGGACGCCCGATCGTGTCGCAGGACGCGGCGCGCCATCGCGCCGTCGCCCTGGCCACGGTCAGCATGCTGCCGGGCGCCAACATGCGGTTCGCGATCATCGCGATCAATCTGGCAACCGATTGGGCTTCGCTGCGCCAAGCATTCAAGTTGCATGTGTCGCCGACGAACCTCCATTATGCCGACGTGGACGGCAACACCGGCTGGCAGACGATCGGGTTTACGCCGGTACGGCCCAAGCATGACGGGCTGCTGCCCGCGCCCGGAGACGGCGATTACGACTGGACGGGGCTGCTGCCCGTCGAGGATATGCCCCACGTCTATAACCCGCGTGAGGGCTGGTTCGCGTCGGCCAACCAGATGAACCTGCCGACGGGCTATCCGTATCGCGAGCGGATCATCAGCTTCAACTGGAGCGATCCCTTTCGCTACGATCGCATCGCCGAGGTGCTCCGCGCCCAACCCAAGCACCGGATCGAAGACAGTATTGCGCTGCAACATGACGTCCAGTCGCTACCGGCGCGGGCGCTGGTAAAGCTCCTTCCGGCGAACCTCTCGGCCCAAGCCGCCCCCGCCGCCGCGCTGCTGCGGCGATGGGATTGCGGGATAGAGGCGGACAGTGCGGCGGCGCTGCTTTTCGAGATGGTGATGGTGGCGCTATCGGCGGATTTTCGCGACCGCGTGGTACCAGCCGCGGCGCGTGACCTGATCCCTTCGGTCAACCTGTCCGAAATGCTCCGCATTCTCGCGAGGCCAGACACCCGCCTGGGCGACGATCCCGCCGCCGCGCGCGACGCGCTGATCGATAGCGCGCTGGCAGTCGGCTGGGCCAAAGCGGTCGAACTGGGCGGCGCCGATCCGGCGAAATGGCAGTGGGGTGATCTGCACCGCGTGACGATCCAGCATCCGCTATCCACGAACCCGGCGATCGCGGCCGCCTTTCCTAAGATCGAAGGCGGCCGGTCGGGCGGCGACGGCACCACGCCGATGGCGCGCGGCTTCAATTCCAAGCGTGGTTTCAACGTGTCGCATGGCGCGAGTTATTTGTTCGTGGCCGACGTCGGCGCGTGGGACAACAGCCGTTTCCTGCTGCTGCCCGGCCAGTCCGCCGATCCCCGGTCACCGCGCTATCGCGACTTTTATCCCAAATGGCTTGCCGGGACGATGCAGCCTTTATGGTTCAGCAAGGCGGCTGTGGACCGGCATGCGGCCGAGCGGATGATATTGGCGCCTTCGGCGGGATGACTTAAGCCACCACCAAATCCGTTTGCATCGAGCGAAGTCGAGATGCCCCTCGACCTTACGCTACCCGACGGGTGTCTTGACTTCGCCCGACACGAACGGATCAGACTAAAATCAACCCATCCTATAGCGCCTCGGCAATTGCGACCAGCGCGCGGTCGACCGCTGCGGTGGCTTGGCTGTCGGTGCCGTCGGGCATATCGTTGGCCAGCGCCGAAAAGATCAACGTCTTGCCGCTGCGGGTGGTGAGATAGCCCGACACCGCGCGCGACGCGTTGAGCGAACCGGTCTTGGCGAACAATTTGCCTTCGAGGATCGTACCCTTGAAGCGGCTCTGCAACGTGCCGTCGCGCCCGGCGATCGGCAGTGTGCCACGCCACGCCATGCCCCACGGTTGGCGCGCGATCCACGTCAGTAGGCCGACGGCAGCGCGGGGGCTGATGCGGTTATAGCTCGACATGCCCGACCCGTCGGCGAAGTAATATCCCGCATCGGGCAGCCCCGCCTGCGTCATTACCTGCCGCATCACCGCCTGGCCATCAGCGATCGAACCGCTGCCCGCTTGCCGTGACACGCGGCGCAGCATCAGTTCGGTATGGAGATTCTGGCTCTCTTTATTGATCCGCACCATATTTTCGGCGAGCGAAGGCGCAGGCAGTTCGGCGAGCATCGCGGGTTCCGCGGGCAGAACCACCGGTGCGCCCTTGCGGGCCTTCGGATCGTCAGCGGGCGTCAGCTGCCGGTGGCGCACATCCACATCGCCGTCCACGCGTACGCCGCGCGCGCGCAGCATTCCCTGAAAGCGCCACGCGGCGTAATGCGCCGGATCGTCGATGCCATAGCGCAGCGTCATCGGCGCGGCGTCGGCACCGACCGTACCGGTCATACGGAGGGTGCGGCTGTTCGGCATCCGATCGGCCTCGACCCCTTCTTCCTTGCCCGCGACGGTGACGACCCGATTTTCGATGCTGTAATAGCCCGAAGTCTGAATTGTCGGCGCGGCCCCGACCGCTCCCGGTGCGAGCTGCACCACCAACTCGTTATCGTCGAGTGTCAGCGCCGACGTGCCGGTGCCATAGCGTGACGAGATATTGTTCCAGCTCATCCCCGGGCTCCAGCGCTCGTCGGGGAACCAGCTGTCGTCGCCAATGATATTGCGGACGACGCGCGTCTTGGCCGCGACCGCATCGGCCAGCGTCCGCAGGCAATCGACGGTGCAGTCGTCGGCACTCGACAAAGTCGCATCGCCGCGGCCGTGCAGAATGACGTCGACCGCGCCATCGGCGCCCGTTTCGAGCCGCACCCCGGTGCCTTTCGCATTCTGCTGGAGCAGCGGCAGCTCGGCATAGGCGATGGCGGTCGTAAACATCTTGGTGTTCGACGCCGGAATGAAACGCTCGTCGGGGGCGATCGACACCAGCACGTCGCCGTCGAGCGTCGTGACCAACAGCCCAAACCGCGATCCGGCCGGCCCTTCGGCCAGTTTCTGCTCGACCGTCGTCAACAGCGGTGCGGGCGCCGGGCTGGTCGCCGTCTGGGCGTGGGCCGGAGCAAGAAGGAGCGCGAGCGCGAAGGCCGGAGCGTAGCCTTTGATGAATATCGTCATATGCTCTCCCGTGCATCCCATGCTGTGATAACCCGGTCGCTCACCGTGGGGCGCAGGGTCGTGATGCCGCTGTCGGCGTGGCGGGTCGGATGGACCCGGTTGGTCAGCAGCGTCCAGGCGAGACCGCGCTCAAAATCGATCCACAGGCCGGTGCCGGTAAAGCCGGTATGGCCGATCGTGTCGGCCGAACAGGCGTCGCCGCCATGCCACCCGGCGAAGGCGCGTTCCCAGCCGCAGGTGCGATGGCGTTCGTTCGCTCGGCGCGCTTCGCCCATCATCGCAGGCGACAGCAGCGATCCATCGAGCATCGAGCGGGCAAAATCCAATACCCCGTCGACGGTGCCGAACAGCCCCGCATGACCCGGCGCACCGCCGAGCGCAAAGGCATTTTCGTCATGCACTTCGCCCTTCATCACGCGCCCGCGCCAGCTGCAATCTTCGGTCGCCACCGCCGGGCCGGGCGGCGGTCCATAGCGCAACCCTTCGTTCAGCGGCCAGGCGGAAAGCGCCGCGCCGGTGATGCGTTCGATCGCGATGCCGAGCAGGATGAAGTTGATGTCCGAATAGACCGGCGGTCCATGCCGCCATTCGCGTTGCAAGACGAAAGCGCACAACCGCGCCGGATCGTCGCCATAGGTATAGAGTGGCTCGACCGCGGGCAGGAAGCTGCGGTGCATCAGGCAATCGCGGAAGGTCAGCTGCCGCTCGGCGGCACCCACGACATCATATTGGCGCAGGTCGGGGATCGCGTCGGTCAGCGGCCGGTCGAGCCCGATCCGCCCCTGCTCCGCCAGGGTCAGGATCATCGTCGTGGTCGCGATCACCTTGCTGAGCGATGCGAGGTCAAACCAATGTTCCCGCGTGAGCGCTTCGCGCTCCGGGGCAACAGCGGCCATCCCGGCAAAGCACACCGCGCGCTCACCCGCCGCGCCCACCACGCCCAGCGCCGCGCCAGGAATGCGGCCGCTATCGACCGCCGCCAGCGCCGGAGCAAACCCGCGCTCGCAAATCGTCGCGATCGTCATGGGACCCCCGCCGCGGATGGCGGCGCTGATGGCTCGACGACCGGCTCGATCGCCTTTTCCCAGCGCGCGACCACGCTCGTGACGGTCAGATTGGCGCTGGCGCTCGCCACGGTGCGCGTCATGTCGAGCAATCGATCAAAGGGCAGGATGAAGCCGACGACCAACGCCGTCTGCTCGGGCGTAATGCCGACCGACGAGAGGACCGCGGCGAGCATGAACAGCGAGGCTGACGGGATAGGTGCGGTCCCGAAAGCGGCCAGCGCGCCGGTCAGCAGAATGATGACGAGCATCGACAGGTCGGGGTCAATGCCGACCGCCTGCAACGCGAAGATGCTAAGCAGGCCGACATACATCGCGGTGCCGTCTTTGCCGATGCTCGCGCCGATCGGCAGCACTGTCTTTGCTACCCCGGGGGCGATCCGCAGATCTTCGAGCGCGATGCGCAGCGCGACGGGCAGCGTCGCAGCCGATGATGCGGTCGAAAAGGCGACCGCCAGCGCGTCGACGATCGTCCGGTAAAAGCGGATCACTGGCTGCCGCGCCACAAAGGCAATCAGCGGCAGATGGACGAGCAGGATCTGCAGGATCACCCCCGCCGCGACCGCGACCGCCAACCAGCCGATGTTGGTGAACACCGCGACGCCATTGTCGGCGACCGCCTTGGCGATCAGCGCGAGCACCCCGAAGGGCGTCACTTCCATAACGATCCGCACCAGATGGAACAGCACTTGCCCCGCCGATTGCAGCAAATTCGCCATTGGGCGCCCCTGTTCGCCCGCCAGGATGACCCCGAAACCGAACAGCATCGAAAAGAAGATGATCGCCAGCATGTCGCCCTCGACCAGCGCCTGGACGATGTTGACGGGGACGATACCGACCAGCTGATCATGCAGCGACTTGGCCTCGCCCAGCGCATGCGGGACGGCGCTGCCGAGCGCGGCGCCCGCGCCGGGTTCGATCAACAGCCCGACGGCCATGCCGATCGACACGGCGCAGAAGGTCGTGAAGGCGAACAGCCCGATCGTGCGCGCGCCGACCGAACCCAGCTTGCGCGGGTCGGCGAGCGCGGTAACCCCCGACGCGATGCTGATGAAGACGATAGGGACGACGAGCATCCGGATCAGCCGCACGAACAATTCGCCGATGACGGCGATGGCGGACGTTGCGGCGGGCCAGGCGAGGCCCAGAAACACGCCGATCGCCATGGCCCCCAGGACGCGTTGCCACAGCGGAATCGCGAACCAGCCGCGAAGAAACCCTGTCATCGACCCATATGCCCTGTCCCTATCAGATCCCGCCCCAAAAGCCGGGCTGCGGCGGCGACAGCAGGCCGTTCGCGCCGCTGACTCCGCCGGCGCGATCCTCGGCAAGCCAGAGCGGTCCGTCAAGGTCGGCGAAGGCACTGTTCGCGGCAATCGCCCATGCCGGGGCGATCGACAGCGATGAACAGATCATGCAGCCCGTCATCACGCCCAGCCCGCGCGCGCGCGCCGCGTCCGCGAGTTCAAGCGCGCCGGTCAACCCGCCCGTCTTGTCGAGCTTGATATTCACCACCCCATAGCCATCGGGCAGCGCGTCTAGATCAGCGGCGACATGCACCGATTCATCGGCGGCGATCGGGATCGCCGAGCGGAAACCGACGAGATCACCGTCGGCGTCGGCGGGCAGCGGCTGTTCGAGCAAGTCGACACGCAGATCGGTCATCAGTCCTTGCAGATTGCGAACCTCGTCGATCGTCCAGCTTTCGTTGGGATCGACGATCATCCGCGACTGCGGCGCCGCTGCGCGAACCGCGGTGAGCAAAGCGGTGGGGTCGTTGCGGTCGACTTTGACCTTCAGCAGCGGCGCGGCGGCGAGCGCGGCGGCGGCGCCCGCCATATTTTCGGGGGTGTCGAGGCTGATTGTCATCGCGGTGACGATCGGGCGCAGCGGCTGTTCCAGATCGAGCACCGCGGCCATATTGCTGCCCGCCAGTTGCAGCTCCAGATCCCAGAGTGCGCAATCGATCGCGTTACGCGCCGCCGAGGCGGGCATGCGCTGGAGCAGCTCCTGCCGACCCAGCCCCTGTTCAAGCGCGCCGCGCATCGCCTCGATCGCCGCAATCGCGCTTTCGACGCTCTCACCATAACGGGGATAGGGGACGCCTTCGCCGCGCCCGGTCATGCCGTCCTGACCGATGGTCACTGTCACGACCTCTGCCGCAGTCTTGACCCCGCGCGAGATGCGAAAGGGTGCGTGCAGCGGAAACGTCTCGCCAAAGACGGTCAGGGTGCGACTCACGGCGAAAAAGTCAGGCGGTTTCGGCGAGGGCGGGTGCGCCCGTCGCGTTGACCAGCAGCCGGTCGAGAATCGTCTCGACTCCGAACCGGTAAGGATCGCTGGTCGGCAGGCTGAATTCGGCCTCGGTCGCGGCGCACAGCGCGCGCGCTTCGTCCTCGGCCATCGCCGATGTGTTGAGCGCGATGCCCACGAAGCGCACATCGGCGTTGGTCAGCCGCGCGGCGCGCAGATTGGCCTCGATGCAGTCGGCGATACCCGGCAGCTGATAGTGCGACAGGCCGCGCATATGCGGCCGCACCGGATCGTGACACAGGACGAGCGCGTCGGGCCGCGCGCCGTGCAGCAGCCCCATCGATACTCCGGCGAACGACGGATGATAGAGCGAACCCTGCCCCTCGATCAGATCCCAGCCGCTATCGCTGCGCGCGGGCGAAATCTGTTCGATGGCGCCCGAAATAAAGTCGGCGACCACCGCATCGAGCGGGACGCCGTCGCCCGCGATCAGGATGCCGGTTTGCCCGGTCGCGCGGAAATCGGCGGCGACGCCGCGCTTTTCCAGCGCGCTGGCCAGGCAAAGCGTCGTGTACATTTTACCGACCGAACAGTCGGTGCCAACGGTCAGCAGTCGGTTGCCCGCGCGCGGCTTGCCGTTGCCGATCGGAATGTCGGGCCTTGGGTCGCGCACATCGTGCAGCTTGCGGCCGAGCCTCGCCGCGGCAGCGATCAGGCGGGGTTCGGCGTTCAACCGGTGGTGCAGTCCCGACGCCACGTCGAGTCCGGCCTCCATCGCCGCCAGCGCATCGACGATCAGATCTTCGCCCAGCCTGCCCCCGGCATTGGCGATACCCAGCACCAATGTCCGAGCCCCGGCCGCGCGCGCTGCGGCAAAATCCATTCGCGGCAGATCCAGCGTCAGCCCGCAATCATCGTGGCGATATTCGCCGATACAAATGTCGGGCCGGAACACCGCGAGCCCGCGCGAGGTCTTGATGTCAGCGGCGTCGTTCGCTTGGCCGAGGTAGAGAAGATAGGGCGTTTCGATCATGGCTCAGAGCAACCTGCGGGACGATGAAGGCACCGACATTAACCTCACCCGCGGCGCGGCCCCAATATCCAGCGCCCCATATCCTATAGCTTGACGCTATAGCCCTTCGATCACCGTCGCGAGCACGGTGAGGAAGTCCGCTGCCGTTCGCGATAGCGGACGATTCTGCAAATAGACCGCGTTGATGTCGAAGGTGATCGCGGGCTGCAACGGTCGGCTGGCGAGGCCGGGGGGCAGCGCGGCGTGGGCGGTGAAATTGTCGACGATCGCCATGCCGACCCCTGCGCTGACTAGCCCCGCGGCAACATAATAGGTGCGGGCCGACACCACCTCGTCGAGCTCGACCTCCAGACGGCTGAGTTCGCTCGACAGCATCCGGCCGATCGGGCCGCTCTGAACCGGGCTGATGAATTTTTGCCCGCGCAGCTCGTCCAGATGCAGGCGCGGCGGCGCGGCGGGCATATCCTCTTCGCGGTAGATCACCACCAGCTCGCCCTCGCCGATCACCTGATGCGCGACGGGGGCGGTCAGCGGCACTTCGAAACTGATCGCGATGTCGGTTTCATGCTCATAGAGTTTGCGCACCATTTCGTCGTGATGGAGCGTCTGGAGGTCGAACATGATATCCTCATGATCGCCCAGAAACCGCGCCACTGCGGCGGGAATCGCGCCGAGGCCCAGCGAGGGAAGCGCAGAAATGCGGAGCAAGCCGCCACGCCCGTGGCGCAGATTCTGGCAGGCCTGGCGGAGCGAGCGCACCCGGTCCTGAATGTCGGAGACTTCGGCGAACAGCGTATGCGCGTCCTGCGTCGGGATCAGCCGCCCCTTCGACCGTTCGAACAAGGTCAGGCCGATCGAGCGTTCGGCATGGCGCAGAACCTTGGTCACCGACGGCTGCGAGACATTGAGGGACCGCGCAGCGGCGCTGACCGTGCCGTGCAAGAAGACCGCGTGAAAAATCTCGATCTGGCGCAGGTTCATTCGGTCTTTGTCCCAAGCAGCAGCAATCGGGCCGCGAAAGGCCCGCCTTGCCGCCTTATGCCATTGGGTTATAGGGGCTGCAACTCCCCCCTCTGGACGCGGGACGTCGGTTCGGGACATCTTCCGCGCAGGAAAAGCTGCACCGGCGGCGCGCGCTTCATGCGGCTCACCATCGTTCGCACGGAAGGATCACACCGATGCCATCGCCTGTTTCGTCCCCGGTTCGCCGGACCATCGGCGTGCTTGCGGTGGTCACGGCGTTGCTTGGAGTCGCCGGAGCCATGGCGCGGACGGACGAGGCGGTCGATGTGATCATCCGCGGCGGGACGATTTATGACGGCAGCGAGGGCGAATCTTTTGTCGGCGATGTTGCAATCCGCGGCGACCGGATCGTCCATGTTGGTCTCTCCGGCGGCTATTCAGCCAGGCGGATCATCGACGCGACGGGGATGATCGTCGCGCCCGGCTTCATCGATCCGCACACCCACGCCGACAGCTTCCTGCGTTCGCCCGACAAGGACGTGCGCGTCAACGCCGCCTGGCTGCACCAGGGGGTCAGCACCGTGATGATCGGGGTCGATGGCAACGGCACGCCTGACGTTGCCGCCGATAGCGGCAAACTGGCAGCGTCGGGGATCGGCACCAATATCGTGCCGTTCGTCGGGTTCGGCCCGGTGCGGCAACGGGTGCTGGGTCAGGATGCGCGCGCGCCGGCCGCGGGCGAACTGGGCGCGATGAAGGCGCTGGTTGCCAAGGGCATGTGCGAAGGCGCGGTGGGGCTATCGACTGGGCTCTTCTATGCGCCGCAAAGCTTTGCAAACACCGACGAGGTCGTGGCGGTGGCGCGCGAGGCGGCGATTCGCGGCGGGCTTTACGACACCCACCAGCGCGACGAATCGAGCTACAGCATCGGCCTGCTCGGGTCGGTCGAGGAAGCTATCGCGATCGGCAAGCAGGCGGGAATGCCGGTTCATTTCGCGCATCTCAAAGCCCTGGGCGTCGACGTTCATGGGCAGGCGAGCGCGGTGATTGCCGCAATTGATGCGGCGCGGGCCGCGGGCGTCGATGTGACCGCCGACCAATATCCCTGGCTCGCGTCGGGATCGAACCTCGACGCGGCGCTGCTGCCGCGCTGGGCAGTCGATGGCGGCGGCGCGGCGCTGCTAAAACGGCTCGACGATCCCGCCATGCTGGCGCGGATCCGGGACGAGATGCAGGAAAATCTGCGGCGGCGAGGCGGCGCGAGCGCCCTGCTGCTGATAGACCAGGACTTTCCCTGGACCGGCCGGACGCTGGCGCAGGTCGCGGCCGAGTGGAAACTGGATAGCCGCGATGCATCCCTGCGGATCATCCGTCAGAGCATCACGGCAAAGCAGCAGGGCCAAAAGGGGGGCGGCACGTCGGTCGCATCGTTCAACATGGCGCAGGCCGACGTCGACCTGTTGATGCAGCAGTCGTGGATGGTCACCTCGTCCGACGGATCGAACGGCCACCCCCGCATGTTCGCGACCTTCCCCGAAAAATACGCGCGCTATGTCCGCGAGCGCAATGTCATCAGCGTGCGGACGTTCATCCGCCAATCGACGGGTCGCACCGCCGACATCTATAAGCTGGACCGGCGCGGCTATCTCCGCCCGGGGTACTTCGCCGACGTGGTGGTTATCGATCCCGCCGAATATGCGCCGCGCGCCGATTATGTCCGCCCTCGCGAACTGAGCGTCGGGGTCCGAAACCTGTTCGTCAACGGCGCCTTGGCTATAGATGACGGCCAAACCACCGGGATAGCCGCGGGCCGCGCCCTGTTGCAGCCCCGCCCGTCCAACTGCGCCGCACGCTAAAAGCCGGTTGGCACCGACGATCGTCGCTGCGGGCGAGCAACAAGGACGCCACGCAAAAACGGCATCCGAAGACCAGCCTTGGTCCAACGTCGGACGCAAAAACCCCATAACCGCTCAGTTTTAAGTGATAATTCGGAGATTTTGGAGGCCCGAGCCGGAATCGAACCGGCGTGCGCGGATTTGCAATCTGAACGCCTAGCTACTGGCGGTTTCTTTCGGCCCCTCTTGGGTACGTCTGATCCACAGAAAAGCTGGTTTTTTCGGTTTCCAAATACGGTGTGCGACGGTGAGAGGCTAGCAGGACCCCCAACCTGAGTGCTGCCCACGTGCTGCCCGTCCGTAAACTAGGGCCTTGTACGCGAGCGACATACTCCCGATATTTCGGGGATTGGGGAGTCACCTGCCTGCGATTTGACGGGTCGCATGTTGAAGGAGATACCCAGTGCCGAAGACCCCACCGACCAAGGCCGACCTGTCCACGCGAAGCTTGCGCGGTCTGAACCCTGCGAGTGCGGAGGTAATTTGGGATATCCGCATCTCCGGCTTCGGTCTCCGAACGCGCCGCAATAACGACCCCGCTCAATGGCGCTGGGTCTTCTCCTATCGCGAAGGTGGTCGAGGAAGCGCCCAAGTGAAGCTGTCAAAAGCATATGCTGAAATGACACCCGAACAAGCAAGGCGCTGGGCGGAACGCGAGCGCGGGCGAAAGGGGACCAGCGAGGGTGAACGGCAGAAGCGGTTGACCGCTGACGCCGCCCGGATCAAAGATAAGCGCACACCCACCGTTCAACGCTTGTGGGATGAATATTGGGAAGGCGAAGGCCGCCTCAAGAAAGCCGCGCATAGCTATAGGCAGCTTTGGCGAGACCACCTGTCCCCGACATTTGGTTCGATCAAGGTCACCGATCTCACTCCCGCGATGGTGGAGCGTTTCAAGGTCACGAAGAGGGAAACTCCCGGCGCATGTAACCGCGCTCTGGCTCTCCTGAGCAAGATGCTCTCGCTAGCTGTCCTGTGGGGCTATCGGGAAGGGTGTGCGCCTGAGCACCCGGTGAAGGGAGTTAGCCGCTATCCTGAGCACCAGAGCGAGTTTTACTATACGGCGGATGAATGGGGTCGACTGTTGGAGGCCGCAGACAACGACCAGCACCGGGCGGGGGGACTAGCATTGCGTATGCTTGCATTGACCTCGGCAAGGCTGGGAGAAGTGACACGCGCACACTGGGGTCAAATCGAGTTCGAGACAGAAGAAAAAGGCGGGGGCGCTTGGTGGACGGTTGAAAGCACCAATACCAAAATTGGACGCCCGGTGACCCGCTTCCTCGATCCCGATCTCGCCCAGCGCCTCTTAGAATGGAAGCCTATTTCCATTGCATTGCAGTCTGCGAGACCCGTAGTCGAGCTGGGCCAAGCGGCTCAATGGTGGGTGTTCCCGCAGCAGTTCGATCCCCGATTGCCGCTCTTGCGGCTCAACAACGTTTGGGAGCGAGTGTGGAAGCGGGCAGGCGTAAGGAAGGGCCGCATCCACGACCTAAGGCATACGGGGGCTACCCATCTGGTAATCGCAACGGGTTCGTTGGAGGCAGCGATGATACAATGCGGCCACGCCACCCCCATCACTACTCGGCGTTATGCACACGTAGTTCCTGAGGTTCGCAGGGCGAACGGCATGAGACTGGCGGGTCTCGCAGCACAGGCTGAGGAAGACGCAAAGGCCCGGAAGGCAGCGGATAAAACGGTAGTGCCGATGAAAGGGCAGCGCGATGTGTCAGACGCGATTGGCCGTCCTGCATTGCAAGTCTACAGCGAACGGGTGCCCCGGCAACGTGGATAAGAAGCACAATCCCAAAACTGATTTCCTTGTCGGGCCGTGCCCAGCCTCCTCAGCCGCTTGGCTGCGAGTGAATTACAAGCGCGTCTGTTCGCTGGTGGAAGCTAAGCCGATGCCCCTTCGTCCCCGCTTTGAATAGCAGGCGGGACGGGGGCAGCCCCAGCCTTGCCTTTGCTGAGCCGCCCAACAATCAACTCAGCCCAAGGGCTCCCGTGATTTTCTTCTTCAACGTGTCGCAACGGAGCTTCATCGAGGCGATCAAGAATTGAGGCAAATAGGCGCTTTTCAAAGGCTGGATCAACTTTGACCGCCTCGCGACGGTAGCCTTCGAACGCTTTTGCAACAGAAGCCTTGAACGCGTAGTCCTCTGCAAGGCGAAACCGCTGACCTATTTGCTTAGTCAATATCCAAGCCAACCAGACCGGCCCAGCGACGCTGATGGCAGTCAACAGGACATGCACCCAAAGCAATTGAAGTGACACGTTCGGCTTTTCAATCAACGTGTGGATAGCTTCAATTCGTCCTGCCGAAAGCCATGCTGCCGTTCCTAGGGTTAAAGCGAGAAGGCCGCCAAGCACCATAGTTGACGTACCCAACGCCTTGGCCTTGTTATCAAACGCCGCCCCGAGACCCTGTGTGGTTGCGGCAGCCTGAGCCGCTTCGGTATTCGCAACTAGCTGCTCGGCCTGTTGCTTGAGCAAGTCGATTGCCTTCTGATCGGCATCCGCCGCTGCAAGAGCTTCGCCTACCTTGCCCTTCACTCCTTCGATTTCTTTCATTGCCTTAGCATACGCGGTCTGGGCTTCAACCAACGCCTGTAGATCGGCAGGAAGTGCCTCCGCCGTCGCCCGAGCCGCGTTAATCTCGTCAATCTTAGCGGCGATATCGCCCCCGTCGGTGACGGCTTTGTCGATAGAAGCTTGTAGTTGTCGTAGCCGCCGGAGCTGAGACGTTGGGACTAGCTTTTGATCCTCTATCTTCGTCCAATCAGGATCGGATAACGCGTATTGTTCCAGCAAAACCTTCAAAGCATCAATCATTGAAATGGCGGTGATGTAAACGTGAAAGGCATTTCCGCCCGCAACGTTTGGCAATACTTCGCTTTGGAAGTGCGAGATTCGGCCCGGATATCCGTTCAAAATATTGAGATCTACGTCGCTCACCTCTCTGTCCGGCAAACTTTGAATGACGAGGATCGGCTCACGGATCAGCGCAGCGAATTCATCGCGCGTGATCGCGGGCATATTCCAACCCCAAATCTGGTTTAATGGCTCATCTCGCCCGATATTGGCATGTAGCTGAGTTGCTAGCGCGTCTAAAGCTCCAGATATCTGGTCGAGTATTGCGGTCCCATCAGTCATCCCGTCCCCCACGCTACATGCAGCATTGCCGCTATTCACAATAATATAGTGGCCAATTCTATATACACAACGATGGGTCTTGCCGTTCTGCAATTGATAACGTCGGGCTGGCCTCTCAATCATCTATCCCGAATGACTCCATGCGTTCTCGGCGCGCAAGGAGGGTAGGCTGCGCATCCTCTAACCCTCAGCAGGTCTTGTCGTGAACCGAACACCTGAGCTGTGGTTCGCCGCGCGCAATAACCAGGGCTCGACCACTGGTAGCTAATATATAAGAGAGACCATCATTCGGTCTTTCGGTTAAAACCCCCCCGCCCCCGGTGACCCCATAAGGGAGGGGTTTAGGGGAGGGAGGATGTCACATTCTAGGAGAGAGGAGGGTAGCTGGTGCTGAACCTCGCCCTTCCCTCAGCCCAAGCAATAACGTCAGACCGACAATAGCGAACGCAGTTGCGAGACAACCGAAGATACCTCGGTCCTCCGCCTCTCCATCGCATATCTTCAAGCGTCCGGACACTGAGCTTCAAGACACCGGCTGCTTCCGTGGGCGTCAGAATGATATCGCAGCCTCGGGGGTCGCGAGTGTCAGCCATTGCAGACGCCTTCCACCACCAAGACAGAGGGGTCGAGGCGGTACAGCTTCTTTCGGCCCGTGCCCTGCTTGCTCTCGACGAGAACCCCGTGCTTGTTCCTCAGCTGGGACAACCGCGCCGGAACCTCGGAAGTTCTTAACTCGCAGACGATTTCTAGCACTGTCACCCAGCGATGGCGATTGAGCCACAAATAGCAAAGGAGCCGCGACCACTCACTTTGGCGGATGGTTTTCACCTCTCCTTCGTCAATTTGGAAGGCAACGGAGTTGTTAGGGTAGTTCATCGTGGATCTCCGACGATATGGACGGAGCGCATGAATCAAGAACGCCCGCCCGAATGGGCGCGACGCCTTTACCAAGGGCGAAGCAGAAATGTGGGATGGTCGGCGGCCAACTATATTAGGCCTAATGATCTCTTCGGTGGCCACCGGTGAAAAGCGGCCCTTGCCGCAACCTTATCCGGTTTGATCTTCGAAATAGGAACGCTGGGAAACATTACAAGAGAAAGCGCGCTAACGAGAACCACTGGGCCTCGTGCGTTCCATCTAACGACGTAACAAGTCCCGCAATTCTCCCTCTCGATCAGGGTTATTGGCCAAATCCATCGTGTCTCGAATGGCATCAATCTGGGCAATGAATGGGGAGCTTCGCTGTTCAAGAACCACGCTTCGCGCGCTCCTCAATGTCCGTCCCTGAGCACGCAGAATATCGATTTGCAGTTGCTCGTTGGCTGTGAAGCGAGGGCGACCAGATTGTACCCATCCCCAGTAACTCCAAAGCGCGCCGCCCCCCGCAACCACTGCGGCGAACACCAAGAGCGAGCCGAACGAAATAAGAGCTGTATTCATCGACAATCTCTCCTCGCCCCATACCCGAGAGGCAATGTCACGATTAGCATACATACTCGCGAGGGTGAATGCCGCCAAGTCCTCCAATGGATGTGGTCCGGCTCTTCGGTGAAAATGTGCGAAAAGAACGGCTCGCGCGCGACCTTACCCAGCAGGACCTAGCCGCCAAATTGGGGATGGAACGCAGTTACCTCAGCGAGCTAGAGCGTGGCAGGCGCAATCCGACCGTTCAGGCTTTGGGAAGGCTCGCCGACGCGCTTGAATTAGAACCTTGGGAACTGCTCAGACCCTAGCCGCAAATTTCAGCACAAATTCCTCCGCCCCTGCGTATAGCGTCGGTCAAGCACCGCCTGTCCCCCGTACCCCCTTGGCGACCCCGGCTCGGTATCTTTCATGGCGTAATCGCCTTAGTGTCTCAATGCCATCGCTTCACTGAAATCAACAGCTGCTCTGCTCAGGATGCGGTGCGTCACAGTCGGAACAGCGAGAGTAGCAACGCAACGACCGTGCTGCCCCAGTGCTGCCCAATACGACCGAGCACAGATCAGACGTAGGTCGCATGCGTCCCGCTTACGGCCAAGGCCATTGAGATTCCTCGCGGATTCTGCTATTGAGTTTGGAGGCCCGAGCCGGAATCGAACCGGCGTGCACGGATTTGCAATCCGCTGCGTCACCACTCCGCCATCGGGCCTCATGCCAAATTACCGCATCCCTGAGGGATGGGCCGGGTGTTGGACGGCGCCGCTAGTGAGGGGCTTTCACTGCCTTGTCAAGGATTCGCCCATGCACCGGCTTGTCCCGATGATACAGGGTTGGCGGCACCCCCGTTGCCAGCTATGCGCGTCTATATGGGCAAGGGCTGTATTAGCATTGCAATACAGCCGCGCTTGGGCTAGAACTGCCCCGCACAGGTTCATGCCCCAGGGAATCGGAAAAGGCTGATGGCAACCAAGTTTAGCGAAATCACTGCGGCGGACATGCGCTCTGCCATGATCGACAGCCAGCTGAGGACCAACGACGTTATTGACGCGGCGGTGGTCGGCGCGATGGCGGCGGTGCCGCGCGAGGCGCATGTCCCTGCCGCGCTTGCCAGCGTCGCATATATGGACCGCGCGATCGCGCTTGGTCATGGCCGCGCGCTCAACGCACCGCTGGTTACTGGCCGCCTGCTCGTCGCCGCGGCGATCCGTCCCGGGCAACGCGTGCTGCTGATTGGCAGCGCCACCGGTTACACCGCCGCGCTGCTCGTGCGGCTCGGCGCCGACGTACACGCCGTCGAGGAACAACCCGAGCTGATGGCGATGGCACAGGCGGCGACCGTCGACGCGAAGATACATTGGGTTGCCGGACCGCTGAGCGCTGGCGCCCCCGATGCCGCGGCGTTCGACCGCATCATTATCGAAGGCGCAATCGACACGCTGCCCGACGCGCTTGCCGCACAGCTGGCCGAGGGTGGCCGCCTGGTCGCGGCGCGCCGCGACGGCGCGGTCACCCGGCTGGTCCAGGGGGTGAAGGCCGGCGGCGCGATCGCGCTGCGCAGCTTCGCTGATATGGATGCCGCGCCGCTGCCCGGCTTTGCTGCCCCGGCCGGCTTCCAATTCTAAAGCCATATCCCTCCTTGTTTCAGGCTGACATAACGATGCTCGATACCGATAAAAAACGGCCCCTCTCTCGCGCACGCTGGCTTGCCGGGCTTGCCATCGGCGCCTTGACGCTGTCGTCGGCGGCGCACGCCGAAACGCTGCAGGATGCGCTGGCGAAGGCTTATGAAAACAACCCGACGCTGACTGCGGCCCGCGCTGGACAACGTGCCAACGACGAAAATGTACCGATCCAGAAAGCCGCTGGCTTGCCGAATGTCGGGGTCGGGGTCGATTATCAGGAAAATCTGGTCCTGCCTGGCAACAGCTTCTTCTCGCCCAAACGCTTCGTCAGCGTCGGCGGACAAGTTTCGGTGCCGATCTATCAAGGCGGCGCGGTGCGCAACGCGGTAAAGGCCGCCAAATATCGTGTCGAAGCGGGCCAGGCCGACCTGCGCGCGACCGAGGCGAGCATTTTTTCGCAGACCGTCGGCGCCTATATGGACGTCATCCGTGACCAGGCGATCGTCCAGCTGAACCAAAAGAATGTCGCGGTGCTGCGCACCAATTTGCAGGCATCGAGCGACCGGTTCGAGATCGGCGATCTTACGCGCACCGACGTCGCGCAGTCGGAGGCGCGGCTCGCGCTGGCCGAGGGTGATTTGCGTACGGCGGAGGCCAGCCTCATCGCCAGCCGCGAATCCTATACCCGTCTCGTCGGTGACGCGCCGGTCGACCTTGAACAACCCCCACAGCTACCAAACCTGCCCGCATCGCCTGATGAAGCAGTCGCAATCGCGCTGACCAGCAATCCCGACATCGAGGCCGCGAATCAGGTCATCAATGCCAGTCGCGCCGACATCGGCGTCGCGCGTGCAACGCGGCTGCCCACGCTGTCGGCGACGACCAGCGCCGGTTATAATAACAATCTGAATTCGGTGAATGACCCGACGTCAGACAATACAACAAAACGCGCTTCGGCCGGGCTGTCATTGTCGATCCCGATCTTTCAGGGTGGGCGCCCGTCGGCGCAGGTCCGTCAAGCGCAGTCGCGCACCAGCCAGTCGATCGAAAATTATGTCGAGGTCGAACGCAGCGTGATCGCCCAGACGCGCGCCGCCTATGCCGCGTGGCGCGCGAACGAACAGATCATCGCCGCGACGCAGCAGGCGGTGAGCGCCAACGGGCTTTCGCTGGAAGGCGTACGCGCCGAAAACAGCGTCGGGACACGGTCGATTCTCGACATTTTGAACGCCGAACAGGAATATTTGAACACCCAGGTTCAGCTCGTGTCGGCGCAGCGCAACAGCTATGTCGCGGCCTTCTCGGTCCTTGCCGCGATGGGCAAGGCCGAAGCCCGCGATTTGGGGATCGAAGGCGGTGCGCTTTACGATCCCGAAGTCAATTACAAGCGCGTGCGCGGGCAGATTTGGGACTGGGCCGACGACCCGGCGCCGCAGCAGCAGGCAACCGACACGCGCGCCGTTCCGGCCGCCACTGCGAGCGTACCGGTGGGTCCGCCCGCGCTGTCGTCACAATAACGCTTGGCAAAACACGCCCCAAATCGGTAAGACGACGGTTAACCATACGGTAACGGTGATGGTTTAGGGGGCTAGTGTATGGGCGATATGTCGCGGGAACCATCGATGGAAGATATTTTATCGTCGATTCGTCGCGTGATCGCACGGGATGAGGCGCCGGGTTCGGTACGCGATATCCGCGTCCCCGAGGCCGACGACATTCTCGACCTTCAGGACGAAGAAGATGAAGTCGCCGCCGAGGCGGCGACCGAGGCCGACGAGCTGGTTTCCGAAGCCAGCGCCGGCGCCGCGCGCCAATCACTCGAAGCGCTGACTGCAGCAATCGCCCCGACGGTCGCCGCTGCCGCAGTAACCGCGCCTGCGACCGCCGGGCGCACGATGGAAGATGTGGTCATTGACGCGTTGCGCCCGATGCTCAAAGATTGGCTCGACAGCAACCTGCCGCCGCTGGTCGAGGCGATGGTGGCCAAGGAAATCAGCCGGATTACCGGGCGGCGGATTTAATCAAACCCACAGATCTGGTCTGAACGATCTGCCCGGAACTTGTCGAAGGGCCGTCTTTTCCTCACGCGACAGATCGGAAGCGCGGTGCTTCGGCAAGCCCAGCACGAACGGGCGAAACGGAATCGCGATTTCCTCGGTGAGCCTATCTATCCCGCCCAATCTTCCAGCAAATAGCGCGCGATTGCCAGCGGCGGCGGCGCCGTGAACGGCGCACCCATATCGCCCGCGAGCGCAGCGCGCACGTCGGTCTTTTCGACCCACATCGCTGCCTCGATCTCGGTCGTATCCAGCGTCAGCGCCGGATCGGTCGCGACAGCACGGCAACCGATCATCAGCGACGACGGGAACGGCCAAGGCTGGCTCGCCACATAGGTTACGTCCGAAACGCGGATGCCCGCTTCCTCGAACAATTCGCGCGCCACCGCTTCCTCGAGCGATTCGCCTGGCTCGACGAAACCAGCCAGCGCCGAGAAGAATCCTGGTGGAAAGCCGCCCTGCCGACCGACCAAAACGCGATCTTCAAACTCGGCGAGCATGATCACCACGGGGTCGACGCGCGGAAAATGTTCGGCGTTGCAACTGCCACAGCGGCGTCCCCAACCGGCACGAAACACCGTCGTCGGCGTGCCGCACACCGCGCAAAAGCGGTGCCGCGCGTGCCAGTCGACCAGACTGCGCGCGCCGCCGTAAAGAGCCGCCTCTTCGCCTGAGAGCAGGGGCAGCAAGCGCATGACGGTGCGCGACCGTGCATCGATGCGCGACGCGGCAGCCGCTTCGCGCACAAAATGCGGGATTCCATCGCCATCGAGTCCAAGCAGCAGCAGCGCGCGGTCATCGGCAGGGTCGAGCGCGTCCCACAGCAGGCCGCCGCCCTCGCCTGGCACGAAGTCGATCCCGTCGAGCGTCAGGCACCGCGCGCGCGGATCGGCGACCGCGGCAGCGAAGCCGTCGGCATCGCTGCGCAACGGATCGGCGCGGTCGAGCCACGCGCCGGTGAACCCCAGCGGCAACGGCATCAGCCGATCACATCCTTGAAGAAGGTTTCGCCGAACTTTTCCTGAAACGGCAGCGCGCCCGAGGGCATATATTGGGCGTAGCCCGCGACGCGATACCCCAGCCCCCGGTGGACGAAACCGATCGTCCCCGCTGCCCCTGCCCAGCCGAAAATGCCCTCGCCACCCGGCGAACTCGGCAGCGACACGCGGCCGCCGGCGCCAAAGCCCTGGCCATCGATAAACGTCCCCTTGCGATCGACGCTGTCGGCCAGCAGATTCGACATCGCGAGCCGCGCGGTTTCGGCCTTCATCACCCGCACGCCGCCCGTCGCGCCTTCCCCCAGCAGCATCGCGAGGAAGCGGTCGTAATCGCGCGCGCTCGACACCAGCCCGCCGCCGCCGAACGGATAGGGCGGCGGATCGAGATAGATGGAACTGGTCGCCGGATCGAAGGGGATCAGCGCGCCGCCATAGGGGGCGTAGTTGGTGGTGAAGCGCCCGACGTCCTTTGCCGCGACCATGAAGCTGGTGCTCGTCATGCCGAGCGGGTCGAACAGCCGCGCTTTCAGGAAAGCATCGAAGGACTGGCCCGATACGACCTCGATCAGCCGCCCCATCAGGTCGAGGGCGATCGAATAGCTCCACTTGGTCCCGGGCTCATATACGAGCGGCAGCGCCGCCAGGCGATCGGCCATCGCCGCCAAACTCGGCGCGGGGGTTACTGGCGCAAAGCCCGGGATCGGAAGGCGGCTGGCCGAGCCGCCGACGATGCCGGCATCGTCATAGGCCTTTTTGATCGGGCCTTTCTGGATGATATTATAGCCCAGGCCTGCGGTGTGGGTGAGCAGGTGACGCACCGTGATCGGGGTCTTGGCCGGATGCACGGCGGTGATCGATCCGTCGGGGGTGTCCTGAACTTGCATTTTGGCGAAGGCGGGCAGGAAATCGGCGATCGGCTGGTCGAGCTTCATCTTGCCATCTTCGATCAGCAGCATCGCCGCGATGCCGGTGATCGGCTTGGTCATCGAATAGAGGCGCCACAGCGTGTCGGGGCCGACCGGGGTCGTCGAATCGTTCGACTGCACTCCGGCGCCGAAAAACACCGCCGCCTCCTGTCCCTTGCCGATCGCGGCGAGGGTGCCGGCGAGTTCGCGGCGATCGACGAAGCCTTTGATGAAGGCATGGGTCGCGGGATAGAGCCCGGCGCCGTCGACCTTCCATGCCAGTGCGGCGCGCGGCAGCAACGCGGCGCCGCCGCCCAGCGCGATGCTGCCGAGCAGCGCCCGGCGTGAAACCATCATGTTCATGTGCGTCTCTCCAGCATCATCTTGTCGACCAGCTTGCGATAGAGCGTCGGCAGGCCCGCCGCGTCAAGGTCCGAGATCGGCCACCATTCGCCTTCCGCTGCGGCAGCGGGGGTTTCGGGGGGTGATTGGCGCTGCACGAGTTTCAGCGTCAGGTCGAAATGGGTGAAGCCATGATCGACCTCGGCGATGCCCGACTCGGTCGGGCGCGCATCGGTCCAGTCGCCGCCGGGCAGCGCACGCATCCCGCCGAGCATCCCTTTGTCAGGACGCCGGACGAGCCAGATCCGCGCGTCGCGCTCGATCCAATGCGCCAGCCCGTAACGATGCGGCTTCGCCTTCTTTGGCGGCTTGACCGGCAGGCGTTCGATGTCCGACCGCCCGCGCGCGCGGCAATCGTCCATCAGCGGACAAATCGCGCAGGCGGGGTTTCGCGGCGTGCAAATGGTCGCCCCGAGGTCCATCAGCGCCTGCGCAAAATCGCCGGGCCGGTCAGCAGGCACGAGCGGCGCCAGCGCGGCACGTATCTCGCGCTTCGCCATCGGCAGCGGGGTCTCAATCATCCGGTGGCGTGCGATCACACGTTCGATATTGGCATCGACGACGACCGCCGCGCGGCCAAAGGCAATCGCCGCCACCGACGCCGCGGTATAGTCGCCTATACCCGGCAGCGCGCGCAAGGCCGCCTCACTGTCCGGAAAGCGGCCGCCATGATCCGCGACCACGGCGCGGGCGCAGGCGATCAGATTGCGGGCGCGCGCATAATATCCCAGCCCGGCCCACGCCGCCATGACATCGGCATCGTCGGCCGCCGCCAGATCAGCCACCGTCGGCCATTGTTCAGTGAAGCGCCCAAAATAGCCCGCGACCGCAGCGACCGTCGTCTGCTGCAACATGACCTCGGCCAGCCAGATGCGATAGGGATCGGGTACTTCGTCGCTGCCCGGCGCGATCCGCCACGACAGCACCCGCGCGGCGCGATCATACCACGCCAACAGGCGCGCCGCGACGCTATCGCCGGCATCACCTGTCGACTCACTGGTACATGGGGAAGTCTGGACGCTCACCCCCCGCCTATGGCATGGCACCCGCGATGACGAAAGATACGGGAGAAGACGCGCCGGCCAAAAAGGCGAAGGGGAAGGCAAAACCTGCCAAGCCCGCAGCGCGCATCTATGAACGCCCGCGCGGCGGCGAAGCACGCATGATTTCCGACCTTGTTCCCGAAATCGGCCGCGCCGCCTTTCGCAAATTTGGCTTTATCCAAAGCTCGGTGGTCAGCCGCTGGCGCGAAATCGTGGGCGACCGGCTGGCCGACGTCACCCAGCCCGCGATGATCCGCTTTCCCGTGGGCGCCAAGGCAGGCGGCACGCTGCACCTGACGATCAGCGGCGCGCATGCCCCGATGCTGCAACATGTCGCGCCGGACATCCTCGCCGCGGTCAACCGCTTTTTTGGCTATGCTGCGGTATCGCAGGTGCGCATGACGCATGGCCAAGTCACCCCCGCCGCGCCCGTTCAGCCACCGGCAATGCTCAAACCCGTACCCGCCGAACTGGGGGATAGTCTTCGCGACATCGGCGACCCGGAACTGCGCACCGTGCTCGAACGCATGGCGTCGGGACTGGCGACCGCACCGAAACTCCCCCGGATCAGTTGAAGAAAGACCTGCCGACGATGTCCGTTTTTGACGATTCCCCGCTCGATCGCCGCACTGCGGTGCTGGCGATATCGGGCGCCGCGCTGACGCTGATCGCCGCGACTCCAGCCAAACCTGCACTCTGGTCATCGAAGGTGTCCACTAGCCCGGTCGGCGCGCATGTCGTCGGCAACCCGGCGGCAAAGGTCCGGCTGGTCGAATATTTCAGCTACACCTGCCATGTCTGTGCCGATTTCGCCAAGCTGGGTTCAGCGCCGCTCAAGGCGCAATATGTCGATCGAGGGCTGGTCCTGTTCGAATATCGCAATCTGGTGCGCGACCCGGTCGATATGACCGCGGCGCTGCTCGCGCGCTGCGGCGGACCGGCAGCATTCGCGCGCAACCATCAGGCGATTTTTGCTGCTTTCGACACTTGGATGGCCAAGGTGACAAAATCCACCGACGCACAGAAAACCAGCTGGTTCGAAGGCACCACCGCCCAGCGCGCGCGCAAGATCGCCGCCGACACCGGGCTCGCCGCGCTGATGCGCGCGCGCGGCTACTCGCAGGCACAGCTTGACGCCGCTCTCGACAGCGAGGTCGCGCAGGCCGAGTTGACCGGTATGACCAATATCGGGCGGGGGACCGACCGTGTCGGCGGTACCCCGACCTTTTTCGTCAACGGCCGCAACGCAGAAGTAACGTCATGGCCCGCGCTCAAATCGAAACTCGACCAAGCGATCAAGGGATCGTAAAAGCCTCGCATATTCAGTTTCCGGAGAACATCGCATCATGACCGCATCGCTTCGTATCGCCCTTTTGTCGTCGCTCGGCGCGCTCGCTCTCGCCGGTTGCGGCGGCGGCGCCACCGACACATCCAAAGAACAGGACGTCGTCGCCAAGGTGGCCGCGCCCGCTGGCAAGACTTGGTCGCAGGTCGTGCGCGTCGATGGCGACGGGGTGGTTATGGGCAACCCCGACGCACCGATTAAGCTCGAGGAATTCGGCGCTTTTACCTGTGGCCATTGCGCGCAGTTCGCCAAGGATTCGCACGAGGAGTTGAAACGCGATTTCGTCGACACCGGCCGGGTGTCGTACAAGCTGACCCCGTTCATGCTCCACCCCGTCGACGCGATTGCGGGGGCGATCGTCAAATGCACCGGCCCCGACCGCTTCTTCCCGCTCGCCGACGCGACCTTCCTAGAACATGAGGCATTCATTGCAGGCGCGTCGAAGCCGGCGCCGGGGATTGAAGAATCGATGAAACTGCCGCCGGCGCAGCGCTTTGCCGCGCTCGCCAAGGGCTGGGGTATCGATCAATTCTATCAGCAGCGCGGTGTCCCCGCCGCGACGATTCAGCAATGCCTGAGCAAGGTCGAGAACGTCGAAGCGATCGAAAAGGGCACCAACGCCGGGGTCGCGAAATATCAGATCACCGGTACGCCGACATTTATCATCAACGGCCAGGTCGTCGAAGGCGTCGCCGCCTGGGGTCTGCTGCGCGACCGCCTGCGCACGATGGGCGCGCGCTGATCCGATTTTGCGGGGGGTGGGCATAAGCCTACCCCCTTGCGACTCCCCCGCCCGCGCGGCATGACCGCCGTCAGGGGGATATGTGACACCAAGGTTGCAACCGGTCCGATTCGATAGACTGCACGGGGACGTTCCGTGCAGATAAAACGGCTGCGCCTGACGGGTTTCAAATCCTTCGTCGAACCCACCGAGCTGCGGATCGAACCTGGGCTGACCGGCGTCGTCGGCCCCAATGGCTGCGGCAAGTCGAACCTGCTGGAGGCAATCCGCTGGGTGATGGGGGAATCCAGCCCCAAATCGATGCGCGGCGGCGGCATGGAGGATGTGATCTTCGCTGGCACCGCGTCGCGCCCGGCGCGCGATTTTGCCGAGGTCGCGCTGCACTGCGACACCGAAGGCGCACTCGTCGCGGGCCTGTCCGATGGCGGCGACGGCGACGATCTGGAGGTTATTCGTCGCATCGAGCGCGGCACCGGCAGCGCCTATCGCGCCAACGGCCGCGACGTGCGCGCCAAGGACGTCGCGCTGATCTTTGCCGACGCCGCGACCGGTGCACACAGCCCGGCGCTGGTCAGCCAGGGCAAGATTGCCAATGTCATCGCCGCAAAACCGACCGACCGCCGCGCGATGCTGGAAGAAGCGGCGGGCATCGCCGGGCTGCATGTGCGCCGCAAGGATGCCGAACAGAAACTGCGCGCGACCGAAACCAACCTGACGCGCCTGTCCGAAATCACCGCCGACATGGAAGCGCGCGCCAACGCGTTGCGTCGTCAGGCGCGCGCCGCCGAACGCTATAAGAAACTGAGCGACGAAATCCGTATTACTGAGGGACGGCTGATCTATGCGCGCTGGCGCGATGCCGCCGCCGCCGCCGATCAGGCGCGCCGCGATTCGGATGCCGCCGAGGCTGCGGTCAAAACCGCGCAGCACGAACTCGAAACTGTGTCTGCAGCACAGACCGAGGTCGCGACCCGTGTCGCCGCGGCGCGCAGCGATGCGCAGGCGCAGCGCGATGCGCTGGCCGAGGCTACCGCGAACCAGGTTCGGCTGCTGGGCGAGGAGCGCGCGGCGCGCCAGCGGCTCGACGACCTTGCGGCGCAGCAGGCGCGGCTCGCCGACGATCGAGCGCGCGAGGGCGAATTGGCCCGCGAGGCGCATGGCGCGCTGACCGCGCTGGACGCCGAAAGCAAAGCGCTGGCGCACGACATCGCGGAGCGCGATGCGGGTAAATCGGCGCTCGCCGACGCGAGTCTGGCGGCGCAAGCGCGGCTGCGCGATGCCGAGATTGCGCTGGCGCAGGCGCGCGCCAAGGCAGCGAGCGAAGCCGCCGACCGGCGCATTGCGGTGTCGGCCCGCGAAAGCGCCGACGCCGCCATCCGCCGGATCGCCGCCGACAAGGCGCGCGTCGATGCCGAAATCACCGCGCTGGGCGATAGCGCCGCGCTGGCGGCAGCTCGTGCCGATAGTCTGAAAACCGCCGATGCTGCCGAAACCGCGATCGCTGCCGCCGAAACCGCACTGCAAAATGCCGAAGCCGACCGCGAAGCGACCGCCGGCGATCTGGCGGGCATCGAAGCCGGACTGGCCGAAGCGCGTACCGCACTCGCCGCGCTCGACGGCGAAGCGGCGACCCTCGAACGCGCGCTCGCCGCCGGACGCCGCGACGAAGACCGCATCCTCGATCAACTCCGCGTCGCGCCCGGATATGAAGCCGCGCTCGCCGCCGCCTTGGGCGACGACCTCGACGCCGGGACCGACGGGGACGCGGCGCGCAGCTGGGGCGGCGCCGACGCCCGATCAGACGACCCCATATTGCCCGCTGGGACTCCCTCGCTCGCCGCATTCGTGACGGCTCCCGCCGCGCTAGCCCGCCGCCTCGCCCAGGTCGCAGTCGCCGACAGCGATGGCGGCCAGACGCTTGCGGTCGGCCAGCGGCTTGTCACCACCGATGGCGTGATGCGCCGCTGGGACGGTTTTGTCGCGCGCGGCGATGGCGCCACGGCGACCGAGCGCCTGCAACGCCAGAACCGGCTCGACGCGCTGGCGGCGCAGCGCCCGCAGATCGAGCTTGGCGTCCAGGAACTGCGCAATCGCCGTGACGCCACCGCCGCGCGGGCTGCCCAGCTGACCGAGGCGGCCGCCGCCGCACGCAAGGCGCTGGCGCAGGCCGACGAGGCGCGCCGCACCGCGCTACGCGCTGCCGACCAGGCGCAGGCGGCGATGGATCGCCATCGCGACGCCGCGGCATTGTTCGACCGGCGGCTGGCCGAGATCGCCGACCTGGCCCAGGAGGCCGTCGCCGCGCTGGCGGTGCAGGAAACCGCGCTCGCCGCGCTTCCCGACGACAGCATTGCGCGCGCCGCACTCGATACCGAGGAGCAGGCCGCTGAACGCGCACGAAGCGATGCGAACGGCGCCCGCGAAGCGCTCGCCGCGCATGAACGCGGCCTCGCGGCGCTGAGCGAACGGCAAGCGGTCGTCACTGCCGAAATCAAAAGCTGGAAAGCCCGCGCAGGCGAAGCGGCGCGGCGGGTGGCCGAGATGGACAAGCGCGCCGATGCACTAGCCGCCGAAGCGACCAAGATTGCCGATGCCCCCGCGCAGCTTGCTCAACAGCGCGCCGCCGCTGAAGCGCAGCAGGCGGGTCTGCGCGAGAAGGTCGCAGCGGCCGAGGCGCAGGAACGCGCTGCCGAAGCGGCGCTACGCGAGGCAGAGACCGCGCTGGCGGCGATCCGCGAACGCGTCGCTGCGGCGCGCGAAACCCGCGCCGGAGCGATCGCGCGCTCCGAAAATGCCGAGCTGCGCCGCATCGAAATGGGTCGTTTGTCGGGCGAGCGTTTCGAATGTCCGCCGCCGCTGTTGCCACAAAAGGTGGGATTCGACGGCGAAAGCGTTCGTGATGCGGGGCAGGAATCGGCGCAGCACGACCGGCTGATCGCGGACCGCGAGCGGCTTGGCCCGGTCAACCTCGTCGCCGCCGACGAACTCGTTGAACTCGACACCGAACGCGAAAAGAGCGCCGCCGAGATCGAGGAACTGACGCAGGCGGTGCACCGCCTTCGCGGGTCGATCGGCAACCTCAATCGCGAAGGCCGCGTCCGCCTGCTCGCCGCATTCGAGACCGTGAACGGTCATTTCCAGCGGCTGTTCACAACGTTGTTCGACGGCGGCCAGGCGCATCTCGAGCTGGTCGATTCGGACGATCCGCTCGAGGCCGGGCTCGAAATCATGGCGCAGCCGCCCGGCAAGCGCCTCGGCACACTGACCCTGCTATCGGGCGGCGAACAGGCGCTGACTGCCGTCGCACTGATCTTTGGCCTGTTCCTGACCAACCCGGCGCCGATCTGTGTCCTCGACGAGGTCGACGCGCCGCTCGACGATGCGAATATCGAGCGTTTCTGCGACCTGCTCGACCGGATGACGCGCGAGACCAACACCCGCTATCTGATCGTCACCCACAATGCGGTGACGATGGCGCGTATGCACCGCCTGTTCGGGGTCACCATGATCGAAAAGGGAGTCAGCCGGCTGGTGTCGGTCGACCTTGGCGCAGCAGAGGAACTGCTCGCAGCCGAATAGGCTAAGGCGCCATTCCGACCACCAGCATCGCCGCGAATATCAGCAATCCGGCAAAGCGATTGCTGCGGAACTTGGCGAGTGCGTCCTCGCCATTCGCGGGATCCAGCGTTATCACTTGCCCCATAAAATGTACCGCTGCAGGCAGCAGTGCGATGATCACCAGCGGATCGGGGCGCACCGCCCACAGCGCGCCGCCCCAGCATCCCAGCGCGAACGCATAACAGAGCGCGACCCCGCCCTTCACATGGCGCCCCATTGCACGGGCGCTCGATTTGACCCCGATCAGCATATCGTCCTCGATATCCTGGAGCGCATAGATGGTGTCGTAACCGATCACCCACGCGATGCAGCCGGCATAGAGCAACGGCAGCGCGAATCCCGCTCCCTCGCTATCGGCACCGCCACTCACCGCGACCCAGGCGACAAGCGCACCCCAGCTGAACACCAGTCCCAGCCATGCCTGCGGCCACCAGGTGATACGCTTCATAAACGGATAGCCCGCAACCAGGATCAGGCTGGCGAGGGCGACGATCTGCGCCGGCCGTGGCAGCTGAAGCAGCACCAGCAGGCCGACCAGCGCCAGCAGAATCGCCCACAGAACGGCATTGCGGACCGACACCGCGCCACTCGCGATCGGGCGCGATGCGGTGCGCGCCACCTGCGCGTCGAGGTCGCGGTCGACGATGTCGTTATAGACGCAGCCCGCGCCGCGCATCGCAATCGCGCCGAGCAGCAGCCAAAGGAACAACGGCCAATGGCTGATCGCGCCGCCGCCCAGCCCCAGCGCAAAGGCGCAGGGCCAATAGAGCAGCCACCAGCCGATCGGGCGGTCGAACCGAGCGAGCAGCGCATAGGGGCGCACCGCGGCCGGCAGCAAGGCCATGAAACCACGAAGCTGGCTGTCGGGAGGATGGGGTGCGGTCATCGGCAGATGCCCGATAGCAGCCGCCGCGCCCGTGATAAATGCCTGATCTTTCCGTCAGACGACGGCCACGATCAAGTGGGGCAAAGCGACGGCGTGACGCCAGCGGACGGATAGACCCGCGTCAGATCGCGTCCTTCGCGAACATTATAGGCGGCCTCCGACCGGATCGTCTTCGGTCCCAGCCAGCTGCCATAGGCAATCGGTTGGTAGGTGTAGGTGAGTTCCACCACCATCACCGCCGTGCCTTGGACGGCAACAACCCGCTTGCCAACCGGACCCATGCCCGGGAACCCTGTCCCGGTGGCTCCCGTGCCCGCAGGACCATAAAACGACCGGACCGGCAGGTCGCCATAGCAGCGTTGCCATTTGATTGTTTGGCCGCCATCGGCGTTGCGTTCGAGGCTCGACAAGATGATGCGGCCGTTGCCACGCAAGTTCAGTCCGCGCGCCTGTTCTTCGGCGCCCGTGAACACCTCGTTGATATCCAGTTCGCGCACCTGCGGCAGCGACATATTCGTGCCAAAGGCAATTCTTGACGCATTGTCGGCGGCGCTGAGGCTGATCTGGCTGATCCGCGTGTTTACCAGGGTCAGATTGGCCATCTCGATCCCGCCAAAGCCGACAAGCACCAGCAGCGGGATACAAAAGGCCATTTCGATCAAGACCGTGGCGCGGTTGTCGCGTGCAAATCGGCGGCGCAACATACGGCGCGCGGCCAATTTCGTCCGGATTGAAAAGAGGATCATGGGCATACGCGCCTGCTTGTTTCGGTGTTGTTGTTGTACGGCTGGTTACGCAACACGGACGTCGATCGAAGCGTCGTATGGTCCGATTGACCGAGCATGCGCCATACCGGCAGTACGTTTTCAAAGGTCATGCTGACGGTGTAGAGTACGACGTCTTCGGCGCCGCCATTGCCTTCCAAACCGCGATCTCGGTCGTAGGTGCTGTTGCCATTCAGGTCGGTAAAGCACTCGTTGGAGTCACGAACGCCATTGTACGGCGTCAGGTCCTCCCACGGTTCGGGTCGGCCGATCGCGTCGTAACTCTCATAGGCTTTCCGCGAGAAACTCACCTGCGCGTCCTTGAACACCACGAGAACCTTTGCGCGGACAGAGGCATCAAGCCCGGCCTGATCGAGCGCGTTGCCCTCCAGCGTCGCGGCACGCGCGGCATTGCTGACCGCGCCCTGCAGCACGTGCTGGCCATAAAATTTCCAGCCATAGTCGATGATGCCGAGCAGCAGCAGCAAGAACACCGGCGCCGTCAGGGCAAATTCGACCATCGCCGTTCCACGGCTGTCACGACCGAGACGGCTGCGGTTCACGAGGAGCCGACGGATCATTGCGACAACCTCAATTTCGAAATCTGCCGGGCGATCGCCTGGAACTGTTCGTTGAGCTGCGCGGCGTTATTCGCCTGATAGGCAGCACCGGGCGACGCGCAGTTGCGCAGATTGGTGGTCAAAGTCGTGCCGAAACTGACAACCCAGATGGTGGTGTTGTTGCCCCTTGCCTGCGCACAGATTTGCTGGAAGCGGTTCGTGTGGCGGTTGACGGCATCAGTGTCGCTGCTGGCGCCGATCCGGCCGGTCGATCGCTCCTCGCTCTGGAACGAGAAGTTGTTGCGCGGCGCCGTCGGATCGCCGTCGGTCATGAACACGATGTGCCGGTTGATCGGCCGGTTGTTCGGCGCGGTCGCATTTTCGGCCGCGAGGATGCCCGTCGGCGATAACAGCCGTGCTCCCCACACCATCCCGACGTCATGATAGGTATAGCCTTGCGCCCGCAACGCATTGATCCGGTTCACAAAGGTCGAACGATCGGCCGCGGTCATCGTCGTGAGCCGCATTGCTGGCGGCGGACAGGCAGCGATGTCCGAACCGCTATCGGCCTGGTCGCCGAAGCTGCTGACGTTCGAGGTGCTGGTCGATGTCGTTTCGGCCGTTGATGCGCGACTATAAGCAAATTCAGGAAAGAACATCTTCCATTGCGTTCTGGCATCCGCGGTCGGCACCATATCGATGTTCATATCGAAGGCGTTCGACGGCGCCGTGCTGGTCGGGCCGAACGTTGTCGTGTCACGCTCGATGATGCAGCCGTCCCAGGTAAAGGTTTTGTCGACGCCGCGGGTTCCCGTCTTCAACGTCACCGCATTGCCCGATTTGGCCGGCGCGACGGGCAGGTCGAAGTTCTTGTACGTGAAGTAGCTGAACTGCTTGACCGGCGGCTGCGTCAGCGCCGAAGGCGTCGTTTCGGTATAGATATGGGGACGCGTTTGCCGCTGACAGCGGTTGCTGCTCCAGCGATAGGCATTGCGGGTGTAGGTCCAGTCCTGTTCGTTGTTATAGGTGGTAACGCGGTTCCCGTTGCTATCGAGATACTGCCCCGTCTGCGTGGTTCGCACCGCGCCCGACTTCGTCGCCGTCCCGCCAGCCGCCTGCGTCGGAATGACGCAATTCGCCTGCGTGATGCCGCTGCCAAAATTCGCCCAGGCCGACCAGCTGCTGCCCGACGTGGGATTGCCGGGATAGGTGGTACCACTGGGCGATCCGGTCGTGGTTGTCCCCGTACCCCAGACATCGACAAACGTCGCCACGCGCGTCGGCGTTGATGCGACGTCCGATATCCAATCCGGATTTTCCTCCAGCAGGATGGCGCCGACATTCACAGTGCCGCTGTACGGCACGACGCCGAACCTCAGGCGCCCGTCGCCCATGTCGGCGGTGGTGAGCGTATCGAAAAAATCGACGGCGGCGGTGCGCAGTGCTTCGATGCGCGACACCGAGTCGCCCGAATTGACCGTGTCCATCGACCCCGTCACATCGAGGACCATCATGATGTCGGTGTTGGAAACTTCGAGTTTTGCGGCGCATGACACCGCCAGGTTGAAATCGTTAAACCCGAATATCTTCATGATCTGGGCCGGAAGGCGCGCCGACGCCGACCCGGCGACATCCGACGCGTTCAGCGCCTGCGACGAAAAAGTCACACCGGTGCTGCCATAGGCGCCCGCGCTATAGTTGAATGCGAACATCTTGTTCGCCTCGGCCTTTGCCGCGTTGGTATAGGTGCCGCCCGCCTGTGCGCGGCGACCGGCAAGCACGCCAGCATCGCACGCCTGTTGCAGACGGAGCTGGGCCATATAGGCGCGGCCGATGTCGATCCCGGAACCGACCATGCCGAGCACAGGCACGATCGCGGCTGCGGTCAGCATCATCGCGTTGCCGCGCTGGTCGCGCGACAGCCTTTTTATGCCCCGCCGCAGCCGGGTGAATACGGTCCCTCGCATGGTCAAACCCCTCTTGGTCCAGACACGCGGCCCACTACAGATGCGGGTCTGGCACCTCGCACTAGGGCGAAACTGCTTACCAAACTGCTAATCGAGCGGCACCGGATACGGCTCGAAAACGGCCGTTTTGCCCCGGAACGGGACAATAAGGCTTGAGACACGTGGCAGGTGTGCAGAATAACAGTGTCTGCTATCGCGGAGTTATGCCCGCAACTCCCGCCTGGCCGCCCGCCAGCACGCCCCGTCTGTTCGTCAATTTGCCGCTTGCGCACGACGCTGAGCCATTAATCGACGGCGCTGCGGCGCATTATCTGCTGAACGTCATGCGGCTCAAGGTCGGCGCGCCGATTCTGTTGTTCGACAACCGCAGCGGCGAATGGCTGGCCAGCATCGTCGATGCGGGCAAGCGTGTCCTGACGGTCCGCATCGAACGCCAGACGCGTCCTATCGAACAGGTGCCGGATCTGTGGCTGTGCTTTGCGCCCGTTAAAAAAGCGCGGCTCGACTGGATCATCGAGAAAGCGACCGAGCTCGGCGTCGCCCGGTTGCAACCCATCATCACCGAACGCACGATCGTCGAACGGGTCAAGCGCGATCGGCTGGAGGCGCAGGTGATCGAGGCATGCGAGCAGTGCGGACGCACCGCGCTGCCGGTGCTTGGCCAGCCGGTCAAACTGGCGCAATTGCTGGCAGACTGGCCCGCCAATCGCGCATTGCTGTTCGCCGACGAAGCCGGCGGTGCACCGCTGGCTGCCATCGCGGCCCCGGCTCCCGCCGCGATCCTGATCGGCCCCGAGGGCGGTTTTACCGAACGCGAGCGCGATCTGTTGCTCGCAAACGCCGCGGTGCGCCAGATGACGCTGGGTCCGCGTATCCTGCGCGCCGAAACCGCCGCGATTGCGGCCACGAGCCTGTGGATGGCGCAGCATGGCGATTGGATGGCCGACCGTTGAATACCGAAATTGTTCCGTTCCCGGACAGTTTTCGCGCCAAGCCTCCGATTTTAACCGCATATTAGCTATGCCCTAGCATAGCAGCCCGATGCAACGGCAGGACCAGAGCCGATATTGCTGGCGTGGGGGTCAGCACGCACAGTTTGTACGAGCCATCTTGATGCTCGTCGGGCTGGCGATGACGCTTGCCGCAAATCCCGCCGCCGCGCAGACGACCACGACCTACAGCAACACGACCACCGGCACGATCAGCGAAACCGCGACCACGTGTGCTAGTCCGATGGTGCGCAATTTCTCTGTTGCCGCGAGCGCGCAGATTACGGACGTGAATATCGGGGTGCAATTCACTCATAGCTATCGCGGCGACATTCGGGCCACGTTGGTTTCGCCGACCGGCACCGTCGTCAATCTGATTACCAATGTCGGCACTTCGGCGGACAATCTGAACGTCCTGTTCGACGACAGCGCCGCGACGAGCATTGCCACTCACACGGCAAACGACAGCACGGCCGCCGCGCCGCCCTACCAGCGCACTTTTTCGCCGGAAGCATCGCTCGCGGCGTTCAACGGCCAGGGATCGGTCGGGACGTGGCAGCTCACCATCTGCGATTCGCTGAACGGCGACACCGGCAATTTCACCCGCAGCGACCTGACGCTGACGACGGTACCGATGACGCCGTCGGCCGACCTGTCGCTGACCAAATCAGTGAGCAACGCTGCTCCGGCCTTTGGCGCCAGCATCAATTACGTTCTCAGCGTCACGAACGCGAGCGGTTCGGCGCTCACCGCGAACGCCGTGACGGTGCAGGACATGTTGCCCGCGGGTTTTGCATTCACCGGCGCATCGGGTTTCGGTAGTTACAACAGCACCACCGGCGTCTGGACGGTCGGTAGCATCCCACCCGGCACGACGCGAACGCTGACGATCGCCGGCACCGTGACCGCAACGGCGGGCGCGACGGTCGCTAATATTGCAGAGGTCAGCGCCTCGTCGGGTTTCGATTTCGATTCGACCCCCGGTAATGGCGCGGCGAGCGAGGATGATTATGATACCGCCAGCTTTACCGTGTCGGGCACGCGGGTCGCCGGGACGCCGCCAACACTGGTCTGTCCGGTCGGCTCGACCGTCCAGGATTGGGACGGCGTCACCTGGGCGGCAGGCACGACCAGCGGCAGCTATCCGCTGACCGCGATCGGTACGATGAACTTCAATATCGCGATCAGCGGCGGCGCGTTCTTGAACAACGCGACCTATGGCGGCCAGTCGCCGACGCGTCAGAATGTCTCCACCGGCGGCCTGACACCCGCGCAATTTTCGATCTTCCAGATCGTCGATTTCACCAGTCAGTCGGGGGCTGTCACCACGACGATGACGCTGCCGACCGCCGTCCCTGGCGCGCAGTTCCGCGTCTTCGACATCGACTATGCGGCAGGCCAGTTCGCCGACCGGCTGACCGTGATCGGCAGCTTCAACGGTGCGCCGGTCACCCCGACACTGACCAACGGTGTGAGCAACTATATCATCGGCAACAGCGCCTATGGCGACGCGGCGTCGGCCGATGCGAGCGCCAACGGAAATGTCGTCGTGACGTTTTCGGCGCCGGTTGACACGATAGTCATCACTTACGGCAGCCATAGTCTGGCGCCCACCGACCCGGGCCAGCAGGGCGCCGCGATCCACGACATCACCTTCTGCCGCCCGACGACCAACCTGACGATCGCCAAGACCAGCAGCGTCGTGAGCGACCCGACCAATGGCACCGCCGATCCCAAGGCAATCCCGGGTGCCACGATGCGCTATTGTCTGCTCGTCACCAACAGTGGCAGCGGGACCGCGACTGCGATCAACGTCGCCGACCCCCTGCCACCGACGGTAACCTTCGTTCCCGGCTCGTTGCGCAGCGGCAACAGCTGTTCCAGTACGACAGTGGTCGAGGATGACGACCCGAGCGGGGCGGACGAAAGCGATCCGTTTGGCGCCTCGTTCGGCGGCGGCACCGTTGCCGCCACCGCACCAACGTTGGCACCCGCGAGCGCCCTTGCCGTCGCTTTCAATGTGACAATCAATTGATTTTCTGCAATTTTCATAATCCGATGCGACTTGAGCAGACCGGTACGACGAACAGTGTTCGCCGGGCCGATCGCCGATTCGGCCGCCTGTCGCGGCTTTGCGCGCTGGTCGCTGCCGCCGCGTCGCTGGTCACGGCTCTGCCGGCGGCGGCGCAACGCGTCATCGTCAATCCGTCTTTCGAATCGAACGATCCGCAGGGACCAGGCGCGGCCAATTACGAAATCTATCCGAATGGCTCGGTCATCGGCTGGGATTCGGCATCGGGCGAGATCGAGTTGTGGGACACCAATTTTAACGGTGTTCCGGCCTATGCCGGATCGGTCTTCGCGGAAATGAACGCCAATGTCCCCGGCGCGCTGTATCAGAATATCTGCATGGTCAACGGCGAGTCGATTGGCTGGACCTTTGCCCATCGCGCCCGCGCGGGCGGACCCGCGACGCAGACCGCGCGGTTCCAGATCGCGAACAGTTCGGGAACCCAGCTTCAGGCGCTGGCGTCGCAATCGTCCACGATCAACAATGTGTGGAATGTTAATACCGGATCGACGACCTATTCGGGTCCGTCTGGGGTGCAGCGCGTCCAGTTCATCACGACCGACCCGGGAAGTTTCGGCAACTTCCTCGATGACATCCGCATCACGCTCAACCCGTTCATCGAGCTATCTACGGCGAGCGCATCGGGGGTCGAATCAATCGCTACCGCCAATCTGCCGACGCTGACCGTCAACGGCACGCTGTTCACCGCTCGTACGGTCAATGTCAGCATCACCGGCGGCACCGCAACGCTCGGTACCGACTACACGACCCCGGGTAGCGGCACGAATTTCACGGTCACGATTCCCGCCGGCACGTATCAAAACACCGCCGTGCCGCTCGGCATCCAGATTATCGACGACACCGCGACCGAAAGCAGCGAGACGATCCAGATCGCGCTGAACACCGGCACGGGTTACACGGTTTCCAGCACGTCGAGCTGCGGCGGCGCGGCGCGGACCGCCAGCACCTATACGATCACCGACAATGATTCGCCGGTGGTGCTGGCCAAGGCCTGGACGAACGGAATCGCCGGCGACGCGGTCAGCCTGACGATGTCGGGCGGTCTGCTGCCGACCGCCGGCAGCTCGACCGTCGGCGGATCGACGACCAACGCCACGATGGTCGCTGTGGCGGGCAGCACGTTGACGCTCACCGAGGCCTTTACCGCTGGCGCCGCAGCGAATTACAACAGCAGCATCGAATGTCGGCGCAACAGCGACAATGTCGTCGTCGCCACTGCCGGCAGCGGGCTCAGCCGCACCGTGGTGATGCCGACGGGTACCTCGCTGACCTGCACTTGGACCAACAGCCGTAAATCGGCGACGCTGGTGGTCCGCAAAACCTGGGTCAATGCGCTGACGACCAATGCGGCGACGGTTCAGGCCAGCGGGCTGATCAACAACGCCAGCCTGGCCTCGGTCGCCAACAGCGTCAACGAAACCGACACCAACGCGGCGGTCACCGTCTTTGCTGCCGAAAGCGCGACATTGACCGAAACCTTCACCGTCGGCGACGGCGCCAACTATGCGCAGGCGCTCAGTTGCACCGGCAATACGGCCGCGCTGACCGGCAATGTGCTGACCGTGAACCCGGCCGACACGGCGATCGTCTGCACCTTTACCAACAGCCGCATCGCGCAGCAGCTGCGCCTCGCCAAGCTGTGGTCGGGCGCGACGACAGGCCACACCGCCAGTGCCACGACCAGCGGCGGCACCGTCAATGCGACCTTCAGTTCGACAGCTCCCACCGCGACAAACGGCACCCTCGTCACGGTGCGGGCGGGCGATGTCGTCACGCTGCCTGCCGAAACCTATGGCGGCGGCGCGGCGGCGGCGCTCTACAATGCCACAGTCGAATGCATCGGCGGCAGCCCGCTGGCCAGCGGCGCCACCGGGCGTACTGTGACGATTCAGGGTAACACGACCGCGACGACCTGCACCTATACCAATGCCTATGTCCTGCCGCTGGCGATCGCCAAGACGTCGCTCGCCTACAGCGATCCCGTCAACGGCCTAACCAATCCGAAGCTGATTCCCGGCGGCTTTGCCAATTACAGCCTGACCATCACTGCCCCGGCTGGCACCGCACCGACCAACAACAGCGTCATCGTCACCGACGCAATTCCCGCAAACCTCAGCCTGTTCGTTGGCACCTACGCGCCCGGTCCCGGCCCGATTGCCTTCACCCCAAGCAGCAGTGGGCTAACCTATAGCTTCACCAGCCTCGCAAGCACGGCAGACGATCTGGAATTTTCCAACAATGGCGGCACCAGCTGGACCTATGCGCCCACTGCGGATGCCGACGGCGTCGATGCCACCGTCACGCATGTCCGCATCCGTCCCAAAGGATCGATGATCGCGGGATCGAACTTTACGATCAACCTTCGCGGGCTGGTAAAATAGCCGAGCGAAACGGCCCCGATTGTATTTTGTACCGAACCGTCTAAATGCGCGATATGAGCACGCGAACCGCTTCGGACAGCAACGATCCCATCGTCGAAAGCCGCGACCAGCTCGCGGTCCCCATGATCCAGGGCGAGAAGCCCAAGGACCGCTGGCGCATCGGCACCGAGCACGAGAAATTCGTTTATCGCACCGCCGATCATCGTGCGCCCAGCTATGACGAACCCGGCGGCATCCACGATTTGCTGATGGCGCTGACCCGCTTCGGCTGGGAACCGGTGATCGAGGGCGGCAAGGTGATCGCGCTCGCCGGTAGCGACGGCACCGTCAGCCTCGAACCCGCGGGGCAATTGGAACTTTCTGGCGCGCCGCTCGAAAATCTCCATCAGACCTGCGCCGAAACCGGCCGCCATCTGAAACAGGTGAAAGAGGTCGGCGCCGAACTCGGGCTTGGTTTCCTGGGCGTCGGCATGTGGCCCGACAAGACACGCGCCGAGCTGCCGATCATGCCCAAGGGCCGCTACAAGATCATGCTCGACCATATGCCGCGCGTCGGCAGCATGGGGCTCGACATGATGCTGCGCACCTGCACCATCCAGACCAACCTCGACTATTCGTCCGAGGCCGACATGGTGCAGAAATTCCGCGTGTCGCTGGCGCTGCAACCGATCGCCACCGCGCTGTTTGCCAGTTCGCCGTTCACCGAAGGCAAACCCAACGGCTTCATGTCGTATCGCAGCCACATCTGGACCGACACCGACCCCGCGCGCACCGGCATGCTGCCCTTCGTGTTCGAGGATGGCTTCGGATACGAACGCTATATCGACTATATGCTCGATGTGCCGATGTATTTCGTCTTCCGCGACGGCAAATATATCGACGCCGCGGGGCAAAGCTTCCGCGACTTCCTGAAGGGCGACTTACCCGCGCTCCCCGGCGAAAAGCCGCGCCTGTCCGACTGGAACGATCACCTTTCGACCGCCTTCCCCGAAGTGCGTTTGAAGAGCTTCCTCGAAATGCGCGGCGCCGACGGCGGTCCTTGGAACCGCATCTGCGCGCTCCCGGCCTTGTGGGTTGGCCTGCTCTATGATCAAGGCGCGCTCGACGCAGCTTGGGATCTCGTCAAAGGCTGGAGCATCGAGGAACAGCAGGCGCTGCGCGATGCGGTCCCCAGCGAAGGCCTCGACGCCCCGGCCCCCGGCGGCGGCACCGTCGGCGAACTCGCGCACCGCGTCCTCGACATCGCCGCGCTGGGCTTGGCCGCACGCGGCGAGGTCAACTCGATGGGCGACAATGAAGTCGGCTTCCTCGAACCGCTGCGTCGCATTGCCAAAAGTGGCAAGTCCCCGGCCCACGACCTGCTCGATCGCTACGAAGGACCGTGGGGCCACGACCTTTCCAAGATTTATGACGAACTGAGCTTCTGACGCCAGCCATTGTCACAAACTGCAGCAAATGCGCAACACTGCTGACATGAACGTTAACGGTGCGTGCTTCGGCGATTGATCGAACGCGCGCGCAGGGCCAAGGATCGGCGCGCTTTTCCGCTCTCCATCTCCCACTCTGTTTCAGGAAGCTTGCCATGCGCCACTTTCCTTCCGCCACCGCTATTGCTCTCGTTCTCGCCTCGGCCAGCTGGGCCGCTCCCGCCGCCGCGCAGGACGCGCCCGCCGTCGAAGACAGCGGTCTCGGCGACATCGTCGTCACCGCACAGCGCCGCGAAGAAAATCTTCAGGACGTACCGGTGTCGGTCAGCGTGCTGTCGGGCAACACCTTGGACGCGATCACCTCGTCGGGCAGCGACGTTCGCGTCCTTGCCGGGCGCGTCCCCAGCCTGAACATCGAAAGCTCATTCGGGCGCACCTTCCCGCGCTTCTATATCCGCGGCCTTGGCAACACCGACTTCGATCTCAATGCGTCGCAGCCGGTCAGCCTGGTCTATGACGATGTCGTTTTGGAGAACCCGATCCTCAAGGGCTTCCCGATCTTCGATCTCGACCGCGTCGAGGTGCTGCGCGGACCGCAGGGCACGCTGTTCGGCCGCAACACTCCCGCGGGCATCGTCAAGTTCGATACCGTCCGCCCTGGCGAGACCGGCGGCTATGCACGCGTCAGCTATGGCCGCTATGGCAACAGCCAGGTCGAGGTCGCGGCGGGCGCCGCCGACGACAGCGGCTTTTCGGTCCGCCTGTCGACCTTGTTCCAGCACCGCGACAATTGGGTCGACAATATCGCGACCACCGCGAAAAACGACCTTGGCGGCTATGACGACATCGCCGCGCGGCTTCAGCTGCAATATGAAGATGGTCCCTTCACCGGCCGCGTGACCGGACAGGTTCGCATTTACGACGGATCGGCGATCATCTTCCGCGCCAACACTCAGGTGCCGGGCAGCAATGACCTCGTCGGCCTCGGCGGCGCCGGCACCGAATTCAAACGCGACGAAGTGTATCAGGACGGGCTCAATTTCCAGAAGCTCAATACCTATAATGTCGGGCTGAACCTTGAATATGATTTCGGGCCGGTGACGGCCTATTCGGTCACCTCGTACTGGAACGGCAATTTCCGCAGCCGCGGTGACATCGACGGCGGTTTCGGCGCGGTGTTCCTGCCGGTGTCGGGTCCGGGGCTGATCCCATTCCAGGCGCAGAGCCAGGACAATGTGCCGAGCCTCGACCAGTTCACGCAGGAAATCCGCATCGCGTCGAACAACAGCGGCGGGCTAGGTTACCAGTTCGGCGGCTTCTATTTCAAGGAAGACCTCGACATCTCCAGCTTCGAATTCGGCGGCCCCACCGACGCAACGCCCTCGGCGATCGCGGTGCAGCGTCAGGAGAGCGAGGCCTATGGCATCTTCGGATCGGTCAATTACGCCTTCGACAATGGCCTGAAGCTGCAGGCCGGCGCGCGCTACAACCATGACACGCGCGATTTCGTCGCGTCGCGTCCGGTCGAAACCCGCCCGATCTTCGTCGTCAGCCCGAACACCCCGGTCCCGCCGCAGGCGGCCAGCGTCACCGGCAAGCTGCTGACGTGGGATGCCAGCGCGACCTATGAAGCGTCGGACGCGCTGACCTTCTACGCCCGCGTCGCGCGCGGCTATCGCGCCCCGTCGGTGCAGGGCCGCCTGACCTTCTCACGGACAATCTCGACCGCCGATCAGGAAGAGACGATGTCGTATGAAGCCGGGATCAAGACCGCGTTCTTCGACGACCGCGTCCGCTTCAACCTCACCGGCTATTATTTCGATACCAAGGACCTGCAGCTCACCGCGGTCGGCGGCACGTCGAACGCCGCCAGCCTGCTCAACGTCGACGCCAAGGGTCATGGCATCGAGGCCGAACTGCAGGCCGCTCCCGCCAAGGGTCTGACCTTCTCGGTCGGCGGCGCATGGAACGTGGCAGAGATCGACGATGCCAACGCCTTTGTCGCGGGCTGCGGTTCGGCGACGCCGTGCACCGTGCTCGACCCGGTTCGCCCCGGCAGCCCCGGCATCTTCTCGATCGACGGCAACCAGTTGCCGCAATCGCCGAAATGGACGCTCAACTGGACCGCGGGTTATGAAGTCCCCGTCGGCAATGGCGCGCTTTACGCGTTCACCGACTGGTATTACCGCTCGAAGATCCAGTTCTTCCTCTATCGCTCGGTCGAATTTTCGGACGACAAGCTGCTCGAGGGCGGCGTGCGCATCGGCTATCGCACCGATCGCTTCGACATCGCGGCGTTTGTCCGCAACGTCACGGGCGACGCGTCGCCGACCGGCGGCATCGATTTCAACAACATCACCAGCTACGTCAACGAGCCTCGCATCTGGGGCTTCGAGGCAGGAATCAAATTCTAGGCCGGGACAAGGAAAAAGGGGCGCACTGCCATCGCGGGGCGCCCCTTTTTCGTTCAGGCGACCGGCCCGATGCGGTCGTCGGGTTCAAGTCGGATCAACGGCCGGTGGCGCCCCGCCAGCTTGGCAAAGAAACGCGGCACCGCCGCATGCTCCTGCGCCCAGTTCCAATAGGCGACATAGGCGGGATCGGCGAGGAGATGCTTTTCCTCGGTCTTGGCGCGCCAGTAATAGATGCCGCTGATCATCCCGAGCAGCGCGACGTTGCGCGCGCCCTCGACCCACCCGCCCGTCGTGACGAGGAAGGGCATCGCGCCAACCCACCAACTCAGATTCTTCGACACATAGGCCGGGTGGCGCGTGAACCTATATGGCCCATGCGTGATGATGCCGCGGTGGGTCAGGTTCGAGAAACGGATACCGAACGCCATCGTCGCCCAGCTATAGATCGCGGTGAGCAGCCCAAGCGCGATCGCCCAAGCGACAAGAAGCCCGTAATGACCTTCCAGCCAATGGCCCCAGTCCGACCCATATACCTGATAATCGAGCGGTCCATTCATCAGAATGAAAGGCGGGTAACAGACCAGCGCCGCGACCCATGCCATGCCATAGGGATTGGCGGTGCGGATATGCGCATCGAGCGGCTTCAACGTCAGGATGTAGCCGACGGTCGCAATATGGACGTCGATCAAATAGAGAAGATTGATTGCCCACAGCCCGGTCATATAGGGGTTGGCGAGCACCTCGCTCATCTCCACGGTGACCAGCCCCGAAAAATTTCCCGGTACGATCGAAAGCATGAACGCGGTGAAAAACCCCTTCACCGCCCAGGCGCGCAGATGGTGTCCGATAGCGCGGCTGTCGACCGGTTTCCCCGGCGCGATCAGCCAGCGCCCGAACTGATAGCAACCGTCGCGCGGTTCGACCATGCGGCGGTCAAGCCACAGCATATAGGGCACCGACACAAGCAACAGCCACGGCGCGACGGTTTCGAGCAGGTTCATCGAAAAGGCGTAATTGCCCTCCCAATAATAGCGCATCGTCGCATAGATCAGCGCGATCAGCCCCCAGGTCGCCCACAGACCGGCAAGCTTGGTCAGGCTGATGTCGATCGTCTCGCGCCACGGGCGGCGCAGCGTCCAATCGATCCCGGTCGATGGATTGCGATGCACCTTGTCGACCAACACCGACCACAGCACCATGGGAATACCGCACGCCAGCACGCTGGCGATCGCGGAATTTGGCCCATTCATCCGCCCGCGATCGCCCCAGTCGACCCCCAGGAACGTGGCAATGTCAGGAGCAAACCGGGCGATCAGCAAATAGCTGACCAGACCGGCCAGCCCGACAATGCCGACCCCCGCACTGACCGCCGATCGGGGGCGCGTCCGGCTTGTCGGCGGCGGCGACGCAGCCGGGTTGGCAGCGGCGGGCGGATCGGTTTTCATCATGGGATTCATCGGCTTGACCCTAGCAAAAATTGGTAAGCAAGCCGTCAATATTATTGCCCGATTCGCTGCAAATTTCCTGCCAGAATGACAGTGTTCCAGCCGTTTGACACCGTTCACCGTATGCCCGGTTCGACTCGGCGCGAGTCGCCCCGCAAAGATTCGCCGCGCCGCAAACGGCCTGTTAAGGCGCCCATCAATCGGAGCCGAGGGTTCCACAGAACAACAAGATGGGGTCGCCACTTGTCATCGAAAACTACGGGTCTGCGCCATTGGCGCCAGCGCTTGTCTGCGCTGTTTCAGGACCATGAAATCTTTGTTCGCACGCATGGGCAGGTCCGATTTTTGCGGATTAGTGCGGTCTGGCAAAAGCGCGTCGCGCTGATCGCCGGTATCGTGCTGCTCGCGTGGGCCGGCGCAACGCTTGCCGTGGTCGTTAGCCAACTCCTGAGCGCTGACGAACGCGCCGACGTCGCGCAGCAACAGGCCGCCGCCGCCGCGTCAGAAAAGCGCATCGCGCAATATCGCGACCGGGTCGCCGAAACCGCCGCCGACCTGGAAGAACGCCAAGCGCTGCTCGAGGGGGTCGCAGAAACCCATTTCGGTATCGACCCGGAAGCGATGACTGCACAGCCCGCTGCCGCGACCGACGGACAGGCCCAAGTCGAGCCGCTGAAGACCAGCGCGATTGATCCGAACCTGCCGCCCGAAGCGCAAACACTCGCCCGGCTCGAGGTTCGACAGGAGCGCTTTGCCAAGCGCTTGCTTGCCGCCGTCAATATTCGCGCTGCCAATGCCGAGGAAGCGGTCGCCAAACTTGGCCTCAACCCCGCCGCGATCGTGCGGAGCGCCGCAACCGGCCGCGGTGGTCCGCTGATCCCGTACAAGGGCCGCATGGGCAAAGCCAAGGCGCTCGGCGCCTCGTTCGCCGCACTTGAGGGCGCGTTGTTCCGCATGGAGGTGCTCGAACGCACCCTCGTCGCCGTCCCGTCGGGCAATCCCGCCGACGTGCTGATGATGTCGTCGGGCTTCGGTTATCGCAGCGACCCCTTCACCGGCGCCGGCGCGATGCATTCAGGCCTCGATTTCCGCGGTCCGATCGGGACCCCGATCCTCGCCGCCGCCCCCGGCCGCGTCAGCTTCGTCGGTCAGAAATCGGGGTATGGCAATGTCGTCGAAGTCGATCATGGTCAGGGTATCTTAACCCGCTACGCCCACTTGTCAGGCTTTACCTCGACCGTCGGCGCGCAAGTTGCGGCCGGTCAACAGATCGCCAAAATGGGCTCGACCGGCCGCTCGACCGGCAGCCACCTGCATTTCGAAGTCCGTCTGAACGGCGTCGCGGTCAACCCGCGCCGCTTCCTGGAGGCCAAAGCCGATGTTCTCGAAGCCAAAAACGACGCCCGACAGCGAGTCGGTGCCATCACTGCCCGGGGCACCCACTAAGATGGCGACCGGCGCGCGTCATACGACCTTTTCGATCCTGGGATCGGACGTCGTCGTCACCGGCAATGTCGCCGCCAGCGTCGACCTGCACGTCGACGGCAAGATCGACGGCGACCTGAAATGCGCCAATCTGGTGCAAGGCGAGGCGAGCGAGATCAAGGGCGCGGTGACCGCTGAAACGGCAAAGATCGCGGGTTTGCTCGACGGGTCGATCGAGGCCAAGACGCTGATCGTCCACGCGACCGCGCGGATCACCGGCGACGTCGTCTATGAAACGATCACGATCGAAAATGGCGGCAAGGTCGATGGCAAACTGTCGCACCGCCGTCACGGCGCCGCCGCGATCAAAGCGCCGCCGCCGCTGGAAGTCGTCGAGAACAAGTCGGCACTGGGCATCTGATCCCGCCTCTCGCGGGCACGACATGACCGCGCACGAGTTCGATATCGACTCCCATGTCCACTGGACGTGGGGCCGCGGCGAAGCGCATGGCCGCATCTCCGAACGCTTCGAAACGCGCGTCGAGCGCATCATCAAGGGCGCGCGTATCGTGCGCAACGGATCCGCCGCCAATCCGGCCTATCTGATCGAAATGATCGACGGGCGCGAAGTGCTGAAACTCGGCAGCGAACTCAGCGGCGGATGACGCGGCTGACCTGCATGGTGACGGCGACCCGGTCGCCCAATCCCAAACCCTCGGCGCGCTGAACCGCGACCTTGATCGGCAAGACATAGGTGTCACCGCGCCGGAACAGCGCAGTGGCAAATTCGGTCGAACCAATCTTCGCGGTCGCCGGGACCATGCCCCAGCCATAGCTCGCTTCGCGCGCCGCGTAGCGAACTTCGCCGACCAGTTCGTCGGGGACAGCCGCGAACAGATAGGGCGGTGGGCCGCGCCATTCGATAATCTCGGCTTCAAACGCGAGCATCAGCTGCGCGGTGCCTGCCGTCGGTAGCTCAGCGCCTCGGCAATATGGATGCGCCCGACGGCATCGGCGCCCGCCAGATCGGCAATCGTCCGCGCCACCCGCAAAATCCGCGTATAGCCGCGCGCCGACAGCCGCAGCGCCTCGGCCGCCTGTGCCAGCAATTTACGGCCCGCCTCGTCGGGGGTCGCGACTGCCTCCATCAGCTCGCCATCGATTTCGGCGTTGGTTCGCGCCTTGTGATCGGCATAGCGCGCGGTCTGGCACGCCCGCGCCGCGGCGACGCGCGCCGCGACCTCGGCGCTGCCCTCGGCGGGGGGCGGCAGGACGAGGTCGGCGGCGCTGACCGCCTGCACTTCGACATGCAGGTCGATGCGGTCGAGCAGCGGGCCGGAAACCTTCGCCTGATAATCGGCGGCGCAGCGCGGGGCGCGGCTGCATGCGAGCGCGGGGTCGCCCAAATGGCCGCAGCGGCACGGATTCATCGCCGCGATCATCTGCACCCGCGCCGGAAAGGTGACATGCGCGTTGGCACGCGCGACGCTGACCTCGCCGGTCTCGAGCGGCTGGCGCAGGCTGTCGAGCACGGCGCGTTGAAATTCGGGAAGCTCGTCGAGGAACAACACCCCCAGATGGGCCAGGCTGACCTCGCCGGGCCGCACGCGCAAGCCCCCGCCGACGAGTGCAGGCATCGATGCGCTGTGATGGGGCGAGCGGAACGGTCGCGCGCGAACCAGCCTTCCGCCTTCGAGCTGGCCAGCGACCGAGGCGATCATCGAGACCTCAAGCGCTTCCGGCATTATGTAGCAAACGCACCAAGAGCCATCTGCCCATTTTCTGCCATCGGAAGTAAGTTCCGGCAATGACAGACTACATGGTAACAGGGCTGGTGAAGCGCCGCGCGACACTGGCTGGCGAGATGAAGGCAGCTCAAGCCGCGCTAGGCCAGATGGCCCGCGATCTCGAAACGCTGGACGCTGCAATCAAGCTGGTGGCGCCCGATCTCGACATACCCGCGATTGCGCCAAAGATGGTGCGCCCGCCCGATGACTGGTCGCGCCGGGGTGAAATGTCGCGGGTGGTGCTGGGCATCATGCGGGTGGCGAACAAGCCGCTGACGTCGCGAGAGATTGCCGCACAGATGATCTTACAGCGCGGGTTGACCGCTACCCCCAAGCTGGTCGCTTTGATGACCAAGCGCGTCTCTACGTGCCTTCGTGATCGACGGGCACAAGACTTGGTTCGCAACGTTGAAACTCGCGGCGGGCAATATCTTGAATGGGTGATTGGCTACGGGGTTGGCATCAATGGCATCAATCACCATGTTCATTCCTCAACCGATACCCGTGCACGTTGCCAATTCTAATCGTTACGCTGGTCGTATTGATCAGTACGTTGGTCGATTAATGGGGAACCCGTTAACCTGGCGAACATTGACACGGTGGTATTGACTATGAAATAGCACCCTTAAGCGGCGAAAAATATCGTGCGCGGGGGCATTTGTAACTAAATGGAGTATGTCATGAGCGACGCGATCAAGCGGACTCTTCGAATCGTGGCTTTTCAGTCGAACGATGCGTGGATTGCTCAGTGCATTGAATATGATGTTTGTGCACAGGGCAGCGACGTTGCCCAAGCTATGCGCCGCATCAAAGTGGCGCTAGACGCGGAAGCTGAATTTACGCGCGTAAATCACGGTAAGGAATTTGCCGGGATAGACGCTGCGCCTGATTTTTATGAAGCCATGTTCGAAGAATCCGAGGCTTCGTTGACTTCAGATATGGATTTCCGCATAGCCGCTTAATGGCTTACCCTTTCGGCGGACACCCTACACTTCGCGATTACGTCGAGTGGTGCAACTCTCAAGGTTGCACCACTAAAAGTGGTATGACGACCTCTGACGGAAAAATGATCACGTTTCACACGTTGGCATTTCCCGATGGAAAACACGTCATCGTCTCGGGTATCTCAATGCACGAGCGGCTTGTGCCAACCTACGTTGCCTATTTAGACCGACGGCTTGATGTAAACTCGCCGTTTGCCAAAGTGGGCGACGGCACGGCAGTGCCTGACTGCTAGGCCGCTCGCTGCCAGTAGCCTTTCCACTCCCGGCTTACTCTCGACCCCATCGCCGCTGCCGTTACCATTGCAGCCTGATCTCCATTCGACACGCGACGGTTATCTTCGCGCCACGATGCTTCGCGGGCATAGGCACCGATGTAGGGGCCAGCGATATGATGGTGGGTGCCGACTTCCATCCGGCGAAGGCGGCTGAAATAGCTTTCGGCCTGATTGGTGCAAGCGCCCTTGTCGAAGAACTGGACCGAGTGATTGACGCGCTCGGTCATCCAACCGGCGTGAAGTGCATCCCAGCCAGCGCCTTCGTCGGCGTGGAGAACGGCAAGGTTGGCAACATGGTCGCGGACGTAGGGAACGGCATCGCCTTCGTTGGCGACAACGAACGGAAGCGACTTGCCACCGCGTTCGCGCATGATGACGACGCACTGGCGCTTGCCCGAACGATTGAACGCGAGGCGACGATCCTTGCGATCATCCTTGTGGTTTTCCGGCTTCACGTAGCCGCCAAAATACGCGCCGTCGATTTCGACGATCCCGTCAAGCTGGCGACCCATCTGCTCGCGGGCCATCGCTTCGCGCATCTTGTGGGTCAGGACGAACGCCGTCTTATACTGGCAATCTAGATCGCGGCTCAATTGCAGGGCTGCAACGCCCTTGGCGCCGTTCACGAAGATGACGATCGCTGCGAGCAGATCGACGAACCCAAGCTTGCGGCTGGCGAAAATCGTGCCGCTGGTGACGCTGAACTGGTGGTGACAGGCAACGCACTTGAACTTGCGGCGGGTGGCAATGTCATAGGTTTCGACACAGCCGCAACGCGGGCAAACTGCCTCGCCATCGGTTTCCGGCCAACGCATGTCGCAGAACGCCTTGTATGCGCCATCCTCACCCATCGTGAACACAGCTTTGAGGCTCAACGTGCGAGCCTTTGCAGAGAGAAGAAAGTGTGAACCGTGTGCCATTGTCATCATATCCGTTGCTTATGCATCGTATATAGTGACATTCATGCACTGTTGTCAATGACGAATGTATCGCATATGATGATTTTCACATCATGGGAGATACAAGGTGGCTGACACCGAATGGGAAGCGCGCGTAAAGGGGCTGTTGAAGGCTGAATTGAAGCGGCAAAATGTCTCGTACGCCCAGCTTGTGGATAAGCTGGCAGCGATAGGCGTGGCAGAAAGCGAGCCCAATGTTAGGAACAAGCTAAGTCGGGGGAAATTTACCGCCGTATTTCTGCTCCAATGCCTCACGGCGATTGGTTCACGCGAATTGCGCCTTTAGCTAGCCCTCGTCGCTTTCCGATTTGATTGTCCCGATCATCGACTGACGCCACCATAAAAGGGCGGCGGCGGCAATGTAGAACGCTGCGCCGAGGTAAAGGCAAATTGGCTGAATGGAGTCGATCAGGATGTTGGCTTCCTTCGGAATCTCGGTCGCCAATATGGAGTCTTTGAAAACATCGACGCCAAAGGCGAAGAGCGCAGATCCGATGCCAACGCAAATCGTGGCGCCTAAATTGGCAAGGCCGATTTGCTTCAACTCACTTTCTGTCACGCTGTAGCACTTCATTTTTCGTCTCGAGTAAACGGTTTCGATCGTCGAGCCGTGCATCGGCTGTTGGCCGTTTGAGCTTTGACCTGAATCAACTGCCATCGGTGTCGCCCTCCCCCGAGGTTTCGCCTGTTTCGGGCGCTTCTTCCGAGTAAGGAGAGACGTTCATGTATGATGCTGCGAACGTCTTTGTATTGCCGCATTTGTTGCAGACAAAAAGCACTACCGAAAGACGAAATTTCGCAACAGCCGGGCCATCCACGGCATCGCCGATAATTGCATTTACCGTCCGCGGAACTTCCCACACAATGTTCCCGCAAACCTCGCACTCGAGATCGTGACCGCGCTCTTTTTCCCATTTTTCGAACTGGGCTGCGGCGGCGTTCATCTCCGGCGGCAACAGGTAGCCAAATTTGTCCGGCATGAATTATCCTCGAATTTTCCCGATTTTCCTTTGGAGGTAAAATCAACATTTGAGGAGTCCTTTTTGCCTTGGTGCGTTTGCTACATAATGCCGAGCGCTTCGCCCGGATCGAGATCGGGCAGGATGCCGGGCAGGCAGGCCGCCATCAATGACTTGCCCGCCCCCGGGGGCCCGACCATCAACAGGTTATGCCCGCCCGCCGCAGCGATTTCGAGCGCGCGCTTGGCGACCTCCTGCCCCTTCACCTGCGCCAGGTCGGCCATGCGGCGCGGCTCTTCGACTTCGCCCGGCTGCGGCGCGGGCAGCAAGGCGTTGCCCTTGAAATGATTGAGCAGCGACAGGAGGTCGGGCGCCGCCAGCACCTCGACATTGCCCGCCCACGCCGCCTCGGGTCCCTGCGCCACCGGGCAGATCAGGCCGCGGTCCTCGCTGCCCGCGTGGATCGCCGCGAGCAGCACCCCCGGCGAGGCGGCGACCCGGCCATCAAGGCCGAGTTCGCCGACCACGACATAGCTTGCCAGCGTTTCGGGATCGACCACCCCCATCGCGCCGAGCAGCGCCAGCGCGATGGGCAGATCGTAGTGCGAGCCTTCCTTCGGCAGGTCGGCCGGCGACAGGTTGACGGTGATGACCTTGGGCGGCAGCGACAGGCCGATCGCGGCGATCGCGGCGCGCACCCGTTCGCGGCTTTCGCCGACCGCCTTGTCGGGCAGGCCGACAACGACGAAGCGCGGTACGCCGGGGGTGATCTGGCACTGCACTTCAACCCCACGCGCCTCGAGTCCCAGATAGGCGACGGTGGAAACGATCGCGACCATGATTGTCCCCCGTTTGTTCTCGCGCCTTTCTGGCGGCAAAATGTGGCGAGGTCGAGTCGCTTTTCGTACCGGTTCGGATGTTGGCGAAGGTGCCACGTAGCGTGGGGGTATCGGGCGATTTGACAACATACCAACCAGTCGGTATGACGAGTCGCATGAACCCGAATCAGCCCCCTTCCAACACCCCGTCCGGTCCGTCTGGCGCCCCCGTCCAGTCCGGCCCTGGCAGCAAGGTCGTCAGCGGCGTGGGCGCCGGCATCGCCGCTGTCCGCGCGCCGCGCGGCAGTGCGCGGGCGGCGTTGATTGCAGCGGCGCACACCACAGTGCGCAAGCAGGGCTATTCGGCGACGACCGTCGATCAGATTTGCGCCGCCGCGGGGGTCACCAAGGGCGCCTTTTTCCATCACTTCGCGTCGAAAGAAGCACTGGCGGTGGCGGCGGCCGAAGGCTGGACCGAACGCGCGCGGCCGATGTTCGAGGCGGCGCCGCATAATCAGCTGGCCGATCCGCTCGACCGGCTGATGGGGCATATCGAGCTGCGCCTGGCGATGCTCGACGGGCCGACCGAGGATTATACCTGCTTCGTCGGCACGATGGTGCAGGAAGCCTTTGCGACGAACGACGCAATCCGCGCCGCATGCGAGGCGAGCATCAACGCCTATTGCGAGGCACTGGCGCCCGACATTGCCGCCGCGATGGAAGTTTACGGTGCGCCCGAAGACGTCACCGCGCTGGGTCTGGCTCAATATGTTCAGGCGGTGCTGCAGGGCAGCTTCATCCTGGCGAAAACCACAACCGATCCGGCGATTGCGCGGGAAAGTGTCACCCACCTGAAGCGTTATGTCCGGATGCTGTTCGGACGAATTTGAAGCGAGAGAGAGAAGGAGTCCCCCCAATGCCCCAGATGATTTTTGTCAACCTGCCCGTCACCGACCTCGCCAGGTCGAAGGCCTTTTACGAGGCGGTCGGCGCGGCGAACAATCCCGCCTTCACCGACGAAACCGCCGCGTGCATGGTGGTCGCCGAGGGTTCGATCCACGTCATGCTGCTGACCCATGAAAAATGGGCGACCTTCACGTCGAAGGCGATTCCCGATGCGCATACAACGGCGCAGGTCCTGCTCTGCGTATCGGCCGACAGCCGCGCCGATGTGGACACGCAGGTCGCCAAGGCGACCGCCGCGGGCGGCAAGGCCGACCCGACCCCGACGCAGGATTATGGTTTCATGTACGGGCGCAGCTTCGAGGATCCCGACGGCCATATCTGGGAAGTGATGTGGATGGACCCGGCCGCCATCCCCGCCGCCGAACCCGCCGAAGCCGCGGCCTGACGCCAGCCAAGAGGAGGAGGAAGAGATGACCGATGCAGTCCCCGCCAAGGGTCAGTTGATCGCCGGCCGTGTTTTGAGCGGCCTCGTGATCCTCTTCCTCCTTTTCGATGCCGGGCTGAAGCTGGCGTCGCCCGAGACGGCGATCAAATATAGCCCGCCCGGCCTCGGCTGGCCGCTCGACGTCGGCACGATGTATCTGCTCGGTATCCTGCTGTTGATCCCGACGCTGCTGTATATCTGGCCGCGCACCGCGATCCTCGGCGCGATCCTGATCACCGGCTATCTGGGCGGCGCGATCGCCACCCATGTGCGGATCGGCAGCCCGCTGTTCAGCCATAGCCTGTTCGGCGTTTACCTCGGCGTGATGCTGTGGGGCGGATTGTGGCTGCGCGATCCCCGGGTCCGCGCGCTGATCCCGCTGCGGACGGGAGCGGACCAATGAGCTTTCAAGCCTATCTGGACAATATCGAGGCGAAGACCGGCAAGTCGGCCGAAGACCTCAAGGCGCTGGCGGTCGATAAGGGTCTGGCGACACCCGACGGCCTCGCCCCCGGTATCAAGCCCGGCGCGATCATCGAATGGCTGAAGGCCGATTTCGACCTGGGCCACGGCCACGCGATGGCGATCGTCGCCTATCTCAAAGGGAAGAGGGACTAGATCATGCCCGTCGATCCCAACGCCCCGATCGAAATCACCGGCTATCGCCGGGTACCGCCGTTCGCCGAAGGGCGCATCAAGGACCTGCGCGTGCGATGGGCGCTCGAAGAGATCGACCGACCCTATCGTGAGCGCCTGATCGGTGGCATCTTTGAGGATAAGCCCGAGGCGTATCTGGCAGACCAGCCGTTCGGGCAGGTTCCGGTTTACAAGGAAAACGGCGTAACGCTGTTCGAATCGGGCGCCATCCTGCTTCACATCGGCGAGCAGGACGAGCGCTTGCTCCCCAGCGACCCGGCACAGCGCGGACAGGCGATCAGCTGGATGATCGCCGCGCTCAACAGCGTCGAACCGATGCTGCAGATACTGGTCATCCTGAACGTCACGGGCGCCGGGCAGGACTGGCGGGAGGCCGCAACCGACGCGGCCCGACCGTTCGCCGAAAAGCGGCTGGCGCAACTGGCGCATGCGCTTGGCGACCGTGAATGGCTGGGCGCGGGCTTCACCGTCGGCGACCTCGTGATGATCGACGTGCTGCGCGCGGTGCCGGCGCCGATGCTGGCGCCCCATCCCAACCTGGCCGCCTATGTCGAACGCGGCACCAAGCGGCCCGCGTTCGAGCGGGCGTTAACGGCCCAGCTCGCTTCCTACGCAAACCATGCGCCGCAAGACGCGTGATGGCTGCCGTCCGATCCAAGGAGAGTTATCATGTCTGTGAACCCTAACGCCAAAATCGAAATCACCGCCCTCGACTGGGTTCCCGACTTCGCCCGCGGCTATGTCCGCGATCTGCGCCCGCGCTGGGCGTGCGAAGAAATCGGGCTCGATTATGCCGAGCATCTGATCAGCACGCTGCATCGCCCCGCCGACCATTTCCTGTTTCAGCCGTGGGGCCAGGTGCCGGTGCTCAACGACGGCGGCATCCGCCTGTTCGAAAGCGGCGCGATCCTGCTGCACCTCGCCGAAAAGGATGCGCGCCTGATGCCGCACGACGCCCAGGCCCGCGCCAGCACGCTGGCATGGGTGTTTGCCGCCTATAGCAGCATCGAACCGATGCTCCTCGAACTCGGTAACGTCGATCTGTTCGCCAAGGACGAAGAATGGGCGACATTGCGCCGACCCAGCCTGATCGACTTCATCCACGGTCGTCTCGGCCGACTGGAGGATGCGCTGGGCGACAAAGACTATCTGGTCGGCGAATTCAATGTCGCGGATATCGCGATGGCGACAGTCCTGAAGGGCGGCATCGAGGCCGGGCTGATCGCCGAGCACGCGCGGCTTCAGGCCTATCTCGACCGCTGTCTCGCGCGCCCGGCCTATCGGCGCGCGCTCGATGCCCAGCTTGAATCATTCAACGAAGAAGCGGGTCCACCCGCCTGACACCACCCTGCCCCCGAAGGAGAGACAAGATGACCTATGTAGAAGGATTTGTGGTCGCGGTGCCGACCGCCAACAAGGAAGCTTACCGAAAACATGCCGCCGACGCGGCGCCGCTGTTCAAGGAATTTGGCGTCGCCCGCATGGTCGAGGCGTGGGGCGACGATGTTCCCGACGGCAAGGTCAATGATTTCAAGGGCGCGGTGCAGGCGAAGGATGACGAGACCGTCGTGTTCAGCTGGTTCGAATATCCCGACAAGGCGACCCGCGACGCGGCGACCCAAAAGATGATGAGCGACCCGCGGATGGCGGAGATGGGCGGCGAGATGCCGTTCGACGGCAAGCGCATGATCATCGGCGGTTTCGATTCGATCGTCGACGACCGAACCGGCGGCGCGATGGGCTATGCCGACGGCTATATCCTGCCGGTCCCCGACGGCAACAAGAACGCCTATCGCGCGCTGGCGACCAAGGCGTCGCAGGTGTTCCGCGACCATGGCGCGACGCGCGTCGTCGAGGCGTGGGGCGACGACATCCCGACCGGCAAGGTCACCGACTATGCCCGCGCTGCGCACAAGCAGGACGGCGAAACGGTCGTGTTCAGCTGGGTCGAATGGCCGAACAAGGATGCGCGTACCAAGGGATGGGAAAAGGTGATGGCCGACGAGCGGATGAAACCCGATGGCGGCGAGATGCCCTTCGACGGCAAACGCATGATCTACGGCGGCTTCGCGCCGATTGTCGAGGCGTAGCTTTTGTTCCCCCTGTCGCGCAGCGATGGGGAGGATCAAGAGGAGAAACCAATGGCCGACCCGAAAAAACCCGAACCGCGCATCGCATCATGCCAATGCGGCCAAGTGACGCTGGCGCTGACTGGCAAGCCCATCGTCACGGCCGTCTGCTATTGCGACAGCTGCCGCACCGCCGGCGAGCAATTTGCCCGGCAGCCCGGCAGCCCGGCCGTGGTCGACGCCGACGGCGGCACCCCGCTGGTCCTGTTCCGCAAGGATCGGGTGCGCTGCCTGTCGGGCGCCGACCTGTTGCAGGAGCATCGGTTAAAGCCGGAATCGCCGACGCGGCGCTTTACCGCCAGCTGCTGTCAATCGCCGCTGTTCCTGGAATATACCAAGGGCCATTGGCTGAGCGTATTTCGCAGCAGCCTGAAGCCCAATGAGCGGCCCGCGATCGACATGCGGGTCGTGACCAAGGAGCGACCCGAGGGCGTGACATTGCCGGGCGATGTTCCCGATTATGCGACCCATTCCGGAAAATTCATTGTGCGCTTGATGGCTGCGTGGGCGGCGATGGGGTTCCGATCCCCACCACTTGAAAAAGTGATGGGAGCCGGACGATGACCAAAGCCAGCGCCATCGAGCGCGTCGAAATGCACAACGTCATGAGTCCTGACCATGTGGTGCGCGTCGACAAGGCCAAATATGACGCGATGAAGGCGGCTTTGCTGGCCGCCGTGCCCCCGACGCAGCCGGGCCTGACCGTCGCCGAGATCAAGGCGCGGGTGCTGCCTTTGCTGCCCGACGATTTGTTTCCCGGCGGCGCCAAGGCTGGCTGGTGGCTGAAAGGCGTCCAGCTGGACTTGGAAGCCAAGGGCGTGCTCGCCCGCGAGGCCAGCAAGCCGATGCGGCTGCACCGATTATAGACAAGGCGGAATGAGGAGAGCGACAATGAGCGAAGCATCCAATTTCATCTGGTACGAACTGATGACCACCGACCCCAAGGGCGCCGCCACCTTTTACGGCGCGGTCGTCGGTTGGACCATTGCCGCCGAAGGCGAAGCGACCGCCGGCGGCGTCGATTATCGCATGATCGGCCGCAGCGACGGCGGCCAGGCCGGCGGCGTGCTGGCACTCGATGCCGATATGCTGGCGGGCGGCGCGCGGCCGATCTGGCTTGGCTATCTCCACACCCCCGACGTCGATGCCGCGGTCGCCGCGATCGTCGCCGATGGCGGTGCGGTGCAGATGCCCGCGATGGACATCCCCGTCGGCCGCATCGCGATGGTCACCGACCCGCAGGGCGCGCCCTTTTACATCATGGACCCCGTCCCGCCGCCGGGCATGGAAGGCATGGAAAGCGACGTATTTTCGGTGACCGAGGCACAGCGGGTGCGCTGGAACGAGCTGTCGACGAGCGACCCCGACGCGGCCATCGCCTTTTACAAAAGGCACTTCGGCTGGGGCCAGGAGGGCGAGATGGATATGGGCGAGATCGGCGCCTATCGTTTCATCCAGCGCGGCGACGTCGGGCTGGGCGCGGTGATGCCGCTGATGACGCCTGCGCCGATGTGGTCCTATTATATCGGGGTCGACGACATCGACCGCGCACGCGCCGCGGTGACCGCGAACGGCGGCACGATCACCAGCGAACCGATGGAAATCCCCGGCGGCGAATTTTCGATGAACGGCGTCGATCCGCAAGGCGCTTCGTTCGGGCTGGTGGGTCCGCGCAAGGGCTGACGTAACGCAGAAGGAGAGATACGATGGATAATCAAGGTCCGACCGGCGGGCTGACCCCGCATATCGCGATCGCCAACAGCCGTGCGAGCGAGGCGATCGAATTTTATAAAAAGGCGTTTGCGGCGACCGAACTGGCGCGCATGGCCGCCGACGACGGGGTGCGATTGATGCACGCGCATCTGCTGATCAACGGCGCATCGCTGATGATGCACGACGAATTTCCCGAATATGTCGAGAATGAAAGCGGTCCGCCCGACGGCGTGACGCTGCATCTGCAGGTCGATGATGCCGACGCCTGGTTCAACCGCGCGGTCGCCGCCGGCGCGAGCGTCGTCATGCCGCTCGACAACATGTTCTGGGGCGACCGGTACGGTCAGATCAAGGACCCGTTTGGCCATCAATGGTCGATCGGCTGCCCCGCGAAAGGAGAATGACGATGTCCGACAAAGCAACGCTGTGCCTGTGGTACGACAAGGACGCCGAGGAGGCGGCAAATTTTTACGCCGCGACCTTCCCCGACAGCGAGGTCGGCGGCATCCATCGCGCCCCCGGCGACAATCCGAGCGGCAAAAAAGGCGATGTGCTGACCGTCGATTTCACCGTGCTCGGCTTTCCGTGCATCGGGCTGAATGGTGGCTCGACCTTCAAACATAGCGAGGCCTTTTCGTTTCAGGTCCATACCGACACGCAGGAAGAGACCGACCGGCTGTGGAATACGATCGTCGGCAATGGCGGCGCCGAAAGCATGTGCGGGTGGTGCAAGGACAAATGGGGCATCTCGTGGCAGATCACCCCGCGCGTGCTGACCGACGTGATGACGAGCGGCGACCAGGCCGCCGCCAAGCGCGCGTTCGAGGCGATGATGTCGATGAAGAAGATCGACGTTGCCACGATCGAAGCCGCAATCAAAGGCGAAGGCTGATGCTGATCTATTATGGCCACCCTTTTTCCAGCTACAGCTGGAAAGGACAGATCGCGCTGTATGAAAAAGGGCTCGATTTCGAATATCGCAACGTCGATCCCGAATTCCCGGAGCATGGCGAGCAGTTGCACGCGCTGTGGCCGGTGGGCAAATTCCCGTTGCTGGTCGACGGCGACCGGACATGGTTCGAAACGTCGATCATCGTCGAATATCTCGACCGGGTGCAGCCCGAACCGCGGTTGATCCCGGGCGACCCCGATGCGGCGCTGCGGGTGCGGCAGCTGGACCGAGTCTTCGACCTGCATGTGATGGCGGTGATGCAGGAGATCGTGAACGACCGCATTCGCGGCCCCGAAGGCCATGCGCCGATGATTATCGAGAAGGCGAAAGCCGGGCTCGACACGATCTATGCGTGGCTCGACAAAGAATTGGCGGGGGGCGGCTGGGCGATCCCAGCGGGTTTCACCCTCGCCGATTGTGCCGCGGCGCCGTCGCTCTTTTATGCCGACTGGGTGTATGAGATTCCGGCTAAGCATGAAAATCTGCGCGCCTATCGCGCCCGGTTGCTCGCGCGGCCATCGGTTGCGCGCGCGATCGACGGCGGGCGCCCCTATCGCCACTATTTCCCCGGCGGCGCCCCCGACCGCGATTGATTGTTCCAAGGAGGTTTTATGACGGCCACAGCTGACAATGGATGGGCGCTGTCCATCACCCGCCACATCGCCGCGCCGCCTGAAAAGTTGTGGCAAATTCTGACCGAGCGCCAAGCCGAATGGTGGTGTCCGGTGCCGTGGCGCGCCGAGTTTCTGGTGCAGGAATGGTACGCGGGCGGGCGGACCAGCGTCGTCATGCACGGCCCCGACGGCGAAGAGCATCCGCACGAAGGCATTTTCCTCGAGGTAACCCCCGGCGTCCGCTTCGTATCGACCGATGCCTTGGTGAGGGACGCGGACGGGCGCTATATACCGGCCGGCCCGTTCATGGTCGGATGCTGGGAAATCGCTGCCGAAGCGGGGGGAACCCGCTATACCGCGACCGCGCGGCATTGGGACGAGGACGCCGCCCGGCGTCACGCCGAAATGGGCTTTGACGAAGGCTGGGGCGCCTGTGCCGACCAACTCGCCGCGCTGTGCGAGTAGCGCCCGGCCGGTCCCGTACGGCCGTCCCATATCGGGGTTAACGCGCCGCTGACCGTGCCGCTTGACGCCTTGGTAGGTGCCCGCGCGCGAGGGCTGGGGCATGACGTCGCCAATCGCCCTCGCCCGCACCTTTTTCGTCGCGCTTTGCGCGGCGGTGCTGGCGTTCGCCCCGGCGCAGGCGCAGCAGAGCTTTACCGTTACAACAACGGTGAACTGGACCTGGGAAGACGGCGGTGACGATGATGGCGCGGTCATCGAGGACGAGGACGCCTCGCTCGATGACGCCTCGCTCGATGACGCCCTGCTGGACGATGAGGCGCTGGCCGAGGACGTCGATATGGCGGCAACGCGCCGTTATGCGCCAAGCGCCGCGCTGGCGACGCTGGGCCACGCCAAGGCGCATTACGGCCCCTTTGCGGTGATCGACGCCGCCACCGTCCGCATGGCCGGCGATGTGACATCGGCCACCCCGCGCCAGTTCGCGGCGATGCTGGCGGCGTATCCCGGACTCAAGCGGCTCGAAATGATCGATTGCCCCGGCAGTCTCGACGAGGAAGCGAATTTGATCCTTGCCCGCGCAATTCGCCGTCAGGGCATGGAAACCGTCGTCCCGCTCGGCGGTTCGGTGCGATCGGGTGCGGTCGAGCTCTGGCTCGCCGGAAAGACCCGCCGCGCCGCCGCGAACGCCGAATTCGGGGTCCATAGCTGGGCCGACGAAACCGGGCGCGAGGCGAATGATTATGCCGCGAGCGACCCGGTCCACGCCGAATATCTGGGATATTACCGCGAAATGGGGATGGACGACGCCAAGGCGCGCGCCTTTTACGCGCTGACCAACAGCACCCCGTTCGACGAAGTCCGCTATCTGACCCGCGAGGACATGGCGCGGTTTGTGGCGCTGAACTGACGCATAAGGTCGTCGGGCAAATCAAACCCGAATTTCGTCATGCTGAACTTGTTTCAGCAGCTATGGCCGGACCTGTCCAAAACCGCGGCGCTCCTCGGTAAGGCGGACCATGGACCCTGAAACAAGTTCAGGGTGACGAGGTTTTAGAGGATCTCGTCCGACGCGCTGCATTAGCCTTGCAACACGCTTGACCCGCCCCCACATCGGCGCGCATGGCGAAACGCAGCCTTTACCAGCGATTACGGTCGACCGCGCAGGTCCGGCTCGCGCTGTTCGCCGTCGGTGTGCTGTTGATCATCGTGTCGCCGATCGTCGGCGTGTTGCCCGGTCCCGGCTTTATCATCCTGTTTCCCATCGGGCTGATGCTGTGCCTGCAGAATAGCGCCTGGGCCAAGCGCATCTATGTCCGGTTCAAACGGCGCCACCCACGCTATGCCGGTTGGACCGATCGGGTGATGCGGCGGACCAGCGCGGCGCGGCGGCGCGAGCGCGAGGCGCTGGCGGCGGCCGAGGGCGAAACGCTGGAAAACCGCCGTGATGACAATTGATCGCCCAAAGCGATCGGGGCCAATTGACTTTACTCCGACTCTCGCTTATCCGCGCCTCCATCAGTGGCCGCCCACGTTTGGCGGCCCTTTTCTGTTAAAGCATTTGACGAGATTTAGGGACAACCGCGATGAAGCGTACCTTTCAACCGAGCAACCTCGTGCGCGCCCGTCGCCACGGTTTCCGCGCCCGCAAGGCGACGGTCGGCGGTCGCAAGATTCTCGCCAACCGCCGCGCCCAGGGCCGCAAGAAGCTGTCGGCCTGATCGCTGACGCTTCTGCGCCAGTAAAACTGGTGCGAACGCTTTCAAAACGCAGCGAATTTCTGGCCGCAAACCGCGGCCTTCGCTTTCCCATGCCTGGCTTTGTCCTGCTCGTCCGCGCGCGCGCCGACGACGATGACGCGATGGGCATCGGCTATACCGTCAGCAAGAAAGTCGGCAACGCCGTCACCCGCAACCGGATGAAGCGACGGCTGCGCGAACTGTGCCGCGCCGCGCTGCCCGAATCGGGGATCGCGGGCGCCGACCATGTGCTGATCGGCCGACCGGGCGGCAACGACATCGTTTTTGCCGAGCTGGGCGAGCAGCTCGATTCGGCGTTGCAGCGCGCGGCGAAGAAATTGGCGCGATGAGCCTGACTCCTCTCCCTCGTCACCCCGGACTTGATCCGGGGTCTATCACCGCCGGCGCCGCCTGGATCCCGGATCAAGCCTGTCCTGAGCATAGTCGAAGGGACCGGGGTGACGATGCGGAGGAAATCGCGCGTGAAGTTGCGCAGTTTTCCGGGCATCCGGCATGATCGCCCGCCTGCTCATCCTGATTGCGCGCGGGTGGCAGCTTGGCCCCTCGCGCATCCTGCCACCGACCTGCCGCTACGCGCCGTCGTGCAGCGCCTACGCGATCACTGCGCTGCAACGCCATGGTGCGATCAAGGGTGGCTGGCTGGCGACAAAGCGGCTATTGCGCTGCCATCCATGGGGCGGCCACGGCCACGACCCGGTGCCATAGGATTTCGACCAAGGCATCATCCCCGACATTTTGAGACGAAGAGAGACCAACCAGCGTGGACGACAAGCGTAACCTGATCGCGGCAATTTTATTGTCGGTGGCCATCCTGCTGGGCTGGAATTTCGTTTCCGAGAAATTCTTCCCCACGCCCGACAAGCCCGATGTGACGAAGACGGTCGCTGGGCCGACCGGCGCGGTGACGCCGGGTCAGCCCGCCGCGCTGCCCGCCCCCGGGGTGCCGACAACCGCTGCGGCGCAGGCCGTCCGCCCGATCGAGGCGGTGCTCGGTGAAGGCAATCGCATCGCCATCGACACCCCGGCGATCAAGGGTTCGATCAACCTGGTCGGCGCGCGCGTCGACGACATCACGCTGAGCAAATATCGCCAGACGATCCAGAAGGATTCGCCGCCGGTCCGCCTGTTCGCCCCCGCCGGCACCAAGGCCGCCTATTTCGCCAGCATCGGCTGGTCGGCGCAGGGCGTTGTCGTTCCCGGCCCGACCACATTGTGGACCGCGACCGGAACCAGACTGACCCCGACGACCCCGGTGACACTGAACTGGGCGAATGGCGCGGGTCAGAATTTCCGGATCGAATACAGCATCGACAATGATTATCTGATCACCGCGAAACAGACGATTACCAACACCGGCGCCGCACCTGTCGCGGTGCGCAGCGGCACCTATATCGACCGCACCGGCAAGCCGACCGATCCGCATGAGCAGGACAGCTTGACGATCCACGTCGGCCCGACCGGCTATCTCGACGGCAAGTCGAACTTCACCAATTATGACGAGCTGGAAGAAGCCGCCAACAACACGGTATCCTACACCGCGGCGGGCTGGCTGGGCTTCACCGACAAATATTGGCTCGCCGCGGTGATCCCGGCGAAGGGCGAAAAAGTCTCCGCCGCGTTCAATTCGCTGCCCGGCGGCGCGTTCCGTGCCGCCTTTGCCCGTGACCTCGTCGAAGTCGCACCGGGAACACAGCTGACAACCACGAGCCGCGTCTTTGCCGGAGCCAAGGAAGTCAGCACGCTGTCGCACTATCAGGATGATCAGGGCATCACCCGCCTGTCGAACGCGATCGATTGGGGCTGGTTCGAGTTCTTCGAGGTTCCGATCTTCAAGCTGCTCGACTGGCTGTTCCGCATGGTCGGCAATTTCGGCGTCGCGATCATGGCGCTGACTTTGATCATCCGCCTGGTGATGTTCCCGATCGCGCAGCGCCAGTTCGGATCGATGGCGCAGATGCGCCTGGTCCAGCCGAAGATGAAGGCGCTGCAGGAACGGCTGAAGGACGATAAGCCGAAGATGCAGCAGGAGCTGATGAAGCTCTATAAGGACGAGAAGATCAATCCGCTCGCGGGCTGCCTGCCGATCGTGATCCAGATCCCGATATTCTATGCGCTGTACAAAGTGCTGATGCTGACGATCGAAATGCGGCACCAGCCGTTCATTCTGTGGATCAAGGATCTGTCGGCGCCCGACCCGCTGCACATCCTGAACCTGTTCGGCCTGCTGCCCTTTACCCCGCCGTCGATCCTGTCGATCGGCATTCTCGCGGTCATCCTGGGCATCACCATGTTCCTGCAGTTCCGTTTGAACCCGCAGGCGACCGACCCCGTGCAGCAACAGGTGTTCAAGATCATGCCGTGGCTGTTCATGTTCATCATGGCGCCGTTCGCCGCGGGCCTGCTGCTGTACTGGATCACCAACAACTTGCTGTCGATTGCGCAGCAGCAGTGGATGTACCGCAAGTTCCCGGCGCTGAAGGCGGCGGCAGCGAAGTGAGCGACACCGATCTCGACCTTGAGCCCGGCGCGGATCCGGAGCGCGCCGAGCGCGCGCGCAAGATGTTTTCAGGGCCGATTGCGTTCCTGAAATCGGCGCCCGCGCTCGAACATTTGCCGCCGCCGACGATGCCCGAAATCGCGTTCGCGGGCCGGTCGAACGTCGGCAAATCGTCGCTGCTCAACGCGCTTACCAACCGCCACAATCTGGCGCGCACGTCGGTGACCCCGGGGCGGACGCAGGAGCTCAACTATTTCGACGTCGGCGAACCGCTGATTTTCCGGCTGGTCGACATGCCGGGCTATGGCTTTGCCAAGGCGCCGAAGGATGTCGTCAAGAAATGGCGCTATCTGATCAATGACTATCTGCGCGGGCGCGCGGTGCTGAAACGCACTTTGGTGCTGATCGACAGCCGCCACGGAATGAAGGATGTCGACCGTGAATTTCTCGAGATGCTCGATGTCGCTGCGGTCAGCTATCGCATCGTGCTGACCAAGGCCGACAAGATCAAGGCGAGCGAGCTGGCGGCGGTTCATGCCGCAACCGGGGCCGAGGCCCGCAAGCATGCCGCCGCGCACCCCGAGGTAATCGTGACGAGCAGCGAAAAGGGACTTGGGATTGCCGAACTGCGCACGGCGGTGCTGGAGGCGGTCGAGATTTGACTTTCGCTCCTCTCCCCCTGCGGGAGAGGATGGTGCAGGTTGCGGACGTGTCCGCTACCGGAACCTGGAGAGGGGAGCGTGCTTACGCAACCGTTGACACCCCCTCTCCCAGCTACGACTAGGCAGCAAGCTGCCAAGTCTGCGCAACCCTCTCCCGCAAGGGGAGAGGGATCAAAGGAGACCCCATGAAACTCTTCCTCGGCAACAAGGCTTACTCGAGCTGGAGCCTGCGCGGCTGGCTGGCGGTCAAGCATAGCGGCCTGCCGTTCGAGGAAGTCACCGTCCCGCTGTACGACGAGGAATGGAACAACCGGCGCGAGGGCGACGAGTTTGCGCCGTCGGGCGGCAAGGTGCCGATCCTGTGGGACGGCGACGAGATTGTCGTGTGGGACAGCCTGGCGATCATCGATTACCTCAACGAAAAGACCGGCGGCACCCGCGGATTTTGGCCCGAGGACATCGCGGCGCGGGCGATGGCGCGGTCGATGGCGGCCGAAATGCATGCGAGCTTTGCCGCGCTGCGCCGCAACCACAGCATGAACATCCGCCGCATCTATCCCGCCGCCCCGCTGCTTCCCGAAGTTCAGGCCGATGTCATCCGCATCCTGCAAATCTGGGCCGAGGCGCGAGCCCGGTTCGGCGGCGAGGGCGATTATCTGTTCGGCGACTGGTCGGCCGCCGACATGATGTTCGCGCCGGTGGTCACGCGTTTCATCACTTACTCGATCCCGCTGCCGCCCTTTGCGCTCGCCTATATGCAGGCGGTGGTCAGCCATCCCTGCATGCAGGACTGGATCGGCGGCGCGCAGGCCGAGGACTGGATTATCGAGAAGTTCGAGGGGCCGGAGCAGGGTTAGCGGGCGTCGGCTAGCGACCAATTGCCGACCTATATTGTCGTCATCCCGGACTTGATCCGGGATCCATCCGCCCTCTCAGTATAGGCGGTGCAAGGCCGCATGGACCCCGGATCAAGTCCGGGGTGACGAAGATATGAGGGCAGCTCCCCACCCCAAAGTCGCCATTCGACCTCACTCACGGAATCCGCTTCGTCGGATAGGGTGTGCCGTCTTTATGGAAATAGCCGTCCGGCCCGAACAGCATGTCGATGTCCGAATAGCCGCCGCCGGTGTCGTATTTCTTGCCGCCGCCGAGCGCGACGAAGACGCAGTCGGCGTGCGATTCGTTGATCAGATGATGGCCGTTGGTGCTGCCCTTGGGCCACACGGCAATGTCCCCGGGGCGCATCGGCCAGCGGCCGTCGTCCTCGATCAGTACCGCCTCGCCCGATATCATCACCAGCATCTCGTCTTCGCCGTCGTGCCAGTGGCGCTGCGACGACCAGGCGCCGGGTTTGAGCACGACATGGCTGGCGGCGAAATCGCTGAGCCCGGTCGCGGGGGCGAGGCGGCGATACCAGCGGCCCTGGACGGGCGCGTCATAGGGGGCGGGATAGCCGGTGGTGTTGGTTTGCGGGATGGCATCGAGATCGAGTTTGGGCATGGCGGTCTCCTGCCTCCTCTTGCCGTTCGCATCGCGCGAAGTCGAGATGCCTGCGCCGCGAACGAACGATTGGTGTCTCGACTTCGCTCGACACGAACGGATAAAGGGGTGGCATGGATATTGACCCCGTGAACCTCGCCAAGGCGCTGATCGCCGCGCCCAGCGTCACCCCCGCCACCGGCGCCGTGTTCGACGTCATCGAGGCGGCGCTCATCCCGCTCGGCTTCGCCGTCGAGCGTTTTATCGACGGCATCGAACCCGACGGGCCGGTGGAAAATCTGCTTGCGGTGCGGCACGGCAAAGGTCCGAAGCATTTCGGCTTTGCCGGGCATCTGGATGTCGTGCCGCCGGGCGTCGGATGGACCGGTGACGCCTTTGCCCCCGAGGTGCGCGGCGACCTGCTTTATGGCCGCGGCGCGGTCGACATGAAGGGGGCGATCGCGGCGTTCGTCGCCGCTGCCGCCGCGACGCCGGTCGAAGCGGGGACGATCAGCCTGATCATCACCGGCGACGAGGAAGGCCCGGCGATCTTTGGCACCCGCGCTCTGATGGAGCATATGGAAGGCCGCGGCATCCGTCCCGACATGATCGTCGTCGGCGAGCCGACCTCGGTGAACCGGCTCGGCGACATGGTGAAGATCGGGCGGCGCGGGTCGGTCAATATCTGGATCGACGTGCCGGGGACGCAGGGGCATGTCGCCTATCCGCATCTGGCCGACAACCCGATCCCCAAGCTGATCCAGATATTGGCGGCGATCGATGCGGTGGTGCTTGACAGCGGCAACGACTGGTTTCAGCCATCGAACATCGAATTCACCGACATCGAGGTCGGCAATGGCGCCACCAACGTCATCCCAGCTTCGGCCCGCGCGCGTCTGTCGATCCGGTTCAACGACCAGCACAAGGGCGCCGATCTGGTCGCGATGATCGAGCGGATCGCGCACGATGTCGAACCGAGTGCCAAGGTGCTCGGCAAGATTTCGGGCGAAGCGTTTCTGACCCCGCCGGGCGACCTGTCAGGGCTGGTCGCCGAGGCGATCCATGCCGAGACCGATATCATGCCCGAGATGTCAACGACCGGCGGCACGTCGGACGCGCGCTTTCTCCACGCGCTTTGCCCCGTGGTCGAGTTCGGGCTGACCAATGCAACGATGCACAAGCTGGATGAGGCGGTCGCGGTAGCAGACCTGCACAGGCTTGCCGCCATCTATCGCGGGATATTGATCCGCGCCTTCGCTTAATCGTCGCGGGTGCGGCGCAGGATGACATAGACCGCGCCGGCGCCGCCGTGGCTGATATGCGCCGGGCGCAGCGCGACGATTCCGTCGGCATGGGGCGAATAGGCAAGCCAGTCGGGCAAGGACGCGCGGATCGCACCGCGCGGGCGCGGGTCGCCGTGCATCTGCGGCAGCCGGTCGGCGCCGGGGCGCAGCCGTCCCGCCACCACCAGCAACACGCGCGCGCCGCGCAACAAGCCGCGCCCGATCGCCTCGTCGAGCAAAGCCTGCGCCGAGGCCAGCGTGTGACCGTGGAGGTCGATGCTGAGGTCGGGGCGCACCAGCCCTTTGCGCAGGCGCCGGTCCCAATGGCCGTCGAGCGTCGCCGCCTGATGGGTCCGGCGCGGTGGCGGCAACGGGGCGAGGGGGCGCGATACGAGGGGCGCCGCGGGTGCTGCCGTGTTCCTGGGGGTCGGCGGGGGTGGCCGGACGGTGGGCGGGGCCGTGGGGGCGAGCGGCGCCTTTGCCTTGGGCAACGGCTTTACGGTCGCCGCGACTTTCTTCCAAAGTGCGGTTTCGTCGGAGCCGAGCCGCCGCGCCATGACGACGTCAGCGCGCCGGGATCAGCCGCGCGACGCTGACGCGCGGCAGCAGCAAAAGCGCCGATCCGCGCGCGGACATGCCGCCCGCGATCGCGCGCGCATCGTCACCCGCTCCCCAAAAGCTGTCGATGCGGTTGGCGCCCTTGATCGCGCCGCCAGTGTCCTGCGCGATCCACAGCCCATTGGGTTCGGCGCGGTCGAGCGACAGAAAGACGGGGGCGCCGAGCGGCACATATTTGGGATCGGCAGCAACGCTCGCCCGGCCGGTCACCGGCACCCCGAGCGCGCCAAGCGGACCGGGGCCGGTGAGCTCGCGGAAAAATACCCAGCTGGGATTTTCGTTCATCACCGCGGCGCCGCGCACCGGATCGGCACGGAGGTAATCGAGGATGCCCTGCATCGACGCCTGCCCCGATCGGAGCGCGCCGCGGTCGAGCAGCAATTTGCCAATGCCCACATAGTCGCGGCCGTTCTGCGTGTCATAGCCGATCCGCATGACGCCGCCGTCGGGCAGACGCAGGCGCCCCGAGCCCTGGATTTGCAGGAAGAAGAACTCGGCGGCATCGGCGGCGTAGGCGATTTCAAGCCCGCGGCCTTCGAGCGCCCCGCCTTCGATCGCAGCGCGGTCGTAATAATGCACCAGGTTGGTGCCATCGACGCGGCCCCGAATCTTCTTGCCCTTCAGATCATCCGAAAACTGCCCGAGGTCGACATCGACCAGATCCGCTGGCCGACGGTAGATCGGCACGTCATAGCCCGCGCGTTTCGTCCGGGAACCCGCGATTTCGGGTTCATAATATCCGGTGACGAAGGTCGTACCCGCCCCGATCTGTACCGTGCCGAAATAGCGGGAGAAAAAAGCGAGCGCATCGCTGTCGGACCAGTTTTTCGCTGCGCTGCAGCTTTCGGCCCAGTCCGCGCCCTGCGTCAGGCCACTGGTATCGGAACGACGCTGTACCGAGGGACAGCTGATACGGAACGCCGCGAGCGCCGCTGTCGCCTGCTGCGCCGACACGCCAAGCGTCGCGAAATCCGGACCGGCGAGGACGCCGCTGGTCGCGGCCGTCGTCGCGGCGACGGGAACGGCGGGCGCGGGAAGCGGCGGGCGCGGGGTGGCCGGAATCGGCCGCGCCGCAACGCCGCCCGTTTCCGACGGGCGTGGCTGATACGGGCGGGGGCCGGTCGTCGGCCCGGACGGAGCCGGCTTGGCGGCGGCCGGGCGATTGCCCGAATCGGGGATCACCGACGCGCAGCCCGCGAGCAAAGGCAAAGCGGCGAAGAGGGTAAACCCGAAAACCCGCGTCCGGCGCATCCCGGACGAACCAACCGCGGGCATCGGCGTCAGGCTGCTTCGATTTCGTCGAGCAGCCAGTTGGGATCGTTGCTGCCGATCGCGCGGCGGAACGTCCACAGGTCGTCGGTCGGCGCCGCGTCGCTCATTGAACCGCCGATCAGTTTACCATCCGAATCGCGGGTGATCGCACTGATGTCGGCCTGATAGCGCACCGTGACGCGGGCTTCCTTCCGGTCGAGTTCGACCGCCGTAATTTTCGCCGAATCGATGCGGACGATCCGGTTGTCGAGCTTTTCACCGCGCCCGTCACGCGCCTCGATCGCTTCCACAAACGCTTCATAGCTATCGTCGTCGCACAGGTCGCGCAGCGTGTCGCGGTCGCCCGACCAAAAGGCCTCGAGGATCATCCGATACGCCGATTCGGCGCCCTCCATGAACCGACCGGCATCGAAATTGCGATCGGTCGCGAGCAGTTGGCGCAGGCCGATTTCGGCGGCGGGCTCGTAAACGAGACCCGACGTGTCGGCAGCGCTCGCGGTCGGCGACGACGATGTTTCGCCTTCTTCAAGACGCACCGGCGAGGGCGCCGCGCGCTCATCGCGGCGCGGCAAGACAGGCTCCTGCTCGTGCCCGGTGCGCTTGCCGAGCACCGAATACAGCCGCATGCCAAGGAAGGCGGCAATCATGGCAAGCAAGACGATCGAAAAAGCAGTCACGGGCAAAAGTCCAATGCGGGCAATCGAAACATATTGGCCCATACATAGGCGATGCACGGCCAAGTTTCAAACCACCATGGCCTTCGCCACGCGGGAGGTCAACGATTGCCCATCCCATTTGAGCGGTGATCGCGGCGCTGCGCGCCCATTGTGCTGCCTGTCGCGCGCTGCTAAGCGCCGCCGCAACCGTCCGCCGCGGTCCCGACACGGCCTGCGGCACGGATCCTGTTTCATCTTTTCGAGCGAAAGCAATAGACCATGGCTGACGAGACCAGCGCCGACATCAACAACCCCGCCCTGCAGCCCAATGGCGAAGACACGAGCCCGGCGATCGGCCTGATCTCGCAATATGTAAAGGATCTGTCGTTCGAAAATCCGAACGCGCCGGCGGTGTATCAGTGGCAGGATGCGCCGCAGATCGACGTCCAGTTCAACATCGCCGCCGAGGGTGTCGGCGACGGCCTGTTCGAAGTGGCGTTGAAAATCGACGTCACGTCGAAAGGCGACGCGGGCACGATGTTCGTGATCGATCTGAAATACGCCGGCCTCTTCGGCGTTCGCAACGTCCCCGACGACCAGTTGCAGCCGTTCTTCCTGGCCGAAGCGCCGCGCATCCTGTTTCCGTTCGCACGCCGCGTTGTCGCCGATGCCGTCCGCGACGGCGGTTTCGCGCCGCTGCTGCTCGAACCGATCGATTTCCACGGCCTGTTCATGCAGCAGGTCCAGCAGGCCGAAGCCGAGCAGGCGGGCGACGTCGCGCCGGTCGGCCAGGCGTAACCCGCATCGACGCGGCGGGCTGACGGGGTGAGCAGCCTGATCAAAAATGTCGGGACGATCGGCGGGCTGACGATGGTCAGCCGCGTTTTCGGTTTCGCGCGCGACATGCTGCTCGCACGGGTGCTGGGCGCCGGGCTGGCTGCCGACGCCTTCCAGCTGGCGTTCACGCTGCCCAATACCTTTCGGCGGCTGTTTGCGGAGGGCGCGTTTTCGGTCGCCTTTGTCCCGATGTACAGCCGTGCGCTGCATGGCGCGACAAGCGAAGGCGGCGGCGAGGATGCAGCGGCCAGGTTCGCCGACGATGTGCTGTCGGTCTTTCTGTGGGTGCTGCTCGCCTTTTCCGCGGTCATGATGATCGCGATGCCGGGGATCGTCTGGCTCCTCGCGCGCGATTTCCAGGAGGTGCCCGGCAAGTTCGAGCTGGCGGTGTTCCTTAGCCGGTTGACCTTTCCCTATCTGGCGCTGATCAGTTTTGTGGCGATGCTGTCGGGGCTGCTCAACGCGCGATCGCGCTTTGCCCCCGGTGCCTTTGCCCCGGTGCTGCTCAACATCGTGCTGATCGCAGGCATCACCGCCGGTTGGTGGCTGCGCGGCGACAGCGGCGACGACCGCATCGTCGCCACCGCGCTGGCGGTTTCGGTCAGTCTCGCCGGGGTGGCTCAGCTCGCCTATCTGATCTGGGCGGTGCGGCGCGCCGGACTGAAACTCCACTGGCACCTGCCCAAATTCACCCCCGAAGTGCGCAAGCTGGGGATGCTGATCCTGCCCGCAACCTTCGGCGCCGGAATCTACCAGATCAGCCAGTTCGTCGACACCTTCTTCGCGACGTCGCTGCCACAGGGATCGCTGACCTTGCTCAAGCTGGCCGACCGGCTCAATCAGATGCCGCTCGGTATCGTCGGCATTGCGCTCGGTACCGCGATCCTGCCGATGCTGTCGCGCCATATCCACAGCGGCGACGCCGACGAAGCCCAGCGATTGCAGGGCAATGCGTTCGAGATCGCGACGCTGCTGACGCTGCCGGCCGCGGCAGCGCTGGCGATCTGCGCCCCGGCCTTTGTCACCGCATTCTTCGTCGGCGGCAAATTCACCGATGCCGACGGCGCGATCATGGCCCAGATTGTCGCGGCGCTCGTCGCGGGGCTGCCCGCCTATGTGATCATCAAGATCCTGAACCCGGGGTTTTTCGCGCGCGAAGACATGCGCACCCCGGTGTGGACCGCGCTGGCGGCGCTGATCGTCAATATCGCGATCAACCTGTATGTCGTCGAACGGTACGGGATCGTCGGGCTGGCGGGGGCGACCGCGGTGTCGGCGTCGCTTAACTGCCTGCTGCTCTATGCCATGCTCCATCGCCGCGGCTGGTTCCATTTCACCGCCAAGCTGGCGGCGCGGATCGCCCGCCAGATCGTCGCCGTCGCCGCAATGTCGGTGCTGCTATGGTGGATGATGCCGATGCTGGCGCCCTATTATGGCGGCGGCGTGTTCGAGCGTATCTGGTCGCTAACGGCGCTCGTCGGCGCGGGCGGCGCGGTGTTTTTCACTGTCGCCTTCCTCGTCGGTGCGCTTGACAAGGATCTGGTCGCCATGTTGACGCGGCGGCGCACGAAATCGGCGCCACTAGAGGAGTAAGACATGCGGACGCTATCGGGCATCCAGCCCACCGGAAATTTGCATCTGGGCAATTATCTGGGCGCGATCCGCAACTGGGTGCGGATGCAGGACGAGATGCCGGGCGAGAAGCTCTATTTCTTGGCCGACCTGCACGCGATCACCGTCCACAACGACCCCGCCGAGCTGACCGCGAACACCCGGGAGATGGCCGCGGCGCTGATGGCCGCAGGGATCGACCCTGCCAAGGCGATATTGTTCAACCAGGCACGCGTCCCCGCGCATGCCGAGCTTGGCTGGTTGCTGTTCTGTACCGCGCGCATCGGCTGGCTGAACCGGATGACCCAGTTCAAGGAAAAGTCGGGCAAGAACCGTGAGGGCGCGAGCGTGGGCTTATACGCCTATCCGGTGCTGCAGGCGGCAGACGTGCTGCTGTACCAGACAACGCATGTGCCGGTCGGCGACGACCAGAAACAGCATCTTGAGCTGGCGCGCGACATTGCGACCAAGTTCAACCTCGATACCGAAACCGAGACCTTCACCCTGCCCGAACCGACAATCCCGCCGACCGCGGCGCGGATCATGAGCCTGCGCGACGGCAGCGCGAAAATGTCGAAGTCGGACCCCAGCGATGCCAGCCGCATCAATCTGGTCGACGACGCCGACACGATCATGGCAAAAATCCGGAAAGCCAAGACCGACGCCGAGCCACTGCCGTCGGAAGCCGCCGGGCTGGAGGGACGCGCCGAGGCGAAGAACCTGGTCGCCATCTATGCCGCAATGGCCAACGAGAGCATTGATGCCGTGCTGGCGCGCTTTGCCGGACAGGGATTCGGCGCGTTCAAGCCTGCGCTCGGCGAGCTGCTCGTCGAAACCTTGCAGCCGATCGCGACCCGTCTCGGCCAGCTGAAGGCCGACCCGGCGGCGATCGACGCGGCTCTGGCGGACGGCGCGGCGCGCGCGCGCTCGCTGGCCGAGCCGACGCTCAACGCTGCCTATGCTGCACTGGGGCTTTGCCGCTAATCTCCTGTCAGGGATTGCTTATGGGCAGCGGCACCCCATATTTCTTGATGGAACCAAGGTGCGACGAGCCGGGTTCAACCAAGGTTAAGTCGCATTGGCGCAGTCATGGTATAGAGCGCCAAGGATGCGCGCCCCCGAATCACGGAGCCAAGACGATGAGCAATATGACCCTTCGCCACCTCGGCCTCGCCGCCATGACCGGCGCGGCGCTGGCCCTCGCTGGCTGCGCGACCCCGTTCAAGGCCGATGTCGCGCGTTTCCAGACCCAATTGCCCGCGCCGCAGGGCCAGAGCTTTGTCGTCGAGGCCGGTAACCCGGCGCTCGCCGGCGGCATCGAGTTCAGCCAATATGCCAATCTGGTCGCGGGCGAACTGACCCGCTACGGCTATCGCCCGGCGGCCCGCGGTGAAAGTGCCGACCTGGTCGTGCGCCTGGATTATGGCGTCGACAAGGGGCGCGAGCGCGTCGTGTCGAGCCCCGGCTTTGGCGATCCCTGGTACGGCGGTTATGGTGGCTACGGCCGCGGTTTCTATCGCCCGGTGATCGTCAGCGGCCGCGGCGGACGGCGCTATGTCTATGGCTATCGCGACCCGTTCCTGTGGGGCGGTTTTGGTGGCGGTTTCGGCGGATATAACGATGTCAGCAGCTACACCGTCTATACCAGCGGCCTGAACCTGCAGATCAACCGCGCCGCCGACGGTTCGCGCCTGTTCGAAGGCAGCGCCGAGGCGCAGTCGCGCGACAATAATTTGCAGGCAATCGTCCCGAACCTGGTCGAGGCGATGTTTACGGGTTTCCCCGGCAATTCGGGCGAGCGGGTACGGATTACGGTGGCACCGCCTGAAAAGGGGTGAGATTGCCGCGAGGTTGATGACAAAGGCCCGCCTTTCGAATGAAAGGTGGGTCTTTTTTGCGTCACGGGCAATGTCGGGTTGTGACCAGTTGCGGACATGGAAGGCAAACAGCCCTTCCTCTTCAGAGGAGGGGATAGCGGACCGGCCGCTTCCCATCCCAAAGCGGACATTCTGTCGCTCTGTGGACAATCCCGGGGATAACCCCGGCATAACCCGGTGGATCAGCTGTTGAGGCTGCGCCGGATCGCGGCGATTTCGGCGTCGAGTTCGCTGTCGGCGACGCGCAGCGCCTCGACCGTGCGAACTGCGTGGATCACCGTCGAATGGTCGCGCCCGCCAAAGCGTCGGCCGATCTCGGGATAGGAGCGCGGCGTCAGTTCCTTGGCCAGATACATTGCAACCTGACGCGGGCGCGCGATCGCGCGGACGCGGCGCTTCGATGCCATTTCGGACTTGTCGAGCCGGTAATGCGCGCACACCGCGCGCTGAATCTCGTCGATCGTGATCCGCGGCCGCGCGGTGCGGACATTTTCGGCGAGCCGGTCTTCCGCCAGCCGCAGATCGACCGTCGTGCCGGTCAGCGCCGCATAAGCGAGGAGCTTGTTGAGCGCGCCTTCGAGTTCGCGGATGTTGCGGGTGAAATGCTTGACCAGATAGGCGACGACATCGTCGGGCACGTCGAGCATCGGCATCAGCGCGAGGCGCTGGCGAATAATGCGTTCGCGCAGATCGTCCTCGGGCGCTTCGATGTCGGCGACGAGGCCGCCCGCCAGCCGCGACAGCAGCCGCGTTTCGACCCCGTCGAGCATCGACGGCGGGCGGTCGGCGGTGACGACAAGGCGTTTGCCCGCGGTCATCAGATCGTCGATCGTGTGGAGTAATTCTTCCTGGGTCGAATTTTTGCCGATGACGAATTGCAGATCGTCGAGCAGCAGCAGGTCGGCGGCGCGCAGCCGCGCCTTGAACGCCATCATGTCGCCGCCGCGCATCGCGCCGACGAATTCGAGCATGAACTTTTCCGCCGACATCAGGATGATCGTCGCGGTCGGATGCGCCGCGGCATAATCCTGCGCGATCGCCTGGAGCAGGTGGGTCTTGCCCTGACCGGTCCCCGAGGCGAGGTAGAGCGGGTTGAACTGCGGCGCTTCGACCATCGCCATGCGGCGCGCAGCATTAGCGGCGAGGATGTTGCTGCGCGCGATCACGAAACGGTCGAACGACAGCCGCGGATCGAAGGGCGACGGAACAGTGACTGCCGCCGGAACGGGCGTGTCGAAGGTCGGCAGCGGCGGGCTGGCCAATATCGCCGCACGGTCGCTCGCCCCTGCCCCGCCGCGGACGGTCACGCCGCGCACCGTCGGCAAGTGCTGACGCCACGCCAGCTCGAGCCGGTCGCCGAAGCGCTCGTTGATCCAGTTGGCCGAAAAGCGACTGACGGTTTCGAGCGTTACCACCCCCGACATCGCGCAATAATCGCCAAAACGCACAGGCTTCAGCCAATGGTCAAAGGTGCGAACGCCCAGATCGCGGCGCAATCCTTCGGCAACGCGCGGCCAGAGCGTCGCGGCATCACCGCTCATCGCTCCATCCCTTGCACCATCGCCATGTAGATTTCCGCTCTCTGTCACGCCGTACCGCCCCCGCTGATCCCCCTGCCCTCAAAGCTTCGCGCGGCCAGCCACACGCCGATTCGTCACTTACGCAAGGGCGCAAGCATCCCGCCCGGGACCGAAGGCCCGAAGACGTGCGAATCATGTCGATGTGGCGGCCACCGGCGAAGGCCGACGACGCACCTGTCTAGTCAGGGCGACGCGAGTCGAGCAAGGGGCGGTCGTGTAAAAATACTGAAATAAAAATCTTGACTCGGCAGGGGTACCAGAATCACGTCAAAGTCACATTTATCGACTATTTATCAGATACTTAAATGTTACATTCGCGTTGCAGATCAACGAATCGCCGTAAATCCGTCACTTACCGCGCTGCAACACATTTGCCATCGTCCGGTCACAATCGGAGGCACAAAAAAAGACCCGCGGGCTCTGGGCCGACGGGTCATTTTTGTTCCCTTTCGGGACAGCGTCGATCAGGCGATCAGATTGACGCTCTTGGTCAGGCGCGAGAATTTGCGCGCGACGGTGTTCTTGTGCAGTACGCCCTTGGCGACGCCGCGTGCCATTTCAGGCTGTGCGGCCTTCAGCGCGGTCGCTGCGGCGTCTTTGTCACCGGCGACGATCGCATTTTCGACCTTCTTGACCAGCGTGCGGATGCGCGAGACGCGATTCTTGTTCACGATGGTGCGCGCGGTGTTGCGGCGGATGCGCTTTTTTGCCTGCGGCGTATTGGCCATAAATTCCTCGGTTTCCAAACGGTCTAAGTCAGTCGGAGCGCAGCGTCACCGGAGCAGCCGAATCGCGCGAGTGCAGCGAATCAATGTCCGGATACGGCCGGTTCCGGTAACCCGGACCCTGCTCGAAGGGTGCGCGCATAGCCAGACAGGCCCAGTTGGTCAATCATTTTTGCGCCAAATGGGCAGATCACCGCTGGCATTTGGGGCAGTAGAAGGTCGATCGGCCGCTCTGGACAATCCGCACGATCATGCCGCCGCATACGCACGCATCACCCTCGCGGCCATAGACGCGCCAGTCCTTGGCGAAATAACCGAGTTCGCCGTCAGGTTGCTTGTAATCGCGCAGCGTCGATCCGCCCGCCGCGATCGACGCTTCGAGCACCGCCTTGATCGCCGGGACCAACACCGCAAGCTTCGCCTTCGACACATCCGCGGCTGGCCGGGTCGGCGCGATGCGCGCCATGTTGAGCGCCTCGCAGACATAGATATTGCCAAGCCCGGCGACGATCGTCTGATCGAGCAGCATCGCCTTGATCGGTGCGCGGCGGGCCGCGAGCACGCGACCGAGATACACAGCGTCAAAGGCATCGGACAAAGGTTCTGGACCCAGCGTCACAAAGGCCGGAAAGCCGACAAGCGGATCGCCCGCGACCAGATCGACCGATCCGAATCGGCGTGGGTCGTGGAGCATCAGCCGCTGCCCCGCCGCGGTGTCGATGAGCAGATGGTCGTGCTTGCCCGGCTCGCCAGCGCCGATACGCCAGCTGCCCGACATGCCAAGGTGAAAGATCATGTGATCGCCGCGGTCGGTGGCGATGATACCATATTTGGCGCGGCGCGACAGGCCGGTAACGATCGATCCGGTCAGCCGCTGCGCGAGGTCAACGGGGAACGGGCGGCGCAGGTCGGGACGCATCGTCGAGACGCGGACCAACCGCTGGCCGGTCAGGTGCGGCATCAGGCCGCGGACGGTGGTTTCGACTTCGGGCAGCTCGGGCATGGTCGGGCTGAGCTACGCGCCATTTGCTTGGACGACAAGGCCCGGCTAAAGGCGCATTGCACGATCGCTCTCCCCGCAAAGGCGCATATTTATGGCTACCCCCGAAACCGTCAGCTTCGGATATGAAACGGTCGCCGCGACCGACAAAACCGCGATGGTCGGCGAGGTGTTCAGCCGGGTCGCGCGCAAATATGACATCATGAACGACGCGATGTCGGGCGGCATGCACCGGTTGTGGAAGGACCGCTTCGTGCGCCGGGTCAAACCGCGCGCCGGCGAGGCCATCCTCGACATGGCGGGCGGCACCGGCGACATCGCCTTTCGCATGGAGCCGTCGGGCGCCAGCATCACCGTCGCCGACATCAACCCCGACATGCTGGGCGTGGGTGTCGAGCGCGCCGCCGAGCGCGGTGTGGATTCGCTGGTGTGGAGCGAACAAAATGCCGAGACTTTGTCATTCCCCGACCAGTTTTTTGACGCCTACACGATCGCCTTCGGCATCCGCAATGTCACCGACATTCCCGCGGCCTTGGCCGAAGCACACCGCGTGCTGCGTTATGGCGGGCGGTTTTTCTGCCTGGAATTTTCGACCAACGAATGGCCGGGCTTCGCGCAGGCCTATGACGCTTATTCGCATCATCTGGTCCCCAAGCTGGGCAAGCTGATCGCACAGGATGAGGACAGCTATCGCTATCTGATCGAATCGATCCGGCGGTTCCCGCCGATGCCCGAGTTTGCCAGGATGATCAGCGCTGCGGGCTTCACATCGGTGAAGGTCGAGCCGATCATGGGCGGGCTGGTCGCCATTCATAGCGGGTGGAAGGCTTGACCCGTCCCGTCACCCATATCCTGCGCCTGCTGAAGTGGGGCCGCATCCTCGCGCGCCATGGCGCGCTGCGCGGAATCGAGGGGGCGCCGACGACCCCGCCCGGGGTCAAGCGGCTGTGCCGGATCGCGCGATTCGGAACGATCCAGCCGGAGATTCCCGACTATGCCGCAGCGTTCCAGGCGATCGGCCCCGCCGCGGTCAAGCTGGGCCAGACGCTGGCGACGCGCCCCGACATCGTCGGCGAAGAGGCGGCGCGCAACCTGCTGACGTTGCAGGATGCGCTCGCACCCGTCGCCTTCGAGCGGATCCGCCACGAGATCGAGCAGGCGTTTGAAGCGCCGCTTGAGACATTATACGCCGAATTCGACCCTGTGCCGGTGGGATCGGCGTCGATCGCACAGGTCCACCGCGCGGTGACGACCGAGGGCCGCCAGGTTGCGGTGAAGGTGCGCCGCCCCGGCATCGACAAGCAGTTCGCGCGCGACATCGACACCTACGAATGGGCGGCGGCGCATCTCGAGGCGCTGGGCGGCGAAGCGACGCGGCTGCGCCCGCGCGAGGTGATCGCCAATTTCCGCCGCTGGACGCTGCGCGAGCTCGACCTGCGGCGCGAAGCGGCGTCGGCGTCGGAGCTGAAGGACGCAATGGTCGGGGTACCGACCTATGAAGTCCCGGCGATCGACTGGGACCGCACGACCAGCAAGGTGATGACCCTGGGTTGGATCGATGGCATCAAGATTTCGCACCGAGATGCACTGATCGCTGCGGGGCATGACATGGAGGCGCTCGCGGGCAATCTGGTCCACGCCTTCCTGCGCCAGGCGATCGCCGAGGGATTTTTCCACGCCGACATGCACCAGGGCAATTTGTTCGTGAAGGCCGACGGGACGATCGCTGCGGTCGATTTCGGCATCATGGGGCGGATCAACCGACAGGCGCGCTACTGGCTCGCCGAAATCCTGTACGGCCTGACCACCGGCAATTACCGCCGCGTCGCCGAAATTCATTTCGAGGCGCAGTACGTTCCCGATTATCATAATGTCGAGGAATTCGCGACGGCGCTGCGCGCGGTCGGCGAACCGATGCGGGGCAAGCCGGTGAGCGAACTCAGCGTCGGTCAGATGCTCGACGGGCTGTTCGCGATCACCCGCGATTTCGACATGCAGACCCAGCCGCACCTGCTGCTGCTGCAAAAGACGATGGTCATGGTCGAGGGGGTGGCGACGATGCTGAACCCCAAGATCAACATGTGGGACGTGTCCGGCCCGTTTGTGCAGGAATGGATCCGCGACGAGCTGGGTCCCGAGGCCGCGCTGGCCGACGGCATCCGCGAACAGGGCAAGACGCTGGCGCTGATCCCCGACATCATCCGCCGCCTCGACGCGCAGTTGCCCAGAAAAGGCGCGGCACCGCCTGCCCCGCCGCTGCCCGCCATCGCGCTGATGTGGGAGAGGGGCGAGAAGCGCCGCTGGTGGCGTTATGCGCTGATCGCGCTGGTGGGCGCGGCGGCTGGCGGCGGCGCAATGTACTGGGTCACTTAATCCTCCACTCCTGACGCATTGATCCTATCGCCCCGACGCCGCTCCCCATATGCCCGCATCTTCAGGGATGAAGCATCGGGGGGTGTTTGTGGGACATTATATGAAGCGGTGGATGCTGTTGACGACGGGCGTTTGCCTGTCGGCACTGGCCGGGACGACGACCGTCGGCGCACAACCGACCGCGCCGGAAAATGGTGCGACGCTCGAAGCCCAGATCGCCGCTTTGCAGAAAGCGGCGGAGCAGGCGCGCAAGGACGCCAAGGCGGCCCAGGATTCGGCCGCCCGGGCCGAGGCACTGATTGCCGAACTTCTCGGCAGACAAGCGCCGCCGCCGTGTGACGCCACCGGTTCATCGGCGCCTTTGCTCGATTGCAGGGGCGGTTTGGATCGATATGTCGAAAAGACCGAAGAAACCGAGGGTGAATTGCTGGCCTATCTGAGGCAAAAGCCTTCGGCCGACGGAAAGCCGGTGACCGGCGGCCCACCGCCCAAAAGTCTGGCCAGCGCGACGGGTGATTTCCGCGGCAGCGTCGCCGCCTCGAAAGATGGCACGAACGTCAGCCTGACCAATGATTTCCCGCTCAGCCGTACGAAAGACGACAGGATTCGGGACGGCGAACGGCAACAACGCGCCATTACCCGCAATCTATCCTTGGGTCTGAGCGCGACGTTCGAAGAGGGAAAATCGGGCTATATCGGGAGTTTTTCCGATCTGTCCGACAAGCCACTTGGCGTCGCCCTCGGATTCAACGTTCAATATTATCGGTGGCGGCCGGCCAAAGTCGAAGCCGGTGGGCGCCTGAGCGATATCGGCGAAAAGAAGGTCGCCGATATCATCGCGCTGTGCCGGGCCGAGCAAGTGAAGGACGCTTCGTCGCGGAGCCTGCGGACCGAGATTTTCGGGGCGACCCCTGCGGCAGCGGATATCCCCACACTGTCCGTGGCGACGGACCCATGCCGCCACGAAAACCTGTTGCGCTGGACTTTTGCGACCAAAGAAGACGGTACGTTCAAACATCCCGACGCGGTCGATATCTATAATGCCGCTTTCTGGGTCACCCCGGGCAAGGACGAATTGCCCAAATATGGCTTTGGCGTGACAGCCGAATTCACGCGCCAGCGTTTTTCCTTCATCGACCCCGGAAGTTTTGCGCCCGGCATCATCGTCCCGGGCGCCAACCCGCCGCTGCTCTCGACGCTGGATTTCGACACCTTGGGCGGGGATCGCAAGGTCACCTATGACTGGTTCGGCGGCGGCTACGGCTTTTATCACTGGCCTATCGATGTAACGGTTCTGGAGGGATTAACCCTGATCGGGCGTGGTCGGTACGGGCGCAAATGGGAAATCGATAAAGCCGCGAAGGACGTGGAATTTTGCGCCATCGATGCACCGCTGGCGGGCAGTGTTCCCATTCCCGGTGCCGACGACCGGACCTGCCAGAAATTCCATATCGCGGCGCCCCGCCATCAGTCGGGGTTCGAGGTCACGGGGGAAATCCGGACGCTGTTGCCGCTGACCCGCTTGCACCGATATTTGCCGGAGATCGGGCTCGGCCCCTCGTTCGGCTATAGCGGTATCGACAAGCGCTACCGGGCAGTTGCCCCCTTCTACGTCGCCTTCGACAAAGATCGCGGCCTGAACGGGGGCCTGCAAATCGCCCATGAATGGGGCAATGGCGAGGACAAGGAAACGGTCATTTCGATCTTCTATTCGACGCCCTTCACCTTGGCTGGCAATAAATAACGCCCGCGCCGAGTGGCAACGGAGGCCTAGGCGAGGGCGTCTTTTCGCGCCATATAGGCTGGGTGACCAATCCCCGCATCCTGCTGATCATCGGCGGCGGTATCGCCGCTTACAAATCGATCGAACTCGTCCGCCTGCTTCGCAAGGCGAACCATGTCGTGCGCTGCGTCATCACCCGCGCCGGCGAACAGTTCGTGACCCCGCTGACGCTGGCGGCGCTGAGCGAGAACAAGGTTTACACCAACCTCTTCGACCTGAAGGACGAGGTCGAGATGGGGCATATCCAGCTGAGCCGTGAGGCGGACCTGGTGGTTGTCGCGCCCGCGACCGCCGATTTGCTGGCCAAGATGGCGGCGGGGATCGCCGACGATCTGGCGACCACCCTGCTCCTCGCGACCGACAAGCCGGTGCTCGCCGCGCCCGCGATGAATGTCCGCATGTGGCTGCATGCCGCGACGCAGCGCAATGTGGCGACGCTGCGCGGCGACGGCGTGACGGTGATGGCGCCCGACGAGGGCGAGATGGCGTGCGGTGAGTTTGGGCCGGGACGGTTGCCCGAACCGGCGGCGATCAAGGACGCGATCGATGCCGCGCTGGCCGCTGCTCCCGCGGTCACCGCAATGACTGGCCAGCCCGATTTCGCGCCCGCCAATCACCGCCCCCTGTTCGGCCGCCGCATCCTGATCACAGCTGGACCGACGCACGAGCCGATCGATCCGGTGCGCTACATCGCCAACCGGTCGAGCGGCAAACAGGGCTTTGCGATCGCCGCCGCCGCCGCCGAGGCGGGGGCCGAGGTGCTGCTGATCGCCGGCCCCGTCGAACTGCCAACGCCGCCGGGGGTCATCCGCGTCGATGTCGAAACCGCGGTCGAGATGGCAGCCGAGGTGCAGGAAGGCCTGCCGGTCGATGCCGCGATCATGGTCGCCGCGGTCGCCGACTGGCGCGCCGCCGACCCCGCGGGACAGAAGATCAAGAAGGATGGCAGCGGCGCGGTCCCGCCGCTCGCGCTCGCCGAAAATCCCGACATCCTTGCGGGGGTCGCCAAAAGTCCGCAGCGCCCGACGCTGCTGGTCGGCTTTGCCGCCGAGACCAGCGACGTCCTTGCCCACGCCGAGGCGAAGCTGGCGCGCAAGGGCTGCGACTGGATCGTCGCCAACGACGTCGCCGCCGACCCGATGGGCGGCGAAAGCAACCGGGTGCATATCGTTAGCAAAGCCGGGATAGACAGCTGGGACCGACTGCCGAAAGCGGCGGTCGCCCGCAAATTGATGGAAAAGATCGCCGATGAGCTCGATGCGCGTAGCCCCCGCCAGTCCGATTGAAATCCGCGTCCAGCGCCTGCCGAACGGCGGCGGCCTGCCCCTGCCCGCCTATGCCAGCGACGGTGCGGCGGGGATGGATGTCGTCGCGGCCGAATCGCTGACGATCCGCCCCGGCACACGCCATGCGGTCGCGACCGGCTTCGCAATGGCGATCCCGCCGGGATATGAGGTGCAGGTGCGCCCGCGCTCAGGGCTCGCGCTTAAACATGGCATCACCTGCCTCAACACGCCGGGGACGATCGACAGCGATTATCGCGGCGAGGTGAAAGTGATCCTGGCCAATCTGGGCGAGGATAATTTCGAGGTGAAGCGCGGCGACCGCATCGCTCAGCTCGTGCCCGCCCCCGTCCAGCGGGCAACCTTCGCCGAGGTCACAACGCTCGACGAAACGACACGCGGCGCGGGCGGTTTCGGGTCAACCGGGGTTGAGAGCGAACCCATTGACGAAACCGCTGATGCCGAGGGGCTGGCGTCGCTGTCGGGCATCAAGACGCGGCGATCGAGCGAGTAATTGCTGACCGACGCCGAACTCGACCGATATGCGCGCCAGATCATCCTGCCGGCGTTCGGCGGGGCAGGGCAGGCGAAGCTGAAGGCGAGCCATGTCGCGGTGATCGGCGCGGGCGGCATCGGGTGTCCGGCGATTACCTATCTGGCGGCGGCGGGGGTCGGCAAGCTGACGATCATCGATGATGATGTCGTCGAATTGTCGAACCTGCAGCGCCAGCCGTTGTTTACCGACGCCGACATCGGCGCGCGCAAGGCCGTCGTGGCGGCGGATGCGGCGCGGCGGATCAACCCGCATGTCGAGGCGGTCGCGGTCGCCCAGCGGATCGACGACAACAACGCCGCCGTTTTGCTTCGTGGCGCCAGTCTGATCCTCGACGGCTGCGACAATTTCGAAAGCCGGCTTGCCGTCAATCGCGCCGCGGTTGCGCTGCGCATCCCGCTGCTCAGCGCCGCGATCGGCGCCTTCGAGGGGCAGGTCGCGCATTATGAAGGCTGGCGCGCGGGACAGGCCTGTTACGCCTGCCTGGTCGGCAGCGATCCGGCGCAGGACGGCGTCAATTGCGCTGAAACCGGGGTCATGGGTGCGCTCGCCGGGATGATCGGAACGATGGCGGCGCTGGAGGCGGTGCGCGCGCTCACCGGCTGGGGTTCAGCGTTGACCGGCCGGCTCGCGATTGTCGATATGCTCGATCGGCGCTGGCGCGAAGTCGCTATCGCCAAGGATCCGGAGTGTCCGACATGCCGGGGTTGAACATCATCGTCGCATCGGCCGAGGGCGAGCGTTTCTATGCCGCGCTCGAAACAGCGGCGGCTGCGGCTGCCTTGGGGCAGCCAGCACGGATTTTCCTGCAAGGGCCAGCGGTGGCATTGCTGCGCACGCCCGTAGCCTTTGCAGGCGATGCGACGCGGCGCGGCGCGGGGCAGCCCGATCTCGTGTCCTTGATCGCCGAGGCCATGGCGATGGATGTGCGGCTGATGGTTTGCCAGTCGGGCTTGACGCTCGTTGGCATGACGGCGAGCGAGCTGGTGCCGCAGGTGCGGACCGGTGGGCTCGTGAGCTTCATGGCCGAGATCCGCGGGGCGGATCGGTTACTGGTGTATTGAAGCCACGTCGTCCGCGCGAGGGCCGGGGCGACGTTTATCTCAAGGATTATCACACACCGTAATTGCGTCGGGTTCGGGGCGTTTTCCGGCCGGAACGAAGCGCGCGAGATAGCCGCCGGCATGCTGTTTGTCGTCATAGGACACCAGCTTGTACCCGACCGCCTGAAATTCGCAGACGAGCAGGCGGAACGGGGTGCCATGTTCGGCAATCGGTCGGTCGCCATCGACGACGAGCACCTGTCCACCTGCGCGCAGCGCGGGTCGCAGCCGCCACAGGAAGGCGTAGGGCTCGCCGATTTCATGATACATATGGACCATGAAGACGCGGTCGAAGCTGTCGGCGGGCAGCCGCGGGTCGTCGACGGCGCCAAGCTTGATCGAGACATTGTCGAGCCGTTCGCGGCCGACGCGATCGGCGAGGCGTTCGATCACGTCGGGCATGATGTCCTGCGCCAGCACGCGGCCCCCGGCGCCGACCCGCTGGGCCAGGCGGACGGTGTAATAGCCGTCACCGGCGCCGATGTCGGCGACGGTCATGCCCGGACGGACAATCGGCCGAATCCATCACATCCTCGGCCTCGTTGACCCGGTTCGCGCGCTTCCTCTGTCGACCATTTCGTCGACGTGATCGGTGCGATGGGCCGGTCGGCGGGCGGAAAGTCGCGCGCGGTTTCGGTGCGATCGCTGCCGTCATTCCATGGCGCGTTACAGCCGCCGAGCAGCGGCAGGGAACGCAAGCAGGATGGCGGCGGCGGATCGCTTCATCAATCGATATCCTCGACCTCGACCTTTTCGCCCGTCACCTTCTGCGACAACGCGGCCGCCATGAAGGGATCGAGCGCGCCGTCGAGGACGTCGCCGGGCGCGGTCGAGGTCACCCCGGTGCGCAAATCCTTCACCAGCTGATAGGGCTGGAGAACATAGGAGCGGATCTGATGGCCCCAGCCGATTTCGGTCTTGGCCTGATATTCGCCCGACGCCTCGGCCTCGCGCTTTTGCAGTTCGGCCTCGTACATCCGCGCTTTGAGCATCCCCATCGCGGTCGCGCGGTTCTTGTGCTGCGAGCGGTCGTTCTGGCTGGCGACGACGATACCCGTCGGAATATGGGTGATTCGCACCGCCGAATCGGTCGTGTTGACGTGCTGGCCGCCGGCGCCCGAGGCGCGATAGGTGTCGATCTTGAGATCGCCTTCGTTGATGTCGATTTCGATATTGTCGTCGATCACCGGATAGACCCAGACGCTGGAAAAGCTGGTGTGGCGCCGCGCCGAGCTGTCGTAGGGCGAAATGCGGACCAGGCGATGGACGCCGCTTTCGGTCTTGGCATAGCCATAGGCATTCTCGCCCTTGACCAGCAAAGTCGCTGATTTGATGCCCGCCGTCTCACCGCCCTGATATTCGACCAGCTCGACCTTGAATCCGCGCTTTTCGGCCCAGCGACCATACATGCGCTGGAGCATTTCGGCCCAGTCCTGGCTTTCGGTGCCGCCCGCTCCGGCGTGGACTTCGATATAGGCGTCGTTGGCGTCAGCTTCGCCCGCGAGCAGCGCCCGGATCTTATCCTCTTCGGCGCGCGCCGCGAGCGTTGCCAGCGAGGCGACTGCTTCATCGACCATCGCCTCATCGCCTTCCATTTCGGCGAGTTCGATCAGCTCGGCGGTGTCGGCGCATTCGGTCTCGATCGCGCGCGTCGCGGCGATGGCGGCATCGAGCCGCTGCCGCTCGCGCATGACTTCCTGCGCCGCTTTCGGGCTGTCCCATAGGGTCGGATCCTCGACCTTGGCATTGAGCTCGTCGAGCCGCCGCACCGCACGGTCCCAGTCGAGGAACCGCCGCAGCAGTGCCAGCGCGGCGCCAATCTTGTCGATATGATCCTGCGCTTCGGCGCGCATGTCCTTGCTCCTGAAACTAATGGAGACCGGCCATAGAGGCTCAGCCGTCAGAGACAAGCGGTCAGATGATGCCGCCGCGGTCGTCGAGGAAGTCGTTGTCGCTGCGACCTGCCGGACCCTTCTGCGTCGGCGCGGCCTGCCGCTTGGGGGTCTTGATCGGCTTGATCTCTTCTTCGCGGATCGTCCGGCGCGGTTCGCTTTCGGGCTTGAACGCTTCCCAGATGATCGCCGCCTTGGGGTCGGTGCCCGGCCAGCTGCCATAGACGCGGCGGCCCGACTGGCGATCGATCCGCACCATCCGCACTCCCTTGGGCGCCGCAAAGGGGATCGGTTGGCGGTCGGCGAGCGCCGCGAGCGCGAAATCCTTGAAAATCGGCGCCGCATAGCTGCCGCCTTGAGCATAGCCGCCCATGCTGCGCGGCTTGTCGAACCCGATATACATGCCGGCGATCACGTCGGGCGTGCCGCCGACAAACCACACATCGTTCGGACCCGTGGTTGTCCCGGTTTTGCCGAACAACGGGACATTCAGGTCACGCAGCCGCACCGCGGTGCCGCGCTGGACGACGCCTTCGAGCATGTGGACAACCTGATAGGCGGTCATCGCATCCATCAGCTGCTTGCCCGATTTGGCAAAGCGCGGCATCGGGCGGCCGTCCCAATCCTTTTTGTTACAGCCGTCGCAGGGTTTCCAGTTCGCCGGGAAAATTACCTTGCCGCGGCGGTCCTGCGCATAATCGATCACCCGCGGTTTCAGTTCGCGGCCATGATTGGCGAGCATCGCATAGGCGTTGGTGATTTTTTCGACCGTCGTCGATCCGGCGCCGAGCGCGGTCGACAGATATGGTTCGTGCTTGCCGATGCCCATCGTCTGGATCGTTTCGACGATCGGTTCCATGCCGATCTGGCTGGCGGTCTTGACCGTCATCAGGTTGCGCGACTGTTCGAGGCCCCAGCGCATCGTATGCTCGCCCGACCCGCCCGCGCCGCCGAAGTTGCGGAAGCATTTGTTGCCGAAGCGCGCGCCCTGATAGACGCAGAACGGCCCGTCGACGATCATCGTCGCAGGGGTCATGCCATTGTCGAGCGCCGCGGCATAGACGAACGGCTTGATCGTCGAGCCCGGCTGGCGCTCGGCCTGGGTGGCGCGGTTGAACGGCGACAAACGGACGTCGAACCCGCCCTGCATCGCATAGATACGGCCCGAATGCGGGCTTTCGACGATCATCCCGCCCGACACTTCGGGAATGTTGCGTAAGGCATAGTTATCGCCGCTCGTCGATTTGACGACAATCAGGTCGCCCGGACGCATCGCCGAAAACGCATTGCCGCCAGTTTTGCGATAACCGAGCGTCGCGGCGTTGGCGGGAAGCGTCCCGGTATCGCCGTTGGAAAAGCCGATCTGCGCCGCGCCCGCCGATTTCGACAGCACCGCGGCGACGCGCCAATTGTCATAATCGATGCCGACGAAGCTCGACGCCAGGCGGCTCTGCCACTGGTCATCGGCCTCGATCGTCGCGATCGGTCCCGACCAGCCCTTGCCGGCGTCGTAGCGCTGGAGTCCCTTGCGCAGCGCCATCGTCGCTGCGGCCTGCATCTTGCCATCATAGGGCGTCCGGACCCACAAGCCCCCTGCATAGACGCTGAGCGGTCCGTCGTCGGCGGTTTCGCCGAACTGGGCAATCAACTGGCGCCGCACTTCTTCCATATAATAGCCGCCGACCTGCGCGATCGCGGTGTTGCCGCTGTTGGTCAGGCCGAGCGGCATGGCGCGCGCCGCGTCACGCTGCGCCGCGGTGATCCAGCCATTGCTTTGCATCGAACCCAGCACAAAATTGCGCCGCGTCACCGCCTCCGCCTCGTTGCGCGACCGCCCATATTTCTCTGGCGCTTTCGGCAGGATCGCAAGAAACGCCATTTCGTGCAGCTGAAGCTGATCGACATCCTTGTCGAAATAGGCGCGGCTTGCCGCCTGCACGCCGAACGCGCGGCGGCCGAGCGGGATTTCATTGAGATACAGCTCGAGGATCTGTTCCTTGGTTAGCGCATCTTCGATGCGCATCGCCAGGATCGCCTCGCGCACCTTGCGGCGATAGCTGAGCTCGTTGGTCAGCAGCAGGTTTTTCGCGACCTGCTGGGTGATCGTCGACGCCCCAACCGGGCGACCGCTGTTGGTGAGGTTGGTGAAGATCGCCGACGCAATGCCGGGATAGTCGATGCCGCCGTGGCTGAAAAATGTCTTGTCTTCAGCAGCAAGGAACGAGCGCACGAGGAGCTGCGGATATTCGCTATATTCCAGCTGGACGCGGCGTTCGCGGGCATAGCTGTGCACCGGCTTGCCCTCGGCGTCGCGGACCATTGTCGGCAGCGGCGGTTCATAATCGCGCAGCTGATCGACCGACGGCAGGTCGCGCGCAAACACCGCCCAGATCAGCACGAGTCCGAGCACGCCCGCCAGCGCCAGATAACCAAGCCAGCGGAACCAGCGCCGCGTCCACATATCGCGCAGCCATGCGATGACGGCATTGCTGTCGCGGCGCAGGCGCAGGCGGAAATCGGGCGGGCTGTCAGCGGCCATATGCCCCGCCTCTAAAGCGTGGATCGCCGAAAGGGAAGCGTGCTTGCGGCGAGTTGGCTCACGAGCGTCGTTGGGGCAGGCCGCGCCGCGTTGAGCGGGCGCGGGCGGCGATCATGTCGGTGGGGATGCGTTCGATTCCGACCTCGGCCAGCCATGCGCCCGCGACGCCGAGCAGGCGAGCTTGCGTCTCGTGCGCGCTCCCGCTGCGGCGGCGGGCGCGGGATCGTGGGCGGAGTTACCGGGCGCAGCCGCGCGCGCTCACCGACCAGATGTCGACCAGCGTATCGTCGGCGACGACGTGATAGCTGTCATAGAGATTCACCGTCGGATCGCAGTGAGGCACCGTCAGGCTGACGGGATCGCCGGGCGAAAGCTGCGTCCCGATCCCGGGCGCAATGAGTGCCGCATGCTCGTCGCCCATGAAGGCGAAGGCGGCGGTTTCGGGCGCGCCGCGCTGGACCACCGCGACCCCGCCGTCGGTCGACAGCGACTTGTAGCCGGCATCGATGGTGACAAGGCCGCTGTGGTTGGCGCTGACGACGCGGGCATCGACCGACAGGGCGACTTCGAACGGCGGCTGGTCGCCGTCGCCGGTCAGGTCGCAATCGCAATATTGTTTGTCCATGAAGACATAGCTGCCCGCCTGCAGTTCGGTGAAGATGCCAAGGTCGAGGTCGATGCGGTGGGTGCCGGTACCCGACCCGGTGACAAGCACGGGGGCGAAACCCGCATCCGTCAACGCGGCGATGACACTCTGTAGATAGGCGGTGCGATCGACGATCGCGGCGCGGCGGTCGGCATAGCGTTCGATATGCTGCTGCGACCCGCAGTAAAATTGCACCCCGCGATATTCGAGATTGGACGACGCCGCGATGACCTTGGCCAAGGCGACGGCGGCATCGGCGGATGCGACGCCGGTGCGCCCGCTGCCCGGGTCGATGTCGATGACAACCTCGAGCGTCGCCGCGGCCTCGCCCAGCGCAGCGTCGATCCGCGCCGCGACCCCGGGATGGTCGACGACGGCCATCAACCCTTCGGTGCGACCTGCCAATGCGGCAAGGCGATTGACGGCGCCAGGCGCGGCGACCGGCGAGGTGATCAGGATGCCGGTGACCCCGCCGCTGGCCAGCACCTCGGCCTCGCCGATTTTGGCGCAGCACAGGCCGACCGCCCCCGCCGCCTGTTGGCGCCGGGCAATTTCGACGCTCTTGTGCGTCTTGGCATGCGGGCGCAGCGCGACGCCATGGTGGGCGGCAAGCCCGGCCATCGCCGCAATATTGCGGTCGAGCGCGTCGATATCGAGGATGAGCACCGGCGTGTTGAGGTCGGCGCGCGAGCCTTGCTGGCCGATCAGATGGTCGTGCAAATCGCGGTCGGTCGTCATGCGCGTAAAGCTTTCGGATGCGGTTGAGGAATTTGCCACCTGGGCTGGAGCGGTGACGCTACCCGATCAGTTGCGCGAGCGCATGACCTTACTCCCGCAGCCGGATCGCGGAAGCTCTCTATCAGCGACAAATTCGTCAAGACTAGCTTATCAGCGCGCTGCAATCTGCCGCGCAAAATGGATCTGCACCGCGTCGCGCACCCCGCGGGCAACCTTTTTCTGGCCCGCCGCCGACGCGAGGAATTCAGCGTCCTCCTTGTTCGAGATAAAGCCGGTTTCGAACAGGATCGACGGCGTGTCGGGCGCCTTCAATACCACGAACGAAGCGAAACGGTGGGCGTTGGTGCGAAACTTGACCGCCTCACCCGCCTCGCGTTGCAGCAGCCGGGCAAAATCGGAAGCGACGTTCATCGTTTCGCGCTGGGTCAGGTCGAGCAGGATCGACGAGACATCGCCGCTGTGTGCGCCCAGATCGACGCCATTGATGACATTTGCCTTGTTTTCGCGGGCCGCGAGCCGAGCGGCTTCGCGGTCGGAGGCAACTTCGGACAGCGTATAGATCGACGCGCCGTTGGCGGTCTGATTTTCGGCGGCGTCGGCGTGGACCGAGATGAACAGATCGGCCTTGAGCCGCCGCGCAATGCCAAAGCGTTCCTCGAGCACGAGATAGCGGTCGTCGGCGCGGGTCAGCGCGACGCGCACCCGGCCCGAAGCGAGCAGATCGTCGCGGATGGCGCGGGCGAGCGCAAGGGTGATGTCTTTTTCGCGTTTGCCGCTGTGCGGACTGATCGCGCCGGGATCATGGCCGCCATGCCCGGCGTCGATCACCACCAGCGGCAGGCGGCTGTTGGCTGGTCCTTCGATCCGCGGCAATGCCACCGCGGGCTTTGGTTTGCCGATCGGGACGCTGACGCTGTAGCGCTTTTCGGGCGGTTTGGCACGAAAGCCCGTGGGCGGCACCAATTCGGTGCGCGGACCGCGCGATACCCGGGCAAACTCGTCGGCCGATACCGGACGCAGTTGAAAGGTCAGGCTGCGGCCGTCGGCGGCAAAGCGCGCGCTCGACACAACGGCGGGCCGCGCAAGGTCGAGAACGATACGGGCCGTGCCGGGATCCTTCTGCCCTTGGCGCACCGCGCGCACCAAGCCAATGCCCTGCGGCGAAGGCCCGGGCTGCGCGCCCGCAATGTCGAGCGCAATGCGGTCAGGGCCGGCGAGCAGAAAGGTCGATGCGCCGACGACCAAATCGTCGAACCGCAGGGTGATGTCCGAATCGCCAATTTCGACCGCGCCGATCTGGCCCGCCAGCGCCGCTGCGGGGTTCGATATCATCACCATCAGGACGAGCAGCAGGCCCATGGCGCTTCTATGCCGCCGCGCACGCGCGATGGTCCAGTGCTTATTCGAAAACATATGGCCCCCAGCGGCAGAATGTCGTGAACCATCCGTTAGCCATAGGCCGTCAAACCCCCGTCAACCGGCAGGGTTAACCGGCAATTCAGTATCTTTTGCGGCGACGCGGGGGTTGCGGCCACACGACGGCGTCCCATCTTTCTATCGTGGCGCTGTTGCCGTCTGCCCGTGCCGATGCTAGCACAGCATCACTGACGGTGTCGTTCCCGGTGCCGTCCGGCCTTTTGAGGGGAAGGCCTGCTCCGCAACAATTGCGGAACAAGGCCGCCTTGGCGCCGGATATGCGGGGATCGACAACCTGCCGTCAGTTCACCCGGTTGACCGGACAGTCGGGGCGATCGCCAGACGCCCGCCCTGCCCGCCCGCTCACCCCATGTAACAGGTTGATGCCGCATGAGGCTTGCCATGCCCTCTTTTCATCCCGACGCGGGCGGTTTCGCCCCGGTCGTCGCCGGATGCGGAGACCGCATGCGCGTCCAGGACCGGACGCAAGCCCCCCGCAGCAATAACGTCTTTTTTCTTTTCACCCGTATCCGCCGCGACTTTCCATCCAGGAAGGTCGCGGGATTTTTTGATGGCGCGCCGCGGCGCGCTTGGAGTGTAACTAATGACCACGCGCATGTTGATCGACGCGCGGCACCGGGAAGAAACCCGTGTCGCGGTCACCTTGGGAAACCGCATCGAGGAGTTTGATTTCGAGTCCGCCGAGCATAAACAGCTCAAGGGCAATATCTATCTGGCCAAAGTAACCCGCGTCGAACCGTCGCTGCAGGCGGCGTTCATCGAATATGGCGGCAATCGCCATGGGTTCCTGGCGTTCAGCGAAATCCACCCCGACTATTACCAGATTCCGAAGGAAGATCGCGAAGCGCTGCTGCGCGAAGAAGCCGAGCATGCCGCCGCCGCTGCGCAGCGCGCCGAAGAGGATCTGGACGAGCTGGAAGGCGATGTCGCCGACGTCGAATATCATGACGAAGACGAAAATGGCGACAATCGCGACCACCGCGACGACGATCGGGATGATCGCGACGACGGGGATGACGGCGACGATAACGGCGATGCCGAGAATGGCGACGCCGAAGAGAATAGTGAAGGCGCCGAAGAAGGCCGCGGCGACCGCAAGGGCCGTGGCCGTGGGCGCGGCAACGGCCGCAAGGGCGGTGGCCGCGGTCGCAGCAGCCGCCGCGACGACGACGACAGCGAAAACCGCATGTCGCTGCGCCGCCGTTACAAGATCCAGGACGTCATTCGTCGCCGTCAGGTGATGCTGGTCCAGGTCGTCAAGGAAGAGCGCGGCAACAAGGGTGCGGCGCTGACCACCTATTTGTCGCTGGCCGGCCGTTATTGCGTGTTGATGCCCAACACGATGCACGGCGGCGGGATCAGCCGCAAGATTTCGAACGGCGCCGATCGCCGCAAGCTGAAGGCGATGGTCGACGAGCTGGCATTGCCGCCGACGATGGGCTGCATCGTCCGCACCGCGGGAATGAGCCGCACCAAGGTCGAGATCAAACGCGACTTTGATTATCTGGCCCGCCTGTGGGACGAGATTCGCGAAAAGACGCTGGAATCGAGCGCCCCGGCGCTGGTTCATTCGGACAGCGACCTGGTGAAGCGCGCGATCCGCGATATCTATCACAAGGACATCGAGGAAGTGCTCGTCGAGGGCGACGAGGGCTATAAGGCCGCCAAGCAGTTCATGAAGCTGCTGATGCCCAGCCACGCGCGCCGCGTGAAGCAATATGCCGATCCGGTGTCGCTCTATCAGCGTTACGGCGTCGAAGATCAGCTGGCGGGGATGCTCAATCCCGTCGTCCAACTGAAATCGGGCGGCTATCTGGTGATCAATCCGACCGAGGCGCTGGTGTCAATCGACATCAACTCGGGCCGGTCGACCCGCGAGCATAATATCGAACAGACCGCGGTCAGCACCAATCTGGAGGCTGCGCACGAAATCGCCCGCCAGCTGCGCCTGCGCGACATGGCCGGGCTGGTCGTGATCGATTTCATCGACATGGATCACAGTTCGAACATCCGTAAGGTCGAGCGGGCGATGAAGGATGCGCTGAAAAACGACCGCGCCCGCATCCAGGTCGGCCGCATTTCGGGCTTTGGCCTGATGGAGATGAGCCGCCAGCGCCTGCGGACCGGGGTGCTCGAAGCGTCGACGCGTCCCTGCCCGCATTGCGAAGGCACCGGGCTGGTCCGCACCGCATCGTCGGCGGGCCTCAGCGCGCTGCGCTTGATCGAAGAGGAAGCGGCACGCGGCAGGGGCAACAGGATCACCCTGCGCGCCAGCCAGGAAGCAACCTTCTACCTGCTCAACGAAAAGCGCCGCGAACTACGCGATATCGAGGAACTGTACGGCGTAACGATCGAAATCCTGCCCGACGGCGAGACCGAAGGCGCGCGGATGGCGGTCGAGGTCACCGGGCCGCCGCCGACCCAGCGCCGCAGCTTTGCCCCGATCGCGCCGATCGAGGACGACGACGACGATTTCCCCGAGGATGAGGATACGGACGAAGCCGAGGAAGCGGTCGAAGAGCGCCCCGTCCGGCCGCGCGACCGCGAAGAAGGCGATACCAGAGCCGATGGTGAGGGGCGCAAGCGCCGCCGCCGCCGCCGCGGTCGCCGCGGTCGCCGTGACGAAGACGGCAATGAAATCGTCGAAGGCGGCAATGATGCCGAGGCCGAGGCCGAGGCCGAGGGTGAAGCTATCGACGACAGCGAAGCCGCCCCGGCGGACGCCGCGAGCGAAGGCGATAGCGACGGCGAATCCAGCGAAGCCGCAGCCAAGCCGCGTCGCCGCCGTGGCGGCCGCGGCCGCAAGCCCAAGGTCGATGCGGCAGAAACTGCCGACGAAACCGTAACCGACGCCGTCGAAGCACCGGTGGCCGCGGAGGTCGCCGAGCCGGTCGCCGAAGATGCACCAACTGCCGAGGAAAAGCCGAAGCGCAAGCGCGCGCCGCGCAAAACCAAGGCCGCCGCCGAAGCGGAAGCCGCCGACGCAGCGGTAAAAGCGGCGCCGGAAGCGGTGGAGGCAGCACCCGTTGCCGACGCCGCCGAGCTTGAAGCCGAGGCCGTCAAGCCCGCGCCCAAAAAGCGCGCCAGCCGCGCCAAAAAGGCGGTGGCAGCCGACGCCGCGCCCGAAGCGGCAACGACGGGTGATGCCGAAACCGAAGCCGCCAATGGCGACGAGGACGGCGTTGGTCCCGACGGCGAACCGCGCCGCGGCTGGTGGCAGCGCACCTTCGGCTGATCCAAGCGGAGCACGTCTCATCACTGCTTCCCCCGGCGAAGGCCGCGGGAAGCAGTGATGGCGTTCCGACAAAGTCTCGCCTTGCCTCCACGCTCGCCGCCCCCCACAAAGCTTGCATGGCTTCAGTCGATGTTCAGATGCGCCGCGCGAGGGTGGGGAAGATGATACCACCCTTCCCCCGATCGATGGTTCGAAGGGGCGCCTGGCGTCCGCTGCTCCGGATCGTATTGACCCTGCTCGCAATGCTCGCCGTCGCGATGCGCCCCGCGATGGCGCAATCGATTCTGCGCGATGCCGAGACCGAGGCGCTGTTTCAGGACATGATGGACCCGCTGCTGGTCGCTGCCGGGTTGCAGCCCGGACAGGTGCGCGTCCACCTGCTCGGCGATCGCAGCATCAATGCGTTCGTGGCGGGCAGTCAGGATATCTATGTCTTTGCCGGGCTGATCGAGGCCGCCGACACCGCCGAAGAGGTGCAGGGCGTGCTCGCGCACGAGCTGGGCCATGTCATCGGCGGCCATGCGATTCGCGTCAACGATGGCGCCAAGACCGCGACCGGTATCTCGTTGCTCAGCCTGCTGCTCGGTGCGGCGGCGATCGCGGCGGGTGCAGGCGAGGCGGGTATGGGGGTCATGATGGCGGGGCAGCAAGCCGCGCTCGGCAAATTCCTCGCCTTCAGCCGGGTGCAGGAATCGACTGCCGACGCCGCGGGCGCCCAATATCTGTCGAAAGCCGGGATCAGCGGCCGGGGTAGCCTGGCGTTCTTCAAGAAATTGCAGAATCTGGAATTCCGTTACGCGGTGAAGCAGGACGACGAGCAAGCCTATGGCCGCACCCACCCGATGTCCGGTGATCGCATCCAGACGCTGCGCGAGGTCTATGTCATCGATCCGGCGTGGACCAAGCCCGGCGACCCCGCCATCGAAAAACGCTTTCAGCGGATCAAGGCGAAGCTGTCGGGTTTTATGACCGATCCCGACCGTACGCTGCGCAAATTTCCCGAAACCAACACCAGCATCCCCGCGCGTTATGCGCGTGCCTATGCCTGGCACCGGAGCGCTTATCCGCAAAAGGCGCTGTCGGAAGTCGACGCCTTGCTCAAGACCGATCCGAACGACCCTTATTTCCTGGAACTCGAAGGTCAGGTGCTGCTCGAATCGGGGCGCCCAAAAGAAGCCATCCCGGCGCTGCGCAAGGCCGTGACGATATCGCGGTCGCAGCCGCTGATCAGTGCGACGCTGGGCCATGCGCTGATCGCGACCGAAGATCCGGCGAATTTCGCCGAGGCCGAAGAGGTATTGAAAACTGCGGTCGCGCTCGACAATCAGAACCCCTTTGCCTGGTATCAGCTCGGCATCGTCTATGCGAACAAGGGCGATCAGGCGCGCGCCGCGCTCGCCTCGGCGGAACGCTACACCCTCGAGGGTGGACAGGCATCGCTCGCGCTGCGTAATGCCGAAACAGCGATGCAGGGGCTATCCGAAGGCGCGCCCGACTGGATCCGTGCACAGGATATTGCACTCGTGGCGCGCGCCGAGGTGGAACGCGAACGCAAACGGCGCTAGATTCGCGCGGAGACAAGGGGCGCATCGCTACAACGTGATGCACAAGGGCGACAAGTGACCGATAAGAAAGACGATTATTACCAGCCATGGCTGCGCGATGCGGAGCCGGCCCCGACGCCTGCTCCGCTGCCGCCGACGGCGCCGGGCGAAGGTCTGGCGAAGCCGCGCGACATACCGCCGGTCGGAATCGACCTATCGCGCTATGTTGCCGAGGACAAGCCGCCGCGCAAACCCGTGGTTACATCAGACCAGATGAAAGAAGGCGCGGTCGGAGCATGGCAGGCGCTCCGCGATGGCGCCGACGGCTTTGCCGACTGGACGATCAGAATTGGCGACCGAGCCGATATTCCGGCGCGCGTCGAAGCGATGGAAATCCCGCGCCGCGCGCGCGAACTCGCGGCAAAGACCGGCGCCCTCACCGCCAGCGCCACGCGCGCCATCGGGCGTGGATCGGCGCTGGCGGGCCGCGCCGCCGCCAAAAGCAGCGGAGCAGCGTGGGACAAAATGGCGCTCGGCGACAAGGTCGCCAAACTGTCGAGCGACGCAGGCCGCGGTCTGGGTGACGTCGCGGACCGGACCAAGGCCGGGGTCGGCAATATCGCCAAAGCGGGGACCGAAAGCATCCGGGGCAGCATCGGCGAAGCGGCAACGAAGCTGCGGCCAAGCGCACGCGAGGAACTGGCACCGCCGCCATCCGGCCTCGAACAATTGCTCGCGCGCGAGGAAGCCGCGGCGCGCACCAACAACCCGTCGGCGCCAGACCTGCCCCTCTTTGCTGGCGACGCTGCGATGGCCGCTGCACCGCCAACCCCCACCCTGTCCGAAGGCGACGACCGTTCGCCGCTGGTCGCGCCGACGCCCAAAAGGCCCGCTGCGACCAAAGCGATGGCGGGACCGCGCTTGCCGCAGATCAAGGGGACCGGGATGAACGGCGGAGCAACACGCCTGTTGGGGATGGCGTTCGGCGGCCTGCTGTTACTTGCCGCGGTGTTCTGGCTCGGCGGCCGCATGGGCGGCGGGATGAGCAAGAGCGAGGTCGAAACCATCGTCGCCGACTATATCAAGGCGAACCCGCAGATCATTCCCGAGGCGCTCGAAGCGCAGCGCAATGGCGAAATCGCAAAGGCGATCGGCGCGATCCGCCCGGCGCTCGAAAAACCCTATGCCGGGGCGTGGGCGGGCAATGCCGACGGCGACGTCACTTTGGTGGTGTTCACTGATTATGCCTGCGGTTTCTGCCGCGCGAGCGTTCCCGATGTCGACCGGTTGATCCGCGAAGACAAACGCCTGAAGGTCGTATTCCGCGAACTCCCGATCATCGCACCGCAAAGCCGCGACGCCGCCCTGATGGCATTGGCGGCGGCGCGGCAAGGCAAATATGATGCGTTCCACCACGCGATGTTCGCCGCCAGCTCGCTCGATAAATCCGCGATCGCCGCCGCCGCCGCCAAGGTTGGCGTCGTCACCGATGGCACCGCCGATGCGACAGCGAACGAGGCGTTGTTCCAGCGTGAGCTCGACAGCAACCTGGCGATCGCTACCCAGCTACAGCTCAACGCCACTCCAACCTGGATCGTCGGCGATCAGCTGTTCCAGGGGCAGATCGGCTATGACGGCTTGAAACAGGCGGTCGCCAAGGCGCGCGCGGCGACAAGCTGACCCGGTGACGTTCGACCCCGCCCAACAAGCAATCGCGCGCGGCGTCGCCAATCCCCAGATGATGGCGGCAGCACTCGCGCTCTACGAAGGGCGGCTGCACGAGGCCGAACCGCTGCTCAAGGCACAGTTGAAGCGCGATCCGTTCGACGTCGCCGCGATCCGCATGCTCGCAGAGCTGGCAGCGCGGATCGAGCGCTATGGCGATGCTGAAAATCTGCTCCGCCGCGCGATCGAGATAGCGCCGGATTTCGTCGCGGCGAGGTCGAATCTGGCGACGGTGCTGCATCGTCAGGGCCGTTCGGTCGAAGCGGTCGAGGAGCTCGACCGGCTGCAACAGCTCGACCCCGACAATTTGATGAATGCCAATCTGAAAGCTGCGGTACTCGGCCGCGTCGGCGAGTTCGACGAGGCGCTGGCGCTTTACGAGCAGGTTCTGCAGGGCTTCGTCAAACAGCCCAAAATCTGGATGTCCTACGGCCATATGCTCAAGACCGTCGGGCGGCAGGCCGATGCAGTCACCGCCTATCGCCGCGCACTGGCGCTGGCGCCGACGCTCGGCGAAGTGTGGTGGAGCCTCGCCAATCTCAAAACGGTGGCGTTCGACGATGCCGACCTTGCCGCGATGCTGGCAGCTCTGGACCAGCCCGAAATCAGCGCTGCCGACCGCTTTCACCTGCATTTCGCGCTTGGCAAGGCGTATGAGGATCGCCGCGAACCCGACGCGGCGTTCCGTCATTACGGCGAGGGCAATACGCTCCGAAAAGCGCAGATCCACTATGACGCCGATCAGACCCGCGCGGCGGTCGATCACGCCAAGACGCTCTACACCCCGGCATTTTTCGAAGCACGGAGCGATTTTGGCGCTGATGCGGCCGATCCGATCTTCATCGTCGGCATGCCGCGCGCCGGGTCGACGCTCATCGAGCAGATATTGGCGAGCCATTCGATGGTCGAGGGGACGATGGAATTGCCCGACATCCCCAAATTATTCGCCAAGGCGCGCAATCAGGGCGGGATCGCCAAGCTGACCGGCGCCGACGCACGGGCGCTGGGCGAGCAATATCTGCGCGACACGCGGGTCCAGCGGAAAACCGACAAACCCTTCTATATCGACAAGCTGCCCAATAACTGGCTGCATGTCGGTTTCATCCAACTCATCCTGCCCAACGCGAAGATCATCGACGCCCGCCGTCATCCGCTGGATTGCTGTTTTTCCAACTTCAAACAGCATTTCGCGCGCGGTCAGGCGTTCAGCTACAGCCTGTCCGACATGGGGCGCTATTATGCGGATTATGTCGACCTGCTCAATCATTTCGACAATGTGTTGCCGGGCCGGGTGCATCGGGTGATCCACGAACATGTGATCGACAATCTGGAATCGGAGGTCCGCGGGCTGCTCGCTTATCTCGGCCTGCCGTTCGAGGAGGCTTGCCTCCATTTCTACACCAACGATCGCGCGGTACGCACCGCCAGCTCCGAACAGGTGCGGAGGCCGATCAACAGCGACGGCGTCGGGCAATGGCGCACGATGGAGGCCCATCTGCAACCGCTGAAAGATGCGTTGGGCGCAGCCCTCACGCAATATCCGGCGGCGCGCTGAACCGATTGTGGCAATTTTGTCATACTCGCGTCGAAACCGTTCGCTCCACGGCCGGATGACCGATGCGTCGATTGACGAGGGGAACAAATAGTAAGAGCTTCACTCATCGCTGCGCTGCACCATCTGTAGCGCGGCGCATGAGGGGGGTCTCTATGTCTGGTTTTTCGCGCCGCGCTTTACTTCTGGCATCCTTGTCGGGGAGCATCCTGTCATCGACCGCGCTGTTCGCACAGGAGGCGACGGACCGCGGCATTGATGATGAGATCGTCGTGACGGCGCAAAAGCGCGAAGAAAATCTGCAGAATGTGCCGATCAGCATCCAAGCGCTGAGCACGCGGAAGCTCGACCAGCTCAACATCACCAATTTCGAGGATTTCTCGAAACTGCTGCCCAGCGTATCGTTCCAGTCGAGCCAGCCGGGGGTGACCACGGTCTATATGCGCGGCGTCGCGAGCGGCGGCGACGGCAATCATTCGGGTTCGCTGCCCAGTGTGGGCGTCTATCTGGACGAACAGCCGGTGACGACGATCGGCGGCACGCTAGACATCCATGTCTATGACATCGCGCGCATCGAATCTCTCGCCGGGCCGCAGGGCACTTTGTACGGCGCTTCGTCGCAGGCGGGCACAATCCGCATCATTACCAACAAGCCAAGCACCGCCGGCTTTGAAGGCCGCGTCGACGGCGAGGTCAACAGCGTCAAAAGCGGCGGCATCGGCGGCCGGGTCGAAGGCATGATCAACGCGCCGATCAGCGACATGGCGGCGCTGCGCGTGGTCGGCTGGTACCAGCGCAACGCGGGTTATATCGACAATGTCGCCGGGACGCGTAGCTTCCTGCCGACCCCAGGTGGGATCACGGTCAACAATGCAACGTTCGTCGAAAAAGACTTCAACGACGCCAAAGTCTATGGCGGACGCGCCGCGCTGAAGGTTGATCTGGACGACAATTGGACGGTGACGCCGACCGTGCTCTACCAAAAGCAGACCAGCAGCGGCGTGTTTTCACAGGATCCGCGGGTCGGCGACCTTCAGACTCAACGCTTCAACCCCGATCAGCGGAGCGACAAGTTCATCCAGGCGGCGCTGACGATCGAGGGCAAGCTGGGCAATTTCGATATCACCTATGCCGGTGCCTATCTTGATCGCAAAACGTACCAGATCAACGACTATACCGATTATGCCGAGGCCTATGACGCGCTCTACGCCTCGTCGGGCGGCCTGGCCGGCTATTTCTACTTTGAAGACAGTGCCGGGAACGACATCGACCCGCGCCAGTACATCATCGGCACCGATCATTTCCGCAAGACGAGTCAGGAACTGCGCATCGCATCGCCGCAGGACGAGCGCTTCCGCATCGTCGCCGGACTGTTCTATCAGCGGCAGAGCAACGAGATTCATCAGGATTACAAGGTCGATGGTCTGGCGGCGGCGCTGTCGGTCAACGGTCTGCCCGGAACGCTCTGGCTGACCGAACAAAAGCGCGTCGACAAGGATTATGCGGCATTTGGCGAAGCCAGTTTCGACATCCTGCCGAACCTCACCCTGACCGGCGGCGGGCGCTATTATAAATTCGACAACAGCTTGATCGGCTTCTTCGGCTTTGGCCGCAATCCGGCCGGACCGCCGTTCAACGGCGCGGGCAGCTCGCGCACCGGGGTCGCGGGATGCTATACGACGACGGGCGCAATCCTGCGCGACAATCCGGGCGGAACATTGCTTCCTGCGGCGGTACCCGGCGGTCCCTGCACCAATCTGGCCGATTTCGTCGGCGGCGGACTGGTCCCGAAACGCACCAAGGACAACGGGTTCACGCATAAGTTGAACATGACCTGGAAACCGACCGAAGACCTGATGACCTATGCGACTTGGTCGCGCGGGTTCCGGCCGGGCGGGATCAACCGGCGCGCGACGGTCGCGCCCTATGCCGCCGACTTCCTGACCAATTACGAGCTCGGCATCAAATCGACCCTCGCCGACGGACGGGTACGGCTCAACGCGGCGATTTACCAGCAGCGTTGGAAGAGCTTCCAATTCTCGTTTTTGGGCGCGAACAGCTTCACCGAAATCCACAATGGTCCCAATGCCCGCATTCGCGGTATCGAAGCCGACATCAACGTCCGCGCGACCGAGGGGCTGACGATCACGGCGGCGGCATCCTATACCAATGCCAAGACGCGCAACAATCTGTGCGCAATCGACGATCCGACCTTCACCTGTACCGGAGCAGGCAATTCGATCAGCGCGCCGGCAGGTACGCGCCTGCCGGTCACGCCGAAATTCAACGGCAATGCGACGATGCGCTATGCCTTCCCGGTGGGTTCGGGCGAGATGCATCTGCAATCGGTGATCGCGCATCGCGGGTCGGCCAGCGCCGACATCCGGGTTGCCCAGGCCACCGAGCTGGGCCGGATCGGGGGATCGACAACGGTCGATTTTGCCGTGGGTTATGACTTCGGCAAGTTCAGCCTCGAAGCGTTCCTGGAAAACGCCTTTGACGAACGCGCCGAGCTCGCCCGCTCGTCAAACTGCGGCCAGTGCAACGGACGGGTTCAGATTTTGGTGAACCAGCCGCGAACGATCGGGCTGCGGGCCGGAACCAAGTTCTAGTTTGTTGAACGAGACCCTCACCAAACACAAAAGGCCGGGCCAAAAGCTCGGCCTTTTGATGTGTGTGGCGCTTGGCATGGGCAACATGATCGGGTCGGGGGTGTTCCTGCTCCCGCGCGATCTGGCGCCGCTCGGCTGGAATGCGGTCATCGGCTGGGGGGTGTCGATTGCTGGCACCCTGTGCCTCGCGGTCGCTTTCGCCCGATTGGCCAAAAAGCTGCCCGGCGGCAGCGCCACCTATACCTATGCCGCTGCGGCCTTTGGTCCGGGTACAGGCTTCATCGTCGCATGGAGTTACTGGATCAGTTGCTGGACCGTCGTCGCGACGCTCGCGGTTGCGGCGATCAGCAATTTGTCGATTCTGGCGCCGTCGCTGGACAATGCGGGTGCCGGGACGGCGCTGATCGCGATCGGCTTCATCTGGCTCTTCACCCTCGTTAATCTGATGGGGGTGCGCCGCGCGGGCGGGGCGCAATTGCTCACCCTCGGGCTCAAGCTGATCCCCGTCGTCGGCGCGGTGCTCGTCGCGCTGTGGCTGTGGGGTGCCGGTGACGCGCCGACCCCGACGATGATCGGCACAAAGCCGGTCAGCCTCGACAATATCGGCACTGCTGCAACGCTGACCCTGTTCGCGCTACTCGGTTTTGAAAGCAGTTGCGTCGTCGGCGACCGGGTGCGCGACCCCGAACGGACAGTTCCGCGCGCGACGTTGATCGCGGCCGCGGCGACCGGGCTGCTCTATCTGCTGTCATGTACGACGGTGACCTTGTTGCTGCCGCTCGAAACGCTCGAGGGATCGAACGCCGCCTACGCGACCTTTTTCGGGACGCTGGTGAGCCCGTCGGCAGGGCAAGCGGTCGCGCTGTTCGCCGCGATCGCCGCGCTGGGCGCGCTCAACGGCTTTGTGCTGTTGCAGGGCGAAATCCCGCGCGACCTCGCGCATCGCGGCCTGCTTCCCGCCGCCTTCGCCCGCGACAACCGCTTTGCCGTGCCGTGGGTTACCCAGATCGTGTCGAGCACGCTCGCCAGCCTGGTGGTCTATGCCAATTATTCGCGCGGGCTGGCCGAATTGTTTAAATTCATGGTGCTGGTGACGACGTCGACCGCGATCATCTTTTACATCGTCGGCGCGCTTGCCGCGATCAAACTTGAGCATGAAGGGACGATCAAGGCGTCACCCGCCTTCGTGGCGCTGACCGTCCTCGGCTTTCTATACAGTTGTTGGGCCTTTTACGGCGCGGGTTGGGAACCCGGCCTGTGGAGCGTCGGCCTGACCGCCGCAGGGCTGCCCATCTATCTCGCGATGCGCCGGTCAGCGCCAGCGGGGCGCAAAGAAGCCCCGGTCGCGTAGGATCACCTGCGCCGCATTATGCCCCGGCGCGCCGGTCACGCCGCCGCCGGGATGGGTGCCCGCACCGCACATATAAAGTCCCTTGAGCGGCCCGCGATAGGCACCATTGCCCAGCACCGGGCGCGCCGACCACAGCTGGTCGAGGCTCATATTGCCGTGCATGATGTCGCCGCCGACCAGTCCGAATTTGCGTTCGAGCCCCTTGGGGCTGAGGATCTGGCGCCCGACGATCGAGGCGCGAAAGCCCGGCGCGTGCGCCTCGACGGTATCGATGATCGTATCGGCGGCCTTGCCTTCCTCGGCATCCCAGTCGCGGCCATCAGGCAGATCGGGGGCGAATTGCTGGCAAAACAGGCTGGCGACATGCTGTCCCGGCGGCGCGAGACTGTCGTCGATCGTCGAGGGGATGAGCATTTCGACGATCGGTTTTTTCGACCAGCCATATTGCTTCGCGTCGAGGAAGGCGCGGTCCATATAGTCGAGCGTCGGGGCGAGGATGATGCCCGACTGGTGATGCTCGCCGGGTTCGGGGAGGCAGGTAAAGCGCGGCAGCTCGCTGAGCGCGACATTCATGCGGAAGGTCCCGCTGCCCGCCTTGAACGCCTTAATGCGGCGCTGGAATTCGGGCGCGATGTCGCCTTCGTCGAACATCCGTTCGTAGAGCAGTTTTGGGCCGACATTGGCGATGACGCGCGCGGCGGCGATTTCCTCGCCGCCGACCAGCTTGACCCCGACCGCCTTGCCGTCATCCACCAGCACCCGCAACACCGGCGCTTCAAGGCTGATCTCGACTCCGAGCTGGGTGCAGACCTTCGCCATCATCTGGGTGATCGCGCCCATGCCGCCGATGCTGTGGCCCCACGCGCCCTTCTTGCCATTCACTTCGCCAAACACATGGTGCAGCAGGACATAAGCGCTGCCCGGCGTATCGGGGCTGGCATAATTGCCGACCACCGCGTCGAATCCGAACGCAGCCTTGACCGCTTCGCTCTCGAACCAGCTGTCGAGGAAGGTGCGCGCCGATTTGGTGAACAGTTCGAGCACGTCGCGCTGCTGCGACAGGCTGAGCCTGGTCAGCCCGCGCCCTTGGCGGGCGGCATCGAGCAAGGTCTTGAACCCGTCGCCGACATTGGGCGGCGATTTGAGCGCGAGGTCGCGCAGCACATCGGCGACGCCCTCGAGCATGTCGTAATATGCGGGGAGGCGCGCTGCGTCGTGGGCGGAGAAGCGGGCGAATTCCTTTTGGGTGCGTTCGAGCCCGCCACCAAGCTTGAGGTAGCCACCATCCTCCTGCGGCAGGAAGTTGCTGATCGGCCGCTCGATGACGCGGTAGCCCTGCTCGACCAGCTTCATGTCGGCGATCACCTTCGGCTGGAGCAGGCTGACCGTGTAGCTGGCGACCGAATTGCGGAAACCCGGCGCGAATTCTTCGGTTACCGCGGCGCCGCCGACAACGTCGCGTGCTTCGACGATGCGGACCTTCAGCCCCGCCTTAGCGAGATAGAAAGCGCAGACGAGGCCGTTGTGGCCGGCGCCGATGATCAGGGCGTCATATTGCTTGGTCATATCAAATTCCGTTCGTGTCGAGCGAAGTCGAGACACCGTGAAGGCGTGTATTTCCGATAGGCATCTCGACTTCGCTCGATGCGAACGGGGATTTTAGCGTCATGTTTTGCTCCATCCCGCACGCGGGGCTTGTTCGAGGCGGGATTGAGGGATCAGGTCGCGCATCCGGGCGCAGAAATGCTTGAGGCACACTTCCTTGTCGCTGAGCGGTCCCATGGTGAAGCTTTGCGACTGCATGCCCTGCTGGACGCGGGTAATCAGCACCGTGTCCTCGGCATTCACCTGACGGTTGATCCGCCAGTTGAGGTAACGCGCGGCGCGCATCTCTCGCCGATCGTCGGGCAGCACGTAGGAGATTTCGCGGATCAGGCAGCTGGTCGGGCCGGTCGGCAGCCACTGCATGAAATCGACCTGGTCGGGATAGATGTCGAAGGCGACATTGGGCCACAGCTTGAAATAGAGCCAATGGCGCTGCTTATTGTCGGGCAGATGCGGCACCGGCGGCAACAACCGCTGGTACATGCGCTCGGACCAGTTGACCGACGGCCGGTCGATCAAATCGCCCCACATGCGGTCGACATGGTCCTCGGCCTCGACGCCATAGCTTTTGCCGAACAGGCGGGTCAGGCCAGGGTGCGCGACGGCGATGTGGAGGCCGTCGGAATAATTGTCGCCGACATTCTTCCAGTTCACCTCGCGTTGGCGCAGCGTTACGCGGCCGAGCGCGCCGAGCTCCTGGAAACGATAAGGCGCAACCTGCGCTCCATAGGGTGCCATCATGTCGGCGACCGAGGGGCCGCCATCGTCAGTCAGCCGGACGAACCAGAAGCCGCGCCATTGTTCGAGATCGACGGGGATGAGTGACGCCTTGCCCTTGTCGAGTGTCGGATAGCTGGCGCTGTCGGGAACGCCGGTCAGGCGGCCGTCGAGTTCGTAGGTCCAGGCGTGATAGGGGCAAACGAGCTTTTTCGCGCAGCCCGTAGCGCCATCGACGAGCCGCGAGCCGCGGTGACGGCAGACGTTGGTGAAAGCGCGGACGACGCTGTCGGTGCCGCGCACGACGAGGACGCTTTCGCCGCAATAATCGATACTGTGCCAGTCGCCGGGGTTCGGGATGTCGCTGTCGTGGCAGACGACCTGCCAGCTGGGGCGGAAGATGCGCTCCATCTCAACCGCATGGAACTCGGGATCGCTGTAGGTCCAGGCGGGCAGCGACCAGCCGTCCAGAGAATCGGCGGGGGGCGGGTCGATGTGGTCGAAAGTGTCGCGCAGCGTTGCCATGAGTCGATCCTTGTTGTACAAACGTATAACAAGATGCAGCCCGCTCGCCAAGCCTTTACGCGCGAAAGCGCCGATGCCCGCAGGGCGGACCTGATCGAGGCGACCGCCGCGTGTCTCGCCGAATATGGCCTGGCGGGGACCAACGTCCGCGCGATCTGTGCGAAAGCGGGGGTGTCGCCGGGGCTGCTGCGCCATTATTTCGGCGGCATCGACGATCTGGTCGCGGCGACCTACGAGGCGACGAGCGACCGGATGGACGCGATTTTCGCTGAGGCGGTGGCGGTCGCCGCGCCCGATCCGCGCGCGCAGCTGCTGGCATATCTCACCGCCAGCTTCCGCCCGCCGGTGACCGATCCCGAGCTGCTGGGGGCGTGGACGGCGTTCTGGGCGCTGGCGCGAAGTGATGCGCGAATGGCGAATATTCATGCGGAAAGTTACGCCGGGTACCGCGCGCGGCTGGGCGAGTTGCTGGTCGCGTGCGGCGCGGCCGACGCCGAGCGGATGGCGATCATGCTGACCGCGATGGTCGACGGGCTGTGGCTCGAACTGTCGCTCGATGAAGGCAGCTTCGGCGCCGAGGCGGCGGTGGCGATGGTCGAGCGCGCGGTGGGTGCGCTGCTCCAATAGCTGCGCCCCTGCGAAGGCAGGGGCCCATGTCCCGTCCTTGGTTTTTCGCCAGCGGCAGTTTAACGCGCAACTTCGGGTGATGGACCCCTGCCTGCGCAGGGGTACGGCCTCACTTCGACAAATCGCGCAGCAGGCTGTCCCAATGCGCCAGCGCCGGGGCGATCGCAGCGACCGGCACCCGCTCGTTGAGGCCGTGGGCGAAGCTGTCGCTCGCTTTCGAGAACAGCCCGGCGACGCCATAGCTCGGCACTCCGACGCGGCGGAAATGATAGCTGTCGGTGGCGCCCCCGCTCATCGACGGCACGATCGGCAGGCCGGGCGCGCGCGCATGGACCGCCTTGGTCACCGCGGCGACGACGTCGGGGCGCAGCGGCGAGGCGTCGCTCGCGCTGGCGTCGGGATCGGTGTTCACCTTGACCGCGGGATCGGCGATCACCTTTTCCAGTTCGGCGCGCACCGCTTCGACCGCGACGCCGGGGAAGATGCGGCAGTTGATGTTGGCCGTGGCGCGCTGGGGCAGCGCGTTTTCGGCATGGCCGCCCTTGACTAGGGTCGGCACGCAGGTGGTACCGATCTGGCCAATATATTCAGGGTCGGCGCGGATCGCGGCGATCGCCTTGGCATCGGCCGGGTTGGCGGCAAAGGCTTTGAGCGCCGCGCCAATATCGCCGCCGACCTGATCGGCGACTATCGGCATACCGATCTTGGTCAGCTCATTCTGTTGCGGCGCGAAGCGATAGCTGCCGATTTTGGCGAGCGCGTTCGACAGTTGGACGATGGCATTGGGGTCCGATGGCCGTGAGCTGTGACCGCCCGGATTGGTGACTTCAAGGACGAAGTCGGCATAGGTTTTCTCGCCCGCCTGCAGGCCATAATATTGCGGCTTGCCGTTTTCGCCGATCAGCCCGCCGCCGCCGTCGCCGTTGAGCGCGAATTCTGCGCCCTTATATTTGGCGGCGAGCGCGCGCGTCGTGGTCATCGAGGTTTCCTCGTCGCCCGACAACAGCAGGATAATCGAGCGCTTCGGCTTGAAGCCCTCTTTCTTGAGTTGCGCCATTGCGGCAACCATCATCGACACGTCGAACTTGTTGTCCTCCGACCCGCGGCCGAAAATATAGCCATCCTCCTCGACGGGCACGAACGGGTCGCGCGTCCAATCCTTTGCGTCGGCTTCGACGACGTCCATATGGCCGAGCAGCACGATCGGCTTGCCCTTGCCCGTCCCGGTCAGCGTCGCGGCGAAGGTCGCGGTTTCGCCCATCGGGGTGATGACGATGTCGCTGTCGGCATAGCCCGCGGCCTTCAGCACGCCGGCGTAATAAGCGGCGAGTTCAGGCACCTTGCCGCGCCCCATGACGGTCGGGATCGCGACGCTGTCCATCAGAATCTTTTTCGCGACATCGGTGTCGGCGGGTTTGGCGTGGGCGGGCGCGGCGGCGATCAAGGCGGCGGCGAGGGCGAGCGGGGCGGTGAGGTTGCGCATGGGTGCGGACTATGGCGCGGTCGAGCGGGTTCGCAAGCGATATGGTGACGGAAAGCAATCCGTCATCCCGGGCTTGACCCGGGGCCCGCCCTTTTTGCCTTCAGAACAAGGCAGGCCCCAGGTCAAGCCCGGGGTGACGATAGAAAATCAGGCCGCGATCTTCTTCGCCTTCGGCGCCGGGGTTTTCGGCTTGAACCGGCACAGGTCATCGACCGGGCAACGCCAGCATTCGGGCGTCCGCGCCTTGCAGATGTAGCGGCCGTGGAGGATCAGCCAGTGATGCGCGCCAACGCGGAACGGCCCGGGCGTTCCTTTTTCCAGCGCGTTTTCAACTGCGAGCACCGTCTTCCCCGGCGCCAACCCGGTGCGGTTGCCGACGCGGAAGATGTGGGTGTCGACGGCGAAGGTTTCGGCGCCGAACGCGCAGTTCATCACGACATTGGCGGTCTTTCGCCCGACCCCCGGCAGCTCGACCAAGGTGTCGCGGTCGGCAGGGACTTCGCCGCCATGGTCACGGACAAGGATTTCGCTGAGCGCGATGACGTTTTTCGCCTTGCCGTTGAACAATCCGATCGTCTTGATATGCTGTTTCAGCTCCTCCTCGCCGAGATCGACCATTTGCTGCGGGGTCGTCACCGCGGCGAACAATTTCCGCGTCGCCTTGTTCACCCCGACATCGGTCGCCTGCGCCGACAGCACGACGGCGACGAGCAACTGATAGGTGTTGCCGAACTGAAGCTCGGTCTCGGGACTCGGGTTGAGCTCGGCAAGGCGGCGATAAAATTCGAAGATGTCGGCTTTTTTCATCGCCGTCAGTTCAGCCCCAGCACCTGCGGCATCGTATAGCGCCCGGGCTGTTGACCGGTCAGCCATAATGCCGCGCGGACCGCACCGCGCGCAAAGATCATGCGGTTTTCGGCGCGGTGCGACAGGGTGATCATTTCTTCGTCGCCGGCGAAGATCACGTCATGATCGCCCGCCACCGTGCCGCCGCGCACGCTGGCGAAGCCGATGTTGCCATGACCCCGTGCGCCGGTGACGCCGTCGCGGCCGCGTTCGGAGAAATGGCCAAGATCGACCCCGCGCCCTTCGGCAGCCGCCTGCCCCAACAGCAGCGCGGTACCGCTTGGCGCGTCGACTTTCATCCGGTGATGCATTTCGACGATCTCGATATCCCAGCCGGCGTCGAGCCGCGCCGCGGCCTCGCGCACCAGATGCGCGAGCAGCGTGACGCCGAGCGAGGTGTTGCCGGTCTGAAGGATAGCGATTTCGCCCGCCGCGTGATCGATCAGATAATGATGGCGTTCTTCAAGGCCGGTCGTGCCAATGACGATCGGCGTCCTGGCCGCGATGCACGCGTCGAGCGTGGCTTCGAGCGCCGCGGGCGAAGAGAAATCGACAAGCGCATCGGCGTCGCCGGCGAGCTTCAGAATGTCGCCGCCCTTGTCGATGCCGCAGTACCGCCGCCCGGCTTCGGATATGGCGGTGGCCAGTGCGACGCCCATGCGTCCTTCGCTGCCGATAATGCCGATGCTGGTCATATGCCGTCCCCTGATGCGCGGCCTTCCTTTAGCCGTTGGTGTCGAGCGAAGTCGAGACACGTTGGCCCGGCGCCAAACGCCTCTCGACTTCGCTCGAGGCGAACGGATAGGGTTGGGCATGGAAAAAATTCAGAACATCGTCATCCTGACCGGCGCCGGGGTTTCGGCCGAGAGCGGCATCGACACGTTTCGCGACGGCGGCGGATTGTGGGAACAGCACCGCGTCGAGGATGTCGCGACCCCCGAAGCCTTTGCGCGCGATCCCGACTTGGTGCTGCGGTTTTACGACATGCGGCGCGCGGCGATCCAGACCAAGGCGCCGAATGCGGCGCACGCGGCGCTGGCGCGGCTTGACGCCGCCTGGCCGGGCGAGTTGCTGATCGTCACCCAGAATGTCGACGATCTGCACGAGCGCGCCGGGGCCAAGCGGCTGATCCATATGCATGGCGAGCATTTGAATGCGTGGTGCACCGCATGCGATGCGCGGAGCCCATGGACCGGGACGCTGCTCGACCGTCCCGCCTGCCCGGCGTGCGGCGCGGTCGGCATGCTGCGCCCCGATATCGTGTGGTTCGGCGAGATGCCGTACCGGATGGATGAGATTTATCATGCGCTGAACCGCGCCGACCTGTTCGTGTCGATCGGCACGTCGGGTGCGGTGTACCCGGCGGCGGGGTTCGTCCGCGAAGCCCGCGCGGCAGGAGCGCAGACGTTGGAGCTGAATATGGAGCCGAGCCAAGGGTCGCACTGGTTCGACGAAGCGCAGCATGGGCCGGCGGGCGCGCTGGTACCGACGTGGGTGGATGAGGTTTTGGGCCGCTAGCGCCGCGCGGCGAAGAAGTCCCGTAGCAGCACCGCCGCTTCATCCGCGCCGATGCCGTCATACACCTCCGGTCGGTGGTGCACCGTCGATTGCGAAAAGATGCGGGGACCGTGCACGACGGCACCGCCCTTTGGGTCATCGGCGCCATAATAGAGCCGCGCGATGCGGGCGTGGGCGATGGCGCCGGCGCACATCGAGCAGGGTTCCAGCGTTACGTACAGATCGCAGCCGTCGAGCCGTTCGTTGCCGAGCGCGGCGGCGGCGGCGCGAATCGCGACGATTTCGGCATGCGCCGTCGGGTCGTGCGATTCGCGCGGACGATTGTGGCCCTCTCCGACGATCGCGCCGTCCTTGACGACGACCGCGCCGACAGGCACTTCGCCCAAATCCCGGGCTTTTGCCGCGAGTTCGAGCGCGCGGCGCATGGCGGGAGGAAACAGCGAAGCAGTCATGATCAGGCGCTAGTCGCTTGACGAATCTGCGGCAAGCCGATAAGCGCGCGCCTTTCCCGGCTCACTCCGGTCCTGCCCTCCCCGTTTTGCGGGAAGCACCCGGACGCCGAACCGAAATTTTTTGTACGAGGACAAACATCATGTCGCGCATCTGCGAACTGACCGGCAAGGGTCGTATGGTCGGCAACAATGTCAGCCACGCCAACAACAAGACCAAGCGCACCTTCCTGCCCAATCTGCAGAATGTGACTTTGCTGTCGGACGCTCTGGGCAAGGGCATCAAGATGCGCGTGTCGACCCATGGCCTGCGCACCGTCGAGCATAATGGCGGTCTCGACAACTGGCTGGTCAAGGCCGGCGACGATCAGCTGTCGGCTTCGGCGCGCAAGGTGAAGAAGGAAGTGACTAAGAAGCTGGCTGAAAAAGCCGCTTAAGTCGAGTTCACTTCGCTAAAAGCAATCAGGCGGCCGGTTTACCGGGCCGCCTTTTTGCTGTCCGGCGCTTTTTTGGGTGGCAGATCGACCAGTTCGAACTGGAGCAACAGGCTGCGCTGCCAGCGGTTGAAATTATTGTCGGCGACGAGCCACAGCCACGTGCGGCCCTGTTCGACCGTGACCGCCGCGCCTTCGTAATTTTCGGCGAGCGGGCGGGGGACGCGGCCGATGGTTTGCGATTCCACCACGGCGTCTTTACCGATGTCGGCGGGATCGACGACCGCGATGATCGTTGTGAAGACGGGATTCCAGCCTGTTTTGCGATGAACGAGCAGGATGCGCCCGTCGGGGAGCGGCGCGGCATCGCTGACCGCGCCTTTGCCCTGCGAATCATAAAAAAAACGTGCCGACGGTTGTTTCGAGATGCCGGGAAGGCCCGCGAGCATGACCCCGTGATTCTGGAAGGGATCGTCGCGGCCGCCTTCGGCAAAGATGATGATCCGCCCGTCGGAGATTCGCGCCATGGCCTCCGGTCCGCGCCCATGCGGCCAGTAACGCATCGCAGGAGGTGCGTAACGCGCCTCGAGGTGCGTGATGGCTGCATCGAATTTCCACAGCTGGTTGGTGCGTTCCAGACCGATCCAAGCGCTTCCTTTGACCGGATCGATAAAGAGCGATTCGCTGTCGACCATCGATTTCAGGGCGGGCCAACCGCGGGGCACCGGCAGGGGTGCGATGTCAGCGGCGACCTGCCGTCCCTTGCGATCAAGGGTGAGCCGCGTCCGATAGCCATTGTCGCCAATCAGCAGAAAGCGGCCCGGTGCTATCCGCGCGAGGCCGGAAAACCCGCCAAACCGGCTATGCGGACTGGTCAAATGCCAGCCACGCACGAAGCGCAGCGCGCCGCTGGTCTGCGGCGCAACCGCCAGCGGACGCGCGGTGGCGCGCTGGGTCAGGTTGTCGATCGGGAACCGCTGCACCGTTCCTGGCGCCGGCCCGATGGCGAGAAAGATCAGAGCAGCAAATAAAAGGCGGCGCATCGGCGCGGGATTAGGGCCGCGGCGCGCGAAAGGGAAGCGTTGCGGGGGGCAAAGCTGAACCGCAGCCAACAAGCGCGTTCAGGCTTGGCTCAATGCGAATCACCCATAACCCCTTCATCGACCCACCGCCCAGACGGGCAGCCCCAAGGGGCAGAAGACGAAAGAAGGAGAACGACGATGAAAAAGATGGTGACCCTCTCGATCGCCGCCCTGATGTCCACCGCGACGCTGGGCATGGCGGCTCCCGCTGCAGCGCAGAACGGTTATTACGACCGTGACGGCTATTCGAGCTATGACGTTCGCTACGATCGGAACGATCGTCGTTATGATCGCCGCGACTATCGCCAGGCCGAGCGCCGCGATTACCGCAACGATCGTCGCAACTATCGCAACGACCGTCGCAATTATCGCCAGTGCGACAATGGCACCGGCGGCACCATCATCGGCGCAATCGCCGGTGGCCTGGCCGGCCATGAAATCGCTGGTCGCGGCGACCGTGCCGTCGGCACGATCATCGGCGGTGCAGTCGGCGCAATCGCCGGCCGCGCCATCGACAAGGGGAATGACGGCTGCCGTTAAGGGCAGTCCCGACCTCCAATAATTTGCAGTCCCCCTACATGCCCCGTCCGGCCACCGCCGGGCGGGGTTTTCTTTGCGCCGCGCGCCCAGCCAGGCGACGGGGTTGCCTTAAACGCCGCCAAAGCCTAGGTTCTTGCCCAAGTGCACATCCGCGATTGGCGGATGCGTGAGAGAGACAGGTAATACCAGCCATGCGGCAAATGGCAGCGCCATCAGGGCGACCGCCGCGGCCCGGGCCGACGGCGAAGGGGCGAAGCAAGGCGGAACCCGCCTCGCGGCCCGCAAATTTCGTTCGTCCGCGGAGCTATGCCGCGATCGACCTTGGCACCAACAATTGCCGCCTGCTGATCGCCCGGCCGCAGGACGGCGAGCTGGTCGTCATCGACGCTTTTTCCCGAATAGTCCGGCTGGGCGAAGGTTTGCACGGCAGCGGCCGGATCAGCGACGCGGCGATGGACCGGACCGTGGCGGCACTGGCGATCTGCGCCGACAAGTTGCGCCGCCGCCATGTGTCGCTGTCGCGCGCCGTCGCGACCGAAGCGTGCCGCCGTGCCGATAACGGCGTTGAGCTCGCCGACCGGGTGCGCCGCGAGACCGGCATCGTTCTCGACATCATTTCCGCCGCCGAAGAGGCAAAACTCGCGGTTCTGGGCTGTCACAATTTGATGGAGCCCGGCGACGGTCCGGCGCTGATCTTCGACATCGGCGGCGGCTCGACCGAGTTGATGCACGTCGATGTGTCCGATCATGACGTGAAAATCCACGACTGGATCAGCGTCCCGTGGGGCGTCGTGTCGCTGACCGAACATGCCCCGCTACCCGAAGACAGCCTGGCGGGCCGTCAGGCGGCCTATTCCCACATGCGCGACGTGACCCGCGACGCCTTTGCCGCCTTTGCCGAACGCGCCGTGCAATTTGCCGGACAGGATCTTCGCCTGCTCGGCACCAGCGGCACGGTGACGACGCTGGCTAGCGTCTTTTTGAATCTGCCACGTTATGATCGCCGTGCGGTCGACGGGCTGGTCGTGCCGACCGATGCCATGCGCGACATCAGCCGCCGCCTTGCCGATGCGAGCATCGCCGACCGCGCCGAAATCGCCTGCATCGGCCGCGAGCGTGCTGACCTGGTCGTCGCCGGCTGCGCGATATTGGAAAGCATCATCGACCTGTGGCCCGCGGCGCGCGTCGGCGTCGCCGACCGCGGTATCCGCGAGGGCATTTTGCGCACCTTGGCGATGCAGGGCCGCGACGTACCCGTGACGCGGCGCGAGTATCGCAAATGAGCGGCGGCAGCGGCAAAAGTGGCGGCGGCAGCGGTAGGGGCGGCCTGCATGTGCGGGTCAAAACCGCCAAAAAGCGGAGTGTGTCGTCGACGCGCTGGCTGCAACGCCAGCTGAACGACCCCTATGTCCGGCGCGCGCAGGCCGAAGGCTATCGTTCGCGCGCCGCGTACAAGCTGATCGAACTCGACGACAAATTCGGGTTCATCAAAAAGGCACGCGCCGTCGTCGATCTGGGCATCACCCCCGGCGGCTGGTCGCAGGTCGTGCGCAAGGCCAATCCGCGGGCGCGCGTTGCCGGGATCGACCTGCTGACATGCGAACCGATCGAAGGCGTCGAAATCCTGGAAATGGACTTCATGGACGATGCGGCGCCGGACGCGCTGATCGAGGCACTGGGCAGCGCCCCCGACCTGGTCATTTCGGACATGGCGGCGAACACCGTCGGCCACCAGCAAACCGATCATCTGCGCACGATCGGGCTGGCCGAAACCGCCGCCGATTTTGCGGTGCAAACACTGCTGCCCGGCGGCGCGTTCGTTGCTAAAGTGTTTGCGGGCGGCGCGGACCAGGTGCTGTTGACGCTGCTCAAACGGCATTTCACGACGGTCAAGCACGCCAAGCCGCCGGCGAGCCGCAAGGGTTCCCCCGAACTGTACGTCGTCGCGCAAGGGTTCAAAGGCCGCGCGAGCGTTGGTGACGAAACGACGGGTGCGACCGACGGCGATGCTGGCCATAACGACCGCCGCTGATCGCTGCTTGCCCGGCGGTTTTATGATGCATACAAACGGCGATGACCGCCGTATCTGCAAGGACGCGGCGGAGGTTCACGCCCATTCCCAAGGACAGTCCATGAAGCATCGGTCGCGAAAATCCATTGCCCTGCTGACGATGTCGGCGTTCGTGCTGGCATCATGTGGCGGCGGTGGTGGAAGTTCGAGCACCAGCGGTGGCGGCGGACCGGTGACCGTCACCCCGACCCCGTCACCCACCCCTACGCCAACCGCTGGCTGCAGCCTCGGCGCGCGGCAGACCTTCGCCAAGGCGGTGATCGACGAATGGTATCTGTTCCCCAGCGACGTCGCGAGCGGGGTCAATCCGGCCAGCTCCAGCAGCGTCCAAGCCTATATCGACGCGCTGGTCGCACCGGCGCGGGCGCTCGGCAAGGACCGTTTTTTCACCTACATCACCTCGATCGCCGAGGAGAACGCCTTCTTTTCCAGCGGATCGAGCGCGGGTTTCGGGGTTCGCCTGACCTATGACGCTGCGGGCCAGCGGGTGATCATCGCCGAGGCCTATGAAACCGCACCGGCCTTTGCCGCGGGCATCGACCGCGGCACCGCGATCGTCGGGATCGGGACCAATAGCGGCAACATCCGTACCATCGCCAACATCGTTGCCGCCGAAGGTACCGCGGGGATCACCAACGCGCTGGGGCCAAACGATCCGGGGGTCACCCGCGTTCTGCGCATTACCGATGCCGGAGGCACTCGCGACCTCACCGTTGCCAAAGCCGATTATGCGCTCGACCCGATTTCTGACCGTTACGGGGCCAAGATCATCACCGAGGGGGGCCGCAGCTATGGCTATATCAACCTGCGCACCTTCATCTCGTCGGCAAACCCGCAGCTGCGAGCGGCGTTCCTGGACTTCCGCAATCAGGGCGTGACCGACGTCATCATCGATTTCCGTTACAATGGCGGTGGACTGGTTTCGACCGCCGAGCTGATGGGCGACCTGCTGGGGCGCAATCGCACGTCGAGCGAGCTATATTCACAGACCAATTTCCGCGCCTCGAAAGCGGCCGAAAACGATCGCCATTTCTTTGCCGCGCAGCCCGAATCGATCGCGCCGACGCGGATCGCCTTCATCGGCACCGGATCGACCGCGTCGGCGAGCGAGCTGGTGATCAATTCGATGCTGCCCTATCTCGGCACCAATATGACGCTGGTGGGCAGCAACACCTTTGGCAAGCCGGTCGGCCAGATCGCGCTCGACAAGGCCGAGTGCGACGACCGGATGCGCGTCGTCGCTTTTGCTACCGGCAATGCAACGGGCGCGAGCGATTATTATGGCGGCCTGGCGCCCAAGATCGCCAACAGCTGCGCCGCAAACGACGACCTCAGCCTGCCGCTCGGCGACGCGCGCGAGGCGTCGGTGCGCGCCGCGATCGACTTCCTCGCCGGGCGCAGTTGCACGACGCGCATCGCCGAGGCCAGCGTCGGCCCCGCCGCGCAGGCCAGAAATGTGTCGGTGACGGCCGAACCCGAAATGCTGATCCCCGATCGCCCGAGCGCGGCACAGCGCGAAATGCCCGGGCTGTTCTAGGGCGGGATGGCTTTAGGCCGACCACAATAGTCCGTTCGCATCGCGCGAAGTCGAGATGCCCCTCGACCTTACGCCACCCCGATGGGTTTGGCAGTCACGTCAGTACGACGCTCGCCGCCGCAGACGGCGATTGACCATCTGATCGAAACCGATGTAACGGGCGCCAAGCGACAGGTTCCCCGGCGACGGGGACTAAGAGGGAACGGGATAACCCCGGCTGCCCCTGCAACTGTACGCGGCGAGCTATCGGCCAAATGCCATTGGGACTTTCAGTCCCGAGAAGGCGGCCGATCCGGCGCTGACCCGCAAGCCAGGAGACCTGCCCGTCGCCGTCGTCTTTCGCGCGGGCAGGGTGCACCGAGCGGACGGGGGTGAACCCGCATGACGACAAAGTTGACCGCGTTCGCGCGGGGACGTTGTCGTGCGCCAAAGGGCCAAGGCATCGATCCCGCGTGCGTGCGGTGTTGTCGATGAGGTTACCCTAGATGAATCCCGTATTCCGCTTGTCCGTTTCGCTCGCCGTGCTGGCGGCGTCATCCCCCGCCTTTGCCGAAGAGGTTTCCACCACTCACGCCGTCGCCGACGCCGGCGACAGCATCATCGTCACCGCAACACGCGCGCCGTTGACGCTGGACGAAGTTCCCGCCGCGATCACCGCGCTCGACAAGGCCGCGATTGACCGGTCGCAGGACATCGGGGTCACCGAGCTGCTGCTGCGCACCCCGGCGATCAGCATCTCACGCAATGGCGGCTATGGCACATCGACGTCGCTGCGCATCCGCGGCGCCGAATCCGATCACACCGTCGTCGTGATCGACGGGGTGAAGCTGAATGACCCGTCGTCGACCGGCGGCGGCTTCAACTTTGCCAATCTGCTGGTCGGCGACATCGACCGGATCGAAATATTGCGCGGACCGCAGTCGATCCTGTGGGGCAGTCAGGCGATCGGCGGGGTCGTCAATGTGGTCACCGCGTCGCCGGATAAAGACCTCGAGGGCAGTTTCGACGTCGAGGCGGGTTCGCGCCAGACGGTCAGCGCCCGCGCCGCGATCGGCGGCAAGACCGGCCCGCTGCGCTGGCGGATCGGCGGCCAGCGTTTCACCACCGACGGCATTTCGTCGCACGCCAAGGCGTTCGGCGGGGTCGAGCGCGACGGCTATCGCAACCACAATGTCTCCGGCCGTGCCGAACTGGCGCTGGCCGACAATGTCAGCGTCGATGTGCGCGGCACCTATTCGAGCGGGCGGGTCGAATTCGACGGGTTCAATATCGACAGCAATGATTATGGGTTGAACAAGGAGCTGGTCGCCTATGCGGGTCTGAACATCGATCTGGCCGATGGGCGCTTTCGCAACCGCATCGCCTATGCCCACACCGACACCAACCGGGACAATTTCAACCCCGATCGCGCGCGGCCGCGCAGTTTCGAATCGGATGGCCAGAACAAGCGCTGGGAATATCAGGGCGGTTTCGACCTGAGCGACCGCGTTACCGCGATCTTCGGGATTGAGAACGAACGGTCGGATTTCCGCAGTCGCTCGCCCTCGGCCTCGCTTGGCGTTCCGCTGCCCGTGTTCGCGCGCGGCGAGGCCGAAATCACCAGCGCTTATGGTCAGCTGAGCGTCGAACCCGTCGATGGGCTGACGCTGAATGGCGGCGTCCGCTATGACGATCACGACCGGTTCGGCGGTCAGACCTTGTTCGCCGCGGGCGGGGTGTGGCGGCTGCCGACCGGGACGATCCTGCGCGCGAGCTATGGCGAGGGGTTCAAGGCACCCAGCCTGTTCCAGCTGTTCAGCGAGTTCGGCAACGCCGCGCTCGACCCCGAGGCCGCCAAGGGGTGGGAAGCGGGGATCGCGCAGCAATTGTTCGGCCGCGCGCTGACGATCGGGGCGACCTGGTTCGACCGGCGAACGACGAACCAGATCATCTTCAACAGCTGTTCGGGCACGTCAACCAACCCGCTGTGCTTTGCGCCCGGCAATCCGGGGCAGCGCCGTTCGGGCTTCTACTCGAACGTCTCGCGCGCCGAGGCGCATGGGATCGAGGCGACGGCCGCGTTGACCCTTGGCGGCTTCACCGTCGATGGCAATTATAGCTGGGTGTTGGCCGAGGACCGGTCGCCCGGCACCGCCAATTTCGGCAAATGGCTGCCGCGTCGGCCGCGCCAGACCGCCAATGCGTCGGTGAGCTATGCCTTTGACTTCGGGCTGGGCTTGGGCGCGGCGGTGCGTTGGTCGGGCAAGAGTTTCGACAATGCGAGCAATGCGACGCGGCTCGACGATTACACGCTGGTCGATCTGCGCGCCGAGTTCGCGCTGTCGGATACGGTGAAGCTGTTCGCGCGCGCCGAGAATGTGTTCGACGAGCAATATATGAGCGCGTTCCGCTACGGGTCGCTAGGACGCAGCGTCTATGCCGGCATTCGGGGGAGGTTCTGACATGGGCGCGATCTCGGAACGCCGCGCATCGGCGCTGTGGGTGACGCTGCTGACCGCGGCGAGCACCGCCACGACGCTGGCGCTGGCCTGCGCAACGCCCTTCCCCGCGCTCGCAGCGCTGGCCGCAGTGCATATGCGACGGCGGGACGGGGTGGCGCTTATGCTGCTGGCGTGGCTGGCGAGCCAATGCGTCGGTTTTTTCCTGCTCGGCTATCCGCGCGATGGCAGTACATTGGCTTGGGGCTTCGCGCTCGGCACTGCGGCAGTGGGGTCGGCGCTAGCGGGCTATGCAGCGCTGCGGGCGCTGGCGTACCGAGCGGTCGCGGCGCGGCTGAGCCTTGCCTATGCGGCGAGTTTTACGGCGTATAAGGGGATCATCGTCGTATGGGCGTTGGGTCTTGGCGGATTCCATACCGCGATGGCGCCCGACCTGCTCGCGGACCAGTTTGTCCGCAACGGCGTGATCCTGATCGGGCTGTACGGCCTCTATCGCCTGCTCGTCGCAGCGGGCGTCCCGGCGGCGCCGCAGCCCGCAACGAGCGCAGTCTGATGCTGACCCGCGTCGATCCGGGGCCGGCGGTGGTGGTGTGCAACAGCTGTCGCCATAGCCGTGACGCGCAGGTTGATGCGGGCGGGGTGCGCGGGGGGGCGCGGCTGGTTGCGGCGCTGCGGGATGCCAAGGCGGCCGAGCCGCGCTACGCCCAAATCGCGGTGCAGGAGATGGCGTGCCTGTTCGCCTGCCAGGAGTTCTGCACCGTCCATCTGCGCGCGCCGGACAAGATCGGTTATGTGCTGGGACGGTTCGGCGGCGATGCCGACACAGCGCGCGCCATCCTCGACTATGCGGTGCATTATGCCGCGAGCAATGATGGCCGCGTCGCCTATGCGCTGTGGCCCGAGGGGGTCAAAGGGCATTTCATCACCCGCATCCCGCCGCCGGGATGGATCGTCGAATGACTGCCTTTGTTTCCATCGCGGCGTTCGAGGCGGCGCTCGCCGATCTGCGTGATCTCGACTCTGATGCGCAGGCCGACGCGCGGATGCGGCAGAGCGAGCTTACCAAGCCCGCGGGGTCGCTGGGGCGGCTGGAGGATCTGGCGATCTTCTTCGCCGGCTGGCAGCGCCGCGCGCGGCCGCGGATCGACCGAGCGCGCGCCGCCATCTTCGCGGGTAACCACGGCATCACCATACATGGCGTCAGCGCCTTTCCGGCGAGCGTGACGGCGCAGATGGTGGCCAATTTCGCAAGCGGAGGCGCGGCGATCAACGCGCTGGCGGGGGCGGCGGGGCTAGAACTGACCGTGGTCGCGCTCGACCTCGACCGGCCGACCGCCGATTTTACCGTCGTGCCCGCGTTGCATGAGGCCGAATGTCTCGACGCGCTGAACCGCGGCGCAGCGGTCATCGAGGCAGATCTCGACCTGATCGTGCTGGGCGAAATGGGAATCGGCAATTCGACCGCTGCCGCGGCGCTGTGCGCGCGCAGTTTTGGCGGCGATGCGGCGGCGTGGGTCGGCCCCGGCACTGGGGTCGATGGCCATGGCGTCGCGCGCAAGGCCGCGGTCGTCGACCGCGCCATCGCCTTTCATGCCGATGCGCCGACGTCGGCGTTCGAGACGCTGCGCCGCGTCGGGGGACGCGAGACTGCGGCGATTGCCGGGGCGATCGTTCGCGCGCGCCAGCTGGGCGTCCCGGTGCTGCTCGACGGCTTCATCTGCGGCGCGGCGCTCGCCCCGCTGGCGGCAGACAATCCGACGATCGCTGCGCATTGTATCGCGGGCCATTGTTCGGCCGAGCCGGGGCATCGGCACCTGCTCGACCTGCTCGGGCTCGAGCCGCTGCTGCGGCTCGATATGCGGCTGGGCGAAGGCAGCGGGGCGGCGGTGGCAGCGAACATCATCCGCAGCGCGCTCGCCGCGCACGACCAGATGGCGACCTTTGCCGAGGCGCAGGTTTCGGCGTCACTGTGAGCGGCTTCACGCTCCATCTGCTCCGCCACGGCGCGCCCGAAACGCCGGGATTGCTAATGGGCCGCACCGATGGCGCGCCGACACCCGCGGGCATTGCGGCCTGTGCGGCGCAGGCGGTGGGCCTCGGCATCGAGCATCTGGTTGCCTCCGACCTTCGCCGCAGCCGCGCTGCCGGCGAAGCAATCGCCAAAATTCTAGGCCTGCCGCTGACCATCGATTCGCGCTGGCGCGAGCTTGATTTCGGTGACTGGGACGGACTAGCGAGCGGCGCGGTCGACCGCGATGCGCTTGGGCGTTTCTGGGACGATCCCAACGCCCATCCGCCGCCGGGCGGCGAACGCTGGTCGGCGCTGGTGGCGCGCGTGGCGGCGGCGATCGGCGATCTGGCGCCTGTCCCGACGCTGATCGTCACCCACGGCGGCGCCATGCGTGCCGCGCTCCACACGCTGTGCGGGTTCGAGCAGCGCCAGATCTGGGCGTTCGATCTGCCCTATGCGGCGCGGCTGTCGCTGCGCGTCTGGCCGGGCGAACCGGTGAGCGCCCAGATCATCGGACTCGCGCGATGAAGGGCTTGCTGATCGCGATCCAGTTCCTCACCCGCCTGCCGACGCCGCGCATTACCGTGTCGAGCGACGAATTCGCCGCGTCGATGCGCTGGTTTCCCGCCGTCGGGCTGATCGTCGGCGCGCTGGTTGCGGGCGCCGGGTGGGCCGGAGGGCAGATAGAGCCATGGACTGGGGCGCTGGTCGCACTACTGGTCTGGGTCGCGGCGACCGGCGCGCTGCACCTCGACGGGCTGGGCGACATCGCCGACGCGAGCGGCGCGGCGCACAAGGATCGCGAGCGCCTGATCGCAGTGCTGGGCGATCCGCATGCCGGCACTTTCGCGGTGGTCGCAATCGTGCTGCAGCTGATCGCCAAGCTGGTGCTGCTCCACGCGCTGATCGACGACCGGGCGTTTATCTCCATCGCGCTGATCCCCTTTGCGGCCCGCATCGGGCCGCTGGTCTGGTCGCGCGCGCTGCCCGATCTGCACGCGGGTCTGGGTTCGCGGTTTCGGGATGTCGTGCGGCCGGTCGATTTCGCGATCTGGAGCCTGCTGCTGTTGACCGCCGCATGGTTTTCGCCTTCGCTGCTCACGGCCCCACTCGTCTTTCTGTGCTGGGGCTGGTGGCTGCTGCGACGGATCGGCGGCATTTCGGGCGATGGGCATGGCGCGGGGATCGAGATCGGCGAAAGCATATTGCTCGGCGCGGCGCTGTTACTGGCGCACAGCGGATGAGCGGGCGCTGGACCTGGCATGGCGGCGGACTGGTGGCGGCAAGACGTCATTTCGGAGATGGCGACTGGATCGATCTGTCGACCGGGATCAATCCGCACCCTTGGCCGGGTGTAACCGACGTGGCGCTCGACTGGCAGCGGCTGCCCGAACCAGAGGCGTTGGCGGCAATCGAAAGCGTTGCCGCATCGCATTTCGGGGTTGATCCACGCCATGTCTGCGCGGTGCCGGGAAGCGAGATCGGGTTGCGACAGATCGGCGCGCTGATCGGCGGTCCGGCGCAGCATATTGCGCCCGGATACCGAACGCATGGCGCGATGATCGCGGGTAGCACCGCGACGATGCTCAGCGCCGTCCGCGACGGCGGCACGCTGATCCTCGCCAACCCCAACAATCCCGACGGCCGCGTGATCGACAGCAACGCCATGCAGATGCTGCTGCGCAGGCGCGGGTCCGACGGCTGGCTGCTGGTCGACGAGGCGTTTGCCGACGCCGATCCGGCGGTGAGCATGGCGGCGGCGGTGAGCGACGCGCCGCGGCTGGTCGTCTTCCGGTCCTTCGGCAAATTTTTCGGGCTGGCGGGGGTCCGGCTGGGCTTCGTCATCGCGCCGCAAGCCATCATCGCGGCGCTGCGCGACCAGCTCGGCGCGTGGCCGTTGTCGGCGGCGGCGATCGCGATCGGCAGCGCCGCCTATGCCGACCATGCATGGACCGCCGCGACGCGCGAGCGCCTGCCGCGCGACGCCGCCGCGCTTGATGCGGTGCTGACGACCCACGGGCATCAACCCATCGGTTCCTGCCCGCTCTTCCGCCTGATCGAAGTCGACGACGCGCGCGCGCTGTTCGAGCGGCTGGCGCAGCGCGCGATCCTGACCCGCCCCTTTGCCGACCAGCCGCGCTGGCTGCGCATCAGCCTGCCCGCCGATGCCGCGGCGTTGACGCGGCTCGACGTGGCGCTGGCCGATGGCTGATCCGATCGCGCTCACCGCGCTCGCACTTGATGCTGCTTTCGGCTGGCCTGCCGCACTCTATCGCCGCCTTGGCCATCCGGTCGGGCTGTTCGCGTCGATCATCGACCGCTGCGAAGCCGGATTGAACGAGCCGACGCGCAGCTTTGCGATGCGGCGGCCGCTGGGTATTCTCACCCTGCTCCTCCTGTTCATCGTCGCCATTGGTCCGGCTTTGGCCATCCAAACCTGGCTGCTCGCGGCGCCCGGCGGCTGGGGCTGGATCGGCGTTGCGATCCTCGCGTGGCCCGCGCTGGCCCAGCGCAGCCTGTTCGACCATGTCCGGGCGGTGGCCGACAAACTTGACAGCGGCGACCTGCCCGCGGCGCGCGCTGCGGTCGGCGCGATCGTCGGGCGTGATACCGCGGCGCTGGACCAAGCCGGGGTTGCGCGCGCCGCAATCGAAAGCCTCGCCGAAAGCTTCTGCGACGGGGTGGCGGCGCCGTTGTTCTGGCTGCTGTTGCTCGGGCTGCCCGGCGTGTGGGCGTATAAGGCGGTGAATACCGCCGACAGCCTGATCGGCCACCGCGAAGATCGCTGGCGCGCGTTCGGCTGGGCGGCGGCGCGGACCGACGATCTGGCCAACTGGATTCCGGCGCGGCTGTCAGGCGCCATTCTGTGCCTTGCCGGAAGCGGCGGCTGGCGCATCCTGTGGCGCGATGCCCGAAACCACGCCTCACCCAACGCTGGCTGGCCCGAGGCGGCGATGGCGGGCGCGCTGGGGCTTCGGCTGGCGGGTCCGATCGCGTATGACGGCGTGATGCATGACAAGCGCTGGATCGGCGACGGCCACAGCGAAGCCGACGGCGGTGATATCGACCGTGCCCTGACGATCTATCTGCGCGCTTGCCTGATCCTGTGGTTGATCGCAGGAGGCACCCTATGGCTGCGTTGATGCTTCAGGGGACCGGCTCCGACGTCGGCAAGTCGGTGCTGGTCGCGGGTCTGTGCCGCGCCTTTGCCAATCGCGGGCTGGTCGTCCGCCCGTTCAAGCCGCAGAATATGTCGAACAATGCCGCAGTGACGATCGACGGCGGCGAGATCGGGCGCGCGCAGGCGTTGCAAGCCATCGCATGCCGCGCCGAGCCACACAGCGACATGAACCCGGTGCTGCTGAAGCCGCAAGCCGATCGCACGTCGCAGCTGATCGTCCACGGCCGCGTGCGCGGGACGCTGGGCAGCGGCAATTTTCGCGAAGCGCGCGGCGCGCTGCTGACCGAGGTGATGGAAAGCTATGACCGGTTACGCGCGACATGCGATCTGGTTGTCGTCGAGGGGGCGGGGTCGCCCGCCGAGATCAACCTGCGCGCCGGCGACATTGCCAATATGGGCTTTGCCCGCGCCGCGAATGTGCCGGTGGTCCTGATCGGCGACATCGACCGCGGCGGGGTGATCGCATCGGTCGTCGGCACCCGCGCGGTGATCGACCCGGACGATGCGGCGATGATCCGCGGGTTTTTGATCAACAAATTTCGCGGCGACCCGGCGCTGTTCGACGATGGCTATCGCGAAATCGAGCGGCGCGGCGGCTGGCCGGGGTTCGGGGTCATCCCGTGGCTGAACGCCGCGGCGCGGCTGCCGAGCGAGGATGCGGTGATCCTGGAGCGTCCCGCCGACCCGCGCGACGGACGCCAAATGATCGCCTGCCCGATCCTGCCGCGCATCTCCAATTTCGACGATCTCGATCCGTTCAAGCTCGAACCCGGGGTCGAAGTCGTGATGGTGCCGCCGGGGCGGCCGATCCCAGCCGAGGCGGCGATCATCGTGCTGCCGGGGTCGAAAGCGACGATCGCCGATCTGGGCGCGCTGCGCGCCGAGGGCTGGGACATCGACATATTGGCGCATCACCGGCGCGGCAGGATGATCGTCGGGCTGTGCGGAGGGTATCAAATGCTCGGGCGGCGCGTCACCGATCCGCTGGGGATCGAGGGAGCGGCGGCGGCGGTTGAAGGGCTCGGGCTGCTCGACGTCGAAACGAGGTTGTCGCCCGCCAAGACATTGCGGCACGTCACCGGATCGGCGCTGGGCGCCGACGTGGCAGGCTATGAAATGCATATGGGCGAAACGCGCGGTCCGGGCACGATGGACCCCTTTGCGACGCTCGTTGACGGCGCCAGCGACGGTGCGGTCAGCCACGACGGGCGGGTGATCGGATCCTATCTCCACGGGCTGTTCGCCTCGGCCGAGCTGCGCCGCGCGCTGCTGGCGCGCATCGGGGTGGCAGGCGGCGGGCGCGACTATGCGGCCGATGTCGATACGGCGCTCGACGACATCGCCGCGGAACTTGCGGTCCATGTCGATCTGGACGGCTTGCTGGCGCTGGCCGGGGTGCGTGGATGACCCGAAACAGCCTGTTTGTCCTCGGCGGCGCGCGGTCGGGCAAGAGCCGTTATGCGCAGGCGCGCGCCGAAATACTGGCCGGTCCCCATCATTTTGTCGCAACTGCCGAAGCCTTCGACGATGAAATGCGGACCCGCATTGCGCGCCATCAGGCCGACCGCGACGCGCGCTGGCAGACGGTGGAGGCGCCGCGCGACCTGCCCGGCGTCCTCGCCACGCTGAACGCCTCCAACGCGGTGGTGCTGGTCGATTGCCTGACGCTATGGTTGTCGAACCTGATCCTTGCCGATGCCGACGTCGATCGCGCCGAGGTAGAATTATGCAATGTTATCAATGATTTTGACGGATGTATCATCCTGGTGTCCAACGAAGTCGGGTTGGGCATTGTCCCGGCCAACGCGCTGGCGCGGCGCTTTGGTGACGCCGCGGGGCGGCTGAATCAGGCCGTTGCGGCGGTCGCCGCCGAGGTCGTGCTGATCACCGCCGGACTGCCGCTGACGCTCAAACCAGCGCCGCAACCGCGATAAGCGCCATTCCGCGGGGCATCGAGCCGCAAATCCGAGGGCTTGGCGAACGCCATATCATGCGTCTATGGCAGCGCATTGGCCGGGAATCGCCCGACCGAAACCAGGAGAGAATTTATGAATCACGCCGAACTGTCGGACGCCGTCGCCGCGTCGCTGGACCTGAGCAAAGCCGACGGCCGCAAGGCTGTCGATGCCGTTTTCGCCGCGATCGGCGATGCCGCCGCCAAGGGTGACGAAGTTTCGGTCAACGGCTTTGGCAAGTTCAAGGTCAAGGCGACCCCGGCGCGCGAAGGCCGCAACCCTTCGACCGGCGCGACGATCCAGATCAAGGCCGCCAAGAAGCTGACCTTTGGTCCGGCCAAGGCCGTCAAGGATCGCCTGAACGGCTAATCCATCTCGGCTCATCGCCGTGCGCAGGGCTCCGCCGAACCATCGGCGGAGCCCTTGCTGTTTCAGCCCGGCGGCTTTTTCAGTTCGGAGTCAGGGCTTCAATGGGTTTGGCGCGCGGCCTCGACGGCTTGATCACCACATCGCCGACATAGTCCATCGCCGCCAGCGTTTTCAGATGCGCCTCGATCAGATCGAAAATCACTGCGTCCTCGCCCAAGTCGAACTTGCGCGCGAACAGGTCGGGGCTGAGCGTCAGGCGCAGCGCATCGGCAGTCACAAAGGTGCGCGGGCGTAGCTTGATGTCGCCATCGGGTACCCAATCGATCGTCCGCAGATCGTCGTTCATCACTTCGCCTTGGTTGGGGCTGTTCATGATCAGTGTCTGAAAAAACGCCTCGTCAGGAATGAAGCTGCGACGATAGAAGGTCTTGAAGCGCTCGGCGCTCGGATGATGGACCGCAAACTGGCAAAAGCCGCGCGTTACAACCTTCCACTGAGTGCCGATGAACGGCGTCGCGCCCTTGAGAAAGGCGCGCGGCACACCGGTCCGGAACATCCGCCCCAGCGCCTCGACGAACATATGGCTGACGCGGTTCAGCGTTTCGGGCCGGATCGCGCGCTGGTCGAGCGCCCGGATATATTGGCGGCGCGGGTTGGCGCGCAGGAAATCACGGATATAGGCCTGCGACTTCAGAGGAAAATCCTGGCCGCTGAGGTTGATATAATGGGTCCAGCTGCTGCTCATCGCCAGCAATTTGCCCATGCCGCGCAGCTCGGCGTCGACTAGGCTATAGCCGCCCCACAGCGCCTTTTTCGATTCGATGATCGCGACGCCCTGATAGGGTTTCAGGAATTCGGCGATGTCGGCGGCAAATTCCGCGCCCGACCCTTTGTCGACATGGATCACATAGCTGTTGCCGGGCGCATAAATGGCGCGGAACATCCGTTTGAACTGTTCGGGAAAGCGGTGGAGGAGGATGAAATAGCCGATCATTTGAGCATGCCTTTCGGACCGCCAACCCGGGCTGTCAGCCCACCGGATGCGCGATCATTTTCCTGTCCCGGAAAACCCAATCAAAATCATTCTGATCGATAGGAGACAATGCCCGACAGTTGGCCCGCCACGTTACGACGCGGCGCGGTCCAGCGGCATGGTACCCATATGGGGAGTAGCGGCCGGTTTGTAAGGCGTGTCCCGGCCGTTGACGGCGGTTATGCGCTCAGTCGATGCTGATCGGGTTCGGCCACCATGCCGGCGATGAACACATGCACCGCATCGACGTCGATCGGGCGGCTGAGCAAATAGCCCTGGATCTGGTGGCAGCCCTCCTGCCGCAGAATTTCCGCCTGCGCCGCGTCCTCGACCCCTTCCGCCAGCGTTTCCATGCCCAGCGCGTCGGCAAGCGTCGTGATCGCGCGAATGACGGCGTTGGCGTTGCCGCCCTGCGCCAGGTCGCGGACAAAGCTCTGGTCGATCTTGAGTTTGTCGAAGGGGAACGAGCGCAGATAGCTGAGCGACGAATAGCCGGTGCCGAAATCGTCGAGCGCAATGCGGACGCCGAGCGCGCGCAGGCTGTGCAAGGTTTCGAGCGTCTTCTCGACATTGGCGATAAAGATGCTCTCGGTGATTTCGAGCTCGAGCCGGTTCGCCGGCAGCCCCGACGACGCCAACGCCGACAGGACGATATTCGCGAGCCCAGGGGTCAGGAACTGCTTGGGCGAGATGTTGACCGCCACCGACAATTCGCCGGGCCAGGTCGCCGCCTGGCGGCACGCTTCGCGGATCACCCATTCGCCGATCTGGACGATCAGTCCGGTTTCCTCGGCCAGCGGAATGAATTCAATGGGGCTGATCATGCCCTTGTCGGCATGCGGCCAGCGAATCAGCGCCTCGAACGCCATCAGCCGTTCTTCGTGCATGCTGTACAGCGGCTGATAATAGAGTTCGAACCCGCCGTCGCGGATCGCGAGCCGCAGGTCGAGTTCCATCTGACGGCGGTGGCGCGCCTGCTCGTCGAGCGATTGTTCGAAGAAATGATAGGTCGCCTTGCCGTCGCGCTTGGCGCGATAGAGCGCCAGGTCGGCATTTTTCATCAGCGTGATGCCGTCGATGCCGTCGTCGGGCGCGACCGCGATTCCCATGCTGGCCGACGCATCGGCCTGTTGCCCGTCGATCATGATCGGGCGGTCGAAACAGCTTTGCAATTTGTCGGCGAGCGCGGCGAGATTTTCACTCGCGGGCAGATCGCCGAGCAGGATCGCAAACTCGTCGCCGCCGAGCCGCGCGACGATCGCATCGCCCAGCACCGCCTGCAGATGTTTGGCGACGTTGCGCAGCAGCGCGTCACCGGCGGGATGGCCCAGCGTGTCGTTGACGACCTTGAAATCGTCGAGGTCGACATAGACGACCATCAACCGCGCCGCGTCACGCCGCCGCGCCAGCGCCTGATCGAGCTGTTCGACGAACAATTTTCGATTGGGCAGGTTGGTGAGCCCGTCGTGCAACGCGACATGGGTGATCTGGCGTTCGCGTTCGGCAATCGCGGCGACCATTGTGTTGAAGCTGGCGCCGAGACGGCCGATTTCATCGTCCGACGTCACCTCGACCGACGCATTCTTGCCTTCACCCAGCAGCCGCGTCGCTTCGTCGAGCGCGCTGAGCGGGCGGGTGATCGTGCGCGCGATGCGCCAGCTCAAAACAATGACCAACGTCAGCCCCGCGACGGCAAGCGCCACGAGCAACCACTGCAGCCCCGAAAACTCGCCGAGCGCCTTGCTGAGCGAATGGTTCAGCACCAGTCGCGGCCGGATGCCCGCCTGCAAGCTTGGCAGCGCGGTCACATGGTGGAGGATGCGTTCGCTGTCGCCGCTTTCGACGACGCGGCCCGAAGGGACGGCGGCGAGCGCGGGGGGAAGCTGCGATGCGCGCAGCACCCGGGCATCGATGTCGACGGCGGCGAGCTTGGCGAGCCGCCGCATTTCCGCGGTGTCGAGCGGCTGCGCGAGGACGAGCCAGCCGATCGTATCGGGAACTTCGATCGGCGATGCCGCCGCGAGCGCCAGCTTGCCGCCGATCTGGATGATGCCATGATCCCGCCCGCCGTCGAGCGCCTCCCAAAGATCCTCCGACGCGGGCAACGCCCCCGTCGCCGATCCGACCATCGCGCCGTCGATGCCGACGACAAACGCCGCCTCGCTGCGCGAGCGTTCGCGCAAGCTGACCAGCGCGCTTTCGATCGTCGGCTCGTCGCCGGTCGCCACCGCTTCGCGAAAGCCGAAATCGCGCGACAGCACGTCGGCCGATCCGCGCATCTGCTGCGCGCGCAACGCAATGATCTCGTCGAACACCCTGGCATTGGCGGCAAGATCGCGCGCGGCGCTGTCTTCGCCGAAACGCGCGATGCCGTTGCCCGCGAGCAACAGGATGGCGGCAAGGATCGCGGTCGATAGCGCGGCATAAGCGACCGCGATCCGCAACTTGAGCGACCGGAAGCGAAAGCGCTGGGGGAGGGTCGGGATTTGGATCATCGCAGCTTCAGCGCGATCTTCTGGCGGCTGGCGCCCGCGCCAACCGCGAGCACGCGCTTCAGCTCGCCACCCGGCGTCCGCGCGCGGGGGTGCCAGACGGTCAATTGATAACCGCCCGCCGTCAGGCCCGACAGGCTCACCAGGCCATTCTGGTCGGTCTTGCCCGCGAACGGGGTGTCGACGACGCGAATATAGCCGCGCATCTGGTCGTGGATGTTGCACCCGAGCGCGACCGTGCCGACGATCGGAAAATTCTGCGTCCGCGTCTGGTCGCGGCCATAAAGATCGAATTCGAACCGCGCCGCTTTCGAGAAACTATAGACGCTGTGGCGGACGGTATCGAGATTGGGAAAGGCGACGCTGCTGCCGCGCGCCACGATCAGCGTGCCGGGGACGAAGGCGACGCCTTTTTGCGCCATCGCGGGTTTCCACGCAAAGCGAATCGCGCCGCGCCACCCGCCCGTCGGCGTCAGTTCGACGACGGCGTCGCGAACGGGCAATCCGCGCTCGTCGACGACCTGCACCTGAACAGCCGTCGGCGCAGCCGCCCATGCGGCGGCCAGCGGCACAGCGAACGCAAACGCCATCGATAAAAGAAGTGGTCCCTTCACGCCGTCCGGTTAAGCGCCAGAGCTTAAGATTCTCTCAAATTATCAGTTTCATAGTTAACGCAATTTTTGCCTCTTGCTGCGATTGTGCCAGCATGGACCAACCGCTCATTCGCCTGCTGGCACCGCTTTCGCTCGCCTGTCTTTGCGCCGCGTCGCCCGCTGCGGCGCAAGAAACGTCACTGATTGATGGTGGCAAGCTGCTGCTCACCAATGGCGTGACGACGATCGAGGGCAGCAGCGGCGGCGGGGTTGCCACCTGGTCGACGATCGCCGGACGCGAAACCGATCGCGGCATCGGTCTGTCGGGGCATGTCACGCTGATCGAACTGCCCGATTATGGCTGGCAGAGCCACGGCGTTGCGGTCGGCATCGCGAACCGCGTCGAAATCAGCTATGCGCGGCAAAATTTCGACACCCGCGATGTCGGCACAGCGCTGGGGCTCGGCCGCGGCTATACGCTCAATCAGAATATTTTCGGTGCCAAGCTCCGCCTCGCGGGCGATATCGTTTATGGCGACCCGCTGCTACCGCAGATCAGCCTTGGCGTCGAACATAAGCGCAATCGCGACACACCTGTGGCGCTCGCGGTCGGCGCCGCGCATGGCAGCGGCACCGACTTCACACTCAGCGCGACGAAGCTGTTCCTCAGCCACAGTGTCCTGGTCAACGCGACCGCGCGGCTGACCAAGGCGAACCAGGCCGGGCTGCTTGGCTTTGGCACCCCCGGCGACGACGCGCATCGGGTGCAGTTCGAAGGATCGGTCGCCTATCAATTGTCGCGCCGCGCCGTCATCGGCGCCGAATATCGCACGAAACCCGACCAGCTGGCGATCGCGCGCGAGGATGATTGGTGGGATCTGTTCGCCGCCTATGCGCTGACCGACCATCTGACCGTCACCGCCGCCTATGTCGATCTGGGCTCGATCGCCACCTTTGACCAACAGCGCGGCGGCTTTCTCTCCGCACAAATCGCTTTTTAAGGGATCGTCTGATGTTGCTGCTCGCCATCGCCCTGCTGATACAACCCGCCACCGAGCCACCGGTCGATTGGGACAAGGAATTCGGCGTCGAGGAAAAGGTTCGCGATCCGGCGACCGGCGAACTGCCGGTCGATCCCTATGTCCAGAGCAACAGCCATGCTGGCGCGGCGCCCTTTGCGGGTTCCACGATGGCGGCCGCGTTCGGCGGACAGGACGGCATCCGGCGTATCGCCAACCGCACGGTAGAACTGTCCGAGGCCGATCCGCGTATCGCGGCGATCTTTCAGGCGCACGACATGGTGCGGCTGAAACGCACGCTGTTCGAACAATTCTGCTACATATTGAACGCGGGCTGCGATTACAGCGGCCGCGACATGGCGGCAGCGCACAAGGATTTGGGCATCCGGGTGCGCGACATGAACGCGCTCGTCGAAAACCTGCAAATCGCGATGCGCGACGACAACATCGCCTTCGCCGCACAGAACCGCTTCCTCGCCAAGCTAGCGCCGATGTCGCGCGACGTTATCACGCGCTAGCGAAGCGCAAAACGCAGTCGATGGGCATCCACGTCGCGAGAGGCGGCGGAGCCGCGCGCGGTGCGCTACAATATTTGAGATGCGGATTTGCTCGGTTTTGGTGTGCGTATCAACGTCCGAGGAACCAAAACATTTTCACATTCGCCATCGCGCCGATGGTAGCGGACGCATCGCCCCGACAAGGCCCATCACGATTGGTCGCTTCGGCGTTCTGACCCTCAATAAAGCGAGAAAGCGGACACGCCAACTTTTCGCCGAAGCGATGATGGGCTCCGATCCAACGCCGGAACGAAACGCCAAGCGAGCCGCGCTTCGGCTCTCGCAGCTCATCGATCTCTATGAAACCGAAGGATACTTTATCCAGCGCGGCGAGCGGCAGGGTGAGCCAATGAAGGCTCTGACCGAACAATATACTTCGCGCGATTGCGCCATAATATGGTCCCGCTGCTCGGAGCAAAGCGCCTGGCCGGGTTGGCGTTGACCTCGGCGCGCTATGCGCCGGCCGTCGACCAAACGGCGGAAACCGAAACAATCTATCGAACGGAACGATCGCGGTGGCGGGGGCGGTAGGCCTTCTCGTCGTCGTAGGCGGAGCGTTAGCGCTCTCGGCCAGTGGCAATCCCGACCGCTGCAACCCCGGCGAGTGCGACAACAATTAGTTGCCCAAGACTCCGGTATGTCAGCCCAATCCAAACGGCTTTCGCGAAAGCTCGGCGACCAGAAAATCGAATACAGTCCGGACGCGCTTACTGGTGTTCAATTCGCGATGCGTCGCGAGCCACATGGGGACGATCATCGGCTCCATATCGGGAAGGATGCGGCAGACAAGCGGTTCGGCGTCACCGATATCCTTTGTTATACCGCCAATCCCGACGCCCTGCTTCACGAGCTGCCACTGAACGATATGGTTGTCGCAGATGATCGGAAAGTTTCTCTTTGTGACATCGAGGCCCTGCGCATTGAGCACGTTCATCAACGCATCGTTGCTCGCAAATGCCAAAAAATCGGCTTCATTTAAATCGGCAAAAGATCGCGGATTGCCGATTAGATCACGGTAGCTGTGTGCGGCGTAAAAATAGGCTTCGTCGTCGCGAATCTTCTTGGTGATCAGATCCGGTTGGGGCGACACCATGTTTCTTACCGCAATATCCGCCTCGCGACGCAGCAAGTCCGAAGCGCTGTTGGAAGCAATAATTTCAATCGAAATGCCCGGGTATTCCTGACGCAACTTCTGGATGATCGGTGGCAAAAGATAGGCAGCATAGACTTGACTGGCAGCGATGCGAATAGAGCCCTCTATCGATTGTGACTGCCCTGATGCCGCGAGTGACAAGCGGGAGGCCGCGCTCCCCATCCCGCGCACATGTTCCAACAATTCGTGTCCGCTTGGGGTCAATATCAGCCCCCTGCCCGCTCGCTCAAACAAAACGAGGCTCAACTCTTCTTCGAGAGCGTCCACCTGTCGACTGAGTGTAGGCTGCGTCATTCCCAGCGCACGGGCAGCAGCCGAAAGCGACCCTTCCTCAGCGGTCACGAGAAACGCCCGAGCCCTGTTCCAATCAAATTTTACCGTCCGCCAATCCATGCATATTTGCATATGTGAAATAGAGAATACTGCAATTTTTATTTCGGATCCGCATAGCTACTTCGCTTTCTCAGCTGCCCTGAAGGAAGAACCATGCGTGCCCATTGAAGCCGGAGAAGCCTTCAAAACTCCAGTCCGCCCCAGCTTTTCTCAGATCGACCAGCGCCAGCAACCGTTTGGCGCTGGTCGCCGGCGAAGCCTTAATTTGCTTAAGTGAGTAAGATTGCCTTCGCCGGTGCGGGTGAAGGCCGAATATTGCGCCTCTCCCCCCAATGCCCCCGGTGCGCAATGTTCGGTCTTCCCCGGAAATTATACAAATCAGCAACTTCGCCAAGCCCGCTAGCGGCCCATCGTTGCGTGGGTCGGTCGGTCTTACGACAGCCAAATCCAGGAACCTAAATATGACCAAGACATTCCGAAAGATCCTGATCGCGGGTTTGGCCTTAGCCGCGCCAGCATCCATTACGTCCGCAAAAGAGAATGATGAAGGTCAGAATGAAAACCATGTCATTGTCGGTGCAGGGGTTCTCGACCGGCACACCCCTTTCAACTCGGCGTCGACGCAGACCTCGCCTATTCCATTTGTTTCCATAAGGCAGGGTGTATATTATTTTGAAGCTGCGGAGACCGGCTTGCATTTCGATAAGGATCTGGCTGGCATCACGCCATCCCTAGCGCTTTTCGTAGCTGCCCGTAGCCCGCAGGGGCGGGATCGCGAAAAACTGTCCGTTGACGCGGGAGCGCGTATCTCCCTTGACACCAAATGGGGTAAGCTGAGCGGCGAATTTCGTCATGATGTCACCGACAAGTTCAATGGGACGGAAATCATTGCCCGCTACAGCTATCCGGTGTCTGTCGGACGATTTTCTGTCACTCCATCTGTACAAGCGAGCTGGCTAGACCGGAAGGCTGCCAACTATATGTACGGCGTGACCGCTGCACAGCGTGCGCGCATGGTCAGAAAAGACCGACGCGTAATTCTGCCGGTTGCCCCGATCACAGATGAGGCCCTGAATCTGGGCGGTGACCTCTCAATGACCTTCCAGCTTACTGAGCGGCTGATGCTCTTCGCTGTCGTGGGCGGCACCTATCTCGACAAATCTATTCATCGCAGCGCCGCAATCGAGCAAAAGTGGGAGGCGCAAAGCGGGCTGGGCGTGACTTACAAATTCTGACGCCAGTGTAGAAAAATTTGAGCCACAAAACGCCGCAAATGGGGATATAGAAATGACTCCGTGGTTCACGAAGCCCGCTGTCGTCCTTGCTGCGCTATTGGGCGGCACTCTACTCACGATCCTTCTGGCATTAGTGCAAGTGGTGCAGATTCCGCTAGGTTCTCTGCCCGAGGACAGTCGGCACCTGAGCGCCGCGCCGGTCTGGCATTTCATGCATGTGCTGGGCGGCGCTACTTTTGGCCTCCTCGGACCCATTCAATTCAGTCGGGTTTTGATGCGCAAATATGGGGTTCTGCACCGCCTTATGGGCCGCGTGTTTGTGGCAGCGGGGACAATGATCTCGCTGAGTTCGCTGGGTCTACTTTGGCACTTTCCTGACACATATTCGGTGGCCGTCAGCAGCGGGCGGTTGCTATTCGGGATCGCCTTAGGCGTGGCTTTGGCGGTTGCGATGTGGACCATCCGCAAACGGGATTTTACCCGCCACCGCAACTGGATGATTCGCGCTTATGCAGTTGGGATCGGGGCGACTGCCGTGTCGATGGTGTTTTTTCCCATCTACCTAATCACGGGAAAGCCCCCGATGGGCCTTGCCTCCGACATCGTATTTTTGGGGTCTTGGACGGCTTGCGTCATTTTCGCCGAAGGCGTGGTGCGCAGAATTTGAGTCGTATGATTGATGGACACAAGTTGCCCGTCCGCGCACGCCGATCTGCGCATCCTGCGCAAACTGAGCTCGCGCATGCACGTGCCGGCCAAAGCCGCACGTGGGGTCGAACGATGAGGGCGATCGATGACGAGGCCAGCTAGATATCTAACGTCACTGCCGACCCTGACGATTCCAGTCGATGCTGTCGGGTACCTACAGCGCCCCGGTGTGATCACGTCGCCCGGCCTCAGTGTCGCAACCGGCCTCTTGGTTATCTTCGGCGCGGTCTGGCAACGGACCGCCGCGTGGACAGTAAAGCGCGCAATTTCGTTACTGAGTCCCCAATCGTTTCCGCTTGGGTAACTCCGGTTTTTTTGCCGGCATCTTCTTACGCTAACTTCAGGATCCACGCGCATGCATGCTGTTGACGCTTCAAATCTGCTTAAACGATTCGGAGATCGAACCGCTGTAGATCGAATTTCGCTCACAATTCCTTCGCATGGCGTATTCGGCCTCCTCGGTCCTAATGGCGCCGGGAAAACGACGTTGATGCGGCTTATGCTGGGGCTGATCAAGGCAGATGGCGGCACCACCCGGATATTTGGCTTCGACGTGCGGCGCGATCGTCTTGCAGCTTTACGGCATGTCGGCGTATTCCTCGAGGCTCCGTCACTGTACGAGCATTTGACCGGGCGAAAGAACCTTGCCGTGCGCTGTCGCTTGCGAGGCATCGCTCGCGAGGCAATCGATGTCGCCCTCGACATCACCGGCATGGCTTATGCTTCGAACAAGATCGTTCGCACATATTCTCTTGGTATGAAGCAGCGTCTGGCGATCGCACAGGCGCTGCTTGGACAACCCAAGCTGCTTATCCTCGACGAACCAACCAATGGCTTGGATCCAGATGGGATTGCGGACGTCAGACGCCTCATTGCAGAGTTGCCGGACAGGATTGGTGGATCGGTACTTCTTTCGAGCCATCTACTGAGCGAAGTGGAGATGGTGGCACAGCAGATTGCAATCGTGCGGGACGGTCGAGTCGTAGCGAACGGCGAGCTATGCGCTTTGCTCGGCGGAAATCGCGAACTGTTGGTCGAGACAGCAGATTCCGCGCGAGCCTTATCGATCCTCCACGGCATAGGACTTTCCGCCCGGTCAGCCGGCGGCGGCATTATGGTGATGGGCGAAAATGATGTCGCAGAGAGAGTCCGCATCAATCGCGCGCTTGTCGAAGGCGGGTGCAATATCAGCGGGCTCGTCGTGAGAGCGAAGACGCTTGAAGATCTTTATGCCGATTTTTCACCACCAGCGTCGGCAAGTTTAACCGGAGAATTCGCATGATGCGTCTCGTTGAGGTTGAATTTTGGAAACTAAACCGCTCGCTTGCGGTCGCCCTCGCCGTGCTCGCGCCCGCACTTCCGGGGGTTCTTGCAGCCTTCGCGATCACGTCGTCGGAACGGACTATGACATGGAATGTTATCTACAACCAATTCGCCCTGCCGATATGGGTGGTCTTTCTGTATCCCATGGCTGTTGCCGCCTTTGCGACGTTGGCAGGGCAGATTGAGCATCGATCAAATGGATGGGAAAACATGTTTGCTCTTCCCGTCTCGAAGTCGGCAATATTTCTTGCGAAGATATTGGTGTGCTTGTCTGTTGCGGTCAGCATGACGATATTGATGTTCGGTTTGACGGCGCTGGGCGGCGCTGCCGGAATCGTAACAAGCGGGCGGCCACCTTCGGATATTTTTCCGATCGAAGAGCTGGCTCGGCGCGCGCCTGCGATCCTAGCCTCGACGCTGCCGCTGACCCTTCTTCAGATATGGGTGGCGCTTCGCTTTTCAAACTTTGTTGCGCCGCTGGCTTTCGGGATCGCGGGCACCTTCATCGCATTGGCAGTTGCTATGACCAACACCGCAAAAGCGGACCTGTTTCCTTGGGTTTTACCGTTCCGAAGCCTTTTGGAGAAAGACCCGTCGATTTTAACAGTGCAAGCGATCGCTATGTCAATTGCGGTGGCTATTGTGATGATGATTGATTTGAGTCGGGCTCAGATTCGCTAGGGTCAGGACCCATTGATTTGAGCAGGTCGCAGTGATTCAGGCTCACTGCGAGGGGCCGGGATGATGAGTGATTTATATTGGCTGGCGGACGAGCAGATGGCGCGTCTTCAGCCCTATTTTCCGTAAGCTTGTGTGCGTATTGTCCGTCAGCTTGAAGTCTAAGCGATAGGTCCCGCCCGTTCGAATTACAGATCCGACCGGCCCGAACAACGTGAAGGCACGGTCCTTGTATCGCGGCTCAAAGGAAACGCTGCTGCTCCTGGCTTCGCGTGCCATCTCGCAGCAAACTCATCCAGCTTAGGCCGCAGCGCCCTCGTCCGCCAGCGCCAGTCACGCCTTCCCGCCCTGCAATCTTGCCAGGATGCCCCACATCTCGGTGCGCGCTGCGGCGTCCCGAGCGCCATCTCGGCTGCGATTGAACGAGTGCAAGCATGATGGCGGCCACCAACGAGGAATTGAGCAACACCAATTGTCTCCGTTTGATGAACAGAATTCAGCGCTGCAATCGGACGACGAACTTGCGGCTTGGGCTCAGCGCGGCCACGAGGCTGCCGTCTTCCTGCCGGCGGAAGTCGTAGGTGCCGCTTGGCGTCACCAGCGCAGCGCGATCCAGTCGATTGCCGGGCAATATCGAGATCACTGTCAGATTGTCGGTGCTGCCCTGTGGCAGGGCGTCGAACCACGCGCCAGCAGCATTGGCCATACTGAGTGTCCCGCGGCAGATCCCGTCTGAAACTGTGAACTGGACGGTGCCGGCTATGGGCTTGTCGCCAAAGCTGCCGCTGTATCCGGTCGCCCAGGTCGGGCATGGAGTATGAGGCCCCGCAGAATTGGCCCGAAATGGCGCGACCAGCATCTCTGCGGTTTCCCTGATGTCGGAAACCCAGCCTGCGTTCGACAGCACGCTGACGCTATCCCCGCTATCGGGATAGACTATCAACGTACTGCGCGCGCCGATCGCGGCCCCGGAATGATGCGCAATCTTTTGGCCATCCGGGTCAGTTCCGATGCGCCATCCGAACGCGAGCCCGTCCTCGCCATCGACGACCGGTGAGCCATCGGTCATCTGAGCCGGCTTCCACATCGCCGCCTTTGCCTCTGACGAGAGGAATCCGTCGCGCATCACCCGTGCTCCGAACATCGCGACGCCGGGAGCCGTCCCGCGAAAACCCGCACCGCCCCACGAATAGCTATAATCGTGCGGACCAGCAGGCTTGATGATGCCATCGACGAATTCATAGGCGACGGTGTCGTTCTGCGGGTCGGGCGTGAGATCCGGGCGTAGCGGCAGATCATTGATGACCGTGCGCGCGACGTAGGACAGGAACGGCTTGCGTGTAGCGCCCTCGATGGCCGCGCTCAACAGAGTGAATCCGTTTGAGCTGTATCGATAGCCCGTGCCGGGTGTGAAAAGGAGTGGGCGGTTGGCGAAAACCTCGACAGCTTCATCCACGGTGCCAAAATGGACGCCCCCACGTGCGGCATCAACATCCTGATAGTGCGGGATACCGGACGTGTGCGCAGCCAGCTGCCGCAAGGTTATGGATGACGGCCAGACGAGTTGGCGGCCCGGGAGGTAGCGCTGAACCGGTGCATCGAGGTCCAGCATTTTCCGATCGTATAACAAGATCGCTGCCGTCGCGGTCACCAGCTTGGAAACGCTGGCGAGCCGGAAACTGGTGTCGGGTTCGACCGGCAGTTTGCGATCCAGATCGCGATATCCTGCGACACCGGTCCAGATCAGCTGACCATCTCGCGTCACGGCCGCGGCCATACCGGGTACGCCGTTGGCTTCTACCTGGGCGGCCAGGATAGCATCGGCGATCCGGCGTTGCGCAATTGCATCATTCTCGCGAGTGCGGGCTGACTCGTGGGTGCCGGCTGACACGGGAGTGTTGCATCCGATCGCAGCGAGGGCAATGAGGGCGGAGGGTATGGAGAGTTTTGTCATGCCCCAAAGCTGCGGGTCAATCCGGCGTTGGGACAAGAAAAGAACGGTGAAGATTGGTGAAATGAAGATGGAACTCTGCCGCGTGCGTCACGCGATCATCGCGAATGGCCGTGCGCATCGATTGCCCGACCTGTCGTTCCGGATGCTCGACCTGCTGTTATCGCGGGCACCCGACCCGATATCATTCGCGGACATCGAGCAGATCGTCTGGAACGCGCAAGTGACCCGCGAGACAATCAAGCAGAGGGTGACTTTGTTGCGGGAGAGTCTGGAACAGGTCGGAATCGATGGAGCCACCATCGAAGCGGTCCGCAATCACGGCTATCGCACCACTTTGCAGACGAGCGTGACCGAACCTGCGCGGCGATGGCCTGGTCGCAGCAAGATTGCATTGGCGGCCGGCTCAATCTTGATGGCAGCCGCCGCCATGCTGCTTATATGGTCGCTGCGCGGCACGGGCGATAGTGGCCCAGCGGTGTTGGCTGTTGTTGCGTCTCCGTCCGCTCCGGGCAGCGATCCGGCGGAGTGGGAGGCGCTTCGGCGCGACATGGTACGAACAATCTCGAAGTTCGAGGGCGTTCAGGTCATCGACCGACTTCCTTCGTCGGGTGCGCGGCCAACCTATATCGTGCGGCTCGCTCGTGGACGCTCCGGGCAGAATCCGCGGCTGGCAACCGAGCTCGTCGATGGCCGGACGGGTGCTGTCCTGTTTGCGGAGGAGTATCTCCTGTCATCATCGGGACCTGACCGCGCAGTCATGCATTTTGCGAACAACGTCCACGCCCACGTGACTGCATTGTCGCCAAGCGGCGCCGGTATTTCAGACGATGCGCGCGTCCGTTATGCAGAAGCATATCGGCTCTGGCGGCTTGGGGATCGGCAAAGCCTTGTCGGTGCCCGCGTCAGGCTTCGGGCATTGGTAAGCGACCCCGGAGCAAACCTGCTCGCCCGTTCGCTGCTGGCTCGCGTGCAATCCGACATGGTGCTGCGACATGGCCTACCCACCTCCCTAGCCCGGCAAGCAGAGCTGGACGTTCGCGCCTTGATCGCAAGACAACCTAGCGTTGGAGATCTTCGCTACTCGCTGTCGCGCACCTTGCTGGCGCAGGGCAAGCGCGAGCAAGCCCTCGATGAGTTACGCATCGCCCAACGGACGATGCCCTTTCTCGGACGCGACATTATGGCGATCGAAGATCGTTTCGAAGCGCATCGTGGTCGACCTGACACCTGATTGGCAGCTTCGTGTTTCACTGTGTCAGCTTCTGGCAACCGACGGGAAACCGTCCAACGGCCGCGATCACGCGCAAAACGGACTGTGCTGCCATTTGCCATCTCATCGGACCAACCCCAACCTAATCATATTGATCGGGGCATGCCGCATCCTCAACGCCCGTAGAACCAACGCTAAAAACCTATATCTTGCCCATAGGTCGTGGCAGCCGAATGCAAAAATGGTACATATAAACCAACCATGGCCAGCATCTCGTAGAAGCCGGGCGGTATCCACCGTGCGACCGGCACGTCTGCGCGCGCCAACTATAATCATGGATTATATAGGAAAACTGGAGCGGGCGAAGGGATTCGAACCCTCGACCCCAACCTTGGCAAGGTTGTGCTCTACCCCTGAGCTACGCCCGCTCTGGCGGCTGAAACCGGTCGGTTCCAGCGGGTGAGGCGGGCGCTTAGCATCGGGTTTTGGAGTCGGCAACCCCCTTCATGCTTTTCGCATCTTATCGCGGGTGAAGGGTTGGCATATTCGCCGCAATTCCCACATAGATAGTCAGGCATTTTGAACAGGAGCATGACGCGTGGCCACTTTGGGTCTGAACCCCACCGAGAAGGAAGCGGTCGAAGCGTTCCGCCGCGACATCGTCGAACCGTCGATGACCAATCTGGTCATCCTCGATTTCTGGGCCGAATGGTGCGGGCCGTGCAAGCAGCTGACCCCGATCCTGGAAAAGGTCGCCGCCGATTACGCTGACAAGGGCGTGTTGCTGGCCAAGATCGATGTCGATGCCAACAAATTTATTGCGAGCCAATTTCAGGTCCAGTCGATCCCCACCGTCTATGCGATTTTTCAGGGTCAGCCGGTCGCGAACCTGACCAATGCGCGCACCGAAAGCCAATTGAAGACGATGCTCGACCAGTTGCTGGCGCAGCTGCCGATCGAGAGCGAGGCGACGGCCCGCGCGGTCGAGATCGCGCCGCTGATCGAAATGGGCGACGCGGTGCTGGCCGAAGGCGACGGGGAACGCGCTGCGAGCATTTTTGGCCAGATCCTGGAGATGGCGCCCGACAATGCCGCGGCGCATGGCGGTTTGATCCGGGCCTTTGTACTCGCGGGCGATCTGACCAGCGCCCAAGGCGTGCTGGATATGGTGCCCGCCGAGATCGCCGAAGACCCTGCGATCGCGCAGGCGAAAAGCGCGCTGGCGCTCGCCGCCGATGCCCCCGACGCGGGCGAACTCACCGCGTTCGAAGCCGCGGTTGCGGCCAATCCCGACGATCATCAGGCGCGGTTCGACCTCGCCAGCGCGCAGATCGGCGCGGGCCAGCGCGATGCCGCGACCGGCAATTTGCTTCACATCGTCGCCGCCGACCGCGAATGGCAGGAGGATGCGGCGCGCGCCAAGCTGCTGTCGCTGTTCGAAGCCGTCGGGCTGGAAGATCCTTGGGTCGCCGCGCAGCGCCGCCGCCTATCGCTGATCCTGTTCGGCTGATGGGCGACACCGCGCCCCTGACCATCCAGCGGATCGCGATATTTCCGCTGCCCGGCGCGGTGCTGTTTCCCGGACTGCACCTGCCGCTGCATATTTTCGAGCCGCGCTATTCGGCGATGGTGCAGGAGGTGCTGGCGCGCGACCGGCAGATCGGGATGATCCAGCCACGCCAGCTGCCGGGTGAAGAAAATCGCGAACCACCGTCGCTGTACGACATTGGCTGCGTCGGCCGCATCGTCGATGTCGAAGCGCTCGACGAGGGGCGCTTCAATCTGGTGCTGGAAGGCGTCGCGCGCTTTCGCGTCCGCCGCGAACTCGATGTCACGACCCCGTTCCGTCAAGTCGAGGCCGAGATCGAAACCGAGATTGAGGACGACGCGGTGTTGTCGAGTATCGAGCGCGCCAGCCTGGAGCGAGAGGCGAAACGCTTTGCGGCGCGGCAGGGCTATGTCGTCGATTGGGATTCGGTCGGCCAGCTCGACGATGCGACGCTGGTCAACGGCATTGCGCAGGTCGCGCCGTTTGATGGCGCCGCGAAACAGGCGCTGTTGGAGGCGACCCCGATCGATGCGCGCGCCGAGCTTGTGGTCCAGCTCATGCAGTTTTTCGGCCGCTACGACAACGACGACGGCCGCGCCACGCTGCAATAGGCGGGCGCTCAGTTCGGTTTACGAGGCACCGCATGGCGTGTGATGTCGGCGAGCGCACGACGCACGATGTGGCGATCGCTTTCCCGCAGCCGATCCGCTGCCTCCCTGTGCCGGAGTTGATCGCGGACCAGCGTCCGTTCAGCGGCGACGCGCGCCTCGATCCGATCGTCAATGCGCCGCGATCCCCGCGACAGCGTGGTACGACGCCGCGCGGCCCATTCGCCGACGAGCCGGTCGGTGACGAGATCGGCGAGGCGATCGCCTGCAGCCTGCTCGGTCGCGACCTCGGCGGCGGGGTCAATCAGCCAGTCGTCGGCGCCGTCAGCCTGCAACGCATCGAGCGACAGCGTCGCGGTGACATGCCGCCGTCCCGCCGAACGCTGGTCGCCATGAAGACGCAGCCGCAGCGCCTGCAGCTCGGCGCGCAATTGCCAGTTCACATAGGTGGTGAAGCGCGCCCGTGCCGGATCATAGCGTTCAGCGGCGCGGTGGAGCGCGATGGCGCATACCTGCGCCGCGTCGTCGGCAACATCCGCCAGGCCGTAAGCGCGGGTGAAGTAGCGGATGCGCGGCGCCGCCAAGGCGGCGAGGCGGGCAAAGCTGCGATCGACCAGCGCCCGCGCTCGCGCGCCCGGCGCCGCATCAAGCGCGGTCCGCGCCTGAATATAATCCGTCACTGCGTGTTCGAGCGCGTCGCTTTTTGCCGACATGGTCCGTCCCCATCTGCCGCGGCGTGGGTGCCGCAGCGACCGGGATAGGCAAACATGATGAGCGGTGCACTGAGGGGCGGATAGGTAGAAATACCTATACGGGCGCTTACCCATTTGCCGTTTGTGTCGAGCGCAGTCGAGACACCGTGAAGACGTACCCGAATGATAGGCATCTCGACTTCGCTCGATGCGAACGGACGAATCGGTTGCGTCTAAACCTCCGCCCCCGCGAGTAACCGTGGCAGATCGCCCGCCTCGCCGCGCGCCTCGTCCATGAAGAAGCGCTTGAGCAGCGGCATGCGCTGCACGGCGCCGAGCCCGGTGCGGCGCACTGCCGCGGCGGTGCGGCCGGGGATACCAAACAGGCGGGTCAGCCCGTCGGTCGCGAGGCTGACCATCATATTGTCGAGCCCGCGCCAGCGCTGGTACCGCGCGAGCAGCGCCGCGTCGCCAAAGTCGAGCCCGAGCCGCGCGCCCTCGACCAGCACTTCGGTCAGCGCCGCGACGTCGCGCAGCCCCAGGTTCAGCCCCTGCCCCGCGATCGGGTGGATGCCGTGCGCGGCGTCGCCGACCAGCGCGATGCGCGCCGCCACGATCGACGCGCTATGGTGGAAGCCGAGCGGATAGGTCATGCGCGGCGCGACCAGTTCCATTGCGCCGAGCACACCGCCGGCACGCTTGTGCAATTCGGCGACAAAGCCGCGGTCGCCCAGCTTGGCCAAAGCCGGACCGTCTTTTTCGGACACCGTCCACACGAAGGCCGAGCGATGCCGTCCTTCCGCGTCGTCGACGAGCGGCAGCAGCGCGAAGGGACCCGACGGGTAGAAGATTTCGTGAGCGACGTTGCCGTGCGGCCGCTCGTGCGCGAGCGCGCCGATCAGCGCGTGATGGTGGTACGACCAGTTGGCGATGCTGAACCCTGCGGCGTCGCGAGTCGGCGAGCGGCGACCTTCAGCGACGATCAGCAGCGGTGCGGCCAACATTGATCCGTCGGCGAGCGTCAAAGTGACGCCATGGTCGTCCACGTCGCGCGCGATGACGGTGGCCGGCATATGTCGCCGCACCAGCGGCGCATCGGCGAGTGCCGCAGCGAGCACGAGGCGAAGCTGGCGATTCTCGACCATCGTCCCGAGCGGCGGGTCGCCGTCGGCGGTGGTGAAGTCGAGGTCGCCGCCACGGCCGCTGTCGGGCGTACCATCGCCCACTTTAATCGCGCGGATCGGACAGCCGTGACTGGCCAGCCGTTCAGCGATCCCGAGCACCTCAAACATCTGCCATGTCGCGCTGGCGATCGCCGACGCGCGGCCGTCGAAGCCCGGTGCGATCGCCGCGATCGGGTCGGCGGGATCGACGATCTGCACCGAAAGGCCGTGATGCGACAGGGCGAGGGCGAGCGCCTGGCCGACCAGGCCGCCCCCCGAGATCAGGATATCGCTGCGCAGCGTTTCACTCATTAACCGGCCCTAGCGCGCGGCGGAGCGGTTGGAAAGGCTGTGGACGCGCGCGGGCCTGCGCTTGACGGCGAGTCCGCCGCATGTGCATATCGCCGTGGTTAACTGATGGGGACCGTTTTCAGCATGGCTAGCCGCAAGGCCGCACCGGTAAAGGCCGATTGGCGCACCGTTTTCCGCCAAAGCATCGCGCGATCGCTGGTGATCGGCGAGGCAGCGCTGCTTGCGCTGTTCACGCTGTTCCTGACCCTCGCGCTGATCACATACGACAGCACCGATGCCGCGCTCAACACCGCCGCCGGCGGCACCGCCGCCAACTGGATGGGCAGCATCGGTGCGTGGTTCGCCGACCTTGGCCTGTCGATCGGCGGCGTCGGGGTCGCGCTGCTGCTGCCGCTGCTCGGCCTTTTGGCATGGCGACTGTGGGTGGGTGAACCGCAGCCCTATTGGCTGCGCCAGCTCGCTTACAGCTTTGTCGGCATATTGCTGGTCGGGTTGGGCGCCGAGCTCTGGTCGCCCGCGACCAGCGCGCCGATGCCCGCGGGTTGGGGCGGGATCATCGCGCTGCTGATCGGCGGCGCGATCACGCCCTTGTTCGCGCAGGCGGGCGAACCCGCGGCAGCGCTGATCCGCATCGCAACGATCCTGGTGCTTGTCGGGGTTGGACTATGGCTCACATGGCGCGCTCTCCGGCTTGAAAAGGGCTGGGCATCGCGCTTCCGCCTGCCCGCAGCCGAAGGAAGCCGCGTCGTCGAGGACGTGCGGGCGGCAGGCGACGGCACGAAAGCCCCGAACCTGATGGAGCGCGTCATCCGTCCACGCGCGGTCGCCGAACCGAGCGACCGCGCGCCGCCCGAGATCGCCGATCCGGCGCAGCGCACCGCGCCGTCGAAACCCAAACCCAAACCGCAGACCGAATTGTTCACCAACTACCGTCTGCCGTCGATCGACCTGCTCGCACCGCCGCCGCCGGGGCCGACCGGACAGATCGACAAGGCGGGGCTGGAACGCAATGCGCGCCTGCTCGAATCGGTACTCGAGGATTTTCAGGTCAAGGGCGTCGTCACCGCGGTCCGCCCTGGCCCCGTGGTCACAATGTACGAACTCGAACCCGCGCCGGGGACGAAGGCGAGCCGCGTGTCGAACCTGGCCGACGACATTGCGCGCAACATGTCGGCGCTGTCGGCGCGCATCGCGCCGATCCCCGGCCGCACCGTGATCGGCATCGAGCTGCCCAATGCCAATCGCGAGTCGGTGGTGCTGCACGAAATCATCGGCAGCGCGCTGTTCCAGGACCAGACCGGCGCGCTGCCGATCATCCTCGGCAAGAATATCAGTGGCGACCCGATGATCGCCGATCTGGCGCCGATGCCGCACCTGCTGATCGCGGGTACGACCGGATCGGGCAAGTCGGTCGGCCTCAACGCGATGATCCTGTCGCTGCTCTATCGCCTTGGCCCCGACCAGGTGAAGATGATCATGATCGATCCCAAGATGCTGGAACTCAGCGTCTATGACGATATCCCGCACCTGCTCGCCCCGGTGGTGACCGAACCCAAGAAGGCGATCCGCGCGCTGAAATGGGCGGTCGAGCAGATGGAGGATCGCTACCGGATGATGTCGTCGCTGTCGGTGCGCAACCTGGCTAGCTACAATGACAAGGTGCGCGGCGCGCTGGCCAAGGGCAAGTCGCTCGGGCGGCGCGTCCAGACCGGCTATGACCCCGACACCGGCCAGCCAATCTATGAGGAAGAGGCGCTCGATTATGCGCCGCTGCCGCAGATCGTCATCGTCGTCGACGAACTTGCCGATTTGATGATGACCGCGGGCAAGGAAGTCGAATTCCTGATCCAGCGGCTGGCGCAGAAAGCGCGCGCGGCGGGCATCCACCTGATCCTCGCGACGCAGCGCCCGTCGGTCGACGTCATCACTGGCGTCATCAAGGCGAACCTGCCGACGCGCATCAGCTTTAACGTCACCAGCAAGATCGACAGCCGCACGATTTTGGGCGAGGCGGGCGCCGAGCAGTTGCTCGGCAAGGGCGACATGCTGTATGTGCCCGGCGGTAAGCAGATTACCCGCATCCACGGGCCGTTCGTGTCGGACGACGAAGTGCGCGCGGTCGCCGACCATTGGCGCGGACAGGGCCGCCCCGACTATGTCGAAAGCGTCACCGAGGATCCCGAGGATGGCGGCTTTGCGATGGAAGGCGCGCCCGCGGGCGGCGACAGCGCCGAGGACCGCATGTATGCCAAGGCCTGCCAGATCGTCGTCGAAAGCCAGAAGGCGTCGACCAGCTGGCTGCAACGGCAATTGCGCATCGGATATAATAGCGCTGCACGCCTGATCGAGCGGATGGAGGAGGAAGGGCTGGTCAGTCCGCCCAACCATGTCGGCCGCCGCGACGTACTCACCGACCAATATGGCCAGCAGCGGTAAGGAACTTTTGCCGTGCTCGCGGTTTGAACGGCGTCTGACGAGGAGGTTCACGGCGGGTTCAATGCCCGCCTGCGATGAGCCGAACCAACATGATGCAGAATGAGAGTCCAATGACCCTGACGAATCCCCTTACCCGCATCGCCGCCTGGACGATGACACCTCTGGCCGCTGTCAGTCTCGCGATCGGCGTCCCCGCGATCGCGCAGTCGTCGACCACGCTGGCATCGGTGCAGTCGCACCTCAAATTGACGACGTCGATGACCGCCGATTTTGTCCAGACAGACCGCAATGGGCAGCGGTTGAATGGCAAGCTGACCCTCAAGCGCCCCGGCAAGATCCGGTTTCAATATCAGAAGGACGTCCCGCTGTTGATCGTCGGCGACGGCAGTTCGCTGACGGTGATCGATTATGAGGTGCGGCAGGTTCAGCGCTGGCCCGTCAAAAATTCGCCGCTTGGCGCGTTGCTCGACCCCGACCGCGATCTGACCAAATATGCCAAGGTCGTCCCCACGGGCAGCAACGACGTGCTGAGTGTCGAGGTCAAGGATAAGAAGCGGCCCGAATATGGCACCATCACGATGGTGTTCGTGCGTGACGGTTCGGCCCCCGGCGGCCTGCGCCTGCGCGGCTGGGTCGCGCTCGATTCGCAAAATAACCGGACGCGCATCGATCTGAGCAACCAGAAATTCAATGTTGCGGTCGCCGATTCGGCATTCCGGTGGACCGATCCGCGCCCGAACAAGCGTGGTCGCTGACCGAAGCTGAACGGAAAATTCAGGGTCGAGACTTTTTTCAAAAATTTCCGGCCTTTTTCCGCCGAACCGTCGCCCAGCATCGACGAACTGCAAAAACGGCGCTGCGCCGCCGATTTTCGTTCAGCTTGGCGACAGGGAGGCAGGGCTATTTCAACTCTCGAAGACGCCAACACGGCCCCGGATTTGGGTTTCCCCCTGTTGCCCCACCCGGATCGCCCGGTGTCTTCTTTCAAGAGCGTGACGAACGCTGACCTTGAACCCCCGTTCCACCGCCCCTGGAACGGGGGTTTATGATTCGCGGCCACGCCACCTCGTGGTCAGCATCCTCGTTGCGCCGCAGGCGCAGCGCCGATAGAGCCACCGCATGACTCGCACCAGCATCGCTTCGTGGAATATCAACAGCGTCCGCGCCCGCATCGGCATCGTCGAAAAGTTCCTGCGCGAAGAATCTCCCGACATCCTGTGCCTGCAGGAAACCAAGGTCGAGTGCGTCACCTTTCCCAAGGATATGTTCCAGTCGCTGGGATACACACATATCGCCACCCACGGCCAGCGCATGCACCATGGCGTCGCGATCGTCAGCAAGGTACCGCTGACCGACGTCCGCAAATATGACTGGCAGGCGAATGGCGAAGCGCGCCATGTCGGCGTAACGCTGCCGTCGGGGGTCCGCCTCGACAATGTCTATATTCCTGCGGGCGGCGACATTCCCGACCGAGAGCTCAATTCCAAATTCGGACAGAAACTCGATTTCTTTGGCCGGATGACCGAATGGGCGAGCACGCTGACCGGCACCCCGACCGTGCTGACCGGCGATTTCAACGTGGCGCCGCTCGCCAGCGATGTGTGGAACCACAAGGCGCTGCTCGACGTCGTCAGCCACACGCCGGTCGAGGTCGATACGCTCGCGCGCTTGCAGGCGGCGTCGAACTGGGTCGACCTGGGCCGCCACTTCATCGCCGCGCCGACCCCGCTTTACACTTGGTGGAGTTACCGCGCGAAGGATTGGGAGGCGTCAAACCGCGGCCGCCGGCTCGACCATATGTGGGTGACCCCCGACCTGCTGTCGAAAGCGGTCTCGCACCGTATCGTCCAACCGACGCGCAGCTGGGAGCGGCCGTCGGATCATATCCCGCTGGTGACGGAGTTCGCCTTTTGACCGACAGCGCGATCGACCGCGGCTCCCGTCAGGCGGCGCGCGCGATCGATGCGCTGCGGCGCGGATGGCCGTTTCGCGTCGCCGGCAGCGACGGCGCACTCGATCTGCTCGCGGTCGAAAGCGCGCGCGACGCCGCGGTGGCTGCATTTGGCGCCACCGACATCCTGCTCTCGGGCGAGCGCGCGGTGACGTTGAAACTGACCAACCAGCGCGCCGCCGCAGCACCCGGGCCCGTGCGGTTGGCGAACGCCGCCGACAGCGTTGCAGCGGCGCTGGCAATTGCCGACCCCGCGCTCGACCTTGCCTATCCGCTCAAAGGCCCGTTCCGCACCGTGGCGACCGGCGGCGAAACCGCCGCAGCCGCCGCGATGACGATGGCGCGCCATGCGGGGCTGCTCCCCGCGTTTTTCGTGCGCGAAGCGGCTGGCGAAACCGAAACCCTTTGCTCGGCAGACGATGTCGCGACGTTGCTTGATCCGGCGCGGCTTGCCATCGCCGCGCGCGCGCGCCTGCCTGTAGCGGCCAGCGAAACCGCCGAGATCATCGCTTTCCGATCGCCCGAGGAAGCGTCGGATCATGTCGCGCTGGTCATCGGCAAACGCGACGGAAATCCCCCCGTCGTCCGGTTGCACAGCGAATGCCTGACCGGCGACGTGCTCGGCAGCCTGAAATGCGATTGCGGGCCGCAGCTCCACGCCGCGCTCCACGCGATGGCCGACGCGCCGTGGGGGGTGCTGCTGTACCTGCGCCAGGAAGGGCGCGGGATCGGGCTGGTCAACAAGCTGCGCGCCTATGCGCTGCAGGATCAGGGCTATGATACCGTCGACGCCAATTTGCGGCTTGGCTTTCCGGTCGAAGCGCGCGATTTTGCAATCGCTGGGCGGATGCTGGAACTGCTGAACATCCCGCGCATCCGGTTGATGACCAACAACCCCGAAAAGGTCGCGCGACTGGAGAAGGAGGGCGTCGAAGTCGTCGAGCGCCTGCCGCTCGCGCTGCCGACGAACAAATTTAACGAGCAATATCTGGCGACGAAGCGTGATCGGACTGGGCACCAGCTGTAGTCAGTCGCCATTGCGAGGAGCAAAGCGACGCGGCAATCGAGAGTAGGCATAAACCGCTCTGGATTGCTTCGCTACGCTCGCAATGACGAGATTTGTTGCCGACCTTAATGCACGAACCGCGCCACCACGTCGCGGTAACTGCGGCTGACCTTCACCTGCGCGCCCGAACCGAGCACGAGGAAACATTCGCCGTTGGTGTGCGGCTTCACCTGCTTGACCTGTGACAGGTTCACGATCGTCGAGCGGTGGACGCGCTGGAAATTGCGCGGGTCGAGCCGCTTTTCCAGATCCTTCATCGTTTCGCGCAGGATCAGGCTGTTGTCTGCTGTATAGATGCACATATAGTCGCCGGCGGCGTCGATGCGTTCAATGCTGTCGACATCGACGCGGAAAATCTGGCCGCGGTCCTTGATGTTGATCATCTTTTCATAACGGTCGGCGGCATGAGCGTCAGGAGCATTTTCGCTGCCATAATCGTCGGCGGCGTCGGGCGCGACCTCGGCCAGCACATTTTTCAGCCGCTCAACCTCGGCAACGCCGCGCTTTTCGGTCAGCCGCTGGCGCACCCGGTCGAGCGCATCGGCGAGCCGTTCGGGCTCGACCGGCTTGACCAGATAATCGACCGCCTGCGCTTCGAAGGCCCGGATCGCATGGTCCGAATATGCGGTGACAAAGACGACCAGCGGGGGTTCGACTTCCATCAGCCCCTGAATCACCGAAAAGCCGTCGAATCCCGGCATCTGGATGTCCAGAAAAACCAGGTCGGGCTTGTGCGTCTTGATCTTTCGGATGGCTTCGCGGCCATTTTGCGCTGTGTCGACAATTTCGACGTCCGCATGCGGCTCCAGCCGCAGTTGCAGGCCTTGGGTGGCCAGTTTCTCATCATCCACCAGGATGGTTCTGATCGTCATGTCCGTTCGGTTCCAATCGTCATTTGCCCATCGGGCTGAAACGGAAACTCGATAATCACCGTGAATCCGCCGTCATCACCGCGTTGAGCGTCAAACCGGTGCTGGTCACCAAAAGCCTGCGCCAGTCGGTCCCTGATATTGGCTAAACCCACGCCGGTCGATTCCGTTGCAAGACCTGTGGTGGGGTCCGTGCCGTCGACTGGCAATCCCGTGCCGGTGTCCGACACGGTAATCCGAACATTTTGACCGGCCAGCTGTGCTGAAATCGTAATATCGGCGCCGTCTTCCAGCGGCGTGACCGCGTATTTGATTGCATTCTCGACCAGCGGCTGCAGCAACAACGAGGGTAGCCGCGCCCGCGCCACCACCGGATCGATCGCAAAATGCGGACGTAACCGTTCCTCGAACCGCATTTTTTCGATGTCGAGATAGAGCTTCAGCGTCTCGACTTCCTGCGCCAGCGTGACTTGCGCGGTTGGTTCGTTGGCAAGCGTGTAGCGCAGGAAGGCGGACAGGCGCGATAGCATCGCGTTCGCGGGTTCGGTCTGTTTGAGCAGCACCAGCGTCGAAATGCTGTTCAGCGTGTTGAACAGGAAATGCGGATTGAGCTGATAGCGCAGCATCGCGAGCTGCGCCGACGCAGCCTGCGCCTCCAGCCGGATGACGCGGTCATTCTGTTCCTCGAGCTGGAGGAAATAGTTGATCGCGAAATAGAGCGCCGACCAAGCGGCGAGCGAGGTTGCGTCGATATAGACCGCGCCGAGCAACAGGCCGGTAAAACCGGCTTCGCTGCTCGGATTCTGGATCTGCGCGACCCACGCATCGATAAAGGCCCATAGCGCCGTGGCCAGACCCGAGAGACCGAAGCTGACCCCCCACATCAACAACGGCCGCCGGCTGATCAGGGTGCGGTAACAAACCGACAGGATCAGCGACAGCGAGAAGCCGGTGATCGCCGAAATTGTTTGCGGGATCAGAAACGCCAGCGGCTGGCCATTGGCGAGGCCCGACACACCGCGCAGACCGAGCCACGCGGCCCAGCCCAGGATCTGGAGATTCCAGAAAGCGCGAACCTTGTTGTCGAAAAAGGGTCCCGGCGAAGACAGGCGAAACAGTGGCATGGGGGTCCGTAAGGTAGCGATGATCAGCGCCCGTGCGTGCGTCGCCCGAAACCGGCGCTGCCCGTCATTCGGCTGCCACCGGCGCCATGGCGGCATCGCCGCGCACCCGGGCCTGCCCGAGCGGCTGGAGTTCGGCGCGATGCTTCCACAGCAGTTCCTTGTAATTGATCACCCGGCCATCGTGCGCGGTCAACGTGACCGGCCCGATCGGCTGTTCGTCGCGCGCATCGACCAGCACCGGGGTCGACGGCACCCCCGCGCCCCATTTTTCGCCCCATTGGCGTAGGGCGATCATCGCAGGGAGCAGTTCGATACCCTTTTGGGTCAGCTGGTACTGGACCTTGCGCCGGTCCTCCGCCATCACTTCACGCGCCATGATGCCATGATCGACCAGCCGCGACAGCCGGTTCGACAATATGTTGCGCGCGATGTTCAGTTCCTGCTGAAATTCCTCGAAATGATGGACGCCGTTAAACGCGGCGCGCAGGATCATGAACGACCAGCGTTCCCCCATCGCTTCCAGCGCCAGCGGCAGGGCGCAATTGCCCCCCTCCATGTCGTTCAGCAGTTCGCGTAATTTTCCCATGACCCATGCCCTAACGTAAAATCGACCCCTGCGCCAAAAAAATATAGTGGCTCCGTTGCATTCCGCAACGCGATATATTGCCAGCCACCGCGCGCGCGAAAACGACGAGCCGGCGCCCTGCAGCGATGCACTTGGGGTGCCTGACGCGGTCGAATCAAGCGCTGAAATACCCGCCGGCGTCGCGTCGACGACGCCGCAAATGACGCTGCCCACCGCCTTTGCCAGAATTGCCGAGACAGTGCCGAACCGCCCAATCAAGTTTCGCATTGCAATATTGCCGATAGGAACGACATTGGGCGCAATGCTGCGTCAATATGAACTTGTCGAGCGCGTGCGCGCTTATGATCCCGACTGCGACGAGGCGCTGCTCAATCGCGCCTATGTCTTTACCGTCCAGAAGCACGGCAGTCAGAAACGCGCCTCGGGCGACCCCTATTTCAGTCATCCGGTCGAAGTCGCGGGGATTTTGACCGACCTGCACCTCGATTGCGAAACCATCGTCACCGCGTTGCTCCACGACACGCTCGAAGATACGCTGGCCACCCCCGAAGAAATCGAGCGCCTGTTCGGGGCCGATGTCGCGCGGCTGGTCGATGGCGTTACCAAGCTCAGCAAGATCGAAGCACAGACCGAAAATGAGCGCGCCGCCGAAAATTTGCGCAAGTTTCTGCTCGCCATGTCCGACGACATTCGCGTGCTGCTGGTCAAACTTGCCGACCGGCTGCACAATATGCGCACCCTGCATTTCATCCAGAGTCCCGACAAGCGCCGCCGCATCGCCAAGGAGACGATGGATATCTATGCCCCGCTCGCTGAGCGGATCGGCATGTATGAATATATGCGCGAAATGCAGCTGTTGGCGTTCAGCGAACTTGAGCCTGAGGCCTATGCAACGATCACCGGCCGTCTGTCGAAGCTGACCGCCGGCGGCAAGGACAAGGTCGCGACCGTCACCCGCGACTTCAAAGAGCTGCTTGTCAAAAACGGCATCGAGGCCGATGTGTCGGGCCGCGAGAAGCACCCCTATTCGATCTGGCGCAAGATGCAGGAGCGTCATGTCAGCTTCGAACAGGTCACCGACATCATCGCGTTTCGCATCATCACGCCGACCGACGCCGATTGCTACGCCGCGCTCGGCCTGATTCACCGCAAATGGAAAATGGTCCCGGGGCGGTTCAAGGATTATATCTCGACCCCAAAGCGCAACGGCTATAAATCGCTGCACACGACGATCATGCACCAGCAAAATATGCGGATCGAGATCCAGATCCGCAGTCTGGGCATGCACCAGCAGTCCGAATTCGGCTTCGCCGCGCACTGGGCGTACAAGCAGGGCGGCACCGCTCCCGACGGGCAGGCGGGGTGGATCCGCGACCTCATCGAAATCCTCGAGCAGACGCAGGATCCCGAAGAGTTTCTGGAGAACACGCGCATCGCGATGTACCAGGATCGCATCTTTGCCTTCACCCCCAAGGGTAGCCTGCACCAGTTGCCCAAGGGCGCGACGCCCGTCGACTTTGCCTATGCCGTCCACACCGGGCTGGGCGACCGCACCGTCGGCGCCAAGGTCAACGGGCGGCTGGTGCCGCTGCGCACCCAGCTCAACAATGGCGATACCGTCGAAATCCTGTCGTCGGACAAACAGACGCCGCAGCCCGCGTGGCTGGGCTTTGCCGTCACCGGCAAGGCGCGCGCCGCGATCCGCCGCCATGTCCGGTCCAAGGAAAAGGTCGAGCTCGCGGCGCTGGGTCGCAAGATGTATGACGAGATTGCGCTCCGCCTGCCGAACAAGGTGGGCGACAAGGCGCGCGCCGCGGCGCTGACGCGGCTCAAGCTCGACAGTGACGCCGCACTCTACGTCGCGATCGCCAAGCAGCGCCTGTCCGACAATGCGGTGCTCGAAGCGCTGGTCCCTGGCATCACCGCCGAAATGAAGTTGAAGCCGGGCAATTTTGCGCAAGGCGCTGCGGTATCGATCGCGGGACTGACCCCGGGCGTCGCCTATCAGCTCGCCGATTGCTGCCACCCGGTCCCCGGCGACCGCATCGTCGGCCTTTCCCGTCCCGGCGAAGGCATCGAGGTGCATGTCATCGACTGCCCCAGCCTGGCCGACGGCGTCGATGCCGACTGGATTGATCTGCGCTGGCAGGAAGACAGCGAGGGCGGCAACGCGCGGCTGTGCATCGTCATTCTGAACGAACCCGGCACCCTCGCCGAAATGTCGGGCATCCTCGCCGCCAATTCAGCGAACATCACCAACTTGCGGCTGTCGAACCGCGAGGGCGGGTTTCACACCTATGACGTCGTCGTCGAAGTGCGCGACGTCCATCATGTGATGCGCATCCTGTCGGCGCTCCGCGCGTCGGACATGGTGGTGCAGGCGGAGCGGCTTTAAATAGCCCTGTCATTGCGAGCGTAGCGAAGCAATCTCCAGCTAAGCGTATAGCGTTGCCGTAAGCTGGAGATTGCTTCGCTACGCTCGCAATGACGCTCGGTTAGTTCGCGTACAGCAACGGTGGCCGCCAAGCGTTCTGATCCACCTCGTCTCTAACCTTGTACACCAGCCCCCTACTGTTGAGGAACAGCTTCTCCATCTCCGGCCGCGTGAACGGCCGCGAACCGAGACGTCCGAACACCGCCATCTGGCCGCCGGTCTCGTCGACCGCGCGGTCGCGGTCGAGACCCTTTGACAGCGCGAGCGCCGGCGATGGGGTCTTGGCCCATGCGATCAGTTCGGGGGTCGGTTTGGGTGAGAAGCCATAGAGGCCGGGATTGTCGGGGCTGGTCAGCTGGAGCACCTTGATGCCGCCGCGGCCGTCGGCGACGTAGCCGAACAGCGAGGCATTGGTCGATGCGACGATGACATCCTCGGCATCGGTCAGCTTGCCGCCAAAGGTCAGTCCCGGCCACACGATCGGCGCCGCGGGGCGCGTCACATCGACGATGACCAGCCCGTCCTGCTTGGCCGCGACATACATATAGGTGCGAGCCAGATAAATCTTCCGCGCATTGGCGAGCCTGACGGTTCCCTCGGGCACCGCGACCGGCACCGCTAGATTGGTGACGTCGAACAGCTTCACACCCTCGGCATCGGTGACCCAAAGATAGCGGAACTGCACCGCGCTGGCCCGCGCGTCGGTCAGCGGCAATTGCGCCGTCACCTTGGGCTGGAGCGGTACAGACAGGTCGAGCACGACTAGCCCCGCATCGGTGGTGATATAGGCCATACTGCCCGCGAGCGTCACATGCCGCGCGCCCGCCAGCACATTGCCCTCGTTCCAGGTCAGCGCACGGGTCAGCTTGTTGTTGCGGAATTCGGCGTCGGCCAGCGTGTCGATATCGACGAGAACCAGCCCTTCGACGCTGTCGGTGATGACGGCGTAGCGGTAGATGTCGTGCATCACCTGCTCGTGGTTCTCAGGGTAGTTCTTCACGATATTCTCGTTGCGCGACACGCTGATCGGCTGCGTCGTCGCAATCGCCATGCACGTCGCATTCTTTGTCTTCACTTGCGTGTCCTGACCGAGCGGCGAGAAGGGCGCGCGGACGATGCGGTCGGAGAAGCCCTTGTTGCCGACCGACGCGATGTCATAGACGCGGAAGCCGCCCTTGCCCTCGGCAACGAACATATATTCGCCGCGCTGTTGCAGGCAATTCACCCGGCCGCTGGTGCCCTGAACGATATTGGCGAATTCCTCGAGCGCGTGGGTTTCGCCCGATCCCTTTTTGTCGAAGGTCTTGCCGCGCACCCAATTTTTCAGCTCGCGGCCGTTCTGCTCGACGTGCAGTTTCCAATAATCGGGATAGCTATATTTCTGCAGATAGCTGCCGATTACCGCCTGCGGTTCGTCCCATTCGGTGACGCGTGTCGCCTGGAAACTGTTTTCCTGACCCGACCAGACGTTGAGCCCAACGAAGTTGACGAAATTGGTCCCGAGCAAATTCAGCTGCGCCATGATCGCGTTGTTGTCGTCGGCCGCCGACAGATGGCAGTCGCTGCACTGCTTCGTTTCCGACCGGCGCACCGTATGCGGGAAATGCGGCGCAAACGCCTGGCTGGAATAGCCCGCCGACGAAATCGGCGGCTGCTGCACATAGATGCGTTCGCGGTTGATGTTGGTCGACGACAGCACCAGCGCCGAGGTCGAGCGCACCGGGGTGATGATCCCCCGCGCCTCGCCGTTCGGGCCGGGCTCGCCGGGCTTGGTCAGCTGATGCCGGCCGAGCTGGAACATCTCGTCGCGCGCCACCTGCGGGTTGTAGGTCGCAAAGTTGCGCGTCTCCTCGCCCTCGAAATGGTGCGTCTTGGTCTTCCAATTGGCCTCGATCGGCAAATGGCAGCCACCGCAACTCGTCGTCCACGACAGGTGACAGGTGAAGCAGGTCATCTTGTCGTCGCCGTGCGCGCGGTCTTCCTTGGCGACCCCCGGCCCCCATTCGAACTTGCCGTCCTCGGCGCCCGACCGCGCCATCAATTTGGCGCGCGCCGCCTTGGCGTTGAAATGCGGCCCCGGGGTCACCGCCTGTTTGACCAGGCTGACCTGCCATTCGAGCTTGGGATCGACGATCGAGCGCTGGATCAGGCCGATCACCTCGGCATCGTCATTATACTGGAATTCGAAACGGCGCCGCCCGTCGGGATTGCGGAGCAGCGCCAGATTATTGCCCTGCGGCCGCGCCGCGACGTTCGACGTGAGCAGGTTCGGGAAAGCGTCGGCGGTGCCGTGGCAATCCTTGCAGCTGATCTCGACCGCGTTGGCGACTTCGCCCTGGATAAAGCCGTTGCCGTGGCTGTCCTGCGCAAAGTGGCAGTCGGCGCATTGCATGCCCTTTTCAGCGTGGATGTCCATCATATGGACGGCCTTGCCGGGGTTGATCCCGGGCGGCACAAACTTGCCCTCGACGCCGGGTTTGCCCGGATCGGCACTCGACAGGCACAGGTCGCGCTCCTTGGGATCGGCGTAATGGCTACAGCTCTTGCGCCATTTCTCGGGATCCTTCGGGTCGATGATGTTCGCGGTATCGGTGCCGTAGGTCGCCATATTGCCGTCGGCGGTCAGTAGATTGCCGGTGCGATCGCGCTTGAAGATGCCGCGGAAGTTCCAGCCATGGCCGTGATAGTCGGCGAACTGGGTGTCCTTGTTGCTGTCGTTGACGTCATAGACGTCGCGCAGGAACTCCACGTCGGCCCACAGCCCGCGCGTTGCCGCGGCTTCGGGATTGCGTTCGAGTACCTGATGCACCTCGGCGGCGGTCGGGTAGCGCTGCTGCTTGTATTTTTTCTGATAGTCCGCGTTGCTCATCCCCGGCGGGCGCGGCGCGGTGTTGTCGGGGCCCGGCCACATCTGCGGCGCGTCGGATTCATAATCCCACATCGTGTAGCCAAGGTACGAGTTCAGGAAGATGTTCGGCTGGTGCATGTGGCAGGACATGCACTGCGACGTCGGGATCGCGCGGGTGAAGGCGTGGCTGATCGGATGCCCAGATTCGCGGCGCGGCCGCGGCGGTTGCTGCTGCGGCCCGGCGGTCGCCGCCGCCGGATCGATCAGCGAGCCATGGCCGCCGGCACCCGCCGGTTCGGCGTTGGGCGCCATATGGTCGGCGTCGGCATGACCGCCGCCGCCGGGTTTTTTCTCAGCCCCATGACCGTCGCCCTCTACCCGCAGCTTTTCGCGGATCGTCGGGTCGACGGTGTCGGTTTCGCCATCGCGGCCATATTTGGCATAGGTGAGGCTATGCCGTGGTTCGCGGTCGTTGGCATAGATGACATGACAGCCCGAGCAGCCCGAATGGCGATAGTCGCCGGGCTGGTCGTTGGTCCCCATGAACCATGACAGCGGGTCGTTGAGGCGCGTCTTGTGGATGTTGAGCACCGGGATCGAGACGCGCAGGCCAGTACCGGGCCCACGGTTCGACTGTTTGAGGTCGGGACGCCCTGGTTCCTCGAGCCGCTGGATGCTGCCGGTGGGGTTCGGCAGGCCGATTTCCGGAAATTGCGTGTTGATGTTGCGCCCGCCGCGTTCGAAGACGCGGAAGACGTCGCCCGGCGGGATGACGCTCCAGCGCGGCAGCGGATACATTTTCGCCAGCGCGCCGCGCTTTGTCTCGTCCTCGGTCAGGATCTTGTCGAAGCCGAAGCTCGGCTTGCACGCTTCCTTATATTCCTCGGCGGTGAGCCGCGACGAGGGTGACAGGATGCAAGCGGGTTCGCCCTTGCGCGTATAGGCTTCGCCAAATACGTAATTTTTATACGGCACGATGCCGTTGTTATACGCCGCCCCGCCCCACAGCATCGCACCCGTCGACATCAGCGAGCGTTCGGTCGCCTCGATCACTTCGAGGTGACACGATCCGCACGCCTCGCGCGCGACGCGATAATCGCTGGGGTTCACGAAACGGATGAATTCGGGCGATTCCTTGTTGAGCAGGGTATAGCTGCGCTGCGGGTTCGCCGAACTGTCGTGCCACGCGCCAGGCAGCGTCGGCTGCGGGTGTGCGAGCGCCATCACAGCTTTGTTGGTGGCGTTGGCGTAGCCGAGGCTGGGGGTGCCGACCTGCGATGCATCGCCGCCGTGGCAGTCGGTGCAGCCGAGCCGCACCGCCGGGGTCGCGTGCATCGACGGCTGGTCGGTGCGGGTATGACAGCTGTAGCAACCTTCGGACTTCGCCGTCACATCGGCCTCGGTCTGCTCACGCGGCGCCGGCGGCGTAAAGCGATATTCGATCTTGAGCGGCTTTTCCTCCTCGGCGGCGCGCACGACGCTGGCGCCAAAGGCGGCGCACATTGTGACAAACGCCAGCAAGGCGAAAAGTTTACGCATCATCATCAGAAACTCAAAATCACATTGGCGAGGATCGACACGTAGGCGTCGTTCTTCTGCTTGTTATCGAACAGATCCTTGAACCCGTCGCCGGGCAGCAGCACCGCGGCGCTGAGGCGCCCAACGATATTCTGCGTCGCCTTCGGCCGCCAGATCGTCGCCACCGACAGGTCGAAGCCGATGTCCTTGGGGATCGATCCTTCGGTGCGTAGCGCCTGCAACGACGACGTGTCGGCGAACCACAAATGGTTGGCGTTGGCGCTGATCCGAAATTCGGGGGTCAGGTCGAAATCGGCGCCGGCGCCGATGAACACGGTGCCGGGGTTGTTGAAATTCGACTGCCCCTCTTCCTTCGACGAGCGCAGCGAGTTCAATATGCCGTTGCGGCCGTTGATGGCGATGACGCGCCCGCCGCCCGCAAAAGGGATCGTCTGGCGGATCCAGTAGCTGGTGTCGGCGCCGCCGAAGATCGGGTTTTCGAAGATCGCGTCAAAGCCGCCTTCGGTGTTGTTATGCGGGTCGCCGTCGCCGGTGGCATACAGCCCCGATAGGCGGAACCGCATCCAGTCATGATCGTAACTGAGTTCGACCGCGCCGAAACCCGCGCGGATTTCGGCGGGCTTGCTAGTAAAGAAGCTGTTCCGGTCTTCGCCGAGCGCCGCGTAGAAGCTGGCCGTGACGTTGATCCGCCCGATCCGCCCGTCGGCGCTATACCCCAGATAAACGACGTCATATTCGCGCCCGCGCAAATCGCCGAGCAGCGCCGGACGAACCGGGAAACCATTGTGGTCGATCTGGATGTCGTTCTTTTCGCGGTTCATATTGTACGTCGCGCTGATCTGGCTGGTCAGCCCGACGAACGGGAAATCCTGGCGATAGAGATTGGCGGTGAGGATGAAATCGTCGCGCGGGGTCTGGGTGATGTCGTTGAGACCGCTGTTGGTGTCCTTTTCGAGTCGCCAGAAGGCCGCGAGATTATATTGGAAGCGGTTGTTGTCGCGGTTGCCGAACAGACGGATGCCGAGCTGGCTGTCGTTGAACAGAAAGCCGCGAAAATCGCTCTGAAACGGCTGGATGCCCAGCCGGATCGAATAGAAGTCGAAGCGGTCCGACGTATTGCCGAGATGCTTGTCGACGAACAATTCCTGTACCCCCAGGAACGAGTCATAGCGATGGCTTGCCTTCGACGGGCGCACGTCGAGGACGCGGCGTTCGGGCACGTCGACATAATTGGCCTGATAGGCGAGGGTAACGCGATATTCGATGTCGGGCGGTTTGAACGCGGTCGACCCCTTGATGAGCGCCGCGCCGACAATGAAGGTTTGCGCGAATACAAAGCTGCGGTCCTTGCCGAAAACATCGAGGCTGCCCGGTCGCTCGGTAGTCTGGACCCCGACCGGGATCGGAAAGGTGCGCGGTTCGAACACGGTATCGGACACCGCATTGGCGACGATGAACCAGTCGTCGCCCTTGATCGGCAGCCATGGCACCTTGCTGCGGTCGATCGCACGGTCGCCCTTATAAGTGTTCTGGTGATAGGGATCGAACCAGCGTTCCTTGACCACCCCCAGGCTTTCGATCAGGCGCCAGCGGTCGGGAACCGGCAACTGGTCCTCCATGCCTGGGAACGCCTGCGGCGGCGGCGGACGCAGCGCGCCGACATTGTCCTGAGTCAACTGGTCGGGAAGATCGGGCGTATAACCGGGGCGGCGGCGACCTTCGATGATCTGGGTGACCAGATCGTCCTTGACCATTTCCTGCCAGTCGACCGGCGGCGGCGGCGGGATCAATTCGTCGGCGGGCTGTTCGGAAGCGGCGGCGTCACCGGCGAACGGCGGATCGTCAAGCGCGGGCGGCGGCGGCGGGACCTCGATCCCCGGCGTACCCTGCGCCGCGAGAGTCGCGATAATCGGCCAAAGGCTGCCCCCCGTCATCATCGCCTACAGCCCGTCGCAGACATTTTGCTGCGCCGTGTCGAGGAATGGCGCGAAGGGGCAGCCGATATAGCGCAAGCGGACCGTCCGATTGTCGGCAAGGGTCACGACCACTCGGTCGGCGCGGATTGCCGACGGGGCATTGCCGATCGACCCGACCCGCGCGCCGCCGTTGTGGAGCCCAAGGAAACTGATCATATCGTCCTGGTCGATGCCGTCGCCCGACACCCCGATACCGCCCACAAGCTGGCCGCCGCGATAGATGGGGACCGAGCCGGGAAAAATCTGAATCCCGTTCTGAAGCCGGTTCAATCCCGGCTGGACGTCGGGCAGCGTGGTGCAGCGCTGCGGCGTGTCGGTCGGGCTGGCGCCGGTCACAAAGCCCAGATGCGCGCCGATGTTGCCGATGATCAGCGCCGATTGCAGGCCGGTCGAGAAGGGGTTGAATTGCTGAATCGGACGCGACAGCGGACCGTGCGGGCGTCCGACCTCACCATCGGGAAAATAGGGACGTGACAGATTGCCCCCCGACCGATCGGCAAAGGCGATCGTGCCGGTCAGCGCCGCAGGATTATTGAGGAAGGCGCGCGTTGCCGGCACGAACTGGCGGACATCGGCGCTGGCATTGGCACTCAGTTCGGCGCCCGCGACCGCATTGGAAAAGAAGGTCGCGGTGCGCGCCTTTTGCAAGCTGACGTCAGTGCCGAAAATCGGCGCATCGGGCGAACGAACGATGCCGAGGATCGCACCATGGGTATCGACAATGCTGATCGACACTTGCGCGCGGCTGTCAAGCGGACGGCGAATCTGACCCCGCGCGCGGCTAACGATCTTGAAGGCTTCCTCCATGACCGCGCGCACTTCGGCCTGGGTGAGCGGCGCGCTGTTGCTTGCCGCATCGGTGGCGGCGCGCACCGGGAAACGGTTGGCGCCGCTGCCGTCGGTCAGGACATAAGCATCGGCGTTGGTGAATTCGGCAGCGGTCGACGGCCGCATTCCCGAGGCCTCGGTGCCATAAACGGTGCCTGCGATGACCGCGGCGTTCGCATAGCCAATGACCGCCACCAAGTTGCCAGCGACTCCGTTCAAACTGGCAAAACTTGTCCCGCCGCTGGTCGACAGCCCGCCATAGGTCGCGTCTGAAAAGCGCAGACTGGTCCCATCGACTGTGATCTTGTCGGCGGTGATGCTGGTCGGCGCCTCGAATCCGCGGGTGCCGGCAAGCGCGACAAATTCTTCGGGATCATTGTCGATGTCGAGAGTGTTGGGATCGCTGCCATAGACCCCGTCACCCATCACGCCGATGCCGCCGACAAGCTTGCCATTTTTGTATAGCGGCAGGCCGCCGGGATCGGCCGACAGGCCAAGCGGCGAGCGCTTTGGTCCGATCAGCGCCGCGCCGCCCAGCGCGCCGAACCGCGCATTAAGGTCGCTGCAGGGAAGCTGGCTGAACTGCACCCCGAACAATGGACCGCTTTCCAGCCCGACCGTCGTCGGTGCGGGCGGGAAATGTTCCTGCACGATCTGGCTGGCGGTGCGGGTCGAAAAGGCGTTGCCCGCGCTCGAAAGATAGGCGCCGGTCACCGCTTTCGCGATGGCGCCCGCTTCGGCTGGAACGGTGACATTTTGCGCGTCGATGTTCATCCCGTTGGGCGCCGCAGCGGTGGTCGCCGTGGCGCGTGCGCCGTTCATGCGAAAAACCGCGAGCACATTGCCGACGCGGTCGGTCACCGCGATCACCGACGGCAGGCTGCGCGCCTGCGCCTCGACGGTCGCCTGCGCGATCACTTGCTGAACATCGGCGATGCTCAGCGATTCATTGCCCGGCTGGGTGAAGACACTGCCCGTCGGGGTCGGGGTTGGCGTGGGGGTGGGGGTCGGTGTGGGCGTTGGAGTCCCACCCCCGCCGCCGCCGCCGCACGAGGCGAGGAGCAGCGAACCAATCGCGGCAAAGGCCGCAGAGCGGAAAAAATGGGTCTTGCTTCGCATGATCTTACCGCAGCGCCCGGATGGAGCGCACCGCGCTGCCGAACGAGGCCTGGAATTCGGAAGGCTTATAGGCGTTGGGATCTTTCACCGCCGCATAAGCGCGGTCGATGTCGCCGCGAATGCCCGCCGCCGCGCCAACCGTCACCCGGCCCGAAGAAACCATCGCGTTGAGCAGGGTATCGACTCCCATCACCGCCTGCTGCGATCCCGAATAGTCGGTGTAACGATCGCTGATCGCCTTTGCCGAAATCGCATCGACCATCGCGAAGGCGTCGGCGCCCGAGAAGCTGCGCGACGCGAAAGCAGATTTCAGCGCCGCGACCGTCTGCGACAATTGTGCCGCCGCAGCGACCGCGCTGGGCCGGTCGGTCGCCATCGCCTTGTGGAACGCCGCGGTGCGCGCTGCGAGTTGGTCGGCGAGCGCGGGCGCGGCGAGCCGCGCGGCGGCGGCGAGCATGATCAGATTCTCGTCATTATAGGGCGGCATGCCTTCGGGGATGCTCCGCCCCGGATTGTCGAGCCCCGTCCGCACCGGCTTCGCCTGATCAAAAATGCGGCGGTGGCAACTGTGACAATCGAGGAAATAGAATTCGGGAAACATGCCCTCGGTCCCGCGCCGCGACTGGAACAGCGTCAGACTACGCTCGATCGCGGTCGCCTGTCCCACCGCCCACATCTGAACATGGTCGGTGCGCCCGTTCGCAGCGCCGAATTTGCGCCAGCTATAATCACCATCTTCCTGATGATGCGCCTGGAGCGACGAGAAAAGGTCGAGCTCGAACGCGATGCGCGGATGGCCGGCGGCCATGATGCGGTGGGTAACGAACTGCCCCTCGCCCGCCGACCCGAAGTGGCAATCGACGCAGACGCTGGCGCGGACGACAGGATCCTCAAGCTTTTTGAGGCCCGCCGACAGATTGGCAAGATGCTTGTCGCGCATTTCGCGGTCGGGATCGGCGTTCGTGCCAACCCCGGCATAGTGACTGGCGAGCCAGCCGCCCGCAGGGCCGTGGCACGATTCGCAGCCAACGCCGTCTTCGGCAGGGACGGCGCGCGCGGTACCCGCGGTGCTGTGGCACCCAAGGCACATCTGCGCCTTGGCCGGGTCGCCGATCCCCAAATTGCGCGCGATGAACTGGCTGCGATTGTTGCTGAGCACCGCCCAGGCGCGGCTGTGCGCACCGCCGGGGGTCGATGGCTCCTGCCATTTCATCAGCTCGTCCTGGCGCACGACGCTGCCATCGCCCTCCATCCGGCCGTGGCAGGTCGAGCCGGCGCACGAGGCAACGCCGGTATAGCGCGCACCGCTTTCGCCTTGCGACCGGGCCGGGGGAGCCAGCACGACCGCCGCGATTGCCAGCGCAAACAGCATCGCCGCGAACGCCGCAATAGCCGCCCACGGTCGTTCGCCGCGCCTTGAAACCGCGTCGGTCGTCATGCCCAGAGTCCCCTTTTCCCGGTCGGACGCTTTTGCGCCTAAACCACTCCAAACGCTAGCATTGCGTCAGCAACTTTTTTGAAGCCGCCGATGTTCGCGCCTTTTACATAATCGATATAGCCGCCACCCTGATCGCCATAGGTGATGCAGCTTTTGTGGATGCCGTCCATGATGTCTTTGAGCATCTGTTGCAGTTCGGGCTCGCTCCAGCTGCGACGCCCGCTGTTCTGGCTCATTTCGAGGCCAGAGACCGCGACACCCCCGGCATTGGCGGCCTTGCCCGGCGCGAACATGATCTTCGCATCCTTGAAGACATGCACGCCTTCCAGATTGGTCGGCATGTTGGCGCCTTCGCTGACCGCAATACAGCCATTCTTGACCAGCTCGCGCGCATCGTCGCCCAGCAATTCATTCTGCGTCGCGCAGGGCAGCGCGACATCGCATTTGACCCCCCAGGGGGTCTTGCCCGCGGTGAAGCTGGCGCCTTTAAACTCGGCGCAATAATCCTCAATCCGGCCGCGACGAACCGTCTTATGCGCCTTCACCCAGTTGATTTTTTCCTGATCGATGCCGTCGGGATCATGGATGAAGCCAGCCGAATCGGACAGGGTGAGCACCTTGCCGCCCAGCTGGACGATCTTTTCGGCGGCGTGGGTCGCGACATTGCCCGATCCAGAAATCACCGCGGTCTTGCCGGTCAGATCCTGCCCCTTGGCAGCGAGCATGTTGGCAAGGAAGTAAACGGCGCCATAGCCGGTCGCCTCGGTGCGGATCAGCGAGCCGCCCCATTCGAGGCCCTTGCCGGTGAGCACCCCGGTGAATTCGTTAGTGATGCGCTTATACTGGCCGAACATGAAACCGATTTCGCGCCCGCCCACGCCGATGTCGCCCGCCGGAACGTCGATGTCGGCGCCGATGTGGCGATACAGCTCGGTCATGAAGCTCTGGCAAAAGCGCATGATCTCGCGCACGCTCTTGCCCTTGGGATTGAAGTTTGACCCGCCCTTGCCGCCGCCCATCGGCAGGCCGGTCAGCGCATTTTTGAACGTCTGTTCAAACGCCAGGAACTTGAGCACCGATTCGGTGACGCTCGGGTGGAACCGAATGCCGCCCTTGTACGGGCCGATGGCGTTGTTGTTCTGTACCCGCCAGCCACGCTGGACGCGCACATTGCCCTGATCATCTTCCCAGCAGACGCGAAAAGAAATGACCCGATCGGGCTCTGCGATGCGCCGCAAAATCTGCTGCGCGTGATAGTCTTCCTTGTCCGCGATGAAATCGAAAATATCTTCCGATACTTCCTGTACGGCTTGCACGAACTCGGGTTGCCCCGGGTTACGCTTTTTCACGCCTTCCATGAACGTCGAAAAATCGACGTGATCCGAAACTGCCATGCACCCCTCCCCTAAAAATGACTGGGAAAGTCGGTGCGACCCCGACGATTTTAATCGTTGACCGACCTTGTATGTCAAAGGCTACACCATCGCCAAGCAAAGGCAATATGACAGCGCGCACAGACGGCATTTTTTCGTGGGCCGCACAAAGGGGCAAAAATGAACGAGACCAAGAGCATGATACGCGGCATGACGGGTACCAACCGTGCGATTTTGATCACCGCCTTCGTGCTGCTAGCGGCGGCGGTCGGCTACGCGATCTGGCGCGATTCGGCGCCGTCGGCTGACAATCCGGCGGCGCAGACCGCCGCAGCGCCGTCCGATCAGCTCGCCGCCCTGGAGGCACGCACCAAAAACGAACCGAACAGCGCCGAGGCGTGGACGGCACTGGGCGCGGCGCGATTCGACCTGAGCGATTTCGTCGGTGCAGGCGCCGCTTATGAAAAAGCTGTCGCTCTGTCGCCCGATTCGGCGGGGCTATGGTCGGCGCTGGGCGAGGCGCGGGTGATGGGCAGTGACAGCGACCCGATGCCTCCCGAGGCGCTGGCGGCGTTCGAAAAGGCGATCGCACTCGATACCAAGGATCCGCGCGCACGCTATTTTCTGGCGGTGAAGAAAGACATTGGCGGCGACCACAAGGGCGCGATCGACGACTGGTTCGCGCTGCTCGCCGACACGCCGCAGGGGGCGCCGTGGGAGGCTGACCTGCGTCGCACGATCGAACAGGTCGGGCAGATTCACAAGATCGACGTCGCGCTCCGGCTGACAAACACGCAGGCGCGGCCGCTGACCGCTGACGAAATGCCCGTCGCCGCGCGCGCCATTCCCGGTCCGACCCGGTCGGACATGGAAGCCGCGTCGCAGCTGCCCAAGGGCCAGCAGGACCAGATGATCGAGGGCATGGTAAGCGGGCTGGAGGCCAAGCTGAAAGCCAATCCGGCCGACGTCGACCGCTGGATCATGCTGATGCGCAGCCGCATGACCTTGGGTGAAACGGCGAAAGCGGCGCAGGCGCTGAAGGATGGCATTGCCGCCAACCCGGCGGCGGCGGGGCGGTTGAAGGCGCAGGCGCAACTGCTGGGGGTGCCGGGGGCATGACAATCGACCAAGGGGAATATCGAATGAGAATGATGACGGCAGTCCGAGCGGCGCTGCTCGCCGCGATGGTTGCGGCGATGCCCGCCGCCGCGCTGGCAGCGAGCCCGGTGAATTTTTCTATCGACGGCGTGGCGATTACCGGCTCGAGTCCGGAAGGGTACTGCACCCCGACAGGTCAAGCCAAGCTCGCGGGCGACCTGCTCGCCAAGGGTGATGTCGAAAACCAGACCCCCGCCATGTTTGTTCGCTGCGAGCAGCGCGACAGCGCCCTGGACATGAAATATGACTATTATCTGATCAAGTCGCCGCGTGTTTCCTTTCCGGAAATGAAACGTGCCGAGTTTATCGCGTTGATGGTCAAAGAACTGGCGCTGCCCCTGTACAAGAATGGCGGGCCTTGGGTCGACAACGCCGAAGACGGGTTGTCGACCGCATTCGGTACAAAAGTCGACCTGAGCGGTGATATCAAACCGCGCGGGAATGACGATGTCTGCATCTATTTGGGCGGCGAGGTGAAGGTCGCGAGCACCATCGCCACCTATCCAATCGCGGTCGGCGGCTGCGGCACCATCATCGGCGGCAAGATGCTGTTCATCTATTCCTATGACGATCCGGCCAAACCCAATAGCGTCGCGGTCCAGCTGCGCCGGGCGCGCGCCTTGGTCGACAAACTGGCCGCTGCCGACGGGCGCGCCGACTAAGGTCAGGAGATGGGGGGTCAGGAGATGGGGGTCAGCCCGCCATCAGCGCCGCATTGCCGCCCGCTGCGGTGATGTCGGTGCTGATCGTCTTCTCCTCGGCAAAACGGTGCAGATAATGCGGGCCGCCGGCTTTCGGGCCGGTCCCCGACAGCCCGCGGCCGCCGAACGGCTGCGACCCGACGATCGCGCCGATCTGGTTGCGGTTGACGTAAACATTGCCGACCTGCGCGCGCGCCGCGATATGTGCCGCAACCCCGTCGATGCGGGTGTGGACGCCCAGCGTCAGGCCGTAACCCGAGGCGTTGATCGCATCGATCAGCTGGTCGAGTTCGCCGCCTTTCCACGTTGCGACATGCAGCACCGGCCCGAAAATCTCGCGCTTCAAATCGGTGATATGGTCGAGGCGAATCACCACCGGCGGCACGAAATGACCGCCCGCGGGCAGGTCGTTCCGCATGGCTTCGGCGATCACGCGCCCCGCCGCGCGCGCTTCGGCAACATAGGCGGCGATGTTCGTCTGCGCTTCGTCGTCGATGATCGGGCCAACGTCGGTCGATAGCAGCGCCGGATCGCCGATATTCAGCTCGGCCATTGCGCCCGCAACCATCGCGATCATCGTATCGGCGACGTCTTCCTGCACGCACAGCAGGCGCAAGGCCGAACAGCGCTGCCCCGCCGACTGGAAGGCGCTGGCAACCGCGTCGCGCGCTACCTGTTCGGGCAGTGCGGTCGAATCGACGATCATCGCGTTGGCGCCGCCGGTCTCGGCGATCAAGGTCGCGATCGGGCCGTCGCGCAGCGCGAGACCGCGGTTGATCGCGCGCGCGACCTCGGTCGACCCCGTGAAGGCAACGCCGATGATATCGGCATGGCCAGTCAGCGCGGCGCCGACGGTCTCGCCGCGACCGGGCAGATAATGGAGCACGTCGCCGGGTATCCCGGCCTCGAGCAGCAGCTCGACCGCCGCATGCGCGATCAGCGGAGTCTGTTCGGCGGGTTTCGCAAGCACGGCGTTCCCCGCTGCGAGTGCCGCCGCCACTTGGCCGAGAAAAATCGCGAGCGGGAAGTTCCATGGGCTGATGCACACGAACACCCCCTTGCCTTCGAGCATCAGCTCGTTGCGTTCGCCGGTCGGGCCGGGCAGTGCGACGGGATAGGTGAAGTCGGCGCGCGCCTGACCGGCATAATAGCGCAGGAAGTCGACCGCCTCGCGCACTTCAGCGATCGCATCGATCAGCGTCTTGCCCGCTTCATCGATCGCAAGGCCAAGGAACAGCGCGTCATGCTCTTCGAGCAGATCGGCAGCGCGTTCGAGCCGTTCGGCGCGGAAAGCACCGCCCGCGAGGCTCCAATTGTCCTGCGCCTTGCGCGCCGCGGCGACGGCATCGGCAACCGCGGCGGTATCCGCCTCGATTACCTGCCCGACGATGGCCCCTGTCGCGGGGTTGCGCACCGGATCGACCGCACCCGTTCGCGCCACGCCGCCGACGACCGGCGCGGCAACCCGATCGCTGCGCCGCGCGGCGCCGATCGCGGCGACCAGCGCTTCAGGCACGCCGGGTTCGCCGAGGTCATAGCCGCGCGAGTTTTGGCGCGCGGGACCGAACAGCCCGATCCCGTTCGCGATCTTCGACGATGACGCGCTGGCGACGCTGCGCGGATCGACCGCGAGCTGTTCTGCGCTGACGTCAGGGTCCGAAAACTGGTGGACGAAGCTGGAGTTCGCGCCATTTTCAAGCAAGCGGCGGACGAGATAGGCGAGGAGGTCGCGGTGGGTGCCGACCGGCGCATAGACGCGCACCGGACGCGGCGGCGGGAACAGTGCGACGAGCGCGTCATGCGCGCCCTCACCCATGCCGTGCAGCCGCTGCAGTTCGTAATCGGCGCCCGCGAACAGTTCGGACACATAAGCCAGCGTCATCGCATTGTGGCTGGCGAACGCCGGATAGATGCAATCCTGCGCGTTCCGCAACAGCTGGGCGCAGCGCATATAATTGAGGTCGGTGTGGAGTTTGGCGGTGAACACCGGGAAATCGCCAAGGCCCAGCGTCTGCGCGCGCTTGATCTCGGTATCCCAATAGGCGCCCTTGACCAGCCGCATCGACAGCTTGACCCCGCGGGCGCGGGCGCGCTCGGCCAGCCAGTCGATCACCGCCGGGGCGCGCTTCTGATACGCCTGGATGACGATGCCAAGCCCGGTCCAGCCGTCGGCGATTCCGGCGTCGATCAGCGCCGCAAACACATCCATATGTGGTTCGAGCCGGTCGCTTTCCTCGGCATCGATCATCAGCGGGATGTTTACCGCGCGCGCCGCGCGCGCGAGCTCGATGACGCGCGGCACCAGTTCGCCGGTCACCCGCGCGCGCTGAAGATATTCATACCGCGGGTGGAGCGCCGACAGCTTGATCGAAATACCGTGATTGGCGTGCGGGTCGCCCGCTTTGGCGTCGCGGCCGATGCGCGCAATGGCATCGGCATAGCTGTCATAATAGCGCGCCGCATCTTCCGCGGTGCGCGCCGCTTCGCCCAGCATGTCGAAGCTGGCAAGTTCCGACTTTGCCTTGTCGGCGCGCTTCACCGCGGCGTCGATCGTTTCGCCCATGACAAACTGCTGGCCCAGCAGCTTCATCGCCGCGAGTGCTGCCTGCCGGATCACCGGCTCGCCCGAGCGGCGCACCATCGATTTGAGCAGGGTCAGCGGATTTGCCTTGCTGCCCATCGCGCCCAGCATCAGCGTCGCCGACCCGAACGACAGGCCGCGCGACGACAGCGCGACGATCAGCGGACTGTCGCCGCCATCGCCCTCGGCCCAATGACGTCCGGCGATCTTGTCGCGGATCAGCGCATTGGCGGTCGCATTGTCAGGCACGCGCAGCAGCGCCTCGGCGAGGCACATCAGCACCACGCCCTCCTCGGTCGACAGGCGGTACCGGTTCATCAGCTGCGCGACGAGCGTCTCGCGGTCACCCTCAGCCTTTGCCTTACGGATCAGTGCGAGCCCGCGCCGGGTCACCGCGTCGACGCTCGCCGAAGAGGTCGCCAGCGCGGTGCGCAGATCGGTGACGATGTCGGCTTCGCTGCGGCGGGCCAAGGTGCGGAGGGCGGCGCGGACAGGCGCGCGGTCTGAGGTGGATTCGGTCATCGCACGACTATATCGCACGACTGCTCAGCAATCCGCCTAAAATCTGGCCCATGAAACGACATTTTGACCTATTATCGAAACTATTTTAGGCGATTTATATGAAAGACAAGACATACTCAGTCGATCTGGACGATTTCGATCGAAAAATCCTGTCGATCCTGCGCCATGACGGTCGCATCACCTTCACCGAGCTCGCAGAGCATGTCGGCCTGTCCAAGACCCCGTGCCAGCAACGCGTCCGGCGGCTCGTCGATAGCGGCGTGATCACGGGCTTTGCCGCGATCGTCGATCCCGCCAAGGTCGGGCTGGACCATGTCGCCTTTGCGGAGGTGAAATTGTCGGACACGCGCGAGGCCGCGCTCAAGGAGTTCAACGCGGCGGTTCGCCGTATCGCCGAAATCGAGGAATGCCACATGATCGCGAGCAGCTTCGATTATCTGCTCAAGGTGCGAACATCAGACATGCGGCGATACCGCACCGTGCTGGGCGAAAAGATTTCGAGCCTGCCGCACGTCGCCAGCACCTCGACCTTCGTCGTCATGGAAACGGTACGCGAAGCCGCGCGCTGAGGGTGCCGGCATCACGACGGCAAAAACATTGACCCGCGCCGCGGATGGCGGCAAAGGCGCGCTATCGGCAACGTATCGCCGCGCGCGGGTGTAGCTCAATGGTAGAGCTTTTGCTTCCCAAGCAAGTGACGAGGGTTCGATTCCCTTCACCCGCTCCAGACTTTCGCAGCGATTAAGCGGAGCTAGATCGCGATCAGCGAAAGTCCGGCCGACCTCGCGTAGCGAGGATCGGCGGCATGGCTTTGTCATGCCGAAACACCCTACCCCACCGCCTGCACCGTCACCTGCTGGTTCAACATCTCGATCTCGCCATAAGCGGTCAGGAAGCTGATGTCGGCGGCGTCGCGGCCGACGGCGATCTTGGCCATTTCGCCCGCTTTCGCCATGCCGGTCGCATCGACCAGATGCCAGGCACCGCCCAGAAACACCTCGGCCACCGCGTGGAAATCCTGCGGTTCGACGCCAAGCGCATAGACGCTGACGACGCGCGCCGGAATCGCCGCGGCGCGCGCCAGGCTGACCATGACATGCGCATAGTCGCGGCACACGCCCTGGCGCAGGACAAAGCTGTCGAGCGCGCCCGTTTCGGCGTCGCTCGATCCCGATACATAGGTGAAATGCGTCTCGATCCAGTCGCGCATCCGGCCGATCTTGGCGCCGCCCTCGACATCGCCGAATTCGTCCTGGACGAAGTGGATGAATTTGTTCGCCGGGCAATAGCGCGATTCGTTGAGATACTGGACCGTCTCGCCGGGCAGCCGGTGCATCGGCACCTTACCGAGCGTCCGATAATCGACGAGATCGCGGTTGATTTCGACCGTCGAGCGATAGCGGACATTGAGCTCGCCGCCGCGGCGGAGCCATATCCGGTCCCCGATCAGGTCCTGCGCCGCGACCCGCGCGAAATATTCGCAAGGCCCGACGTCGAGCACCGCGTTCAGGATCGCTTGTTCGGGGATCGCCGCCGCCTCGATGTGCAGCATCAGGTCGACCGGATCGCCAAGGCGGTAGTCGAGCGCGGCGGTGATTTCGAGTTTCATCGGCAGGTAACGCTCCAAAGCGGGATCGGTGCCGCTAGGGCGAGAAAAACAGCGGCACAACCGAAAAGCATTGGCGCGATCCTCCGCCGCCGCTGTATGACGCGCCGACCCCTTCGTTCCCGGGATATTTTGTGACCGCATCGCGTACCATCCCCTTCATCGTCGCGACGATCTTTATCGACGCAGTGGGCTTCGGCATCATCATGCCGGTGCTGCCGCAGCTGGTGATGGAAGTCGGGCGCATCGATCTCCCGCACGCCATCGAGGTCGGCGCGTGGATCGGGCTGGTGATGGCGGTCGCGACCTTCCTCGCCTCGCCGTTGTTGGGCAATCTGTCGGACCGGTTCGGGCGGCGGCGCGTGCTGTTGTTGTCCCTGACGGGCCTGACGATCGATTACGCGTTGCTGACCGTTGTCGGCACCCTGCCGTGGCTGTTCGTCGCGCGGGCGCTGTCGGGGGTATTCGGCGGCAGCTATGCGGCGGCGCAAGCCGCCATCGCCGACATTACAAAGCCCGCGGAGCGCGCGCGCAACTTCGGCTTCGTCGGCGCGGCGTTCGGGGTCGGCTTTGTCGCCGGCCCGGCGATCGGCGGCTTTCTGGGCGAGATCGGCCCGCGCGCGCCGTTCGTCGCCGCGGCGATCCTCGCCGCCGCCAACATGTTCTATGGCCTGTTCATCTTCCCCGAAACCTTGCCGCCCGAGCGCCGCCGTGCCTTTGACTGGCGGCGTGCCAATCCGCTCGGCGCGCTGCAGACGATGCGCGGGTTGCCGGGGATGGGCGGGGTCGCGAGCGTGCTGACGCTGTGGCAGATCGCCAGCCTCGTCTATCCGATGACGTGGAGTTTTTACTGCATCGCGCAGCTCGGCTGGACCCCGGGGATGATCGGCGCCAGCCTGGCCGCGGTCGGGGTGATGATCGCGCTTGGGCAGGCGTTTGTCGTCGGGCCGATGGTCGCACGCTTTGGCGAGCGCGACGCGGCGACGATCGGCATCTTGGTCGCGGTTGCCAATTATGTCGGCTTCGCCTTTGTGACGTCGACCTGGGGCGCTTTTCTGTTGTTGTTGCCCGTTGCGTTGCAGGCTCCGGTGCAGCCGTCGCTGAACGCCCTGATGTCGCGCCGCGCCACGGCGAACACGCAAGGCGAGGTGCAGGGCATATCGGCCATGTCGATGGGCTTGGGTCAACTCTTCGCACCGATCCTGCTCACCGGAACGATGGCGTATTTCACAGCCGACGCCGCGCCGGTCCATTTTCCCGGCGCCGCGTTCATTGTCTCGGCAGTGTTCGGCTTGTTTGCGGTGGTGATGCTGCGCCGCCTGCCGCGAGTGACGCGAACCAGCGACGACGCGCCTGATCAGATACCCCCGTCGGTCACCGCATAGCCCGCGGCCTCGATCCCGGTGGTGAGCATCGCAACGCAAGCCTCCACATCGGCGGCGACCGTCGACCGGATGACAAAATTGGCCCCGACCTTGCCCTCGCGAAAAAACGGATAGCTGCCGATCACAACTCCCGGATGATCCTTTTCGCCCTGACGGAGCAGGTCGGCGATCTCGCTTTCGGGTGACCAAGCGCCGATTGTGTGCGCAACCAGCGGCGCACCGCCTTCGAGTTCGCCAGTCAGCGCGTCGAGCATACCCGCAGTGATATGCGGCACCCCGGCCATCACGAACAAATTGCCGATACGGATCCCCGGCGCCCCCGACATCCGATTCGGAATCAGGGCGGCGCCTTCGGGGGTGCGCGCCATGCGCAGCCGCGCCTCGGTCAGTTCAATGCCGCGGCCGCTGTAATAGCGTTCGAGGATCGCCCGCGCATCGGGATGGATGGTCACCCCGACCCCCAGCGCCTTGGCCACTGCATCGACGGTGATGTCGTCGTGGGTCGGGCCAATGCCGCCGGTGGTAAAAACATAGTCGTAACGCGCTCGCACCGCGTTCAGGGCGCCGACAATCTCGTCCTCGACGTCGGGGACGATACGCACCTCGCGCAGGCGAATCCCCTGCGCGTCGAGCCAGGTCGCGATCTGGGCGACGTTCTTGTCATGCGTGCGGCCCGAGAGAATCTCGTCGCCGATCACCAGTACGGCGGCTGTCCAAATGCGTTCGTCGCTCATCGCTTTGCCTTAGCCGGACGCCGTGACAAAACAAGCCCACTGGAACTCGGACAATGTTCCTGATATGTTCGCAACCGAATCGAAACGCACGGGAGACGCACGATGGCCGACGACTTGATTTTCTATACCAATCCGATGTCGCGCGGGCAGATTGCGCGCTGGATGCTCGAAGAGGTCGGCGCCCCCTATGAACCGCGCATTCTGGATTATGGCACGACGATGAAGGACGCCGCCTATCTGGCGATCAACCCGATGGGCAAGGTTCCGGCGCTCGTTCACGACGGCAAGGTCGTGACCGAGTGCGCCGCGATCTGCGCCTATCTGGCCGATGCGTTTCCCGATGCCGGGTTGGCGCCCGCGCCCGCCGACCGCGCCGATTATTATCGCTGGCTGTTTTTTACCTCAGGCCCGGTCGAACAGGCGATCACCGCCAAGCATTTCGGCGTCGAACCCGAAGGTGACCAGCAGCGGATGGCCGGTTTCGGTTCGCTCGACATGGCGCTGGACGCGCTGGAAAGCGCGGTTGCGGGCCGGGCATTTGTCGCGGGCGACCGTTTCAGCGCCGCCGACGTCTATGTCGGCAGCCAGATCGACTGGGGGCTGCAATTCGGCACCATCGCGTCGCGCCCGGCGTTCGAGGCCTATGTGGCACCGCTGCGCGAGCGCACCGCGTACAAGCGGGCCAAAGAAATCGACAACGGCCTGATTGCAGAGATGCAGGCGGCAGGCACAGCACCAGCTTAAGGCAATGCTTTCAGCAATCCGGCGGCGAGCGGCACGAGCCGCCGGACTTGGGGATCCTGCGATTCGCTGGCGGCGACATAGACGGCGTCGCCAAAAGCGCTGCTGTTGTGCACCGCCGCCAGCCCTGCCGCGCTGGCATAGGGCGTCTGCCACCGCACCGCCGCATCGGGATGGAGCGTCTGAAACCACGCCGCCCACGCCGCATCGTCGATGTCAGCGCGTTTTGCGAGGAACAGCAACGGCCGTGCCAGCCGCCGCGCTTCGCCATGAACATATAAGGGCGATGCGACGGGCGCGACCTGCGCCGCGATCGCCCCCAGCAAAAGATCGGCGTCGGCGCGCGCCAGCCGCGGGTTAAGTGCGAGTTGCATCAACAGGTCGGCACCGTGCGCCACCCCGTGCCGCCAGCCTTCGTCGGCAAAGAAACCGCGATAGTCGCGAACATCGCGCAGATAGGATGCTGCCGTTTCGGCAAGGGCGTGCAGTTCCGGCGCGGTCAGAAACGGATCGATCCAGTCAGCCCGCGCGATTTCGGAAAGAGTAAGCGCGGCGAAGGGTTTTCGGAAACCGGCAGCATCGTCGGGCTGGACCAGGATCGCGGACAGCTGCTGTCCGGTATAGCGCATCCATTCGGGCGAAAGCTGTTTGCCGCGAAGCCCTTCGGACCACAGCGCGAAAGCGAATTCGTCGCGCACCGCAGGATGCGGATCGCCCAGACACGCGATCAGCCCGTCGATACCTGTTTTGCCCGCGGCAGGGAAATAGCGCGCGGCGAACGCCTTAAGATCGCCGTCTGCTGGCTGCGCGACACGGCATATCGCCGTCGTTCCCGGTTCGAGCTCGGGCTCTTCTGCCAACGTCGGAACCGCGCACAGCATCGCCGCCGCCATCGCCCATCCCTGCATGATCCCGCTCCCCAGTTGCCCAAAACAAAGAACCCGGCGAATTGCTTCGCCGGGCTCCGATTTCTTTTTCTGTATCCCTCCGCTTAGTCGCGGCTGCCCAGCAGATTGAGCAGGAAGGTGAACATGTTGACGAAGTCGAGGTAGAGCGTCAGCGCGCCCATCACCACCGACTTGCCGACAAAGTCGGTCCCTCGGACATAGAAATACATGCTCTTGATCTTCTGCGTGTCATAGGCGGTCAGGCCCGCGAACAGCAGCACACCGATGACGCTGATCGCCATGCTGAGCGCGCTCGACTGCAAAAACAGGTTGATCAGCATCGCCACCAGAATGCCGACGACGCCCATGATCAGGAAGGTGCCGAAACCCGACAGATCCTTCTTGGTGGTATAGCCGTAAAGGCTGAGACCAATGAACGCCGCAGCGGTCGCGAAGAAGGTGGTTGCGATCGACGTGCCGGTAAACGCAATGAAGATCGTCGACATCGACAGACCCATTACCGCGGCATAGACCCAGAACAGCGCCTGCGCCGCCGTCGTCGACAGCTTGTTGATGCCAAAGCTGAGCACCAGCACAAAGGCCAGCGGGGCAAGCATCACCACCCACATCAGCGGGGTGCCGACCATCGAGGCGGTAAAGCCCGACTGGAACGCCAGCAGCGCGACAATGCCGGTCAGCAGGACGCCCGAACCCATATAATTATAGACCGACAGCATGTACGACCGCAGGCCGGCATCGACGGCCTGGTCCATTGCATTCGCGCCGGCCCCAAAACCGGAAGCCGCCATATTGGGGTCGTTCCAATTCGCCATTGTTTTCACTCCATCTTCGGCCAGCCCATACCGGCCGTTGGGGGCAATATCGTGATTTTCTTGTCGGCTTTCAAGCGAAACCGGTAATCGGGCAAGTTTCGATGGTGGCGTCGCGGGGAACGACTATGCTGCATGGGTCATGTCGAGCCATCGCCTGTTCGTCGCGCTGCGGCCGCCGCGCCCCATTCGAGACCTGCTGCGCGCCGCGATGCACGGCATCTCGGCGGCGCGGTGGCAGGACGACGAGCAGTTACACCTGACGCTGCGCTTCGTTGGCGCGGTCGATCATCACCGGGCAGAGGATATTGCCGCAGCGCTCGGTGCGCTCCACGCCCCCGCCATCACCGCGCGAATCGCCGGGGTCGGGATGTTCGATCGCCGAGGCACGCCGCATATGGTGTGGGCGGGGGTCGAACCGCTGGCACCGCTCGCCGCGCTCCAGCGCAAGGTCGATCAATTGCTTGCGCGCGTCGGGGTCGATGCCGAAACGCGCGCCTTTACGCCGCATGTCACGCTGGCCCGGCTCAACCGATCGGCGGGGCCGGTCGCGCCGTTCCTGACGTTGCACAGCGATTTGGCGAGCGCGCCTTTCCTCTTTGATCATGTCACGCTTTACGAAAGCGAGATGGGGCATGGCGGTTCGCGCTATCACCCGGTAGCGCGTTATCCGCTCGCGCTCGCCGCTTCGGCGACCAGCGCTGCGGCGACGGCGCTGACATCCGCCCAGGTTTCGGCGAAGCCATCGTCCGCGCCATAATAGGGGTCGGCGACGCTCTCGCCGCGGCGCCCCGGAACCAGATCGAGCATCAGCCGCAGCCGCGCCGTCGCATCGGGCGGCGCCAGCGCCCGCGCCTCGCGAAGATTTTCGGTATCCGCGGCGAGGATCATGTCGAAGCGGTAGAAATCCTCAGGCGCCAATTGCCGACCGCGCAGCCCGCCGATGTCGATACCCCGGCGGCGCGCCTCGGCCTGCGCCCGGCGATCAGGCGGCCGACCGATATGCCAATCGCCGGTTCCCGCCGAATCGATTGTGGCGTTCACGCCCGCGGCGGCAAAGGCCGCACGCGCCGCCGCCTCGGCCAGCGGAGAGCGGCAGATATTGCCGAGGCAAAGGAAGAGAATTGCCGGGGCGGCGGCGCCATCGCTATGCATTTTGTCCTCTTTTTGCTTCTCGTCGGCCAAAGTTGAACCGACTTTCAACTTGCGCCATTTTTCGGCTCTGCTAGCCATGAGCCATAATGATAACGGGTCAGGGAGAGGGTTGCCAGATGGCTGAAGTCGACACGACCGGGGCGCCGGTTTTTGCGGAACCAAAGGCCACTGGTTACAGCTGGTACGTCCTGTCGGTGCTGGTCGTCGTCTATATCCTCAATTTCATCGACCGGCAGATCCTGAGCATTCTGGCGGTCGATATCAAGGCCGACCTGGGCCTGACCGACGCCGATCTGGGATTCCTTGGCGGCGCGGCATTTGCGGTATTTTACGCCTTGTTCGGCATACCGCTCGGGCGGCTCGCCGACAATTGGAGCCGGGTCAAATTGCTGTCGATCGGTCTGACGCTGTGGTCGGCGATGACCGCGGCGTCGGGCCTCGCGTATAATCAGCTGACCTTGACGTTCGCCCGCATGGGGGTCGGCGTCGGCGAGGCGACCGCAAGCCCGACCGCCTATTCACTGATTTCGGACTATTTCCCCAAACGGCAACGCGCGACCGCACTCGCGATCTATTCGTCAGGCCTGTATTTGGGCGGCGGCGTTTCGCTGTTTATCGGCGCGCTGATCGTCAAGGCGTGGAACGAGGCTTATCCGGGCGGCGGCCCGATCGGGCTGGTCGGCTGGCAGGCGGCGTTCCTGGCGGTCGGTATCCCCGGGCTGATCGTCGCGCTGTGGGTGGCGACGCTGCGTGAACCGGTGCGCGGCGCGATGGACGGGGTGGTCAGCCCCAGTTCGCCAAGCCCTTTCCGCCAGTTCGCGCATGATTTGTCGACGATCGTACCCCCGTTCACGTTGATCGGCGCGTGGCAACGCGGGCCTCGCGCGCTGGCGATCAACATCGGGTTTGCCGCCCTGATCGCGGCCTTTGCCTGGTGGATGATCGACCTGACCGGCAATTTCCCGCAATGGTCGGCGGTCGGCCTTGGCTATTATGCCGTCTTCTCATGGGCGTGCACGCTGCGCGCGCGCGATACGGCGACGTTCCGCCTGATCTGGGGAACACCGGCCTTTCTTTGCACGACGCTGGGATATGGCTTGGTCAGTCTCGCTGCCTATGCACTCGCCTTCTGGTCGGCGCCCTATGCCGAAACGGTGCTCGGGCTTCCCAAGCAGGAGCTGGCGTTCATATTGGGCGCCAATGGCGCGGTCAGCGGCTTTATCGGGGTGATCGTCGGCGGCCGTATCGCCGATGCGCTGCGGGCCAAGAATCCCGCGGGCCGCATCCTGATGGTCATCTTTGGCGTGGTGGCGCCGATCGTCCCGATCTGGATCGGCTATACGACCGAGAATTCGACCCTCTTCTACACGATGAATTTTCTGGCCGGGATGTTCGGCGCGACCGCGTTGGGGGCCGCTGCCGCGACGACGCAGGATCTGGTGCTGCCGCGAATGCGCGGAACGGCGACCGCCGCCTTCTTCCTGGGTACGACATTGGTCGGGCTGTCGTTCGGCCCTTATATGGTTGGACAGATTTCCGATCTGGCAGGGACGGTCGTCGATGGCCAGCCGGTGGGCGATCTGCGCACGGGCATCTTGTCGCTGATCGGGGTCGCCCCGATCGCGCTGATCCTGTTGCTCTATGCGTATCGCGCCGTCCCGCAGGCCGAAGCGACGATCGTCGAACGCGCTGCAGCTTAACCGGCGGGTGCAGTCATAATGACGCCGCACGCGATGCGGTCGCCGCTGTTGCCGCTGGGATCGGTTTTCATGTCGTCGGGACCGGCATGAATCATAAACGCGGCGCCGTCGGCGTCGAGCACCGCGCCATCGCCGGTCAGGCGCGTCCCGACCAGGTGCAGCGTCGCGCGGCCGATCGTATCGGGTTCGACGACCAGATTGGGCAAATCGCCATGATGCGCACCCATCGGGTTTTCTCGGCCGTGCTGTGCGCCGGTCGGATTCCAGTGCGGGCCGGCGGTCGTGAATTTGGGCCCGTCGCACTGCCCGGTGGTGTGAACGTGCATGCCGTAGGTGCCAGCAGCAAAGCCGCGCGCGACGAGTTCGATTCGCAGCCCGCTGCCTTCCTTGAACACATCGATGCGGCCGCGGTCGGCGCCGCGCGCATCGACCAGGTCGGCATAGGCGTCGGGAACCGGAAGCTTGGTCACCGATTTTTTGCCCATCCCCGCGCAGCCGGCAAGCGTCACCGCGGAGAGAAGGAGGAGCCCATGAACCATTGTCTGTTTGCGGCGCGAACCAATCGTCATCTTGCTGCTCCCTGCGAATATGATCGGACTCAGAACGTCGCGAGTGCGCATTCCGATCCCTATTCGGCAACGATGGCGGGTTTTGTCGCCGGTTCCAAGCACATAGTCGGCTTTGGAGGAAAAGGGCAGGCCGTGGGCAATCGTCGCCGCCGCGAAGGCGGAGGACCATTGCTACCGCAACGCGTCATATCGCAATCCGCGTAAACCCGAAGATGCGCCAAGAGAAAGGGGCCGCGAATTGCTTCGCGGCCCCCCGAATTTTTTTGCCTGACGGCTTCGATCAAAGATCAGAAGACGCGGGCATATTGCTCGTTACCGACGAAGCCCAGCTTGCCGACGCCGCTGCGCTTGATCACCGCCAGCACCCGATCGACGACGATGTACCGGGCGTAGGGATCGGGCTGGACCTGGAGTTCGGGTTCGACCGGCAGTGCCTTGGTCTGTTCCAGATAGGTCGCCAGCTGCGCCAGATCGATCGGAGCCCCGTTCCAGGTGATCGTTCCTGCCGGATCGATCATCACCTTGTTCTTTTCGGGATCGACATTGCTGGTGCTGTTATCAGCGATCGGCAAATCGATCTTCACCGCGTGGGTCTGGACCGGGATGGTGATAATGAACATGATGAGGAGCACGAGCATGACGTCGATCAACGGCGTCGTGTTCATATCCATCATCGGTTCATTTTCGTCCCGTTCTCCAACTGCCATGGACATGGGTTTATTCCTTCAAAGCTTTGGCGAATCCGCCGATTAGAGGCGGGTCACCTTGATCGATCCAGCGGCCGGTTCGGAAAGGAATCCGATTTTCTGGAAGCCGGCGAACTGCATCGTATAAATCACGCCGCCAATGCATTGGTAAGGCGTGTTCACGTCACCGCGAATATGGACCTCGGGGAAATTATCATCGGTGATATTTTCCGGACCGCCGATTGCTTCGAGCAGTTCTTCGAGCTTTTTCTGCCCACGTTCCAGCAATTGCTTCGAATCGACCGGGGTTTGCCCCCAATATACTTCGCACGATGCGCTATCGACATTCGGCTCGCCGTCACCGTCGGTGTCGGCCGAACGGATCGACAACAGCACATTTTCAGGCTTCGTCGTTGTCACCTCGAACTGCACATCGGGCAGCTTGAGGTTCACCGTCTGCACCACCACGGGAACCGTGATGAGGAAGATGATGAGCAACACGAGCATGATATCCACGAGCGGAGTCGTGTTGATTTCGGACATTGGGCCTTCTTCGCCCTTGTCGCCTACACTCATCGACATAGGATTATCATCCTGTCACAAAAAATTCATGTCACGGACATTGGGTTGGCACGGCATCAGCCTTGCGCCCTGTCCAGCGGACCCCGCCTCCGCCACAAGGGCGAAAGGCGAGGATCCAGAGAAGTTAGGCCTTTTTCGGCGCAGCAGCGGTCGTCGCCGGGCCAACGCTGACCGGCTTCACCTGGCCGTTCGACATGATCGAACCGAGCACGTCGTTCGAGAAGGTCGACAGGCGGCGAGCGATCGACTTGTTGCGGCTCTGCAACCAGTTGAAAGCAAGCACCGCGGGAACCGCCACGATCAGACCGATAGCGGTCATAATGAGCGCCTCACCGACCGGACCGGCGACGGTGTCGATCGAAGCCTGACCCGATGCACCGATCTTCACGAGAGCGCGAAGAATACCGATAACGGTACCGAACAGACCGACGAACGGTGCGGTCGAACCCACGGTCGCAAGGAAGGCGAGGCCGCTGTTCAGCTTCGAGTTGATGTGGTTCTGCGAACGCTCGAGCGTGCCGTGCATCCAGTCATGCGCTTCGACGGGATCGGTCAGCTTGTTATGCTCTTCGTTGGCGCGCAGGCCGTCTTCGACGACCTGACGATAGGCGCTGTTCTTTTCGAGCTTTGCGGCACCATCGGCCAGCGTCGGGGCGCGCCAGAAATTGGCATCGACCGCCTTGCCCTGGTTCATGACCTTATTCTGTTCGAACAGCTTGGTGAACAGGATGTAGAGCGTGCCGATGAACATGATGAGCAGCACCAGGAAGGTGACCTGCGACACGACACCGCCATCGCACAGCGCGGGAACGAGACCATAAGGGCTCGCGCCTTCTTCCTTCACGCACATCGCCGCAGGCATCAGGGTGAGCCCAACCTCGTGGGCTGGCGCCGCAGCAGCGGCATTTGCGATCAGATTAAACATACTGGATATTCCCTCTCAAGAAATTCGATAAAATTCGAAAACAGACTGCCGCGCGCTGAAATCAGCGCGGGATCTGCCACCGGATACGATTGCTGTAGCTTCCGCCCGTGGGGTTACCCGCGCGATCCTTGCCCGGATTGAACCGGCCCCGGCGCTGGATAAGCTTGCAGGTTTCGGCATCAAGGTCGGCATGACCGCTCGACGCGGTGACGTCGCACGACGTGATCCGGCCATCGGCACCATAGGTGACGCGGAAACCCGTCGTCCCTTCGCGCTCTTCACGCATGGCGCGCGCCGGATAGTCGTCGTTCGTCGCCCAACGGCCCGGGTTGCCACGCGGCGTGCCAGCTGCGCTGAGATCAGCGGCAGGCGGCGGCGGCTGCGGCGGCTGGGGCGGTATATATTGCGGCGGCGGCGGCGGCGGTATCTCGCGCACAGCCTGAACGACGTTCGGGCTCGGCAACGCGATCGGCGGCCGCGGAATCACAACCGGCGGCGGCGGCGGCAGAACATTGTCTGGCGGCGGCGGCGGCGGCGGCTCTTCGGGTGGCGGCGGCTCTTCGACGTCCACCACGTCCAACTTTTCGGCAATTGTCTTGACGATGCTGATGTTCAGGCCGTTGACCAGGCCATAGCCCAGCACCGCCGTAAACAAACCAACCAAGACAATGGCCACTACCCTGTTTTTAGGGTCGACATTATCACCATAAGCCATTCAGGGACGACGCTCCTTGCTAGATCATCCTGACACCAATTCCCACCCGACAGGTCCAATGCCAAAAGCCCGGATGATTTCCGATGCGTTCCACAGACCCGGCGGAGCTACGTTCGGCTTATTATGTTCTTGCCGGACGCTTCACCGCCCGTCCTATCGCGGTGGCGGCAAGTTCGCAAACCCTTTATCAGGGGTTAATGTACGATGTCCCATGATGGGGACCAATGCGCCGTGACCGGTGTCAACAATGATGGAAAGTCAATCGACCATGCGCCTGTACCTGTCGGCGGCGATCGCCGGAATTTTGGCCCTTAGCCCCGGATTTACTGGCGTTTCCGCCATGCAGACGGCGGCACCAGCGACCGCGGCGAGCCCTTATAGCTATGCCGACATCGCCGATTTGGCGACCGCCGCACCCATGGCGTTGCACGCCCGTATCTATAAGGCCGCAGCGCTCAAACCCGATCGGTCGCCGGGTGTCGCGCCGGGTCAGGCGCGATTCTATGTCGAAGCCGATGTGGTCAGCCTGATTCGCGGATCGGGTCCGCTCGCGGCGCGCATTTCCTATCTCGTCGACCTGCCGCTGGACGCCAAAGGCAAGCCGCCGAAGCTGAAAAAGAAGCAGCCCGTCCTGCTCTTTGCGCGCCCTGTCGCAGGCGCGGCGGCGGGCAGCAGCAGCACCGGCAGTATCCGCCTGATCGCTCCCGATGCCCAGCTGCCGTGGGACGCCGCCACCGAGGCGCAATTGCGCGCGGTGCTGACCGAACTCGTCAAGCCCGGGGCGGCACCCGCGATCACCGGCATCGCCAACGGCTTCCACGTCCCGGGCACGCTGCCGGGCGAGGGTGAGACGCAATTGTTTCTCAACACGCCGACCGGCGAGCCCGTGTCGCTCACCATCCTGACCACCGCCGACGGATCGCGCCGCTGGGCGGCCGCATTCGGCGAGATCGTCGACGGATCGGCGGCGGTGCCGGCACGAAATACGCTGGCATGGTACCGGCTCGCCTGCGGCCTGCCGCGCCAGTTGCCGCTCAACAAGCTGGCCGGGACGGCGCCGGAGGATCGCCGCAAGGCCGCGTCGGACTATGGTATCGTCCTCGGCGCGCTGGGTGAATGCACGCGGACGCGCAAGCCGCCGACAGCCGGATAAACTTTGGCTTCGGCGCCGCACAGGCGCGCCAGGGTTGTTTCGATCGCAAAAGCCGATAGGGCGCTGGCAACAGCGGGGCGAAGCTTCGCGCCTTTGACGGAGTCCTGCATGTCGCCCCATCCTGCCCCGACCGCCCCTCGTCCGCCGCTGCGCGTTGCACTGGCGGGGATTGGTGTCGTGGGCGGCGGGGTCGTCCGGCTGCTCGAGACGAACCGCGACCTGATCGCCCGGCGCGCGGGACGCACGATCGAGATCGTCGCCGTATCGGCGCGCGACCGGCACAAGGATCGCGGCATCGACCTGACCCCCTATCGCTGGGAAGACGATATGGACGCGCTGGTCGCAGCGGACGATATCGACGTCGTCGTCGAGATGATCGGCGGCGCCGACGGATCGGCGCTGACCCTCGCGCGCCACACGCTGGGCGCCGGCAAGGCGCTGGTCACCGCGAACAAGGCGATGATCGCACATCATGGATTGGACCTGGCGCGGCTGGCCGAGGAAACCGACACGCCGCTGAAATATGAGGCCGCGGTCGCGGGCGGCATCCCGGTAATCAAGGCGATCCGCGAGGGCGCGTCGGCGAACGAGATCGCCCGCGTCTATGGCATCCTCAACGGCACCTGCAATTATATCCTGACGCAGATGGAGCGGAACGGCGCGAGTTTTGCCGACGCGCTGACCGCCGCACAGGCCGAGGGTTATGCCGAGGCCGACCCGACCTTCGACGTCGACGGCATCGATGCCGCGCACAAATTGTCGATCCTGGCAGCGCTGTGCTTCGGCACCCGGCTCGACATCGGCGCGGTGACTGCGAACGGTATCCGGAACCTGATCGCCGCCGACATCCGCGAGGCCGAAGCGCTAGGCCACCGCGTCCGCCTGATCGGCATGGCCGAGCGCAACGAAAACGGCCTGTACCAGCATGTCCAGCCGTGCTTGGTGCCTGCCGACCACCCGCTCGCCTATGTCCCCGGCGCGCTCAATGCCGTGGTCGCCGAGGGCAATTTTGTCGGACGGCTGTTCTTCGAAGGCGCAGGCGCGGGCGCAGGACCGACCGCTTCCGCCATCGTCGCCGACATCATCGATATCGCGCGCGACGAATATGGCCCTGCCTTTGCGATGCCCGTCGATTCGCTCGACCAGGCGCCGACTGCCGATGCGGGCGCGCGCGTCGGCAAGCATTATGTTCGCCTGATCGTCGAGGACCGCATCGGCGTGCTCGCCGAAATCGCGACCGCGATGCGCGATGCGGGGGTGTCGATCGAAAGCTTCATCCAGCGCGGCACCGACGAGGAGGATGGCGTCGTCATCGTGCTCGTCACCCACGCCGGCCCGGCGCGCGCGATCCACGCGGCGCTGGCGATCCTGGCGGGGTCGGACCATGTCGTCGGGGCGCCGATGCTGATGCCGATATTGGCTCTGTAGCCGCGCTTGAAATTGCCCCCGGGCTTGTTACTCCGGCACGAGCGAGCGGGGGAGCAGATATGGACATCGAAATCCGGCGCGGCTTGGCCGAAGCATGGGCGCTGGCGGGCGACCATCGCAACATGCTGGCGGTATATACTGCCATCGGGGTGATCGTCCCCTTTCTGCTGCTGTCGAGCGAGCCTATCTTCAGCCTGCGGACGATCATCGCGATCCTGTCCGATCCTTGGACCTACCGCGTCGGCGGGTCGATCACCGGCCCGCTCTATCTGCTCGGCATCGTCGCAGTGATCGTCGCGGGCGCGATGCTGGCAGCGTGGAACGGCATCCTCGCCGAACTGCGCGAAGGCTTTCTGTCCGAAGTGATGTATGGAATGGTCGCTGGCGTCGCTTATCTGCTCGCCAATCTGGTGCTGGCAATCACCATCGGATTAGTCGCGGCGCTGCCACTGTTCGTGCTTGGACCCGACGCGCTGTTCGGCACCGGCGGCGCGCTCGACATCGTCATCGCGCTGTATCGCCTGATCGTCTCGCTCGTCGGCAGCTGGATCGCGGCGCGCCTTTGCCTTGCCGGTGCGATCATGGGCGGACGCGGCAAGCTGGAGCCGGTGACCGCGTTCGTCGAATCGTGGCGGCGGACGCGGAGCGCTCAGTGGCGGCTGTTCGGCTTTTACCTGCTCTATGGCCTGCCGTTCGGCATCGCCGCAGCGGGGTTGATCATCGCCCACGGCGCGGTGATCCTGAACAATGCGCCGGGTGGCTGGATCGAAACGCTGATGAGCTTTGGCTGGATCCTGCTGTTTGCGCTCTATTTCGTTGGCCAGATCCTGATCCCTGCCGGACTTTATCGCACCAGCGAGCCGGAGATCACCGCCCGCGAGGTCTTTGCCTAATCTTCGGGCTCGGCGGCCGGCGGCTGGCCGGTCTCGGGATCGGTTGCGCGCTTCGCCTGTTCGTAAAGCGCATTATATTCAGGGCCGGGCTTCATCCGGCCGCCGATCGACATCCAGTTATAGGGCAGCTTGTCGAGACTCATCGCCTTTGCCTCGGCGCGCGGCAGCTTGGGCGGCGCTTCGCGGCCCTCCTGCGCAATCGCACGCAATTCGGGGGTCAGCCGGTGACGCTGGGTATCGGAGCCGCACACATTGATCGATCCGTCGTCGGCGGGTTTGCAGCGGCGGATCGGATCGACCAGCTCTTTCGCATTGGCCGCGGCGGTTTCGGCATCGCGCGGCGGCGGCGGCGCCGGCGGCCCCTGCACCTGCGCCGCAGATGTCACGGCGATGACGCACGATAGCGCGACAGCGGCCCCGAATCGGGCGAAGTATCCTCGACAAGCAGCGCGCGCGACCATATGGCGCCCACCATGCCCGACCGGGGCGGCAAGGCAAGATCAAAGACGGAGAGCAGCGGATATGACGGATAGCGGCAGCAACCTCGACCGGGTACTCGTGCTCGAAATGGTGCGCGTCACCGAAGCCGCGGCGATCGCCGCCGCCAAGCTGATCGGCCGCGGCGATGAAAAGGCCGCCGATGCCGCCGCCGTCGAAGCGATGCGCACCGCGTTCAACACCCTGTATATGGACGGCACCATTGTCATCGGCGAGGGCGAGCGCGACGAAGCCCCGATGCTGTTTATCGGCGAAAAGGTCGGCAACGCACCCGGGAAAGGCCCGAAGATCGACATCGCGGTCGATCCGCTGGAAGGCACCACGATCACCGCCAAGGCCGGGCCGAACGCCCTCGCGGTACTGGCCATCGCCGAAGAAGGTTGCCTGCTCAACGCCCCCGACGTCTATATGGACAAGCTGGCGGTCGGTCCCGGCTATTCGCCGAACATCGTCAATTTCGACAACAGCATCAGCGAGAATGTCGCCGCGGTTGCCAAGGAAAAGGGCTGCGGCCCCGATGGCGTCATGGTGTGCGTGCTCGACCGCCCGCGCCACGAAGCGATGATCGCCGAGCTGCGCTCACTTGGTTGCGGCGTCGCGCTGATCCCCGATGGCGACGTCGCCGGGGTGATCGCGACGACCAATCCCGAAACCAATGTCGACATCTATATGGGCAGCGGCGGCGCGCCCGAAGGCGTGCTGGCGGCCGCGGCGCTGCGCTGCGTCGGCGGTCAATTCAAGGGCCGCCTGCTGTTCCGCAACGACGACGAGCGCAAGCGCGCGGCCAAATGGGGGGTCGAGGATCTCGACCGCGTCTATGACCTGGAAGACCTGGCCAAGGGCGACGTGATCTTTGCCGCGACCGGGGTCACCGACGGATCGCTGCTGCGCGGCGTCAAGCACCGCCGCGACGGGGTGATGACGACGGAGACGGTAGTGATGCGCGCATCGTCGGGCACGGTGCGCTGGGTGCGCGGCGAGCATCGGTCGAGCTGACGCCCGAACGGTTCCGAGTAGAACAGCCGGGTGAGCAGCAACGGCCGATAGGGCTCAACCGCCTCGCTTCTGCGCCCGCGCCGCCTTGACCCCTTCGACAAACTCCTTCTCGTTCACTTTCACCGCCAGCCCGTTTTCCGACAGGAAAAACGCGGCGCGCGGCATCGTGATATTGCCGTCTCTGGTGGCCAGAACCGCGCCCCGCGGCGCTACCTCCTTGACCTTGCCGAGTACCGCGGCACCGTCGGCGCTGCGCACCTCTGCCCCCGGCTTCAGCGCCCCGTCGACCGCCGCCGCATCCGTCTGGGCTTCCTTCAGCACTGCCAGAATTTTCGCTTTCGGCGCTTTTAGCGCCAAACCTTTTTCGGTCTTCAAAAAGGCGTCTTTCGGAACCACCAGCCCGTTACCGTCGATCGCCACCGCGACTTTGTCGCCCGCAACCTTGACGATCTGGCCGATCTCTTCGCCGTCCTGGTCATAGACTTTGGTGCCGGGGGTCAATGAAGCGGGCGCTGGCGCCGCCGCCTTCTGCGCCTGTGCGGCGGGCGCGGACAGCGCTGCGCCAGCAAGGCACAGCGCGGCAAGCAGGCGGTGGTGCTTAGGCATAAGAAACTCCGGTCGAACGACGATGATTGTCCGTGTCGCATCACAGGGGGCCGCGCCAAATGGCATGTTGCCCGGCCGTGCACGGGACGCGGCGAGCCGACGGAGCCTGCTTAGACGACCGGCAGAAAGATTTTCCCGTGGCGCCGACCATCGCCCGCGAACGGATGCGACCGTTCGCTTGACCAGCCCATCCTCAAAAGATTCCGGCCGCGAGCCCCTCGGCCAATGCCGCGCCGAGATCGCGGGCTTCGGTCAGCCGACCGGCAGCGATCGTCTTCGGCGCCAATACCGCATCGGGCGTCTGCGCATCGGTGTTGACGATCACCGGGTCGGCAACGCGCTTCAGCCGCCAGCCGGTGGCGATGCGGTCGAGTTGGCGCTGGGCGTTTTCGCCGTCGGAGCCCGCGCAGATGATTGTCGCATAGGGGCGGCCTTCGAGTTTGCCGAGGCAGGGATAATAGCAGCGGTCGAACATCTCCTTCATCGTGCCGGACAGCGCGGCGAGATTTTCGGGGCCGACGAAAAGATAGCCGCCAGCGGCCATCAGCAATTCCGGCGTCACGTCATCCGCGGCGACGAGCTTTGCAGCCCCCGCGCCCACCGCCGCCGCCTGCGCGAGCGCTTCGCTGCCGCCGGTGCGGCTGTGCCAGGCGATCAACAGATAGGGTGCGTCGGTCATGGGCCGATGCTTGCCAAGCGCCGGGGCGCGGCGCAAGCTACCGCGAAATATGGGGGAGACATAAGATGCGCCGATTAACCGTCCTGCTGCTTGCCAGCACCCTGCCCTTTGCCGCCACTGCGCAGGACGCCGCGAGCGAGACGACGCGCAGCGCGCAGGCCGACCTCGCAAAACGCCTGCCGCTCGACGATCCGCGCGACATGGCGAACGCGACGCGCGGCAAGCTTGCCGAAATTCCCGGCGGGGTGATTCTGGGCAAGGACGGCAAGACGGTGTGGGACCGGCGGCCCTATGAATTTTTGAGCAGCGCAGCGGCGCCCGATACGGTCAATCCGTCGTTGTGGCGGCAGGCGCGGCTGAATGCCGTACATGGCTTGTTCGAAGTAGTGCCGGACAAGATCTGGCAAGTTCGCGGCTATGATATTTCGGTGATGACGATCATCCGCGGCAAGTCAGGGTGGATCGTCGTTGATCCTTTGTTGTCCGAGGAAGCGGCGGCGGCGGGGTGGAAGCTGTTCGCCGATACGGTCGAGGCCAAGTCGGGCCAGCGTCCGATCAAGGCGGTGATCTTTTCGCACAGCCACAGCGATCATTTCGGCGGCGTCGGCGGGATCGTCACCCCCGAACAGGTAAAGCGCGGGAAGATCCGCATCATCGCGCCGCACGGCTTTTCCGAGGAAGCGACCGCCGAGAATGTCCTCGCGGGCACCGCGATGGGGCGGCGGGCGCTGTATATGTTCGGGTCGATCCTGGCCCCCGGTCCGGCGGGACAGGTCGACACCGGGCTGGGGCCAAAGCTGTCGTCGGGGACGATCGGCTATATGGAACCGACCGAGACCGTCGGCGAAAGGGGCGGGACGCTGACCATCGACGGGCTGGGGTTCGACTTCCTCGACGCGGGCGGCACCGAAGCGCCATCGGAGTTCGTGTTCTACATTCCGGCTTACAAGGCGCTGCACACGACCGAGGTCGTCACCCACACGCTGCATAATGTGCTGACGTTGCGCGGCGCGCAGGTGCGCGATGCACTGCACTGGTCGAAGGTGATCGACGCGATGTTGCTGAAATGGGGCGGTACCGCGCAGGTGGCGCTGGCGTCGCACCATTGGCCGACGTGGGGCGCGGGCGAGGTCGCCGAATTGCTGACGAACCAGCGCGACGCCTATCGTTATGTCCACGACCGCACGCTGTTCCTCGGCAACAAGGGCGCAACGCTGCACGAGCTAGCCGACGCGACCGCCGAGGCGCCGGTGCAGAGCCGTGATTTCTCGACCCGCGGCTATTATGGCACGCTGAACCACGACATGAAGGCGGTGTATCAGCGCTATTTCGGCTGGTGGGACGGCAATCCCGCGAATTTCAACCCGCTGCCCCCCGAGCAATCGGCGCCCAAATATGTGGCGCTGGCGGGCGGCGCCGACAAACTGCTGTCGGCGGGCAAGGCAGCGATCAAGGCAGGCGATTATCGCTGGGCGGCGGAGCTACTGAACAAGCTGGTGTTCGCCGAGCCCGAGAACAAGGCAGCGCGCGCGGCGCTGGCGTCGGCGTATGACCAGTTGGGGTATCAGGCCGAGTCGGGGGCGTGGCGCAACTATTATCTCGCCGGTGCGGCGACGCTGCGCGGCAATGCGGTGGAGAATATGTCGGGCAATGGCCAGAGCCGGTCGTTCGTTAGCGCGATCCCCACCGCGGTGTTTTTCGATGCACTTGCGACGCGCTTCGACGCCGTAACAGGCAGCGCTTTGAAAGGGACGTTCCAGTTCGTTTTGCCCGACAGCAAGGAGGCGGTCGCGGTGGTCGTCGGCGGCGGGGTCGAGGTGCCGCGCTATGGCGTCACCGACCCCGCGCCGACCGCGACGGTCACGCTGAACCGCGCGACGCTCGACGATGTGATGCTGGGGCAGGCGCAGTTCCCGGCGCTGATGCGGTCGGGCGCAATCAGGATCGACGGCGACCGCATGGCGTTCCTGTCGTGGTTCGCACTCCACCCGCCCGCCGACCCGCGCTTCAATGTGGTTGTGCCTTGATGGCCCGAGCGACTAACGGAGGATTATGACCGACGCTACTGCCCATCCGACCGATCCCTTTGACCCCGAGGCGCTGAACGCCGCCGAGGGGCTTGACCCGGTCGATCCCGCCTTTGCCCATGTGCTGCGTATCTCGACGGCGCTGAACCTGATCCCGCTAGCGATCGGGGCGAGCGTGTTCGACTATCTGCTGATCCGGCACATCGAGGGACCATATGGCCTGATCACCGCAGCGGCGTGGCTGATCGCGATTATCGTGATCATGACCTTTCCGTCGCGGCGTGTGTCGCGCTGGGGGTACAAGATCGGCGAGGGACAGCTGCGCGTCGCGCGCGGGTGGCTGTTCCGCACCGACACCATCGTTCCGTTCGTGCGCGTCCAGCATATCGACGTCGGACAGGGGCCGATCGAACGCTGGTTCGGGCTGTCGCACCTGATCGTCCACACGTCGGGGACGCATAACAGCACGGTGACGCTGCCCGGGCTGCACGCTGACCTGGCCGCGGCGATGCGCGAGACAATCCGCCGACACATCCAGACGGACTTTGCATGAGCGAAGCTGACGCCGCCAAAACGAGCGAGGGAGAGCCGCATTGGCAGCGGCTGCACCCCGCGACGCTGGCGCTTGCCGTCGTCAAGCTGGGGCCGCGCTCGCTCAACTTTCTGCCCGCGGTCGCCGTGCTCGGCTTTACTAAAAACTGGATCTATATCGTCCCCGCGATCCTCGCCTTTCTGCTGATCTCGCTGCTTGCCGCGTGTTTCCAGTGGCTGCGCTTTCGGTTTGTGGTTGGCGACGATGAAGTCGCGATCGAAAGCGGGGTGTTCTCGCGCCAGCACCGCACCATCCCGTTCGACCGCATCCAGGACGTCAGCATCGAACAGGGGCTGGTGTCGCGCGCACTCGGCATCGCCAAGGTCGGGTTCGAAACCGGCGCGGGGGGCAAGGAGAATGACGCGCATCTCGACGCGATCGGGCTGGACGCCGCGCAGGCGCTGCGCACGACGATCCGCGCCCATCGCAGCAGCGAAGCGGTGGCGCCTGTCGTCGCCGACACGCCCGAAACACCGCCGGTTGCCGAAGACCGGCTGCTCTTTGCAATGACGCCGCGTCAGTTGCTGATTGCCGGATTATTCAACTTCTCGCTCGCCGCGCTCGCCGTCGTGGGCGCGGGCATGCAGTTTTTCGACGGCCTGCTGCCGTTCAAGTTCAATGTCTTTAACCCGATGGACTGGGTCGACGTCGCCGAGGATTATGGGCTGGATCAATGGTTCCTCGCGCATCGCTGGATCGCCGCGGTAGGCGGTGTGGTGTCGCTGCTGCTGATCGGTTTCGCGAGCGGCATCGCGACGATGTTTTTCGCCAACTGGGATTTCCGCCTGACCCGCGAGCCGCGCGCGCTGCGCCGGACGCGCGGGCTGACGACGCGCACCGACGTCGCGGTGCCGGTGCGGCGGGTGCAGGCGGCGATTATCGTCACCGGCTGGTTTCGCAAACGCTTCGGCTGGCACGAACTGCGGCTGCAAAGCCTGGCGAGCGACGGCGGCAAGGAAAAGGACCATCAGGTCGTCCCCTTTGCCAAGCTGGACGCGATCGACCCGGTGCTGACCGAAGTCGCGATCGTCCGCCCCGATCGCGATCAGCCGTGGCAGCACAGCCACCGCATCATCGCGCTCGGCGGGCTGATGGGCATGGTCGGCGCGAGCATCGGCGGGCTGATCGCGGTATCCTTCGGGCAGCCGCTCGGCTGGTTCGGCCCCATTATCGGCGTGCTGATCGGTGCCGGATCGCTGATCGGCGCGCGCTTCCACCGCTGGACCGACCTCGGCGAACAGGTCGCGATCCAGCGCGGGATGTGGAAACCCAAAATGACGCTGCTGCCGCATGCGTCGGTGCAGAGCGTCGACCTCAAGACCGATTTTATCCTGCGCCCGCTGGGCCTTGCGACATTGGTGTTCGGGGTTCCCGGCGGCAGTTCGCTCGCCAGCCACGAGATACCCGCCATCCCGCTCGCCACCGCGCAGGATTTGCGCACCCGTATCCTCGCCGCGCGAGCGCGACGGGAGCATATGGCATGAGCGGCGCCGCGCTGGGCATCACCCGATCGATCATGGGCCAGCCGTGGCACTGGCGGCGGATGAGCGCCGACATGGCACCGGAGAATCTGGCGCCCGATGATCTGGTCACCCAGTTGCTGCTGGCGCGCGGGGTGACGCGCGACGATCTTGACCGCCAGCGGACCCCGACGCTGCGCGGCTTCATGCCCGACCCGTCGCTGTTCCGCGACATGGACGCCGCCGCGGCGCGGCTCGCCGATGCGGTCGAACGGCAAGAGGCGGTGACGATCTTTGGCGACTATGACGTCGATGGCGCGACATCGGCGGCGCTGCTCGTGCGCTTGCTGCGCGGGCTCGGGCTGCCCGCGGGCGCCTATATCCCCGACCGCCTGATGGAGGGTTATGGCCCGTCGGGCGCGGCGCTGGTCAAGATCGGCGAGGCGGGGTCGAAGCTGGTCGTCACCGTCGATTGCGGCGCGCAGGCGTTCGAAGCCATAGCCGAAGCCAATGCCGCCGGAGTCGAGGTGATCGTCGTCGACCATCATCAATGCGCGTCGATCCTGCCGGAAGCGTTCGCGCTGGTGAATCCCAACCGCCTCGACGAAGCACCGGATGCCGCCATCCACGGCAATCTCGCCGCGGTCGGGGTCGCCTTTCTGCTCGGCGCCGCGCTGCTCCGGACACTCCGCGCGCGCGGCTTTTTCGCGAACCGCGACGAACCGGCACTGATCGACCTGCTCGACCTGGTCGCGCTCGGTACCGTCGCGGATGTCGCGCGGCTCACCGGTTTCAACCGCGCGCTCGTGACGCAGGGGCTGAAGGTGATGGCGCGGCGCGGCAACACCGGCATCGCCGCGCTGATGGACGCAGCGCGGCTGACCAAGCCGCCGACGGCAAGCGACATGGGCTTTGCATTGGGTCCGCGGATCAACGCGGGTGGACGCGTCGGCAAGTCCGACTTGGGCGTCCGGCTGCTGACGACGTCGGACCCGCAGGAAGCCGCCGACATCTCGCAGGAGCTCAACCGGCTGAACGAGGAACGTCGCGCGATCGAAGCAGGGGTGCTTGAAGAGGCGATGACCGCCAGCACCGCGTGCGGCAACGCGCCGGTCGCAATCGTCGCCAGACAGGGCTGGCACCCCGGGGTGATCGGCATCGTGGCCGGGCGCCTGAAGGAAAGACTGCACCGCCCCGCGATCGTCATCGCGGTGGGCGACGACGGCGTCGGCAAGGGGTCGGGCCGGTCGATCAGCGGCGTCGATTTGGGCGCCGCAATCCTCGCCGCCAAGGAAAACGGCTTGCTCATCGCCGGCGGCGGCCATGCGATGGCGGCGGGGCTGACCGTCGCGGCCGACAAGGTCGACGCGCTCGGTGCCTATCTCAACGACCGGCTTGCCGCCGATGTCGAACGCGCCAGCGGCGACAAATCGCTGTTGATCGACGCGGTGCTGGCGCCGCGCGGCATCTCTCCGCTCTGGTGCGATGCGATCGAGAGCGCCGGGCCTTATGGCGCCGGCTGGCCCGCACCGCGCGTTGCGACCGGGCCGGTGCGAATCGTCGAGGCGGGAATCGTCGGCACCGACCATGTCCGCCTGATCGTGTCGGGCGACGATGGTGCGCGGTTCAAGGCGGTCGCATTCCGCAGCGCCGAAACCGAACTTGGCCAGACGTTGCTCCACGCGCGCGGGGGACGCAAGCTGTGGCTCGCCGGCCGTGCCAAGCGCGACGATTGGGGCAGCCGTCCCGCGGCCGAACTTCACCTTGAGGATGCGGCATGGGCAGAGTGACGCGTCGTCCCGCAACATTTTTGCGCGCGCGGTCCGCCGCTGCGCTTGACCGCGCGGATATGCCCGTCTAATGCGCCGCTTCACCGAATGACGGCCCCTTCGTCTAGCGGTCTAGGACGTCGCCCTTTCACGGCGAAAACACGGGTTCGATTCCCGTAGGGGTCACCACGGTTTGGCGAGCGGTCGGCTCGCGCTATCGCGAAAAATTCCGACCTTGCGGCCCCTTCGTCTAGCGGTCAGGACGTCGCCCTCTCACGGCGAAAACACGGGTTCGATTCCCGTAGGGGTCACCAACCAGCGATTTTCGGCGAACCCGTGATTCCGGTTCAGCGGATCGGCAACAGCCGACCCGCCGGGGTTCGATTGCCGCAGGGGCCACCATCTTTCGATAGCACTAACCCACTCAGCGTCGTTCGTAGCGGTTGTCGGCGACCAGTTCCCAGCAGGTCGCGGTCGGATAGAGCAGCAGCTGACCATCGGTTGGGCCATCGGCTTCATAAGGCTGGCCGCTCAGATCCAAAGCGTTGCCCAGATCGTCGCCGCCTTCGGACTTGCCGTCATAATGGACGCGGGTCCATTCGACCGAAATCTGGTTGGCCTGGCTCTGGTTGAACGCCAGGATCACATACTCGTCCTTGTCGCCAGCGCGGGCGGGAACGACGCTTTTCCGGTAATAGTCGACCATCTGGATCGGAAAAACGCGGTAATCGCCCGCCGCGATCTTTTTTTCCTCGATCGCGGCATAGGGCGTGCGCGATGCGTCGAAGCGGCCGAAGTCGATCGTCGCCGCCGAATATTTGCGGCGCACCGCCGCCGACGAAATCATCGCGTCGAAAAAAGCCTTATAATCCTCAGCCTCGCAGGCGCTGGCCGCGGACGCGAGCATGATCGTGTCGGTTTCGTCGCGGGCAGCCGCAGCGGAGGGCGCGCTTGTCGTCGGCGTCGCTGCGGCGGGCGCGGCGACCTGATCCTCGGCGGCGGCCTCGCCAGCCGGACCGCCGCAGGCCGTCAACACGATCAGCGTCAGGGCAGTGAGCGTTTGGCGCATCGTCATATCCTCTTTATCTTTCAGCTAAGTCCATGATGTAACAGGCGGAAGGGAGAGGGCAACCCGTCTAACGCAGCCATCCTGCAGCCTGGGCCAGTTGCCGCGTTTCGGCGCAGTGGCGCTGCTTTTGCTCTTCGGTCAGGCGCGGCAATACTCGCGCATAGCCGCGGAGTTGCAGTTCGATCAGTCCCGGCGAAAGATCGGGCAGCTTTGCCGCGATAAGCGCCCGGATCGCCTTTTCATCGACGCGATATCCGCACAATTGCTGCGACGCGATGGCAATGGTCGTCCCGTCGAGAATCTCTGCCTCGCTATAGCGCGGCGGCGCTTGGGCGGCGGCGGGTATGGCCGACAGGCAAGCGATCAGGACGGCAAAGCGAAACGGGGGGTGCGCGGTTGTCATGGGGCGATCATGGCTGACGCGACGGCGGCCCGCTATGCGCTTGCACACACCGGTGCATCGCGAGCCCATCCGAAACGGCGCCATCGCCGAGCCTTTGTCGCTGGTCAGCGCGGGGTGCCGACGCCAGCACCGCCGGGTGAGCGATTTTGCGGGCCATATCCACCTGATCCTGCCCGACGCGACCGAGCGCGCCGCCTGTTTTCGCGCGCTGACCGCAGGCGGCGACCGGGTCGTTCGCAGCTTTGCGAGCGCCGACGACTGGCTCGATGCCGAAGCGGATCGCGATTGTCCGGGTGCCATCTTGCTCTTTCACTGGCGTCAGCCGGGCCGGGTCGGCGGCGCAGCGCTGCTCGACCGGATCGCGGCGCGCGCCGACGTCATCGCCTTTGTCGCCGCCGAGCAGTTGAGCATCGCCGAATCGCGCGCGATCCTGCGCGGCGGGGCGCACGACCTGCTGCCCGCGCCGCTCGACCCACGCCTGGTCCTCCGCGCCATCGACCGGGCGCTGACCGATCTGACCCGGCGGCAGACGGTGCTAAACCGGCAACGCGAGGCCGAGGCGCGGCTGGCGGCGCTGACCCCGCGCGAACGCAGCATATTGGACGCTATTGCCGCAGGGCAAAGCAACAAGGTGATCGCACGGCAGCTCGAATTGAGCCCGCGCACGGTCGAGGTCCACCGCGCCAATATCATGCGGCGCGCCGGCGCCGGCAATGTCGCCGAGCTGTTGCGATGGCAGTTCATCGCCGAGCAGGCGCACGGTGCGGCGGTCAATCCGGTCCATTATGGCGCATGATCGCGCGCCGGTGCGGCCAGCGTCGCGCCGCCCCGCCTATAAGGATGATGAACGGCGCACCGCCCCTGTGTTGGTCCCCATGGGCGCTGCCGTTCACCCGCAACGGGTCAACCCCACCTGACCCCGCGCGACCGACAGGGCCGGCAGAGGATGTTCCTTTTTCTGCCGGCCCTATTTATGTCCGGTCACTGCAGCGCGCTGGTCGGCGCGGCCCATCGAGAGCAGGATCGGGTCGGCGGCCTGCCGCGCCGCAAAGTCGGCCTTGCTGGCAATCCCCTGCCATCCAATAGCGATCAACGACTGCGCGATCGCGCCGCCCAGCGTGTCGCCGGGACCGGGCAGGATGATGACGTCGGGAGCAAACTCTTTCACCGCGACCTGCACCGATAGCGCGAAATCATAGGGCGCGAGGATCTGGTGGCCGAAGGTGTAATCGCGCACAGCGGCGGAATCGCCGGCGAAGCGGCGCCAGATATGGCCGCGGCCATCGATCAGCGGCAGCGCGGGGGTGCCGAACAGGGCGGCGGGTAGTTCGGCCTTCGCCTTGTCCGAACTGCCGACCATCAGCGGAGTGTGGAAGGGGCCGTGGCCCGCGAGGCGAAGCGGATCGCGCCCCGGCGTCGGCGGCGCTTCGGCGAGCAGCGCAGCAAGACCTTCCTCATTACCCGCAAAGACGAGCATCCCGGCGAGGTCGATCGACAGCGCGAGGGCGTGGCCGGGGCGCGAAGCGATAGCGGCGACGAGCGCGAACAGGGTTTGGCGCAGTCCCGGCACCGGGCGCCAATCCTCATCGACAACCTGTAGCAGGATCTGGCCGCCGGGGCCGTGGGTCTGGCTGTTTAGCCCCATCGCGTTGCTGATACGGAACCCGTTCGCGACTGACACCGCACCGCCGAGCGCCAGCGCGCTATACCAGCCCATCGAATTGCCCAGGGCCCCGACGACGTCGAATTTTTCGCGGTCGATGCTGAGATAATCGAGGACGGTCGCGGTGTAGATGAGCGGCGCCGCGACATCGCCGCGCATGTGCGTCGCAACGCTGAAACGCTCGGCGCCGTCGAGTTCGCTCACCGTCGGCTGGCCGCGGTCACGGCGCTGGGCGTCAAAGTGGGCGATGAGGTCGGCGAAGCGCGCGCCGTGCAGCCGCGCGATGCTGCCGAGTTCATTCTTGCCATAGGTGCCGCGGCCGGGGGCGACGACGAGCGCGGTCTTGCGCGCGGTCATGCGAGCAACTCCTTCGCCGCAGCGTAGATCGAATCGCGGCTCGGCAGGGTCAGCGTTGCGGCGCGACCCAGGGGAATGAAGCTGTCGTCGGCGGCGATACGTGCGAGTTTTTTGTCTGGCGTCTCTTCGACGAACAGCGCCATCAGCGCTTCGCTCTGCGATCCGGTGATCCGGCACTCGTCGACGATCAGGATGCGCTTCGCATCGCCAACCGCGGCAACGAGCTTCACCTCATCGACGGGGCCGAGCCAGCGCAGATCGATAACACGCGCCTTCACGCCCTCGGCGGCGAGCAGCTTTTCGGCCTGCTGCGACAAGTAAAAGCCGTTTCCATAGGTCACGATGGCCAAGTCGGTGCCGTCGCCATGGATACCGACATCGCCGAGCCGGATCGGTGTGCCATCGCCGGGCGCTTCATAGACGCTGGTCCACAGGCCGTCGCCTTCGTCATGCAGGTCGCGCGTCATGTAGAGCGCGATCGGTTCGACAAAGATGACGACGCGCTGTTCCTCGCGCGCCAGCCGGACGCATTCGCGCAGCATCGCCACCGCATCGCGCCCGTTCGACGGCACCGCGAGGATCACGCCCGGAATGTCGCGGAAAACCGCAAGGCTATTGTCATTATGGAAGTGGCCACCAAAGCCCTTCTGATATCCCAGCCCGGCGATGCGCAGCACCATCGGGTTGGTATATTGACCGTCGGAGAAGAAGCTGAGCGTCGCCGCCTCGCCGCGGATCTGGTCCTCGGCATTGTGGACATAGGCGAGGAACTGGATTTCGGGCATCGGCAGGAAGCCATTGTGCGCCATGCCGATCGCGAGGCCGAGGATCGCCTGTTCGTCGAGCAGGGTATTGACGACGCGCGCCGACCCGAAACGCTGGTGGAGCTTGGCGGTGACATTATAGACCCCGCCCTTCGGCCCGACATCCTCGCCCATCACGGCGATTTCCGGGTAGGCGAGCATCAGGTCGGCGAGCGCCCAGCTCAAGAGCCGCGCCATATGCTGCGGCTTGTCCATCGCGCCCGCGTCGCTGCCGAACATCACCTTGCGGTCCTCGTCCGACGGGGTGTTCGCGCGGGCGATGTCGCGCCGGGGCGGGACGATGCTTTTCATCACATGCGCCGGGGTGGTGATCTTGGGGCGCAGGATCGCCGCTTCGGCCTGCCGCGCGAGCGTGGCGCCGATCTCCTCATAGGCATCGGCGATCTCGGCGGGGGCCATCCATCCTTGCTGCGCCATCAGCGCCGCCCCCGCGAGCAGCGGATCGCGTGCCTCGTCAGCCTCGATCAGCGCCTTGGGCAGATAGGCGCCCTGTACGTCGGATCCGGCATGACCGTAGAGCCGCACGGTCGCCATGTGGAGGAACACCGGCTTGCGATACCGCCGCGCATAGTCGGCGGCTTCCGCTGCACCGGCATAGGCCGACGCGAGGTCGCTGCCGTCGCACTGGATATAGTGCAGCCCGGCGCGGTGGCGGAACTGCGCCTCGATCCAGCCGGTCGGGGTACGCGTCGAGATGCCGATGCCATTATCTTCGCACAGGAAAATCAGCGGCATCGGCGAGCCCTGGAACGCCGCCCAGCCCGCGGTATTGAACGCACCCTGCGCGGTCGAGTGATTCGCCGACGCATCGCCGAAACTGGTCAGCACCACCGCGTCGTCGGGCAGCGGCAGCCCGGTCATGCCGAGGCGGCGCGCGATGCCGATCGAGAACGCCGCGCCGACCGCTTTCGGCAGATGCGAGGCGATCGTCGAGGTCTGCGGCGGGATATTGAGCGGTTTCGACCCGATCACCTTGTGCCGCCCGCCCGAAATCGGGTCGTCGGATGAGGCGGCAAAGCTGAGCAGCATGTCCCAGGTCGGCGTCCCGCCCGGAAGCTGGCGCGCGCGATGCAGCTGGAACGCGTTCGAGCGATAATGGAGAAACGCCATGTCGGTGACGCGCAGCGCCGCGGCGACCGCGGCATTGCCTTCATGCCCCGACGATCCGATCGTATAAAAGCCCTCACCGCGTGCCTGCAGCGTCCGCGACAGCCGGTCCATCTGGCGGCTGGTCAGCTGCGAGAGGAAAATGTCGGTAGCCTCGGCGCGAGAGAGGCCGGAGGCAGCAGGATCGGGCGCATCGGCGCGATCGGGCAAGCGTCCACCCGCCAGCGCGGCGAGGAATTTTTCATGTACTGCCTGCGCCGCGTCCACCGACATCCTCCTGCCCGGCCTTTTGCGTGATGAAGCACGTGGTTACGCGCGCAACCATCGGCCCCTGCGGCAGCGCGCTATAACGGGGCAGTCTGTGACGCAAGCATCTCTTGCCTTGGCGCGCCGCGTCGCGCTACGACCTGATGCGATGACGATATGGGGCGGAACAGTCTTTTGGGCATGATGTCCCTGTGGATCGCCCAAGCGTCGGCGACCGTCGACGCCCCGAGCGCCGGTGGCGGCTGGCTGATCGATCCCGAGCTCGTCGATCCGGCGTATAACCAGACGATTGCGGGCGGTGAGATCCAGACCGTTTTTCCGCCCCCGCCGCCACCGCCGCCGCCCACCCCCGAATGGCTGCGCTCCTTATTCGATGCCATCGCCAGTTTTTTCCAGTGGAGCGCCCCCGCCGCCAAGCCGTTGCTGTGGATTGGCGTCGCGCTGCTGGCGCTGTTCCTGCTCTATCATTTCGTCCCCGCCTTTGCCCGTTGGGTCGATAACCTGCCGTTCCGCCGCAAGGCGGGCGACGATGACGCCGCCGACGCCATCGGCTTGGCCGAAGCGGGCGCCGCCCGCGCGCTGCTGAGCGAGGCCGATGCGCTGGCGGCAGAGGGCCGTTTCGCCGAGGCGGTTCACTTGCTGCTCTATCGCAGCGTCGAAGATATCGAAGGCCGCCGCCCCGGACTGGTCAAGCCCGCGATGACATCGCGCGACCTGGCCGAAGCGCGAGACCTGCCGACGGTCGCGCGTGAGGCGTTCAGCCGCATCGCGCGTGCGGTCGAGATCAGCCTGTTCGGCGGGCGATCGATCGACGCCGGTGCCTGGCAGCAATGCCGCGCCGCCTATGCCGAATTGACGGTCCCGAAGAATTGGGCGCGGGCGTGAGCGAGCCGACGACGAACGACGGCGGGTTCAATCCGCGGCTGATCGCGGCGGTGGTGGCGATCGGGGTGATCGCCTTTATCGCGCTGTGGGCGCTGATTGCGCTCGGTCCGCAGCTGAGCAGCGGCAACGACGGGGGGGGCCACGCGCTGTCAAAGTCTGCCCCGGGCTATGCGGGCATCGTCGATCTGCTCGAGCGCAGCGATGCGGCGGTCGACCTGCGGCGGCGCGAAGAGGCGCCGACGACCGAGGATCCCCAACTGCTGATCCTGACCCCGAGCCATACGACCAAGCCCGACGATTTGGCCCGCCTGATCAGCGAACAGCGCGGCGGCGCGGTCCTGATCATATTGCCGAAATGGCGGACCAGCCGCCACCCGTCGAAAGCGGGCTGGGCGGGCAATGGATATGCATCGGCGCCGTCGCCCAAAATGCTGCCGCCCGCCGCCGGATCCGTCGACAAGATCGGCAGCGAGCCGCATGCGCGCGGTGCCCGGGCACAGGGCTATCTGGGCGGCTATCCGATTTCGCTGGCGCTGCCGTCCCTGCGCACCCAGGTGCTCGACGCCCCCGATATGGAGACACTCATCGCGTTTCCGCACGGCGGCGCGGTGCTGGCCAAACACTCCGATGCGCCGATTTACGTCCTGTCCGATCCCGACCTCGTCAACAATCTGGCGTTCGCCAACCGCGACCGCGCCCGGGCGGCGGCGATGCTGATCGATGCGGTGGCGGAGGATGCCGGAGCGTATGGCGTCGCGTTCGACGTAACGCTCAACGGCTTCGGCAGCCAGCGGTCGTTGCTGCGCTTTGCCTTCGTGCCGCCGTTCATCGGCATCACCTTGTGCCTGATCGCCGCCGGGTTGCTCGCGCTGTGGCAGGCGTGGATGCGCTTCGGCCCGGCGCTGAAACCGGCGCGCGCAATTGCGGTATCGAAGGCGGCGTTGATCGCCAACAGCGCGGACCTGATCAAGCAGGCGCGGCGCGAACTGGACGGCGCCGACGCCTATGTCCGCAGCCAGCGGACCGCTATCGCGCGGCGGCTGCATGCGCCCGGCGGACTTGACGACGCAGCGACCGACCGCTGGATCGACAAGCATCTGCGCGGCGGCAGCGACCTGTTTTCGGCGCTCGCACGGCGCCTGCCGCTGGCGCGGAACACTCATGAATTTCTCAGCGACGCCCAGGCGATGCACGACATCAGGAAGGATTTACTGCGTGACAGCTAACCCCATCGCCAAAGGAGTCGAAAGCGTTCAGGCGCTCGGTGCCGCGATCGAAAGCGAAGTTGCCAAGGTCGTGTTCGGGCAGGGACCGCTGACCCGGATGGTGACGATCGCATTGCTCGCGGGCGGCCATGTCTTGCTCGAAGGCCCCCCGGGGACCGCCAAGACCCTGCTGGCGCAGGCGTTTGCCCGTGCGACCGGGCTGGCGTTCGGGCGCATTCAGTTCACCCCCGATTTGATGCCAGGCGACATTTTGGGATCGAACCTGTTCAATTTCCAGACGTCGAGCTTTACCCTGACCAAGGGACCGATCTTTACCGAGCTGCTGCTCGCCGACGAAATCAACCGCACCCCGCCCAAGACCCAGGCCGCGCTGCTCGAGGCGATGCAGGAACGCCGCGTGACGATCAACGGCGAGGCGCATGTGATGAGCCCGCGCTTCACTGTGCTCGCGACGCAGAACCCGATCGAACAGCAGGGCGTCTATCCGTTGCCCGAAGCGCAGCTCGATCGCTTCCTGTTCAAACTGGTTGTCGATTATCCCGCCGCCGACGAAGAACGGCGCATCGTCGCCGACCATGGCGGCCGCTTCAAAAGCCCCGCGGTGGCCGATTTCGGGGTGACCGAAGTCGCCAATGCCAAGACGATCGAAGCCGCGATCGATACAATTGCGACCGTCCGGCTCGCCGACGAGATCGTCGATTATATCGTCCGCCTGGTCCGTGCCACGCGCGAAAGCGCCGATCTGGAATGCGGCGCATCCCCACGCGCCGCCACCTTGCTGGCACGCGCCGCCTGCGCCGCGGCGGCGCTCGACGGGCGCGACTATGTGATCCCCGACGATGTTCAGCGGCTCGCCGGCGGCGTCTTGCGCCACCGCGTCATCCTGTCGGCGGCGGCCGAAATAGAAGGGCGCAGCGTCGAACAGGTCGTCGCGGCGCTGCTCGACCGCGAGGAAGCGCCGCGGTGATTTACCCGACCCGCCGGGCCATATATCTGCTGCTGGCGGGCGCCCCGATGGCGCTCGCGCTCGGGCTGGTGCGGCCGGAACTGTGGTTGATCGCGCCCGGCTGGATTGCGATCATCGTCGCCTGCCTGATCCTCGACACGATCGCGGGCGCCAACCCGCGTCAATTGACCCTCGACGCGCATTTTCCGCATCAAGTCGGCGTCGGCGATCCTTTCGACCTGTCGCTTGCGGCGCGCGGCCCCGCGGTGCCGCCACGCGCCGAACTCGCGCTGGCGCTCGACGAGCGCTTCGCCGAGGGCGGGCGGCTCGCTGGCGATATGCGCAAGGCGAGCACGGGCGAGATTTTGACCCGCACCCTGTCGCTGACCGCCTCGCGGCGCGGGCAGGCGTTGATCGAGGCGCTGTGGGTCCGCTGGGCGGGACCGCTCGGGCTCGTGTGGAAACAGCGGCGCTTTGCGATCGGCGGCGCGATCAGCGTCGTCCCCAGCCTGCGCGCGGTGACCGACGAGGGCAGCCGGTTGTTCCAACGCAACAGCTGGTTCGGGCTGCGGCAACAGCGCATTCGCGGTGAGGGCAGTGAATATGAAGCGCTCGCCGAATATCAGCCGGGCATGGACCGCCGCGCCATCGACTGGAATGCGTCGGCGCGCCACGTCAAACTGCTCGCCAAGGAATATCGCGTCGAACGCGACAACCGCGTCGTGCTGGCGATCGACAGCGGACGGACGATGGCTGAGCCCGTCGGCGGCATGCCGCGCGTCGACCGCGCCGTGTCGGCGGCGCTGCTGCTCGCCTATGTCGGGCTGAAGCTGAACGACCGGATCAGTTTTTTCTCCTTTGCCGCCAAGCCGCAGACGCTGACCCCCGCCTATATGCATACGCAGGATTTTCCGGCGCTGCAGCGCGCCGCGAGCCTGATCGATTATGCCCATGTCGAAAGCAATTTCACCCTCGCCCTGACGACGCTCGGCGCGCAGCTCAACCGCCGCTCGCTGATCATATTGTTTACCGAGTTCACCGATGCGACGAGCGCCGATCTGATGATCCGCGCCGCCGGCCGGTTGGTGAAGAAACACCGGCTGTTGTTCGTTGTCATCAAGGATGAAGAGGTCGAGAGCGAGGAGCGCCGCCGCCCCGAAAGCGGCGCCGATGTCACCCGGTCGAACGTCGCGGCGGCGATGCTGCGCGATCGGCAGCTGGTGATCGCGCGGCTCCAGCGCCTCGGCGCCGATGTCGTCGAGGTGCCCGCCGACGCGATGGGCGCGAGCGCGGTCGAGGCCTATCTCGGCATCAAGCGGGCCGGCACCTTATGATCCCCGCGACCGCCCCCACCCGAGCGCTCGACGCGCCGAGCTTTTCGACGAGCCGCTTTCGCGCCGAACGCGAAGCCGACTGGATCGCCTTCGACCTGTTGCTGACCAAATTGGAGAAAAAGGGCGCGAAGGCACTGACCAGCGACGAGTTGCTGCAACTGCCCCTGCTCTATCGCGCGACCCTGTCGTCGCTGTCGATCGCGCGCGCGACCAGCCTCGACAAGGCGTTGCTCGATCATCTCGAGGCACTGTCGATCCGTGGCTATTTCCTCGTCTATGGCGTCCGCGAAAGCCGCCTCAACCGGCTACGCCGTTTCTTCCTTTACGACTGGCCCGCCGCGGTGCGATCGGTGTGGAAGGAAACGATCATCATATCGCTGATCATCCTGCTCGGCGCCATCACGAGCTATTCGCTCGTCGCCAGCAACCCCGAATGGTATTATAATTTCGTCGGCGACGACATGTCGGGCGGCCGCGATCCGCGCGCCACCGCCGAATTTCTGCAATCGACCTTGGGGCATGGCAAGGCGGCCAGCGCGGGCGAAAGCGGCCTCCACGTGTTTGCGACCTATTTGTTCACCCACAACAGCCAGGTGTCGATCATGTCCTTCGCGCTGGGTTTTGCCTTTGGTGTGCCGACGATGATGCTCGAATATTATCAGGGCATCGGACTGGGCGCGATGGCGGCGGTTTTTTCGGCCAAGGGCTTGGGCTTTGATTTCGGCGGCTGGCTGTTCATCCATGGTACCACCGAATTGTTCGCGGCAGCACTCTCGGGTGCAGCCGGCCTCAGGATCGGCGCTGCGGTGGTCTTTCCCGGCGCGCGCAGCCGGTTGCAGGCCGCGTCCGAAGCGGGGCGGACCGCGGGCAAGGTGATGGTCGGCGTCATCGTGATGTTGTTCGCCGCCGGGCTGCTCGAAGGATTCGGCCGCCAGCTGATCACCGATACGATGATGCGTTACGCGATCGGGTCGCTGATGCTGCTGTTCTGGATTGCCTATTATTACATCCCGCGGCGCGAGGATGTCGCATGAGCGTCGCCGCCGCCCAGGCCAACGCCAAATCGCGCGACGCGCGGGCGAAGAAAATCCGCCAGTTCATCACCCCCGAAGGGGTCGACCTGGAACTGAAGATCGCGAGTTCGGGCCTGCGGTTCGGCGCGCTGTTGGTCGACATCATTCTGATCCAGATTATCCTGCTCGCCTTTTCCCTGTTGATGCTCTGGATCGGACTGGCGTCGCAATCCGACACCACGATCGCCATCTGGATGCTCGGCGCGTTTCTGCTCCGCACCTTCTGGTTTATCGGTTTCGAGCTCGGTTCGCGCGCCGCGACGCCAGGCAAGCGGCTGATGGGCATCCGCGTCGTCGCCCGCGATGGCGGCCGTTTGACCGCCGACGCCGTGGTGGCGCGCAACCTGATCCGCGAGCTGGAACTGTTCCTGCCGCTGATGATGCTGGGGGTGGGCGCAGCCGAGGATATGGTGTCGGGCTGGACCATGGCGGCGGGGGTGCTGTGGTCGCTGACGCTCAGCCTGTTCCTGCTGTTCAATCGCGACCGGATGCGAATGGGTGACTTGATCGCGGGAACGTGGGTGGTGATGGCGCAGCGGATAAAGCTGGACGCCGAGATCGCCGCTGGCACCGCAGGCGATGCGATGCAATTCAGCGAGGCCGAGCTGGCGGTGTACGGCATTTTTGAACTGCAGGAGCTGGAACGCGTGCTGCGCGGCAATGACGCGCGCGCGATGCGCGAAGTGGCCGACGCGATCCGCGCCAAAATCGGGCGCCCCGTGGCCGAAGAGGATGACGCCTTCCTGCTCAGCTACTACCGCCAATTGAAAGCCCGGCTCGAACGCAAATTGCTGTTCGGGAAACGGCGAGAGGATAAATATGCCAGCGACTGACACCCCAATTACCGACAAGGGCGTGACCGCCGCGCTGCACCAACGGCGGTCGGTCCGAAAATTCACCGATCAGGCCGTTGATCCGGCGCTGCTCCGCGATATTTTCGCCGCGGCGCAGCGGGCGCCGTCGGGCGGCAATCTCCAGCCTTGGCAGGCGACAGTGTTGACCGGCGCGCCTTGGCAGGCGGTGAAGGATGCGGTCGCCGCGCGGCTCGCGATGGGGCGCGAGGGCTATCAGCCTGAATATGACATCTATCCCAAAGGCCTGACCGATCCATGGGAAGCCCGGCGCTTCGGGGTCGGCGAGGGATTATACGCCGCACTCGGCATCCCGCGCGAGGACAAGGCGGGACGGCTGGCTCAGTTCGTGGAGAATTACCGGGGTTTCGGCGCACCGGTGATGCTTTTCCTGCATTGCTCGCGCATCATGGGACCACCGCAATGGTCGGACATGGGCATGTGGCTGCAATCGGTGATGCTGCTGCTCGTCGAAGCCGGGCTCGCGAGCTGTCCGCAGGAATGCTGGGCGATGTACGGCGCCACGGTGCGACAGACGCTGGCGCTGGGCGACGACCAGATTTTGTTCACCGGCCTCGCGATCGGCTATGCCGAGCAGAGCGCAGCGGTGAACCAGTGGCCCGTGCCGCGCGTATCGCCCGATGAAGCAATTGATTGGCAGGGATTTTAAGGATGAAACAGCAGCGGATCAGGACGCAATACAGCCTGTTGGTTCCGGTGATGCTCGCAGTCGCTGGCTGTTCGGCGGTGCCGACCCCCGCCGCGCCGCCGCCGCGCCCGGCGCCCGTTGCTGTGGCGCCCACGCCCGCACCGCTGCCGACCCCGAGCAAGGGCTGGGAAGAACGCGCCGTCGACAGTGGCGCGTGGCGTTATGACGCCGCCGACCGCACCGCCGCTTTCGTACCGACCGGCAGCGCCAATCCGCTGCTGACGATGGCGTGTAATGGCGGCAGCATTCGGCTTACCTCGGCGCTTGGCGGCAATGTCAGCCTGCGGACCAGCGCCGGGACCGACGCGATCCGCTTCGACGGCGGCAACGCGACGCTGCCGAACCGCGACCCGCGGCTCGACCGCATCGCGTTCAGCCGCGGCCGTTTCGCGCTCGAGACGCCGGGCGGCGGTGCGCTGACCCTACCCGTGCAATCGGAGATTGGCCGCGTGATCGAGGATTGCCGGAGCTAACCGCCTAGCTGGACCGTTCCGCCCTTGATCCAGCCCCAGCGGCACGGACCCTGATATTCGCGGGCGTTGGTCACCGATTTACCGACCCCGCACATGTCGGGATCGGTCCCGGGCGCCGCGAACACCACCCCGAACCACGCGTCGTCATCGGCCGCCTCGCAGAGCGATACATTGGCGCCGCCGGCCAGCTTCGCCTTGACCGCGCGCGTTTCACCGGGCGCCCAATAGACGTCGGTGCCGCCGGTTTTGACGCGCGAAATGCTCGAACAGGCGGGCAGGCTTGGCCCTTCGGTGCCGATCATCACCGCGCGCGCCGCGAGTGGTTCGCCGCTGACTTCGGGAGCATTTTCGGCGGGCGGCGCGGGCTGACTGCACGCGGCGAGCGCGGGAATGACAAGGGCGGCGAGGAAGAGGGTAGGGCGCTGTTTCATGGATGCGAAACTAGCGGCCGCGGCGCGCGCACGCAACGCTCGTCCTGCAATGGCCAAGACCCGCATTTTCGCTTGGGTTTTGGCGCCTGCGACCCTATATAATCGCTATGACGGACACCCCAGAAAATACGGCGCCGAGCGCCAACACCAACCTGCCCAATGCCAATGCTTATGGCGCCGATTCGATCAAGGTTCTCAAGGGCCTGGACGCGGTGCGCAAGCGCCCGGGCATGTATATCGGCGACACCGACGATGGGTCGGGTCTGCATCACATGGTGTTCGAGGTGTCGGACAATGCGATCGACGAAGCGCTCGCGGGGCATTGCGACCTCGTCCTGATCACGCTCAACAGCGACGGATCGGTCAGCGTCGAGGATAATGGTCGTGGTATCCCGACCGGGATTCACGCCGAGGAAGGCATTTCGGCGGCCGAGGTCATCATGACCCAGCTCCACGCCGGCGGGAAGTTCGAGAATACCAGCGACGACAATGCCTATAAGGTGTCGGGCGGCTTGCACGGCGTCGGCGTCTCGGTCGTCAATGCGTTGTCCGAATGGCTCGAACTGACGATCTGGCGCGATGGCGAAGAACATTGGATGCGCTTCGAACATGGCGATTCGGTCGCCCCGCTCAAGGTCAACGGCCCGGCTCCGGCGGGCAAGAAGGGCACTCGCGTGACCTTCTCGGCCTCGACCGACACGTTCAAGAACGTCCTCGAATTCGATTTCGAAAAGCTTGAGCATCGTTACCGCGAACTGGCATTCCTGAATTCGGGCGTTCGCATCAAGCTGGTCGACGCGCGCCACGCCGAACATGTCAGTCATGACCTGTTCTACGAAGGCGGCATCGGCGCCTTCGTCAAATATCTCGACCGCAACAAGACCGCGATGCTGCCCGATCCGATCGCGATCAGCAGCGAACGCGACGGCATCGGCATCGAGGTCGCGCTCGAGTGGAACGACAGTTATTATGAAAATGTGCTGTGCTTCACCAACAACATCCCGCAGCGCGACGGCGGCACGCATCTGGCTGCGTTCCGCGCCGCGCTGACGCGAACGATCAACGGCTATGGCGACAAGTCGGGCATCCTCAAGAAAGAGAAGGTGTCGCTGACCGGCGACGACATGCGCGAGGGGCTGACCGCGATCGTGTCGGTCAAGCTGCCCGATCCCAAATTCTCTTCGCAGACCAAGGACAAGCTGGTCTCGTCCGAAGTGCGCCAGCCGCTCGAAAGCCTGATGGCCGACCGGATGACCGAATGGCTCGAGGAAAACCCGGCCTATGCCAAGGCGGTGATCCAGAAGGTCATCGACGCCGCCGCAGCGCGCGAAGCCGCGAAAAAGGCGCGCGAGCTGACGCGGCGCAAGGGCGCGATGGACATCGCTTCGTTGCCCGGCAAGCTCGCCGATTGCCAGGAACGCGACCCGGCCAAATGCGAATTGTTCCTGGTCGAGGGTGACTCGGCTGGCGGCAGCGCCAAGCAGGGGCGCGACCGCAAGGTTCAGGCGATCCTGCCGCTGAAGGGCAAGATCCTGAACGTCGAGCGCGCGCGCTTCGACCGCATCATTTCGTCGAAAGAAGTCGGGACGCTGATCCAGGCGCTCGGGGCGGGGATCCGCGACGAATTCAATATCGAAAAGCTGCGCTATCACAAAATCGTGATCATGACCGATGCCGACGTCGACGGCGCGCATATCCGCACGCTTTTGCTCACCTTCTTCTATCGCCAGATGCCCGAGATCATCGAGGGCGGCTATCTCTACATCGCGCAGCCGCCGCTCTACAAAGTCGCCAAGGGGCGCAGCGAGGTTTACCTCAAGGACGACACCGCACTCGAAAATTACCTCGTCGACGGCGGCATCGATGCGCTGATGCTCGAGACCACCGGCGGCGCGCGGTCGGGCAACGACCTGCGCGGTCTGATCGACCATGGCCGCCGCCTGCGCGCGCTGATGCGTTATGTGCCGCGCGGCCATAATTACGAACTGGTCGAGGCGCTGGCGCTGAACGGTGCGCTCGATCCGGAACTCGACAGCCCCGGTCGCACCGCTGCGGGTGTCCGCGCCGCCGAATGGCTCAACGCGGCCGAACGCGCGCTGACCGGCGGTAGCGAGGCGAAATGGACGATCACTGCGAGCGACGGCGGCTATACGCTGGAGAAGCGCTGGCGCGGGGTTAGCGACCATCATGCGATCGACGCCGCCTTCCTGGCGAGTCAGGAAGGGCGCCGCCTGCACAAGCTCGCCGCCGAACAGGCCGAGACCTATGCGCATCCCAGCCGGTTGGTGAAGGGCAGCAGCGCCGCGGCGATGGCCGCCGACGCCGCCGCGCTGGCCGCAGCCGAGGCCGCCGAAGACGATGCCGAAGCGAGCGACAGCGACCTGCCCGCTGCGAGCACCGGCAAGGTCACCCCGATCACTCGCCCGTCCGAACTGCTCGAGGCGATCTTCGCGCACAGCCGCAAGGGGTTGGCGATCAGCCGCTACAAGGGGCTGGGTGAGATGAATGCCGAACAGCTCTGGGAAACCACGCTCGACCCGTCGAACCGCTCGCTGCTGCGCGTCGAGGCCGAACAGGCCGACATCGCGCATGAAATCTTTGAACGGTTGATGGGCGACGAGGTCGAACCCCGGCGCGATTTCATCCAGACCAACGCGCTGTCGGTGGCGAATCTCGACGTCTAGTTTGAGTTGGTTCCGCGGAAATGGGACGAATTTGAACCTCCGGACGTAAATAAGGTTCCGTCCAACGCGCAGCGGCTTGCCATCACAAGCCGCCGCTGCTTTTGGCGCATCCTCGACAAGGGGATGATGTCATGCGGGTGTTTTCAGCATTGCTGATGCCACTTCTGCTGACGGCTTCGGCCGCGGCGCAAGAAGTCGAAGTCACGGAAAATCCGATCGCCGACATTGTTGACGAAACCGAAATCGATGGCGGAATGGCGAGCTATTACGGCAATGAGCTTGCCGGCAATCGCACCGCGAGCGGCGAGCGCTTCAATCCCAGCCAGCTGACCGCCGCGCACCGGTCGCTACCCTTTGGCAGCATGGTGCGTGTCACCAACATATCGAACGGCGACAGCGTGGTCGTCCGCATCAACGACCGCGGCCCCTTCTCCCGCGGCCGTGTGATCGACGTCAGCCAAGCCGCGGCGCGCGAGATCGGCATGCACCGCAGCGGCACCGCGCGGGTGAAGCTGGCGCTGCTCGACGATTGATGAGGCAAACCCCTTCCCGCTTGCGGGAGGGGGTGATTCAGTCGAACACCGACCACCCGGCCGCATAGGCGAAATGCTCAAGCGCCACCGCGCCCGCCAGCGATGTCCCCGCCGCGTTCAGCCCGGGCGACCAGACCGCGATCGACCCCTGCCCCGGCGCGACGCACAAAATGCCGCCGCCGACCCCGCTCTTGCCGGGCAGGCCGACGCGAAAGGCGAATTCGCCCGAATTGTCATAATGGCCGCACAGCATCATGATCGCGTTGATGCGGCGCGCCCGGTGGGCTTCGACCAGCTGCTCGCCGGTCAGCGGATCGCGGCCTTCCATTGCGAGGAACAGTCCGGCGCGCGCGAGTTGGCGGCAGCTCATCGCGATCGCGCATTGGCGGAAATAGACGCCGACCACCGTTTCGACCGGATGCTGGAGATTCCCGAACGCGTCCATGAAATAGGCAAGACTGCGATTGCGCGCGCCGGTTTCGGATTCAGAAAAGGCAACGTCGAGGTCGATCGCGACGCGATCGTCGCCCGCCCGCCCGCGCATGAAATCGACGATTTCGTTGGCCACCGCATCGCCATCGCGCCCGTCGATCAGCCGGTCGGTGGTGGCGATCGCGCCCGCGTTGATCAGCGGATTGCGCGGGATACCCTGCTCGCTTTCGAGCTGGACGACCGAGTTAAAGGCGCTGCCCGACGGTTCGCGCCCGACGCTGTCCCACAGCGAGCTGCCGACGCGGCGCAAGGCGAGCGCCAGCGTGAACACTTTTGACACCGACTGGATCGAAAAAGCCTCGTCGGCGTCACCGGAGCAGTGGACGGTGCCATCGGGAAGCGCGAGCGCGAAACCAAGCTTGTTGGGATCGACGTTTGCGAGCGCTGGGATATAATCGGCGACTCGGCCTTGGCCCAGATGCGCCGCCGCCAGCAGCATCGCCTCGTCAATATGGTTGCGCAGATTATCGGTCATGGCGATGACCTAACGCATGATGGCGTGCGAATGAAGGGCTGCCTCCCATTTCCGGGACGACGGATGAAATATATTTTCATTAAACTGGAAATATTCTATAATAGAGAAATTACATCTACCGATTCGGGAGCATGAAACATGGTCGATCATCCACGCGGCAAGGGTCTCTCCAGCGCCGTCAGCTATCAGGACAGCAAGGCGGCGTTCCGCTGGCTGGAAGACGCGTTCGGGTTCGAACCTTTGTTCGTGCTGCTCGATGAAGACGGCAATCTGGCGCATTCAGAAATGGCCTATGGCGATTCGGTGGTAATGATCGGCAATGAATGGTCGGATGATCACAAAAGCCCCAAGTCGATCGGCGGCAAGAATACCCAATCGGTGCACGTCCAGCTGGCGGTGGGCGACGATATCGACGCGCATTGCGAAACCGCGCGCGCCGCGGGAGCCGAGATTATCGGCGAGCCCGAAACGCAATTCTACGGCGACCGCAGCTACCGCGCCAAGGATCCGGAGGGCCATATCTGGACGTTCGGTGTGACGGTCGAGGCGAAGACCCCCGAACAATGGGATGCCGAGGGCGGCTTTACGACCAAGACGCGACTCGACGATTGAGCGCCGCGATCGATCGCACCCTGGCCGCGCTCGCCGATCCCTATCGGCGGCGCGCGGTCGAACTGCTTGGCGAACGGCCGCGCAGCGCGGGCGAGCTCGCGGGTGCACTCGGCCTTGCGGCACCGGCGATGAGCCGTCATCTGCGCGCGCTGAAAGTGGGCGGGCTGGTCGAGGACGCGCATCCCGCGTTCGACGCGCGGGTGCGCATCTATTCGCTCAAAGACGGCGCGACCGCCGACCTCAAGCAATGGCTGGCGGAGACCGAAGCATTGTGGGTGCACCAGCTCACCGCGTTCAAGGCGCATGTCGAGACGGGCGGATGAGCGCGGCGGTGATCGTCGCGCTCCGCGTCGGCGTGTCGCCGGACGTCGCCTTCACCGCCTTTACGCGCGACATCGGCCAGTGGTGGAAAAGCCACCCGTTGTTTCAGCTATCGCGCCGCGGCGACGGGGCCTTGCGCTTTGACCCCGCGGGTCCGGGCGGCCGCCTCGTCACGCGCTTTGACGACGGCAAGGAATGGGAGATCGGCGCGGTGCACCACTGGGTTCCGGGCGAACGGCTGGCGTTCGCTTGGCGTCTGCCGAGCTTCAAGCCTGATAAGGTTACCGAGGTCGATATCCGCTTCGAAGCGGTCGGCGACGAGACGCGCGTGACGGTCGAACATCGCGGCTGGGATACGATCCCGCAGAAACATGTCGCACGCCACGGGTTTGAACTGATGCTGTTCCAGCGAAGATTGGGCGAGCATTGGCGGGGTTTGTTAGGGGCAATGGCGGAGTCGGCCCAAGCCAGATGACCCTCCGCATCGACTTGCGATGGGAAGTTGGCAGCCCGCAAGGCTGACGGAGGGGCTATAGTGCGGCGGCGGTCCCTCTCCCCATCGCAAGTCGATGCGGAGGATCTGAAAGGGTTGCCCCTCATTGAAGGACACGCCACATCCGATCGATGGACCTCCCCGCCCCTTTCACCGACTGGTTCGCCGCGCGCGGATGGCGGATGCGGCGGCATCAGGCCGATATGCTCGGCGCAGCGCGGCGCGGCGAGCATGCGCTGCTGGTTGCGGCGACTGGGGCGGGCAAGACGCTGTCGGGGTTTCTGCCGACGCTCGTCGATCTGGCCGAGAATCCCAGCGATCGGCTGCACACGCTCTACGTTTCGCCGCTGAAGGCGCTTGCGGCCGACGTCGAGCGCAATCTGATCGGGCCGATCGCCGACATGGGATTCGATATCAGTGTCGAGAGCCGCAGCGGCGATACGAGTTCGGACAAGAAGGCGCGCCAGCGCAGCCGGCCGCCGAACATCTTGCTGACGACCCCCGAATCACTGTCACTACTGATCTCCTATCCCGACAGTTTCACGATGTTTGCCGACCTGAAGACGGTGGTAATCGACGAAATCCATGCCTTTGCTCCCGGCAAACGAGGCGATCTGCTCAGTCTGGCGCTCGCGCGGCTCCAGACTATCGCGCCGGGTCTCCGCCGCGTCGGCCTGTCGGCGACCATCGCCGACACCCATGCCTATCGCGGCTGGCTGGCGCCCGGTAGCGACGCCGAAAGCGTCACGCTGGTCGAGGGCGAAGCGGGTGCCGATCCCGATATCCAGATCCTGCTGCCCGAAGGCGCTGTGCCATGGGCGGGCCATTCGGGGCGCTATGCGGTGCATCAGGTGATGACCGAAGTCGCAAAGAACCGCACGACGATCATCTTTTGCAACACCCGCGGTCTCGCGGAGCTGATCTTTCAGGAGCTGTGGAAGGTCAACGATCTGTCGCTGCCGATCGCGATCCATCACGGCAGCCTCGACCGCGAAGCGCGCCAGCGCGCCGAAGCGGCGATGGCCGAAGGGCGGCTGCGCGCGCTCGTCGCGACCTCCAGTCTCGATCTCGGGCTCGACTGGGGCGATGTCGATTGCGTGATCCAGATGGGGGCACCGAAAGGGTCATCGCGGCTGCTGCAGCGGATCGGGCGCGCCAACCACCGGCTCGACGAGCCGAGCAAAGCGCTAATCGTCCCCGGCAACCGTTTTGAATATCTCGAGGCGCAAGCGGCGCTCGATGCCGTCGAAGCGGGGGAGCGCGACGCCGACCGGTTCCGCCCCGGCGCGCTCGACGTGCTGGCGCAGCATGTGATGGCGCTCGCCTGCGCGGCGCCTTTCAAGGAAGAGTCGCTGCTCGCCGAGATCCAGAGCGCCGCGCCTTATGCGTGGGTCGATGCGGCACTCTTCACGCGCCTGCTCGGCTTTGTCCGCGACGGCGGTTATGCGCTCAAAAGCTATGACCGCTTTCGCCGCCTCGCTCCCGACGGGCAGGGCGGCTGGCGCATCGCGCACCCGCGGCTCGCGGCGCAGCACCGGCTCAACGCCGGGATCATCGTCGATGCGCCGACGCTCGACGTGCGCTTCAAGAACGGCCGGCGTCTCGGCACTGTCGAGGAATATTTCGCCAGCACGCTATCCCCCGGCGACACCTTTGCCTTTGCTGGCCTCAGTCTGGAGGTCGAGGGTATCCGCGACAGCGACATCCTGGTCCGCGCCACGGCAAAGCCCGCCCGCATCCCATCCTATGTCGGCGCGCGGATGGCGCTGTCGACGCGGCTGGCCGACCGGGTGCGCGGGTTTCTCGCCGACCCCGCAAGCTGGCAACGCTTTCCGCCGGACGTCCGCTTCTGGCTCGAGATGCAGCAACGGCGATCGGTGCTGCCGCGCCCCGGCGAGCTGCTCGTCGAAACCTTCCCGCATGAGGACGCGCATTATCTGGTCGCCTATCCGTTCGAGGGATGGAACGCCCACCAGTCGCTCGGTATGCTCATCACCAAAAGGATGGAACGCGCCGGGTTGCAACCGCTGGGCTTTGTGGCGTCCGATTATGCGCTGGCGATCTGGTCGCTGCGTCCCGTCGCCGACCCCGCCGCACTGTTCGACGCGGCGATCCTCGAGGCCGAGTTCATCGAATGGGTCGAAGGATCGCACCTGCTCAAGCGCGCCTTTCGCGAGGTTGCGGTGATCGGCGGGCTGATCGAACGCCAGCACCCCGGCAAACGCAAGACCGGCAAGCAGGTCACCTTTTCGACCGACCTGATCTTCGATGTGCTGCGCAAATATGAGCCCGACCATCTGCTGCTCGAGGCCGCGTGGGCCGATGCGCGCGAGCGATTGACCGATGTAGCGCGGTTGGGCGACCTGCTAGACCGGGCGGCGGGGACGATGCTGCACCAAAAGCTCGACCGCATCAGCCCGCTGGCGATCCCGGTGCTGGTGCTGATCGGGCGCGAGAATGTTGCAGGCGCCGACATCGACGATGCGTTGCTGGGCGAACTGGCCGACAGCCTGGCGGCCCAAGCAATGGCGACGGGTCCGGGCGCCACATGAGCGCCGCCGACGCCGCTTGCCGCCAACCCGCAACAGGCGTAGGTTCCCGGCACAGAGAATGAGGATGCCCGCGATGACCCACCTTTTCAGGCGGTCGATGTTCTGGACGGCCCTGCTCGCCGCGCCGCTGTTGATCGGTGCCAGCCAAACACCTTCCGCGCCGCCCGACGCCGCCGACCCGGCGGCCAGCGACCCCGTCGATGGCCTTGTCGAACCGGGAACGGCAAGCGATGTTGTTCCGTTCATCCAGCCCTTCGACCTCGACGCGACGCGACGGATGTCGGTGAAGGTCATGGTCGGCGGCAAGGGACCGTTCGCCTTTCTGGTCGATACCGGGGCCGAACGGACGGTGATCGCGCGCGAACTCGCCGCACGGCTCGGCCTGGTCGAAGGCGCCAAGCTGCGCCTTGCGACCATTGGCGGGTCGGCCACGGTCCCCAGTTTTCGCGTCGCGGCGCTGCAAATGTCGGACCTGCTGCTCGCGTCGGTCGAGGCACCCGCCTTTCACGGCCGCCACATTGGCGCTGCCGGCCTGATCGGCGTCGACATGCTGGAAGAGCGCCGCGTGCTGATCGATTTTCGCAAGGAAACGATGCAGATATTGGCCACGCGCCGCCGCGCGCCGTCGCTGATCAAGGACGATGACGCCATCGTCGTCACTGCGCGCAATTCGGCGGGCCGCCTGATCCTGTCCGACGCGCGGCTGAACGGCAAACGCATCGACGTCATCGTCGATACCGGTGCCCAGACGAGCGTCGGCAATCTCGCGCTGCAGAAACTGGTCGCCGACCGCCGCGCCAATCGTTACCCTTTCGTCGCGACCGAGCTGAGCGCGGTCACCGGTGAGGCGGTGCCAGCGATGCGCACCGCGATCAAACGGATCGTGATCAACGGCATGGACGTCAACGATCTGCCGGTCAGCTTCGCCGACAGCCAGGCCTTTCGCGTCCTGGGCCTTTCCGAACGCCCCGCGCTGTTGCTCGGCATGGACAGCCTGTCGCTGTTCGACCGGGTCGAAATTGATTTTCCGAACCGGCGCGTCGTTTTCGACCTGCCCGACGCGGCAAACCGTCAGACTGGCCAGCGGATGGCGTTCCATATGACCGGTCGCGGCGGATAGGTTGCTTGCCCGGCACGCGGCGTGCCGTCATAGCGACGCGATGACCACGACCCCGACGTTCGATTTTGCCGGCCATCAGTTTGTCGTGCTGGCCGACCGGGCGCTCTACTGGCCGCTGCACAGCGCGCTGATCGTCGCCGACCTGCATCTGGAAAAGGCCAGTTGGTACGCGGCGCTCGGCCAGCCGCTGCCGCCTTATGACAGCCACGACACGCTGGACCGGCTGGCGCGGCTGGTCACCGAAACCGGCGCGCGCGCCATCTGGTGCCTCGGCGACAGTTTTCACGACCGCGATGCCGCAAGCCGCATCGTCCCCGCCGTCGCCGAGCGTTTGCGCGCGCAGGCCGCCGCAACCAAGCTGCTGTGGATCGCGGGTAACCACGACGGGCTGAGCGGCGGGGCGTGGGGCGGGGCGGTCGCCGACGAGCTGCTGATCGACGGCATCGTTCTGCGCCATCAATGCGATCCGCGCGAAAGACGCCCCGAAATGTCGGGCCATTTCCATCCCAAATTGCGCATGACCGTGCGCGGGCGCAGCGTCGCCCGCGCCTGCTTCGCGGCCGACGCGCAGCGCCTGATTTTCCCGGCGTTCGGCAGTCTAACCGGGGGCCTGGACGTCGGGGCGCCGGTAATCGCGCGCAATTTCAGCGGCGATTACGGTGCGATGCTCGTCGCGCAGGGAAAATTAATTTCATTTCCGTTCCGCAACGGACAGGAAAATGACGCTACGGCAAGCGGCACGGATATCGGCTTGGGAGCAAAAGGGTAACGCCCACGCCCCTTTTTCGCCTGTGGCGCAAAAGCCTCACCTGTCCAAAGAATCGCGAAAATGCTGGCCTCCGGCTGGATTGGCGCCGCGTTTCAGCTATGAATCGGGGTCTAAAAATAATGATATTGAGAGAGGAGTGCCCGACATGAAATCATCTTCCCTTTGTGCTGCGCGATTTATGCGCACAACCGCGCTCGGTGTTTCGATCGCGATGGCCGTCGTTGCCGCGCCTGCCTTTGCCCAGGATGCGCCGACTGACGAAGCCGTCGACGACAGCGACAACACCCCGATCATCGTCACCGCGCAGGGACGCTCGCAGCTGCTTACCGACGTTCCGGTCGCGATTTCGGCGGTGACCGCCGAAACGCTACAGAACAGCGGCGCCAATGACATCCGCCAGCTCAACCAGCTCGCACCATCGTTGCTCGTCTCGTCGACCGGCTCGGAAGCCAATGGCTCGGCGCGTATCCGCGGTATCGGCACCGTCGGTGACAACCCCGGCCTCGAAAGCTCGGTTCCGGTCTTCATCGACGGCGTCTATCGCTCGCGTTCGGGCATCGGCCTAAACGAACTGGGCGAGATCGACCGCATCGAAGTGCAGCGCGGGCCGCAGGGCACGCTCGGCGGTCGCAACTCGTCGGCCGGCCTGATCAGCATCTATTCGAAAAAACCCAGCTTCGAATTCGGCGCCACGGGTGAGGTCACCTATGGCAATTACGATTATTGGCGCCTCGGCGGCAGCGTCACCGGACCGATCAGCGACACCCTCGCGGCGCGCATCGACGGCGTGTGGGTCAAGCGCGACGGATTCCTGCGCGATACAGCCAACAACCGCGACATCAACAATCGCGACCGCTATTTCGTCCGCGGCCAGTTGCTGTTCGAACCGACCGACGCCCTGTCGGTGCGGCTGATCGCCGACTACACCTCGCGCGACGAGGAGTGCTGCGGCGCGACCTATGTGAGCCCGTCGGTCAATCCCACGATCGGCAATCTCAACACCCCAAGCAGCCCGGGCGCAGGGGCGACCCCGACCACCAACAACATCATCAATGTGCTGCGTGACCTCGGCCAGCCGCTCGCGGCGTTCAACCAGGGCTATGACCGCAACATTTCGGTCACCCCGGGCCGCAGCTATGCCGGCAAGACCAAGGATTACGGTTTCTCGGGCCAGATCGATTATGATTTCGGCGGCGCGACGCTGACCTCAATCACCGGCTACCGCGAATATCGGTCGAGCCAGGCGGGCGACGTCGATTATGGCACCGTCGACATCCTCTATCGTGCCGACAGCGACGACGCTTATCGCCAGTTCCACACCTTCACCCAGGAACTGCGTCTGCAAGGCGAAGCCTTTGACGGCAAGCTCGACTGGCTGGTCGGCGGCTTTTACGCAAATGAAAAGCTGACGGTTCGCGACAATCTACGCTTCGGCACCCAATACGGCCGGTTCGCCGCCTGCCGCGTCATTTCGGGTGGCGGGCTTGCTGGTCTCTATGCCCCGACCCAGCCTGGCTGCGTTGCACAGGGTATCGGTAATTTGGCAGGCGTGGGCCGCAATACGATCCTTGGTGCCACCGGCACTTCCGGCCCCGACATCGTCGCAGCCTTTGCAGCGCTCGACGGCCTTAGCGACAAGGGCAGCATCAACGACCGCTATTTCCAGGAAGATAACAACTGGGCGCTGTTCACCCACAATATTTTCCACATCACCGATAAGCTCGATTTTACCTTTGGCGTGCGTTACACGAACGACAAGAAGAAGTTCGCGGCGACCTTTACCAACGACAACACGGTGTGCACGACGGTGCAGGGGCTGGTTCTCAACGATCTGACGACCACCACGGCCGGGACACCTGCCCAGATCGCCACCGCGCGCGCGCTTGCCGGCGCCCTCATCGGCCTCAGCTGTCAGGGCAATTCGACCGCCGAACTCAACAATGTGTCGATCAATGACAAGCGCAGCGAGGATGAGTTTACCGGCACCGCGATTCTGTCGTACAAACCGGTGGATGACCTGATGGTCTATGCCAGCTATTCGCGCGGCTACAAGGCAGGCGGCTTCAACCTCGACCGTTCGGCGCTCAAAGCTCCGATCCTGCCGTTTGCGGCATCGGGCGGGGCGCAGGCGCTGGTCAGTAACCTGCAGTTTGATCCCGAAACGGTGCACAGCTATGAACTGGGCGCCAAATATTCGAACGGCCCGTTCGGCATGGGCTTGACCTTCTTCCGGTCGGACTTTTCGAGCTTCCAGCTGAACACGTTTAACGGCACAGTCTTCCTGGTGCAAAACGTCAATGGGTGCGACAGCGACCTCGCTGGCGGCGACCGCGATCAGAGCAAGTTCACCGGCGCGCCGAACTACAACCCGGCGGCGGCTACGACCGGCGCCTGTGCGGCGGACGACGTGAGCTACGGCGTTCGTACGCAGGGCTTTGAACTCGAAGCCTCGCTCGTTCCGGCGCGCAGCTTCCGCATGACCGCGGGCCTGACCTATGCGAAAACGAAATATCGCAACGATCTGGTCGGCAATGATTCGGGCGCTCCGCTCGATCAGGCACTGCGCCTGCTGCCTGGCAACAACCTGTCGAACGCGCCCGAGCTGGTCGCGACCGGCAGCGTCGCCTGGACCCCAGACATCGGCAGCAGCGGCCTGACCGGCCTGGTCTATATCGATGGCCGCATGACCAGCGATTACAACACCGGTTCGGATCTGTTCCCGCAAAAGGCGCAGGACGGTTACGCACTGTTCAACGCTCGCATCGGCGTTCGCGGTCCCGACGATAAATGGGGCATCGAATTCTGGGGCCAGAATATATTCAACAAGCAATATGCCCAGGTCGCGTTCAACTCGCCGTTCCAGGAAGGCGGCACCTCGGCAACCACCGCCTTTGCAGACCCGCAGTATCCTGGCGGCCGTCAGATCTTCTCGCAGTTTCTGGCCGAACCGCGGACCTATGGCGTGACGCTGCGCGGCAAGTTCTAAACCGCGCGCATCGCTGAACAACGGGACCGCCCGCTTTCCACCAGGAAAGCGGGCGGTTTCTTTTTTCTGGCTTCTTTTCTCCACCACCCCATAGACTTGGCGCCATGTTCGCCATTGAATCGCTGCTCGTCAAAATTGCCCTGATCGGCGTGATCGGGATCGGCGCGCAGTGGGTGGCGTGGCGTACCGGCAAGCCCGCGATCGCACTGATGCTGGTCGCCGGGATTCTGGCCGGCCCGGTGCTCGGACTGATCGACCCCGAACGCGATTTCGGCGCGCTGCGCGAACCGATCATCAAGCTCGCGGTCGCGGTTATCCTGTTCGAAGGTGGGCTCAGTCTGAAATTCCGCGAGCTCCGGCAGGCCGGCGCCGCGGTGTTCGTGCTGGTCTTTATCGGCGTCCCCGTCGGCTGGGCGCTCGGCACCGCCGCGGCCTATTATGGCGCCGGCCTGCCGTTCGAGCTCGCGGCGTTGTTCGGCGGTATCATGGTCGTCACCGGCCCAACCGTGATCGCACCGCTGCTGCGCTCGCTCAACATTTCGCCGCGCGTCAAGAATATGCTGAAATGGGAAGCGATCGTGAACGACCCGATCGGCGCGCTGCTGGCGGTCGGAGTCTATAGCTATATCACCCATGGCGGCGCCGACGCGAACAGCGCCAGCATCGTCATCGACGTGGTCGCCGCCAGTACGCTGGCGATCCTGCTCGGCGGCGTGGTCGGCTTTGCGCTGACCTGGGCCTTTCCGCGCGGCTGGGTTCCCGAATATCTGAAGGCGCCGGTGCTGCTGACCACCGTCATCGCGGTCTTTGTCCTGTCGGACCTTGTCATGCACGAAACCGGTCTGATCACTGTCACTGTGATGGGCGTGGTGATGGCCAATCGCGAAACCTATTCCAGCCACATGCTGCGCCGGTTCAAGGAGGATCTGACCGTCCTGCTCGTGTCTGGCGTCTTCATCATATTGGCGGCGACACTGGATTGGGAGGTGGTGCAGAATTTCCAGCTGCGCTTTGTCATCTTCCTGTTGCTGCTACTGTTCATCGTCCGCCCGCTGACCATCATGATCGCGCTGCTGTTCACGCGCATCCCGTTCAAGGAGCGGCTGTTCGTCGCATGGATTGCGCCGCGCGGGATCGTCGCGGTCGCGGTGACCGGCCTGTTTGCGTTGCGCCTGTCCGATTATGGTTTCGCGGGTGCCGAGGCGCTGGTCCCGCTGGGTTTTGGCGTCGTCATCGTCACCATTTTTGCCCATGGCTTTACCGCTGCGGCCTTTGCCCGCTGGCTCGGGCTCGATCAGGGCAAGGGCGAGGGCGTGTTGCTGGTCGGCGCCAACAGCTGGACAATCGCCTTTGCCGAATTCATCAAGCGCCAAGACCGCGAGGTGCTGGTCGCCGACGCCAGCGTGCTGGCGCTGCGCCGCGCGCGGCGCGCCGACCTGCCCGTCCACCACGGCGACATATTGGACGAGGCGCACGACGACCATATCAACATGGGCCAGTTCCAACAGCTGATCGCCGCGACCGACAACGACAGCTACAACGCGCTCGTTTGCAGCGAGCTGGCGCCCGAGATGGGACATGATCGGGTCAGCCGGATGGTCGGCGCGTCGCGTTCGGGCAACCAGCGGCGTGGCCGCGTCTTTACCCTCGCCGGCACCCCGATCGAGGAACAGCTCGACCGGTTGCAGGCCGGGTGGACGTTCGGGCGCACCCGAATCACCGAGAAATTCCCCTATGCCAATTTCGTCGCGCGGATGAAGGCATCGGGCGGCGACAGCCTGGCGGTGGTGCGCGCGTCGGGCGAACTGGCAATTTTCACCACCCACCACCGGCCCAGCGTCGAGGCTGGCGATACAATCTGGACCTTTGTTCCGCCTGACGCGCCGAAACCACCGCCGCGAAAGACGGTGACCGGCGAGGAACCGGTCGCCTAAGACCTGACCTAGCGCGCCCGCGCCGCCTGGTGCGCAATGTCGGTCATCAGCTTGCGGAACAGGACGCCGCCCGGCGTCCCCGATGATTTCAGCGCACGTTCGCAGTCGAGCAGGCGGCTCATCAGCCGCGCGACGCGCACCGAATCCCAGATCCGCAGCTGCGCCGTGACCGCATCGCGCTCTTTCCAGAAAATGCCGCTGGTGCGCGCCGCGACGACGGTCGCCGGATGCGCCCCGGCATCGACTTCGGCGCGCAGCCGCGCCAATGCCATGGCGCGGATCGCCAGCGCACGGATGATACGGATTTCGGCCACGCCGACCGCCGTCGCTTTGGCCAGCATCGCGGGCAGGTCGCGCACCTTGCCGCCCAAGGCGACATTGATGCATTCGCTGACATCCTCCTCGTGCGTCGCAGCGCCCAGCGCGGCAATGTCGGCGGCGGCGACCTGGCGCTGGCGATCCGCGCCGGCGTCCAGATAAAGCGCCATCTTCTCGATCTCGCGCCGCATCAACGCCTGATCGCCCGAGACCAGATCGACGAGCAATTGCGCCTCGGCATTGGCCAACCGCAACCCCTGTTCCTCCGCCGCACCCATCGCGATCCCGATCAGCGCACGGCGATCGGGCTGATAACAGATCGCCGCGGCGGCATGCGCCGACCCTTCGACCAGCTTGACCAGTTTCGACTTGGCGGTGACCGATGCGCCGGTGGCGATCACGGGATTGATCACGGTGTCGGCGGCCAGCAGCGCCTCAACCGCGGCCAGGCTGTCGTCGCCGCTGCCGCCGATCTCCAGCCGGATGACCCGGCTCGGCGAAAAAAGCGACATCGATGCAGCTTCGGCAGCGAGCAGCGAGGGATCCTGCGCGATTTGCGATCCCGACAGGTCGACCCGTTCGGCGTCCTTGCCGGCAAGGCCGATCAAATGGCTTGCGACCGCCGCCATCGTCGCCTCGTCCGGGCCGGTCAGCAGCGTGAAACGAACGACGGGATCAAGCCGCGCGAGGCGTTCGAGGTCGGATGGTTTGACCGCCTTCATCGCCCGTTACGGCGTCGGCGCGGGCGTTTCGGTCGGCGTTTGGCCGCCACCGCGATCGGCATACACCGCGAGCCGCGTCACGATCTGGTCGGCAACCCCCGAGGCGAGTCGTTCGAGCACCGAACTTTCTGCGGCGATCGTCGCATATTCGCTGCCCACGACGTCGATTCCGGCATCCTGCGCCGCGGTCGCATCGAGCAGCACCTCGCCCGACGCAGCGTCGACCAGCTGATAGCGCGCGCGCAAGGTGCGGCGTTCGCGTGTCACCGCATCATCGGCGCGAACGCCAAAGCCGGTGATCGAATCCTCGAGCCGGACGTCGAGTCGCAAGCGTTTGCCCGCGCCCCGGCCCGCCTGCGTCGCCTGGAACCGGTCACGCAGCGCGTTGCGCACGAGCCACCCCGAATGGCCCTCGATCGGCGCGACATCGACATCGGCGAGCACCGTCGCCACCGCACCCCGGCTGCCATTGGCGTATAGGGGACGTAAACCGCAGCCGCCGACAAGCAGCGACGCGGCGACAAGCGAGGAGTTGAAGAGGTTACGCATATTGCACAATGACGACCCTTAGTCCGTTCGTGTCGAGCGAAGTCGAGACACCCCGAAGGCACGCACAAACGATAGGCATCTCGACTTCGCTCGATGCGAACGGAAGCGGGGAGATGCGTTTGAAAACATCTAGAGAACAATATTCACCAAACGGTCGGGGACCACAATGACCTTCTTCGGCGCGCTACCGCCGAGCAGTTCCGCAATCCGCGGGCGCGCGAGTGCCGCGGCCTCGATTGCGTCCTTGTCGAGACCTTTGGCGAGGGTCATCGTATCGCGCAATTTGCCCGCCATCTGGATGGCGATCGTCACTTCGTCATCGACGAGTAGCGCGGGATCGGCAGCGGGCCAGGCGGCATCGGCGACCATATCGGTCGTGCGCTGCGCTGCGGGCAGTGCGGCCCAGGCTTCCTCGGCGAGATGCGGAAGCATTGGTGCAATGAGCAGGATCAGGGTGCGGCATGCCTCGGCGCGGGTGGCCGAAGGCTTCGCTTTCTCGATCTCGTTGGCGAGCGCGTGGATTTTCGCGACCGCTTTGTTGAAACCAAGCGCCTCGACGTCGGTCGCGACCCCCGCGATGGCTTGGTGCAGCTTGCGCGCCAGACCCTTGTCTTCCGATCCGTCACCGACATTTTCGGTGTCGCCGAACAACCGCCACAGCCGCTGGACGAAGCGCCATGCACCCTCGATCCCCGCTTCACTCCACGGCAGGTCGCGCTCCGGCGGGCTGTCGGACAGCATGAACCAGCGCGCGGCGTCGGCGCCATATTGATCGAGGATCGCGTCGGGATCGACGACATTCTTCTTCGACTTCGACATCTTGATCACGCGGCCAACATCGACCGGTGCACCGTCGCCGGTCAGCGTTGCGCCATCACCGCTGCGCTCGATCTCGTCGGGCGTGAAATAGAGCGGCGGCAGGCCTTCGCCCTGATCGCGGCTGTAGGTTTCGTGCGTCACCATGCCCTGCGTGAACAGGCTGGCGAAGGGTTCGACGATATCGATCATTCCCATCTTGTGCAGCGCGCGTGTCCAGAAGCGCGCATAGAGCAGGTGGAGGATCGCATGCTCGATGCCGCCGATATATTGATCAACGGGCAGCCAGCGGCGGATCACTTCGGGATCGAAGGGCTTGTCCGACGGCGAACTCGCGAAACGCAGGAAATACCACGACGAGTCGACGAAGGTGTCGAGCGTATCGGTTTCGCGCACCGCATCGCCGTTGCAGGTGGGGCAATGGACGTGCTTCCACGTCGGATGGCGGTCGAGTGGATTGCCGGGAACCGAGAAATCGACATCCTCGGGCAGCACCACCGGCAACTGCGCCTTTGGCACCGGTACGGTGCCGCAGGTGTGGCAGTGGATGAACGGGATCGGGGTGCCCCAGTAACGCTGGCGCGACACGCCCCAGTCGCGCAACCGCCATACGGTGGTGCCCTTGCCCCAGCCTTCATGTTCGGCGCGCGCGACAATCGCGGCCTTCGCCTCGTCGATGCTCATGCCGTCGAGGAAATGACTGTTCACCAGCTTGCCGGGGCCGGTGTAGGCCTCGTCGCCGGTGAAATGCTGTGCGGTCTCGTCGCCGTCGGCGATCACGCGGTGGACCGGTAGCGCGTATTTGTGCGCGAAATCGAGGTCGCGCTGGTCGTGCGCCGGGCAACCGAAAATCGCGCCTGTGCCATAATCCATCAGCACATAATTGACGACCCAGACCGGCAGGTGCAGCGCCGGGTCGAGCGGATGTTCGACCGACAGGCCGGTGTCGAAGCCGAGCTTTTCGGCGGTCTCCAATTGCTCCGCCGACGTGCCTTGGCGACGGCACTCTTCAATGAACGACGCCAGTTCGGGCGCGTCTTTCGCGAGGCTTTCGGCGATCGGATGGTCGGGCGAGATCGCCGCGAAACTCGCGCCATACAGCGTGTCGGGGCGCGTTGTGAAGACGTCAAACCCGGGAGCGCCGCCGGCAAGCTTGAAACTGAATTCCAGCCCCTGCGACTTGCCGATCCAGTTTTCCTGCATCAGCCGGACCTTGTCGGGCCAGCCGTCAAGGCTGCCCAATCCTTCGAGCAGTTCGTCCGCAAAGTCGGTGATCTTCAAAAACCACTGCGACAGCTTTTTCTTTTCGACCAGCGCGCCCGACCGCCAGCCGCGGCCGTCGATCACCTGCTCGTTGGCGAGCACGGTCATGTCGACCGGGTCCCAGTTGACGTAACTTTCCTTGCGCGTCACCAGCCCCGCGGCGAACAGGTCGAGGAATAGCGCCTGTTCCTGGCCATAATAATCGGGCTCGCAGGTCGCGAGTTCGCGGCCCCAATCGATCGCGAGACCGAGGCGTTTCAGCTGGCCGCGCATCGACGCGATATTGGCACGGGTCCAGCCGCTCGGATGCACACCATTTTCCATAGCGGCATTTTCGGCCGGCATGCCGAACGCGTCCCAGCCCATCGGGTGGAGCACGTCGTGGCCGGTCATCCGTTTGAAGCGCGCCAGCACGTCGCCCATCGCATAGTTGCGGACATGCCCCATATGGATGCGCCCCGAGGGATAGGGGAACATCTCGAGGATATAGGCCTTGGGCTTGTCAGCCGTGTCGGTGGTGGCAAAGCTGTTCGCCGCCTCCCACGCCGCTTGCCAGCGGGCGTCGGCGGCGAGGGCGCCAAAGCGCGGTTCGCGGGTCATTCGTCGGTTACCCCGTTTGTCTGTTTGTCGGCGCGAGCCCGCGCCGCCGGATTAGCCCTCGATGGCGCTGCGGCGCAAATCACGAGCGCGGGTGAGGATGATTTCCTCCAGCTTTTGCACGGTCGCCGCCTGCACCGGCGCATCGACCCAAGTGCCGCCCTGCGCCACCTGACGCGACGCAGCGACGCGCAGCGCATCGGCGCGCAAGTCGCGGTCGAGGATCGAAACCGTCACCTTCATCCGCTCGCCGGGATTGCCCGGGTTCGCATACCAGTCGGTGATGATCACGCCGCCCGACGAATCAGCCTGCAGCAGTGGCATGAACGATAAGGCATCAAGCGAAGCGCGCCACAAATAGCTGTTCACGCCGATCGTCGTGACCTGCGATGCGGCAAGATCGGCGCGCGGCCGGTCTTTGCTGGCGCAGGCCGAAAGCCCGAGCGCCGCGAGCCCGAGCAGCGCGAACGCGACCGGACGGCGACCGCGCGAAGCAAGGACGGAAAGCTGGGACATGCCGATAACACCTTATCTTTTTTGGGCGCCGCCGGATCGCTTGATCCGCGCCGCGCAGAACGGAATTGCCAGCGTCTCTATCGCCCTTGCCGCCGTCGGGCAAGCGCGGCAATTCCGGCTTTGTCCTGGTTCAGATTCTGGTCAGAATCGCGAAGCAGTGTGACGATCGCGCAACAATCTCGGTCAAAAACGGTTTTGCTGTAATAATTTGCTCGGATTCACTGGCAAAATCACGATGGAGAGCCTATCTCCTGAATCACTTGGGGTTGGAGTCGCAGGGCTATGACGCGGAAACCGCGACATTTTTGGAAGGGCAGTCTCACCGCTTTGGCGGTGGTTTCGCTTGCCTTGCCGCCTGCTCTCGCCGCGATGTCGCGGTCTGAAGGCAGCCGCGACACCGAGCTGTCCGATACCCTGCTTGGCCAATTCACCCCCGCGTCGGGCGACCCGCGCCTGATTGCGCGCTACGCCAAAATGTCGGCGGAACAACGCCGCAGCTTCAGTTTCACCCCCGCGCTCACCGATGAAAGCCGCAAGAACCGCGCGATCACCGTCGTGATTCGCGCCCGCGACGACGCATCGAGCGCCGCGCGCACCTCCGCCATCGCCGCCGGCCGCACCGCGCCGGTCGCAATCACCCCGGTTGCCTATAATCTGGGCGCGTCGGTCGGGTTCGAGAAATTCGTCACCCCCACGCTGCCGCGCGGCACCGACTTGCGCAACCTGCCGGTCGCCAAGGCGCCCGAACAGGCCGAAAAGAAGTCGCGCTTCGCAACGCGGATGATCAATCGCCCGGCCGACCCGAGCGGCGCCACCGACCGCATCACCGCACCCGGCGATGCCGCCGCCGTCGATGTCGTCAGCAGCTATCGCCTGACCAAGAATATCGATGTGACCGCCGGCGTCCGCTATCGCAGCGACGACCGCGTCGAACCGCTGACCGACACCCGCCGCGACAGCCAAGCCGTCTATGTCGGAACCGCATTCCGTTTCTGACGCGTCCGGCGCTTCGTCGCCGCTTTTTCCCATGCATCGATCGCCGCCCAACCGGGTCTGATTCCGCTCGTTCGGCGGTTCAGTGTCCGCGCCCGCGCAGCCGTCATCCCGCCCAGCGCCATGGGCTGTACCCCCGCCAAGCGCGCCAGCCGCAGCCATGCGGCCGGGCCGAGCGCCGCGGCATCTGGGTGTGAGCGCGTCGGATATAGCGGCGAGATGAAGACGCCGTCGGCCCCCGCCCGGCGGGCGCGGCGCGCCTCTTTCGCGCCGTGAACCGGCATCGTCAGCAGCAAGCCCAATCGCCGCGCCTGCCCCGCATGGCGTAGGTCATGTTGGCGCAGATGAATTCCGTCGGCGCCCCAACGGCGGGCCATATCGGGCTTTCCAGCGAGCAATATCGTCAGACCGCGTGATCGCGCCGTCCGCGTCAGCCGCCGCAGCAGGCGCCAGCGGGCGCCGGCAGCCAAGCCGTCATGGCGCAGGACGATCCCGCTGCCCGGCGGCAGCATCGCCGCCAGCTGGACGATTCCGACCGCCAGCCGTTCATCGCTGAACAGCCATTGCTGCGGCAGGGGGTGGCGTCGGACCATCGCCCTTCCTATAGGCGCGTCGCGGGCGCACGCAACGCGCCGGGATGGGAAGAGTGATGAGCGACGCGGCGGACAGACTGACCGAAGTACGGGCGAAGATCGCCGATGCAGCCACGCGCGCGCAGCGGCGCGCCGACGACATCTGCCTGATCGCCGTGTCAAAGACGCACGATGCCGCCGCGATCCGCCCGCTGATCGCTGCTGGTCAGCGTCACTTTGGGGAGAACCGCGTGCAGGAAGCGGCCGCAAAATGGCCCGAACTGCGTGCTGAAACTCCCGATATTGTCCTGCACCTGATCGGCCAGCTGCAATCGAACAAGGCCGAAGAAGCGGTGGCGTTGTTCGACTCGATCCATTCTGTCGATCGCTCGTCGCTCGTGCAGGCGCTCGCAAAGGCCAGCGAAAAGGCGGGCAAGCAGCCACAGCTGTTCGTGCAGGTGAATATTGGCGACGAAGACCAGAAAGGCGGCTGCGCCGTCGCCGACCTCCCGGCACTGCTAACCGAAGCCAAAAACGCGGGACTGACGATCGACGGCCTGATGGCAATCCCCCCCGCCGATATCGAACCCGCACCGTTTTTCGCGCTGCTCGACGAACTAGCCGAGCGAAACAGCTTGCCGGAGCGCTCGATGGGGATGAGCGGCGATTATGAAACCGCAGTGATGCTTGGCGCAACGCATGCGCGCGTCGGGACGGCGCTTTTCGGGGTGCGGGGGTAAACCGACCGCTAGCGACCGGTTTCGGTCCTACAAGTTCGTCATCCCGGACCTGATCCGGGATCCATTTGCCCCCGAGGCATCGCGCGGTGCGGGCGGTCATGGACCCCGGATCAAGTGCAGGGTGATGAAATCATGATCTCTGTCTCCCGGCATCAAAGCCGCGCTTTGGTGCCCTATTGATACTCCACCGTCACCGGAATCCGTCCGCGATAATCGCCGTCGTCCAGTCCCGCGATCTGCAGCCGGCCGCCGAAGCGGAACTGGAGGCGGCCGTCGGCGCCGAGCCGCGGCGATGCCGACAGGTCGGTGACCAGACCGGTGACGCGTGCGGTGCGGCCATAGCCGCCCTCTAGGTCGACCGTGGCGGGCAGAATAACGCGCACTTCGGCGCCGGGTTCGCCGCGCACCGTGACGACTCCGGTGAGGGCAAAGCCGCCGAGGTCGACGACGTCGCCGCGCACACGGCGCGCGCCCGACACCGGATCGACTTCAATCTCGCCGCCCATCGCGCCGACCGCGACACGGCCCATATCGAGCTGGGTTTCGACTTCCACGCGCAGCGGCACCTCGGCTTTACGCACCGTGGTGCCTGCCGCCTGGTCCGGCGCGCAGAGCAGGCACTGCGCCGCTGCGGAGGGGGCGCCAGCGACGGCCAGCATAAATCCAAGAAAAACGCGCAGTTTCACAGCATAACTATAGCCCTGCCATGGTTAAGCTGCGGTAAAGTCGGTGCAGCGCTAATCGCTGGCCAGCCCCCCTCTTTTCGGCCACATGTGCGCGATGACCACATCCCCGCCGTCCCCCCGGCTGAACGCCCTCGCCACCGCGGTGCCGGGACATGATATCCATCATGCTTTTATCGACTGGGCGACACCGCGCATCGCCGACGAGCGCCTGCGCGCGATCTTTACCCGGATGACGACCCGGTCGGGGATCGACCATCGCTGGTCGGTGCTGCCGCCCACATCGAATGGCGGTTCGCCGGTCGCGGTCGGCGGATTCTACGACGTCCCCGGGCTGCCGCCGACGTCGGTGCGGATGCGGGCCTATGCCGACCATGCCCCCGATTTGGCAATGCAGGCCATCGCGAAGCTGGGTGATGCGTTCGATCCGGCGCGGATCACGCATATCGTCGTCGCGAGCTGCACCGGCTTCGTCGCACCGGGGATCGACCAGATCCTTGCCCGACGGCTCGGACTGTCGTCGACGGTCGAGCGGGTGTTGATCGGCTTTATGGGCTGTTATGCCGGGGTCACCGCGCTGCGCACCGCGCGGCATATCGTCCGGTCAGAGGCGGATGCCGCGGTGCTGGTGGTCAGTGTCGAATTGTCGACGCTGCATCTGCAACTCGAAGATGCCCCCGAACCGCTGCTCGCGATGCTGCAGTTCAGCGACGGCGCTGCGGCCGCGATGGTGTCGACCGATCCGACCGGTTTCGAACTCGGCGCCGGGGCAAGTCTGGCGCTTGAAGACAGCGCCGAGCTGATCCGCTGGGACATCGGCGACACCGGTTTTGCGATGCAGCTGTCGGGCGAGGTGCCGGGACGGCTGCGCGAGGCGTTGTCCGCAGCCGGGGTGCGCGAGCAATTGTTCGGCCCGGGCGATCCGCCGCCGCTGCTCGCGGTCCATGCCGGTGGCCGGTCGGTGCTCGACGCGGTCGAATCGGCGCTCGGCGTCGCGGCTGAAGCGCTTTCCGACAGCCGCGCGGTGCTCGCCCGCTTCGGCAATATGTCGTCGGCAACGATCCTGTTCGTGCTGGCCGACATGATGGCACGCGGTGCGACCGGCGAGGGGATCGCCATCGCTTTTGGCCCCGGCCTCGCCGCCGAGGCGATCCGCTTCAACGCACCATGAATCCGTTTATCAGCCTTCGCGCGCCGATCGACGCCGAGGAGGAAATGGACGCCGCCGAGCTGGCGCCCGCGCGCTACGCCCGCGTACTCGCCGACCTGTCGCGGATCAACGCGCTGACGTTGGCGGCGCGGCCGACCCTGGGCTTTCTGGATCGCGTCGCGGCACACGGCGCCGGCGACCGGCCGTGGCGCATTCTCGATGTCGGGTTCGGTAGCGGCGACATGCTGGCCCGAATCGCGCGCTGGGGGAGGCAGCGCGGCATCGCGCTTGATCTGGCGGGGGTCGATCTCAACCCGAAAAGTCTGACGGTGGCCGAAGCGCGGCTGAGCGGCCAGGCGCGGCTGGTCGCGGGCGACTATCGCGATCTAGCAGGGCAGGGGTGGGACATCATCCTGTCGAGCTTGGTCACCCACCATATGAGCGGCGGTGAGCGCACCGAATTTCTGCGCTTCATGGACAGCGAGGCGGCGCGCGGCTGGCTGGTCAACGACCTCGACCGCCAGCGCCTGCCCTTTGCCGGCTACCCGCTGCTTGCGACGCTCGCCTTCGTCGATCCGATCGTTCGCCGCGACGGCCAATTGTCGGTCGGTCGCAGTTTTCGCCGCGCTGAATGGCAGGAAATGCTGACAGACGCCTTGCCTGACACCGCCGCGCGCGCGCGTATCTTCCGCAGTTTTCCTTATCGGCTGTGCGTCGAGCGGATCCGATGACCGATGCGATCGTCATCGGCGCAGGACCCGCCGGAACCGCAGCGGCGATCGGACTGGCGCGCGCCGGTGCCAAAGTGCTGTTGCTGGAACGAACGCGCGAAACCGGCGACGCGTTGTGCGGCGGGTTTTTGAGCTGGCAGTCGCTGGCGCGGCTCGACGCGCTGGGCATCGACCGCGCCGCGCTGGGCGGGCAGGCGGTGCGCAGCGTACGGCTGATCGCAGGATCGAGGCGCAGCGAGACGATGTTGCCGCAAGCCGCGATGGGGGTGTCGCGCCGCCGCCTCGATTCGGTGTTGCAGGCGGTGGCCGTGGCGGCGGGAGCAGACATGCAGCGCGGCGTTCATGCGACGGGCGCGGACGATGGGGCCGTGCTGACCCGCGACGGGGCGCGGCTGATGGCGTCGTCGCTGTTTCTGGCGGCGGGCAAGCACGGATTTCGCGGCCAATCGCGCGACCCCGCGCGTTGGCAACAGCGCGATCCGGTGATGGGGCTGCGACTGCGCTTGCCCCAGCATAGCGCGCTCGACCGGCTGATCGGTGACGCGGTCGAGCTTCATTTGTTCGACCGTGGCTATGTCGGGCTGGTGCGGCAGGAGGATGGCAGCGCCAACCTGTGCCTGGCCACCCACAAATCGCGGCTCGACGAAGCGGGCGGTGACCCTGCCCATCTGCTACACGCCCTTGGCGCCGCGCATCCGATGCTCGGCGAGCGATTGGCGTTCGCCGACTGGTCGCGCCCGATCGATGCGATCGGGCATGTTCCTTATGGCTGGCGCACCGCCGACACGGCGCCTGGGCTGTTCCGGCTCGGTGACCAAGCAGGCGTGATTCCCAGTCTGGCAGGCGAGGGCATGGGTCTGGCGCTGGCCAGCGGTGATGCAGCGGTCGGAGCCTGGCGGGCTGGCGGCGCCGACGCCGCACCGGGTTTTCAGCGCGCGCTCGCGGCGCGCATGGCCCGGCCCTTTACCATCGCGAGCGCCGTTTGGCGCACCGGAGAGAATCCACACACAGCGGGCGTGTTGACATCGTTGGCGGCATCCTTTCCGTCACTGGTCCGCTGGGCCTCGCGGGCGACCCGGATCGGCGACGCGTGAGGCCGCCCCCTTGCCGCACCCCCTTGCGACATCCTGGTTTCGTTCCGATATTGTCAGTCACCGCTGCGCCGCCGACGATCGGCCCCGGCTTTAGGAGAAATCCATCATGACCGACCCGAACACCGACAAACCGCTCGACCCGATGGCGCACCATGTGCTGCGCGAAGGCGGCACCGAACGCGCCTTCACCGGTAAATACACCGACCATAAGGGCGATGGTATGTACCGCTGCGCCGGGTGCGGCGAGCCATTGTTCGACAGTCGCACCAAATATGACAGCGGCTCCGGCTGGCCGAGCTATACGGCGCCCGCCGAAGGCAGCGCGGTGGCTGAACTCACCGACAGCAGCCACGGCATGGTCCGCACCGAAGTGCGCTGTGCAAAATGCGAGGGCCATCTGGGCCATGTCTTCCCCGACGGTCCCGGGCCGACGGGGCTGCGCTATTGCATCAACAGTGCAGCGCTTGACTTCGAGGGTCGCGCACCGGAAGAGGCTGAGACCGGCGAAGGTTGAGACCAGCCGCACCGGTTTGACGCATCAGGGGCGACGCGAGGGAAGGAACACGGGCTTTGCGCCGCGAAAGAAAGCAGGCTTCGTCGAATAATTCGTCATCGTCCAGCAAGCGCAGCGGCACGTCCGACGACGCGCCGTCGCGCTTTCGTGTCTGGGTACGGCGGCTGTTTCGCTGGGGCTTGGGACTCGCTGTCGTTGGCCTTGTCGCTCTGGCGGTGGCGGTCGGCATCGCCGTGCAGCGCATGCCGAGCTTCGAAGAACTCAAAAAATCGCCGGCCGGCCAGACGATCCGCGTCCGCGCCGCCGATGGCACGGTCTTTTTGTCGATCGGCCCGAATTACGGTCGCTGGCTGACGCTGCGCGAAACGCCGCAGGTGATGCAGGACGCGATGGTCGCGGTCGAGGACCGGCGCTTTCGTTATCACCCCGGGCTCGATCCGGTGGGAATGGCGCGCGCGGCGGCGGTCGCAGTGAAAAATCGCGGCAGCGGGCGGCGTCTGCAAGGCGCGTCGACGATCACCCAGCAACTGGCGCGCAACGTATTTCTGTCGAACAGCTATGACTTCCGCCGCAAGGCGCGCGAAATGATCCTTTCGCTGGCGCTCGAATGGAAGTTTTCGAAGGACGAGATCCTCGAACTCTATCTGAACAAGGTTTATTTCGGCGGCGGCAGCTATGGCATCGATGCGGCTTCGCGCCGCTTTTTTGGCCATAGCGCGACCGAAATGTCGCTGTCCGAGGCCGCAGTGGTCGCGGGACTGGTCAAGGCGCCGTCGCGCTATTCGCCGACCGCCGATGCCAGCGCCGCGCTCGGCCGCGCCGGGGTCGTGCTGAGCGTGATGGTCGACGCCGGGGTGATCACCCAGAGCCAGGCCGACAGCGCCAAGCCCGCCGACGTCAAGCTGGCGCAGGAAACCGGACAGAACAGCGCGCGCTATTTCAGCGACTGGGCGCTGCCGCAGCTCGATCTGCTGATCGACGAGGGCAGCGAAGCCCTCGACGTTTACACCACCATCGACCTGGGCATGCAGCGCGCCGCGACCGCATCGATCCAGGCGAACACCCCGCGCGGGGTGCAGGGCGCGCTGGTGTCGCTCGACCGCGACGGCGCGGTACGCGCGATGGTCGGCGGCACCGACTATGTGACGTCGAACTACAACCGCGCGACACAGGCGATGCGTCAGCCAGGATCGGCGTGGAAGCTGTTCGTCTATATGGCAGCGCTCGAGGCCGGGTATAAGGTTGACGATCCGGTGGTCGACGAACCGGTGACGATCAACGGCTGGTCGCCGCGCAACTCGTCGGGGCGATTCGCTGGCGCGATGGATTTGCGCAGCGCCTTTGCCTATTCGGTCAACACCGTTGCGGCGAAGCTGGGCGACGAAGTCGGCTTTTCATCGGTCGCCAACATGGCGCGGCGGTTCGGTATCACCACCCCGATCAACACCCACCCGTCGATGGTGCTGGGCAGCGCCGAAGTGCGGGTGATCGATATGACTGCCGCCTTTGCTGCGGTGTCGCGCGGTGGGGTGTCCGTACAACCCTATGGAATCACCAAGGTGACGACTGCGGACGGCCGCCTGCTTTATCAGCGACCCGCCGAGCGCGGCCAGGTGCTGGTCGATAATTGGGTTGCCGCGGGAATCACCGACCTGCTGCAAACCGCGGTCAACACCGGTACCGGCCGCGCCGCGCAGATCGGCCGCCCCGTCGCGGGCAAGACCGGCACGACGACGAGCAACAAGGACGGCTGGTTCCTGGGCTTTTCGAGCGGGCTGACGACGGGCGTGTGGATGGGCCGCGACGATGCCAAGGCGGTTGGCGGGCTGCAGGGCGGCCGCGCACCCGCGCAGGCGTTTGCCGATTATATGCGCGTTGCGGTGGCGCGGCGCCCGGTCGAGGCGTTCGACACCGACGTCAAGCTTCCCGACTGGCAGCTAGAGGACGAAGGCGAGGCCTATATGGGCGAGCCTGGCGAGGGCGGGCTGGTCGATGACAATGGTATGCCGATCGAATTGCCTTATGATATGCGTCCACCCGAAGAGGCTGCACCGCCGCCGCCAGAAGATGGCCCGGTGCTGAATCAGCAGTGGATCGAAGAACAGACCGGGCGACGGGGTCCGAACGACAGCGGCGCGGCGCCCAAAAATGGGGCGACGCCGAAAGGGGCGCCGCCGGTCGTCAAAGTCCCGGCAACCCGCCCCCAACCTCCCGATATCGACGAAGGTTAAGCGGCGAAGCGGTAGCGGTGGAGACCGCGCCCTTCGCGGCGGAGCCACGCGCGCGCCGCAGCGACGTCGCCGTCGTGCAGCGCGTCGACAAGCGCATGAAAAGCCGGGCCATGATCCATATGTTCCAGATGCGCGACCTCGTGCGCCACCGTCGCGCGCCGGACATGGTCGGGCGCCATCACGAGCCGCCAGCTGTAGCGCAGATCACCGTCATGGGTGCAGCTGCCCCAGCGGCTGCGCGGATCGCCGACCCCGACGCGGCCGACCGCTAACCCGGCGTGCGCCGCCAGCGCGCGGCTCTCGCGTTCCATCAGGGTGAGCGCCTGCCCTTTCAACCAGCGCTCGACCCGGCGCCCGACCGTTTCAGCAGGGCCGCCGACGCGCAGCGCCCCGGGTACGACGGCGATCGCGCGCGGCGCCGCCTGATCCCATTCGATCCGGCGATCGATGCCAAGAAACGGCACCGACGCGCCGGGACCGACGATCACCGGCAATGCCGCCTTGCCGACCTGTTCGGCCAGCCATGCCTGTTGCTCGCTGGCCCATTTCAGCGCGGCGCGGACATTGGTCCGGCGCGGGACGGTTAGCCGCAACTGGCCGCGCGCCGCATCGAAGACCAGCCGGTATCGCCGCGATTGGGCATGCTGGACGACGCGCACCGGCCACGCGTCATCGCCGACCCAGATGTGCGGCGCCTCAGCGCGCGAATCAAACCACGCGTTCGACAAGGTGATTTTCCAGCGGCCCGGCGAGATTCTCGCTGACCGTCCAGCCGGCGATCGACTGGCCGACGCGGTGAACGGCATCGCGGTCGCCGCAGACCAGATAATGCCATTCGGGCAAAGGTTCACCCTCGGCGCGCAGGCGGTAAGCGCATGTCTGCGGCAGCCATTCGATATCGGCGACCTTGGCCTTGGTCAGCGTCAGGCAATCGGGAACGTGGCGGCGGCGATGCTTGTAATCGCCGCAGCGCGCGGTCGCGAGATCGAGCAGGCGGCACGCAACGTTGGTCGGATATATCCGGCCCGTATCCTCATCCTCGATCTTGTGCAGGCAGCATTTGCCGCAGCCGTCGCACAACGCCTCCCACTGGCCCGCGTCGAGACTGGCGAGCGGCGCTTCCCAAAAGGGGCGTGGCGCCGCCGCTCCGGTCACTTGACCCATTTCGCCAGATCGGCGGCGACCGCGGCGGGCGCGCCTTCATCGCCCTCGGTTGAAGGGTCGTCGAGCGGCAACAGCGCAAGCGGCTTGCCCGCCGGATCCATCAGAAAGGCGAGCTGGCTGTGCGCCATCAGATAGCGATCGGGGGCCGAACCATCGACCTTGTGATAGGTCACGACATAGGCCTTCGCGACGGTGGCAATCTGTTCGGGGGTGCCGGTCAGCCCGAGCAGGCGCGGATGATAGCGCGCCACGAACGGCTTGAGCGCCGCGGGGGTGTCGCGGGCGGGATCGACGGTTATAAACAAAGGCGCAACCTTGGCACCGCGGGCGGGATCGGATTTTTCGAACTGCGCCAGGCCGCGCATCAGTTTTTGCAGATCGACCGGACAGATGTCGGGGCAAAAGCTGTAGCCGAAATAGACAAGCCGATATTGCCCGGCAAAATCACTGTCGCGGACCGTCCGGCCGTCCTGATCGGTCAGGGTGAAGGGACCGCCGATGCGCGCGCCTTCGAGCGGCGGGGCGGCCGGCGGCGCTTCGGCGGCACCATTGCATCCCGTCAGCATCGTGCCCAAAGCAACGATCAGGCTTGCGCGGGCAAGCTTTTGTCCCATATTCGCGATATTCATCATGAGGCCAGCCTTGGTCGGCTAGCTCGTGAAAATCAACCATTCTCGTCGCGACGCCGCGCCGGTTCTTGCCAAGGGTCACCCAGATCATGTTTCGACGCGCGGAGTTCCGCCTCGCCTTCCTCCTCCTCGCTGTCGTCGCGGTCGCAGGCCTTGCTCACAGTCCGGCGTGGGCGCAGTTCCGCGGCGGCTTTGCCTTTCTGCAGGCGGTCGACGGCCGCGACGGGACCAAAGCGACCGATGCGTTGAAGGGCGATGCGTCGCTGATCAACACCAAGCATCCCGACACCGGCGAGACCGCGCTGATCATCGTGACCAAACGCCGCGACGCCACGTGGTTGCGCTGGCTGCTGGGCAAGGATGCAGATCCGACGATCGGCGACAAACAGGGCATGACGCCGCTGATGCACGCCGCGTTGCTCAACATGACCGACGGCGCCGAGGCATTGCTGGACGACAAGGCACCGGTCGACCAGACCAACCGGCGCGGCGAAACCGCGTTGATCCTCGCGGTGCAGACCAAAAATGTTGCGATGGTCCGCCTGCTTGTCCGGCGCGGCGCCAACCCTGACAAGGCGGACCACGCCACCGGCATGAGCGCGCGCGGCTATGCCAAGCGCGACGACCGCACGGGACAGATCGTCGCCATCCTCGAGGCGAAAACCGATGGGCCAGCCCGCGATCTGGGGCCAAGCTTCGGCCCCAATTGATCAGTACAATGTGATATCGTGATTGACATTCACATCACAGTGTGAGACTGCCTTGTCATGTCCACACAACTGATCGATCGCATCCGCTCCATCGTCGACGACGGCAGCATGTCCCGCTCTGGCCTCGCGCGCGCTGCAGGTCTTCATGCCAACAGCCTGCGCGACCTCGATTCGCCCGGCTGGAATCCGACCGCCGAAACCTTGCGCAAGCTGGAAGACTGGATTGCGCACGGCAGCGACCTGTCACCGATGGCGACGCCCGAAGAAATCATCGCCGAGGCGCGCAACGGCCGCATGTTCATTCTGGTCGACGACGAGGATCGCGAAAATGAGGGCGACCTGGTCATCCCGGCGCAGATGGCGACCCCCGACGCGGTCAATTTCATGGCGACCCACGGCCGGGGGCTGATCTGCCTGACCCTGACCAAGGCGCGCGTCGACCAGCTCGGGCTCGAATTGATGAGCCGCCAGAACGGCACCCGGCACGAAACCGCCTTCACCACGTCGGTCGAGGCGCGCGAAGGGGTGACCACCGGCATTTCTGCCGCCGACCGCGCCCGCACCGTGTCGGTCGCAATCGACGCCAGCAAAGGTCGCGACGACATCGTCACCCCCGGCCATGTCTTCCCCTTGATCGCGCGCGACGGCGGCGTCCTGGTGCGCGCCGGCCATACCGAAGCGTCGGTCGACATCGCTCGGCTCGCTGGACTCAACCCGTCGGGCGTGATCTGCGAGATCATGAACGACGACGGGTCCATGGCGCGGCTCGACGATCTGGTCCCCTTCGCGCGGCGCCATGGGCTGAAGATTGGCACGATCGCTGATCTGATCGCGTACCGCCACCGCAACGACCGGTTGGTCGAATGTGTGTCCGACGAACCGTTCGAATCGGATTATGGCGGCGACTGGCGGCTGAAATCCTATCGCAACAAGATCGACGGCAGCATCAATCTGGTGCTGCAAAAAGGCCCGGTCGATCCCGACGGGGTAACGCTGGTCCGCATGCACCCGGTGTCGATCTTCGACGATATTATGGGGCGCCCGGGGCCAAAGAAGCGGCGCCTGCAACGCTCGATGGAAGCTGTCGGCGAAGCCGGTTCGGGTGTCATCGTCATGCTGATGCGCCCGTTGCCCGGATCGACGGCCGCCGACGAAATCCCGCCGCCCACTGGCGGCATGGACCTGCGCACGTACGGCATCGGCGCCCAGATCCTCGCCGACCTGGGCGTCCACGCGATGGAGTTGCTGACCCCATCACACAACAATCTTGTCGGGCTGGAGGGCTATGGCCTGTCGGTCGTCGGCGAACGCTCAATCCCCGGGGAGGCCGCATAATGGCGCATGTATTGATCGTCGAAGCCCGTTTCTATTCGCAGCTCAACGACATGCTGCTCGACGGCGTGCGCAGCGCGCTCGAGGCTGGTGGGCATAGTCATGAGACGGTGACCGTTCCAGGCGCGCTCGAGGTTCCGGCGGCGATCTCGCTCGCCGTCGATACCGGTCGCTATGACGCCTTTGTCGCGCTCGGGGTGGTGATCCGCGGCGAAACCTATCATTTCGAGGTCGTGTCGAATGAAAGCGCGCGCGGCATCATGGCGCTGACGCTCGACGGTGTCGCGATCGGCAACGGCATCCTCACGGTCGAGAATGACGAACAGGCGCTTGCGCGCGCCGACAAGACGCGCAAGGATAAGGGCGGCGAAGCGGCAAAGGCCGCGCTCGCCATGCTGGCCCTGAAGGAACAATTCGGCATTGGTTGATCGCCCACCCCCCAGCCGTTTTTCCGTCGTCGAGCGCGGCGGTCGGCTGGTGGTGATCGACAAGGAAACCGGCCAGACCCCGCTAAGCGCCGCCGAGCGCATGGACCTTCACGACCGCAAGCTGGGTATCGAACCGATCCGGCCCGCACGGACGAGCAACGCCAGCGCGCCCGACATGTCGGCGGCCGCCCGCGCCGAATCGGGGCTGAGCGCACGGCCCGCGCCTGTCCAACAAGCGACGAAGCCGGCCGCAACGCCCCCGAAACCGACGAGCAATGACCGGATGGCCGCCGCAGTCGCCGCGCGGAACAAGCGGCCGTGGAACTCGCAGCCCACCGACCGCCCGGCGCTCAAATCCAATCAGGCGCCGACACAGGCCGCGAGCCGCCCCGCGCCGCAGGCCGCCGGCGGCGGGCGCAAGACGATCGTCACCGGCAAATGGTGGGATGCAAAAGGCCCGCGCACGATCGAGCTGGGGGCCAAGGGTCAAAAGGTGCTGAGCAGCAGTTTCGTCACCCTGTTCTTTGTCGTGGCGATTGCGGCGATCGCGGCGCTGTTCATCGAGCCGGTCGTTTTCTTCGTCGGCGGTTTCCTGCTGTTCCGCTTCGGCGGCAACATATTGGGGCCGATCGGCGCGGGCATTGTCGACAAGGCGCTTGCCGAAAACGGCTAGCGGATCCCCCCCATCGCGTTGCGACAGGGAGGATTCGAGCCCGTTACGCGTTCACCAGCGCCGGATAGTCGGTGTAGCCTTCGGCGCCCGCCGAATACCAGGTCTGCGGATTGTCGGCCGACCATTCGGCGCCGCTCTGGATGCGTTCGACCAGATCGGGATTGCCGATATAGGGCCGGCCAAAGGCGATTGCGTCGGCCAGCCCGCTTTCCAGTGCGGCCTCGGCCTTGGCCAGGTCGTAGTCGCTGTTGAGGATCAACGGCCCCTTGAACACCTGACGAATCGCGGGTGACTGCTTTGGAACGTCGGTGCTGCCGAAGGTGCCGTCAGGACCGGGTTCGCGCAGTTCGAGGAAGCCGATACCCAGCGCATCGAGCGCGGCGGCGGCGGCGGTGAACAGGGGTTCCGGATTGCTGTCGTCGACGCCCTGCGAACTGCCATTGGGCGACAGACGGACCGAGACGCGGTCGGCGCCCCAGATGCCGATCAGCGCTTCGGTGGCTTCGCGCAGCAGGCGGATACGGTTTTCGACCGAACCGCCATAATCGTCATCGCGCAAATTGCTGTTGTCGCGCAGGAACTGGTCGATCAGATAGCCGTTGGCGCCGTGGAGCTGGACCCCATCGAAGCCGGCGCGCTTCGCATTCTCGGCGGCCTTGGCGTAATCGGCGATCAGGCGCGGAATCTCTGCAAGCTCAAGCGGGCGCGCGACTTCGAGATCGCGGCGACCGACCGGCGTATGCGCCCGGCCCTCGCCTTGCGTTGCCGAAGCCGACACCGGCGGCTTGCCATCGTTGAACACCGAATGGACCAGGCGGCCCATGTGCCACAGCTGCGCGACGATGCGCCCGCCAGCCGCGTGAACGGCGTCGGTCACCGGTTTCCAGCCTTCGACCTGCGCGTCGGTCCATAGCCCAGGCGCCGACGGCCACCCCAGGCCTTCCTGCGAAATACCGGTCGCTTCCGAAATGATCAGGCCCGACGACGCGCGCTGGCGATAATATTCGACCGCAAGTTCGGTGGGAACGAAACCGGGGCCGGCGCGGCCGCGGGTCAGCGGCGCCATGATGATGCGGTTCGGCGCCGCGATGGCGCCCAGCTTGATCGGGTCTAAAAGCGATACGGCCATAAATCCTCCACGTCCTAAATTCCGCGCGACGACCGATCGGGCCACCGCTATGGCCCGCAAGCTATGGATGCCGCGGTGCCTGCACAATGGTGAGTATCAAAAGAAAATCTAAATGACAGCCAAGATCGAAAGCCTCGACGGGAAACAGGGCACGGCGCCGGTCACGGGACGCTGGGCCTTTGTCGCGCTGCTTGCCGGCAACGTCTCGCTGTCGATCGGCGCGATGCTCGTCCGCCTTGCCGATACCGGGCCGACGGCGTCGGCCTTCTGGCGGATGACGATCGCGCTCCCCTTCCTGCTCGCACTGGCGTGGCGCGAGAGCGGCGCGCGGTTGCCCCCGCGGCCGGCGATCCTCGTCGCCAGCGCCGCGGGCATCTTTTTCGCGCTCGACCTCGCGGCTTGGCATATCGGTATTCTCCAGACCAAGGTCGCCAACGCGACCCTGTTCGGCAATTGCGCCAGCCTGTTGCTGGTGATCTGGGGCATTTTCCTCGCGCGCCGCTGGCCGCGCGGTTGGCAGGCGGTAGCGATCCTGCTCGCCTTCGCCGGGTCGGCGCTGTTGATGGGGCAAAGTTACGAACTCTCCCCCGCCTTCCTGATCGGTGACTTGCTCAGCTTGCTCGCGGGGGTGCTCTACACCGTCTATGTCCTGCTGATGCTGCGCGTTCGCGGAACGCTCGAGCCCTGGACGGCGCTTTCTATCTCGTCGATCGTCTGCGTCCCGATCCTGCTCGGCATCGCGCTGGCGCTCGGTGAACAGATTACGCCGCACAACTGGACCCCGCTGATCTTGCTCGCGCTGACCAGCCAGATCATCGGGCAGGGGCTCATGACCTGGTCGCTGCCGCGTTTCTCGCCGCTCGTGATCGGGTTGACGCTGCTTGTTCAGCCCGCGGTCGCTGCGCTTGCGGGATGGCTGATGTTTGGCGAGATGCTCGGTCCGATCGATATTTTCGGCGGGATGCTGGTCGGCGCGGCGCTGGTGCTGATCCGGTTGCCGAGCCGCCGAACAGCGCCTATCTGACGGTCATGGCTTCGATCCTTCCTGCCGACCCAACCCTCGACGAGATTCGCGCCGCTCTCGCGCCGCTGATCGCGCAGTCGGCGGCGTTCGACGGTTTCAGCGCCGCGGCGCTGGATGATGCCGCGCGCCGCGCCGCCGTCGACCCCGATGTGGCGCGGCTCGCCTTTCCGGGCGGCGGGCGCGACATGGTCGATGCCTGGTTCGCCGATATCGATGCGCGCATGGCGGCCCAATGGCCCGCCGACAAATTGGCAACGCTCAAAATTCGTGACCGCATCACAACGCTGGTCGAGACACGCATTGATCTGCTCGCGCGCGAGCGCGAATCGCTGCGACGCGCGCTGGCGCTGCTCGCCTTGCCGACCAACGCGCCGCATGCTGCCAAATTCGGTTGGCGCGCCGCCGACATCATGTGGCGCCTCGCAGGCGACACTGCGACCGATTATAATCACTACAGCAAACGCGCGATCCTCGGCGCGGTCTATGCCTCGACGATGGCGGTGTTCCTGAACGACGAGAGCGACGGCTTTGCGGATACCCGCGCTTTTCTGGCACGCCGCATCGACCAAGTCATGCGCTTTGAAAGCTGGAAGTATCGCCGCGCGTCGCGCAGCATGGAGCGCCCCAGCCTTGCCCGTTTTATAGGACGGCTGCGCTACCCGGGGCGATAAAGAACTGGCGCTTCCCAGTTGGTATTGATAATCGCTAGCAAATGAACCCAAGGCTCGATTCCGTCCCGCTGGGCGTTGCTGTCCGCATATCCCGCATCGACTGGCCCGCCATGTCCGATGACGAAGGTCGGCGGCTGCGCGAGTTCGGATTGATGGAGGGCGTCGAGATCACCCCGCTGCACCGCGGGAGCCTGTTTTCGCGCGACCCGCTGGCGCTGTCGGTCGGGCGGATGCAAGTGATCATCCGTGCACGGCAGGCGGCGATGATTTCGGTCGAGGGTATCGCGCCATGACCGGTGCCGTTCCCACTATCGCGCTGGTCGGTAACCCCAACGCCGGCAAATCGAGCCTGTTCAATGCCTTGACCGGCGCGCGGCAAAAGATCGCCAATTATCCCGGCGTTACCGTCGAGCGCAAAGCCGGCCATGCGAGCTTTGCCGACGGCCGCTCGATGTCGCTGGTCGACCTGCCCGGCAGTTACAGCCTGATCCCCGCGAGCCCCGACGAGGCGGTGACGCGCGATGTGATATTGGGGAAACAGGAAGGCGAGCGCCAGCCCGACGCGCTGATCATCGTCGTCGATGCCGCCAACCTCGACAATCATCTCTGCTTCGCGCTCGAACTGATCGCGCTTGGGCTACCGACGGTCGTGGCACTCAATATGCTCGATCTGGCGGAGCGCGACGGGCTGACGTTGGATCCCGCAATCTTGTCGCGCGAACTGGGCGTGCCGGTGGTACCGACGGTCGCGGTGCGGAAGCGCGGGCTGACCGAATTGCTCGCCGCGATTGATGGCGTGATCGGCGCGCCAAAGGCGGCCCCCGCGGTCGCCAGCCCGGCGCCCAACGACGCCGCGCTCCATCAGCGCGCCCGCGCCATCGCCCGCGCCACGACCCTCGCCGAAACCCCGGTGCGCCGCTGGACCGGGCGCGTCGATGCCGTCGTGCTTCATCCCATCGCTGGGTTCATCATCCTGATCGGGTTGATGTTCATCATGTTCCAAGGGGTTTACGCTTGGTCCGAAGCGCCGATCGGCTGGATCGAGGGTGGTATTGCCGCGCTGCAGGACATGGTGACCGCGGCGCTGCCCGACGGCTTCCTGCGCGGCATGATCATCGAGGGCATCTTGGGCGGGGTCGGGTCGGTGATCGTCTTTCTGCCGCAGATCCTGATCCTGTTCCTCTTCATCTTGGTGCTCGAGGCCACGGGCTACATGACCCGCGCCGCGTTCCTGATGGACGGCATCATGGCGAAAGTCGGGTTGTCGGGGCGCGGCTTCATCCCGCTGCTGTCGAGTTTCGCCTGCGCGGTGCCGGGCATCATGGCGACGCGCGCCATTCCCGATGCGAAGGACCGCCTGACGACGATATTGATCGCGCCGCTGATGACCTGTTCGGCGCGGTTGCCGGTCTATACGCTGATCATTGGCGCCTTCATCCCGAACCGCACCGTCGGCGGATCGCCGGTTGGTTTGCAGGGGCTGGTGCTGTTCGGCCTGTATGTGTCGGGCATCGTCGGCGCGCTGCTCGTCGCGCTGGTGCTGCGGCGGACCCTGGCCAAAGGCACGGCCGCCGGGTTCATGATGGAAATGCCGCGGTACCAGATGCCGCGGCTGAAAGACGTCGGCATCGCGCTGTGGCAGCGGGCGTGGATCTTCCTGCGCCGTGCGGGCACGATCATCTTTGCCACCACCATCGTGCTGTGGCTGCTGCTGAGCTATCCGAAGGTACCCGAGGGGCACAGCGACAGCCAAGTGGACTACAGCATCGCTGGCCGCATCGCGAGCGGGCTGGAAGTCGTCGTCAAACCGATCGGGTTCAACCATGATATCGCACTCGCACTGATCCCCGCAATGGCGGCGCGCGAAGTTGCGGTCGCGGCGCTCGCCACCGCCAATGCGATCGACGCGGGCGATGACGAGGACGCGATGGCGCAATCGCTGAGCGAACGCCTGCAAGGTCGCTGGAGCATCGCCACCGCGCTCGCGTTCCTCGCGTGGTTCGTGTTTGCGCCGCAGTGCATTTCGACGATCGCGATCACCCGGCGCGAGACAAACGGATGGAAATGGCCTCTCTTCATGGTTGGCTATTTGTTCCTGCTCGCCTATGTCGCTGCTGGAATCACTTACTGGACAGCCGTCGCCTTTGGACTAGGCTGATCCTTCCCATTTTCTAGCGGAGCGGAGCGGCATGGCTGGCAGCGTCAACAAGGTAATTTTGATCGGCAACCTCGGCGCCGATCCGGAAATCAAGTCGTTCCAGAATGGCGGCAAGATCGCCAATATCCGCATCGCGACGTCGGAAAACTGGAAAGACCGGATGACCGGCGAAAAGAAAGAGCGCACCGAATGGCATAATGTCGTGATCAACGGCGAAGGGCTGGTCGGCGTAGTCGAGCGCTACCTGAAAAAGGGCTCGAAAGTATATATCGAGGGCAGCCTGCGGACGCGCAAATGGCAGGACCGCGATGGCAACGACAAATATACCACCGAAGTCGTGATCGCCGGGATCGGCGGCGCGCTGACCATGCTCGACGGCGCTCCGGGCGGCGGCGGTGGCGGCGGATCGCGCGGCGGTGGCGGCGAGGATAGCTGGGGCAATGGCGGCGGGTCGAGCGGGGGCTCGGGTGGCGGCTGGAACCAGGGCGGCGGTTCGGGCGGATCGTCCGGCGGCGGCAGCGGCGGATCGGGCGGCGGACGTCCGCCCTTCGACGACGATTTGGACGACGACGTCCCGTTCTGACGATAGTTTGAGGCAATGGCGAGCGACCTGATCACCGCCGCGGATGTCGCGCGCGGCGTGTGCCGCCTGTTCGCGCAGGCGGGGCTGGTCGCAATCCCCGAAGTGCCGCTGCCCAATGGGCGGCGCACCGACCTCACCGCGATCGACGCCAAGGGCAATATCACCATCGTCGAGATCAAGGTCAGCCGTGCCGACCTGCATGGCGACGGCAAATGGCCCGACTATTGCGATTGGTGCGACAATTTTTACTGGGCGCTGGCATCGGGGCTGGACCCCGCAATCCTCGAGACCGAGGGCTATCGCCGCGAGACATCGGGACTGATCGTCGCCGACCGCTATGGCGCCGCGATCGTGCGCGAAGCCACAAGCTGCAACCTCGCCCCTGCGCGTCGCAAGGCCGAACTGCTACGGATCGGGCGCATCGCGATGCGGCGGGCGATGGTAGCGGCGGATCCTGAACTCGCGGCGGGGTGGCTCGAGGGCTGAGCTTTAGAGCAGCTCGGTGCGCTCATAATAGACACACCAGACCAGCGCAGCGCCTGACAGCGCGGTCCAAAGGATAAGGCCGATCCACAGCCCCGCGCCCATCATCACCGGCATGACGATCAGGACCAGGGCGAGGGCGAACGATGCCAGGACCACCCGCAGGAAGTTCTTGAGCGGACGCCGACTGTACGTTTCGACATGGTCGATGGCGAACCCGAGGGCGACGACAATTGCCGTCAGCGCGATGCTGAAAAGATCGATCCCAAGACGCAGGAAGTTCAGCAGGAAAAGGACGACCGCCGCCAGCCACACCGCATAGCGCCAGCGCTTCGGGCGGGGCCCGGGGGCGCCGTCTGCGATCATCCCCGCGCCTGCATCCGCGCGAGATAGCGCGCGAGAATATCGATCTCCAGATTGACCGGCCGCCCCGCAACCGCTTCGTTGAATGTCGTCATCGCGCGGGTGTGGGGGATGATGTTAAGGGTGAAATGCGCACTGCCATCGGGCTGGTCGGTGACATCATTGACGGTCAGCGAGATACCCTCGACGGTGATCGAGCCCTTGGCCGCGATATGCGGCGCGAGCGATGCGGGGGCCGATATGACCAGGCCCCAGCTATCGCCGACGGGCGTCACCGACACGACCTGTCCGACGGCATCGACATGCCCAGTGACGATATGCCCGCCAAGCTCATCGCCGACTTTCAGCGCGCGCTCAAGGTTGAGGCGGCGGCCCGCGTCCCACATCCCCGGCGCGGTGCAGGCGAGCGTTTCAGCGCTTGCGTCGATCGCGAACCAGTCGCCCGCATCGTCGCGCCCCTTGTCGACGACGGTCAGACACGCGCCCGAACAGGCGATCGAGGCGCCGAGGTCGATGGTGCCGACGTCGTAAGCGGTGCCGATGATCAGCCGCGTATCGCCGCGATCCTCGCGCGTGCGGACGGTGCCGATGTCGGTGATGATGCCGGTAAACATAGGGCCGCTTATCCTTCTCTGACCCGCTCGTAAACGTCGAGCCGGTCGCTGCCAAGCATGCGGCTGTCGGTCAGGCGCCAACGGCGGTGTGCGTCGGCAAGGTCGGTGAGGCCAATGTCGCCCAGCGCAGGCTTGCCGCCGCCAATCAGGATCGGGGCGCGGTAAAGGAGCAGGCGGTCGACGCGATCGGCGGCGGCGAAGGCTGACGCCGTGCTGGCGCCGCCCTCGACCAGCACCGAATCGACATCGTCGATCGCTTCGGGCGAAGCAACCGCGCGCCAGCCTTCGGGCGCTTTGCCCGAGGTCAGCAGCAGCTTCTTCGGGCTGCGATCCTCCAATCCCGCCAGTCGTACATCGAGCCGGGGATTGTCGGCCGCCAGCGTGCCGCGCCCGACGAGAATCGCCTGATGGCGCGCGCGTTCGAGGTGGCCGTGCGCGCGGGCGCGATCGCCGGTTATCCAGCGGCTCGACCCGTCAGCCATCGCAATGCAGCCGTCGAGCGAGGTTGCGAGCTTGAGCGTGACGAACGGCCGCCTTGCGGCTTGCCGCGTCCACCAAGGCGCCATCGCGGCGCGCGCCTCGACGGGCAGAACGCCCTCGATGACCTCGATCCCCGCCGCACGGAGGCGCGCGATGCCTTTGCCGTCGGTGCGGGCATCGGGATCCTGCGCCGCCACAACCACGCGCGCGATGCCCGCAGCGATCAGCGTGTCGCTGCATGCCGGTCCGCGCGGGCTGGCGTGCGCGCAAGGTTCGAGCGTCACATAGACGGTGGCGCCGCGCGCCGCATCACCCGCCAGCACCAGCGCGATGGCCTCGGCGTGCGGGCGGCCACCTGCCTGCGTCCAGCCACGTGCGACCACGACGCCATCGCTGACGATCAAGCAACCGACATTAGGGTTGGGCGCCGACATCGGCCGGCCGCGCTGCGACAGCGCGATGGCGACCGCCATCCAATCGGTATCGGCGGGCGCGCGGTGCATCGGGTTAGTTGGCGGTTTCAGATTGCGGCCCGCGCGCCGCGCGCTCGGCCAGTGTCGAGCGCTGGGCGGGCGCCGGCTTTTTCTGCTTCGCCGCCGCCGCGGCGTCTTCGCCCAATGTTTCCCGCGTCACTTTGTCGGCTTCGGTCGAATCATATTCGACGCCCATGGCGTCGGCAAGCCGCTGATACTCGGCCCGCTTTTCGGCATTGGCGCGCGTCGTTTCCTTGGCGCGCGCCACCCAGTCGGCGCGAATCTGTGCCGCGCTGCGATCTTGGGTCCAGTTTTCGAAATAGATGATCTTGGACGTCGGCTTCTCATAAGGGATCAGATGTTCGGAAAATCCGTAGAAAATCACGATCGGTAATGTGATCGCGACGCCCCAGATCGCCCAGCGATGCGGGCGCGGTTCGCGGATATAGGCCCAGAAATCGGACAGGCCGCCGGTGACATCGACAGTGTTGAACATTCCCATTCACTCAATTTAGGCGATGTCGAAGCAATTTGCGAGAGGGCAGAGGATTGCGCCGAACGATTGCCAAAGACGCCAACGATTGCAAAAAATGCAACAGCAGATGCTTATTTCGCAGTTGCACAATTTATTGTGCGCTGCAATATGAGCATGCCTTTTAGGCATCCTCTCCCAAAACTTTCATGGGCCGCCCTCGGGTGGCCCTTTTTTTCGACCTTTTTGGTTGAGAGGGTCGATCCGGCACGGATCGAATCAATCCTGTAACGGCATCCGCTTTTCGAATCGGCGCGCTTCAGCGATAAAACTGCCGGGTAACGGCGTCGCGCCGCCGCCGTCGAGATCAATATGCGCATAGCTGATCTCGATATCGGTCAACCGCTCGGCATCGCGAAAGATCGCGCAATGGACGGTGAAGCTTGTCCGCCCAAACCGGCTGATCCGCGCCGCGATGGTAATCCGGTCGTCGAGCCGCGCCGATCCATGATAGTCGATCTCGACATGTACCTCGCGGATGTCGGTACCATATTGGTGAAAATATGGACCTGGCTGCCCCTCGCCCAACGCGCGGAAATATTCGGTCACGCCAATGTCGGCATAGACCAGATAATTGCCGTTGAAGACGATATTCTGGCCGTCGATCTCGTTGAAGCGAACGCGCACCGTCTCGTGGACGCGAAAATCCTCGCGCGGCACGTCCCAATTGCTGTGGTCCATGACCGCGTCAGGCCGCAAGCGCGGCGGGGGTACGGTCGAGCGGCGCGCACGCGGCCTCCAGCCACGCGCGATGGGCATCCTTCATCCCCGGCGCGAGCTTTTCGCGCACTGCGGCATGATAGGCGTCGAGCCAGTCCGCTTCGGCGGGCGACAGCAGCGCGGTTTCGACCAGATTCTGCGCAATCGGTGCAAAAGTGATCGTCTCGAACCCCAGCATATCCTCTTCGGCGTCGGCGATGCTAACCGGGACAACAATGACGAGATTCTCGATGCGGATGCCAAAGGCGCCCGCCTTGTAATAGCCCGGCTCGTTCGACAGGATCATGCCGGCGTGCAGCGGTTCCTCCGTCCCGGCCTGTCCGCCGGCGGGCTTGGCGATGCGCTGCGGCCCTTCGTGGACAGCCAGATAGGCGCCGACGCCGTGGCCGGTACCATGCGCGTAATCGACGCCGTCGGCCCACAAATATTGGCGCGCCAATATATCGAGCTGGCTGCCGCGCGTCCCCTTGGGAAAACGCGCCGTCGCAAGCGCGATATGACCTTTCAGCACCTGCGTGAAGCGGCGGCGCATTTCGGCGCTTGGCGCCCCGATCGCGATCGTCCGCGTGATGTCGGTAGTGCCATCGGCATATTGTCCGCCCGAATCGACCAGATAGAGCGTCCCGGTCTCGACCGCCCGGTTGGTCGTCTCGTCGACCTTGTAGTGTGGCAGCGCGCCATTGGGGCCGGCGGCCGAGATCGTGTCGAACGACAGATCGACGAGCCCGCCGCCTTCCTCGCGAAATTCGCGCAGCTTCGCCGCGGCGCCGAGTTCGTCGAGGCCGCCCTGCGGTGCGACATCCTCCATCCATTGCAGGAAGCGCGACACCGCCACCCCGTCGCGGACATGCGCGGCGCGGGTGCCATCGAGTTCGGTATCGTTCTTGATCGCTTTCGGCAGCACTGCGGGGTCGCGGTGGCGCGCGATCTTCGCGCCCGCGGTTTCGAGCGCGGTGAAGATCGCGGCAACCGCACGATCGGGATCGACGGCGACCTTTTTGTCTTTGAGCGCGGCGAGCGCCGCCTCGAAGGCCTCGCGGTCGTGGATCCGCACGCTGTTGCCCAGATGCGCGCGCACCGCGTCGGTGACCTTCTCCGGTGCGATGAACAGGTCGGCGGTGGCGTCGGCGTGGAGCAGCGCGAAAGCGAGCCCGACGGGGGTATGGCTGACGTCTTGGCCGCGAATGTTGAAGGTCCACGCGATCGAATCGAGCGCGGTCATCACCGTGGTGTCGAGACCATTTGCCTTCAACCAATCGGCGATCACTTCGCGCTTTTCGACCGCGCTCTGGCCCGCCAGCGCCACGTCGTGGACCGTCACCACCGCAGCGCTCGGCGCCGGCTGGTCCTCCCATGCGGCGTCGAGCGGGTTGACGTCGACTGCGACCAATGTCGCGCCCTTGGCCGTCAGCGCCTTACCCAGACTGCGCGCCCAGTCGATGCCGTGCAGCCACGGGTCGAAGCCGATCTTTTGCCCCGCGCTCACGTGGCTGCCCAGCCATTCGCCAACGCTCGACTGCGGCACCCCGACATAGTCGAACAGCGATCCGTCGACCTGGTCGCGGACCTGCACCGTATAGCGGCCGTCGATGAACACCGCGGCCTTTTCGGGCAGCACCGCCGCGGTTCCGGCCGATCCGCCAAAGCCGGTCAGCCACGCCATGCGCTGGGCATATTCGCCGACATATTCGCTCATATGTTCGTCGCTGATCGGGACGATAAAGCCGTCGATACCGCGCGCGGCGAGTTCGGCGCGGACCCGGGCGAGGCGTTCTGCATGGACGGGGCTGGACATGACGCGTTCCTTGTTTCTACATCGCGGCCATCCCGCCCATCGGGGCGACACCGCGGGAGTTTTTCATGATGCGCGCTATTTGGATGTTTCTGGCAGCAATTGCCACCCCGCTTGTCGCATCTCCCGCGCTGTTCGCCAAAGAGAAAGACCCCGCATTGACCAACCCCACCCCTGCCCTGCCCGCCGCGCCGCTCGCGGAAAAGCGCCCGCACGAAACGGTGCTGCACGGCAAAAAACTGTCCGATCCCTATCACTGGCTGAAGGACGAGAGCTATCCGACGATCGATGACAAGGATGTGCTCGATTATGTGAAGGCCGAGAACGCCTATTTCGACGCCGCGATGAAGCCGCACGCGGCGCTGGTCGAAACCCTGTTTCAGGAAATGAAGGGCCGAATCAAAGAAGCTGATTCGAGCGTCCCGCAAAAGGACGGCGACTGGATATATTGGGTCGAATATGAGGAAGGCGCCGAATATAAGAAATGGTACCGGAAACCTGTCGCGGGCGGTGATGCGGTCCTGATCCTCGACGAAGTCGCAATGGCCAAGGACAAGGAATATTTCCGCCTGTCCGACGTGTCGATCAGCCCAAATGGCAGGCTGATGGCCTATGCCGTCGATGATAATGGGTCCGAACGGTTCGAAGTGCGCTTCATCGATCTGACGACCGGCAAAGCGTTGCCCGACGTCATCCCCGGCACCCTGTCGTCGCTGGTCTGGACCGCGCAAAGCGATGCGTTGCTTTACGGCCTCGCCAACGAGAATTGGCGTACCGACAATGTCCGTCTGCACAAGCTCGGCACCCCGCTGACCGCCGACAAGCTGCTGTACAAGGAGGCCGACATCGGTTTCGGGGTCGGCATCGGCAAGACCGCCGCCGACAATTATATCGTCATCGCGACGGGCGATAACGAAACCAGCGAAGTCTATCTGCTCCCCGCCGACAATCCCGAAGCGAAGCCGCAGCTCGTGTCGGCGCGCCAGAAGGGCCGCGAGTATAGCGTCGATGAGCGCGAGGGGACGCTCTACGTCTATACCAACGACGAGCACGCCAATTTCCGCGTCGCGACCGCAAGCCTCGCCAAGCCCGGCGAGTGGACAACGCTGATCCCCGGCTCAGACGAAAGCTACATCACCGGGCTCGCGATCTTCCGCGACTATTTCGTCCTCGAAGCGCGCGAAAAGGGCGTCGATCAGGTCGATATCCGCCGCTATGACGCGCCGCTGACCCCCGGCCGGATCGAATTCCCCGAGGCGACGTATGTCGCGGGGCTGGGCGACAATCCCGAATATCATCAGGATAAGCTGCGCCTCGATTATGAATCGATGGTCACCCCCGACACGGTGTTCGATTATGATCTGGCGAGCAAAAAGCTTGAAACGCTAAAGGTTCAGGAGATTCCATCCGGTTATAACGGTCAGGAATATGTAACCGAATTGGTAAATATGCCTTCGCGCGACGGCACCGCGGTGCCGGTGTCGCTGGTGTATAAAACGGGTACGCCGCGCGACGGCAGCGCGCCGATGCACCTCTATGTCTATGGCTCATACGGCTATCGCGTACCGCCGGGTTTCTCGACGACGCGGCTCAGCCTCGTCGATCGCGGCATGATCTATGCGATCGCGCATGTCCGCGGCGGCGACGATCTGGGCCGCGCCTGGTATCTCGCGGGCAAGACGACCGAACGCAAGAACACGTTCAACGACTTCGTCGATGTCGCCAAAGGTCTTATCGCGGCGAAATATACCAGCGCCGGCAAGATTTCGATCGAGGGCCGCTCAGCGGGCGGCCAGGTGATGGGAGCGGTGTATAACGAGGCGCCCGAACTGTGGGGCGCGGTCCTCGCGGGTGTGCCGTTCGTCGACGTCATCAACACAATGGTCGACGAAACGCTGCCGCTGACCCCCGGCGAATGGCCCGAATGGGGCAATCCGATCACCGACAAGGCGGCGTTCGACTATGTGCTGAGCTACAGCCCGTACGACAATGTCACCGCCAAGGCCTATCCGCCGATGCTGGTGTCGGCGGGGCTGAACGATCCGCGCGTTACCTATTGGGAACCCGCCAAATGGGTCGCCAAGCTGCGCGCGACGCGCACCAACGACGCGCTCCTGTTGCTGCGCACCAATATGGGCGCGGGCCATGCGGGCAAATCGGGTCGCTGGGGTGCGCTGCGTGAGGACGCCGAGGAATTTGCCTTTGTGCTGACGCAGCTGGGGGTGGAGAAATAATTCCTCTTTTCGTTATTCCCGCGAAAGCGGAAATGAGGAAATGGCGGAAGGCTGGCGGGGCGCTAGATATCCCTGCCGAAACGCTCCAGCCATGCCTTGGCCTGTTTGGGTTCGCCCGGAGCGTTTGTAGAGACCGGTCCGCGTGAAGCCTCGAACTCTTCGTGGAGGGGGAACGGCTCGAGCCCCAGCGACGCGCGCAGCTGGTCTATTTCCTCGCCCCTGCCGCACAGGTCGGTGACGACCGGATCCCATTTCGCGCGCATCGCGCGATCTTTCGTGTGACCGAACAAGCCCCAAGAACCGGCAGCTACCCTGCGCAAGGCATCGAGGAGCACCTCCTCATACTCGGCTTCGAGCTCAACGCGGCGCGTATCGATGCGTTCAAGGCGATCGGCCCTGCTCATCAAGCTGGCAAATAACCGCGCGCGACCAGTTCGGCTTCCAGCGTCGCGGCATCGACAAAGAGATGCCCTGCGATGCCGACCGATTCGGCGCCCGCGACATTGGCCGCGACGTCGTCGATGAACAGCGCGCCCGCGGGGTCGATGCCGAATCGCGCGATCGCCAGGCGGTAGATCGAGGGGTCCGGCTTCATCAGTTTTTCGGTACCCGACACGACGATGCCCCGGAAACGGTCGAAGATCGGCTGGGTCGGGCGGAAGCCTTCCCAGAATTCATGGCCGAAATTGGTGATCGCGAACAGCGGCACGCCCGCCGCATCTAGTCGCTCGACCAGTTCTAGGCTGCCGGGCATCGCCGCCGGGATCGTTTCGTTGAAGCGCGCGGCATAGGCGTCGATCAGCGCGGCGTGGTCGGGAAATTCCGCTTTCAGCTCGGGCAGCATTTCGGCGATTGGGCGGCCCGCGTCGTGCTTGAAATGCCATGCAGGCGTAACCACGGTCGATACGAACCATTCCAGTTCATCCGAATCGGCGATCAGCTTGGCAAAGAGATGGCGCAGGTCCCAATCGAACAGGACGCGGCCGACGTCGAAGATGACGCTTTGCCGAATCATACCCACTCCACACACGCGAAAGCGCCGCCGGAAGCATCCGACGGCGGTTCGCGGTCTGTCAAAAGCAAACGGGGCGAAAACACCCCGCGCAGGGGCATCAGCCCTGGCGCGCCTTGAAGCGGCGGTTGGTCTTGTTGATCACATAGGTACGGCCACGGCGGCGGATAACGCGGTTATCGCGGTGGCGGTCCTTCAGCGACTTCAGGCTGTTGCGAATCTTCATGATCTCTGTCCGTAAAACTTGGCGTGGTCACGCGAAGCGGCGCAACTATGGGGATGAGGGTCAAAAGTCAACCGTCCCCCGGCACAAAATCCCCATTTTTCCCGTTCACATCGAGCCCTTCGACTGCCTTGGCAGGCGCTCAGGATAAACTTCGGCCTTTGGCCGAAGTCGAGATGCCGATCAGCGCAGCGCCATCCCGATGGATATCTCGACTTCGCTCGACACGAAGGGGCCGGGAGTTCACCTATCCCGCCAGCGCCTTTTGACGGCGCCGCTGCACCGACGAGCCATAGCCCATCGCCTCGCGGTACTTCACCACGGTGCGCCGCGCGATGTCATGGCCCTCGGCTGACAGTTTCTGCGCGATCGTCTCGTCGGACAGGATCGCTTTGCCGTCCTCGGCCTCGATCATCGCCTTGATTCGGCTCTTGATCGATTCGGACGACACCGCGCCGTCGCCCTCGGTCGCCGAAATGCCGCTCGAGAAGAAATATTTGAGCTCGAACAATCCGCGCGGACAGCTGAGATATTTGTTGCTGGTGACGCGGCTGACGGTCGATTCGTGCATGCCGATTTCCTCGGCGACCTGCCGCAAGGTCAGCGGCCGCATATGCGCGACGCCGTGCAGGAAGAACCCTTCCTGCTGCTTGACGATCGCGCTCGCGACCTTGACGATCGTGCGCTGGCGCTGGTCCAGCGCGCGGACCAGCCAGTTCGCGCTGGCCAGCTGTTCGGACAGCCACGCCTTGCTCTTCGCCGCAGCGCCGGTGGCCAGTTCGGTATAATAGCGGCGGTTGACGAGCAGGCGCGGCAGGGTTCCGCTATTGATCTCGACCGCCCAGCCCTGAGCCGTCCGGCGGATGTACAGGTCGGGAACGACCGCCTGCGACGCATCGCCGCCGAATTTCAGCCCGGGCTTGGGATCATAATTGCGCAGTTCGCGAATCATGTCCGCAAGATCTTCGTCGTCGACCCCGCAGATGCGCTTCAATTGGGGAAAGGCACCTTTGGCCACCAGTTCGAGATGCGCGATCATTGTGGCCATCGCGGGGTCGTAGCGATCGGCCTCGCGCGCCTGGATAGCAATGCATTCGGCGAGGTCTCGTCCGCCGACCCCCGACGGGTCGAAGCACTGGACCCCCGCGAGGATGGTTTCGACAAGCGCGAGCGGCACCCCCAGCCGCTGCGCCAGTTCGGCCAGATCGGCGCGCAAATATCCGGTCTCGTCGATCAGCGCCACGATCTGTTCGGCGACCATCGCCTCCAGCCCGCTGAAGCGTTCGCCGACCTGTGCCAGCAGGTGGCCGTGGAGCGTTTCGTCCTCGCCCGCGAAGCTGTCGAAATCGATGCCTTCGCTGTCGCTGCCCGATACGCCGACGCTGTCGCTGGCGCTGTCGTGGTGAAAGCTGTCGGCGGTCAGATCGACATCGAGGTCGTTGGCGGTGCCGTTGTCCGACGAGAGCGCCTGATCGGCATCGAGCGACGCCGCCTCGGTCGCGGGCGCTTCGCCGCCCGGTTCTCCGTCCGCGTCACCCGCGCTGCCGTCGCTATCGCCGGCGGTCGCATCGAGCAGCGGGTTGCCCTCCAGCGCTTCGGCCAGATAGGCTTCGAGTTCGAGGTTCGACAGCGCGAGCAGCTTGATCGCTTGCTGCAGCTGCGGCGTCATCACCAGCGATTGCGACTGGCGGAGATCGAGGCGCGGACCCAACGCCATCAGCAGCTCATGTCGTCACAGGGAGAAGCCCTCGCCGAGGTAGAGGCGGCGGACCTCGGGGTCGGCGACGAGCTCTTCCGGCGAACCGGCCAGCAACACCTTGCCGTCATAAATGATGCACGCGCGGTCGACGAGGTCGAGCGTTTCGCGGACATTATGGTCGGTGATGAGAACGCCAATGCCGCGCGTTTTCAGGTCGGCGACCAAATCGCGGATGTCGCTGATCGAAAGCGGGTCGATGCCCGCGAACGGTTCGTCGAGCAGCATGATCGACGGATTGGCGGCGAGCGCGCGGGCGATTTCGGCGCGGCGGCGTTCGCCGCCTGACAGCGCCATCGCGGCGGCGTCACGCAGCCGGGTAAGGCCGAATTCGTCGAGCAGTTCTTCCAGTCGCCGTTCGCGCGACACTTTGTCGGGTTCGGCCAGTTCGAGCACCGCGCTGATATTCTGCGCCACTGTCATGCCGCGAAAGATCGAAGTTTCCTGCGGCAGATAACCAAGGCCCAGGATCGCGCGGCGGTACATCGGCAGCGCCGTAATGTCGGCGCCGTCGAGCATGATGCGCCCGGCATCGGGTTTTACCAGCCCCATGATCGAATAAAAACAGGTGGTCTTGCCCGCGCCGTTCGGGCCAAGCAGGCCGACGACCTCGCCCTTGCCGACCGACAGAGACACATCGGACAGCACGGTGCGTTTGTCATAGCTTTTGGCGATCGAAATGACCGCAAGGCCATTGCCCGCCGCCGCGTCTTCACGCGCGTGCGCCTGTTGTTCGGTAACGCCGTGATCGCTTTCGGAAAGCGTGCTCACCGTGGATTCGTCGGTCATAGGCTGGTCGGTTCCGTTCTACCCTCGTGCGGGCGTTACCCCAGCGACGCGGCGAAGGTCAATCTGGCAAGATTTTTGCATCCGATCTTCGCCCTCCCCTTTAGGGGAGGGCAGCGAGACTTGCGGACTTGTTCGTTAGTCGCAGCGGGTGGGGGCCATCGGCCTTGCGCCACGCCGCGAGCCCCCACCCCAACCCCTCCCCTGAAGGGGAGGGGCTTAAGATAGCCTAATGCCCCACCGGCTCGCCACGCACCATTCCCGACAGCGCGAGCTGTTCGTCGATCGCGGCGAGCAGCCGCGCCAGCGCCGCTTCGTCCTTCGCCTCGGCGCGCGCGACGAGCACGTCCTGGGTGTTCGAGGCGCGGAGCAGCCACCAGCCGTCGTCGGTCAGGACGCGGGCGCCATCGGTGCGGTCGACCTGCGCGCCCGCTGCGGTCAGCCGCGCCAGAACTTCGTCCACAATGGCGAATTTGCGCACCTCGTCGACCTGAAAGCGCAGCTCCGGCGTGTTGACCATCGGCGCCATATCGCCGCGCAATTCGGTGACACTCTGGCCGAGCTTCGTCGCCGCCTCGATCAACCGCACCGCAGCATAAGGCGCATCGTCATAGCCATAATAGCGGTCGGCAAAGAAGATATGGCCGCTCATCTCGCCGGCGAGCGGGCTGCCGGTTTCCTTCATCTTCGCCTTGATCAGGCTATGGCCGGTTTTCCACATCATGGGTGTCCCGCCCAGATCGGCGACCCGGTCGAACAGCGCCTGACTCGCCTTTACATCGGCGATGATCGTTGCGCCGGGCATGTCCTGCAGCAGCGCCGCGGCATAGATTTGCAGCAGCTGATCGCCCCAGATCACCCGGCCCTGTCCGTCGATCGCGCCGATCCGGTCGCCGTCTCCATCGAAAGCGACGCCGAAATCGAGGCTCTTCTCGGCGACCAGCTTGCGCAGGTCGGCCAGATTCTTTTCCTCGGTGGGATCGGGATGGTGGTTCGGAAAATGACCGTCAATGTCGGTAAACAGCAAATGATGCTCGCCCGGCAGGCGCGCGGTCAGCTTTTCGATGACGGTGCCGGCGGCACCGTTGCCAGCGTCCCAGCCGATCCGGAAAGCACCGCCGGCGAAACCCTCGACCAGCCGATCGACATAGGCGTCGACGATGTCGATGCTCTGCGACGTGCCTTTGCCCGCCTCCCAATCCCCGGCGGCGGCCATTTCGCCGATGCCCAAGATGTCGGCGCCGTAAAAGGGGCGCCCCTGCATTACAAATTTGAAACCATTATAGTCGGGGGGATTGTGGCTGCCGGTTATCTGGATGCCGCCGTCCACATCTTCGGTTGAGGCCGCATAATAGAGCATCGGCGTCGGTCCCAGCCCAACGTTCAGCGCGTCGATGCCGGCGGCATTGATGCCTTCGACTAGCGCCTCGCACAACATCGGCGACGAGAGGCGCCCGTCATAACCGACCGCGACGCGCTTGCCGCCTGCGCGCGCGACCAGCGTCGCGAAGCTGCGCCCGATGGCATAGGCATCTTTATCGGAGAGCGTGTCGTCCATGACGCCGCGAATGTCATATTCACGCAGCAGGGTCGGGTGGAAGCTATGGGTCATCTTTGGTCCTTGTAGGGATGGAAATTGCTCAGGCGGCGGCGAACATGTCGCCGTCGGGATGAAAACGTTCGCGCGCCGGAAGGTTCAAGCCGCCCATCGCCTCGCGCAGCTCCTGCCGCGCGACGACATGGCCGATGCCCATGCCGCCAAGATGCGCCTTGTCGAGCAGGGTGAGCCCGGCTGGGAACAACTCGCGATAGATGACGCGCTCGCCAAGCCCCGGGATGACGCGGAAACCGACGCGTCGCGACAGCTGGCTCAGCGCTTCGCCGACCCGGCGCATATTGTGCGCATCGACGTGCTGAAGGCGGTTGCGCAGGATGATCCAGTCGATCGTCCGCCCGTCAGTCTTGGCGCGCGCCTTGCGCGTGTCCCAGATCAGTTCGGAATAAAAGCTCGGGCGGGTGACCTGAAACGTCTCGGGATCGACCTGCCCGATCAGGTCGAAATCGATGAAGCTGTCGTTGATCGGGGTGACGAGGGTGTCGGCCGTCATCGCCAGATGGCGCGCAAAGACATCGTCGCGGCCGGGGGTGTCGGCGACGAAATAATCGCAGTCGGCGGTCATCCGCGCGACCTGTGCGTCAAGCTCCTCGACCGTGGTTCCTTCGAACACTTCGAAGTGCGGTATCGGCAGCTCGATATCGCGGCGCTTGGCCGTGCCGACGCGATTTTCCAGATAGCGGTGAAATGTGCGCTGGCGCGGGTCGAGGTCGAGCCCTGCGACACGCCAGCCCTGGCTGGCGAGCGCGACCGCGAAATGCACCGCGCAGGTCGATTTTCCGGTCCCGCCCTTTTCATTGGCAAAGATGATGCGGTGCGGGGCGGGCTTCGTCGCGTTAGTCGTCATGAGCCGTTGCGATTTTCCTGTTGGCGCGGCATGGGCGGCCAGCGCGCGAAGTGATAGAGTCGCGCCAATATCGGAGGGCGACCGGGCGTGCAAATCATCCGTGACATTGCGATGCTGCACCGTGCCGTTACGGCACTGAAGCAGGGGGGCAAGAGCGTCGCCCTAGTGCCGACGATGGGCGCGCTGCACGACGGCCATCTCTCGCTCGTCCGCATGGGGCGGCGCGTTGCCGACCAAGTGATCGTGTCGATCTTCGTCAATCCGACCCAGTTCGGCCCGAACGAGGATTTCGCCGCTTATCCGCGCGACGAGGCGCGCGACGCCGCGCTGCTCGCCAGCGAAGGCGTCGGCCTGCTGTGGGCACCCAATGTCGCGACCGTCTATCCGCCGGGACACAGCACCCATATCGAGGTCGCCGAACTCGGCGCCGATTATTGCGGCGCTGCGCGCCCCGGCCATTTCGACGGCGTCGCGACCATCGTCGCCAAATTGTTCAACCAAGTGCAGCCCGATGTCGCGATTTTTGGCGAAAAGGACTGGCAACAGCTGGCGATCATCCGCCGCATGGCGCGCGATCTGGATTTCGGGCTCGATATTTTGGGGGCGCCGATCGCACGCGACCATGACGGTCTCGCGCTGTCATCGCGCAACGCCTATCTCTCGGCTGGACAACGCAGCGCGGCCACCGCCTTCCCCGACGCGCTGAAGGCGGCCGTTGCCGCGCTGGCGAACGGCGGCGACATGTACGAAACGCTCGCAAAAGCCGAAGCCGCGATCCTTGCCGGCGGGTTCGACAGCGTCGATTATATCGCCCTCGCCAACCCCGACACCCTCGGACGGCTGGACGCCTTTCGCGCCCCCGCGCGGCTTTTGGCGGCCGCTCGAATCGGAAAAACCCGGCTGATCGACAATTATTCGGTCGGTTGATTGATCCGCAGAATGGCTGAATTCGGCGGTTTCGGCGCAATATCCACAAGAAAATCGGATCGTCGTTAACGTTTTGTTGACCACGAACGGCAAGGGTGGACCTCGAAGCTTCCTGTGGGGGGAAGCGACAGGGGGTTTTTATGGCCAACAGTCTGAAGTCTGCGCAATATCTGATCGAAAGCCGGTTGCTCGACGCCGCCCGCGGCGACGCCGGTGCCTATTTCGACCTCGGCATCGCTTTTTCGACCGGCACCGGCGGGGTCGATGTCGACCTGATCCAGGCGCATAAATGGTTCAATCTGGCTGCGCTTGGCGGCAACAAGGAAGGCCAGCAATGCCGCGCCGACCTGTCCGACGAAATGAGCCGCGACGAAATCGCCGAAGCGCAGCGTCAGGCGCGCGCCTGGCTCGACGAAACCGCGCGCCGTCCGGCCGCCCGCCGTTTCGCGGCCTGATCCTTCCAAACTCTATTTCCTCGTCATGCCGGACTTGATCCGGCATCCATCCAACGGGCGAGGCTTGGACCCCGGATCAAGTCCGGGGTGACGAAAATGGCAGAGGCTTAGCCTTTGCGCCTGAACGGCGTGTGCCCCTCCAGCCACTCCATTTCGATTTCTTCCGCGTGCCGTTCCTGGTCGAGATAGTCGGCAACGGCGCGGCGGAATCCGGGATCGGCGATGAAATGCGCCGACCAGGTCGCAACGGGACCATAGCCTCGCGCGAGCTTGTGGCCGCCCTGTGCGCCCGCCTCGACGCGCGCCAGACCGCGCGCGATCGCGATGTCGATCGCGCGGTAATAGCATAATTCGAAATGCAGATAGGGGATGTCGATCTGGCAGCCCCAGTAGCGGCCATAGAGCGTATCCGCACCCAGGAAATGCAGCGCGCCCGCGACCGGACAGTCTTCGCCGTCATAAGCGATCAGCAATATGACCCGCTCCGCCATGCACTCGCCCATCAGGTCGAACGCGTCGCGGGTCAGATATGGCTGGCCCCATTTTCGGGCGCCGGTGTCTTGATAGAATAGCCACATCGCGTCCCAATGTTCGGGCTGGATCGCGTCGCCGGTCAGTTCCTCTATCCGCAGCCCGTCGACCGCCCGCGCGCGCTCCTTGCGCAGCTGTTTGCGTTTCGCCGAGGTCAGAGTTGCCAGAAAATCGTCGAAGCTGCCATAGCCTGTGTTGGCAAAATGGAACTGAATATCGCGCCGGACAAGCCAGCCGGCGTCTTCGAACATCGGCATCTGATTGGGCGCGACAAAGGTCGCATGCGCCGACGACAGGCTATTCTGCCGCACCACCGCCTCCGCGGCGCGGATCAGCAAGCTTTCGTCGTCGGCGCTGTTCGCCAGCAAGCGCGGCCCCGGCACCGGGGTGAACGGCGCCGCAATCTGCAGCTTGGGGTAATAATCCCCGCCGGCGCGCGCCCACGCATCGGCCCACCCCTGATCGAACACATATTCGCCTTGGCTGTGCGATTTGAGGTAGGCTGGCGCGGCGGCGAGCAAGGCGCCCGCTTCATCCTCGACCAGTAAGGGCGCGGGCTGCCAGCCGGTGCCGGGTCCGACGCTCCCCGATTCCTCCAGCAGCGACAGAAAGGCATGGCCGACAAACGGGTTGGCGCCGTCGTGCAGCGCATCCCACGCCGCCGAATCGATTGCGGCCACACCCGTGCCGAGCGAAATCGTCCGTGCGGGTGGGTCGGCTTCGGCCATGGCAGTCTTTAGGCGATCTTCACCGCGACGATCGCGTCGGCCTCGACCGCCGCGCCCAGCGGCAGCACGGCGACCCCCACCGCCGCACGCGCATGGCGACCGGCTTCGCCGAACAAGGTTTCAAACAGCTCCGACGCGCCATTGGCGACCTTGGCCTGATCGGTAAAGCTGGGGGCGCTGTTGACGAACACGCCGAGTTTGACGACGCGATCGAGACGCGACCAGTCGCCACCCAGCGCTTGACCGATCTGTGCCACCAGCATCAATGCGACGCGCTGCGCGGCATCCTGACCGCCCGCTACATCCATGTCGTCGCCCAAGCGGCCGGTGACCACCTGACCGTCGCGGAAGGGCAGCTGGCCGCTGACATACAGCATCCCGCGATGTTCGACGACGGGGACATAGGCCGCCACCGGCGCGGCAGCCTTTGGCAGTTCGAGGCCGAGTTCGGCCAGTTTTGCGGTAATATCCATGATGTTTCCTTCTTACGCCGTTTGGGGGGCAGGGGCGGGAATGTTTTCGGTGAGGCGCGCCAGGATCCAGTCCTGCGCTGCCGTCCAGTCGTCGATCCGTGCATGGGCGTGTTTCGATGGCGCGATCTTGCCCGCGATTGCGGGTTCGCCAACCAGATGCAGCCGCCAAACATCGGGCGCTTCCTGCGCGACAGAATGATGATGCCCGGCAAGGTCGTCGATGAACACCGCGACCGACGGCCGATATTGCTCGATCAACCGGCGCACCGGCTCGCCCTTGCCGCCGCGGCTGCCGATCACCGGGGCATGAAAATCATGCAGCGCGAGCTGGTCGATCCGGCGCTGCTGATGCTCGGGGCCGACGTTGGTCAGCACGACGATATCGGCTTGCTGCGCGATCGCGGCCATCGCCGCAAGCGCGCCAGGGATCGGATATTGGCGCGTCATTTCGGTGGTGAAGAAACCGTCGAGCAACGGCCAGACCTCGGCTGCCTCCAGCGGGGTCCCGCATTCCTTCCGCTTCAGCGCCCCGGCGAAGCTGGCATCCTCGATACGGAACAATACCCCATGTTCGGCATCGACCCATTCTGCAAAGGGCACGACCATATGCATCAGCACCTCGTCGCAGTCGGTGATCACAAGCGGGCGGTTCATGCCTCGCTCCGTTCGTCATCGCCGAGTCGCCGCGCGGCGGCAACCAGCTCCTCCGGCCGCACCGCCAGCGTATCGGCACAGGTAACAAGGTCGGGCTCATGGGCGGCGAGAAAGGACAGGATTGCTGCGAGGGTCGCCGGTTCGCCCAGCGCTTTGCGCAGCGAATCGGGGCCGAGCCCGGTCATCGCCAGCAGTCGCTCGGCGCGCGGATCGTCGCTCAATATCCAGCCAAGCGCGTGAAGCGCCAGGGCTGCGTCATCGTCGTGCAAGGCAGTTTTCCCTTCCAAGGGAGGCAATTGTGTCATGCCGCCGATTCGCCTAAACGGACCGCGGACGCAAGGTGGGGAAGCGAATAATCATGGGCAAGACCATATTGGTCGTCGAGGATAATGAGCTGAACCTGCGCCTGTTCTGCGACCTGCTTAATGCGCATGGTTATACCGCGCATCCGGTCCGAGACGGGCGCGACGCGCTGGCCCGGGCGCGCGAAGTATCGCCCGACCTGATCATCATGGACATCCAGTTGCCGCATGTCAGCGGGCTGGAACTGATCGGCCAGATGAAAACCGACCTGACCTTGCGCGCGGTGCCGATCATGGCGGTGACCGCCTATGCCGGCAAAGGCGACGAGGAACAGATCAAGGCAGCGGGCGCCGAAGCTTACGTGTCGAAGCCGATTTCGGTGATAAAGTTCATCGAGAGCGTGGGGGCGTTTGCCTGACGCCACGCCGTAGCGTGACGACATGTGCTATCGATCGGAAGCAGATCGTTCCGTCATCGTCATCCCGGACTTGATCCGGGATGACAAAGCTGGTCGAACGACCGTCCGCTTCCGCCCCACGGCCAAGATTGGCAGGCGCGCGAAAAAGGGCGGCACCGTCGGCCGACCTTTACACGTGGTTCTAAACTCAGGCGTTACAGCGTCCATCGTCGTCGGTGCGTCGCGCGGTGCGCTGTCCGCTCCAGGGCGCCGCGTAACGGATCGCCACCATCGCGGCGGACGCTTCGATCACGGCGGTCCACAGGCGATGGAGCCGGTTCGTTTCGGTGTTGTAGGTCATGGTTCGTCTCCTGCATCCGGCGCCGCAAGAGAGGGAGAGGGGCGGCCCGGACACCCCATTTCTAATCCGGCCGCGATGGCAATTGGCGCTAAAATTGACCGTGCAGGCGACTAATTTTCGCGTTATTAGGCCAATCATGCGAAAAATGAGCGATCTCGATAGTTTTGACCGGCGGCTACTAGAGCTGGTGCGGCACAATAATCTCGAACCCGCGCGGGTACTGGCGGACAAGGTCGGCCTGTCGCTGTCGGCGGTGCTGCGCCGCCTGCGGCGGCTGCGCGACGAAAAGGTGATCGTCGCCGACATCGCGGTGGTCAATCCGGCGCTCACCGGATCGGCGCTGACGATGCATGTGCTGGTCCAGATGCAACAGGCGGGGCCGCAGACGATGGACAATTTCGCGCGCGACATCGTGCGCCATCCCGAAATTACCGCCGCGTGGGACGTCACCGGCGACGATGATTTCCTGCTGAAGGTTCAGGTCGGCACGATGGAGGAATATGACGCCTTCGTCCGCCGCGCGCTGGGCGAGGACAAGGGTGTCCATTCGTTCACGACGCTGATCGCGATCCGCAACATCATCGAGAACGAAGCCGCGCGGCGGCCGCTGCGGGGCGTGTAGGGCGAGCGGTTTGGGTTGACGGAGCGGATGCCGGCTAACGACCGAACGCCGATACCATTTATCTCGTCACCCTGAACTTGTTTCAGGGTCCATGGCCTGCCGTTTCCTTTGGCGCAGCGCTCCGTTAGCGTTCAGGCCATGGATGCTGAAAAAAAGTTCAGCATGATATGGTTTGAACGGCCGCTCACCACCCCAAAGCAGACATCGGCCGGACGCGAAAAAGGGCGGCACAATGGCCGCCCTTCTGGATCGATCCCGGCTTTCACCGCAACGACGCATTTCCAGACCCGCGCGCTTTCAGCGCCCGGGGAAAGGCATCACTTGATCTTCGATTCCTTGAACTCGACATGCTTGCGCACGCGCGGGTCATATTTGCGCACAGACATTTTTTCAGTCATCGTGCGCGGGTTCTTTTTCGTCACATAGAAAAAGCCCGTGTCGGCGGTGCTCACCAGCTTGATCTTGACGGTCGTCGGCTTGGCCATGGCCCTGTTCCTCGAAATATTGGCGCATTGTCCGCCGGGCGGGCGATGCGGCGGGACCTTGCGCCCCGACGGTTCGTGATGAAAAAATATGAGGGCCGCGCACGAGGCGCTGCCCCCAATATCCGCGCGCCTCTGACCGGATTCGGCCCTTCTGTCAAGCCAAACGAGCGGGCGGGCGACACAAAACCGCCCGCCCGGGAGGGGTATCGTCCGGTTTTCTAGGCGTTCTTGATCTCGAACCGGACCGTCATCACCTTCCAGCTTTCTTCCGGCACCCCGCCACGCGTCGCAGGCTTGAAACGCCATTTGGCGAGCGCGCGGCGCTTCGTTTCTTCAAAGAATCCCGGGCTGTCGGTGCTGACCAGTTCGACCGCCTTCACCCGTCCGTCGGTGCCGATCAGCACACGGACCTTCGCAGCCCCCTCGACCCCGCCGCGCTGCTCGCGCGCCGGATAGTCGGGCTGGAAGCCCCCCGCATAACGCGGGTCAAGGTCGGCGAACACCAGCTTTGGCGGCGCGGGCGGCTCGGCGGCCTTCACCGGCGGTCCCGGATCCTGGGGATAGGGTTCGGGAATGGAGGGACCGGGCGTCACCCGGTCGTCGCTCAGCGGCGGCGTCTCCACAATCGGCTTCACCGCATCGGTCGCCGAGGCCGTTTTCGGCGTCGGCTTGACGTCCTTCGCCTTTTCCGGTGGCGGCGGCTTGGGCTTGTCGAGTTCGATCAATACCCCTCCCATCGGCTCGCTCTTTGGCAGCGTCTCCATGATCATCGGCGATAGCGCAACAGCGACAACCAGCGCGGCGGGCAACCCCACCGCGAACAGCGCAGCGACCGGGTGGCGGCTGCCCTCGCTGCCATAAGCGTTGCGGGGTGAAAATGTCGCCGCTCCGGCGGGTGATGCGGCCGCGGCATGGGCTACGGTCGCTTCTGGCGCAGTCAAAATCGCCGAAATTAACGGTATCAGGGTCATGGCATCTCTCCTTGCCGAAATGACCGGGCCCGCCGTGTTTTGACCACCGCTGTCGGCCAAGTCTAATTGAGAGATAGTATAACATAACTATATTTGTCAAGTGGATCGATAGGCAAGAGAGAAGCCGCCGCGACGGCGCGGGGACATTCCGGAACTTAAACGGCCGACAGTCGCGCGACCGCCTGGTCCTTGGCGATCAACGGCAGCATTTCGGCCATGTCAGGACCATGATCACGGCCGGTGAGTGCGCGGCGCAGCGGCAGGAACAGCGTGCGCCCCTTTGCCCCAGTGGCCTCTTTCACCGCACCGGTCAGTGCATGCCAGGGGTCGGCGTCCCAATTGATACCCGGCGCGGCGGCGGCGGCGGCGGCCAGCACCGCCCGGTCGGCTTCCTCGATCGGCGGCGGCAGCAACGGCCCGTCGAACACCGACACCCAGTCGGCGGCCTCGGCCACCGTCATCAGATTCGGGCGAATCGCATTCCAGCGCGCCTCGGTGATCGCGGCGGGCAGGCGGTCCGCGACTGCAGCATGATCGGTGTGATGCAAAATTTTTTGGTTGAGCAGCGCCAGTTCGGCTTCATCGAAGCGCGCGGGGGCGCGGCCGAAGTGGGCGAAATCGATGCCCTCGATCAGCGGCGCGAGCGAGGTTACCGGCTCGACCGGATCGCTCGTCCCCAGCCGGGCGAGCAGCGCGGCGAGCGCAATCGGTTCGATCCCCGCGTCGCGCAGGCCGTCCATGCCGAGCGACCCAAGCCGCTTCGACAATTTGCCCTCGGTTCCAACCAGCAGCGCCTCGTGCGCAAAAGCCGGCGGTTTAGCGCCGAGCGCCGCAAACATCTGAATCTGCGTCGCGGTGTTCGATACATGATCCTCGCCGCGGACGACATGGGTGATGCCCATCGCGATATCGTCGATTACGCTCGGCAACAGATAAAGCCAACTGCTGTCGGCGCGCCGCACGACCGGATCAGACATCGTTTTTGGCTCGAAACTCTGATCACCGCGAACCATATCGGCCCATTCGATCGGCGTTTCATGATCGAGACGAAAGCGCCAGTGCGGCGCAACGCCCTCAGGCGCCCGCGCATCGGCCGGCTTGCGCTCGTAAACCGGCGGCAACCCGCGCGACAGCAGGATCTTGCGGCGGATATCGAGCTCTTCGGGTGTTTCGTAACAAGCGTAAACGCGTCCCGCCGCCTTCAGCTTTGCAAACTCGCCCTCATACAGCGCAAAGCGCGCCGACTGCCGCTCCTCGCCGTCGATGTCGAAACCCAGCCACGCCAGGTCAGCGCGAATCGCATCGACATACTCCGCCTTAGACCGCGCCAGATCGGTGTCGTCGATGCGCAGCAGAAAGCGTCCGCCATGTTTGCGCGCCCACAGCCAGTTATGCAGCGCGGTGCGGACATTGCCGACATGCAGGATGCCGGTCGGCGAAGGAGCGAAACGGGTTACGACGGTCATGACGCGCGTATAATCGTTTTCGCCGCCAAGGCGAGTCAGGCGGTGCGAAACCCGTGCGTGATCGGATAGCGGCGGTCGCGGCCGAAATTGCGCGTCGAAAGCTTGACCCCCGGCGGCGCCTGGCGGCGTTTATATTCGGCGAGCATCAGCAGCCGTTCGATCCGCGCCACCGCATCGCGATCGAAGCCATATTTCGCCACGACATCGTCGACGCTCGCCTCCTCCTCGACCAGCATATGCAGCATGCGGTCGAGATCGGCATAGGGCGGCAGGCTGTCCTCATCCTTCTGGTCGGGGCGCAGCTCGGCGCTCGGCGGCTTGGTGATGATGGTATCGGGCATCACCGGGGTGACCGGATTGCGCGACAGGCGCGGGACGTTTTCGTTGCGCCATTTCGCGACCGCGAAAACAGTCATTTTATAGGCGTCCTTCAACGGATTATAGCCGCCTGCCATGTCGCCATAGATCGTCGCATAACCGACGCTCATCTCGCTCTTGTTGCCGGTGGTCAGCAGCATCGGGCCGAACTTGTTCGACAGCGCCATCAAGGTGACGCCGCGGATGCGCGACTGGACATTTTCCTCGGTGGTATCGACGTCGGCATCGGCAAAGCTGCCCGCCAGCATGGCGTCGAACGCCTCGACCGCGGGGACGATTGATATCGTGTCGAGCTTGCACCCGATCATCGCCGCGCAACCAGCGGCATCGTCCAGGCTTGCCTGGCCCGTAAAGCGGCTGGGCATCATCACGCACCACACTTTGTCGGGGCCGAGTGCGTCAGCGGCGATCGCGGCGCAGATCGCCGAATCGATCCCGCCCGACAGGCCGAGCACAACTCCGGAGAAGCGGTTGCGTTCGACATAATCGCGCAGGCTGACGATCATCGCGCTGTAAATGTCGGCCGGATGCGCCTCCCATTCGACGATTGCGCCCGCGTCGCATGTCCAGCCGTCCAAGCCTTTCGTCCAGCGCGTCATCCGCTCTTCGGACTCCCAGTCGGTCAGGCGATGCGCCGCCGCGCCATTGGCGTTCAGGACGAACGAGCAGCCATCGAACACCAGCTCGTCCTGTCCGCCGATACGGTTGAGGAAGATCACCGGCAGACCGGTTTCGGCAACGCGGCTCGCAAACACCTGGCTCAGCCGCCGGTCGTCCTTGTCGATTTCATAGGGGCTGCCGTTGACCGAGATGAGCAGTTCGGCGCCCTGTGCGGCCAGATGCTGACACACTTTGGGCAGCCACCCATCCTCGCAAATCGGCAGGCCCAGCTTGATCCCGCGCCATTCGACGACATCGGGCAACGGGCCGGGGGCAAACACGCGTTTCTCGTCGAAGGTGCCGTAATTGGGCAATTCATGCTTGCGCCGCGTCGCGATGATCCGGCCGCCATCGAGCAATGCGACGATATTATAGAGACTATCTCCTTCCCACTTGACCGATCCTACCAGCATCGCCGGGCCGCCATCGGCGGTTTCGGTGGCCAGTTCAGCGAGCATAGCGGCGGCACGCGCCGCAAGCGCGGGTTTCAACACCAGATCCTCGGGCGGGTAACCGATCAGTTGCAGCTCGGGGTAGAGTATGAGGTCGGCATCTTTATGCCTCGCCCGAACGTCGCGCATTGCTTTGGCGTTGGCAGGAAGGTCGCCGACGACCTGCGTCATCTGGGCAAGAATGATGGTGAGCTGCTGGGTCATGTCCCAGCGTTTAAGACCATCAGCCCCAAGCATTCAACCGAAGAGAAGCGCCCACAGCGTCCGGCCGGGTGCCATCGCAAAGATACCCGCCGCGATCAGCCCGAAAAACACCCCGCGCATCGTTTTGCGATGCCGGTCGATCTGGCTGCTTTTGGCAAACCAGATCGCGCGTGGCAGCTGCACCAGCGTCAGCACCGAGAACAGGTGGATGGGACCAATGCCGCCAGTGATCGTGCGAATCCAGAAACTGTCAATCGCCGTGACGATCATCAGCAGCGCCCACACCCGGCCGCCGACACGGTGCGCCGTATCGCCCTTTGGCGCGCGCCAGAGCAACCACGCGCCAAGCGGCAGTGCGGGGATGACCGTCGCCAGGTGCAACTGAATTGCCCACGCCGGGGTGCGATAATCAGCGCCGCCGCCAAAGCCGCGCATCAACACGGCAAGCGCGGTCACCCCCATGATGATGAGGACGGTCAGGCCGATCCGGCGGATCGGGTCGGTGCGGACAGCGATGGTCGTCATGGCATGGATCCCTGTGGTTGGTGTCGATGCCCTGTTCGTGCCGTACCGCCGTTCGCGGGCAATCATATCTTCGCCAGACCGGCCGATTCCTTCGCAAATCTGCCGCTCTGCCCGTTGACGCTTCGTGAAATGGCACCCACAAGCGGGCATGATGGCAAAGCGGCTGACGATCGAACTGCTGGTGATGGTCGCGATCGGGCTGCTGATCGGGCTGCTCGGTCCGTTCGGCACGTTCGAGGCGCCGCCGGCCGCGCGGATGGTGAGCTGGGTCGTCTGGCTGCTCGCTGGCTATATCTTTTTTCGGCCAACTGGCATCGTGGCGAACTGGCTGTGCGAGGCGACGGGCCTGCCGCGCTTCGCCGGAACCCTTCTGGCGTTGATCGTAGCCAGCGTACCGGTTACCCTCGTCATCACCATGATGGCGATGCACAAAAGCTTTGCCGACGCGCTGCGCTGGCCGGGCTTCTGGACGATGTACCTCTATATCTGGATCGTCTCGGCCGTTGTTGCGACGGCCATGACGGCTATTTTTCGGCGGGTCGAGGCGCCACAGCCCGCGCCCGGGGCCCCGTCCGAAGCCGCGCCGGCGCTCTCCGAACCAGCAGCCCCGACGCTTCCGCTACCGCCCGGATTCGGTGCCGTTCGCGCGTTGAAAGGCGAGGATCATTATGTCCGCGTCATCGGCGATGGCCGTGAGGAATTGATCCTGATGCGGATGCGCGACGCGATCGAACGGCTGGAAAACAGCGACGGCCTGCGCGTTCACCGCAGCTGGTGGATCGCCCATGACGCCGTTGCATCGGTCCGCCGCGATGGCCGCGCCGCGGTCGTCACGCTGACAACGGGTCACGAAGCGCCGGTGTCGCGTGACATGATGCCGCAATTGCGCACGGTTGGATGGCTTTAACCCCTTCCCCTATTGGCCGTCGCTGGCTAAGGGGCGCGCAATCCTATTCCGCCGCGAAAGGGCCGCGCACCCCATGAAACTGATCTCCGGCAACAGCAACCTTCCCCTCGCCCGCGCCATCGCGGACTACCTGGAACTGCCGCTGACCGATACCAGTGTGCGCCGCTTTGCCGATGAGGAAGTCTTCGTCGAGATCCACGAAAATGTCCGTGGCCAGGATGTCTTCATCGTTCAGCCGACGAACTTTCCCGCCAACGACAATCTGATGGAGTTGCTGATCATCACCGATGCGCTCCGCCGCGCCTCGGCCAAGCGGATCACCGCCGTCGTTCCTTATTTCGGCTATGCCCGCCAGGATCGCAAACCCGGCCCGCGCACGCCGATCTCGGCCAAGCTCGTCGCAAATCTGATCACCACGTCGGGCGCCGACCGTGTCCTCGCGATCGATCTGCACGCCGGACAGATCCAGGGTTTCTTCGATATCCCGACCGACAATCTCTATGCCGCCCCGGTGATGAGCGCCGACATTCAGGCGCGCTTTTCCGGCAAGAATCTGATGGTTGTGTCGCCCGACGTGGGCGGCGTGGTGCGCGCCCGCGCGCTGGCCAAGCGGCTCGACAACGCCCCGCTGGCGATCGTCGACAAGCGCCGTGAACGCGCCGGCGAATCCGAAGTGATGAACATCATCGGCGATGTGAAGGGGCGCTTCTGCATCCTGATCGACGACATCGTCGATTCGGCGGGGACATTGTGCAACGCCGCGGCCGCCCTGAAATCAGCAGGGGCCGAGGGCGTCGTCGCTTATTGCACCCACGGCGTGTTGTCGGGCGGCGCGGTCGCGCGCGTCGAGGCGAGCGAACTCACCGAACTGGTGATCACCGATTCGATCCAGCCCACCGACGCCGTCAACGACAGCACGAAAGTCCGTGCTCTGACGGTCGCCCCGCTGCTCGGCGAGGCGATCAAGCGGATCGCCGACGAATCGAGCGTTTCCTCGCTCTTCGACTGATTGCCTCAGCGCGCGAGCATCGCGGTGATGATCAGCTCAATTTCGCGGCGAAAGCTCGCGTGATCGGGCGCCGCGTGAACCAGACCTTTGGCCGTCCAGCACAGCGCCTGTGCCATGCTGCCCGCGCGTGCGACAGCGGTGCCGGGTCCGCCGCGCCGGATCGCGTTGGCCATCGCGGCGACAAGCTTGCGCTCGGCCAAGCGTACGGCGTCGCTCGGTTCGGGCGCCGCCATCGAAACGATCTCTATGCCGTGAGGTGATGCGCGGAGCATCGCCATATGCTGCCCTCCCCAGGCATCGAGCGCCGCCAGCAGGCGTGCCACGAGCGCAGCGGCGGGGTTGTCCAGACTGCGCAGCGCTTGAGCCAGTGACCGGTCGGTCAGCGCAGCCATAGCCCAATCGATCAGCGCATCCTTCGATCCGAAGCGATTATAGAGCGCTTGACGTGACACCCCGGTCGCCAGCGCCAGATCGTTCATAGACGCTTTGCGAAATCCATGGCGCGCCAAAACGGTCAGAATAGAATCGGCAGATATACGATCAGACATCGGCATATTTTACAAAATATACGAATAATGTAAAATGTGTATAACGCGGATATTTCGCACCAAGTTCGGCACGCTCGGACTGGCGGTGACGCGATCGCTGCGCTAGCGCAAAGCGCATGACCATTGCCTCCGACCTCGCGCTCGCCAACCGTCTCGCCGATGCAGCGGGCGCTTCCATCCGACCGCTGTTCCGTGCCGCCTTTGGCCATGAAAGCAAAGCCGATGCCTCGCCGGTCACCGACGCCGACCGCGCCGCCGAGGCCGCGATGCGGCGGCTGCTCGACGCCGAGGCGCCGCGCGATGGTATCATCGGCGAAGAATATGGCGCCGAACGCCCCGATGCGACGCGCCAATGGGTGCTCGACCCGATCGACGGCACCGTCAGTTTCATGGCCGGACGCCCGATTTTTGGCACCCTGATCGCGCTATTGCAGGACGGCTGGCCGATCCTTGGGATCATCGACCAGCCGATCGCAGGCGAACGCTGGGTCGGCGCGCTGGGGCAGCCCACCTTGTTCAACGGCAGGCCCGCGCGCACCCGCACCTGCCGCGCCCTCGCCGATGCGACCCTCGCCACCACCGGGCCGCAATATTTCGGCGATCATGACGCCGAGCACTTCATGGCGCTCGCCGCGCAGACCGCACACAAGCGCCTGATCTTTGGCGGCGACTGTTACAACTATGGCCTGCTCGCCAGCGGCCATATCGACCTGGTGGTCGAGGCGGGGCTGAAGCTGCATGATTTCGCGGCGCTGGTGCCCATCGTCGAAGGCGCAGGCGGGACGATGTGCGATTGGAACGGCGATCCGCTCAGCATCGACAGCGCGGGCCATGTCATCGCACTGGGCGATCCGGCGCGGCTCGAGGATGTGATCGAAGGCCTCGCCTGCGCCCATTAACCGCGCGGGCGAAATGCCTTAAAAGATCCCCAGGAATTTCTTGCGCTGCTTGCCGCTCTCGTCCTTCGACTGCTTGCCATCTTCCGACTTTGCCGTCGTCCCCCGACCGACATCGTCGCGCACTTCGCCCTTCGTCGTGCGCTGTGAACTGGCGCGCGCGCCAGCGAGGATCGGACCGCATTGCGCCGATTTCGCATCGCCCGGATCGACGAAGGGGATGATCGCCACAACTGGCGTCGCGACAATGGCCAGCCCCAGCCCGGCCCCCGCGCGGCCCATCAGCTGGTCGCTGATCGGGTCGATGCGCGGCGCCGCAAAATAACCGCCGACACTGACCGGCGACTGCCCCGAAAACAGGCTGAACTTCTTGCCGTCGGCGCGCACCGCCAAATCGAGCGCCTCGGTACGGAAGGAAAAGCCGCCGCGCCCGACCATCACATTCTTTTGCGTATCAATCAGGATCGGATCGGCAGCGCCGACGCCGTTGCGAACGGTGAAAGCGATCACGCCGCAATTGATCTCGACCGGCTTCTTCAATTTATCCTCGAACAATTTTTGCACGAAGGTGCCGACATCAAGCTCAGCAAGCTGGATGTTGCGCGTCCAGAAACTGCCCCGCGGCAACACGAACGCCATGCGGCCGTTCGAACTGGCGAGCGACTGGCGCAGGCTGTCGCCATGGCCGACCATCTGGATCCGGCCGCTGACGGTCCCGGTCGTCCCCGATTCGGCCACCCCGAACCTCGCCAGCAACGTCCCAAGCCGCGTCGGCGAGAGGCGAATGTCATAGGCAGTGCGCACGACCGCGGGGCGCGAATCGATCGAAATGTCGCTCGCGACCTTGCCTCCCGCGAGCAGGAAGGTCAGCGGCTTCATTTCCATCAACCCGCCCTTGAGCGACAGCGTCAGGTCGACATTGCTGACCGGGAAGCTCTCGGCGCGTACTTGCGCAACCTTGTAACGCAGATCGGCATCGAACGCCTTGAGCGAGTCCGCGCGCAGCGGAGAATCGGGCAGGACGCGCGGGCGACCGCCAACGGTCTTGATCACGCCATCGGTGCCCATCCGGTCAAGCCGATCGACTTCGTAACCGATGAATGGGCCCGCATCGATGATGTTAAGCGACCGAGTGGTGAGGTCGGCGTTCAGATAGACGCGCCCCTTGGGCATGCTGACCGCGAAGGTTCCCGCCAGGTCGCTGTCGCCGAAGACGCCCTTCAGGCTAGTGAATTTCCAGACCGTGCCGTCATAGCCAAGCTTCGACGTCGCGCGGTAGCGGCGGGTGTCGGGGATCGCGACGCCCAGAAAATCGAACAATCGCGACAGGTTCGCACCGCGCGCGGTCAGCGCGAGGTCGGCGCCGACGAGTTCGGTCGGGCCGGGCAGCGTGCCAACCACGTCCACCGTATTGCCCAGCCCGATCGCGCGCATCGTCAGGCGATTCTTGCCGCCCGCGACGGTCTGGTTCGGCGACGACAACCGCCCGGTCAGCGTGAACGGCTGCGCGCGCATCGTCCCCCGCCCGTTGAATCCGATCGCCTCGTCGATCCGGCTGCCGGTCGAACGCACCGTATCGATGTCGATGTCGGCGAACAGGCGCAGCCGCGGGTCGCGATAGGTCAGCCCGCTCTTGGTGATCGCGGCGCGCTCGATCGTCGGCAGGTTCAGCGGTTGGGGCGGACGATCGGGATCGCCGAAGGTCCAGCTGTTGTGCCGATTCTGCGCATCCCATTCGAGCGCCACCTGCGCCTGATCGATGTCGGCAAAGGTCATCACGCGTTTGCCGAAGATCAGCGGCATCGTGGCCAGCCGAGTGTCGACCCGGCGCGCGGTAAAGAACTGTTTCGCCTGCGCCCATTCAGGATTGGCGATACGGACATCTTCGGCGAGGAATTTGACGTTGAACGGTGCAAAATAGAGCTGGAAGTCGCCGCCGATCGCGACCTGTCGTTCGAGCTGCGACGAGGCGACGCTTTCGAACGTTCCTTTCAGAAAGCGTCCCTTGGTGATGAACAACACCAGCCAGATCGTCGCCAGCAGCAGCAGGATGATCGCAGCCGTGCGTGCCGCAATCCGCACCGCGCGCGGGCGCTTTTCCAGCCAGCGCGGAGTCCAGATGCGGCGCGCGACGGTCGACGGGACGGTGGACCAGCGCGAATACGGCGATCCACCGTCAGGCTCGACAGTCGCGGCGGGCGGATGGCCCATCTGTCCGGTGGGCAGGTTCATGCGCTGTGAACGGCTGCCACCACCCTTGGTTCCGCTGGCCCGGCCCGGTAGGCTTGCATTTGCGGGCGAATCCCCCTAAGCGCCCCGCTTCCGATTGTGTCGGCTGGCTGAAAGGGCTGCCAGGCCGATACGCAAACGGACTTCCAAAGGAGACCAAAATGCCCAAGTTGAAGACCAAGAGCGGTGTGAAGAAACGCTTCAAATTCACCGCCTCGGGCAAAGTGAAGCACGGCGTTGCCGGCAAGCGTCACCGCCTGATTTCGCACAATTCCAAATATATCCGCACCAACCGCGGCACCAGCGTGCTGAGCGATTCGGATGTGGCCCATGTGCGCCTCTGGGCGCCCTACGGCCTGAAGTAAGGAGCGCTAAGGCATGTCACGCATCAAACGCGGCGTCACCACGCGCGCCAAGCACAAACGCGTATTGGAACAGGCGAAGGGCTATTATGGCCGTCGCAAGAACACCATTCGCGTCGCCAAGCAGGCGGTCGAAAAGGCTGGCCAATACGCCTATCGCGACCGCAAGGTTAAGAAGCGCAATTTCCGCGGTCTGTGGATCCAGCGCATCAACGCCGCGGTTCGCGCCGAAGGCCTGACCTATTCGCAGTTCATGCACGGCGTAAAGCTGGCCGGGATCGATCTCGACCGGAAAATCATGGCCGACCTGGCGATGAACGAAGCGACGGTGTTCACGACGATCATCGCGCAGGCGAAAGCGGCGCTGCCCAAGGCAGCCTGACGTTTTTCAGCGAGGCGACAAGAAACAAGGGCGGTCCTAAGGGGCCGCCCTTTTTCGTTGGCGCTTGCGGTTTGGAATGGCGGCTAACGACCAATTGCTGACCTATATTGTCGTCATCCCGGACTTGATCCGGGATCCATCCGCCCTCTCAGTATAGGCGGTGCAAGGCCGCATGGACCCCGGATCAAGTCCGGGGTGACCAAGATATGAGGGCAGCTCCCCACTCAAAAGCGGCGCCCTGCCCGCACCTCAAACGAAGAAGCGGCGCGAAGCTTTCGCTCCGCGCCGCCTCGACAATGGTTCCAGTGGAAACCATCGCCCCCCCGCCCGTTCCGAAAAGCCGTGGGTCGCAGAAAGCTGCCGGCCGGGTGAAGTTCGAATAATCAGTCGCGCGGTACGATCCGGTGCCAAATCCCCATCGTTCGGCACGGACGCCGCCAGCGACCGATATTGGTCCTTACGCTCGCCCCCCCCCGAGCCAGCGACGCAACTATGGCGCAGCACCGACGTAGAAAATTGTACAAACCCGACATGGAATGCCGTCAAAATGTTGTTTTTCGTCGTTAATGCCCGTTAGAGGGAGATCGATGCCCGAACGCAGCGCGCCCGAACCTGAACCGTCCGACGTCCGAATCGCCACGCGCTTTTTCGCGGTGTCGTCGGCGCTGCGTCCCTATCTCAGCACCATCTATCTGACTGAAGTGTCGGTGCCGACCGGCACCCGCGTCGACGATTATCTGCACCCCGAATGGGCCAATCTGCGTTTTATCGAAGGCGATCCGCCGCTCGCGTCGTTGGGCGGCGCGCCAGCAGTCCTCACTCCGGCCTTCATCGCTACTGGCGCGACCAGTACCGCGAGCTATTTTGCCGCGGGCAACATGCGGGCCTGGGGTATCGGAATACTACCGATGGGCTGGGCGAAATTCATCCCGCTGCCCGCCGACGAGCTGGCCGACCGGTCTTGCGACGGCGCCGTGCACCCCGCCTTTGCGCCTTTTGCGCCGCTCGGTGCGGCATTGCGCGGGGCGAATGATGTCGACGCTGCCGCGGCGATGATCGACGCCCATTTCTGCGCCATGCTCGATCGGGCACCGCCCGACGATCCCGCGATTCTGGCGGCGCACCGCGCGCTGGTCGATGACGATCTTGCGACCGTCGCCGACCTGTCTGCCAAGCTGGGGCTATCCGAACGCTCGGTCGAGCGGCTTAGCCACCGCGCCTTCGGCTTTTCGCCCAAGCTGTTGTTGCGGCGTCAGCGCTTCCTGCGCTCGCTCGCGCGCTTCATGCTCGACCCATCGATGGCGTGGATCGACACGATGGATCATCATTATTACGATCAGGCGCAGTTCACCCGCGACTTTGCCAAATTCATGGGGATGAGCCCGCGCGAATATGCCGGGCGGCCCAAGCCGATCCTCGGCGCCGCCGCCAAAGCCCGCGCCGCCGCGGCGGGCGCTGCGGTGCAGGGACTGCACAAGCCCGGGGCTTGACCCGCCAAGGGCTTGACCCATGCATTGCCTTCGGTGCAAGCGGCGGCGCGGGCGAAGCGCGGCCGCTGCAGGACAAAAAATGATGAGCGATATTCAGGCGACCCAGACCCGGCTGGTCGACGACATAGCGGCGGCGAGCGATCTCGACGCGCTCGAAGCGCTGCGCGTCGCCGCGTTGGGCAAGGCGGGCAGCATCACCGCGCTGCTCAAATCGCTCGGCGGCATGTCGCCCGATGAGCGGCAGGCGCAGGGGCCGCAGATCCACGCGCTGCGCGAGGCCGTCACCGCCGCGCTGGCCGACCGCAAGGCCGCGCTCGACGCAGCGGCGCTCGACATCAAACTCGCCGCCGAGGCGATCGACATGTCGCTGCCCGCCGACACCGGCCCGCGCGGCAGCGTCCACCCGGTCAGTCAGGTGATGGACGAGCTGGCCGAAATCTTTGCCGATATGGGCTTTGCCGTCGCCACCGGTCCCGAGATCGAGGACGACTGGCGCAACTTCACCGCGCTCAACATTCCCGAGACGCATCCCGCGCGGGCGATGCATGATACTTTCTATTTTCCCGATGTTGGCGAAGGTACCGCGCAGCGGATGTTGCTGCGCACACATACGTCGCCGGTGCAGATCCGCACGATGATGGAAAAAGCACCGCCGATCAGGATCATAGCGCCCGGCCGCGTCTATCGCAGCGACAGCGACGCGACGCATACGCCGATGTTTCATCAGGTGGAAGGTCTCGTCATCGACCGCGGCATCCACATGGGGCATCTGAAATGGACGCTCGAGACGTTCCTGAAGGCCTATTTCGAGCGCGACGACATCGTACTGCGGCTGCGCCCGAGCTATTTCCCCTTCACCGAACCGTCGGCCGAGGTCGATGTCGGTTACAAGCAGGAAAAGGGCCGCCGCGTCGTTGGCGGGCATGGCGACGATGATGGCCATGCGTGGATGGAGCTGCTCGGCAGCGGGATGGTCAACCGCCGCGTGATTGCGAATTGCGGGCTCGATCCCGACGAGTGGCAGGGCTTTGCCTTCGGGGTCGGGGTCGATCGGCTCGCGATGCTGAAATATGGCATGGACGATCTGCGCGCCTTCTTCGATGGCGACCTGCGCTGGCTGGCGCATTACGGGTTTGGTGCGCTGTCGGTGCCCACGCTGAGCGGGGGGATTTCGGCATGAAGATCACCCTCGAATGGCTGAAAGAGCATCTGGACACATCGGCGAGCGTCGATGACGTCGTCGCGGCGCTCAACCGCATCGGCCATGAGGTCGAAGGCGTCGCGAATCCCGCCGACAAGCTGAAGGGTTTCCGCGTCGCCAAGGTGCTGACCGCCGAGAAACATCCGCAGGCCGACAAGTTGCAGGTGCTGACCGTCGACACGGGCGACGGCGGCGCGCCGCTGACCGTGGTGTGCGGCGCGCCCAATGCGCGCGCCGGTCTGATCGGCGTCCTCGGCCTGCCCGGCGCCGTGGTTCCGGCAAACGGCATGGAGTTGAAGGTCGCCGCCGTGCGCGGGGTCGAATCGAACGGCATGATGTGCTCGACGCGCGAACTGGAGCTGGGCGACGACCATGACGGGATCATCGAACTGCCCGCCGATGCGCCGGTCGGCGCCAGCTTTGCCGATTACAGCGGCGCGGGCGACCCGGTGGTCGACATTTCGATCACCCCGAACCGGCAGGATTGCATGGGGGTGCGTGGGATCGCGCGCGACCTGGCCGCCGCGGGGCTCGGTACGCTGAAGCCGCTCGACGTTCCGACGATCACCGGCGAGGGCGCGCCAACCACCGAAATCGCGACCCTCGACTCTGAGGGCTGCCCCGCTTTCTTTGGCCGCACGATCAGCGGCGTGACCAACGGCACCGCCCCCGAATGGATGCGCCGCCGGTTGGAAGCCGTGGGCCAGCGCTCGATCTCGGCGCTCGTCGATATCAGCAATTATGTGATGTTCGACCTCGGCCGTCCCAGCCATATCTATGACCGCGCCAAGCTGACCGGTCCGCTCGTCGCGCGCCGCGCGGAGGCGGGCGAGATCGCGGCCGCGCTCAACGGCAAGCAATACACGCTCACCGACACGATGATGGTGCTGGCCGATGACAGCGGCGTCCACGACATCGCCGGCATCATGGGCGGCGAACATTCGGGGTGCAGCGAGACGACGACCGACGTGCTGCTCGAAATCGCCTATTTCACCCCCGAACGCATCGCGCTGACCGGACAGGCGCTGGCGCTGACCAGCGACGCGCGCAGCCGCTTCGAGCGTGGGGTCGATCCGGCGTTTCTGGACGATGCGACCGCGATCGTCACCGCGCATGTGCTGGCGATCTGCGGCGGCACCCCGTCGGCGGTCACCCGCGCCGGGACACCGCCCGCCGAGGTGAAGACGGTCGATTACGACCCCTCGCTGTCGGCGACGCTCGGCGGCATCGCAATCGCGCCCGAGCGGCAGCAGGAGATCCTGACCGCGCTGGGCTTCACCATCATCGAACAGGGCGGCCGCTGGCAAGTCGCAGTGCCGAGCTGGCGCCGCGACATCGACGGCGCCCCCGATCTGGTCGAGGAAGTCACCCGCATCACCGGGTTCGACGCGATCGCTTCGGTGCCGCTGCCGCGCGGTGACGGCGTGGCGAAACCGACCGCGACCCCCGAACAGATGCTCGAACGCCGCATGCGCCGCGCCGCCGCATCGTCAGGCTTCCACGAAGCGGTGACCTGGTCGTTCATCAGCGACCGCGACGCGGCGCCGTTCGGCGGCGGCGACTGGTCGCTCGCCAACCCGATCAGCGAAGATTTGAAGGTCATGCGTCCGTCGCTGCTCCCCGGCCTGCTCGCCGCGGCACAGCGCAACCAGAACCGCGGCGCGGCCAGCATCCGGCTGTTCGAAATCGGCCGCCGCTATCGGGCGGACGCCGAGCATCCGACGCTCGCCATGCTGATGGCGGGCAATAAAAGCGCGCGCGGCTGGCAGGCGGGCAAGGCGGCGGCGTTCGATGCCTTCGATGCCAAGGCGGCGGCGCTGGTGCTGCTCGAAGCCGCCGGGGCACCCGCCGACCGTTTGCAGGTGATGGAAGCGGTCCAGACCGGCAGCATCTGGCACCCCGGCCAGTCGGCGACGCTGCGGCTTGGCCCCAAGGCGGTGCTCGCCGAATTCGGCGCACTCCATCCCGCGCTGACGCGTCATTTCGACGTCGATGGCCCGGTAATGGCGGTCCAGATCTTCCTCGATGCGATCCCGGCGAAACGCGCCAGCGGCCCGGCGCGCGCGGCCTTCACCCCACCCGCGCTGCAATCGGTGCGCCGCGACTTCGCCTTCCTTGCCCCCACCAGCCTGACCGCCGCCGACTTGGTCCGCGCGATCCGCGGCGCCGACAAGGCGAGCATCGTCGATGCCCGCCTGTTCGACCGCTTCACCGGGCAAGGCGTGCCCGAGGGTCAGGTGAGCCTGGCGGTCGAGGTCGAATTGCAGCCGGTGGAAAAAAGCTTCACCGATGCGGAGTTGAAGGCTGTTGCGGATAAGGTGGTCGCGGCGGCGGCGAAGGTTGGGGCGGTGCTTAGGGGGTAATTCCTCAAAAAAGGGACGAGCGTAAGCCATTCAGGCAAAGCTCGCTCAGTCCCGCTCCCCGGCCCATGGCTCGATCCGGACCATCGCCCGCTCATACAGGTCCGATGCCACAAGAATGGCGAGCCATTCGCGTACCTGCTGCGGCGCACAGGCCGCGAACCACGCCGCATCGACCCCGGCGAACTGCCGCACGAAGGGAAAGATCGCGATATCGTTGAATCCCGGCTTCGAACCGCCGAGATAGTCCTGATCAGCGAGCCGCGTGTCGAGATCCGCCAGAATCGCCAATCCCGCCGCGCGGTTTGCCAGCGGATCGGCGTCGTATCGCCCGGCATATTTATAGCGGTCGAGGTGATGTTTGAACGCGCCGTCGAACAGGGCGACCAGTTCCGCATCAACGCTGGCGAGCCATTCCTGCGGATCGTGCTGTGCCAAGGCCCAGTGCATGATGTCGATGCTCTCGTCGATCACCGTCGCGTCCGCCAGCACAAGCACCGGCACCGTTCCTTTGGGCGACGCGGCCAGCATGGCGGCGGGTTTGTCCCGAAGCAGCACCTCGCGATGCGCGTAGCTGGTCCCGCTCACCAGCAACGCCATCCGCGCGCGCATCGCATAGGGACAACGACGAAAGCTGTAGAGGACCGGGACGTCGGACATAGCGGGCGCCATAGGCCGGCGAAAGGCCGGTTGCCAGTTGGCATCGCCACAGCAGACTGCAAATATGGTCCGCCCCCTGGGGTCAGGACCCTAAGCCGCCACCGCTTCCTCGCTCTGGCTCGTCGCCGCCTCCAGCAGGCGTTTCTCCAGCGACTTCACCCGCGTCGCGCTGTCGATCTTGCCGCCGAGCAGGTCGGTGACATAGAAGGTGTCGACGGCGCGTTCGCCATAGGTCGCGACATGCGCCGAATGCACCGTCACCTTCGACTGGAACAGCGCATAGGCGAGCTGGTTGAGCAGTGCGGGGCGGTCCTGCGCGTTGACTTCGATCACGGTGAAGCGGTTCGATGCCTTGTTATCGACGAAGACATTAGGGGCGATGCGGAAGGCTTCGGCGCGGGTGCGGGGGAGCGCGCGGGCTTCGAGTTTGGGGAGCAGTTTCTGGCGGTTGGCGAGCGCGTCCTCGATCGCGCGGGTCAGTCGGCCGATCTGGCCGGGTTCGTCGAACGGGCGTCCGATCGGGTCCTGCACGAGGAAATTGTCGAGCGCGAGGCCGTCGCGGGTGGTGTGGATGCGCGCGTCGATGATGTTGCCGCCGGCCAGATGAATGCCCCCGGCGATGCGATAGAACAGCCCGGGGTGATCGGCGGCGAGCACCATCACCAGCGTCGCGCCGCGATCGTCGTCGGGGACCGCGGCGATGTGCAGCGGGGCATTGCCCGCCTGACGGATATGGACAAGGTTGGCGGCGATGACTTCGACTGGTTCGGCGATCCAGTAACTTTCGGGCAGGCGCCGCGCGACCTTGTCGAAGGCTTTCTGGTCGAAACCGAATTGGGCCGCGACCGCTTCCTTCTTGCTCGCGATGCGCTGTTCGCGGCCGCGTTGCTTGTGGCCGAGCCGCAGCACTTCCTCGGCGGCGTCGTAGAGTTCGGTGAGCAGCTGGCGTTTCCAGCTGTTCCACACCCCGGGGCCGACGGCGCGAATGTCGACGACGGTCAGCACGAGGAGAAGGCGCAGGCGCTCAGGGCTTTGCACGACCTGCGCGAAGTCGAGGATCGTCTTGAAATCGGCCAAGTCGCGTTTGAACGCGGTCGCCGACATCAACAGGTGATGGCGCACCAGCCACGATACGGTCTCGGTTTCGGCCGCGGTCAGCCCCAGCCGCGGGCAGACGCGCAAGGCCAGTTCGGCACCCAGCACGCTATGATCGCCGCCCCGCCCCTTGGCGATGTCGTGGAGCAGCACCGCGAGGTAGATGACACGCCGCGAATGGATCTGGCCCATGATCGCAGTCGACAGCGGATGGTCGCCCTGTAGCCGGTTCTGTTCGATGTCAGCGAGCAGGCCGATGGCGCGGATCGTATGCTCGTCGACGGTATAATGGTGATACATGTCGAATTGCATCTGCGCGACAACGCGGCCGAAATCGGGGACGAAGCGGCCGAAGACCCCCGCCTCGTTCATCCAGCGCAGCACCGTTTCGGGATCGCGCTTCGAGGTCAGCACATCGAGGAACAGCGCGTTGGCGCGCGCGTTGCGGCGCACGCCCTGGGTTTCGATCAGCTTGGCGTCGTGGCGCGTCTGGCGCATCGCCTGCGGATGGATTTCGAGGCCATGTTTGTCGGCGAGCGCGAAAATCTCGATCAGTCGCACGGGGTCCTGCTGAAAGAAACCGTCCGACGGTAGCGCGAGCCGGCCGCGGTCGAGGACGAACCCATTGAGTTTACCGGGGCGGCGCCGGATCGACGGCAGGAAGCGTCGCCCGCGCGCTGCCATCTGGTCGTCGAGATGCGCCAGGAAAGTGCCGGTGACATCGCCGACGCTTTTGGCATGGAGGAAATAGAGCTGCATGAAGCGCTCGACCGCGCTTTTTCCAGGTCGCTCGGCAAATTGCATGCGCTCGGCGATCTCGCGCTGGAAATCGAAGGTCAGCCGGTCCTCGGCGCGCCCCGCCAGGGTGTGGAGGTGGCAGCGCACCGCAAGCAGGAAGTTTTCGGCGCGCGAGAATTGCCTGAGCTCGCGCGCGCTGAGCAACCCGGCATCGACGAGTTCGGGAACGGTCCGGACGCGGTGGATGAATTTGCCGATCCAGAAGAGGGTGTGAAGATCGCGCAAGCCCCCCTTCCCCTCCTTTACATTGGGTTCGACGACGTAGCGCGAATCGCCCATCCGTTTGTGGCGTTCGTCGCGCTCGGCAAGCTTGTCGGCGACGAAGGCGCGCGAATTGCCCGCGACGACCTCGGCGTCGAAGCGCGCCGACGCCTGATCGTAGAGGTCGCGGTCGCCCCAGATGAAGCGGCCTTCGAGCAGCGCGGTGCGGATCGTCAGATCGTCTTTTGCGGCACGGATCATTTCGTCGAGCGAGCGGGTCGAATGGCCGACCTTCAGCCCGAGATCCCACAGCGTATAAAGCTGCGCCTCGATCACCTGTTCGGTCCAGCTCGTCTGCTTGAACGGGGTCAGGAAACCGATATCGATGTCGCTGTGCGGCGCCATTTCGCCGCGGCCATAGCCGCCGACCGCGATCAGCGTGATGCGCTCGCCCGCCGAGCGATTGCCCGAGGGGTAGAGATGATCGACGGTGAAATCGTGGCTGAGGCGGATGATCTGATCGATCAGAAAGGCAGTGGCGTTCGCCGCGACCCGTCCCGCCGACGGGCGCGCGAGCAGGCGGCGGTCGATTTCGGCGCGTCCCTGATCGAGCGCGACCTTGAGCAGCGCGACCATCGCGCGGCGGCGCGCCGCGGTATCGGCGTTGTCGGCGACGATCTCGTCGAACCGGCCCGACAGCGCGCGCCGGTCGATGATGGCCCGGCGATTGTCGAGATTGTCGAACAGGTCGCTCATGCCTCGTCCGCCAGCAGTTGCTTCAGCCGGTAAAGCGCCTCGAGCGCCTCGCGTGGTGCCAGCGCGTCGGGTTCGATTCCCGCGAGCGCTTCGCGCAGCGCGTCCTGCACCGCCGCGGGTGCCGCGGCCAGCGTCGCGGCGAACAGCGGCAGGTCGTCGAGCCCGGCGGCGAGGCCGCCGGTTGCTTCGCGGCCCGCTTCAAGTTTGGCGAGCACCGCCTCGGCGCGCTTGACGACGCCTGCGGGAACCCCGCGAGACGCGCGACGGCAAGGCCGTAACTCCGGTCGGCGGGGCCGTCGGCGACTTCGTGGAGCAGCACCAGGTCGCCCTGCCATTCGCGCGCGCGGACATTATGGAGCGAGAGCGCGTCCAGCGTTTCGGCGAGGCGGGTGAGTTCGTGATAATGGGTGGCGAACAGACAGCGGCAGCGGTTCACCTCGTGCACCGCCTCGACCACCGACCAGGCGAGCGCGAGCCCGTCGTAAGTCGAAGTGCCGCGCCCGACCTCGTCGAGGATGACGAAGCTTTGCGGCGTCGCCTGCGCGAGAATCGCGGCGGTCTCGACCATTTCGACCATGAAGGTCGATCGCCCGCGCGCCAGATTGTCGCTGGCGCCGACGCGGCTGAACAATCGGTCGACGAGCCCGAGCTTTGCCGACGCGGCTGGCACGAAGGCGCCCGCCTGCGCGAGCACGACGATCAGGGCATTCTGGCGCAGGAAGGTCGATTTACCGCCCATGTTCGGGCCAGTGACGAGCCAGAGCCGATTGTTCTGCGACAGCGAGACGTCGTTGGGAACGAAGCGCTCGCCCGATTTGGCGAGGGCGGCCTCGACAACAGGATGGCGGCCGCCCGCGACATCCAGGCAGGGCTCGTCGGCCAAGTCGGGACGGCACCAATTGTGGCTCATCGCATGGTCGGCGAGTGCGGCGGCAACGTCGATCCGCGCGAGCACGTCGCAGCTCGCGGCGATCGCCTCGCGGCGCTGAATTGCCGCCTCGGTCAACGATTCGAGATGCGCGGCTTCGGCGGCGATCGCGTGGACCCCCGCCTGCGTCACCCGGCTCGCGGCTTCGTGAAGGTCGGTCGAGTTGAAGCGCACGACCCCAGCGAGCGTCTGGCGGTGCGTGAAGCCCGATTCGGGGAGCATCAGCACGTCTGCATGCTTGGCGGGAACCTCGACATGATAGCCGAGGACGCCATTGTGGCGGATCTTGAGCGCGGCGATGCCGGTGCGGTCGCGATACCCCGCCTCGAGCAGGGCGATCGCTTTGCGCCCGTCGCGCGCCGTTTCGCGCAAAGCGTCGAGCGCATGGTCATAGCCCTCGGCGATATAACCGCCCTGCGCCGCATCGACCGGCGGCGTGTCAATCAGCGCCCGCGACATTTCGTCAACGAGCGCGCCGTGGCCGTCGAGGGCGGGAAGCAAGCGTGCGAGCAAGGGCGGCAAATCAGCGCGGCGCGCCAGCCGTTCGCGCAGCAGCCGCGCCCCGCCGAGCGCATCGCGCAGCTGCGCCAGATCGCGCGGGCCGCCGCGTCCGGCGACAAGGCGGCCGAGCGCGCGCCCGGCGTCGGGTAGCGCGCGCAGCGCGGCGCGGAGTTCGCCGCGCCACAGCGCATCGCGCGCAAGGCCATCGACGAGGTCGAGCCGGTCGATGATCGCGCCCTTGTCGGTCAGCGGGCTGGCGATGTCGTCGGCGAGCAGCCGCGCCCCCGCGGCGGTAACGGTACGGTCGATGGTGCCGAGCAGGCTGCCGTCGCGCGTCCCCGCCATGGTGCGGACGAGTTCGAGGCTCTCGCGCGTCGCGGCGTCGATCGCCATGCGGTCGCCCACCGACACGCGCAGCGGCGGCTGGAGGAAGATCGGCTGGCCCGTACCGACATGATCGAGATAGGCGACGAGTGCGCCCATCGCCGCGACCTCGCCGCGTGAAAAGGCGCCAAAGCCGTCTAGGGTCTGGACGCCGAAGAATCTTTCGAGCCGTTTCTGTGCCGCGGAGCTGGAAAAATCGCCCGGTGGCCGCCGCACAAGCTGGCGCGCCGTCCATGACGGTGCGTCCCCCGCCGCTTCGCTGACGAGCAGCTCGGTCGGCGCAAGGCGTGCGAGTTCGGCATCGACCGCGTCGCGGCGCACCGCGACGACCTCGAACCGGCCGGTCGAAATATCGGCGGCGGCGATCGCGACGTCGCCTTCGCTGCCGACCTCCGCCAGCGCAGCGAGGCGGTTGGCGCTGCGACCCTCGAGCAGCGATTCCTCGGTCAGCGTGCCCGCGGTGACGAAACGGACGATTGCGCGCGCAACGAGCGCCTTCGATCCGCCGCGCGCTTTAGCCTCGGCGGGGCTTTCGATCTGTTCGGCGATCGCGACCCGATGCCCGGCGCGGATCAGCCGCGCCAGATAGGATTCGGCGGCGTGCACCGGCACCCCGCACATCGCCACCGGCCTGCCATCATGTTCGCCGCGCGAGGTCAGCGCGATGTCCAGCGTCGCCGCCGCGGCCTTGGCATCGTCGAAGAACAGCTCGAAAAAATCGCCCATGCGGTAGAAGAGCAGACAGTCGCCCGCCTTTTCCTTGAGCGACCAATATTGCGCCATCATCGGCGTCGCGGCAGGGGCGTTGCTGTTGCTGTTGGCGGGTTTGGCGGCGGTCGCGGGCATCGGACCCTGCTTAGTGATTGGGGGCGGCATGGCAAGGCGGGGTTGAGCGATGTCGGCTTTGGGGTGGGAAGCTTCCATTCAAATCGTCATGCTGAACTTCTTTTCAGCATCCATGGCCTGAACGCTAATGGCGCGCTGCGCCAAAGGAAACGGCAGGCCATGGACCTTGAAACAAGTTCAGGGTGACGAGATAAGAGGTATCGGCTTTCGGTCGTTTTCAGACCCACGTCATCCCGGACTTGATCCGGGACCCGCCTTTTTCTTCAAAGCAGGCAGGCTCCGGGTCAAGCCCGGCGTGACGAAAGCGAGGATGGCGCGTTCGCGGACCACCAGACTGCAACATTGGCGGGGTTACAATCGCGGCGCGTGACGTTAGGGAATAGGCTTGGGCGCGCAGCTTGTGGATCAATTGAGGGGATAGATGATGGACAGCGGCAGCAAGGTGCAGTTTTCGGACCGCGAGGCCCTGCTTTACCATGAACATGGCCGGCCCGGCAAAATCGAGATCGTCGCGTCGAAACCGATGGCGACCCAGCGCGACCTGTCCCTGGCCTATTCGCCCGGCGTCGCCGTCCCGGTGCTGGCAATCGCCGAAGATCCGGCCAAGGCCTATGACTATACGATCAAGGGCAATCTGGTCGCGGTGATTTCGAACGGCACCGCGATCCTGGGTCTGGGCAATCTCGGCGCGCTCGCCTCGAAGCCGGTGATGGAAGGCAAGGCGGTGCTGTTCAAGCGCTTCGCCGACGTCGATTCGATCGACCTCGAGCTCGACACCGAAGATCCCCAGCGTTTTATCGAAGCGGTCGAACTGCTCGAACCCAGTTTCGGCGGCATCAACCTGGAAGATATTGCAGCGCCCAACTGCTTCATCATCGAGCAGGCGCTGAAGGAAAAGATGAACATCCCGGTGTTCCATGACGATCAGCATGGCACCGCGATCATCACCGCCGCGGGCCTGATCAACGCCTGTTACCTGACCGGGCGCGACCTCGCGACGGTCAAGGTCGTCGTCAACGGCGCCGGCGCCGCCGCGATCGCCTGTACCTCGCTGATCAAGTCGATGGGCGTGCGGCACGAAAATGTCATCATGTGCGACCGCAAGGGCGTGATCTATCAGGGCCGCACCGAAGGCATGGATCAGTGGAAATCGGCGCATGCGGTGCCGACCGAGACGCGCAGCCTGACCGAAGCGCTGGTCGGAGCCGACGTGTTCCTGGGCCTGTCCGCGGCGGGCGCGCTGAAGCCCGAGATGGTCAAGGACATGGCGCCGGCGCCGATCATCTTTGCCATGGCAAACCCCGATCCCGAAATTTCGCCGCCGGATGCGCGCGCGGCGCGGCCCGACGCGATCATCGCGACCGGGCGATCGGACTTTCCGAACCAGGTCAACAACGTCCTGTGCTTTCCCTTCATCTTTCGCGGCGCACTCGACGTGCGCGCAACGGCGATCAACGAAGAGATGAAGATCGCCGCCGCCTATGCGATTGCCGATCTCGCGCGCCAGCAGGTGCCGGAGGAAGTCGCCGCAGCCTATGGCGGGCGCGCGTCGAGCTTTGGCCCCGAATATATCATCCCGTCGCCCTTCGACCCGCGGCTGATGGAAATCGTCCCCGCCGCGGTCGCCAAGGCGGCGATGGAAACGGGGGTCGCGCAGAAGCCGATCGCCGACCTCGACGCCTATCGCACCTCGCTGCGCGCACGGCTGAACCCGACGACATCGGTGCTGACGCTCGCCTATGAAGCGGCGCGCGCCAATCCCAAACGCATCGTGTTTGCCGAGGGCGAGGAAGAGGTGGTGCTGCGCGCCGCGATCCAGTTCCGCGACGGTGGCTATGGCATTCCGGTGCTCGTCGGGCGCGAAGGCCTGCACGACAAGCTGAAGGAAATGGGGGTCGCCGATCCCGAAAGCTATGAAGTGCACAACAGCGTCAATTCGCCGCATGTGCCGCAGATGGTCGACATCCTGTATGAACGGCTGCAACGGCGCGGCTATCTGCGCCGCGACGTCGAACGGATGGTCAACCGCGACCGCAACATCTTTGGCTCGCTGATGCTCAAGCTGGGCCTTGCCGATGCCATGATCACCGGCACCACGCGCACCTATTCGCACGCGATGCGTGAAGTTCGCCGCGTGATCGACCATGCCGAAGGCAAGACGCCGTTCGGCATCCATGTTCTGGTCGGGCAGCACCAAACCATCTTCATGTCCGACACGACGGTCAATGAGCGGCCGACCGCCGAAATGCTCGCCGATATCGCCGAACGTACCGCGCAGGTCGCGCGGCGCATGGGGCATGAACCGCGCGTCGCGTTCCTGTCCTATTCGACCTTTGGCAACCCGCCGGGCAGCTGGCTCGACAATATCCGCGATGCGGTGTCGATCCTCGATCAGCGCAAGCCCGGTTTCGAATATGAAGGCGAAATGGCGCCCGACGTCGCGCTCAATGAAAAGGTGATGGCGAAATATCCGTTCTGCCGTCTGTCAGGACCGGCGAACGTCCTGGTCATGCCGGGGCTGCAGTCGGCAAATCTGTCGGCGAAGCTGATGCGCGAATTGGGCGGCGGCGCGGTGATCGGTCCGATGCTGGTCGGCATGGAACATCCGGTCCAGGTCGCGACGATGGCGTCGACCGCGTCGGATCTGGTGACGCTGGCGGTGCTGGCGGCAGGCGGGATCGCGCAGTAAAGATGGCGTCGCCCCCGCGAACGCGGGGGCCGCTATCGGTGTGGTGCAATACTTCCAGCAGCCCCCGCCTTCGCGGAGCCGACGTTGGTTTTACTGCCCGCTGGGCGCGCCCGCACCCGGCGCGCCGACCGACCCGATGTTGCCGAAGATATCTTCGAAGAAACTGCGTTCGCGGCCCAGCGTCGGAGTCTTGTCGCCTTCGGGGCTGATCCGGCTTACCAGTTCCAGCCCGGTACGATCGACCGCGACGACGTTGCCGGCAGGGTCGAAGCGGATGCGCAGCACCTGCTGATCGACCGGGCGCGGCTTGGCAAAGGCGAGCTGGCGCGTTTCGCGCGACACGTAATAATATTCATTGTCGCTGAACTGGCCGACGAAGGTCGGGCGGCCGAGCGTCTTTTCGACCGATTCGCGGTTGTCGACGCCAGCAGTAATCGCCTCGGTCAGCAGCGGATCGACGACATAGCCCTGTCGGCCCTTGAGCTGCGCACAGCCGCTGGCGGTGAGCGCGACGGCAAGACCGAGGACGATCAGGCGCGCGCGCGGAGCGGCAGACGAAAGCTTGATATTCGGCATCTATAATCTCCGTTGCGCCTGTCGCGGCCTTTGCCAGCGGTCGGCGCTCGCTCTCGCGCCTCTTAACCGCAAGCGGACGCGGCGCACAAGCTGCTTGTGGCGCGGCAAAGCTTGCCACAAGCTGACCGGGGACGTGAACATCCGCCCCTTTTCCGCGGCGCCAATTGCGCCTAAGCGGGGCGCATGTTCTCGCTCCGCAACCTTTTCCGCTCGCAGCCCGACCCGCGCGACGCGCGACGCCCGCTGTGGAACGCCGTGGTCGCGACCGCGCGCGCGCCGCATTGGTATGCCACAGGGGGTGTCCCCGATACGCTCGACGGTCGCTTCGACATGGTCAGCCTGGTGCTGGCGCTGGTTCTCCACCGCATCGACGACGACGCGGCGCAGGCGCGCGCCGGGGTCGAGCTGACCGAATTGTTCGTGACCGACATGGACGGCCAGATGCGCCAGATCGGCTTTGGCGACATGGTGGTCGGCAAACAGATCGGGCGGATGGTCAGCGCGCTCGGCGGACGGCTCGGCGTCTATCGCGCCGCCGATGGGTCGGAGGAATTGCGCGCGGCGCTGGTTCGCAACCTGTGGCGCGGCAACGAGCCCGACGCGGCGGGACTGGCGCACGTCATGGCCGAGGTCGCCAAACTGCGGACGGCACTGGCGGCGACGCCGGTCGCCGCGCTGATCGTCGCCGATCGGCTGGGCGGAGCAGCGGCGTGAACGCAGAACCCGAATTTTCACTTGTCCTGACCTTGGCCGATGCCGCGCAGGGCCGGGCCATTGCCGTCGAAGCCGATGCCGAGGCGCGCGACCGGATCGCGCAGCGGCTGGCGCTCATCGCCGTCGATCGCTTTGCCGTCACGGCCGAAATTCGCGCCGTTGCGGGTGGGATCGGCGCCAAGGGCGCGGTGAACGCGGTAATTGTCCAGCCGTGCGCGGCAACGGGCCTGCCCGTTCCGGCGACGCTGAGCGAGCCGTTCGACCTGCGCTTCCTGCGCGACATCGACGCGCCGGTCGATGCCGACGAAGAGATCGAGATCAGCAGCGAGGATTGCGACCTGCTATCGCTCGAGGGCGACCGCGTCGATCTGGGCGAAGCGGCGGTGCAGACGCTCTCGCTCGCGCTTGACCCCTTTCCGCGCCACCCCGACGCCGACCGCGTCCTCGCCGAAAAAGGCGTGCTAAGCGAAGAAGCCGCCGGGCCGTTCGCGGCGCTGGCAAAGCTGCGCGGCAAGCCCGACGCCTAGAACTCGGGGTCGGGTTCGGCCTGCGGGGTGTCCTCGACCAGGTCCGCGACCGCAGCATCGAGTCCGGGTTCGTCCTTCGCCGGCGGCGCCTCCGCGGCGGGCTTGCCTGCGCCTTCGGCGGCAGCCGCCGCCTTTTCCTCACGCGACGGCGGCAACGCGCCGCCCAGCGCGTTCGCCAGCCCCAGCAATTGTTCGCCGATCACCTTGTCGACCGCAGGCGCAATGTCCGCCACCTTGAAGCGCATATGACCGCCAACGACATAATCGAAGCGCAGCGCACTACCCGTGGGCGTTGCCTTGATCTGGATCGTCAGCGTGCCGGTCATTGCTTCGCCCTGCAGTGGGCCAAATGCCCCGGACAGGCGCAGCAGCTGATTGGGTTTGGAAAACAGGATGCGGGCGTGCTGGACGCTGCCGACCCCCGCCCCGGTGTCGGGCAGTTTCTCGCAGAAACAGCCTCCGGCCTGCGAATCCAGCCAGAAATTGGCCGCGTCGCCCGACCAGCTATGATCCTTTGACCACCAATTTTGCGGCATGCGGAGCATTTTCCACACGTCGGTGGGCGTTGCGGCGACCTGCGCGGTGTGCGCGACGGTGAATCCCGCTTCGCTTTGCTCGACCACTTTGGCGTGTGCCGCAGGCGCGAGATACAAAGGTGCGCCGGTCAAAAATGCGGCGGCTAACAATATTCTGAAGTTCATGGCCCGTCCCCCTTACCGCCACCCGGCTTCGTCATTGCGAGCAAAGCGAAGCAATCCAGGGCGGCCTTGCACCGCCGTGGATTGCCACGGGCCTGCAGCCCTCGCAATGACGATTACGGATGGCCGCTTGCGACTAGCCAGCCGGCGCGAGAACAGCCTCGATGGCGTCATTGACCTCGTCGATCGGCGCCATGCCATCGACCCGCGTCACAATCCCGCGCGCATCGTAAATCGGCAGGATCGGCGCTGTCTTGGCCCGATATTCGGCCATGCGGGTGCGCACGGTTTCCTCATTGTCGTCGGGGCGGCGTTTGAACTCGTGGCTGCCGCACACGTCACAGGTGTCGGCGACCTTCGGCAGCTTGTAGCGGTCGTGATAGCCTGCACCGCAATTGCCGCACGAAAAACGCCCGGTGATCCGGTCGACCAGGGCGTCTTCTTCGACCAGCAGTTCGATGACATGGTCGAGCTTGCGGCCGCGATCGCTGAGGATCTTATCGAGCGCCTCTGCCTGCGCCGCCGTGCGCGGATAGCCATCGAAGATTACCGATATTTCGGCGCCGAGCTGGTCGAGCCGTTCGCCGATCAGGCCCGAGACGATGTCGTCCGACACCAGCTCGCCCGCGTCCATCACCGCCTTGGCCTGAACTCCGATCGGCGTTCCCGCCTTGACCGCGGCGCGCAGCATGTCGCCGGTCGACAGCTGGACCATGCCATGCTCGTCTTCCAGGCGCACCGCCTGCGTTCCCTTGCCCGCCCCCGGCGGACCCAGCAAAATGATATTCAGCGTCATGGAGGCCCCTGTTTCCTGCCCTGCGCGTGTTGCCGTAGCGGGCGCTTTAGCGCCGCGCAACGCCGCCCTTCAATTTGGCCTTCTTGATCAGATCGCCATATTGATGCGCGAGCATGTGGCTTTGAATCTGGCTGATCGTGTCGATCGTCACATTGACGATAATCAGCAGGCTGGTCCCGCCGAGCTGGAACGGCAGTCCCGACTGGGCGATGAAATATTCCGGTACCAGACAGATCGCCGCCAGATAGGCCGCCCCCAGCACGGTGATGCGCGTCAGCACATGGTCGAGATAGGCGGCGGTGTTCTTGCCCGGGCGGATGCCAGGGATGAAGCCGTTCTGGCGCTTCAGATTGTCGGCGGTTTCCTCGGGATTGAACACGACCGCGACATAGAAGAAGCAGAAAAAGATGATGCCGAACGCATAAAGCGCCATGTACAGCGGCTGGCCGTGCGCCAGATACTGGTTGAGCATGATCAGGAAATCGCCGGTCGCGGTGTCGCCCGACACATTCTGGCCCATCATCTGGGTGATCGTCAGCGGCATCAGCAACAGCGACGACGCAAAGATCGGCGGGATCACGCCGGCGGTGTTGACCTTGAGCGGCAGATGGCTGCGGTCGGCCTGCATCCCGCCGCGCTGCGTTGCGCGCTTGGGATATTGGACGAGGACGCGGCGCTGGGCGCGTTCCATGAAGGCGATGAAGGCGATGACGATGATCGCGCCCGCCAGAACCGCGATGATCGTGCCGCCGCCCATCGATCCTTCGCGGACCTGGGTGAACATCTGGGCAAAGCTGCGCGGCAACTGGGCCAGAATGCCCGCCATGATGATCAGCGAGACGCCATTGCCGATGCCGCGGCTGGTGATCTGTTCGCCCAGCCACATCAGGAACAAGGTACCGCCGACGATGCTGATCACCGCGCCGATGCGGAACATCATGCCGGGGTCAACGACCGCAGCGATGCCCTGGCTCGCGCCAAGCGTTTCCAGCCCGACGGCGATAAAATAGCCCTGAATCGCGGTCAGCAAAACGGTGCCGTAACGCGTATATTGGTTGAGCTTCTTGCGCCCGCTTTCGCCCTCTTTCTTGAGCGCGGCAAGGCTGGGCGACAAGGCCGCGGCCAGCTGCACGACGATCGACGCCGTGATATAGGGCATGACGCCGAGCGCGATGATGCTCATGCGCTCCAGGCTGCCGCCCGAGAAGGTGTTGAAAATGTCGAGGACGCCGCCCGATGCGGCCTGGCTGTACAGCGCCGACAGCGCGACAGGATCGACCCCCGGCAGCGGCACGAACGACAGGAAACGAAAAACGATCAGCGCGCCGATCGTGAACCAGATGCGGTTCTTGAGTTCGGTCGCCTTGCCGAATTTCGAGAAGTTCAGGTTGGAAGCAAGCTGGTCGGCGCGAGAGGCCATGGTGATCTTTCCTCAGTGGCGGACCGCGCCCCCCGCGACCCGGCGCCTATGTGCGTTCGCCCGTGTCGAAGCGCAAGGGGAAAGGCCCGAATTCAGATGCGTCGGGGGCGGATCGACGTGTGCCGACCCGCCCCCAGATGCCTTAGTCCTTCTTGGCCGCTTCTGCCCGGCGCTTGGCTTTCTTGCCGTCGCCTTCGGGCTTGGGTTCGGGCAGTTCGACCTTGCCGCCGGCCTTTTCGACCGCTTCGATGGCGCCCTTCGACGCACCGGCAACGGCAAAGTTCAGCTTGGCGGTGAGTTCACCCTTGGCGAGGAGGCGGACGCCGTCCTTGCCGCCGCGCGCCAGGCCAACCGCCTTGAGCGCGGCATGGTCGATCACCGCCTTGGCATCGAGCTTCTTCGCATCGACCAGCTTCTGGATCATGCCCAGATTGACGATCGCGAAGTCCTTGCCAAAGATGTTGTTAAAACCGCGCTTCGGGATGCGCATGTGAAGCGGCATCTGGCCGCCTTCGAAGCCGTTGATCGCGACGCCGCTGCGGGCCTTCTGGCCCTTTTGGCCGCGGCCGGCGGTCTTGCCCTTGCCCGAACCGATGCCGCGTCCGACGCGCATCCGGCCCTTGCGGGCACCATTGTTGTCACGAAGTTCGTTCAGTTTGATCGTCATTTTGCACTCGCTTTCGCTTTTGTCGCGCGGATAGGATTGGATCGGTCCAGAAGGGTTTAACCCTCGATGACTTCCACCATGTGCGGCAGCTTGCGGATCATGCCACGCACTTCGGGGGTGTCGACCAGCTCGACCTCACGGTGCATCTTGCCCAGGCCGAGGCCGGTCAGGATAGCACGCTGGCTCTTGGGACGACGGATCGGCGAGCCGATCTGGCGGATCTTGATTGTCTTGTCAGCCATGATCTTACTCCGTCACCGCCGCGGCTTCGGCTTCGGCTGCCCGGTCGGATGCACCGCCGCGCTTGATCAGATCCGACACCTTCTTGCCGCGACGCTGCGCGACCGACTTGGGGCTGGTCTGTTCGCCGAGCGCCTCAAAGGTCGCGCGGATCATGTTATAGGGGTTCGACGTGCCGTTCGACTTGGTCACCACATCGGCGACGCCCAAGCTTTCGAACACGGCGCGCATCGGGCCACCGGCGATGATGCCGGTACCTGCCGGTGCCGAGCGGACGGTCACCAGGCCGGCGCCGAAATGGCCGAGGCCATCATGGTGCAGGGTGCGGCCGTCGCGCAGCGGAACGCGGATCATCGACTTTTTCGCGGCAGCGGTCGCCTTCGAAATGGCTTCCGGCACTTCGCGCGCCTTGCCATGACCAAAGCCTGCACGGCCCTTGCCGTCGCCGACAACAACGAGCGCGGCGAAACCGAAGCGCTTGCCGCCCTTGACGGTTTTCGACACGCGGTTGATGTGGACCAGCTTTTCGATCAGCTCTTCGCCGCCGTCATCGTCGCGCGGACGACGATCGTCGCGGCGACCACGGCCACCGCCATCACGGCCGCCACGATTGCCACCGGGTCCGCCAGCGCCGCTGCCACGGCCGCGGCGCGGAGCCTGGCCATCAGTGGGGGTCGTGGTGGGAGCCGCTTCGGGAGCGCCTTCGGCGTTCTGTACTTCGTCTGCCATGATTAGAACTCCAATCCGCCTTCGCGAGCCGCGTCGGCCAGCGCTTTGATGCGCCCGTGGAACAGGAAACCGCCGCGGTCGAACACGACCTGCGTCACGCCCGCCTTTTTGGCGGCAGCGGCGAGGCGCTTGCCAACGTCGGCAGCCGCCGCCGTGGTCGCGCCGGTCTTGCCGCGCACATCCTTGTCCAGCGTCGAAGCCGCAGCCAGCGTCTGGCCGGCGGCATCATCGATAAGCTGGGCATAGATATGCCGGCCCGAACGGTGCACCGACAGGCGCGCGCGCCCACCGGCCCGCTTGCGGAGGGCAGTACGAACGCGCTGACGGCGTTTTTCGAATTGGGTAAGATGTGCCATGGCTTACTTCTTCTTGCCTTCTTTGCGGAAGATGTACTCGCCGCGATATTTGATGCCCTTGCCCTTATAGGGCTCCGGCTTGCGCCAGCGGCGGATTTCGGCTGCAACCTGACCGACCTGCTGCTTGTCGATGCCGCTGATCTCGATCGTCGTGTTGTCGGGCGTCTTGATCTCGATGCCGTCCGGCACCGCGAAATCGACATCGTGGCTGTAGCCGAGCTGCAGCTTCAGATTTTTGCCCTGCGAGTTGGCGCGATAGCCGACACCGGTGATTTCGAGCACCTTGGTGAAGCCCTCTGTCACACCCGTGATCAGGTTCTGCACCAGCGTCCGCTGCATGCCCCAAAAGGCGCGCGCTTCGCGGGTGTTGTTCGCCGGCTGCACCGAAATGCTGCCGTCGCCGACTTCATATTTGATGTTGTCGGAAAGCGTGAGCGCGAGCGTGCCTTTCGGACCCTTGACCGACAGCTGACCGCCATCGATCGCGGCGGTGACGCCGCTGGGGATTTCGACTGCTTTTTTACCAATGCGCGACATCAGAACACCTCCGCCAGCACTTCGCCGCCGACATTATGCTCGCGAGCCTCGGCGTCCGACAGGACACCGCGCGGGGTCGACACGATAGTGATGCCCAGGCCGTTGCGCACGATCGGCAGTTCTTTCGAACCCGAATAGATGCGGCGGCCCGGCTTCGAAACGCGCGCCACATGGCGGATCGCCGGCTGCCCTTCGAAATATTTCAGTTCGATGCGGATGCCCTTGTGCTGGCCCTTGGCACCCAGCGCTTCTTCGCTGTAGCCGCGGATATAGCCTTCGCGCTGGAGAACATCGAGAACGCGGACACGCAGGGTCGAAGCCGGCGTCAGGACGCTGTCCTTCTTCGCCGTCTGGCCGTTGCGGATGCGGGTGAGCATGTCACCCAAAGGATCGGTCATTGCCATCTTGTCTGTCCCTTACCAGCTCGACTTAACAACACCGGGGATCAGGCCCTTGTTGGCCAGATCGCGGAGCTGAATACGGCACAGCCGGAATTTGCGATAATAAGCGCGCGGGCGCCCCGTCAGCTCGCACCGGTTACGGATACGGGTCGGGTTACCATTGCGCGGGATTTCCGCCATCTTGAGGCGCGCGATCAGACGCTCGCCATCGTCGAGGGAGGTGTCCGCTGCAATCGCCTTCAGCTTCGCGTAACGGCCGGCATATTTCTTTACCAGCTGCTTGCGACGCTCGTTCTTGTTCGTCGAACTCAGTTTCGCCATGACTTAAGTTCTCTTTCCTTTTGAGAGAGAGCCAGCCTGATCCCGAAGGATCAAGCGGCTGCCTTTTCTTCGGCTTCGATCGGGAAGGGGAAGCCGAACAGCTTGAGCAGTTCGCGGGCTTCGTCATCCGTGCGCGCCGTGGTGGTCACGATCACATCCATGCCGCGCACCTGGTCGATGCGGTCATAGTTGATTTCGGGGAAGATGATCTGCTCTTTCAGGCCCATGGCATAATTGCCACGACCGTCGAAGCTCGTCGCCGACACGCCGCGAAAATCGCGGATGCGCGGCATGGCGATGGTGATCAGGCGGTCGAGGAATTCGTACATCCGTTCGCGGCGCAAGGTCACCTTGCAACCGATCGGCATGCCTTCGCGCAGCTTGAACTGGGCGATCGACTTCTTCGCTTTGGTCACGACAGGCTTCTGGCCGGCGATCAGCTCCATTTCTGCAGCAGCCGATTCGACCTTCTTCTTGTCCTGCGTGGCTTCACCGACGCCCATGTTGAGCACGATCTTTTCGATCTTCGGTACTTCCATCGCATTTTTGTACCCGAATTTCTCGGTCATCGCCTTGACGATCACCTCGTCATAGCGAGTCCGCATGCGGGGGGTGTAATTATCAGCCACTGATGGTCTCCCCGGACTTCACGGCGACACGCACCTTTTTGCCGTCCTTGGTTTCGAAACGCACGCGGGTCGGCTTGCCGGTCTTGGGATCGGCAATCGCGACCTTGCTCGCGTACAGCGGCGCTTCCTTGCGTTCCAGGCCACCCTGCGGGTTGGTCTGGCTCGGCTTGCGGTGCCGCGTGATGATGTTGACGCCCGCGACGACCAGCTTGCCGTCTTTCGGCAGGCTTTGCGTCACTTCGCCGGTCTTGCCCTTGTCCTTGCCGGACAGGATGACAACCGTGTCGCCCTTTTTTATCTTGGCCATACCCATGGTCAGAGAACCTCCGGTGCCAGGCTGATGATCTTCATATAGCCACGGCCGCGCAGCTCGCGGACGACGGGGCCAAAGATACGGGTGCCGATGGGCTCTTCGTTCTTGTTGACGAGCACGGCGGCGTTGGTGTCGAAACGGATCACCGAGCCATCGGCGCGGCGCACATCCTTGCGGGTGCGAACGATGACGGCACGATGCACGTCGCCCTTCTTCACCTTGCCGCGCGGCTGGGCTTCCTTGATCGACACGACGATCACGTCGCCGACGCCGGCAACGCGACGCTTCGACCCGCCCAGCACCTTAATGCACTGGACGCGCTTGGCACCGCTGTTGTCAGCGACTTCCAATTGTGACTGCATCTGGATCATCGATGCATTTCCTTCTATTTTGGCCTACCGGGAAACCCCGGCGGTTCCGTGAACTTGTGTCAGCCTTCGGCCGCGGCGGGGGCAGTCGAAGCCGGCTTGCTGTGGGTGTCGACCTTGTCGAGCACCTTCCAGGTCTTCAGCTTCGAAATCGGCTTCGTTTCCTCGATGCGGACGGTTTCACCAGCCTTGATGACATTGTCCTCATCATGGGCGTGGTATTTTTTCGAACGCCGGATGATCTTGCCGTACAGAGGGTGCTTAACCTTCCGCTCGACTTTCACCACGACGGTCTTGTCGCCCTTGTCGGACACCACCGTACCGGTCAGAATGCGCTTCGGCATCGATAGTCTCCTTACTTCGCGGCCGAGCGCGTGCGCTCGGTCTGCTGCGTCTTGATGCGGGCGATCGAACGCCGCACTTCCTTGACGCGTGATGCTTTTTCAAGCTGGCCGGTGGCCGCCTGGAAGCGGAGGTTGAAGGCCTCGCGCTTTAGTTCGCCAAGCTGTTCCGACAGCTGATCGTCGGTCTTGGCCTTGAAATCTTCGGTCTTGGACATGGCCCTTAACCCTCCAGATGCGAGGTGTCGCCGAGACGGGCAATCACCTTGGTCTTGATCGGCAGCTTCATTGCCGCACGTTCGAATGCCAGCGCGGCCACGGGGCCGGGAACGCCGTCGAGTTCGAACAGGATGCGGCCCGGCTTGACGCGCGCGGCCCAATATTCGGGAGCGCCCTTACCCTTACCCATGCGGACTTCCGCGGGCTTCGACGACACGGGGACGTCGGGGAAGATGCGGATCCACAAACGGCCCTGGCGCTTGATCGCGCGGCTGATCGCACGGCGAGCCGCTTCGATCTGGCGTGCGGTGATCCGCTCGGGTTCCATCGCCTTCAGCCCGTAGGAGCCGAAGTTCAGGCTGGTGCCGCCCTTGGCATTGCCATGGATGCGGCCCTTGAAGGCCTTGCGAAACTTGGTTTTCTTCGGTTGCAACATGTCAGTTGTCCTTAGCGGCGATCTTCACGAGCCGGACGAACGCCCGTCGTCTGTGCATCGAGCATCAGACGGTCGGTCGCCATCGGGTCGTGGCCGAGAATCTCGCCCTTGAAGATCCACACCTTGATCCCGCACACGCCATAAGCGGTGTGTGCAGTCGATTCGGCATAGTCGACATTGGCGCGCAGCGTGTGCAACGGCACCCGGCCCTCGCGATACCATTCGGTACGCGCGATTTCCGCGCCGCCGAGACGGCCGGCGCAGTTGATGCGGATGCCTTCGGCGCCCAGACGCATCGCCGACTGAACCGCGCGCTTCATGGCACGGCGGAAAGCGACACGGCGTTCGAGCTGGTCGGCAATGCCCTGACCGACGAGCTTGGCGTCGACTTCGGGCTTGCGGATTTCGACGATGTTCAGCGACACGTCGCTGTTCGTCAATTCGCCGAGCTTCTTGCGCAGCTTTTCGATGTCGGCGCCCTTCTTGCCGATGATGACACCCGGACGGGCAGCATAGATCGACACGCGGCACAGCTTGGCGGGACGCTCGATCACGACCTTCGAGATCGCGGCTTGCGGCAGGGTCTTGAACACATACTGACGGATCTTCAGATCCTCGACCAGCATGCGGCCATAGTCCTGGCCTTCGGCGAACCAGCGGCTGTCCCAGGTACGGTTGACCTGCAGGCGCAGGCCGATCGGATTGCTCTTCTGGCCCATGTTACGCCTCTTCTTCCTGTTCGCGGACGACGATGCGGATGCGGCTGAACGGCTTGACGATCCGGGTCGACTTGCCGCGGCCACGTGCGTGCCAGCGCTTCATCGAGATCGACTTGCCGACGCTGGCTTCCTGGATGACCAGGGCATCAACATCGAGGTTGTGATTGTTTTCCGCGTTGGCGATCGCGCTTGCGAGAACCTTGCGCACGTCGACCGCCATCGCCTTCTTCGAGAAGGTGAGGATGTTCAGCGCGTCTTCGACCTTGCGGCCGCGGATCAGCGCGGCAACGAGGTTCAGCTTCTGCGCCGAACCGCGAATCTGCGTGCCGACCGAGAGCGCCTCGTTATCCGCAACGCGGCGGGGGGACTTTTCCTTGCCCATTAGCGTTTGCCCTTCTTGTCGGCAGCGTGACCGGGGAAGAAGCGCGTCGGCGCAAATTCACCCAGCTTCATGCCGACCATGTCTTCATTGACCGACACCGGCACGAACTTGCGGCCGTTGTAGACGTTGAAGGTCAGCCCCACGAACTGCGGCAGGATGGTGGACCGGCGCGACCAGGTTTTGATAGGCGCACTGCTGCTGCCTTCCTGGGCCGTTTCGGCTTTCTTGAGCAGATGGAGGTCCACAAAAGGACCCTTCCAGACCGAGCGAGCCATGGCTTACCTCTTCTTCTTCGCGTGACGCGACCGGATGATCATCTTGTCGGTCGACTTGTTCGAACGGGTGCGAGCACCCTTGGTCGGCTTGCCCCACGGGGTCACCGGATGGCGACCGCCCGAGGTCCGGCCTTCACCACCGCCGTGCGGGTGATCGACCGGGTTCTTGGCCACACCGCGGGTCAGCGGGCGCTTGCCCGCCCAGCGGTTGCGACCGGCCTTGGCGAGGGTCTGGTTGCCGTTGTCGGGGTTCGACACCGCACCAACAGTCCCCATGCAATCGCCGCGGATATAACGTTGTTCGCCCGAACCGAGACGCACGATGACGAGACCGCGGTCACGACCGACGACTTGGGCATAGGTGCCAGCCGAACGGGCGATCTGGCCACCCTTGCCCGGCTTCATTTCGATGTTGTGGACGATCGTGCCAACCGGCATCTGCGACAATTCCATCGCATTGCCCGGCTTCACGTCGGTCTTTTTGCCCGCGATGACCTTGTCGCCAACTGCCAGACGCTGCGGCGCCAGGATGTAAGCGACGCGATCCTTGCCGGCATCGTCCTTGCCATAGTTGACGAGGGCGATGAAAGCGGTGCGATTGGGATCATATTCCAGCCGCTCGACCGTGCCTTCGACGTCCCACAGGCGGCGCTTGAAATCGACGATGCGATAGCGCTGCTTATGTCCGCCGCCGATGCCGCGCGAGGTGACGTGACCCTTGTTGTTGCGGCCGCCAGTCTTGCTCTTGCCTTCGGTCAGCGCCTTGACGGGCTTGCCCTTCCACAGCGAGGACCGATCAATCAGGATCAGGCCGCGTTGCGCGGGGCTGGTCGGATTATAGGATTTAAGTGCCATTTTCTCTGCCTTTCCCTACAATCAGACGCCGGTGGTGACGTCGATCGACTGGCCTTCGGCCAGACGAACAATCGCCTTCTTCACGTCGCTGCGGGTGTAGGGCTTGCCCTTCCAGCGCTTGGTCTTGCCTTTGGTGATGAGCGTGTTGACGCCGATCACCTTGACATCGAACAGCGCTTCGACGGCAGCCTTGATGGCGGGCTTGGTTGCATCGCCTGCAACCTTGAACACCACCGCGTTAAATTCGCTCAGCATCGTCGACTTTTCGGTGATCACTGGAGCCAGGATCACGTCATAGTGACGCGCGTCGACTGTTTTTGCCTTAGCCATTGAAGCGTGCCTCCAGCTTTTCGAGGCCGGCGCGGGTCAGGACCAGCGTATCGGCGCGCAAAATGTCATAAACGTTGGCACCCATCGCCGGCATCGCGTCGATGCCGATGAGGTTGGCCGACGCCATGGCGAAGCTTTCGTGCACCGCATCACCATCGATGAAGAGTGCGCGATTGCCGAGTTCGAGCTTGCCGAGCTGGCCGGCGAGCGCCTTGGTCTTGGCATCCTTGAGCTCGAGCGTGTCGAGGACGAGGATCTTGCCGCCCTTCGCCTTGTCGCTCAGCGCCATCTTCAGGCCGAGCGTGCGGATCTTCTTGTTCAGCGAGTGGCCGAAGGTGCGGGCCCGGGGACCATGCGCCTTGCCGCCGCCGATGAAGATCGGGGCTGCGCGATCGCCGTGACGAGCGGTACCGCCGCCCTTCTGATTGCCGAACTTCTTGCCGGTACGCGACACATCGCTGCGTTCGCGGGCGGCGCGAGCCGGACCACGGCGCTTTTCGAGCTGCCAGCTGACAACGCGGTGGAGGATGTCGGCCCGGGGATCGACGCCGAATACATCGTCATTGAGATCGATGTCTGCGCCGGCCTTGCCGTCAATGGTGTGAACCTTGACCTTCATGATCAGGACTCCTGTGCGCCGTCGGTGGTGGCAGTGTCGACCACGGTGTCTTCGACCGGGGTGTCCACAGGCGCATCAGCCGGGGCTTCGTGATTGGCGTTCGCCGCGCTCTTGATGCCGCCGGATAGGGGGCCTCGGGGTGGCGCGGCAGCTTGACGGCATCGCGGACCATCAGCCAGCCGCCCTTCGAGCCAGGGACCGAGCCCTTGACGAAGAGAAGGCCGCGCTCGACGTCTGTGCGGACGATTTCGAGATTTTGCTGGGTGCGATTGCGGGCGCCCATATGGCCGGCCATCTTCTTGTTCTTGAAGACGCGGCCCGGGTCCTGGCGGTTACCGGTCGAACCATGCGCACGGTGGCTGATCGAAACGCCGTGGGTTGCGCGCATACCGCCGAAACCCCAACGCTTCATCGCACCGGCAAAGCCCTTACCCTGGGTCACGCCCTGGATATCGACGATCTGGCCAGCGACGAAATGGTCGGCCGACAGAAAGGCGCCGACGTCGAGCGTTGCGTCGTCAGCGACGCGGAATTCGACGACCTTTGCCTTGGGCTCGACTTCGGCCTTGCCGAAAGCGCCACGCTGCGGCTTCGCAACATTTTTCGCCTTGGCCGATCCGGCACCGAGTTGGACGGCGACATAGCCGTCGCGTTCTTGTTCGCGCACAGAGATAACCTGACAGCCTTCGAGGCTCAGGACGGTGACGGGCACATGGCGGCCGTCGTCCTGAAACAGGCGGGTCATCCCCATTTTCTTCGCGATCACGCCAGTCCGCATGATCATACTCCTCAACAGAGGCCGGGCGGACCATTCCGCACGGCGTGTGGGACCTCATCAAGGCGAACCCCGATGAGAACCCTCCCAGCCCAAAATTTCGATGCATCGCCCCGTCCGGGCTGAGGTGCCGCCTTCCTGCGAGGGAGGGCGGCGAGACGGGGGACGCAGCCCGGACCCTGTTGCTTCCAAAGAAGCGGTCCGGCGGTATCCACCCTATCGTCGGTCCGGATCGCTCCGGACAATGCAGGAACCGAAGTTCCTGCCGATAGAGACCCTGGTTTTCACCGGGGCGTCACTGACTTACGCCAGCTTAATTTCTACGTTCACGCCCGCGGCGAGATCAAGCTTCATCAGCGCATCGACCGTCTGCGGGGTGGGCTGCACGATGTCGAGCAGCCGCTTGTGGGTACGCACCTCGAACTGCTCGCGCGACTTTTTGTCGATGTGCGGGCCGCGGTTCACGGTGAATTTTTCAATGCGCGTCGGCAGCGGGATCGGGCCGCGAATAAGCGCGCCCGTACGACGTGCCGTGTCGGCGATGTCGGTGGTGGCCTGATCGAGCACGCGGTGATCAAAGGCCTTGAGGCGAATGCGAATATTCTGCGTTTCCATGACTATTCCAGTCGAATCCCGTCTGACGATGCGAAAGAGCCGAAATGGCCTGTTCCGGCCCCCTAGTGGAAGCCGGCCCGGCCATCAAAATTCTTAAAGCTGCGAGCCGCCCGAATCGCTTCCGAATCAGGCGGCTCGCGGCCCTATATTACTTTGTGATCGTCGCGACAACCCCTGCGCCGACCGTGCGGCCACCTTCGCGAATTGCGAAGCGCAGACCCGGGTCCATGGCGATCGGAGCAATCAGCTTGACCGCCAGCTGGACGTTGTCGCCCGGCATGACCATCTCGGTACCCTCGGGGAGAATGACCTCACCGGTGACGTCCGTGGTGCGGAAGTAGAACTGCGGACGATAGTTGGCAAAGAACGGCGTGTGACGGCCGCCTTCGTCCTTCGACAGGACATACACTTCCGAGGTGAACTCGGTGTGCGGCTTGATCGAGCCCGGCTTGCAGAGAACCTGGCCGCGCTCGACTTCTTCACGGCCGACGCCGCGAATCAGCGCACCGACGTTATCGCCAGCCTGGCCCTGGTCGAGCAGCTTGCGGAACATTTCGACGCCGGTCACGACGGTCTTCTTGGTGTCCTTGATGCCGACGATTTCGACTTCTTCACCGACCTTGACGATGCCGGTTTCGATACGGCCGGTGACGACGGTACCGCGACCCGAGATCGAGAACACGTCTTCGATCGGCATCAGGAAGGGCTTGTCGAGCGGACGGTCGGGCTGCGGGATCCACGCGTCGACGGCTTCCATCAGCTTCAGGATCGCATCCTTGCCGATGTTGTCGTCGCGGCTTTCCAGAGCGGCAAGTGCCGAACCGGTGACGATCGGAATATTGTCGCCGTCAAAGCCACGCTTCGAAAGTTCTTCGCGGATTTCCATCTCGACGAGTTCGAGCAGCTCAGGATCGTCCAGCTGGTCGACCTTGTTGAGGAAGACGACCATGGTCGGCACGCCGACCTGCTTGGCGAGCAGGATGTGCTCTTTGGTCTGCGGCATCGGGCCGTCAGCAGCCGACACCACCAGGATCGCGCCGTCCATCTGGGCGGCACCGGTGATCATGTTCTTCACATAATCGGCGTGGCCCGGGCAATCGACGTGCGCATAGTGGCGCGCGCCGGTTTCATATTCGACGTGTGCGGTCGAAATGGTGATGCCGCGCTCGCGCTCTTCGGGAGCCTTGTCGATGTTCGCGAAGTCGACGGCGGTGCCGCCGGTCGTTTCGGCGAGCACCTTGGTGATCGCTGCGGTCAGCGAGGTCTTGCCATGGTCAACGTGACCGATGGTGCCGATGTTGCAATGCGGCTTGTTCCGCTCGAATTTTGCCTTGGCCATGATTTTACCCTTGTCCTTCGTCTGGCGTGTCTAAATGCTCAGAAATTGTTCACTCGGCGGAACCGCCTGTTGAAACAGGCGCCGCCCTTAGTCGGCTTTGCAGAAGAGGGCAAGCCCTGCGGGGTGAAAGCGGCCCAAAAGCCGTCCACCCCGCAAAAGCTTACGCCATTTTGGCTTTCACCTCTTCGGCGACATTCGTCGGCACTTCTTCATAATGCGAGAATTGCATCGAATAGTTGGCGCGTCCCTGGCTGAAGCTGCGCAGCTGGTTCACATAGCCGAACATATTCGCAAGCGGCACCATCGCCTCGACGACCTGGGCGTTGCCCCGGCTGTCGGTGCCCTGAATCTGCCCGCGGCGGCTGTTGAGATCGCCGATCACGTCGCCCATGAAATCCTCGGGCGTCGTCACTTCGACTTTCATCACCGGCTCGAGCAGCTTGATGCCGGCTTTCGCGGCCACTTCGCGCATCGCCGCACGGCCCGCGATTTCGAACGCCAGCGCCGAGGAGTCGACGTCGTGATACGCGCCGTCGGTCAGCTTGATTTCGAAATCGATGATCGGGAAGCCGATCATGTGACCGTTTTCGGCCGACTCGCGCATGCCCTTTTCCACCGACGGGATATATTCGCGCGGGATGTTACCGCCCTTGATCTCGTCGCTGAAAACGATGCCCGAACCACGTTCGCCGGGAACAACCGTCACCTTGACGCGGCCGAACTGGCCCGAGCCACCCGACTGCTTCTTGTGAGTGTAATCGACGTCGACCGACTTCGCGAGCGATTCGCGGTAGGCCACCTGCGGCGCACCGACATTGGCTTCGACCTTGAATTCGCGGCGCATGCGATCAACCAGGATGTCGAGGTGAAGCTCGCCCATGCCCTTGATGATCGTCTGACCCGATTCATGGTCGGTCGAGACGCGGAACGAGGGATCCTCAGCGGCCAGACGGTTGAGCGCGATGCCCATCCGTTCCTGGTCGGCCTTGGTCTTCGGTTCCACCGACAGCTCGATGACGGGATCGGGAAAGACCATGCGTTCAAGAATGATCGGCGCGTTCGTGGCGCAGAGCGTGTCTCCGGTCGTGGTTTCCTTGAGGCCCGCCAGCGCGATGATGTCGCCGGCAAAGGCTTCATCGACGTCTTCGCGGCTGTTCGCATGCATCAACAGCATACGGCCGACCTTTTCCTTCTTGTCCTTGACCGAGTTCAGATAGGTGCCCTTGGTCAGGGTGCCCGAATAGATGCGGGCAAAGGTGAGGGTGCCGACGAACGGATCGTTCATGATCTTGAACGCCAGCAGCGACAGCGGCGCATCATCCTCGGGCGGACGCGAATCGGGCGTCTCGCCATCGAGCTTCAGCCCCTGAACGTCGGGAATGTCGAGCGGGCTCGGCATATAATCGACGACGGCATCGAGCAAAGGCTGAACGCCCTTGTTCTTGAATGCCGAACCACAGCAGACCGGGACGAACGACTGGTTGAGCGTACCCTTGCGGATCAGGCGCTTCAGCGTGTCGATGTCGGGTTCGTCGCCGCCCAGATAGGCTTCCATGACATCATCGTCTTGCTCGACGGCCATTTCGATGAGGTTGGTGCGATATTCGGCGGCCTTGTCGGCGAGGTCGGCCGGAATGTCTTCATAGAAGAATTCGGCGCCCAGCGCTTCGTCCTTCCAGACGATGGCGCGGTTGTGGACGAGGTCGACGAGGCCCTTCAAGTCGGCTTCGATCCCGATCGGGATGTAGAGCACGGCCGGACGCGCACCCAGGCGATCGATGATCGACTGGACGCAATATTCGAAATTCGCCCCGGTGCGGTCGAGCTTGTTGATGAAGCACATGCGCGGCACGCCGTAACGGTCGGCCTGACGCCACACGGTTTCCGACTGCGGCTCGACGCCGGCAACGCCGTCGAAGCAGGCAACCGCGCCATCGAGCACGCGCAGCGAGCGTTCGACTTCGATGGTGAAGTCGACGTGCCCGGGGGTGTCGATGATGTTGATCCGGTGATCGTTCCAGAAACAGGTGGTGGCAGCCGACGTGATCGTGATCCCGCGCTCCTGCTCCTGCTCCATCCAGTCCATCGTCGCGGCGCCGTCATGGACTTCGCCGATCTTGTAGGACTTGCCGGTGTAGTAGAGGATACGCTCGGTCGTCGTGGTCTTGCCGGCGTCGATGTGCGCCATGATACCGATGTTGCGATACATGCTGAGCGGATGGCTGCGTGCCATGAGAGGTTCCTTGAGTTTGGGGGGAGGCTTTGACGGCCTCCCCCAATATAGGAAGAATTGTTACCGGTGCGAGTCCCCGGCCCTGTCGCTGTCGCCAGCCGAGCCCGGTCCCCGCCGATATTACCAGCGGTAGTGGCTGAACGCGCGGTTGGCTTCGGCCATACGGTGCGTGTCTTCGCGCTTCTTCACCGCGTTGCCGCGGTTGTTCGAGGCGTCAAGCAACTCACCCGACAGGCGCGCGGCCATCGTCGTTTCGCTGCGATTGCGCGCCGCGGTGATGAGCCAGCGGATCGCGAGCGCCATGGCGCGGTCGGGACGGACCTCGACCGGAACCTGATAGGTCGCACCACCGACGCGGCGGCTGCGCACTTCGAGGTTGGGACGGATGTTCGCCAGCGCTTCGTGGAACACGCCAAGCGGTTCCTTCTTCGCACGGGCTTCGACCGATTCGAGCGCACCGTAAACGATGTTTTCGGCGACCGACTTTTTCCCGTCCAGCATGACGCTGTTCATGAATTTCGACAGCACCGTATCACCGAAACGGGGATCGGGCAGGATTTCGCGGCGTTCAGGACGACGACGACGAGCCATAGGGTATTCCTTTACAACAGCATCCCGGCGCAAGGCGCTCTGGGATGATCAAATAGCCGAAAAAGCGGTCCTTACTTCGGACGCTTCGCGCCGTACTTCGAACGGCTCTGCTTGCGGTCCTTCACACCCTGCGTATCGAGCACGCCGCGCAGGACGTGGTAACGCACACCGGGAAGATCGCGGACACGACCGCCGCGGATCAGCACAACGCTGTGTTCCTGGAGGTTGTGGCCTTCGCCGGGGATGTAGGTGATGACTTCGCGCTGGTTGGTCAGGCGGACCTTCGCAACCTTGCGGAGTGCCGAGTTCGGCTTTTTCGGGGTCGTCGTATAGACACGGGTGCAAACGCCACGCTTTTGCGGGTTTGCGTCCATCGCCGGGACCTTGGACTTCACCTTTTGGGGAGTCCGGCCCTTGCGGACCAGCTGGTTGATCGTGGGCATGAATGCTTCACCTTAAAATGTTCGCCCATCAAAGCGAACGGTTACTGTACCGCGGTGGATGAAGCATCGGTCCGAACCTTCGCGAAACCGCGAAAAACGGGCAACCTTGTAACAGCAAAAGACCCCGGCCAATCGCAATTGATCATCCGGAGGCTCCATCCGCGCCAGCAATGTTCAGCGCTGTTGTAACCGAATGCGGCGGTTAAGTGCCGCTTTCGATCGACGCGGCCCCTAGCTGCGATTCCTCCAATGGTCAAGGGCAGGGGTCAAGGGGCCAGCAAGATTGTTGCGCCAGCCGCGCCAGGCTATCGCGCGCCGATGCCCGCCATTCGCCATGCCAGCTTTGCCCCCCATGTCGCGCCCGATACCCGGTTGCTGATCCTCGGCAGCCTGCCCGGCGCGCGGTCGCTGGCCGAGCGGCAATATTATGCGCATCCGACGAATCAATTTTGGCGACTGGTCGGTGAGGTCGTCGACCTGCCACTTGCGGCACTGCCCTATGCAGACAGGCTTGCCGCACTGCATCAGGCGAAAATCGGGCTGTGGGATGTGATCCGCAGCGCCGAGCGGCAAACGAGCAGCGACTCGCTGATCCGCGAAGTCGAAGCGCACGACCTCACAGCTCTGATCGCCGGGCTGCCCGATCTGCGGATGATTGCCTTCAACGGTGGCAAGTCTGCTGCGATCGGACGGCGCCAGCTGCCGTCGCTGCACGGAATCGCAATCATCGACCTGCCGTCGAGCAGCGCCGCGCATACGATCGGCTTTACGGCGAAGCGCGATCGCTGGCTGGCGCTGCGGAGCGCGCTGTGATCATTCGACCACCAGCCCGCGCGCCATCACGAAATCGACGCTCTTCAGCACCCGCACATCGGCGATCGGGTCGCTGGCCACCGCGATGATGTCGGCACTCTTACCCGGCGCAATCGTGCCGATCTGATCCGACAGGCCGAGCAGATCGGCGGCGTTCACCGTTGCCGCGCGCAGCGCGGCGACCGGGGTCATGCCGTGCTGGACCATCAATTCGAATTCATCGCCGTTGCGTCCGTGTTTCGACACGCCGGCATCGGTGCCAAAGGCGATGCGCACGCCGCGCGGGACAAGCTGTTCGAGACTTTTGCCGGTGATCGAAATGCGCCATTGGATCTTTGCCAGCACATCGGGCGCATAAGCGTCGGGATTGGCGGCGAGCCGTTCCCTATAACCATTCACCGTCGCCAGCGTCGGGACATAATAGGTTTTCGATTTAGCCCACAGGTCGATCGTCGCGTCGTCAAGGATCGTGCCATGCTCGATCGAATCGGCACCGGCGACAAGCGCAAGGCGAATGCCGTCGGCGCCGTGCGCGTGGACCGCGACCTTTTTGCCAAACAGATGCGCGGTATCGACGATCGCCTGCGCCTCATCGTCGAACATCTGCTTGCCGAGGCCAGCGCCGATGCGGCTGTTAACGCCGCCGGTCGAGGCGAATTTGATCACGTCGGCGCCGCGTCCGACCTGCAGCCGCACCGCGCGGCGGCAATCGTCGGCGCCGTTGCAGGTGTTGCCCGCGCCCGCAAAGAAGGGCCGCAGCTCGTCACGATAGCCGAGCGAACCGTCCATATGCCCGGCGCTGCCCGAAATCGCGTTGCCGGCATCGACGATGCGCGGTCCCCGCACCTTGCCCGCGGCGATCGCGTCGCGCAGCGCCAGCGTTGCCCCGTCACCGTCGCCAAGATTGCGGACTGTCGTGAAGCCCGCGCGCAGCGTCTTCATGCCGTTGACTTCGGCATTGAACGCCTGCGCGGCGGGACTGAGCGTGATCTCTTCAAGCTGCCCGGCGAGCCCGCCGGCGTCGCTGGTCAAATGGACGTGGCTGTCGATCAGGCCGGGGAGGACATATTTGTCCTTGAGATCGATGACGGTCGCGCCGGGCTCTGCCGGTTGATAACCTTCGGTGACCGCAACGATTCGGCCATTTTCGACGACGATTGTCGACGCGCCGCGCACCGGCTTGCCGGGTTCGGCGAGCAGATGTCCCGCATGAATGACCGCGCGCGCGGGCGCCTGCGCAGCCAGTGGCACCGCGAGCAGCGAAGCGGCCAGCGCGAGCGGCAAAAGATAAATCGGCTTCGTCATCCTGCGTCCCCTGTTTTGTTCGGGACGGTTAAAGCCGATCAGAAGCCCATCGTAAAGCGTAGCGCCGCGCCCTTGTCATCGGGTAACGCCGCGATATGGCCGGGGTCGCGGCGCACCCACATATTCGCCGTCAAATCGCCGCCCAAGAGCGCGACAAGATAACTCGCCTCTACCACCAGTTCGCGGCCCGTCGGCGCGAGATTATAGGTGCGGCGGCCGAAATCGGTGCGACCGCTGGCATAGTCGTGCGCGATCGGAAGCATCAGATCGATACCGCCGCGCGCGACGCGTAGCGGCTGCGCGAAGCGGATCGCAGCACGGTCGCCGGAGCGAAACAATTCCGATTTGGCGACGTCGAACGAGAAAGCCGACGACCAGAGCGCGCCGCCCGCCACGAGTCCGGCGCGATCGGGGCGTGTCCGCATCTGGCGCCACGCCGCGGCAATCTGCCAATCGTTGCGCATGTCGAGGATGACGCTGGCGTCGCCGACCAGGCTGGTCGCGCCGCCGCTGCCGAACAGCGGGCCGAGGCGGGCGCCGAGCAGACTGTCCGATTCGCGCAGCCAGGCGCCGCCGAGGGCAAGACGGACCGGGCCGACACGGCTGTCCCATCCCGCGCCCAAGCGTTGATAGCGGCTGTCACGGCCCGAGCGATAGCGCAGCAGCGGATCGTCCTGCCAGCGCGAGCCCGACACCCAGCCATTTTCCATTTCGATGTTAAAATATTGATTTTTATATATATTATGCCGAATCATCATCGCAAATCCCGGGCTGGCAGCAAAGCCGAGACCGTCGTGCGCGCCGTCACCGATCAGCATCGCATGACCCGATTCGCCGCGTTCGCCCGCGAGCATGCCGCCGGTCCCGCGTCCGGCCGCGAAACCGATCCGGGTTTGCGCATCGATGCGGGTCACCACCGACGCCGCAAGGGTACGCGCCTCCTGCGCGTCGTAGAACGACAGGCCCGCAAGCGCATCCCCCCGGGGCGCGGTGACCAGTGACAGCGCGGTCGCCTGGCTGGCAGCGACTTGCTGGCGCACGAGGCCGCCGAGCGCGCCCGACAGCTTGAAGTCGGGGCGGCGCTGGGCCAGCGAATGGCCGAAATCGACGCTGAAGGCGCGGCCAAAGCCGTCGGCGACAAGACCGACGGTCGATCCCGGGCGGGTTGCGCCGGCGTCGCCCATAGGCCCGCCCAGCATCCCGAGTGCGCTGCCCAGATTGACAGCGGTCGCGGTACCGGCGAGCGTCGTCGCGCCCACAGGCTGGAAAGCGCGCGCGATGTCGAGGACGCCCTGTCCAAACACGGCATCGGCGCCCGCTGTGCCGACGTCGCGCGCCGATTGATAAAGCAGCTGGACGATCTGCTGGCTCGAAAGGTTGGGAAAAGCCTGGGCGAGCAGCGCGACCGCGCCCGCGACTTGCGGCGCGGCGAAACTGGTACCGTTCAGGATAAAGACGAAATTACCCTCGGTTTTGAGAGCCCCATTCTCATAGGCACAGCAAACCCCCTCGCCGAGCGCCGCGAGGTAGGATCCGGCATAAGTCCCGGCCCGGTTGCTGAAATCGGAACTCGCGCCATTTTCATCGACCGACCCGACGATGATGACCAGCCCGCCGCCGGCGTCGCGCAACCCCTGCGCAAAGCGTTCGGGATTGTTCGGGTCGTTGCCGTTTGTCGTGTTGTCGCCTTCGTTCCCCGCCGACAGGATGACGATGATCCCGGCCGCGGTCGCGCGCGCCACCGCGGCGCGCAACGTCGGGCCGGGGGCATCGCCGCCGCCGAGCGAAATGTTGACCACCCGCGCCCCGGCCGTCACCGCGCGGTCGAGCCCGGACGCAATCGCGCTTTCGGGAAAGCGGCACCCGCTTTCGTCATTGGTCGGATCCTCGGTCGCGCAGCTGCCCGGCCGGTCGGCGCGCAGCACGAGCAGATTGGCGTTGAAGGCAATGCCCACCGTACCGCTGTCGTTCTTTGCCCCGAGCAGGATCTGCGCGACATTGGTGCCGTGGCTGCCCTCGCCATTTATGCCGCGCGATCCGGCGACGTCGGCGGACTGCGCAGAGATGCGTCCGGCGAATTCGGGGCTGTCCTGGTCGATGCCGTCGTCGATGACGCCCGCCAGGATCCCCTGCCCGGTCGCACCCGCCTGATAGGCGGTGATCGCGCCGTGAAAATTGACCCCGTCGGAGCGGCGGACCTCGGCGGTGTTGAAATTGCCCGTCGGCGGCGTGGGCGTTGGGGTTGGCACTGGAGTCGGGGTAGGGGTAGGGGTGGGGGTCGGCGCAGGCGATGCCGGCGGCGCCGGGGTTGGCGAGGGCCGTGCCCCGCCGCCACCCCCGCAACCCGCGAGCGACAGGGCAGCAATGCTGAGCAGCATGGGCAAAGGCCGCCGTGCGATCCACCGGATGTCGCTGCGTCGGTTCGCGTCGGCCATTGCCGTTCCCCTTTGCCCTGAATATCCGCTTTTAGCGCGGTAGAGGGGCAAGGGGTAGCATCATGCGGTTAATTGATCCTCCCCCTCCCCAACGCTTCGCGACTGGGAGACTTTTGCTACCCTTGCCGCCACGCCCCCCAGGCTTTAAGCGCCACCCCGCCATGCCCACCCCACTCGACCATATCGATTGCTGGATCTTCGATCTCGACAACACGCTCTACCCGCCGGCGGCGGCGCTGTTCGACCTGATCGACGATCGCATGGGGGCGTTCATCATGCGGTTGCTGAACATCGATGCGATCGAGGCGCGGCGGGTGCAAAAGCAATATTTTCACGACCACGGCACGACCATGGCCGGACTGATGCGCCATCATGGCGTGGACCCCGAACATTTTCTGCTCGACGTTCACGATATCGCGCTCGACCGGATCGGGCCTGATGACCGGCTGCGCGCCGGGCTGACCCGATTGCCGGGCCGGAAGCTGATATTCACCAACGCCGACGCCGATTATGCCGCGCGGGTGCTGGACGCCCGCGGCATCGCCGACCTGTTCGACGGCATCTGCGACATTCGGGCAACGCGTTACATCCCGAAGCCCGAACCCGACGCCTATGCCGCGATGGTCACGCATCTGGGAATCGACCCGGCGAAGAGCCTGTTTGTTGAGGATATGGCGCGCAACCTGACCCCGGCCAAGGCGCTGGGAATGACCACCGTGTGGCTGGACAATGGCAGTGAAAGCGGCCATCGCGACCACCTGCCGGACCATGTCGACTATCATGTAAACGACATTTCGGACTGGCTGGACAGCTTGCCGACACCCTGGGGGATTTCATGACAACCGACCTGCAAACGACGATCGAAGCGGCATGGGACGATCGCGATACGCTGGGCCTGACGACGCAAGGCGCGGTGCGCGACGCGGTCGAAACCGCGCTGGCGGGACTCGACGACGGCAGCTTTCGCGTCGCCGAACGACAGACTGACGGCCAGTGGCAGGTCAACCAGTGGCTGAAAAAGGCGGTGCTGCTGTCGTTCCGCCTGAACGATATGGAATTGATCGAGGGCGGTGCCGGCGGCGCGCGCTGGTGGGACAAGGTGCCGTCGAAATTCGCCGGCTGGGGCGAGAATCGCTTTCGCGACGCGGGCTTCCGCGCCGTCCCCGGGGCGATCGTCCGCCGCGGCGCCTTTATCAGCAAGGGCGCGGTGTTGATGCCGAGCTTCGTCAACATCGGCGCGTATGTCGGTGAGGGATCGATGGTCGATGCCTGGGCGACCGTCGGCAGCTGTGCGCAGATTGGCGCCAACGTCCATCTGTCGGGCGGCGCCGGGATCGGCGGCGTGCTCGAACCGTTGCAAGCTGGCCCCGTGGTGATCGAGGACGGCGCCTTTATCGGCGCGCGCGCCGAGGTCGCCGAAGGGGTGATCGTGCGCGAGGGCGCGGTGCTGTCGATGGGGGTCTATCTGGGCGCCTCGACCAAGATCGTCGATCGTGCGACGGGCGAGATTTTTGTCGGAGAAGTGCCGCCCTACGCAGTTGTTGTCCCCGGCGCGATGCCCGGCAAGCCGCTGCCCGACGGATCGCCCGGGCCGTCGCTGTATTGCGCGGTGATCGTCAAGCGCGTCGATGCCAAGACGCGCGCCAAGACCGGCATCAACGAGCTGCTGCGCGATTGAGTTCGCGTCATCGCCGCCACCGCGTCACTTTTTCGTCGATGTACTAGTTCGATGTCCTGGTCGATCTCCGCGCGGCGTTGGTGGATAAGCTTTTGACTTCCAGCCCCTGAAAACGATCGCCGCAGGTGCTGTGTCAATGGGACAGCGCCGAGGGAGGGATTATGATGCGGATGACCGCGAGGACATCGACGCTGGCGATGGCCATGGGATTATTGGCGCCCGAATTTGCGATGGCGCAGAATGCCGAGCCGGTGGCGGGCGACACCCGGGTCGCCGTTCCGGCGCCCGCTAACGGCGCGCAACGCTACAGCCCCAGCGATTTCGTCAGCTTTTCGCCGCGCACCGCGCTCGACATGGTCGAAAAGGTGCCGGGCTTCCTGATCGTCACCGGTACCAACGGCGGTGCCCGCGGTCTGGGCGCAGCGACCGAAAATGTCCTGATCAACGGCGAGCGGATCGCCAATAAATCAACCGATGCACGCAGCGCGCTGCAACGCATTGCCGCCACGCAAGTGGCCTATGTCGATATCGTCGATGGCGCGAGCCTGAACGTTCCCGGACTGACCGGCCAGGTGGCCAATGTCGTGCTCGTCGCGGGCGCGGCGCAGGCCGGATTCACGACCACGATCCGCTGGCAGCCCGATTGGCGGCCACGTCTCGATGACAATTGGCTGAACGGAGAGGTTTCGACCACCGGCAAGATCGGCGGCGCCCATGTGACGCTCAGCCTGAAGAATGAAGCCAACCGGAATGGCCATTGGGGTCCGGAGCAACGATTTGACGGCAATGGCGTGCGGCAGTTCACGCGCGACGAGTTCGCCAGCTACAGCGGTGACAGGCCGCGTCTCGCATTGGCTCTGGCGCGCACCACGACCGAAGGTAACAAGTGGAATTTCAATCTGGGCGGCCAGTTGCAGAAGCTCGTTGACTCGGCCAGCAGCATTTCGGTGGGACCAACGAACGGCGCTGTACGCGAGACGTTCAAATCGGTTGAAGACGAGCATAATTTTGACGTTGGCGGCGACTATGAGCTTGGGCTGGGCAAAGGACGGCTCAAACTGATCGGGCTCTACCGGTTCGAACATAGCCCCAACGTCGACACGTTCATCGTCGATCAGGCACTTGGCGGGCGCAGCGGCGAGCGTTTCACGCAGACCGCCGACGAGGGCGAGTCGATCCTGCGCAGCGAATATGGTTGGCGCACCGCGGGGGGCACCGACTGGCAGGTCGCGCTAGAGGGGGCGTATAATACGCTCGACGTCGATGCCGAGTTCGCGACGCTCCAGCCAGACGGCAGCTTCAAACCCATTATCTTTGGTGGCGAAACGACGAAGGTCGAAGAAAAGCGCGGCGAAGCGTCGCTGACCTGGGGTCGCGCACTCGCGTCCAACCTGACCGCGCAGATCAACCTTGGTGCAGAATATAGCGAGCTGTCGTCATCCGGTCCCGGCGGCCTGACGCGCCGCTTCATCCGCCCGAAAGGCAAGCTCGCGCTGGCATGGAAGGTCGGACCGCGCACGACGATCAACTACCAGCTCCAGCGCCGCGTCGACCAGCTCAACTTTTTCGATTTCGCCAGTTCGGTCGATGTCGCCAACGGCCAGGGTAATGGCGGCAACGGCCTGCTTGTGCCACCAGTGGTCAACCGCACCGAGCTGGAGTTCGTTCAGGACATGGGCGCGTGGGGCGGTGCCTCGGTCGCCCTCGCTTATGCCTATGCGCAGGATCTGGTCGACCAGATCCCGCTGTCGCCGATCACCGAAGGCCGCGGCAACCTGCCAGGTGCGAATCTGTATCGCATCAGTTCAAAGGCAACGCTGTTGCTCGACCGGCTGGGCTGGAAAGGGGCGCGGATCAACAGCGACCTGACCTGGCGCCGCAACCGCGTGCGCGACCCGCTGACGAGCGGTTGGCGCGAACAGAGCGAGGGACAGGAATATCTGGTCGATCTCAGCCTGCGCCACGACATCCCGGGTTCGCAGCTCGCTTGGGGAGCCAGCTATCTCGACGAACAATTCAGCCCCAATGTGCGGCTCAATGCGATCGAAAATGATTATAACGACGGCGCGTTCGTTACCGCCTTCGTCGAGCATAAGGATCTCGCGGGTTTCACGGTGAGGCTGACGTACCGGAATCTTGCCGGGCAAAAGAACAGGTTTGACCGCACGGTCTTTGTCGACCGGCGCGACGGGCCAATTGCGTTCAGCGAAAGCCGTCGGCGCGAGTTCGGGCGATATTTCCAGCTGACCGTGACGGGGACGCTTTGACCCTCGCCATCACGGCGTAGGCCGGGATGGCGACGGTGCGTTAGAACGCTCAGGTGAGATGCCGACCGTCGCCGGGATGACGAGGGACAGACAGAATCCCCTCGTTACCGCTCGCTCAGATAATAGCGTTCGCGCGCACTCAGATCGTCGTTCAGGTCATATATTATCGGCTGGCCGGTCGGGATTTCGAGGCTTGTGATGTCGGCGTCCGAAATGCCCGACAAATGTTTGACCAGTGCGCGCAGGCTGTTGCCGTGCGCCGATATCAGCACCGTCTTGCCCGCCGCAAGCTCTGGCACGATCGCGCTGTCATAATAAGGCAGGACGCGCGCGATCGTGTCCTTCAGGCTCTCGGCCGAGGGGATATCGATGCCGGCATAGCGCGGGTCGCTGGCGAGATCCCACGGCGAGCCCGCTTCGAGCGGCGGCGGCGGAATGTCGAAGCTGCGGCGCCAGATCTTGACCTGATCCTCGCCATGTTTCGCCGCCGTCTCGGCCTTGTCGAGTCCGGTGAGCCCGCCATAATGGCGCTCGTTCAAACGCCAGTCCTTGGTCACCGGCAGCCACAACCGCCCCATCGCCTCGAGCGCCAAGTTGAGCGTCTTGATCGCGCGCGACTGGACCGATGTGAAACAGGTGGCGGGGGCGATGCCCTTTTCCTTCATCAACTCGCCCGCCGCCCATGCCTCAGCCACGCCCTTTTCGGTGACCTCGACATCCCACCAGCCGGTGAAGCGATTTTCCAGGTTCCACTGCGACTGGCCGTGACGGATAAGGATGAGCTGGGGCATTTTGGATCCTTGCGCTGGAGGGTTGCGCTGCCCCTTAGCGTGGCTTTCGCATGAACGCCAACCGCCCTCTTGAAATGGTCTCGCCCGCACCCAGATTTGCAGCATCCGGTCGCCGAAACGGGACCGGGTGGCGATCGCGGCGCGCTGCCGCGGTCCCTGACTTCGCTTTTTAGGAAAGGAAGAAAGACCATGCGTAACAGTTTTGACTGGACCCCCTATCGCCGTTCGACTGTCGGTTTTGACCGATTGTTCGATTTCCTGGAAACGAGCGGGTCGGGCGCCGAAAATTATCCGCCGTTCGACATCGAAAAGATCGCCGACGACCATTTCCGCATCACTGTCGCGGTCGCGGGCTTCAAGAGCGACGAAATCGAGATCGTCGCACAGCAGAATATGCTGACCGTCAGCGGCCGCAAGGCGCCTGCTGCCGAGGGCGAAGGCCGCCAGCTGCTGTACAGCGGCATCGCGACGCGCGCGTTCGAGCGCCGCTTCCAGCTCGCCGATTTCGTGCGGGTCGATCTGGCCGATCTGGCCGACGGCCTGCTCACCATCGACCTCGTGCGCGAAGTGCCCGAGGCGATGAAGCCGCACAAGATCGCGATCGGCGGCAGCGCCCCGACGCTGGTCGAGGATAAAAAGGCCGCCTGAGGCCAAAACCGCGTTCGCGCGGCATGGTGAGCGGGGTCCGGAGTCCCTTCCGGACCCCGTTTTGTGTCTAGAGCGCGCGCGTCATGAAGCGGCTGAACGGGTCCGGCTGATAGTCGGCAAAGGGCGCGCAATCATCGAAGCCATAGCGGCGGTAGAGCGCAATCGCCGGTTCGAACGCAGCGCCCGATCCGGTTTCGAGGCTGAGGCGGTTCAGGCCGCAGGTCCGCGCTTCACCCATGATGTGATCGAGCATTCGCGCCGCGACGCCGCGGCGCAGAAACGCGTCGGACGTTCGCATCGACTTGATCTCGCCGTGCTCGGCGTCCAGCAGCTTGAGCGCGGCGCAGCCCGCCAGTTCACCTTCTCGGTGGATCGACCAGAAAGTGACGTCGGGGGCATTGAGGCCGTCGAAATCGAGGAAGTGACAGCTGCCTGCCGGCGAATTGGCGAGCATGCCGGCGAAATGCTGTTCGAGCAGGGCGCGGATCGCGGCGCCGGACACATCGTCTTCGACGATCTGCCAGCTCCCCGTCACAGCATCTGGTCCAGCGTCGCGAGGCATGCATGCGCCAGCAGTTTCGAGCGTTCGGGCGACCAGCCTGCGACCGGGTCGGGCAGGTCGTCATTGTCCTTGAACGGCATTTCGATCGTCATCGACACCGCGCCGAAGCGTTCGGCGAGCTGCGTCGTCGACATTGATAGATTCGCCTTGCCCGGCGCCGATTCGCCATAGCCGAGCGCCACCTGAAAATCGGGCGTGTTCGCCGCGAGCGCGGTCTGGAACGCCTTATATTTGTCCAGCTGTCCGGGCTTCAGCGACGGGATGCCTTCAAAGCCCGCGAGGAAGACCGCCGGGATCGCCTCGTCGCCATGGACATCCATTGCCCAGTCGACACCGGTTTCGTCCATCGCGTCCCGTACACACAGCACTTCGGGACTACGGTCGGCGGTCGGCGCATGCCATTCGCGGTTCAGGTTCACCCCGGCGAAATTGGTGCGCAGATGGCCGCGCCGCGAGCCGTCGGGATTCATGTTCGGGACGATGTGGAAACGGCATTTTTTTAGCAGCGCGCGCGCATGCGGATCGGCGGGGTCGGTGAGCTTTTCCAGCGCGCCTTCCATCCACCATTCGGCCATGCTCTCGCCCGGATGCTGGCGGGAATAGAGCCATACCTGGGTGTCGCCGGTCCCCATTTCGAGGCAGTCGATCGGCTGGCCCTCTAGACTGGTGCCAAGGCAGCGATAGGTCACGCCTTCGCATTCGGCGACGCTGGCGATCAGGTCGTGGTGACGCTCCATGGAATAGGGAGCGAAATAGGCGAGATAGAGGATCGGGCTTTCGGCGGTGTGACGGATCGTTAACGTGCCAGCGTCGTACCCGGTATCGAGACGGAACCAGGTTTCGCGGTCATAGCTCGCGCAGGCGGCGTAACCGGGCCAGCCGTCAGGATAAGCCGAATCGGCAAGACCCGTGATCGCGAGTTCGAGCGCATCGCCGACCGCGCACGACACGCGGAAGTGAAACCACTGGAAGAAATCCGATTCGCGGTCCTTGCGGATCGACAGGCGGGCGGACGTGCCGTCGACGGCGTCCACAACGATATTGCCGCTGTCGAAAGCGGCGTTGATGGTGATGCTCATTTGACGCTGATAGTGCGTCCCGATTCGCCGGGGAAGTCCTTGAATAAGGCCTCGGCCAATTTCGCCGCAGCGAGTGAGGGTTGCGACGCGGGCGCCTTGACCGGCACCGCGGCGAGCGCGCGGCCTTCCCACAAAGCCTGACCGGTCGCGGCATCGTCGATGCGGACCGAAAGCTGCAGATCGGCCATCCGCTTGGGACCGCCGCCAAGATTCAGGCCAATTCCGAGCCCGACCCCTGAGCCATAGCTGCCGGTTGAACCACCCACACCGACCGATACCGGTGAGCGGCGGCCCTCGCGGGGCTCTTCGCTCCGCTCGAATGCGATGCGAACCAGCAGCGGGGCGCGCTCATTGCTGCCAGCCGCCACCAGGCCCTGGCGCTGCAACTGCTGATCGACAGCGGTGCGATAGCTGTTCCATTCCAGCGAGGGCATGCCCGTACCCGGACCGTCCAGCGGCGCCGTTGCGATGGCGTAACGCGTCTCCGGCGCCCAGTTTGGCACCGCATTATGGAATCGGGTGACTTCGACCGGCGGAACCGCGGTGGCACATCCGCCGAGAGCGAGCGCCGCTGCACAAAGCAGGGCGACTGAAGAATGACGCGTCATTCCTGCACCATGCGCCACGAAATATGGCTTGGCAATGAACGGGATACGCGCGGCACCCCGTGTTCCTTGCGATCAGCGATAGAAGATGTGGTTGTCGATCTGCGCGATGCGCGTCTTGCGCCAGCCCGGCGAGACATAGCGAGCGTGGAAAAAGAGCGCGCCGGGCGCATGATTTTTCCAGCTGCCGTCACGGGCGATCTGGGCGATCGCGATGGCGTTCGACCATTGCGCACCCTCACGAACGGCGGGCATCTTGCCGCCGCGCACAAAGCTGAACTGGCTCCGCTGATGGACGACGCCGCACAGGCTTTTGGGGAAGCGGCCCGACTGGGCGCGGTTGATGACCACATGCGCGACCGCAAGCTGGCCAACGAGCGATTCGCCGCGCGATTCGAAATAGACCGTTCCGGCCAGACAGCGCAGTTCGGGGTCCATCTCCGCCGGGCGCGGGGTGGCGGCAACCAGTGCTGCAAGCGATTCCGCGGTCACCGGCGCCGTCTTTGCGTCGGGCGTATCATCGCTATTTTCGGTGATGTCGCCAACCGGCACGTCGGTCTTGATCGACAGATCCGCCGGTTCGACCGCCACGGGCGCTTCTGCGCTCGGTGTGATCAGGGCGGGAAAATTGGCGTCGGCAGCCAGATCGCTTGCGAAGCCGGGTTCCGCCAAAAGCAGCATGGTGGCGGCAGTCATGCCGACGGCAGCCATGCTGGCCACGTTCAAAATACGACTCATAGTGTCCGTCAAAAGTGCGGCCGATGAACCGAAACGTCCAGAACAGGCGAGGGGCTATGGCCCAATATCGCCTGCGGTCATCGTCCGACTGCGTGTCCAAACCGTTTTACCGGGGCACCACCAAGGCGATGCAACCCGCGGAACGACCTACGCGTTATCGAATGCGCGCCACCTATGTTGCACCGCAACAGAGTCAAGTTAACGCGGCCCATTCCGCGACGAGCCGTGGCGCATCTGCGATATCCAGTTCGACGATCCACAGATCGGGATCGGCCGATTGCCGCCGCTCCTGGTAGTTGTCGCGTGATTCACCATCTTTGGGGTCGTCGGGGCCAACCGCTTCCCAGATATAGTGGCCGCCCGCTGAAAATCGCCGTTCGAGCAGCGGGCCGGGCTGACCGCGTTCGCTGCATTGGACCAAAATGATGCCCGAATGCTCGTCGCCGGTCGCAAGCACCGTCGCAAAACCGCCGGCCGATTCGGTGCGGCGGAGCAGCAGATCGACGAGAAAGCGGCTGGTCAGCCGCGCCATGGGAACGATCGCACTGCGGCGTTACGCCGCATCACGCGTTTCGGTGTCGGCGAGCAGCGCATACAACGCTTCATCGCTCTTCGCGCCGCGTAGCCGTTCGGCGATCGCTTCGTTGCGAAGCATGCGCGATACGCCGGCGAGCGCTTTCAGATGGTCGGCACCGGCATCGAGCGGCGACAACAGCACAAACAACAGATCGACCGGCAGGCCATCGACCGCGTTGAAGTCGATCGGGCGCGACAATTGCAGAAAAAGCCCGCGTACCCCGGTCAGATCAGCCATTTTGGCGTGGGGCAACGCAATCCCGCGTCCGAATCCGGTCGAGCCGAGCCGCTCGCGTTCCAGCAGGGCTTCGCTGACTTCACCCGCGTCGAGGCCGAGCGAACGGCTGGCGAGGTCTCCCACGAACGGAAAGAGCGCCTTTTTCGAATCGAGCTGCACATGCGCGCGCACGGTCGCAGGATAAAGGAGAGAAGAAAGGTTCATGGGTCTGGTCAAATCTGTGTAGCCGCTCGGCGAAGGGGCCGGCCGTTCCTGAGCAAAATTGCGGATCGGTCGTACCGGCGCCCCGCCATCACGGCTTAGGACGTGTTTGGGGACGTGTTGGGCGCGGCCCTTATGCCGGATGGCGAAGAAAATCCAGCCCTATCGTGGTTCAACCCAGCCGATCGTGCCGTCGTCGCGGCGATAGACCATATTGTGCGTGCCGGTCTTGCTGTTGACGAACAGCAATGCATTGGTGTTGCGCAGATCGAGCATCATCACCGCGTCGGACACGCTACTGCTGGGAATATCGACACGTGTTTCGGCAATGATCGCGGGCGCATCGCCCGCATCTTCATCGTCGCCGCCATCGAAGACGATATAGCTCGCATTATCCTCGATCTCGTCAATCGTCGGTGACGGTTGGCTCGCGCCATTATGATCCTTCAAACGGCGCATGTAGCGGCGGAGCTGCTTTTCGATCCGTTCCGCCGCGCCTTCGAACGCGACATGCGCGTCCTGCGCCTGGCCATGCCCCTTGAGCACCAGCCCCTGCATCACATGCGCGACGATGTCGCATTGGAAACTGTCATGCGGCCCCTTGCCGAAAGTGGCGTGGGCGCCGATCGCCCGGGAGAAATATTTGTCGGCAATCGCGTTCATCCGGTCCGACACATGCGCCTGCAGCGCTTCGCCGGTTTCGATCTGGTGTCCAGACACGCGAATTTCCATTTTTCTTCTCCTGCTATGTCCGGTGTGATGACAATGGGAGAGTCATCACACCGTATCGAGCCACAGCGGCTGATTCAGCCCTGCGACAAATTCGGCATGGCGCGCGAGGTCCGCGGCCGATGCCATGTGGGGACGAGGTTCGCGAAACGGACGGTAGGCGCCGCGCGGAGCACTCGGCGCGCTGGCCACCGAGGCTGCGGCGCCCGAGGCCGAAGACGCCAGCCCCAAGCCGATCTGCCGCCCGCCGGTCATTTCGATATAGAGATGCGCCAGCAGTTCGGCGTCGAGCAGCGCGCCGTGTTTGACCCGGTGGCTGCGGTCGATCCCATAGCGCGTGCAAAGCGCGTCGAGGCTGTGCTTTGCGCCAGGATGGATCTTGCGCGCCATTTGTACGGTGCAACACATGCGCGTCATGTCGAGTGCCGGCCGGCCAGCGCGCGCGAGTTCGGCATTGACGAAACCGAAGTCGAAGGTGGCATTATGCGCAACGAGCGGGGCATCGCCCAGGAATTCGATCAGCTCATCGACGCGAGCCGCAAACAACGGCTTGTCCGACAGAAACTGGATCGACAGACCGTGGACCGCCTCGGCCGCGGCGGGCATGTCGCGTTCGGGATTAAAATAGGCGTGGAAGGTGACGCCCGTCTCGCGGCGGTCGACCAGCTCGACACACCCGATTTCGACCAGCCTGTCCCCTGTTTTGGGATCGAAACCCGTGGTTTCGGTATCAAAGATAATCTCACGCATCGAAGCCATAATCTGGACGCTATCGGGCGCGGAAACAAGAGGCGATGAAACGAATCTGGCGGTGCGTCTCGCTTTTGGGGCGGCCCGTTTCGATGATGAAATCGGCCCGCGCGCGCTTGACCCGGTCAGGAACCTGCAGGCGGCGGATCGCTTTGAGCTTGGCGGCGGCCATGCCGGGGCGGCGCATCACGCGCTTGCGCTGCATCCACGCAGGCGCCGAGACGACGGCGATTGCGCCGACCTTTCGCCACCCTCCCTTCTCGAACAGGAGGGGGATGTCGAGCACGACGACGTCGCGGGCACGGTGGCGCGCGAGGAAGCGCTTCTGCGCCTTGCCGACCGCGGGATGAACGATCGCCTCAAGCGCCGCCAGTTCATGCGTGTTGCCGAGCACGAGTGCGCCGAGTTTCTGCCGGTCGACCCCCTTGGGGCCGGTGGTGCCGGGAAAACGCGCCTCGATTGCGCCCACCAGTGCGCCGCCGGGACCTTGCAACCGGTGCACTTCGGCATCGGCATCGAACACCGGGACGCCCTCACGCTTGAACATTGTCGCCGCGGTCGATTTGCCCATGCCGATCGAGCCGGTCAGGCCGAGAATGAAAGGACGGCGAAGCCGCGAGCCGAGGCGCTTGGCATATGTCATGCGGTGAGGAGTGCGCGCAATTCCTCGTCGCGGCCTTCGGGCGGGACGGCGCCGAAGAACAGCTCGAAGGCGAGAGCGGCTTGGCCGATCAACATGTCGAGCCCGTCAACGGTGTCAAGTCCGCGCGCCTCGGCCGCCTTGAGCAGCCCGGTCTGGAGCGGCGAATAGACAAGATCGTAGACGATCGCGTCATCGGGAAGCGGCGACAGGTCGAGATCGAGTGGCGGCTGGCCCTTCATCCCGAGGCTGCTGGCATTGACGAGCAACGATACCGGTGGAAGCTGTGCGTCGAGGCCGACGACATCGCCTTTTAGGCCGAAGGTCGCGAGCAGGCCCATCGCTTTCAACGGGCTGCGATTGGAGATCGTGACAGGCCCGACGTTCGCGCGCGCCAGCGCGAACAGCACGGCGCGTGCGGCGCCGCCAGCACCGACGACCGCGACGGGAGCGCCGTCGAGGTCGAGTTCGGCAAGCGGGGAATAAAAGCCCGCGGCGTCGGTGTTGGTGCCGATCAGCGCGCCGTCCTTTTGCCGGACGATCGTGTTCATCGCGCCGATCGTGCCGCGGATGTCGCCGGGATCATCGACGAGATCCATCACCGCACCCTTGTGCGGCATAGTAACGTTGCAGCCGCGCCAATCGCGATCGTCACGGCGTTCCTCGACATAGGCGGCAAGGCCTTCGGGCTTTACATGTTCGCGGCGATAATCGCCGGCCAGTCCCAGCGCATCCAGCCAGAAGCCGTGAATGAGGGGCGATTTCGACTGCGCGATCGGGTCGCCGATCACCTCGGCATAGGGGATGCCGCTCATTCTGGCGCCAATCCGGTGGTCCGCAGCCACGAAAGCAGCGGCAGCATCGGCATGCCGATGATCGTCCAAGGATCGCCCTCGACCTTTTCGAACAATTGCACCCCCGCTCCTTCGATTTCGTAACAGCCGACGGTCCAGCGGATGCTGTCCCAGTTTTGCGCGACATAGGCCGCGATGAAGGCGTCGGACAAGGGGCGCATCCACAGCTTGGCCTCGCCGATCGCGCGCCAGACCGGGGCGCCGTCGCGCGCCGCGACTGCGGCGCTGAACAAGCGGTGCCGCGTTCCGGCCATTCGGCGAAGATGATCCGCCGCCTCGCCCGGGCTGTCGGGTTTCGACAGCATCGTCCCGTCATCGAGCGCCAGAGTCGAATCGGCACCGATCACGATGACGCCGGGCAGGCGCGACGAGACTTTGATCGCCTTGGCCTCGGCCAGCGCATCGGCGATGTTGCGCGGAGTCTGGCCGGTCACGAGCAGCGACGCGGTCAGCGCCTCCTCGTCGACATGCGCGGCGGTCGTCTCGAACACGAGTCCGGCGGCGCGGAACATTGCGGCGCGGCCGCTGCTTTGTGAAGCGAGCAGCAGCGTCATGCAGCACCGCGATCCTCGACCAGCTTGATCACTGCCGCCGCCGTTTCTTCGATCGATCTGCGCGTCACGTCGATCACCGGCCAACCATTGTCGGCAAACATGCGGCGGGCATAAGCGAGTTCGGCCTTTACCGTATCGTCCTGGACATAAGCGGTCTCGGGCGCCTGGTTCAGCGACAGCAAACGGTTGCGGCGGACCTGGACCAACCGGTCGAGCCCGGTGGTGAGTCCGACCACCATCGGGCGCCTCAGATGAAACAGCGCATCAGGAGGCGGCGATTCGGGAACGATCGGGATGTTCGCGGTTTTGAACCCGCGGTTGGCAAGATAGATGCTCGTCGGGGTCTTGGATGTCCGCGACACCCCGGCAAGAACAATATCGGCCTGTTCCCAATTTTCCCACCCGATGCCGTCGTCGTGCGCGACGGTGAACTGGATCGCCTCGACCCGCGCAAAATAAGCGGCATCAAGCTGATGCTGCCGCCCCGGTCGCGCTTTGGCTTCCTGGCCCAGCATCCGCGACAGCGCATCGGTCACTGCGTCGAGTGCCGGGACGAGTGGCAGGTTAAGCGCCCCCGCACGGCGTTCGAGACTGACTCGCAGGTCGCCGTTAACAAGGGTGAACAGGATCATCCCCGGGCTCGCCTGCACTTCGGCCATGATCCGGTCGAGGTGCGATTCCGAACGCACCATCGGCCAGAAATGCCGCACCACCTCGACATCGTCGAACTGCGCGATCGCCGCCTTGGCAATATTTTCGAGTGTCTCGCCCGTGGAGTCGGATATGAGATGAAGGTGGAGACGGCCCATCGCATCATCATGGCGGGAAGCCGCGGAAAAAGGCAATCCCGGATCAAGCTCGCGACGACAAAAAGGCTCCTGTGGATAAGTTCTGGAGAAGCGCGGGGGGCAAATGGGTACAGATGATTCATCCCCGACGCTGCCGATTCCGCTCGGCAGCTTGCCCACAAGGGATGAAAATTATCCACAGCCTGTGAGTTAGGCGCGAAGCCAACCGCGACTCCGCGGCAAGCGGCGGCAAGATGAGAGTCAAGCTGTTGGCAAAAACGACGCCCCCGCCTAAAGCCGCGCTGTCCGCCGACCAACAAACCACCACAATATATTTAAGTGTTATATTGAAGAGAGAAAGAGGGGCCGTGTGAAGGCGTCACCGAAGAGCTTGCTGGCAGTACTGCGCGGGACGCGGCAAGCGCGGCCGCCCCTGTGGCTCATGCGCCAGGCCGGACGCTATCTTCCCGAATATCGCGCCCTTCGCGAAACCAAGGGCGGTTTCCTCGAGCTGTGCTACGATCCCGAAGCCGCGGCCGAGGTAACGTTACAGCCGATCCGGCGGTTCGGGTTCGACGGCTCGATCCTGTTTTCCGACATATTGATCGTCCCGCATGCGCTCGGTCAGAATTTGTGGTTCGAGGCAGGCGAAGGCCCACGGTTGGCCCCTCCGCTGGTCGATAGCGCCTTGGCGTCACTCACAGCGGCGCCGGAGCGGCTCGACCCCATTTATGCAACCGTTGCGCGCGTGGCGGCCTCGCTACCCGCCGAGACGACCTTTCTGGGCTTTGCAGGAAGCCCGTGGACGGTCGCGACTTATATGGTCGCCGGGCAGGGATCGAAAGACCAGTCTGCGGCGCGGCGGCTGGCGTTCGGCGACGCGGCAGCGTTTCAGGCGATCATCGACGCGATCGTCGAACTCACCGTTACCTATTTGTCGGGGCAGATCGAACATGGCGTCGAGGCGGTGCAATTGTTCGACAGCTGGGCGGGCAGTCTAAGCCCCGCACAATTTGAACGCTGGGTAATCGCGCCGAACGCCGAGATCGTCCAGCGCTTGCGGACACTGCATCCCGAGACGCCGATCATCGGCTTTCCAAAGGGTGCGGGCGGCAAACTGCGGGCCTACGCCGATGAAACCGGGGTCGACGCGATCGGCCTCGATGAAACGGTCGATCCCGATTGGGCCGACCGCGTGCTGCCGCAACATCTCCCCGTCCAAGGTAATCTCGATCCGCTGGCGCTCGTTGCCGGCGGCAACGCTCTCGATACCGCGATCGACCGGATCCTTGCGGCGTTTCCATCGCGTCCCCATATTTTCAATCTCGGCCATGGCATCGTGCCCGACACACCGATTGCCCATGTCGAGCATCTGATCAAACGCGTTCGCGGCGGATAATATGGAACTGGCAGGATTTTTGGGGGCGACGATGCTTTGGGTCAAAGCGGCGCACATCATTTTCGTGATCTTTTTGATGGCCGGCCTGTTCATGATGCCGCGCTTTTTCGTCTATCACCACCAATGCCCCGTCGGATCCGACGAGGACAGGAAATGGATCGAGCGCGAGAACCGGCTGGCCCGGATCATTCTGAATCCTGCTTTGACGATCGTCTGGGTCTTTGGCCTGATGCTCGCATTCAACGGAAATTATTGGGGCGAAGGATGGTTTATCGCCAAGCTCATCCTCGTGATCGGGCTGTCGGGTTATCATGGCTGGATGATCGGCTATGCAAAAAAGCTGGCGCGCGGTGAGCGAGCGCTCAGCGAAAAGCGCCTGCGTCTGCTCAACGAGGTCCCCGGCATAGCCGCGGCGATCATCGTTATCCTGGTCGTCGTTCGTCCCTGATTGCGCCCCGTCCCGGCGCAGCCCGATTGACTTGAACCCAGCCGGGTTATAGGGGCCGATCAACCCCGCCCCGCGCGGGCGGCGCTTTCTGGCGCCGACGCTATCTTTAACGGTCGTCCCACGGCCGGATAGGCACTCCAGTAGTGCATCGAAATCGACTGTATTTTCTCCCAAAATCTATCCTGGAATCCATCCATGCATCTTAAAGAACTCAAGACAAAATCGCCTGCTCAGCTTGTCGAAATGGCAGAAGAATTGGGCGTCGAGGGCGCGTCGACGCTGCGCAAGCAGGATCTGATGTTCTCGATCCTGAAAGAAGTCGCCGAAGACGAGGAAATCATCGGATCGGGAACGATCGAGGTGCTCCCCGACTCTTTCGGCTTCCTGCGGTCGTCGGAGGCCAATTATTTGGCCGGTCCCGACGACATTTATGTCTCGCCGAACCAGGTCCGCAAACATGGTCTGCGCACCGGCGACACCGTCGAAGGCGAAATTCGCGCCCCACGCGATGGTGAGCGCTATTTCGCGCTGACCCGCCTGATCAGCGTCAATTTCGACGATCCCGATGTCGTCCGTCACCGCGTCAATTTCGACAATCTCACCCCGCTGTATCCGAACCAGAAGCTGTCGCTCGATACCCTCGACCCGACGGTCAAGGACAAGTCGGCGCGCGTGATCGATCTGGTCAGCCCGCAGGGCAAGGGCCAGCGCGCCCTGATCGTCGCACCGCCGCGCACGGGTAAAACCGTGCTGCTGCAGAATATTGCGAAAGCGATCACCGACAATCACCCCGAGGTGTATCTGATCGTCCTGCTGGTCGACGAGCGTCCCGAGGAAGTCACCGACATGCAGCGCAGCGTCGTTGGCGAAGTTGTTTCCTCGACCTTCGACGAGCCCGCGACACGCCACGTCCAGGTCGCCGAAATGGTCATCGAAAAGGCCAAGCGGTTGGTCGAGCACAAGAAGGATGTCGTCATCCTGCTCGATTCGATCACCCGCCTTGGCCGTGCCTACAACACCGTCGTGCCCTCGTCCGGCAAGGTATTGACCGGCGGCGTCGACGCCAACGCGCTGCAGCGTCCGAAGCGTTTCTTCGGCGCCGCGCGTAACATCGAAGAAGGCGGCTCGCTGTCGATCATCGCCACGGCGCTGATCGACACCGGCAGCCGCATGGACGAAGTGATTTTCGAAGAGTTCAAGGGCACTGGCAACTCGGAAATCATTCTGGACCGCAAGGTTGCCGACAAGCGCATCTTCCCCGCGCTCGACGTCGGCAAGTCGGGCACCCGCAAGGAAGAGCTGCTGGTCGAGAAGGACAAATTGTCGAAAATGTGGGTCCTGCGCCGCATCCTCATGCAGATGGGGACCATCGACGCGATGGAATTCCTGCTCGACAAGATCAAGGATTCGAAGACCAACGAGGATTTCTTCGACTCCATGAATCAATAAGCCACCGCCGCAATGGCCGCGATCGAACATGCCTTGCTTCCCGTTCGTGCGGGCAGCGAAGCAGCGTTCGAGGCGGCCGTCGCCAAGGCGCGACCGCTGATCGAGGTGTCACCGGGCTTTCTTTCGCTGGAAATTCATCGCCCGACAGGAACCGGACAGCCTTATCTGCTTTTAGCAGAGTGGCGGTCGGTCGAAGATCATCGGGATGGATTTCGACAATCGGACCGCTATCAAGAGTGGCGTAGGTTGCTGCACCCCTTTTATGACCAGATACCTGTGGTCAGCTATTTCGGAGACGTCGTGTGATTTTTGAACTGATGGTCCAGGTCGGCGCTGCCGCCAGTGGTTTTGGCGGCCCGGCGGAAATTTGGGGCCATATCGTCAATGATTTTTCGAACATCACCGAGCCTGCGGCCTTTGCCACTTTCATTCAGGTGCTGATGATCGACCTCGTGCTGGCGGGCGACAATGCGATCGTCGTCGGCGCGCTGGCCGCCGGACTTCCCGCCGAACAGCGCAAGAAGGTGATCCTGATCGGTGTCCTTGCCGCGCTGGTGCTGCGCATCGCCTTCGCGCTGGTCGTCACCCAGCTGATGCAGATCGTCGGGCTGATCTTCGTCGGCGGGCTGCTGTTGATCTGGGTTGCCTGGAAAATGTGGCGCGAGCTGCGTCACGCCGGCCAGTCGCATGGCTCGCCCGAAGTCGACGGTGACGAATCCTCGGGTCTGAAGCCCGCCAAGAGCTTTGCGGGCGCCGCCTGGGCAGTTGCGATCGCCGACGTCAGCATGAGCCTCGATAACGTCCTCGCGGTCGCAGGGGCGGCGCGCGAACATCCGGGAATCCTGATTGTCGGCCTGATCTTTGCCGTCGCGCTGATGGGTCTCGCGGCGAACATCATCGCCAAATATATCGAGCGGTATCGCTGGATTGCCTATTTCGGCCTCGCGGTTATCGTCTATGTCGCGATCAAGATGATCTATGAAGGCTGGATCGATCCGGCGGTCGGGATCGGTACTTTGTTCGGCTAAGCGATCAGCGCGGAGCATTGGTTTTGGGCGTGCGCGCGCCTATCTGCAGCTGATGCCCCCGCTTCATCTCACCAAAGTCGCCGTCGGCTGTGCAAAGGTCGAAACCTTTGCCCGCCGCGTCGAGACGCGGGCGCAGGGCGGTGAATTGCGGGTACCAACGCGGATGCGGCCCAAGCGGCAGGCCGAGCTGATCGGCGGCTATCTCCACTGGATCATCAAGCACCGGATTGTCGCGCGCCAGACGATCCTGCGTTTCGACGACCGCAAGGATGGGCGGCTCGATATCGTCTGTTCAGAGGCGCTGGAGATCTTGCCGCCGACCCATCGTCGGGCACATCAGGGGTGGCGCTATCTGACCGATGAAGATGCCCCGGCGGCGGGCGGCGAGGCTGGCAGCGGCGATGCGTTGCCGCCGCATATGCAGCGCGAACTAGAGGCGTTGATGCTGCTCTAAAGCGCGGCGCGAAAGCTGTCGGCGCGGGCCATGTTCCAATAGCGGGCGCAGCCGACCGAATCGGGATCGTCGAGTAATACGCCGCGCTGGTAGAAATTATAGATCCGGTTGATCGAATCCGAACGCGCCGAATTGAGCCGTTCGTGCAAATGGTGCGGCATGATCTGCCACGGTGTTTCCAGCCCCATCGCGCAGGTGATGTCCCACAGCGCATTGACCGTCGCGGCCTGAAACCGATGCACGCGCGCGGCCTTGTCGGCAACGACAAGTCCCCGTTGACGCCCCGGATCCTGGGTCGCGATGCCGGTAGGACAGCGGTCAGTATTGCATTGCAGTGACTGGACGCAGCCGAGCGAGAACATGAAGGCGCGCGCCGCGTTCGACCAGTCGGCGCCCAGCGCTGCGTTGATCGCCAGCCCGGCGCCCGAATGGACCTTGCCCGATGCGGCGAGCCGCACCTCTTCCTTGAGCCCGCAGCCGACGAGCGCGTTGCGTACCAGGATCAACCCTTCGCGCAGCGGCATGCCGACGCGGTTCGAAAATTCGACCGGGGCCGCGCCGGTGCCACCTTCGGCGCCGTCAACGACAATATAGTCAAGCCGGATGCCGGTTTCGATCATCGCCTTCATGACGGCATAGATTTCGTGCGGTTGGCCGACACATAGCTTGATGCCCACGGGCTTTCCGCCCGATAGTTCGCGCAATTTAGCGGCCCAGCTAAGCATCTCCATAGGCGTCGAAAAAGCTGAATGGACCGCAGGAGAAATGCAATCCTTGCCTTCGGGAACGCCGCGGGTAGCCGCGATTTCGGCGCTGACCTTCGCGCCGGGAAGGACGCCGCCATGGCCGGGCTTGGCGCCTTGGCTGAGCTTGATCTCGACCATTTTGACCTGATCGGCCTGCGCCGCGTCGCGGAACCGCGCGGGGTCGAAATGGCCGGCGTCGTCGCGGCAACCGAAATATCCGCTGCCCAGTTCCCACACAATGTCGCCGCCATGCATTCGGTGATAGGCGCTGAGCCCGCCCTCGCCGGTGTCATGATAGAAATTACCCATCTGGGCGCCGAGATTGAGCGCCTCGATCGCGTTGGCGCCCAGCGAACCAAAGCTCATTGCGGAAATATTCAGCAGCGCTGCCGAATAGGGCTGCGAACATTGCGCGGTACCGACGGTGACGCGCGCGCCGCGATCTCCGTCCATCGCCGGCGCCATGCTGTGGCCCATCCATTCATATTCGTCCGAATAGACATCGAGTTCGGTGCCGAAGGGATGCGCGTCGAGGTCACCCTTGGCGCGCGCATAGACAAGGCTGCGCTCGGCGCGTGCAAAGGGGCGGCCGTCGAGCGGGCTTTCGACGATATAGGCATAGAGGAAAGGACGTAGCGCTTCGAAGAGCCAGCGCACGCGCGCGATCAGCGGATAGTTGCGGCGCAGGCTATGGTGCGATTGCAGCGAGTCGTAGAGCGCGAGGAGCAACAGCGGGCTCCAAAGCAGCAACGACCAGCGCGCCGGTGGCCACCAAGCTGCGAAAGCGATCGCAGCGAGCAGGGTCGGGATGGCAATCCAGCGCGGGATGCGGACCATGCGGCTAAGCCGACTGCGCCGCGAGCATCGCCGCCATCTTCTCCCACACCTTGTTGATCGCCTTGAGTGGGCGAACCATCACCTTGAAATCGCTTATTTGTCCATTGTCGTTCCAGCGAATGATGTCGACACCATTGATCTGGACGCCATCAAGGACGGTCGCGAATTCGAGCATCGCCTGATCGCCATCGACGATTTCCCGCAAATAGCGAAAATCATCGCCGCCGAGGGCATGGCTTGCTGCGTGGAGGTAAGCGAAGACCTTGTTGCGTCCTTCCTGCGGGGTGTGGACGACTGGCGAGTGAAAGACCGCATCGTCTGCGAGCATGTCCTTGAGCGCCTGCGGGTCACCGCCGCCCGCCATATAGGCGTGCCATGCCGCGACGCTGACGTGGGCGCTGTTTGGGGCGTTCACGCCAGATGCTCGGCGAAAAACGCTTTGGTGCGGGCATCGGCCAGCTGCGCGCCGACTTCGTCGCGGCGGTTGCCGCTGGTCGCGGCAAAACCGTGATCGAGCCCCGCATAGTCGTGGAGCGTCACCTTGGGATGCGGATCAAGCCCTTCGTGCATCTTGGCCTGCGATTCGGGTCCGACGAGATGGTCGGCCGTCGGGATATGCAGCATGAGCGGGTGCGCGATGGCGTGGCTTTCGTTCAACATCTGGTCGATCATGACGCCATAATAGCCGACCGAAGCGTTGATGTCGGTGCGCGCCGCGGTCATGTAAGCGAGCCGCCCGCCAAGGCAGAAGCCGACACAGCCTACTCTGCTCGCGCCCTGCGCGTGGAGCCAACGGATCGCGGCCTCGATGTCCTTCACGCCCAGGTCGGCATCATATTGGCCGAAGTAGCCAAAGGCTTCCTGCAGCTCGGCCTCGACGTCGGGATCGAGTTCGACCCCGGGGGCAAAGCGCCAGAAAAGGTCAGGGGCGATCGCGAGATAGCCTTGGGCAGCCCACTCGTCGCATTTTTCGCGAATTCCGGCATTCACCCCGAAAATTTCGGGGATGACGATGATCGCGCGCGACGAATCGGCGTCGGGCCGCGCGACATAGGCGGGAATGTCGCCTTCTCTGTCGAGCGCGGAGATCGAGATGTTCGTGGCGGGCATGAGGGGAGCTCCTGACTCTTGCTAAATGGCGTTGAAAGCGCGAAGCTAGCCGCGCTGCGGGCATGGCTCAAGCGGCTTACCGGCATTTCGGGGCGGAGACTGGCGATGAAGTTCAATATCGAGATCGATTGCACCCCCGAAGAGGCGCGTCAGCTGTTCGGCCTGCCGAATCTCGAGCCGCTGCACGACATCTATCTCGACCGCGTCAAGGAATTGATGGCGAAGGGGATCACCCCCGACATGGTACAGGCGATGGTCAAGACGTGGGTGCCGATGGGCGAGAGCGGACTGGGATTGGTCCAGTCGCTGCTTGGCCAGTTCGGCGGCGGATTGATGGGCGGCGCGAGCAAGGCGACCGCGAAATCGGCCGATGTCGACGACGACAAGCCAGCGCGGGGGCGCAAGAGCTGATCCAAGACATCGTAAGCGATACGATTTTTGCGCTGTCGAGCGGGATGCCGCCGGCGGCGATTGCGGTCGTTCGGGTAAGCGGGCCGCAAGCTGGCGCGGCGTTGCAGCAGCTTGCCGGGCGTCTTCCCGCGGCGCGGCGCGCGGTGTTGGCCGATCTGCGCGATCGGGAAGGTAAGCCGCTCGATCGCGCGCTCATCCTGTGGTTTCCAGGCCCGGCGACCGCGACCGGCGAGGATCTGGCCGAGCTGCACCTGCACGGCGGCCGCGCGGTGGTGGCTGCGGTCGAAACGGCGTTGGCGGCAACTCCCGGACTGCGGCGCGCCGCGGCGGGAGAATTTACCCGGCGGGCGTTTTTCAACGGTCGGATCGATCTGGCCGAGACCGAGGGGCTGGCCGACCTGCTCGCGGCGGAGACCGAGAGCCAGCGGGTGCAGGCGCTCGGCATGGCGAGCGGGCATGTGTCGCGCGCGGTGGCGGCTTGGCAAGACAGGTTACTGACGTTGATGGCGGGAGCCGAGGCCGAGCTCAATTTCGCCGATGAAGACGATGTCGAAGTTGGCGAAGGTGTCGCGCAGCGTTTGATTTCGGGAATGGGTGCGCTCGCGGACGAGCTCGATCAATGGCTGGCACGACCTGTGGCAGAGGTAATCGCCGAGGGGCTGTCGGTGGTGATCGCTGGGCCGCCGAACGCTGGAAAATCAACGTTAATCAATGCCTTGGCACAGCGTGAGCTGGCGATCGTGTCGCCGGTGGCGGGGACAACGCGGGACGTGATCGAAACTCCGCTAGCGCTGGACGGAATTGCTATGCGCTTTTCGGACACAGCCGGGCTGCGTGCGGATAGTGCCGATGACATCGAAAAGATCGGGATCGATCGCGCCAAGGCGGCGGTTGAGGGCGCCGATATCCTGTTGTGGCTGGGACCGCCAGAGGACGCGCCTGTCCATCCGCGTCCGATTCCTGATTGCAGCGCAGGCCGACCGCTGGCGCGGGCGCTGCCGCCGCGGAGGCCGACGCAACCCATTGTGATCTGATCCTGTCGGCGACGACGGGCGAGGGGATGGACAAGCTTCACCAATATATCGTCGCCAAGGCGCGCACCTTGTTGCCGCGCGAAGGCGAGGCGGCGCTGCGCCAGCGTCAGCGACTGGCCCTCGCCGAAGCGCAGGGCTGGTTGCGCATCGAAGCCGGATCGCGCGAGGCGAACGACCTGATCTTGCTCGCCGAACGGCTTCGGCTCGGCGCGGGCGCGCTCGACCGGATTACAGGGCGGGCGGGCGTTGACGACATGCTCGACGTCTTGTTTCGGGCGCTTTTGCATCGGAAAATGATGTTTCACGTGAAACATCGGATTGGCCGCGGGGCAGTGGATTCGCATTCGGCTTTGCGGTAAAGGTCGAAGCAATCATGCACAGCAGCACAATATTCGATGTCATCGTCGTCGGCGGTGGCCATGCCGGAACCGAGGCCGCGGCAGCGGCGGCGCGGCTGGGTGCCCGGGTGGCGCTGGTTAGTTTTGACCCGGCGTTGATCGGGACGATGTCGTGCAACCCGGCGATCGGCGGGCTGGGCAAAGGCCATCTGATGCGCGAAGTTGATGCGCTCGACGGGTGGATGGCGCGCGCGGCCGACAGCGCGGCGATTCATTACCGGATGCTCAATGCGTCGAAGGGTGCGGCGGTGCAGGGGCCGCGCATTCAAGCTGACCGGACATTGTATCGCGACGCGATTCAGGCGCTGCTGGCGGCCGAAGACGGCATCACCGTGATCGCGGGCGAGGCGGCGGCGTTGCGGCTGTCCGACGACGCATCGCGCGTCATCGGACTGGAGCTTGGCGATGGCTCGGCCCTGACGGCTTCAGCGGTGGTGCTGGCGACCGGCACGTTTCTTGGCGGGCGGATGTTTCGCGGCGAGGAGCGCATGGCGGGCGGGCGGATCGGTGAGGCCGGTGCGCACAAGCTCGCTGAGCAACTCCGCGCCGCCGATCTGCCGATGGCGCGGCTCAAGACCGGAACGCCGCCACGGCTCGACGGGCGGACGATCGACTGGGCGCGGCTCGAAGAACAACCGTCGGATAGCGGCAGCTGGACCTGTTCCACGTGGAACAGTCAACGGACCATCCCGCAGATTTTCTGCGCGATTACCCGCACAAATGCCGAATCGCACCGGATCATCGCCGAGAATTTGCATCGTTCACCGCTGTTCACGGGTGCGATCGGCGCAGCGGGGCCGCGCTACTGCCCGTCGATAGAGGACAAGATCCATCGGTTCGCCGATCGCGATGGGCATCAGGTGTTTCTGGAGCCGGAAGGGCTCGACACGCATCTCGTCTATCCAAACGGGATTTCGACCTCACTACCCGCCGACGTCCAGCTCGCGATGCTGCGGACGATGGAGGGGCTGGAGGCGGTCGAAATGGTCGTCCCTGGCTATGCGGTCGAATATGACCATATCGACCCGCGCGCCCTGGACCGGACGTTACAGCTGCGCGCGATCGCCGGGCTCTATTGCGCGGGACAGATCAACGGGACGACGGGGTATGAAGAGGCCGCGGCGCAGGGCTTGATCGCCGGCGCCAATGCCGCGCTCGCTGGACAGGGCCTTGACGCGCTGATCCTTGATCGCGCGCAGAGCTATATCGGGGTGATGGTTGACGACCTGGTTCTGCAGGGGGTGACCGAACCCTATCGCATGCTCACTGCGCGGGCTGAGTATCGCCTGCGGTTGCGCGCCGACAATGCGGCGACGCGGCTGACCCCGATCGGGATGGCGCTGGGGTTGGTCCGGCCCGCGACGGGAGCGCTATTTGCGGTTCGGCAGGCAGAACGGGCAAGAGCCAATGCCGTTCTCGCCGCGCCAGTAACGACCGCCGATTATGCGGCCATCGCGATGAATGTTCCGGGCGACGGCGCGCCGCGGACGCGGATCGACCTGTTGCGGTTTGCCGACGTGACGATGGCCACGCTGACAACGCTTGCGCCCGATCTCGCGAGGATCGACCCCGCCATTTTAGCCGAGATCGCCGAGGATGCGCATTATGCGCCATATATTGCGCGGCAGGACGCCCAACTGCGGTCGCTCGCCGCGAATGAGGCGATATTGCTCGATCCGGTGCTCGATTATGGCGCGATCGGCGGATTGTCGCGCGAGATGGTCGAGCGGCTATCGAAGGCTCGGCCGGAGACATTGGGGCAGGCGGGACGGATCGACGGGGTGACGCCGGCGGCGCTGACTGCAATCATGGTGTTTAGTCGGCGGCGGGCGGCGTGATGTGGCGGATGCCGACCGCGACGGTGGTTTCGTCATACCTGCGGAAGCGGGAACCCAGTGAGCCGAGGTTGAAACCGGGTTCCGGCTTTCGCGGGAATGACAAAAAGGGATGACGGGCTTGTCTGAAACAGCGGATCTATTGGACAGCGAAGACGCGGCGCGGGCATGGATCGGTGCCGCCTTCGAGCCCACCCCCGATCAGTGGAAACGGTTGGAGCGTTTCGCCGAATTGCTGGTTGCCGAGAGCGTTCGACAGAATTTGATCGCCGCTTCGACGATCCCCACCCTGTGGGTGCGGCATATTGCCGACAGTGCGCAGCTGCTTGCGCTCGACGCGCGTGACGGCAATGGGTGGTGGCTCGACTTGGGCAGCGGGGCGGGGCTGCCGGGGCTGATTGTTGCGATCTTGAGCGGGCGTCCGGTGGCGCTGGTCGAATCGCGCAAGAGGCGCTGTGACTTCCTGCGTGATGTGGCTGCGGATTTGAAGCTGGCCCATGTCGAGGTCGTCGAGGCGCCGCTCGAACGCGTCAAAACCCGCGCAGCGGCGACAATCAGCGCGCGCGCATTCGCGCCGCTCGACAAGCTGGTCGACGTATCCGCGCGTTTTTCCACCGAATCGACGCGCTGGCTGCTGCCAAAGGGACGAAACGCGGTTAAGGAACTGGCGTTACTGCCCCAAGCGTGGCAGAATCTGTTTCACGTGGAACAAAGCCGTACCGACGCCGATAGCCAGATTTTGGTCGGCACCGGAAAAATCCCGGCCAAACAGCGAGGAAAGTCATGATCCGCATTTGCGTGGCGAACCAGAAGGGCGGGGTTGGCAAAACGACGACCGCGATCAATCTGGCCACCGCACTTGCGGCGACGGGATGGCGGACGCTGATCATCGACCTTGATCCGCAGGGCAATGCTTCGACCGGGCTGGGGATCAAGCAGGCGCAGCGCGAATATTCGAGTTATGAATTGCTGCGCGGTGACGCGACGTTGCGTGAATGTGCGATTCCTACCGCGGTGCCGCGGCTCGACATCGTACCGGCGACGGTCGACCTGTCGGGGGCCGAGATCGAGCTGATTGAATTTCAGGACCGCCTTCACCGGATGCAGCAGGCGCTGTCGGGACCCGACGCAGCGCAGTGGGACATTTGCCTGATCGATTGCCCGCCGTCGCTCGGAATGTTGACACTCAACGCGCTGATCGCCGCCGAATCGCTGATCGTCCCGCTGCAATGCGAATTTTTCGCACTCGAAGGGCTGAGCCAGCTGCTCACCACCGTCGAACGGGTGCGCGAGCGTTTCAATCAGAAGCTTTCGATCCTGGGCGTTGCGCTGACCATGTTCGATCGCCGCAACCGGCTGACCGACCAAGTGTCGGATGATGTCCGCGACGTGCTGGGTCCGGTGGTGTTCGAAACGGTGATCCCGCGCAACGTCCGCCTGTCGGAGGCGCCGAGCCATGGGCTGCCGGCGCTGATCTATGATCATCGCTGTGCCGGATCGGCCGCCTATATCGCGCTGGCGCGTGAGTTGATCGATCGCTTGCCAAACGTCCGCAAGGCTGCATAGATGACTGATAATAATGAAGAAACTGGTTCATCTCCAGCTCGCAAGCGGCCGTCGGGGTTGGGACGCGGGCTGAACGCCCTGTTCGGCGACGTCGCCGCCGAGGCGCCCGTGCTGGCGACGGCCGGCAGTGCTGCGAAGACGGCGCCGACGGTCTCGGGCGACGCTGTACAGCATGTGCCATTGGGGTCGATTCGGCCGCTGCCCGGCCAGCCGCGGCGCCATTTCGATGACAACGCGATTTCCGAACTGGCCGATTCGATCGGGCTGCGCGGGTTGTTGCAACCGATCATTGTGCGCCGGGCGCCCGACGGCGACGGCTATCAGCTGGTCGCCGGTGAACGGCGCTGGCGGGCGGCGCAGCGCGCCGGGCTGCATCAGATTCCGGCGCTGGTGCGCGACCTCGACGATGCCGCGACCTACGAAATCGCGCTGGTCGAGAATATTCAACGCCAAGACCTGAATGCGATCGAAGAAGCGGGGGCTTATCGCCGTCTGATCGACGATTTCGGGCATAATCAGGAGGCGCTGGCCAAGCTGGTCGGCAAATCGCGCAGCCATGTCGCGAACCTGATGCGATTGCTTGATCTGCCCGCGCCGGTTCAGGCGCTGGTCGGCGATGGATCGCTGGCGATGGGCCATGCGCGCGCGCTGATCGGCGCCGATGATGCCGAGGCGATCGCGCGGCGCGTCGTCAAAGAAGGCCTGTCGGTCCGCGCGGTCGAGGCGTTGGTGCGCGACGGCAAGGGAGGCGGGCGCAAGGCGCCGCTGGAATATAAGAGCATGGACGGCGTCGGCGGGCGCGATCCCGACATCGTCGCGGTCGAGCGCCATCTGTCCGAATTGCTCGGCATCGGGGTGGCGATTCAATATTCCGGGGGCGGCAAGGGGGCTTTGACGCTCAAATTCGCATCGCTCGACCAGCTCGACATGATTTGCCAGCGACTGAGCGGCGAAGCGATCTGAGTCGCTATTCCGGCCTGGGTCGCAATGACGCAAAGCAATACATAACAACTCAATGACCTGTCGGCAGCGAATCGATTCGCCCGCTTAATTTGTGCCAGTCCGGGCCGTTAAAGAAGTGCAGGTGGTCGCCATGACCCCCCTATTATCAGGCTAAAGCTCTGATAAATCTCGCTTACCAGGTGTAAGACGGGCCAATTTCTAATGCGCTGTTAACCAAGCTTGCTGGCAAAGGTTGAACCTGTCGCCCGCTAAAGAGGTCGGCGAATGGGGTGGGATATCCATTCGATTATCGACTCTTCAAGGGACCAAAATCTATGCGCAAATTTGGAATGAAGCGCGCCCTCATCGGCGCCGCGATTGCTGCTCTGGCCATGAACGCTTCGGCGGCCCACGCAGCATCGGCAACGGGGACGGCGAAGGCCAAGATCCTGCGCCAGATCACGCTCACCAACACGAGCGATCTGCAATATGCGACGATCATCAGCGGTGCCACCGCTTCGACCGTCGCGGTGACGACGGCCGGTGCCCGCACGTGCGGTGCAGGCCTGACCTGCACGGGAACGGCGACATCGGCCAATTTCAACGTCGCCGGCACCGATGGTGCGGTGGTGTTGGTTGGCGGCGATTCGACCGTTTCGCTGACCGGTTCGCTGGGCGGCACGATGGCATCGACGCTGACCTATTCGGCGGCGAACATCACGCTGGGCGCTACCGGCGGCAGCTTCCAGGTCGGCGGCACGCTGAGCGTCGGCGCCAACCAGGCGTCGGGCGACTATACGGGCACGTTCAACGTCACCGCCAACTACCAATAATGGCGGTGTGCCGGCGGGCCTGGGTCCGCCGGAAGAAAATTGGGGGGTCGCCAGACGCAGGTCTGGCGGCCTCTTTTTTTGTCCAGCCGCCAAGGCACAGGAATGGTTAGCAAAATATCAACCATGTTGGCGCAAACCGGATGCGACCATCGGGATGGTGTGGGCCATTTCGCCAAAACGATTGTGGGGATCGTATCCATGCTACGCTTTTTCAAAGGCTTCGGCCTGTTTTTCGCAATTTCATTTGGTGCGGGCGTTGCGCCGGCCCAGGCCGCGGGCGACCTGCTCGTTGCCCCGACGCGCGTTGTCCTCGACGGATCGCGCGGGACCGAAGTGGTGCTCAACAACATCGGCGCCGAACCGGCGACCTATCGCATCAGTCTCGAAATCAAGCGGATGACGGCGGCGGGCGGGCTCGACGAGATCGCCGAGGCCGACGCCAATGCGGCCGAACGGACCGCGCTCGACATGATCGCGTTCAGCCCCCGCCGCGTTACGTTGCCGCCCAATCAGCCGCAGGTGATCCGCGTCGGCGTCCGCATTCCGGAGGGTACACCGCCGGGCGAATATCGCGCCCATATGCTGTTCCGCGCGGTACCCGATGCGACCGCCGCGGTTTCCACCGATGCGGCGAAACCGGATGGCACCGGCGTGTCGATCGCGCTGACTCCGATTTATGGCATCACGATCCCGGTCATTGTCCGCGTTGGCGATCTGGGCGCCGAGGCGGTAATCGGCGATGCGTGGGTTGGCGATACCCCCGACGGCCCGGCGTTCAACTTCGGGCTGACGCGGACGGGCAATCGCTCGGTCTATGGCGACATCGAAGTGACGCGGCCGGGCTTGCCCGAACCGTTGCTCGTCGCGCGCGGCATCGCGGTTTATCCCGAGGTTGGCGCGCGCGCGGTATCGCTGCGCGTTCCGCCCGAACTGGCGGCGAAGCTCAAAGGCCCGGTGCATATTCGGTATACCGAAGACCGCGAAATCGGCGGCGGCACGATCGACGAGGCGGACCGGGTGGTGAAGTGACGGCCTAGGGGCCGCCAAGAGACCAAAGCCGTGATCCGCGCGGTGCTTGCTCGATGGAAACCGGCGATCCTCGCCGGATTGGCGCTTGTGGGGCTGTTCCCCGCTGGCGCTCAAGCTGTTGATAACAAGCCCGTCTCTGTTGTTATCGACAGCTGGTCACCGAATGAAGATGACAGCTGGCTGTTCGACCTGCGCTCGGGCCAGTATCGGCTGGGCGACGGCGTCCGTGGATATCAGACGCCGCAAGGCATCTGCGTCGACCTTGCCGACATGGTGCTGGCGCTCGACTTGGCGGTGCGTGTCGACAAGAAGTTGCGCCGCGCAACCGGCTGGGTGTTCGACGAACGTCGCAGCCTGGTGATCGATCGCGAAGCCGGGGAAGTTCGCGCGGGCAGCCAGGGTTTTCGGCTGTCGGCAACCACGATCCGGGACACGCCGGCCGGCTGGTGCGTAGATCTTGACAGCTTGACCAACTGGTTGGGGGTGCCGATCGCGCCCGATCTGGCGAATGCGGTGCTGCGGATCGATACCAAGGACAAGCTGCCGTTCCAGCTCGCCGCAGAACGCCGCGCCCGCGCCGCGGGCATCCGCCCGGCGGCGCAATTCGACTTGGCCAGCCTGCCGCAGGCGTCACGGCCATACCAGGCGTGGGGGACGCCGTCGGTCGATGTGGTCGCCTCGGCGGGATTTGTTTCGGACAAGCGCGGCGGTTCCTATGTCCAGGGTCGGTACGAAATTTTCGCGGCGGGCGAGGTGCTGGGGCAGAGTTTCGACGCGCGGCTGTCGTCGAACAATGAAGGCGTTCCCGACAGCCTGCGCATGCGGCTGTATCGCACCGATCCCGAAGGACGGCTGCTCGGGCCGCTGAAAGCCACCCATTATGCCGTCGGCGATGTCAGCTTGCTGTCGACCGGGATCGTCGCATCGTCGGCGCCCGGTCGCGGCGCGGTGCTGACCAATCGCCCGATCGAGCGCCCCGACAGCTTCGATCGCACGACCTTTCGCGGCGACCTGCCCGCCGGCTGGGACGCCGAACTCTATCGCAACGGGCAATTGCTCGCGTTTACCAGCCCCAACGGCGACGGACGTTATGAATTTCTGGACGTTCCGCTGCAATATGGGTCCAACCGCTTTGAAATCGTCCTTTATGGCCCGCAAGGACAAATAAGGCGCGAAATCAAGCAGGTGCAGGTGGGGATGGATTCGATCCCGCCGCAGCAAACCTGGTATTGGGCTGGTTTCGCCCAGGAAAATGCCGACCTGATCGAGTTTGGCGGCGGGCGGCGGGGGGCATTTCGTCGCGGTTGGCGCGGAACGCTGGGTGCCGAGCGCGGGCTCGATGCCCGCACGTCGGTCGCCGCCTATGCCCACAGCCTGATGATAGAGGATGTCCGGCGCAATTATGCCGAGCTCGCGTTGCGCCGCTCGATCGGACCGACTTTGCTCGAGGTCGGCGCCTCGCAGGCCGACGACGGCGGCGGCGCGGTGCGCGCGAGCTGGTTGGCGGCGTTCGGTGAAACCTATGTCCGCGCCGACGCGATGCGCGGCTGGAATGGTTTCGTGTCCGATCGTTTTATATCCAATATCAACGGGCTATACTCGGTTTCGGTCGATCAGTCGGTCAAGCTGGGGCAGACCGTGCTGCCGCTGCATTTTGATGTCCGTCAGATTGAGCGGCGCTCGGGGATCGACAGCCTCGAGGCCAGCGCACGCGCGTCGGCCAGCTTCCGCGCCATGACGCTCACCGGTCAACTCGACTGGAGCCGCACCAAGGCGCCGATCGGCCCCGATCCCCCGGACAATCTGACGGCCAGCCTGCTCGCCAATGCCCGGATCGGGCGCGTCCGCCTGCGTGGTGAGGCGCGCTTTGCGCTGTCCGGCGACAATGCGGATACGCGCATGTCGGTGATCGGCGAATGGGCAGGGAAGGGCGAGGCCGAATGGCGCGCCGAGCTCGGCTATGATCGCGGTCTCGAACGGGCGCGGGTCGGTGCAGGATATACACGCCGTTTCAATAGATTACAGCTGAGCGGTTTCGGCGAAGTGGCGAGTGACGGCTCGCTCGCGGCTTCGCTTTCGCTCGCTTTCAGCTTTGGCCCCAAGCCGAATGGCGGCTGGCGCGTGTCGAGCGAAAAGCTCGCGAGCCGCGGCCAAGTGATTGCCGATGTTTGGATGGACGACAACGGCGACGGCATCCGTCAGTCCGGCGAAGCGGCGCTGGCGGGGGTGCCGCTGACCGCGGGCAACGCCTATATCGACGCCGCGACCGATAAACAGGGCCAAGCGACCGTCGACGGGCTCGAGCCGTTCCGCCCGGTGCTGATCGGTATCGACGCCGGCAGCCTGCCCGACCCCTATGTCCAGCCTGCGCTGCCCGGAATTGTCGTCTCACCGCGTCCAGGGGTTGCCACGCGCATCGCGTTGCCGATGGTCGCGGCGGGCGAGATCGAAGGGACGATCCGGCGCGACGGCGGCAATCCAATCGAGGGGCTCAGCCTGGAGTTGGTCGATATCGAAGGCCGGATCCGTGCAACGACGCTGAGTGAATTCGACGGATATTTCCTTTTCGAAAGTGTGGTTTACGGACGCTATACGGTGCGGCTGAGCAAGACGTCGGCGGCGGCGTTGCGGCTGGACGGCAATTTTACGATCGGTGCGGTGCCTGGCAAGGCGATGCCGCGGGTACGGCTCGGCACGCTGGCGTTGAAGCCGCTGCGGCGTGACGTCGCGATGGGCGAAGCGGATTCGGCCGGGAGCGGAAACAGCGCCCGCGGACCTCCGGGCGCTGGCGACGAGGGGCTGTGAGGTTTTATCATAGGATTTGGGGCGGAGAAGCGGCCGTTCCGCATTCGTCATCCCGGGCATGACCCGGGATCCGCCTTTTCTTCAAGACAGGCAGGTCTTGGGTTTCAAGCCCAGGGTGGCGAGGAGTTGAGTCTCATGTCGGCGTTGACATCGCGCCGGACTTCGGTCGATAGGGTCGCATCGGGCCATCGCGGACGCCCGTTCAGACGGGGTCCGTCCAAGTCCGCTCCATCCGCCGCATTTGCGGCGCGCGGAGCGTTGATATGACGAATGATATGGCCCAATTTCATCCCCCGCAGCTGAGCCTGATGGCTTTGTTCCTGAAATTCCTGCGCTTCGGCTTCCTCGCATTCGGCGGGCCTGTCGCGCAGATCGCGATGATCCGCCAGGCGCTGGTCGACGAGGAGCGCTGGATTGCGCCCGAGCGCTTCAACCGGCTGCTTGCGGTGTTGCAGATCTTGCCCGGGCCCGAGGCGCACGAGCTGTGTGTGCATCTGGGCATGGTCGCGCGCGGCCGACTGGGCGGATTGCTCGCCGGACTGGGGTTCATGCTGCCGGGGCTGGCGCTGATGCTGCTCGCGGGGTGGCTTTACGTCACCTGGATCGCGCAGGATGCCGCGCTGTCGGGCGTCTTGCTCGGCGTACAAATCGTCGTGCTTGCGATCATCTTGCGCGCGGTGGTCCGGATCGGGCAGCATATCGTCGAAGACTGGCTGCTGGCGCTGATTGCGGTGGCGAGCCTGCTGGCGACGCTGGCGGGGGTGGCGTTCTGGATTCTGCTTGCGGTCGGGGGGCTGATTTACGCCTTTTCGCACCGCCCGTGGCTTGCCGTTGTCGTTGTAGTTCTGGCCCTCGGCGCCGCGGTCGCCACCCATTTGCTCGTCGCGCCCGACGTTCCTGTCGCGATCGGGACCGGCGCCCCCGTGACGTTGGTTGCGCTGTTCGTAGCGGGTCTCAAGGGCGGGCTGCTGACCTTCGGCGGCGCCTATACCGCCATTCCTTATGTCCGCGCCGACACCGTCGGGCGCGGCTGGATCGGCGATGCGACCTTTCTCGACGGGATTGCCCTCGCCGGGGTGCTGCCGGCGCCGCTGGTGATCTTTGCGACCTTTGTAGGTTATGTGGCCGGCGGACCCGGCGGCGCGCTGGCGATTACGGCGGGGATGTTCCTGCCGGCTTTCGCTTTTTCGCTGATCCTGTTCGAGCGGCTGGAGGCGGTAGTCGAAAATCCGGCGCTCCACCGGATCCTGGCGGGGGTTGCCGCCGCGGTCGTCGGCATTATCGCCGCGACCTTCGTCCAGCTTGGCGAAGCGACGGGCGCGCGCGTGTCGTATTGGCTGTTTGGCGCGATCCTTTTTGCCGCGGCGCTGGCGATTGTCTGGCGGGTGAAGGGGGCGTGGGTAACGCCTGCCCTCGTCGCGGTGGGGGCGGTGGCGGGCTGGCTGATCGCGCTTTAGATTCGGTCGCCAGGATCGGCGCGAGAGCCCGCGGGCCGAAATTCGTCGCAGCATTAACCACTTTTTATCCATGATTGGCCACAGCGGAGGGGAGCATGAATTTGCCTGTGGGGAAGTAATCAATGTCCGTTTCATCTGGCTCGAAAAGCCATCCGACAAGCGCCGACGTCGCCATCATTGGCGCCGGTCCGGCCGGGTTGACCGCGGCTTATCAGCTGACCCAGCAGGGTTATACGGTCATCGTGATCGAAAAGGACCCCGTCTATGTCGGCGGCATCAGCCGCACCGTCGAGCATGAAGGCTTTCGTTTCGACATCGGCGGCCACCGCTTCTTTTCGAAAGCCCAAGAAGTCGTCGACCTGTGGAACGAGATCCTGCCCGACGATTTCATCCAGCGCCCGCGAATGAGCCGCATCTATTATGAGGGCAAATTCTACTCCTATCCGCTGCGCGCGTTCGAAGCGTTGTGGAACCTTGGTATCGTGCGCTCGACTTTGTGCATGGTGAGTTATGGGCAGGCGAAGCTGTTTCCGAATAAAAAAGTCCGCAGTTTCGAGGACTGGACGATCAACCAGTTCGGACGGAAGCTCTATTCGATCTTTTTCAAAACCTATACCGAGAAGGTGTGGGGCATGCCGTGCGACGAAATGTCGGCCGACTGGGCGGCGCAGCGGATCAAGGGCTTGAGCCTCGGCGCTGCGGTCCTTGACGGGCTGAAGCGCAGCCTAGGCCTCAACAAGCGTCCGAATGACGGCATGGCAACCAAGACGCTGCTCGAAACCTTCCGTTATCCGCGGCTTGGTCCCGGCATGATGTGGGACGCCGCGCGCGACAAGGTCGTCGCGGGCGGCAACCATGTGCTGATGGCGCATAGCTTCAAACAGCTGACCCAGGATCAGAAGACCGGCCGCTGGCGGATGACCGCGAACGGTCCCGATGGCGACATCGTGATCGATGCGGGCCATGTCATCAGCTCGGCGCCGATGCGCGAGTTGGCGGCGCGTATTCATCCGTTGCCCGCCTGCGCGCTGAACGCCGCGCCGAACCTGAAATATCGCGACTTTCTGACCGTGGCGCTCAAGATTCGGTCGGCGGATCTGTTTCCCGATAACTGGATCTATATCCACGACAGCAAGGTCCAGGTCGGCCGGGTGCAAAATTTCCGCAGCTGGTCGCCCGAAATGGTGCCCGACCCGGACCTCGCGTGCGTCGGCCTCGAATATTTCTGTTTCGAAGGCGACGGGCTGTGGGCGTCGAGCGACGACGATCTGATCGCGCTCGCGACCAAGGAAATGGCGATCCTCGGCCTTTGCGACCCCAAGGATGTCGTCGGCGGCGCGGTGGTGCGGCAGGAAAAGGCCTATCCGGTCTATGACGACGATTATGCCAAGCATGTCGAGACGATGCGCAGCGAACTCGAGGCGCGGTACCCGACGCTGCACATGGTCGGGCGCAACGGCATGCACCGTTACAACAACCAGGATCATGCGATGATGACCGCGATGCTGACGGTGCGCAACATCGTCGCCGGCGAGCGTGTCTATGATATCTGGGGCGTCAACGAAGACGCCGAATATCATGAGAGCGGCACCGAGGGTGAGCAGGCGGCGCTGGCGTCGGTCCGCGACGTTCCGGCGCGCGTGACGAAGGCCGCCTGAAGGCTTTGGCCCCAGGCGTATTGCCATGCAACCCGCACTCAAATTGATCGCATCGATCCGCCGCGGCGAGATTCGCTGGCTGAACTATCTGCTTGCCAGCGGCCTCGCGCTCGGCAGCGATGCCGGATTGTTCCTGTTGCTGCTCGATTCGGGGCTGTCGCCGATGGCGGCGTCGGCGAACGGCTATTGCGTTGGCATATTCGTGCACTGGATGGTGTCGAGCCGCCTCGTTTTCGCCGACGGTGCCGCGGCGCGCGGTACCGGCGAACGGCATCGGCAGAAGATGTTGTTCGTCGGATCGGCGATGGTCGGTCTTGCCGTCACAACGGCGATTGTCGGCACCGGCAGTGCGCTCGGGCTTGATCCGCGGCTGGCGAAGCTGGCCGCGATCATCGTTAGTTTCCAGACCACTTATCTGCTGCGCCGCCATATCGTGTTCCGGGCCGTCGCGGCATGACCGGTGCCGCGGCGCCTGCTGCGGACGGCGCGGCCTCACCTCGGCCGCCGCTGAATTCGGACGGGATCGCGTTCGGCCCCTGGTTCACGCCGGTGCGAATCGCGCTGATCCTGTGGACGGCGATGAGCCTGATCGCGATCATTGTCAGCTGGCACGCGATCGTGATGCTCGACCTGTCGGACACCGACGATGCGATGCGGATGGCGCAGGTGCGCGACCTGCTGGCCGGGCAAAGCTGGTGGGATTTATCGCAATATCGCGTCAATCCCGCAGGCGGCGGGGTGCTGATGCATTGGTCGCGGATCGTCGACGCGCCGCTGGCGCTTGGCATCCTGATCCTTGAACCGCTGTTCGGGCAGATCATGGCCGAACGGATCGTGATGACATTGTGGCCGCCGATGCTGGGGGCCGCGCTGTGCGCTGCCTGCGCGTTGGGGTATCGCAATCTGTCCGACTGGCGGATTGCCTATGCGGTGCCGCTGTTTCTGATCATGGCGGGGTTCATCGTGATGCAGTTCCGCCCGCTCCGGGTCGATCATCACGGCTGGCAGATTCTTCTGGCGATGCTGATCATGGCGCAGGCGCTGCGTCCGCCGTCCTGGCAAGCCGGGCTGTGGGGCGGTTTGTTCGGCGCGGCGCTGCTATCGATATCGATCGAAGGGTTGCCGATCGTCGCTTTATTCGCTGCGCTCGCGGCGCTGCGCTGGGCCTTGCATGCTCGCACCGCCGATCGCGACCGGCTGTGCGGCTTTCTGGGTGCGCTGGCAGGCGGCGCCATCCTGTTCCAGTTCGTGACGCGCGGCCCGGTCGGGCTGATCGGCACTTGGTGCGATTCGCTGTCGGCGCCCTATATGGCGGCGTTTGTGGCCGCGGCGGCGGCGACCTTTGCCGCGGCGCGCGCCAATCCGGGCGCGGCATGGATCCGCTTTTTTCTGCTCGGTGCGGCGGGTTTGGCGGCGGCTGGCGCGCTGTTATGGGCCGAACCGCGATGCGCCAATGGCCCCTTTGCGTCGCTCGACCCGATCGTGGTCCAATATTGGTATCGGCATGTGCTCGAGGGTCAACCGCTATGGGTGTCCAAGCCGCACGATGCGATCCATGTCCTGATCCCATCGCTCGTCGGGCTAGTCGGATCGGTGTTGGCTTGGCGCGATTGCGGGGCTCCCGTCGATCGTCGCAATTGGGCGACGGTGATCGCCGCGCTGTTGGGTGCGGCTGCGCTGTCGCTGCTCGTCATGCGAAGCGTATCGACAGCGCATCTTTTTGCCCTGCCTGGCTGCGCGTGGCTCGGCCTACGGATATGGGCTCGGGCGCGGACAATTTCGTCGTTGGTCCCGCGCATTCTTGCCTCGGCAGCGGCGGCCTTGACGCTGCCGTTGATTGGCAGCACCGCGGTTGCAGCGGCGCTGACGATGATTATCCCCTCGTTGCAGGCCGATGAAGACGCGGCGGTCGAAACGGCTGCCGCCGCCGCCAATCCCTATCAGTCCACCTGCCTCGACCCCGCAGCGGTTGCGGCGCTCAACCGCTTGCCGACGACGACGATCCTGACGCCGATCGACTTGGGCGCACCGGTGATTTTCTGGACGCGTCACAGCGTGGTCGCGACGCCGCACCACCGCAATAAGGACGCGATGGCGGACAGCATTCGCGCGTTCGCTGGCGACCCGGCAAAGGCCGAGGCGTTGGTGCGCAAGAACGGCGCCACCCTGATCGTTTTTTGCCCCACCGCCAATGACTTGGGCCAATATCGCCGCGCGCGCAAAGATGCGCTGGCGGCGCAGCTCTATGCCGGAAAAGCGCCGACGTGGCTGGCCGCGGTGCCGGTCGCATCGCGGGCGGGATTGTCGGTATGGCGAGTCAAGCCCGCGGCAAGGTGACGTTGCGGCCTCACTTGAGGCGGCGTCAGCAGGGGCGGCCTCAGGCGGGGCGGAAGGTCAGTGCAGTGCCGTTCATGCAATAGCGCTTGCCGGTCGGTTTCGGGCCATCGTCGAAGACATGGCCAAGATGCCCGCCGCAGCGTTTGCAATGCACTTCGGTGCGCGCGTAGCCGAGGTCATGGTCGGTCGAGGTGGCGATTCCGCCGTTGAGCGGCGCCCAGAAGCTCGGCCAGCCGGTCTTGCTGTCATATTTATTCTTGCTCGAATAGAGCGGCAGCGCGCAGCCGGCGCACACAAAGGTGCCCGCGCGCTTTTCCTTGTCGAGCGGGTGGCTGAACGGGCGTTCGGTGCCGGCCTCGCGCAGCACATAATATTGCGAGGCGGTCAGGCGCTTTTTCCACTCGGCCTCGGACAGTCGCCATCCGGGCGCTGCTTGAGGGCGCGCCGATTTGGCAAACAGCATCGGTGCAGCGATCACGCCGCCGCCAAGGGCGAGGCCAGCGAGCAGAAAACGGCGGTCGATCATGGCGGACTCCTGACCCGGTTATCGGGTTCATGCCTAATATACGGAGCGGGATGGCGCGAGGTTTCACCCGCGCGTCAATATTTCTCCAGCTCGACCTGCATATGGCGATAGCCATGGACAAAGCTGGCGTTCACGCGCTCGGGCTCGGCGAGCACATTGACCCGCAGGCGGCGCTTCTGCATTTCGGAGATCAGCGTCGTCAGCTGCAATTCGGCGACGCGCGCCCCGACGCAGCGGTGGATGCCGTAACCGAAGGCCAAGTGGCGGCGGGCGTTCTCGCGGTCGACGATGATCCGGTCGCCGTCGGGAAAGACGCTCTCGTCGCGGTTAGCCGAGGCGTACCACAGCGCCAGTTTGTCGCGTTTCTTGATCTGGTGGCCGAACAATTCGGTGTCTTCCATCGCGGTGCGGCGCATGTGCGCGAGCGGCGTCTGCCAACGGAGGATTTCGTGCATCGCGTTGACCGCGAGTTCGGGGTCATGGTTCGCTTCGAGCTTGGCGCGCTCTTCGGGAAAGCTGTGCAGACCGTAAGCATAAGCCGACATCGAGTTGCGCGTGGTATCGTTGCCGCCGACGATCAGCAGGATGAGGTTCCCCATGAACTCATGCTCGCTCATATGCTTCATCGCGTCGGATTGCAGCATGATCGAGATCAGGTCGTGCTGGCCGGGGTTCAGCGCCTTGCGATCCCATAATTCTTTGAACGCGGCGCCCATTTCAAACGCTTTGGCGGTGCGTGCGTGACGCTGTTCGGTCGTGTCGAACGATTCGATGTCGCCCAGCGCATCGGACCAGCCGGTCAGCCGGTGGCGTTCGGCCCATGGAAAATCGAACAGGATCGCGAGCATGTCGGTGGTGAGCTCGATCGAGAGTTTCTCAACCCAATCGAACGCCTCGCCGATCGGCAGTGTGTCGATCATGTCGCTGGTGCGTTTCTGGGTGTCGGCGCGCATGCGCTCGATCTCCGACGGACCAAAGGCCGGGGCGACGGTGCGGCGCTGCGCGGTGTGTTGCGGCGGGTCCATCGCGATGAACATCGGCAGCGGGATCTCACCCTCTTTGAGATGCTCGACGCCGTCGCCAGCGACGGTGATCCCGCCATATTCCCACGACGACGAGAAAATCTTGGGCAACGCCTCGATATGCTGGATCGGTTTGTAGGTGGTCACCGACCAATAGGGGCCGAATTTCGAATCCTCGCAATGATAGATCGGTGCTTCGGCGCGCAACTGGCGCATCGGTTCCTGCCAGCGGTCCTCGCGCCACAATTCGGCGCGGCTGACATCGAGCGGGTTGGCGATTTCGGGAGCGGTGCGAATTTGGGTGGCCATGGCTATCCTCCGTCCAGCCGTCATCGCGCGGCCGATTCAGTTGCAGAATGCCACTATTTACAGCTTTGTCAATGAGGGGTGGACGCTTCCGCCGCTGAGGCGGCGACGGCAGTAGCGGCGGCGATCGGGCGCGCGCGTTTCCAGAATTTCCAGCCGTTGCCGCTACTCAGCACCCCGGCCCGGAACAGGCGCACCGACAGGAAGATGACGAGCGCGACCCAGATCGCCTGCCAACCCAGCGCGAGCAGATGAACCGCTTTGTCGCCGTCGGTGGCGGCGCGCGCCGCCATTGCGAGCGGCGATGAAAAGGGAAATATTTGCGCGAACCGTGCCAGCCCGCTGTCCGGCGCGGCGGCGGCGGCGGTCGACATGCTGAACATGCCGACCTGGAAAATGGTGATCGGCAGGCTGAGCATCTGGATCTCGCGCACCGTCGCCGCCTGTGCTCCGACGCCAAGGAAGACCGCGCCGAGCAGAAGGAAGGACAGGATGAAATAGACAAAACCGATGCCGAGGAAAAAGGGCCAACCGGTGGCGGGCATTGAGGCGAGCGCCGCTGTCGCCTTGCTGGCACTTTGCGCGGTGGCGAGCGCTGCGGGGTCCAACTGGGTCGCAAAGATCAGTCCGCCGACCACCGCCATGACCATCCAGAAGGCGATGAACAGGATCGCGACGCCCAGAAAGCCAAGCAGCTTGCCCAGGAAGACGCTTTCAAGCGGCACCGCGGCGGCCAAGATCTCGATGACTTTGTTGCCTTTTTCTTCGGCCAGCGAACTGACGGTTTGACCGGCGAGGAGCAGCGTCAGCAAAAAGATGATGAAGACCGCACCGAAACCGAGCGACTGCTGGAGCGCAATGCTGGTGCCGCCGCTTTCCAGCAATTCGAATCGCGGCGCGACCGGTGGCGGCGTCCCCGCGGCGCGCGTCCGGAGCACATCGTCGGCGAGCAGGGCCAGATAGCGGCCCGCCTTGCTGTCCGATTCGCGTTCGACGATGCGCGGGGCGGCGAGCGGGCCGCTCAGGACGGCATAGGTGTCGCTGCCCTTTTCACGGGCAATGGCGATGGGATCGGCGGTGGCGGGACCGGTGATCCGCACGTCGAGGGCCGGCACGTCGCGCGCGACGCTGCCGCGCAGGCGCGCGTCGGCGGCGCGCACCGCCTCGACATCATCGGGCGATATAATCGCGACGATGCGCCCGGCGCCGCGCGCACTATCGGCGAGTTGCGAGGCGCCCATGCCGCCGGCAAGCCCCATGCCGACCATGAACAGCGGCGCGAGCAGAAAGAGCAGGAAGGTCGGGGTCGCGACGATCGCCAGAAAGTCGCGGCGCGCGATGACGAGCATGTTTTTCAAGAAAGGGGTCATGCGACGGCCTCCTCGATCGCATCGCTGGCGGGATCGGCGGCGAAGCTGGCATCGACTTGGCGGACGATATGGACGAACGCGTCGTGCAGCGCCGGACGCGCGATCGACAGGCCCGCGACGCCAAGGCCGCTCGCGGTGATGCGCGCGAGTAGCGGTTCGACATCTTCGTCCTGGATGGCGAAATGCCACGCCTCGCCGCGCAATTCGGCGCCCGTGGGGAGCAGCGCGGCGATTGCCCCGACGCTGGCGTCGGCGCGCGGGGTGTAACGCACCTGCATCGGTAGCAAGCTGCGCGCGTCGTCGACGGTGCCTTCGAACCGGCGCTGCGAGCGGGCGATGATCGCCAGCCGGTCGCAAAGGCGTTCGGCGTGCGCCATGACATGGGTCGAGAACAGGATCGTAGCGCCGCGATCACGTTCGCGGCGGACGAGCATTTCGAGCCGTTCCTGGTTGACCGGATCGAGGCCCGAGAAAGGTTCGTCGAGCACGATCAGGTCGGGGGCGTGGACGATCGAGCCAATCAACTGGATCATCTGCGCCATGCCCTTCGACATTTTGCGAATCTTTTCGTCGATCACGCGCTCGAGGCCGAGTTCGATCATGAAGGTCGCGGCGCGGCGGCGGCCTTCGGACCAGTCGAGCCCGCGCAGTGCGCCCATGAACGCGATCGCTTCGCGCGCTTTCATCCCGGGATACAGGCCGCGTTCCTCGGGCAGATAGCCGATGCGGTGGCGCACCGCCTGCGGCCGCTGGTCGCTGAACAGACGGCTGATGCCTGCGTCGGGATCGATAATCCCCAGCGTCATCCGCAGGCTGGTGGTCTTGCCCGCGCCATTGGGGCCGAGCACGCCGTAAATGCTGCCGGTCGGCACCGCGAGGCTGACATTGTCGACCGCTTTGAAATCGCCGAAATATTTGGTGAGGCCGGTCGCCTCGACGCTGAACTCGTTCAAGCTTCGGTCCCTGATCTGATGGTCCGCAAGCTATGGCACGGACAGGCGGCTCGCGTATAGAGCAGCAATGGTTGCCGAAGCCTTGCCTGTTGAAACGCCTTCGCTCGAACAGCGCCTCGAATTGGTGGCGCGCGCGCATGGCTTTGTTGCGTTCGGTGTCGCCGATGCCGGCGCGGCGCCGCAAACCGCCGAACGTTTGAACCAGTGGCTGGCCGACGGCCGCCACGGCGACATGATCTGGATGGAAAGTCGCGCAGCGCAGCGCGGTTCGCCCGCGGGGCTGTGGCCCGAGGTGCGTTCGGTGATCGCGCTCGGCATGAGCTATGCCCCCGTGCACGACCCGCTGGCGCTCGCCGATCATCCGACACGCGGGCGGATTTCAGTCTATGCGCAGGGTGGTGATTATCATGACGTCGTCAAACGGGCGCTGAAGGGGGTGGCGCGCTGGCTGGTCGCCGAAGCGCCCGGCGCCGAGGTCAAGGTGTTCGTCGATACCGCGCCGGTGATGGAAAAGCCGCTGTCGGCGGCGGCGGGACTCGGCTGGCAGGGTAAGCACAGCAATCTGGTCAGCCACGAGCATGGCAGCTGGCTGTTCCTCGGTGCGATCTACACGACGCTCGATCTGACACCGAGCATCCCCGGGCGCGACAGCTGCGGCAGTTGTACGGCGTGTCAGGACGCCTGTCCGACGCAGGCATTCCCGGCGCCGTACCAGCTCGATGCGCGGCGCTGTATTTCGTACCTGACGATCGAGCATGACGGGCCGATCCCGCCCGATCTGCGGCGGGGGATCGGCAACCGCGTCTATGGCTGCGACGATTGCCTTGCCGTCTGCCCGTGGAACAAGTTCGCCGACGCCGCGCACGCTCATCGCGCCTTTCTGCCGCGCGCCGAGCTGGTCGCGCCGTCGCTATCCGATCTGCTCGCGCTCGACGATGCGGGGTTCCGGCAGGTGTTTGCGGGGTCGCCGATCAAGCGGATCGGGCGCGGCCGGATGGTGCGCAATGCGGCAATCGCTGCGGGGAACAGCGGCGACGTGCGATTCCGGCCGGTACTGAAGCGACTGGCCGACGACAATACCCCGATGGTTGCCGATGCTGCGCGGTGGGCGCTCGCCGAACTGACGCTATGACGTCTGTTTAGCGGCGTAGCGCCTCGATGCAGCTCGGCACATTGGCATCGCGGCCTTCGGGCGTGCGCGCATCGACATGGGTAGCGAGCGCGTCGGCGCCCTGCCGCGGCGCATAATAATAGACATCGAGGATGCACGCGCTGCCGCTGAATTGCAGCTTTCGTCCTGCGCCCTCGGCGACATCGAGCCGGGGCTTGCCGAACAGGCCAAGCGCGGCGTTGGCATTTTGGCCGATCAGGCTGTTGTTCTGCGTCGGGCGCGGCGGGGTGATGGCTGTTGCCCGGGGCTGGCCCGGGGGCGGGGCGGCGCGCGGTATCGCATTGCCGGCGCAGCCACCGAGCAGCAGGGTAAGGCTGGCGACGGTGGCCAGACGGCGGTTTTGGATCATATGTTCCGGTCCCCGCTCCGCAAGTGGAGCATGTGGACGGCCATAGCGGCGCTGACGATGGGCGCCAACAGATTGGCGACAGGCACCACAAAGCTTGCGGCAGACAACAGTCCGAGCGACCACCGCGCGCGCCGGTCGAGGCGCGGACGGTCGGGGTGGCGCGCCAGCACCATCGCCTCGAGATCGCGGCCGAGCAGCAAGGCGTTGACGAACAGCGCAAAGATCGGCGTGCCGATGCCGGTGACGAGCAGCAGGATATAGATCGGCAACGCGAGCAGGTTGCCGCCGATCAACCGGATCAGCGACGCCAGCGCGAGACCGATATTCTGCCGCCAGCCGACATCGACTGCGCGCGCTGCCGCGGCGGGATAATAGCGACCTTCGACGTCGGCGACGATCGCGTCGGCGAACAGCCCGACGACGACGATCGCGACGGCGCGGAACAGCAGCCAGCTTCCCGCGATGATCGCAAGGACGACCAACAGGCCGGCCATGTCGCGTTCGGCGGCGCCCAACCATTGCCAATGTTCGAGCGCCCACTGCACGGCGACGAAGATCGCGGCGCCTGCCGCAAGCAACAGCAACAGGGTAAGCGCGAGGCTTTGCAGCAGGATACGCAGAACGCGCGGTTGGGGCAGGTCCCTGAGCGCAAGCAGAAAGGCGTGGACGGCGCGGGTCATGGCCCGAGGGATGCGAGGGAGAGATGCGCGCGTCAAGCGCGGCGCTTGCCTTGCCCTGCCGCCATCCCTAAAGCGCGGCAGCATTTTTCCACGCAATACAGGATATTTCATGGCCTCCACCGCCCGTTTCGACGTCGTCGCCATCGGCAATGCGATCGTCGATGTCATCGCCCGCGCCGACGATTCGCTGATCACCGCCGAAGGGCTGACCAAGGGATCGATGCGGCTGATCGACGCCGAAGAGGCCGAACGGCTTTACACCGCGATGGGCCCGGCGATTGAAATGTCGGGCGGCTCGGCGGCGAACACGCTCGCTGGCATGGCGGCGCTCGGGCGCCGCTGCGGCTTTATCGGCCAGGTCGCCGACGACCAGCTTGGCCAAGTGTTCACGCATGACCTGACCTCGCTCGGCGTCGCCTTCGATACGCCGCCGCTCGCCGAAAGCGACCCGACCGCACGCTGCCTGATCCTGGTGACCCCCGACGGCCAGCGGACGATGAACACCTTCCTCGGCGCGTCGCAGAATCTGGGGCATGACTCGCTCGATGCGGCGCTGATCGCCGACGCCGACATCCTCTATCTCGAAGGCTATTTGTGGAACGCCGATGCCTCGCGTGCGGCGATGGCCGAGGCGATCGGCCTGGCGCGCGCCGCGGGACGGCGCATCGCCTTTACCTTGTCCGATACCTTCGTCGTCGCGGGGCATCGCGACGATTTCTGCCGCATGGCCGCGGCGCGCGAGATCGACATCCTGTTTGCCAATGAGGCGGAGCTCCTTGAACTGGCGCAGGTGGATGATTTCGAAACCGCGCTTTCGCGCGTTGCTGCCGATGTGCCGTTGCTGGTCGCAACACGCGGCGAAAAGGGTGCGGTCGCCTTGACGAACGGCGAACGCACCGAGGTGGCCGCCGAGCCGATCGACGATGTCGTCGACACGACGGGGGCGGGCGACCTGTTCGCCGCCGGTTTCCTCGCGGGCCTGGCCGAAGGGCGCCCGATCGCCGATTGCCTGACGATGGGCGCGGTGTGCGCGCGTGAGATCATCGCGCAGGTGGGTCCGCGCGCCCAGACCGACTTGCGCGCCAAGGTTGCCGAACGGCTGGCTTAAGTCGCCGTTGCTGCGTCCGCTGCCTCGGGGCTTTTCTTGAACAAGGCACGATCGGCAGGGCCGAAGCCGCGGGTCCAGATCAGCCATGAATAGATGGCGAGGATGACCGGAACGCCGATCAGCAGCTCGGCCCATTCGGGCAGCTGGGTCGCCCCCCAGCCGAGGATGGCCGCCCCGGCTGTCGCCCAGACCAGCGCCCAGCGCAGGCTGTTGACAGGTGCCCCCAGCACATGGGCGAGCAGCCGCGCTTTTACGACCGAGGCAAAGCCAAGCGCGAGCATCAACGCGAGCGCCACCGCCGCGGCGTAATATATCGGCGGCAGTCCCATCGATTTCGCGATCAGGATCAGCGCGACGCTGAATATCGCCTGCAGCGCCAGTGTCGCCATGCTAATCAAAAGATTACGATGCCGCGCGACATACACCAGCGCAGCCTCGCTGACGACTGCGGTCGCCGCCACGACTTCGGCGGCGAGCAGGAAGGCGAGCGCCGCGGTGCCGCTGACAAATTCGGGGCCGACAAGGCCCATGACCGCTTCTCCGGGGATACCAAGCGCGAGTGCGACACCGGCCTGTGCGGCGATGATCCAGAAACCGACCTGGCTGACTTGTGCCGCCACGGCGGCAAGCCGATTTTCGGCAAGGTTGCGGGTGATGACCGGGCCGAGGATCGGTTCGAAACTGGTTTTCAGCTTTTGCGGCAGCGATGCGACCTGCTGCGCCATATAATAAATGCCGTAGATGGTCGGCGAGGTGAACTGGCCGAGGATGAACAGATCGAGGCGGCGCGTCCCCCATTCGATCGCGTCGGCGGCGGCGAGCGGGGCGTTGCGCCGCGCCACGGCGATAAGATGCGCGGGGTGGGGCCGCCAGCCGCGTGGCCCGCCATAATGGCGCAGCATCGGGATCAGTGCGGTCAGAAACGCGCCGACCATCGCGGCGGCATAGGACAGCATCAATCCGTCGCGCGCCGACACGAACCAGAACCCCGCCGCGGCGGCGCTGATCACCCAGGGTTCGACGATCGCGCGCGCGCGCACCGTCGCGCCGACGTCGAAGCGATAAGCGCAGGCGGCGAGCGCGATGTCGGTACCTGCGATGGCGAAGACGAGCAGCGCCATCCAGCGATCGATCCAGTCGAGATCGCCGGCGGGGAACATCAATTGCGGCAGGAGAAAGAGCAGAGCCGACCCCGCCGCCGAAGCCAATAAGGCGACGAACATGCCGTCCCAAACGACCATGCGATGATCGGCCCCCGGCGCGCTCAGCTGTTCGGCGAGGCCACGCTTCAGGCCCAGCGTTGCGAGCTGCGCGATCAGTTCGATGACGAGCACGGCGAAGGCGAAGCGCCCAACCGCTTCGGGGCCGTACCAGCGGCCGGCGACATAAAGAAAGGGCAGGCGCGCGACGAGGCGCAGGATGAAACCAAAAAAATTGGTGCGGCCGCCTTTGGCGAGCGCGGCGGTGTCGGCGTCGCCCGTAGGGACGCCCGATGCTGGCGGCGCGGCTGCGCTGTCCGTCTGGCTCAAGCCCGCCGCCCCTTCTGCTGGTCCCCGGACGCCAGTCTAGCGCGCGGCGGGGATACAGGCAATTGGATGGCCGGTTTCATCGTCCCTCGGATCGCAGCGGTCGGCTGAGCAGGGCGTGAATGGCATCGGACACGCGCGTTTCACCGGCAATCAGCCGCGCCACAGTGTCGGTGATCGGCATGTCGATGCCGTCGGCGCGCGCTGCGGCGGCGACGACCGGGGCGCTGAACGCGCCTTCGGCGACGGTGCGGCGGTCGGCCATCAGCGCGCTGGCATCCTCGCCGCGGCCCAGGCCCTGACCCAGCGCGAAGTTGCGCGAATTGGACGAGGTGCAGGTGAGGACGAGATCGCCGAGGCCAGCGAGCCCGGCGAGCGTTTCCGCCTGCGCCCCGCGCGAAAGGCCAAAGCGCGTCATTTCGGCAAAGCCGCGGCTGATCAGGGCAGCGCGCGCGTTGAGGCCGAGCCCGGCGCCGTCAACGACGCCGCAGGCGATCGCGAGGATATTCTTGATCGCGCCGCCAATTTCGGCGCCGATCACGTCGGTCGAAACATAGGGGCGGAAATGCCGCCGCGCGATTGCGCGCGCAATGTCGGCGGCGAGGTCGGGATCGGCAGCAGCCAAGGTGACGGCGGTTGGCAAGCCGGCGGCAACCTCGTGCGCGAAGGTCGGTCCCGACAGCACCGCGTGCGGCCGCTGCGGCGCAAGTTCGCGCGCTATGTCGATCGGAAAGGCGAAGCTGCCCGCCTCCATCCCCTTGCTGCAAAAGATCAACGGCGCGTTAGCCGCGGGCAATTCGGCGAGCACCGAGCGCAGGAAGGGCACCGGCACGACGACGAGCAGCGCGTCGCAGTCGGCCATATCGGCGAGCGCGCTGGTTGCCGTCAGCGAAGCCGACAGCACAGCGCCGGGCAAAAACACCGGATTGCGATGCTCGGCGTTGATCGCGGTCACGACTTCGTCCTCGCGTGCCCACAGCCGCACCGGGGCGCCGTCGGCCGCGAGCATCTGCGCCAGCGCGGTTCCCCAGGCGCCGCCGCCAATGACGCCGAAATTTTGATAGGACGTCATGCCTTCACTCCCGCACCGCGCACCGTCTCGGCGGCGGGATCGAGCGGCCAGCGTGGCCGCGCCGCGACTGAGAGATCGTCGGTAAGACCTGCCGCGAAGCGCTCGGCACCTGCCCAGGCGATCATCGCACCATTGTCGGTGCACAACCACAGCGGCGGCGCGACAAAAGGCCGATCGAAGCGCGCCGCGAGATCGGTGAGCGCGGCGCGGATCGCGCCGTTGGCAGCGACCCCGCCGGCGACGACAAAGGCGGTTGCCTCAGGGCAGGCGGCCAGCGCGATGCGGCTGCGATCGACGAGGCAGTCGACGACCGCCTGCTGGAACGAAGCGGCAAGGTCGGGGGTGCTGTGGGCTCCGGTGGCTGCGGCGCGCGCCACGGCGCTTTTGAGCCCGGCGAAGGAGAAATGCGGCTCCGCGCTGCCGACCAGCGGGCGCGGCAGCGGCACGGCGTGGGGATTGCCGTCCTTTGCGATGCGTTCAACCGCGGGGCCGCCGGGATAGCCGAGTCCGAGCAGCTTCGCGGTTTTGTCGAACGCCTCACCGGCGGCGTCGTCGATCGTGGTGGCGAGGCGGCGATAATCGCCGACGCCCCTCACAAGCAGCAACTGACAATGGCCGCCCGAGACGAGCAGCAACAGATAGGGAAATTTCAGGGCCGGTTCGACGAGCCGCGGCGACAGCGCATGGCCCTCAAGGTGATTGACCGCGATCAGCGGCTTGTTCGCCGCGTGGGCAAGCGCCTTGCCGGTGACGAGGCCGACCATCACGCCGCCGATCAGGCCGGGACCGGCGGTTGCGGCGATTGCGTCGACATCGGCGAGCGACACCCCAGCATCGGCCAGCACCCCGGCGACGATCGGCGCGAGCCGGTCGACATGCGCGCGCGCCGCGATTTCGGGAACGACGCCGCCAAAGGGACTGTGCTCGGCCTCTTGACCCGCGACGCGATGCGCCAATATGCGCCGGTCGCTGTCGACAAGCGCTGCTGCCGTTTCGTCGCAGCTCGATTCCAGGCCGAGGATCAGGGTCATAATATTACGCGTTCCTTTACCCGCCCCTTTATCGGCAGGGCAAGCCGCGCTAGCAGCAACGCGATGAATGAGCTTCCCACACCCGAAAACCCGCTGCGTATCGGCACCCGCGCCTCGCCGCTGGCGATGGCACAAGCCCATATGACGGCCGCGGCACTGATCGCGACCCATGGCATCACAGCCGAGGCGCTCGCAATCGTGCCGATGACCGCGACCGGCGATCGCATTCAGGATCGCGCGCTTGCCGAGGTTGGCGGCAAGGCGCTGTGGACGCGCGAGCTCGATGCGGCGCTTGACGCCGGGGTGATCGACATCGCGGTCCATTCGCTGAAGGACGTCGAAACGCTGCGCGATGCGCGCTTTGCACTCGGCGCAATGCTCGAACGCGCCGATCCGCGCGACCGGTTGGTGGTACGCGAAGATCTGACGGCGACCAGCATCGCCGACCTGCCGCAGGGCGCCCGGTTGGGGACGAGCAGCCCGCGCCGTGCCGCGCAGGTCAAGCGGATCCGGCCCGATCTGGAGACGGTGCTGCTGCGCGGCAATGTCGCGACCCGGTTGGCCAAGCTGGCGGCGGGCGAGGCCGATGCGACGTTGCTGGCGGCAGCGGGGCTTGATCGGCTGGGGATGCATGCCGTCGGGACGGTGCAGGCCGCGGCGGTGCTGCTTCCCGCTGCATCGCAGGGCGCGATCGGTATCGAGTGCCGCGCCGACGACGGCGCCGCGTTCGCTTTGCTGGGCGCGATCGACCATGCGCCGACGCATCGCGCGGTGGCTGCCGAGCGCGCCTTTCTGGCCGAGCTGGGAGGTGATTGCCGTTCACCGGTCGCGGCACACGCGAATTGGCTGGGCGATGGTACGCTGCGGCTCGATGCCGAAATCTTTTCCGAAGACGGCGCCGATCATGCCGCCGGCCACGCCGTGATCGACCATGACGATGCCGCCGCCGCACTGGCGCGCCGCTTGCTCGATGCCGCCCCGGATACGGTGCGGCGGCTGTTCGCGGCATGATCGGCGGGCTGCCGCTGCTTGTCACCCGCCCCGAACCGGGCAATCGCGCGACGGTCGCGCGGGCAGCTAGGCTGGGGATCGACGCTCATGCGGTGCCGCTGTTTGCGGGGCGCGCGGTAGGCTGGACGACGCCTGCGGCGGCCGATTTCGACGCCCTGTTGCTCACTAGCGCGCAGGCGGTGCGACACGCCGGTCCGCAGCTTTCGCGATTGGCGACGCTTCCGGTTCACGCAGTGGGCACCGCAACCGCCGAAGCCGCGCGCGCGGCAGGATTGACGGTGGCTCAGACGGGAGAGGGCGACGCTCAAAGCCTTCTTGATGCCATGACGTCGCGTAAGACTGCCCGGATATTATGGCTTTGCGGTCGTGATCGGTCCGAACTTGACCCTCGCGGCGCGACGCTGGAGCCACTGGCCTGCTATGCGGTCGATCCGGTAGAGCCGCCCGATGCGTGGACGGCGCTGGTTGCGGCGCCCGCGGTGCTGCTCGCGCACTCCGCGCGCTCGGCGCAACGGATTGCGGCGCTTGTCGGCGGCGCGCGCGCGCATATAAAGTTGGTCGCGATCAGCCCTGCGGTCGCAGCGGCGGCGGGCGAAGGCTGGGCCGAATTGGCAGCCGCCGAGCATCCCAATGACGCGTCAATGTTGGCACTGGTCCATGCTTTGTGCCACAAGGGCGGGAAATAGGGTCGTTCGAAAGAGACATATGGCAACCGACAGCATCGACACCACCTCGCCTTTGGCCGAGGCGGTCCCGGCGAGGGGGCCGTCGTTTCGGCTGCTCGCCATCGCTGCCCTGCTCCTGCTGCTCATCGGGGTTATTGGCGGCGGATGGGCCGTAAACCGCTGGCTCGCTGGCGATGGCACCGCTCCGGCCGCAAAAATGATTGAAACTCCGGTGGTCGGCGAGACTGCCGATCCCGCGCCGCTCGCGGGGGCGGCGGTCAAAACGGCGGCCGGGCAGCCGCTGGTGGTCGCGCCCGTCGACGGCGCCAATGCGCTGGCGGCACGCGTCGCCGAACTCGAACAACGACTGTCGCGGATCACCCTTGAGGCCGAATCGGCGTCGGGTAACGCCTCGCGCTCCGAGGGGTTGCTGGTGGCCTTTGCCGTCCGCCGCGCGCTCGATCGCGGCCTGTCGCTTGGTTATCTGGATGCGCAGCTGCGCCTGCGCTTTGGCGACGATCAGCCCAACGCGGTGAAAACGATTATCGAAACCTCGCGCGAGCCGGTGACGCTCGAACAATTGCGATCAGAGCTTGATACGCTCGCGCCGCAGCTGGTCGGACGCGGCGGCGACGACAACGGCAGCCTGTGGACTGGCTTTCGTCGCGAGCTGAGCGAGCTGTTCGTCGTGCGCGCCGCGGGAACGCAGTCGCCGCGCGCCGCCGAACGGCTTGAGCGCGCGCGCCGCTATCTGGGTGCTGGTCAAGCCGATCTCGCGATCGCCGAGGTGGAAGCGATGCCTGGCGCTGCGATGGCGAACGACTGGCTGATTGATGCGCGGCGTTATCATGAGGCGCGGCGTGCGCTTGACCTGATCGAGACCGCGGCGATATTGGAGCCGCGCGACAGCCCGGCTGCCGTGCCCGCCCGCAACACCGCGGCACCGACCCGCTAGCGCGCATCCCGAAAGGGCCGCTCGCCTTTTAGAGAAAGCCCTTCCTCATGGCCCTCGCCGATCCGCAGCGTGTCGAAGCGCTCGACCCGCTCGACCCCCTCCAGCTCGACGCCGAACTGAGCGAAGAAGAGCGGATGGTGCGCGATACGGCGCGTTCCTACGCGACCGACGCTTTGTTGCCGCGCGTTACCTCGGCCTTTCTGGACGAGCGCTTCGACCGCGAGATCATGTCCGAAATGGGCGCGCTCGGGCTGCTCGGCGCGACGATCGATCCCGAATATGGCGGCGCCGGGCTGAACTATGTCAGCTACGGTCTGATCGCGCGCGAAGTCGAGCGGATAGATTCGGGCTACCGGTCGGCTTGCTCGGTGCAAAGCTCGCTCGTGATCCACCCGATCAACGCTTATGGCAGCGAGGAACAGAAGCGGAAGTATCTGCCCGGGCTGACGTCGGGCGAACTCGTCGGCTGTTTCGGCCTGACCGAACCCGACGCGGGCAGCGACCCAAGCGGGATGCGGACGCGCGCCGAAAAGATTGCAGGTGGTTACCGGCTCAAGGGCGCCAAGATGTGGATCACCAATTCGCCGATCTCCGATGTTTTCGTCGTGTGGGCGAAGTCCGAGGCGCATGACGGCGCAATTCGCGGCTTCGTACTGGAAAAGGGCATGAAAGGCCTGTCGGCGCCGAAGATCGAGGGCAAGGTGTCGTTGCGCGCGTCGGTCACCGGCGAGATCGTCATGGATTCGGTCGAGGTCGGCGAGGACGCGCTGTTGCCGCATGTGTCGGGGCTGAAAGGCCCGTTCGGCTGTCTCAACCGGGCGCGTTACGGCATCGGCTGGGGCGCGATGGGTGCGGCGGAATTCTGTTATGAAGCGGCGCGCAATTACACCGGCGAGCGCAAGCAGTTCGGACGCCCGCTCGCGGCGAACCAGATCGTCCAGCTGAAGCTCGCGAACATGCTGACCGAAATCGCGCTCGGCTTGAACGCGGCGCTGCGTATCGGCCGGCTGATCGACGAGGGGCGGCTGATTCCCGATGCGATCAGCCTGCTCAAGCGCAACAATTGCGGCAAGGCGCTCGATATCGCCCGCGTCGCGCGCGATATGCACGGCGGCAACGGCATTTCGGCCGATTATCATGTGATCCGCCACGCGGTGAACCTGGAAACGGTGAACACCTATGAAGGGACGCACGACGTCCATGCGTTGATCCTGGGCCGCGCGATCACTGGCATTTCGGCTTTTGGCGGATAGTATAGCGAAACCTTTGGCAGGCATCCGCGTCGTCGAACTGGCGCGGGTGCTGGCGGGGCCGTGGTGCGGGCAATTGCTGGCCGATCTGGGCGCCGAGGTGGTCAAGGTCGAGCGGCCCGGGGCGGGCGACGACACGCGCAGCTGGGGACCGCCGTTCGTTACCGGCGCCGACGGTGAAAATCTGGGCGCGGCCTATTATCACAGCTGCAATCGCGGCAAATCGGGGGTGGCGATCGACATCGCGACGGCCGCGGGGCAGGCCGCGGTTCGCGCGCTGATTGCCGATGCCGATGTGGTGATCGAAAATTACAAGGTCGGCGGACTGGCCAAATATGGGCTCGATCCGGCGACACTGATCGCCGATTTTCCGCGCTTGATCGTCTGTTCAATCACCGGCTTCGGCCAGACCGGCCCTTATGCGCACCGCGCGGGCTATGATTTCATCATTCAGGCGATGGGCGGCGCGATGTCGTTGACCGGCGAACCCGACGGGTCGCCGCAAAAGGCGGGGGTGGCCTATGCGGACCTGCTGACCGGCATCTATGCGACGATCGGTATTCTTGCCGCGCTGCGCCGCCGTGACGTCAGCGGGATTGGCGCGCATGTCGATATGGCATTGCTCGATTGCCAAGTCGGGGTGCTCGCCAATCAGGCGGCCAATTATCTGGCCAGCGGCGTGGCGCCGCGCCGGATGGGCAATGGCCATGTGAATGTCGTGCCGTATCAGGCGTTCGCGACCGCCGATGGCGAACTGGTGATCGCGGTCGGCAACGACGGACAATTTCGGAAATTATGCACCATATTGGGTGAGCCCGGCTGGGCCGACGACGCACGCTTTGCGATCAATGGTGCGCGCTTGGAGAATCGCCGCGAACTTATCCCGCTCCTGGCGGGCCGCATCGCAAGCTGGGATACCGAAGACTTTGCCGCCGCGCTGGAGGCGGAGGGCGTTCCGGCGGGGCCGATCAATGACCTTCAGGCGGTCTTTGCCGACCCGCAGGTCCAGGCGCGCGGGATGCGCTTCCGGCCCGATGGCGCGTCGGTCGACGGGCTCGCGAGCCCGATCGTTATCGATGGCGAGCGGATGGTGGCGGTTGGCGGCGCGCCGCCGCTGGAAAAGCTGACCTGACAAAAACCGTTCGCATCGAGCAAAGTCGAGATGCCGTGAGGCGATGCACCACGATGGGTGTCTCGACCGCGCTCGATACGAACGGAAAGAGGACGCTTAGGTCTAGAACTTCACCGAGCCGGTGACGAAGACCTGGCGCGGGTTGCCGTAGAAGGCGGTCAGCGTGCCTTCGGTACCGAGCGACGACGTCGGCAGGCCGTTGCCGCCGATCACCGGGACGCCGGTGGTCGGGTTGACGTTGATGAAGGTATAGCCCGAAGTCTTATATTCCTTGTCGGTCAGATTCTTGCCGAACAGGCCGATGCTCCAGCGATCGTCGGGGGCGGTATAGACGATGCTGGCGTCGAGCATCGCGAAACCCTTTTGGTCGATATAGGGGTTCGGGACTTCGAATTGATACGTCTTGCTACGATACGACAGAGTCGTGCCGAAGTTCAAATCGCCGTCGCCGATCGGGGTGGCATAGGCGAGGGTCCCGCTGGCGGTCCATTTCGGCGTATTCTGGACTTCACGGAAATCAGCGACATCGGTCGGCGCACCACCGATGTTCGAGATATATTCCTTATAGTCGGCCTGAATATAGCCAAGCGCGGTCGATAGCGTCAGCCGGTCGCCCGCCGCCGCAATGTCCTGACCCAGCCGCGCGCGGCCTTCGAACTCGATGCCCTTGAAGGTCGCCTTGCCGGCGTTCGAGACGATACCGCAAAAGCTCGGCAGGCCGCTGACGGTGCAGGCGACCGAACCCGGGATCTGGACGTCGGTATAATCGGCGTAGAAGCCGGCGATGGCGACGTTGAGCGCGCCGTCCATCAGGCTACCCTTGTAACCGAGTTCATAGCTTTCGACCTTTTCGGGACGGAAGCTGAGGAACGCGGCGATTTCGGCATCGCTGCGGGTGCCGTTGCCATCGAGGTCGGGAGCATTGACGCCGACCCCGCGCGGATCGAAGCCGCCACCTTTGAACCCCTGCGAATAGCTGGCGTAGAGTGTGTGGTCAGGGGTCGGCTTGAACGACAGCGAGGCGCGCGGGGTGAATTTGTTGAAGCTGCGCTGGCCGTCGAAATCGGTCCCCGGGGCGCCGAACGCAACGCCCGCACCGCCGAACACCGGCGAGCCGCCGCCGAGGTAATTCTGGCGCAGGATCGATGCCTCGCGCTTGTCCCAAGTGTAGCGTCCGCCGACCGACAGGCTGAGCTGGTCGGTGAAATCGAAGGTCGCGTCGCCGAACACCGCAAAGGTTGTGGTGTCGACATCGGCCTCGGTAAAAGCGGTCAGCCCGGCGAGAGTGTTGAAGATGCGGACATCGAACAAGGTGTCGGCGGTCGCGTCGAGATAATAGAAGCCGAGCAGACCTTTCAGCCGGTCGCCTTCATAGAGCAGCTGGAATTCCTGGCTGATCTGTTCGTTGAAGTAGAAGCCGGGGACGTCGACGTCGACCGCGGGCAGCGCGTCGAAATCGATCGGGGTCGCCGACGTATCCTTGCGCCAGGCGCTGATCGAGCGGAGCGTCAACGTGTCGGTCAGTTCGGCGGTGACGTTCATCGCCAGACCGTAGGATTCGATTTCCTGCTTCGGATCGACAAGGCCGCCGCGGCTGTCGAACACATTGTCGAGCACCGGCGCGTTTGTGCGCAGCGACGGGATCAGGCGGTGGCCGCCGCGCGGCGCGCTCTTGTCCTTGGTATAGTCGCCCGAAATGCGAATCAGCACCGGTTCGCCATAGCCGCCGAGTTCGACGGTGCCGCGGCCCGCCCACACGTCCTTGTTGTAATTTTCAAGGCCAGTGGTGAGATTGTCGCCGAAGCCGCCGCGCGACAGGCGGGCGACCGATCCGCCCACGCGCAGCAGGTCGCCGATCGGCGCGCTGGCGGTCACGACCAGATCGGCCTGCTTATAGGTGCCGAGCGTGCCCTTGATCTTGAGCGAGAACTCCTCGGGGAGCTGCTTGGTCACATATTTGACCGCGCCGCCGATGGTGTTGCGGCCATAGAGCGTGCCCTGCGGTCCGCGCAGGATTTCGATGCGTTCGACGTCATAGATGTCGAGCACCGCGGCCTGCGGACGGTTGAGATAGACGTCGTCGAGATAGAGGCCGACGCCCTGTTCGAAGCCCGACACCGGATCTTGCTGGCCGACGCCGCGGATGAAGGCGCTAAGCGTCGAATTGGTGCCGCGCGACACTTCGAGCGTCGTGTTCGGGGTGGTCTGGCCGATGTCGGTGATGTCGATCGCGCCAGCCTTGGCCAGCGCGTCGCCCGAATAGGCGGTGATCGCGACGGGGACGTCGATCAGGCGTTCGTCGCGGCGGCGCGCGGTGACGATGATTTCGTCATCGCCCGTATCCGCGGTGGCGCCCGCGTCAGACGCGTCGGCGCCTTGCGCAAAGGCGGTGGGGGCAAAGGCGAGCAGGGACAGCGCGCTCGAGGCAAGAATGGCACGGCGCAACGGACGAGCGAAAGGACGCATGTAGGACTCTCCCATGTGAGGGGCGATCGATACGCCCTTTTCGTTTTTCTTGGGCTCGGTGCTTGCCAAGCCGCGACGCACCCAATAATGAAACATGAACCAAGTTTCAACTTGGAATATGACTTCGACGTTTTTTGCTTGCCAGTGGTGCGAAAAAGCCACGATGCAGCAAGGGGCGAGCGGAAGGGAGACGAAGGGCAGCCATGGATCAGCCGCGAGTCACGACACCGGCCACCGACGCCGAAGCACGCGACAAGACGCCGCGCACCGAACGCGGGCGTCGTACCCTGCGCAAGCTGCTCGACGCCGCGGCGATTGAGTTCGGCGAGCGTGGTTTTCATGAGGCGTCGATCAGCGGTATCACCCGCCGCGCTGGAACCGCACTCGGCAGCTTTTACACCTATTTCGATTCGAAGGATGAGATTTTTCAGGCGCTTGTCCGCTACATGAGCGAGCAATTGCGCGACCATGTCACGCCGCTGGTCCAAGCGGCGCCCGACGAAATCAGCGCCGAGCGCATCGGGCTTGAATCCTTCCTCGGCTTTGTGCGCGAGCATAAGGAAATCTACCGGATCATCGATGAGGCCGAGTTCGTCGATTATGCGAGCTATCGCCTGCATTATGAAACCACCGTGGCGCGCGTGCGTCAGCGGCTGGAGGCGGGCGCGGCGCGCGGGGAAATTCGCGCCGATGTCGGTGAGATCCACGCGTGGGCGATCGGCGGGATGAACGTTTTTCTCGGCATGCGCTACGGCCTGTGGGACGAGGATGCCGATATTTCGGAGATTGCGCGGATCGCGAATGATTTTGTCGCGAACGGGTTGGTGAAGCGGGATTGAGACACGCCCCTTCGCTGAAAGGGAGAGGAGTTAAGTCCGCCCAATCAGGAAAATGGCATGTTCGGCGCGCCAGCTTGCTGCCGCGTCGCTCGTCGGCCGGTCGCCCGACAGATACCACGCCGCTTCGACACTTATTCGCTTGGCCTGCACCAAGTCGCGAAAATCGCTGACGGTAACATGGTGAATATTGGGCGTTTCGTACCATGCGACGGGCAGCAGCCGGGTCACCGGCATCCGCCCGCCCCACAAGAGCGCAAGGCGGATGCGCCAATGCGCGAAATTGGGGAAGCTGACAAAGGCGCGCGGCGCGATGCGCAGCAGCTCGTCGATCACCAGATCGGGGCGTTCGGTCGTTTGCAGCGTCTGCGACAGGATCGCATAGTCGAAGGCGTCGTCGGGATAATCGGCGAGGTCGCGGTTGGCGTCGCCCTGTACCACCGACTGGCCGCGCGCGATCGCCGCGGTGACATTGGCGGCGTCGATCTCGAGCCCGCGGGCGTCGACTCCCTTGTTGCGCAGCGCAACCATCAGCTCGCCGTCGCCGCAGCCGACGTCGAGCGCGCGCGATGCCATTGGCACCGCCGCGGCGATGATCGCGAGGTCGGGGCGCAGCGCCATCGTCAAAAACCCCCGCCGAGCGCGCCGGCGACGATGCGGTCGAGCGCGGGGACGTCGAGCAAAAACGAGTCGTGGCCGAAGGGCGCCGACAGTTCGACGAAGCTTGCCGAGGCGCCAACGCTTTGCAGCGCCTGGACAATGCGGCGCGATTCGGCGGTCGGATAGAGCCAGTCGGTATCGAAGCTCACCAAGGTGAAGCGCACCTCCTTGGCCGCCACGAAGGCGCCCGCGAGGCGGCCGTCGTGCGGATCGGCGAGGTCGAAATAGTCCATCGCGCGGGTAATATAGAGATAGGCGTTGGCGTCGAAGCGGTCGGTAAAGGCGAGCCCCTGATGCCGCAGATAGGATTCGATCTGAAAATCGGCGTCGAAACCGAAACTCTTGATATCGCGCGCCTGCAGGCGGCGGCCGAATTTCTCGGTCAGCCCTTCTTCGGACAAATAGGTGATGTGCGCCGCCATGCGCGCGACCGCGAGCCCTTTGGTGGGAGCGCGGCCGCCGTCATAATATTGACCGTCCTGCCAGTCGGGGTCGGCCATGATCGCCTGCCGCCCGACCTCGTGAAACGCGATATTCTGCGCCGAATGGCGCGCGGCGCTGGCGATGACGAGCGCCGCGCCGACGCGCTCGGGATAGGTCGCGGCCCAAGCGAGCGCCTGCATCCCGCCCATCGAGCCGCCGATGACGGCATGAAGCCGCGATATGCCCAGATGGTCGAGCAGCATCGCCTGCGCGCGCACCATGTCGGCAATGGTGATCACCGGAAACGCCATGCCCAGCGGCGTGCCGGTCGCGGCATCGGGCGATGCCGGGCCACTTGATCCCATGCAACTGCCGAGCACATTGGCGCAGATGACGTGAAAGCGGTCGGTGTCGATCGGCTTGCCGGGGCCGACCATGCGTGCCCACCAGCCGGGTTTGCCCGTCGCCGGATGGTCGCTTGCGACATATTGGTCGCCGGTCAACGCATGGCAGATCAGCAACGCATTCGACTTGTCGGCGTTCAGCGCGCCATAGCTTTGATAGGCAATCGTCACCGACGGCAGGCTTTGCCCGCTGTCGAGCGGCAGCGATGCTGCGATCGTCACGCTTTGATGCTGGATCCGGTGGAGCAGGCTGGCCATGATGCGGCGGGGCTAAGCGGGCGCGCGCACCCTGTCAACGTGCTGGACTCGGGCCATCGAAGCGTTAAACGGCGCGGCATGACCGATGCGACCCAGACCCTTAGCCCGAAGCCGTGGATCAGCGGCATCGCTCCCTATGTTCCCGGTAAATCGGCGGGCGCCGACGGCCGCCCGCTGATCAAGCTCAGCGCCAATGAAAATCCGCTCGGGACGGGTGAAAAGGCGCGCGCGGCGTTCGCCGCGGCGCAGGCGGCGCCCGATGCGCTCTCGCGCTATCCCGACCCCGGTTCCGCGGAGCTGCGCGAGACGATTGCGGCGAAGTTTGGGCTCGATCCGGCGCGGATTATCTGTGGCAACGGGTCTGACGAGCTGCTGCATCTGGCGGCGGGCACCTATGCCGGTGTCGGCGACGAGATATTGTATGTCCGCTACGGCTTTGCGGTGTACGAGATCGCGGCGCGGCGCGTCGGCGCGGTCCCTGTCGAGGCGGACGACAAGGATTATGCGACCGACGTCGATGCGCTGCTTGCGGCGGTGACCGACAAGACGCGCGTTGTCTATCTCGCGAATCCGAACAACCCGACCGGCACGCTGGCATCGCGCGACGAGGTCGCGCGGCTCTATGCGGGGCTGCCTAAGGCCGTGCTGTTCGTGATCGACCAGGCCTATTCCGAATATCTGTCGGAGGCCGAGGATGACGGCGGGCTAGAGCTCGCAAAGACCCAGCCGAACGTCTTTGTCACCCGCACCTTTTCCAAGATCCACGGCCTCGCCGCCGAGCGGATCGGCTGGGGCTATGCCTCTGCCGATGTGATTTCGGCGCTGCATCGTATTCGCCTGCCGTTCAATGTCACCCGCGCGGGGCAGGCGGCGGCGATCGCCGCGATCGGCGACGACGCGTTCATCACCGCCAGCCGCGATCACAACGCCAAATGGCGTGCGTGGCTGGCGCAAGAGATCGAAAGCCTGGGCAATCATGGCCTGCGCGTGGTGCCATCCGCGTGCAACTTCCTGCTCGTGCTGTTCGAAGGCGATGTGAGCGCCGAGACGGTGTACAACCGGCTGATGGAGGCAGGATATATCGTCAGATGGCTGCCGGGGCAGGGATTGCCCGGCGCGCTGCGGATGACGATCGGTACCGAAGAAGAGACGCGCGGCCTTGCGGCAGCGATCCGCGCCGCGCTGAACGGCTGACCATGACGCGTCATATCGAGCGGCTATCGATCATCGGGCTGGGCCTGATCGGATCGTCGATCGCGCGCGCGGTCAAGGAAAAGCTGCCGGGCGTCATGGTTACCGGCCATGACGCCAACAGCGACGTCCGCGAAATTGCTCGGACGCTGGGGCTGTGTGACGCCGTGATCGACGCTGCCGACGCCGCGGTCGCCGACGCCGATCTAGTGATCTTGGCGGTGCCGGTCGGCGGCATGGCCGCCGCGGCGTCAGCAATGGCGCCGGGTCTGGGCCAAAATACGATCATTTCCGACGTCGGATCATCAAAGGCGAGCGTGGCCGAGGCGCTGGCAAAAGCGCTGCCCGGTCATATCGTCATCCCGGCGCATCCGGTCGCGGGGACCGAGAATAGCGGCCCTGCCGCGGGCTTTGCCAGCCTGTTCGACGGGCGCTGGTGCATCATTACCCCCGACGCAGCGGCGCCCGCCGACGCGGTCGCAGCGCTGACCGCATTCTGGGAGGCGCTCGGCGCCAAGGTCGATGTCATGGACGCCGCGCATCACGACATGGTGCTCGCGGTGACCAGCCATTTGCCGCATCTGATTGCCTATACGATCGTCGGCACCGCCAGCGAGCTGGAAGAGGTCACCGAGAGCGAGGTGATCAAATATTCGGCGGGCGGCTTCCGCGACTTCACCCGCATCGCCGCGAGCGACCCGGTGATGTGGCGCGACGTGTTCCTGGCCAACAAGGATGCGGTTCTCGCGACTTTGCAGCGCTTCAACGAAGATCTGACCGTGCTCCAGCAAGCAATCCGCCGCGGCGATGCCGACAAGCTGGAAGAGTGGTTCACGCGGACGCGGGCGATCCGCCGCTCGATCATTGCCGAGGGGCAGGACGATGCGGCGCCCGATTTCGGGCGGAAGCATTAGGGCGAATACGGCGTCAAACTCCGTTGGTATCGAGCGAAGTCGAGATACGCTTGCACAGCGCGAGCCTCGCGTTTCTCGACTTCGCTCGGCACAATCGGGATTTAGAGGGCGGCGTTGTTTTCCAACAATGCCTCAGGCGGATTCAGCGCATTGATCGCTACCCGTACCTGCGCCTCGGCCACTTCGCGCGGCAGGCCGGCAGGGATGGTCTGGCCGACCTTGTAGGTGATGGTGCCAGGCCATTTGACCCAGCGGTGCGGAGGAAAGGCGAGGCCGCTGTTCACTGCGACGGGGATCACCGGTACCCCGAGCAGGCGGTACATGCCGGCGAAACCCGGTCGCAATCCCGGCGCTTCACCGTGCGGCACCCGCGTTCCTTCGGCGAACAGAACCAGCGGGCGTCCTGCGGCCAGCGCCGCCTTCGCCGCGCTGAGCATCGCGCGCATCGCTTTGCCGCCGCCGTCGCGATCGACGGGGATCAGGCCATAGAAACGTGCCGCCTGACCCCAGACGGGGATCGAAAACAACTCTTCCTTGGCGAACACCGCCGGATGTTTGAACAGCCCTGGTTGCTCGACGGTTTCGAACGCCGATTCATGCTTGAAGACATAGAGCACCGGAATATCGGGCATGTCGCCCTCGACGACGATCGTCTGGCCGAGCAGGAAACGGCAGAACAGCCGATGCGCCTTCGCCCAGATGCGCACGAAAAATATCGTGCCGCGGTGCGAGATCGGCAAGGCGATGACCCCGCCGATCGACGAGATGGCGCTCATCACGAAAAAGGCGATCCAGAACAGGATCGATCGGAACAGGGCTATGCTATATCTCACAGACCGAGCAGTCCGCCTGCCAATCCGGCCAGAAATTTGTGATATTCGCGAAACAAGGTCGCGAAATTGGGCTCGCTGCGCACCGCATCGGGCAGGATAGTGACCTTGTCGCCGATCGCGCGGCCGATTTCATATTCGGCGCGGCGCATGTGCCAGTCGGTGGTGACCAGCCGTACCGTTTTATAGTTGCGCCGCGCAACCCAGGTTGCGACCTCGGTCGCGTTTGAACGCGTATCCTCGGCCTCGAACCCCAGCGCGATGCAGCAATCGAACAACGCCGCGGGCCGCTTATACTCGGCCGCCAGCTCCTTGGGCTTCACCTCGCGGGCGACGCCGCTGATCAACAGCCGCTTGGCATCGCCGGCTTCCAGCCGTTCGAGCGCGCGGTCGATCCGTCCCGGGCCGCCGGTGAGCACGACGATCGCGTCGGTTTTCTGCGCCGCGGCTGGCAAGGGCGGCAGCAGCGCGAACCACGCAAACCCCAGAACCCAAGCCAGAAAGAGAAAGGAAATCAAACGCTTGATCATAAAATCTTCTTGAGCGCGGCGAGCAACGTCTGGCGCGCCGTCAGGGCTGCGAGCGCGATAGCCAATAGCGGCAGCCCCAGCAAGAGCGCCCAGCCAGTCGGCCCCAGCGAGGCGGTTGCGGCCAATCCCGATGTGATCCCCGTCCATTGCCAGCCGATCAGCAACAGGATCGCCGCGGCAACGACGGTACCGAGCGCGATCCCATAGGCGGTGTCGATCGCGATACGCCGCTGGAACAGGCGAGTTATCTGGCGGTCGGTCGCGCCGATCAGATGCAGCATCTCGATCGTCGCAAAATGGGTGCCGAGCGCGGCGCGCGCGGTCATGATCACCACGGCGGCGCTGGCGAGCGTCATCAGCAGGACAAGCCCGCCGGCGATCCATGCCAGCGAACGGATCAGCCGTGCGACCGGCCCCAGCCATTCGGCGTGGGGAATGATCCGAGCGCCGGGCGCTTCGGCCGCCACCAGCGCGCGCAATTGCTGCATCGGACGGCGGCGGTCCTCGCCGACAAAATCGATATCGACGAGCGCGGGCAACGGCAGCGATTTGAGGACGGGATCGTCGCCTTCGGCGCTGCCGAACCACTGACCAAGGGTCTTTTGCAACTCTTCCTGCCCGACCGAGCGCGCCGACCGGACGAAAGGTTGGGCCGCGGCAGCGCGGCGCAGCGCCGCCGCCTGCTGGGCGCGGGTCACCGGATTGGCGGTAACGATCTGCACCGTGACGCGCCCGGCAATTGCGCTGCCGATCGCGTTGGCGGAGCGCGCGAGCCCGACCCCGGCAGCGGCGGCGAGCAGCGTCAGCATCATCAGGATCGCGATCACCCACGGCGTCGGCCCCGACAGGCGGCGGTCGGGAAGCAGGCGGCGATGCTGCACAGGGACGCGGGGGATGATCATCCCGCTAGACCCGGTTCGCCGGTGGATAGCGTAGCGCGCCGGTCGGGTCGGATAGACGGCCTTTTTCCAGCCGCATCATCTGGGCGTTTTCGATGCGGCTGATCAGATGGACGTCGTGGGTGGCGACGACGACGGTGGTCCCGAGCCGGTTGAGCGCTTCGAACAGGCCGAGCAGGCGCATCGCCATTTCGGGATCGACGTTGCCGGTCGGTTCGTCGGCGACCAGCAGTTGCGGGCGCGCGATCACCGCGCGGGCGATCGCAACACGCTGTTGCTCGCCGCCCGACAGCGTTGCGGGATGCGCATCGGCGCGCTCACCCAGCCCGATCCAGCTGAGCATTTCGCCGACCGGTCCCGACAAATCCTCTTCGCCGACCCCCGCAATGCGCAGCGGCAGTGCGATGTTGTCGCGCGCCGACAAATGCGGGATCAGGCGGAAATCCTGGAATACGACGCCGATGCGACGGCGAAAGCCGGGCAGACGCGGACGCGGCATATTCACCAGATCCTCGCCGAACAGACGGACGATGCCGCGGCTTGGGCGCTGCGCCAGATACAGCATCTTGAGCAACGACGTCTTGCCCGCGCCCGACGCGCCGGTGAGGAAGTAAAAGCTGCCTGGTTGCAGGTTGAAGCTGATGTCAGTCAGCACCTCGGCATCGGGGCCATAGCGCAAGCCCACCCCGTCGAATTCGACCATCGCGCCGCCGGGGCGCGGGCTCGGCACATCCGTCATGGCGTCACGCGCGCACCGTTTGGCGCGGACAGCGTTGCTCGAAATGGGGGCGCGGCGGCGCTCATGCCCCGCCTGTTACACGGCTGCTGTGTCAGGTAAAGCGGGGAGTGGGCGGCCAATGGCGACACCGCACTTGCAACACCGTGAATCAGCGTGTTTAGAGAGGTCCATGATCCTCGCCTGTCCGTCCTGCCACACGCGTTATGTCGTACCCGATACGGCGATCGGCCCGACGGGGCGTACCGTGCGCTGCGCCAATTGCCGCCATAGCTGGTTTCAGGAACCTGCGACGCTGGACTTGGCGGAGCCTGAGGCCGTGGTTGAACCGGTCGCGGCACCGCCGTCCGAGCCGGCGGCAACCTATGCCGAGAGTCCGGCGCCGGTCGCCGATCCTCCGCCGCGCGAGGCTTTCGCCGCCGACCCCGCGCCGCGCCCCGCCCCTGCTGCCGCAGAAGAGGCGCCGCTGCCTTTCCGCCGCCCGCGCCGTAATCCGGCGAAGCGCTGGACGCTGATCGCCGCGAGCGCTGCAGCGCTGATGGTCGCAGCGACGGTGGGGCTATATTATTTCGGTCTGCCCAGCTGGGCGCAGGGGCTCGGCCTGCCGGGGATCGCCGCCGAACCCGATCTGGTTATCGAATTGCCGCCCAACCAGGATCATCGCGAACTGGCCGACGGGACGATCTATTTCGCCGCATCGGGGGTGATCATCAACCCGACCGACCGCGAACAGCGGGTGCCGCCGATCTTGGCCGAACTGCGCGATGCACAAGGGACGATTGTCTATAGCTGGACGATCAAGCCGCCGGTGCGGATGTTGCCGCCGAATGAAAAGGTCAATTTCAGCGAGGCCAAGCTCGACATTCCACGCCGCGCGACGCAGCTGACGGTCAGCTGGGCGCTACCTAAAAGCTAAAGATTCAAAGTCGTTGCGGTGACGTCACGGCGTCACAGACAAAGCGCGGCGGCAAGCGCGAGCAAGAAGCTCGTCAGCGTCGCGATGACAATTGGTGCAAAACTGCGCCACCCCTGATCGAGCAGCAGGTGCAGCCGCGCCTTCATTGCCGTCGCAACGATTGCGAGCAGCAAGAGCGCCTGGGCACCCGTCGCCGCTGCGTTCTGCGCGACCTTCGGGATCGCGATCAGCGAATTGACGGCCGCGATGGCAAGAAAGCCGAGAATGAACCAGGGCAGGCGTAGCGGAATGCGGGTCTTGGTGTCGCCCGCGCCGCTGCGCCCCAGCCAGAGCGCGACGAGCATCAGCATCGGTGCGAGCAGCGCAACACGGGTCAGTTTGACGATCGTCGCGACCTCGCCGGCTTGCGGCGAAAAGGAAAAGCCGCCGCCAATCGCCTGCGCGACGTCATGGATCGATGCGCCGATCAGGAACCCCGCCTGTGCGTCGGTCAGCCCCAGTTCGGCGGCGAGCACCGGGTAGAGCGTCATCGCGAACGCGCTGGCGACGGTGATGCCGACCAGCGTGAGCGTGAAGCGCGCCTGGTCGACACGTTTGTCGCCGATCAACGAATATAGCGCGAGCGCCGCCGACGCGCCGCAGATCGCCGTCGCGCCGCCCGCGAGCAGCGCGGCGTGGCGATCCTGCGCGAACAGCCGGGCGCTAGCGACGGTGACAACAATCACCGCAAGCATGATGACGACAAGCAACGCAAAGGGCAGCGGTCCCAGTTCGACCAGCTGTTCGGCGGTAATTCGCGCGCCGACGAGCACGATCCCAACCCGCAGCGCGGTCTGCGACATCAGGTCGAGTCCCGCATGGGTGCGCCGGTCCTGCGACAGAAAGCTCATTGCAAGGCCGATGAGCAGCCCCATCAGCACCAGCGGCGCAGCATAATGATCGGCGATCCACGCGGCGGCGAGCGCGGCGATGGCGGTAACCAGAACGCCGGGCACATAGTCGCGCCAGCGTCGCCCGGCCGGCGGACGCGCCTCAAGCTGCATCTCGCCATATAGGTCGGCGGCCATCGGCCAGCTCTGTTCGGATGATGTCACGCCGGCGTCCCCCCTGACCATTGCCCGGGCCTTCGCCGCCCGCTTTGCACATCGGCGCGCCGCGGTCGATAGGCCATTGCTGCCCGGCGAAGCTCTTGCTAGAGGCCGCGCTCTATTGGCACCCGTAGCTCAGCTGGATAGAGCGCTGCCCTCCGAAGGCAGAGGCCAGGGGTTCGAATCCCTTCGGGTGCGCCATTTCTCATTGTACTTCAATGGCTTGATTTGATTTTGGCATTTCGCTTTGAAGGCCGGATTTGCCGCGGAAACATCCCGTCGGCGGTGTGTGGACGAGGAAGTCGCATCCGGCTTTCCGCTCTCGAAATCGATCGAGACAATTTTGTGGAATTTCAATATTTTAGGGTCTCTACGGGCGCTGACGTCGATCGTCACCCGCTGATGTTGCGCATGCCGGCTTTGAGCCGCGATCCGGTCATAAGGTGTGACATTGACGGTCGCCGAAGATTGCCGTCCGTTCGGTTCGCTCATCGGTTTGGCGACGGTTATTATAGTGACGAACCGCGCTGGAAACATGAAAACCACATCGCCGGATCGCTGCCAGCGCCGCGCTCGCTTTTCCGCGCCCGCGCGGTTCTTTAAGAGAATCGGGGAGCGCGCCAAATAATCCAGCTCGGCACTTTGGTTGAGGGGTGATGCGCTGCGGTGCGTATGTACAAGGGTGGGCAGTCGGGAAAAGACGATCGATGGATGACGCGCTTCGCATTTTGGACCGGATCGATCTGCCCGCGGCGCTGGGCGCGCTCGACGACCACATCATGGGTGCCTTGGCGATCCGTCGGCGCGAGGCGGTGGCGATGCGCCGTCTGATGGCGCTGGCGGCCTTTGTATCGCTCGGCGGCGGCCTATTGGCGGGGAGCGCGATTTCCCGGCCAGCGGTCGCGGCAAGTCCGCTGACCCCGTTCGGTCCGCCCAGCGCGCTCGCGCCGTCGACCTTGCTGGACATGTCTTGACGATGCCAGCCCGCCGCCTGCTTCTCGTCGGACTTGTTGCTTTCATCGCCGCGATGGCCGGGGTGTTTGTCGGCCGCCTGGTGACCGATGCGCCTAACGCCAGCGAAACCGAACTTCACGCGCTTCTCCACAGCCAACTCGACCTGACCGCCGCGCAAGAAACGAAGCTCGATCGGATCGAAGCCCATTTTGCTGATCGCCGTCAAACGCTCGAATTGAAGATGCGCGCTGCCAATGTTCGCCTCGCGCAGGCGATCGAAGCCGAGCATGGCTATGGACCGCGCGTCACCGCGGCAATCGACGAAACCCATGTGGTGATGGGGGCATTGCAGAAGGAAACGCTCCAGCATCTTTTCGCGATGCGCGGGGTTCTGAGCCCCGATCAGACGGCAATGTTTGACAAGAGCGTGGTCAAGGCGCTGACCGCCGATGCACGGTGACCGCCGACCTCACGCGGCATAGCGATCAGGACCTGGCGATCCTCGCTCGCGTCGACCGCGAGGATGCGTACCGCGAGTTGCTGCACCGCCACAAAGCGGGCGTCTATCGGCTCATCGTCCAGCAGATCGGTGACGCCGACGAAGCATTGGACCTGACGCAGGAAAGCTTCGTCGCCGGATTCGCGGCGATCGATCGCTATGATGGCGACCGCCCCTTTCGGACCTGGATGGCCCGGATCGCGCTCAACAAATGTCGCGACTGGGCCCGCCGACGCAGGGTGCGCGCCTTTTTCGCCCGCGCCCTTCCGCTCGACAGCGCGCATCATGTCGCGAGCGACGGTCCGGCGCCCGACGCGGAGGCAGCCGACAAGCGCGAGCTGGCAAGGGTGCGCGGGGCAATCGACCGGCTGCCGCAAAATTTGCGCGAGGTGTTGCTGCTTCGCGGAATCGATGACGTCAGCCAAGCCGAAACCGCGCTGATTTTGCGGGTCAGCGAAAAGACGGTCGAGACCCGCCTCTACCGTGCCCGGACCAAACTCAGGGAATTGCTCGCCGGTCCATCGGCGAGCGCGCGGGATTAATCTCGCGATCGGTCGTTCGGACAGCGCGCCCGTCGCACGGCATTTTTATTGAGGGATGGCCGTCTCGCCCGCGTATGGCTTTAGGAACAATCGCTAACGGTCGGAAAGAATATGCAGATGGAAAGGCGTCGGTTCGTCCGTGGGGCGTTTGGCGGCGGCGCGGCCGCGGCGATGGCCGCCTGGTTTCCGGCCTGGGCGCAGCCGGTGTCTTCGGGCATCATGGCGCCGCTTCCGACGGTATCCGGCAACGACATCACGCTGCGGATCGCGCGCCAGACAATGCGCATCGACGGCAAGCTGAGCCGCGCCATCGGGATCAACGGCACCGTCCCGGCGCCGCTTGTCCGGCTGAAGGAAGGACAGACTGCGCGCCTCACCGTCGTCAATGATCTCGACGAGGATAGCTCGATCCATTGGCACGGGCTGATCCTTCCCTTCCAGATGGACGGTGTGCCGGGGGTCAGCTTTCCCGGCATCAAGCCGCGCGCGACCTTCGTCTATGAATTCCCGGTCGTGCAGTCGGGAACCTATTGGTATCACAGTCATTCCGGGCTTCAGGAGCAGCTTGGCCACTATGGGCCGATCGTCATCGATCCGGCAGGCGCCGATCCCGTTGCTTATGATCGCGAACATGTCGTCGTGTTGTCGGACCACAGCCAGCTGTCACCCGAAGCGATCTTCCGCAAGCTGAAGGTCAACCCCGGTCATTTCAACATGCAGCGTCAAACGCTGTCCGGCCTGCTCGCGGGCAGGGATCAACCGCTCGGCGAACGGATCGATTGGGGCAAGATGCGGATGGACCCCGCCGACATCGCCGACGTCAACGGTTCGACCTACAGCTTTCTCGTCAACGGCCACGGGCCGCGCGACAATTGGACCGCGCTGTTCGGTCCGGGCGAGCGGGTGCGGCTGCGGATCGTCAATGCGTCGGCGATGACGATCTTCAACGTCCGCATCCCCGGCCTTCGGATGACCGTCGTGCAGGCCGACGGGCTCAACGTCGTGCCGACCGAGATCGACGAGTTCCAGATTGCTGTCGCCGAAACCTATGATGTCATCGTCACCCCGGTCGAGGATCGCGCCTATACACTGGTCGCCGAAGCCAGCGACAGATCGGGCATGGGCCGCGCGACGCTGGCGCCGCGCGCGGGTATGGTCGCCGATGTTCCGCCGCTGCGCGAACGGCCACTCGCGACGATGCGGGATATGGGCATGGGTGACATGGACATGTCGGTCGCCGCGGGCAGCGAGGCTTGCGCGCCCGAACATGCCAAGATGGGCCATTGCACCCCGGCTGCCGTTGCGGCGCCGGTCGATCATGCCGGGATGGGCCATCCCACTGGCGGCATGCAGCACAGCATGCGCGATTTCAGCGCCGCGCCGCAGGTCAGGCGCGATCCCGGTGTCCAGACGATCTCCCCCATGCCCGTCGATCGCCTGGGCGAGCCGGGACAGGGGCTCGAGGACGCCGGGCACCGGGTGTTGACCTACCACGATCTCGTGGCGCTCGATCGCAATCCCGACCGGCGCGCCGCCGGGCGGTCGCTCGACATCCACCTCACCGGCAACATGGAACGCTTCATGTGGTCGTTCGATGGCGTGAAGATGTCCGACTATCACGCGCCCATTCCGTTCATCGAGGGCGAGCGAGTGCGGATCAACCTGATCAACGATTCGATGATGAGCCACCCCATTCACCTGCACGGCCATTTCTTTGAACTGGTGACGGAGAAGGGCGACCGCTCGCCGCGCAAGCATACGGTCCTCGTTCAGCCTGGCGGGACGGCGAGTTTCGATTTCACCGCCGACGCGGTCGGCGACTGGGCGTTCCACTGCCATCTTCTCTACCACATGCATGCCGGGATGATGCGCGTCGTCAGCGTTCGTCCGAAAGGAGACGCCGAATGACCCGGATCGCGCTCCTCTTGGCCGGCATCGCGCCGCTGGCCGGCGCGGTACCGGCTGTGGCCCAATCGATGGATCATTCGATGCACGGCCCGGCGCCTGCCCCGACGGCTGCGCCAGTCAAAGAGCCGATGGACCCTTGTTCGCCCGAGCATGCGGCGATGGGCCATTGCACCCCAAAGGACGCGCCGGCGGACGCCACGCCGGTAACGGCAGATGGGGCAGCGACGAGCAGCGGCAGCGGCACCGATCTGCCGCCCGGCGATGGCGCCGCGCCCGAACCGCCGGGTAACTGGTATGCCGATCGCCTGTATTCCAAGGCGGCGATGGACCACGCCCGCCACGCCATGATGATGGAAAATGGCGCGCAGACGATCGCGTTTGTCAGCTTCAATCTCGCCGAATATCAGGCGCGTCACGGCCGGGACGGTTTCCGCTGGGACGGCGAGGCTTGGTATGGCGGCGACATCGACCGGCTGACGGTCAAGAGTGAGGGCGAAGGCATTTTCGGCGCAGGCATCGAGGGCGCCGAGGTACAGGCGCTCTACAGCCGGGCAATCGGACCCTATTTCAACGTCCAGGCGGGGATCCGGCAGGATCTGGGGCCGGGTCCCGATCGTCGCTATGCGACGGTCGGCTTTGAAGGACTTGCACCCTATTGGTTCGAGGTCGAAGGCGCGCTGTTCCTTTCGAACAAGGGCGATCTTCTCGGCCGGATCGAAGGCTATTATGACCAGCGCATCACCCAGAAGTTGATCCTACAGCCCCGCGCCGAATTCAATCTCGCCCTGCAGGACGTCCCCGAAACCGGCGTTGGATCGGGGCTGTCCGATCTCGAGCTCGGCCTGCGTCTTCGCTATGAAATCGTAAAAGAATTCGCGCCTTATGTCGGCGCCGAATGGGCGCGTAAGGTCGGCGAGACGGCGCGTTTTGCGCGCGCTATGGGCGATGATCCGGGCGGCGTCAGCATCGTTGTGGGGGTGCGGGGCTGGTTCTAGGGTCAGGCGACCTGAAGGGAAAGCAACGTGTCGCAGACGACGCTGTCGATCAGCACTCCCTCACCCAGTTTTGCGGCGATGATGGCGGCGATCGGCGGGTCGAGATGGTCCAGCTCGATTTCGATATGGAGCATGGCGCTGTGCCGGTGCGATGACATCGTCGTCGGGACGAGCGAGCGCTGAGCAAAGATGGCGATGATGCGCGGCAGCGTTTGCGGATCGGGAACCGCGACGATCCGAAACACTTGTCTCATGCCGCGAGGCGGCCCGCCGATGCGATGAGGCGCTCGGCGGTTTCGTCGGCGACCGCCGCGGGGGACAGGCCGCGGCGCGCGGCTTCTTCCAGAATGGCCGCCACGCGCGGGCCGATTTGCGCCACCCGCTGCGCGACGCTGGCGGCGCTTTCGCCCAGATATTCGGCGGTGACGCTGACGATGCCGCCGGCGTTGGCGACATAGTCGGGAACATAGGTGATGCCGCGGCCCATCAGCATGTCGGCGACCTCGGGCGTCGCCAGTTGATTGTTCGCGCCGCCGCAGACGAGTTTGGCCGACATCGCCGCGACGGCCGGTTCGTCGAGCACGCCGCCCAGCGCGCAAGGGACAAAGATGTCGGCGCCGACCGACGCGATGGTGTCGGCGCCGACGACGCGGGCTCCCAGGATCGAGGCGAGCCGGTCGCGGCGCCCCGGCGCGACATCGGCGATGACTAGCCGTGCCCCGGCGTCGGCGAGACGGCGGCACAGTTCGGCGCCGACATTGCCGGTCCCTTGCACCGCGACGGTGAGCCCCTTGAGGTCCGATCCGAGCGCGAAGGCGGCGCCTGCCTCGATCGCGCCGAACACCCCTTGCGCGGTCCATGGCGACGGATCGCCGCCCGCTGCCGCGCCAACCGCCGCCAGCCCGGCGACATGGCGGGTTTCGCGCGCCACCTCTTGCATGTCGGCGACGGTCGTCCCGACGTCCTCGGCGGTGACATAGCGTCCGCCCAGCGCCGCGACCGCTTGGCCAAAGGCGCGGAACAACGCGGCGCGATCGAACGGGCCGTCGGGTCGGCGCAGCACCGCCTTGGCGCCGCCGAAGGGCAGGCCCGCCATCGCATTTTTGTAACTCATCCCCTCGGCGAGCCGGAAAGCGTCGGTGAACGCCTGATCAAGGTCGGGATAATGCCACAGGCGGCAGCCCCCGGCGCCCGGGCCGAGCGTCGTCGAATGAACGACGATGATGCCGTCGAGACCGGCGCTCTTGTCCTCCAGTCGGACGGTTTCGACGGCGGGCAAACGGCCCGAAAATTGAACAACCATGGCAGCCTCCTGTGCTCCGCTGCTTATCGCAGTGGAGCCAAGGTCATTCTTTCTCGATTTTTTGAAAATTCGGCGCTAAACCGGTTAAAAATTCTCCTATTATGGATGAAGAAGGTTGAAATGACCGACTTGGACCCCTTCGAAAAGAATATCATTCGCGAGCTGCAACGCGATGCCAGCCTGACCACCGCCGAACTGGCCGAGCGCGTCGGGCTGTCGCCCTCACCATGCTGGCGGCGCATCGATCGACTTGAACGCGACGGTTATATCAAGGGGCGCGTCGCGGTGATCGACCGGCGCAAGGTCGGGCTGCACGCGCATATCTTTGCGCAGGTCAAACTCAACGCCCACGGCCGCGCCAACCTCGACGAGTTCAGTAACGCGATCGCCGCCTTTCCCGAGGTGCTCGGCGCCTATGTGTTGATGGGCAATATGGATTTCATGCTGCGCATCGTTGCCAAGGACATTGATGCCTATGAGGCGTTCTTCTTTGACAAGCTGAGCAAACTGCCCGGGGTGCAGGAAATCAATTCGACGGTGGCGTTGTCGGAGATCAAATCAACGAACGAGCTGCCGATTATCTAGAGTTCGATACGGCGTTGCAGGCGCGGCGCGCCGTTTGACTCGGACCGCCGGGTGCGCCAGATGGCCCGGCGTGGCGGTTTCGGCCATGCACGGGAGGGAGACGGTACCGGATGTACGACCTGCTGACCGGCCTGTCGGTGATCGAGGCTTCGTCCTTCGTCGCCTCGCCCACGGCCGGGCTTTATTGCGCGCAAATGGGGGCCGAGGTGATCCGCGTCGATCAGATCGGCGGCGGCCCAGATTTTCGCCGCTGGCCGGTGACCGAGGCCAATGACTCGCTCTACTGGGAAAATCTCAATCGCGCCAAAAAGTCGGTCGCGCTCGACCTTGGGCGGCCGGAAGGGCGTGAGCTGTTGCAGGCGCTGGTGCGCGCGACGGGCCAGTTCATCACCAACTTTCCGGTCGGCGGCTTTTTGTCGCATGACGTGCTGGTGGCAGGGCGCGCTGACCTGATCACCGTCCGCATCATGGGCTGGGCCGACGGCTCGCCCGCGCTCGACTACACCGTCAACAACAGCGTCGGTTATCCGATGCTCACCGGCACCGGCCCCGCGCCGGTCAACCATGTGCTGCCTGCGTGGGATTTGCTCAGCGGCGCTTATGCGGCCTTTGCCTTGCTCGCCGCGATCCAGCGCCGGACCGCAACCGGCGAAGGTGGCGAGGTGCGGATTCCGCTATCCGATGTCGCGATCGGCACTGTCGCCAATCTCGGCGGGGTGGCCGAGGTGCTTTATTCGGGCGTCAACCGGCCGCGGCTCGGCAACGCCGTCTATGGCCTGTTCGGACGCGATTTTGTCACCGCCGATGGCCAGCGGACGATGATCGTCGTGGTCACGCCGCGCCAATGGGCCAATCTGGTCGCGGCGCTGGCTCTCGGCGAAGCGATTGCGGCGGTCGAGGCGGCGCGCGGGGTGTCCTTTGCCAAGGACGACGGCCTGCGCTTCACCCATCGCGATGCGCTGTATCCGCTGTTCGAGGCGGCCATCGCCGGTCGGAGCCATGCCGATCTCGTCGCCGCGTTCGACGCGGGCGGCATCGTCCATTCGCCCTATCGCACGATGCTGGACGCGGTGCAGGATCCGGCGCTGGTCGCGGGCAACCCGATCTTTGGGCAGGCCGACAACCCCAGCGGTTTTGCCTATCCCGCCGCGGGCGCCTTTGCGACCTTGCCGCAGGAGCCGCGTCAGCCGCCACGCCCCGCGCCGCGCAATGGCGAACATAGCGAAGAAATATTGGCGGACCGGCTGTCGTTGCCGTCGGGCGAGATTGCCCGGCTGATCGATGCCGGTATCGTCGGCATTGCCTGAAACCTGGAGAATGACATGACCCTGCGCCGCGCTGCCATTGTTGCCCCGATCCGTACCGCCGTCGGCAAGTTCGGCGGCGCCCTCGCCAGCCTTGATGCCGGGCAGCTGGGTGCGGTGGTGCTCAAAGCGCTGATCGAGCGCACTGCGATCGATCCGGCGCGCGTCGACGATGTCGTGTTTTCGCAAGGTTACGGCAATGGCGAGGCGCCAAGCATCGGTCATTGGTCGTGGCTGGCCGCGGGATTGCCGCTCGAGGTTCCCGGCTATCAGCTCGACCGCCGCTGCGGCTCGGGGCTGCAGGCGATCGCCAACGCCGCGATGATGGTTCAGACCGGCATGTCGGACGTTGTCGTCGCGGGCGGGGTCGAATCGATGTCGAACGTCGAACATTATAGCATCGACGTGCGCAAGGGTGTGCGGTCGGGGAATTTGACGCTGCATGACCGGCTGACCCGTGGGCGGCTGATGTCGCAGCCGATCGAGCGGTTCGGGGTGATCAGCGGGATGATCGAGACCGCCGAGAACCTTGCCAAGGATTATGGCATCACCCGCGAAGCCGCCGACGCTTATGCCGTGGGCAGCCACCAGCGCGCCGCGGCGGCGTGGGCGAAGGGGCTGTTCGACGACGAGCTGGTCCCGGTCGCGGTGCCGCAGCGCAAAGGCGATCCGGTGATCTTTGCCCATGACGAAGGGTACCGTGCCGATGCGACGCTCGAATCGCTCGGCGCGCTGCGCGCGATCGAGGCCAAGACTATTCCCGGGGCGGTGGTGACCGCGGGCAATGCCAGCCAGCAGAATGACGCGGCCGCCGCCTGCCTGGTCGTCGCCGAGGACAAGCTTGAGGAGTTGGGGCTCGAACCGATTGCCTGGTTCCATAGCTGGGCCGCGGCGGGCTGCGACCCCAGCCGGATGGGCATCGGCCCGGTTCCCGCGGTCGAACGGCTGTTCGCGCGCACCGGGCTCGGCTGGGGCGACATCGATCTGGTCGAACTCAACGAAGCGTTCGCGCCGCAGGTGCTCGCGTGCCTGAAAGGCTGGGGCTGGGCGGACGACGACAGCCGCCTCGACATGCTCAACGTCAACGGCTCGGGCATCTCGCTCGGCCATCCGATCGGCGCGACCGGCGGGCGCATCTTGGCGAACCTGACCCGCGAGCTCGTGCGCCGCGACGGGCGTTACGGGCTGGAGACGATGTGTATCGGCGGCGGGCAGGGCATCGCCGCGATTTTCGAGCGCGCCGCCTGATGGATTTGCGGCAAGCGCTGCAAGCGGCCGACATCTACCGCGCCGCCGCGGCCGATGCGCTCGCCGCACGATTGGCCGAGCGGCCGATCGATCAAGAGCAGCGCGCCGCACATGGCTTTGCATGGGTGGCGACGACAGTGGCGGCGCTCGATGCGGTGCTGGCGTGGTGCGCGGCGGGGCAGGATGCAAACCCGCTCGATGCGAAGATTGCGATGCTCGCCTTTGCCGAAGGGATCGGCCAGCTCGTCGGCGGAATGCCGATGGGGCAGAACGAGATGTTCCGGCCCGCCGACCTTGGCATCGGAGCCGCGGCGCGGACGCTCGCCAACACCTGCGGCGACCTACTTGATATCGACCATGCCGCGACGCGGGCGGAGGTCGCGGCGGCGCTCGCCGACGGCCATTGGCCCAGCGAAACGCTGCACGATGCCGACCTTGACGCGATCCGCGACCAGTTTCGCCGCTTCACCGATGCCGAAATCCTGCCGCATGCGCATGGGTGGCACCTCGCCAACGAGCTGATCCCCGATGCCACGGTGCGCGCGATGGCCGACCTCGGCACCTTCGGCGTCTGCATCCCCGAGGCGTTTGGCGGGCTGGGCCTGTCGAAGCTGGTGATGTGCATCGTCACCGAGGAATTGTCGCGCGGCTGGATCGGCGCCGGATCGCTCGGTACGCGGTCGGAAATCGCGGGCGAGCTGATCGCGATGGGCGGCACCGACGCACAGAAAGCCGAATGGCTGCCGCGGATCGCCAGCGGCGCGGTGCTGCCGACCGCGGTGTTCACCGAACCCGATGTCGGATCGGACCTTGGCTCGCTTCAGACCCGTGCGCGGCGCGGAACGGATGGGGCGTGGGTGATCGACGGGGCAAAGACCTGGATCACCCATGCCGCGCGATCCGACCTGATGACTTTGCTCGCGCGCACTTTGCATGACGCGAAGGGCTATGCCGGGTTGTCGATGCTGCTCGTTCCCAAGCCGCGCGGGACCGAAAGCGACGCTTTTCCAGCCGACGGCATGACCGGCAGCGAGATCGAAGTGCTCGGCTATCGTGGCATGCGCGAATATGCGCTGCAATTCGATGCGATGACTGCGCCGGCCGACGCTTTGCTCGGCGGCGAAGAGGGGCAGGGGTTCAAGCAATTGATGCGGACGTTCGAGGGCGCGCGCATCCAGACCGCGGCGCGCGCGGTCGGGGTGGCGCGGCGGTCGTTCGAACTGGGGCTGGATTATGCGTTGGCGCGCAAACAATTCGGCAAGGCGATCGTCCACTTCCCGCGCGTCGCCGACAAGCTGGCGATGAGCCTGGTCGATTTCGTCACCGCGCGCGAGCTGAGCTATGCGGCGGCGCGCGCCAAGGACAGTGGCAAGCGCTGCGACATCGAGGCGGGGATGGCGAAACTGCTCGCCGCGCGTGCCGCCTGGTCGAACGCCGACGCCAGCCTGCAGATCCACGGCGGCAATGGCTATGCGCTGGAATATGAGATCAGCCGGGTGCTGTGCGATGCGCGCATCCTCAACATTTTTGAAGGCGCGGCAGAGATTCAGGCGCAGGTGATCGCGCGCGGGCTGATCGAACGGCGCAATTGATCGAGGGTTAGGCCGCGAAACTGCTTTTTTTAGGCTTCAAAAAATAATTTGCCTCAGAACAGGGTTAATGCGAGAGGCGCCAATCGCCGCGAAGCGAGCATTTTGGGGGATGGATTGCGTTTCAGCCGCGTGGTGCGCGGTCGCGTGTACCCGCTACCAAACTTGATTTCGACTCGTGATGCTCTATTCAAACCCCGTGCACGGCGATCCCGACAATTACATCAGTCTGCTGTCGGTCGCGCAGATTGAAACGTTGCGACACGTTTATGAGCACAAAAATTCCAAACAAATTGCGCGACTGATGAATGTTTCGCCCCACACGGTGGACGAACGGGTGCGACGGTCCTTGAAAAAACTAAATGCTTCCAATAGGATAGAGGCTGCCCGCATCTTGGCAGTTAACGGTGTCTTCGATCATGTTACCCCTTATCAGCCTTTGACATATCAATTGATCGACCTAGGCGACTCTCCCCCCGCCCCCGATGCCGAGCCGGGGCGCAGTTCGTTTCGGCGACTATTCGACATCGGTTCGCCATTTCCGACCGCGTCCCAGCCGGCCAACCGGCATGGGTTGATGGAAAGGATTATCTGGCCAATCTTGATCGCTTTTGCGACCATTTTGGCTTTCTCCGCTCTCTATTCGATCCTTGTCGGACTTGGTCGGGTGATGACCTGATAGTTCGAGCCGAATGCTACGGGGGGGAAACCGGTGGCATTCTTTTTCAAGGAAAAAGAACATGCTGAATGAACGCGTTTCTGCGGCGAAAAAAATCGCTTCTGACCTCCACCAGGCCGAAGACGCCATCGACGAAGCGATGATCCGCATTGCCCAGCTCGCCGCGACCCTGCCCACCGCGCGCCGCGACACCAATATGTCGGCGATCGTCGGCCAGGCCGCGATGTCCAAAGTCGCGAATGCGCTCGCCGCCGCCGGCGAAGTCCGCCAGCTGCTCACCGACGCGCATCTGGCGCTTACCGTGACGCAGAAAGAAGTTGGCCTGGGAACGCGCATGTTCGGTGCGGGCGTCAAGCCCGCCGCCAAGCTGATCGACGAAGGCAGTAACGACCAAGCGGTCGCCGAGGTTGCCATACTGCCGCTCGCGCAGGCCGTCTGATCATCAGGAAGGGTTAACAGCCACAATGTGGTCCGTGGCGATTTACTATTTGGTACTGCTCATCACGGTGGCCGTCGCGATAAGGCGCGGCGGTCCCTTTGAGCGGTGGGCGGCTTATACCGCCTTGATCGCCTCGGCTCTCACCAGCGCTGTGACTCCGTTTCCGACCTGGACCGATATTGAACTGAATATCTTCGTGATCGACGTGCTGGTTTTGCTCAGCTTCTGGTTCATTGCCCTGAAGACGCAGAGTTTCTGGCCGTACTGGATCACCGGGTGGCAATTGATCGCCATTTTCGGCCATATCCAGAAATATATGTTCGCAGAGATATTGGCGCGACCCTATTCGCTCCTGTCCGTCTATATATCGTATCCGATCTTGCTGTTGATCATTTATGCAGCGGGCTCGTCCAGCCGGAAGCGTGACGTTGCAGCCTGATGTGCGTGGCACCCCAGGGGACATCCTCTCATGCAGCAATTTTCGAACCAAGAAGTTGCCGAGCTAAAGTCGCGTATCGATGAGATCCACGGCCTGTTGGCAGGCCGCGGTGGCGAATTGCCGGCGCCCCCGACCTATCGCAACGGGGGCGGCGAGGGCTCGCCCCAAACGGCGCTGCTGAACCAGCTGTCGTTCAGCATCCAGATCCGGCGAATCCGCCGCAGCCATTTCGGCAGTGCCGAACTGGCGGGTCCGATCTGGGATATGATGCTCGACCTGATGCTGGCCGAAAGCCATGGCCGCGCGCTCAGCGCCAGCGATCTGGCGACCGGTGCCGGGGTTCCTTTGTCTTCGGGGCTGCGCATGATCAGCACGCTCGAACGGCTTGGTCTGGCCCAGCGCTCGATCGACGAGCGCGACCGGCGGCGGACGATCGTCCGTCTGACCACCAGCGGCGCCGAACATATGGCGGCTTATTTCGAAAAAATCGGCGTGGCCTGGCAGAACAACCAGACGCTCGCCGCCTGACCTCCCCCGGCCGGGTGCGGTGTCGAGCGGGTCGCGTTCCGCCGTACCCGGTCACTTTTGATTTTCGACCTTACTCCGTCATCTGGCGCATCATGCGATCGACCTTGGCCATCGCTTCGCGCTTGATCTGGCATATCCGCGCCGCGCTGACGTCAAGGGTCAGGCCGATCTCATGCAGATTGAGCTCTTCAAAGAAATAGAGCTGCAAGACCATCTGTTCGCGGTCCGACAGGCAGCTGATACATTGGCGCAGCGCTCCCATCAGGTCGGCCTGTTCGCATCGATCGCCCGCGCCGACGCCGTCGTCGGGCAGCAGGAAGGCGCCGATGTCGGTCAGTTCGTCGAGCGAGGTCGAGCGGCCGTGGGTTGCATTGCGTTCCAGCGCAAAATAATCTTCGGGCGACAGGTCGAGCGCTGCCGCCATTTCGGTGGCGGCGGGCGCGCGCATCAACTGCTGTTCCAACGCCGAGCGGGTTGCCTGGATGCGTTTTGCGGCGACCATCGCCGACCGCCCGACATCGGCTTCGCGGCGCAGCTGGTCGATCATCGCGCCGCGGATACGCGTCGTGGCATAGGTGGCAAAGGCAAAGCCGCGCTCCTCATAATTCTGGCTCGCCTCGATCAGCGCGATCAGCCCGGTCTGGATCAGATCGTCGAGCTCGCTCGTCCGCGACACGCGCGAAAACACCTGCCAGGCGATCTTGCGGACCAGCGGCGCATATTCGTCGACCAGCGCCTCGACGCTTTCGCCATAGCCGCGCGCGCGCGGGGCGCGGGCCGTCGGCGCCGCGAATTGCTCGGCGGGCTCAATTCTCATGCACTTGGTCCTCCATATGGGCATCCGTCCCGGTCGCGAGACGCGGCACTTCGGCGCCGATCGTCGCGACGATTTCGGTTTGTTTGCTGGCCGGAATCTCGAGATAGGAGATCACGGCGACGTCAGGAAAAGTGGCGCGGATCAGCCGCGACAGCGCCGACCGGCAGATCGGTGAGGCGACCAGGGCAAAGCTGCGCGTTTGGAGCAACAGCGGTTCGACCGCCTGTCCGACCTGATCGATAATCTTCATCGCCATGCCATGTTCGAACGGCCATTCGGCGCCCGGATTGGCGCGCACCGACTGGTTGAGCAGTATTTCGACGTCAGGGCTGAAGGTCACGACGGGCAGCGGCATCCGGCTCGGTACGATCGTCTGGACGATCAGCGCGCCGATGCGCTGGCGCACCGCCTCGACCAGGTCGACTTCGCCCAGCTGCTGAGCGGATGTCGCCACCATGGCTTCGGCGATCTTGCGGAAATCGCGCAGCGGGACGCGTTCGATCAACAGGGATTTGCACAGGCTGGCGACGCGTGGCAGCGGATAACCCTGCGGCGAAAGATTCTGCGCCAGCTGCGGGTAATGCGCTTTGAGATTGTCGATCAGCGCCTGCGCGTCATCGATCCCGAACAGCTCGGCGGCGGCGCCGACGATACTGTTGTTGAGGTGGGTGGCGACGACGGTGGCGGGATCGACAACGGTATAGCCCGCCGCGATCGCGTCATTCTGGGTCGCCTTGGGAATCCATAGCGCGTCGAGGCCGAAGGTCGGATCCTTGCACGGTCGGCCCAGCACTTTGGTGACGAGATCACCCGAATCGAGCGCGAGCATTTCGTTGGGAAAGACCTCGTCCTCACCAACGATCACCCCGGCGACCGAGATGCGATAGACGTTGCCGGGCAGCGACAGATCGTCACTGACCTTCACCGGCGGAACGACGAAACCGAGTTCTTTCGACAATTGGCGGCGGATGCCGGTGATCCGCGTCATCAGCGGCGCGCCCTTGCGGTCGTCGACCAAGCTGACCAGCGCATAGCCGATTTCGAGCTGGCAGGCGCTGGAGTCGCTGACATCGGCCCATTCGATGTGATGCGGATCGGGCGCAGGGGCGGCGAGTTCGGGGGCGTCGGCGATCAGCGTGGCGCTGCGGCGCAGCTGCCAGCCAACGGCAAAGGACAGCGCCGCGGCGGGCAGGATCAGCATCTGCGGCATCGCCGGAACCAAGCCCAGGATGAACAGGATCGCGCCGACCGCCATCCACACATGGGGCGAAGCGAACTGGCTGCCGATCTGGCCGCTGAGGTCGAGCGGCGAGGCAACGCGGGTGACGATCGCCGCGGCAGCGATCGACAGCAGCAACGCCGGGATCTGCGCGACGAGCGCGTCGCCGATCGCCAGAGTGACATAGGTGCTGCCGGCCTCGGAAAAGCTGAGGCCGTGGCTGAAAATACCCAGGATTAGCCCGCCGACGATGTTGACGAACAGGATCAGCAGGCCGGCGATCGCGTCGCCCTTCACAAACTTCGAGGCGCCGTCCATCGAGCCATAGAAATCGGCCTCGGTCGCGACTTCGACGCGGCGTGCCTTGGCCTCTTCGGGGGTGAGCAGCCCGGCGTTGAGATCGGCGTCGATCGCCATCTGCTTGCCCGGCAGCGCGTCGAGGGTGAAGCGCGCTGACACTTCGGACACGCGTCCCGCGCCCTTGGTGATCACCACCATGTTGATGATCATCAGGACGAAAAAGACGAACAGGCCGACGACATAATCGCCGCCGATCAGCACCTCGCCAAAAGCCTCGATAACATGGCCCGCCGCGGCGGTGCCTTCGTGGCCATGTACCAGCACGACGCGCGTCGAGGCGACGTTGAGCGCGAGGCGGAAGAGCGTGGCGAGCAGGAGCACGGTCGGAAAGGACGAAAAGTCGAGCGGCTTGGCCGCCGACAGTGCGACCATCAGGATCGCGAGGCTGATCATGATGTTGGCAACGAAGCTGATGTCGAGGATCAGCGGCGTAACCGGAATCACCATCAGCCCGACGAGGATGAGCATCCCGACCGGAAGCGCCGAAGCGCCCGCGATCCGTCCGATGTCACGAAGCTGGAATCCGGCGGTCATGCCGCGCCACCCGACATTGCGGCGAGCCGCCGATAGGCGTCGGCGGCAAAGCCCATCGAAAGTTTGCGGGGCATGGGCTGGATTTCCATCATTTGCAGGGGTGGACGTCCGCCGCCGCTCGCCAGACCGCTCGAACTGCTCGCAGCAGCGTGCCAGCCGGCAGGGGCGAAGGATTTCAGATTTTCGATCTTGCCGCCGTCTTCGAGTTTGACGCGAAAGCGGTCGCGAATCTCAGCGAGGCTGCGCATGCTGCCATCGGGAGCGTAAAAGACCGAACGGTTGGCGGCGGCCGCTTCCGGCATCATCGATGCGCCGGGCTGGTCAGGATTGGCGTCGAGCGCGGTCAGGAATTTGGCGGCGCCGCCTGAGCCAAGGAAATGGGCGAGATAGAGATCGACGGGTTCGGCGCTGCGACCGATCCGGCTTTCCAGATAGTCGCGATTGTCGCCGGTGAGCGCTGCGGCCATGTTCGACGCCGCGGCGGGATCGTCGCGCAGATCGAAAATCTGTTGGCGCAGGGTCGGATCGGTGACCGTCAGCCGTCCCGATGCATCGCGGCCGATCGCGTCGGCGGCCCAGGCGAGCCCGTGGTTGGCGCCGTGGCGATCGAGCGTTGCGAGCCAGGTCTGTTTGGTGAACTGATACAGCCCGCGGGCCGACGAGGTCGACGCTTTCGCGGTCGGATTATAGCCGCTTTCAACCCGGGCGACATCGACCAGATAGTCGAAATCGACGCCCGTGCGGGCCGACGCCGACTGCACCGCATCCATGACGGGTGCGGCGATGCGGCGGGCGGCCTGGGGATTGTTGATTGCGTTCATAAACTGGGTTCCGCTGGTTCAGCAAGGCTGTCTCAGCAAACCCAAAGCAATCATCGTGCCATTTAAGGTTAACGGCGGAAACCCAGAGGATAATCAGTAGTTTAAAGCGGCACCGCGATGATGGGTGCCGCGGATCTCATGGTTCCTGTCAATCCGCTGACGCGTCCAGTCTTTCAGGACATTGACGCGGATCGCCGCGGCTTCGAGCTGGCGCAGCGTCTTGCCGATCAGCAGTTCCGCGCGCTGTTCGCTGCCTCTGGGGATGCCCGCGCCGCGAAACAGGATCACCGCGGTCGCCAGCTCTTCGGTGGCGGCAATGATCGCGCCCGCATCATGGCCGTCGAGCGCGCCGACCAGCGTATCGAGCCGCGATTGGACGTCGTCGAGCATCAGTCGGCCCCGCCGGTGTGATAATCGATCATGGCGCTGGCGATGATCGCGGGGTGAACGCCGTAGTTGCCGTTGGCGATCGCGGTACGCAGCGATGCGACGCGTGCGACATCGACCGGCGGCGCCTGGGTTGCGAGGCTCCCCGCGAGGCGGATGATTCGTGCGGCGGGCAGGCTGTCCGGCACGGCGGCAAGCGGTGCCGGTGCGCGCGCCGGCTGGGCGGTGGTTTCGCTGGCGACGCTGCGCAGCGGGGTCGTGCGGACGATGCCGCCGACGGGTCCGATCTTGCTGCTGTCACCCGACATAATTGCCTCCATCCGGGGCCGTCAGAAAAGTGACGGCGCGGTTCACGAAGGCTTTAACGGACGTAGCGCAGCCCGATTAAATCGGTTCGCCGCAAAAAATCAAAAGAAAGGCCCGGTGGCGTCGGAAAGCCGACAGTCACCGGGCCAGTCGCTGGGCAGGGTCAGGAAAAGAGAGGGAGGGTCAGTCGTCGAGGCGGGCGCGGCCGGGACCGATCACCGTCGCGCTCAGCGACGATTTGGCGTCGTTACCGCGCAACGCAATCGTCTCACCGACGCGGCCGTCTTCGGCGGCAACCGCGGCATAGCTGATCGAGAAGCTTTCGGTGTCGATGGTCACCCGGACATTGTCGCCGCGGCGGATGACAGGGGCGCTGGAGGCGGGCCGGGCAAAAGCGGCGGCCGTCGGCGCTGCGTTTGCCGGGCCGCTCATCGGGACGCGCAGGCGCCAGCCGAGCGACGCACAGCGCACCGCGAGGGCATTGGCGTCGATCGCGGTGACCGACGCCTGTTCGGGACAGCGCGCCAGCTTGATGCGGCGATCGACGGGGGTCGCAGTGCGGCCCAGCGCGTTGGCAACCATCGCGGTCAGGACGTCGATCGTCTGCCAATCTTCGCTGACTTGCTGGGCGTGGGCGGGATTGGCGGCGGCGCAGGCGATCAGGCCGAGGGCCAGACGCGTGGTGATCGTAACGGACAAGGTCCATCTCCTTCGGTCCAAAATGGGTATCCATCATTTTGCAGGAAGTGTGCCAGTCGCGGTTTGCGGCGCGATTGGGGGTGGCCCGCCGCTGCGACGTCGGTTTTTTGACGAGCCTGCCGACGCGTTGGCGACGCGAGTTCATAAATATCTGAAAAATATAGTTAAATACATTTTGGCACGGCCGTTGCATCGTTCTTTGTGTTTTCCGCGCGTCGGCGCCGGCAGCGACCGGCCCAGCGGCGAAAGAAGGATATTGATGATGGCATCCGAGAAACTCTTTGGTCTGCACGCGACGGCGCTTCAGCTGCGCAGCCAGCGCATGATGATGCTCGCCTCGAACATCGCCAATGCCGCGACGCCAGGTTATAAGGCGCGCGACCTCGATTTTTCAAAAGCACTCGATCTTGCCCAGCAGGGCGGTTCGACCGCCGATGTCATGAAGGGCGCGATCGGTTATCGCGTTCCGGTCCAGGCCTCGCTCGACGGCAACACCGTCGAAATGGTGACCGAACAGACGGCCTTTGCCGAAAACGCCCTCGCTTATCGCTCCAGCCTTTCGTTCCTCAGCGGCCGCGTCAACACGCTGACCCGCGCGATCAAGGGCGAATGACGATGAACGGGAACTTCTCGGTCTTCGACATCAGCGGCCGCGCGATGTCGGCGCAGCTTGTCCGGCTCAACACCACCGCATCGAACCTCGCCAACGCCGGAACGATCGCGGGCAGCGAGGCCGAAGCCTTTCGCTCGCTTAAACCCGTCTTTCGCACCGTGATGGACAGCCAAGGCCGCGCGACGGTGCAGGTCGACCAGGTCACGACGTCGAAAATGGCGCCGTCGAAACGCCACGACCCGTCGAACCCGCTCGCCGACAAGGACGGCAACGTCTGGCAGGCGGCGGTCGATAGCGCCGCGGAAATGGTCGAGATGGTCGAAACCGCGCGTCAGTATCAGAACAATGTCCAGGTCCTGGAAACCGCCAAGGGCCTGATCAACGAAACCCTCAGGATGGGACAATAAAATGGCCGTGAACAACGTCACCGCGAACAGCAACATCGTGCTCCAGCCCAAGGGCAGCGGGCAGCAGATGGGGCAGAGCGATTTCCTGCGCCTGATGACCGCGCAGCTGTCGCAGCAGGACCCGTTCAATCCGGTCGATAACCAGCAGATGGTTGCCCAGATGGCGCAATTTTCCAGCCTCGCCGGGATCAGCGAAACCAACACGACGCTTCAGACAATTTCCGATCAGCTCACCGCGCAGACCCAGCTGCTGAAAGACATCAAGGCCGCCACCCCGGCGCCCCCTGCCGCTTAAGGCGCACCCACCACCTAAGGAAGGATAAGTCATGTCATTTTATACCTCGCTTTCGGGCCTCAAGGGCGCCCAGACCGAAATGTCGGTCATCTCGAACAACATCGCCAACGCCGGCTCGATCGGGTTCAAGCGTAGCAAGGCGCAGTTCGGCGACATTTTTGCCTCGTCGCCGACCCAGTCGACGAAGATGATCGCGGGTCAGGGCCAGCGATTGAACGGTATCTCGCAGCAATTTACCCAAGGGTCGTATGAATCGAGCGAAAAGACGCTCGACATGGCGATCGTCGGCGAAGGCATGTTCGTCGTGAAGGGCGAACCGCCGCGCGAGCAGGTAACCTACACCCGCAATGGCGCGTTTACGGCGACCCCCGATCGTAATGTGATCGATTCGACGGGCCAGAAACTCCAACTTTTGCCGGTCGATGCGAACGGCAACGTCACCAGCAACACGCTTGCCAGCGCGTTCGATTTCGTACTGCCCGCCGGCGCGCCGAGCGATCCCACGGCCCAGCTGGTCAATGTGTCGGTCGGGCTCGACGGCCTTGTTTCGGCGACCTTCGCCAATGGCGAGGCACAGACGCTCGGCAAGATCGCAATGGCGACCTTCCCGGCGATGGAGGGGCTGCGCCCCGTCGGCGACGCGCATTGGCAGTCGTCGGGCGAAAGCGGCCCGCCGACGATCGACGCTGCGACCAATGGCCCGATGGGCGCGATCCGGTCGGGTGCGCTGGAACGATCGAACGTCGATATCACTGAAGAACTGGTGATGCTGATCGGTGCTCAGCGCAACTTCCAGGCGAACGCCAAGGCGATCGAAGGCGCGTCGCAGCTGTCGCAAACCATCATCAACATGCGCTGATCGAGCGTATTTGGCCGCCTGCCGGGAGCATTCAGATGGACAAACTCATCTACACCAGCCTTACCGCGATGCGGGGCAGCATGTCCCGGCAGACGGCGATCGCCAACAATCTGGCGAACGCGCAGACGCCCGGCTTTCGCGCCGACATGGCCGAGGCGCAGGCGCTGTGGCTGAACGGCGGCGGGCTCGATGCACGCGCCATGTCTTCGGAAGAAGTGCTGGGCGCCGACATGCGCGCCGGCACGGTGACTGCGACCGGGCGCGACCTCGATATCGCGATCCAGGGCGACGCGTTGCTGGTGGTGCAGGCACCCAATGGTGAAGAGGCCTATACGCGGCGCGGCGATTTGCAGGTTTCGCCGAGCGGGCTTTTGACCACCGGCGACGGTCACCCCGTCCAGGGCGGTCAGGGGCCGGTGACGATCCCGCCCGCCGATTCGGTGACGATCGACGTCGAGGGCCGGGTGTGGATCGTACCCGCGGGCGGCGACGCCGAAAATCCGCAGGAAGTCGATAGGCTGCGGCTCGCAACTCCGACCGGTTCGGACATTGCCAAGGGGCTTGATGGCCTGTTCCGCGTCAAGGGCGACGGCATTCTGCCCGACGATCCCGAAGCGCGCCTCGTTACCCGCTCGATCGAAGGATCGAACGTCGCCGCGACCACCGCGCTGGTCGCCATGATCGAAGCAAGCCGCAGCTGGGATACCCAGCTCAAGCTGGTCAGCGACGCGCGCGACATGGACAGCGCGACCGCCAATCTGATGCAGCTTCCCCGTTAAGGAGATAGAATAATGAGCTTCGGTGCCTTGCACGTCGCGCGAACCGGTCTGGATGCCCAAGGCTTCCGGATGCAGGTGATCGCCAACAACCTCGCCAACGTGAACACCACGGGCTTCAAGCGCGACCGCGCCAGCTTTGAAACGCTGAGCTATCAGATGATGACCGCGCCCGGTGCGCCGTCGTCGGCCGAAAACCGCTATGCGACCGGGCTCAACCTCGGCACCGGCGTGTCGCTCGGGGGCACGTCGCGGATCGATACGCAGGGGACGTTCGCCACCACCGGCAACGCGCTCGACATGGCGATCGACGGCGCCGGATTTTTCCAGGTCGAAATGCCCGACGGGCGGACCGGTTATACCCGTGCCGGCAATTTCGGTCGCTCGCCCGACGGCACGATCGTGACCTCCGACGGCAAGCCGCTGACCCCCGCGATCCAGATCCCCGAGGATTCGACCAACGTGTCGATCGGCGCCGACGGCACCGTATCGGCGACCGGCGCCGACGGGACGCTCACCGAATTGGGCCGCATCGAACTGGCACGCTTTGCCAATCCGGCGGGGCTGCAGGCGATCGGCGACAATATGCTCGTCGAAACCGCCGCATCGGGCGCGCCGCAGGTCGGTGCCGCCGGTCTGGAAGGCCGCGGCAGTTTGCGCGGCGGGATGCTCGAGGGATCGAACGTCAACGTCGTCGAGGAACTCGTCGACATGATCGAGACGCAGCGCGCCTATGAGGTCAATTCGAAGATGATCCAGGCCACCGACGAAATGATGAAAAATGCCGCGCAGACGCTCTAATCTGTCCGTTGGTGTGGCATTTGCCCTCGCGCTGGTGCCGGTTGGCGCGGCGGCGAAGGACAAACTGCCGCCTGAAGCCTTTGCGGCCGCGACGCCTGCTCTGCCGGCGCCGCTCCCCGGCAATGGCTCGATCTTTCAGGGCAGCTATGTGCCGCTCACCTCGGGCGGGCGCGCAGGCGCGGTTGGCGACATCGTCACCATCCAGCTCGTCGAACGCACCGCCGCGACCAAAAGCAACGCCGCGGGAACGCAGCGTGACGGCAATATCGGCCTGACGCCGCCCGCCACCGGGCCGCTGTCATTGTTCAACCCCAGCGATATCGCGATGGGCGGCGGCCAGCAGTTCAAGGGCAAGGGCGACGCATCGCAATCGAACGCCTTGTCGGGCGAGGTCAGCGTGACCATCGCCGCCGTCTATCCCAATGGAACGATGCTGGTGCGCGGTGAAAAGCTGCTGACGCTCAATCGCGGCGACGAACGCGTTCAGATCTCGGGCATCATTCGCGCGATGGATATCGGCCCCGACAACCGGATCCTGTCGACCCGCGTTGCCGACGCGAACATTCGTTACGTCGGCAAGGGCGAGATCGCGCGCGCCAGCAAGCAAGGCTGGTTGCAGCGTTTCTTTGCCATCGTCAGCCCGTTCTGAAGAGGATTATTTTCGTGACCCAGCGTCCCACCCTGTTTGCCTTCCTCGCGTTCCTGCTCGCCAGTCTTGCCTTTGCGGCGCCGGCGCAGGCGCAGCGCATCAAGGACATGGGCCAGTTCCAGGGACTGCGCGCCAACCAGCTGACCGGCTATGGCATCGTTGTCGGGCTCGCGGGTACCGGCGACGACAGCCTCGACTATTCGACGCTGGGCATGAAGGGCGCGATCTCGCGCTTTGGCCTGACTTTGCCGCCGGGGGTCAATCCGGCGCTGAAAAATGCCGCGGCGGTGGTGATCACCGCCGAACTGCCGCCCTTTGGCAAGCCCGGCCAGCGCCTTGACGTCACGGTGTCGGCGATCGGCAAGGCAAAAAGCTTGCGCGGCGGCACCCTCGTGCTGGCGCCGCTCTATGGCGCCGATGGCCAGATTTACGCGATGGTGCAGGGCAACCTCGTCATCGGCGGGCTGGGCGTCGATGCCGCCGACGGATCGAAGCTGACGGTTAATGTTCCGTCGAGCGGCCGGATCGCCAACGGCGCAACCATCGAGCGCGCGGTCGATACCGGCTTTGCGTCCGGCGACTGGCTGACCTTCAACCTCCACCAGTTCGACGCCACCAATGCCAAGCGCGTCGCCGACGCGATCAATGCCGCGATCCCGGGCAGCGCGTCGATGATCGACGGCGCCAGCATCGCGATCCGCGCCGTCGGCAATGGCGATGAGCGGATGCGGTTGATGTCGCAGATCGAAAATCTGGGCGTCCAGCGCTCCGAACCCTCCGCCAAGGTGATCGTCAACGCGCGCACCGGCACCGTAGTGATCAACGGCGCAGTCCGCGTCGGCACCGCCGCGGTCAGCCACGGTAAGCTGACCGTGTCGATCAAGGAATCGCCGACGGTCGTCCAGCCCGCCCCGTTCAGCCGCGGCGAAACCGCGATCGAACCGTCGAGCGAAATCGATGTCGCCGAAGATTATCGACCGGCCTTTTTGATGAAACCCAACGCCTCGCTGTCCGAACTCGTCGATGCGATCAACCGTCTGGGCGTGTCGCCCGGTGATCTGGTCGCAATCCTCGAGGCGCTGAGCCAGGCGGGTGCCCTCACAGCAGAATTGGTGATCATATGACGACGCCCATTTCTTCGACCCCCGCCGCGCGGTCGTTCGTGCCGGCCTCGGCCACCCCGACCCTTGGCGGTGGTGGCGGCGACGGTGGCCTGCGCAAGGCGGCCGAGCAGTTCGAGGCGGTGATTTTGCGCCAGCTGCTGGCGTCGATGCGTCAGGCGAAGCTCGGCGAAGACATGATGGGATCGAGCGCGACCGACAATTTCCGCGAGATGGCCGACGCACGCACCGCCGATTCGATCGCCGCAATGCGCCAGTTCGGCATCGCCGACATGGTCGAGCGCCAGTTCCGCGGACGCCTCGGCAGCGCGGCCGGAGGTGTGCAATGAGCGATCTTCTCGGCATCGGCTATAGCGGCCTCAAGGCCTATTCGCGCGCATTGTCGACGATCGGCGACAATATCGCGAACGCGCAGACCCCCGGCTATGCGCGGCGGCGGCTGGATATGATGGAGCCGGTCAGCGGCAGCGATTCGGTTTTCTATCGCGGCAACATCAATCCCAGTGGGGTCGAGATTCGCGGCGTTAGCCGCTCTGTCGACGCCTGGCTGATTGCGGATTCGCGTATTTCTTCGGGCGATTCCGAACGGTCGGCGACCAAGCTCGGCTGGCTGGGCAAGGTCGAAGGCGCGCTGAGCGACGAGAGCAACGGCATCAAGACCGGCCTCACCAAGCTGTTCACCACCGCCGATCAATTGACCGCCGATCCGTCGAACAAGACGCTGCGCAGCCAGTTCCTGCAAGCCGCCGATGACGTCGCGTCGGGTTTTCGTACCGCGGCAGGTGAGCTCGACCGGATGGGCGACGGGATCGAGGGGGCCGCGGCCAGCACGGTCGAAAATTTCAACGCCAATCTGAACGCGCTCGAACAGATCAATATCGGGCTGCGCAAGGCGCGCCCGGGATCGACGAACGAGGCGAGCCTGCTCGACGAACGCGACCGGTTGCTCGATAAATTATCGTCGCAGGCCGGGGTCAGCGCGACCTTTGAAAACAACGGATCGGTGACCTTGCGCGCCGCCGGGTCGGGCGACCTGCTCGTCGGCGGCGGCGCGGTGAACCCGATCGCGGTGACCGCGGCGGCGGACGGACGGCTCTCGTACAGCGTCGGCGGTTCGCCGTTGACGGTGACGACGGGTTCGCTTGCCGGACAGGCGGAGGCGGCCAATCATGTCGCCGATCAGCGCGCCGGGCTCGATACGATGGCGACGTCTTTCGCTGCCCAGCTTAATGCAGCGCATCAGGCCGGCACCGATGCCGATGGCAACCCCGGCGCGGCGCTGTTCACCGGCACCAGCGCCGCAACGATGACCGCCGCGGCACTGGCGCCCGAACAGGTTGCCGCCGCCAATGCGTCGGGCAGCAACGGCAATATGCTGGCGCTCGGGACGCTGCGCGGAGCCAATGATCCAGAATCGCGCTGGTCGGGACATCTGGCGACGCAGGCGCAAACAACCGCGTCGGCGCGCGCCCAGGATGCCGCCGCCATGACGCGCGCCGATGCGGCTGCCGCCGCGCGCGACGGGGTGAGCGAGGTCGATCTCGACAAGGAGGCGGCCGAACTGTTGCGCTTTCAGCAGGCGTATCAGGCGGCGGCGCGGACGATTCAGGTCGCCCGCGAAACGATGCAAACGCTGTTGAGCTCGATCTAGGAAGGCGACGACGATGATTAACGCCGTGGGCAATCGCATGACGCGCGAAATCGCGCGCCAACAGAAACTGACCAGTCAGCTCGAACAGACGCAGATCCAGATCTCGAGCGGCAGGCGAATTCAGCGCATGTCCGACGATCCGGTGTCGGCGCGGCGAATCGCCACCATCGGGACGACCCAGGCCAGCATGTCTGCCTGGACCGCCAACATCAATTCGGGATCGGCGCTGGTGGCGCAGGCCGACGGGGTGATGAAGTCGGTCAGCAATCTGATGACCCGCGCCCGCGAACTGACGCTCGCTGCGGCGAATGACACCGCGAGCCCCGCCGACCGCGCGACGATGGCCGCCGAACTCGGGGCGATCGCCGACGAGATCGATAGCCTGACCGCAACCCGCGATGCGAATGGCGAGCCGATCTTTGCCGCTGGCACCGCGCGCGTGATGCGGTTCGATTCGGATATCAGCTTTGCCCCTGTGCCGTCGGCGGCCGACGTCTTTGTCGTCGGCGGCAACAGCCTATCGACAGGGATCCGCGATATCGCGGCGGCGGTCGCCGGGGGTAACGCACCGGCGATCGGCGCGGGACTTAATACGCTTGAGACCGCAATCGGCCATGTCGCCGACCGGCACGCGGCGCTCGGCCTGTCGGGCGGGCGGCTCGAACGGATCGGCGACGCGCTGGCGGCGCGCGGCATCACGCTCAAGGATGAACGCTCATCGGTCGAGGACACCGATCTGTCGGTGGCGATCGCGCAGCTGAATGCACAGGATCTGACGCTCAGTGCGGCCCAGGCCGCCTTTGCAAAGATCAACCGGCAGACTTTGTTCGATATTTTGAACTGATCGCGCTCAATGTCGCGGCGTTGCTGCCGTTAAGTATAATGACGTCCCTTTGAATTTGCGGGCGCCCGGTTTCCGAACCGGACCCCGAATGGAGTTGACCCCGCATGTTTCCCGTAATCGGCATCGTCGTTCTGATCCTGCTGGTGTTCGGGGGCTTTGCGCTGACCGGCGGCAATCTTGGCCCCGTGATGCACGCGCTGCCGCACGAGATGCTGATCATCGGCGGTGCGGCGATAGGATCGCTGATCATCGGCAATTCGGGCGCTGACCTGAAGGCGCTGGGCGGCGGGCTGGGCAAAGTGTTCAAAGGTCCGAAATATCAGAAGTCGGACTATCTCGACTGCATCCTGCTCGTCTCGACGTTGATGAAGATGATGCGGACCGAGGGTCCGGTCGCGGTTGAACCGCATATCGAAGATCCGGCCAACTCGACGCTGTTTCAGCAATATCCCAAATTGCTCAAGGACCAAACTCTGATCCATCTGATCTGCGACACGCTGCGCCTGGTCGTGGTGTCGTCGGGCACGCTCGATCCGCATGCGGTTGAGGACGTTATGGATGCGGCGCTGAAGAACCATCACCACCACGCGATCAAACCCGCCGACGGATTGCAAAATCTGGCCGACGCGCTGCCAGCGCTCGGCATCGTTGCGGCGGTGCTTGGCGTGGTGAAGACGATGGGCTCGATCGACAAGCCGCCCGAGGTTCTGGGCGGAATGATCGGGTCGGCGCTGGTCGGCACCTTCCTTGGCGTGTTGCTCGCTTATGGCCTGGTCGGTCCCTTCGCGACCCGCGCGCGGACGGTGATCGAGAGCGATGCCGCCATGTATCACACGGTAAAGCAGCTGATCGTCGCGTCGCTGCACGGCCATCCGCAGCCGCTGGTGATCGAAGCCGCGCGGTCTGGCGTCGAGCATGCCAACCAGCCGAGCTTTGCCGAAGTCTTCGACGGAATGCGCGGTCGCTGATGGCCGCGCGTCCCAACCTGCCGCGCCCGATTATCGTCAAGAAGATCATCGAGGCACCGCACGCCGGCCATCATGGCGGGGCGTGGAAGGTTGCCTATGCCGACTTTGTCACCGCGATGATGGCGTTCTTTCTGCTGATGTGGCTGCTCGGCGCGACGACCGAGAAACAGCGCAAGGCGCTGGCCGACTATTTCGCGCCGACGATCGTCGAAACGAAACAGGGCAGCGCGGGCTCGAACGGTCTGTTCGGCGGCGACTCGATCGTGTCGGCCGACGATTACCCGCATGCTGCGGGGCAGACCGGCACGCGCTCGATCACCATTCCCAAGGATGCGGTCGGCGGGCCGAAGGAAGCATCGGGGCGTGAGAGCGAAAAGATGAAGTTCCAGCAGGTCGCCAAGTCGCTGATGGAACGGGTGCAGAAACAGGGCGACCTCAAACGCCTCGCGCGCAACCTGCGTTTCACCGAAACCATCGAAGGGATGCGGATCGACGTGATCGACGATGCCGATTTTTCGATGTTCGCAATCGGCACCAGCCAGCTGACCGCCGATGGCGCGCGGCTGTTCAGCACAATCGCCGAACCGATCGCGACCGTCCCCAACCAGGTCATGGTACGCGGTCACACCGATGCCGCCCCCTGGTCGGCCAAATCGGGGACCAACAATTGGCGGCTGTCGGTCGACCGTGCCGAGGTCACACGGCACTTTCTGGAGTATCGCGGTATCGACAAAACCCGCTTCGCGCGCATCGAAGGCGTCGCCGATCGCGAGCCCTATGTTCCATCCGACCGATTCGATCCGCGCAACCGCCGCATCTCGATCACCCTCGGCTGGCGAACCGCCGCTGACAATTAGTGCCAGTTTGGCAGCATATCGGATCGTTAATAACGCATTTGCGCCGCCAATACATCCAATTTGGCAATAACCCTTTGTTTTGAATGGGTTATGAAGACGTGAATAATCTTTTGTTTACCACTTTCGTCAATCTCTGGATCCATCGAAAAGGCGCCGGATTTGGGGGGCGCGGTGGAGACTGAAATGACCGTGGGGCAGAACAACAGTGCAGCGCTCGAAACGCTGATCATCGGTAGCAGCGCGGCCGCCGCGCAGCTGCGCGACATGATCCGCCGCGTCGCACGATCCAACGCCTCGGTCATGCTCTGCGGTCCCTCGGGGTCGGGCAAGGAGCTTGTTGCCCGCGCCATTCACGATGAAGGCGCCCGCACCGGCAAGGCGTTTTCCGCGATCAACTGCGGCGCCATCCCCGGCGACCTGATCGAATCCGAATTGTTCGGGCATGAAAAGGGCAGCTTCACCGGCGCCCATGCCCGCCGCATCGGCCATTTCGAAGCGAGCGAGGGCGGCACGCTTTTCCTCGACGAAATCGGCGACATGCGTTTTGACATGCAGGTCAAACTGCTCCGCGTGCTGGAGGAACGGACGATCGTCCGCGTCGGCAGCAGCGATGTGAAGGCCGTCGACGTCCGCGTCATTTCGGCCACCCATCAAGATCTCGGCGCCGCGATCGCCGATGGCAAATTCCGCGAAGATCTGTTCTTCCGGCTCGGCGTGGTTGTGTTGCAGGTCCCCAGCCTCGCCAGCCGCGTCGAGGATATTCCCGCCCTCATCCGCCATTTCCAGCGCAAGATGCCGGGCGAAGCCAAGTGCCGCTTTGAAGACGAAGCGATGGTCTTGCTGATGCAGCACCGCTGGCCCGGCAATGTCCGCGAACTGCGCAATTTCGTGGAGCGCGCCAGCGTTCTCCATGGCGGCGAGACGCTGGGCGTCGAAGACGTCACCATGCTCCTGAACCCCACCGCAGCGCTTGCGCCGCGGCAGGCTGTCCCCAGCAGCTTTGCCACGGCGCAGGCCAGCGCGGATGATTTCGCCGCTCCGGCCGCTTCGCACGCCAAAACGCCGATGCCGGGCCGCCCGATCGACCTCAAGCGCGAGATCGAGACGATCGAACTCGAACAAATCCACGTCGCACTCGACCTGGCCGACGGCATCATTTCCGAAGCCGCGCGCCTGTTGACGCTCAAGCGCACGACGCTGATCGAAAAGATGCGCAAATATGGGGTTCAGCAGCAGGCCGCCTGACCGGCGCCCGCGATACGAGTTTCAGCACCCGCTGAAAAAAGGGGGCTCTGGTCCGCCCCTGTACCACCCGGCCGCCCGTCCCCACCCTGGGCGGCCGGGTACCCAGCGGGATCATTTGAAACGGCATCGGCCCGCACCCCTTAACCGGGTTGCGGGCCGATCCTGTATTGGGGAGCGATTAACCCGGGTTCAGCGCAGTTGCCGCCAAGCGGTACTGATTGTCAAAACGCCATCGAGCAGATCGGCCAGCGCCTCGCCGTCATTTTGTGCAACTGCCTCGTCCAGCTTGCGGCGCATACTGCGATAGACCCGCGACAGCGCGGCCGCGACGTCGCCGCCGGCATCGCGGTCGAGCCCGGCGTCGAGGCCGATCAGGATCGCGCGAGCGCGGTGTGCGGGTTCAGTTGCGGAAATGCGCTGGCCTTGGCGCAGCATCGCGCCCAGCACGCCGATCGCGGTTTCCAGCTCGTCATAGAGCATGGTCACCAGTTCGACGGGGTCGGCGGCGGCGGCGCGGCTTTCATGCTGCAACCGGCGATAGAGTCCGGTCGCCCGAACGGTCGAGGCGGTAGCGGTCACGATCAATGCCCCTAGTTACGCTCGTTGGTCCAGAGCTTGATTTGTTGTTCGAGATAGGTCTGCGTCGCTTTGAACGCCGCCAGGCGCGCGTCGAGCGAGCCATATTGCTTCTCCAGCCGGGCGCGATACGCGGTTTCGCGTTGCTCGACCTTTTCAAGCTGCTCGGCCAGATTTTCCTTCAGCCCTTGCAGCGATTTCGACACCCGGTCGATCGCACCATTGGCGCCGATCGCCTTGTCGCGGATCGCGTCGAGCGCAAAGGCGATGCCCGGATCGCTCTGCTCGGTGTGGGTGGCGTCGCGGCGCGGGTTGAACAGCGCCTCGACGGCGCCGGCGTCGGCGGCGAGCACCTTGTCGAGCTTGGCGGTATCGACGGCGAGCAAGCCCTCCTTGGTCGTGGATACCCCGATGTCGCTCAGCTTGTTGATGCTGCCGTGGCTCGAAATCACTTTGCCGATCAGACCCGACAGATCGCGTTCGAGTTCGCGAAGCGCGGCCGTCGATCCCGACGAACTGGCGGCGGCGGTCAGGCTCGTCTTGAGCTGGTTATAGACCGAGACGAAGTCGCCGACGGTCTGCTTGATGATGTCGAGCGGTCGACTGGCGCCGATATCGACCGCTTGTCCGGGCGCCGCCTTCTTCAGCGTCAGCGACATGCCGGGCACGACGTCGTCGATGATGTTCGTGGCGCGGCTGAACGCCACGCCGTCGACCGTGAATTCGGCGTTGGCGGCGCTCTGGCCCAAGGTCATGCCGCCGCCCGTGCCATAAGCAAAGGCGGACAGGGCGGGATCGGCACCGGCATCGACGGCGAGGGTGAAGGCGTTCGCGGCCCCCGATGGGCCTTTCAGGATCAGGCGATGCCCGCCCTCGTCGGCGATGATCGACGCGGTCACGCCGGCGCCGCTCGTGTTGATCGCATTGGCCAGACCGTCGAGGCTGTTATTCGTTGCGCCGATGGTGATCGTCTTGGCGACGCCGCCGACGGTCAACGTCATCGTGCCGGTGCCGATCGCTGCGGCGCGATCGGCGACCACCCCCGAATAGCTGCTTTGGGCGCGCGCCAGCTGGTTGACGACCATCGTTGCAGCGAAACTGTCGGCGTGGAGCCCCGCGCGCGTGGTCGCGCTCAATATGCTGGCATCGGACACCGTCGGGGTGCTCCGCAGCGTCCCGTCGCTGACCATCTGGCCCAGCGAATCGGCAAAGCCTTCGAGGTCGGACCGGGCCTGCGCCAGCGCGCTGATCCGGGTCTGGTTCTGATTCGCCAGGGTCGTGATGCGCGCCACCTTGGGCTCGCGCGACGCCGCCGACAGGTCGGTGACCAGCTGCTTGGTATCGATTCCCGACCCGTAGCCGAGGCTGTTGATGATGGAATTGACCATGGCGAAATATCCTTCGCACCTGTTAACGGCGGCGCGGGGATGGTGTTAAGCTTGGCGGCGCCCTTCAGGGTCGAAATGATGGGTTGGCGGAACGTCAACGACCGGCGGCGCCGCGCCTTCGGCGACCATGCGTTCGAGCTGGAAGACAAAGGCGAGGACGGTCGCGACCGCGACGAACAATTCCTCGGGGATCACGCGTCCCGCGCGCGCGGTAAAATAGATGGCGCGGGTCAGTTGCGGATATTCGAGCAACGGAACATTGGCGCCGCGCGCCAACTCGCGAATCGACAGCGCGACATCGCCGCGGCCGCGCGCGACGACTGTCGGTGCTGCATCGACCCCGGGGCGATAGCGTAGCGCGACCGAAAAATGGGTCGGGTTGGTCAGGACGACGGTCGCATCGGACACCGCCTTGCGCGCTGATCCGCTGAGGATGTCGTGCGCGCGCTGGCGTTGGGCCTGCTTCAGTTCGGGGGCGCCATCGGACTGCCGCATCTCCTCCTTGATTTCCTGCTTGCTCATCATCAGGCGCTGGTTGCGCTGGAACCATTGCACCGGCACGTCGATCAGCGCGATGACGACCAGCCCGCCGGCAAGCACCAGCATCGCATGCCCGATCGCCTGCCCGGCGAGGCCGATCGCGGCGAGCAGGTCGGTCGATGCCATCGTCATGATCGCGGGCAGGCTGTTTTTGACCAGCCAGTAACCGATGGTCCCGAGCAACCCGACCTTGGCCATCGCCTTGCCCAGTTCGGTGACGCCGTGCATTCCGAACATGCGCGTCAGGCCGCTCATCGGGTTCATCCGGTTGCCCTTGAACGCCAGCGCCTTGCCGCGCCACCCGAACGATCCGAGCATCGCCGGACCGGCAATCGCGGCGCCCAGCGCCATCGCGAACAGGCTGGCGAGCGGCAGCAAAATCTCGACCCCGTTGCGCATCAGCGCTTCGGCGGGGGCGAAGTCGGACACGTCGGCGGCGGTCAGCGTCAGGCCGCGGCGCACCAATTCGCCTGCCGATTGCACGAACCAGCCGCCCGCCGCGACGATCCACCCTGCGGCGGCCAGCATCATCAAAGCCGTCGCCAGCTCGCGCGACATCAGCACATCGCCTTCGCGCTTGGAGTCGGCGAGCTTCTTCGCGGTCGGCTGTTCGGTTTTCTGGTCCTTGTCGGGCTGGCTTGCCATCGGTCAGAGCCCCGCGAACATCCGCGCGCCGTCGAGCGCGTCGGACAGGATACGGATGATCGCCTCGGCCATGGCAGGGGTCGCGACGCCGAGCAGGACGATTCCGGCGAGCAAGGTCGCCGGGATGCCGACCGCGAACAGGTTTAACGCCGGGGCCGATCGACCGATCACGCCCATGATGATCTGGACCAGGATGAGCACGAAGCCGACCGGCATCGCGATCGTCAGCCCGGCCGCGAACATCAGCCCGCCGAACCGCAACAGCCCGCCGATCGCGTCGAACGAGGGAAAGGCATTGCCGGGCGGGAGCGCCGAATAGCTGTCGACGATGATGTCGATCAGCACGAGGTGGCCGTCAGCGGCGAGAAACAAGGCGGTCGCGAGCATCGAGAGAAACTGGCCGATCGCCGAGCTTGATGCGCCGCTGAGCGGATCCACCATCGAGGCAAAGCCCAGCCCCATCGCGTTGCTGATCGCCTCACCCGCAAGCAGCGCCGCGGCGAGACCCATCTGGAGGATGAAGCCGATACCGAGCCCGATGATGACCTCGCCGACGACGAGCAAGAGGCCGGGGACCGACACCATCCCTTCGGGCGGCAGCGTCATGCCCGATGCGGCGACTGCAGGCACGCCGACCGCGAGCGCGATCACGAGCCGCAGCTGGACCGGGACGCTGGTCGCCCCGAACACCGGCGCGGCGATGAACGCGGCGCCGGGGCGGATCATCGCCAGCATCCACAACTGCAGCATCGCCTCGATATTTGGGATGTCGGCGGGATCCATCCCTGGATCACTTCACCAGGCTGGGAATCTGGGCGAAAATGTCGCGGGTAAAATCGGTCAGCAGCACCAGGATGCTGCCGCCGAATATAGCGAGACAGATGGCCGCGACGATCAGCTTGGGGACAAAGGTCAACGTCTGTTCATTGATCGACGTCGCCGCCTGAACCATGCCGAGCAGCACCCCGATGACGAGCACCGGCAGCAGCAGCGGCGCCGAAGCGAGCGCAAGGATCCACAGCGATTGCTGCGCCATGCCGACAAAATAATCGGTTTCCACAGCCTTAAGTCCCGAATGAGGCGGCGAGCGAACCCATCGTCAGCGCCCAGCCATCGACAAGAACGAACAGCAGCAGCTTGAACGGCATCGAGATGATCGTCGGCGACAACATCATCATGCCGAGCGACATCAGCGCCGAGGCGACGATGAGATCGATGACGAGGAAAGGCAGAAATATGAGGAAACCGATCTGGAACGCGGTCTTGAGCTCGCTGGTCACAAAGGCCGGCAGCAGGATCGAAAAGGGCACATCCTTGGGGCTCGCATAGGTCGGCGCCTTGGCGATTTTGGCAAACATCATCAGGTCGGTCTTGCGCGTCTGGGTCATCATGAATCCGTGCAGCGCGGTGCCTGACCGAGAGACGGCTTCGCCGATGTCGATCTGTTCCTGACCATAGGGCTCAATGGCGACGCGGTTCACTTCGCTGATCACCGGCTGCATCACGAACAGAGACAGGAACAGGCTGAGGCCCACCAGCACCTGGTTCGGCGGGGTCTGTTGCAGCCCGAGCGCGTGGCGCAGGATCGACAGGACGATGATGATGCGCGTGAAGCTGGTCATCATCAGCAGCAGCGACGGGAGCACCGTCAACAGGCTCATCAGGACGAGGATTTGTAGCGAGAGGCTGAGCGGACGGCCATCGCCGCCGATCTCGTTCACCGCGCGGCTGAGCCCGTCGGTGGCCTGCGCATAGGCGGTCGGCGCCGCAATCAGCAGCGTGAGGCCGCCGATCAGCGCCGCACCGCGCAGGCAGGTTTTGCGATCAATCCGCATGGAAGTCGCCTTGGCTGTCGTCGGCAATCCGCGTAATGCCGTTGCGCGAGACCGCGACCAGGATCCGCTGTCCGGCGAATTCAACCACCGCGAGCTTGGAACCGGGGCCGAGCGGCAGCACGTCGACCATTTCGACCGCGCGCGTTTTCGCGCCGCCACCGACGAGCGGTACGCCCATCTGGACGCGCTTCCACAGCCACAGGCTGCCCCACGCCATGCCGCCGATCAGCGGCAGCAGGATGAGCAGGCGGAGGACATATTCGAACATCAGCCTCTCCGCTCAAAGCCTTCGAGGCCGCGCGCCGGGGCGACGACTTCGGCGACCTGGATGCCATAGCGGCCATCGACGCTGACGATCTCGCCCTTTGCGATCAATGTGCCATTGGCATAGATATCGAGCAGATCGGTCGCGGCGCGGTCGAGTTCGATCACGCTGCCCTCGTCGATTGCCAGCAGCTCGGCGAGCGTCATCGAGGTCGATCCGACCTCGACCGACACGCGCAGCGAGACGCCGGCGAGCAGGTCGAAATTGGGCGCGGCAGCGATATTCTTGTTGTCGCGGCGATCGGTACGGGGCGCCGTCGGGGCGTCGCTGAGATCAGTCATGGTTGGGTCCTTTTTCGATATGTTCGATCATGATGGCGGCGTTGCCATTGGCTTCGCCGATGCTGCCGACCGCAAAGCTGCGGCCCGCGACCGTCACCGGCACATGGCGCGGCATGCCGAGCGGAATGATGTCGCCAACCTCGAGAGCGAGCAGTTTGACGAGGCTGATTTCGGGGCGTGCCAGCACCGACCGGACGGGCAGACGCACGTCGCGCAGCGCCTTGTTGAGCGCGCCGGCCCACACCGGGTTGGCGGCGCCGGGCATTTCGGGCGCGGGCTCGGCCCCCGCGACGCCGCGCAGCGCGGCGAGCGGATAGGCGCAGACGATCGTGCGGCCTTCGAACGGCGCCCCGCGCAGGATGAAGCGCTGGACCAACAATTCGTCGTCGGCGCGCACCGCGGCGAGTTTCGCAGAATCGCCGGTGACGCAGTCGAGCTCGGGCTCCATGGCCAGCTTGTCGCCCCATGCGGCGGCGAGTTGCAGCCCCATGTCGCGGCCCAGCCGTGCCGCGAACCGCTCTTCGGCATCGGTCAGCTCTTCGCGCTCGGCAGCAAGCGCGCCTTTGCCGCCATAGAAAATGTCGACGAGCTGGAGCAGCAATTGCCGCGGCGCTGCAAGCAGCACCGGACCCTTGAGCGGCGGTGCGTGATAGCGCCAGAAGATCGCCGGGGCGGCGGCGGCGCTCCACTCGGCAAAGCTGATCTGTTCGGCGCCCGCGCGCTCGACCTGAACGGTCGGAACGCCCAGCGCCCGGATCAGATCGCGCAAGCTGCGGGCAAATTGGATGGCGACGCTGTCGAGCGCCGGAAAGGCGTAACTGCCTTCGGCCTTGCGCAGCAACAGCGACGCCTTGGCGTCAACCGCCTCGGTGGTCGGGGCGGCGGGCGGCTGCACGGCTTTGACGGATTTTTCGCGAACGGTCACTGGATCACCAGGCTCGTGAAATAGACATTATCGATACCACCAAAGCCTTCCTTCTCACGCAGCACATCGTTGATTGCACCGGTCAATTGCCGCTGCAGTCGTTGTTTCCCCTGCGATGTCGAGAGCAGCGCCGGATCCTGTTCGGCCAGGACCATAAGGACGACCGAACGGATCGGCACCGCCTGGCGTTTGATATTATTGATAACCTTGCCGTCATAAAAGGTCGAAAGGCTGATACCTGCCTGCAAAAAGCCCGACCCGTCGGCGAGGTTCGTCGTGAACGCATCGGTGATCGGATAATAAGTGACGTCATATTTGCGCGGGTCGATTTTGAACTTGTCGTTGGGTACCGCCACGGTCCCAACCTTGAGCGCCGGTTCCTTGTCTTCGCCTTCGGCGGCGGGGGCTTCGTCCCCGACGCTGCGCACGACCAGCTTGGGATAATGATCCTCAGGCTTGGCTTCGTGCGCGGACAGCGCGCCGAAATAGATGCCCGCGCCGGCGCCCGCGCCAATCAGCACGAGCGCACCGACGCCGATGAACAATAGTTTCTTGAACTTGCCCTTCGGTTTGGGCGCGGCTTCGGCTTTATCCTTGGTCATTATGATACCCTTTGTGGTCAGGCGAAGCGGCCGCGGCGGTCGGCGGCCTCTTCGGGATCGCGCGCCTTGGCGCGCTCGGTAACGGTTTCGATCAGGTGGCTGACGTCCTGCGCGGCGGCGCGGCCCTGACCTTGTGACTGGCGGCTGGTGTCGCCGGGGGTACAGGTGACTTCGCTGCCCGCGACGCGGACGCCCTGTTGGCGCAGCTCTTCGACGAGGCGGACCTGCGCGGCGGTGACGATCGTCGCGGTCGCTTCATGCTGAGTGTCGAGTTTCAGGGAGACCCCTTCGTCGCCCATCAGCATCGCGACGTCGAGACGGCCTAGGTGGCGCGGCATCAGGCGAAAGCTGATGTCACCGCTGTCCGATTTGGTCGCGGCGATGTCGTGCACGAGCTGATCGATCCACGCGCCATCGCTGGCAAGGTCGAGGACGCGTTCGGCGATGGTGACCGGCGCAGCGGTGTTGGCCAGCATCGCGGCGGCCGTCGTCAGCGGCTGGATGAACTGGATCGTCATCGGCGGCGCGGCGTCGGCGGGCTTGGCGGCGACCGGTTCGGTGCCGGTGAAAGCGGGGCCAGGCTGCGGCGCGGCGCGCGGCTTGGCCGCTGCGGGCGCTACAACCGCTGTTTGGATGTCGGGCGTGGCGACCTTTGCTTCGACGCTGCGCGGTTTATCGGTGGTCGGCGCGGTGGCGACGGCCTCAGCGGTCGGCGCCGCCTCGCCGGTCGGAAGTTTGGTGGTGTCGTTTGCCTTGACGGGCTTGCCAACGACCGCAGCAACCGCTGCAGCGGCGACAGGCGCTGCGGCGATGGGCAGCGCCGCTGCGGGAACCGGGCTTGCTGCTGCGGCGGGCGCTTCGGGCGTCGCGACCGTTTCGGCGGGCTTGACGGCTATCGTACCGTTTTCAGCTGTCGCTGTGCCGTCGGCCTCGACCTCGTTTTCAACTGCCTTGAGCGATTTCGTTGCGGGCTTGGCCGCGCTGCCGTTCAATTCGATCAGCAATTTTGCCGCCGACGCGGCGACCATGTCGGGGTTGGTTTTGGGCGCAGCGGTCTTGGCGTTCGCAACCGGCGCTTCGACGATGACATCTGCGGCGACGACTTCGCCCGCAGCGGGAATGGCTGAGGTCGACGTCACGACTGCAACCGGCGTCACCGGCGCGGCCTTGGCCGCCGAGGCATCGACCGCCGGAATGGCGGCGAGCAGCTGCTCGAAACCGCCGTCTTCGCCGCCGCCCGTCGGCGTCTGGCCGATTGTGCTCAGGAACGCCGCAAAGCCAGCGGGCATCGACGCCTGCGGGTTGGGCAGGGAGGCCGCGCCCATCATGCCGCGCCGCCTTCGATCAGGCGCAGGCGCATGCCGCCGCGCACGCGGTGCGGGCGGTTGGCGTCGCTGCGCCGTTCGGCTTCGGCTTCGGCCGATTTGCGGCTGCGTTCATACAGGCGGACCGCCGATTCTTCCTTGGCCATCGCGCTTTGCGCGAGCACCCCGGCCTGGTCACGGCGCGCGCTGGCGTTGACCAGCGGTGCGGTCAGATTTTCCTGTGCGAGGTCGAGCCGCATCGCGAGCTCGCCGATCGTGTTGAGTGCGCGGCCGGCAACCGCGCCCTTGGCCATTGCCAAATCGACGCGCAGCGTTTCGAGGCGCCGGGCCAGCTCGACCAGGCTGGCAAGTTCGCCATTGGCCCGCGCCAGATTGGCCTCGGCCATCTGATGCTCGACGGTGCGCACGCGGATGATACGTTTGCGGCGTGCGGTACGGGCGGTCATGCGGAATATCCTTCAATCAGGGTCTGGCGGGAAATATCGTAATCGACCTGTGCCTTGGCGGGCTGGGTCACGAACGCGAGCTGGTCGGCGTGGCAGGCGATGGCGGTGTCGAGCACCGGATCGCCGCCGGCGACATAAGCGCCCATCAGCATCAGATCGCGGTTTTCTTCATAGGCGGACCACAGCTGGCGAAAGCGCGCAGCAGCGGCGGCATGCTCGGGATCGACCGAATCGACCATTGTGCGCGACAGCGACCGCGCGACGTCGATCGCGGGATAGACGCCCTGTTCGGCAAGCTGGCGCGACAGGATGATATGCCCGTCGACAATGGCGCGGGCGCTGTCGACGACGGGGTCGTCGATGTCCCCGCCATCGGCAAGCACGGTGTAGAGCGCGGTGATCGACCCGCCGGTTTCGCGGTCGATGCCGGCGCGTTCGCACAAGGACGGGATCAGCGCGAACACCGACGGCGGATAGCCCTTCATCGTCGGCGGCTCGCCCAGCGTCAGTCCGATCTCGCGCTGCGCATGTGCGACGCGGGTCAGGCTGTCGATCAGCAGCAGGACTTTCTTGCCATCGGCGCGAAACGCCTCGGCGATCGCGGTGGCGCGCATCGCGGCGCGCAGGCGCAGCAGCGGCGGATGGTCGGCGGGAACCGCGACGACGACCGCCTTCTTGCGGACTTCGGGGGGGAGTTTGGTCTCGACGAAATCGCTGACTTCGCGGCTGCGTTCGCCGATCAGGCCGACGACGATGACGTCGCATTCGGTGCCAGCGATCATCTGGCCCATCAGGACCGATTTGCCGACACCCGAGCCCGCGATGATCGCGACGCGCTGGCCTTCGCCGACGGTGAGCAACGCGTTGATCGCGCGCACCCCCATGTTGAGCGGATGGGTGACGCGGCCGCGGCGCAGCGGATTGACCTTGCGCCCGGCGAGTGGCCACTGGAACTGCGACTTGATCGGCGGGCGGCCGTCGAGCGGATTGCCCTGCGCATCCATGATGCGGCCGAGCAGGGTCTTGCCGACCGCAACCATCGAACTGGCGCCATGCGGTTCAACCGGCGCGCCGGTGACCAGCGGCATGTTGGTGTCGAATGGCAGGACGAGGCTGCGATGACCGCGAAAGCCGACGACCTCGCCATAGACATAGTCGTTGTTCGCCGACTTGATGCGGACATTGCTGCCCAGCGGCTGCGGGAAACCCGACACTTCGAGCATGATACCCTCGTGCGAAACGAGGGTGCCGATGCGGCGCGGGCTGGCATTGGTCAGGTCGATCGGATCGAGCAGTTGCTGAGCGGAGAGGGCGAGGCGGCGCGTCATGTCGACGCCCCTTCGCCGAGCGCCACGCACAGTTCGTCGAGATAGACGGCGCGGCCATGTTCGATCCAGCCGGTCGAGGTTTCGATGCGGACGGTGCCGCGCATCATCGCCGGGTCGCTGGCGAGCGCCAGCGGCAGCGCGCAATCGGCGAGCAGTACGGCATCGTCGGGGTGAACCCACAGGGTGCGCGCCTTGTCGGCGTCGGCGACGAGCGCGGCGGCGGTGGCCGCTTGCGCCTGAAGCCATGCGGCGTCGATCGGGGCGTCGGCGACGATCTGATGCACCAGCCGTTCGACGGTGCGCGCGATCAGCTGCGCCAGTTCTTCGCTCGGTTCGTCCTGCAACGCTTCGGCGCCGGCGAGCAGGGCGAGCAACTGGTGGCGTTCAGCGACGTAAGCGGCTTCGGCGACGCGCTGGCCTTCGGCGAGGCCGCGGGCAAAGGGGTCGTCGAGATCGAGATCGGCGGCGCTGCCGCCGACGGCCTGCGTCGCACGCGCGTTGCCACCAAAAGACAAAGGACGAAAGTCGCTGTTGCGCGCCATGGCTGTGGCCAGCGTCACAGTGGCAAAGCCGGTTTCGGTGGCGCGATCAGACATAGTCGTCGCCCCCGCCCGCGATCATAATTTCGCCCGATGCCGCCATCTGGCGCACGATCGTCATGATGCTCTTTTGTGCGTCATCGACGTCGGCGCGCTTGACCATCGTCATTTCGGTCATTTCGTCGCGGATCGTTTCCGAGGCACGCTGCGACATGGTGGCGAGGCATAGATCGACCATCTCTTCGTCGGTGCCCTTGAGCGCGACCGCGAGCTGCGCTGCATCGACCGAGCGCAGCACCGCACCAAGGCTCTTTTTGTCGAGGTCGCGGAGGTTCTCGAAAATGAACATTTCTTCCTCGATCGCCTGCGCGAGCAGCTTGTCGGTCTTTTTGAGCGCGCGGATCGTGCGTTCGCTGAGCGACTTCGGCATCTTCTTCATGATCTTGGCGACATCGCTCGGGCCGCCAATCGTTTGTTTGGCGACGCGCTGGCCATCGACATTGGCGCTGGCGAGCACCGATTCGAGATCTTCGATCGCCGCGGCGGGGACCGAGGTCAGCTGCGCAGCACGCAGCACGAGATCGGCCTGCAGGATCTCATCGAGGGTTTCGATCGCGCGCGCCGCGACGTCAGGGACGAGCACCGACAGGATCAGCGCGCCGACCTGCGGATGTTCCTGGGCCAGCAGGCCGCTGATCGCGTCGACGTCCATCCAGCGGAGGATTTCGAGCGAGGCGGCGCTGCGCTGCGGCGCGACGGCGGCGAGGATATTGTCGGCGCGCACATTGCCCACCGCCTGGTTGATGACGGTGCGGATGCGGACGTCGGCGCCGATGGCGAGCGCGCTGACGTCGCGGCTGCGCACGACGAAACGGTCGAGCGCCTGTCCGATCTGTTGTTCGCTGGCGTTGGCGGTGTCGAACATCGCCTTGGCCAGCTGGCGCACTTCGTCGGGAGCCAGATGGGTCAGGATCGTTGCGGCTTCGCTTTCGTCGAGCAGCATCAGCAGGATTGCGGCAGCGGCCGATCCCTCGATGGCGGGTTTGGCGGACGGCGCCATGGTTTCGGCGGTATCAGGCACGCGCGCCCTCCTGCATCAGCTGGCGGACGACGAGCGCGGCGCGCGCCGAATCCTGGTGGACAAAGGCGCGGACCAGGTTGGCGCGCGTTTCATAGCTCGGCGCCTGTTCGATCATTTCGAGCGTGATTTCGCGGCCTGCTGCGGGGCTGGCGAGCGCGGGGCGCCCGTCGGTCGCAGCGAGCAATGTTTCCTCCAGCGCGGCATTGCGTTCGGCGCGTTCAGCGGCGCGCGCCTTGGCGGCGCGGATCAGCGGACGACCAATGAACAAAAAGGCGAGCAGCGCGGCGAAGATGGCCCCGACCTGCTTGATCAGCGGCAGGAACCAGCCCTGATCGTAAAACGCGGGTTCCTCGGCCTCGACCTGCACGAAGGGGCGCTGGCTGATCGCCACCTGATCGCCGCGGGTTGCATCAAAACCGATCGCGCCTTTGACCAGGCTGTCGATCTTGGTCATGTCGGCCTGGGTCAGCGCCTTTTTGCCCTGATTGAGCGCGACGGCGACCGAGACGCGGCGGAGCTGGCCTTGCGGCTGGTGGGTGACCGAGATCTCGCGGCCGACTTCAAAGGCGCGCGCGGCGTTTTCATTGCTTTCAGTGCTGGGTGTCGGGGTAGCGGTTGGCGTCGGTTGCGGCGCGTTGGCGGTGACCGTCGTCGCCTGCGGTGGCTGGTTCGACAGCGCGCCGGGGATGCCGACGGCGGGCGCGTCGCCTGCGCCGCTGACCGTGCGGGTGATCTGCTCGCTGGTCATCGCGCGATCGTCTTTGGGAAAGCTTTCGCGCGTGGCCTGGCTTTCGGACATGTCGACGTCGGCGTGGACCTCGACGCTATAATTGCCGGCGCCGAGCATCGGGCCAAGCAAAGTGTCGAGCGCGCGGCGGAAGCGGTCCTCGACCTGCACCTGCAACTGGAACGCCTTCATGTCGCTGCCCGATGCGGTATCCGACAGCAGCGCACCGCGCTGGTCGATGACCGACACCTGATCGGCGGTCATGCCGGGAACCGAAGAGGCAACGAGGAAGCGGATCGCCTGCACCTGACCGTCGCTCAGCGAGCGGCCGTTCTGCAGCGTCAGCATCACCGACGCGGTGGACGGCTTGTCGTCGCGGACGAACAGGCTGGGTTCGGCGGCGGCGATATGGACGCGGGCGCTTTTGACTGCATCGATCGTTTCGATCGTGCGCGACAGGTCGGCTTCGCGCGCGGAACGGAGCGTCTGACCCTCGATCGCGCGGCTTGACCCCATCGGAAGCGAGGCGATCAGGCTGTCCCCGCTCGGCTGTGCCTTGGGCAGGCCTTGGCCGGCGAGCGCGATGCGCGCCTGGTGCAATTTGTCGGCATCGACGGTCAGCGCGCCGGTGCTCGCGTCGATGCTGTGGGCGATACCCTGTGTCTGCAGCGCGTCGGCGACCGCCGACTTGTCCATGTCGTCGAGGCCGGCGAACAGCTGCGCCTGGGGCGCCGACTGCATCGTGAAATAGGCGAGCGCGGCGATGCCGACCGCCGCCGACATGGCAATGGCGGGCAGCGCGCGCTGTACCGCGGGCTGGCGGAGGAAGCCGGTTAGCGGCGCGAGCCGGTTGCCGAATGCCGGGACGGGCAAAGCGTTGGGGACGGGGGCGAGGATCTGGGTGTCGGCCATGGGTTAAACCGGCATGTTCATGATGTCGCGATACGCGGACAGCAGCTTGTTGCGCACCTGCAACGTGGTTTCAAAGCCGAGCGAGGCTTTCTGGCGTTCGATCATCACGCTGACGATGTCGTGGGTGTCGCCGCGCTCATAGGCTTCGGTGATCTCGCTCGCCTTGGACTGCTGGGCGTTGACCTGTTGCAGCGCATTGTTGATCGCGGCGCCGAAATCGGGGGTTCCGCCAGCGCCTTCGACGCCGCCCTCGGCGCCGCCAATGCCGCCGCGGCCGGCGGCGCGTTGCAGCGCCTGGTTCTGATTGAGGATCGAACTGCGCATCTGCAGCAGTCGGCTCGGGTCAATCGTGCTCATTGCTTTCCATCCGTCCTGTGTGCAGCGGTGCGCCACACGCAAAGAACAATGCAAAGGCCATGCCAAAAGATTTAATCGATGTTTTTCAATTGCTTGAATTATCACGCCAGTCGCCGTGGACAACCTTCGGCATTTTTTTGACGGGGTGGGCTTAAGCGCCCCCGCTGCCTGCCGTTACTGCTTTCGTGACCGCTCCTCGAGCCCTCACATAACGGGAATGGCCATCGAGGCCGGAAAGGAACATTATGACTGTCATCAACACCAACGTGAGCGCGCTTCGCGCCCAGAATAGCTCGCGTGTTGCCAACAACATGCAGTCGCAGGCGATGGAACGCCTGTCGAGCGGCAAGCGCATCAACAGCGCCAAGGACGACGCCGCCGGCCTCGCCATTGCAACGCGTATGGACGCCAGTGCACGCGGTCTGAACGTGGCAATTCGCAACGCCAACGACGGTATTTCGCTGGCGCAGACGGCGGAAAGCGCCGCGGGCAGCATCTCGAACATCCTGATCCGCATGCGTGACCTGGCGCTTCAGGCCACGACCGGTACGCTGGGCGACGACGATCGTACCGCGATCCAGACCGAAGTCACGGCGCTGATTTCGCAGATCGGCGACATCACGGGCCGCACCACCTTTAACAAGAACAACCTGCTCGACGGCACCGGTGGTGCTGACGCCGACGGCGTGTTCAAGATCCAGACCGGCCTGAACGACGCCGAAACCGTGGATATCACGATTGCCGACCTGACGGCGGCAACGCTGGGCGTCGACGGGCTCGACTTCTCGGATCCGGCTGATGCGTCGGCTGCGCTCGAAACGCTCGACACCGCAATCCAGACGGTTGCTACCGAACGCGCCAACCTGGGTGCGCAGCAGAACCGTCTCGAAGTGACTGTCGACAATTTGACGTCGAGCGTCGTTAATCTGGCAGACTCGAAGTCGCGCATCGAAGACACCGACTTTTCGGCTGAATCGACGAAGCTGGCGGCTGCCGGGATCCTGGCGCAGGCATCGACCGCGATGCTCGCTCAGGCGAACCAGAGCCAGCAGGGCGTGATGAACCTGCTCCGCTAAGCAGCTCGCCTCACCACTTTCAGGCTATATTTGGTTGGTCCCTTAGATAGCCTGATCCGATGCCCCGGCCCCCACAGCCGGGGCATCATCGTTTTTGCGAAGGAGCGGGCCGGTGACGCTTCCGGCGTCAGTCGGAAAACAAATCGCATCAATGAAAATCCCGCGATTTTGGCAGGATGCGGACATCGCGCGGATGGCCGTGCTTCGCCGCATAACCGCGCGGCGCCTGCGGATGCGCGACCTCGTCGGCGCGGCAGAGGTCGGGGCGTATTTCGCGCCCGTCGCCCAGCGTATCGAGCATCGCCGTCCGGTCGATGATTCGCGTCGCCATCAGGTGGATGACGCCTTCCTTGCTGCGCTGGACCTCGCCCTCGGCCAGCATCAGCCGTGACGCCATGACCGCGCGGCGATAGCGTTCGAAATGGCGTGCCCACAGCAGGATGTTGACGACCCCGCCCTCGTCCTCGAGCGTGATAAAGATCGCATTGCCCTTGCCCGGGCGCTGACGGATCAGCACGACGCCCGCGGTGCGGACGATCGAACCGTTCTTTGCCGCCGTGACTTCGGTGGCACTCAGCACAGCTTCGGCCGCGAACGCCGGGCGCAGAAACGCCATCGGATGGCCCTTCAGCGACATCCGCGTCGTCTGATAATCGGTGAGGACATGTTCGACGAGCGGGGTGGGAGGCAACTGTGCATCTTCCTCGGCGCCCAACTCATTGGCCTCGGCCGCCCCGAATAGCGGCAACACCCCCTGCCGGACGCGCCGCGCATCCCACAGCGCGGGGCGGCGATCGAGCCCCATCGAGCGGCAAGCATCCGCCTCGGCCAACAGCCGCAGCGCGCGCGCGGGCAGGTCGGCGCGGCGGGCGAGTTCCTCGACGCTGGCGAAGGGCGTGACCCGTGCCGCGACGATTTGCGCCGCCCACGCCTCGCGAAACCCGTCGACCTGCCGCAATCCAAGCCGCAGCGCGAGGCTGCCGTCGGCGCGCGGTTCGAGACTGTTGTTCCAATCGCTCGCGTTGACGTCGACTTCGCGCACCTTGACCCCATGCTCCTGCGCATCGCGCACCAGCTGTGCGGGGGCATAAAAACCCATTGGCTGTGAATTGAGCAGACCGCAGGTGAAGACGGCGGGGTGGTAATGCTTGATCCACGACGAGACATAGACGAGCCGCGCAAAGGATTGGGCGTGGCTTTCAGGAAAGCCATAGCTGCCGAACCCTTCGATCTGTTTGAAGCAGCGTTCGGCGAAGTCTTTCTGATAGCCACGCCGCACCATGCCGCCGACCATCTTCTCGCCGAAACTCTGGATTGTACCGACGTTGCGAAACGTCGCCATCGCCCGTCGCAGCTCGTTCGCCTCTTCGGGCGTGAATCCTGCCGCCACGATCGCAAGCTTCATCGCCTGCTCCTGGAACAGCGGCACGCCGAACGTATCGCCCAGAACCTCGAATAATTCATCTTGAGGATAATGCGGAGCGGGCGAAGGATATTCGACCTTCTCCTCCTTGTTTCGGCGGCGCAGATAAGGATGCACCATGTCGCCCTCGATCGGGCCGGGCCGAACGATCGCGACCTGCACGACCAGATCGTAAAAAACGCGGGGTCGCAGCCGCGGCAGCATGTTGATCTGGGCGCGGCTTTCGACTTGAAAGACGCCGATGCTGTCGCCCTTGCACAGCATGTCGTAAACCGCCGGGTCCTTGGCATCGATTTCGAGTTCCAGCGTCCGGTCGCCCAGCCCATGGGTCCGCATCAGGTCGAAGCATTTGCGGATGCAGGTCAGCATGCCGAGCGCGAGCACATCGACCTTCATCAATTTCAGTGCGTCGATATCGTCCTTGTCCCATTCGATGAAGGTGCGGCCCTCCATCGCGGCGTTATGGATCGGCACCAGTTCGTCGAGCCGTCCCTGCGTCAGCACGAAGCCGCCAACATGCTGCGACAGGTGGCGCGGGGCTTTCAGCAATTCGCCGACAAAGCGATGTAGTCGCTCGATCTCGCCATTGTGCGGATTGAGCCCTGCTTCGATCAGCCGTTCGACCGGCACCTCATCACCCCAGCTCCCCCAGCTGGTATCGGCGAGTCGCGCGGTGACATCTTCGCTGAAGCCCAGCGCCTTGCCGACCTCTCGGATCGTGCTGCGAGGCCGGTAATGGATGACAGTCGCAGCAATGGCGGCGCGGTCGCGGCCATAGCGGCCATAGATATATTGGATTACCTCTTCGCGCCGTTCATGTTCGAAATCGACATCAATGTCGGGGGGCTCATCGCGCTCGGCGGATACGAAGCGTGAAAAAAGCAGCTTATGCTCGATCGGATCGACCGAAGTCACACCCAGTAGAAAGCAGACGATCGAATTGGCCGCCGACCCGCGCCCCTGACACAGGATCGGCGGTTCCTGTGCGCGAGCGAAGCGGACGAGGTCATGGACGGTCAGGAAATAATAGACGTATTTTCGCCTTCGGATCAGGCGCAGTTCGTTGCCGACGAGCTTCCTAACCTTGGGGGGAAGCGGTGTGCCGTAACGCGCCTCGGCCGCCGTCTTCACCAGATGATGCAGATAGGCGAAGGGTTTCCAGCCCGGCGGTACCGGCTCGTGCGGATATTCATATTGCAGGTCTTCAAGGCAGAATACGATGCGCGCGAGCAGCTTTGTGCTTTCGTTGATTGCCTTGAGATGATGCTTGAAAAGACGCCCCATTTCAGCAGGCCCTTTTAAATGCCGCTCGCCATTGGCGCTAAGCAGTTTGCCCGCTTTCTGGACTGTCGTGCCTTCGCGGATGCTGGTGATGATGTCGTGCAAAGGGCGCTGTGCGATGCTCGCATAAAGCGCGTCGTTCGTCGCGAGCAACGGGACGCCTGTGGCTGCGGACAATCGCTCGAGTTCGACCAGCCGCCGTGCATCGGCTCCTGATCGCGACATGGTTGCCGCCAGCCAGACCGATTTTGGCCGCGCCAGCTTGAGTGTGCGAAGCAGGTCTTCATCACCGTTCATCGCGATCAATAACAGGTCGTCGCAATCAGCGAGCAGGTCCTGCAGATGGAGAATGCAGTCGCCTTTCTGCGCCCGCAGGTTGCCGACCGAGAGTAGCCGGGTCAGCCGGGCCCAACCTTGGCGCGTCGTCGGATAGACGACGATGTCGGGGGTGCGGTCGGCGAAGGCGAGACGCGCGCCGACGACCAGGCGGAAATTCGCGACGGTTTCAGGCTGCTTGACCTGCAGTTCTTTCAGAAACGCCCATGCCCGCACGACCCCCGCGACACTGTTTCGGTCGGCGATTCCGATGCCGGACATGCCGAGGTTGATCGCTGCGGCGACCATCTCGGCGGGATGCGAGGCGCCGCGCAGGAAGCTGTAATTGGTCGCGGCGACCAGTTCGGCGAAGCCGGTTTCGGGCGCGTCACTCATGCGAACAGCCCGTGGATATACCAGCGTGGATCAGGCTTTTCGTCGTACAGCCCGTGGCGAAACAGCCAGTAACGGCGGCCGCGGTCGTCCTCGACGCGGTAATAGTCGCGGGTCAGCCCGGCATTGTCCTTGCGCCGCCACCATTCGCTCGCGATCCGTTCCGGCCCCTCATAGCGGCGGATCGCGTGGGTAGCGCGGCGCCAGCGGAAACGGTGCGGCGGGCCGTCGGGAACCTCGGCGATCACTTCGATCACCTGCGGCGGATCGAAGAGATAGAAGGGGCGCAGCGGCGGCTCGCCGGGTTCGGGGACGGGCCAAGGGGTGGGCGGCGGTGGGTCGATCGCGGGCAAAGCGAGCTGCGCCTGTTCGGGGATATAGGTGTCGGCGGCGATGAGTTTTCGCACCCCGCCGCGGCCGATCCGGGTTGCCAGCCGATCGACCAGTTCAGTGATCGCGGCGGTGCGTACCTCCCCGCCTTCGAGTTTGAGCTGGGTCGCGGCAAGCGCTTCGAGGCGCGGCACCGCGAGGCGCATCATGTCGAAGCCGAAGCCGGGATCGAGCGGATCGCGCAAAGCATCCATCCGTTCGGCGAACAGGCGCATGACGAGGCCGCTGTCGCGCGTGGGATGACCGGTCTCGACCGCGATGCTGCGCGCCAGACCATCGCTGCGAAAAAAGGTGGCGCGAAAATGGCGCCCGCCTTTGCCGCGCCCGCCAAGGTCCAAGATCGCTTCGCCGACCAGTTCGGCGAGGATCTGGGTGGCGTGGGGGGGTGCTGGCGACGGGTTCGGCAAAGCGGCGTTCGGCGACCACCGGCGGCGGAGCGATGCGTGGATCGAGCGGACTGGGCGCGTCGCCGAGCAGGCGGCGCAGCGCGGTCGCGGCGTCGGCGCCGAACCGCGCGGCGATATTCGCCATTGGGCGCGCCGCGAGGTCGCCGATCGTCTTGAGCCCGGCGCGGACGAGCGCGGTCGCCGCCTCGCTGTCGAGTTCGAGCGCAGCGACGGGCAGGCGGCGGATCGCGGTGGCCTCGTCAGGGGCGGGGCGTGTCTGATAACGCGCGAGGGCGCGGGCGGCGTCGGCGGTGGGGCCAAGCGCATGGCGCAACGTCATGCCGAGCCGGGTCAGGCGCCTATCGACATCGTCGATCAATCCTGCCTCGCCATCGAACAAATGGGTACAGCCGGTGATGTCGAGGATCAGCCCGTCGGGGGCATCGAGCGCGACGAGCGGGGTGTAGCGCGAACAGCCTTGGGCGAGCCGGTCGAGCCAGGCATGATCGAGAACGGGATCGTGCGCCACGATGGCAAGGTCGGGCACCTGCGCCCGCGCGTCGGCGAGCGGCATGCCGACGCGAAGCCCGAGCGCCTGCGCGCGGGCATCGACGCTTGCGAGGCGCAGCGCACCGCGCTGCTTCTCGGCAAAGACGAGGGGGAGGTCAGGCGGCTTCGGCACCGAGCGGGTGAACCGCTCGGCGGGCAGCCACGGGAAGAACAGCGCCAGATAGCGCCGCGTCCCTGAAAGCTTGCTCATCTTTATCCCAATCGAGTCGCCAGTGGGTTCCGGCAGGGCCGCCGCGCCAGCGCAGCAGTTCGAGGTCGAAGGCGGGGGCGCCGGGAGCGTCGGCTTCGAGCTCGCGCGACGGTGCGGCGACGATGTTCCAGCGCGTTTCGGCGACGCTCGGCGTCGGCGCGGCATTCAGACGCAGCATCAGCAGCGTCGTCCCCGCATCGCGCGCGCCGAGCGTCAGGCGGCGGCCCGCGGTGAGATCAAGCAGGGGGAATTTCCCCCAGCTTTCGACAATCACCGCCGCCGATCCCGCACAGCGCACGGCATCATTGGCGCAGGCGAGCAGCATTTTGAGATCGGCGGTCTCGATCAACAGCAGCCGGTCAGGATCGCCGCCGAGTTCGGCAATGCCAGGGGCATAGATATGGCCGGTGCGGCGTCCGGCATCGACGGTACGCAGCCACAAGAGCGGCGCCTTGCCGGGCGTGCGCAGCGCGAGCAGCGCGGCGAAGGCCGCGGCGCTGGTCGCGTCGAGCGCGTCGGCGGCGAAAAACTCATGCGTGCGCCCGATCATCAATCCACCGCTGATCGCCGCATCGAACGCGTCATGCCCCGTCGCCAGCCAACCTTCGACTGGGCGGCTTTCGGGGCCACCAGTGGCGGCAAGCCGGGCGATGCGTTGGCGCAGCCCGGCGAGTTGAGGAGACGACTCGCGCATATATGTTCCTGATTTGTTCTATTAGCGCTTTCGAGGCGGCGCTTGTCAAGAAGAGTCAGGAACGAGTGAAGTTACGGCGCAGGTGGTTAAGGTGCCGAACCCGCGCTGCTGTCGCCGCCCAACGCGCGGAACAACGCGATGCGGGTTTGGACGAGCAGCAGCTGCGTCGCGATTTCGCTGCGCCGCGCCGTATAGAGGCTGCGCTGCGCATCGAGGCTGGCGAGGAAGCTATCGACGCCGCCCTTGTATCGCGCGTCGGTCAGCATAGCCGTATCGGCGGCGGCCTCGGTGTTCGCGGCAGCCGCGCGCGTTCGTTCGGCGATCGTGCCCTGCACCGCGAGCGCGTCGGCAACCTCGCGAAAAGCGGTCTGGATTGCGCCTTCATACCCCGCGAGCGCGGCATCGCGCTGCGCTTCGCTGACGGCGACGCCGGCGCGGCGGCCCCCGGCGTCGAATATCGGCGCTGTGATGTCGCCGCCCCCCGACCAGTTGAACGACCCGCTGTCGAACAGGCTGGACAGCGCGTTGCTGGCAAAGCCGAGTAATCCGGTCAGCGAAATCGACGGGAAAAGCTGCGCGCGCGCGACGCCGATGTCGGCATTGGCGGCGCGCAGGCCATATTCGGCCTCGATCACATCGGGGCGGCGCAGCAGGATTTGCGAGTTCACCCCGGCCGGTAAGGACGAGATCGCCGGCGTCACTTCGGCGAGGCCCGTCGGCAGCAGCGCGCGATCGACATCGCCGCCGACGAGCAGGCGGATGAGATTTTCGTCCTGCGCCAGCGCGGTCCTTTGCTGTGCGATCGCATCCTCGGCGGTCGCGAGTATCTGTTCGGCCTGACGCAGGTCGGTGCGCGGCGCAACCCCGCCGTCGAGCCGTGCTTTGGTCAGCCGCACACTTTCGCGCGCATTGGCGGCGGTGTCCTCGGCGATTTTCAGGAGGTCGCGGTCGGCGCCATAGGTTGCCCAGGCGTCGGCGAGATTGGCGATCAGCGCGAGGCGTACGGTGCGTGAAGCTGCCTCGGTCGCCAGCGCGCGGTTGCGGTCGGATTCGGTGGCATTGGCAAGCTTGCCGAACAGGTCGATCTCGAACGCGGTCACGCCGCCGCGCAGCGAAAAGTCGCCGCTGCCGCCTCCGCCGCTTGTGCCGTTGCCACCACCGTCCGAATAGCCCGCGCCGCCGCTGATCCCGACGGCAGGGAATTGGCCCGAACGGGTGACGCGCGCCTGCGCGCGTGCCGCGGCGACATTGGCATAAGCGACGCGCAGGTCGCGATTGTTGGTCAGCGCCTGCTCAGCCAGAGACTGGAGGCGCGGATCGGTGAAGACGCTCTGGTAGGAGAGGATCGGCAGCGCCGCCTCGCTTTGCAGCAGATAGGCGTCGCCGACCGGCCAGCTTTGCGGAACCGGCGGCGTCGGCAGCACCGTCTTGGGCGCCAGCGAGCAGCCCGCGAGCGCGAGCGTGCTCGCGAGCAGCAGGGCGCGGGTTCCGATCATGCCGGCACCTCCGCCGCGCCGTCGGTCTTGCCCTTGCCAAAGCGGCCGCGCACTGCTGCGATCCCATCGCGCACGCCGCGGCGGACGAGGACGAAGAACAGCGGGATGAAGAAGATCGCCAGGAAGGCGGCGGTCAACATGCCGCCGATCACCGAGGTGCCGATCGCGACGCGGCTGTTCGCCCCGGCGCCGGTCGCAATCGCGAGCGGCAACACGCCAAAGATGAAGGCAAAGCTGGTCATCAAAATCGGGCGCAGGCGAATGCGCGCCGCGGCAATCGCCGCCTCAATCACGCGCTTGCCCTTGCGCTCTTCCTGTTCGGCAAACTCGATCATCAGGATCGCGTTTTTCGCCGCGAGTCCCATCGTCGTGAGCAAACCGATCTGAAGATAGACATCGTTTTCGAGCCCGCGCAGCGACACCGCGACCACCGCGCCGATCAGCCCGAGCGGGATGATCAGGATCACCGCGAGCGGGATCGTCCAGCTTTCGTAAAGCGCCGCCAGGCACAGGAAGACGACGAGCAGAGAGATGCCATAGAGCAATGGCGCCTGCCCCGACGACAGCCGTTCCTGATAGGAGGAGCCCGACCAGGCAACGCTGGTTCCGGGCAACTGGCCGGCCAGTGCCTCGATTTCGTCCATTGCTTCGCCCGAACTGGTGCCGGGCGATGGCTGGCCCGAAATTTCAAAGGCGGGCACGCCCTGAAAGCGCGAGGTGCTGCTAGGCGTCGTCGCCCAGCCGGTGCGAGCAAAGGCCGAGAAGGGCGCCATTTCGCCATTGGTGCCGCGCACATACCATTGGCTCAGATCTTCGGGCTTGGCGCGATAGGGGGCATCACCTTGAACATAGACGCGTTTGACGCGCCCCTCGTCGATGAAGTCGTTGACGTAGCGCCCGCCCCACGCGGTCGCGAGCGTCGCGTTCACATCGTTATTGTTGATGCCATAAGCGGTCAGTCTTTGCGTATCGACGTCGATCTTCAGCGTCGCAACATCGGGAAGATCGCTGAGGCGCACCCCAGTCAGCTTGGGATTGGCATTGGCCATTGCTAGCAGCCGGTCGCGCGCCGCGACGAAATCCTCGCGGCTCATCCCGCCGCGGTTCTGCAACTGCATCGTGAACCCCGATGAATCCCCCAGCCCGCGGACGGCGCCCGGAACCAGCGCAAACACTTGCGCATCGCGCAGCCCGCTCAGCGCCTTTCCGGCGCGCTCGGCGATCGCATCGGCGGTATTTTCCTGGCCCGGCCGGTCATCCCAATGGGTCAGGTTGACGAAGCCCTGTCCGGTATTCTGGCCGACCGCGCCGCCGCCGCCGCCGCCAGCGACCAGGAACAGGGTTTGTGCATTCGCCTTTTCCTGGGTCAGGAAATATTTCTCGACCGCATCGCGCACTTCCAGCGTCCGCCCCTGGGTGGCGCCGGCGGGCAGGCGGAATTGCACCTGGACGCGCCCCTGATCCTCGCCGGGTAAAAAGCCGCTGGGCAGGCGCAGAAACAGCACTGCCAGCACCGCGAATATGATCGCGTAGATGCCGAGGAAGAGCCATTTGCGGTCGACGACCTTGGTCACGCTGCCGACATAGCGTTCGACTGTGCGGTCAAAGCGCGTATTGAAGCCGTTTTTGGCGCGTTCGAGCATAGCGCGGGCGCGCGGGAAACGGCCACCGGGTGCGGTTTCGCCGTGCGTCTTCTGCTTGAGCAGGGTGGACGTCAGCGCCGGGCTGAGGATCAATGCGACCAGCACCGACAGCATCATCGCCGAAATGATCGTGACCGAAAACTGGCGATAGATGACGCCGGTCGAGCCGCCGAAAAACGCCATCGGCAGGAATACCGCCGACAGCACCAGCGCGATCGCGATCAGCGCGACCTGCAATTCCTTCATCGACTGGATCGTCGCCTCGCGCGCCGACATCTCGGGATGCTCTTCCATCAACCGTTCGACATTTTCGACCACGACGATGGCGTCGTCGACGAGCAGACCGATCGCCAGCGTCAATCCGAACAGCGTCATCGTGTTGATGCTGAACCCCAGCATATAAAAGATTGCAAAGGTGCCGAGCAGCACGACCGGCACCGCGATCGCGGGGATCAGCACCGCGCGCCAGCTTTGCAGGAACACGAACATCACGACGATGACGAGCAGGATTGCCTCGAACAGCGACTTTTGCACTTCGCTAACCGACAGCTTGATGAAAGCGGTCGAATCATTGGCGTAGGAATAAGCGAGGCCGTCGGGGAAATCGACGGCAAGTTCTTCCATGCGCGCCTTGACGCGGTCGGCGGTTTCCAGCGCGTCGGACCCCGGCGACAGCGAGATCGACATGCCCGCGCCGGGATGGCCGTTGATGCGGCTGACGACGCTGTAATTTTCCGCGCCGATCTCGACCCGCGCGATGTCCTTGATCCGCACGCTCGATCCGTCGGGCTGCGTTTTGAGCACGATATTCTCGAACTGCTCGACGGTTTGCAGGCGCGACTGCGCGGTCACGGTCGCGTTGAGCATCTGGCCCTGCGGTGACGGCAGGCCGCCGACCTCGCCCGCCGCGACTTCGCTATTCTGGGCCGTGATCGCGGCGATCACCTCGCTGGGCATCAAAGACACCGCCGCTAGCCGCTGGGGGTTCAGCCAGATCCGCATCGCATGCGGCGCGCCGAAGATATTGACGTCGCCGACCCCCTCGACGCGCGACAGCGGGTCCTGGATATTCGACGTCATATAATCGGACACGTCGGCGTTCGCGCGGGTGTCGGTTTCGTCATAAACGCCGACGAGCAACAGCGAGTCGGCGTTGGATTTGGTGACGCGCACCCCCTGCTGCTGCACCTGTTGCGGCAGACGCGAGATCGCCGACTGGACCTTATTCTGGACCTGCACCTGCGCGATGTCGGGGTCGGTTCCCTTTTCGAAGATCGCGGTGATGCTCGCCTGACCGCGTGAACTTGATTGCGAGCTGAAATAGAGCAGGCCATCGATGCCGGTCAGTTGCTGCTCCAATATCTGGGTGACGCTGTTTTCGATCGCCTCGGCCGACGCGCCCGGATAGCTGGCGCGGATGTTGACCTGCGCCGGCGCGATGTCGGGATATTGTTCGATCGGCAGCGAAAACAGCGCGCCGACCCCGCCCAGCATCACGATGATTGCCAGCACCCAGGCAAAAATGGGACGATTGATGAACAGACGGGACATGGGGGGCTATCGACTCGTTTCTGTCTTGGTAGCGGGCACCCCCACCCGCTGCACGCTGCTCGCCGGAACCGGCTTGATCGGTGCACCCTGTTTCAGCGTGCCGACCCCCTGCGTAATGACGCGCTCGCCGGCTTTCAGCCCGGCGGTAACGACCCAGTTGGCGCCGATGGTGCGATCGGCGGTGACCTTGCGCCGCAACGCTTTGTTGTCCTTGCCGACCAGATAGACGAAGGCCGACCCGTCGAAATCGCGCTGCACGGCTTGTTGCGGCACCAGGATTGCGGCCGGATTGATCGCCTGATCGAACAACGCGGTCACGAACATGCCGGGCAGCAGCACCCCCTTGGGATTGGGAAAGCGCGCGCGCAGCGTGACGGTACCGGTGGTTTCGCTGACCGTGATGTCGGAAAACTGGACCGTGCCGGCAAAGCCATAGGCGCTGCTGTCCTCCAGCCGCAGCCGCACCGAGGTGCTGCCCGCGGCGACGCCACCGCTATCGAGCGCCTGACGCAAGGTGGTCAGCTCGGCGCTCGACTGCTGCATGTCGACATAGATCGGGTCGGTTTGCTGGATGACAGCCAGCGGTGCCGCCTGGCTCGCGCTGACCAGCGCGCCGGGGGTGGCGAGGCTGCGGCCGATGCGGCCGCTGATTGGCGCGCTCAGCGTCGTGTAGCGCAGGTTGATCCGCGCGGTTTCCAGCGCCGCATTGTTTTGCGCCACTGCGGCGCGCGCGACGCGCGCCTCGGCCAGCGCGTCGGTATAATCCTGCTCGGCGATCGCCTGCATCTTGGCCAGCGGGGCGAAGCGTCGCACCCTTTCCTCGGTCGCCTGCGCGCTGGCGCGGGCGCTCGCAAGATTGGCCGATGCCTGATCGACGGCGGCCTGATAAAGGCTGGCATCGATCTGGTAGAGCGGCTGGCCGGCGCGCACGAAACCGCCCTCGGTAAACAGGCGGCGGCGGATCAGGCCGTTGACCTGCGGCCGCACTTCGCTGGTCTCGAACGCGACGGTGCGCCCGCCCAGCGACGTCGTAACCGGCACCGCTTCGACTTTCACGACGACATAGCCGACTGCCGCCGCGCCGCGGCCATTCTTGCTTTCGTCGGTCTGGCCCGAGCAGGCGCCGAGCGACAGGGTCGCGGCACACAGGACTCCGGCCAGCAACAGCGACCTTTTTTCCAGCATAATGATGTTTCTCGTATTCGGTTCGCCGGGGGGCGGGGAGGAATTGGCCCTATTCAACCGATTGGTTTGCCGCATGCAAGCGCAATGCGGGCGTTGCGACAAATTACGACAATTTTGTCGCGCTGACTGCCGCGACGGACTGGCGCTGGATAAAGGTCGATGCAAGGACCGCTGCCTCGTTGTCATCGGCTTTGCTGGTCAGCGGCAAAAAGTCTGGGACAAGGGTCTTGGCCGCGCGCACCCCCATTTCGCGGATCGGCCAGCGCACCGTGCTGAGTGCGGGCCAAATGTGCGTCGCGGTGGGGCTGTCGTCGAAGCCGATGATCGACAGCGCGCCGGGTACGTCGATGCGCTTGGTATGCGCAACGCTCATCACCCCGGCGGCCATTTCGTCGTTCGAACAGAAGATCGCGGTCGGCGGCGCTGACAGCGAGAGCAAGGCCTCGCCCGCCTCGACCCCGGCAGCGTAACGATAATTGCCCGGCGCATTGAACGCGGCGGGAAGGTCGAGCCCTGCTTCGGCCAGCGCTTCCATAAAGCCCTTTTCACGTTCAGCCGCCGATCGGAAGCCGACCGGGCCGCGTACGAATCCAATGCGGCGATGCCCGAGCGCGATCAGCGCACGCACCGCCTCTGCGACAACTTCGCGGTCGTTCGACGACACGCAATGCTTGGCGTCGTCGAGCGGCGCCGATCCGACGCGCACATAGCGCACGCCCAGGTCTTCGCAGAGCGCCGCGAGATCGTCGTTTTCCGAGATCGGCGGCAACAACAACGCCCCGATCGGCCGCTGTTTTTCCAGAAACGTGCGGACGTCGTCGAGCATCCGGTCCGATCCGCGGTCGACCGGACGCACGAGCAGCGCGAGGTCGCTGTCCTTGATCGCGTCGAGCACGCCTTGCTGAAAGTTGAGCACGGTCTGGGCATTGGGGTTGTCGTGGAGCAGCGCGATCAGGAAATTGCGCCGGAATGCCAGCGCGCGGGCCTGCGGGTTCGGGACGAAGCCGAGCGTCTCAATCGCCTGTTCGACGGCTTTGCGCGTCTTTTCGGTCAGAAATTCCGAACGGTTGATCACTCGGCTGACGGTCTTTTTCGAAACCCCGGCGAGCGCGGCGACGTCGTTGATTGTCGGCTGCTTGCCCCCCGCACCCTTTTTTTGTGCCGTCATATGCGCTTCATCCTTTGCGGGTTCCGGCTGTGCTGTCCCGCCATTCGCCCGTCGTGATGGGCGCTCGCCGCCTTGAAATCAACCGCGACAATTGCCGTCTGGCGAAAACTGATACCGGTGTCCAGATTGCTTCCCGTCGGTCAACGGCGCTATTATTGACACCGGTTACCAAAATGTCTAGCATGTCGCAAAACCAGCAAAGGAACCGGATCATGAAGATCGCGCTGATTACCGAGAACAGCCAAGCCGCCAAGAACAGCATTATCCACGAAGCGCTGACCACGGTCGCCGAACCGCTGGGCCATGAAGTTTTCAATTACGGAATGTATTCGGCAGACGACACTGCGTCGCTGACCTATGTCATGAACGGCCTGCTGGCCGGCATCCTGCTCAACAGCAAGGCCGCCGATTTCGTGGTCACGGGTTGCGGCACGGGCATGGGCTCGATGCTCGCCTGCAACGCGATGCCGGGCGTTTTCTGCGGTCTGGTGATCGACCCGACCGATGCGTTTCTGTTCGGCCAGATCAATGACGGCAATGCCATGTCGATGCCCTATGCCAAGGGCTTCGGCTGGGCGGCTGAACTCAACCTTCAGGATGTCTATCGCAAGCTGTTCGATGGCGAGCGCGGTCTGGGTTATCCCAAGGAGCGCGCCGAAATCATGCGGACGAACCGCGGCATCCTGAAAGATCTCAAGGCTGCCTCGTGCCACGACATGCTGACGGTGCTGAAGACCATCGATCAGGATCTGCTGCGTGCGGCGATCGCGGGCGAGAAATTCGCCGAGTATTTCTACGCCAATTCGCAGGACGACGCGATCAGCGACTATCTGAAGAGCGTGTCGGCGGAGCGGGCGCTCGCCTGACATGGCCGCGCTGTTTGATCTGTCGGGCCAGGTCGCGCTGGTCACCGGCGCCAACACCGGCATCGGCCAGGGAATCGCGCTCGCGCTCGCCGAAGCCGGGGCGGATATTGCCGCCGCGGGGCGTTCGGCGGCGAACGAGACGGTCGGCAAGGTGCGTGGACTTGGCCGGAAGGGCAAAAATTTTGCCGCCGACCTGTCGAGCGTCGGCGCGGTGCAGCCACTTGTCGATGCGGTGCTCGCCGAATTCGGGCGCATCGACATATTGGTCAACAATGCCGGAATCATCCGCCGCGCCGACGCGGTCGATTTCACCGAGGAAGATTGGGACGCGGTGATGGACACCAATCTGAAGACTTTGTTCTTCCTCTGCCAGGCGGCGGGAAAGCATATGATCGCGCGCGGTTCGGGCAAGATCATCAACATCGCTTCGATGCTGACCTTTCAGGGCGGCATCCGGGTGCCAAGCTATACCGCGTCGAAATCCGGCGTCGGCGGGCTGACCAAGCTGCTAGCCAACGAATGGGCGGCGAAGGGCATTCAGGTCAACGCGATCGCGCCTGGCTATATTGCGACGAACAACACCGCCGCGCTGCAAGGCGACCAGGTGCGCAATCGCCAGATCATGGATCGCATCCCGGCGGGGCGCTGGGGCGATCCCAGCGACATCGGCGGTGCGGCGGTATTCCTGGCGTCGCGTGCGTCGGACTATGTCCAAGGCCACATCCTCGCCGTCGACGGCGGCTGGCTGGCGCGGTAGCAACAACCCAAGACCGTTCGTGCTGAGCTTGTCGAAGCACCGTCCTGTCTTCTAGAGTTCAAAGAAAAAACAGCCTTTCCCCCGGATCAGTTCCGGGACCAGGGCGAACGGAGTAGGGATGGCGCAAGGCAAGCTAGTCTTTTTCGGCGAATTGCTGATCCGCCTGACCGCGCCGGGCAACGAGCTGCTGATGCAGTCGCCCTCGCTGGCGCTCCATGTCGGCGGCGCCGAAGTGAATGTCGCGATCGGGCTCGCGTATCTCGGCCATGATTGCGCGATGGTCAGTACAATCCCACCGAATGCTCTGGGTAGCGGAGCCGTGGCGGCGGTGCGCGGCGCAGGCGTTGATTGCACTGCCGTCACCACCGGCCCCGGCCGCATGGGGCTCTATTTCCTCAGCGTCGGCGCGGGACTACGCTCGTCCGAAATCGTCTATGACCGCGCGGGGTCGAGCTTCGCGGCGACCGGTACCGACGACTATGATTTTGAAGCACTGCTTAGCGGTGCCCGCTTGCTCCACCTGTCGGGGATCACCCCCGCGCTCGGGCCGCGTTCGGCCGAAGCGGCGCTCGCCGCGGCGCGCGCGGCGAAACGTCTCGGCGTGCCGGTCAGCTTCGACGGCAATTACCGCGCGATGCTGTGGGAGGCTTGGGATAGCAATCCGCGCGCCATCCTGTCCGAACTCATCGGCCTGACCGACATATTGTTCGGCAACCACCGCGATCTGTCGCTGGTGCTGGGCCAGGAATTCAGCGGCGAAGGCGCGGATCGCCGCCGTGAGGCGGCAGAGGCGGGTTTTGCCCACTTCCCTGACCTCCAACTGATCGCTTCGACCGCGCGCCACACGGTCACCGCCGACCACCACCGCATCGCGGCGCGCGTCGATCTGCGCGGCGGCGGGCACCAGACCGACGAGATCGACGTCACCGGCATCGTCGATCGCATCGGCGCAGGCGATGCCTTTGCCGCCGGGGTGCTCCACGCGCATCTTGCGGGCGGCGATGCGCAGGCCATGGCGCAAAGTGGCCTGGCGCTCACCGCGCTCAAACATTCGCTGCCCGGCGATGCGAGCCGCTTCGGGCAGGCCGATATCGACGCCTTCCACGGCGGCGGGCTCGATGTCCGGCGATAGGCTGACGCGGCGGCGCGTGCTGGCGGCCGGCGCGGCGTCGCTACTTGCGCCAATCGCCGCGAAGGCCGAGATTTTTACGCCGATTCATCATGTTGGCGGGGTCGAGGCCCGGGACGGCTTCTATCGATCAGGTACGCGGCGAAGCATTGGCGATGGGTCGGCGTGGGCCTTTACCGGGATCCGCTACGCCCGTGCCGCGCGCTTTGCGGCGCCGGTCGCGGTGACCAGCGCCGAGCAGCTGAACGGCGACGCCTTCGGTCCGGCCTGTCCGCAGAGCGGCGACCGCTATCAGCCGCAATCAGAGGATTGCCATTTTCTCAACGTTTGGACGCCCGACATCGAGAAACAGCGCAAGCGCCCGGTGATGGTCTATTTCCACGGCGGCGCTTATTCGACTGGCAGTGTGACCGATCCGATCAACGACGGCACGGCGCTCGCCGCACGCGGTGATGTGGTTGTCGTCACCGTCAACCACCGGCTGAACGCGCTCGGCTATCTCTATCTCGCGCGGCTCGATCCGCGCTTTCCCGACAGCGGCAATGCCGGACAGCTCGACCTGATCGCCGCGCTGATATGGGTCCAGCGCAATATCGCGGCGTTCGGCGGCGATCCTGCCAACGTCACCGTGTTCGGCCAGTCGGGCGGCGGCGCCAAGATCGCGACCTTGATGGCGATGCCCGCCGCGAAAGGTTTGTTCCACAAGGCGATTACGATGAGCGGGCAGCAGGTCACTGCTTCTGGGCCGCTCAACGCGACGAGGCGCGCGCAGGCTTTCCTCGCGAAGCTGGGCGACGGCATCGATCCCGCGACCGCGCCGGTCGAGCAACTTGTTGCGGCGCTGGCGGCGACCGATCCGATCCTCGGCGGCGGGGTGTATATGGGGCCGGTGCTCGACATGCGACATCTGACGCGCCACCCCTTCTGGCCCGACGCGGCGCCGCAATCGAACGGCATCCCGATGATGCTCGGCAACACGGTGCTGGAAACGCGCGCCTTTTACGCGCCCGAGGGCAAGCAGCTCGCGGGGCTGAGCTTCGACAATCTTGCCGCCCGGATCGCGCCGGAAATGCGCATCGATGCGCATCCCGAATGGGTCGTGGATCAGTTCCGCGCCCGTTATCCAACGGCCGCGCCGCTCGATCTGTTCCACCGCATCGTCACCGCCGCGCGCAGCTGGCGTGGGCAGGTCGAGGAGGCGGAGGCGCGCGCGCGGGCGGGTGCTCCGGCGTTCGTCTATCAGCTCGATTTCGCGGATGCCAAGCACGCCGACGATATCGGGCTCAGCTTTGGCACCATCCCCGATCCGACCCCCGCGCAGCAGGCGATGAGCGATAGGGTTATGGACGCGTTCGTCCGCTTCGCGCGCACCGGCAATCCGGGGTGGCCCGCCTATGATCTGATGCAGCGGCAAACGATGGTGTTCGATACAAACAGCCGGGTCGTGAACGATCCGCGCCAATGGGAACGCGAGCTGTTCGCGCGGGTGCCGTATATCCAGCCGGGTAGCTAGGGCATCTTCTTACATTGTCGTCATCCCGGCGAAGGCTGGGATCTCACCGGTGCGTCAGGCCGTGAGGTCAAGAACCCGGCCTTCGCCGGGATGACGGTCTGGTCAGACGATCCCGTGCGCGCCGAGCCAGTTCCACAGCAATTCAGGCCAGATCGCGACGGGCAGCCCCGCCGTTTTCATCAAGCCGAAACCATGCTCGCCGCGCTCGAAAAAATGCGCTTCGCACGGCGCCCCGACGTCGCGCGTGGCTTCGCGCAGCCGGATGCTGTTGTCGATCTTCACGACTCTGTCGTCCTCGGCGTGAAGCAGCCACAGCGGCGGCTGGTCGGGGCGGACATTGCGTTCGGGTGAGTAAAGCTTTTCGCGCGCCGCGTCGGGGTTGGCACCGATCAGCTTCTCACGGCTGACAGCATGGGCGATCGCCGGGTCCATAGAGACCACGGGATAAATGGCGGCGAGCGCGTCGGGCCGCGCTGATAACGTATCGGCCGGATCGACCGACGCATAAACTCTGGCATCGAAGCGCGTGAGCAGGCTTGTCGCGACCTGCCCGCCCGCCGAAAAGCCGCCAAAGGCAACGCGTGTGGGATCAATGCCGTCGATCTTCGCCCTGCTGCGCACCAGCCGCACTGCGCGCTGCGCATCGGCTAGCGGGACATCGGACCCGTTCGTCCAGCCGTCGCCGGGCAGGCGATAGAAAAGCACGTAAACGGTGACGCCGCGGTCCTTCAGCCAGCGCGCCAGTTCATAGCCCTCCTTGTCGATCACGACGTAACGATAGCCACCGCCAGGGGCGAGGATCACCGCGGCGCCATTGGGCTTGGCTGGACGGAAAATGTCGAGGCGCGGGCGGGTGATGCCTTGCAGCATGCGGTCGCTCGCGTCCGGATCATCGCTGCGCTGCACCACCTGTTCGACGAGACCAGACGGCGGCTTGACATGGCCGTCGGGCCACAGCGCAACGCTGGCGTCGGGGGTCAGGCCGGCGGGGCGCGTCCACGCCGCCTGTACCGCTCCGCTCGCGAACGGCAGCGCGAGACTAGCGGTCAGCAGCGCGCGGCGGCCCAGCGCCACCGCTAATCCGCCGCCTTGTTCGGATAGGCGATGATCAGCACCAGTGGTGCAGCGCCGGTCTGGCGGATGCCAACCTTGGCGCCGCTGTAGAGCCACGCCGCCATTCCCGCCTTCAGCTCTTTCTCCGTGCCGTCCGAATGGACGATGCCGGTTCCCGAAAGCACATAATAGATTTCGTCATGATCGATCGGATGGACGCCGATCGCGGCACCGACGTGCAACGCGCGCTTGCGGAACTCGAAGCTGCGCGGCGCCGGAACGTTGTCGCTGATCCGGTAGGCGGTCGACATCCCGATCGCGCCGTGCGGCGGCGCTTCTTCGCGCACCGTATCGGCCTCGTCGATGACGACCATCGCGGGGGCCGCCGCACCCGCGAGCAGCGCGGCGAGCCAAGTGTTCATTTCACACCGCCCCGCGAATCGAGGTCGCGCGCCGACAGATGCTCTTGGGGCATCGGCGCCGTCTGGGCGGGATAGAGCCCCGAACGCGGCTCCATCGTCGCCAGGTCCCAGTCGGCCTCGGCAAAGGGCGCGCGAACGGGCGGACCGGACTTCGGATAACCGCTGACTTCCTTCTCGTCGTCGATCACGTCGCCGCGCCCTTCGGCGACGAAGAACAGCACGCGAATCTCCTCCGCATCGCGCGCCCAAGGCCGAGCGCCCGCGGTCGCGAGCACCGACGTCTCGACATCGCGCACCGGCAGGATATTGTATCCGGCGAGCGGCGCCAGCGGCGCCTTGGCGCGGATCAGCTGCGCGCGCGTTTCGCCGTATCGACCGAATTCGGGGAGCGGCTGACCGTGGCGATCGACGAACAGATTGTCCTTGCCATAATATTCGAGATCGCCGTCACCGCCGAGCATCAGAAAGGGCAGGTCGGAATCGGTGTCATTGCCGCCGCGCATCGCATTGCCGACCGCGGTGATCTGGCCCGTAACGTAGGCGTGGCCGACCCATTCGAGGTTCATCAGGTTGTAATGCACCGCGCGGTGCTGCGGGTTATAGATCAGATTGTTGATCATCAGCGCCTGCGCGCCGCCTTTGATCAGCGGGTTCCGCTCGACATTATGCGCCCAGACGTTGCGGTAGAAAACGATCCCGGTCGCATTGTCGTGGATCAGCGACCCCTTGCTATGTTCGCCCTTGGGGTGGCTCGCATCGGCGAGCCCTTCGGCGGCCAGATTGTTCGAAAAGGTGACGTTCCGGCTCGTCCCCTCGCGCCATTCGGCGACGGTCTTGCCGGTGAAGCGTGGACCGGAGGCGGACATGTTTTCGTCGAGCGCCCACAGAAAGGTGCAATGATCGACGATGACATTGTGCGCGGCGACGGTCGAAAAGGCATCGGCCTCCCACCCGCTGCGCTTGGGTTGGCCGTCGACCCCGGTATAGACGCGCAGGTGGCGCATCACGACATCGTGGGTCTTGACGTCGATCCCGGTGCGGATGAGCGTGATCCCCGGTCCCGGCGCGGTTTGGCCCGCAATCGTCAGAAAGGGATGTTTGATCTCGATCGTCTTGCGCCCCATGTCGATCACCCCGCCGACCTCGAACACAATGATGCGCGGCCCCGGGGTTTCGATCGCTGCTTTCAGTGATCCTGGTCCGTCGGGCGACAGCGTGGTGACGCGGAGAATCTGGCCGCCGCGTCCGCCAACGGTATGGGCGGCGGGACCGACTGCGCCGGGGAATGCCAGCTGTGCCGTATCCGCCGCGAATGCGGGGCTCGCAGGTAGTGCAAGCGCCAGAAAAAGCGCAGCAAACCAAGTCTTTTTGAGCATCCCGTCTCTCCGTATCTTTGGGGTATTGACACGACTGTTCCAATCCCTCTATCTTCCTGACACCGGTTACCCCAATCGGTCAACGAGAAAATATTCCAAGGGAGAAGGGATTGGGCAGCCAGTCGCAGCAGCGACGGCGCCATTATCGCTCTCAAAAAAATTTCTGGCCAGGCGATCGCGCCGATTTTTCTGGTCTCGCAAAGTAACCGGTGTCATTTCTTGCGCAATCAGGAATGATGGCCGATCAAGGGAGGATGATAATGGCTATTCATGCAACGCGGGGCTTTGGCATTTTGACCAAATTGGTGTGCGGTGCTTCGCTTGCCGCGCTGGCGGTGTCGCCGACTTACGCGCAGGATACCGCGCCAGCCGCTGACGACACGGTCGCGCCCGAAGACGAGATCGTCGTCACCGGTTTCCGCGCCTCGCTCGACAAGGCTCTCGACGTCAAGCGCGAGTCGGTCGCCGCGGTCGATGCGATCGTCGCCGAGGATATTGCCAAATTTCCCGACCAGAACCTCGCCGAATCGCTCCAGCGCATTCCCGGCATCACCATCCAGCGCGACGGCGGCGAGGGTCGCGGCATTACGGTGCGCGGCCTCGGCTCGCAATTCACCCGCGTCCGCGTCAACGGGCTCGAGACCGTCGCCACATCGACCGACGGAGCGTCGGCGAACCGCGACCGCGCCTTCGACTTCAACGTCTTTGCCTCCGAACTGTTCAGCTCGATCGTCGTCCACAAGACCGCGTCGGCGGAACTCGACGAAGGCTCGCTCGGCGCAGTCGTCGATCTCAACACCGGCAATCCGCTCGCGGGCAAGAGCGGCTTTACCGCCGTGCTGTCGGCGCAGGCCAGCTATAACGACCTGTCCGAAAAGGCAGGCCCGCGCGTTGCCGGGCTGCTGAGCTGGGTCAACGACGCCGGCACACTTGGCTTTGCCTTGTCGGCTGCCTATTCAGACCAGAAGACTCTCGAGCTGGGCAACAACAGCGTCCGCTGGGCGCAGGCGCGCTTTGACTCGGTCGATGGCACGCCATGCTGGACGACCGCCAACGCCGGCGGCACCTATGTGCCAAGCACCGCATGCAACGAAGTCTCGCTCGCGTTCCACCCGCGCATTCCGCGCTACGGCGAGATCGCGCATGACAAGAAACGCCTCGGCGTCACCGGATCGATCCAGTTTGCGCCGACCGACGCGACCAAAATCTCGCTCGACGGGCTTTATTCGAGCTTCAAGCATCAGCGCCGCGAGCGCTGGGCCGAAGTGCTGCTGCGCAGCAACGAGCGCTCGATCAACGTCAGTGATTACACGATCGACGGCGATAACAATCTGATCTCGGCGACACTCGACGATGCGTGGGTCCGCACCGAACATTATCTGCGCAAAGCAAAGACCGAATTTTATCAGTTCGGCGCGACTTGGGACCAGGATGTCAGCGACAGCTTCCGCTTTACGCTGCTCGGCGGTATGTCGAAATCGACGGCGTCGATCCCGCTCGAAACGACGATCGTTTTCGACGATCGCGACGCGCAGGATTACAGCTACGATTATAGCAATATGGCGCGCCCGGTGCTGACATTCGGGACCAGTGTCACCAATCCGGCGAATTTCCAGCTTGCCGAAATCCGCGACCGCCCGTCCGAGGTCGAGAACAAATTCCGCACCGCCCAGCTGCGCACCGAATGGGACGTCGCCGACGGCTTCACGGTCAAGGCGGGCGGCGTCTATCGCCGGTTCGATTTTTCCAGCATTGCTTTCACGCGTGATACCGTTGTGTGCGGCAACGGCGGCGTCGACCGTGTCCTCGGCACGCTCGCCTGCTCGCCGAGCTCGGCGTTCGGGCCAGCGGCGGTCTATGGTTTTCCGGTCACGTCGGGCCTTGCCGACTTGTTCACGCTTGGAAAAGCCGGCCAGCCGGCGGGTACGACGACCGAGTGGCTGGTTGCCAACCTCGACGCGACGACGGACTTCACCAAGCTTTACGACCGCGTCGCGGCGGTCGATGCCGGTAACAACCGCGCTGTGCGCGAAGAGGTGACCGGCGGTTATCTGCAGTTCGACGCGAAGGGCGAGCTCGGCGGCCTGCGCTACGCGCTCAACGCCGGCGTTCGCTATGTTCACACCGACCAGACGTCGAGCGGGCTGAACAGCGGTGCGGCGGTCACCGTCGAGCGAAGCTATGATGACTGGTTGCCGTCGATGAACCTCGCGCTGTTCCCGCACGACGATATCATCATCCGCGCCGCGGTGGCCGATGTGATGACGCGCCCGACGCTCGGCAACCTGACGCCGGGCGGGTCGGTCGATGGCTTCAACTACCGGATCAACTACGGCAACCCGTTCCTCGATCCGTTCCGCGCGACGTCCTACGATCTGGCGTTCGAATGGTATTTTGCACCCCAGTCGATCTTCTCGGTCGCCTTGTTCAAAAAGGATATCGCGAGCTTCCCGGTCGCGACGACGAGCAGCGGCACCTTCGCCTCGACCGGTCTGCCGCTGTCGGTCATCCCGCCGAGCAGCCCTGGCGCGATCAACCCCGAAGGCCAATTGTGGACGATCACCTCGATCGGCAATGGCGCAGGCGCGAAGTTGAAAGGTGTCGAAATTTCATTGCAGGCGCCGTTCACCTTCCTGCCCGGTTTCCTGTCGAACTTCGGCGGTCTTGCCAACGCGACCTTCGTCGACTCCGATGCCGATTATACGGTGGCGGGGCCGTCGGTGGTCCCGGGCGGCGCCAACGTCTCGGCAGTTCGCAACGGCACGCTCTTCAACCTGTCGAAACGCGCCTACAACGGCACGCTCTATTATGACGACGGCAAGTTCAGCGCCCGCGCCTCGATCAGCTATCGCAGCCGTTACGCCGACGCCAACAGCGGCACCGGCAATGTGTTCGAAGGCTATGGCTCGACGATCAACGTCGATGCGTCGATGCGCTATGCGATCACCGACAATATCGAATTGTCGGTCGAGGGCATCAACCTGACCGACGAATATCGCTATCGCTTCACCGATATCGATGCCGACCGCAATTACGAGAACAACCATTTCGGCCGCACCTTCCTGGTGGGTGCGCGCGTCAAGATTTGACGCACATAGGATAGTCCCGGTGAGGCCCGGTCTTCGCTTGCGGGGGCCGGGTCTTTCTTTTTCGAGGAATGCAAAATGACCGATCGCCGCGACATGCTGAAACTGACCGGGACAGGTCTGGCTGGCGCAATAATCGGCGGGTTTGGGCTGCCGGGGGGGGCAAGGGCGCAGCCGCAGCCGGCTCCCGCGCCGACGTCCGCTGCACCGGCTTGGGCCAAGGGCTTCGACGGTCAGCGCAAGGCCGACCTCGGCGACGGGCGCTTCCTCAATCCGATCATGGCCGGCGACCATCCCGATCCGTCGATCCTGAAGGATGGCGCCGACTATTATATGACCTTTTCGACCTTTGACTCCTATCCGGGGCTGGTCATCTGGCATTCGCGCGATCTGGTGAACTGGCGGCCGATTGGTCCTGCACTGACCCGCAATATCGGGTCGGTGTGGGCGCCGGAACTGTGCAAGCATGGCGGGCGCTACTTTCTCTACATTCCGACCAAGGGTCCGAACACGAGCTGGGCGATCTGGGCCGACAAGATCGAGGGGCCGTGGAGCGACCCGGTCGACCTCAACCTCCCCAACCATATCGATCCCGGCCATGCGGTGGGGGAGGACGGGTCGCGCTGGCTATTTCTGTCGGGCGGCGACCGGGTGCGGCTATCCAACGATGGTCTCAGCCGGGTTGGCGAGCCGGAGCATATCTATGATCCGTGGCGCTACCCGTCCGACTGGGTCGTCGAGGGATTCGCACCCGAAGGCCCGAAGATCACGCGCCACGGCGGCTATTATTACATGATCACCGCGGTCGGCGGCACTGCGGGGCCGCCGACCGGCCATATGGTCATCGCGGCGCGATCGCAGTCGATCCACGGACCGTGGGAAAACTGCCCCGCGAACCCGCTCGTCCGCACCACCTCGGCGGCCGAAAAATGGTGGTCGCGCGGCCATGCGACTTTGGTCGAGGGACCGGCGGGCGACTGGTGGAGCGTCTATCACGGGTTCGAGAATGGCTATTGGACCCTCGGCCGTCAGGCACTGCTCGATCCGATCGAGTGGACCGACGACGGCTGGTTCCGAATGACCGGCGGCGACCTCTCGCAGCCGATCGCCAAACCGAAGGGCGGCGTGGCGGGGCCGCACGGCATGGCGCTGTCGGACGATTTTGCGACGCTGGCGCTTGGTGCGAAATGGAATTTCTTCCGCCCCGCTGCTGACGAGCGCGACCGGGCGCGGGTCGAAAACGGCGCGCTGGTGCTGAAAGCGCGCGGCAAGGCGCCGGTCGATTCCTCGCCGCTGCTGCTGATCGCGGGCGATCAGGCGTATCGGTTCGAATGCGATATCGAAGTTGCCCCCGGCGGGACTGCGGGGCTGATCCTCTTTTACGACGACCGGCTCTATTGCGGGCTTGGCTTCGACGGCGAGCGTTTCGTCACCCACCAATATGGCATCGAACGCGCCCGCCCCGCCAACCCGCATGGCAGAAGCATGCGGATACGCGTCACCAACGACCGCCATATCATCACCTATGATACCAGCGGCGATGGCGGGAAAACGTGGGTCAGGTTCGACCGCGGCATGGAAGTGTCGGGATATCACCACAATGTCCGCGGCGGATTCCTGATGCTGCGCCCGGGACTCTATTCGGCGGGCGCGGGCGAGGCGCGGTTCACGAACTTCATCTTCCGCGCACTCGACTAAAGCGTCACGCCCGATTTCCATATCGCGATGTCGCGTTCTTCGTTGGCCTCGGCTTTGGTAAGGCGGCCCGACGCGGTGGCGATAATCAGGTCGAGCAGTGCGTCGGACGCCGCTTCGAAGCCGTCGCCGATCACTGTCCCGGCATCGAAATCGATCCACCCTGACTTGCGCGCGGCAAGCTCGCTGTTCGAGGCGATCTTCAGCGTCGGCGCCGGAAAGCCTAACGGTGTGCCGCGGCCGGTCGTGAACAGGATGACCGTTGCGCCCGCGGCGGTCAGCGCGGTCGACGAGACCGCGTCATTGCCCGGTGCCTCGAGCAGGGTGAGCCCGGGCAGCGTGGCTTCGCCGCCATAAAGCTGGACATCGACCAGCGGAACCTGCCCGCCCTTCTGCACCGCGCCGAGCGATTTTTCCTCCAGCGTCGTGATCCCACCCGCAATGTTGCCCGGCGAAGGGTTCTCGCTCACCGGCTCGCCGTTACGCGTGAAATAGGCTTTGAAATCCTGCACCAGCTGGGCCGTCCGGTCGAACACATCGCGCGACATCGCGCGGTCCATCAACACCCGTTCGGCGCCGAAAATTTCTGGAATTTCCGTGAGGATGACCTTGCCGTCCGCCGCTGCGACCGCATCGGCCATCCGGCCAACCAGCGGGTTGGCGGTCAATCCCGACAGCCCGTCCGATCCGCCGCATTTGACCCCGAGCACGAGCTGCGACAGCGGGGCGGAGGTGCGCGGCATATCGGCGCAGCCATCGACGAGTTCGTCGATCAGCGTCAGACAGGCGGCTTCGTCATCCTCGACCGCTTGGGCAGACAGGGTGCGGATATTCGCGCGGCGGTCGGCGGGTATGCGTTCCAGCAGCGCGCCGAGCTGGTTGCTCTCGCACCCCAGCCCGACGATCAGCACGCCACCGGCATTGGGATGCTGCGCGAGCGCCGCGAGCAGCCCGCGCGTATGGCCAAGATCGTCGCCAAGCTGCGAACAGCCGAACGGATGTTTGAACGCATGGATGCCATCGACGCGCCCCGCATGGCGCGCGCCCGCGATCCGCGCGACGCGCGCCGCCAAGTTGCCGACGCAGCCGACGGTGGGCAGGATCCAGATTTCGTTGCGCGTGCCGACGCGCCCGTCGGCGCGGGCATAGCCCATGAAGTGGTGCTGGCGCTGCTTGGGAGGCAGGACGGCGAGGGGCGGCGTATAGACATAATCGTCGCTGCCGGTCAGCGCGGTCGCCAGATTGTGGCTATGGACATGCGCGCCCGCGGCAATGTCAGCGGTCGCGATGCCGATCGGAAAGCCATATTTGATCACGTTGTCGCCGCGCGCGATCGGGGCGAGTGCCACTTTGTGGCCGCGTCCGATCGCCTCGGTCACGGTCAGATGCATCGCGCCGATGGCCAGAGGGCTGTCTGCCGTCAGGTCGGCAAGCGCGGTGGCGACGTTGTCGGCCGCGTGGATATGTAGGGCACCCGTCATTTGCCGTCTTTCGCGGTTGTTTGTTGCGTCATAATTCCCGCACCTTCTGCGCCGTCGTCCGGGAGACCTGCGCGCGGCTGGTCCACCGCCAAAAACCGTCGATTGTTCACAGTTGCCAGCTATTCGCTTGCTTTTGACACCGGTGTCTCTTAGATCGTTTCGCGGAAGAGGGAAATCACAAAGATGCTGGCAACCCCTGAACAAGAAAACATCGCCCGCGCTTTTCTGGCGGCTCGCGCCGAAAAGACACCGCTTACCTTGTATCCTGGCGCGATGCCTCAGACGATGGCCGATGCCTATGCGATTCAGGGTGCGGCGATCGGCTTCGACGGCCGGCATGTCGGTGGCTGGAAGGTCGGACGAATCGCCCCCGATCTGGTCGCGCATTATGGCAGCGATCGCATCGCCGGACCGATTTTTGCCGACGAGATCACGGTCGATGGTGCGGCCATGCCAATCTATGCCGACGGCTTTGCCGCGGCCGAAGCAGAAGTGCTGCTGTGTCTGGGCGATGTCGGCCTCGGCGACCATGATATCGAATCGGTCCGCGACTGTATCACAGAGGTGCGTACCGGGATCGAGATCGCGAGTTCCCCCTTTCCCGACATCAACCGTCATGGCCCCGCGGTCACCGCGTCAGACTATGGCAACAACAAGGGGCTGGTGCTCGGACCGCCGATTGCGGATTGGCGCGACCGCGACCTGATCACCATGCCGGTCGAAATGACGATCGACGGCACGCCGGTCGGTGCCGCGACAATGGAAACGATGCTCGACGGCCCGTTCGGATCGGCGCTGTTCCTGATCCGCACCCTGCGCGCGCGCGGCATCGTCATCGCACCCGGCACCTGGGTGTCGGCGGGCGCAATCACCGGGGTGCATGAAATTGCGGTGGGCCAACGCGCCGAAGCGCTGTTCGACGGAAAAATCCGCGTCGGCTGCTCGATTACCGGCTATTAAAACCATAACGGGAGAGAATGATGGCACAGGCATTCGCGAGCGGAGGTGCGGCGCCGCCGGTGCCCAGGGCCGGGCGGTACCGCTGGCTAATCATCGGACTGTTGTTTGCCGCAACGACGGTCAACTACATCGACCGCACGATGCTGGGCCTGCTCGCCCCCGTGCTTGGCGACGAGCTTGGCTGGAGCGAAAATGATTATGGCAACATCGTCACCGCCTTTCAGGCCGCCTATGCGCTAGGTTTCCTGCTCATGGGCTGGCTGATCGACCGCTTCGGTCCCAAGATCGGTTACAGCATCGCCATTACCATCTGGACCATCGGCCATATCGCCCACGGTTTTGCCGGCTCGGTCGTCTCGTTCATGGCGGCGCGCGTCATCCTGGGGGTTGGCGAAGCGGGGCATTTCCCGTCGGTGGTCCGCGCCAGCAGCGAATGGTTCCCGCAAAAGGAACGCTCCTACGCGATCGGCTGGGTCAACAGCGCGACGACGATCGGCGTCATCCTGACCGCCCCGACCATCGCGCTATTCATGCGCTATTTCGGTTTCGACTGGCGTCAGACCTTCATCTACACCGGCGCTTTCGGCGTCGTCTTGCTGGTGCTCTGGCTCTGGCTTTACAGCAACCCGCGCGAGAGCGGGAAGGTCAGCGAGGCAGAACTGGCGTGGATCGAACATGATCCGCCCGAACAGGTCGAGCGCCTCGGCTGGTCGAAAATCGTCACCAAGCGCGAAGCCTGGGCTTTCGCGGTCGGCAAGTTCCTGACCGATCCCGTCTGGTTCCTGATGCTGTTCTGGCTGCCCAAATATTTCAGCTCGACCTATGACGTCGACCTCAAGATCGTGCTGCTGCCGATGATCATCATGTATCTGCTGTCGGACGTCGGCAGCATCGTCGGCGGCTGGACATCGTCGAAGCTGATCCAGACCGGGCACAGCGTCAATTTCGCACGCAAGGTCACGATGCTGGGCGCGGGGTGCTGCGTCCTGCCGCTGCTGTTCGTGACCGGAATCGACAATATGTGGCTCGCGGTGGTGTTGATCGGCATCGCGCTGGCGGGGCATCAGGCCTTTTCGTCGACGATCCTGTCGATCCCGCCCGACATGTTCCCCAAACGCGCGGTCGGGTCGGTGATCGGGCTCGGCGGGTTCATGGGCGGCATCGGCGGCATGATCATGGCGAAATCGACCGGCCTCGTGCTCGACGCGACCGGCGGCAATTACACGATCATCTTTGCGGTCTGCACGACGACCTATTTCCTCGCGGTGCTGGCGATCCATCTGCTCAGCCCGAAACTGGCGCCGGTGCGGGTCGAAAGCGAGGCTTGACCCAGATGACCCGCCCGCTGATCCTGCACCCCGACCGCCTGTTCCCGTCCGATCCGAGACAGCGGGATATAGCGCGGCGGCTCTATGCCGAGGTGGCGGAGCTGCCGATCATCAGCCCGCACGGGCATACCGACCCCAGTTGGTTTGCGGGCAACGCGCCGTTCGGAAACGCCGCCGAGCTGCTGCTGCATCCCGACCATTATGTGTTCCGGATGCTCTATTCACAGGGCATCCCGCTCGACGCGCTCGGCATCCGCAATCCGGATGCCGACCCGCGTGAGAGCTGGCGCTTGTTCGCGCAAAACTATCACCTCTTCCGCGGCACCCCGTCGCGGATGTGGATGGACTGGGTGTTCGCCGAAGCGTTCGGGATCGATGTGCAGTTCGAGGCGGCGACGGCGGACCTCTATTACGACCGCATCACCGCGGCGCTGGCGACCGACGCCTTTCGTCCGCGCGCGTTGTTCGACCGATTCGGGATCGAAGTGATCGCAACGACCGAAAGCCCGCTCGATACGCTCGACCATCATGCTGTCGTCCGCGCTGCCCATGCCAGCGGCGAATGGGGCGGGCGGGTGATCACGGCCTATCGGCCCGATCCGGTGGTCGATCCCGAATTCGAAGGCTTCTACGCCAATCTCGCGCGCTTCTCCGACCTGTCGGGTGAAGATGCGTACAGCTACGCCGGCTATCTTGCCGCGCACCGCAACCGCCGCGCTTTCTTCGCCAGCATGGGCGCGACCTCGACCGATCATGGCCACCCCACCGCCGCGACAGCGGACTTGACCAAGGTCGAAGCCGAAACGCTGTTCGCCCGCGTCACGCGCGGCGAGGTCAGCGCCGCCGATGCCGAACGCTTCCGCGCGCATATGCTGACCGTCATGGCGGGGATGAGCCTCGACGATGGGCTGGTGATGCAGATCCACCCCGGCGCTTCCCGCAACCACAACCGCTGGCTGTTCGACCATTATGGGCGCGACAAGGGCGCCGATATTCCTACCGAGACCGACTATGTCCACGCGCTGCGCCCCCTGCTCGGCAAATATGGCAATGAAGCCAGGCTGACGATCATCCTCTTCACGCTCGATGAGACCAGCTATGCGCGTGAACTCGCGCCGCTCGCGGGCCATTATCCGGCGCTGAAACTCGGCCCCGCCTGGTGGTTCCACGACAGTCCCGAGGGGATGCGACGCTTCCGCAACCAGACGACCGAGACCGCAGGCTTTTACAATACGGTGGGTTTCAATGACGACACCCGCGCGTTTCTGTCGATCCCGGCACGCCACGACGTCGCGCGGCGGATCGATTGCGGTTTCCTCGCGCAGCTTGTCGTCGAGCACCGACTTGAGGAATGGGAAGCCGCCGAACTCGCGGCCGACCTCAGCTACAATCTCGCCAAGGCGGCCTACAAGTTGTGAGGCTGGGTCCCGACACGCCGCTTCCCTTGTCGGTGCGGCAACCACATTATGATCGTTCGGTGCAGGCGGCGGGGATCGTCCATATCGGGATCGGCGCGTTTCACCGCGCGCATCAGGCGGTTTACACCGATGATGCAATGGGCGCGGGCGACCGCGACTGGGGCATCATCGGCGTATCGCTACGCTCGGGCGATGTCGCGGCGCAACTGAACCCTCAGCAGGGGCTGTACACCGTCAGCACCCGCAGCGCTGCAGAGACCGAACTTCGGCTGATCGGCGCAGTGCAGAAGGTGCTGGCCGCGCCTGAAAATCCGCAGGCCGTGATCAATGCCATCGCCGCGCCAACGACGCATATTGTCAGCTTTACGGTGACCGAGAAAGGCTATCTGCGCCGCCCCGACGGATCGCTCGACCTTGCCGCCGCGACTGGACGATCCAGCCTCTATCGCTTCGTCGCCGCGGGACTGGCGGCGCGCAAGGCGGCGGGCGTAGGCGGGCTGACGCTGCTCAGCTGCGACAATCTGGCGGCCAATGGCGCGGTGCTCGGCGGGCTGATGCGCGAATATCTTGCCGCCGCGCTGCCCGATCTTGTGGACTGGTTTGACCGCGAGTGCCGGTCGCCGGCGACCATGATCGACCGCATCGTCCCCGCGACAACCGATGGAGATCGGACGGCGGTAGAGGCAATATTGGCCGCGCGCGACGATGGCGCGGTGGTGACCGAAGGCTTCAGCCAATGGGTGATCGAGGATGATTTTGCCGGCCCGCGCCCGCGCTGGGAAGCGGTGGGGGCAGAGCTGGTCGCCGACGTCGCGCCCTATGAAACCGCCAAGCTGCGGATGCTCAACGGCGCGCATTCGGCGCTCGCTTATATCGGCCTTGAGCGCGGGCATGAATTTGTCCATCGGGTGATCGCCGATCCCGTGGTCCGCCCGGTGATCGAGACACTGATGCGGGACGAAGCCGCGCCGACGATCACCGCGGCGCCGGGGCAGGATTTGTCAGCCTATGCCGATGCGTTGCTCGCGCGCTTCGGCAATCCGGCGCTGCATCATCGGCTGCTCCAGATCGCGATGGACGGCAGCCAGAAGATTCCGCAGCGCTGGCTCGAAACGCTGGCGTGGCACCAGGCGCGGGGGCAGCATTGCCCTTCGCTCGAAGCGGCGGTGGCGGCGTGGATCGCTTTCCTGCGCAGCGATCACCCGATCGACGACCCGCTCGCGGACCAGCTGCGCGAAGCGGCGGCGGGGCCGGATGCGATCGAAAAGCTGTTCGGCGTTGGCGGTTTGATCGCGTCGGAGTGGCGACCGGAGCTGGCTACCTAAATCCGTCATTGCGATCGTAGCGAAGCAATCCAGAGTGTGCATAAATCGCTCTGGATTGCTTCGCTTCGCTCGCAATGACGAGGGTTTAATCCGGCAACAACAGCCCCCGACTCTCGCGCACCTCGGCATCGAGCCAGTCGATGAACGCGCGGATGCGCGGCTGCGGCGCGACGTCGCGGTGGAGCGCCAGCCAGAAACTGCGCCCGATGACCTGATCGGGCCGCACCCGCACCAGCGCCGGATCGCCCGCCGCCAGGAAACAGGGGAGGATGCCGACGCCGGCGCCGCCGGCGATCATCCGCCGCTGCGCCAGGATCGATGACGACCGAACCGCCGCGCGCAGGCCGGGTTCGATCTCGCCCAGATAATCGAGTTCGGGGGCGTAGAGAATGTCGGGCACATAGCCGATCACCGGAATGTCCGCCCGCGACAGCGGCAGCGCGGTGGCGGCGGCTTGCCAGTCGGGGCGGTCGGCGGGCGCGTAGAGGCCAAGGCTATAGTCCGACAGCTTGCGGGTGATCAACGGACCCTTGCGCGGCCGCGCCAGCAAAACCGCCATATCCGCCTCGCGCCGCGAGGGGTTGAGGAACCCCGATGAGGCGACCAGGTCGATCTCAATTTGGGGATGTGCGGCGGTGAAGGCCGCCAGCCGCGGCGCGATGAAACTGTTGCCGAACCCCTCGGACACGCTGATCCGCAATTGCCCGGACAGCGCCGATCCGCCGCTTTCGGCCGCATGGATACGCGCCGCCGCCGTCGCCATCGCTTCGGCATGGGGGACAAGGGCGCGGCCGGCCGCAGTCAGGACGAACCCGCCCGGCGCGCGTTCGAACAGGGTCTGCTGTAACGCGCTTTCCAGACTACCGATCCGCCGGCTGACCGTCGTGGCGTCGACTTTCAACACCCGCGCGGCGCGCGAGAGGGTGCCCTGTCGCGCCACGGTCAGGAAGATTTGCAGGTTATCCCAGTCCATGGCCTGCAAATATGCAGTTACAGGCTGCATGTCCATTGGTTGCGCGCTGAGCCGTTGAAGGACTATGATAAAGGTAACGCACCCTCGGTTCTCGATGCTTTCGAGTCTTGATGATGGAGTGCGCACGGTTTTTGGAGTGGATCATATGGCTCAGGCAAATACCCTCGAACGTCCGCAGGACGACAGCGTCGCCGCAAGCGAAGCCGCAGAAGTCGCGGCGCTCGTCGCCCGATCGCGCGCTGCACAGGCGCAGATCGAAAACTATAGCCAGGAACAGGTCGATGCCCTGATCCGCGCTATGGTCTGGGCGGTCGCCAAGCCGGGCGTTGCCGAAATGATCGCACAGCACACCGTCGATGAAACCCAGCTCGGCAATTACGACGGCAAATATCTCAAAATTTTCCGCAAGACGCGCGCGACGCTGATGGACATCATCGACGACAAGTCGGTCGGCGTGATCGAAGAGGACAAGGCGCGCAACATCGTCAAGATCGCGAAGCCGGTCGGCGTCATCGGCGCGCTGTCGCCGTCGACCAATCCCGAAGCGACCCCGGTGATCAAGGCGATTTCCGCGGTCAAGGGCCGCAACTCGATCATCGTCGCGCCGCATCCGCGCGCCAAGCTGACCAACAAGCTGATCTGCGACCTGATGCGCGAGGCGATCGTCAAGATGGGCGCGCCCGCCGATCTGGTGCTCAGCATCGACACGCCGTCGGTCAACAAGACCAACGAGCTGATGATACAGTGCGACCGCGTCCTCGCCACCGGCGGCGGTGCGATGGTCACCGCGGCTTATTCGAGCGGCACTCCGGCGCTCGGCGTCGGGGTGGGCAATGCGGTGATCACTGTCGACGAAACCGCCGACCTTGACGATGCGGCCGAGAAAATCCGGATGTCGAAGACGCTCGACTTGGCGGCATCCTGCTCGTCGGACAACAGCGTGATCCTCGTTGATGCGATTTACGACGCGATGCTCGCCAAGTTGATCGAAAAAGGCGGTTTTGTCTTGGACGATGCGGCGAAGGCAAAGTTTCAGAGCGTGCTGTGGACCGACGGTCATATCAACGCCAAGGTGGTGGCGCAGCCGCCGCAGTTCATAGCCGATTTCGCGGGCTTCGACATTCCCGAAGGCACGCAATTCTTCATCATCCCCGAAACCGGTCATGGCCCTGACCATCCCTTTTCGGGTGAGAAGATGACCGTCGCGATGGCGCTCTATCGCGCCAAGGACATCGACGAAGCGATCAAGCTGACCAACGATATCCAGTCCTATCAGGGACAGGGGCATAGCTGCGGCATCTATTCGCAGTCCGACGCCAATATCATGAAGCTGGCCAATGCGACGCGCACCAGCCGGGTGATGGTCAACCAGCCGCAATCGGCGTCGAACAGCGGGAATTTGTGGAACGGCATGCGCCAGACCTTCTCCCTGGGCTGCGGCAGCTGGGGCGGCAACGGGACGAACAACAACATCACCTGGCGCGACCTGATCAACGAGACCTGGGTATCAAAGCCGCTGGCGACGCCGAAGACGCTGCCGAGCGACGAGATACTGTTCGGCGACGTGATGGCGCGGTTGGCGTAGAGTGAGCGACCGGAAGGTCGGTCGATGAGATCCGCGCTGCGGCGCCTGCTCCTGCCTTTGCTGATCCTCTTGCTGTTGCCGGTTCCGGCGGCAGCGCAGAAGATGATCGCGCTGTCGTTCGACGACGCCCCGCGCAGGGCGGGCGCCTTCTTCACGCCCGACGAGCGCACGCAGCGTATCATCGCCGAACTGAAAGAAGCGAAGGCGCCGCAAGCGGTCTTCTTCGTCAATCCAACCGCGATCGGGCATGGCGACGGCGTCGGCGGCGCGGAGCGCATTGCTGCCTATGTCGCCGCTGGCCATGTCATCGCGAACCACAGCAACAGCCACCCGCGCCTCAGTACAACCGACACCACGGCCTATCTCGCCGACATCGACGCAGCAGAGGCGTGGCTCAACGGGCGTCCCGGCTATCGCCCGTGGTTCCGCTTTCCGTTTCTGGACGAGGGCGGCAAGGACAAGGCAAAGCGCGATGCGCTCCGCCAAGGCCTTGCCGCGCGCGGCCTGCGCAACGGTTATGTCACTGCCGAATCGTCGGACTGGCATCTCGAAAACCTGACGCGCGACGCCGTGCAAGCTGGGAAGACCGTCGACCGCAAGGCGCTCGGCGCCCTTTATGTGACCTGGCATGTCGAGGCCGCCGACTTCGCCGATGCGATGATGAAACAGGTGACCGGACGCCAGCCGGTGCAGGTGCTGCTCCTCCACGAAACCGATCTGGCGGCGCTGTACATCGGCGATCTCGTCCGCGCGCTGCGCAAGGCCGGCTGGACCGTGGTCACCGCCGATCAGGCATATGCCGACCCGATCGGCAAAGAAATGCCCGACACCCCGTCAGCAAACGGCACGTTGACCGAGGCACTGGCTTGGGCCGCGGGCGCCCCTGCGCCGCGCTGGTATCGCTATAACCAGACCGACCTGGCGACCGCCATGTTTCGCACGAAAGTGCTCGGCGAAGGCGAGGCCGAATGAAACCCGCGCGCCGCACCGGGCATTTCTCCTGTCGAAGGAGATTGTCGATGACCCGCCTGATGCTTCCCACCGCCTTGTTGCTGCTCAGCGCGTGCAGCGGCGGCGAGGACAAGTCGCAGTCCGAAGACACGGCAGCGATCTCGCCGCTGCAAAAGACCGAGCGCGCTGCGCCGCCTGAGACGACGGTCGATGCGGATATGCCGCAAGCGGCCGACGAGTCACCGCCGAAACCCGAAGCCGAAACGGTTGGCGACGGCACGGCGATCCCGCCCACAATCCGGGGCCGTTGGGCGCTCGACGCCGCCGATTGCCCCAAAAAACCTGGCACCGATCTGACGGCGCTGACAATCGACGCGGCCAATTTGCGGTTCCACGAATCGCACGGCGAACTCGCGCGGGTGCGCGAACGTGACGCCAGCCGGATCGTCGCCGATTTCAAGTTCAGCGGCGAAGGCATGGAATGGGAGCGCCAGATGATCCTCGACGCGCAGGATGGCGGCAAGACGCTGATCCGCCGCGACTATGGCGAGGGTGCCGCCGCCGGTCCAATGCGCTATACGCGCTGCACCTGATAGTTTTGAAAGGGACATTCACGATGGACATTCGCCTGTTAGCCATTGCCGCCGTGCTGCCGCTCGCCGCGTGTACGCAGGAGCGGCCGCCCGTCGAATCGACTCCGATGCCGCCTGTCGAGGGCGCGTGTAATGCCGGCAGTGTGCAATCGCTGATCGGCCAGACTGCCACCGCTGAAGTCGGCGGCCAGCTGATCAAGGGCAGCGGCGCGACGACGTTGCGCTGGGTGCCGCCGCGCACCGCGGTCACCATGGATTTCCGTCCCGACCGGCTGACCGTCTCCTACGACGACGCGCTCAAGATCGACCGGATCAGCTGTGGCTGACACCCGTCGCCGCAACTATGGCTCTGCATCCCCGTTCGAACCGATTTACGGCTATAGCCGCGCGGTTCGGGTGGGCGACCGCATCGACGTCGCGGGCTGTGCGCCGATCGAGGCCGACGGGTCTTCGACGCCTGGCAATGCCGGGGTGCAGGCAGCGCGCTGTATCACGATCATCGGCGACGCGCTGACCGCGCTTGGCGGCAGTTTTGCCGACGTCGTGCGCACCCGCATGTACATCACCGACCCCGCCGACGCGGACCTCGTCGGCCGAGCCCATGGCGCGATATTCGGGGATATTCGTCCGGCATCGACGATGCTTGTCATCCCGGCGCTGATCCGCCCCGAGTGGAAGGTCGAAATCGAGGCCGAAGCCATTCTTATCGAGAAAACCGCATGACCGACCAATTCCAGCTTAACGAAGACCAGCTCGCCATTCAGGATATGGCGCGCAAATTCACGGCCGATGCGATCACGCCGCACGCCGCGGAATGGGATGAAAAGCACATCTTCCCGCGCGAAACGATCAAGGCAGCCGCCGATCTCGGCTTTGCGGCGATCTATGTGTCCGAGGAATCGGGCGGCATCGGGCTCGGACGGCTCGAATCGGCGCTGATCATGGAAGCCATGGCCTATGGCTGCCCCGCGACCAGCAGCTTTATATCGATCCACAATATGGCAAGCTGGATGATCGACGCGTTTGGCGGTGCCGAGGTCAAGGCGAAGTTCCTGCCCGGCCTGGTGACGATGGACAAGATTGCGAGCTATTGCCTGACCGAGCCCGGCAGCGGGTCGGACGCCGCGGCGCTCAAGACCACGGCGACGCTCGAAGGTGACCATTATGTCGTCAACGGCACCAAACAGTTCATCTCGGGCGCCGGGGTCAACGACATCTATGTCACCATGGTTCGCACCGGCGGACCCGGACCCAAGGGCATTTCCTGTCTCGTCATCGACAAGGAGATGGAGGGGGTCAGCTTTGGTGCCAAGGAGCGCAAGCTCGGCTGGAACGCCTCGCCGACCGCGGCGGTGATCTTCGACAACGTCAAAGTGCCGGTCGAAAACCGCGTTGGCGCCGAGGGCGACGGCTTCCGCTTTGCGATGGCGGGACTCGATGGCGGGCGGCTGAACATCGGCGCTTGCTCGCTGGGCGGCGCGCAGCGCTGTCTGGACGAGGCAATCGCCTATACCAAGGAACGGCAGCAGTTCGGCCAGCCGATCGCCGATTTTCAGAACACCCAGTTCATGCTCGCCGACATGGCGACCGACCTCGAAGCGGCACGCGCTTTGCTCTATATGGCGGCGGCCAAGGTCACCGCGAACGCCCCCGATAAGTCACGCTTCTCGGCGATGGCGAAACGGCTGGCGACCGACAATGGCAGCAAGATCGTCAACGACGCGCTGCAATTGTTCGGCGGCTACGGCTATTTGAAGGATTATCCGATCGAGCGTTTCTGGCGCGACCTGCGCGTCCATTCGATCCTTGAGGGCACCAACCAGGTGATGCGGATGATCATCGGAAGGGACCTGCTGCGCCAATGACCGACGATGTGCTGATCAGCGTCGACGGCCGCTCCGGCCATCTTTCGCTCAATCGCCCCAAGGCGATCCACGCGCTCAACCTCGCGATGTGCGAAGCGATGATCGACGCACTGCTCAAATGGCGCGATGACGACGCCATCGAAGCGGTGATCATCGACCATAGCGAGGGCCGCGGCTTCTGCGCCGGCGGCGACATCCGCATGCTCGCGGAAAGCGGCGCGAAGGACGGGAAGGAGGCGCGCGCCTTCTTCCACACCGAATATCGCCTCAACCATCTGCTCTTCACTTACCCCAAGTCCATCGTCGCCTTCATGGACGGCATCACGATGGGCGGCGGGGTCGGCATTTCGCAGCCGGCGAAATATCGCGTCGCGACCGAACACACCCGCTTCGCGATGCCCGAAACCGGGATCGGCCTGTTTCCCGATGTCGGCGGCGGCTGGTATCTGCCGCGTCTCGAAGGCCGCGTCGGGGTGTTTCTCGCGCTCACCGGGGCGCGGCTCGACGGGGCGGATTGCCTCGCGCTCGGCCTCGCGACCCATTATCTGCCGTCCGAAAATCTTGCCGAGGCCAAGGCGCGCATCGCCGCGCATCCCGATCGTATCGGCGGCATATTGGGCGAGCTGTCGGTCACCGCGCCGCCCGCCGCGATCACGCATCAGATCGACAAGATCAACCGGCTGTTCGCCAGCGATACCTATGAGGAAATCCTTGCCGCGCTCGAGGCCGATGGCGGCGAATGGGCGACAAAGGAACTTGGCGTGCTGCACGGCAAATCGCCGCAGACGTGCAAGGTCGCGCTGCGCCAGCTGATGGAAGGCGGCGCCATGCACGACTTCGCGGCGCAGATGACCCAGGAATATGCGATCGGCAGCCGCGTCGTGCAGATGCACGACTTCCTCGAAGGCGTGCGCGCGCTGATCGTTGACAAGGACAACAGCCCGAAATGGGATCCGCCGACGCCCGAAGCCGTCACCGACGACTGGATCGACGCGATCTTTGCGCCGCTGCCGGACGATGAAAAATGGACCCCGATCAGCTGACAACCGCCCACCCAACTTTGTCACCCCGGACTTGATCCGGGGTCCCGCTTCTTCACCGTCGTAAAGCGGGATGCCGGATCAAGTCCGGCATGACGATAATCCGGAGATTGCTCGAATGACCTACGAAACCCTCCTTGTCGAACAGCGTGGCGCCGTCACGCTGGTGACGCTCAACCGTCCGCAGGCGCTCAACGCGCTGAACTCGCAGGTGCTCGACGACTTGATCGCGGCGTTCGCGGCGTATGAAGCCGACCCCGGCCAGCGCTGCGCCGTCCTGACCGGGTCGGGCGACAAGGCGTTTGCTGCCGGCGCCGACATCAAGGAAATGGCCGATAAGCCCGCGTCCGATTTCTACCTCGAGGATTTCTTCTCGAAATGGACGAGCGATTTCGTGAAAAAGATCCGCAAACCGTGGATCGCCGCGGTCAATGGCTTCGCGCTCGGCGGCGGCTGCGAACTCGCGATGATGGCCGATTTCATCATCGCCAGTGAAAAGGCGAAATTCGGTCAGCCCGAAATCAAGCTCGGCGTGGCGCCCGGCATGGGCGGGTCGCAGCGGCTGACCCGCGCGGTCGGCAAGGCAAAGGCGATGGAGATGTGCCTGACCGGCCGCATGATGGACGGCGCCGAGGCCGAACGCTCGGGCCTCGTCGCGCGCGTTGTCGCGCATGAAAATCTGGTCGACGAAGCAGTGAAGACCGCGACCGTCATCGCCGCGATGCCGCCGATGGCCGCGATGGTGAACAAGGACATGGTCAACGCGGCGTATGAAACGACGCTCGACCAGGGGCTGATCTACGAACGCCGCCTGTTCCAGATCCTCGCCGCGACCGAGGACAAGGCCGAAGGCATGGCCGCCTTCATCGAAAAGCGCGAAGGCGTGTGGAAGGGGCGTTGAGCCAAGCGTCATCCCAGCGAAAGCTGGGATCGGTGGCGTCCTGACGATAGCGGCCCCAGCTTTCGCTGGGGCGACGGAGAGAAACATGAAAATCGCATTTATCGGACTCGGCAATATGGGCGGCGGCATGGCTGCGAATCTGGCCAAGGGCGGGCACGACGTGCGCGCCTTCGACCTTAGCGAAGAGGCGCTGGCGCGCGCGGTCGAGGCGGGCTGTTCGCGCGCGGCATCCGCCGCCGAAGCGGTCGCGGGCGCCGAGGCCGTCGTGACGATGCTCCCTGCGGGCAAGCATGTCGCGTCGGTCTATGAAGCCGATGTCTTTCCGAACGCCGCGGCGGGCACGCTGCTGCTCGATTGCTCGACGATCGACGTCGCGACCGCACGTTCGAACATCGCGGCGGCAACCGCAGCCGGTCTCGTCGCGGTCGATGCGCCGGTGTCGGGCGGCATCGCTGCCGCTAATGCCGGTACGCTCACATTCATGGTCGGCGGCACCGATGACGGTTTCGCCCGCGCGCAGCCGATCCTCGCCCAAATGGGCAAGGCGGTGATCCACGCCGGCGACGCCGGCGCAGGGCAGGCGGCAAAGATCTGCAACAACATGCTACTCGGCGCGTCGATGGTCGCGACGTGCGAAAGCCTCGCGCTCGCGCTCAAGCTCGGGCTCGATCCGCAGAAATTCTTCGACATCGCCAGCGTGTCGTCGGGGCAATGCTGGTCGCTGACCAGCTACGCGCCGCTTCCCGGCGTCGGGCCGACAACCCCCGCCGACAATGACTATAAGGGCGGGTTCGCCGCGGCGCTGATGCTCAAGGATCTGCGCCTCGCGATGGAGGCCGCGGCAAGCGTCGATGCGGCGGTCCCGATCAGCAGTCACGCGCGCGATCTATACGAAGCGTTCGTCGCGGCGGACAAGGATGGGCGCGACTTTTCGGCGATCATCCAGACCTTGCAGGGCTGACAAACGCTCTCATTCCATTTGTGCCGAGCGAAGTCGAGACACCCACCGGGGCAGCGCAAGATCGAGAGGCACCTCGACGCCGCTCGATGCTAACGGAATTTCGGGGTCAGTAAAAGTCCGCGGTCTCGCCACCATCGTTCCGCTCGGTGCGATGCAATTGCGTTGGCGCGCGGCGGTCACCGGTCCGCACTTCGATCCGTCCCTCGACCCGGCGCACTTCGGCGGGCGCCAATATCCGCGCCCGTGCGATGCCGACGGCGCTTGCCGGCGGCGCCGCGGTGGGCGGCGTCGATGGCGCGGCGGCAAGGAACAGGATGGCGAGCAACGACATGCGGATCATGGTCCGCCTTAACGGCAGCCGTTACCACGTCTTTAACCATCAATTTCCCAGATGATGTAAAGCTGCCGACGGCACGGGCGCAAAAGAAAGGCCGCCTGCCCCGCGCTGGGACAAGCGGCCTCCTGTTCGTAAGCTGAAGGGGGCTTAGAAGCCCGACTTTGTCTCGGCCTTTTCCTTGAGCAGCGGCGCGACGGCAAAGCCGTGCTTTTCCAGCGCCGCGACGATCTTGTCGGTGCCTTCCAGCCCCGCCCAGAACATCGGACCGCCGCGATAGACCGGCCAGCCATAGCCATAGATCCACACGACATCGATGTCCGATGCGCGCTGCGCCTTGCCTTCGCTAAGGATCAGCGCGCCTTCATTGACCATCGGGTACAGCGTGCGCTCGATGATCTCCTGGTCGCTGATCTCGCGCTTCGCCTTGTTCGACCGCGAACGGAAATCCTCGATGATGTCGGCGGTTTCGGCGCTCGGGCTCGGATTGCGCTTTTCGTCATAGTCGTAAAAGCCCTTGCCGGTCTTCTGCCCCCAGCGCCCAGCGGCGGCGAGCGCGTCGCGGATGCTTTCGATCCGCGTCGGGTCGCGGTGCCAGCCGATGTCGACGCCCGCCAGATCGCTCATCTGGAACGGCCCCATCGGCATGCCGAATTCGACATGGACCTTGTCGATCTGTTGCGGCGTCGCGCCTTCCATCAACAAATTCATCGCCTCGACCTGACGCGGCTTCAGCATCCGGTTGCCGATAAAGCCGTCGCACACGCCCGCGACCACCGCGACCTTGCCGATCGTCTTGCCGATCTTCATCGCGGTCGCCAGCGCATCGGGCGCGGTCTTGTCGCCGCGCACGACTTCGAGCAGCTTCATGACGTTGGCGGGCGAGAAGAAATGCATGCCGAGCACGTCGCCGGGGCGGCTCGTCGCGGTCGCGATTTCGTCGACGTCGAGGTAACTGGTGTTCGACGCCAGGATCGCACCGGGCTTGGCGATTTTGTCGAGCTTCGCGAAAATCTCTTTCTTGACGTCCATATTCTCATAGACCGCCTCGATGATCAGGTCGCAGTCGGCGAGGTCTTCCAGGTTCAGCGTCGGGGTCAAAATGCCCATCATTTGCTCGACCTGCTCGGGCTTGAAGCGGCCCTTGGCGGCCGAAGCTTCGTAATTCTTGCGGATCACGCCGGTGCCGCGGTCGAGCGCGTCCTGCTGCATCTCGGCGATCGTGACGGGGATGCCCTTCTGCAGAAAGTTCATCGAAATCCCGCCGCCCATCGTGCCGGCGCCGATGACGCCGACTTTCTTGATGTCGCGCAGCTGGGTGTCCTTGGGCAGGCCGTCGATCTTGGCGGCCTGACGCTCGGCAAAAAAGATGTGACGCTGCGCCGCCGACTGGCTGCCGAACATCAGTTTCATGAACTGCTCGCGTTCGAACGTCAGCCCCTCTTCGAAGGGCAGGCGCGTCGCCGCCTCGACGCAGGCGAGGTTGGCATAGGGCGCCTCGAACCCGCGCCAGCGCTTGGCGTTGGCGGTCTTCAGCTGTTCGATCACCGCGACGTCGCCGAACACCGGGCGTTCGCGCGTCGGGCGCGGGCCGTCGGCGATCTTCGCGCGCGCAAAGGCGATCGCATCGGCGGCGAGACTGTCCTCACCCGCGAGCTCGTCGACAAGGCCGAGTTCCTTCGCCTTGGCGGCGGGGATCGGATCGCCGGTCGAGGTCATCGTCGCGGCGGCTTCGACCCCGACGACGCGCGGCAGGCGCTGCGTGCCGCCTGCACCGGGCAGCAGGCCGAGCTTCACTTCGGGCACGCCGAGCTTCGCCGAGGGCACCGCGATGCGGTAATGGCAGACGAGCGCGGTCTCCAGACCGCCGCCGAGCGCGGTTCCGTGGATCGCCGCAACGACCGGCTTCGACGCCGCCTCGATGCTGTTGAGCACCGCGTTGAAATCGGGGCCGCGCGGGGGCTTGCCGAATTCGCTGATGTCGGCGCCCGCGATAAAGGTCGCGCCGGCGCAGCGCAGCACGATCGCCTTGACGCTCTCGTCGGACAGCGCGGTGGCGAAATGATCTTCGAGCCCCTGGCGGACGTGCCAGCTCAGCGCGTTGACCGGCGGGTTGTTGACGATGATGACGGCGACGTCGCCGTCCTTCTCCAGCGTGACGCTGACGGGGGTTTCTTCAGACATTTCAAGCTCCTTCAATCCCAAACCCGTTCGTGTCGAGCGAAGTCGAGACACCGTGAAGGCATGCGCCAACGATGGGCATCTCGACTTCGCTCGATGCGAACGGGAAACGGGTTTTCATTGCAATAAGGGTTTCATTTCAGTCATCGATCGCGGCGTGGACCAATGTCTTGACCTCGCGCCGCACGGGATAGGTGGAAGAGGGCATCAGCTGGGTCATGAAGACCATGCAGATTTGTTCGACCGGATCGACGAAGAATCCGGTCGAGAACATGCCGCCCCAATAATAGTCGCCGACCGAGCCGGGGGTCATCGTCTGTGCCGGGCTTTCGTTCACGGCGAAGCCGAGCCCGAAGCCGACCCCGGCATTTTCGGCCTCGGAAAAGATACCGACGCTATGCTGGACAAGGTCGCCGCCGCCAACGAGATGGTTCGCGGTCATCAGTGCAAGGGTCTTGCGGCTGATGATACGGGTGCCATCGAGTACGCCGCCGCCGAGCAGCATCAGGCAGAAACGGTGATAGTCGGCGAGGGTCGAAACAAGCCCGCCGCCGCCCGAATGGAAGCTGCGGTCCTTGGCCCAGCGGCTCTTCGCGCCGCCGTCGAAGGGCTTCATCTTCGCCTGCGGGTCGAACATATAGCAGTCGGTCAGCCGGTGCTGCTGCTCGGCAGGCACCTTGAACCCCGTGTCGACCATGCCGAGCGGGCCGAAGATGCGGTCCTGCAACACCTGTGCAAAGGGCTTGCCCTCGATCCGTTCTATCACTGCGCCGAGCACGTCGGTCGCCATCGAATAATTCCAGTGCGCGCCGGGGTCGAACTGCAGCGGGATTTTCGCCAGATCGGCGATGAAGCTGTCCATCGTGTAATCGGCATCGAAATCGTCGATCCGCGCCTTGCGATAGGCGGCGTCGACGGGGGTGCGCTCCTGGAAACCATAGGTCAGCCCCGCAGTGTGGCGCAGCAGGTCGACCATACGGACCGGCTGTGTCGGCGGGCGCGTCAGGAAGGGGACATTGCCGCCGCCCGCGACGAAGACGCCGGTGTCCTTGAACTCGGGGCAGAACTTTATCAGCGGATCGGACAGCGCGACCTTGCCTTCCTCGACCAGCATCATGAAGGCGATGCTGGTGATCGGCTTGGTCATGCTCGCTATACGGAAGATTGCATCCTCTTTCAGCGCCTCGCCCGGCCGCGCCTCGCCGACGCATGACAGATGCGCAATCTCGCCACGCCGCGACACCAAAGTCGCGGCATGCGGCAGCCGGCCGGTGCCGACATATTTGGCCTCGAGAAAAGCCGGGATGCGGTCCAGCCGCGCCGTATTGAAACCCTGAGTCATGGCATTCCTTTTGACTGTGACGGCTTCGGGTCTTCCCTTCCTTCCCGTTCGTGTCGAGCGAAGTCGAGACACCCCGAAGCCGCGCGCGACTGATAGGCATCTCGACTTCGCTCGATGCGAACGGAGAAAGGGAGGCGGATCAAACCCATCATTTCAATGCGAGGTCTGGCCAAGCAACTGGCGCGTCACCGGATGCGAACTGGTGAGCCCGCCGTCAACCGCGATCGCCTGCCCGTTGACATAGCTCGCCTGATCGCTGGCGAGGAACAGCGCCACATTGGCGAGCTCTTCGGGCTGCGCGGCGCGGCGAAGCGGGTTGAGCTGGCCCAGCTTGTGCGTGACCTCCTTGGCCTTGGCATAATCGAAAGTCGGCTTGGTCATACCGGTTTCGGTCAGGCCGGGGCACACCGCGTTGACGCGCACGCCGCTGGTCGACAGCTGCTGCGCTGCGGTCTTGGCGAGGTTGATGACCCCCGCCTTCGACGCCGAATAAGCGCCCGGACCTGCGCCCGAATTGAGCCCCGCGACGCTCGCGGTCAGCACGATCGCGCCGCCGCGGCCCTGATCGACCATCGCTTTGCCGGCGTGCTTCACCATCAGCGCCGGGCCAATCAGATTGACACGCAAAGTCTCGGCCCAGGCGATCGGGTCGAAGTCGAAGATGCCGCCCATGTCGCCGATGATCCCGGCGTTGGCGAAGGCGATATCGAGCGCGCCATAAGTGTCTTTCGCGGTCGCGACGAGCTTTGCGACGTCGGCCTCGACGCCGGCATCGATTTCCAACCCGACGGCCTCGCCGCCAGCATTCTTCACCAGCTGCGCTGTCTCATGCACCGCCGCCGTTTTGTCGCCGAGCACCAGCCTGGCCCCCTCGGCGGCGAAGCGCAGCGCGCTTGCGCGGCCGATGCCCGAACCGGCACCTGTGATAATTGCGATCTTGCCGTCCAATGCGCCCATCATGCGCCTCCTGAAATCGTGGCGCCGCCATCGCATACGATGGTCTGGCCGGTGGTAAATGCGCCTGCGCGGCTCGCGAGAAAGACCGCGGCACCCGCAATCTCGTGTGGCTCGCCGATGCGCTTGAGCGTCGAGGCGGCGGTCGATCGTTTCAGATTTTCGGGATTTTCCCACAAGGCGCGCGCCATGTCGGTGCGCACCAGCCCCGGCGCGATACAATTGACCCGCACCCCGCTCGGCCCGAATTCGACCGCGAAATTGCGCGCGACCTGCATGTCGGCGGCCTTCGAAATGCCATAGGCACCGATGATCGGGGATCCCTTGAGCCCGCCGATCGAGCTGATGATGGTAATCGATCCTTCGCCGCGTTCGAGCATCTCGGGCGCGACCATAGAAATCAGCCAGTGGTTCGACAGGATATTATTGTCCATGATCTTGCGGAACTGGTCGTCGCTGATCCCGAGCCCGGGGCCATAATAGGGGTTGGACGCGGCGTTGCAGACGAGCGCGGTGATCTTGCCGAAGACGCGGCGCGTCTCGTCCACGAGGTTCTGAAGGTCATCCTTCGACGAGATATTGGCGGCGACTGCGATCGCAGTGCCCTCGCCGAACTTCGCGTTGATTTCGGCTGCGGTGGCGTCGCAGGCATCCTGCTTGCGGCTCGAAATCACGACCTTGGCGCCCTGCTCGGCCATCGCCTCGGCGGTCGCCTTGCCGATGCCGCGCGACGATCCGGTGATCAGCGCGACCTGGCCGGTCATGTCGAACAGGCTCATGCCCCGGCCTTTCGTGCAAAGTCCCACGCCTTTTCGGCGAGCGGGCGGACGCGTTCGGACATGTCCTTCGCATGCTGCGACGAGGCGGTGCCTTCGATCACGCGCTTCTTGATGCCCTGGATGATCCCGGCGAGGCGGAAGAAATTATAGGCGAAATACCAGTTCATGTCGGGCACCCCGTCACGCCCGGTGGCGGCGCAATAACGCTCGACCATCGCATCGAGCTCGGGAATGCCGAGCGCTTGGCGATCGAGGTCCATCACCCCCGAACGCCCGCCATTCTCGGTCACCCACGCCATCGCGACATAGGTGAAATCGGCGAGCGGATCGCCCAGCGTGGACAGCTCCCAGTCGAGCACCGCGAGCACTTCGGGCCGGTCCTTGGCAAAGATCATATTGTCGATGCGGTAATCGCCATGGACGACGCTGGTGCGCGTCTGTTCGGGCAGGCTCGCGGGAAGGAACGCGATCAGCTGTTCCATCTCGTCCATCGTTTCGGTCTCGGCAAGGCGATATTGCTTGGTCCAGCGATCGACCTGGCGGCCGAAATAATTGCCGGGTTTGCCGAAATCGGACAGGCCCGCGGCCTCGACGTCAACCGCGTGCAGCGCGGCGAGCGTGTCGATCATCGCTTCATAGGTCGCGCGGCGGTTTTCGGGGGTCGATCCCGGCATCGCGCCGTCCCAGATCGTGTGACCGTCGACCATCCCCATCACGTAAAACCAGCTGCCAGTGACGCTGTCGTCGGTGCACAGGCCATATTGACGCGCGACCGGATAACCCATTTTATGCAGACCCGACTGCACTTTATATTCGCGGTCGACGGCATGGGCGGAGGGCAACAGGGGGCCATAAGGTTTGCGGCGGAGGACATAATTGCCCGAAGGTGCGCTGATCTTGTAGGTCGGGTTCGACTGCCCGCCAGCGAATTTATGCTGGGTCAGCGGCCCTTCAAAACCCTCGACATTCGCCTCCATCCACGCGGTCAGCTTGGCCTCGTCAAGCACATCGGCGCCTTCGGGGGCGACCGTGCCGCTAAAGGCTTTTTGGGCATCCATCGGCGGCGTGCTCATTGGTCGAAAACGATCACCGACCGCGCGGCATCGCCCTTCTTCATCTTGTCGAACCCGTCGTTGATCGCCTCGAGCGGGATCGTTTCGGCGACGATGCTGTCGAGGTCGAGCAGCCCGCGCAGGTAGAAATCGACGAGCCGCGGGATGTCGACCGGGAAACGGTTGCCGCCCATGATCGCGCCCTGCAATTTCTTGCCGCTGAGCAGGTCCATCGCCGACAGGCCGACCTTCTCGGTCAGCGGCATCATGCCCAGGATCGTCGCGGTACCACCGCGGCGCAGCGACGCGACCGCGAGCGCCGCCGAGGCCGGACGCCCGACGGCTTCGATCGCATGATCGACCCCGCCCTTGGTCATCTCGACGATCTGCTTCGCGGCGCCATCGGCCATGGCATCGATAACGTCGGTCGCGCCCAGCTTCATCGCCAGTGCGCGTTTTTCGGGCATCGGATCAGCGGCGATGATGCGCCCCGCGCCCGCGATCTTCGCGGCGTTGATTGTCGCGAGGCCAACCCCGCCGCAACCGACGACCACGACCGTCTCGCCCGGGGTCACCTTGCACGCGTTGAAGATTGTCCCCGCACCGGTCGTCACCGCGCAGCCGATGACAGCCGCGCGGTCGAGCGGCATGGCGGGGTCGATCGCGACGCAGGCATGCTCGTGGACGAGCATCGTTTCGGCAAAGGCCGACAGGTTGAGCATCTGGTTGACCAGGCTGCCATCGGGGCGCGTGATCCGCGGCGCCGAACCGACCGGGCGCCGCGTATCGCCGCCCATGCACAGCGACATGCGCCCGCTGACGCAAAATTCGCAATGACCGCAGAACGCCGACAAGCAGGTCACGACCGCATCGCCGACCTTGACCGTGCGCACCTCGCTGCCGACCGCCTCGACGATGCCCGCGGCTTCATGGCCGGGAATAGCCGGAAGAGGATGCGGATAGGCGCCGTCGATGAAATGCAAATCCGAATGGCACAGCCCGCACGCCGCGGTGCGGATGCGCACCTCGTGCGGGCCGCAATCGGCGATCTGCACCGTCTCGATGACGAGCGGCTTGCCGGGCTCGATCAGAATCGCGGCTTTGGTCATGTGAAGTGCAACCTTTCCCAATTATATCGGGCGAAGCCCGCTTGGCCATTCGCGTCATTGCGAACGGAGCGAAGCAATCTCCAGCTTGGATTATGGCGCAAGGCCGATGGCTGGAGATTGCTTCGTCGCTTCGCTTCTCGCAATGACGATATTAACGCGAAACGCCGATGTCGCCCGACGAAAAGCCCGGCTCGGCCGCTTCGCTATGCTTGGCAAACTCGATGCGGGCAATGGCGCGTTCATGCACTTCGTCGGGACCGTCGGCGAGGCGCAGGGTGCGCTGATGCGCATAGGCTTTCGCCAGTCCGAAATCTTCGGACACGCCGCCGCCGCCATGCGCCTGGATCGCGTCGTCGATGATCTTCAGCGCCATGTTCGGCGCCTGCACCTTGATCATCGCGATTTCGGCCGCAGCCGATTTGTTGCCGACCTTGTCCATCATGTCGGCGGCTTTCAGGCACAGTAGCCGCGTCATTTCGATGTCGATGCGCGCCCGGGCGATGCGATGTTCCCAGATGCTGTACTCGGCGACCTTCTTGCCGAATGCGACGCGTGACTGGAGGCGCTTCGCCATCTTGGCGATCGCTTCCTCGGCAACGCCGATCGTGCGCATGCAGTGATGGATGCGGCCCGGGCCAAGGCGCCCCTGCGCGATCTCGAAGCCGCGGCCCTCGCCCAGCAGCATCGCTTCCTCGGCGTTAACGCGAACGTCCTTCAGCTCGATTTCCATATGGCCGTGCGGCGCATCGTCATACCCAAAGACGGGCAGGTGTCGCAGGATGTTTACACCGGGCGCATTCAGCGGCATCAGCACCATCGACTGCTGGGCGTGGCGCTTGGCGGCAAAATCGGTCTTGCCCATCACGATCGCGACTTCGCAGCGCGGATCGCCCGCGCCCGACGACCACCATTTCGTGCCGTTGATGATATAGTCGTCACCGTCACGCTCGATGCGGGTTTCGATGTTGGTCGCGTCGGACGAGGCGACCGCGGGCTCGGTCATCAGAAAGGCCGAGCGGATCTGGCCGTTCATCAGCCGTTTGAGATATTTTTCCTTCTGCGCCGCGGTGCCGTAACGGTGGAACACTTCCATATTGCCGGTGTCGGGCGCCGAGCAGTTGAACACTTCGCTGGCGAAACCGACGCGGCCCATTTCCTCGGCGCACAGCGCATATTCGAGGTTGGTCAGCCCGGGGCCTTCGAATTCGATCGTCTCGTCGACATGATGATGCGCGGCCGACTTGGGCGGCATGAACAGGTTCCAGATGCCGGCGTCCTTCGCCTCGGCCTTCAGATCCTCGACGATCTGGATGACCTTCCAGCGGTCGCCGGTCTTGTCCTGTTTGTCGTAGGTCGGGACGGCGGGGCGCACCTTGCGATCGATGAAATCACGAACGCGGTCGCGCCAATAGACCTGCCGGTCGGTGAGGTCGAAATCCATGTCTAGCATCCTTCCCTTTACGTTCACGTAAGCCTTTGGACCGATTCGTCCTGATTTGCCAACCCCTGCGGGCCGATTATTACCCCATTCCGTCGCGGGCTGATATTTTCCGCTACGGATGCAGCCCGCTCGCATCGGGCTCGGCGCGTGCCGCATCATCGAGCAGTGCTAGTCGCGCTTCGTGATCGGCGCGCGAGATCGGAAATTTCCGCATCACGATCAGGCCGAGCACACCGATGATAAGGATGGCGAGCGCGTAGCCGAGCGCAAGATTGCCAAGGATCGCGTCGCTGACCTGCCCTGGTTTGGCGGACGCCGGAAAGGCCGCAAAGGACAGGATCAGCCCTGCGGCAAAAATGCCGATGCCGGTCGCGCATTTCTGCATGAAGAAATACCCCGCGAAGAACAGACCTTCGGACCGGCGCCCGGTCTCGCTCTGCGACGCCTCGACGACATCGGCCATCATCGAAGACGACAGGATCATCAGGACGATCGAAAAGCTGTTGGAGATGAACACCAGCGCAAACATCGTCGCGACGCTGGGTTTGCCGGGCAGGCCGGGGAACACGCCCTCGATCCACGCGAAATAGATGCCGCTGTTGACCAGCAGCGCAATTGCGCCCGCCACGATCGCCCCGTCGCGCTTGCCGAGCTTTGCCGACAAGGGCGCGACGATCACGAAGGCGGCGATCATCGAAGCGAACAGCAGGAACACATAAGCGACCATCTCGCCCTGCGTGAACTGCCAGAAAAAGCCGAGCAGATAATTGTTCATCGAAAAGGTGATGCCCTGATTGACGAAGCCGAACAGCGCCGCAAAAATCAGCCACAGAAAAGCGCGGTTCGACAGCGTGTCGCGCATCTCGCGCAAGATCTGCCGCAGCGTCATCACCGGCTTCACGTCGGCGAGGTTCGACACCGCGATTCGTTTATGCTGTCCCGCGGCCGATATCACCACCGCGCCCGCCATCATCAGCGCGCCGGCGAGCGCGTAGGGGAAATAGCCGGCAGGATCGACGAGCCCCTTCGCGCCGCCGAAAAACACACCATACGCCAGCAGCAGGATGAGCAGTCCGCCGCCCCAGCCGAACAGAAAGCGATAGCGCATGACCGCGGTGCGCTCGTCATAATCGCCAGTGAGTTCGGGGACGATCGCGACCGACGGTACCTCGCACATCGACACCAACGACCGCACGATGATCGCAAAGCCGATCAACCAGGCGACGGTCATCGTGTCGCTCATCGCGGGCGGGCTCCACAGCAGCATCCACGCGATCGCGAGCGGGATCGGCGCGCCATAAAGCCACGGCAGGCGGCGACCCCAGCGGCTGCGCGTGCGATCGGTGAGTTCGCCGATCACCGGATCGACGAACGCGTCGGCGATCAGCGCGACCATGATCGCGGCGCCGACGATCCCGGCGTCGAGCCCGATCACCTGATTGTAGAATAGCAGCAGAAAGGTCGAAAAGCCGTTGTCTTTGACGCCATAGGCGATGCTGCCGAGCCCGTGCACCGCCTTCAGCCAGACAGGCAGGCGTTTGGGCGCCGGAACCGTGGCGGTGGCTGTGCTCACGCCGCCGCTCCGGCCTTGGCACCCTCCTCCATCGCGACCAGCGCGTCGAATATCCCCGGCGCTTCGGGGTCCCAAGCATGACGCTGGCCGATTGTCAGCCCGCCATCGACCAGCATATGGGTACCGGTCATGAACGAGCTATCTTCGCTCGCCAGATAGGCGACGGCGTTGGCGATATCCTCGGGCTGACCGCCGCGCGCGACCGGCTGTGCGGCCTCGCTCACCCCCGCGATGATCGCTTTCGCCATCTCCTTGCTTTCGTCGGGGACGTCGAGCGAGGCGGTGAAAATATTGGTATTGATGAACCCCGGGCAGATCGCGTTGACGCGGATACCATAACGCGCAAGGTCGGTCGCCGCGACCTTGGACAGGTGGAGTACGCCCGCTTTCGCGACCGCATAGGCGGTCGGCGAATAGCCCGCGCCGAGCGCGGCAACGCTCGCAGTGTTGATGATCGACGCGCCTTTGCGGCCCTTCATGTGCGGGCTCGCATAGCGGATTCCCATCGCGACCGATTTCAGCACGAGGTCCATCGTATGGTCCCAGCCTTCGGGGGTAATCTCATCGATCGGCGCACGGTCGCCGCCCGCGGCGGCGTTGTTGAACAGAATGTCGATGCCGCCGCCCTTCGCCGCCGCTTCGTTCATCAATCTTTCGATGTCGGATGGCTGGGTGACATCGCAGCGGATGAAATCGATCTGGCCGTTCGACGCGGCAGCGAGCGCCTGTCCGCCCACTTCGTCGATGTCGGCAGCAAAGACGTGCGCCCCTTCGCCGGCAAGCTTCAAAACCGCGGCTTTGCCGATTCCCGACGCAGCTCCGGTGACGACGGCAATCTTGCCTGCGAATCGCATACCCATTCTCCCGTTTTCTTTTGCCACTTAGCTTAGGGGGCAAAGGCGACGCGTCAACGCTGGCCTCACCGACGCTACGGCGCCGTAACGGCAGGTGCGCCCGCCCAAGTTGACGCTTGCGTAAAGCGGGCGACTGCTCCTAGATTTGGCACAGGAAGAGGAGCCTGAAACATGAGCGATCTGGACGCTTTTCGCGCCGAAGTGCGCGGCTGGCTGGAGGCGAACTGCCCCGCCGAAATGCGCGAACCCATCCGCGAGGAAGGCGATGTCTGCTGGGGCGGACGCAACTGGGTGTTCAAGAATGACGCCCAAAAGCAGTGGCTCGAAGTCTGCGCCGCAAAGGGTTACACCGTCCCCGACTGGCCCAAAGCCTATGGCGGCGCTGGGCTGACTCCTGAGCAGACCAAGATCTTCAAACAGGAAATGAAGCGCATCCACGCGCGTTCGCCGCTCGACAGCTTCGGCATCTGGATGCTCGGCCCCGCGCTGCTGCAATTCGGCACCGAGGAACAGAAGGTCGAATATCTGAACCCGATCGCGCGCGGCGAAATCCGCTGGTGCCAGGGCTATTCGGAACCCGGCTCGGGCAGCGACCTCGTTTCGCTCCAGACCTTCGGCGAGGACAAGGGCGATCATTGGGTCGTCAATGGATCGAAGATCTGGACGAGCTATGCTGACCAGGCCGACTGGATCTTCTGCCTCGTCCGCACCGACAAGGCGAATAAATATCAGGGCATCACCTTCATGCTCTTCGACATGGCGAGCAAGGGGGTTACGACCAAGCCGATCCTCCTGATTTCGGGCAACTCGCCCTTCTGCGAAACTTTCTTCGACGATGTCGAAGTGCCGAAGACGCAGTTCATCGGCGAAGTGAACCGCGGCTGGGACGTCGCCAAATATCTGCTCGGCCACGAACGCGAGATGATCTCGGGCGGCGGCGCGGGCGGCGACATGGTCAGCATCGGCGGCGCCTTTGCCAAGGCATTCGGCAAGAATGCCGCGGGCGAACTCGACGATCCGATCCTGCGCGCCGAAATGGCGGCGTTCGACGTCGATGTCTTTGCCTATCGCGCGATGGGCGAGCGGTTCATGGATATGTGGAAGACCGGCCGCGCGCATCCGGCCAGCTCGAACATGATGAAATATGTCGGCACCGAACTCAACAAGCGCCGCCACGAACTCGTCATGTCGGGCGGTGGCAGCGAAGCGCTCGAATGGGACAGCGAAGAGACCAAGGGCGGCGCCCGTGCGCGCGGCTGGCTGCGCACCAAGGCCAATTCGATCGAAGGCGGGACAAGCGAAGTCATGCTCAACGTCATCGCCAAGCGTATCCTCGATCTGCCGGGGGCGTAGTCCTTCTCCCCTCCCGCTTGCGGGAGGGGCAGCGAGGCTTGCGAACTTGTTCGCTAGCCGCAGCGGGGTGGGCAGACGCAACGTCGCTGGCCCACCCCTAACCCCTCCCGCAAGCGGGAGGGGAACTGGAGAAATAAAATGCCGCTTTATCACAATGACGACCAGGCGATGCTCAAGGACAGCGTCGCGCCCTTCGTCGCCGAACAGGCGCCGGTCTCGCACCTGCGCAAACTGCGCGATACCGCCGACGCGACCGGCTTCTCGCGCGATCTCTGGTCGCAATTCACCGACATGGGCCTGCCCGGCATGCTCGTTCCCGAGTCGCATGGCGGGCTCGGCATGGGGCATATGGAGGCGGGCATCGTGCTCGAGGAAATCGGCCGCAACCTGACCCCGTCGCCCTTCCTGTCGACCAGCGTCGGCGCGGTCGCCGCGCTGGCCAAGGCGGGCGGCACGCAGGCGGGTCGCTGGCTCCCCGCGATCGCGTCGGGCCAGGCAATCATTGCACTCGCGATCGACGAGGGCGCCAAGCATCGTCCCGACCGCATCGCGACCACCGCGACGCGCGCCGGCAACGGCTTCCGCCTTGACGGCAAGAAAAGCTTTGTCCTCCACGGCCATGTCGCCGACATGAGCATCGTTGCGGCGAAGACCGACGGCGGCATCACCCTGTTCGCGGTGCCGAAGGATGCCAAGGGCGTCACCGCCGACCCGCGCCGCCTCGTCGACTCGTCGCTCGCGAGCCATGTCACGCTCGACGGCGTCGAGGTCGACGCCGACGCGGTGATCGGCGAAGTCGATGCCGGCGGCGACATCCTCGACGCGCTGCTCGCCGCCACCCGCACCGGTGCCGCCGCCGAAATGGTCGGCGTCGGGCAGGGCGCGATGGACATGACCGTCACTTATCTCAAGGAACGCAAACAGTTCGGCAAGCTGATCGGCGAATTCCAGGGCCTCCAGCACCGCGCCGCGCATCTCTATGGCGAAATGGAGGTCGCGCGCGCGACGGTGATGAAGGCGCAGCAACTGCTCGATGAGGGCAGCGAGGGCGCCAAGCTGATGGTCTCGGTCGCCAAAGCAAAGGCCGGACGCGCTGCCAATCTTGCGGTGCGTGAGGGCGTCCAGATGCACGGCGGCATCGGTATGACCGACGAATATGACATCGGCCTCTACATGAAACGCGACCGCGCGCTGGCGGAATATATGGGTGATGTACATTACCACATCGACCAGGTCGCGCGGATGAACGGCTACTGATTTCTGATTACGCCCTCCCCTTCAGGGGAGGGCAGCGAGACTTGGTCCGGCGTTAGCCGGGCCTTTGGTCGAGCGGGGTAGGGGCCATCGGCCTTGCGCAACGCCGGCAGCCCCCACCCCAACCCCTCCCCTGAAGGGGAGGGGCTTTAAAGGAGCTCATATTATGAACCTTCAAGACATGTTCGGCCTCGACGGCCGCATCGCGCTCGTCACCGGCGGCTCGCGCGGGATCGGCAAGATGATTGTCGAGGGCTATCTCGCCGCAGGCTGCGCACGCGTGTACATTTCGGCGCGCAAGACCGCGCAGATCGAGGAAGCCATCGCCGATTTCGACACCCGCTACCCCGGCAAGGTCATCGGCCTGCCGGTCGATCTCGCTACCGTCGAGGGCTGCCGCGCGCTGGCGAAAGAACTCGAAGCCCGCGAGAAACGCCTCGACATCCTCGTCAACAACGCCGGCGCCGCATGGGGCGAACCGTTCGAGGGTTTCCCCGAAGCGGGCTGGGACAAGGTGATGGACATCAACGTCAAATCGCCCTTCTTCCTCACCCAGGCGCTTCACGGATTGCTCAAGGCGGGCGGTTCGCACGAACGCCCGGCCAAGGTGATCAACATCGGTTCGATCGACGGCCAGCGGCTCAATCCTTGGGAAACCTATAGCTATCACGCTTCGAAAGCCGCGATCCTCTACCTCACCAAGCGCCTCGCGGCGCGGCTGGTCACCGACCATATCCTCGTCACCGCGATCGCGCCGGGCGCCTTCCAGTCCGACATGAACAAGGCGGCGCGCGATCACGGCGACGCGGTGGCGCAAAGCATCCCGGTCAAGCGCATCGGCGTGCCCGAGGACATGGCGGGCGCCGCGATCTTCCTTGCGTCGAAAGCGGGCGACTATGTCGTCGGCGACACGATCACCGTCGATGGCGGGCTGGTCCACGGCGATTTGCGGACTAGCATCGACGCATAGCAAGACCTTCGCGCTGCTTCGTCACCCCGGGCTTGATCCGGGGTCCATGACTGCGCGGGCGGGATGGATGCCGGATCAGGTCCGGCATGACGAGGGAGACGAGCGTTGACTCGCCAATTCTCAAGGTGTATTATATAACTAATGCACCAAGGAGAATCCCCATGCGCCTCGCGTTCCTGATCCCCCCGATGTTGCTCCTCGTCGCCTGCGGGCAGAATGAGAAAGCCAAGGACGCCACCGAAGTCTCGATCAACGCCGGCGACGAGCATGGCGGGGTCCAGATCAAGACCGGCAAGGACGGCGGCAATATCAAGATCGGCGGCGACGGCGCGTCGATTGACATCGATATTCCGGATTTCGTTGACATGGATATCGAGAGCGATTTCGATATCGACGGCGTGAAGCTTTATCCGGGCAGCAAGGTCACCAAGGTCGATGTCGATGCGAACGACAAGAGCGGCGCTGACAAAGCGACGGTTAAGCTCGGCTTCACCTCGCCCGCCGCGCCGACGAAGGCCGCCGACTGGATGGCCGGCGAATTTGCCAAGAAGGGCGTCAAGGTCACCCGCACCGGCGACACGCTCGCGGGCAAGGACAAGGACGGCGCCGATTTCCGCATCAACTTCGCCCCCGACGGCGCGAACGCCAAGGGCGAGGTCGTGATCGTCAAGAGCTGACGGCCAGCCGAACACCCACCTCCGTTTGTGTCGAGCGAAGTCGAGACACGCTTGCTCGGCGTTCACGTGTCTCGACTTCGCTCGACACAAACGGAGGTGGGTAGCTATTCGCTACCCGCTATTCCGCAATGCCGTCGCGATCGCATTGATCGTCAGCTGAATCCCCTCTGCAATGCGCGGGTCGGTCTCCCCGGCGCGATGCCGCTTCATCAGCTCGATCTGCAGCAGGTTGAGCGGCTCGATATACGGCAGCCGCAACCGGATCGACGCCTCCAGCGCCGGGTTCTTGTCCAGCAAGCGTGTCTGTCCGGTGATGTCGAGCAGCCCGTCATGCGCGCGGTGCCATCCATCGCGGATGCGGCCAAAGATCGCCTCATGCCCGTCGATGTTCGCCGCCAGCTCGGCATAGCGCGCCGCGATCCCCATGTCGGATTTCGCCAGCACCATCTCCATATTGCCGAGCAGCGCCGCAAAAAACGGCCAGCCCGCCGCCATGTCGGCGAGCAGCGCCTTGTCGCCGAACGCCGCAAAACCCTCGCCGGTGCCGTACCAGCCCGGCAGCATCGCACGCGCCTGCGCCCAGCTGAACACCCACGGGATCGCGCGCAGATCCTCGATCGCGCTGCTCTTGGTCCGGCTCGAAGGGCGCGACCCGATCTTGAGCGTCGCGATCTCGGCGATCGGGGTCATCGCGCGAAAGAAATCCTTGAACGTCGGGGTGTCGTACACCAGCCCGCGATACGCCGCGAAGGCGCTGTCCGACACCGCATCCATCGCCGCGGTAAAACGCGCCGCATCCTTGTCACTCAGCGCCTCGGGCTCCAGGCTCGCGAGCAGGCTCGCCGACACCATCGCCTCCAGATTCGTCGCTGCGCTCGCCGCGGTGCCATATTTCGCCGCGATCACCTCGCCCTGTTCGGTGATGCGGATGCGCCCCTGCACTGTGCCCGCAGGCTGGGCGCGGATCGCGGCAAAGGCGCTGCCGCCGCCGCGCCCGACTGCGCCACCGCGGCCGTGGAACAATTGCATTGCGGTATCGGCCTCGTCGAACACCGGGGTCAGCGCTTGCGACGCCTGATGCAACCCCCAGGTCGAGGTCAGATAGCCGCCGTCCTTGTTCGAATCCGAATAGCCGATCATCACTTCCTGATGGCCGCGCTGGCCGATCTGCGGCCCGATTTCGGGCATCGCGAAGTAACGCGCCATGATCGCGGGCGCCTTGTCGAGATCGGCGATCGTCTCGAACAAAGGAACGACCATCAGGTTCGATTGGCCCGCCGCCTCGCCGCTCCGCCACAATCCGGCCTCGCGGGCGAGGACATGAACTTCGAGCAGGTCGGACAAGGTCTGCGCCATGCTGATGATCCACTGACAGATCGCGTCCGGTCCCAGCCTCGCGCGCACATCGGCGGCGGCGTGGACGATCGCGAGCTCGCCCGCCGTCTCGTCGCTCCACTGGTGCCACGGCGCCGCGAGCGGCCGGTCGCTTTGCAATTCGGCGGTGAGCAGTGCGACGCGCGCCTCTTCGTCCAGCGCCAGATAGTCCGGGCACACGCCCGACACGCTGAGCAATTCGGCGAGCACCCGCTCGTGCACCGCGCTATTCTGCCGCATGTCGAGCGTCGCGAGGTGGAATCCGAACACCTCGACCGCGCGGATCAGCCGCCCGAGCGCGCCGATGCCGCCAAACTGCCCTTGGCTGTTCGAAGACAGCCCGTTGGCGATGGTGACAAGGTCACGGCGGAAATCAGCGGGGGTGGCATAGGGCGCGCCGCGCAGCGCCGAAGGGCGCGGCGGCGCCTTGCCAACGATCTGTGCATAAGTGGCACACAGCCGCGCATAGATGCCCGACAGCGCGCGGCGATAGGGCTCGTCGCGGCGGCTCGGCGCGCCATCGCCGCTCGCCTCGGCCAACGCTTCGACCGCGTCGGGCACCGCGGCAAGGCTCGCCGACACCGACAGTTCGGCGCCCAGCCCATGGACCGCGTCGATATAATGGCCCAGCACCGCCGCGGCATTGCGCCCCGTCGCCATGACCATCGTCTCGGCGGTGACGAACGGATTGCCGTCGCGGTCGCCGCCGATCCAGCTGCCGACGCGCAGAAAGCTTGCGGGCCGCTGCCCCAGCTCGGCTTCCCAGCGCGCATAAAGCTTGGGCACCACGGGCAGGAAGACGTCGCGGAGATAGGTCAGCGCATTGTCGATCTCGTCGGCGACGAACAATTTCTCCATGCGCAGCGGGCGCGTTTGCCACAACAGGACGATCTGCCGCCGGATCGCCTCCTCGACGACATCACCCTCGGCCGTCTCTTCGGCGCCGCTGTCGCGCAGCAGCATGAGCTCGGCGATGCGGTTCTTGTGGTCGAGCATCGACTTGCGCCGCACCTCGGTCGGATGCGCGGTCAGCACCGGCGCGACGAGCGACGCGCTCAGCAGCGCCGCGATCGCATCGCCATCGATCCCGTCGGCCTTCAGCTGCGCGATCGCCGCCGCGATGGTCGCCTCGGGCTCCGCCGCCACCCCCTGCCGGTCCTCGGCCAGATTGGCGAGCATCGAAAACAGCATGAACCCGCGCACGAACGCGACCGTGTCATCCAGGCTCAGCGCATCGAGTCCCGGATCGATCGCCTCGGCCCCCGCGATGCCGCGGTGCCGGTCGACACTCGACGATCGGATATATTCGGTCTGGCGAAACAATTTGTCGCCGCCATAGGCGCGAATGACGTCGCCCAATATCCGCCCCAGATAGCGGATGTCGGGATTTTGCGAGATCTGGATTGGAGGCCCCATAGCGCGATTGCTGCACCTGCGAAGGCGCAGCGTCAAGCGACAGCGCGCGCGCATAGCTATGCGCCACATTTTGCTATGGGATGCTGCCGAACCGAGCGCAAACGGGAGAGCGACTGGCGGACATACACAAACGCCGCGACGGCACACCGGTTCATCCCCGTCGTTGTTTCGATAATTAAAGGCGGTTAGCCCTTCACGCTGGTTGTGCGAATGGGAGAAATGCAATGCTCGCACTGATGCTGATGCTGTCACAGGCCTCGTCTCCGGCTTCGATCCCCCCGTCGGAGGAGCAGATTGTTTCACCGGCCGATCAACAGCTGCTTCAGCAGTCCGCTTCTATCGGCACAATCCTCTATGCCCTCGACAAAGCGGCGCGCGTGAGTACCGACGCCCTGCTTGAAAAAATGGATCGAGCGCAGCTCGCCGGACCGGGTGGCTATGTCATTGAGCGCGCGTCCGGTTCGGCGCTGCGGGCCACATATTTTCGCGGCGTGGGCAAAGACGCGCGCGCGTTCTTCGTGGCCGAAGTTGAAGGCGAGGAATTGTTACGTTCCGAACTCCTTCCGGCACCGGTGCCGCTGACCGCGCGCCAGGCGGAGCTGGCGGCGGCCCGGGAGGCTGCCGCGAAGATCGCCGTCGCCGAGGGCTATAAACCTTGCTCGGCGGCGCCGTTCAACACCGTCGTGGTGCCGTCCTCCGATGGCCCAATCGGGGTGTATCTCCTCACCGCGCAAACGACAGCAGCAAGCTATCCCATCGGCGGACATTTTCGCGTCGTTGTCGGGCCGGATGGGGAAAAGTGGTCAAGCCGTCCGTTTAGCGCGAGCTGCCTCAATCTTGACCTGCCCAAATTGCCGACGGGAAGCGAGCCGGTTGCGTTGGTGACCAGCAATCGCCTCGACCCGGTGCCAACCGAAATATTTGTGTTCGCGTCCCATTCGCTGGGTTTGCCACTTTATGTTGCCACGAACGATCAACGGCTTTGGCAGGTCGATGGTCGCAAAATCGAACTGCGACCGGACAAAATCAACTGACGCCCGCGCACATGCCGCGGTTCGCTCGCCGTCGTGGCGGAGCTTGCGTTGCTTATCAGTTGGTCTTGACCAGCATCAGCATACCCATGTCGATCTCCGACCCGCCATCGAACGTCACGCTGTTGCGCGTATCGGTGATGAACATCAGTTTCCCGGCGTCGTCGGTGATCCGCGCCGACACCGCATAGCTGTGCCTCGGGTCGATCGCGCGACGATCAAAGCGCATCAGGAAAGCGATCGGAACCTGCTGCCCGTCGGCGCCGAATGCCTGCCGCGCGATATTGCGCGCGGGCGCGTCGGCCAGGCTGACATCGTCGAGTCGGACTTCGATCTGCGCGCTCGGCGGCAGCGCGATGCGCTCGCGATAGGCGATTTTGCCGGAGACGGTCGTCCACTGGTTCTCGGCCTCGCCGGTTGAGGCGCAGGCGGACAGCGCGAGAGTCGAAAACCCGAGGGCAAAAGCGGCGGCGAGACGAAGCATCGGTCTTCTCCTTACCAAGCTATGTACCCCTGCCTTCGCAGGGACATGCGAAATATGGGCATAGCTGAAACCGGCACGGTTTTCTAACCCTCCAGTTCGACATCCCAATACAGCCAGTCGATCCAGCTCGTGTGCAAATATCCCGGCGGGAACGCCCGGCCATTATCCTGCAATTGCCAGCTGGTCGGGCGCCACGGCTGGCGATAGATCGGCATCCGCGCCTGTTGCGGGGTGCGGCCGCCCTTTTTCAGGTTGCACGGCGCGCAGGCGGTGGTGACATTTTCCCAGCTCGTCCTGCCGCCCAGCCGGCGCGGCACGACATGGTCAAAGGTCAGGTCTTTGCCCGACCCGCAATATTGGCATTCGAACCGGTCGCGCAGGAACAGGTTGAAGCGGGTGAAGGCGGGGTGCTGCGACGGTTTCACATATTGGCGCAGCGCGATGACGCTGGGGATCGGCATCGTCCGCGTCGGCGAATGAATCTCGCGTTCGTAATTTTCGATGATGGTGACGCGGTCGAGGAAAACCGCCTTGACCGCGGTTTGCCATGGCCACAGGCTCAAGGGATAGTAACTGAGCGGCGTGTAGTCGGCATTCAGGACAAGCGCAGGACAATTATCGGGATGCCGGGCGAGATCGGGATGGAACATGGCTTTAGGACGCTGCCCCCATATTTGTGCAGGTTGGCGCGCCACTGCCTTCCCCAAGTGACATGCGTATTACATGGCGCATCAGAATCTGACGTCAAGGGGGCATCTGCCGCAAGATATGGAAGCATTCGGGTGACCTCGGCACAGTATATGGAATCTTTACCAGCTTGATGCTGACCCGCTTCGCGCCCAGCCCGACCGGTGACCTCCACCTTGGCCACGCCTATAGCGCGGTGCTCGCGCACAGCGCGGCGCGCGCGGCGGGCGGCCAATTTCTGATCCGCATCGACGACATCGACGGCAGCCGATCGCGCGAAGCCTATGTCGGCGCGTCGCTTGCCGACCTCGCCTGGCTCGGCCTCGCGTGGGAAGGTGATCCGGTGCGCCAGTCGGCGCGGCTCGGCGATTATGCCGCCGCTCTCGATACACTCCGCGCCCGCGACCTCGTCTATCCCTGCTTCTGCACCCGCGCCGATATTGCGGCGAGCCTGAGCGCCCCGCACGGACCGTCGGGGGCAGTCTATCCCGGCACCTGCCGCGACCTCACTCCTGCCGAACGCGAGCGGCGGATCGCCGCCGAGCCGCATTGCTGGCGCCTCGATACCGCCCAAGCTCTGGCGGTTGTCGGTGATCTTGGGTGGGCAGAACAGGGGCAGGGGATGCGCCCTGCGGACCCGCTGGCGCATGGCGACATTGTGCTGGCGCGCAAGGATGCGCCCGCCAGCTATCATCTCGCGAGCACCCTCGACGATGCAAATATGGGGGTGACGCACGTCATTCGCGGCGCCGACCTGATCGCTTCGACCGATGTCCACCGGCTGCTTCAGGCACTGCTTGATCTGCCGACCCCCGTTTATCGCCACCACCCGCTTGTCTGCGGCCCCGATGGTCAGCGGCTGGCGAAGCGCGACGCGGCGGCTTCGCTGGCGTCGTTGCGCGCAAGCGGGGTCGCTGGCGAAACGCTGGCGATCAATTTGCGCGCCGGGCGGCTTCCCACTGGATATTCGCTGCAAATGCCCTAAATTGGCGCCATGAACATTTTGCTGATCATCGGCGTCGTCGTGGCGGCCGGCTTCGTCCTGTTCTCGCTCGCGCGGGGGCTTTTCTATTTTTCGCAAGGCCACCAAGCCGTGATCGACGGAAAAGCCGAAGAAAATCAGATCCTGCAAAACAAGATGATGATGTCGCGCGTCAAATGGCAGGCGATCACCATCATCCTGATCGTGCTGATCGGCCTGCTCGCCGCCGGGCAATAAGGCCGCCGCTCCCTCACCGGTCAGGCACCATGGTCAAACTGAACAAAATCTACACCCGCACCGGCGACGACGGCACCACCGGCCTCGTCGACGGATCGCGCGTCGCCAAATCGTCACCGCTGATGGCAGCCATCGGCGATGTCGACGAAGCGAACAGCGCGATCGGCATGGCGGTCGCCGCGCTCGATCCCGCCAGCGCCGCCGCTGCGATGCTGGTGCGAATCCAGAACGAGATGTTCGACCTCGGCGCCGACTTGGCCACCCCCGCCGACATCCAGTTCGGGTTCGGCCCGCACGACATGGCGCTGCGCATCGTTCCCAGCCAGATTGCGCGGTTGGAGGACGAGATCGACCGAATGAACGATGATCTCGATGCGCTCAAAAGCTTCATCCTGCCCGGCGGCACCGACGCCGCGGCGCGGCTGCATCTGGCCCGCGCCGTGACCCGCCGCGCCGAACGGGCGGCGGTCGCGGCCGGGAGCGAGCGCGACCTCAATCCGATCGCGCTGACCTATCTCAACCGCCTGTCCGACCATCTGTTCGTGCTCACCCGTCATCTGAACGCTGCCGCGGGCGGCGACATCCTGTGGAAACCCGGCGCGACGCGCTAGTTTGATAATCCTCCCTGTCGCGAAGCGATGGGGAGGTGGCAGCGCGAAGCGCTGACGGAGGGGCGATAGCGCGACGTCGCTGCCCCTCCACCATCGCCTGCGGCGACGGTCCCCCTCCCCATGCTTACGGCACAGGGAGGATCGAAATCGTTCCCCAAATGTTCTAGACATTTCATCGCGGCGTAACCATATTCGATCTTCATGCGAAACCGAATCGCACTTCGGGGGATTGTCTCATCATGGCCAGCCAAACCGACGCTCCGCCGACGACCGAAATACAGGGAACGCTAGCTCGCCGCTTCGCCGCGACCCGGCGGCTGTCGCTCGACCTCGTCGCCACACTTTCCGACGCCGATGCCAGCGCGCAATCTATGCCCGATGCCTCGCCCGCCAAATGGCATCTCGCGCACACGACCTGGTTTCTGGAAACCTTCATCCTGCGCGATCATGTCGCGGATTATCGGCTCCACGACGCGCGTTACCCCTATTTGTTCAACAGCTATTATGATGCCGAGGGGCCGCGTCACGCGCGGCCGCAGCGCGGCCTGCTGACGCGTCCGTCGCTCGACGAAATCTGCATCTGGCGCGCCCATGTCGATACCGCAGTGCAGACCGCGCTGCCCGACCTGCCGCCCGCGGCGCAAGCGCTGATCGAACTCGGCATCGAGCACGAACAACAGCATCAGGAATTGTTGCTCACCGACATCAAGCATCTGTTCGCGCAGAACCCGATCGGCCCGGCGGCGTGGGAGAAAACGGGAATCGCGTGTGAAGTTGCGCCGTTTTCCGCGATGAAATGGATTGCGGGCGCTGTGGGCGTGGTCGCGGTCGGACGGGACGGCGACGGCTTCGCGTTCGATTGCGAAGGCCCGCGCCACGATGCGCTGCTCGCCCCGCATGCGCTGGCCAGCCGGCCGGTCAGCAATGGCGAATGGCAGCAATTCATCGCCGACGGCGGTTATCACACGCCGTCGCTGTGGCTCAGCGACGGCTGGGCGTGGGTGCAAGGCGAAAGCATCGACGCACCGGCCTATTGGGACGGCGACCGTCAGTTCACCCTGTCGGGCTGGCAAGCGATCGACCCCGCCGCGCCGGTCACCCATATCAGTTTCTTCGAGGCCGACGCCTTCGCCAGCTGGGCTGGCGCGCGCCTGCCGACCGAGTTCGAATGGGAAGCTGCCGCGGCTACGCTCGATCCGGCCGCGGGCCAGCAACTCGACGCCGCAGGGCCGGTGCAGCCTGCTGCGTCCGCCGATGACACCGGCTTGCAACAGATGTTCGGCAGTGTGTGGGAATGGACCGGCAGCGCCTATCGCCCCTATCCCGGCTTTCGCGCCGCGCCGGGCGCGGTCGGCGAATATAATGGCAAGTTCATGAGTGGCCAGTTCGTGCTGCGCGGCGGCAGCTGCGCGACCCCGCGCGGTCATCTGCGCGCCTCTTACCGCAATTTCTTTTACCCCCACCAGCGCTGGCAATTCACTGGCGTGCGTTTAGCCAAGGATCTCTGAAATGGGCGTTGTTCGCAATCTACGGCAGGTCGACGCCGATGCAGCGGGGGTCGATGTCGCGTTTCGTGCCGACGTTCACGCCGGGCTTGGCCAGACACCCAAGGCCATTCCGGCGCGCTGGTTCTATGACGCGACCGGATCGGCGCTGTTCGAAGATATCACCGCGCTTCCCGAATATTATCCGACGCGCAGCGAAACCGATCTGCTCACCCGCCATGCGCCCGATCTGGCCGCGGCGATCGGTACGGGACGCGCGGTCGTCGAGCTCGGTTCGGGCAGTTCAACCAAGACCCCGCTGCTGCTCGATGCGATCGCGCCTGCCGCTTACGTTCCGGTCGATATTTCCGGCGATTTCCTGCGCGAGAGCGCGGATGCCTTGGCTGCGCGGTTTCCGGGCCTGCCGATCTATCCGGTCGAGGCCGATTTCACGCAGCGCGTCGCTCTGCCGCGCGAGATTTGTCCGTTGCCAAAGCTTGGCTTCTTCCCGGGCAGCACGATCGGCAACATGGTCGCGCGGACCGCGATCGACTTGCTTCGCAACTGGCGCGAGACGCTGGGCGAGGAATCGCTGATGCTCATCGGCATCGATCGCGTCAAGGATGTGGGCGTTCTCGAACTGGCCTATGACGACCCGGCAGGGATTACGGCGGCGTTCAACCTCAACGTCCTTGAGCGGATCAATCGCGAGCTCGATGGCGACATTGCGGTCGCCAATTTCTCGCACCGCGCGATCTGGAACGATGTCCATGCGCGGATCGAAATGCATTTGGTTGCCGCCTGCGCGATGGACTTCACCGTGGACGGTCATCGCTATCATATGGCGAAGGGCGAAACGATCCACAGCGAGAACAGCCATAAATACGGGCCGCGCGACGCGAATCTGTTGCTCCGTGCGGGTGGCTGGACCCCGGTTGCGACGTGGGACGACACCGATCCGGCCTTTGCGCTGATCCTGGCTGAAGCGACCGCCTTCCGTTCGGCCCCTTGACGCAAGACGCCGAGGGCTTAGGCAGCGGCGCAGCAGCGAAAGGGACGAATGATGATCGTGGGGGTAATTGGCGCGGGGCAAATGGGGGCGGGCATCGCTCAGGTTTCGGCCGGGGCGGGACACGACGTCCTGTTGTCCGACATCGATCTCGCCCGCGCCGAAACGGGCAAGGCCGGCATCGCCAAAGCGCTTGCCCGCCTCGTCGGCAAAGAGAAGATGAGCCAGAGCGACGCCGACGCGCTGCTCGCCCGCATCACCCCAGTCGCGGACCACAGCGCCTTTGCGCCCGCCGATCTTGTCATCGAGGCCGCGACCGAGCGCGAAGAAATCAAGCGCGCGATCTTCGCGAGCGTCGGCCCGCATCTCTCCGCCACCGCCATCCTTGCCAGCAACACCAGCTCGATCCCGATCACGCGGCTGGCGCAGGCATCGCCCGACCCGGCGCGCTTCATCGGGGTGCATTTTTTCAACCCAGTGCCGGTGATGGGCCTGATCGAACTGATCCGTGGCCTCGCCACCAGCGATGCGACGCTGAAAACGGTCGAGGCATTCGGCCGCGGTCTCGGTAAGGAAATCGTCCATGCCAACGACGCGCCGGGCTTTATCGTCAACCGCGTCTTGATGCCGCTGATCAACGAAGCGGTGTTCGCGCTCGGCGAAGGGGTCGCGACGATGCAAGACATCGACGCCGGCTGTCGTTTGGGCCTCAACCATCCGATGGGGCCGATCACGCTGGCCGACTTCATCGGCCTCGACACCTGCCTCGAAATCATCCGCGTCCTGCACAGCGGCACCGGCGATCCCAAATTTCGCCCGGCCCCGTTGCTCGTCCAATATGTCGAGGCGGGCTGGGTCGGCAAAAAGGCGGGCCGCGGCTTTTATGACTGGACGGGAGCCGAACCGGTTCCGACGCGTTAGCAGCTTATGCGGTCAGGGGGCCGCCAAGGAGGCGTGATATGCACAGGAAAATTCTCGCAGGATTGTCAGTCGCCGCGCTGGTCGTCGCGGCACCATCGTCGGCGCAGTCCGGGTCGCCGGAAGATTCGACCATCAAGGACACCGCCAACAAGGTGACCGAACCTTTTGATGGCAAGGAAGCACCCGCCAAGCTGGTCGCGATTCAGGGCGACCCCTATTCTTTGGCGGGCATGCGCAAATGCGCCGCGATCCAGCAGGAAATCGTCGAACTCGACGATGTGCTCGGTCCCGACGTCAATGAAACCGAAGAACAAAGCACGGCGAAAAAGCGCGAGCGGACCGCAGGCCGCGTGGCGGGCAGCGTGGCCGGCTCGATCATTCCCTTTCGCAGTCTGATCGGCGAAATCACCGGCGCCAACGCCGAACGTCGCCGTTATGCCGAGGCGGTCTATGCCGGCACGGTCCGTCGCGGCTTCCTCAAAGGTATCGGGCTGGAACGCGGTTGCAAGGCACCCGCACGGCCTTGAAATACTGACGGCGAGGGGAGGGGTTTTCCATGAACGTCGACAATATCCGCAGCTTCACCATCGATATGCCGCAAGCGGCGCTCGACGATCTGAAAGACCGACTGGCCCGCACGCGCTGGCCCGAGAAGGAAACGGTCGACGACTGGGATCAGGGTATCCCGCTCGCCTATGCGCAGGAACTGTCGGCCTATTGGCGCGACAGCTATGATTGGCGCGGCGTCGAAGCGCGACTGAATGCGCTGCCCAATTATCTGGCGACAATCGACGGCCTCGACATTCATTTCCTCCATATCCGCTCGAACAATCCGGCGGCCCGCCCACTGGTCCTTACGCATGGCTGGCCAGGGTCGGTGCTTGAGTTCCTTGATGTGATCGAACCACTGTCGGGGGACTATCATCTGATGATCCCGTCACTGCCCGGCTATGGTTTTTCCGGCAAACCGGTCGAGGCGAAATGGAGCGTCGAACATATTGCCGCGGCGTGGGACGCGCTGATGCAGGCGCTGGGCTATGACCGCTATTTCGCGCAGGGCGGCGATTGGGGCAGCGCGGTGACCTGCGCGATCGGGATGAACCACGCCGATCATTGCGCCGGCATCCACGTCAACATGGTGGTCGGTGCACCGCCGCCCGACCTGATGAACGATCTTAGCGATGCCGAGAAACTCTATCTGGCGCGCTTCGGCTGGTATCAGGCGAAGGACAGCGGCTATTCGACCCAGCACGCCACCCGGCCGCAGACGATCGGTTATGCGCTGACCGATTCGCCGGTTGGGCAGATGGCGTGGATCGCGGAAAAATTCCACGGCTGGACTGATTGCGGGCATCAGTCCGGCGGCCAGTCGATCGGCGGCCACCCCGAACAGGCGCTGTCGAAAGACGCGATGCTCGACACTATCAGCCTGTATTGGCTGACTGCCAGCGCCGCCTCGTCGGCGCGATTATACTGGCACAGCTTCCGGAATTTTTCGGCGGGCGAAATTCTGGTGCCGACCGGGTGCAGCCTGTTTCCGAACGAAATCATGCGCCTGTCGCGGCGCTGGGCTGACCGGCGCTACAAGAATATCGTGCACTGGAACGAGCTACCGCGCGGCGGGCATTTTGCGGCGTGGGAGCAACCCGAACTGTTCGTCGATGAAGTCGGCGCGGCGCTGGGCAAGATGACGCTTTAGCAAGCCGGCGGCCCGCCAAAGTTTACATCGGCGTATAAACAACCCGGCAGTTTTCGGGGGCCGAGCGCAGCGCGGTGTTCCAGATCACATCATTGCCTTGCCGGTGTAACCGTGCGCCGCTCTTGTTCTCGTAAATCTGCCCTTCGTTCGCCGGGGTCGATTTGAGCACCATTGTCCGGCCGCCGTTGACGCGGACGATCGCACCATCGCCGACATAATCGACTTTGAGCCGGGTGCCGCGATTGCATTCATAGCTGGTGCCAGTGTTGCGGGGGACCGAAGAACAGCCTGCGACGGCCAACAGGGACGCGGCGACGGCGAAAATTGCGATCGACTTTGTCATGGAACCTATCCCCTTCAATATCCCGACCGGACGCACAGCACGTCGGCGAGATAGACGCGGCCGTTGACGGTTTCCTGATGTTCACGCGCCGACCCGTTCCAGCCGATCGACCGGCACCAGGTGTCGGCGGTCTGCGCCGCGCAAGTGGCGGTCGCCGATCCGCGGGCGCAGGATAGCACGCGATAGTTGCGTTCGGCCGGCTGGGTATGGAATTCCGCGAAATTTCCGCGCGCGACCTGATCATTGGCGGGTGGTTGCCCGCCGCCCCCGCCGCCCCCGCCGCCCCCGCCGCTTCCGACCGGGCGGATCGACTGGATGGTAATCCCGCGCAGCACGTTGTTCAGCATCGGAGTGTCGCGATCGACCGTCCGGCAGTTGCCGCGATAGCGGGTCTTTTCGCATAATTCCCAGCGCCCGCTCGGAACGCGGATCGAGTTGACGGGCCACGCGAGGCCGAGGTTCGGCTTTTCCTCGTCAATGAACACCGCGGGGCCGCGATAGGCGGCGTCGCGATAGATCGTCGCTTCGGGCGGACGATCGGGACGGTATCGCTCGGTTTCGGCGGTCTGGGCATGCGAAGTGGCGAGAAACCCCGCCCCCATCGACGCCGCAACTGCGGCAAGGATCGACCAACGATAAGCGGTTTTCATGACACCCTCCTGTTGCGACGCGGCCCGGGGATTCGTGATGTCCGCGAAGTTTATTCCATTCAGCAGCGGCTGGCAAATACTTGCAATCAGCCGCGCCGTGACCGCAGATCAGGGCGCTTTGGCGGGTGATGGGTCGGCGGGCGTCGCCGCAGCGGGCGCTGTGGCCGGGGCGGCGACGGTTTCGGAAATCGGCGGCGCCAGCGGCGGCGCGATTCCCAACATCAGGCCGGCGAGCGCCGCCGACATCAGGTTCGACAGGCTGCCCGCGAGCAGCGCCTTCAGCCCCAGCTTGGCGATCATGGGCCGCTGGTTCGGGGCGAGGCCGCCGGTCACCGCCATCTGGATCGCGATCGAGCTGAAATTGGCGAAACCGCACAGCGCAAAGGTGGCGATGGCGACCGCCGCCATCGACATATCGCCCTGCGCCCGGCCCAGATCGATGAAGGCGACGAATTCGTTGAGCACGACCTTGCTGCCGAACAGCCCGCCGACGACCGCGCTTTCATCCCACGGCACCCCCATCAGCCACATCACCGGGCGGAAAATGGTGCCGATGATCGCCTGGAACGTCAGCCCGTCGACCCCGAACCAGCCGCCGATCCCGGCGAGCAGCCCGTTGGCGAGCGCGACAAGCGCGACGAACGCCATCACCATCGCGCCGACCGCGACCGCCAGCTTGACGCCGGTCTGCGCGCCCTGCGCCGCCGCCATGATGATATTGGCGGGCTTTTCCTCGTCATGGCTCGCCTCGGGCATCACGACGGGTTCGATGCCGATATCCTTGGGATCGTCGGGCATCATGATCTTGGCCATCAGAATCCCCCCGGGCGCCGACATAAAGCTGGCGGCGAGCAGATAGGGAAGCAAGTGCGGGCCGATCATTCCGGCATAAGCGCCGAGGATCGTGCCGGCGACCCCCGCCATGCCGACGGTCATGATCGTGAACAGCTGCGGCGGGGTGAGACCGGCGAGATAGGGTCGGATGACGAGCGGCGATTCGGACTGGCCGACAAAGATGTTCGCCGCGGCGCCCAGGCTTTCGACCTTGGTGATGCCGGTGACCTTCTGGATCGCGCCGCCGACCCATTTGATGATCAGCTGCATGATCCCGAGGTAATAGAGCACCGAGATCAGCGAGGCGAAAAAGATGATCACGGGCAGCGCCCCGATCGCGAACACCGCTTTGCCATAAGGCGCCTGGGTCAGCACTTCGCCGAACAGGAATTTCGTGCCCTCGTCGGCATAGCCGAGCAGGTTCGTCACGCCGTTCGACATCGTCTGGATCACCGCGCGGCCCCACGGGGTGCCGATCACCAGGATCGCGAAACCGGCCTGGAGCAGGAAAGCGGGGACGACGATCCGCAGGCGGATCCAGCGGCGGTTCGACGAAAACAGCACGGCAATCGCAAGCAGTGCGATAATGCCGACGAAACCAATCAGGCGTTCCATATTCTTATGCGTCCCCCGCAAGTTTATTACGCCTTGTCTAGCGGGCTTTGGCGGGGGGGCAAGTGCTGGTGCTGCACCCATCTTTCCAGCGCGGCTAAAACCGACTATCGCGCGGCATGACCGACACCACATCGACCGCGCTACCGCGCGCGCTCTCGCCCTCGCTTTTCCTTTTCACCATCATCTATGGCGGCATGGTCGTGCTCGCCGGGGTGCTGGGGAACAAGCAGGTCGCCCTCTTTGGCGGGCTGGCCGTGGAGGCTGGAATTTTCCCGTTCCTGATCCTTGTCGCGCTGTCGAGCACCGTGTCGGAACTGCAGGGTCAGTCGATCGCGAACCGGCTGGTGCTGTGGGGTTTCGTGCCGCTGGTCCTCTCGATCATGCTGACATCTTTGGTCTATTTCTTGCCGGCCGCGCCAGAAATGGACCCAGCCCGGTTGGCATCGTTTGAAATGATACTGGGCCAGACGCCGCGCCTGATGGCGGCGGGAATCGTTGCTTATGGGACGTCGCAATTCCTGAACGTCACCATTTTCAGCAAATTGCGCGGGCGCGCAGGCGCGGGCACGAGCTGGCTCGCGATCCGCGGCGCGATCGCCAGTGCGCTCAGCCAGATCGTCGATACCCTGCTGTTCGTCACCATCGCCTTTTACGGCGTCTTTCCGATCGCCAATCTGATGGGCGGCCAGATGCTGGCCAAGGTCGCGCTGTCGGTGCTCGTCATTCCCTTCGTCATCGCCGGGTTGGTCGCCTTTGGCCGCAGCCTTGATGCGAAGAACGGCGGATGATGGCGATGACCGATCCTTCGAAAATGCCCGATCTGCTCGCCAAGGCCGAAACGCTGGTCGAGGCGCTGCCCTATTTGCAGCGCTATGCCGGCGAAACTTTCGTGATCAAATATGGCGGCCATGCGATGGGCGATGCCGAGGCGCAGCGCGATTTCGCCGAGGACATCGTGCTGCTGAAGGCCGTCGGCATCAACCCGGTCGTCGTTCACGGCGGCGGGCCGCAGATCGGCGCGATGCTGAAGAAACTCGGCATCCAATCGTCTTTTGTCGGCGGGCTGCGGGTCACCGATGCCGCAACTGCCGAGGTTGCGGAAATGGTGCTGGCGGGCAAGATCAACAAGGAAATCGTCGGCTGGCTGGCGGCGCTCGGCGGCCGCGCGGTCGGTATTTCGGGCAAGGACGCCAATCTGGTGCTCGCCGAAAAGGTCCGCCGGACCGAGCCCGACCCGAATTCGGGGATCGAGCGGCATGTTGATCTGGGCTTTGTCGGCGAGCCGGTGGCGGTTGATCCGACGATCCTGATCAACCTGACCAAGGATAATTTCATCCCGATCGTCGCGCCCGTCGCGCTCGGGGCCGATGGTGCGACCTATAATATCAACGCCGACACAATGGCAGGCGCGATCGCGGGAGCGCTCGGCGCAAAACGCTTTTTCCTGCTCACCGACGTCGCCGGGGTGCTCGACAAATCGGGGGCATTGCTGACCGACCTTGACCGCCCCGCGATCGAGACGCTGAAAGATGATGGAACGATCACCGGCGGCATGATCCCCAAGGTCGAAACCTGCGTCGCTGCCGTCGATGCGGGGGTCGAGGCGGCGGTCATCCTCGACGGGCGAGTGCCGCACGCGATGCTGCTGGAAATTTTCACCGCAAGGGGTGCGGGGACGCTGATTCACCGCTAAGACGCCTGAAACACCTATTTAACGGAGAATTCGCCTTGGTCCTCATGATCCTCCAGATCGTCCATATCATCCTGACGGTCCTGTGGTGGTTCATCATCGCGCAGGCGGTGATGTCGTGGCTGATCGCCTTCAACGTCATCAACACCCACAATGATTTCGTCAATCAGCTGTGGACCGTGCTCGACCGGATTACCGAGCCGCTTTACCGCCCCTTCCGCCGCATCATGCCCGATTTCGGCGGGCTCGACCTGACCCCGATGCTGGTACTGATCATTATCATCATTCTCGACGGGCCGGTGCTCAATTATTTCGGGCGGCTCGCTTATGCGAACGGCATGGCGTGATGGCGGTTGAAACCGCCGCGCAGGTAATCGACGGCAAGGCTTTTGCCGCTGGTCTGCGCGGACGAATTGCCGACGCTGTCCCTGCATTTGTCGCCGCGACCGGCCGCGCGCCGGGACTAGCGGTGGTGCTCGTTGGCGACGATCCGGCAAGCGCCGTCTATGTCGGGTCAAAGGGCAAGGCGACGATCGCCGCTGGAATGGCGAGTTTCGAGCATCGCCTACCCGCCAGCGCATCGCAGGCCGACGTCGAGACGCTGCTTGGGCAGCTCAACGCCGACGAGACGGTCGACGGCATTCTCCTCCAATTGCCACTGCCGAACCATCTCGACGAACAGGCTGCGGTCGCGGCGATCGATCCCGGCAAGGATGTCGACGGGTTGACGCCGGTCAGCGCCGGGCGGCTCGCGCTCGGCATCCCCGGCATGGTGCCGTGCACGCCCTTTGGCTGCCTGCTGCTGCTGCAGGATCGGCTCGGTGATCTGTCAGGAAAGGATGCGGTCGTCGTCGGCCGCTCGATCCTTGTCGGCAAACCGATGGGCCAGTTGCTGCTCGGCGCCAATTGCACCGTCACCATGGCGCATAGCCGCACGAAAAACCTGCCCGATCTGGTTCGCCGCGCCGATATTGTCGTCGCCGCGGTCGGGCGCGCCGAAATGGTGAAGGGCGACTGGATCAAGCCCGGCGCGGTCGTCATCGATGTCGGGATCAACCGGCTGGCACCAGCCGACGGCGAAGCCAAGGGCCGACTGGTCGGCGACGTCGATTTTGCGGGCATCGCGGCGGTCGCCGACGCGATCACCCCGGTTCCCGGCGGGGTCGGGCCGATGACGATCGCCTGCCTGCTCCGCAACACCCTCGTCGCCGCGCACCGCCGTGCCGGCCTTGCCGATCCGAAAGGGTTCTGATGCGCCGCCTGTTCATCGCTTCGCTCGCGCTTTCCTTGCTCGCCGGTTGTGTCGGCGATCCCAACGACGTCCGCAACCGCCCGCTGGGGCCGAACCCCAGCGCCTTTATCGCCGCCGAAATCGGTTTTGCGCGGCTAGCGCAGGAAAAGGGGCAATGGACCGCGTTTCGCGAAACGGCGCACCCCGATGCCGTGATGTTCGCGCCGCAGCGGGTGAAGGCGCGCGACTGGCTGAAGACGCAACAGGATCCTGCCGAAGCGGTCAAATGGCAACCGCACGCCGTTTATGTCAGCTGCGACGGCAATGTCGGCGTGACCACCGGCGAATGGCAAAAGGGGCCGGCGAATGGCTTTTTCAGCACCGTCTGGATGCGCGATCCGCGCAGCGGAAAGATCAACTGGATCCTCGACCATGGCGACGCACTGACCAGCCCGCGCGAAGCTCCCGAATTCATCGCATCGAAACAGGCGGTGTGCGGATCGCGCCCCGCCGTCGCGATTGAAGCCGGCGCCGAAGGGGACGACATGTCGGTCGGCCTGTCTCCCGACCAGACATTGAGCTGGACGTCGACGGTGCGCACCGACCAGTCGCGCCGCGTGACGATCCGCCTGTGGGACGGCACGGCGATGGCGACAGTGATCGACGATCAGGTCGCGGCGCCGAAACAGCCATGATCGACCTGTTCATCTCGGCGTTCGTGACGCTATTCGTGGTCATCGATCCGCCGGGCTGCGCGCCGATCTATGCCAGCCTGACCACCGGGGCGAGTGCCGCCCAGCGTCGGTCGATGGCCATCCGCGCGACTGTGATCGCCGGGCTAATCCTCGTCTTTTTCGCCATGTTCGGCGAAGCCTTGCTCAGCTTCCTGCACATCGACCTCGACAGTTTCCGCATCGCGGGCGGCATCATGCTGTTCATTATCGCGATCGACATGGTGTTCGAAAAACGGACCGAACGCCGCGAGCAGCGTGCCGAAAAGGTCATGGCGACACCTGAAATCGACGATGTGTCGGTGTTTCCGATGGCGATGCCGATGCTCGCGGGACCGGGATCGATCGCGTCGGTGATGCTGCTGGTGTCGCAGAATAACGGGCTCGACCGCGCCTTTGTCATCTTTGGCGCCTTGCTGCTGGTGCTGCTGCTGACGCTGGCCGCGCTGCTTGCGGCCGGACCGCTGATGCGGGTGATCGGCAACAAGGGCGAAGCGGTGATTACCCGCCTGCTCGGGGTGCTGCTCGCCGCGCTCGCTGCGCAATTCGTGATCGACGGGCTGAAGGCCAGCTTCCCCAGCCTCGCATAAAAAGGGCGCCGCCCGCAGGCGACGCCCTTTATCATTCCGCGGGAATGGAACGAGTTTACCGTGCGGCGTTCACATCGGCCTGGGTGACCGGCGCGATGCGGATTTCCACGCGGCGGTTGCACTGATAATCGGCCTCGCCGCGTTCGGGTGAGCATTTCAGCTGCGATTCGCCAAAGCCCTGCGTCGCCATGCGCGCGCGCTGAATGCCGCGGCCGCCCAGATAATCGGCGACCGATGCGGCGCGGCGTTCGGACAGCCCCTGATTATAGCTGTCGCTGCCGGTCGAATCGGTGTGGCCATACACATCGATATAGGTGCTGGGATATTCGGCCAGCGTCGACGCGACATTGTCCAGAGCGCTGCGGAACTGCGATTTCACAAGAGCGCTGTTGTAATCGAAGGTCACGTCGCCGGGCATGTTGAGCACCAGCTGGTCGCCTTGGCGCTCGACGTCGATCCCGGTGCCCGCGGTCCGTTCGCGCAGCTTCTTTTCCTGCTCGTCCATGTAATAGCCGACGCCCGCGCCGGCGACGGCACCGATACCAGCGCCGACGATTTCTTCGGTCCGGCTGTTCTTGCCGCCAATCAGATCGCCGAGCAGATAACCGCCGAGCGCGCCGCCGATGCCGCCGATCGCGGCGTTGGAAATGCGCTTTTTGCCGGTGTCCGGGTCGGTCACACAGCCGGTCAGCGCCATGGCACCGATACTGGCGAGCGCGGTTAGTTTGATGATCTTGATGTTCATTGTTCGCTCCCTTTTTTGCGGCCGCATAGGTCCTGCGCGCACCGCCATTCCTGCCGATAACATATGGCTGGCGATCTAGTTCCCGAATCCTGCTGAATGGTCCCTGAGGCGGGCGTTCAGGCGCCATTGTGCAATGCCGCAACTTTGTCCTATAAGCACCCTATGACCGACGCTGACAGGGGCCGGGCGCCGAAGCGCCAGATTGCCGCCCAATGACCCCTTTTCCCTGGTCCGACGTAGCGATCATCGCCGTCCTCATCCTGCTCAACGGCGTTTTCGCGATGTCGGAACTTGCGATCGTGTCGGCGCGCGCCCCGCGTTTGCAGGCCGCTGAAAAGCGCGGCAGTCGCGGCGCTGCCGTCGCGCGTCAGCTCGGCGCCGACCCGGGGCGTTTCCTGTCCACGGTGCAGGTCGGCATTACGCTGATCGGGATCCTCGCTGGCGCCTATTCGGGTGCCAGCCTGGGCGGCCCGGTGGGCGACCGGTTGCAGGCCCTGCTTGGCCTCGACGATGAAACTGCGCTGACCGCGGGTTTTGCTATCGTCATTGCGGTGACGACCTATTTCTCGCTGATCGTGGGCGAGCTGGTGCCCAAGCAATTTGCCCTGCGTGCGCCCGAACCGATCGCGATCTTCATGGCTTTGCCGATGCTGTGGCTGTCGAAAATCGGGGCGCCGCTGGTGTGGCTGCTCGATCGTAGCTCGGCGCTCGTCTTTCGCGCGCTGGGCCTGAATCGCGAATCCGAAGATCGCGTTACCGCAGAGGAACTGCACCTGATCGTCGCCGAAGCATCGAAATCGGGATTGATCGAAGAAAGCGAACGCGCAATTATTTCCGGCGTCGTGCGGCTGGCCGACCGTCCGGTGCGCGAGGTGATGACGCCGCGCAAGGACGTCGACTGGATCGACATCTCGCTTGATGCGCAGGGGGTGCGCGACAAGCTGGTCGAATCGCCGCACAGCCGCCTGCCCGTCGCGCGCGGGTCGGTTGACGACATCGTCGGAGTGGTCCAGGCGCGCGATATCGCTGCCGCGCTGTTCCGCGGCGAGGCGCTGGACCTGGAGACATTGACGCGCTCGGCCAAGGTCATCCACGATCAGATCGACGCCATGGACGCGCTTGAAGCGCTGCGCGTCGCCGACGTACCGATGCTGTTTGTCCATGACGAATATGGTCATTTCGAAGGGCTGGTGACCCCCGCCGACCTGCTCGCTGCGATCGCCGGCGAATTTGCGTCCGATCAGGATATCGGCAGCGAGCCGTTCGTGGTCGAGCGCGAGGACGGCAGCCTGTTGATCGCGGGATCGATGCCGGCCGACCAAATGGCCGAACGGTTGGGGATCGAGCTGGGCGAAGACCGCGATTATGCCACTGCGGCGGGTCACGCGCTCGCGATTTTGAAGCGTCTGCCTAAGGAGGGCGAGCATTTCGCCGACAAGGGCTGGCGGTTCGAGATCATCGATATGGACGGGCGCAAGATCGACAAGCTGCTGGTCACCGAGGTGCGGAAGCCGAAGGATGATGCGGACGCGGAATAGGCGTGCGGCCAAGCGTAATTCATTCCAAAGGCCACGAAGAACACACACCGCCCCTTATTATTACCCGTCCGACGCCGGCTTTGGGGTGGTTTCTCGTCCGGCCGGTTTTGATGATGGAGGGAGCGATAGCTGCCGTTCCCGGCACGTTAAGCTTTCCCGAACTGACGATGAAATGCGGAAGCGCCGACCCCCTGAATTGAACCACTAGACTTGGGTCATGGTAGCGACTGCGTCACAGCACCTTTATGTCTTGCAGCCATTGCTTGACCTGCCCCGGCCATTCCGTCGTGATCGGATCGGCCGTGGGCCGGATGCCGAAGGCATGGCCGCCCCTCGCGTAGAGCCGCATATCGACTGGCACGCCTGCATCATTCAGCGCCAGCGCATAAGCCATCGGCTGCCGGATATTATCGACGGGATCGTTCATGGCATGAATGATAAGCGTCGGCGGTGCCTTCGCGCTGATCGTCACCCAAGGTGCTAGTTCGAGGTTGTTCTTCCCCTTGCTGGTATCCAACAGGCGCGCCGTATAAGCGATGATCGCGAAGTCGGGCCGCGGGGATTCTCGATCAGCCGCGTCAGTAAGGGGATATGTGCGCGCTTCCGTATTGCTCATATTTGCCACAAGATACGCGCCAGCAGAAAACCCGATCACCCCGATCTTGTGCGGATCAATGCCGTAGGTGGAAGCCCGATGCCGCAGCAACCCCATTGCGCGCTGGGCATCTTCCAAACCCAATAGCACCTTCGGCCGCTGCTGCCACCCATTCTCCTTCGGCCACACTTGCGGCGTCCGGTATTTCAGCATGGCGCAAGTCATACCCTGTTGGATCACCCAATCGCAGATTTCAGTGCCTTCCAAATCCGTTGCTACGGCATGAAACCCGCCTCCCGGCAGGACCAGCATCGTCGCACCGGTATTGTGTCCAATGGGGGCGTAGATGGTCATGGTCGGTCGCGTTACATAACTTGCCCAGTGCCATTTGCGCCCACCGACGAGAGGCGAGCCATTGCCGGTTGCCTCGGGACGATCGCCGGTGTCAGGTTTTGCGAGAGCGATGTTCGTAGCCCAGAGCGGAACCTGCGTTCCGCCAGCTGTCGGTTGCCATACACCCTCCTCTTCTACTTCCGGAACGTCGACCCTGGCGAGCGAACTCTCCATCTCATTTGCCTGAGACCAGGCTACTCCAGCGCCGCCGATTGCGAGGAGCGAAGGAACAATGAACCGGAATCGCGACAAACCGTGTCTCCTGTTTCAAGGGCAACTCGCTTCACGACCAGCCTCGCTGCAGGACGGGGGGGGGCTGGCTAAGACAGTCACGGCCACCAGAGATAGTGAAACGGGAAAGTTCGTGCAGCTCGAACGGCGAGTTCGGGACCTGTCAGAGTTCGCCGCCGAGCGCGCCGTACTTCGCCTCGAACCCTGCTTTATCGCCGCGTGCGAGATAGCCCGCCTGATCGACGATATTGTCGCGGGCGATGCGGCCCTGAAAGGCACCGAGCTGCGGGTCGATCGCGGCGACGTCGGCGTCGGTCCAATCGGCGATCTGCTGGAAACGCGTGACGCCGAGGCCGTTCAGCAGGACGACAAGTTTCGGACCGACGCCTTTGATCAGTTGCAGATTGTTGGTTGTCGTAGCGGGCGCGGAGGCCGGGGCGGATGTTGCCGCTGCCAGCTTCTTGGGGGTCGCGGTGGTTTTGGTCGGGGTGGGCGCAGGCTTGACCCTTGCCGCCGGAGCTTTGGGCGCGGCCTTCGCTACGGGCTTTGCGGGGGGTTTCTCCACCGGTTCCTTGACCGCCGCCTTCTTGGCTGCGGGTTTCGCGGCCGTCTTGGGCTTTGCAGCAGCTTTCGGGGCCGCGTTTTTTGGCATCGGAGAAGCTGGCTCGGCCACCGGTGCGGGCGCAGGGGCGGGGGCAGGCGGGGCTTTGGCGATCGGCTGGAGCGGCGGCGGCGCGGGGGCGACGGGTTGGGCCTTGGGCTCGATCGGTTTGAATCGCGCCGGTTCGGCGGCGATGATCTGGGGCTTTACCGGTTCGAGCGGCTTGGCGGGCTTGGCCGGTTCGACGGCAGGCGAGGCAATCTCTGCAGCTTTCGACCGCCCGAAAAACCACCAGAGGAGGAAGACCGCAACGACAAGTCCGACGACTGCGATAATGTAATTTTCCTGTAGCCAGGCCATGATCTTCTCCCAATGTTGCGGGTAGCCTATTCGGCCTTAGCGACTTGGTCGACCTATATTTATTCGTCGTCCCGGCCTTCGCGTGGATGACGAAATGGGGGTAAGCTACTCGGCTTCCCGCGCCACTTCCCGCCAGCCAATATCTCGGCGACAGAAGCCTGTCGTGAAATCGAGCTTGTCGACCGCAGCATAGGCGCGCGCCTGCGCCTCGGTCACCGTGCGGCCCGTCGCTGTGACGTTGAGCACGCGCCCGCCGGTGGCGACGATCTGGTCGTTACTGCGCGCGGTACCTGCGTGGAAAACCCGCACCCCGCCGCTTTCGGCATCACCGATGCCGTGAATCGCGCCGCCCTTTTCGGGCGCTGTCGGGTAGCCGTTGGCGGCCATCACAATGGTCAGAGCATAGTCGCTGGCAAAAGCCGGCGGCGCCGCGCTCGTCAGCGCGCCAGTCGATGCGGCATAAAGCAAAGCGGCGAGGTCGCCCACATAGCGCATCATCAGCACCTGACATTCGGGGTCGCCAAAGCGCGCATTATATTCGATCAGCCTGGGACCCGTATCCGTAAGCATCAGGCCGGCGAACAGCACGCCGACATAGGGCGTCCCTTCGGCGGCGAGCGTTGCCACCGTCGGGCGGATAATGCGGTCCATCACCGCGGCTTCAAGGTCGGCGGTGAGCACCGGCGCGGGGCTGTAGGCACCCATGCCGCCGGTGTTCGGCCCCACATCGCCGTCGCCGACGCGTTTATGGTCCTGCGCGCTGCCAAACGCCATCACGTCGGTGCCGTCGGAAAGGGCGAAGAAGCTCGCCTCCTCGCCGGTCATGAACTCCTCGATCACCACTTCTGCGCCCGCGCCGCCGAACGCGCCGTCGAACATGCCGGCGATGGCCGCTTCGGCTTCGGCCTGCGTTTCGGCGATGATCACGCCCTTGCCTGCGGCGAGGCCGTCCGCCTTGATCACGACAGGAATCGAAAAGCCGCCGAGAACCGCGAGCGCTTCGTCGGCGCTGGTGCAGCGGACATAGGCGGCGGTCGGGATTCCGGCACGGGCGCACAAATCCTTGGTAAAGCCCTTCGACCCTTCCAGTCGCGCTGCCGCCGCTCCGGGGCCGAAGACTGCGATGCCGCGTTCGCGCAACCGGTCGGCTAGCCCCGCGACGAGCGGCGCTTCGGGGCCGACGACGACGAAGTCGATGGCGTGCGCTAGGCAAAAGGCGATGAGGCTATCGAGGTCGTCGGCGGCGATCGCCACGCATTCGGCATAGGCTTCGATCCCCGGATTGCCGGGAGCGGCATAGAGCTTGGCGCAGCTTGGCGATTGTGCCAACTGCCAGCTGAGCGCATGTTCGCGGCCCCCCGATCCGACCAGCAGGATATTCATGGCAGTCCCTTTTCCCGATCCGGCGTCCGACACCGACCCCGCGGCGCGGCTGTTAGCCGAGGCGGCGCCCGGCGACAATGTTCCACCCTTATCGGTTAGCCAATTGTCGGCAGCGATCAAGCGGACGGTCGAGGACGGCTTTGCGCGCGTGCGCGTGCGCGGTGAATTGTCAGGGGCGAAGCGCGCGGCGTCGGGGCACTTCTACGCGGCGCTGAAGGACGATAATGCACTGATCGATATGGTGATGTGGAAGGGGCAGGCGGCGCGCCTCGCCTTTCGCCCCGAGGATGGGATCGAAGTGATCGCGACCGGCAAGCTCACCACCTATCCCGGCCGTTCCAAATATCAGCTGGTCGTCGATACGCTCGAGGTCGCAGGCGAAGGCGCGCTGATGCTGCTGTTCGAGAAGCTGAAGGCGCGTCTCGGCGCCGAGGGACTGTTCGAACCCGAACGCAAGCATCCGCTGCCCTATATGCCGCAGGTGATCGGTGTTGTCACCTCGCCGACCGGCGCGGTGATCCGCGACATCCTTCACCGGCTGGCCGATCGCTGCCCGACCCATGTCATCGTCTGGCCGGTGCTGGTGCAGGGGGACGGCGCGGCGGCGCAGGTCGCCAATGCGATCCGCGGTTTCGACGCGCTGGCGCCGGGCGGGCCGGTACCGCGCCCCGATCTGGTCATTGTCGCCCGTGGTGGCGGTTCGATCGAGGATTTGTGGGCGTTCAACGAGGAAGTCGTCGTGCGGGCGATCGCCGATTGCCGCATCCCGACGATCAGCGCCGTCGGTCATGAGACCGACACGACGCTGGCCGATTATGCCGCCGACCGAAGGGCGCCGACGCCGACGGCGGCGGCCGAGATCGCCGTCCCGGTGCGGGCAGAATTACAGGAACTGCTGGCGAACAGAAGCAGCCGGATCATCGGTGCGGCGAACCGGCATCAGGCGCTGGCGAGCGAACGCCTGACCGCGCTGGCTCGCCATCTGCCGAAACGCGAGGCGCTCTACGCGCCGCAGCGGCAGCGGCTCGACGATAGCGGCGACCGGCTTGATCGCAGCCAGCGCCAGCGCCTCGCGGTCGTTGCCGAGCGGCTGGGGACGCGCAGCGCGGCGCTGCGGCCCGCGCTGCTGGCGCGGCGCTGGGACCGTGATCGCGCTCGGCTGGAGGGTTTGGGGCGGCTGCTCGATAGCCTCGACCCGCGCGCGCTGCTGTCGCGCGGCTATGCGATGGTGCGCGATGCGGGCGGCGCGATCGTTACCACCGCGGACAAGGCGCGGGACGCTGGAGCTATGAAATTGCTGTTCGCCGACGGCGAGGTGCCGGTTCAGGTGCTCGGCGGCGACATCGTTCCGCCCGCGCCGCCACGCCCGGCGCGAAAGCCATCGGCAGCCGCGCCGAAACGGGGGCAGGGTGAGCTCTTCTGACGCAGCCGGGGGGTGGCCGCGCCGCGCTGGGCTGTTATAGTGGTGGCTATGACGCATCCTCGAACGGATCTTGAATCATGCTGATCGCCAGTCGCAATCGCCTTGCCCGCCTGCAATATGGCCCCAACGGATTTCGGGTGCTGTCGCCCGGCGACCATGTGCTGTGCGCGGTGACAAGCGCGCCGATTGGTCTCGATGAGCTCCGGTACTGGTCGGTGGCAAGACAGGAACCCTATGCCACCGCCGCGATTTCGGTGCAGGCCGCACTGGACGCCGCGCGCGGCGCATGATTTTGAGGAAGCAGGATTGGCCGCGCTATGGTGCGGCGATGACGTTGCTGGTCGTGGCCGCCAGTTGCGTCCCGCCGGCCGGTTCGCGCGATATCGCTGCGTCGCCGCAAACGAGCATGCCTGCGCCTGCGCCGGCGCCGGCGCCCGTGCGGCAGCCGACGCTCGTTCTGGGCGAATTCATCCTTCGCGGCAATCCGCAACAAGGGGATGTGCTGCGCGGTGTCGTCCCTGGCCAGACCCGCGCACTGACGCTGGATGGTGCACCCATCTCGGTGACCGGCGATGGTGATTTTCTGATTGCCTTTGACCGCGATGCCGCTGCGCGTGCGCGGCTTGTGGCGACGGTCACCGATGGACGGCAGGTGGTGCGCGATCTCGAGGTTGCGCCTGGCACCTGGCGGATCGAATATATCAACGCGCCGTATCGCGGCGGCGCCTCGAGTGACGCCGACTTCGAGCGCCGCCGCCCCGCCGAACTGGCGCAGATCGCCGCGGCGCGCAACACGCTGGTCGATTCCGGGGGATGGAAGCAACGCTTCCGCTGGCCGGTGACCGGTCGTCTTTCAGGCTTTTTCGGGTCGCAGCGCGTGTATCAGGGCAAGCCCGGGACCTATCACGGCGGCACCGACATCGCGGTGCCCGCGGGAACCCCGTTCGTTGCCCCCGCCGACGGCGTGGTGGTGCTCGCGGCGGCGGCGCCGTTCACGCTCGAGGGTAATCTGCTGATCGTCGATCATGGCATGGGACTGAACAGCGCCTTCCTCCACTGCCAACGGCTCGACGTAAAGGTCGGCGACCGGGTCGTGCAGGGGCAGGTGCTGGGGACGGTCGGACGGACCGGGCGGGCGACGGGGCCGCATATGCACTGGGGGCTGAAATGGCGTGATGCCCGGCTCGATCCTGCCAAGCTGGCCGACCCGATCGGCGGCTAGTACTAGTACACCTCAAGGTAAATTGGTTGCCGCTGAAACAATATGTCGCAGATACTTCGTTGGTGCATATTGTATTTCGCCAGATGCCACGGCTGTTGCAAATACGTCACAATGCTTTCTGAAACGGCTGTTTAGGCCGGAAATTCCCTTTACTCGACCCGAGGTAAGGATCATTCCGCACGCCATCAGAGCGTTTGCGCGTCGGCCGGGTGTCGCCGCGTCAAGGGCTCGGGTAATTCAATCCACCAGTAGCAAGGGACTGCACTGTGAAGAAAACCCAATTTTCCAAGCTGAAGCTAGGCGCTGCGCCGCTCGTACTGAGCGTCGCCCTGGTTTCGGTTCCTGCCTTTGCGCAGGATGCCGCCGACGAAGTCGCCACCGACAGCTCGGAGATTGTCGTGACCGGTACGCTGGTCCGCAACCCGAACCTGCAATCGTCCAGCCCGGTCAACGTGACCTCGGCCGACGAAATCCAGCTTCGCCAGTCGAACGTTGCCGAAGACATTTTGCGCGACGTTCCCGGTGTGGCCGCTAACGTCGGCTCGTCGGTCAACAACGGCAACGGCGGCGCCTCGTTCGTCGATCTTCGCGGCCTTGGCCCGAACCGCAACATCGTGCTGCTCGACAGCCAGCGGATCACGCCGGCCAACCTGAACGGCAACGTCGATCTCAACAACATCCCGCTCGCCCTGGTTGAGCGCGTCGATGTGCTGACCGGTGGTGCGAGCACGACCTACGGCGCCGACGCCGTTTCGGGCGTTGTGAACTTCATCACCAAGCGTGACTTTGCCGGTGTCGACCTTTCGCTCGGCCAGCAACTCACCGAGCGCGGCGACGGCAACATCTTCCGCGCCGACCTCACCATCGGTGCGAATTTCGATGACGGCCGCGGTAATGCCGTTCTCAGCATCGGCTATCAGCAGGCAGACCCTGTGTACTTCGGCGGTGAACGTCCGGGTTCGGATTTGACCATCGATTCGTTCGACGGTTCGGGATCGGGTGCTTCGGGCACCGCATCGCCGTCGCGCTTCTCGATCGTCGATGGCGGCAACCAACAGATTGATCCGGCAACCGGCAACTTGGTCCCGCAATACGCGCTCTTCAACTTCAACCCGTTCAACATCTTCCAGACGCCGTTCGAACGTTACAACATGTTCACCGCGGGTCGGTATGAAGTGAGCGATTCGGTCGAAGTGTTCGCGCGCGGCCTGTTCTCGCAGAATACCGTCAAGACGATCATCGCACCGTCGGGCGCGTTCAGCAGCCCGGTCTTCATTCCGCTCAGCAACCCGTTCATGACGGCTGGCGCGCGCAACACCTTCTGCGCCAATAATGACTTCAATCCCAACGTGGACGGTGTGCAGACGCTGACGGCCGCGCAGTGCGCGGCTGCGGCGACGGCAACCAACCCCAACGATCCCAACTATCGTGAAGTTTCGACCAACCTGGGTCGTCGTCTTGTCGAAGCTGGCGGTCGCGTCAGCAGCTACAAGACGCAGATCTTCGACTTTATGGCGGGTGTGCGCGGGTCGATCACCGACACGCTGAACTATGAAGTTTCGGGCAACTATGGCCAGAGCGAGAATACGCAGACGATCTTCAACTATGTCTCGATCCCGCGCTTGCAACAGGCGCTGCGGTCCACCAACACGACGAGCTGCTTGGATTCGTCGGGCGGCTGCGTTCCCGTCAACGTCTTCGGTGCCTCGGGAAGCATTTCGCCCGACCAGGTGAACTTCCTGCTCGTTCCGGCATCGTCGGGTAACCGCACCTCGCTGGCGCAGGTTCGCGGCTTGGTCTCGGGCGAACTGATGACCTTGTCCGAAGGCGCTGAACCCGTGTCCTTTGCCGTCGGTACTGAGTATCGGAAATATACTGCTGAAGTCTTTGCCGATCAGCTCGCACAGGATCCTGGCGCGCTCGGCGGTGCCGGCGGTGCCACTGTTCCGGTCAAGGGCGGCTATGACGTTCGCGAAGTTTTCGGCGAAATCGTCGCTCCGCTCTTCGCAGGTCTGACGCTCGAAGCCGGCGCTCGCTATTCCGACTATAAGGTCGATGCGCCCGGCAACCCCAAATATAACACCTTCACCTGGAAGGGCGGCGCAACCTGGGAGGCATTTGACGGCCTGAAGCTGCGCGGCAATTATCAGCGCGCGGTGCGTGCGCCGAATATCGGTGAGCTCTTCACGCCGGACGCGGTCGGCCTAGTTAACTTGAGGCGGGATCCCTGCCAGAGCAACGGCACCACGATCCTCGCGACGTCGCTCCTCGGTCAAGTTTGCCGGGCGCAGGGCGCTCCGGTTAACGCGGGCGGCTTCGTCTCCAGGATCGACGCGCCGTCGGCTGGTCAGATCAACGGTTCGTTCAGCTTTTCGACGAACAACAAGCCCGAAAAGGCTGACACTTGGACGGTGGGCGGCATTTTCCAGCCCAGCTTCGTGCCGAAACTGACGCTGTCAGTTGATTATTACAACATCATCATCAACAATGCGCTGTCGACCCCGACGGTCGGGGACATTCTCACGAAATGTTTCGCCAACCTGACGGCAACAAGCGCCACTTCGACGGCTTGCACCTCCATCCAGCGTGACCCGGCAACCGGTGGCCTTGACGGTGATGCGAGCACAACGCCGGGCGTTCCGCAGCCGCTGACCAACAGCGGCCGCTTCGCGACCGACGGTATCGACGTCTCGGCGAGCTGGTCGACCGATCTGAGCGATGACATTGCGCTGTCGCTGAGCTTTGCGGGTAACTACACGCTCAACTCGAAGTTCCGTGCCGAAGCGGGCGGTTTCAATCGTGAATGTACTGGGTATTACAGCATCAACTGTACGTCGGTTGGTTCAATCCTGCCCAAATTCTCGTTCAACCAACGCACCACGCTCGCGTTCGGCGACGTCGATGTTTCGCTTCTGTGGCGCCACATCTCGGGGACGAAGCAGGAACCCTTCGATGCTGACACAACGCAGTTCGGGACGAACGGCCCTGCCTTCCCGGCGTTCCAAAAGGTCAAAGCCTTTAACTGGTTCGATCTGACGACCCGCGCCAGCGTCACCGAGAATTTCGACCTGACGCTTTCGGTCATCAACCTGCTCGACAAGGATCCGCCGACAGTCGGTTCGAACATCGGTTCGACGACCTTCAACAGCGGCAACACCTATCCGTCGACCTATGACGCGCTGGGCCGTCGTTATGCGGTTGGTGCACGGTTGAAGTTCTAGTCGCCGACTTTAATCCAAAAAAAGAAAAGGCGGGCCTTGTGCCCGCCTTTTTTTTTGCCTGAACAGCGGACGTCGGTTATCGCGGCAAGATGAGTATTTCGGATGTCCTGGACTTGGTAACCGCCGCCGCCCAAGCGCGGCGTGAAGGTGACATCGCGCGGGCGGTCGACCATTTGCTCGCGGCCCTTTCGCGCGCGCCCCACGACCCGGCCGTCCTGAACAGCCTGGGGATGATGCGCCTGGACGAGGGCAAATTGGCCGAAGCCTGTGATTATTTCGGGCGGGCGATCGTAGCGGACGCGTCGTCCCCGGACCTGTGGATGAATCTTGCCAAAGCGCACCGGCTCGCAGGCAGTGACGAGCAGGAAGCCAACAGCCTCGATCAGGCACTCGCGATCGATCAGCGCCATTTTATGGCCAATGTACGCCGTGCCGAACTACACGAAAGGCGCGGCGAGACCGCGGGTGCCATGCACCGGTGGTCGGGCGTCATCGCACTGGCGGAGGGCAACGGCCAGGCGAACGCATCGCTCGATCAGATGCTGGCGCATGCGCGTGGCTATATAGGGGGGGTCACCCAAGGTCTCGAAAACAGCCTTTCACCGCGGCTGACGGCGTTTCGTGCCAGCGAAACAAACCCTTTGGCGCGGCGACGCGTCGAAGCCTGTGTCGGCGCTGTGCTCGGTCGGCGTCGCATCTATGTCAACGAATGTCACGGGCTGCATTATCCCTTTTTGCCCGCCGACGAATTTTTCGATCGCAGCCACTTTCCCTGGCTCGAACGGCTTGAGGCGCATACCAATGTCATTCGCGACGAACTGCTGACGCTGTTGGCAACCGACAGCGACCGGTTGGAACCCTATGTCCGCCAGGAACCGGGAACGGCGCAAAACAAATGGACGGCGCTCGACAACTCGCCCGACTGGAGCGTTCGCTTTTTGTGGAAGCATGGGGTGCGCCAGAACGACGCGTGTGCGCGTTGCCCGCAAACGGCAGCCTTGCTCGAAACATTGCCGATGTCGGATATTCCCGGCCGTTCACCGAGCGCCTTTTTCTCGCTTCTGCGTCCGGGCGCACATATCCCGCCGCATACCGGGGTCACGAACGTGCGCGGTATCGTCCATCTGCCCCTTATCATACCCCCGGGGTGTACGTTCCGCGTCGGCGCCGAAACGCGAGTCTGGGAAGAGGGGCAGGCGTTCGTCTTTGACGATACGATCGAGCATGAAGCGTGGAACACCAGCGATGCGCCGCGCGTGGTTTTGATTTTCGATGTCTGGAACCCCCATCTTTGCGAATCCGAGCGGGATATGCTGCGCGGGCTATTCCAGGAAATGATCGATTATGGGCTTGATGAAGGTACCGGTATCGATGATTGATGGACGAGATTGAGGCAATATTGTAGCTTGTTATCTCACCAATAGAGCGAGCTGATCGATGTCGCATTTCCTCATGGCGTTTCTTCTTCTGGGTTCTGGTACCGAGGCAGTGCCGCCGTCGTCACCACCTGCCGAGCCGATGATCTGCAAGAGATTCGACGAAACGGGATCGCTGGCCCGCAAGCGCAAGGTTTGCAAAACCAAGGCGGATTGGGCCAAGTCGACGGCCGAGCTGCAGGACTCGATGAACCGGTTCGTCGAGGAACGTCGCGGTAAGCCGCCCATCAGCCGGTGATGCCGCGGCACGGCCGACTATAAGACACGCGTTCCTCCTCGATCTGACAGCCTCGGTCGTCAGCATGCGAAGGGGCGGTGGCTACGCGGGCTTTAGCGCGAGCGCCCCGTCGCCCTCATCGACCTTGATCGTCGATCCATCCTTCACTTCGCCTTTCAGGATCAGGTCGGCGAGCGGGTCCTGCAGATATTTTTGCACCGCGCGCTTGAGCGGACGGGCCCCGTACACCGGATCATAACCGACCCGGCCGAGCCACGCGCGCGCGGCGTCAGTCAGGTCTAGCGTGACCTTGCGGTCGGCGAGCAGCTTTTGGACCCGCGCGACCTGGATATCGACGATGCCGCCCATATGCTGCTGCGCGAGCCGGTTGAACAAGATGATCTCGTCAAGCCGGTTGAGGAACTCGGGCCGAAAATGCGCGCGCACAACCTCCATCACCGCGGGTTCGGCTTGTTCGACCGGCGCGTCGTCGGGCAGCGCGGCAATCGCCTGGCTTCCCAGGTTCGAGGTCAGGATGATCAGCGTGTTGGTAAAGTCCACCGTGCGCCCCTGCCCGTCGGTTAAGCGCCCGTCGTCGAGCACCTGCAGCAGGATATTGAAGACGTCAGGGTGCGCCTTTTCGACCTCGTCGAACAGCACGACCTGATAGGGACGGCGGCGCACCGCTTCGGTGAGCGTGCCGCCCTCTTCATAACCGACATAGCCCGGGGGCGCCCCGACGAGCCGAGCGACGCTGTGCTTTTCCATGAATTCGGACATGTCGATTCGGACCATCGCATTGTCGTCGTCGAACAGGAATCGCGCGAGCGCTTTCGTCAGCTCGGTCTTCCCGACCCCGGTGGGGCCGAGGAAGAGGAAGCTGCCGAGCGGGCGGTTGGGGTCTTGCAGCCCGGCGCGCGACCGGCGCACCGCGGTCGAGACGGCATGGACGGCATGGTCTTGCCCGATCACCCGCCTGGCGATCGTGCCTTCCATCGCGAGCAGTTTTTCGCGCTCGCCCGCCAGCATCCGGTCGACAGGGATACCGGTCCATTTGCTGACCACCGCGGCGATATCGTCGGCGGTGACTTCCTCACGCAGCATCGCGTTGCCAGCCGCGGCTTCGGCGTCGGCGAGCTGCTTTTCCAGGCCGGGGATCGTGCCGTAAGATAGCTCCCCCGCTTTCGCGAGGTCGCCGGCGCGCTGGGCCTGGTCGAGTTCGGAGCGCGCGGCGTCGAGCGCTTCCTTGATCTTCGCCTCGGCGTGGATCTTGTCTTTCTCGGCCTTCCATTTCTGGGTAATCTCGGCAGACTGCTGTTCGAGATTGGCGAGGTCGGCTTGCAAGGTCTTCAGCCGGTCTTTCGACGCCGCGTCGGTCTCCTTCGACAGCGCCGATTCCTCGATCTTCATCTGGATGATGCGGCGGTCGAGCGTCTCGATCTCCTCGGGCTTCGATTCGACCTCCATGCGGATGCGGCTCGCGGCCTCGTCCATCAGGTCGATTGCCTTGTCGGGCAGAAAGCGGTCGGAAATATAGCGGTTCGATAGCGTCGCCGCGGCGACGATCGCGGCGTCGGTGATCCGGACGCCGTGATGCAGCTCGTATTTTTCCTTCAGCCCGCGCAGGATGGAGATCGAATCCTCGACCGTCGGTTCGCCGACGAATACTGGCTGGAAGCGCCGCTGCAGCGCCGGGTCTTTTTCGACATGCTTGCGATATTCGTCGAGCGTCGTCGCGCCGATGCAATGGAGTTCGCCGCGCGCGAGCGCGGGCTTGAGCAGGTTCGACGCGTCCATGGCGCCCTCACCCTTGCCCGCGCCGACGAGTGTATGCATCTCGTCGATGAACAGGATGATCTCGCCCTCGGCCGCCTTCACATCGTCAAGGACGCCTTTCAGCCGCTCTTCGAACTCGCCCCGATATTTGGCGCCCGCGATCAGCGATCCCATGTCGAGCGACAGCAGGCGGCGATCCTTCAAACTGTCGGGAACGTCGCCGTTGACGATGCGCAGCGCCAGCCCTTCGGCGATCGCGGTCTTGCCGACGCCGGGTTCGCCGATCAGCACCGGGTTGTTCTTGGTGCGGCGCGCGAGAATCTGGATCGTGCGGCGGATTTCCTCGTCGCGGCCGATGACCGGATCGAGCTTGCCCGCCCGCGCGACGTCGGTGAGGTCGCGCGCGAATTTTTTGAGCGCGTCATAGCGGTCTTCGCTGCTGGCGGTGTCGGCGGCGCGGCCGCCGCGCAGGTCGTTGATCGCGCTGTTGAGCGCATCGGCTGTTACGCCCCCATCAGCGAAGGCTTTGCCGACTGGCGTCGTGGCCGAAAGCACCATCGCCAGCAACAGCCGCTCGACGGTGACATAACCATCGCCTGCCTTGGTCGCGACCTGTTCGGCCTGATCGAGCAGGCGCACCGCGTCATTGTCGAGCCCCGGCGTTTGCTGTGCCCCCGATCCTGACACGGCAGGAACCTTGGCGAGCAGCGCATCGATACCAGCTACCGCGCGCGGCGCGTCGCCGCCGCTCTTCGCGATCAAACCCGCCGCCATGCCTTCGCTGTCTTCGAGCAGCGCCTTGGCGATATGTTCGGGCGCAATCCGCTGATGGTTCATGCGGATCGCGATCGTCTGCGCGGCCTGCAAAAAGCCCTTGGCGCGGTCGGTAAATTTCTCGAGGTTCATCTAGGAAAGCCCCTTTCTTGTCCGGCAAGATAGTGTTGCCATTTGGCAACACAAGGGGTGTCTGCCCCGTTGCCGTTCGCATCGAGCGAAGTCGAGATGCCCGTCGGCCGCACGCGCCTTCAGGGTGTCTCGACTTCGACCAAAGGTCGAAGTTTATCCTGAGCGCCTGCCAAGGCAGTCGAAGGGCTCGACACGAACCGAAAACAGAGCGACTACTCCCCGCTGCGTGCCAGCTGATCGAGCAGCCGCACGCCAAAACCCGTCATCCCCTTCGGAACCAGCGACGACGCCTTGTCGGCCTGGTTCACCCCGGCGATGTCGAGATGCGCCCAGGGTGTCGCTTCGTCGACGAAATAGCCGATGACATGCGCGCCGATGCTGGCGCCGGGACCCTGGCTCGGCGCGATGTTGCGGATGTCGGCGATGTCCGACTTGATCTTTTCGGCGTAATTTTTGTGCAGCGGCATCCGCCACAATTCCTCGCCGCTGGTAGTGCCGGCGGCGAGCAGCGCGGCGGCAAGCTTTTCGTCGCGCGCGAACAGCCCGGCATATTGATTGTCGAGCGCGCCGACAATCGCGCCGGTCAGCGTGGCGATGTTGACGATCGCGCGCGGCTTGTACGCCTGCGCCACATATTCATTGGCGTCGGCGAGCACGAGGCGGCCTTCGGCGTCGCTGTTGAGCATCTCGATCGTCTTGCCCGACATGGTGCGGGTGACGTCGCCGGGGCGCTGGGCGTTGCCGTCGGGCATATTTTCGGCGAGCGCGGCGACCGCGACGATATGCACCGGCGCACGCGATTTGGCGAGCGACAGCGCAGCGCCCATGGCCGACGCGGCGCCCGACATATCGCCCTTCATGTCCCACATGCCTGCACCGGGTTTCAGCGAAATGCCGCCCGAATCGAAGGTGATGCCCTTACCCACAAACGCCATCGGCGCGGCGGGCGCGTTCGCGCCGCGATAGCGCACGAGCATCAACCGCGACCCGCGCGGGCTGCCCTGGCCGACACCGACGAGCGTCCCCATGCCCAGCTTGCGCATTGCGGCTTCGTCGAGCACCTCGATGCTGACCCCAGATGTTCCTGCGAAGGCCTCGCGTACCCGGGCGACAAAGCTTTCGGGATAGATGACGTTCGCAGGCTCGTTGGCGAGGTCGCGCGATAGGCGGACACCATCGGCGAGCGGTTTCCAGCGTGAGGTGTAGGCGGCCTGAGCGCTAGCCGGATTGGCGCCGACAACGGTCACCGCGCGCGTCGGTGGTGCCTTTTTATCGACGGTCTTGTACCGGTCGAAACGATATTGGCCGAGCGCGAAGCCATAAGCGACGTCGGCCGCCGCCGCGTCGCCGAACGCCCCGGCGATGGTCACCGGCTGTGCTTCGCTCTTCAGCTCTTGCGCCGCCTTTCCGCCCGCTTCGGCGAGGGCAAGAGACGTAGGCGTGGTGCCGGTGCCGACGAGCAGGATGCGCGCATGCGCGCCGATACCGCGTAGCGACAGCGTCGATCCCGCCTTGCCTTCGAAGTCCGCCGCCGCGATCGCGGCGGTGACGGCCTGACGTTCGCTAGCGTTCAATGCGATGCCGTCGAGCGGCGGGAGCGTCGCATCGGTCATCAACACGACAAGCGCGGCCCCGGCGGGCGCGCTGGCGGCAAAACCGATCGTCCGCTCCGCGCTGTTGGTCGCCGTTGCGGGAACCACCCCCGACCCCGACACGGTTTGCGCGGATGTGGATGGCGAAAGCGTGAACGACAGGCAGGCGGCGAGAAGCAAGCTTTTGGTACGCATGTGAATATTCCCCGATGGCAAATCTGTTACCCTGCATAACCGGGCGGCAGCGTATCGCAAATTCGGCTCGACGAACGACAGGTGCTTGCCATCGGACGACATGGCCGCCACACACGGTCGCGCGGGGGCAGGGACGTAAAAAGGACCAGAGATGCTGCGACGGATTTTGCTGGGGTTTCTGCTGTTGCTGGTTGTCACCGCGGTCTCGCTGGCATTCTGGGAGCCACTCACCGCTGAGGCGCCCGCTGCACCCGCTTTCAAACCCGTCGACGTGCGAATCGCGCGCGACAAGTTCGGGGTGCCGCACATCTTTGGCAAGACCGACGCCGACGTCGCTTATGGCGTGGCTTATGCCCATGCCGAGGATGATTTTTCGACGCTGCAGGAAGTCGTCGCGATGACGCGCGGCCGCGCCGGGGCGATGCTGGGCGAAGATGGCGCCAAGATCGACTATGCCGAGGCATTGCTCGATGTGCGCGCGACGACGGCGCGCGACTGGCCGCGGTTGCCCGCTGATGTGAAGGCGCTGTTCACTGCTTATGCCGCCGGGCTCAACCATTATGCCGACAAGCATCCCGATGAGGTGCGCCTGTCGGGGCTGTTTCCGGTGACTGGTGAAGATGTCGTCGCGGGTTTCATCCTGCGCTCGCCCTTTTTCTTCGGGCTCGATTCGGTGCTGGGCAAGCTGGTCGAGGGCAAGGAACAATATCGCGAAGGCGGCCCGGCGCTCGACGCGACGGGCAAGATCATTCCGCGCGCCGATACCCCGCTCGGCAGCGATCCGGCGTCGAACGGGTCGAACGGCATGGCGGTGGCGCCTTCGCGGTCGACCGATGGCGCGACGCGGCTCGTGTCCAACTCGCACCAGCCGTGGACCGGCGGCGTCGCCTGGTACGAACTGGTCGTCCATTCGCAAGAGGGCTGGGATTTTGCGGGGGCGAACTTTCCCGGATCACCCTATCCCTTCCTCGGGCATAATAAATATCTGGGCTGGACCAACACCGTCAACCGGCCCGACCTGATCGACGTGTACAAGCTGACGCTCGACGACACCGGCGAGAAATATCGCTTCGACGGCGAGTGGCGCCCGCTTGAGGAAAAGCGCGTGTGGCTGAAGGTCAAGTTCGGTCCGTTCGTGCTGCCGATACCGCGCACCATCTATCGGTCGGTCCATGGCCCGGTGGTGAAGAACGATAAGGGCGCGTTCGCGATCCGCTACGCCGGGATCGACCAGGCGAATATGGTCACCCAATATTATCGGTTGAACAAGGCGAAGAGCTTCGCCGAATGGCGCGGCGCGATGGCGGGACAGGGCGTGCCCGCGACCAATTTCATCTATGCCGATGCCAAGGGCAATATCGGGATGTTCTATAACGCGATGTTCCCCGACCGTCAGCCGGGGTTCAACTGGCGCGGGGTGCTGCCCGGCGACACCTCGGCCGATCTGTGGACGAAGACGCTGCCGTTCGACCGGGTGCCCGCGCTGGTCAATCCGCGATCGGGCTATCTGATGAACGCCAACAACACGCCGTGGGTCGCGGCGGGACCGGGCGACGAGCTCGACGCCGCCGCCTTCTCGCCATTGCTCGGGGTCGAAGACGACATCACCAACCGCTCGACACGGCTGATCGAATTGTTCGAGGCGTCGGGGCAGATCGACGAGGCGCGGCTGAAGGCGATCAAATATGACACCAGCTATGCAAAATCGGGTTATGCAAAAGTCTGGATGGACCGGCTGCTCGCGCTCGACGTCAAGGACGATCCGGCGCTGGTCCAGGCGCAGAACCTGCTGCGCCGCTGGGACTGGAACCTCGACGGCAAAGGGAAGGGCGATGCGCTGGCACTGATGGTGCTTCGCCCCGCGAACGGCAGCCATTATCAGCGCCGCGCCGACCCCGACCCGCGCACGGTGCTGAAAGAAACGGTGACCCATCTGCAAAAGCACTTCGGTGGCCTCGATCCCAAGCTCGGCACGGTGCTGCGGCTGCGTCACGGCGAAGGTGCCTATCGGATCGATCTGCCGCTCGACGGCGGCAACGATACGGTGCGCGCCTCGACGCTGTGGGATGCCGAACCCGACGGCCGGTTGAAGGTGCGCCACGGCGACAGCTTCGTCATGTTCGTGACGTGGGACAAGCAGGGTCAGGTCCGGTCGGAATCGATCCAGCCATTCGGTTCGGCGACGACACGGCCCGCAAGCCCGCACTATAATGATCAGGCGCCTTTATTCGTGCGTCACCAGCTCAAACCGGTGCTGTTCGATCCGGCGGCACTGAAAGCCAGCGGGGCGCGCTTCTATCGGCCTTGAAAGCCGAAGATTGCCGTCCTAAACCGTTGACACAGTGCCGTCCGGCACGCGGTCGCGCGCAGGTGCACCACGCCTGCGTCCGTAATCCAAGAGGATGTCCATGCCCCGTTTCCATCGTTTCGCCCTTGCTTTGGCGGTTACCACTTCGCTTGTTGCTGCCGGTCCCGTGCTGGCGAAGACCAAGCAAGCCGCCCCGGCGCCCATCGCCGATCTGGTGAAGGCGGTCGATATTCCTTACGAAGCCTTCACGCTCGACAACGGCCTGCGCGTGATCGTGCATGAGGATCGCAAAGCTCCCGTCGTAGCGGTGTCGGTGTGGTACCGCGTCGGGTCGAAGCATGAGCCCAAGGGCAAAACCGGTTTTGCCCATCTGTTCGAACATCTGATGTTCAACGGGTCGGAAAATTCCCCCGGCGACTTTTTCGAGCCGCTGCAACAAGTCGGCGCGACCGACAGCAACGGGACGACCAACGTCGACCGCACCAATTATTTCGAGACCGTGCCGACCGGTGCGCTGGACCGCGCACTGTTCCTCGAAAGCGACCGCATGGGGCATCTGCTCGGCGCGGTGACGCAGGAAAAGCTCGATAACCAGCGCGGCGTCGTCCAGAATGAAAAGCGCCAGGGCGACAACAATCCCTATGGTCTGCTGCGCTACGAGATTTTCGAGAATCTCTTCCCGACCGGCCACCCCTATCATCACAGCACGATCGGTTCGATGGGCGACCTCAATACGGCGAGCCTGGACGATGTGAAGAAGTGGTTCAGCGACAATTACGGTCCGAACAATGCGGTGTTGGTGCTCGCGGGCGATGTCGATGTCGCGACCGCGAAGACGAAGGTACAGCAATGGTTTGGTGACATCCCGCGGGGTCCCGCGATCACCGCACCCAAGGTGTCGGTGCCGACGCTGCCCGCGCCGCTGGCGAAAGAGGTCAAGGACCTCGTGCCGACAACCCGCATCTATCGCATGTGGTCAATCCCCGGCTTGAACGACGCCGACGCGGTGCCGTTGCAGATGGCGATGGCGGTGCTCGGCGGCCTGTCGTCGTCGCGGCTCGACAATGCGTTGGTCCGCAAGGATCCGGTCGCGGTCAGCGTCGCCGCTTTTGCGCAGTCGTTCGAAGACGCCGGCATCCTGCTGATCCAGGCCGACGTCAAGGACGGGGTCGACCCAGCGCTGGTCGGCAAGCGGCTCGATGAAGAGATCGCCGCTTTCGTGGCGAGCGGCCCCACCGCCGACGAACTGCAACGATCAGCTGCCAGCTATCTGGCGGGTGCGATTTCGGGTCTCGAATCGGTCGGCGGCTTTGGGGGCAAGGCGGTCGCACTGGCCGAGGGCGCGCTCTATTCGAACGATCCCGGCTATTACAAGGTCGAGCTCGACCGGATGGCCAAGGCCACCCCCGAACAGGTCAAGGCGGTCGCCAATAAATGGCTGTCGCGGCCCGCCTTTTCGCTAACCTACACCCCGGGCGAACGCACCGAGGGTGGCGAAAATCGCGGCGGCGCGGTGACCGCCGGCAAGATGACCGAAGCGGTGGCGCCCGACCGCTACTGGAACCCGGCGCTCGGCGATATCGGCCCCGATACCGGAATCGGCGCCGCCGCGTCGATCGCTGACCGGTCGCAATTGCCCGCGGTCGCCGACCTAACCGCGCTCGATTTCCCCGCGATTGAGCGTACCAAGCTGAAAAACGGGATCGAGGTCATTTTCGCGCGCCGTACAACGGTGCCGACGGTCAATGTCGCGGTCAGCTTCGACGCGGGCTATGCCGCCGATCCGCACAGCGCGCTCGGTACGCAGTCGCTGATGCTCAGCCTGATGGATGAAGGCACCACCAGCCTCGATTCGATTGCCTTTGCCGAGGCGAAGGAACGGCTGGGCGCGCAGATCGATGGATCCGCGAACGCCGACGAGACGGTGTTCAGCCTGTTTGCGCTGAAACCCAATCTCAGCGCCTCGCTGGGTTTGCTTGCCGACTATATCCGCAATCCTGCCTTCGATGCCAAGGAACTGGAGCGCGTCCGCGCGCAGCAGCTCAATCGGCTGAAGGCCGAACTCAACAACCCGAACGCGATCGCCTCGCGCCTGATGACCCCCGTGCTGTACGGCGCCGACCATCCCTATGGCATCCCGCCGTCGGGTCTGGGCAATGCGGCGTCGGTGACGGCGGCGACGCAGGGTCAGCTCGCCGCGTTTCATTCGGCGTGGATACGTCCCGATAACGCCAGCATTTTTGTCGTCGGCGACACCACGCTGGCCGAGGTGAAGAAGCAGCTCGACGCGACGCTGGGTCAGTGGAAAGCGCCGAAGACGGCGAAACCGGTCAAGAATTTCGACATCGCGATCCCGGCTCCGAAGCCCCGCATCCTGCTGTTCGACCGGCCCAAATCGCCGCAGTCGGTGATCATGGCGGGCAAGGTGATCGACGCCAAGGGCGGTGACGAGCTGGAGGTGCTGCGCTCGGCCAATGATATTTTCGGGGGCAATTTCCTGTCGCGCTTCAACACCAATTTGCGCGAGACCAAGGGCTGGTCCTATGGTGTGCGCAGCCGTATTTCGGGCGACAAGGACCGGCTGAACTGGGTCGCGGTGGCGCCGGTGCAGGCCGACCGCACGGGCGATTCGATCAAGGAATTGCAAATCGATCTGAAAAGTTTCCTTGGCGACAAGGGGGTGACGAAGGACGAGCTGGAGCGGACGATCAACGGCAGCGTTCGCGAACTGCCGGGCAGCTTTGAAACGTCGGGCGACGTGCTCGGCGGGCTCCGGCAGATCGTCAAGTTCGGCCGCCCCGACAATTATTACGAGACGCTGCCCGCGACCTATGAAGCGATGACGGCCGCCGAAATTGACGCTGCGGCGCGTAAAGTGCTCAGCACCGACGATCTTGTCTATGTCATCGTCGGGGATGCCGCGGTCGTAAAACCGCAGCTTGACGGATTGGGTTTGCCGGTGGAAACGGTGACCCTCAATAACTAACACAAGTTTCAGTAAGGAGAGCTTCGATGTCTGTAGATGGCAGCTATGATTGCATTACCAAATCGCCGATGGGCGACCAGAAGTCGGTGTTCACCGTGACCAGCGATGGCGGCAGCTTCAGCGGCCAGAACGCCGGTGCCATGGGATCGCTCGACGTCGAGAACGGCAAGGTCGATGGTAACAAACTGACCTGGACGATGAACATGAAGGTGCCGATGCCAATGGCGCTCGAATGCGAAGCGACGATCGACGGCGACGCACTGACCGGCACGATCAAGGCCGGTGCATTCGGTTCGATGGCGATGACCGGTACCCGCCAGGGCTGAGTCGCCACGATCGTCATAGCGAAGGGCCGCCTCCTCCCGCTTCTCGGGCGGGGGCGGCCCTTTTGCTTTGCATAGCAATGCTCTTTGCCTTGGGGGCTGTTCAAAGCAGTGGCTTGGGGGCATAGGCTGCTGCAATGCACAAACCGGCCCAGTCCCCCCAGCGGAGCCTGCCGGGCGACCGCGAAATGGTGTTCATGATGGCGATGGTCATGGCGCTCAATGCGCTCGCTATCGACGCGATGTTGCCCGCGCTACCCGCCATCGGCGATGCGCTGGGCGTGCACGTGGCGAACAACCGGCAATATGTCATTTCGACCTATCTACTCGGCACCGCGCTTGGTTCCCTCGTCTATGGACCGCTCGCCGATCGTTTCGGACGCAAGGGCGTGCTCGTCCCGGCTCTGGTCGCTTATACTGTCTTTTCCATCGGTTGCGGGCTGGCGACAAGTTTTCCGATGCTGCTCGCGCTGCGTTTCGGCCATGGCATGGTCAGCGCGGCGCTCGGTGTCATCGTGGTGGCGGTGATCCGTGACCTGTTTTCCGGCGACGCGATGGCGAAGCGGCTGTCGCTGATCTTCCTGGTATTCATGATCGTTCCTATCATAGCGCCGACGATTGGCGCGGGGGTCGCGGCTATCGCCGGCTGGCGCTGGATATTCCTCGTGCTCGCGGTGATGGGGGTCGTGATGATCCTGTGGCTGCGCCGCCTGCCCGAAACGCTTGATCCCGCCGATGTCCGACCGCTGGACTGGCGGACGATGGTGGGCGGCTGGGCGACGGTGACGCGACATCGACGCGCCGCGGGCTATATGATCGCGTCGGGCATGATGCAGGGTGCCCTGTTCGGCTATCTCAACAGCAGCGAGCAGATCATCGCCGAGGTGTTCGGCGCGCAGACGCTGTTCCCGCTGATTTTCGCCTGTGTGGCGATCGGGATCGCGATCGCCAATTTCTCCAACGCGGCGATCGTCGAACGCTTCGGCGCGCGGCGCGTGTCGCAGGCGGCGGTCTTCGCTTTCATGGCGACCTCGATCCTGCAGATCGTCGCGGCGCTGAGCGGCGTCGAGACGCTGTGGATGTTTACCGCGTTGATGATGGTCAACGTTGGCTTGGTTGGCTTCATCGGCAGCAACTTCGGCTCGATCGCGATGGAGGATTTCGGTCATATGGCCGGGGTCGCCTCGTCGTACCAAAGCTTTGCCAAAACCTTGCTCGCGGCGACCGTAGGCGCGACGATCGGTCAGCAATATGACGGATCGACGCTGCCGCTGGCCTACGCCTTCCTGATCAGCGCCGTCGTGGGGCTGGCGCTGGTCTTTTGGGCCGAGCGCGGCAAGCTGTTCACCCGGCCGGGAACCGCGCCGAAAAGTCCGTTCTGACGGCTGTGTCGGTTTGCGGCTGCCGAACGGCGGCTAACAGCCCGTTAAACTTCGTCATGCTGAACTTGTTTCAGCATCCACGGCCCAAGCTCTGATCAAACGCTGCGTCGAAGGAAGCGGCAGACCATGGACCCTGACAAGTTCAGGGTGACGAGGATTGAGATGCCCACGTCCGGTCGGTTTTGAATGTTCCTCTTCTAGGGTGGGGTGTCCGCAAATCGGTCGAAATCCGCCGCACTCTCCGGCCGCGACTTGCCAAAAGAAAGGGGGCCGAAGCCCCCTTTCCCTTTGATCGTTCGAACCGTCAGTTGAACGACGGTGCCGGCGGGACCGGCGGCGGCGGGGCATCGGCATCGTCTTCATGCACTTCGATATGCCCTTGGCCCACATGGCTGCGCGAGCGGCTGTAGGCGAAGTAGACAACCAGGCCGATGGCGGCCCAGATCAGGAAGAGATTGATGCTCTTCTGGTCGAGGTTGTAGAAAAGATAGGCGCAACCGAGGATCGCGATCGGCGCCGTAATATTGACCAGTGGGGTCCGGAACGGGCGATGGCGGGTCGGGTCGGTCTTGCGAATGACCATCACCGCGATCGACACGGCGGCAAAGGCGAACAATGTTCCCGAGTTCGAGATGTTCGCCAGCTGCCCGACAGGGAAGAAGGCGGCGAACAGCGCGACCGCGATGCCGGTGATGATCGTGATCACGTGCGGCGTGTTGAACTTCGGGTGGATCTTCGAGAAGGCTTTCGGCAGCAGGCCGTCGCGGCTCATGACGAAGAAGATGCGGGTCTGGCCGAACATCATCATCAGGATGACCGACGGCAGCGCGAGACCGGCGGCGAGGCCGATCAGATTGCCGACCTGCGGCCAACCGATTTCACGCATCGTCCAGGCGAGGGCTTCCTTCGAGCAGACCACGGCCTGATCGCCAATCGCGCTACAGGCGGCGGCGAGTTCGCGGCTGCCGGGTTCGAGCGCATGTTTGGCGGCGGCATCGATACCAACCGGCTGCGCGCCGACCGAGCCGATGACGCCAGCGGCGACGAGCAGGTAGAAGATGGTGCAGATGGCAAGGCTGCCGATCAGGCCGATCGGCATGTTACGCTGCGGATTTTTGGTTTCCTCGGCCGCGGTCGAAACCGCGTCAAAACCGACATAGGCGAAGAAGATCGATGCGGCAGCCGCGCCGATACCGGCAAAGCCGAGCGGTGCGAACGGCTCGAAATTCTCCATGTTCATCACCGGAACGGCGAGGACGATGAAGAGCGTCAACGCGGCGACCTTGATGACGACGAGAAACGCGTTGATCGTTGCGGATTCGCGTGTGCCGATGACGAGGAGCATGGTGACCAGCCCGGCGATGAACATCGCCGGCAAGTTGATCAAGCCGCCGTCGAACGGCCCGAGCACGAATTTCGCCGGTATATCTATGCCGAAACTATGCTCGATCAAACCCACGACATAGCCCGACCAGCCGACCGAAACGGCGCCCGCGGCGACGGCATATTCGAGGATCAGCGCCCAGCCGACCATCCACGCGATCAGTTCGCCCATAACGGCATAGCTATAGGTGTAAGCCGAACCCGACACGGGGACCATCGAGGCCATTTCGGCGTAGCAGAGCGCGGCAAAGGCGCAGACGAAACCGGCGATGATGAAGCTGACCATCATGCCGGGGCCTGCTTTTTGCGCGGCTTCGGCGGTCAGCACGAAAATTCCGGTCCCGATCACGGCGCCGATACCCAGCATTGTCAGCTGGAAAGCCCCGAGCGTGCGCGTAAGCGACTTTTTTTCCGCTGTCGCCAAAATGGCATCCAACGACTTTACGCGGTCAAATAGCATAATCTTCCCCTTGGCAGCGGCTGAACTGCCGCCCGTCTCATGGCGGGGCAGACTAGCCGCTCCGCGCGTCAGCGCAACTTAATTTCAGGGGGGCGACCCGCATTTGATAGGGATTAATGCGGCTTACCGTACGGTAAAGCGCACCCGGTCGATCATCCGCCCGCCCGGATCGACGAGCGCCAGCATATGGCTGCCCGGCCGCGGCAAGATCTGTTGCCCCGCGTCGGCGTCGCCGAGCGGTTTCTTGTCGAGGATCAAGCGATAGCCGGCGACCGAACCGCTGACGGTCACCGCCAGCCGCTGGCGGTCGATCGGGATGTCGGGGTCGAGCGCATAGACGCTGCCGCTGATCGGGCTGGTTATGCGCGGGCGGCGCGCGGCTTGGGGCGCTGCCGCCATTTCGGTCTGCGCCGTGCCGCGGAGGAAATATTCGCGGCGCGGCGGTTCGCGGGTGCCGGGGAGGGCGATCTGCCGCGCTTCGACGCCGTCGGGCATCGTCGGCGGCTTGCCGGGGTTGCCCGCGTGGAGCGCGAGCATGACGTCGCGCCACACGGGTGCGGCGCCCGAGGTGCCCGAGACGGCGCGCATCGAATCGCCCTCGAGATTGCCGACCCACACCGCGACGGTGAAGCGATCGGACCAGCCGATGCACCAATTGTCGCGCATGCCTTTCGACGTGCCGGTCTTGGCGGCGGCCCAGAAGGGGAGGCGGAGCGCGCTGTCGGCGCCGAAGGCGTCGGTGCGGGCGGAGGCATCGGCGAGGATGTCGCCGACGATGAAGGCGGCGGCGGGGTTGACGATGGTACGCGGCGGATGTTGGCGAAGGTGCCGCGTAGCGATGTAGGTGACAGGTGACCAATTCCCCATATTTGCCAATGTTCTGAAGGCGTTAGCTTGTTCGACGAGCGAAACTTCGGCGGAGCCAAGGGCAAGGCTGAAGCCGTAATATTCGCCGTCCTCGACAAGGCCGTGATAGCCGAGCGCCCAGAGGCGGTCGCGGAATTGCTGGACATCGTCGATAAGGAGGGTGCGGACGGCGGGAACGTTGAGCGAGGAGGCGAGCGCATGGCGGACGCTGACCGGCCCTTTGAAGCTGTGGTCGTAGTTTTTGGGGACATAGAGGCCCGAGGCGGTGTCGAGCTGGACCGGGCTGTCGTCGAGGATCGAGGCGGCGGTGAGCCAGCCATGCTCGATCACCTGCGCATAAAGATGCGGCTTGAGCGTCGATCCGGCCTGCCGCCGCGCATTGGCGCCGTCGACCGACGCGGCGGTCGATTTGAGGCCGACGCCGCCGACATAGGCGAGCACCTCGCCGGTGGCATTGTCGAGCACGACGACCGCGCCGTCGCGGACGCGATCGGAGCCGAGTCCGGCGAGCTGGCGGCGTAGCGCGACGATCGCCGCGGTCTGGATGCGGCGGTCGATGGTGGTGGTGACGCGCTTGCCGGGTTTGTCGAGCAGGCGGACCGCGAGGTGCGGCGCGAGCGCGGGGTCGAGCTGTGCGGTGCGGTCGCCCGAGACGAGCGTTGCGGCGGCGGCGCGGATCGCGGTGCAGTCTTTGGCTTGCGCTACCCGGCAGGCACGGCGGCCGAGCGCTTCGGCGCCCGCGGCGGGGTTGGGGAGCAGCCCGGCGAACAGCGCGGCGTCGCTGCGGGTCATGTCGGCGGGTCGTTTGCCGAAGAGCGCGCGCGACCCGGCGCCGATTCCCTGTGCTTCGCCGCGCAATGGCACGAGGTTGAAATAGGCCTCGAGCATTTCGTTATGCGACCAGTTTGCTGCGAGGGCTTGTCCGGCGCGCATCTGGCGCAGCTTGGTTCGCCAGTCGCGCTTGCCGGGCTGCGCGAGGCTGGGGTCGAGAAAAGCGGCGAGTTGCATCGCGAGCGTCGAAGCGCCGCGCGAGCGGTCGCCGGTCCCCCCCATTATCGGCAGGCGCGCGCGGGCCGCGCTGGCGACCGCGAGCCAGTCGACACCCCCGTGCGACCAGAAGCGGCGATCCTCGCTTTGCACGACGGCGGTGCGGACGGCGGGGCTGATGTCCTTCAGCGGCACCCAGGCGAGGCGGCGGCGTTCGAAATTGACGCGCTCGCTGTCGAGCAACTGGCCGTCGCGGTCGTAGAGCCAGGCTTCGCTGGGCTGCCAGTCGGCGCGGACGGCGGCGAAGGCGGGCATGGGAGGCGGGCGGGTGAGGAGATGCGCGGCAGTGGTGAGGATGAGCAGGGCGAGGGCGAGCCACGCGAGGGCGTCGCGCCAGCGGCGTTTGCGGGCGATTGCAATCCTTTTGTCGAGCGTCGGATTGATGTTGGCTACTCACATAAGCCCCTCCCCTTCAGGGGAGGGGTTGGGGTGGGGGCTATCGGCGTGGTGCAAGGCCGATGGCCCCCACCCCGCTCAACTAAAGGCCCGGCTGCGCCGGACCAAGTCTCACTGCCCCTCCCCTGAAAGAGAGGGGCTTAGCGGCGCTTCACTGCCCCACGCTCGCGACCGTCAGCGGGGCGTTGGGCCATTGGCCGCGGATCGCGGGCGAATACATCGCCTCGACCCGCGTTTGCGGCATGTTGAATTTGCCCGAGCCGTTGAGCCGCACGACATATTCCACCGCATGGGTGCCCGCGGGCATCCAGCCGAAATAGCCGCGCCAGCTGTCCTTGCCGCGTTCGACATAGCTCGGCTGTGCGCCCGATCCGCTGGCCTGATCGGCGAGCATTTCGGACTGGCCGCCAAGGTTGCCGACGATCGTTGCGCCGGGCGCGATGGGGTCGTTGATCACAACCCACGTCCGGCCTGCGGCCGCAACGACCTCGATCCGCACCTTGATCACGTCGCCGCGCGTCAGCCGGTCCTTGTTCGCCGCCTTGACGATGCTGACCGAACGCTTGATCCGGTAACCTGCGTTGAGCGGCTCCTTGAGCGGGACGGCGGCCTTGACGCTGACCGTGGCCCATGGCGTGCCGGTGCCTTCGTGGCTCAGGCTCATCGTCGCCGCGGCGAGCGCGACGCGAAGCGGTGAGACCGGCTCGGCCGGCAGCGGCCAGCTTTGCGAGGCAGTCCCACCGGCAAGGCCGATATTGGTGACGCCGGTGATCGCATTCGCCGGATAGAGCTCGGCAAAGCGGCGGACGGTGACCGCGCCCCACGCATTGGCGGGGGTGGTGTCCCAATGGCCTTTGCGTTGACGCTGCGCGACGCCGACCATCAGCTTGCCTGCGTCATCCTCCCAGCCCTTGCGGCCGAGTACAGCTTCGAGCGCTTTGATCGCCATTTCGTCACCGCTGGTCATCATCCACCAGGGTGCTTTCGCATCGTCGACGAGGTCGAGGCGGGTGCCTTCGTAAACGAGGCGTTTGCGCAGTTCGGCCTCGGCCGCGTTGCGCAGCGCCGGAGCGTTGCGCACGCTCGGCGTACGTTCGATCGCGACGAGCCAGTCGGCGAGGGTGCCGGTGGCCATGTCGATCGGCGCGACGTCGATCGCTGCCACGAGCTGCGGACTCGACGCATTGTTGCGCGCAAGCGCCGCAAGGGCGGCGATGCGGACGGGGCGGATGTCCCAGGGGCCGTAACCCTTGCGGGTGAGGCGCCCCTCGACGACCGCTTGCAGCGCCTTGACCATTTTGGCCTTCGACGCCTCGGGGATCGCGAAGCCGTTCGCGGCGGTCACGCTCAGCACATAGGCGGTGAGCTCGATCGACCCTTCCATCCGCTCATTGGGCCAGTAGCGCAGCAGGCCGTCGTTATCGAGATAGGTCGGCATCGCGCCGGCGAGTGCCTGCCAGCGCCCGAGATCGCCGAGCGCGATCGCGCGGGAGGTCGACTGTTCGAAGCAGTTGTACGGATAGGCGCCCATATAGTCGCGCACCCCCGACAAGGGCGGTGCGAGCGTGCCTGCGAGCGCGACATCGACATAGCCGCCGGGCAGTGCGCCCGCCGGGATGGCGATCGGCAGCGTCGTGTTCGGGCCGACGCGGAACAGGCTGGCGGCCCAAGTTTCCACCGGCACCGCCGGTTCGACGGTCTGCGCAAAGACCAGCCGGTCGCGCTGCTTGCCGCCCTTGGCGACCGCCTCGACCGTCCATTCGATCGGGCCGGTCGCCTCGGGCGCGGTCATCGACCAGCTGATCGGCACGGCACCGCCCGCCGGGATGGTGACGGTCAGCGGCGGCGCGGTCGCGACGGCGGGTGACAGCGTCGGGGTCGCGGTGACCTCCATCGGCTGATCGGTGCCGTTGCGCAGCGTGAAGCGCGCATCATAGGTGTCGCCGGTGCGCACCAGTTCGGGCATGCCGGCAAAGATGCCGAGATCCTGTACGGTGCGAATGCTGGTCTCGCCGGTGCCGAAATATTGCGACCCGTCGGTCGCGATGGCGACGAGGCGGAAGCCCGACAGATTGTCGGACAGTGGCACGTCGACCGTCGCGCGGCCCTTGCTGTCGAGCGGCACATTGCCTTTCCACAGCAGCACAGGGCGGAAATCCTCGCGGGTCAGCCCCGACAGATCGCCGCCGCCGCCGCCGCCGGGTTCGAGCGCCTTGCGGCCGTAATGCCTTTTACCAACGACCTGCATCTGGGCGGTCGAGGTGAGCACGTCGAGCGTACGCTGGCCCATCATCGCATCGATCAAGGCCCAGCTTTCGTTGGGAGAAAGCTGGAGCAGCGCCTCGTCGACCGCGACAAAGGTCACGTCGGCGTTGGCGGGCGCCTTGCCGTTCGGGGTCTTGACTTCGATGCTGGCCTTGGCGGTTTCGCGGACCGAATATTTCTCCTTGTCGGCCTTGACCTTGACGGCGAGCTGATGGCCTTCCCAGCCGACCTTGATGCGCGCGATGCCCATGCGGTAGCTGGGCTTGGCGAGATCGACCAAAGCCGTTGGCGGCGCGCCTTCGCTATTCTCGATCTTGAAGCCGACCGCGCGTTTCATCTTGCGGAACCAGCTTTCATCGCCCGTCACGCGGCCGCGCACCGCCATGACCGAGACATAGACGTCGGGGGCGTAGGTCGCGGGCAGCTTGACCTTCACGACGGGGTTGGTGCCTTTCAAAGGCACGACGAAGCTGGACAGGACGCCTTCGCGTTCGACGGTGACGAGCGCGGTTGCTTCGCGGAACGGCATGCGGACCTGGAAGCTGGCGGTGTCGCCGGCGGCATAGCGCGGCTTTTCGGCGATGACGTCCATGCGGTCGCCATTGTCGCCGCCAAACCACCATTCGTCATCGCCCGCGAGCCAGACCGACCGGACGGCGCGCGCTTCGTTGCCATCGGCATCTTGCGCGGTCGCGACCACGGTGACCTCGCCCGACACACCAGGCGCCATCGCGCAGCTGGCGCGGCCGAGCTTGTCGGTCGTCGCCGTGCAGTTTGCGGGCAGTTTCGTCGTCCGCATCTGATTGTCATAGGCATAGAAGCCGCCGATCAGGCGGCGCCGCGCGGTAATGATCTCGCGGTTGTAGAGCGCGACTTGAACACGCTTGCCGCTGATCGGCTTGCCGTCGAGGTCGAGCGCGATGAAATTGAGCTTGAGGTCGTTGTCGCGCATCAGCCAGCCGTCGGTCTTGAGCCCGAGGCGAACGGCGGAGGGATAGAGCGTGATGCGGCGGCTCGACGTCAGCGTTTCGCCGTTGGCATCCTCATAATCCATTTCGACCGCCATCAGCGTCGGTTCGGTGATCGGCTGGTCGACCGCGACGCTGGTCGTGGCAGCGCCATTGGCGTCGAGTTTGAGCGGCACCGAGCGCGCGAGCGGTAGGTCGGCGGCGGGTTCGTCGCCGCTGTCGTCGAGCTGGACGACGCCTTCCTTGACCGGCTGGCCGTCGAAATCCCAGTCGCGATAATCCTCGGGCGGCGACCAGCTGGAGCGGAAATTGGTGCGAATTTCGACCGGCAGATTCGGCGCGGGACCGCCCGAGAGATAGCCGACGAAGAAGGATAGCGGCACCGCCGTCGGGCGCACCGGCGATGTCTTGGGCCCGGAGACCGTCGCCTTCATCGTCGGCAGGCGATATTCATCGACCTTGATCGACTGGCCGGACCAGATCGTCTTGTCCTCGCCATCCTTGTCCTTGGTGACGAACACCAGTTCATAATCGCCCATCGGCGCCGAGGCGGGGACATTCCATACCGTTTCGCCGCTACCGGTCGTCGAAATCGCGAACGGCATTTCGAATTCGGTGTCCGACCCGCGGTGGACGAGGCGCAGCTTGCCCGCCAGCGGTTCGGGGGTCTTGAACCCGGTGCCGACCGGGCGGCGCAGGATATGCTTCATATGGACCGCCTCACCCGCCTTGACGAGCGAACGGTCGAACACGGTGTGGAGAATATCTTCGCGTTCCGACCAGCCATAGGGGAGGTCGAAATCATAGGGACGGATGCCGCTGCCCCAGTCGGTCAGGGTGAAGCTGAAATCGTCACCCGACCGCGCCGAGACCATCAGCGCATGGCCTTCGCTTTTGGTCGGGTCGGGGGTTTCTTCGCAGCTTGAATAGGTTTCGGGCTGGGGCAGGCCGCTTTGGAACGACAGGCGGCCGGCCTTGTCGGCGGTGCCGCGCGCGAGCAGGCGCCCGGTGCAGCTGTCCGACACGCGGATTTCGGCGCCCGCGACGGGCAGGCCGGTGTCGAGCGACGTCACCCAGGCCAGCGAGGCCTCGCGGCCCCATTTGAAATGCACTGCCATGTTGGTGACGAGCGCGGCGGTCGCGACATAGCGCGTCGTCTTGCGGCCGAGCAGCGCGGCGCCCAGTTCGGGACTGGCGATCTCGACGACATGGAAACCCTTTTCGGTCAGCGGGATGCCGACGACCTCGAATTCCTTGCCGCCCGCGGGCGGAGCGATCTGCAGGTCGCGGCGTTCGCCGCCTGACGGCGCATCGGCGAACACAGATTTGGTGCCAGTGTAATTGACCGTGACCTCTTTGCCGGTGCGGTCCTTTTCCTCACGATAGTCGGTGTCGTCGGCGTCATCGACGCGTTTCAGCCAGCGCGCGATCGCCACGTCGTCATCGCCGACCTTGAGCGCGGTCGCGGGCATCTTGAGGTTTGCCTGGACCAGCGAGCTTTCGACCCCGCGCACGGTGACGGGCAGGACGCCGCCCTCGCCGGCTTCGAGGATGCCGAATTCTGCGGCGAATTTGACCAAAGGCGGGGCGCGATCGAGGTGGAATTTCAGCGGGAAGTTCGACTGGTTCTGCAGCTTGCGGCCGCTCTGGTCGGTGACATCGGCGGGCAGGACGAGCGTCGCGTCGACATTCTGCGGCAGCGGGCCGGTGAAGCGGACGGTCGTCAGCCAGCTGTCATTCTTGTCGTCGTCGTCGATCTTCGGGGTCAGCTTCTTGCCGTCGGCGGTGTTGAGCGTCGCGGCGAGGATCGTTTCGCGCGACACCGGCGAAGCGAAGCTGAGCGTCACATCCTTGATCGGGTTGCAGCCCGCCTGCGGGTTGATGCGGCTGCACGACATTTTGGCGGTGAAGGCGGGGCGGACGTCGTGGTCGAAGCGCTGGTCGCGGCCGGCGGTGCGGCCGGGGACGCCGGCTTGCGCAATACGCGCATCCCAGACCAGGGCCATCTCGCGGCCGGGCGGCAGCGGGCGGCGGCATTTGACGGGGACGATGCGGTCGAGCGCGGCCTCGCGGTCGGCACCCGCGGCGGGGAAGCGCTGGGGCAGGCCCGCGTCGGCGGTGAAGGACTGGCGCGACCAATTATTCTCGCCGAGCCCGGTCAGGATTTCGGTCGCGGTCTCCCGCGGCAGGACGTCGAGCGGGATTTTCTCGCCGATACCATCGACGGCGCAATAGCCAAAGCGGCCGACCGAGGCGCGGTCGGCGGCGACGTTGGTGGCGACGAGGAAAATCTGGTTCTCCTCGATCCCGTCATAGATGCCGCCCGCCAGCACGGCGCGCGCCGACGGGCCGCCGGTGTCGAGCGCAAAGCGGTCGTTGCCGACGACGGTCACACCGCGCGCGGTTTTCAGCCCTTCGCGCAGCTCGACATGGCAGGCGAGCCCGCCGGGCAGCGCTTTGTCGAATTCAAGCACCCAGGTGCGGGTGTCGACCCAGCGGCCGGTTGCGGGGAGCTTGCAGTCGTTCGTCGCGGGGGCCGGGGCGCGGGGATCGCCGAGCGGGACCATGTCTTCGGAAAAGCGCAGGGTGAAGCGGGTGATCGTGCCGTCGCCGGTGCCTGAGCTGCCGGGGGTCGCGAGCGTCACCTGTGGCACGGTGTCGGCGGCGGTCGCCGCCATCGCGAGGCCGAGCGGGATGATCAGCGCCAATTTCGCCTTGCTGGTCAGCCATGTAGCCAGCTCGCGCCATCCCGTTTTCATTAGGTCTTCTCCCCGTTCTGGCCCGAACATCTATCCTGCTGGAAACAGGGGCAAGAGTCCACCCGTCGCCGCGCATAGCACACGGTTAGTCGCGGTTCGGGAAAATGCTGTGATCGTCGTCATAGACGGATGGAAAAATCTCTCCGCGTGATGAGGGAGGCCGCCGATGCTATCAGGGCCGGAAGCCGGGAAGTGCGACGAACGAGGGTGATCATGAAAATCCGAATGAGGGCGATGGCGGCGATCCTGCTGGGATTTGCGCAGATGGGAAGCCTCGCGGCGCGGGCCGGGGAGCCGGAGCAGCCACAGGCCGACTGGGCCGCGTTTCGTCCGCTGATCGGGCATACGCTGGTTTACGCCAAGCCCGATCGGCCCGGTGAAGAGAAGGGTGTTTTCCTTCGCCTGGATGGCACGGGAAAAGCCGCCACGCGTGGGCCGGATGGCGCGGGCGAACCGCGGCCGATCCGGTGGATGACGACTTCGAGCGGGCAATTCTGCGTGACCGATGTCGGGACGAAGCTTTGGGATGGCGATTGCGGCTGGCTGTCGATCGATGGCTTGACGGCGACGCTGACACCGGCCAGCGGGCCGGTGTGGCCGGGCCGGGTTCTGGAAGGCGATGCCTGGAACCTCGACCCGTCGGCGCGGTCCGGGGATCGGCTTGCCGGGCGCGCCGCGATCGAGGCACTGGTCGGCAATACGATTCTGGCCATCGGTTATGGCAGCGCCGACGCGCATCGAGCTCATTATCTGATGGCCGATGGCAAGGCCCGTAGGGCGCACAATGACCAGCCCTATTTCAACAATTGGGCGCTTCTGCCCGACGAAAAATGGTCGATCCGGGGACCGGCGGACCAGCTATGCTTCAGCGGCGGCGGGTGGAAGGAGGTTTCCTGTTCCACGGTTTCCATCGCCGGCGATTTAATCACCATGCATTATGAAAAATACGGACCCGTGCACGCGCTGCTTGTGAAGGGCGATGCCCGAAACCTGTCGCCCGCAGCCGAGATCGCGAGCAGGAAGAAGGCCGACGCGCTGGTCGGTCATAGCATCTTGCTAAAGGCAGCCGACCGGGGAGCGAAGACCGACAGCACTCTCTACTTTATGCGCAAGGGTTCTGGTCTCGCGAAACGAGGTGACGGGGCGCCGGTGCCGATCAAATGGATGGTCCAGCTCGACGGCAAGCTGTGCGTTGTCGAACAACCGCGCGATTTTCGCGACGAGCGCTGCACGACGCTGGCGATCGACGGCGATGCGGTGACTTTGTCGGCGCCCGACCGCGCGCCGATCGCGGGCCGTCTCCTGAAAGGCAATGCGCTGAAAAAATGAGCGGTGCGGGCGTCGTTTACCGCGCCAGCATCGGCCCGAGCTTTAGCCCCGCAAAGATATGGACGTGGAGGTGGGGAACCTCCTGATGCCCGTCATGCCCGACGTTGGCGAGCAGGCGATAGCCGGGGGCGACGAGGCCGGCGTCGCGTGCGACTTGGCCCACCGCACGGACAAAGCCCGCGATTTCGGCGTCGCTGCCGCGTTCGGAAAAATCGTCCCAGCTGACATAGGAGCCTTTGGGGATCACGAGGATGTGGAGCGGCGCCTGCGGGTTGATGTCGTGAAACGCGAGCGCATGTTCGTCCTCATAGACCGTCTTCGACGGCAGTTCGCCGCGCAGAATGCGCGCGAAGATGTTGCTGTCGTCATAGGGGAGGGTCGCGTCGATCGGCATGGTGGCTCCTATTGCGGTCGTGCGGCTTTTTCGGTGTGGCCCGAGATGCCGTGGCGGCGATCCAGTTCGGCGGCGATCATGTCCCACGTCAGGCCACGGTCGGCGAGCAGGATCGAGAGGTGGAAGACAAGGTCGCTCGCCTCGCCAATCAGCGCCGGATCGTCCTCGCTGACCGCAGCGATCACCGCCTCGACGGCTTCTTCGCCGAGCTTTTGCGCGATCTTGCCGCGGCCCTTGGCCGCGAGGCTTGCAACGTAAGACGCCTCGGCCTCTCCCGCGGCGAGGCGGTCGTGGATGATCGCTTCCAATCGCCCCAGCGTTTCGCCCATTGCCTTGCTCATCCGCGCGATCCTTTCGCCCGCTGCCTAGCGGCGCGCGGCGGGCGCGACAAGCGGTTGGCGCATGTGTTGCCGGAACGACACGGTGTGCCGATTTTTATCCGCCGGTAACCATATCGAAACGCGCGGGACGGTATTTTTTCCGGGCCGGGGGGCGAGTTCAACTTTGTAAATCGGAAAAAGACCATGACATCGAACACCGGCCCCCGGGTGTTTCTGACCGCCACTGCCTCGCTGATCGCGCTCGTCGCATCGCCGGTGGCCGCGCAGGCAGAAGACGACGACATCGTCGTCACCGGATCGCGCATCGCAAAAAGCGAATTCACCAGCCCCGATCCCATCGATGTTATCGACCCCGACAGCGGGAAGCTCCAGGGACAGACGCAGCTGGCCGACCTGCTGCGGTCGACTCCCGCGGCGCAGGGATCGATCCAGGTCACCTCGGCGATTTCGAACCGCTTCGTCGCCAATGGCGGCAATGATGTGCAGTCGGTGTCGCTGCGCGGCCTCGGCGCCGAGCGGACGCTGGTGCTGATCAATGGCCGCCGGGCGGGGCCAGCGGGGATTCGCGGGTCGGTCGCGCCCTTCGACCTCAATGTCCTGCCGCTGTCGGTCGTCCGCCGCGTCGAGGTTCTCAAGACCGGCGCCTCGTCGATCTACGGCTCCGATGCGGTTGCGGGCGTGGTCAACATCCTGACCCGCGACGACCTTGACGGGTTCGAAGCGGGTGGCTCTTCGTCGGTCCCGACGCATAGCGGCGGCGAGAGTTATGGCGCCGATTTGAGCTTTGGCAAACGCTTTGGCCGCGGTCATTTTTTCGCGACGGTCGACTATTTCCGCCAGCAGAACCTGACGCGCCGCGACCGCGGCTTCCTGTTCTGTTCGGAAGAATATTTGAAGCGTGAAGCCGACGGCAGCCGTGCGGACATCGTCGATTTCCGCACCGGGCGCCCGGCCTGTAGCAGTACGCTGGGCAATGCCATCGTGTTCAGCGATTTTTCGGGGGTCGACGAAAACGGCTTTCCGACCTTTGGCCCCGGGCTGATCGCGCCGAACGGCCAGGCGATTTTCGCCGGCCAATATGGCGCCGAGTTTGCAGGCGTTGGCATATCGATCAACGCCTATAATCCGATCGGGGTGTTCGGCCCCGACAATTTCTTCGGGGTGAATTTCGATGGTCCGTCGACCGGCGCGCTCAACCAGTTCGAACCGGTCGAGCAGGCAACCGATGTGTTTTCGGGAGTGAGCCGGATCAGCGCCTTCGCCGACGCCGCTTATGACCTCACCGACAGCGTCACCATCTATAGCGAGGCGCTGTTCAGCAACCGCAAGTCGCGCAACAACGGTGTTCAGTTGCTGACGCTTGAACAGTTTACCGGCGCGTCTTTCCTGCCCCTTTTTCTCTGCAACCCCGCGGCCAGCAATTGCGATCCGAATGACCTGGGCGATCCGTTCAACGCCGAGTTCGGCGGCAACATCATCCTGCGCCCGCGTGTGCTGGTGAAGTCGGAAAGCCGCGCCGATGTCGATTATTATCGCGGCGTACTCGGGCTTCGCGGCGAATTGGACGGCGGGTGGAAATGGGACGTCCATGGCCAGCACAGCCGTTCGGACGCCAGCTATACGCAGCACGTCCTCTATCAGGATGCGCTGGCTTCGCAGACTTTGCGCACCCGCTCGTGCGTCGGGACGGCGACCGCGGTGCGCGGTGTGCCGTGCATCGACATCGACTTCACCGATCCGCGCGTGTTGCGCGGCGACTTCACGCCCGCGGAACGCGCCTTCCTGGTCGGGCGCGAGACCGGGCGGACTCTGTTCACGCAGACATCGGCCGAAGCGCTGCTGACGGGCAAGCTGTTCGATTTACCGGCCGGGCCGGTCGGGACGGCCTTTGGCGTCAACATTCGCCGCGATAGGATCAACGACACGCCAGGCGCGGCGACGCTCGCAGGCAATGTCGCGAATTTCACGACCTCGGGGATCACCGCAGGACGCGCGGTGTCGAAGGAAATCTTTGGCGAGATCGAAGTGCCGCTGCTGGAAGGTGTGCCAATGATCGAGCGGCTGACGTTATCGGGCGCGGCGCGTTATACCCATGTCGAGGCCACGCGCCGCGACGGGGCGGACGACCGTTTCAGCGATACGACATGGAAGGTCGGCGCCGACTGGGCGGTGACCGGCTGGCTGCGCCTCCGCGGCACCTGGGGCACCTCGTTCCGCGCGCCCGCGCTGTTCGAACTGTTCCTGGAAAACCAGACGGGGTTCCTGGGCCAGCAGGACATCGATCCATGCATCCAGACTGCAGCGCGGCTCGCCGCGGGGGCGATCAGCCAGCGCGTGGTCGACACTTGCGCCGCCGACGGCATCGGCCCGAATTTCGCCGGCGGGATTGGCCCCGCGACGATCGTGTCGGGCGGCGGCATCGGTCAGCTCAAACCCGAAACCTCGACCGCGAAGACGGTAAGCGTCATTCTGACCCCCGACCTTTCGGGCGTGCTGTGGGGCGGCCTGCGCACCAGCCTGGCGGTCGATTATTTTGACATCAACGTGAAGGACGAAATCACGCTGCTCGGCGCGGGCAATATCCTGCGCGGCTGTTATGATTCAGACGTCGCGAACGAACCGCTGTGCGGCCTGTTCACGCGGACCGCGGCGGGCCCCGACGCGCAGAGCGTCGCGAGCGTGACCGACCGTTATGTCAATATCAGTCGCCAGCGGAACCGCGGCGTCGATATGTCGGTGGCGATTGATCAGGATCTGGGCAGGTTCGGCGCACTGGCTTTCCGTGCGCAGATTACGTGGCAGGTCGAGGACAAGGTCGCATTGTTCCCCGGCACCGAGATCGACGACAATGGCAAGATCGGCAATCCGAAGTGGGTGGGCGATTTCAACCTTGGCTGGATGAAGGGCGGCTGGACGCTGTTCTACGGGCTCGACGTCACCGGCGCGGCGTCGAACAGGGCCGATCTTCTGCGTGCGCAGGGCGGCGACGCGTGCCGCACGTCGAGCTTCCGTCCGGGCGGGCGGTTCTGCCCCGACGTCAGCTTACCCGCGACCTTTTATCACTCGCTGTCGCTGAGCCGCGATGTTGCCGAGCGGTTCCAGATCACTTTGGGCGTCGCGAACCTGTTCGACACCCCGCCGCCGCGCGTGTCGACTGTGGTGGCTGCGACCCCGCCGGTGATCGGACAGGCGCCGGCGTTCGGGACGCAATATGATTATCTGGGGCGGCGGGTGTTTTTGAGCGTGCGGGGGAAGATTTAGTGGCGGGGCTGGCGGCTTTTGACCCGGGACCCGCCTTTTTTCAAGGCAGGCAGGCCCCGGGTCAAGCCCGGGGTGACGATAGGGGATGTCCGCACCGGTCGAAAGCCGACACCTGTCATCCCGGACTTGATCCGGGACCCGCCTACTTTCTTCCCAACGGCAACGCTTCAAAGCCGAAATCCTCGGCGAGATCGCGCCACGTCGGATTCATTGCGTTGATCAGGTTATATTTCCACGGTCGCAGCCATCGCTTGATGCGCTTTTCGCGCAGGATTGCCGAGTCCATCGTGTCGTGGCGCTCAAACCAGACGAGGCGCTTGATTTCATAATCTTTCGTATATCCCTCGAACGTCCCTTCGCGATGCTGATGGACGCGTTGGACAAGGTTCGACGTAACCCCGGTATAAAGCGTACCGTGAGACGAACGCGCGAGAATATAGACGCAGGGGTGGCGTTCCATCGTCGCAAGGAAAGACAAGGCAGGCCCCGGGTCAAGCCCGGGGTGACGGTAGTGTGTCCGAAACCGAGCAGATATCGGGTAGCTGAGCCCTAGCTTCTGCGCCGGGGCTTCGCGCTGCTTTCGGCTGGGGCTGGACAAGCCGACGCTCCTCTGGTGAAGCGCGCGGATGGCCGAGGTCAAACTGCATCCCGACTGGCTCGCACGCGTCGGCGGCGAGTTCGAGCAGCCCTATATGGCGGCGCTCAAGACATTCCTCGCGAACGAGCGCGACAAGGGCAAGGTCATCTATCCGCGGCCGCGCGAATGGTTCGCGGCGCTTGACGCGACCCCGCCGCAGGAGGTGCGCGTCGTCATTCTCGGGCAGGACCCCTATCATGGGCCGGGGCAGGCGCATGGACTGTGCTTTTCGGTCCAGCCAGGGGTGCGTACCCCGCCGAGCCTGGTCAACATCTACAAGGAAATGTCGAGCGATCTGGGCATCGCGCGCGGTGCGCACGGCAATCTGCAGCATTGGGCGGAGCAGGGCGTACTGCTGCTCAACAATTGCCTGACGGTCGAGGCTGGGCAGGCGGCGTCGCATCAGGGCAAGGGGTGGGAAAAGTTCACCGACGCCGTTGTCGCGGCGGTCGCCGCCGATCCGGCGCCCAAGGTGTTCATCCTGTGGGGCAGCCATGCGCAGAAGAAGGCGGCACATGTCGTGGGGCTGGGCGCTGGCAGTCCGCACCTGATCCTGCGCGCGCCGCACCCCTCGCCCTTGTCGGCGCATAATGGCTTTTTTGGCTCGCGGCCGTTCAGCCAAGCCAATGATTTTCTGGCGGCGCATGGCCGGGGGGCGATCGACTGGCGGTTGCCTGATGTGCCGGAACCGGCTGCCGAATGAGCCTGCTGTCCGATCCGTTCACGCTGCTCGTGGTTGCGATCGCGGTGGTGCTGCTCGGGCTCGCCAAGGGCGGCCTGTCGGGGGTCGGCGCGCTGGCAACGCCGCTCGTCGCGCTGGTGTTGCCGCCGACGATTGCCGCGGCGCTGCTGCTGCCGATCCTGATCGTGCAGGACGTCGTCAGCGTCTGGTCGTTCCGCAAGACGTGGGACGGATGGATCATCGGCTGGATGTTGCCCGGCGCCGCGGTCGGCATCGCCGCCGGCTATTTTTACGCCGAGCGCGTCGACGAGGCGAAGCTGATGGCGGCATTGGGCGCCATCACGCTGGCGTTCGGGGTTTACCGGCTGTGGGTCGAGCGCGGCGGGCGGGTTGTTGCGGCGTCGACATCGCCGGGCTGGGTCGGCAGTCTGTTTGGTGTCGCGACCGGTTTCACCAGCCAGATCGCGCATGCGGGCGGGCCGCCGTTCCAGATGTGGGTGACGCCGCGCCGACTGCCGCACCTGGTGTTCGTCGGCACCAGTTCGATCCTGTTCGCCGCGATCAACTGGATGAAGGTGCCTGCCTATATCGCGCTGGGCGCTTTTCCGCATGAGGTACTGGTGGCGGCCGGATTGCTGATGCCATTGGCGATCGTTTCGACTTTGCTGACCGTGCGCTGGCTGAAACGGATCGACGGGGCGCGTTTCTATGTCCTGATCTATCTGCTGATGGTCCTGCTTGGCGCCAAGCTCTTGTGGGACGGGCTGGCGGGATAACAGGCGACGCGAGCCCGCAAAGCGCCTAAGCCATAAGGCGACGGGCACAGGCGCCCGCCGCCTTGCAAAGGTATGATCATGGCGAAGAGCCAGAAGAAATCGAGCCGCGAAGTCCGCAAGCCCAAGGCTGAAAAGCCCGCGAAGCAGAATGCGAGCAATCCATCGACCAAGGTCGGGGTGGTCGCGGGGCTCGAGAATATGAAGAAATAACCGCGCCGAGCGCGCGCGAGGCAGGAGGCGATCATGGTTCAGGCAATATGGAACGGCGCGGCCATCGCCGACAGCGACGCGACGGTCGTCGTCGAGGGCAATCATTATTTCCCGCGCGGCGCGGTCGATGCCGCCGTGCTGTCCGACAGCGCGACGACGAGCTTTTGCCCGTGGAAGGGCACTGCGCGCTACCATCATGTCACCGTCGACGGCCGGGTGAACGAAGACGCCGCCTGGTATTATCCCGATCCCAAGGATGCCGCGGCCGAGATCAAGGACCGCATCGCCTTTTGGAAGGGCGTCGAGGTCGGCTGACCATTATCCCCATGTCCGATGTGATACAGATCCTCGTCGATGCCGATGCCTGTCCGGTGAAGGACGAAATTTATCGCGTCGCGTGGCGGCACGAGGTGCCGGTGAAGGTGGTGAGCAACAGCCGGCTGCGCGTCCCCGATCATGCGCTGATCGAACGGATCGTCGTGTCGGACGGTTTCGACGCCGCCGACGACTGGATCGCCGAGGCGGCCAATGCGCACAGCGTGGTGATCACCGCCGACATCCTGCTCGCCGACCGCGCGCTGAAAGCGGGGGCGACGGTGCTGGCGAACACGGGCAAGCCGTTTACCATGGCGTCAATCGGCCCGGCGATCGCGACGCGGGCGATCATGGCCGATTTGCGCGCCGGGGGCGACCAGATCGGCGGGCCTGCGCCCTTTTCAAAAGCCGATCGGTCGCAATTTTTGCAGGCGCTCGACAGCGCGCTGGTCCGGCTCAAGCGCGGGTAGCGGCGGGCTTTGGCGCCGCCGGCTTGACCCTCTGGCGAAACCGCCGCATCCTCCCGCCATGCCCCGGCTCTATACGACCTTCGCCGAATTCTGGCCTTTTTACCTGCGCGAGCACAGCAAGGCGTCAACGCGGGCGCTCCATTATGTCGGGACCAGCCTGGTCTTGCTGATCGCGATCGCGGCGTTGGTGAGCGGGCGCTGGGCGTGGCTGATCGCGCTGCCGCTGGCAGGCTATTTTTTCGCTTGGGCGGCGCATTTCGGGGTCGAGAAGAACCGGCCAGCAACCTTCACCTATCCGCTGTGGAGCCTCGCCGCCGATTTCAAAATGTGGGGGCTGTGGCTGACCGGGCGATTGGGCGGCGAGCTCGACAAGGCCGGAGTGCCGCGCTGACGTCTTTTCGTCATTCGCGCGGCGCATGCTAGGCTGACCGCCCCGAGTCCCAATCCGTCCGCTTTCCCAAGGAGACACCCATGACCGTCAATCGCGCATCCGCCCGTTACGAAGGCTTTGGCAAGGAAGGCAAAGGGTCGATCACGACCAAGTCGGGGGTGCTCGACAAGCAGGCCTATGGGTTCGGGACGCGGTTCGAAGGTTTGCCGGGGACCAATCCCGAGGAGCTGATCGCGGCAGCGCACGCGGCTTGCTTCACCATGGCGCTGTCATTCGGGCTCGCGCGCGCCGGCTATTCGGGCGACACGCTCGAAACCAGCGCGGAGGTGACGCTCGATGCGATCGAGGGCGGTTTCGAAATCAGCAAGTCGGCGCTGACGCTGACCGGCAAGGTGCCGGGGATCGGCGCCGAAGAATTCGCAAAAATCGCCAAGGAAGCCGAAATGAACTGCCCGGTGTCGAAGCTGCTCGATTGCGAAATCACCCTCGATCACAAACTCGAGGCTTAAGCGGCGCAGCGCAGAGGTGACGGTAGCGCGTCGTCCATGAAGTCGAAAGCGGCCTGTGCCGGTGCAAGCAAGGGCCAGCGCTGAAGGACACGGTGCCGACCGTGACCGACATGGCTTTCGATCAGGACGAGTTCGCGCGGAATCCAGTTCCACGCGACCGGCACCGGGTCGAACGGGTGCTTGCCATAGCCGAGCGTGATATGCGGCCGAAGGCCCGACCGGCGGTACCACGGGGCGATCTCATACGGTGCGAGGTGCGCAACGAGCGCCTCGTAGAACAGGCGAATGTTCGCAACACTGCCGACCGTGACGAGTTCGGCGCCTGCATCCTTGCTGACGATGCGGCCAAAGGGAATGCAACTTGCGGCGGGCAGTCCCGCCTCGAAAGCGCTCGCGACACGCTGTCGCAGGAAAGGGTGCGGCACTTGCGTCTCGTCGATCGTGCAGAGCGTCAGATGATAGAGCTGTGGTTTCAGCCCGGCGAACAGATCGCCCGACACCGACGGCAACTGCCGCGCCAGCCAGCCGGCGCGGTCGGTGGGAACCTGAAAGCCCAGGAAATATCGAAACATCGGTGACACCATCCTTCCTCCGAATCGGATAATGTTCCCATTATGTTCTCATTGACCGCGAGAGTCGAATCACGTTCTTCGCTTGGCGTCAGCTTTGCAGTGCGGCGGCGAAGAACATCAGATAGACGAGCCGGCCGTCGGCGGGAGTGGTGCCGAAACCCGCCGCGCTGTTGTGGAACATCCAGGGGCTGAACAGGATCAGCCGGTTGCAACGCATCGGCGCGGTAAAGCTTTTCTCCCAACGCGCCGGGGTGGCGGTATCGCGGTTCACGACGTCGCCGACCAGCTGGTTGATGTCATCATATCCGGCAGCGACGATGCCGTCGCGGGTCGCCGGCACGCGGTCGAGTCCGGTGCGGCGGTGGCGGTAGAAATCGGTGCCGCCGCGGCAATGTTCGGGCAGGCTGAGGTAGAGGATGCCCGAATAGAAAGCGGGGTCGATATGGACGCCGCTGCGCCCGCGATCACCCTTCAGCGTCAGGCGGCAATGGCCGTGGAGGGTACCCGGGGCGCCGACGACCGCGGTGCCGACGATGCGCGAGACATAGTCGTCGAGCCCTTTGATCGGCAGCGCGCGCGCCGACACGACCCCGGGATAATTGGCCTGACCGTCCTTTTCGTCATAGCCGAGCGCCAGCGCCTGGCGCCGCAGTTCGTGCGGGTCGGCGGCGAAATCATCGATCATGACGAAGGCGGGGGTCATGGGTGGATCCTCAGGTGCCGACGAGCAGGTCCCATTCCTCGGACGGGGTGTACGGACTGTCGCCAACATCGGGCAGCTTGCTGCGGTTTTCCTGCCACTCTTGATGGTGGTTGCGCAGGATATAGATGACGAATTTCGACGACGCCTCGTCGCGCGCGACGGGCGGGATCGCTGCATCATCGGCGGCGAGCGTTTCGAGCGCTGCGAGTCGCTCGCGCGGGCAGCGCAGCACCAGACTGGTCCACAGCCCATCCGCGTCATGGCTGCCCTCGAACGCCGATTTGACGCCGACATCGAACAGGCGTTGGCGTAGGGCGCGTATTTCGGGATCATTATCTAGCGCGGTGACGCGGGCAACGGTGCTCGCACTCCACGCCTCTGCGTCGGGACCTGCCGCATCGGCGTGCGCGACGCGGTCGCTCACCGCGATGCGATCTTCGGCATTGCCCGGGAATTGCAGCGCGCAGCTGGTCAGAGCGACCAGCGCGATGCGCGGTCGTAACGCCAGTGCCAGCCGCTTCTTCGCGGCGTCGATATCCAAAGCTTCACCCGCTGCCATATGCTCTCATAATCTCTTTGCCCATCATCAGGAGCCGACGGGGCGCGGCGCCGTGCCGCCATCGCCGCTTTCCAGTTCCTGTTCCATCGCGCGGCCGATTTCGGAGCGCTGCGACGGGGCGTAGAGGTTGTTGGGGCTGGAATAAAGCCCCTTGAGAAAGCCAAAATCCCATTGGGTCAAGGTAATCGGTACCTCGCTGTCGGCAGCGGCGTCGAGCACGCGCAGGATCGTTGCGGGCCCCGACGCATCGATCCGCGCTGGATCGATGCGAGCAAAGGCGCGCATGGCGGCATAGTCGGCCAACTGCGTGGTCGACAATCCCTCGAGGGCGCCGCTTTCGATGACGACGACCGCCGCCATGAAGGCCGGCCGGGCCGCGGCGGTGATGCGCGACGGGCTGCGCGTCGAACGGTTGATCGGCGTATCGCCCTCGTTGGAGATCGGTCGGCCATCGCCGTTCACCGTCGTCTGAATCTGCCACGCTGTTGCAGGTCCGGGTTCGGCGATGATTTTGCGCACCTGCGTCGGTGTCCGGTCCCCGAACATATAATAGTGCTTCTTGCCCAACGCCTTGAGGAATGCGGGCTTGTCGGCGGCGACCACGACAACCAGATTGGGTTTGCAATCGGGTGCGGCAACATCGAGCCCGATCCCTTTGGCAACCGCACGAATGCGGTCGCGAACGGCGGCGCGCTGTGCGTCGGCCATGCCAAAGGCACCGGGGCAGACGGCCGTTTCAAAGCGCGCGATTTGCCCGCGCGGCGACGCCGGGGTCAGCGCACCGACGAAGGACTCGATCTGTTGTTCGACATCCCGCTGGCCGATGACGACGATCGGGGCGTCGTCCTGCGCGGCGGCGGGCGAGGTGATCAGGGCGATAGCGAACAGGGCGAAACGCATGACAAGCTCCCGAAGAACTGGGGATGATCAGGGCGTCGAAGCCCAGCGGCGGGACGGGCCGCTGCCGAAACTTCGACTGCACCGACAATGGCTTGGTCAGACGCGCCGGTCGCGGTGCCTTCGACAAGGCGCTGATGCGCACCGACCAGCGGGCAGGCGGCAACGATGCGATCACAAGGCTTGATCTCAACCGGGGTTGAGCTTTCATAAGCGTCCGCAGCTGGTTCAGCGTCCGCAGCTGGTTCGCGAATGGAGTCTTTGCCGATGTTACACGATCCCGCTTCCCATATGCCAAACGCCGACGATGACACTGCGGCGCCCTCGGAAGCGGCGCCTTTGCTGCCCCGCTATCTGGCGCGGGGGGCTATGGTGGTCCGGTCGCGCCAACGCTCGATGTGCTCGCCGCGCTCCAGGCGGCCCATATCGATGCCATCACGTTCGAGGCGATCGACGCACTGACGGGCGTAGGGATCGATATCGGCGCCGCCGCGGTGGACGCCAAGCTGATCGGTCGGCGCCGCGGTGGTTATTGTTTCGAACAAAATGATCTGTTCCTGCCGGTGCTCAACGCGATCGGCTTCGATGCCGAAGGGCTGTTGGGCCGGGTGCGCCGGATGTTGCCCGACGATGCGCCGCCCAGCCCGCGCACGCATAGGGTGGTGCGGGTGAAAATAGACGGGCAGCCGTGGTTGGCCGATGTCGGGTTCGCGCGGCGGTACAGCGCAGCTGGCGCGCCGCGATCGAACGCGCCGCGACCGCCGAGATCGGCGCCTAGCCGCGCTGACTAGCGGCAGCGCACGTCGTTGTTATTGCCGCTGCGCTCGATCGCCCGGCCCGCAACCGCGCCGCCGATCGCGCCGAGCACGGTGCCCAGCGTCTCCGACCCGCCCGGCGCGATGACGTTGCCCGCGACGCCGCCGGCAATGCCGCCGACGATCAGCCCGGTCGAACCGTCATTGCGGCGGCAGTAATATTTATTGTCGCGGCCGCGATAGACGCGGTCGTTGCTCGACAGACGGCGTTCCTTGTAGCGGCGGTCGCTGCGGTAATAATTGTCCGCATAATAGCCGCCGTGGCGCGGGTCGGGGCGGTCATAGTCGTAATTGCCATATTGGGTGTAGGTATCGCGGTCGTAATAGCCATAGCCGCCATCGTCATAGCGCCCGGCCCCGGCGCCAACACCGCCATAAAGGCCGTTCGAGGCGCAGCCCGCGACCAGCACGGTCGCCGCGGCGAGGGGGATCATCATCATCTTTTTCATCAAGGTCTCTCCAATGGGGCTCTGTGCAAGACATGTGGGGTGGCTTGCTTACCCCTCTGGTTGATAGACCCGCGGTGGCGAGCATAGTTCCGCGCCGCTGCCCGTGCGGTTAGTCGATGATCGTCGCGCCGTCAGCCTTCAGCCGGGCGACATTGGCCTTCATCGCCTGCAACACTTCGGGTGGGTGCGGGGTCCAGCTTTCGACCTCGCCGACAATGCGCAGCGGCGACCGGCTGCGATAGCTGCGGGTCGGGTTGCCGGGGAATTTCTGGTCGGTTAGGTTAGGGTCGTCGAACCAGTCGCCTGTGGGCTCGACGATATAGATGCGTTCACGCCCGTCACCCGCCGCGAGTTCGCAACCCCAGATCGCCGATTCGAGCGCGGCCGAGAAATAGATCCACGACAGCGGCGCTGCCTGAAAATTGCTGCCCCAGCCGACCGCGAGCAGGTCGCCGACGGCCAGGTCGGCGCGGGTGCCGTGGTAGAACGTCGCGTCGGCGTCGGGGCCGGTCGGAACAAGCGGCGGGGTGGTCATCGGATCACGGCTCCTTCGTCCTTTTTCGGACGCGCGTTGAAGCATGGCGCGGCGCCGGGGAAAAGGGTTCAATGCCCCGCGAGCGTCGCCCAGACCTTGGTGAAATCGCGCCGAGCCAGATCGTCGGGGGCAATCCAGAAGGTCGCGTTGCCGACGTCGCCGAACATCCAGCCGAGCGCATCCTCGCTCGCGAAATTAAGCAGGCACACGGTGGGATCGTCCAGCGCGAGCGGTTCCTGCGCCGAGGGGGCATGCCCCAGCATCTGCGAAAACTTCGTCCCCAGCGAGGTGAAGCCGCTGAAATAAAAGCGCATTGCGGCATAGCTATGGTCCGACAGATGCGCGGCGCGACCGCGGTCGCCGGCGTAGGTGCGGATTGTGGCGACCAGCGAGGCGAATATGACGCGTTCGGTGCCCATGCTCAGCGGGCCGTCGATGGCGGGATCGCGCACACCCTCCAGCCAAGCGCGAAATTCGGCGCGATCGCTTTCGGGAACGGGGGCATCCATCCCCGCGGCGTTCGACCGCTTCAGCCAGGCATCGGCGCGGGTGAACAGCTGGGCCTGTAGCGCGGGGTCGGACCCCAGCAGGATCGTCGGGCGGTGTAGGATGGCGCGCGCCGCATAATGGACCGCGATCCAGCGCTGCGGATACGCCTGCGGCCCCGTCTCCGCGTGGAAGAAGATCGCGCTCGCGGCCTTTCCTTTCAGCTTGTAGCTCGGCTCGCCTTCGTAAATTTGCCCGGTCGCCCGCGCGAAGGTTTCGGTGCGTAACGCCTCCAGCTCGGCGCCGTAATCGCGCAGCTGGATCTCGCGGTCCTGCCAGGTCTTTTCGGGGGCGGGCCGCAGATAGCCGATCAGTTTTGCGCGCCAATCGCCGGCCGCCTCCGCAAGTGAGTTGGGGTCGGCGTCGGGCCAGCTGTCGATCGGCACCGGATCGATCGGCCATTCGACATGGACATTGGGGCCAGGTTCGCCGTTGCGCAGATAATCGCTCCACGCAGTGTAGGGCTGATGGCCGCCGCCGATCGGTGGCAAGTCTGCCGGGGCGGGCCGCGGCGGCGTCGCGGCAAAGGCGTCGAGGACATAAAGGACGCGGCAATCGTCGCTGGCGGACCCTTCGTAATTCCAGATCTGTTCCTCATCGTCGCGGCCGAAAAAGAACAGCATCCCGCGATCGGGCAGCGGGGTCGCAAAGCCGATGTCGGCGCAATCGATCTGGGCCAGGAAATGCAGCGGCACCCCCTTTGACGTGACCGGCCAGGGGTGATGCGCGGGCAGGTTGGGCAGCCCGCCGAACTTGCTGTGCGTCACCCGCCCGCGGTGCGGCGGATAGGGGCGGCGCAGCAGCACGGCGTCGCGGCGATAGCGGCGGAAATGCGCCGCGGTGCGCGGATCGGAAACGGCGTCGGTCATCAGGCGGCTCGCAAGCAATGGGCGCGGGCAGGAAAGGCAATTCGGCAACGCTTGTCAAACCGTGCGATGTCCCGGTGGCATTACGGGCTTGGCGGGTCGGCGGCGGCGATGAGGACGGGTGAGGCGATCAGGTGGAGCGAGGGCTGGTGGGGGATCGCGAACAGGCCCGACCACAGCGCCGCGGCGTCGGTCGGGGTGGGATAGTGCGGGGTCAGCCTGACCGGCTCGGCGGGCAGCGGAGTGACCCGGCCCGGCGCCGCGAGCTCGGGATAGCCGCCGTCGGCCGCGCAGACCGCCGCCAGCATTGCGCGGGTCAGCAACGCATGATCGGCAAACGCCGCGGCGAGCGCGCCGAGCAGCCGCATACTCGCCAGTCGCTCCCCGCCGGGATCGCGCGCGGGCTGGTCGGTATTCCGCCACGCCGCATTGGCGGCGAGGTGATAGAGGGTGAGCGTGACCGCGGGGTCGCTGGCAGCCCCCGCACCGGCCGCGCGCGGCGGGCCGATCTGCACCGCGGTGCCGGGGAGGATCGCCGCGACCGCGGCCTCGGTCAGCGCATGGAGCGCGGCGGTGACGATGGCAAAGCCCTGATGATCGGCCATATCTGTCTCCTTCGCGCACCGCTATGCGCGGCGTCGCGGCGGATGCAGCCTAGGCGGCGGCGGGCGATGTGCAAGCGCGGCGCATCATTCCACATCGTCGGAGGGATCGAGCCGCACCGTCCACATCGGCTGGCCGTCGGGCGACAGCGCGATGTCGTGGCTGGGGACCATGTCGGCCCCGGTCTCGATCCACCCGCGCCCGTCGCACTTGGGGCAGGGGACGCGGATCGAGCGGTGGCTGATCAGGTCGATCTGGCTGTTCCACTGGCCATGCCCGGCGCAGACCGGGCAGCGGACGTCGAGATCGCCGCTCCTGTGGCGCACCGAAATGCCGTCGAGCGCGTGCGGATCGTGCGGGCCGGTGCAATGGACGATGTTCGAGGCGTGGGACATGATTGGCCTTCCTGCGCTGTCCGGCGAGGATAAGCGCCGGTGCCGATGTCGGCAAGCGAGCGGAACGCAACCTTTAAAGCCTCGTCACCCCGGGCTTGACCCGGGGCCCGCCTCGTCTTTGATCCGGCCGCGAAAGAACGAAGGCGGGTCCCGGGTCAAGCCCGGGGTGACGGTGGTGTAAGTGGCCACGTCCGCTTCTCACGCCAAAGCCGTCGCGTCGTCAGCCCGCACCCCCGCGAAGCGGCCAGCGGCCATGTTCAACATGGGTGATCTTGCCGACGATGCTTTCCACAAGCAAGATCTCGTCGACCGTCCAGCCGATCGGCGGCCTTGTCTTGCCCGAGGTCTGAGTGCCTAGCCGGTTGCCGCGATAGTTGGCGCCTGACGTATTTCGGGGATGTGCGGTTCGGGCGTGGTGCCGTCCATGATCGGCGCCTTCTCGTGGCAAGCAGATGGCTGACCAGCGCCTTCTGGAACGCCCGCGCTCCGGCCAGCGGATCGCGCGTGCGCAGCGTCACCGCCTTGCGGTTCTCGATCCGGTCGAAGCGGAGCAGGAAGGGCGGCGCGACGAAGCCGTCCAGCGCGGCGCCAAGAGTCGTTGGGGGTCGCGGGCAGCCACTCGGACGGCGCAGTGTGCAGGTCGTAGAGCGAGATCAAAGTAACATGGAGGAGGTGGGGGCCGCGCGAAGGATCGTTGCGGGGCATCGCGGCGATCTGCGCCTGCACTTCCGGAGGCGGCTTGGCCATGACGTAGAGGGGATTTCGGGCGCGCATGGCTGGGGATGTAGCATGATGTGGCCGCTGGGCTGACTGCCGGTTGCCCGATTCGGGCCGCGAAATAAGACGTACAGAGCAGGTCGAAGGTAAAATTGAGTCTTTTGAGTCACTTATAAAAAGTTGACTAACTCCATGATTATGCTAATATTTTTATATGGATGCGACATATAATTTGAATGGTGGGTTTAAGCCCACTGCCAAGCGCTTTGCTGATTTGGATGGGCCGGATTTCTTTCCCACGCCGGCGTGGGCGACCGAAGCTCTCATCGACAATGAGCGTTTTGACGGTGACCTCTGGGAGTGCGCTTGCGGAAACGGCGCAATGTCCGAAGTGCTCGAAAGCGCATCATCCAATGTCTATAGTAGCGACCTATTCGATCGCGGATATGGCGATGCGGGCGTCGATTTTCTCGAAGCAGAAAAGCGGTTCGACAACATTGTGACGAACCCGCCTTACAACGCCGCCGAGGGCTTCGTTCAAAATGGTTTGAAATTGGCCAACAGGAAATTTGCCCTGCTTTTGCGACTGGCTTTTCTCGAAGGTTCCAATCGCCAACGAACGATTTTCAGCGAAACACCACCTGCGCGAGTTTGGGTGTTCAGCGAACGGATCACCTTCTACCCAGCGGGTGCTGAAATAAAGGGTTCCGGAACCACTGCATATGCGTGGTTTGTTTGGGACAAGGATGCTCCAAGTGTGACGGAACTGAAATGGTTCGAGCCCGGCTATAAAAGCAAAGGCCATAGCCGAAATTCTCAGATACTACAGCCCGAGCTTTTTTAGATGGGCTTGTCCGACGGGCGTGACTGCATAGCCACGCCGGGGTACGTGTTGGAGATAACCTGAGTTTATATAGTTTCCATCAGCTCCATGATGGGACTGTATATTGCGGATGATTTGATGCCACATCGGCTCACCATTGCGAGTCGAGGATGGTGCTAAGTCATCCGTGCTAAGTTTTAGATAATTTGGAGCTTCAGAGCGTGCGCGATAAAACGTGCAGATCCCTTTGGGCTGCTTTGCGGCTATCTGTAATACAGCGAAAGCTACATCGTCTTCCGTGACCCTAGGCATATCGGTCTCCCTATTTATATGGTTTGGACGGCCCCTAGAACATTTCAAGTATCGGATTGTGCCAAATTGGACGCTTCGAAGGGGGTGCGAGAATGCCCGCACCCCACTTCATTTCAATCGAGCATTTGAGGGAGGCGATTGCGCAGTTTTGCGATGAGAACTCGCCTGCCAGAGCTGCTGCTATATTGCCCTGCAGCGCCGTCAGCGCCTGCGGCCCAAAACTCCACGCCCTCAACTATGTTGCCTGCAGCTGTTTCTCCGGTCGTGCTGGTCAGGGTCTCTTCAAGTAGCGCTTCGAATGCATCGGGATCGGTCGTCGATAATCCTCGATCTCGCACCAATTCTAATACTTCAGGCATCAACGTGTGCATCACTATCACGCCGACGCCTTTTTGGATTGAATAGTCGGTGGGGTGATCAAATGCATCGCGCAACGCGTTGCGAATTCCTTCCCAGAAGGCTTCTAACACTCTTAGTTGCTGGTCAGATTTCAGGCGGCTGAAATACGGTGATCCGAGAACCGGTTTAAGAGAAGCGACCATAGACGCGGACGTGATAACTGTTTCACCTTTGTCCATGCCCGGCAGGCGAATGCGGTTTTTCCAGACCGACGATTCGACCGCTAGTCGTTCAACAATTCCCTGCCCGCTTACTTGCCACGCCCTTCCGCGTTCTTCCAATGCCTCTATCAGGCCATCTTCGGTTTCCGCGCGCTTTTTCAACAGTGCATAAGCTAGGTCAGTTCTAACGGCCTTGGCATTCGAATTCACCTGATAGAACTGCTCCATTTCCTCGTCTTCGTCCGCGCCAACCATACAAGTGAACGGTATTTCATGGTTGAGAAGATTACGATGACCATCATCAACTGCCTTACCAAGCGCGAGGAGGCGATGTTGTCCATCAACAACATGAAAGGCATTTGCTCCCTCCCCAATTTCCGAAAGGCTCAATAGGCCGTTCCTTATTGCGGAAATTGCACTCTTTGATCGAATATTGAGGAGGATCGCAGTCGGAAAATCGACCCGGCCCTTTTTGATCTCTGTCGCAAAAGAACTTACTCGGGACATTGCCGGCTGCCGCTGGTAGCCGCGCTTCGTCGTATAGTTATAATAGGGAATTTCATATCGTCCCAGTAGCGAACCAAACGGGATCATTCCCACTATGAGGGGAGTCCCTGAACGCAACGTGGGGCCGACAACGACACCGATTTCGCTAGGGCCTTCGTAAGGCTCGAACTCGTCTTCCAGCATGACATCCACCTCAATCTCTGCTAAATCTTCCATTACTTCGATCCTTCCATGGTTTTGAAGTCGGGGCCCCGCCAGATCCAACCTGGCGGGGCCTTTTTGCGTGGCGGAACTGCCACGCCGACCGCTATGAAAAAAAAGGATCTTCGCGTCAAGATCTTTTTTATAGGATCCTAATATTCAGATCCTTTTCTGAGGATCTTCCATATTGTTCAATGACGTGTTACTGCTTCGCATCAATCGCGCTCGCGCCCGCCCGCACCCATATATAGCTCGCTCCCCGTCTCCTTAAACAGCTCGCTCATCTCCGCCATGCCTGCCTCGACTTCGCTCGGCACAAGCTTTTCGGCTTCCTCGGCGGCGAGGAAGTTTTCGGCGGGCTGGTTCTGCTTGGCCGCAAATTCGCGCACTTCCTGGCTGATCTTCATCGAACAGAATTTCGGGCCGCACATGCTGCAGAAATGCGCGGTCTTGGCGCCTTCTGCCGGCAAGGTCTGGTCGTGATATTGCTCCGCCGTATCGGGATCGAGCGACAGGTTGAACTGGTCGCGCCAGCGGAATTCGAAGCGCGCTTTCGATCGTGCGTCGTCGCGGACCTGTGCGGCATGGCAACGACACTATCGCACCCCTGCCCGCCTCCGCCGCCGCGCGCGCAGCTGGAGCAGGAACGCGGCGAGGCGGGCGGTGAGCGCGAGGGCGATGCCGAGGATGATCACCGCGAACAGCCGCTGTTCGGTGCGGTGCATCGCGTCGACGCGGGTTTCGAGGAGGGCGCTTTCGGTGGCGCGCATGGCGGCGATGACGGTGCGGAAGCTGTCCATCGTCTGTTTGCCCTCGTCGCTCGCGACCAATGTTCGCGCGGCGGCGAAGCCCTGGGTGCGCATCGCGGCGATGGTGGCGTCGACTTCCGCCAGTTTTTGCTGGCTGAGGGTGCGGGCGCGGGCGATGCGCGCGCCCTGGCCCGGATTGTCGCGCACCAGCCGTTCGAGCCGCGCGGTGCCGGGTTCGATCGCGGTCCGCGCGGTGCGATAGGGGGCGAGATAGGCTTCGTTCCCGGTGATCAGGTAACCGCGCTGGCCGGTCTCGATATCCTGCATCGTCGACAGCACATCGTTGATCGCGGTGTTGACGCGCAGCGAATGGGTGACGAGCGCGCGGGTGGTGGCGAGCGAGCGGGTGTAGCTGATGTTCAGCGCCGCGCTGCCGGCCAGCGCGACGATGACCGGCAGCAGGCCGATCAGGCTGGCTTTGCCGAACAGGTGCCGCCGCAGCCTTTGCCAGCGGGTGGCGAGCGTCATGCGGCGGGCGGGTGCGGCGCGCGGGGCGGCCGCCGCCGCCCGTCAGTCATGCTCGCGGTCGCCCTGACCCAGATAGAGTTCGCGGCCCGATTCTTCATAGACCTCGCTCATTTGCGCCATGCCTTTTTCCGCTTCCTCGACGGCGATGAAGCCTTCGGTGTCCTGATTTTGCAAGCGGGCAAATTCCCGCACTTCCTGGCTGATCTTCATCGAACAGAATTTCGGCCCGCACATGCTGCAGAAATGGGCGGTCTTGGCGCCTTCGGCGGGGAGCGTCTGGTCGTGATATTGCTCCGCCGTGTCGGGGTCGAGCGACAGGTTGAACTGGTCGCGCCAGCGGAATTCGAAGCGGGCTTTCGATAGCGCATCGTCGCGGACCTGCGCGGCGGGGTGGCCCTTGGCAAGGTCGGCGGCGTGGGCGGCGAGCTTGTAGGTGACGACGCCGACCTTCACATCGTCGCGGTCGGGCAGGCCGAGATGCTCCTTGGGCGTGACGTAGCAAAGCATCGCGGTGCCGTACCAGCCGATCTGCGCGGCGCCGATGCCGCTGGTGATATGGTCGTAACCCGGCGCGATGTCGGTGGTGAGCGGCCCGAGCGTGTAGAAGGGCGCTTCGCCGCACGCTTCGAGCTGCTTTTCCATATTCTCCTTGATCTTGTGCATCGGGACGTGGCCCGGCCCCTCGATCATCACCTGGACATCCTGCGCCCAGGCGCGCTTGGTGAGTTCGCCCAGCGTGTAGAGCTCGGCGAACTGCGCCTCGTCGTTCGCGTCATAGATGCTGCCGGGGCGGAGGCCATCGCCGAGGCTGTAGGCGACGTCATAGGCCTTCATGATCTCGGTAATCTCGTCGAAGCGTTCGTAGAGGAAGCTCTCCTTGTGATGCGCGAGGCACCATTTCGCCATGATGCTGCCGCCGCGCGACACGATGCCGGTCATGCGCTTGGCCGCGAGGGGGACGTAGGGCAGGCGGACCCCGGCGTGGATGGTGAAATAGTCGACGCCCTGTTCGGCCTGTTCGATCAGCGTGTCGGCGAAGATGTCCCAGGTCAGATCCTCGGCGACGCCGCCGACCTTCTCGAGCGCCTGATAGATGGGGACGGTGCCGATCGGGACGGGCGAATTGCGGATGATCCATTCGCGCGTGTCGTGGATGTTGCGCCCGGTCGACAGGTCCATGACGGTGTCGGCGCCCCAGCGGATCGACCAGACCATCTTGTCGACTTCGGCCGCGACGTCGGATGCGACCGCGCTGTTGCCGATATTGGCGTTGATCTTGACGAGGAAGTTGCGGCCGATCGCCATCGGCTCACTTTCGGGGTGGTTGATGTTGCTGGGGATGATCGCGCGGCCCCTTGCCACCTCATCACGAACAAATTCGGGGGTGACATAATCGGGGATACTGGCGCCGAAGCTTTCGCCGTCGCGCTTATATTCGGCGAGGCGGGCGCGGCCGAGATTTTCGCGCTCGGCGACATATTCCATCTCGGGCGTGATGATGCCGCGGCGGGCGTAGTGCATCTGGCTGAGGTTCTGGCCGGGCTTGGCGCGCAGCGGACGGCGCAGTGCGGCGGGAAAGGGGGGCACGCCGCCCGAACGATCGGGGCCAAGCTGGCCATTATCCTCGGGCCGAACCGCGCGCGGGGCATATTCCTCGGCGTCGCCGCGCGCGAGCTGCCAGTCGCGGCGGATCATCGGGAGGCCGGCGTTGATGTCGATCGTCGCATTGACGTCGGTGTAGGGACCGCTGGTGTCATAGACCCGCACCGGCGCTTCGCCCGAATGCGGGTCGAGGTCGATCTCGCGCATCGCGACGCGGATGCCGCTGCCGGTCTGCGTCGCGACGTGGATCTTGCGGCTGCCGCGGATCGGGCCGGTGGTGACGCCGATCGGCTGGGCTTGCGCTTTGTCGAGGCGGGAATCGATGTCGGCCATGTGCAGTCGCTCCGTTGGTTATCGGAGCGAGAATGGGGATTCCGGCTTAGGAACGCCAACCCTCCCTCCGCCGGTATTATCCGGATCAGGTTCAACGGGTCGCGGTCTATTCCGCTCTCAACCGGCGATCACGCGCGCGGCTCCCCGGGGATGGGCGGACTATAAGCGGCGGCGCGCGCGCTGTCCATCGGCGCGCGCGCCGTCGATCAAGTGGTCGTCAGGCATGATCCAGCGCATCGACGCCATTCTCGGCCAACCGCGTGCGCTTGTCATAATCGCCGAGCACTGCCTTGGTCAGTCCGAAGTCGGTAATCGCCAGAATCACCAGCTCGTCGGTCGGCGACAGGTTCCGCGACTGATGAAAAACCCAGCGCGGGACGAAGGCGAGACCGCCGGGGTTCAGCGTCAGTTTTGCTTCACCGATGCGGACCTCGGCATTGCCGCTGATGACATAAAAGAGCGACTCATGCGCATGCTTGTGCAGCTCGTTGTTGCGGCCCGCGGCGATCCGCACCACCCGCGCATCGAACGCCTGGGTACCCGGAAAATCGAGGACGTCGACCGCAAAATCGATGCCCAGCTTGTCGTTGCGGTTGCGATAGATCTCGCGGTGATTGGTCCCCGGGTCGGCATGAAACGCCCCGACCGGCGCGTCCGCCGCAAGCGGCTGGCGCGCTTCGATATGGGTGATGAGGGTCAGCAGGTCGGCGTTCATTCGGCGGCCTCCCTAGGCCATCGCCATGGCAGGCCGCTCGGCGCGGGCGAGCGCGCGCTCGTAAAGCCAGTCCCAGAAGGACGAGCGCAGCGACAGCGCCTTGATCATCCCGCGGCGCAGATCGCCCTTGCCCGCCGGGGTCGCGGCAAAGGACAGCGAGATTTTTTCCAGCGCTTCCTGATGATGATCGTCGACCGCGGTGTGCAGCGGAAAGAAGACCGTGTCGCGCGGGCGGAGGTCGGTGCGCGCGAGCGCGGCCACGAAGGGGAGGTAGATGGTGCTGACGATATTTTCGGTGCCAAGGCCGAGCGCGCCCAAAGCTTCGGCGGCCGAGCCATGGGTCAGCGTGGTCAGAAAGGATTCGCGCCAGCACACGAGTTCGATCGCGTCATCCTCTGGCACATAGGGGGCGATGATGCCGGTGGCTTCGCGAAAGCGGCGGAACAATTGCGGATGCGGAATGCCTTCGATCCATTCGCGCTCGACGCCGACGGCGGCCAGTTCGGCATATTCCTCGTCGTCGTAGATGCCCGATTCCTCTGTCAGATTCTGAAGCAGGCTGTGGCGATGCGCGGGGGTTTCCAGTTTGGAAATCACGGTGGTCAGGTAGCGCGGGAAATGTAGCGAATAGCCGTAATAATGATCGGCAAAATCGCGCAACGCCCATTCCGTATCGGGCAGGTCATCGGCGCCAAGGGCCGCAAGATAGGGATGATGTACGGCGCGATGATTGAGAGATTCCTCAATCAAATCCTTTATTGAAACAGTCACACAGCCTCCTGAGTGTTTATTGGGGGGATTTTTTGGTTGTTGATTTGTTATTTTATGACCCGGAGACGTTTTTGATATATCGGGTCGCTGGCCGATGAAAACCGATATCATAGACCCGGGTCATTTTATCGATCTCGGCGTTGCTGTTGCCGTCCCGCGCGCAATCAACCGGTCTTCCCGCGACGTACCGGTGTGATCGCGGCCACTTTGCAATCGCGACGGAGCGCTTATGGTCCATCTTATCAGCATGATATGAGGGTCATTACGATGCGTTTTCTATATTTGCGCCGAGTTGGGCCGTTGGTCGTAATCGCGCTCGCCTGGTGCCTGTGGCCGACCGCGGCGTCGGCGCAGGCCTATGCCTGTCCCGGCCCCGGGCCTGGCGAGCGGATGGTCGGAATGACGCAGGGCGGAAACGGCGTCGCCCCGGTGCCGCTGTGCGTGCGCGACGACAGCGGCGGCTCCCCGCCGCCACCCGCCCCGCCGGCCGAGGCGCATGCGGCGCTTGTCTGGCATCCCGACGCCGCCGATGTGTGGGTCGATGGCAATTACACCGGCGCGAACAATCCCGGCGAGGCCAATGCGCTGGCGGCATGTACCAAAGTGATGGGCGCCGGCTGTTCGCCGGCCGGCACTTGGTGGAATTCGTCGATGACGATCATCCGCGACAAGGCGGGCTATTTCTACAAGGGCTGGGCGGGCGAAGACGGTCTCGAGCGCAAGCAGGCGATCGCCGACTGTTCGGCCAAACAGCTGTTGCCATGTGAGATTTTCAAGACGATCGGGTCCGGCACCAATCGGCGCTTTCCCGGCGCCGACGTGCGCAAATCCTATGCCGCATCGGCGTGGGTCATCGGCACCGTCGACGAGGGATACGACCACAAGCTCTATGTCGCGAGCGGCTACCGCAGTTCCGATGAGGCCACCACCGCCGCGGTGAAGGCGTGCGGCGACGCGACGGGGCGGAAATGTGAAGCCAATGCGCTGACCGGCAACGGCTTTATCCAGGCATATCGTCTCGGCGGTACCGACGACAGTGCGACGGTCGAAACCAGCGCGAAGCGCGCGAAGGAGGCGGCGAAGGCGAACTGCCAGAAGCTGAAAGCCACGTCGTGCGCGTTGCAGGCGCAATTCGACAGCCGCAAATCGGGGCTGTTTGTCCATGATTTCGCCAAAGCCAAGGCGCCTTAGGGGCTCTGGTCGAGAAACGGCCCGCGCGCTCGGCGGCGCGCGGTCGTGGCGGGGACGCCCGCGAGGCTGCGGAACTCGCGCGCCATATGCGCCTGGTCGGCAAAGCCCTGCGTCGCGGCGTGGCCGGCAAGGCTGTCTTCGCCAGCCAGCGTCTCGAACGTCTTCTGAAAGCGCAGCAGGCGAAGAAAGACGCGCGGCGGCACGCCGACGTGGCGAGCGAACCAGCGTTGCAGCGCGCGCGGGTTCATGCCTGTCGCGGCGCCCATCGCGGCGACCGACGGCGCGGCGATGATCGCGCGGCCGATCGCGCCAAGGTCGGTCGCGGCCGACAGGCGCGCCTCGATCGCGGCGAAATCGGGGGCGGGGATTTCCCGCCAGCGCCCGTGGAGCGCTGCGGGCGCGATGTCGCCGATGATGCCCCACGCCCAAGGCCACAGCCGCAGCGCCTCGAACGCCGCATCGCCGCTGATTTCGAAGGGTTGCGGCCGATCGACGAGCCCGACGACGAAACTGGCGGACTGTTCGCCGTTCCAGCGCGAGCGCCCGCGCGCCCGGCGGATGATTTCGATACAGCCGTCGGGGGTCGCCTGTTGCTCGATCCACGCGTCCGCCGTGCCGTGGCCGATCAGCGTCCAGCGGGCCTTGACCAGCCCGGCGAGGTGCGGCGGCGGCGATGTCTCGCGATAGTCCATCGCACGGCTTAGACGATGATTGTCGCGTTGGTTCAAGACGGCCGATGCGGTTGGCGCCAGGATGGGGCAAGAGGAGGCGGATATGACTTCATTTTTTGCAGCGGGGCTGGGGCTTTTGCTGATCGCCGCGAGCCCGGCGGCTGGTCCGGCGGCGCGTTCGCCAGCCACGGTCGACGATCTGGCGTGGATAGCCGGCGATTGGAGCCGCGAGGAGGGCGAGCGCTGGACCGAGGAACGCTGGACCGCCCCGCGCGGCGGCGTGATGCTGGGCCACAGCCGGTCGGGGCGCGGCACGGCGATGCGCGAGTTCGAATTTCTGCGGATGCAGGCGGACGCGGACGGGGTGCCCGTCTATCTGGCGCAGCCGGGCGGACGGGCGCCGGTGGCGTTTCGACTGACGCAGCACGATGCGACCAGCGCGACGTTCGACAACCCTGCGCATGATTATCCGCAGCGTATAGTCTATGCCCGCGAGGGTCAGCGGCTGACCGCGACAATTTCGATGATCGACGGATCGCAGGCGATGACTTGGACCTTTGTGGGCCGCTAGCCCGTCCGGCGCGCGAGCCAGACCCCCGCAACCATCAGCGCGATCCCGGCGAGGCGTTTGGCATCGACCGGAAAGCGCAGCGACCCGAACAGGCCGAAATGGTCGATGACGGCGGCGCTGATCAGCTGACCGACGAGCACGAAAAAGATCGCGTTGCCGACGCCGAAGCGTGGCGCGATGAAGGTCACCGCGATGACATAAAAGGCCACGAACAGCCCGCCGAAGTAAAAGTGGACGGGGATGGCGGATGAAAAGCGAATCTGGCCGACCGATCCGGTGACCAGCGCGCCGCCAGTGGCGATGAGGAAGGCGAGCCCGAACAGGATCATCGACGCCGCCATCGGGCTGCCGAGCCGTCCGCCGAGCCCGCCGTTGAGTGCGGCGAGGATCGGGATGCCGATCCCGGTCAGCAGCATGATGATCGCGAAGGTCGGGGCGTTGTTGGCGGTCATGGCTGGGTCTCCGTTGTCGATCGTCAGGATGGCTCGATGGTCAGCGCGATCACACCCGCCGCGATGAAGAGCAGGCCCATCGCGAGGAAGATGGTGTAGAACAGGCCGAGGCGTTGCGGCGCCCAGCGCATGATCTGGCGGTGATCGTCGGGATTGTAGCGCAGGCGGACCCTCTCGCCGACCTCGGGCAGCGCGCCCGTCGCGACTTCGTCGATCATCTGCGCGGCGGGCATGCCGGGCAGCTTATATTCGATCTCGGCGCTGTGGAGTGTGCTCACCATGCCTTCGTAATTTCGGCTGCTATGGGTGTGGTATCCGGTGATCCGGCCCTCGACCTCGCGCCAGCGCCGACCGCGCGTCTCGCTCCGAATCACCCACAGCGACCCGCCCGCAAGCACCACGCCGAAGCCCACGAACATCCACGGTATGAACCGGACAAACCCGTCTTCCATCGCACCCCCCCGCATGGAATTTGATCGCGGTCAGAACTGGTAGGCGAGGCCTCCGCCGAAGAGCCACTGATCCTTGCTGCCCGCGTCCTTGACGATCGGCGAATCGGCGTAGCGGTCGCCGATCCGGCCATATTGCGTGCCGCCGATCAAGACGAATCCCTTGCGAAGGTCGCCCGACAAGGCATAGGCGCCCGCGATTCCGAGCGTATATTTGCCGATCGTCGTCTTCCGCCCGGCACCGCTATAGACGGGCAAGCCGCTCGCGGCGCTGCCGAGCGGATCGACGTCGAAATAATAGCGGCCAAAGCCTTTGCCATAGATGTTCATCGACGCCGACACGCCGATGAAGGCGCGTTTCGACAACGGGGTGCCGTAGTCGATCGTCGGCGATGCGGTCCAGCTGCCGTGGACACCCGAAATATCCTTGAGCGCGACGAGACGGAAACCGAGTTGGTCGTAATCGCTGGTGATGACGCCGGTTTTGGTGACCCCGGTGAAGACCCCCATTTCGACCGCCAGCTTGCGGTCGGGCAGCAAGTCGACGCGCGGATCCTTGACGCTGCCGGTGCGGTCGGCGCGCAGGCTGACGATCGGGCCGAACTTCCAGTCGGTTTTCTGGCCGCGGCGATGGCGGATCAGGTCGACCTGGAAATTGGTGCCGCGGGTCGAAAAGGAATAGCCGCTGACCCGGCCGCGCACGTAGAAGGCGGGCAGGATGCGGCGATCGTCCGAGCCGTTGTAATCGGGCGAGCTGAGTACCCCGCCGGCGATCGCGATATAGTCGCGCGACCATTTGCGTTCTTCATTATCGTCGTCGTCGGTCCGCGCGCCGGGAAGCAGGATGTTCTCGTCGATATCGCCGCTCTGGAGAAAGCGGACGGGCGGTGCCTCGCCGGCGGCGCCGAGCCGGTCAGGGTCGATTCCCGCGTCGTCGGCGGCGACCAGCTCGTAGGGCAGGGGTGCGTTTTCGGCCGCGGCCGGCGCGGCAAGGCCGGCGAGGGCGAACGCGGCAAAAACGCAAATCGAACGCATCGGAGGGGCCATTTGGAAGAGCGGCGTCAAATCGGGCATAAGCATCCTATGTTCTTGCCCCTCTTGCCGGGGTTGATAAGTGATCGCCCCGGCATTGCAAAGGCTTCGTCTTGCCGAAGGATGCTTTTGTCTGCATCGTGCCTTTTATGCATCAACCCGCGTTAGCCGCTTTTCTATCTCACCGAACCTCGCACGAGCCGGACCTGCGGTCATCCATCGCAGCATGAGCCGCGCCCCGCGTCTGATCGGTTATGCGATGATGGTCGCCTCCGCGCTGCTCGCGCTGGCCATGCGGCGCGGGGCGATCGACAGCATCGGGCCGGTCCCGGTGATGGTGGCCGCGCTGCTGGTGGGAATGATCGGGGCTATGATCGTGTTCACAGACCTGATGGTGCGCGGGCTTTATGCGCAGATCGGCGCGGCGAAACACGCGGCGCCGGACGAGCTGTCCAATAGGGAGACGATGGACGATGACGAAAATTGACGCGCGGATCGGCGGGATGGTCGCTGCGGCGCTGTGCCTTATCGCGCCGCTGACGGCTTCGGCCGATGAGGCGGTGAGCGAGAGCGACCGCTTTTTCCTGGACGAAGCCGCGAGTGCGTGCCGCAGCGGTGACTTCCCGGCCTTTCTGTGGCCCTTTGCGAACAGCAAGATGGTGCGCGAACGTTATGGCGCGCCTGCCGCCAGCGATTTTCCGATCGTGATGATCGATTACAGCTATGTCACAAGCGCGTCGGAAAAGCTGTTCGAGGCGAAGGGCGACCCGCGTCAGCTGGTTACTGTCCAAATCGATTTCAGCACGCCCTCTGTCGGGGCCGAGCGCGTCGACTGGGTGCCGGGGCGTTTCGAGCCGGGCGAAGGCGATGGGCCGGGGACGCTGATCGAAAAGATCGGGCCGGGCGGGTCGCTGCATTTCACGAAAACCGCCGATTGCTGGCAATTGACCAAGGATATCCGGAATCTGCCGAGCGCGCGCTGACCGCCCGCGCCGCCTTTTCGTTCGACAGCTTCGGCGCTTAGCTTTATGACGGCGGGATGACCGATCGTCCGTCAACGCCGCTGCTCGACACGGTGGATGTCCCCGCCGACCTCCGCAAGCTGAAGCCCGAAGACCTCCGCCAGTTCGCCGACGAACTGCGCGCCGAGATGATTTCGGCGGTCGGCACGACCGGCGGGCATCTGGGGTCGGGGCTGGGGGTCGTCGAACTGACCACCGCGCTGCATTATGTGTTCGACACCCCGCGCGACAAGATCGTGTGGGACGTCGGCCACCAATGCTATCCGCACAAGATCATCACCGGGCGCCGCGACCGCATCCGCACCCTGCGCACCGGCGGCGGATTGTCGGGATTCACCAAGCGCAGCGAAAGCGAATATGATCCGTTCGGCGCGGCGCATAGCTCGACGTCGATCAGCGCCGCACTGGGCTTTGCGATCGCCAACAAGATCAAGGATCAGCCCGGCCGCGCGATCGCGGTGATCGGCGACGGGTCGATGTCGGCGGGCATGGCCTATGAGGCGATGAACAATGCCGCCGCGGCGGGCAACCGGTTGATCGTCATCCTCAACGACAATGACATGTCGATCGCTCCCCCCGTGGGAGGACTGTCGGCCTATCTCGCCAAGCTGGTGTCGTCGCGGCCGTTTATCGAATTGCGCGAGATTGCGCGGCGCTTTGCGCGCAAATTGCCCGAACCACTGCACAAGGCAGCGAAAAAGACCGACGAGTTCGCGCGCGGCATGGCGATGGGCGGGACGCTGTTCGAGGAACTCGGCTTTTATTATGTCGGGCCGATCGACGGGCATAATCTGGAGCATCTGATCCCGGTGCTGGAGAATGTCCGCGACAGCGACCATGGCCCGGTCCTGATCCATGCGGTGACGATGAAGGGCAAGGGCTATGGCCCCGCCGAGGCCGCCGCCGACAAATATCATGGCGTGCAGAAATTCGACGTGATCACCGGCGAGCAGGCGAAAGCCCCGCCCGGACCGCCGCAATATCAGAATGTGTTCGGCGAGACGCTGGCCAAGCTGGCCGACACCGACCCGCGCATCGTCGCGATCACCGCGGCGATGCCGTCGGGGACCGGGGTCGACAAATTCGCAAAGGCGCATCCGACGCGCAGCTTCGACGTCGGGATTGCCGAACAGCATGCGGTGACGTTCGCGGCGGGACTGGCGGCGCAGGGGATGCGGCCATTCTGCGCGATCTATTCGACCTTCCTCCAGCGCGCTTACGATCAGGTCGTGCATGATGTGGCGATCCAGAATCTGCCGGTGCGCTTTGCGATCGATCGCGCCGGGCTGGTCGGCGCGGACGGATCGACCCATGCCGGGTCGTTCGACGTCACCTATCTGGCGACGCTGCCCAATTTCGTCGTGATGGCGGCGGCCGACGAGGCCGAGCTGGTCCATATGACCTATACCGCCGCCGAATATGACGCGGGGCCGATCGCCTTCCGTTATCCGCGCGGCAACGGCACCGGGGTGGCGCTGCCCGAGGTGCCGGTGAAGCTGGAGATCGGCAAGGGGCGGGTGGTGCGCAGCGGCAAGACCGTGGCGATCTTCTCGCTCGGCACAAGGCTCGCCGAAGCGCTGAAAGCCGCCGACACGCTGGAGGCGCGCGGGCTGTCGACGAGCGTCATCGATCTGCGTTTCGCCAAGCCGCTCGACGAGGAACTGATCCGCAAGACGCTGGCGAGCCACGAAGTGTGCGTGACCGTCGAGGAAGGCAGCGTCGGCGGGCTCGGCGCGCATGTGCTGACGTTGGCAAGCGACGAGGGGCTGATCGATGCGGGGCTGAAGCTGCGCACGCTGCGCCTGCCCGATGCGTTCCAGGATCAGGACAAGCCCGAATTGCAATATGACGCCGCGGGGCTGAACGCGCCGCAGATCGTCGATTGCGTGCTGAAAGCGCTGCGCCACAACAGCGCGGGGGTCGAGGAAGCAGGCGCGCGGGCTTAGTCTGGATCGCTGGCAGCGGGGGGCGGGCCAATGGATTTCCTGAAACTCATCCGGTCGCTCGACGAGCTGCTTTACGAGATCATGTCGTGGCTGATTTTTTATCCGCTGACATTATGGCGGACGCTGGTTCATCCGCTGAAGATGATGGACTATTCGGACGCCGAGCTCGGCGATCCGGCGGAGCGGCAATATACCGATACGCTGTCGCCGCCTTTGTTCCTGTTGCTGACGCTGGCGATCGGCCATGCGATCGAGCTGTCGCTGGTAGGACAGAATGCGCTGGTCGAAGGCAAGGTCGGGCTGTCGGCGCTGATCAGCGACGACAGCAGCCTGATCATGCTGCGCACCGTCACGTTCAGCCTGTTTCCGCTGATCCTCGCGGCGCGCCTGCTACGCGCCAAGGCGCGCAAGCTCGACCGCGAACCGCTGCGCGCGCCCTTTTACAGTCAATGCTATCTCGCCGCGCCGCTGGCGATGCTGTCAGGATTGTCGGAAAATCTGATCCGTTACAATCAGGTCTGGTCGATGATCACCGGCTTGCTGCTCTATATTTTCGCGTTGATCTGGTTCGGGACGTTGCAGGTGCTGTGGTTTCGCCAGCATCTCCATTGCGGATTCTGGCGCGCCTTCGGCAATGCTTCGCGCGCGATGGTCGAATGTCTGCTGATCGTCGGTCTGCTCGGCCTGCTTTTCGCCTGAGCGCGGCGCGGCGGGTATCGGAACAGGAAAAGGGCGACCCGAAAGCCGCCCCGATCCAGTTTCTGCGTTCGCGGAGTCTGCGCGCGAACAATGTCGTAACGGCTTACGCCCCCGGAATCGCCGCCTGCGCGTCGCGGCCGTCGCCTTCGGGGGCGGCGAGGATGTCGCGGGTGACCAGGCCCTTGTCGACGACCTGGGTGTCGGGGCTACCGACCTGGCTGCGGATGCCGGGATCGGCGCGGGCGCCGTCGGCGCTGCCGATGATCGCGGTTTCACTGGAGCTGCGCGTAGCGGGGCCGCCGAACAGCGCGCGCAGCGTTTGCTCTGCGGTGGTTTCGCCGCCGGGGCGCGCGGTGCCGGGGGCGGGCGGGGCCAGCGAGAAATCGGGCGGCACGACGAGCGGCGCCTGACGCGATACCGCGAATTCATCGGGGCGGTCGCGGTTGAACAGATTGTTCGACCCGCAGGCCGACAGGGTGGTGGCCAGAATCGAGGCGGCCAGGATGGCGGTGGTCCGGTTCACTGTAAAAACTCCTATGCGCCCCGTTAATCGGTGGACGGCGACCCGTCCGTGCTGGCCGCCTTTTCGCCTAAGAGCAGCGCGCGCGCAACCAGCAAAAGCACGCCGATGGTGATGCAGGCATCGGCGACGTTAAAGATCATGAAGGGACGAAACGCGCCGAAATGCAGGTCTGCGAAATCGACGACATAGCCATAGCGCACCCGATCGACGATATTGCCGAGCGCGCCGCCGAGGATCAACGCGAGCGCGATGACGTCGCCCTTCGCCTGTTCGCGTGTCATCCAGATCGCCACCGCAGCGGCGACGATCCCGGTCACCGCCACCAGCGTCCAGCGCGTCGTGTCGGTGCAGCTGGCGAACATCGACAGCGAAATGCCGCAATTTTCGGCCCAGGTCAGGTTGAAGAAACGCGTGAGCTCGATCATCCCCTTGGGCTCCAGCGACAAGGGGACAGTCACGACCCATTTGGTAATCTGGTCGAGGATGAAGGCGAGGGCCGCAAAGATCAGGCCGAAGCGCAGGTGCGGCGAACGTGTGCTGCTCATGCTGCGTCCAATACCGTGTCGCAGCGATTGCACAAGCTGCCGTCGGTGGCGATCTCGGGCAGGTGGCGCCAGCAGCGGCCGCATTTGTGGTTTTCGGTCACGTGCGGAACGATTGAAGTGGGAAGCCCATCTTGATCAACCAACGGATCGACATCGATATTCAAATTGGCGCAGATAAATATTTCTGCCAGCACATCTTTGAACGGCTCGACTAGCGAAAACTGCTTCTCGCCGATCATCATCGCGACATTCGCTGCCAAACTTGAGCCGATCTCTTTGCTTCGACGAAGCGGTTCGATCGCTTCCGTTACGTTCCGACGCAACGATCGCACTTCGGCCCAGCGTGTCATAAACTCGTCATTCCCGCGAACGCGGGAACCCAGGGTGGGGTCAGCCGACGCGGGCTCTGGGTCCCCGCTTTCGCGGGGATGACGAAGGTTGGGGAGGTCGGGAAGGGTGGGCCATTCGAGGAGGTGGACCGAACCCGCATCGGGATAGCGCGTGCCCCACACCTCTTCGCTGGTGAACACCAGCACCGGCGCGGCGTAGCGCACCAGGGCGTGGAACAAGGTGTCGAGGACGGTGCGATAAGCGGCGCGTTCGGGGGTCTGTTTCCCGGTCGCGAGGTTGATATCGCAGTACAGCCGGTCCTTGCGGATGTCGAAATAGAACGCCGACAGGTCTTCGTTGCAGAAATCGGCGAGCAGGCGGGTGTAGCTGTTGAAGTCGAAATCCTCGACCGCCTGCGCCATCTTGGCGTCGAGGTCGGCGAGCAGCGACAGCATATAACGCTCAAGTTCGGGCATCGCGGCGACGTCCGCAACGCGTTCCTCTTCGCTAAATCCTTCGAGCGCGCCGAGCAGGTAACGGAACGTATTGCGCAGCTTGCGATACTGGTCGGCGACGCCTTTCAGGATTTCGTCGCCGATGCGGTGATCTTCGGTGAAGTCGACGCTCAGCGCCCACAGGCGGATGATGTCGGCGCCGTTGGTTTGCATCACCTTGACCGGATCGGTGGTGTTGCCGACCGACTTCGACTGTTTGAGGCCCTTGCTGTCCATCGTGAAGCCGTGGGTCAGCACCGCCTTGTACGGCGCCTGTCCGCGCGTGCCGCAGCTTTCGAGCAACGACGACTGGAACCAGCCGCGATGCTGGTCGCTGCCTTCGAGATAGAGGTCGGCGCTGTGGGTGCCGCCGTCGTGGCGGACGAGCGCGGGCCAACGGCCGCTTTCGAGCACAAAGGCGTGGGTGCAGCCCGAATCGAACCACACGTCGAGGATGTCGACGATGCGTTCGTAATCGGCGGCGTCATAGGCATCACCGAGATATTCCTGCGCGCGCGCGTCGCTCCACGCATCGACGCCGCCCGCCTTCACCGCCGCGACGATGCGGTCGTTGACGGCGGGATCGTTGAGATAGACGCCGGTCTTGCGGTCGACGAAGAGCGTGATTGGCACGCCCCACGCGCGCTGGCGGCTGAGCACCCAGTCGGGGCGGTCTTTGACCATCGATCCGATGCGGTTGCGGCCCTTTTCGGGGACGAAGCGGGTGCGGTCGATCGCGTGCATCGCGGCCTGCCGCAGCGTCGGCGCGGCGCAGAGAGACTCCTCGGCGGGATTGATCGCGCCGCCTTCGGACTCCCAGCGCTGCTCGCGCGGCGCCTTGGGCTCGATATGCGTCATCACCCGGTCCATCGGCACGAACCATTGCGGGGTGCAGCGATAGATGACCTTGGCCTTGGAGCGCCAGCTGTGCGGGTAGCTGTGCTTGTAATCGGCGCTGGCGGCGAGCAGCCCGCCGGCGTCGAGGAGGTCGGTGCAGATCGGGCCGTCGGGGGCGTTGAATTTCGGGTTGATGACGCTTCCCTGACCGCCGAGCCAGCCCCAGTCTTCGCGATATTTGCCGTCGCCCTCGACCGCGAACACGGGGTCGATGCCGTTCGCCTTGCACAGGTCGAAATCATCCTCGCCATGGTCGGGCGACATATGGACGAGCCCGGTGCCGCTGTCGGTGGTGACGAAATCGCCGGGCAGGAAGGGGCGTGGGCGTGCGAAGAAACCGCCGAGATGGTGCATCGGGTGGCGAGCGACAGCGTCTTTAAGCGCCCAACCGCCCTTGAAATAGGTATCAACCGCGTCGCTGTTATCCCACTCCGAACCGATGCGCTGCAGGAAGGTCGGAACAAGCGCGGTGGCCACCAAAAAGCGTTTGCCGGCGAGGCCAGCCAAGGCTGGCTCTTCGAGTGCGCCGGCCTTCAATTCAAATAGCGAGTAATCAACCTCCGGCCCGTAGGCCAAGGCTTGGTTGACCGGGATCGTCCACGGCGTCGTTGTCCAGATCACCGCAAAGGCGCCAACCAACTCGGGAGCGTTTGGTGCCTCGATGATCTCGAACGCGACATCGATCTGGGTCGAGACGATATCCTCATATTCGATCTCGGCCTCGGCGAGCGCGGTCTTTTCGACCGGCGACCACATCACCGGCTTGGCGCCGCGATAGAGCATGTCGTTCGCGGCGAATTTGAGCAGTTCGCGGACGATGGTGGCCTCGGCCTCATAATCCATCGTCAGATACGGATGGTCCCAGTCGCCGCCGATGCCGAGGCGCTTCAGCTGCTCGCGCTGGGTATCGACCCAGTTTTGCGCATAGTCGCGGCACTCGGCGCGGAATTCCTCGACCGGCACCTCGTCCTTGTTGAGCTTTTTCTTGCGATATTGCTCCTCGACCTTCCACTCGATCGGCAGGCCGTGGCAGTCCCAGCCGGGGACGTAAGGCGCGTCCTTACCCTTCAGCGTCTGGGTGCGGACGACCATGTCCTTCAGGATATGGTTGAGCGCATGGCCGATGTGCATGTCGCCATTGGCGTAGGGCGGGCCGTCGTGAAGGATGAACTGGTCGCGGCCGGCGCGCGCGGCGCGAATCTGGCCTTCGAGATTGCCCTCGAGCCATTTGGCCAGAATCAGCGGTTCCTTCTGCGGCAGGCCGGCCTTCATCGGGAAGTCGGTCTTGGGCAGGAAGACGGTGTCGCGATAGTCGCGCTGTTCGGTGCCGGTTTCGGGGGCAGAGGGCGTGTCGGTCATGGTCGCGGCGCTTAGCGCAGATTCGGGCAGGAGCAAAGGGAATGGGGGCTGGACTTTACCCATTCGTCCCCCCGGACTTGATCCGGGGTCCATTCCTGCCGTGCCGCATAGACCCCGGATCAAGTCCGGGGTGACGATGGTTTAAAGCGCCGCCAGCAGCACTTTCGCCGCATCGCAATCCGCCGCTATTTGCGTCATCAGCGCGTCCATGCTGTCATATTTCGCCTCGGGCCGGAGGAAGGCGTGGAAGGCGACGTCGATTTCCTGCCCGTACAGATCCTCGGCGAAATCGAAGAAATGCGGTTCGAGCAATTCCTTTGGCGGGTCGAAGCTGGGGCGGATGCCGAGGTTTGCGGCGCCTTTCAGCACGCGCCCATCGGGCAGGCGACCGGTGACGGCATAGATGCCGTAACGCGGGCGGAGGTAATTGCTCATGTCGATGTTCGCAGTCGGAAAGCCAAGCAGACGGCCGTTCTTGTCGCCATGTTCGACCCGCCCGCGCACCGTGAAGGGGCGGGTCAGCAGGCGCGCGGCGGTGGCGCAATCGCCCGCTTGCAGCGCCTCGCGAATGCGGCTCGACGAAACGACTTCGTCGCTATCATCGACCGGCGAGACTATTTCGGTGAAAAAGCCATGCGTGCGGGCGTGCTCGGCCAAGGTGACCACATCGCCGCCGCGGCCTTTGCCGAACACAAAGTCGCTGCCTGTGACGATTCCCGCCGCGCCATAGCGTTCGAGCAGCAGGCCGGTGATGAAGTCCGGCGCCGTCGTCCCCGCGAGGGTGGCGTCGAACGGCAGGACGAGCATCGCGTCGGCGCCCGCGGCGGCGAACAATTCCTGCCGCTGGTCGAGCGTGGTCAGGCGAAAGGGCGCGACGTCGGGTTTGAAGAAGCGCACCGGATGCGGGTCGAAGGTCGCAACGATCGCCGGGCGGCCCTCGTCCTGCGCATGGCGGACGGCGCGGCCGACGACCGCCTGATGGCCGGCGTGAAAGCCATCGAAATTGCCGAGCGCGATCACCCCGCTGCGCAAGGGATCGGGAATGCGGGCGTGGCCGTCGAGGCGGATCATGGGACCTCTGTGCGTGGGAGCGGTGCCGTTGGCAGCGGCACGATCCCCGCGCGCAGCACCCGGACCGCATTGCCGCCCATCGCGGCGCGAATCTCGTCGTCGCTGAAGCCCGCGTCGATCAGCGCCTGGGTCACCTGCACCAGCTGCGAGGTGTCGAAGCGGACGGTGGTGGCGCCGTCGTAATCGCTGCCGAGCGCGACGTGCTGGATGCCGACAAGATCGCGGACATGCTTCATCGCTTTGGCGATGCTGGCGGGCGCGGTGTCGCAGATCGCGGCGTCCCAATAGCCGATGCCGACAAGGCCGCCGGTCGCCGCGACGCCGCGAATTTGCTCGTCGCTGAGGTTGCGGTTGACCTTGCACGTCGCCTGCACCCCGCCGTGGCTGGAGACGACGGGACGGCGCGCCATTTTCAGGATGTCGGCGACGCAGGCGTTCGAGCAATGCGCGATGTCGACGACCATGCCCTTCGCTTCCATCGCGGTCACAACCTGCCGCCCGAACGGGGTCAGCCCGCCTTTTTTCAGGCCGTGCATCGATCCGGCGAGGTCGTTGTCGAAGAAATGGGTGAGCCCCGCCATGCGGAAGCCCGCGGCGTAGAGCTTGTCGAGGTTCGCTGGCTTGCCTTCGAGGACGTGCAGCCCCTCGACGCTGAGCATTGCGCCGGTGGTCAGCGGCTTGCCCTTGCGCGCCGCAAGCAGCGCGTCGAGACCGGCGGGGGTGGCGACCGCGCGCAACTTGCCGCCTGATCCCGCGACTGCGCGGTGTAGCTTTTCGGCGTGCCACAGCGAGCGTTCGAGGAGCGAGTTCCACGTCCGCACCGGCTGCAACTGCGCGATCACCAAGCTGGTGATATTGTCGGTGTCGGCGCTGTTGGCGTCGTAATTCTGGCCCTTGGGCGATTTGGTCGTGCTGGCGAGGATTTGCAGCGCGACATTGCCGTCCTCGAGCCGCGGCAAATCCATATGGCCGCGGTCGGCGCGGTCGAGGATATTGCGTTTCCAGAGCAAGGTGTCGCTGTGCAGGTCGACGATCGTCAACGTCCGGTGCAGCGCCTTGGCGCGCTCGCTGACCGCGGCGAGCGGTTTGCCGTCGATCTGGTTGGTCCCGCGCTCGATGATCCCGGGGGCAAGCGCGAAGAAGGCGAGCGCGGCAACCGCGACGACGAGCAGGATGCCGATCAGCCAGCGCCGCATCAGGGCTTGTCCCGCACCAAGGTGACAAAGCTGTACGCCGGGCGACCCGCTTCGTCGGCGGGGTGGTCGTCGCGCGCGATTTCGCGCCACGCGGCGTCGGGATAGGGAATCACCGCGTCGCCCTTTGGCTCGAGCGCGACTTCGGTCAGCTCGATGCGGTCGGCAAGCGGCAGGAACAGGCGATAGATTTCGGCGCCGCCGATCACCATCACATGCGGGGCGTTGGCGAGGCGAAGCGCGGCTTCGACCGACGGTGCGGGCTCGGCGCCGTCCTCCTGCCAGTCGGGGTCGCGGGTGAGCACGATGTGGCGGCGGCCTTCCAGCACCGCGGGCAGGCTGTCGAACGTCTTGCGCCCCATGATCATCGGGCGGCCCATCGTGATCTGCTTGAAACGGCGGAGGTCAGCCGGCAGGTGCCATGGCATCCTGCCGTCGGCGCCGATAACGCCGTTGGCGGCGCGCGCGAGAATGAGGGTGATTTCGGGGTGGTTCATGCGGGGTCGGTTCCCACCCAGGTGGCGTGACCCAGCTTGCGGCCGGGGCGGACCTCGGTCTTGCTGTAATGATGGACGTGGCAATTTTCGTCGGCGAGCAGAGCCGGGATTTGCGCGATGTCGGCGCCGATCAGATTTTGCATGACGACGGGCAGTGCGCGAGTCGCGGTGCTGCCGAGCGGCAGGCCGGCGATGGCGCGGATGTGGTTTTCGAACTGGCTCGTCTCGGCGCCTTCGATCGTCCAATGGCCGCTGTTGTGGACGCGCGGTGCCATCTCGTTGAAGACCGGGCCATCGTCGGTGGCGAAAAATTCGCCGGTGAGGACGCCGACATAGTCGAGCTCGGCAGCGATATTCGCCATCATCGCGCGCGCTTGGTCCTGCTGGTCGCGGACGATTTGCGGCGGTGGCAGGCTGGCGGTGCTGAGAATGCCGTCGATATGAACGTTGACCGACGAATCCCAGAAGCGCGTTTCGCCGTCGATGCCGCGCACCATGATCACCGAAAATTCGTGATCGAAACCGACGAAGCCTTCGAGGATTGCCGCGTGGCGGCCGATCGTTTCCCATGCGGTGTCGGCGTCCGCGGGGGCCGCGAGGCGCGCCTGGCCCTTGCCGTCATAGCCCATGCGCACGGTCTTAAGGATCGCGGGCGTGCCGATGTCGGCCAGCGCAACGTCGAGCGCGGCGCGGTCGGGGACCGAAGCGAAGGGCGCGGGGCGGCCGCCGATACTGGCGACGAAATGTTTTTCGGCCAGCCGGTCCTGCGCGATTTCGAGGCCCCGGGCGCCGGGACGGATCGCGACATGGCCCGAGAGGAAGCGCACGGTGTCGACCGGGACATTTTCGAATTCGAAGGTGGCGGCGTCGCAAGCGGCGGCGAAGGCGGCAAGGCGCGGTTCGTCGTCCCACGCCGCCTGGCTGTGGTGCGCGGTGACCTCGGCCGCGACGCTTTCGGCGTCGGGGGCGTAGATATGGACCTTGAAGCCGAGCTGCGCTGCGGCGACCGCGAGCATGCGGCCAAGCTGGCCGCCGCCCAGGATACCGATCGTCGAACCCGGTGCCAGCAAGCGATCAGCCCTCGCGAACCGGGATCGGCGCGACGCTGCTCGTCTGTGCGTCGCGCCAAGCGTCGAGTTTTTGTGCCAGGGCGGCGTCATTGTTTGCGAGCAGTGCGACGGCGAACAGACCCGCATTGGTCGCCCCCGCCTTGCCGATCGCAAAGGTCGCCACCGGAATGCCGCCCGGCATCTGGACGATCGAATAAAGGCTGTCGATGCCGCTCAATGCGGCCGACTGGACGGGGACGCCGAGCACCGGCACCCGCGTCATCGACGCGACCATACCGGGCAGGTGCGCGGCGCCGCCGGCTCCCGCAATTATCGCTTGAAGGCCGCGCTCCGCCGCGCCTTTGGCATAAGTCACGAGGCGGTCGGGGGTGCGGTGGGCGGACACGATCTGCACCTCGTGCGCGATGCCGAATTGTTCCAGGATCTGGACCGCATGCGCCATCGTTGGCCAGTCCGACTGGCTGCCCATGATAACACCGATTTGCGGCCTATCGTCGCCCATCACCCATCCCTCCACACCGCGGCAGCACTTCACGGATGAATCGCCGCCGCACCTCCCCTAGCGACTGCACCGCGCGCGGGCAACGGCACCGAACATGCGATACTGACTCGGGCGTTTACCGATTGGTATCAAGTCGCCGCTAGGGTCGCGGTTCAATATTCGTCGGCATCGGGCCGATGTATAAGGGTTCGCTTTCGGGGGCGTTGAATGGACAGCGTAGGGGGGGCACGGATCGCGGTCGACCAGTTCGGCACCGTCGCCGTTGACTCCATCGAAGACCAGCTGCGGGATGTCCGCCGGGAACGCGACGCTTTGCGCCGCGAGAACCGCGTATTGAAAATCGCCGTCGCCGAACTGGAACGGGTGTCCGAACGCGACACGCTGACCCCGTTGTTCAACCGCCGCTATTTCCTGACCGCGATCCACCACCGGATGGCGCGGTTCGAACGTCATGCCGAACGCGCCGCGGTCGTGTTCGTCGACGTCAACCAGCTGAAATTGATCAACGACAGCTTTGGCCATGCCGCCGGCGACTTTGCGCTGATGGAAATCGCCAAGCGGCTCGCCGAATCGATCCGCGCGACCGACGTCGCGGCGCGCATCGGCGGCGACGAGTTCGGGCTGATTCTGGATCAGTCGAGCGTGGAGGGCGCGCGCGCCCAGATCGAACGGCTTGGCGATGTGCTGACCGCGGCGCCGGCGGAATATGACGGGCACCAGATCGCGCTGTCGGCGTGCTTCGGGATTGCGATGTTGCAGTCGGGGATGACCGAATCGGACATATTGGCCGCCGCCGACCGCGATATGTACCGCAACAAGCAAGGACAGGGTTCGGCCCCCGGCCACCGCTGACATTGGCGCTAACCGCCCGTTAACCATAAGGGCGCATCGTCCGGTTAGGACAGGGGGTGAATATGCGTACCCAAGCCGACCCATATCATGACATTCAAAGCCGGATCACCGGCCAGATCGGCGCGCTGGCCGAAGCATTGCCGCATTGCGCGTTGGCGCAGATCGTTCAGGGGATCGACGACATCCGCTGTTTGGCGCGCGACAACGGCTTTGCCGCGGTCGAAACGTTGGCGAGCCGGCTCGAATCGGCGGTTGCGGGGGGTGGTTATCGCGCCGCGATCCTGACCTATCTCGACGCCATGAGCGACGCCGCCTGCGTGCCGCGCGGGCCGCTGCCCGCCGCTGCGCAGGAAGCATGGCTGGCGTCGGTCGCCATGCGGCTGGGGCATTGACCGCCTTCGCCTGACGATCCAGACGGGTTTCCATGGATGCAATCATGCTTGCGCTGGTGGCGGTGCTACTGGCCAATGCCGACGGGCGCAGCGGGATATTCCTGTCGCGGCTGCTGAGCGCGCGCGCCGATCGGCATGTTGTCGTCGCCATCGCCTTCGGCGTCTTTGTCCTGAATGCCATCGTCGGTGCCACGGCGGGAGCGATCGCAAACCGCATGATCGGGCAGGGCGTGGCGGCGCTGCTCGTCGCCTTTGCGCTGATATTCGCGGCGATCGCGGTCGGGTGGCGATCTCGACCGGCGCTGTTCGACGCGAGCGCGTCTGAAGTGCCGCCGACAAAGCTGGCCGGCCGGATGCTGGTGGCCCAGTTCGGTGACCGCAGCCATTTCCTGATCGGCGCACTGGCCGCGACCAGCGGCGCCGGGCAGTGGGCCGCAGCAGGCGGGCTGGTCGGCTGGACGATCGCGATGCTGCCATTTCTCGCTTTCGGCGCCGACCTTGCCGAACGGCGCGGTGCCCACGTCATCCGCTGGATGAGCGCCGCCATTCTGACGATATGGGCGATGCGCACCGCGATGGCCGCGTTCGGACTAATCGGCTGACACGTTTCGCTTGAGGTCATTCATCGCTTTTGTCGATGACAGCAACCGACAGCTTTCATGGGACAATGCCGCCGCGATCCCCATATCGGGTTGGCATAAGAAAGGGTGTTTCCAATGTCCCAGAACAATCAGCCCGCCGTGGCCGACGCGCTCAACGCGCTGCTCGCCGACAGTTTCGCGCTGTATCTCAAGACCAAAAACTACCACTGGCACGTCCAGGGACCGCGCTTTCGCGAACTCCATCTGTTGTTCGACGAACAGGCGGCGCAGATTTTCGCGACCACCGACCTGATCGCCGAGCGGGTGCGCAAGAATGGCGCGCGGACGCTGCAATCGATCGGCGACATCGGCCGACGCCAGTCGATCCGCGACGATGATGCGGCGGGGCAAGACGCCGAGGCGATGATCCGGACGCTGGCCGACGACAACAAGACTTTGCTCGCGCAGCTGAAAGAGGTGAAGGCTGCCGCCGAAGCCGATGGCGATATCGCAACCAGCGGACTGGTCGATAGCTGGGCCGACGAGACACAGCAGCGGATCTGGTTCCTGGAAGCGACGCTGGGGTATTAGGGCGGCCGAAATCGCTCCCGGTGTGAGCACGAGATAGCGTGACGCGTATATACACGTCGCCCCACGAAGGCGGGGGCCGCGAGCAGCCTTATTCGTTTTCCGGTTATGCCGCCTGATCAGCGTTGCTTCTTCGCCGTCGTCGCAGTGAAATCGGGGTCCTTTTTTGCCACCCAATCGACAAATTTGCGCACATTGGGGTTGGCCAGCAGGCCGTCCACATCCATCCCGTGGCGCTGCAGTTCCGAATTGGTGAAATTGGCGATCAAAGTTTGCTGGCAAATCGGGTGCATCGGCACGACGTCGCGCCCGCCCCGGCTCTTGGGCACGGGATGATGCCAGACAATTGTCTTGCCCGTGGGCCGGGCGCAGAGCCAGCACGGCGGGACAGCGATCGCCGGAGCCTCGTCGTTGCGATGCAGGTCGGCATAAGGATCATGCTTTGAATGTTTGCGGGCCATGCTTCTGCCTGAAATACCTAAGATTTGGCGCGTTGCCGTCAGCTTTGGCCGCCGCGCGACATAATCGCGCGCCGATCACCAAATAAAAAGGGCGGCCCGCGAGCCGCCCTTTTCGTGTTTCCGGTTGTCTGGCCGATCAGTCCTGATGCGGCTGGATATTCACCGCCGCGAACTTGCCGCGATCGTCGACTTCGATGTCGAAAGCGACGCGGTCGCCTTCTTCCAGGCCCGTCATGCCGGCACGCTGCACCGCGCTGATATGGACAAAGGCGTCGGCCTGTCCGTCATCGCGGGCAATAAAGCCAAAGCCCTTGGTCGTGTTGAAGAATTTGACGGTGCCCGACGTGCGTTCGCCGGTCAGTTGACGACGGCCGCGCGCGCCGCCAGGTGCGCCACCGGGCGCCCCGCCGGGTGCGCCGCGATCGTCACGGCGCGGAGCGCTGTCCTCGATCGGCATCGGTTCGCCTTCGATCTTGATGTCGATCGCCGACACCTTGCCGTTGCGTTCGACGAGGGTGAAGCCCAGCGGCTGGCCCGAAGCGAGACCCTGAAGCCCTGCCTGTTCGACCGCGCTGATGTGAACGAACACGTCTTCGCCGCCATCGTCGCGCGCGACAAAGCCAAAGCCTTTTGCCGCGTTGAAGAATTTGACCGTGCCATTGCCTTCGCCGACGACCTGCGCCGGCATGCCGCCGCCACGTCCGCCGCCGAAGCCGCCACCGCCACCCCGATCGCCGCCGCCGAAGCCGCCGCCACCGGGACGGTCGCCGCCGCCGAAGCCGCCGCCACCCGGACGATCACCGCCGCCAAAGCCGCCGCGGTCTCCGAAACCGCCACCGCGGTTACCGCCGCCATAGCTGTCGCCGCCATAAGGTGCAGGTTCGAAGCTGTCGAAATTGCCGAAATCATCGCGCTTGCCGCGCCCCCGCTGGCCGCGGCGATCCTTGTTGAAACTCATTGTCTAATAGTCGCTTTCGGTTCGTCCATACCCCATTCGATCGGCGCCTTGCGTCGGACGGGGACGCACTTCACCACGGGCACAGACTCGCCCTATGCCGCTAACGACGTAATATATAGCTTAAACCGCTGATATCTGCGAACGGAAAATTCAAAATCGCGATGCAGACTGTCGCAGACTTTTCTTCAGGCGTGCCGGACGCAGGGCGTGGTGATGAAAACCAGTCATTGAGCGCCACCGCCGCTTCGCCTAAGGCGGGCGGATGAGCGTATATTTCCACGAAGAAGATTTGCCCGCGGGCGCCCTGGGTCCGGGCGCGGTCGCGATCGATACCGAGACGATGGGCTTGAACCCGCTGCGCGACCGATTGTGCCTGGTCCAGATCAGCGACGGATCGGGCGACGAACATCTCGTCCGCTTCGGCCCCGGCAGCGCTTATGATGCACCGGTACTGAAGGCCATATTGACCGATCCTAATCGATTGAAATTGTTCCATTTTGCACGATTCGATATCGCGGCGCTGCAACAGGCGCTCGGCGTTGTGACCGCGCCCGTCTATTGCACCAAGATCGCCTCGAAGCTGATCCGGACCTACACCGACCGCCACGGGTTGAAGGAACTGGTGCGCGAACTGCTGGGCCAGGACGTGTCGAAACAGCAACAGTCGAGCGATTGGGGCGCCGCCGAACTCAGCGACGCGCAGCGCGACTATGCCGCGAGCGACGTCCGCTTTCTGCACGCGATGAAGGATATTCTCGACATGCGGCTGGCGCGCGAGGGTCGCACCGAATTGGCGCAGGCCTGTTTCGATTTTCTGCCGACACGTGCTGCGCTCGACTTGGCCGGTTGGCCCGAAACCGACATTTTCGCACACAGCTGATAGGGTCGATTCGCATGTCCGAACGCGCCGATCTTGATCGCACGATGCGCCGTATGTGGGCGGCCAGCGGGTCGAACCACGACCGGGTCGTGCGTATCCTGCGTTACGGGCTGCCGCTGGTGATCGGCGTCGTCGCGGCGGTGCTCGTCTTCTCGCCTTTTACCCAGCGCTCCGAAATCAGCTTCCTGCTCGCCAAGGACAAGGTCGAGATGGCGCAGGAGCGGATGAAGGTGACGCGCGCCGAATATCGCGGTCAGGACGCCAAGGGCCAGCCCTTTGCCCTGCTCGCGGGCAGCGCGGTGCAGAAAAGCTCGGCTGAACCGATTGTGCGGATGACCGACCTGTCGGGGGCGATCCGGCTTGCCGACGGCCCGGCGACGATCGTTGCGCGCGACAGCGCCTATAATATGGACACCGAAAAGGTGGCGGTACCGGGACTGGTCCAGGTCAAGGGCGCCAACGGCTATCGCATCGACGCCAGTAACGTGTCGATCGATCTCAAGAGCCGCAGCCTGGCCGGGAGCGGCGGTGTCAACGGGACGTTGAACATCGGCAATTTTTCGGCCAATCAGCTGACCGCCGACCTCGACAAGCGGATCGTGCGGCTGCAGGGCAATGCCCGGTTGCGGATCAATCAGGGAGTGCTCAAATGAACCGCCTTTTGCCCTTGAAGAGCGTGATGCTTGCGGGCGCGGGTTTTGCGCTGACCAGTCTGGCGATCCTGTCGGCGGGCGCCGGCGGCGATGCCGCGCAGGCGCAGGCACTCGCCAACCACAACAGCAACGCGCCGGTCGATTTCGCCGCGAACAGCATTGAAGTGCAGGACCGCGCCGACCGCGTCGTCATTTCGGGCAATGTCCGCGTGACGCAGGCGGGGATGACGCTGACCGCGGCGCGGATGACCGTCGCCTATAGCCGCCAGGGCGGCACCGACGTCAACCGGCTCGACGCGACCGGCGGGGTCGTCGTGACCAAGGGCGACGAACGCGCATCGGGCAATGTCGCCATCTATGACCTCGACCGGCGGCTGATCACGATGGTCGGCAATGTCGAGCTGCGCCAGCGCGGAAATAATCTGCGCGGCGGGCGCATGGTGATCGATCTCAACAGCGGGCGCGCGACGGTCGATGGCCGCGGCGCGGCGCGCGGTCCGGATGGCAACCCGATCCAGGGCGGTACCGGCGGACGCGTGACGGGCACCTTCACGGTACCGGAAAGAAAGCAGTAACCACAGGCTTTTACCGAACCGATACCATGGGCCGCGATGCTGGGCGTAGGGACCAGATCATCTGCGGCGCCGGGGGGCCACCGCGCAAACAAGGTATGCCCCCATGCGCTTCTCTCCGCTTGTCCCGCCCCGGCGCCCGCTGTTTGGTCGCCGTGTCGCCCCCGCTGAACAGCCGGTGCTCTCCGGCCCGACCAGCGAAGAGCGCCGGTTGATCGACCGCCTGCTCCACCGCGCCGGGTATCGCGATTCGCGCTAGTCTCTTTCTGCGGCTTTCGCCGGGTTAAGACTAACCCCTGCTTGGCGTCGGGACTCTGCGGCCCTACATGGGGCGTCGATGCCGCCCGACACCACCACCTCCGCCGAAGCCAGCCGCGAACCGCCCGTCCTTGCGACGCTGAAGCGGTTCCTGCCCTATTTGTGGCCGGTGGGGCAGACCGAGCACAAGGTCCGCATTGTGATCGCGGGGCTGATCGTGCTCGCGTCGAAGGGCGTCCAGCTGTCGATGGGCTTCCTTTATGGCGCTGCGATCGACAAGATGGCGCCGGGGATGGAGCAGGGCGTCGCGCTCGCGATCGGGCTGGTGCTCGCTTATGCGGGCGCGCGTTTCGCCGGGGTGCTGTTCGACAATTTGCGCAACGTGGTGTTCGAACGTGTCGGACAGGACGCGACGCGCGAACTGGCGATTACGACCTTCAGCCATCTCCACGCGCTGAGCCTGCGCTTTCACCTCGCGCGGCGCACCGGCGAGGTCACCAAGGTGATCGAGCGCGGGACCAAGAGCATCGACACGATGCTGTATTTCCTCCTGTTCAACATCGCGCCGACGATCATCGAATTGCTCGCGGTGCTCATCATCTTCTGGACCAAGTTCAGCTTTGGCCTCGCCAGTGCGACGGCGCTGATGGTTGTCGTCTATATCATCTTCACCCGCAAGGTGACCGACTGGCGCAACGCGCTGCGCACCCAGATGAACGATCTCGACACGCTGACCATCGGGCGCAGCGTCGACAGCCTGCTCAATTACGAAACCGTCAAATATTTCGGTGCCGAAACCCGCGAGGAAGCGCGCTATCGCGACGTCGCCGATCGCTACGCCAAGGCCGCGGTGAAGAGCGAAAACAGCTTGGCATGGCTGAACATTGGGCAAAGTCTGGTCACCAACGCGGCGCTGGCGGGGGCGATGGCGTACACCGTATGGGGCTGGTCGACGGGCGAATATAAGGTCGGTGACGTCGTGCTGGTGAACACGCTGCTCGCGCAGCTGTTCCGCCCACTCGACATGCTCGGCATGGTTTACCGGGTGATCCGTCAGGGGCTGATCGACATGGAGGCGATGTTCCGCCTGATCGACACCCCGCCCGAGATCAGCGACGCGCCGGACGCTTGGCCGCTGGTGGTGAACGGCGGCGCGGTGGCGTTCGACAATGTCGTGTTTGGTTACGAGCCCGACCGGACGATTCTGAACGGGGTCAGCTTTGCGGTCGGCGCGGGCGAGACGCTGGCGATCGTCGGGCCGTCGGGGGCGGGCAAGTCGACGATCGCGCGGCTGCTGTTCCGCTTCTATGATCCGCAGGCCGGACGGATCACGATCGACGATCAGGATATCGCCAAGGTCACGCAAAAAAGCCTGCGCGCCGAGATCGGCATCGTGCCGCAGGACACGGTGCTGTTCAACGACAGCATCGGCTATAATATCGCCTATGGTCGCGAAGGCGCGGGCGCCGAAGAGATCGCGGCAGCCGCCGAAGGCGCGGCGATCGACGCTTTCATCGCCATCCTGCCGCAGGGCTATGACACCGAGGTCGGCGAGCGCGGGCTGAAGCTGTCGGGCGGCGAGAAACAGCGCGTCGCGATCGCGCGCACCCTGCTCAAAAACCCGCCAGTGCTGATCTTGGACGAAGCGACTAGCGCGCTCGACAGCCGCACCGAGGCGGCGATCCAGGACACCCTCGACCGGATTGCGCAGCGCCGCACGACGCTGGTCATCGCGCACCGCCTGTCGACAGTGACCGGCGCCGACCGCATCATCGTGCTCGACAAGGGCCGCGTGGCGGAAACCGGGACGCACGACCAGCTGCTGCGGATGCGCGGCCTGTACGCCGACATGTGGGCGCGGCAGCAGGCGGAGGTGGAGGAGGGGACGGTTTGAATCGTGTTGGCGGTGATCAATCGTAACTAAATCGGTTGTGTTGGGTTGACCCCCGAGTGCACCGACCCCTAGGCATAATTCATGCCGCACGACACCTCCCTGATCGGCACCATCGTTGCCGGGCTCGGCGTTGCGTTCCTTATGGGGGCGCTGGCGCATCGGCTGCGGATTTCGCCGATTGCGGGGTATCTACTTGCCGGCGTGCTGGTCGGGCCGTTTACGCCGGGGTTCGTCGCCGATACCGGGCTGGCGCTCCAGCTCGCCGAGATTGGCGTCATCCTGCTGATGTTCGGGGTGGGCCTTCATTTTTCGCTGAAGGACCTGCTGTCGGTGCGCAAGATCGCGGTGCCGGGGGCGATCCTGCAGATCGCCGTCGCGACCGCGCTCGGCATGATGCTCGGGCTGTGGCTTGGCTGGTCGATCGAAGGGAGCGCGGTGTTCGGTCTCGCGCTGTCGGTCGCGAGCACGGTCGTGCTGCTGCGCGCGTTGCAGGCGCGCGATATGGTCGAGACCGAAAAGGGACGGATCGCGGTCGGCTGGCTGATCGTCGAGGATCTGGTGATGGTGCTTGCGCTGGTGCTGCTTCCCGCGATGTTCGGCGGTCGCGGCGATGAGGCGAATGGCGCCGGACTGTTGCAGTCGGCGGCGATCGTGCTGCTCAAGGTCATTGGTTTCGGCGCCTTCATGTTCGTGGTCGCGCGGCGCATCCTGCCGTGGGTGTTGCACTGGGTCGCGCACACCGGATCGCGCGAGCTGTTCCGGCTGGCGGTGCTCGCCATCGCGCTGGGGGTGGCGTTCGGCGCTGCGGTGATTTTCGACGTGTCGTTCGCGCTCGGCGCCTTTTTCGCGGGGATGATCCTGGGCGAAACGCCGCTCAGCCGCCGCGCCGCCGAAGAGACGCTGCCGCTGCGCGATGCGTTTGCGGTGCTGTTTTTCGTGTCGGTCGGCATGTTGTTCGATCCCAAGGTGCTGGTCGAACAACCGGGCCCGGTGCTGGCGACGGTCGCGATCATCGTGGTCGGCAAATCGGTGGCCGCCTTTGCGCTCGTCCGTGCCTTTGGCCACACGTCGCAGACCGCGTTGACGGTGTCGGCCAGCCTGGCGCAGATCGGCGAATTCTCGTTCATCCTCGCCGGGCTGGGGGTGGGGCTGAAGGTGCTGCCCGAGACCGGGCGCGACCTGATCCTGGCGGGGGCGCTGCTGTCGATCCTGTTCAACCCGATCCTTTTCACCCTGGCGGTGCGGCGCATCCGGGCCGACAGCGACCCCGAGACCGACGGCGATGCCGCGGTGATGGCGGCGCCCGCCGCGCCGACAGTGCGCACCGTGCTGATCGGGTTCGGCCGCGTCGGCAGTCATATCGGCGGGCTGGTGTGCGGCCGCGGCGAGCAGCTGACTGTAATCGAGGATCAAAAGGATATGGCGGCGGCGGCGCGCGCGGCGGGGGCGACGGTGATCGTCGGCGACGCGACCAAGGAAAGCGTGCTGCGTCAGGCCGGACTCGACATCGCATCGACGCTGCTGATCGCGATTCCCGAAGGGGTCGAGGCGGGGGCGATCGTGCGGCGGGCGCGGGCGATCAACCCCAAGCTGCTGATCGTCGCGCGCGCCCATTCGGACGAAGAGGTGAATGATCTGGTGCGGCGCGGTGCCGACCATGTCGTGATGGCCGAACGCGAAACCGCTGCGCGGATGGCCGAACGGGCGTTGATGATGCGGGGTTAGGCGACAAAGAAACCCGTTCGTGTCGAGCGAAGTCGAGACATCCATCGTGAGAAGGCCTGACCCTGAGGGGCATCTCGACTTCGCTCGATGCGAACGGGAAAATAGAAACTGAATTGGGGCAGCTGGGGCTTCCCCCGCTCCCGCAACTTCCCTATCGCCCTCGCACAATGTCCGCCGACGCGCTCCTCCCCCTCCTCAAATCGACCTTCGGCTTCGACCATTTCCGTGGTCGCCAGGCCGACGTCGTCGACCGGGTGATGGCGGGAGAGCGGACGCTGGCGGTGATGCCGACCGGCGCGGGCAAGTCGCTGACCTATCAACTTCCTGCGGTCGCGCTGAATGGCTGCGTCGTCGTCGTGTCGCCGCTGATCGCGCTGATGCACGACCAACTGCGCGGCGCACGCGCGGCGGGGATTCGCGCCGCCAGCCTGACCAGCGTCGACGCCGATGGCGCCGAGGTGCGGCAGCGCTATCGCGACGGCGATCTCGACCTGCTGTATGTCGCCCCCGAACGCGCGACGGGGGAGGGGTTCCGCGCCCTGCTCGCGGCGCGGACGCCGGCGTTGTTCGCGATCGACGAAGCGCATTGCGTGTCCGAATGGGGGCATGATTTTCGCCCCGATTACCGCTTGCTGCGTCCGCTGCTCGATGGCTTTGCCGAGGTGCCGAGGCTGGCGCTGACCGCGACCGCCGACAAGCACACGCGCGAGGACATTCTGCTCCAGCTGGGCATCCCCGACGACGGGTTGATCCTGGCGGGGTTCGACCGCCCGAACATCCGTTATGCGATCCGCCCGCGCGTCACCCCGGCGCGCCAGCTGATCGAGTTCATTGCCGCCAATCCGGGGCCGGGCATCGTCTATTGCCCGACGCGCAGCGGCACCGAACGGCTGGCGGCGCAGCTTGCGGCGGCGACGGGGCGGCCGGTCGCCGCCTATCACGCCGGGCTCGACGCCGAGGTGCGGTCGCGCGTCCAGCATGATTTCGTCGCGTCGGAGGACGGCATCGTCACCGCGACGGTCGCCTTCGGGATGGGGATCGACAAACCCGACGTGCGTTTCGTCGCGCATGCCGCGCTGCCGAAATCGATCGAAAGCTATTATCAGGAAACCGGGCGCGCGGGGCGCGACGGCGACCCGGCCGAAGCGATGATGCTGTGGGGCGCCGACGATTTTGCCAAGGCGCGGATGCGGTTGTCGGAATTGCCCGAGGCGCGCGTCGCGGGCGAACGGGTGCGGCTGAACGCGCTGGGGGCGCTGGTCGAGACGGTCGAGTGCCGCCGCGCGCAGCTGCTCCGCCATTTCGGCGAAAGCCCGCCGGACCGCTGTGGCAATTGCGACAATTGCCTCGACCCCGCGGCGCAGGTCGACGCGACGATACTGGCGCAAAAATTGCTCTCCGCAGTGTATCGCACCGGGCAAAGCTATGGCGCGGGGCATATCGAGGCGGTGCTGACCGGGCGCAGCGACGAGCGCATCGCCCAGCGCGGCCATGACAAATTGTCGGTGTTCGGGATTGTAACCGGCGACGAAGCACGGCTGATCAAGCCGCTGGTGCGCACGCTGGTGGCGCGCGAGGCGCTCGAGACGACCGAGCATGGCGGGCTGATGCTGGGCAGCGCGGCGCGCGCGATGATGAAGGGCGAGGCGTCAGTGCTGATCGCCGAACCGCCGGTGAAACGCACCAAACGTGATACTCGGGGCGGCGCGGGTGCGGGGGTCGCCAACCCGATCGGCGATCCGCTGTTCGACGCGCTGCGCGCCACGCGGCGCGAACTGGCGGCCGAAGCGGGGGTGCCGCCCTACGTCGTGTTCCACGACGCGGTGCTGCGCGCGATGGCGACCGAAAAGCCGGACAGCTTGCACGCGATGGGTTCGATCCCCGGGGTCGGCGCGAAAAAGCTGGAGGCGTGGGGCGATGCGTTTCTGGCGGTGATCCGGCAGTTTTGAAACGGTTGCGGCGCGTACGGCTGGCCGATTTCGTAAACGGCTAGCCAGGTTCGGAACGCGGCGCGACCGGCAGGGCGGTCGCCGCCATCCTCCCTTCATCGATGCGGTTTCGCCGGTGCGGGACCGGTCGACGACAGGAGATCGACCATGAAAAAGCCGCTGACCCAATCACTCACCCTGGCCCTGGTGGCGGTCTGTCTGGCGGTGTTGCCGACCACTACACAGGCGACCGACACCGCGACCGCGACCGTTCGTATCGACGTCAGCGCGCTCGACCTTGATTCGCCCGACGGGATGAAGGCGGCGCAACGCCGCATCGACCGCGCGGTGCATCGCTCGTGCCGCAACGACGTCGAACATCTGACGGTCGAGGCCCGCCGCGCCGCGCGTCAGTGCCGCGACACGTTGCGCAGTCTGGCCGAGCAAAAGCTACGCGCGCAGGACCGCCAGAAACTGGCGGCGCAATGACCATGCGGCAGCGGCGCGGGGCTTTGCCCGCGATGGTGGCGCCCTGTGGTCGCTTGCAGTAGCACCGGGCGATGACGGCGCTCGACACCCTCGATCCGATGATTCGTGGCGGCAGTATCGCGCTGTTCGCGCTGTGGATCGCGATCCTGTGGCGCGACTATCGATCGATCGTTTCGGCGCGGGTGGCGATGGCGATGAATTTGGCGATCATCGCCTATCTGGTGGCGCGGGTGTTGAGCCCTGACGGGCCGGCGCGCCTGCCCTTTGTGCTGTGCGATGCGCTGTCGGTGATGGTCCCCGCGCTGTTCTGGCTGTTCGCACGGCTATGGTTCGACGACCAGCAGCGTATCGGCTGGCGCAGCTGGCTGCTGCTCGCCGCCTTCGGGGTGCTGCCGCTGGCGCAGATGGTGATGATCGCCGCGACCGGGACATTTTTCTGGCCGATCTGGGTGCTGGTGCGGATCGGCATGTTCGCCTTTGCGGTGGCGGGGATGTGGATCGCATGGCGCGGGCGCGCGAATGATTTGATCGAGGCGCGGCGCGGTTTCCGGTTGGGGGTGGTCGGCGCGATCGGCGGCTTCATCCTGCTCGTGACCTTTATCGAGATGTTCCACAATCGCGACATGAGCCATGATTTGGGGCGCGCGCTGACGCTGGTCGCGATCCTGATCGCCACCTTCATCGTGTCGGTCGGTCTCTATCGGTTCCAGTCCGCCGAACTGTTCGCCGCGGCGGGGGTGACGCCGAAACGGGACGAGCCGACCGCGGCCCCTTCGTCCCTCGCGCAGCGATTGCACGCGGTGATGGCGGAGGAACGCGCCTATCGCGCCGAGGGGTTTTCGATATCGGCGCTCGCGGCGCGGCTGGGCGAGCCCGAATATCGCGTTCGCCGCGCGATCAATGGCGAGATGGGGTTTCGCAACTTCACCGCCTTTCTGAACGGCTTCCGCCTCGACGAAATCCGCGCGGCGCTCGCCGACCCGGCGCAGCGTGAGGTACCGATCCTGACCATCGCGATCGACGCGGGGTTCGGCTCGCTTGGTCCTTTCAATCGCGCTTTTCGCGATGCCGAGGGCATGACGCCAAGCGCGTATCGCGCCCGCGCGCTGAAGCTGGCGATTGGCTGATTTCAGAATCGGCTAGCCGGATTTTAACATCGGAGAGCGAAAAGCTGTTTACTGTGCTCGAACGGGGCATTCATTATCGACAGGATTTCCCGATGTTCGATGCCTTTCCACCGCTTCACATTCTGCTGACCAAGGGTCCGTTCGTTTTCGCCTTCGACTTCGGCCGTTATCTCGTCGCGGCGGCGGTGGTCGCGGCGATCGTTTGGGGGCTGCGCCGGACAACGCTGCGGACCCGAAAAATCCAGGCGCGCGAGGCGACGATGGCCGACAAAAGGCGCGAGTTCGCACAGTCGATCCAGACCGTCTGCGTCTATACGTTGGTGTCGGCGTTTATCATCTGGGGCGTCGATGCCGGGGTGCTGCAACGGTTTCAGGGCAGCTATGGCTGGGCGGGCGATCTGGCCCTACTCGCCGCGCTGATCGTCGCGCACGACACCTATTTCTATTGGGTCCACCGCGCGATGCACCATCCGCGGCTGTTCAAGACCTTCCACCGTGCGCATCATCGGTCGATCACTCCGACGCCGTGGGCGGCCTATAGTTTCGCGATTCCCGAAGCGTTTGTGATGATCGCCTTTGTCCCGATCTGGCTAGTTTTCGTCGCGACGCCGGGGTGGGTGATGCTGAGCTGGATCCTGTTCCAGATCGTCCGCAACGCGATGGGGCATGCCGGGTTCGAGCTGCACCCGCGCTGGTGGTTGTCGACGCCCGTCACGCGCTGGATCAACACCACGACGCACCACGACCTGCATCACAATGGCGGCTTCAACAAGAATTACGGCCTCTATTTCACCTGGTGGGACAAGATAATGGGGACCGAGCATCCGCGCTATGCAGCGCGTTTTGCCGAAGTCGTGGCAGGCGACCGCAAGCTGGCCGCGCGCCCGGCGCGGACCGTGACGGCATAGGTTTCACGCTTGTCAGCAAAAGCGGCTGGCCTATACATCGCCGCCATGAGCGATTTTCGTACCCTGTCCGCCGACTATAGCGTCGCCCCGCAAATCAGCATCGAGGATGTGCAGGAGGCAAAGGCCGCGGGCTTTGCGATGATCGTCAACAACCGTCCCGACGGTGAGGAGCCCGAAGCGCCGCAGAGCCATGATATCGCCGCCGCCGCCGCCGCCGAGGGATTGGCCTATGCGGCGATTCCCGTCGGCCATGCTGGTTTCAGCCATCCGCAGCTCGACGCGCTCGACGCGGTGCTCGGCGGCGCGACCGGTCCGGTGCTCGCCTATTGCCGGTCGGGTACCCGATCGACGCATCTGTGGGCTTTGACCCGTGCGCGGGTGGGCGAAGATGTCGAGGCGATCTGCGAGGCGGCGGCGAATGCGGGCTATGATCTGTCGGGGCTGCGTCCGATGCTCGATGCGCTGGCGGGCGAGCGGTGACCTTCGCCGCATTGATTCAGCTGGGCGCGTCGGTGGCCGCGGTGCTGTTCGTCGTGTGGCTGGTCAGGAAGATGGGGCTGGGCGTTGACCCGCGGATCGAGGACGAAGCGCATGCGATCCGGCTCGCCGAAGAAGCCGAGGCGGGCTTTCGCGGGATCGACGTCGCGCGTGACCGCGCAGGTTTTTCAGCTTTGGTGCGCAATGCCGAGGGGCGGATGATGATCGTGCGCGCGCACGGCAATCATTTCGCAGCGCGGCCGGTCGATGCCAGCGTCGAAGGGCGGCTCGACAAGGATTTCCTGACGTTGACACCGCCGGAGAAGACTTTTGGCGCGGTGACGCTGCATCTGGGCAAGGATGCCGGAATGTGGGCGAGCCGGATGCGGGATCTGAACATTGGATAAGCTACCCGATCCGGTGACCTACGCCGTCCCCGCCTTCATCCTGCTCCTGATCGCCGAGATGGTGATTTCGCTGCGCAAGGACAAAAGCCGGTACGAGGCGCGCGATACGCTGACCTCGCTGATGCTCGGAACATTCAGCCAGGTCGCGGGGGCGCTGGTCGGCGCGGCGGTGATCGCGGCGTCGGTGTGGGTGTATCAGTTTCGCCTGTTCGACATCGGGATCGAATGGAGCCGTTGGTGGTGGGCGTGGATTCTCTGCTTCTTCGCTGACGATCTGGCCTATTATGCCTTCCACCGCAGCGCCCATCGGGTGCGCTGGTTCTGGGCGAGCCATGTCATCCACCATTCGAGCCAGCATTATAATCTTTCGACCGCGCTGCGGCAGACCTGGACGGGCTTTTTCAGCCTGACCTTCCTGTTCCGGCTGCCGCTGTTTCTGATCGGCTTTCCGCCCGCGATGGTGTTCTTCTGCGCCGGGCTCAACCTGATCTACCAGTTCTGGATCCACACCGAGGCGATCAAGCGGCTGCCTAAATGGTTCGAGGCGGTGATGAACACCCCGTCGCACCACCGCGTCCATCACGGCGTCAACCCACGCTATCTCGATGCCAATTATGCGGGCGTGTTCATCATCTGGGACAAGATGTTCGGTAGCTTCGTTGCCGAACGCGATGACGAGCCGGTGCGCTATGGCATCGTCAAGCAGCTTGGCAGCTTCAACATTTTGTGGGCGGCGGTGCATGAATGGGTCGGGATCGCGAAGGATATGTGGAGCGCCCCGTGGCGGCACAAGCTGAACTATCTGATCCGCGAACCCGGTTGGAGCCACGACGGGAGTCGCCAGACGAGCGCGATGATCAAGGACCGCTGGGCGGCGGGGCGGCCAAGCGAAGAGCCGGTGGAATAGGCCGCCTTTCATCCCGTTCGTGTCGAGCGAAGTCGAGACACCGTGAAGGCGCGTGCCAACGATAGGTGTCTCGACTTCGCTCGACACGAACGGCAAAGGGTGGTGGCTTTGCCGCTTGCCACGCTCGCTAATGACATTCATGTAAGTCCCGATTGACCACCGAACCGGTGGCGAGGGGAGCGGCGCGCATGAATTCTGGAGACCAATTCGACATCATCGTCATCGGCGGCGGCAGCGCGGGGAGCGCGGCGGCGGGTCGGCTGGCCGAGGATGGCAAGCGCACGGTGTGCCTGATCGAGGCCGGCGGGACCAACGACAATGCGCGGGTCAAGACCCCGGGCTTCATGCCCTTCATCCCCGAGGCTTCGAACTATCGGTATGAAACATTGCCGCAGAGGGGGCTGAACGGCCGCACCGGATATCAGCCGCGCGGGCGCGGGCTGGGCGGGTCGAGCGCGATCAACGCGATGGTGTATATTCGCGGCCACCAGTTCGATTATGACCAGTGGGCGGCACTCGGTGCGACCGGGTGGAGCTATGCCGACGTGCTGCCCTATTTCAAGCGTAGCGAGGGCAATGAGCGCGGCGGCGACGAATTTCATGGCGCCAATGGCCCGCTGAATGTCATGGACCAGCGCTGGCCTAATGTGACGAGCCGCCGCTTCATCGAAAGTGCGGCGTCGCTGCAACTGCCGCGCACCGGCGATTTTAATCTGCCGAACAACGAAGGTTTCGGCCTGTATCAGGTGACGCAGAAAGATGGCGAACGCTGGTCGGCGGCGCGGGCCTATGTCGAGCCGTTGCGCGGCCGCGCCAATCTGGACATCCGCACCGATGCTTTGGTCGAGAAAATCATGGTCGAGGAAGGCCGCGCCACCGGGGTCGTTATCCGCCAAGGAGCGAAGCGTGAAACGCTACGCGCGCGGGGCGGGGTGATCCTGTCCGCCGGGGCGTTCGGTAGCCCGCAAATCCTGCAGCTATCGGGTATCGGTCCCGCCGCGCATCTGAAAGCCATGGGTCTGGACGTCACCCTCGACCGCGGCGGGGTCGGTGACAATCTGCAGGATCATATCGATTATGTGTCGAGTTGGGAAACCCGCTCGACCGATCCGCTCGGCAACAGTCTGGGCGGCACCTGGCGGATGGTGAAGGCGATTTTCGAACATCGCACCCGGCGCACCGGCATCATGACCACCTGTTTTGCCGAGGCGGGCGGCTTCTGGAAATCGCATCCCGATTTGGCCGCGCCCGACATTCAATATCATTTCGTTCCTGCGATGCTCGAGGATCATGGGCGGACAAAGGTAAAGGGGCATGGCTTTTCATGCCACGCCTGTGTGCTTCGCCCCGAAAGCCGCGGGACGGTGCGACTGGCTTCGCCGGACGCCGCCGCGGCGCCGGCGATCGATCCGGGTTTCCTGACCGACGATCGCGACTTAGCGACCTTGAGGGCAGGCGTGCGGATGATGCACCGCATCGTCGCGGCGCCGCCTCTCAGCGGGTATGCGGGAGTTGACCGGCATCTGGTGAACCTCGACGATGATGCCGCGCTCGACGCGCTGATCCGCAGCCGCGCCGACACCGTCTATCACCCTGTCGGCACCTGCCGGATGGGCGGCGATGTCGATGCGGTGGTCGATCCGACGCTGAAGCTGAACGGCCTCGACGGGTTATGGGTCGCCGACGCGAGCATCATGCCGCGGCTGGTGTCGGGCAATACCAACGCGCCGAGCATCATGATCGGCGAGCGCGCAGCGGAATTTGTGAAGGCGGCTTTGGGCTGATTTGATGTCGTCATCCGGTGCGTCAGGAAGCAGGCGCGGAAACGCCACACCGGTTGGTAAACAGCGATTCGGTACGGCAGGATGATGGCAGCGGGCGGAACTTGGTGACGCCGCGGCACCAGATAAAGCCTTGAAATCCCGCGATTTCTTGAAAGGAACATCGCGCGCAAAAAAAAGAGGGCCGGGACTTGCGTCCCGGCCCAGCCTTTCAGGCTCTCCCCTCCTGAAACTGTTGACGCAATGAATGCCATATTAATGTCATGTTGGGAAGGCCTAAATGTGCGGCAGCGCTGCCTAATTGTTGTGCAGTGCAGCGTGCAGCAAAAAAGGGCCGGTTCGGTGCGGAACCGGCCCTGTTGTTCACCTTAGAACGTCTTGCGCGCGGTGATGCCAAAGGTGCGTGGCTGACCAACCGTATAGCCAAGCCGCGCCCGCCCGCCGCGTTCGCGATCAAACGACAGCAGCGCGTTTTCGTCGAACAGATTGTTGACATAGGCGATCAGCGACAGGCCGTTGTCGAAGTCGACCCCGGCGCTGAGGTTAACCAGCTGGTAATCGGGCAACTGCAGATCGACCGTCGTCGCCGCCCCCGCCGGGGCGCCGCCGAACGGCAAGCCATGGACAAAGGTTCGCGGGTTGTTTTCCTGATCGGCGGGCTGGGTAAAGCGGGTGCCGACATGCTGCACCGATGCCGCGACATACATGTTCGCGGTGTCTCCGATCGGCCATTCATAGCTGCCCGACGCGGTCAGCTGGAACTTCGGCACCGACGGCAGGCGATTGCCGTTGCGGATCCCCGTTGCGGTGGTGAGCGCGCCGGGGAGCGTGGTGTCAAATTCGGCCTCGATGATGCTTCCCGACAGGTTGAAGTCGAGTCCGTCGGTCGGGTTCAGCCCCAGCTCGAACTCCACACCCATCGAATGCGCGTCGGGGACGTTGAAGACGATGCGCGACGAACAGCTGCCGGCGTCGAGCGTCACCTGCAGGTTGCTGATGTCGTTATAGAAGCCCGCGGCGTTGAAGGTGAAGCCGCGACCCTGCGACTTTACCCCTAACTCGTAGTTCCATAGCGTTTCGTCGTCATAATCCTGAAAGCCACCGAACAGCGCCGCGTCGGCAGGCGAACACAGCGGCAGGTTGAGCGGATCGTTGACCCCGCCGAGGCGGAAGCCTTTCGACGCCTGGGCGTTGACCGTCACCGCGTCGCTGACGTCGTAGGACAGCAGAAAGCGCGGGGTGAAGCCACTCGACTTGGTGCTGTCGGTGCGGTTGTCGCCATTGGCGAACAGGCCGCCCGATTTGAAGCTGCGCGTTTCCTTGAAGTCGTAATAGCGCCCGCCCGCTGTCGCGGTGAAGGCGTCGCTGAAATCGTAGCTGACCTCGCCGAACAGCGCGAACTGCTTGATGTCATAGGGCAGGAAGGCGTTGTACGGCGAATCGGGGGAAAAGCCGTTGCGGACGCTGGCGGAGGTTCCCGCGCCCAGCGTCGCGTCGGTCACCGCGTCATAACCCGGCGTCGGCAGCGTCTGGGTATAGACGCGGTCGACCTTGGAATAAAAGGCGCCGACGACCCACTGGAACGCGCTGTCATTGTCCGACGCCAGCCGCAATTCCTGCGACCAGGTTTCGAGATCGGTGGTATCGACCAAGTTCGACGGCAGCAGGACCCCGGCATCGGGGAAACCGAGATCGACCGACACCGATCCGGACAGTGCGCTGGCATCGCGGCTGACCAGGATGTCGCGGTTGATATAGCTGGTCACCGACGTCAGCTTGGCGCCGCCAAGCCCGACGTTGAGGTTGAGGTCGGCGATCAGCGTTTCGTCCTCGAACCCTTCGCGCAGCAGCAGATATTGCTCGCGCTCGTCATAGGTGACCTGCGGCCGCGTGGTCGTGAACTGGTTGCCGTACAGATTGTAGATGTCCTGACGATTGAACCCGTCGGCGGTCACCTTTTGATAGACGATCCGCGGGGTGATCGACAGATTTTCGCTGGGTTCAAAGGTCAGCGCGATGCGGCCGCCATAGCGTTCGCCGCTGTTGACATCGTCGCCGCCGGCCGGACCGACCGCGTTGATGAAACCGCCGTAGCGAGTGTAATAGCCGACCGCGCGCACCGCTGCCGTATCGCCAAGCGGCAGGTTGATCGCACCCTTCAGATGGCCGCCGATATCGTCGCCGTCCACAAGGTTGACGTTCGCTTCGACGCTGCCCTCGGTCGTGCCGAGCTTCGGCTGATTGGTGATGTAGCGGATCGTACCGCCAACCGAACCCGAACCGAACAGCGTGCCCTGCGGCCCGCGCAGCGTTTCGACGCGGTTGAGATCGTACAGATCGATGTCGGGGGTGAAGAGCGAGAGCGAGATGACGCTTTCGTCGAGATAGACGCCGACCTGTTCCTTGACCCCCGGCTGGTCGCGCACGACCTGGCCGGCGGAAACGCCGCGGACCGACACCTGGCTTTGCCCCGGCCCGAGGTTTTGCACCGACAGCCCGGCGACGTTGCGCGACAGATCTTCCAGCGTCACGGCGCCCGATTTCTGGATGTCGGCCGCCGTCTGGGCGTTTATCGAGAAGGGGATGTCCTGAAGATTGGCGTCGCGCTTGGTCGCGGTGACGATGATGATATTGCTGTCGTTTTCGGCGCCGTCGGCATCCTGGGCGGCGGCGGGGCTGCTGACGGCGATCGCGAATAGCGACAGACCGGCCAGCATCGTGGAACGTTCGAGCATAATTTCCTCCCTGTGATGCGCGGGACCATGCTGTTCCGTCGCGCCGAGAGGAGTGCGCCTTTTAGCGTGGTCACGCAATGATGGTTACAATGGAAACCAAATTTACCCGCGACATGTTGCACCCGGGCCACAGTATCGATGTCTGCAAAAAAATGGCCGGGGCAAAGGCCCCGGCCAGTGGTTCGCAGGAGGAACCTGGGTAGGATCCCGCCGCCGCCGCTTGAAAGGAGAGAGACGTGCGGCGACGGGTATCCTGTCTCGTTGATCAGTAGTTGTAGGCGCGCTCCCCATGTTCGCTGAGGTCGAGCCCTTGCTGCTCGACGTCCGCCGAAGGGCGCAGGCCGATGGTGTATTTGAGTGCGAGAAACAGCACCGCGCTGACCACACCAGTCCACAGGACGGTGGTGCCGACGGCCCAGATCTGCGTCATCACCTGGCCGGTCAGGTCGAACTCGCCGACCTTGGCGACGGGCGCGGTGTAATCGATCCACCCCTGACCGCCCCAGGCCGGATTGGCGACGAAGCCCGTACCGATCGCGCCGATGATGCCGCCGACCGCGTGAATGCCGAATACGTCGAGCGAGTCATCATATTTGAGTTTCTTCTTCACCGTGGTGACGAAGAAGAAGCAGCCGAGCGAGGCGACGGCGCCGAGGATGATCGCGGTGCCGGGATGGGCGAAGCCCGCCGCCGGAGTGATCGCGACCAGACCGGCGACAACGCCGGAAACACCACCCAGCAACGACGGTTTCTTGTGCACGATCTGCTCGATGACCGCCCATGTCACGCCTGCTGCTGCCGTAGCGACGAGCGTGTTGATGAAGGCAAGCGCGCCGAAGGCGTTGGCTTCAAGGCCCGAACCGGCGTTGAAACCGAACCAGCCGATCCACAGCAGGGACGCGCCGATCATCGTCATGACCAGGTTGTGCGGGGGCATCGGTTCCGAGCTATATCCAAGGCGCGGGCCGATCACGAGGCAGCCGACCAGACCGGCGATACCTGCGTTGATATGGACAACGGTGCCGCCGGCAAAGTCGAGCGCACCCCAGCCCCACAGCAAGCCCATGTCAGTTGGCGCGGCGTGGAGAAAGTCCGGACCGGCCCAGTACCACACCATATGTGCGATCGGGAAATAGGCCAGTGTTAGCCACAGCACTGTGAAGATGATCAGCGGCGTGAACTTCACGCGCTCCGCAAAAGCCCCGACGATCAGCGCCGGCGTGATGCAGGCAAAGGTCATCTGGAAGATCACGAAGACATATTCGGGCAAATAGACCCCGTTCGAGAAGGTGGCAGCGAAGGTGTTGACATCGACGCCGGACAGGAACGCCTTATCGAGGCCGCCGAACAGCGAGGGGAATGGCGTACCGGTGGAGGTGAAGGCCATCGAATAGCCCCAGCTGAACCAGACCAGCGCGGCGACGCAGACGATCGTCAGCACCTGCATCAGCACCGAAAGCATATTCTTGGTGCGGACAAGGCCGCCATAGAAAAGCGCCAGCGCAGGCACTGACATCATCAGGACCAAAGCCGAGGCGACGAGCATCCAGGCCACGTCGCCTTTGTTGACCATGTCGGCGGTTGGCGTGAAAGCGGCGGGAGCCGCCGCGTCGGCAACCGGCGCCGCCGCTTCCTGCGCCCATGCGGGCAGCGCAGCGAACAGCGAGAGGCCGATGGCCCCGGCGCCCGCCGCAAATTTGTTTGCGAACGTCATAATTTCCCCCTTCGTCATTACAGTGCCGCCTCGCCGGTTTCGCCGGTGCGGATGCGCACGGCCTGACCGACGTCGAGGACGAAAATCTTGCCGTCGCCGATCGACCCGGTGCCAGCGCTTTGCTGCAGCGTTTCGACCACCCGCGGCGCGAGCGCGTCGTCGCAGACGAGCTCGATCTTCACCTTCGGCACCATGTTGGTGGCGTATTCGGCGCCGCGGTAGATTTCGGTCTGCCCCTTTTGCCGGCCGAACCCCTTGACCTCGGTCACGGTCATGCCAGCGATACCCAAGCCGGTCAGCGCTTCGCGCACCTCGTCGAGCTTGAATGGCTTAATAATTGCCAGGATCAATTTCATGATGCCCCCTTTTGCTAATCGCACCATGTTGCACTGCAACATCCGTGCCAGATTGCGCGGATGCTGAAAAAGTTAACATTTTGTGACGGTGAGCGCAGGCCCAAACGAATAATCGTTCGTTTGACGGGCAGTGGAGGCACGTCATTGCCTAAATTTTGGGCAGAAAATTCCCCGACCGCTTGCGGGAGGGGATTGCCGACCTATTCAATCAGCCTTTGGTAAATCGTGCCCAGATCGGCAGATGATCCGACGCGCGCGCCGCGAGCGCGCTCTGATGCACCCCCGCGTCGACGGGCTGCAGATCGGGCGTGGCAAAGATGCGGTCGAGCTTCGCAACCGGACGGCGGCTGTGAAAGCTGTGGCCGGTATCCACCATGTGATGGCGCTCGCCGAAATCGGTCAGGCAGCCGCCGCGATTGCGCCATTCGTTGCAGTCGCCCATCAGGATCGTCGGCAAGTCCTCGCCGCCCGCGATGTGGTTCAGGATCGCGCGCGCCTGCTGACGGCGACGCAGGCCGGAGATGTCGAGGTGCATGCCGACGACGCGCAGCCGGATGTCGCCGATGCGGATTGTCGCCGCCACCGCGCCGCGCGGTTCGAGCGTCGGCAGATGGAGCGCATGGCTTTCCTCGATCTCGGCGCCCTTGCGGACCAGCAGGGCGTTGCCGTGCCAGCCGATGCTGTGCGGGCGATTGTCGAGCGTGACCGGGATATAGTCGCTATGCTCTGCGAACATCTGCGGCGGAATGGCGCTGGCGCGGTTGCCGAAGCGCCGGTCGGCCTCCTGCAGCGCGACGATGTCGGCGTCGAGTTCGCCGAGCACCGCGAGCACCCGACCGGGGTCGCGGCGCCGGTCGAGCCCGATGCCCTTGCGCATATTGTAACTGGCGACTTTGATCATGGTCTCAGCGGTCTAGCGCTCCAGCCGCCAAGCCGTTCCCTGGATCGTCAAATTCCGCCAGCAGCGCCCGCGCTTCCTCCAGATCCTCGTCCAGCACCATGATCCGCACCGGGATCATCAGCCCGACGCTTTCCGCGATATTCATGCCAGCGTCGAAGCAGACCGCATGCACCCCGGCGCTTTCGATTCGCCCGCGCAGCAGCTCGGCCTGGGCGCCATTGGGCATGCGGACGAGTTCGACGAGCGGCATCAGCCGGTCTCGCCCGCGATGAAGCGGTCGGTCGCGCGCGTCGGCAGGCCGTCGATGCTTTGGGTCCGGCCCAGTGTTTTTTCGACCCACAGCGCGGGGTCCGATTGGCGGTGATATTTTTGCAGCGTGTCGCGCTCATGCTGCAATTCCATCATCGGAACGCCCCAGCCGCAGCTTGTCTGCACGCTGTCGATGTCGATGACGAAAATCTGACGCGTACCGGGCAGCAGGGTGAAATGCGCCGCGAGCGCGTCCCATTCGGCGTCTTGCGGCAGCACCGGGCGGCCGCGGCCATAGATTCGCAGGATCAGCGCGCTGCGATCGAAGGCACAGAACATGATGGTGATGCGGCCGTCGGCAGCAAGGTGCGCGTGGGTTTCGTTGCCCGACCCGGCGAGGTCGAGATAGGCGACCTGGGTATCAGACAGGATTCGGAAACTGTCGGCATAACCCTTGGGTGACAGATTGATCCGCGCATCGGCGGCGGCGGTCGCGGTGAAATAGACCGGCTGTTTCTCGATGAAAGCGACATGTTTATCGGTCAGCGTGTCGGTAAAGTCGGCCATGGCTGCGCTCCGCGGATGGAATGCGCCCGCCCTATCACCAATTCTTGCCTTCCTCCACCGCCTCCTCCTCTTCGGGTCGCGTCGCGCGACCAAGTGCGGCGTTGCGGTGGGGGAAGCGGCCAAAGCGGTCGATGACGTCGAAATGCTTTTTGGCATAATCGGCGAAAACGGGGTCGCCGAGCTGGCCCATCAGGCGCAGCGATTCGCGCTGGTCGGCGATATCTTCGCTATGTTCAAAGGGCAGATAGCCGAACTGGCGGCGATCGTCGGACCAGCCTTGGTCCCATCCCTTGGCGACGATACCGCGTGCGATCGCGCGGGCCAGATCGTCGGTAGCAAAGGCGTCGGCGTGGCCGCGAAACAGGTTGCGCGGCACCTGATCGAACAGGATCGCTGCCGCAAGCGCGGTGTCGGGGTCCGTCAGGAAGCTTGCCGCAGGCTGCGACCGCAACGCTTCGTGCCAGCCCTCGGCAAGGCCGCGAACCTCCGCATCGAAAGCGGGGCCGCCGCCGTACCATTCGTTCATGCCATGCCCGTCGAACCAGAAAGTCAGCAGTTGCTGCGCCCAGTCGGCGGGGGGCGGGGGCAGGGTGATGGTGTCCGGGTCTTCAGTCATGAAGCAACCATAGTCGATCGTCATCCCGGCGAAAGCCGGGATCTGACCATCGCGTTTTTAAGCATCGGCGAGATCCCGGCCTTCGCCGGGATGACGGACTTACTGGTGGCTCCGCTCACTCAGCCTTGGCGCGCCGATAAGGAACGAATTTGCCGAGCGACACGAAGCCGCTGTACATATGGCTCGATCGGTCGTGCAGTTCGAGGGTGTCGATGCTGCACAGCTGGCTGCCCGACGTTTTCAGCACCAGGATGTCGTCATCGTCGAGCGAAGACGCGCCGCCATCGGGACGGTTGACCCACATGGTGCCGCCGACGCGATAGACGATCGCGGTCTTGTCGATGATCTGCGAGCTGCCGAGGCTGGTCAGCGGCAGGCAGTCCTGCGGCTCGCCAGCAACCCGGCCGTCGAGCAATTTGGCGAGCTGGTCTTCGGGCGCAAGCTTTTCACGCGCCGATGCGGCGGGCGATGCCGCCAGCGCGGCAGCGGCAAATAGTGCCGGAAAAAGGTGACGCATGGTTCGACTCCTGTCTTCATCATACCCTACCCACCGCTGCTTTGGACCAAAAGGTGTGAACAGGGGCTGACCGGATCTGGCACCGGTTCAGCACGCCCCGTCGGGCAACGGGATGCCGAGCGGGCCTTTGCATTTCTTCTTTTTCGCGGGTTCGGCCGGCGTGCTCGCGCCACTGCCCATGCCGCCCAGATCGGCGCCGATCAGCAGGCTGGTGTGCGACCGGAAACGAACCTTTGCGGTCCAGTCGATATTCCACGCCGCCTTACCCGCGGGTTTGGGCGGATAGGAGAAATTGGCTTCGGGTCCAAAGGCGTTGAGGTTGCCGAACATCATCTCGCCCGACGCTTTCTTGACCTCCGCCGGGATCGCGCAGCTCGTCTGCGCCGGCGGCATCACGACCTTTTTAGTCACCAGGCCAGCGACGGTCGATGGCGGCAGCCAGTCCCACAGTCCACCGCCGAATTCGCGCGCATTGCTGCTCGTCCACCACACGATGTCGCCGCCCGAACTGCCGCGATCCATGCCGCCGAAAGCCCAAGCGACATAGCCTGTCGCCGGAACGAGCTGGTTCCAGCGGATCATCACTGACCCGTCACCCTGCATCGTCGTCGATGCGTTGAGGGGAGCCATATAGTCCTGCGCGAGGGTGAAGTTGATCTCCGGCCCGACATTGCCCGCGATCCGGTGCGCGCCGATCAGCGAACTGTCCTTCGGCGGCTGCTTCGACGATTTTGTGTTCGGCCACCCAGCATAGGATTTGCTGTTCGTCGTCATCACTTCGCGGATGCGCGGCACGGTGGTGGTGTACAGGTTCGGCGGCATCTGCCCTGCCGCCAGTTTCGCGAAATCGATGATCACCGGCTGGCCGGGCCCGGCCTTGGCGCCGCAGCCCCAGAACAGCAGCAGACGGCCCTTGGGGCGCTCGAAATCCTTGGGCATTTCGGACGTACCGGTCTCGTCGCGCTTGCCGGGTTCCGGACCCCAAAGCGGCACCGACTTGCCGAGCTTGGCCTGGGGCAGGAAGAAATGATCGGCCTTGACCGGCGGCGCGCTCGGCCCCTGGTTCGAGCCGAGACGGAGGTCGAGCGTATGCGCGACCTTGCCGTCGGGCCCGCCGCCGAACATCATGCCCATGACGCTGCCGACCCCGGGTTTGCCGCCCGCCGCCAGCGCGGCAAAGCCCGACGCGGTCGCGACGTCCATTTCATAGCGTTCGGTGGGACCGGTGGTTTTCTGGGCGGATCCGGGAACGGTGACCAGCATCGCGGTGATGACAGTGATGGAGACGAAACGCAGACTCGAACGCATAAATACCCCCCTGTTGCCGGGGACGAGACCCGGCGGATGATGCGACCCGATTCTTATTATGTTTGTGCAGCTATATGCGCGCGATGGGCGAACGCCAAGTGAGGCGCGTCACAGCTTTTACATCATTGCGAGCGAAGCGAAGCAATCTTCAGCTATCGGCATCAGCTAAGCCCGATAGCTGAAGATTGCTTCGTCACTTCGTTCCTCGCAATGACGCGTGTATTAAGCCGTGCCGCCCACTGTCAGCCCGCTGACCAGCAGGGTCGGCTGGCCGACCCCCGCGGGGACGCTCTGGCCACCCTTGCCGCAGATGCCGATACCTTCGTCGATTGCCATGTCGTTGCCGATACCCATGACCTTGGTCAGCACGCTCGGCCCGTCGCCGATCAGCGTCGCGCCCTTGATCGAATCGCCCAGCTTGCCATTCTCGATCTTATACGCCTCGGTGCAGCTGAAGACGAACTTACCCGACACGATATCGACCTGGCCGCCGCCAAAGCTTTTGGCGAAAATGCCGTTCTTGACGCGGCTCAGCAGCTCGGCGGGATCGTCGTTGCCGCCCTTCATAAAGGTGTTGGTCATCCGCGGCATCGGGGCGTGGGCGAAACTCTCACGCCGTCCGTTGCCGGTCGGTTCGACCCCCATCAGGCGCGCGTTGAGGCGATCCTGCATATAGCCTTTCAATATGCCGTCCTCGATCAGCACGGTCTCGCCGGTCGGGGTGCCTTCGTCGTCGATGCTGAGCGAACCGCGGCGGCCGCCGCCGATGGGGCTCTCCATCGCGCCGTCATCGACGACAGTGACGCCGGAGGCGGCAACGCGCTGACCGATGCGGCCCGAAAAGGCGCTGGTGCCCTTTCGATTGAAATCGCCCTCGAGCCCGTGTCCGACGGCTTCATGCAGCAGCACCCCGGGCCAGCCGGGGCCAAGCAGCACGGTGAATTCGCCCGCGGGGGCATCAACCGCGCGCAGGTTGACCAGCGCCTGCGCCAGTGCCTCGTCGATCGCGCGGTTCCACTGATCGGGTTCGAACAGATGGTCGTACATATACCGGCCGCCAAGGCCAAAACTGCCGGTTTCGCGGCGACCATTTTCTTCGACGACGATGCTGACGTTGAGGCGGACAAGCGGGCGAATGTCGGTTGCGAGGAAGCCGTCGGCGCGGACGATCTCGACCACCGACCAGCTGCCCGCGAGGCCCACCGACACCTGCGCAATGCGCGGGTCGCGTTCGCGCGCCGCGGCGTCGATTTCCTGACACAGTGCGACCTTTTTGGCGAAGGGGATCAGGTCGAGCGGATTCGCTTCGTCATACAAGTGACGGTTGGTGCGCGGCGGCGGCGCGGCGTGCGGCTGGCTGGCGGGGTCGAGCAAGGCGAGCGTCTCGGCGGCGCGGCGGATCGCGCCGGCGCTGATATCGCTGGCGTGGGCAAAACCCGTCATCTCGCCCGACACGGCGCGCAGGCCAAAACCGGCGTCGGTCGAATAATCGGCGGTCTTCAGGCGACCGTCGTCGAAGCCGAAGCTCTCGGTCGCGCGATATTGCAGGTATAGCTCGCCGTCGTCGGCCTGGGCGAGCGCCTCGCGCGCGAGCGTCTGCGCCAGATCGGGGTCGAGCGCGTCGGCGCGATAGAGGAAGCGGCGGGGATCGGTGGGGCTTGTCATCGTGCTGATATAGGCACGCGGGTGCGCGTGCGCAAACCACCTTCGTCATTGCGACCCCGGCGAAGGCCGGGGGAAGTAATTTCCAGCCATCGTCCTCGCACAAGGCTGATGGCTGGAGATTGCTTCGTCGCTATGCCCCCCGCAATGACGAGGCGCTAAAGATAATTGACGGTCAACGTGAAGGTGCCGCTGTAATCGCCCGCGAGCTGGTTCGCGGGGACGGTCAGGGTGCCGCCGATATAGTAGGTCTGAACGCCGCTGGGCAGCAACGTCGAGCCCAGCAAGGCGACACCGCCGCCGCTCGTGCTCGCGGCGCGCACCAGGGTCGCGGTCATGTTGGGCGCGCCGCCGCCGGCGCGGACCAACGTTACCGAGGTATCACCCGACACGGTGATCAGCAGGATGCCGCCCGTGCCCTGAAACACCGCGCGCTGCGTTCCGGCGCCGACCGGCGTGACGCCCCCGGTTGTCGTGCGCGCCCCGGTGACGGCATTGATTGACACCGTGCCGCCGGTCGTCCCGCTCACCATCGTGCCGAAATCGAGATCGTCGGTCTTGATCAGCGAATTGGGGCGAACGATCGCCGCGTTGACGGTGACGTTGGTGTCGGCGGCATAGGCCGGCGCGCACAGCATCGCGCCCGTCGCCGCAGCAACGATGGTCAGGGCGCGAACAGCGCTCCGACAAGTCTTGGTCCCTTGAATCCCCACAGATTCTGCTCCTGTCTGGCACAGATATGCCAGATGGACATGAGCGGATGATGGATAGGGGTGGTAAAAAACGCGTTTACCTTTGGATCGCCCCCGGTCGGTGAGGCGTGGATCGGCGATCCCGCCTCCGCTCAACTTTTGTCGGCGATCCCGCCGATCAGCACAAAGCGCCGGTCGCAATAGCCGCAATCGGCGAACCCGTCGTCGGTGTCGATTTCGAGCCACACGCGCGGGTGACCGAGCGCGGCGTCGGCGAGGCCGTCACCGGTGCCGTCGCAGGCGATGCGGGTCTTGGGCGTGCGAATGGTCTCGGGTGCAGGCTGGGTCATCGATCGCGCCCATAGCAAGCGACAGGGGCGCCCGCAATCGGGTCTGCGCAATCGGGGTAGAGCATTGACGGCACCGGCGAGCGTGCGCCCGAATGATCGGGCGGATGCAAGTGGTCCCCGGTGCCGTCCTCTTCCCCCACAGAAGGTCTAGAGATGGTTGCCTAAAGGTAGTTAAGCGTGATCGTGAAGGTACCCGTGTAATCGCCCGGCGTCTGGTTGGCGCCGACGTCGAGCGTCGCGCCGACCGGGAAGTTATAATTTCCGATCGCGGTTGCGATGTTGAAGCGCAGCGGCGTCGTCGACAGAATGGCGGTTGGGGTGCTGCCGATTTCGAAATTGCGCACGCGCATCGGCGCGCCGGGGCCGGTGATGAAAATCTGGTTGGCGCCCAGCGAAATATTGACCTGGCGGTTTGGGGTGCCGAGTCCCGCAAAGCGCGCGGGCTCGCCGCCATTGCCGACCGGTGTGGCGCCTCCGGTACTGGTGCGCGTGCCGTCGGGGTTCAGGCGAACGGTTCCTGCGGTTCCCGACGCGATGATGCTGCCGAATTCAAGGTCATTGACCTTGAAGAAGGAGAGCGGGCGCAGCACGATGGCTTCGGCGGCGCCCTGCGCCGTCTGTTGTGCATGGGCCGGCGCCGCGATGGCCGGGGCCATCATCAGCGCGCAGGCGGCTAGGCCGCGCAGCGCGGGCTGCGGGTTTTGGGTGTGTCTGGTCCTCACAGCGCCGGTCCTAGCGGCGAGTTTCCAATTTAGCGTTAACGCCGCGCTGATGAAAAATTAGCGGGCTTTCACAGGCGTCGGCGCGCGGCTATGGCTCGTGCCATGACCGAAGCCGCCATCCGCATCGACGCCGTCTCTAAAACTTACGCGGGGGGCAAGCAGGCGCTCGACAATGTCAGCTTCGACGTGCCGCGCGGCCAGATATTCGGGCTGCTCGGGCCAAACGGCGCGGGGAAGTCGACGCTGATCAACATCCTTGCGGGGCTGGTCAACAAGACTGCCGGGTCGGCGAGCATCTGGGGCTTCGACATCGACGCCGATCCGCGCAATGCAAAATATTCGATCGGCATCGTGCCGCAGGAAATCGTCTTCGACCCGTTTTTCACGCCCTATGAGACGCTCGAGAATCAGGCGGGGCTATATGGCGTCCCCAAAGCTCGGCGCATTTCCGACGACCTGCTCGCCGCGGTCCACCTGTCGGACAAGCGCGACGCCTATGCGCGCACCTTGTCGGGGGGCATGAAGCGCCGTCTGCTCGTCGCCAAGGCGATGGTGCATTCGCCGCCGATCATCGTCCTCGACGAGCCGACCGCTGGGGTCGATATCGAACTTCGGCAGCAGCTCTGGTCCTATGTGCAGTCGCTCAACGATCGCGGCGTCACCGTGGTGTTGACGACGCATTATCTGGAAGAGGCCGAGGAGCTGTGTGATCGCATCGCGATCATCAACCACGGCAAGCTCATCGCCAACAAGCCGACGCGCGAGCTGCTCGACATGGCGCGCGAAAAGATTGTTGTCGTGACGCTGGACGAAGACATCACCGACCTGCCCACTCATCCGGCGTTTGACAAGATCGAGCGGGAGGGAGCACGCGGTCTCGCGATCAGTTATAACAAGGATCGGATGAACGCGGGCGAAGTGCTCGCCGCGGTGAATGCGATGGGCCACGGCATCGTCGATGTGTCGACCCGCGAGGCCGATCTGGAAGATGTGTTCCTGAATTTGACGCGCGCGGCGAATGGGTGAGGCGGGCGCGCCGTTGGCGGGCATGACGCTCAACGAGCGGCTATTCGCTCGCGGTATTTTAGATCGCTTCGACAAGGTGCGAGCCGCGGGCGACCGCGAAGCACTGCGGGCCATATTAATCGAGGTCGAAGTATCGGATGTCGAGTGGACGATCGATCAACTGCTCGATTCTGACCGGAGATAGATTCTTGACCGTCACCACCCCCCACGACGTCATCATCATCGGCTCGGGCGCCGCCGGTCTTACCGCCGCCATCGCGCTCGCCGATCATTGCAAGGTGCTGGTGCTGGCGAAGGGCGACCTCACCGGCGGATCGACCGCCTGGGCGCAGGGCGGCATCGCGGCGGTGCTCGACGCCGGGGACACGTTCGAGAACCATATCGAGGACACGATGGTCGCGGGCGGCGGGCTGAACCGGCGCGAGACGGTCGAGTTCGTCGTCGAAAATGCCCCCGCGTCGATCGAGCGCCTCGTCGAGATGGGCGTCCCGTTCAACAAGGATGCCGAGGCGCTGCACCTGACGCGCGAGGGCGGCCATTCGCACCGCCGCATCGTCCATGTCGACGACGCGACCGGCTGGGCGGTGCAGGCGGCGCTGCTCAAAACCGCCGAGGCGCATCCGAACATCACCCTGCTGCCAGGGCAGGCGTGCGTCGACCTGATCACCGGGCGGCATGAGGAACGCTATTCGGGCTCGGGCCGCGTGTGGGGCGTTTATGCCCTCGACGAGGCGAGCGGCAAGGTTCACGCGCATGTCGGCCGTGCGACGATATTGGCGAGCGGCGGCGCGGGACGCGTGTACCAATTCTCCACCGCGCCCAGAGGCGCGACCGGCGACGGCATTGCGATGGCGTGGCGCGCGGGAGCGCGTGTCTCGAACATGGAAATGATGCAGTTCCACCCGACCTGCCTTTATAATCTGGAGGTCAAGAATTTCCTGATCACCGAGGCGGTGCGCGGCGAGGGCGGGATATTGAAGCACCCGGTTACCGGCCACCGCTACATGCCCGATTATGACGCGCGCGCCGAACTCGCACCGCGCGATGTGGTGGCGCGCGCCAACGACGATCAGATCAAGCGGTCAGGGCTCGATTACGTCCACCTCGACATCAGCCACCTCGACCCCGATTTCGTCGCCGGGCATTTCCCGAACATCTATGAAAAGCTGCTGACGCTCGGCATCGACATGACCAAGCAGCCGATCCCGGTGGTCCCCGCGCAGCATTACACCTGCGGCGGCATATTGATCGACCTCGCCGGGCGCACCGACCTGCCGGGGCTGTATGCCGCGGGCGAATGCACCGAAAGCGGGCTGCACGGCGCCAACCGCCTCGCGTCGAACAGCCTGCTCGAATGTTTCGTGTTCGGCGAAGCGGCGGCAAAGGACATCATCGCGCGCTGGGACCAACTCGAGCCGCCCCCCGCGATCCGGCCATGGGACGAAAGCCGCGTCACCGACTCCGACGAAGAGGTGATCATCAAGCAGAACTGGACCGAAATCCGCCGCTTTATGTGGAACTATGTCGGTATCGTGCGGACGACCAAAAGGCTGGAGCGCGCGCAGCACCGGATCAACATGATGACGGGCGAGGTCGAGGATTATTACGGCCACTTCCGCGTGACGACCGACTTGATCGAGCTGCGCAACCTGCTGCAATGCGCCGAGCTGATCGTCCGCAGCGCGCTCCACCGCAAGGAAAGCCGCGGGCTGCATTACACGCTCGATTATCCCGACCTGTTGCCGCAGGCGGTCGATACGGTGCTGGTTCCCTGAGCCGGTGGCGCGCAAGGCGCACCAGACTACGCTGCCGCCGCCTTTTTTGAAGCGCGCCTGGCTGCCCGAACTTCGTGACGATCAGCAATGGCCTGAGTGGGTCGACTGGGATGCCTATCCCTTCACGCTCCCGCTGATCAAATCGAGCGGCCTTGATATCCGGTTCGAGCGGCCGGTCACGATCATCGTCGGCGAAAACGGGTCGGGAAAATCGACTTTGCTGGAGGCGATTGCGAAGCTGTCGGGGTTCAACGACAGCGGCGGTGCGGTCGGGATGGCGGCGGTCGCCGCGTTGCAATATTCGGGGCAGGACGGCGGCGGCCTCGGAGCGATCATGCGCGCCGCCTGGCTGCCGCAGGTGAAACGCGGCTGGTTTTTCCGCGCCGAAACCTTCTTTTCGGTCGCGCGCTATCTCGACGATGCTGGTTCGCCGATGGCCGACTATCTGTCGGCGTCGCATGGCGAGGGCTTTCTGCAATTTTTCGAAGAACGCTTCGATCGGCAAGGCGTGTTCATTCTCGACGAGCCCGAATCGGCGCTGTCGCCGTCACGCCAGTTCGAATTTCTGAAGCAATTGCGCGCGATGCAACGCGCGAACAATTGCCAGGTGATCATGGCAACCCATTCGCCGATCCTGATGGCATTGCCCGACGCCGATCTGTGGCAGATCGGTCCCTTCGGCATCGAACCGACGCGGCTCGAAGACACCGCACATTACCAGATCTATCGCGAATTCATCCTCTACCCGCACGAGATGGTCGAGGCGATGATCGAATAGACGTCAGCCGCCGACGCCGAGCAAACGGCCGGCAAGGATCAGCACAATCGCGCCGATTACCGACGCCAGGCAACCCGCGCGGTGGAATTCGCCGCGGACGCCGCGGGTTGTGACCAGCCCGGCGAGCAGCGAGCCGCCGATGCCGAGCAGGATCGTCGCGATCCAGCTCATTTGGACCGCCCCGGGATAAAAGAACCGCGCCAGTGCGCCGATGATCAGGCCCGAAATGATCGCGCCGATGATGTTGATCATGCTGTAAATCCTTCTTCCAGAAACCGTTCCGCCAGCGCCGCGTGCAGCGCCGCGCCGCGCGCCATGACCTTTTCGTCGAGGATCATATGGTTCGAATGCAGCCCGCAGCACGCGCGCCAGTCGCTGCCTTCGTGGCTCGCGCCGAGCCAGAACATCGCGCCGGGCACCTTTTCCAGCACATAGGCGAAATCCTCGGCGCCCATCACCGGATTGTCCATCGTCAGCCAGCCGTCTTCGCCGAACACATCCTCGACGACGCCCTTGCCGAACGCGACCGCGCGGCTGTCGCAGACGGTGACCGGAAAGCCTTCGGTGATCACCACGTCGGCGGTGCAGCCGTGCGCCTCGGCGATGGCTGGGATCAGGCGTTTGAGTTCGCGTGCGACATGGGCGCGCTGGTTGGCGCTGAGGGTGCGGATCGTCCCTTCCATCACCGCGGTTTCGGGGATGATGTTGTTCGTCGTTCCCGCCGCGATCCGGGCAATCGTCACCACTGCGGGGTCGAACACCGAAATCTTGCGCGTCACCATCGTCTGGATCGCGCCGACGATTTCGCAGGCGACGGGGATCGGGTCGATCGTATCGTGCGGCATCGACGCATGGCCGCCGGCGCCCTTGATGGTCACGCCCAGCAAGTCGGACGAGGCGAGCAGCGCCCCGGCACGGCCCGCAAAAATCCCGTGCGGCGCATTGGGCATGATGTGGAGCGCAAAGGCCGCATCGGGCAACGGATCAATGATCCCGTCATCGAGCATGAAGCGCGCGCCATGATGCCCCTCCTCGCCCGGCTGGAACATGAACATCACGGTGCCGGGCAGGCGGTCGCGCGCCGCACAGAGCAGCTTTGCCGCGCCGACGAGCATCGCGACATGCGTGTCATGCCCGCACGCATGCATCGCGCCGGTGGTTTCGGAGGTGAAGTCGAGCCCGGTATCCTCGACCAGCGGCAACGCATCCATGTCGCCGCGCAGCAGCACGGTGCGGCCATTCGCCGGTCCGCGCAGGATCGCGACCAGCCCGGTGGTCGACGGCCCTTCGCGAAATTCGAGCGGCAGCCCGGCGAGCGCATCCTTGATCTTGGCAAGCGTCTTCGGGTTCTGCAGCCCTAACTCAGGCTCGCGGTGAATCGCGCGGCGCAGGTCGACGAGGTCATCGAGCAGCGTTTCGGCCTCGGCGGGCCAGCTATGAAGTGTGTCCATATGCCGAGTGTGCCGCCAAGCCTGCCTCGTGTCGAGCGACCTCTGACAGGCCAGCGCGCTGGCCCAGGCGCTCGGGAGTTTGCACGTCCCACATCAGCCCCAATCGCTCGCAGAGGCGGATGACGACATATCCCCAGTCGCTTTGGCCCGGATGCAGCCCGATGCGCGCCGAGCCGGGGTAGGCGTGGTGATTGTTGTGCCATGCCTCGCCCATCGTCGGGATCGCGGCCCACGGCACGTCGAAGGCCTGCACGCCGTGCGCATCGACGGTCCAGCGCTGCGGGCCGCGATTATGCGCGAGATGGCCGACCAGCCAGTGACCGTGGTTGGCGACCGCGACGCGCGCCGCCACCCCCCAAACGACCCAGCCCCAGCCGCCGATCGCGAAAAAGGCCAGCGCGACGGGTAGCTGCTGCCAGCGCCACGTCGCCTCGAGCCAGCGATAGAAAGGGTCGCGGTCGAGTTCGGAGAAATCGAAGCGTGGCGCCCGATCGAGGTCGAGGCGGCAATAGATCTGCCACCAGGCGTCACGGACGATATGCGTCCGGTGGGCGAGGAACGGGTGGCAGTCGGCCTGGCGCTGCGCCCAGTCGCGGGTGTCGTGGGCGCGGATGATGCCCAGCGGGCCGGCCATGCCGACAAAGGCGCCGAACCAGACCAGCGTGCGGGTCAGCCAGCGCGGTGCGGCAAAGCTGCCGTGGATCATCATGCGGTGATAACCGACGCTGTGCCCCAGCAGCAGCGCCGTGCCGGTGGTCAGGAAAAACAGGATAATGGCCGATGGCGTGATGAAAAACGGACCGGCAGCCAGTGCGAAGACAGCCATCCCGCCATTCCAGACGATGCTGGGGGCGTCGGCGCGGACGCGGCCGAAACGGGGATCGGGGCCGGGCTCGTCGATCAGGAAATTGACGGAATGGGGATCGTGATCGTTGCGCATTGCTCGACTCCTGACAGTAGATAAGTAATTACTTAAATATCTAATCTCTTGTCAAGAGCACTGTCGGTCGCCATCTGGGTCGATATGGAACGGGTTTTTCAGGCACTGGCTTCGACGCCGCGGCGCAAGATTCTGGCCTATCTGGCCCATGCCGAACTGAGCGCGGGCGACATCGCCGCGCGCTTCGACATGAGCAAGCCGGCGGTGTCGCAGCATCTGTCGGTGCTGGAAAATGCCGGACTGATCACCAGCGAAAAGCGTGGCCAGTTCGTCTTTTACCGTTTGCTGCCCGACGCGCTGACCAATGTGCTCAACGGCTACGTGCAGGAGGTTTGCCCGGTGTCGCGGCCGCTCAAGGCCGAGTCGCGCGCGCTGGCGGACAAGCGCGAAGGGCAGTAGTCCCGCCGCGTGCTAAGCCAGCGCCGCCGCCTGCCGCCGTTTCCGCCCCGCTACCACGCGCAGCACGATCACCGCGACGACCAGCGCGACCGGCAGCGCGTACCAGCCGCTCACCGGGATGCGTTTGCCGTTGGTGAAGATGAAGCTGAGCGCGACGATCCACACGCCCCACCAGTGCAGCCGGGCCCACGCCTTCGGCCCCATCGCCTTGACCATGCGGTCGAACGAGGTCGCGGCGAGCAGCGCGATGAAGACATAGGCGGTGCCGCCGGTGACGATCGATTTGGGGTTGGTCAGCACCCAGAAGACGCCGGGGTCGGTTTTCCACAGCGCGATGATCACCAGCGCGTGGATGAAGTGCGACATCGCAAAGCCGAGGCCGAGCTGGCGCCGGTTGCGGCGCAGCCAGTGGGTGACGGGGCCGGGCCACAGCTTGAACGCGGCGGACGCGGCAAAGGCGGCGAGGAACAGGACGAGCGAGGTGCGCGCGGTGGCGCGGATGACCATGCGATAACCGTCGGTGCCCCAGCCAAGGACGAAGAGGAAGCTGAGCGCCATCGCCGCCATCGCCACGGTCAGCGTCCAGAACAGCCCCCAGCCTTCGGCCCAGCCCTTTGTTGCCGGCGTCCCGGTTGTCGTTGCCATCATCACATCCTCCGTTTTAAGCCTAGTGTTGCTAGGTATAGCTTGCATACCTAGCGTTGCAAAGCTAAATCGGTCGGCATGTCTGCGGAAATGCTCAAGGGCCATCTCGACGCCGTGCTGCTCGCCACCATCGGTGACGAGGCGTTGCACGGCTATGCGATCATCGAGGCGATCCGGGCGCGCAGCGGCGGCCATTTCGACCTGCCCGAAGGAACAATCTATCCGGCCCTGCACCGGCTCGAACTTGCGGGGTTGCTGTCGAGTCGCTGGGTCCAGCCCGACGGCGGCCGCAAACGCCGTGTCTATGCGCTGACCGAGGACGGTCGGCATTCGCTGGTCGAGCGGCGCGCGGGCTGGCAAAGCTTTGCCAGCGGCATCGATCTGGTGCTCGGCGCGCGCGCATGAGCGGACCGATCGCCAACTATCTCGACGAGATCGACGATGTGCTGGCGTTCGATCCCCGCCTGTCGCGGCGGGTGCGCGACGAAATCGAATCGCATTTGTTCGATACCGCCGAACAGGTCGGCGAGGCCGATGCGGTGCGCCGGTTCGGACGGCCGAGTGACATTGCGCGCGCTTATGCCGAGGCGGCCTTGCCCGACCGGTTGCGGCGCTCGTGCGCCGCCGCCGGGCTGCTTGGCGGCGCGACGCTGTTATTGATGCAGTTGCGAACCGCCATTCTCGACATTCCGGGCGGCACCGACCCGCTGACGTGGTTCGATCGCGTCGGACTTCTTGCGGCGCTGGCGTGCATCGGCGCGGCGTGGTGGATAGCATCGCGCGGCCGGATCGCAACCGTGCGCCGCTGGCTGCATTTTGCCGCCGGCAGTCTGGCGCTGTCGGTCGGGGCCAGTCTGCTGCGCGCTTACGCCGCCAGCGGCGATGCGGCCTTCACCCTGATCGCCGGCAGTGCATTGATCGAACTATTGCTGCTCGCCGGGTTGATGGCCCAGCTCGCGCGGCTCGATCGCTATGCGCGGCGTCTCGCGGTCTAACGCTTGCCGCCGAACAATTGCCGTCCCGCGAGGTCGAGCATGATTTCCTCACTCCCCCCGCCGATCGCATTGACGCGCACCTCGCGGTAGATGCGCTCGACCTTGCTGCCGGTGATGTAGGACGCGCCGCCCAGCACCTGCGCCGCCTCGCGCGCAACGGCCTCCAGCATCCGCGTTGCCTGTACCTTCAGCATCGCGAAGTCGGCGGGCCGGGTCTTGTCGTGCTTGACCTGCCACGCGGCGAGGTCGACCCACGCCTGCGTCGCTTCGATCTGGCGTTCCATGTCGGCCAGTTTGATCCGGATCGACTGGTGGCCGACGAGCGGCTTGCCGAACGTCTCGCGGTTCTGCGCCCATTCGGCGGCCTCGGCCATCGCGACGCGCGCATAGGCGCAGCAGCCCATCGCAATGCCCAGCCGCTCGCTGTTGAAATTGCGCATGATGCCGATGAAGCCGCCGTTTTCGGGGCCGATCAGGTTGGCCGCGGGGACGCGGACGTCGCTGAAATGGATCGCGGCGGTATCGCTGCACCGCCAGCCCATCTTGTCGAGCCTTGTGCGCTCGACCCCCGGCGCATCCATGTCGATCAGCAGCAGCGAAATGCCCGCCGCGCCCGGCCCGCCGGTCCGCACTGCGCAGGTCAGCCAGTCGGCGCGGATGCCGCTGGTGATGAACATCTTGCCGCCGTTGACGATATAGTCGGCGCCATCGCGGACTGCCGTGGTCTTGAGGTTCGCAACGTCGCTGCCGCCGCCCGCTTCGGTGATGCCGAGCGCGATGATCTTGTCGCCGCTCAGCACCGGCGGCGCGACGCGCTGTTTCAGTTCCTCGGACCCCAGCGCAAGGATCGGGGGCAGGCCGATGCCGTGCGTCATCAGCGACGCCCCGAGTCCGCCGGCGCCGACCGCCGCAAGTTCCTCGGTCAGCACCAGGCTGTGGAAATTGTCGAAGCCTTCGCTGTGTCCGCCATATTCTTCGGGATAGCGCAGCCCGAGGATCCCCGCCTCCGCCGCTTTCTTGTGCAGATCGCGCGGCAGTTCGCCCTCAGCCTCCCAGCGGTCGATATGCGGCGCGATCTCGCGCGCCACGAACCGGCGCACGCTTTGCGCCAGCGCTTCATGGGTTTCGTCATAATAAGGCGATTTTGCGCGCCAGTCGTCAAAAGCTGTCATCGCGCGATGCTGCGCGTGGCTTACGTAAACGTCAAGCAAGAGCGTCAAGCGAGGCTTGCGTCACGGCGTCAACGACTTAAGGTCGCGCCCTATGAACAAGCCCATCCTGCTCGCCGGCCTTGCCGCATTCGCCCTTGTTGCCACCCCCGCCGCCGCGCAGAAATCGCCTGAGGCGGTCGCCGAGGCCGCGCTCAAAAAGGCGCCGGTGTTCGACGGGCATAACGACGTGCCGTGGGAACTGCGCGGGCAAGTCGGCAATGTCATCAACGATTTCAACTTTCGCGACACCACCAAGCCCAAGCCCGACGGTAGCGTGATGCACACCGACATCCAGCGACTGCGCAAGGGCCGTGTCGGGGCGCAATTCTGGTCGGTCTATGTGCCGTCGAACAGCAACGAGCAGCAGGCGGTGCAGCAGACGATCGAACAGATCGACGTCGCGAAGCGGCTGATCGCGCGCTATCCCAATGACCTGTCTTTCGCCGCGAACAGCAGCGAGCTGCAGAGCCAGATGAAGGCGGGCAAGATCGCCGGCATGCTGGGGATGGAGGGCGGCCAGTCGATCGGGTCGAGCCTTGCCGTGCTGCGCGAGATGTATGGCATGGGCGTGCGCTACATGACGCTGACCCACAGCAAGACGACGCCGTGGGCCGACAGCGCGACCGACGCGCCGCAGCATGACGGGCTCACCGATTTCGGGCGCCAGGTGGTGCAGGAAATGAACCGCATCGGGATGATCGTTGACCTCAGCCACGTCAGCGAGGCGACGATGAAGGACGCGCTCGAAACATCGAGGGCGCCGGTGATGTTCAGCCATTCGGGGGTGCGCGCGGTCAACGATCATCCGCGCAACGTCCCCGACAGCGTGCTGCCCGCGGTTAAGGCAAACGGCGGCGTGATCATGGCGGTGTTCTATGCCGCGTTCGTCGACCCGGCGCTGCGCGAATATGGCCTGGCGCGAACGGCGCAAAAGGCACGGATCGATGCGGAATATATCGGCAATCCGGCGGGCGGCGAGGCGGCGCTCAAGGCGTGGGAGGCAGCCAATGTCGCGCCGAAAACGCCGATCGCCAAGCTGGCCGACCATATCGATCATATCAAACAGACGATCGGGGTCGATTACATCGGGCTTGGCGGCGACTATGACGGGATGGATGCGACCCCCGTCGGGATGGAGGATGTGTCGGGATATCCCGCGCTGTTCGTCGAACTGGCGAAGCGCGGCTATAGTCAGGCCGATCTGGAGAAGATCGCCAGCGGCAACATGATAAGGGTGCTGAAAGCGGTCGAAGCCTATGCGGCGAGCCAGAAGGGGCAGCCGCCGGTGGAAACACCGGTCGCGAAATAGCACAATGTCATTGCGAGCGAAGCGAAGCAATCGCCAGCTAACGGCTTGGGATGACGATAGCTGGAGATTGCTTCGTCGCCTTAGGCTCCTCGCAATGACGGATCAGGGTTTCCGGACCCCGAACGGCCACTCCACCGCCCCGCTCGCCCATAACGCCCACCAGATGATGACCGGTTGGAACGCGAGGCGCGGCCCGTGATACCACCAGCTCAGGGTCTCGCCGCCGATCGCAATATTGGCAAAGGCATGGTGGGCGTTCGCCGGCCAGACGCATAGCGCATAGAGCGCGAGCCCCCAGCCCGCCGCCTTGCGCGTCTGCGGGATCATCAGGCCGATCGCGCCCAGCAATTCGGCCAGCCCGGTTGCCGTAACGACCAGGTCGGGGCGCGGCACCCACGGCGGGGTGATCGCCAGGAAAGGGGCAGGCCGGACGACGTGCAAATATCCCGCATAGCCATAAGCCAGCGCAAGCAGCCAGCGAAGCGCCGTGCGGAATTTGTCTGTCAACGGCCGATCGCGGCGAGCATCGCCTCGACGCTGGTAAACTTCTCGCGCGGGTTGCCGTCGAGCGCCGCCTTGACTTCGGCCTCCTCGATCTTGCGCCAGTCGCGGAAGGTGACCGGGGTGACGCCGCGGTCCGCGAGCAGCGCGTCGAGCCCGGGCCGCCCCGCCTTGCCCGCGCCGCGCCCGATATCCTCGATCACCATTTCGGCGACGCGGATACCATCGGGCTTGTTGGTGCCGATCGTCCCCGACGGCCCGCGCCGCGCCCAGCCGACGCAATAAAGTCCGGGCAGGATCCGCCCCTCGTCATTGGCAAAGCGGCCGCGGCCATGTTCGTATGGCACCCCGGGGATGGGCGGGGTCTGATACCCGATGCAGCTGATCACCAGCCCGGCGTCGATCGCATAGGTTTCGCCGGTGCCATGGCTGCGCAGCTCGGCATCGAGCATCGTGCGTTCGACGATGATGCGCTGGACGCGATCGTCCCCCTCGATTGCGACCGGCATCGCAAAGAAATCGAAATCGATCGTCACCGGTTTGGCGACGGGATTCGCAGCAAAGCTGCGCAAATGCGTGACCGATTTGCGCATCCCGGGTTCGAGCAGCGCGTCGTCGCCCTCGGGAGGCAGGTCGGCGGGGTCGACGCGCGGACTGGCCCGCTCGAGATGGCCTAGCTCGCCAAGCTCTTTCGGCGTCATCGCGATCTGGTGCGGACCGCGGCGGCCCAGGATGTGGATATGACGCACCGCGCTTTCTGCCAGCTGTTCGCGCGCGTGCGACACGATGTCGCTGCCCGCGAACTCACCCGGCGTCTTGGCCAGGATGCGCGCCACGTCCAACGCGACATTGCCGTTGCCGATCACCGCGACCCCGGCGGCGCCCAGCGGCGGATTGAGGTCCGCAAAATCGGGATGACCGTTGTACCAGCCGACAAAGGCCGCGCTGCCGATCACCCCGGGCAGGTCGGCGCCGGGGATGTCGAGCGGCCGGTCGTTCGGCGCCCCGGTGGCGAGGATGACGGCGTCGTACAGTTCGACTAGCTCATCGATCGTGACATCGGTGCCGATCGACACATGGCCGACGAAGCGGACATTGTCGGTCAGCGCGGTACCTTCGTAGCGCCGCGACACCGCCTTGATCGACTGGTGATCGGGGGCAACTCCGGTGCGGATCAGGCCATAGGGGACGGGCAGGCGGTCGATGACATCGACCGCAATATCCTCGGCTTTCTGAAGAGTTTCCGCGGTGTAATAGCCCGCGGGACCCGACCCGACGATCGCGACATGACGCATCAGTCCACTCCTTCGGGTGTCCGCGCGCCCGCGCGGCCCCTCATCTTGTTATGGCACGATGCTAGCGGCGAAATGCGACAGGGCAAGCGGACTTGTTCAGGTCGGCCCAGCAACCTTGACAGCGCGCCCGCGCAATCTTATTGGCCCCCGCTCCTGCCCTGTCGTCTAATGGTAAGACTGCGGTTTCTGATACCGCCTATCGAGGTTCGAATCCTCGCGGGGCATCCAAATCTTTCACAACCCATTGAAATGCTGGGAGAATTGTCCTTATACGGGCGTGTCTTCCCTCATTTTCTCCCACGTCTGCAATACACGCGCCAAAAAATTTACCGCAAAACCGACTTCGACCGTCGCGTCGGCTGCAAAATGATTCGTGCGCCCCCTTGTACCGGAAGGTCTGCTTCGTGCCTCTTATCAGGCGTAGAGAAGGGACCGAGCGGTTGCCCAAAAGCAGCCATTATCGACAAGGGATGGGGAAGATCACGTTTCCGACAGTTCGCCAGGAATTCTATTCCCCTACTCCTGTTCGAACCGCCCGTGGAGGCGCACGCAGCACGCTGCAAAACTACGCCAGTGTTGGCTGAGAGTTGATCCCTCAGCCAACCCGGACGAAGGCTTAAACCGTCGCTGCTTCAGGCAGCTTGATGCGCGGTGCGACTTCCTTGGCGATCAATTCCAGCGAGTGGAACCAGGGTGAGGGGTCGTCGTAATAATCGTGCGATTCGACTTGTAGCGTACCCCAACCGCCGCACGCGTCGAACAAGGTGCTGATCTTTTCGACCACGGTGTCGGGCGACCCGACGACGAACACATGATCGACCAGGAATTCGAGATCGGCCTTCAACGGATCGATGCCTGCATCCTTGGCAAAGCCGTCCATCATGCCGAAGCGGCGCCAGATCGGGATCAGATAGCGGTTAAAGCAATAGCCGATCGGGCCTTCCATCACGAGGCGCTTTGCCTCGGCATCGGTGTCGGCGACGAACACTGTTTGCGACACGGCGTGGCGCTGGCGGTGCGGGGTGAAACCGGCCTTGATATTCGCCTCGGAGTAAATCTCCCAGTGGCGCTTCAGGGCGTCGATGCCCGAGAAGATCGAGACTGGCTTGAAATTGCGTTCGCCGGCCAGCCGCATCGACGGCGAGTTGGCGCTGAAGCCGGTCACCGCGAATTCGGGGAAGCCGCCGCCGTAGGGCGAGTAGTTGGCGAGCTTGTGCTGCTCGTCCTCCTCGGTCACCGCAGGCTCTTCCTCGGGGAAGCCCGCGTCCCAATATTTGCCCTCGAAGAAGAAGGGTTCGCGCGCCCAGATCTTCTCCATGATGAACAGCGATTCGCGCACCATGTCGTTGAGATGTTCGGTGTTCTGATCTTCTTCCTTGATGCCGTGCATATAGGAAGCGAGCGGATAGGCGCCGGCGCCGATCCCCATGAAATAGCGGCCCTCGAGAATCTGAGACAGCCAGCCGACGGTCATCGCCAATTTGGTTGGATTATGGTGCGGCAGGATATGCGCCATCGGGGCGAAGGCGATCGTCTTGGTCTGCAATGCCGCGGCCGCGATGATGAGTTCGGGATTGGGGATATTCTCCCACACCTGAGAGGCATGCTCGGAAATCATCATCGTCGAAAAGCCCGCCTTGTCGGCGGCGATAGAGCTTTGCACCCCCCATTCGAACGTCTGCCGCGCGGTGCGCTCCGGCCGCATATAGGGGTGAAAAATTAGACCTGTGTCCATCGCCATGACATATCTCCCATTGTTATTTTAAGCCATGTGGCTTAAATCTCATATCGCGGGTTCGGTCAAGAGAATTCCGTAGGGTCAACGCCATTTATGCTGCAGGGAGCCGGTGCAGCATTGTTGATCGCGGGGGTTGCCTACGGCCGCGGGGGTTGCCTACGGCAAAGTCATCAGCCAGCGCGAATTCAGGGGGAGACGCCGTGACATCCATGCCCACAAGAAAGCGCCCGGTGCGCAGCGATGACGCCAAAACGCGGTTGATTCTAGCGGCCGAAATCCTGTTCGCAAAGGGCGGGATCGAAGGCGTGTCGCTGCGCGAGATCGCGGCAGCGGCGGGGCAGCGCAACCATCATGCCGTCCAGTATCATTTTGGTATCCGCGATACGCTGGTGCAGGCCGTCTTCGATTATCGCATGGACCAGATGGAGGCGAAGCGCGGCGAGATGTTGCGGGCGGCGCGCGAGGCGGACCGGCTGGGCGATGCGCGTACGATCATCGACATCATCTTCCTTCCGCAGCTCGAACTGATCGATGCACATGGCGACCACAGCTATGCCAATTTCCTTTGCCAATATCTGCTGCGTAACAGCGATACCGAATTCGGCCGCTTCGGCGGGCATCTGCCGCCCCACATCGGTGAAGCGCTGGCGCTGTTGCGCGCGCGGATTCATTTTCTTCCCGACGAGGTGGCACAGCGGCGGCTGATAACCGCCTGTTTCATGTTCCTGAACATTTTGGCGGCGCACACTCGGGACGCGGAAGGCCAGCGGATCGACCGGAAGTTTTCGGCGGCGCTCGACGATACGCTGAACCAGATCGTTGCCGCGACATGTATGCCGCTGGCGGCTGCGCATATCGGTCAGGAGCCGAAAAACGTCTCGCGTGCGTGAATCGTGTCCATATATTCGCGCACCGTCGCGACCTTGCCGTCGCGGATCGTCACCAGGAAATGATAGCTGTTCGCATAGACGCGGCCGTCTTCCATCGTCGCAAAGGACGTAGCTTCGACCGCGACCCGGTCGTCCTCGGCGGTCATCGACGTTGGCGTGATGCGGAGCGCTCCTTCGCGATAAAGCGCCCGCGCGCCATCGAGCAGTCCGGCGAGCGTGGCCTTGGGATAGGTACCCGACATGCCTTCGATCGCGCCCGAAACCCACCAGCTGCCGTCGTCGTGCATGCGATCGATCACCCCCGGCACGTTCCCCTTGGAGAAGGTCTCGAAGAAGTCGCCGACGATAGCCTTGTTGTCCGCGGTGGATGTCATCGTCGTTGCTCCCGGATTCATGTTTCGATCGGCTGGCGACCGACGATCTCGAGGCCGAAGCCTTCGAGCGCTGCCATCTTGCGGTTGCTTGATGTGAGCAATGTCATGCGGCGGACGCCGACGTCGCGTAATATCTGAGCCCCGAAACCATAGTCGCGATCGCTCGCGCGCTCGGCATATTCACGGCGCCCACCGCCGACCCTGCGCGAGATCGACTGCGGATCGGCATCTTGAATGAACACTGCGACTGCCGGGCCTTCATGCGCCGCCAGCTGCTTCAGCGCGGCCGGTACATAATCGGGATGCGCGTTGCGGTACCCCAAAAGGTCGGCGGTCAGGTCAAACTGGTGCACACGGACCAACGTGTTGGAATCGGGTCCAATCGCCCCGCGCGTCAGCGCGACATGTTCTCCGCCATCAACCTTGTCGCGGTAAACATGGATGGTGAAGTCGTCGCCGTAATGGCTGACGAACGGCCCCGATGCGACGCGTTCGACCAGCATTTCGGATTTGCGCCGGAAGGCGATCAGGTCGGCGATCGTGCCGATCTTCATGTCATGCTTTTCGGCGAATGGGATGAGATCTTCTAGCCGCGCCATTGATCCGTCGTCGTTCATCACCTCGCAAATAACCGCGGCCGGGATCAGCCCCGCGAGGTTGGAAATATCAACCGCCGCTTCCGTGTGCCCGGCGCGCACAAGAACCCCGCCGTCGCGCGCCACCAGTGGAAAGACATGCCCAGGAGTCACGATATCGTTCCGCGGATCGCGCGAGTTGATCGCGACCGAAATAGTATGGGCGCGGTCATAAGCCGAGATGCCGGTGGTAACGCCTTCGCGCGCCTCGATTGACACGGTAAAGGCGGTGCCATGACCCGAGCGGTTGTTCTGCGACATCTGCTCGAGCTGAAGGAACCGGGCACGTTCGGCGGTGATGGTAAGGCAGATCAGACCGCGAGCGTGGGTCGCCATCTGGTTGATGCGGTCGGGCGTCGCAAACTGCGCCGGAATGATGATGTCGCCTTCGTTCTCGCGGTCGTCGGCATCGACGAGAATGAACGGCCTGCCATTGCGGGCTTCGGCAATAATGTCTGCGATGGGCGAGATCGCCGTCACTGAATCATGCCTGGGTTTCGATGCAGTCGGCAAGGTCATGATAGCCTCCGCGAAAAAAAAGTAAGGGGGTGCCGCTGTCGCGCATTTCGAGCGCCTGGACCGCGCCGACGACAAGCAGATGGTCGCCGATCTCGGTCACCGACGCAATCGAACATTCGATCCACGCCAGCACATCGTGGAGCAGCGGCAATCCGGCCGGGCTGGTTGCATATTCGAGCCCCTCGAACTTGTCGGCCGCTTTGGCGGCGAAGCGGCTCGAATGATGCTTCTGGTCGGCGGCAAGAATGTTGGCGCAGAAATGCCCGGTCGCCGCGATCTGCGGCCAGCTCGACGACTTCTTGTCGGGGAAAAAGCCGACCAGTGGCGGATCGAGCGAAATCGAGGTGAAGCTGCCCACAACCATCGCGTGCCGGGCACCGTCGTGCGAGGCGGTGACGACGCATACTCCCGTGGGATAACAACCAAGGACATTGCGGAAATGACGCGGATCGATCGTGCTCATTGTTTGGCCTTAGCGCCCGGTCCACTGGGGCCTGCGCCCCTCGGCGCGCGCGGCATCGCCCTCGCGCTGGTCGGCGCTGCCCGCATATTGCTCAATCTCTTCAAACTTGGTCATCAGCGCGACGTCGAGCGGATAGCCCAGCCGACCGTTCGCCGATGCCTTGGCAGCCTGATTGGCGAGCGGCGCTGCCTTGTTGATCTTTTCTGCCCATGACTGTGCGGTCGCCGCCAGTTCGGCATAGGGCACTACCTGGTTGACGAGGCCGAAGCGCTCGGCCGTTTCGCTGTTAATGCGTTCGCCGGTGAGGATCATCGCCATGGCAATATGATAAGGCAGCTGGCGCACGGCGCGATGAACCACGCCGCACTCGCCGATGATGCCGACCTTGGTTTCGGGGAGGCCGAACTGAGCCGTGTCTGCCGCGACAATGATGTCGGCGCACATCGCAAGTTCGAATCCGCCGCCGACGCAGAAACCTTGGACGGCAGCGATCAGCGGTTTTTTCAGCGTTACCAGCGGTCCGCCGATGCCGGTCAGCCCGCCAGCGAGCGCCATGCGCGACTTGCGCTCGGCCCCGTCGGCCACATCGCCTCCGATGCAAAAGCCTTTCTCACCCTCGGCCGAGAGGATCGCACACCAGATCTCGGGATCGTCATTGATCGTCTTCCACGCATTGAACAGCAGATCGTCCATAGCGGGCGTTATGGCATTAAGGCCTTCGGGCCGGTTGAGCCGGACGTGCGCGATATGACCGGAAACGGAAAATTCGATGTCAGCCATCGGCTGGATCCCCTTTGAAACGTCGGAATATTTCGGTTGAACTTTCGCCGCGGAAGCGCGCGAGGGTTTCGCGCAAGCCATCCCTGGCGAGCGCTTCGCGCAGCTCCAGGACCGCCGGCTCGAAGTGCAGGATGGCGTCGCTTTCGGCGACGGAATTGACGGCGGCCAGAAAACCACCCGCCTCCATCGCGCGGTTGATCGACATTTTTTTCATCGCCAGCACCGGGGGCGGAATCTTCGCCATCCGCGCCGCCAGCGCCTCAACGCAAGCGATCAATTGATCGGCGGGCACCGCGGCATTGGCCCAGCCCCACGCTTCGGCCGTGCGGCCATCGACATGATTGCCGGGCAGGAACGCCAGCTCCTTGGCGCGCTTTGCCCCGACCTGCGACACCCAGGCGGGAGCAATATAGCCGCCGCCGATCGGGAGGCCAGGCTCCCCGATCCGCGCGTCGTCGGCGACAATCACCATATCCGCGAAGCAGGGTAGCTGCGCGGCGATGCCGAGGCAAAAGCCGTGAATGGCGACGATGACCGGCTTGGGATGCCGCCACATTGCCTGCCAGCGATCGAGATTGCGGCGTAGCCTTGCGACATCTTCTGAGGGACTGTCGGCGCCGCCATATTCGCTGAGGTCTACCCCCGCGCTGAAACCTTTGCCTTCGCCCCGGATGCCGATGACAGGCGCGCCTTCTCCGGCCAGCCGGTCGAGCGCGACCGAAAAGGCGTCGAGCAGCGCTGCGGAAAAGGCGTTCGACGCATCGGGTCGATCAAGGACGATCCAGTCGATGTCCGGTCCGGACTCGATGCGTAGCGGCGGCCGGTCGATCATCTCAATCGCCGCGTCCCACGGGGTTGAAAGCTCGGACGTGATAGTCGGTCGTCATCGTCGTTTTCAAGATGCGGGTCTTGAATTTCCACGCGCCGTCCTGTTTGACGACGACATCATGATACTGGCCGTAGAGGATGCCGTCGGGGCGCTCCTTGGTATAGCGGTGAATGGCCAGCACGATCGCCCGTACTTGGACCTCGGTGTCGCTCACCCAGTCGAAGATGACGCCAGACACATGGTGCGATGTCGCCGTGAAGAATGTTCCGATACCGTCGAGCGTCTGCTTATAGGCATCGATCCCCGTCGCGCCGAAATTGGGAGCATAGCTGACCTCGCAATCATCGACGAACAGCTCGGCCATTCTCTCGGGCTGGTTCATGTCGAGAAAATAGGCATAATCATGAATGATCCGCTCGATTGCGCGTTCATCCAGCAATCGGGCCAGCGCCTGATCTTGGGTCACTCTTCATATCCTTTTCACTTGTGAGCCGCGGGCGAGCCACGCGGCGCAGGCTTTTGGCCCGGCGAGAGCACCCAGCCAATGGCTTGGCCGGGTGCCCGCGGGGGTTTTCACTAGAATTTGACCGAAAGCTCCGCGCCAATGGTGCGGGGTTCACCGGGGTACCAGGTGTTCACGCCGTTCGAGGCACCGAGCGCATATCCGGAAATATGATAGACTTTGTCGGTCAGGTTACGGACAAAGAGCGCGGCGGATACGTTGCTCTCCATGATGTCTTTCCAGCTGTAGCGCAGGGCAATGGTCGAATATCCGTCAAGCCTTGTACCCGGCGTGGACGTGCCGTTGGTGCTGGAAAAGAAGGTGTGCGTCTGGCCATAAAAATCGGCGCGCAGATCCATCGCGCCCAAATTGGAGGGTACCGGGAACTTCACCACGACATTGGCCGAACCCGACCACTTCGGGCTGTCAGGATAGGAATCGACCGAAAGATTACCTACGAACGGGATCGGGACGAGCGTCTTGGTATATTTGGCATCGGTGAAGGCCATGTTGAAACCGACATCCAACCAGTCGGTCAGGCCGATGTTCGCATCGACTTCGATGCCTTTGGTGACGGCCTCCGGCACGTTGACCGTGAACCCGGCGGGCGCACCGCCGACCACCGCATAAAGCGCGCGCTGGGCGTCTTTCACGATGATCTTATAGGCGGCGATGTTGAATTGCGCCGGCGCGCTGCCGATCTCGCCGTTGAACTTATAACCCACTTCGAAATCATGGACCTTTTCGTTCTTGAACAAATTGGCAGGTCCGCCGCGCACGGGATCGTCAAAAGGAGCGACCGTCCCGTTGAGGTTCCCGGATCGGAAGCTGCCACGCTGATTGAAATAGACCATGTTGCTGGGATCGATCTGATATTGCAGACTGGCGGTCCAGGCTGGTGCCGAAAGCTTCTTGCTCTGCGTGGCACCGGGCGAATCTGGATCAACGCCAAAGACATTCCCGGCCGCTTGGGTAATCCCGACATTCACCCAGGTATATCGGCCGCCCAAAGTCGCCGTCAGCTGATCGGTAACTTTTATAGCTGACCTGCGCGAATACCGCCTTGGAAGACTCCCTGTTGCGATAGGCATAGGAAATATCGGCTATCGGGGCTGGAAGGCCGAGATCGGCGCCGATGTTGATCGGGATGATCTCATAGCGACGTTGGCGCGAGTAGAATACGCCCGCGGTATATTCCAGCCGGTCATCGAGCGCCGAACCCTGCACCTGCAATTCGTTGGTGAAGATGTTCGACCGGAAGGTTTGGCCGCCGGGGACGCCGGTCGCATTGATCCCGCTTAGCTTGAAAAGCCACAGACTGCCGAACGGGCCGCCGCCAAGGTTGCCCGACGTGAAGGAATTGCCCTTCATATAGGAAAAGATGTTCTTGACCGTCATCGTGTCGGAGACCTCAAGTTCGGTCGTATTCGACACGAAGAAATTCTCCGCGCTGTGTGGCAAGTCGTACTGGAGGAAAGTCTTGTACGGATTGTCGTGCGAGAATTTCGTGAAGCCCTCGACTGCGCCCGGGAAAAAGCCCGGTCCCGCGGGGCCGTCGTTGGCGCCATAAAGCGCCGCGAGCGTTGCGTCCCACATCACCCCGGTGGTATTGTAGAACTTGTTCGTGCCGTCGCTATTGAACTGCGTCGACGGATCGCCGGGCGTGGTCGGCAAGCTGTTATAGTTGATGATATTCCCGGCGCCCTCGGTCCCCTTCACACGGTCATATTGGACGACCGTGACGTTTTTGAACCTGTCGCTGGGGGTGAACAATATGGTCGCGCGTCCCGACCGGCTATTCTTGTCGCCCAGCGTATTGCCGGTATTCACATTGGTAACATAGCCGTCGCCGCGGGTGATATCGCCGGCGAGGCGAATGCCCAATTTGCCCGGAATCAGCGGCAGGTCGATCGCGGCCTGCATCTGGCCATAGTCACGCGATGCGCCGCGCAAGATGACAAATCCGGAAAATTCGTCGCCAGGCATCGGCGTCGAGTAGAGCACGGCGCCGCCCGTCGCATTGCGCCCGAACAGCGTACCTTGCGGGCCTTTCAGAACCTGGATCGAACCCAGGTCGAAAAATGCGGTCGCGGTATTGCCCGGATTATATGGCGCTTCGTTGAGATAGGTCAGGACCGCGGGGCTGGTACCCGAAAACGGATCGAGCGATTGTCCGCGCAAGCTGAAGCTCAACTGGTTTGAATTCTGGCCATTCTTCACCTGCAGGCCAGGGACGAGCGAGCCGATGTCCTGTTCGCTGGTAATCGCACGGTCCTGAATCGCTTCGGCACCGAACGCCACGACGGAAACGGGCACTTTGGCGAGGCTTTCCTCCCTGCGTTGCGCGGTGACGATGATTTCGTTGTTGGCAGGCGCTTGGGCCTCAGCTTCGGCCGACGCTTCCTGTGCAAACGCCGCTGCGGGGATCGCCCAAGCGGCCGCCAGGATGGTGCTGCCGAGCAGAATGTGACCCGATCTATATTTTGCTTTCGACATGTCTCTCTCCCTCATGATTATCATTATTTGGCGGAAGTCGCTCCCGCCGTTGCCGTATTCAAAGTCTCTTGCTTTGTGTCTTGCCGCGGGAAATCGCTCGCCTGCGGTGCGGCGCCCGGCCAACGGATATTGAGCGGGCTAGAGAGCGACGTGCCGACGTCGGACCAGGGGCCAACGTGGATTGCGCGCATTTCGCGTCGCGCAATCCGCCATTGTCCGTCTTCGCGCCGATAGCGGTCGAGATAGCGGACGGCTGCGAAATAGGTCGCGTCGCCGATCCCCAGTTCGAGATGCGCGGCGACCGTCCCGGTGGCCGTATCGGCGCCGTCGAAGCTGAGGCGGACGTAATTGGGGGTATGGACGGTCTGGCCCATCCCGGAGCGCGCCATTTTCAGGAATTCGGTGATCGCTTTGCGCCCCGCGCTATCGGGAAAGCCCGATGCCGCAAAGGTCGCGTCGCTGGTGAAGCAAAGGCCCAGCCGCGCATAATCATCGTCGTCGGTGGCGTGAAAATAGGTCGCGACGAGATCCTGCAATTCCGCACGATCCTCCAGCTTGCGCACCCGGTCTTCCAAAGTTGCCACTGTTTTTTTCCTATCCCAGACCGCCCGTGTAAACACATGTGTTGACTAGTCAACGCCAAAGTTGACTGGGAGCAAAAATTGGCTAAGTCAGGTCCATGGAAATGCTGTTTCTGCCCCACCTGCGCGAAACGACGCTGAAGGCGCTCGACGGCGTTGCAGAGGGAAGTCCGCTGGCGCCCCTTCCGCGCGCGCTGATCCAGTTGGGCCTCGCGGCCTCGGTCACATCACTTGAGCGCGGCGCATTGTCGGTCGCCGTCGCTGCCGCCTATGATCGCGGCGCGACGCCGGCGCAGGTGCAGGAAGTGATCGCCCTCGTCTCGGGACTCGGGGTGCATTCGCTGATGATCAGCGCGGTCGTTGTGCTGGAAGGTGCGCAGCAGCGCGGGCTGATCCCCGCCTGCGAGGACCTTGATGCCGAGCGTCAGGCTTTATGGGACGCCCGGGTCGGGGATGACCCGTTCTGGAACGATTTCGAGCGAGAGATGCCGGGCTTTCTGAAAACGATGCTGATCCTGTCGCCTGACATCTTCACGGGCTTCTTCGATTATTGCGCGATCCCGTGGAAATCCGGCACGGTACCAGCGCGCGTGAAGGAGTTGATCGCGATGGCGAGCGACGCGACACCCGCGCACCGCTTCGGCCCCGGGTTCCGCGTCCATATGGGCAACGCAATCAAATTGGGATGCGGTCGTGCGGAAATTCTTGATGCACTCGACCTCGCGGCTGCTGCACCGCCGCATCGTGGGACGCCGTAAGCCTCAGGCAACGCTCCAGACAAAGGGAACATCCTCAACCGCTGCGATAATGCCCGACCGATAAATCGGGTTCGCGCCATCGGCCAAGCGGAAGGTCGGGATGCGCTTCAGCCATTCCTGCAACGTTACCGTTGCCTCCATGCGTGCCAAGTGCATGCCGACGCAGCGATGCGGGCCGCCGCCAAAGGTGGTGTGCTTGGGTCCCTTACGGTCCCATTGGATATCCATCGGACAGGCATTTTCATTGGCATCAAGGCCGTGCAGCACGGTCGGCAGCAGGATCATGTCGCCATGTTTGAGTTCGACGCCGTGGAAGACCTGATCCTTGGCGACCATGCGCGCCTCGGAAACGACGGCGAAGCGCCGGAACAATTCTTCGACGCCGCGTAGCAGTTTCAGGTCGTTGCCCTGCAATTCGGCGACCTTGTCGGGATTGCGCGCCAGATAGATCATCATGAAGCTGAGGAAATTGACCACCGTATCGAGCCCGCCGAGCAGCAGCAGTGAGATCATCCCGATCGCCTTGTCATGGGGGAGTGGCTCGCCGTCGATCGTGCCGTTGACCACAATCGTTATGAGGTCAGTGCCGGTGCCGCCGCGCCGCGCATTGATAATCGGTTCGACATATTCGAAGAAGCCAGTGTTGGCAGCGTCGAGGCAAGCCGCCATCTCCTCTGGCGTGTCGCCGGTCGGGCGGGTCATGCCGACCGCGAAATGCTCGAGCTTGGGCGCATCTTCCATCGGCAACCCTGCCATCGCCATGAACACTTTGACCGGAAAAATCTTGGCGTAGTCGGTCGAAAAATCGCAATGGCCGCGCGGCGCAATCTCTTCGATCAGGTCGATCGCGGTCTGGCGTACCTGATCTTCGACCTCGCGAATGCGCGCGAGGTTGAGCCCGGTATCGAGCAATTTGCGATAGGGCGTATGTTCGGGCGGATCCATCCGCGTGGGCACCATCAGATATTTCTCGCCTGCTTCCTTGGGCAGGAAGATGACTTCGCTCGAGAAGCGCGAGGGATCCTCATAGATTTCGCGGACCATCGGCCCGTCCATCGCGATCCAGTGGCCACCGGTCAGTGGCGTCCAGACGAGCTTGGGCATGTTCTGTGCGTGCAGCCCGACCCAGGCCTCGTGATAACCCGCCTCAATGCCGTCAAGCGCGTACATATCGATGTCGCGGACAAGGTCGTCCGGTACATGGTCAGGCTTGGCGACGCGCGAACGGTTGTCGACGATCGGTGCGGCCGATTGAGTGTCGAAGGATGTTGCCTGGTTCATGGAAAGCCTCTCGGTTCAATGTCAGCTATATTCGGGATCGATAACGGCCTTGATGACCGTGCCGGCGGCGGTTGCCTCGAGCGCAGCGCTCGCGCCTGCCACGCCAAAGCGATGCGTGACGAGGGCCGCCAATGGCACGCGGTCTTGGCATCGCACCGCCAGTTGTAGCGCTTCATGATAGTTTTTGGGTTTGGGAAAGCTTGCTCCACCGACGCTCAGATTCTTGATCGTCAAGTCGCGTGGACTGATCGGCTGGGTGCCAAGCGCGCCCCACAGCCCCAGGATGATGTAACGACCATGATTACCGGTGAGGTCGACACCTTCGGGGAAGGCGGGCAGCACCCCGGCGGCCTCGACCACGACATCGGGACCGTTGGCACCACACAAGTCGTAAATCTGTCGCCGTCGTTCCTCAGCTGAATCTTTCAGCGACACCGTCGCCGTCGCGCCGAGCGATTTCGCGACTTCCAGCCGGTTGGCGTGGACATCGACCGCGATCACTTCGCGCGCCCCCATCAGCGATGCGACCAGCACCGCCGCGAGGCCAACCGGGCCGGCGCCCTGCACCACGACACTCTGCCCGATCCCGACCGGACCGCAACGATCGAACCCGCGCAGGACAGTCGGTAGCGCGCAGCCCAGCGCGATGACCGCATTGACATCGGCATGGTCGGGGACGCGAAAGAAGGCGAGCCCGTTGGGCAGCCATGCAAAATCGGCATAGCTGCCCCAGTTGGGCTTTTCCGCATGTTCGAAAAACTGCGAATTTTCGCACGGCGTTTGTTCGAGTACGGTGCAGCTGTGGCAGCGATGGCAAAGCGCGATCGGCGCCCAGTAAACCAGATCGCCGGGCTTGACCGATACGCCAGCATAGTCGGTCGTCACCCCGGCGCCGAGTTTTTCGACCCGGCCGACGCCTTCATGACCAAGAATGATAGGGAAGGGCATGATCCCGGCGCCGCCATCGGCGATATGGACATCGCTGCCGCACACCCCACCAACGACGATCCGCACCAGCGCGCCGCCGGGCTCGGGATCGACGATCGGCACGTCCCACGTCTCGATGCGATTGGGTTCGACGAGTACGCATGCTTTGCCAGTGGCCATATGCCGTTTCCTTCCCGCGGCCCCGTTCTTGCGTCGGATCCCGCTGATATTGATGATCGCCCTAATTGGGCATTTTGACTTTCGGACACACCTCGGTCGCCAGTCGGCGGAGCGATTCTTCCCACGGTTTCGGGTCGTCGAGGCTGTCGTGCTGGTTGGCGACGATCTGGCCCCAGCCGCCGCACGCGTCGGCCAGCTTTTCCAGTTTCTCGATCACGGTTTCCGGCGATCCGCACAGGATCACATGATTGATCAGGAAATCATCGTCGATGTCGTCGGGCGAGATGTTGATCCCGCTGTCGGCGATAATGCCGTCGAACAGGCCAAACTTGACGTAAATTTCCTTCAGATATTCATGCCAGGTGCGCATCATGCCGGTCTTGAGCACCATCCGTTTCGCCTCGGCATCGGTGTCGGCAATGAACACGTCGCGGCAGACGCGGTAGCGGCTGCGGTCGGCGGTGCGGCCCTTCGACGCCATCGCGGTTTCCCACGTGTCCCAATGCGCCTTCATCTGCGGGGTGCCGCCGAAGAAAGAGATCGGGCTGTAATCGCGCTCGCCGGCAAATTTCATCGACGAGCTGTTCATCGACAGTCCGGTTACCGCAATTTCCAGCTTGTCGCGCCCGCCATAGGGGCTGTTGTCCGCGATCAGCACATTATATTCGGGCATCGTTTCCGATCCCGGGAAACCCGCCTGGAAATATTCGCCCTTCTCGACAAAGGGTTTGCGCTCCCACACCCGCTCCATCAGGTGCAACGCCTCAAGCTGGCGCGGCGGCAGGCTAGAGATATTCTCATAGCCGTGGAGGATCGCATCGGTGTGGTGGCCACCGGGCGCGACCCCTAGGAAATAGCGCCCCTCCATCACCTGGCTCAGCCAGCCGATGCGGATCGCGAGCGTCGCGGGGTCGTGATAGGGCAGCAAATGCGCCATCGGGGCAAAGCGGATATTTTTCGTCGTCTGCGCGCAGGCAGCTATCACGGCCTCGGGCATCGGGATATTTTCCCAGCCCAGTGTATAATGTTCGCCGATCATATAATCGGTGTAGCCCGCCTCGTCGGCGATCCGCGCGATATCGAGCGCCCAGTCGAAAACCTGCCGCGGGGTACGGTTCGGCGGATTATAAGGGGTCATAAAGATCCCGCACTGCATCGGCATTGTCGGCTCTCCCATATTTATCGTTATCGCCGCGTTCTAGACATAGGTCCCGTCGGCGGCCTTGGTCGAAAAGCGCGGCGCGACCTTGGCGATGAACTCTTCAAGCTCGGCGTGATTTTCGTCGGGTTCGAGATGGCCTTGCCCGAACATCAGGAACAGTTCGTCGAAGCCGAGCTTGTCGTGCGCCTTGCCGATCTGGTCGGCGATCTCGTCGGCCGAACCGATCAGCACATTCGGCGGGCGCTGGCCGAGCGGGATGAACCATTCGTCCCAGAACCACATATGCTCTTCCATGAGCTTTTTGGCGCGTTCCTTGTCGCTGGTCAGCATCAGGAAGCCGCCCCAAGCGGACGCGTCGGTGCTGGTGACCTCGCGGCCGTGCTTGGCGGCATGGCCGATGTAGCGCTGGTTGAGCGAGTCGCAAAAATCGAGATTATCCGAGAGGACGATCAGCTTGCCGCCTTCCTCTGCCCAGAAATCGATCGTCCGTCCCGATGCGGCAAAGCCGCCATAAATGGGCGGATGCGGGTCCTGGTAACAGCGCGGTGCGATGCCAATCTGGCGGACGATGCCGTCGGCATCCTGGCCCTTGCCATATTTCGCATAGGCGGGGTGGCCGCCCGATCCGCCTTCGGGCGGGAACTGCCAATTGTCGCCCTTGTGGTCGAAGACATCGTTGGTCCAGGCCTTCTTGATGACGCGCACGCCCTCTTCGAACAAGGAGCGGTTGCGGGCGTCCTGCTGGTCGCGCGCTTTCACATTGTCCGGCGTCGTCGCGCCCACACCTTCCTTGATGCCATAGGCATCGACCCAGCGCGCGTGATAGCCGCGCGTGAAGCCACAATAGAGGCGGCCCTGCAGCATATGATCGAGCGTCGCGATTTCCTCGGCAACGCGCACCGGATTGTGAGTGGTCATGGTGTAGCCCATGATTCCCGCCTTCATCCGCTTGCTGTGCTGGCCGACGAACAGGCTGAACATGCCAGGATGGTTGTTCGCCTCGAAGCCCTCGATCTGGAGATGATGTTCGGGCTGGCAATAGCCGTAGAAGCCGAGGTCATCGGCATGCTTCACATAGCCGCGCACCTCTTCGAGGAAGCGCTGGTAAAGTTCGGGGCGCTGGCCGGCCATTCCCTGTTCGATCTCGTGGCGCCGTCCGACGACGCCGGTCTGCATCAAATGGAATTTCATAGCCCGCTCCTCACCCGATTGTTATTATCAACACTCGCGTTGATAGAAAGGATGAGCCCACCCTGTCAATGGTCAATTGGGCAGTCAACAATAGCGTTGACAGATTGCTTGCGACTACGCATGGATGGCGAGGCGCACAAATAAGATGCGGGAGAGGATATGAGTTTCGATAGCTGGTCTGCGACCGCGACGCTCGGCGACCTGCTGGTGCAAAGCGCCAGTCGGTTCCCCGAGCGCAACGCTATCGTCTTTCCCGAAAGCGCGCTGACCTATGCCGAACTGCTGGAAGGTTCGGTCAAGGTCGCGCGCGGCATTATCGGCCTGGGCGTCGCGCCCCGATCGAATATCGGCTTGCTCGCCAACAATGGTCATGAACTCGTCACCGGGCTGTTCGGCGCGTGGCTCGCCAATTGTGTCGCAGTCCCGCTCAACGCGCGGCACAAAGAGCATGAGCTCGGCTACATCATCGACAACGCGCAGATCGCTTTGTTGCTGACCGCGGCCGGCGATACCAGCCATGTCGATTTTCGCGAGAGCATCGCCAGCGCATTGCCCTCGCTGGCGAGCGCCGCTGCCGGCGATCTCGCGCTATCCGAAGCGCCGATGCTTCGGCATATCGTTCTGCTCAGCGGCGACGCGCCGCGGGCCTTTACCGCCGCTGAAACCTTTACTGCGGCTGCGAACGAAGTCGGAGAAGCGGAAGTCGATCATCGCCGCCGCTGCACGCGCCTGCGCGATATCGCGACGATCATTTACACGTCGGGGACCACCGCCAACCCCAAGGGGTGCATGCTGACGCACGAAGCGATGTCGCACGGTCCGGTCGAGCGCGCCGACAAGCGATTCCGCTCGGGCGAATGCGACATAACTTGGGGCGGCGGACCGCTGTTCCATATCGGCTCGCTCGCGCCCTTCATCGGCTCGATCGGCGCGTCGGGCACCTATTTGACCGACACCTTCTTCAATCCGGCCCGCGCCGTCGCATTGATGAAACGCGAAGGCGTCACGGCGATGTGGCCTTGGTTTCCTGCAATCCTCCAGCCGTTGCTTGACCAGCCCGACTTTGTCGCCGCGACCGAAAAGGTCCGGTCGATGCTGTTGATCGGGCCCGCAGCGCTGGTTTATCGGGTCCAGAAATTGCTTCCCAAGGCCGAGATCATGCAGGCCTGCGGGATGACCGAAACCTCGGGCATCTTCGCGCTCAGCGACCCCGACGAAACGCCGGAACAACGCGCAACGAGCAATGGCAAGGCGGTTCCCGGCATCGAACTGCGCATCGTAGATGACGACGGCGCGGACGTTCCGTCCGGCATTGCCGGCGAAATCTGGGTCCGTGGTTATTGCGTGATGGAGGGCTATTACCGCGATCCGGTCAAAAGTGCCGAGGCGCTCGATGCTGAGGGCTGGCTGCACACCGGCGACCTCTACACCCGCAGCGCCGATGGTCGCCTGATCTTCAATGGCCGCGCAAAGGACATGCTCAAGGTCGGGGGCGAGAATGTCGCCGCGATCGAGGTGGAGGCATATCTTTGCAGCCATCCTGCGGTGCGTTTTGCCGAGGTGGTCGGCCGCCCAGATCCCCGCCTCGACGAAGTGCCCGTCGCTTTCGTCGAGTTGATGCCCGGAACCGAGGCGAGCGCCGACGATCTGATAGCGCACTGCAAGGGACGGATTGCGGGTTATAAAGTGCCGCGTGCGGTGCATTTCGTGAAGGCCGAAGCCTGGCCGATGTCAGCGACCAAGGTCAACAAGCGGGAATTGCGCGCCTGGCTCGCCAAGCTTGAGCCATGAGCTCAGTCCTTGCGGCGGGCCATCCCGTCGAAGAAGATATCGTTGAACCCTTCGGACACTTCACGCGCAGGATGCGCGCCGCCCGGCTGGTACCAGCGGTGCGTCCAGTTGAGCATGCCGAACACCGCATTGGCGGCGACCGATACCGGAATGTCGGAGCGCATTTCGCCGCGCTCGATCAGTTCGGAAATCAGGCTCATCACAATGCGTTCGAACTTGCGCGTCTGGCTGATGATCTGCTGCGCCCAAGTGCTTTTTTCGCCCGCGATCCGGTTCATCTCTTCTTGGATATAGACGTACATGTGCGGATAATGCTGGTCGTAGGCGCTCATCAGCTGATTGATGACGCCGCGCAGCCTCTCGGCCGGTGTCAGCTCCTGATCGCTCGCAATGCGCTCGCATTCGTTGATGTTGTCGTCGACCCCGACGCGCAGGCACTCGCGGAACAATTCTTCCTTGCTGCCGAAGTAATAATAGACCGTCGCGCGATCGAGCCCGGATTTATGGCCGATCTCCGCCAGCGTCGTCGCGCGGAAGCCATTGTTTTTGAACTGGCGTCCGGCGATCTCGACCAGCTCGGCACGCTTGGCCAGATAGTCGATGCTGCCATCTTCGAGGGCCGATTTGCGGCGGCGGGAAATGTTGCTCGATTGCGCCATGGCCGTCTGCCTACCGCCCAACAGGCCGCAATTCCACACTTATTCATATCGAATTATCAGGAGAGAGAAGATGGGTCAGCTCGACGGAAAAATCGCCATAGTCACCGGGGCGTCGCGTGGCATGGGAGCTTCGCATGCTCGCCGCTTTGTGGCCGAAGGCGCGCAAGTGCTGCTGACCGACATGCGCGCCGATGTTGGCGACGCTCTAGCGGCGGAGCTGGGCAGCCGGGCCGCCTTCGCTGAACATGATGTAACCAATGCCGCTGACTGGCAGCGGGTCGTTGCGATCGCCGAGGACAAATTCGGCCCCGTGACGGTGCTGGTCAACAACGCCGGCATCCTTGGGCCGATGGCCAAGACTGCCAATGTGGCAGAGGCTGACTATATGCATGTCTGCGCCGTTAACCAGCACAGCATCTATCTCGGCATGCATGCGGTGATCCCGTCGATGCTGAAGGCCGGGAAGGGCTCAATCGTCAACATCTCCTCAATCGCCGGTCTGGTCGCCAACTATGGCTTCCCGAGCCTTGCCTATGTCGCCAGCAAATTTGCGGTGCGCGGGATGACCAAGGCGGCAGCGGTTGAATATGGTCCCGACAATATCCGCGCCAATTCGGTCCACCCCGGCTTTATCATGACCCCGATGATGATCGAGGCCACCAACGAAGAAGGCGGCGATGCGCTGGCGCAGATCCCGCTACGCCGCATCGCCGAGCCCGAGGAGGTGTCAAACCTCGTTCTTTTTCTAGCCTCCGACCAGTCGTCCTACATCACGGGAGCCGAGCATGTGATCGATGCCGGGATGACAGCGCAGTAACCTTGCGGGATCAAGGCCGAAAAGCACACGTCGCAGGAAGTTTGGCATGTTTGAGAGAGAATGACAGTGGCGGTACCGTTTGCATTGATCGGATTGGACCATGTCGTTCTGCGTGTGTTCGATCTGGTTGTGGTCAGGACCTTTTATCAGAATGTCCTGGGATGCACCTTGGAGCGCCAACAGGATGACATCGGTTTATGTCAACTGCGCGCAGGCCGCTCGTTGATTGATCTTGTCGCAGTTGCCGGAAAGTTGGGAACAACAGGTGGCAGGGGTCCCGCAGCCGATGGCCACAATATGGATCACATCGCCATCGCTATCGACCCATTCGAGGAAGACGCAATCCGTTCGCATCTAGCAACATTTGCCGTTGCACCTGACGAGAGCGGCATACGCTACGGCGCGGACGGAGATGGGCCTTCGATTTACATTCGTGATCCAGAGGGAAACCGCGTTGAGCTAAAAGGGCCACCGGCACGGTAGTTCAAACGTCATCCGCGTCGGACCTGCAACTGCACGGCGAAATGCCGCGTGAGATTGGTACGCCAGCAGGAAACAAAATAATGCATTTCGATGTGGTGATTGTGGGCGCTGGCCATGGCGGGGCGCAGGTTGCGATCATGCTGCGCACACAAAAGTTTGCGGGCAGCATCGCGATCATCGGCGACGAACCCGAGCTACCTTATGAGCGCCCGCCGCTGTCGAAGGAATATTTCGCCGGCGAGAAGGAATTTGAGCGCATTCAGCTGCGTCCCGCCAGATATTGGGACGAGCGCGAGGTGACGATGTTGCTCGGCACGCGGGTCATGTCGGTGGATCCGGCCGCGCATAGCGTGACCACCGAAAGCGGTGAGACGATCACTTATGGCAAGCTCGTCTGGGCAACCGGCGGCTCGCCCCGGATGCTACCGATCCCCGGCGGCGATCTGCCCGGCGTGCAGGGCGTGCGGACCCGCGCCGATGCCGACGCGATGAAGGCGGCGTCCGAAACCGCAGGCCAGATCGTCGTCATCGGCGGCGGCTATATCGGGCTCGAGGCCGCAGCGGTACTGCGCAAAGCGGACAAGAAGGTCGTGCTGCTCGAGGCGCTCGACCGGGTGCTGGCGCGCGTCGCCGGAACCGAGCTGTCGCGCTTTTACGAACGCGAGCATCGCGAGCATGGCGTCGATCTGCGGCTCGGCGTCGCGGTCGAGGCGATCGAGGGCGATAGCCACGTCACCGGCGTGCGGCTGGCCGACGGTGAGGTCATCGCGGCCGATCTCGTTATTGTCGGCATTGGCATTGTTCCGGCGGTCGAGCCGCTGATCGCGGCGGGGGCCGAGGGCGGCAACGGCGTCCTCGTCGACCGCCTGTGCAGGACGAGTCTGCCCGACATCTATGCGATCGGCGACTGCGCGGCGCACGAGAATGACTTTGCGGAAGGCGTGGTGATCCGGCTGGAATCGGTGCAGAACGCCAACGACCAGGCGAATGTCGTCGCCAAGGGCATCGTCGGCGATGAAGCTCCTTACCATGCGATTCCGTGGTTCTGGTCGAACCAATATGATCTGAAGCTTCAAACCGCAGGCCTGTCGACCGGCCACGACCGCGCGGTGATGCGCGGCGATCCCGCGAACCGCAGCTTCTCGGTCGTCTATCTCAAAGCGGGCAAGGTCATCGCGATCGACTGCGTCAATGCGACCAAGGATTATGTTCCAAGGCCGACTGATCGTCACCGCAGGCCTGCTGGCGACAGCCGAGCAGCTCGCCGACACAGAAACGCCGCTAAAGGCGCTGCTTTCCCTGGGAGGCAATCTTACATGATGGAGCTATCAATATGCCAAGCGTGACAATAGTCGATCGGGAAGGGAGCGCGCATGAGCTGGAAGCCGACGCGGGCTTAAATCTGATGGAGATAAATCCGGGAGCACGGCTTCGACGAACTGCTCGCGCTTTGTGGCGGCTGCTGTTCGTGCGCGACCTGCCACGTCCATGTCGCTCCCGAATTCCTCGGGAGGATGGCTTCTATGTGCGAAGATGAAAACGATCTCCTGGACAGTTCGTCCGACCGCAATGAAACGTCGCGATTATCTTGTCGGATCCCCGTTTGTGACGCCCTCGACGGCATTAGGGTGACCATCGCGCGCGATGATTAGGGTCGGCAGATCGTGACAGAGTATTCGAAGGCTTGAAATAGTACGTCCGTTTCTCTTTTTGCGTCACGCAAGCTGTCTTGGCGACGACGTCTGCTTCTCGCGTCATTCGTCTGAAAGCAGAATGGAGGCTATCGGTCAGTTGCAGCGCTCGGATTGAGGCTGATATTATCTAAATTGGACGGAATCGCCCGCGTCAGACGCGAAATTGATACAATCATGATCGCGCGCGGTAACATGGTGGACGTGCGACACCGGGGTCAAGCCTGAGGTGTTGCCAATCTTCGCCTGCGCGGCGTCGATGGCGGTGCTGACACGCTGCCATTCTCAGCTGCGACCCCGGGCAATTTTTCGACCGGAGCGTGTCGCGCCATAGCCCCAAGGTATCAATCCGGCCCGCCGCCTTGATAAGATGGACGTGATTTTTTGGCGTGCTCCATCAGACGGCAGAATTAGAACCCGTTGAAATCTGAGATTTCCTCAACTGACCTGCGGATGAAAGGGGGGCAGGCTATGACTTGCTGTCTATACTGGCATACATTCTCTACCAATGAGATCGAAACTCCTCCCTCATTTCCTCCCTCATTTTGGGTCGGATTAGACGGGTTTTGATGGGATTGCATGGGACCAGGAAGCTCATAAAATTCCAGGGTTTTTCAGTCTATTTGGCACCAGTTTGGATGAGTTGGGACGGAAAGTTATACCCCTCGCGGGGCATCCAGAGTTTTCATAACCCATTGAAATGCTGGGAGAATCCACCTTCTCTGCGCGTGTCCTCCCTCATTTCCTCCCTCATCTGCGATACCCGCGTCAAAAAATTTGATCGCAAAACCGACTTGGACCGCCGCGTCGGCTGCAAAATGATTCGTGCGCCCTTCTGTGAACTGGAGGATCTGCTTTGCGCCTGATCTAAGCCGTAGGTGCCCTTAAGTCGGTTGCCCGAAACCTGCCGTTCGCCGAGGGCGGAAAAAGACGTTTATAACGCGGCTGAGCTAAAGCGGCTCAGGATGTGGTGCTCGCACCTAAAGGGATCGTTTGAAATTTTGGGCGCAGCCTTGAGCTGGCTGCCTGCGCTATTAGGCCAGTGATCGCGTTGGCGTTATTCGATGTTGAGTTACGTTAGGCTGGGCCTTGCCCAACATCGATATCAATCATGCTCATATTGTTTGAGCGCGGTCGCGCGGTCATAGGGAGTGAGTTCTTCGAAGCGGCGCTGCTCGACCTTTTCCAGCCAGTTGGGATCGGCAAGCAAGACCCGACCTAGCGCGACAAGGTCAAATTCGCCGCGATCGAACATCGCCGCCAGATCCTCCAAACGGCCGAGCATCGGCGAGGAAATGCCCTCGACGAAATCCTGCATAAGGTCGCGGTCCATGCCGATCGAACCGACGGTGATTACCGGCTTGCCGGTGACTTCCTTGATCCAGCCGCCGAGATTTTTGGGATCGCCCGCATATTCGGGTTCCCAGAAACGGCGCTGCGAGGCGTGGAAGATATCGACCCCCGCGCGGACCAGCGGATCGAGCCAGCGGTGCATTTCGTCGGGATCGCGCGCTAACTTGACATCATAGTCGTAGGTCTTCCACTGCGACACGCGGAAGATGATGGCGAAATCCTCCCCGACCGCGGCGCGGCAGGCAGCGATCACCTCGGCGGCAAAGGTCGCGCGGTCGGCGATATCGGGGCCGCCGTGACGATCGCTGCGCAGATTGGTCTTGTCCCAGAAGAACTGGTCAAAGATATAGCCATGGGCGCCGTGGAGCTCGATTGCGTCGCATCCGATCGCCTTCGCGGCGCGCGCCGATTCGGCGAAGGCGGCGATCGTATCGGCGATGTCGCGATCCGGTCATCGCGCGGCCGCCGGGCACATCGGGGCCGGCAAAACCCGATGGGCTGACCAGCGGCGCGTGCGGCGAATCGGGATAGTTGAAGTCCGCGCAGCCACCGACGTGCCACAATTGCGGGACGAACATGCCGCCTTCGGCGTGGACGGCATCGACCGCGCTTTTCCAGGCGGCGAGGGGTTCGTTACCGGCGAAGATCGGTACAGTGTCGGCGGACACGGTGTGATCGATGGCGACCCCGGTGCCCTCGGTGATGATCGTGCCGATCCCCGCGGCCGCGCGGCGGCGGTAATATTCGGCGCCGGCGTCGCTCAGGACGCCGCCAGGGGCGAAATAGCGCGACATCGGCGCCATGCAGAACCGGTTCGGCGCTTTGAGCGACTTGCACGTGAAGGGCGCGTGCAGCGGCGCGAGCAGGGCGGCGAGATCATCGAGCGGCGCGGTGGTCATCAGGCAAGCTTCCTCACGAATGCGAGCAACGCCTCATTATAGGCCGAGGGGTTTTCCAGTTGGGGCGAATGGCCGGTATCCATGGTCAGCAGCGTGCCGTTGCTCGCGCAGTTCGCCGCAAATCCGGCGATCGCAGGGTCAGCGATGGTATCTTTCGCACCGCCGATCGACAGCATCGGAAAGGGGAAAGATGCCAGCAGGTCGCGCTGGTCGAGCGTGGCAAGTCCGGCGAGGGTGTCGCTGGCGCGCGGGCCTGTGGCGAGGAAACCGCGCTCGACCCAGCCGATCATCGCCTCGCTCGCGCCTTCGCCCGATGCGCCTTCGGCGAGGGCGCGGAAAAAGCCGGGGCGGTCGGCAGTGATCGCGGCGCCGATGCCGAGCACGTCATCGGGCATTCCGCCGTGCGGAAAGCCGTCGCCTTGCACATAGCGAGGCGATGCGCCGCAGGTCAGGACAAGGCCAGCGACGCGCTCACCCAGCAGTTCAGCCGCCGCGACAGCGACGGCGCCGCCGAGCGACCAGCCGTTGAGCGCGACGCGCGAGGCGGCGCAGCGCTCCACGATCGCCGCGACGTCGCGGGCGATCGCATTGATCGACATATCGGTAAAATCGCGGTCGGAGCGGCCGCAGCCGCGGTGATCGACGACGATCGCGCCATGGCCGTCGGCCAGCAGGGCTTCGACCGCCGACGCCCAATAATCGCCCGACATGCCCCAACCGTGGATCAGCACGACCGGCAATTTGGCCGCGCGGTGATGCTCATAATAGACGCGCCCGCCGTCGTCGGTGTCGAGATAGGCCATAAAAGCTCCTATGCGGGTGGGGACAGCGTGACGCCGGGCAGCGGGTTGAAGTGATACATCTTCACCTTGCGGTGCGCGATCTTCCACACCCCGTCGCGCCGCTCGAAGGTGTCGAAATAGCTCGCGCCGACGGTCTGCGCCTGACCGTCTGAGGTGGTGCCGATACAGTCGACGTCGCACACCCCGGTCGCGCGGTCCTTGCCTTCAAAGCTGATGACGAGGTTGGTGGTGAAGTGGATCGAGCTGAGCCATGCGGGCCACAATATGTCCTTGGTGACATGCGCAATGCCCTCGCTGGCTTCGAATTTGCCAAACGGCGGGCCGATGTCCCACACCGCATCGGGCCACCAGATCGCGCTGAAGCGATCCCAGTCGTGCTTGTCAAAGCCATGGCAATAATCGCTGACCAGATCGTGCATCGCGAAACGGCTTTCGACGCGGTCGAGACGCTGAGCGAGATCGGTGGAATCGGTCATATCAGGCTCCTTGCGCCGCGGCGCATCAGTCGAGGTAGGCGGCAAATTTCTGGCGCGCAGCGGCCAGCCGCGTCGGCACATGATAGCTGGGGAAGGGGCCCTCGACCGGGATGACGTCGCGCAAAATGTCCTTGGCGACACCGATCTTGTGAACCTCGGTCGGACCGTCGACGATCCCCATTTCCGGGACATATTGCCACATGTCCATCAGCGGGGTTTCGTTCGACATGCCGAGCGAGCCGTGGAGATGGAGCGCGCGATAGATGACGTCTTTCAGTACGCCGGGCATCGCCGCCTTGATCGCGCTGATCTCGCGGCGCACCGGGCGCGTATAGCTTTTGTCGCGGTCGAGCAGCCAGGCGGCGTAGAGCACGTGCAGCCGGAACTGAAGAATCTGCGTGTAGCTGTCGGCGATCTTTTCCTGCACCATCTGCTTGTCGGCCAGCCGTTCGCCCTTGGTGGTGCGGCTGACGACGCGCTCCTTCATATAGTCCATCGCCTTGTTCAGCATGCCGACCGTGCGCATCGCATGATGGATGCGGCCGCCGCCTAGCCGCGATTGCGCGACCTTGAAGCCTTCGCCGACCGGGCCAAGTCGGCTCGCCTCGGGCACGCGGCAATTGGTGAACCTCAGATAGCCGTGCACGCCGCTGCCGATCTCGTCTTTCGGACCTACCGCAGTGTTGCGGACGATCTCCAGCCCAGGCGTGCCTTGCGGTACGATCAGCATGGTCGAGCCCTGATGCACCGGAACTTCGGGATCGGTGATGACCATGACGATCAGGAATTCGGCGATGCAGGCATGGCTGGCGAACCATTTTTCGCCGTTGATTACCCATTCGTCGCCGTCGAGCCGGGCCTGACAGGTGAATTCACCGGGATCGGCCCCCGCCTGCGGTTCGGTCATCGAATAGCAGGAGACGATTTCGCCATCGAGCAGCGGTTGGAGATATTTTGCCTTTTGTTCGGCAGTCCCGAAGCGCGCGAGGATTTCGGCATTGCCGGTGTCCGGCGCCTGCGTTCCGAACACGACCGAGGCAAATCTGCTTCGTCCGAGGATTTCGTTCATGAGGCCAAGCTTTACCTGGCCAAATCCCGCGCCGCCGAGTTCCGGGCCGAGGTGACAGGCCCACAGGCCTCGCTCTTTGACGATTTGCTGGAGCGGTCGCATGATCTTGCGCGCCTTGCCAGCCGGATCGAATGGGTCTGCCGGCCCGCGAAATACGAGGTCTAGCGGTTCCACCTCCTCGCGCACGAACGCGGTCATCCAGTCGAGTTGGACCTGAAATTCGGGGTCGGTGGAAAAATCCCAAGCCATCAGCGGTTCGTCCCTTTGTCGTGCGCGCTCGCCATCACAATCATTGCCCCGCGTACCAGGCGCCATCGACCCACAGTTCGGCACCCGACACATATTTGGCTTCGTCCGAGGCAAGGTAGAGGCTGGCGTAGGCGATATCCATCGGATCGCCGACGATACCCATCGGGATCGATGCCTTGATCGCGGCATCCTGTTCGGGGGTGATGTCGCCCAGGATCGGGGTCTTGATCTGGCCGGGGAAGATGGTGTTGACGCGAATACCCTGCTTGGCAAATTCGAGCGCTCCCGCCTTGCCCATCACGCGTACCGCCGCCTTTGAGGCGTGGTAGGAAATGGCGTTCGCGCTACCGATGAGGCCATAGAGCGAGCTGATATTAACAATGGCCGCATTGCCTGCAGCAAGCAGGGCAGGGGCCGCAGCCTTCATCCCCAGAAACACCGCGGTCTGGTTGATCGCGATCATGCGGTCCCAACCCTGCTGCGTTTCATCGACAATCCCGCCGGGGTGGAAGATGCCGGCATTGTTGACCAGTGTTGTCAGCTGGCCGAACCGTGCGACGGCGTCGGCAACGGCTTTGTTCCAATTGTCGGCATCGGTGACGTCGAGATGAATGAAGGCCGCTTTGCCGCCTTCGCTGGCAATCGCAGAAACAACCGCGTTGCCTTTTTCGGCCTGCACATCGCCGATCAGCACCGACGCGCCTTCGCGGGCGTAAAGGATCGCTTGCGCTTCGCCCAGGCCGCTCGCGCCGCCCGAGATCAACGCCGACTTACCGTCCAGCCGGCCTGCCATTTTGCACTCTCCCAATCCGTCATTATCGTTGCGAATCTTGTTACACACTTACTAGATGAGAACAAGCAAGAATATTTTCTATGGCATCTTTGTCAAAATATATTGTTATATTTCATATATATAAACTGAAACTGATCAACATGTAATTGGCTTCAAATAAAATTTGCTTGTCGAAAGCAAGCAAGTGCGTCACTCTGCCCTTGGAGCGTGACTCGCGAGACCCGCACACTGCATTCGCGAGAAAATCATACGCCCGTCGATGGGAGAGAAATGATCATGATCGATCGCGTCAAAACCGCGAGCCTGCTCGCTACCGCTGCAATGATAATCTGTCCGGCATCGGCCGCGAGCGCGCAGGACGCGAGCGACGAAACGTCGGCGGCATCGTCGGGCGGACTCGAAGAAATCGTCGTCACTGCGCGCAAGCGCGAAGAAAGCATGCAGGACGTGCCTGCGTCGATCAGCGCACTGTCGGCAGGCGAGCTGGACAGACGGTTCGATTCCGACGTTCGCGACTTCGCCGATTCCTCGCCCAACATTGTCATCGATGATACCCAGCAGGGACCGGGCGGCGTTGCCGCCGTCTATATTCGCGGTATCGGTGTCGCCGATGTCGAAAAATCGGTCGACCCGGCGGTCGGCGTGGTGTTCGACGATGTGTATATCGGCCAAAGCTCGGGCAGCTTGCTGAAAGCGATCGACATAGATCGCGTCGAAGTGTTGCGCGGCCCGCAGGGGACGCTGTTCGGACGCAATGCCACCGGCGGCGTCATCAACCTCGCCCGCTCGCGCCCGACCTATGATTTGACCGGCAAGGCGCGGCTCACTTATGGCCGGTTCGATACCTGGAAGATCGAAGGCGTCGCCAGCACCGGATTGTCCGAGAATGTCGCGGTGAAGGTCAGCGGCGCTTATGAAAAGTCTGACGGCTATATCTTTAACCGCGTCCAGGACCAGCCCGGCCAACGGTCGAAATTCTACGCGCTGTCTGCCGCGCTGCTGTTCGAGCCGACCGACAATCTCGACATCCAGCTGAGCTATGATCATCAGAAGACGAAGCAGGATCCGCCGCAGCTGCTCGCGGTCAATCGGCCGACCGATCTGTTCTGCGTCGCTTACGCCCAATGCTCCCCTTCGCCGGGCGTGCCGACGTCGGGTGATCGCTATGTCAGCGTATCCGACGGCAGGCTGGAGCGGAATGCGACGTTCAAGCTCGACATGGCGATCGCCAAGGCGACCTATGACCTTGGGTCCGACATGCAGGTCGATTATATCCTCGGCTGGCTGAAAACCGACGAAGAAATCAATCAGGATTTCGATGCCGGACCGCAGACGCTGTATCATACGGACCGGCCGGCGCGCTGGCGGCAGACGACCAACGAACTGCGCCTGACCAAAGGCGGCAACGGTCCGCTGACCTTTGTCCTGGGCGCTTATCTGTGGGATTCGCGCTACACGATCAATCTCAAGAACTACATCGGCTTTGCTGGCCCGCCCCTGCTCACCAGCGCGCAGGACGTGACGCAGACCAACAAGTCCTGGGCGATCTATGGCGAGGGTGATTACGAGATTTTCGACAAGCTGACGCTGACCGTCGGCGCGCGTTATACGAAGGACAGGAAGTCCAGCATCGTCAACGACCTGCCGGTCTTTATCTATGGCACCACGGTCGAGGCGAATCCGATCGCGACCGTTCCGGGCTCGATCGTCATGGCCGCTCCGGTGAAGGAGAGCTGGAAGAAATTCACCCCGCGCGTTTCGCTACGCTATGAGCTTTCCGACGAGGCGATGGTCTATGCCTTATGGTCGCGCGGTTATCGCGGCGGCGGTTTCAACGGCCGTCCAGCGACCCTTGGCGCGGCGACGATTCCCTATGATCCCGAAACGCTCGATAACTATGAGGCGGGTTTCAAGACCGAGTTCGCTGGCGGGCGTGTGCGTCTGAACGGTGCGGCGTTCCTGATGAAATATAAGGATATGCAGCAGGACCTCGATGTCCCGGCGCCCGGCACGTCGACGGGCCGCGAGAACCGCACGATCAACGCCTCGTCGGCGGAGTTCAAGGGGGTCGAGCTCGACCTGACTGCGCGCCTGTTCGATGGTTTCACGCTGAGCGGAAACATGGGCTATCTCGATGCGAAATATAAGGATTTCTTCGGCGACATCTATAGCACCGGCACTCCGGTCGATGCCTCGTTCCTGAAGATCCGCCGCGCGCCGAAATGGACGTGGAGCCTGGGCGGCATTTACGAGGCCGACATCGGCAGCAATGCGTCGGCATGGATCGCGGGCGACGTCCATTATATTGGCGGGCACGAGATTACCTTCCTCAACAACCCGAACCTGCGCAACAGCGGCCAGTATCTGGTCGATGCGTCGATAAACGCGCGGTTCAACCAGACTACGGTCAGCCTGTTCGGCAAAAATCTGGCGAACGAAAAGGGCTGGACGATCGGTTACGACGTGCAAGGGGTGTGGAGCTACGCCGCGCCGCGGCCGCGGCGCACGTGGGGCGTTGCCCTGACCCAGGCCTTCTGAGCAGGGTCGGGATGACGACATCGCCGAAACCTGCGCCACGTCGGTGGGTGGTCACCGGAGCATCGCGAGGCTTGGGCCTCGCGATCGCTCGGCTGGCCGCCAGCAAGGGTGACCGCGTTACCCTCATTGCGCGGGGTGCGGACATCGATACCCTCGCGAAAGAGATCGGTGGCGAAGCCATCGGCCTGGTCGCCGACGTGACCGATCCGGCATCGGTCACGGACGCCTGCGCGCGGGTTGCCGACCAATGGGGCGGCATCGATGTCCTGATCAACAACGCCGGTCTCCACCGCGGCGGGCTGCTTGCTTCGCTGTCGCAGAGCGATTGGCAGTCGGTGCTCGACACCAACCTGTCCGGCCCGCTCAACTTCGTTCGCGCCGTCTTGCCGTACATGGGCCAGGGCGGGTCGATCGTGAATATCGGCGCGGTCGTCGGCCTGCGCGGTTTTGCCGGCGACGCCGCTTATGGTGCGTCAAAGGCCGGGCTGGCCGGGCTCACGCAAGTGCTCGCGGTCGAACTCGCGCGGAACGGTATCCGGGTCAATTATGTTATTCCGGGGCTAACCTCGACCGAAATGACCGCTGGCATATCGGCGCGCGCCAAAGCCAAGCTCGTGGCGAGCATACCGCTGGGCCGTGAAGGTACGGCCGAGGAGTTGGCCGATGTCGTCTGGTGGGTCGCGGGGTCGCCGTATATGACCGGCTCAATCATCTCGAACGACGGCGGACTGCTGTGCAGATTGTAAGCGATCCGGCCGAGCGGTTCGCCCGCTGGCTGGACCGTGAGGCCGGGATCGCCGAAGCGCGGATCGTCCGCCCGCTGACTGGCGGCAACGCCAATGTCACCAGCCTGGTGGAAACCGCCGATGGTCCCATGGTCCTTCGGCATCCGCCCGCCGATACCGTGTCCGACCTTGCCGGTGCCGGCATTGCGCGCGAGTTTCGCTTCATTTCGGCAATCGCGGGTAAGGCGCCGGTGGCTGCACCCGTTCTCTTCTGCAACGATCTCGCGGTGCTCGGCGCGCCGTTTTCGCTCACCCGCTTTGTCAGCGGCACGGCGATCACCGATACCCTGCCGTCTGCCTATGCGAACAACGTCGATACGCTCGACGCGGTGGGCCATGCGTTGATCGACGCGCTTGCCAGCGTCCATGCGATCACGCCGGTTCCCGCCGAACTTGGCGATGCCGAAAAGGCGCGGACTTTTGTCGGACGTCAGATCGAGCGTTGGCGGGCGGTGCGGTCGGCGCACGCTGTCCGCGATCTGCCGTTGATCGAAACGCTTGGCGTATGGCTCGCCGACAACGCGCCGCCGCCTGAGGCGGTGCGAATCGTCCATTGCGACTATCACCTCGACAATGTGCTGATGGACCCTGCTGTACCGGACGTCAGGGCGATCCTTGATTGGGAAATGGCGACGCTGGCCGATCCGATGGTCGATGTCGGGCTGGTCACCGCGATGTGGAACCGCGATGAAAGTCTGCCACTCGGTTTCGCCTTTGTCCAGCGCGTGTCGAATGTCGCCGGGGCGGTCGATGGCCGCAGCCTCGCACAGCGCTGGGCGCGCGCAACGGGACTGTCGATCGATCATCTCGGATATTTTCAGGCCTTCGCGCTCTGGCGCCTCGCCGCGATCGTCGAGGGCGCTTATGTGCTATTCCGCGAAGGGCAGGTCGACGGGCCTTATGAGCGCGGGCTTGAGCAGGATGTTCCGGCGTTGCTCGACGCGGCGCGGCGGATTGCGGCGGGCGAGGGGATGGCGTGATGGACGCGACCATGATGCACGAGCCGCTGGGCACCGCAGCGATTTTTGCGCATGGCGAGCGCATCCATGCGACCAGCCGCATCGGGCTGTTCGATGGCGCGCAGATGATGTGGCGGAGCTTTGCCGAGACGGCCGAACGTGCGCGCCGGTTGGCGGCAGCGTTACGGGCCGCAGGCGTCGGCGCGAACACCCGCGTTGCGACGCTCAGCTGGAATGACTTTGCCCATTTTGAGGCGTATCTGGCGGTCCCGGCGATAGGAGCGGTGCTCCACACGCTCAACCTGCGGCTGCATCCGGATCAGCTCCGTTTCATCATGGCGGATGCTGAAGACGCCTTGCTGATTGCCGATGGCACATTGCTCGCGGCGCTGTTGCCACAGATCAATTCGCTGGAAGGATTGGCGCAGGTCATTGTCACCGGGGACACCGGCGAGCTCGCCGGGCTGGAGAAGCCCTGCACAGCATATGAGGCCTTTATCGCGGACCATGCGCCGCTCGCCGAATTTCCAGAACCGGACGAGACCGCCGCCGCGGCGACGTGTTACACGTCGGGGACGACGGGGGATCCCAAAGGCGTCGTCTATTCGCATCGCACGATATTCCTCCACAGCCTCGCCTCGATGGCCGCCAATGCCTTTGCGCTCAGCGACCGCGACACGATCCTGCTGTTGCCGCCGATGTTCCATGCCAACGCCTGGGGGCTGCCCTATTCGGGCTGGCTCGCGGGCGCCGATTTTGTGCTGCCTGGCCCGCATTTGCAGCCCGAGGCGATCCGCCGGATGATCCGCGCCACCGCGCCGACCTTTACCGCGACTGTGCCGACCATCCTCAACGACTTGCTACGCGCCGATGCGATCGATCCGGTCGATATGGGGAGCTTCCGCGTCATTGTGGCGGGCGGATCGGCGGTTTCGGAAGGACTGATCGCCGATCTCGAGCGCCGCTGGAACGTGCCGCTGATCCAGGGCTGGGGCATGACCGAGACTAGCCCCTTGTGCGTCCTTTCGCACCCCCCCGCCGATGTTGGGCCCGAGGAGGCACGCCGTTTGCGCGCCAAAAGCGGGCGTCCGGTTGCCGGGGTCCGGGTGCGGCTGGTTGACGATCAGGACAAGCCGGTCGCCGAAGACGGCAAAAGCGTCGGGCGGTTGCAGCTGCGCGGGGCGTGGATCGCGCGCGGTTATCACCGCGGCGCCGGGGCGGGCGTGCTGACCCACGACGGCTGGCTCGACACCGGCGACGCCGGGACGATCGACGCGCGCGGCTATGTCCAGGTCACCGACCGGCTGAAAGATCTGATAAAATCGGGCGGCGAATGGATTCCTTCGGCCGAGCTGGAGAACCATGTCGCCAGCCTCCCCGGCGTCGATCTGGCGGCGGTGATCGGGGTCGCCGATCCGCGCTGGGAGGAAAGGCCGCTGGCGATCGTCACCACGCCTGACGGCACACGGCCCGATTTCGCCGGCCTGCGGTCGGCGTTGCAGGGGCAGGTCGCACGCTTCTGGATTCCCGAATATTGGGCGCACGCCGCCACGCTGCCATTGACCAGCGTCGGCAAGATTGACAAGCAGGCACTTCGCGCTGCCGTTGCAAACGGCCAGACGGGTTTTGAAAGGGTTGACGAATTTTCATGAACGCATCGTCTTCGATGAAAGGCAAGGCGTCGCTGCGTGAAGTGACCGAGAGTCATCGCGAAGAGCCGGTCAAGGGACGCGCCAAGCCGCGCGCCAGTCGCCGGACGCAGGCCGAACGCACGGCGCTGTCCGACGCGCGGATGTTCGATGCCGCGATGCAACTGATCATCGAGCAGGGAACGCACGCGACGACGCTGAAGGCCGTCGGCGAACGCGCCGGCTATTCGCGCGGGCTGGCGTCAAGCCGCTTCGGATCGAAGGACGCGCTGTTCGGGCAGCTGGTGCTGCATTTCAACACCAGCTGGACGCAGGAACTGGCCAACAAGGTCGGCACGCGCGGTGGCGCGCAAGCCTGCCTTGCCGCCCTGCGCGCGGTCGAGGGCTTTCTGGCCAGCCACTCGGGTTACATGCAGGCGATGTACATCCTGTGGTTTGAATCGATCAGCTCGCACAATGACGTGCGCGACCATCTTGCTGCCTATCATGAGATTTATCGCCGCGATGTCGCCCATTGGGTCGAGGAAGGCATCGTCAGCGGTGAAATTGACGCTGTGGTCGACGCCGAATGTTACGCATTCGGTTTCTGCAGCTTCATTTTCGGGACGATCTACCAGTGGCTCGTCGCGTCCGACAGCGTCGACCTGCCGAAACAGTTCGAAGCCTTTCGCCGCTCGACCGCGAAAGCCTTTGGAATCCCCTACTGATTCTCTCGGTCGGGCCACAATAAAATCGACAAACCAACGGCTTATGCGCCAGTTTTTGCGCTTGATTTTCTATTTGCTAGACGCTAGCAAGTAAATGGTGAGATGTCGTTGACGGCACCCCGAATTGTGGGAGAGTAGGCTTGGAGCAGGCTGTCGATCCGCCGCGATTGCGGAGCATGAGGGGCCATTTGGCAACCATGCTGGTGCCGACGTGCGCCGCACAGCGCTGGCCCGAAGCCCACATAGCCGAAATGCAGAACGGATGAATCGCCCGGATCGTATCGACGGTGGTTTGATGCGGCCCGTGCTCGACGGCGTGCGTGTCATCGAACTGGCCGGGATCGGCCCCGCGCCCTTCTGCGCCATGATGCTCGCCGACCATGGCGCCGAGGTGATCCGGATCGACCGACCCGGGGGCAGCGACCCGCTGGCGCAGGATCAGCGGTGCGATGTGCTGCTACGTTCGCGGCGGTCAATCACGCTCGACCTGAAGCAGCCCGAGGCGATCGAGATCGTGGCCAAGCTTGTCGAAACCGCCGACGGCCTGATCGAAGGGTTCCGGCCCGGGGTTGCCGAGCGACTGGGGCTTGGTCCCGACATCTTGATGCAGCGCAACCCCGCGCTGGTGTACGGGCGGATGACCGGTTGGGGGCAGGATGGCCCCTTGTCCGACAAGGCGGGCCACGACCTCAATTATATCTCGATCAACGGCTGTCTCGGCGCGCTTGGGGCCGACGGTACGCCGCCACCGCCGCCGCTGAACCTGATCGGCGATTATGGCGGCGGCGGCATGATGCTGGCCTTCGGCTTTGTGGCGGCACTGCTCGCGGCGCGGCAGAGCGGCGAGGGGCGGGTGATCGATTGCAGCATGGCCGAGGGATCGGCGGCGTTGATGGCGGGCATGTGGTCGCTGACGCACAACGGGATGTGGGACAAGGGACGCGGCCAGAACCTCCTCGACGGGGGCGCCCCCTTTTATGCCTGCTATGCCTGCGCCGACGGGGGTTTCGTTGCGATCGGCGCGATCGAGGCGCAATTTTACGCGCGGCTTGTGGAGGCGCTGGGCCTTGACGGCGACCCGCTGTTCGCCGCGCAGCACGATCACGCGCGATGGCCCGCGATGAAAGCGCGGCTGGCCGAAATTTTCGCGTCGGCGCCGCGGGCGAGCTGGACCGAACGATTGTTGCATCGCGACTGCTGCTACACCGAAGTGCTGACGATGGCCGAGGCGCCGATGCACGATCACAATCGAGCGAGGGGCAGCTATCTTGAGGCCGATGGCTGGATGCAGCCGCATCCGGCGCCGCGCTTTGCGGACACCCGGGTCGTCGCGCCCCGGATGTGGCAACGCGATTCCGATCGCATGGAAATTCTCGCCGAGATCGGGGTCGCCGATCCCGATCGCGTGGTGGCCGAATAGAAGCTTTGAGGAAAAATGACGGGCGCCAGTCAAGGTGCCGTCAGATTATTGGAGAGTGTGATGACGACGACGAACGCCGATGCCAGCGTGGCCACGAAAAATCGCGAAGACCAACCCGCCCTGGACTATGACGCGATCGTCATCGGTGCCGGCTTTGCCGGGCTGGCGCTGATCCATTATCTGCGCGAAGAAGGGCTCAATGTCCGCGTGTTCGACCGCGCATCGGACATCGGCGGCACCTGGACGTGGAACCGCTATCCGGGCGCGGCGACCGATAGCGAGAGCTATTATTACTGCCTGACCTTCTCGCCAGAGTTGTTGCAGGAATGGTCGTGGTCGAAGCGCTATCCGGGCCGCGAGGAAACGCAAAATTACATGCGGTTCGTCGCCGACAAATGCGACATGTGGCCGCACATCCAGTTCAACACCGAAATTGTCGAGGCGGAGTATCTGGAATCGCGTGGCTGCTGGCAGGTCACGACCGGCGACGGCGACGTTTATAGCTGCAAATATTTCATCAGCGGGATGGGGATGATTTCGGAACCTATGATCCCGAAAATCCCCGGCATGGACCGCTTCAAAGGGCCGATCTTTCATTCCTCGCGCTGGCCGCACGAAGGGCTGGATTATGCGGGCAAGAAGGTCGGCATCATCGGCGCGGGCGCGACGACGGTGCAGATGCTGCCTGTCGTGGCGGAAACCGCAGGCAGCGTGACGGTGTTTCAGCGCACCCCCAATTATGTCCTGCCGGCCATGCAGAAAGAGATGACCCCCGAGTGGGAAAAAGAGATCAAGGACAATTACCCGGCGATTGTCGCCAAGTGCCGCAATCACGTGTTCGGCATGGCGTTCGACAGCCCGGTCGGACGCAACGTGATCGACACGCCGCCCGAGGAACGGCAGCGCATCTTTGAGGAAAACTGGACCGGCAGTTTCCGCTGGGTTTTCGAAACCTTCGATGACCTGCTCGCCAGCCCCGAAGCCAACCGGATGGCGGGCGACTTCATCGCCGCTAAAATGCGCGAGCGGGTCAACGATCCTGCGCTCGCCGACCTGCTGACGCCGAGCTTTGACGATTATCCGCTATTCGCCAAACGCCCGCCGCTCGATCACGGCTATTTCGAAGCCTTCAACCGCGACAATGTGCATCTGGTCGACATCCGGAAGCGCGAACCGCTGGTCGAGATTACCGAGACGGGGGTGCGCACCACGCTCAACGACTATGAATTCGACATCATCGTCCTGGCGACGGGCTTCAAGGCCTATACCGGCTCGCTCGAAGCCTTCCCGATCCGCGGTGAGGGCGGCCAGACGCTGCGCGAAAAGTGGCAGGTCCAGTCCTCGTCGATCATGGGGGTGTGCGTCGCCGGTTTCCCCAACATGTTCGTAGTCACCGGCCCGCAGGCACCTTTTGCCAACCTGCCGACGTCGATCGAGCAGAATGCGATCTGGATCTCGCGCTGCGTCGCCAAGATGGAACGCGAGGGTTTCGACGTTTTCGAACCACGCGATGAGGCCGAGCGCGAATGGACCGCGGCTACCGCCAATATTCACGGCCAGACGCTGATGGCCGAGGGCGACAAGGTCAATTCCTGGATGATGGGCGCCAACCGCGACGACAAGGGCGCGCGCGTGCTGATCTATTTCGGCGGCGCCAATCTCTATTATGACGCGCTGGACCAGTCGGCGGCGGAAGAGTTTCCCGAGCTGGAGTTCAAAAAGCTGTCTTAGGGGGGCGCCGCGTTGCAGCACTGGCTTGCCCTTTGTGCGGCTCGTCAAATGGAACAGGCGGCAGCGATCGCAGCGATGGGGCGAAGCGGTATTTCGGCGCGCCGCGCAACGACAAGCGCCTCCTCATCCGATCGATAGGACTGCTTCTTTTTGCAAATGCTGAGCCTGGTGCGCGTGGTACCCCATCGCGAAAGAGCGTGAACGACTGCTTTTCGCACATCGGGACCCGAGAGCGGAATGCCTGTTTTCGGCCAAGTTCAGCAGTGGTGCGGGTCGGTGATCAATTGCGGGGCTTCCTCGGCTACCACTTTGCCTTCCAAAGATTTCAGCCGTTCGCAAAATCGCTCTGATCATGCCAAAGGTGCGCAGCCAATCCCGGGTTCCGCTTGAGCAACCGCGATTCGAACAGGCTGAAAAAGGTGAGGGAAATGCTGCAGAGACTGCGCGGGTGGATAAACAGGCATCGTTTCTGGTCGATTGCAATCGGGTTGGTCGTGGCTTTCGCTCTCTACAAAATTCTGTCGCCAGCACCGCAGGAGTATGAATATGTGCTCGATACGGTCGAGCGCGGCGATGTGAACCGCGTCGTATCCGCGAGCGGTAAGGTTCGCGCTCTCAACACGATCAACGTCGGCGCCGAAGTGTCGGGCCAGGTCACGCAGGTCTTTGTCGATTATAATTCGCCGGTAAAGAAAGGGCAGCTCCTTGCGCTGATCGACCCTACCCGAGTCCAGGCGCGGGTCCAGCAGGGCCAGGCGCAGCTTTCGCTCGCCCGCGCCGGACTCCAGCAGGCCGAAGCAAATGTCGCCAAGGCGGAAAATGACTTCCTGATCCAGCAGCGCAATTACGCGCGGCGCAAATCGCTCGCCGGCAACGGCTTCGTCTCGAAAGCCGATCTCGACACTGCCGACGCACAGCTCAGCGCCGCGCGGACCGCGGTCAGCGGTCAACAAGGCGCAAGTGTCGAGCGCGCGCGCGCAGATCAGTCAGGCAAGCGCCGAATTATCGTCCGCGCAGCTCGACCTGTCGCGGACTCGGATCATCGCCCCCTCGAACGGCGTCATCATCAACAAGCTTGTCGAGCCTGAATCGACCGTTACCGCGGGCTTCCAGACGCCCAATCTGTTCGAGATCGCGACCGACATCACCCAGATGCAGATCGAAGCTTCGGTCGACGAAGCCGATATCGGTCAGGTCAAGGTGGGACAGCCCGTCAATTTCTCGGTCGACAGTTATCCCGACACGATTTTTTCGCGCGACGGTTCGGCAGGTGCGGCAGGCGGCGGTCGAGAACCAGAATGTGGTGAGCAATCTGGTCATCGCCGATGTTCCGAACCTCGACGGCAAGCTGCTGCCAGGCATGACCGCCAATGTCGACATCATCGCCGGCTCCAAACCCAAAGTCGTGCGCATCCCGTCGAGCGCGCTGCGGTTTCGTCCGCGAACCGCCGACCTTCCAGACGAAGCCCGCGTGGGCGAGGACAAGCCTGCCGAGAAGAAGGGCAAGGCCGCTCCCATGGTGTTCGTCGCGACCGACGATCCTTACCGTCCGGCGATGCGCAAGGTCGCGATCGGCGTCGAGGGCGATGAATTCACGGAGATCGTCAGCGGACTGAAACCGGGCGAGAAGATTCTCGTTCGCAGCAAGTCGCTGAAACCGAAGAAGGATGAAGACGCCGGCGAGGATGAGGACGGCGGCGATGATTCCACTTCTTGAGACGTACGCCCTGATCAAGGACTATGTCATCGGCGGTGAAGTGGTCCACGCAGTCAACGGCGTCTCGCTGGCGATAAAGCGCGGCGAATTTGTTGCGATCATGGGAGCGAGCGGCAGCGGCAAATCGACCTTCATGAATATGATCGGCTGCCTCGACACGCCGACCTCTGGTACGCTGCTGCTCGACGGTATCGACACCAAGAGTCTCTCGAGCGACGAGCTTGCTGAAATCCGCAACCGCAAAATCGGCTTCGTCTTTCAGCAGTTCAACCTGCTGCCTCGCACCAGTGCGCTCGACAATGTCGCGGTGCCATTGATCTATGCGGGACTCGACCGAACCGAACGTCAGCGGCGTGCGAAGGCCAAGCTCGAGGCCATGGGGCTCGGCGACCGGCTGCAGAATAGTCCCGCCAAGCTGTCCGGCGGGCAGCAGCAGCGCGTCGCGATTGCGCGCGCGCTGGTTACCGAACCGCTTATGCTGCTGGCGGACGAGCCGACCGGGGCGCTCGACACCCAGACGTCGAACGACATCATGGGCATTTTCCAGGCGCTCAATGAAGAGGGCATCACCATCGTGCTGGTGACGCACGAACCCGATATCGCCGACTATGCCGAACGGCGCATCCTGTTTCGCGACGGCAAGGTGATCGAGGACGAACCGGTGACCAATCGGCGGAGATCGGCGTCATGATCCAGCGGCTGTGGCGAAGCCTCGCCGGCTGGGGCATCAATGTCGCGATCGCGCTGACCGCGCTTCGCGTCAATTTGATGCGCTCTATCCTGACGACGCTCGGCGTCATGATCGGGGTCTTCTCGGTCATCCTGGCGGTCGCGATCGGCGCGGGCGCGCAAGTCTCGGTGACGGAATCGATTGGCGCGCTCGGCGCCAACATGGCGATCGTAGTGCCCGAGCCCGACAGCGACGGCCCGCGGCGGACGACCGACCGCGGCCGTCTGACCGAACGCGATATTAAGGCGATCGCCAAACAGGTGCCCGGCATCATCGCCACTGCGCCGCAATTGCGCACGCGGGTCCAACTGGTGGCCGGCGGCCGCAATGCGACGACTGAGGTGATCGGGGTGACCCCCGATTATGCCATCGTCAGCAACGTCAATACCGACGAGGGCCGCTTTCTCGAGCAAGGCGACGTGAACGCTTCTTTGCGCGTTGCGGTGATCGGCCAGACGGTCGCGACCAAATTGTTTGGGACCTATGACCCTGTCGGAGAAACAGTGCGGATCAACCGCGTCCCGTTCAAGGTCATCGGCCTGCTCGAAAGCAAGGGCAGCAGCTTCGGCAATGACAACGACGATCTGGTTCTCGTTCCCTTGGGAACGCTGCGCCAGCGCCTGCTCGACACGCCGGCGCAAGGGCCCGACGATATCCATGTCGCCTTCATCGGGTTCGACGACGAGCCTTCGCTGGTCGCCGGGCAAAAGCAGATCAAAAAACTGATGCGTGAGCGTTATCGCGTCGCCAACGGCAAGATCAATCCGTTCACCGTACGCACGACCACCGAAATTGCCGAGGTGACCGGGCAAGCGACGCAGATTTTCCAGGCGCTGCTCGTCGCCATCGCGTCGATCTCGTTACTCGTGGGCGGAATCGGGATCATGAACATCATGCTGGTCAGCGTGACCGAGCGTACCCGCGAAATCGGTTTGCGAATGGCATTGGGCGCCAAGCGCGCCGACATCCGTAACCAGTTCCTAGTCGAAGCGGCAGTGCTCTGCATCATCGGCGGTGGGATTGGCCTCGCGCTGGCCAAGGTCGCGGCGCTGGCCTTTGTCGCCTATGCCGATTTTCCCGCGCCGATCGGTATCGGGGTCGCGATCGGTGCGATTCTGTTTTCCGCGGTCATCGGGCTCGCCTTTGGTGGCTGGCCCGCCATCCGCGCCTCGCGGCTTTCGCCGATTGAGGCACTGCGTAGCGAGTAAGAACCAAGAACAGCGTCTTAGGGTCAGGACTCATTGATTTGGTGTGGCGATTATGATTCAGGCGACCACGAAGGAGCCTGAATTTGAGCGCTTTATTCTGGTTGACGGACGAGCAGATGGCGCGTCTTCAGCCCTATTTTCCGAAGAGCCATGGCCGCAAGCGGGTTGACGACCGGCGGGTTTTGAGCGGCATTATCTTCGTCAACCGCAATGGGCTGCGGTGGCGAGACGCGCCGAGGGAATATGGCCCGGCAAAGACTCTCTACAATCGCTGGAAGCGTTGGTGCGACAAAGGCATCTTCATCGGCATGATGGAAGGCTTGGCCACACCGCAAGCGCCGGAGCGCAAGACGATCATGATCGACGCGACCTATCTCAAAGCCCACCGCACCGCGTCGAGCCTGCGGGTAAAAAAAAAGGGGGTCCGAGACGCCTGATCGGCCGCACGAAGGGCGGCATGAATACCAAGCTGCACGCCGTGACCGATGCGAATGGCCGTCCCATCAGCTTCTTCATGACCGCCGGGCAGGTCAGCGATTACACTGGCGCGGCCGCATTGCTCGACAGCCTGCCCAAGGCGCAACGGATGCTGGCCGACCATGTATTGTCAACTAATGGCCCCGGATTTCCTCCCTCATTTCCTCCCACATCTGTGATACACGCGCCAAAAAATTTGACTGCCAAACCGACTTGGACCGCCGCGTCGGCTGCAAAATGATTCGTGCGCCTCTCGTGAACTGGAGGGTTTGCTTCGCGCCCGATGCCGGCCGTTGCGACATCGTCGGACAAGCACCTCAAAGCGGTCATGCTGTTGGTATGATCTGACCCGAAATATGTTCGCTTGGAAGGGGAAAATCCGTGCTTGTCCCGCGGCGTGGTTTCGGGCGACAATCAAATTGTCGTCGTCCCATTGGTCGATTGACGTACAGGTTCTTCTGGGGAGGACTCATGAAAGGCTTTGCTCTCGGGCTCGCTATTTCGTTCGCAGCCCTAAGCGCCGCGGCTTCGGGTCAGATAACTCGCAGCCAGGGTATTTTTGTCGACCCGAATAGCACGACGGCGCAGGCCGCAGCGCGGTTGGGGGGGCAGGCAGCGCGCGACGCCCTTTTATTGTCGCGCATCCCGTCGGCGTCTTGGTTCACCGGTGGCACACCGGAAATGGTTGAAGCCAAAGTCCGCGACATTGTGGACCGAGCAACGGCCGCAGGGCAAATTCCGGTCCTTGTCGCTTACAACATACCGTTCCGGGACTGCGCGCTCTATTCGGCGGGCGGTGCGCGCGATGGCGCGGCCTATCTGGCATGGATGAAGGGTTTCGCAGCCGGCATCGGAGAGCGGAAGGCGATCGTCATTCTCGAACCCGATGGCCTTGGCATCATACCCTGGCACCAGACGCTCGACGGGAAAGTTGAGCATTGCCAGCCCGCAGGGCAGGGCGGTGGCGCGTCCGATGCCAGATATGAGCAATTGCGGGGCGCGGTATCGATTCTCGCTTCCTTGTCCAATGTGCGCCTGTATCTGGACGGAACCGGCAGTAGCTGGCTTGCGCCTGGTGAAGCCGCAACTCGGCTGATCAAGGCCGACGTTGCACGCGCGAGGGGCTTTTTTCTCAACGTGTCGAATTTTGAAAGCGACGCGCGCGTCGTTCCTTATGCGCGCTGGGTCAGCGACTGCATCGCCCTTGTCACGCGCGGCGGCCTCGACCCGCGCGCTTGTCCCAGCCAATATGGGCCTGCGGATTTCAAGGATCATGAGACCTGGGGCGCGACCGACGCAGCCTATGACAGCTTGTTCGAACAAGCAGGGCTGCGGCGCGATCCGGTATCGCAGAAGCATGCTGTGATCGATACCAGCCGCAACGGCAAAGGGTCGTGGGAACCGCCGGTTGGCAAATATTCGGATGCCGAAGTCTGGTGTAACCCGCCCGGTCGAGGATTGGGACGGCAACCCACGTTGGCGAGCGGCACGCCCCATGTCGATGCGTTCCTGTGGATCAAGATACCCGGTGAGTCGGATGGCGAATGCCACCGCGGGCGCGGTGGTCCGGCGGATCCTGAGCGCGGCCTGACGGCGCCGCCAGCGGGGTCCTGGTTTGCGGAACAGGCGCGCGAATTGATCGAATTTGCAAACCCGCCAATTTCGGAAGATTGACCGTGGTAGCGCTGCTGCGCCCGCGATTAGTCCGGCGGTGGCGGAGCGCTCGATGCGCGAATGAGCAATTCGTGCAGATGGTCGCGTCGGCGTGGCGTCTCTGAATCCGTCTCGCCGTCCAGCGCGGCAATCAAACGGTTTGCTGCGTCCCACGCCATTTCCCGCACTGGCTGATGGACGGTCGTGAGCGGCGGCCAAGCAGTACGCGACACTTCCGAATTGTCGAAACCGGCAACCGACAATTGCTGGGGAACCGAAAGGCCAAGGTCGCGCGCCGCAGCGATCGCCGCGACCGCCATGTCGTCGTTCTGGGCAAGGATCGCAGTGGGGCGGAGGGGGCGGTCCAAGAGCTCCAGCGCGACCCGGTAACCGACGTCGTAGGTGAAGTCGCCCGTGCCAACGAGCGAGTCGTCGATAGGAACCCCGACTTCTTTAAATGCTTGCCGATAGCCCTCCATGCGGCCCCGGCTTGCTGCATGAGACGGATCGCCAAGGATGACCCCGACGCGCCGGTGCCCCAGCGACAGGATATGCGCGGCAACGGTATGGCCGGCAGCGACCTCGTCCATCGCGACGACCAAGCCGCGGTCGAGATCGCTGTGCGGCGTAATGCGGGCGTAGGGGAGTTTTTGGCGTTCGATCATGTCAAGCAGTACGGGCTGGTCGCAGGCGGGCGGCGCCAGCAATACCCCGTCGAGCCCGGCGCGCAGGAGCAGCTTGCCAAGTTCTTCGGGCCGGCTGGCGACATGGTTGAACGGAAGGACGACGAGGCGGTAGCGCTCGTTTTCCAGCCGACCCAGCGCTCCGTTCTGCAGCTCGACGACATAGCTCGGGCTGGGACGTTCGTAAGTGAGCCCGATCAGATACGAACGACGCGCGATAAGGCTCTGCGCCGCGAGATTGGGGTGATAGTCGAGCGCGGCCGCGGCCTCCTTGACCTTACGGCGCACCGCTTCGCTGACATGGGGGGCATCGTTGAGGGCGCGCGACACGGTCTTGGGTGTGACCCCGGCGACGCGCGCAATATCAACAATCGTTGATCGTTTCGAAATTTCCCTCTCCGATCAACCAGGTAGCTTGCCTTGCGGCGTTGCTGCCGCGTCCCGCATTTTCTCTTTTAGCGCCTCTATTGACTTCTGTCGAGAATCGACGGTAAACGTTGACCGACAAAACGGTAAACGTTGACATATCTGGGGAGAGGGAATTGAGTCTGTCACGCGCAGCTGTCTTGGCGCTGGGGGCGACGTCGCTCGTCGCGCTCCTTGTTCCCAATTTTATTGAACGCGCCGCTGCCCAAACGGCTGGCTTGGCAAAGGACGCGCCGGTGACGCCGGAAAACTGGCCCGCGCGTGCAGCGACGGTTGCTGCGGATCCGGCCGTAGAGCGCCAAGTTGATGCGCTGCTGGCCGCGATGTCGATCGAACAGAAGGTCGGCCAAATCATCCAGGCCGACATCGCCAGCGTGACGCCCGACGACGTCTATCGCTATCATCTCGGCTCGGTGCTCAACGGCGGCAATTCGGATCCGGGCGGACGCTATAATGCACCGGCAAAAGACTGGCTGACCGCAGCCGATGCCTTTTACGCCGCGTCGATGAAACGCCATGGCAACTTGCCCCGGATCCCGGTGATCTGGGGAAGCGACGCGGTTCACGGACACAACAATGTCGTCGGTGCGACGCTGTTTCCCCACAATATTGGACTGGGCGCGGCGCGGAATCCTGACCTCATCCGCCGGATCGGCGCCGCAACCGCGATCGAGATGCGCGTCACCGGGCTCGACTGGACCTTTGCCCCGACGCTGGCGGTGGTGCGTGACGATCGCTGGGGCCGCACCTATGAAGGATTTGGCGAGTCCCCCGAAATCGCAACCAGCTATGCCGCGCCGCTGATCGAAGGCTTGCAGGGCAAGATCGGCGAAAAGGACTGGCTGCGTGGGCCGCACATCATTGCCACCGCGAAGCATTTCCTGGGCGACGGCGGCACCAGCGGCGGCAAGGATCAGGGTGACGCGGTGATGCCCGAAGCGCAATTGCGCGACCTGTTCAGCCCGCCCTATCTTCCCGCGCTCGACGCGGGTGTCCAGTCGGTGATGGTCAGCTTTTCGAGCTGGAACGGCGTCAAGATGCACGGCAATCCATCGCTGATGACCGGCGTGATGAAGGATCGCTGGAATTTCGACGGCTTCCTTGTCGGCGACTGGAACGGCCACGGCCAGGTCGCGGGCTGCACTGCCACCGATTGCCCCCAATCGGTGATCGCCGGGCTCGACATGTATATGGCGCCGGACAGCTGGAAAGACCTGTACCGCACGACGCTCTCCCACGCGCGCGGTGGAACGCTGCCGCTGGCGCGGCTCGACGATGCGGTGCGCCGCATCCTGCGCGTCAAGGTGCGTGCTGGATTGTTCGAGGCGGGCAAGCCGTCGTCGCGGCCCTATGGCGGCCGGTTCGAATTGCTCGGGAGCAAGGAGCATCGGGCATTGGCGCGCGAGGCGGTGCGTGAATCGCTCGTGCTCCTTAAAAACGCTGGCGGATTGCTGCCGCTCAAGGCGGGTGGTCAGATATTGGTGGCGGGCGACGGTGCCGATAATCTGACCAAGCAAACCGGCGGCTGGACTTTGAGCTGGCAGGGTACCGGCACCAAGCGCAGCGATTTTCCCAATGCCCAGTCGATCTGGGAAGGAATTGACGAGGCGGTGAAGGCCGCCGGTGGCACCGCGACGTTGTCGACCGATGGCAGCTATTCGGCCAAACCCGACGTCGCGATCGTCGTGTTTGGCGAGGATCCCTATGCCGAATTCCAAGGCGACCGTCCCGACGTCGGCTATGACGACGCCAAAAACCTCGCCTTGCTGCGGTCGCTCAAGGCGGCGGGCGTGCCGACGGTCGCGGTTTTCCTGTCCGGACGCGCCATGTGGGTCAATCCTTTCCTCAATGCGTCGGACGCATTCGTCGCGGCCTGGCTGCCGGGATCGGAAGGCGGCGGCGTGGCGGACATCTTGTTCGGCAAGGCCGATTTTCGCGGCAAGCTGCCCTACAGCTGGCCCCGGTCGAGCGACCAGACCGCGGTCAACGTCGGCGACGCCAACTATGATCCGCTGTTTGCTTATGGCTTCGGCCTGACCTTTGCCGACAAGGGCGATCTCGCGCCGCTGTCCGAAGCACGCGCGCGTGCTGCGATAGCCGATCCCGGCACGCTGTTCGCGGCGGGCAAGCCGGGCAGCGGCCGCCGCCTGTTGCTGGGGGCTCCGGACGCACTTTCGACCAATCCCGGCCCGCAATTGATCGAGGCGCGCCCCGCCGACCGCACAGCGCAGGAGGATTCGGTCCGTCTCCGCTGGACGGGGGCAGGGCATGCGGTGGCGACGATTGCCCAGGACACGCCCGCCGACCTGACCCGCCAGACCAACGGTGACCTCGCGCTGGAGCTTGAGTTGAAGGTCAACGCGGCCCCGTCTGCCGACGTCAGCCTGTTGATGGGATGCGGCGCGAACTGTGCGGGGGGAATCCCGGTGCGCAGCCTGCTCACCGAAGCGGCAAAGGCGGACAAATGGACACGCATTACGGTCCCGCTGCGCTGCTTTGAAAAGGCGGGCGTCGACATGGCCCGCGTCGAGACGCCGCTGACCCTCGCGACTGCCGGCAGTCTCGACATCACTTTGTCCTCGGCGCGGATCGTCTCGCCGTCGGGACCACAACTTGCATGCAAATAAGAAGACAAATTAGGGAGGATGTTATGAACAAGGGAATTTTTGGGCGCTCGGCGCTTCTGGTACTGCTTTCCACCGTCGCCACCATTCCGGCTTATGCGCAGGAGCCGGTGGCCACCGAAACGGCCGCCGAGGATCGCGACGATGTCATCGTCGTCACGGCAAACCGCCGCGAGGAAAATCTGCAGGATGTTTCGGGCGTCGTGCAGACGCTGGGCGCCGATCAGTTGCGCCGCGATGGCATTAGCGATTTGCGCAATTTGCAGGTCGCGATACCGGGTCTCAGCATCGCCAATCAGGAAGGCAATGTCGAAATTTTCATCCGCGGCGTCGGTTCGGCCAATAGCACCGAGCTGGGCGATCCTGGCGCGGCACCCCACCTCAACGGCACCTATATCCCGCGCCCGCGCGGGCTCGGACTGATGTTCTATGACCTGGAACGCGTCGAAGTGAACAAGGGGCCGCAGGGCACGCTCTATGGCCGCAACGCGGTGGCGGGGACGCTGAACATCATCACCGCGAAACCGCGGCTCGGCGAATTTGGCGGTTATGCGCAGGCCGAGTTCGGCAATCGCTCGTCCTATGGCGCCGAAGGGGCGATCAATATTCCGATCGGCGACAGCTTCGCGCTGCGCGCCGCGGGTTATTACATCAACCGCGACGCCGGTTACAAAAATGTCTCGACCGGCGCTCTCGCCAGCGGTTTGAAACCTGCAGGGCTCGAAGAGAATTACGCCGGCCGTCTGTCGCTGCTGTGGGAACCGAGCGACCAGCTCAGCATCTCGATCGTCGGCGACTATGGCAAGGAAACCGGCACCGGCTATCCGGGCGCCAACATCTTCAGCGCGGTTCAGGCGACCGGCCTCCGCCCCGACAAGCTCAACCTCAAAAATGTCGTCTATCGCGGCCTGCAGGGCGAAATGGAAAACGAGCTGTGGGGCGTTCAGGGCAAGATCAACTATGATTTCGGCAGCTTCGGTGCCGAGCTGACCGGCAGCTATCGCTCGGTCGACTTTTATCAGGTGAACGCGTCGAGCGAAGGCATCGACTATCCGGGCCGCGATCTGTCGGCGGTTCTGTACGACAATTATTCGGGCAATTTCTGGCAGACCAAGTCCAAAAGCCAGGTCTATGAGGCGCGCCTGTTTGCCAATGAGGACCAGCGTTTCCGTTGGAATCTCGGCGGTTTCTACTTCAATGAAGACCAGGCTGTCGGCTATCTCGCGCTCGCTGATCGGGGCTATTGCTGCTATTCCGGCACCGAATTTACGATGCCCGACGTCCAGGGCGAAAGCTACGCACTATACGCCGACGGTACCTTCGATGTCACCGACCGGCTGCGGTTCCTCGGCGGCATTCGCTACACCGACGAGAAAAAGTCGCGCTATGGCATTGGCGGCAACTGGGCGCTGACGCTGGGCGGCGAAGATTTCGCCTGCTGCTTTGCCACCCGCCTCGGCACCGAAGGCTTCAAGCCCAATTTGCTCGACCGCCCCAACTTCGACGTCACCGGTATCAATACGCCGCAGGGCCTGGCGCAATTCCTGATCGAAGGCATCAAGACCCCGGGGCTCCGCGACACGCTGATCCAGCAGATCGGCGCGATCGCCAACGGCACCAACCCGAACGGCACCTGCATCGACCGGCCCGACATCGACAATGGTTTCGTCAACTGCCCGGCGCTCAACCCGTCAAACACGAATGGCGGTTTCAGCTATGCCAACCTCACCATCCCGGGTCAGCAGGTCGGGAATTCAAAGTTCAACTTTGTCGACTGGCGCGCAGGCATCGAATTCGACGTCAGCGACGACAATATGCTTTATGCCAAGGTTTCGACGGGCCACAAGTCGGGCGGCTTCAACGACAGCTTCAACGGTTCGACGATCCCCGAAACCTTCAGCCCCGAAAAGCTGCTCGTCTATGAAATCGGCAGCCGCAACAGCTTCGATGCCTTTGGGCGGCGGGCGGTCCTGAACCTCACCGGCTTCTACTACGACTATTCTAACCAGGTGTTCCAGGATCTGACCTGTATCAACCTCGACAGCACGCAAACTCCGCCGGTCTGCAACGGCTATTCGCTGGTGAACCGCAACATCGGTGCGTCGCGCATCTATGGCGCCGAGGCCGAGCTGCGCCTGAGCCTGCCGGGGAATTTCGGGCTCGACATCAACGCTGCTTATCTGGACACAAAGATCACGCGCGGCACTGTCGCCGATGCGCGCGCGCAGGACTTTGGCGCCGGCGGCAATTCGCCGCTGATCAGCCTGGTCGGCAACCGTTTGCCGCTGTCGTCGAAGATGAACGTCAGCGCGCGGCTGTCACAATGGTTCGACGTGGGACCGGGTCGTCTCGATTGGCAGGCGCTGCTCAACTACCGCTCGTCCTACTACCTCAGCCAGTTCAACGAGGACGACATCGTGTTCCTCAGCGGCGCGCGCCAGACGTCACTGGCGGCGGGTTTCCCCGACCGGCAAAAGGGCTATACGACGCTCAATCTGGGGATTGGCTATACGATCGACAATTTCCGTCTCGAAGCGTGGGCGAGCAACTTCCTCGACGAAGAAGTTTCGCAAAAGGCGCTGGTCGGTTCGTCGCTGAACATCCGCTTCCTGAACGACGCGCGCAGCTATGGTCTGCGGGCGCGGGTGACCTTCTAAAAAAGGGGCAGCCGCCCGGGCCACGACGCGGTCTGGGCGGCTGTATTATACCGGTTGGTAACGCTATGCAGTCTGTAGGTTGGCGATGGGCGGCATGCCCAGGCGGAGGCTTGAAAGCATTGGCGATGGACAATGGGTCCGGAGGAGCGGCGCGGCAGCCGCTTGGCTTCCTGCTTCTCTATGCGCTCGCCTATGCAGGCGGCGTTACGGCTTACACCCCCTTTCTCATGCTCGTCCTCCCGGCGCGGATCACCGAACTCGCCGGCGCCGACGATATTGTCTGGCTGGGCTATATCGTGTTCGCGGGCGCGGTCGCGGCCAGTGTTTCGGGTGTCCTGTCGGGATGGCTGAGCGACCGCACCAACAGCCGCCGTCTGTGGGTCGCCGTTGGCATGGTCGCGACGATCCTGCTCCAGCTCGCCATGACTCAGTGCGACAGCATCGGCGCCATGCTCTGGTTGGTCGTGGCGTGGCAGCTTGCGCTCAACCTGATGCTCGTGCCGCTCATCGCCTGGGCTGGCGATTTCGTCCCCGATACGCAAAAGGGTCTTCTCGGCGGTCTTCTCTCGATTGCGCCCGCGGTCGGCGCATGGTCGGGCATCCTGTTTGCGGCCGGGGGGGGACTCAGCGCGTTCGAGGGCAAAGCTGCCGTCATTGCGGCGATGACCGCTGCGTTGGTGCTGCCGTTGCTGCTTTTTGGCTATCCGCGGCGCTTGACAGCGCCGCCGGGCGTATCACCGGCGAGCCAAACCACGTCACCGCAGCTCAAATCGGCCGCGGCTCGCATGTGGGTTGCCCGTCTTTTGATGCAGATTTCCGGTGCGGCGCTCGCCAGCTACCTCTATTTCTGGCTCCGCGCGCTCGATCCCGCGATGGGGGACGGCGACAAGACCCTATTGTTCGCTGGCAGCCTGTCGGCGTCGATCGCCGTTTCGCTGTTCCTCGGCCGCTGGTCGGACAGACATGGCCATCCTTTTGCGGTCTTGTCCTTGGTTTCGGCGCTCGCGGCTTTGGCGCTTGCCGCGATGGCGCTTGCCGATGATCCGGCGATGGCGAAGCTTGCCTATGTGCTGTTCGGAATCGCCGGCGCGACCTTTCTCGCGCTGCACGCCAGCCAGACGCTCCGCATCCTGCGCGACCCCGCGCAGCGCGGGCTGGGTATCGGACTGTTCAATCTGACCAACACCGCGCCGTCGCTCGTCATGCCGTGGATCGCCATCTCGGTGGTTCCGGGTTTCGGGTTCGGCAGGTTGTTCCTCGTGCTTGCGCTGCTCGCGCTGTGCGCCGCCGCGCTACTGGCGACGATGCCGCGCGATGTTTGATGCACCAGTGACCTTGCGTCGGCGAGCAACCGTGCCGCACGGTCCAACCGGCAGGCAGGCGAGACTTTGTTCGGATTATCGGGCAGCATGCCCACGCCGTTTTAGGGAGACATAGACATGGCAATTGTGCCGCAGGATAGCGCGATGGATGCGGGCAGGGGCACCGAACCCGGCGGCCATGTCGATGCCCCCGAACTGCGCCTGTTCGTAATGGGCCTCTTTTTCATCATGGGTGGCATCACGTCGCTGAATGATGTGCTGATCCCCAAACTCAAGGAGCTGTTCACGCTCAACTACACCCAGGCGATGCTGGTGCAGTTCTGCTTCTTCACCGCCTATCTGCTGATCGGTATCCCGGGCGCCAAGCTGGTCAAAAAAATCGGCTATATGCGCGGCGCGGTTGCCGGGTTAGTCACGATGATGGTCGGCTGCCTGCTCTTCATCCCGGCATCGCAGACCGCGACCTATGCGCTGTTTCTCATTGCTCTGTTCGTCCTCGCCAGCGGGGTGGTGATCGTGCAAGTCGTCGCCAACCCGCTGATCTCGCTGCTGGGCAAGCCCCAGACCGCGCATAGCCGCCTGACCTTTGCGCAGGCGTTTAACTCGCTCGGTACCACCATCTTCCCGCTCGTCGGCGCGGGGCTGATCCTCGGCTCGCTCAAGGATGTCTCGGCCAAGGATCTGTCGGGGACGGCACTGGACGCTTATCGCGTTGCCGAGAGCCAGGCGATCGTCCACGGCTATCTCGGGATCGCGATGGCGCTCGCGGTTGTTGCCGTCGCGGTGTGGATGTTTCGGGGCCGACTCAAGGACGAGAAGCATGAAGCCAGCAGCGGCTTTGCCGGCCTCGATCTTCTGAAGCGTCCGCGTTTCAGCTTCGGCGCGCTCTGCATCTTCCTTTATGTCGGCGCCGAGGTGTCGATCGGCTCGCTGGTCATCAACTATCTCGCGCTCGAACGCGTGCTGGGCCAGCCCGAGTCGGTGGTCGGCTGGATGATTGCGCTCTATTGGGGCGGCGCGATGCTTGGGCGCTTCATCGGCTCGGGTGTCATGTATCTGGGCGTCAGTCCCGGCAAATTGCTCGCGGCGGTGGCGGTCGGCGCCATCACGCTGATCCTCATCTCCGCAAATAGCAGCGGCACCGTCGCGGCCTATTCGCTGCTCGCGATCGGACTGACCAACGCGATCATGTTCCCGACGATCTTCAGCCTGGCGTCCGAAAAGCTTGGCCCCCGCGCGGCGGACGGGTCGGGTATCATCAACATAGCGATCTTCGGCGGCGCCGTCGTCCCGCTCGCGACCGGCGCGCTCGCCGACCTGACGGGCAGCCTTGCGCTGGCTTTGGTGCTGCCCGCCCTTTGCTATGCGGTGATCGCATGCTTCGGCTATTATGCCCGGCGCCCGGCGGTATAGCGCGGCGGTGCCTTGCAATTGAGATGGGCGTCCGGGGCTGACCCAACGCCGAAGAGGAGCGCTATGAGCGAGACCGTAGTCGCAGTCGATATTGGCGGCACCCATGCGCGCTTTGCGATGGCCGAGGTGGCGGGTGGGCGTGTTAGGTCGCTGGGCGACGCAACGACGCTTCATACCGCCCATCATGCGAGCTTCCAGTCGGCGTGGGAAGCGTTCGCGCGCCGCGAGGGCGGCGTGCCGCGCAGCGTCGCGATCGCGGTGGCGGGACCGGTCCGCGGCGAAGTCATTCGCTTTACCAATAACCCCTGGCTCATCCGCCCGGCGTTGATCGGCGAAAAGCTGAATGTCGACCGTCATGTGTTGGTCAATGACTTCGAGGCGGTCGGCCATGCCGTCGCGCAGGCGGACGAAAGCGATTTCGAGCGACTGAGCGGTCCCGACGAGCCGCTGCCAGCGGCCGGTACGATCAGCATCATTGGTCCCGGCACCGGACTGGGGGTCGCGCATATCTGGCGCGACGGCAGCGATTATCGGGTGCAGGCGACCGAAGGCGGCCATATCGACTTTGCGCCGCTCGACAGCATCGAGGACGCAATCCTGGCGCGGTTGCGCGAACGCCACCGCCGCGTGTCGATCGAACGGATCGTGTCCGGTCCGGGTATCGTCGACATCTATGAGACGCTGGCGGCGCTCGAAGGGCGCCCGGTCGCGTCGCTCGACGACCGGACGATCTGGACCAACGCCATGAGCGGTGAGGACAGCCTCGCCGCCGCCGCGGCTGACCGCTTCTGCCTGTCGCTCGGCAGCGTCGCCGGCGATCTGGCGCTGGCGCAAGGCGCGAGCGGGGTGGTCATCGCGGGCGGGCTGGGGCTGCGCATCCGCGACAGCCTCGTCCGCTCGGGCTTTCCCGAACGCTTCGTCGCGAAAGGTCGGTTCGAAAATTTGATGGCCGCGCTGCCCGTGAAGCTGATCACCCATCCGCAACCGGGACTGTTCGGTGCCGCAGCTGCGTTCGCACGGCAGTATTGCTGACGAGAAATGCACCCGGGCTCATTTTAGAATTCTTGAAAGCTGCCTGATTGTTTGTGCTGGTGGCGCCACCTCATGACCGGCGGGCGCTTGCCGCGTGTGTTGCGTCTGCTTTTGGCTTCTTTCTCCTTGAAGCTATCCGTCCGTAACCGGCCAGATCTAGTGACGGGCGCAGCGTCGATCGCCAGCCGCGCCGTTCAACGGCATGGCAAAAAATCTTGCCGCTTTGCATCCATCGGCCGCCGCGGCGCCGTCTATCCTATGACCGGATGCTGTGCCGGTCCGGGCGGCGGCTTCGCGCGGCGGTTGATATGTGCTCCCCGGTGCAGTCATCCCCGCCTTGCCGGGAGTCGCCGCCTGTGGTTTCACCGTGCCGATGCGGCATGAAGGAGAGAGACGATGAATTTTCTGATTGCCGCTGCGGCGGCTGCCACCGCAGCGCCGCCGGTCGCTGCCGCTGCACCCGCCGTTGCCGCGGCGCCGGTAACGTTGCCGCCGCAAGTGATCGATGCGGCCGAGGTCGCCTCTTATATCGATCCGCGCGATATCGCGGCGCTTTTGCCGGCCCCGCCGCCGACCACCGAACTGGTCGCGATCAGCGGCGATTTCTTCAACTTGCTCGAAAACATCACGATGGTGGCGCTGTTCGTCGTCGGCTTTTTTCTGCTCGCCCGGTTGCTCCATGCGTGGATGCTCCACCGGTCGATTCGCCGCGCGCTTGAGGCGAAGTCGGACGCGGTCAGCCCGCTGATCGACAAGCTCAACAAGCCCTATGAACATCTGAGCGGGCAGAGCCCCGATGCGCCGTGCGACGACCGCAACGCGCTCGTGCTGCTGGCGATCGGTCTTGCAATGGCGGGCTTCGGGCTGATCCAGGGGCATGAAGAGCTGATCCGCATTTCGGCGGGTGCCGCGCTGTTCCCCGTCTTTGTCGGTATCGCGTTGCTGGTCCGCCGCCGCCTCGCGCGCGCGGCCGCCGCCGAGGAGCGTGCCGCTGCGTGATGATGGCCGCGTCGATGAAGATTGGGCTCTCAACCAGCGCGTTGCCGGGGGTGATCGGGCGGCTTTCCAGCTCCTCGTGCTCCGGCACGAGCGGCGATTGCGCGCGTTCCTGGCGCGCGCCGCGGGGTGCGATGCCGACGATCTGGCGCAGGAAACGTTCGTCCGCGCGTGGCAGCGCGCCGACGACTATCGGGGGCAGGGGAGCTATGCCGCGTGGATCATGGGGATCGGTTGGCGCCTGTTCCTCGACCAGCGGCGCACCGCGCGGCGGCGCGCCGAGCTGGCGGCGGGCGATGACGAAGCCCCAACGGCGATTGACCCGCGCGGCGCCAGCGATGCCGCGATCGACGCCGACCGCGTGCTGGCCGGGCTGTCGCCGCCCGAACGCGCCGCGCTCACCCTGTGCTTCGGCCACGGCTGGTCGCATGGCGACGCGGCCGAGATCATGGGGGTGCCGCTCGGGACGCTCAAATCCCTGGTCTTGCGCGGGCGCGCCAAGGCGCAGAAACTGATCGGCGAAGGAGCGGACGCATGACGGCCCCGAACAACGCAGACATCGATGCGATGCTGACCACGATATTGGCGCCGCCGACGCGCGCCGGCGACCGCGGCTTCACCGTCCAGGTCGAACGCGCGATCGATGCGCAGGCCGCTTACGCCCGCGCCCGGGCGCGCTTCTGGCGCAGTTTCGGGTTCGAGGCGCTCGCGGTCGGCGCGTTGCTCGCGGCGCTGTGGCTGCTGTCGTCGGCGCCGCTGCTGGCGCCGCTCGCTGGCGCCGCGCATTGGGGGCTAGCGCCGCCGCTGCTGCTCATCTTGCTGCTGTGGTTCGGGACGCAGCGCTGGCGGAGCGCCTAGCTGACCGGCGAGTCGTCGCCGTCGATGCCCTGATATTTGAGCTGGAGATAACGCTCGCGCGTCGCCAGCTTGTCGAGTTCGCCCGCCGCCAGGCTGCGCGCGGCATTGCCGATCTCGCTTTCGAGCATCTTCAGGCCGCCGACCAGCGTCTCGTCGGGGGTGCGCCCCGCATGCGCTTCGGTGCGCAGGCCCGCGGGTATGCGCTGATAGCCCGCCACCAGTTCGGGCAAATCCTCGCCGACCAGCTTGCGGATGTTCGCGGCGGCCGGGCTGGTCGCGTCGAGCGTCTGAAGCTGCGGCGCCAGCAGATCGAGCTGCACCCCGATGCCGTCGACCAGCGTGCGCGCCGGGGCGGGCAGCGCCGGACGCTGCGCCTCGAGCCAGATTTCGGTGCGCCCCGCCAGATGCTTGAGATCGGCCTTGGGCAGGTCCGCCTGGCGCGGTTCGGGGAAGGGCGAGCGGCCGAACAGCACCGCGACCCCGATCAGCAGCACCGTCAGCGCAAGCAGGCCGATGAAGCCGAGCGGCTGGATCAACAGGCCGAACACCGCGGCGCCGAGCAGCACAACGCCGGCCGCGACCAGCATCCTGCCCAGCTTCTTGTACAGATGCTGGCGGCGCAGCGCGACGCTCTTCGTTCCGATCGGGCGGCGGCGCTCGCGCGACCGCTCGATCGCGGCATTGCCGAGCGCGCTGACCTTGTCGACCTCGCTCATCGTCATCCTTCGAGCGACGCGAGCGGGCTGTCGGGGCCGCCGACGCTCGCCTGCGCTTGGCTCGCGCCCTCGGCGCGCGCGATATAGCCCTTGGACTTCGCCACCTCGCCCTCCAGCGACTGGACCGTCGTTTTCATCGAATCGAGCGCCTTCAGCTTGAAGGTGTCGATCGCGTCCATCGTGTCATAGATATTCTGGAACGCGCGGCTCAGCGTCTCCATCGGGATCGTGCTCGACGCCGCCTGCTCATGGATGCGCGCGGTGTTGTCTTTCAGCATCTTTGACGTGCCGTCGATGATGTTGGCGGTCGTACTGTTCAGCGCGGTGATCTGTTCGAGCACCAGTTTCTGGTTGGTCATCGCCTGTGCGACGGTGATCGCGGTTTTCAGCGCGCCGACGGTGGTCGTGCTGGCGCGATCAACCCCCTTCACCAGCTCGACATTGTTCTTTTTGACGAGGTCGAGCGCGAGATACCCCTGCACCGTCACCGCCATTTGGGTCAGCAGATCCTGCGTCCGCTGGCGCGCATAGAACAGCGCGTTTTCGCGCAGCACCTTGGCCTTGGCCGGATCGCTGCCGTCGAGTTCGATCGCTTTTGCTTCCAGCTTTTCGTCGAGCGTCTGGGCGATATGGACCATCTGCTCCAGCTTGCCCATCGCCTCCCACAGCTTGCGGCGTTCGACGTCGATGGCGGCATTGTCCATCAACAGCTCGTCCTTGCCGTTCGACAGCGCGGTGAGCACCCCCGAAATATGCGTCTGGGCCGAGCGGTATTGAGCGAAATAATTGGTGACGCTGCTGCCGAAAATCTTGTCCAGAAAGCCGCGCTTCGACAGCAATTTGCCGTTCGCCGACGGGTCGAGCCGTTCGACGGTGTTGCGCAGTTCAATGAGGTTCATGCCGATGTCGCTATCGCGGTCCATCGCCTTGATCGGCCGGTCGAGAAAGCGGTTCGACTGGTTCGCCGCCTCCAGCATTTCCTTGCGGCCCATGTTGGTGATCTGGTCGACCTTTTGCCCGAACGCAGGCGAATTGACGTCCTGCGCCACCAGATCGTCGACAAAACCGTCGACGCGCTCCTCCAGCTTCGATTTCTGCTCGCCCGACAGCGGGACAAGACCCGCCGCCTTTTCGGGCGACACCACCGGCACGGGATCGGGCGGGGTCAGCTTCAGTTCGTCGGTTGCCGTCGCCGTTGCGGTCACGTCGCTCATTCGTCTTCCTTCCAGCCACCCAAGTCAGCCAAGGGGCGCCTGCCTATATGGCACGCGGACCTGTGTTATTCAAGCACCACACCATGTGCAGGCCGATTCAGCACCGGCGCGATCCACGCCGAGATGATCAGTTGCGCCATATGATAGACGAGGATCGGGACCAGCACCATGCCGGCAATCGCGGGCGGAAACAGCGTCGCGGCGAGCGGCGCGCCGACCGCGATGCTTTTCTGTGCGCCTGAAAACAGCAGCGTGATACGATCGGGGCGGGCGAGGCCGAGCAGGCGGCCGAATAGCCATGCGCCGCCGAACGACAGCATCAGCAGGGCCACGACGGCGGCAAAGACCACGCCGATCTCGCGCCCGTCGAGCTGGTCCCATATCCCCGCCACCACCGCCGCCGAAAAGGCGACATAGACCGCGACGGCGATCGCCGTGCGGTCCATGATCGTCGCCAGCCCCTTGTGCGCGAGCACCCATGGGCGCAACCAGCGCTGGACGAACTGGCCCGCGATGAAGGGCAATAGCAGGATGGCGACGATACGCAGCGCCGCCTCGCCATGGATCGCCCCCGCACTGCCCGCGAGCGCGGCGAACAGCAAAGGCGACGCGATCACGCCCGACAGGTTGAGCAGCGCGGCGGCGACGACGCTCGCCGCGACATTGCCTCCGGCCAGGCTGCTCGCGGCGGTCGCCGACTGGACGGTCGAGGGCAGGATGCCAAGGAACAGGAAACCGAGCGCCAGTGTGGCGGGCAGCAAGGGCGCCGTGGCCAGCTGGGCACCAAGGCCGAGCAGCGCCATCGCACCGAAGCAGAAGAGGAAAGCGCTGCCCTGCAATTTCCAGTTGCGGATGCCGTGCAGCACTTCATGGCGTGGCAGGCGGACGCCGTTCAGGAAAAACAGCAAGACGATCGCCGCGGTCGACACCCCCTGCGCGACCGGAACCGCCGCGCCGCGCACCGGCAACAGGCTGGCGAGCAGGATCGTCGCGAGCAATATGGGGACGAAGCGGTCGGGAAAGATGCGGGCGAGCATGGATGGGAGCGATGGCGGGGTGATGGTGGTTTGGCAAGCCGCCAAGATCCTCCCCATCGACTTGCGATGGGGAGGTGGCAGCGCGAAGTGCTGACGGAAGGGCTTTGGCGCACCGTTGCCGCCCCTCCACAATCGCCTCCGGCGACGGTCCCCCTCCCCATCGCAAGTCGATGGGGAGGATTGGCTATTCCGCAAGCGCCGCTAAACACACCCCATGCCCAACCTCCTGATCCTCGCCGCCCTCCCCGAAGAGGCCGAAGCCCTCTTCCCCGGCACCGGCACCCGCGACGATGGCCCGATTCCCATCCGCCGCCTCGCCGCCCACAACCATAACCTCACCATCGCCACCACCGGCCTCGGCAAGGTCAACGCGGCGCTTGCCGCCGGCTTGCTCGGGGCCGATGCCGATATGCTCCTGATGACCGGCACCTGCGGTGCGCTCGGCGCGGCACTCGGCGCCTACTGGCTCGCCGAGGCCATCCAGCACGACTATGGCGCCGCCCACCCCGGCGCCTTCCGTCGCTACCGTGCGGGCGACTGGCCGATGGGCGAAGCCGGCGAGGCGCATTTCACCGCGATGCCCGATCCGGGCCTCGGCCTGCCCCACGCGCGGATTGCCAGCGGCGACAGCTTCGTCGCCTGCCCCGCTGCTGCGGCAGACCTGCAATCGCTCGGCGCGACGCTCGTCGATATGGAAGTCGGGGCAGTGGCGCAGGCCGCGGGGCGGCTTGGGCTACCATGGGCGGCGATCAAGGCGGTGACCGACGAGGCGAACGACGCCAGCGGCGGCGATTTCCAGGCCAACCTGATCCGCGCCGCGCGAACGGCGGCGCAAGAGGTCGAGCGGCTGGTTGCGATGCTTTAACCGCCCGCTCCCCCAAACCGTCACCCCGGGCTTGACCCGGGGCCTGCCTGTTTTGCAGCGAAAGGCGGATCCCGGATCAAGTCCGGGATGACGAGGGCCTGAAAACGACCGAAAGCCGATACCACCTATCTCGTCACCCTGAACTTGTTTCAGGGTCCATGGCCTGCCGTATCCTTTGGCGCAGCGCTCCATTAGCGGTCAGGCCATGGATGCTGAAACAAGTTCAGCATGACGAGGTTTGAACGTCTGCTTCCCACCCCAAAACAGACGGGCGTCAGGTCGCCTCTCACTCATAACTCAAATGCGTCGCCTTCCCGCGGAAAATCCAGTGCGACAGGATCGAATATCCCAAAATCACCGGCAGCACGAACAGCGCCCCGATCAGGATGATGCTCAGCGATTCTGGGCTCGCCGCTGCCTGCCAGATGTCGAGCCGGTCGGCGATCAGATAGGGGTAGAAGCTGTACGCGATGCCGACGAAGCCCAGCGCGAAGAGGATGCCCGCGGTCGCCAGCGGCACCCACGACAGCTCGTCCTTCGCCCGCAACGGGCGGCGCAGGAAGATCGCGAGGCCGATGAACAAAGTCGCGGCGGCGATCGGGATCGGCAGCAGCGCGATGATCTCGGGCAGGCGGAACCACCGGTCGAAGATGCGCTCCGACAACAACGGCGTCGCGATCGAGATGATCGCCATCGCCAGCGCGGTTGCCCACAGGCTGATTTCGGCCCAGCGCACCGCGCGCTTCTGCAAATCGCCTTCGACCTTGTAGATCAGCCAGCAGGCGCCGACGAAGACATAGCCCGCGACCAGCCCCAAGGCCGCGAGCAGGCAGAAGAGTACCGACGCCAGGCTCTGGTCGAACCCGAGCACATAGGCGCCGAGCATATAGCCCTGGCACAGCGCGGTGAGCAACGATCCGGCAAAAAAGGCATGGTCCCAGCGGTGCTTGTGCTCGGGCGCCGCCTTGGCGCGAAACTCGAAACTTACCCCGCGCAGGATCAGCGCGACGAGCATCAGCACGACGGGCAAATAAAGCTGCGTCAAAATCAGCCCATGCGCGGTCGGAAAGGCGACGAGCAGCAGCCCGATGCCGAGCACCAGCCACGTCTCGTTGGCGTCCCAGAACGGCCCGATCGACGCCACCATCAAATCGCGGTTCTCGTCCTTTTCGAGCCGCGTCAGCATGCCGACGCCCAGATCATAACCGTCGAGGATGACATACAGCAGGATCGACAGCCCCATCAGCCCGGCAAAGATGACGGGCAGCCACCAGGGATCGACGAACGGCGTCATGGTTTGACCTCCTCTTCGACCGGCGCGGCCGGCCCGGGCGCGACGCTGGGCAGCGGGAACATCGCCTTGTCGTCGGGCGCCGCCTTGCCCAGCCGGGCGAGGCGATAGAGCACCGCGATATAAGCTATGAGCAGCACCGCATAGACGACCAGATACAGCGTCAGTGAACTCGCGACCATCGCGCTGCCGACCGGCCCGACCGCATCCTTCGTGCGCAAGATCCCGGTGACGAGCCAAGGCTGGCGCCCGATTTCGGTGACATACCAGCCCGCGAGCGTCGCCGCCCAACCGCTGAAGGTCATCGCCACGAGTCCATACGCCAACCAGCGCGGCATCGCGTCGACCCCGCGCCGCCGGATCGTCCATGCCGCGAACCACGACAGCGCCAGCATCAACATCCCGATGCCGACCATCACGCGGAAACCCCAGAACAAAGGTCCGACCGGCGGATGATTGCCCTCATAATCGTTCAGTCCCGGCACGACGCCATCGGCGTGATGCTTCAGGATCAGGCTGGCGCCCGACGGGATGGCAACTTCCAGATGGTTGGTGCGCGCTTTCTGGTCGGGGATCGCGAACAGGATCAGCGGCACATGGCTGCGCGTTTCCCAATTCGCCTCCATCGCTGCGATCTTCTGCGGTTGATGCTCCAGCGTATTGAGCCCGTGCATGTCGCCGACGAAAATTTGCACCGGGATCAGCAGCGCCGCCGCATACACCGCCGCTTTCAACGTCCGCCGCACGCCTTCGCCGCCGCCGTCCTTCAACCAGCGCCACGCCGACATCCCCGCAATCAGGAACGACACGGTCAGCGCCGATGCGATCAGCATATGCGTCAGCCGGTATGGCATCGACGGGTTGAAGATGATCGCCCACCAGTCGGTCGCATGGACGACGCCGTCGCGAATCTCATATCCGACCGGGGTCTGCATCCAGCTGTTGAGCGCGATGATCCAGAAGGCCGACAGCGTCGTGCCGCCCGCCACCAGCATCGTCGCCATCGTGTGGACCCAGTTCGGCACCCGGCTGAACCCGAACAGCATGATCCCCAGGAACACCGCTTCGAGGAAAAAGGCGGTGAGCACTTCATAGGCGAGCAGCGGCCCCGCGATATTGCCGACCTTTTCCATATAGCCGGGCCAGTTGGTGCCGAACTGGAAACTCATCGTGATGCCGGAGACGACCCCCATCGCAAAGCTCAGTGCGAACACCTTCACCCACAGGCGGTACGCGTCCATCCACGCGCCGTCTTTCGTCCGATTATACGCGAGCTTGAAGCCGAGCAGCGCCCAGCCGAGCGCGATCGTGATCGTCGGGAACAATATGTGGAAACTGATGTTCGCGGCAAACTGGATGCGCGCGAGGATCAGCGGATCAACTGCGTCCATTGTCGTTCTCCGTCGCCGCCATGGTCTTGCTGCGCCCCAGCATCCGGTCCTTGAACTCGAGCGCTTTGACCACCCGCTCGCCGAGCCGCAGCAGCTGGAGCAGCCGTTCGTTATCGAGCCGCCGCATTTCGGCATACCAGTCGGTGAGCAGTTCGATCTGTTCGTGCATCGCGCCGATGCGCTCCTGCGCGAAACGATCCGACGCGTCGGTCGCCGGCTCCATCAACAGGGTGCGCAGCGTCGTCAGCGTCGGGTCGATCTCGCGCTTCTTGCGCTCTTCGACCAGGGTACGGAAAATCGCCCACACGTCGCGCGGGGTTTCATAATAGTCGCGGCGGTCGCCGGGGACGTGGCGGAGCTGGACGAGGTTCCAGCTCGCCAGCTCCTTCAGCCCCATCGACACGCTGCCGCGCGACAGGCTCAGCGCCTCGCTGATCTCCTCGGCATGGCGCGGCGCATCGGCGAGGAACAGCATCGCATAGATTTGCCCTACGGTGCGGTTGATCCCCCAGCGACTCCCCATCTCGCCGAAATGCAGGACGAACGCCTGCGCAAGCGGGGAGAGCCGGAACGGCGGAGATGGCGGAGTCGCCGAGGGATCGGGGGGAGAAACGGGGGCGGGGGACATATCCATATCCACGCCATACGCTTTCATTTCTGAAGTTTCAATAATTATTGAAACTTATGATACCAGCGACGCGCTACGCGACACTTTCGCCAACATCGGCAATCATGTTGCGCCGCAGCACCCATTCTGTTAGGGGCGCGGCGTTTCGCGGCGCTTCGGGCGCTGCCCCCTTCCATCAAGGTTCGTTTCCGCATGTCTCTGCGCAATATTGCCATTATCGCACACGTCGATCATGGAAAAACCACTCTCGTCGACCAGCTGTTCCGCCAGTCGGGTACCTTCCGCGAAAACCAGCGCGTCGAGGAACGCTCGATGGATTCGGGCGATCTGGAAAAGGAACGCGGGATCACGATCCTGGCGAAGTGCACCAGCGTCGAGTGGGGCGAAGGCGCCGACCTGACGCGCATCAACATCGTCGATACCCCGGGCCACGCCGATTTCGGTGGTGAGGTCGAGCGGATCCTGAGCATGGTCGACGGCGTCATCCTGCTCGTCGACGCCGCCGAAGGCCCGATGCCGCAGACCAAGTTTGTCACCGGCAAGGCGCTCGCGCTCGGCCTCAAGCCGATCGTCGTCGTCAACAAGGTCGATCGCAGCGACGCGCGTGCCGCCGAAGTGCTCGACGAAGTGTTCGAACTGTTCCTGACCCTCGAGGCCAATGACGAACAGCTTGATTTCCCGATCCTTTATGCCTCGGGCCGCGGCGGTTACGCCTCGGAAGACCCCGAAGCGCGCGAAGGCACGCTCGAGCCGTTGTTCAAGACGATCGTCTCGCACGTGCCGACCCCGGGCCTGCCCGAAGACGGCCCGTTCTCGTTTCTCGCCACCCTGCTCGACCGCGACAATTTCATCGGCCGCGTCCTCACCGGCCGCGTCCAGTCGGGGACGATCAAGGTCAACCAGCCGATCCACGCGCTCGACATGGACGGCAAGATCATCGAAACCGGCCGCGCGTCGAAACTGCTCGCGTTCCGCGGGCTCGAGCGCGTCCCGGTCGAAGAAGCGCGCGCGGGTGACATCGTCGCCATCGCGGGGCTGTCGCAGGCGACTGTTGCCAACACGATCGCCGACATCAGTGTGACCGAACCGATCGCCGCGCAGCCGATCGATCCGCCGACGCTGTCGATGCGCTTTGCGGTCAATGATTCGCCGATGGCGGGCCGCGAAGGCAGCAAGGTCACCAGCCGCATGATCCGCGACCGCCTGATGCGCGAAAGCGAAACCAACGTCGCGATCCGCGTCACCGAAAGCGCCGACAAGGACAGCTTTGAAGTCGCCGGCCGCGGCGAGCTTCAGCTCGGCGTGCTGATCGAAACGATGCGCCGCGAAGGCTTTGAACTCGGGATCAGCCGCCCGCGGGTGCTGTTCGGCGAAGACGAGAATGGCAAGCGCACCGAACCCTATGAAACCGTACTCATCGACGTCGATGACGAACATAGCGGCACGGTCGTCGAGAAGATGCAGGTCCGCAAGGCCGAACTGACCGACATGCGTCCGTCGGGCGGCGGCAAGACGCGCATCACCTTTTCCGGCCCCTCGCGCGGCCTGATCGGCTATCATGGCGAATTCCTGTCCGACACGCGCGGCACCGGGATCATGAACCGGTTGTTCGAAAAATACGGCCCGCACAAAGGCCAGATCGCCGGGCGCCAGAACGGCGTGCTGATCAGCAACGGCCCCGGCGAGGCCAACGCCTATGCGCTCGGCCCGCTCGAAGAACGCGGCATCCTGTTCGTGTCCCCGGCGAGGCGCTGTACGAGGGCATGATCATCGGCGAGAATGCCAAGCCCGACGACCTCGAGGTCAACCCGATGAAGTCGAAGCAGCTGACCAACTTCCGCGTCAGCGGCAAGGACGACGCGATCCGCCTGACCCCGCCGAAGCGCATGACGCTGGAGCAGGCGATCGCGTATATCGACGACGACGAAATGGTCGAAGTGACCCCGAAGAACATCCGCCTGCGCAAGGCGCTGCTCGACCCGAACGAACGCAAGAAAGCGTCGCGCAGCAAGCAAGCGGCATAAGGAAAAGGGCGGCGGCCAGCACTGGCCGCCGCCTTTTCTTTTCGAGCAGCGTCGTGCTTTAAATCTGGTCCGCACCCTCTGGTTCCGTTCGCGTCGAGCGAAGTCGAGACGCCGTGCAGGACTGAGGGGCGTCTCGACTTCGCTCGACGCGAACGGGTCATATCTGATGCGCGGTTATCTAGTGCGATTGGCGCACCGGCGAATGCGAGCTAAAGGCGTCCCATGCTTCGCCTGACCGAACTCACGCTACCGCTGCACCACGCAGACGAAGAGCTGCCTGCCGCGATCTGCAAGCGGCTGCGTATCACCCCGCGCGAACTGGTTCGCCATGTCGTCGCGCGCCGCGCGCACGATGCGCGCGACAAGAGCAACATCCAGCTGGTCTATTCGGTCGATGTGAATGTGAAGGACGAGGGCGCGGTGCTCGCGCGCTTTCGCAAGGACCGCAATGTCCAGCAGACCCCGAACACCGCGTATAAATTCATCACGCAAGCGCCGAAGGGGGTCAAACGGCCGGTCGTTGTCGGCGCGGGGCCGTGCGGGCTGTTCGTCGGGCTGATCCTGGCGCAAATGGGGTTCCGCCCGATCATCCTCGACCGCGGCAAGGTCGTGCGCGAGCGCACCAAGGACACATGGGATCTGTGGCGGCGCGGTGTGCTCCACCCCGAATCGAACGTCCAGTTCGGCGAGGGTGGCGCAGGCACGTTTTCCGACGGCAAGCTCTACAGCCGGATCAAGGACCCGCGGCATCTCGACCGCAAGGTGCTGACCGAATTCGTGAAAGCCGGCGCGCCGCCCGAAATCCTGACCGAGGCGCACCCGCATATCGGCACCTTCCGGCTGGTGACGATGGTCGAAAGCCTGCGCGCGACGATCGAGGGGCTGGGCGGCGAATATCGCTGGCAGCACAAGGTCGACGGGCTCGATATCGTCACCGACGGGGCGGGCGAACGCCGCGTCCGGGGCGTGAACCTGAGCAATGGTGAGTATATCGAGGCCGACCGCGTCATCCTCGCCGTCGGCCACAGCGCGCGCGACACCTTTGCGATGCTCCACGCCGCGGGCGTCCATGTCGAGGCGAAGCCCTTTTCGATCGGCGTCCGCATCGAACATCCGCAATCGTGGATCGACACCTCGCGCTTCGGCGCCGATGCGGGCAACCCGATCCTCGGCGCCGCCGAATATCATATCTCGCACCACTGCAAGAACGGCCGCACCGTCTATAGTTTCTGCATGTGTCCCGGCGGCACCGTCGTCGCCGCGACCTCCGAAGAAGGCCGCGTCGCGACCAACGGCATGAGCCAATATTCGCGCAACGAGCGCAACGCCAATTCGGGCTTCGTCGTCGCGATCGACCCCGAACGCGACTATCCCGGCGATCCGCTCGCGGGCCTCGCCTTTCAGCGCCACTGGGAATCGCTCGCCTTTGTCGCGGGCGGATCGAATTACAAAGCGCCCGCGCAGCGCGTCGGCGATTTCCTCGCGGGCCGCCCGTCGACCGTGCTCGGCAGCGTGGTGCCGTCGTATCGCCCTGGCGTGACGCCGACCGACCTTGCGGCGTGCCTGCCCGATTTCGCGGTCGAGGCGATGCGCGAGGCGATCCCGGTGTTCGGACGCCAGATCGCGGGATACGACCATCCCGACGTGGTGATGACCGGGGTCGAGACGCGCACCTCGTCGCCCGTGCGCTTCACCCGCGGCGAGGATTTTCAGAGCCTGAACACTGCGGGGCTTTTTCCGGCGGGCGAGGGCGCGGGCTATGCCGGGGGCATTTTGTCGGCGGCAGTCGACGGCATCAATGTTGCCGAGGCGGTCGCGCGGAGTTTGATGCCATGACGGTGATCCTGTTCAACAAGCCGTGGGGCGTGCTCAGCCAGTTCACCGACCGCGGCACGCCGGAGGCGCGCGCGACCTTGTCCGACTATATCGACGTCCCCGGCGTCTATCCGGCGGGGCGGCTCGACCGCGACAGCGAGGGCCTGCTGATCCTGACCGACGACGGCGCGCTGCAGGCGCGCATTTCGTCGCCGAAGCACAAGACCCCCAAAACCTATCTGGCGCAGGTCGAGGGCGAGCCCGACGACGCCGCGCTCGACGCGCTGCGCCGCGGCGTTACGCTCAACGACGGCCTGACGCGCCCCGCGACCGTGTGCCTAATCGACCCGCCCCAGCTGTGGGACCGCGACCCGCCGGTGCGATACCGCAAGAGCGTCCCCGACTCATGGCTCGAACTGACGATCACCGAAGGCCGCAACCGCCAAGTCCGCCGCATGACCGCCGCCGTCGGCTATCCGACGCTGCGGCTAGTGCGGTGGCGCATCGGGGGGTGGGAGATTGGGGATTTGGCGATGGGGGAGTGGCGGGAGGCTGTGCCGAGTTCTTAGCTCTGTCTGGACTGAACGAGGCGAATAAAGTCGGAGACATCCATAAGCCAAGCCTGCTGTTCCGGTTTATATGTTGCGTGAAGATCACGAGGCAAAACCAATTGCAATTGCTTGGCCTGCATTTCCGCCGTCTGCTTCAGCGAGATGCCGGGTTCAAAAGTCAGAAGGTGCTTGACTTGGATGCGCTCGGCTTCCGAAAGCACTTGGCGCCAGCGCTCCTTGAGTGTCGATTTGGCTCCCAGCATAGTAAGGCGATTAACATCGAAAGTGGGATCGGCATATTGAGTCGCGCCGGGAAACAGGAAATCGGGTTTGTTCCCGTTTTCGGTGACGGCGCCGCGTGAATGGTTGATCCCAAAGGCGATCAGCAGTGCTTCGATATGGCTTTCCAGTGCCAAACCTGCGCGGGATTTGCGGCGATTCTGTACGCTTAGAGAAAAAGCAATAAAGCCTTCAACATCCTCTCCATCACTGTTCTGGAAGCCAGTGCGCAGCCGTTCGGCTACAATCTTGCGCTCGAGGCGCCGGAACAGTTGGTCCTCCCTTTCCATCCATTTCATGAGCGCCAAGTCAGGCGCATCTTGAATAAATGGCAATGCGAGGGACGAGCGGGCGAGATCGGAGAGCATCCGTGCCTTTGGCATCAGAAGGCCAAAGGGAGCTATCAGCCGGTCCAGATCGGAACCTTCCGGCTCCTCCGGGTCAATATCCAGAGCTTCGAGAATGAAGCGCGCTACAAAATCGAGCGCCGCATCGGAATTTCCGCCGACGGACTGATAGCTGAACTGAAATTCGGACTGAACATCAACGCCGAACAACCAAAGCAACTGGTTGTACATCGTGCTGTCGCTCGGCGTTATGATCACCAGGCAGCCTTCTGCCTTGCGTTTTGCGAGGAAGAAAGCGTCGCCTTCGTCCATCATCGCCGTCACATCATTGGTGGAGTAATAGAGACGGTATTCCGATCGGGTTGGATGTTTCCGACGGGCGTCGTACCAAGTTACAAAACCTTCGGCTTCGACCGCTTCCTGCTCGTGTCCGATCCAGATAAACTTGGTAGCGATGTCTTTCAGATCGTCTTCGCCTAGCAGTTTTTTCAGCTCAGTGGATGCATTGAACTCGTGCTGGTTCGAAGTTGCAGGCCGCGTTTCAACGGCGCTTAGTCGCTTGACGGCGATGCCGGAAAAATATTCTGAAAGGTGCCCCCGTTCCATCGCCCTATTCGTGCGCTGGAACCGCCTTGGCGGTCAACCAGTTCCTGCAGCGCTGCAAAACAGATTCAATTTCTTCCGCCGGGCGGCCTTTGATTTCGCATTCCCAGATGGAGAGTACGCGCCACCCGGCTTCGTCGAGTTTTCGTAGCGCGGTTGCATCACGTTTTTTGTTCGCAGCGATTTTGTCCCGCCAGAATTCGGTCCGCGTCGAAGGCAATTTGAAAAGGCGACAGTCGTGGCCGTGCCAGAAGCAGCCATTCACGAATATCGCTGCCCGCCATTTCGGGAAAACCAAGTCCGGTTTCCCCGGCAGTCGCTTGTCGTGGACGAGAAAGCGAAGGCCCAAGCGATGAAGTCCCCTTCGGATGATCATTTCCGGCTTGGTATCCTTACCCCGGATGCCGGCCATCATACGGCTACGCACTTCCGGAGTAACAACGTCAGCCATTAGCTTCCGCCATCGCACGACCCTGCTGAAAATCGGCCGCGGGAACTTCTTCCGGCACCTCTCTGCGGTTGGACAGCGCTGCGGCGAGATACGGCTTCATGGCATTGGCCAAGAACTCAACCACCGGAACAACGACCGCATTTCCGAACTGGCGATATGCCTGAGTATCAGACACACCAATTTTCCATGTTCGTTCGCCGCGCTCAAAGCCCATCAACCGGGCACATTCCGTCGGCGTCAGTCGACGAGGACGTTCTCCAGGCTGATCCACAAGGATTTCTGAGCCGTCCTTGTAATAGCGCGCCGACAAGGTGCGAGTGACATCGTTTGGACCGAAAAGGCTATATCCGAAGCCATTGCCCTTTGAATTATGCTTCTCCTTATATTTCTGGAGATATTCCCAGAGTCGGGGCGTCAGCGTGTATTTCGGCTCAACATCTTCGTGGCGATCCAGAATGCTGCCGAGCTTCGGTCCGTCGGCGGCGTCGGGGAGTTCCAAGCCTAGCAGATCGAAATCAGTCTTCTCTCTGAAGCCTATAATGAAGATGCGCTCTCTTTTTTGCGGGACCCAAGGTGCCGAACTGATTACGCGCTTCTGCACATGATATTTCAGCTCGTTTTCCAGCACATTCATGATCGTCCGGAATGTCTTGCCGCCGTCGTGACTTTCCAGATTTTTCACATTTTCCAGCACAAATGCCTTGGGTCTGTGATGCTTGATGATCTCGGCGGTATCGTAAAATAGAGTTCCTTGCGTATCGCACAGAAAGCCGTGAGGACGGCCAAGCGCATTCTTCTTCGATACTCCGGCAATGGAAAAAGGCTGGCAAGGGAAACCGGCAAGCAAAAGGTCATGCTCGGGGATCAGGTCCGGATTTTCCGAGAACTGCCGAACATCGCCGTGCAATTCATGATTGTCTCTGAAATTTTTCCGATATGTTTCCTGCGCATTCTTGTCCCATTCGGACGTGAAAACGCAGTGGCCGCCAATGCCCTGAAATCCGATCCTTAGCCCGCCAATTCCGGCGAAAAGATCAATGAAACGAAAGGAAAGATCACCGGCCGAAGCTTCTTGAACCGGTTTAGGCTTGAGACTGTCGATCATTTCCAGCGAGCGATAGATATGCGCCTTTGGGACCGTTTCGCCCCGCTCCCAGCGATAGACGGTGCTAACGTCGCATTCCAGTTCCTGCGCCACCTCATCGACCGACATACCGAGGCGCTGCCGAAACTCATGGAAAGACAGGTTTTCGGTCATGCTTTACTCCTCTGGGTCGATTTTTGGCAAAATGCCAGGAAGAGTCCCAGAGTGCAAGAACAAAATGTAAACAAAACCCCTTTCCTACATTCTCCCACCACGTCATATCCTGTCCGGTTTGGCAGACAGGAGGGCATATCATGCAGAACCGGACACCGATCGCGGCGGAGGCTCGGCCGCCGCTTCCCGACTTTACGCCGGTGCCGCGCAAATATCGGCACGACGGGTGGACGCCCGAGCGGCAGAAGGCGTTTATCGCGGCGCTCGCCGATACGGGGTCGGTCAACCGCGCGGCCGCGATGGTCAATATGGCGCAGACGAACTGCTATACGCTGCGGCGTGCGCCGGGGGCGGAGAGCTTTCGGCGGGCGTGGGAGGCGGCGCTCGATTTCGGGGTCGCGCGGCTGAAGGATATCGCGTTCGAACGCGCGATCGACGGCTATCTGGATCCGGTGTTCGTCGGCGGCAAATTGCTGGGGTTTCGGCGGCGGCACAATGACGCGCTGCTGATGTTCTGCCTGCGCCATTATGGGCAGGATGCGGGCGGCAAGCGGACGACGATCAACTATTTCTCGACGCGGGCGAGTGCGGGGGCGGTGGCTTCGGGCGGGGGTGCCGGGGCGATGGGTGTCTCGGCCGCCTCGACAGGCTCGCGACAGGCTTCGCTCGACACGAACGGATCAGCGAGTGTGGCCGAGGCATCGACGACGACGGTGCGGACGGTGATCCATGGCGGGGCGGCGGCCGGACTCGGTTCGGCGGGGACGCAGGACGAGGCCGCAGCGGTGGTCGAAGGTTTCGACGGGACGGCGCTCGACGCCCAGGCGGAGGCCGAGATCGGCGCGGCGCTGCTTGCGCTCGCCGAGCGGCAGCGCGCGGTCGATGCCGCGGTGGCGGACGGCGGGGTCGAGGCGATCGCGCTGCAGCTCGACGATCCGGGGGTCGGACTGGTGCGGATCGGTAAACAGGCGATCCCCTTTCATGGGCCGCTGCAGCCGTATGAGGGGTTGGCCGATGCCGAACCGGCGCTGCGGATTGCGGGCGAGGCCGACTGGGTAGAAGCGGGGGGTGATATTCCCGAGGGCTATCGCGAATGGATCGAGGCGGCCGAGGCGCGCGGCGAGCGGGTGCCGGCGGTGCCGCTGGCGCCGCCCGCGGGCGCAATCGCCGCGGTGCGCAAGCGGCCGTCGCGGCGGCGAAAAATGGCTTAGGCCGCCATCGCGCCGTATCGCGGCGCCGGATATCGGCTAATGCGCGTTTACCGTCTTTTCATGCCGCGCCCATAGGGCAGGTCTGAAGGGACCGTTTATGGAGAGGCGCATCATGCCCATCGGTCCTGAAATGCGGCGGCTGCGCGCCGAGCATGACGCGCTGTCGACGCTGTCGCAGCTGTTGGCCGGACTGATCCGGGCGGCCGAACCGCCGCGCCCGACCGAGCTGGCATCGGTGCGCGGGATGCTGCGCGACACGCTGCTGCGCCATTTGAAATGCGAGGACTGGATCCTCTACCCGCGGCTGAAAGCGAGCGGCAATGCCGCGATCGTGACCATGGCGTCCGAATTCGTCCACGAGATGGGCCATATCGCCGAGGATTTCGCGGCCTATGACGCGCGCTGGACCGCCGCGTCGATCGCCGACGACTGGCCGGGGTTTTGCCGCGAGACCGAGGTCGTGCTCAACGTGCTGGGGATGCGGATCGAGCGCGAGAATTGCGACCTGTATCCGGTCGCCGAACAGCTCGATTTTGCCGTGCCGGGCGAGCTATGGGCGGATCGATAATTTCCAGCTGAGCGCGACGCGCCACCCCTGATCGAACCCGGGGGCGGGCTGTTTCCACGCATCGGCAAATTCGACCCCGACGGTGGCGTTGTCGGCATAGGACAGACGGACGCCGCCGCCCCAGCTGCCGAGCTGGAAATCGGTGCGCGGGGTTATGGGGCGGGCGAGCAGGGTGACGTCGGCATAATCGGCGAAACTGTACAGCTCGCTTTTCGCCAGCCTGCCGGTGCGCAGCGGGCGCCACGCGAGTTCGCCGAAGGTCGCAAAGCCGCGGTCGCCGTTGACCAGCCCATCGTCGAAGGCGCGGCCGAAGGTGGCGCCGCCGACGCTGAACCGCTGCGCCGCGGGCAGCCGGTCGCGGGTCCAGCGTCCGGTCGCGGCGGCGCGGAGCACCGCGACCTTGCCGATCGCCTGGTTCGCCTCGACCCCGGCGTCGGCGTAAAGAAAGCCGACCTCTCCGGCGGTGGGATCGACGCGCGCGCCTGCAAAATCGAGCCCTTTCGCGGCGCCGATGCGGGCGCCGATCACGGTGCGATCCTCGCTGAGGCGAAAGGCGAGGCTGCCGCTGGCGGTCCAGGTCTTCTCGGCGGCGATCGTCGAGCCGAACAGGGCGTTCTTGGAATCGAGATGGTCGAGCCGCGCCGCGAGGGTGACGTTGCGCCGCGTTGCGCGGACCAGCGGATGGGTGACGCCGACCCCCGCGCTCCACGCCTCGCCATCGATCGCCAGCCCGCGCGGCCGGGTGCGCAGCGCGGCGCCCGAAATTTCGGCGCGGGTGCCATTGGCGCCGATCGGGGTCGCATGGCTGGCCGACAGATAGAGCAGGGATTTGAGGTTCACCGCCGCGGCGCCGGAGAGCCGGGTTTCGTCGCCGCTGCGCAGCAGGCTGGTGCCGCGGGCGTTGGCTTCGACGATGCCGTCGTTGATAAACGGGCTGGTGCGCGTGGTGAAGCCCAGGCCGAGTGTTGGCTTTTTGGCATCGATCGCCAGGTCGAGCGCGACCGCGCCCTGCTCGCCGCCGAGCGCGAGCGACGGGGTGACGGTGACGCCGGGCAGGTCGCCGATATTGCCGAGGACGCGTTCAAATCGCGCGCGCGGCAACGGGTGCTGGCCGGGCAGGCCGCGCGCCATTTTGGCGATCAGCGGCGCGGGACCGCCGGTGCTTTCGCCGCTGAACGTGACGGTGCCGATATAGCCCTCGGCCGAAGCGACGGTGACGATGCCGCCCGACAGATCCTGTTCGGGGATGACGAGGGTGAACAGCGCGACGCTGGACCGGCCATAGGCGCGGGTCATCGCGGCGGCGAGCTTGGCCAGATTGTCCGCCGAGGCGGGTTTGCCGACGAACCGCTGCGCGGCGCGGCCGACGTTCGCGGGAACACCCGCCCCGATAAAGCGGATTTCGCGGATGACGACGTCGGGACGCGCGCCCAGCTCGACCTTGCCGAGCGAAAGGCGCTGGACCTCGGGATCGGGAAGCGGGGTTCGGTCGTCGCGATTGGGCGCCAGCGGTGGGCGGCCATCGAGCGGAGACGCCGCGGGTTGAGCGGCCCAGGTTGCAATCGGGAGCGCCGCGGCGGAGAGGAGCAAGGCTCCTGCCACCGCCGCGGTGCAGCTTTGGCGCCAATGGCGCATTCGCGGCGGTATCAGTTGCCGCCCTTTGGCTTGAGCCCGCCCAACACGCCGCCGACGGTGCCAGTGACACCCGAGACGACGCCGGTGACGGGATTAGCTGCGGTGCCGCCGCCGATCGTGCCACCGGTCACGCCGCCCGTGACCTGGCTTAGCGCGCCAGTCGTCGTGCCGACGACATTGCTGACCAGCGCAACGGGCGATCCGACCGGCGAGCCGCCGGGGTTGCCGCCGGTCAGGCCGCCGGTGACGCCGCCGAGCAGATTGCCGCCGGTGCCGGGTTGCAGCGTGACCAGCTGGCCCGCCGAACCGACGCCGACGGTCAGCAGGCTGCCGCTTTGCTGGCCGGGCGACAGGATGCTCGCGCCGAGCAGCGGCGACGCGCCGAAGCTGCCCAGCGCAGTGGCCTTGCCGATCGTCGCGGTGATCAGCTGGCCGGGCGCGGCGGTCAGGCCATCGACCAGATATTGCTGGCCGTTACCGGTCTGGACCAGCGAAACGCCGGTCGCCTTCACCACGCCGATCACGGTGCCGACAATGTTGGCGCCGCCGGGCACGCGCCCGTCGACGGCGTTGGCGAGCAGCAGCCCCCGGTCGGCGATGACATTGACGAGGCCGCCCGATTTGACGAGCACACCACCGATGACGGGGTTGACGTTGTTGATGTCGCCAGTGTTCGCCAGCAAGCCGGTCCCCGCGACGCCGCCGGGGCCGACCAGGCCGCCGACCGCGAGCGCGCCCGCATTGCCGAGGCCAAGGCTGCTGCCGGCTGGACCCGCGGGACCCGCCGGACCCGCCGCGCCGGTCGCACCTGCCGGACCGGCTGGCCCAGCCGCGCCGGTGGCACCGGTCGCGCCGACGCTGCCGATGCGGGTACTGCCCGACGATTCGCAGGCTGCCAGCGCGAAACACGCGGGGATGAGGATGAGATGGGCTGGGCGAAATTCAAGACGAGAGAAAGACATAGAAATCTCCTTCGGCTGTAACTGGTCCCTGCTTTCATAATAGATTTTGTAGAAGAAAGTTCCGCTTTATCAGATGGTTAAAATGAAATTCATGTCTTTGTTAACTATCTGGACGGGCGAAATTTTGGGCGTTTCCGCCCAGAAAAAACATGCTCGTTAACCGTGTTTCCGTCGGAACAGTTGGCTCCAACCGGCGGGCGCTGAGCAAATATGTGCCATATTGGGACAATTTTCGGGGCGACCGTTCCCACCGGTTAATTTGCCCAAACGAGGGCCGTGATCGCGAGTCGCAAATGGCAAGCGAAGCAATCCTCGACGGGATGTCCGGGGGTTCCACTCGACGATGCGGCCTTTGGCGCAAGCGCGCCGGTGTTGACGCGGATCTTTCTTGCTTATGTCATCGCCCTGTCACGCCTTCGCCGCTGCACCGCAATATCACCCGCCTAAAGCCCCCCGACGCCCGCGCCATTTCGGTATCGGGAAAAGGGGATTTTCGAATGACCATGAAGTTCCGGAACCGCCTGCGGGCCGGATCCGTTTCGATCGCTGCGTTCGCCGCGCTGGCCGCGGCGCCCGCCTTTGCCGAGGATATGACGGCCGATGCGGCGGCTGACGGCACCGACGTCGATGAAATCGTCGTGCTGGGCCAGGGGCAGGCGCGTCAGGTGCAGGAACTCGGCGCCGCCGACATCGCGCTTGAGGTTTCGGGCATCAGCCCGCTCAAAGCGATCGACAAGCTGCCCGGCGTGAATTTCCAGTCGGCCGACCCGTTCGGCGCCTATGAATGGTCGGCGCGCATTTCGATCCGCGGTTTCAGCCAGAACCAGCTCGGCTTCACGCTCGACGGGGTGCCGCTGGGCGACATGAATTACGGCAACCACAACGGGCTGCACATCAGCCGCGCGATCATCAGCGAAAATGTCGGCCGGGTCGAAGTGGCGCAGGGCGCCGGATCGTTGGCCGCCGCGTCGACGAGCAATTTGGGCGGGACGATCGAATTCTATTCGCGCGAACCCGCCGAAATCTTTGGCGTCGCAGCATCGGCGACCTATGGCAGCGAAGACACCAAGCGCGCTTTTATCCGGCTCGACAGTGGCGACATCGTCGCCGGCGGCCCGCGTCTGGCGCTCAGCTATGCGTGGCAGGATGCCGACAAATGGAAGGGCGACGGCGTTCAGCGTCAGCAGCAGGTCAATGCGCGCATCGTCCAGCCGGTCGGCGACGGGCAGTTCTTTGGCTTCGTCAATTATTCGGACCGCGCCGAGAACGACTATCAGGATCTGAGCGCCGACATGATCGGGCGGCTGGGTTACCAGTGGGACAATTTCGCTAAGGATTGGGACACCGCGGTGCGGGTCGCCAAAGTCTATCAGAACCAGGTCGCGCGCGCCGTATTCAATGCCGGTGTCGCCAACGGCAGCCTGCCGCTCGGCGCCGTCTTCACCGCTCCCTATGCCGGGGCTGGCGAAGCGTTTCCGGCGCCGGTCGCGACCGTCGATGATGCTTATTATGACGCCTCCGGCCTGCGCAAGGACTGGCTCGCCGGGGTCGGCGTCGATGCGCCACTGACCGACTATTGGACGCTTAACGCGATGGGCTATTACCATGGCAACAAGGGGCGCGGGTTGTGGTTCACCCCCTATGTGACCACCCCCGGCGGGGCACCGATCACCATTCGCACCACCGAATATGACATCGAACGTTATGGCATCGTTGCAAGCAGCCTGTTCACATTGGGCGACAACAAGTTCGAAATCGGGATGTGGTACGAGGATAATGACTTCAACCAGGCGCGCCGTTTCTATGGTCTGGCCGATACCGCCGGGGCGCCGAGCCGGGGCAGCCTGAAATTCCCCAAGGATCCGCTGGCGACCCAGTGGGAGTTCGATTTCAACACCCAGACGCTGCAATATCATGTCCAGGACACGCTCGACCTGGGGCAGGTGCAGATCAATGCGGGGTGGAAGGGGCTGCGCGTCACCAATTTGGCGACCCCGATCGTGCGCGGCGGGCTGGCGGCGGGTCGCACCGAGGCCAAGGACTGGTTTCTGCCGCAGGCGGGCCTGCTGTTTCGCCTGAGCGACGATAACGAGGCGTTCGCGAGCTATACCCAGAATATGCGCGCGTTCGAAAGTTCGGCTACCGGCGGGCCGTTCGCGACGACGCAGGCGGGGTTCGACGCGCTCGACCTGAAACCCGAAACATCGACGACGTACGAGCTCGGCTTTCGGACCAAGTCGTCGCGGTTTCAGGGGGTGATCGCGGGCTATTATGTCGATTTCCAGGATCGCATCATCGCCTTTGCCAACGGGTCGGGCATTCAGGGTAATCCGGCGATCTTGCAGAATGTCGGCGATGTGCGGTCGTGGGGCGTCGAAGCGGCGGGGACGTTCCGGGTCACCCCCGACCTGTCGCTGTTCGCGTCCTATGCGTATAACGACTCCGAATATCAGGACGACGTCGTCAATGCCGGTGGCATCACGGTCGCGGCAACCGCAGGCAAGACGGTGGTCAATTCGCCGCGCCACCTGGCGAAGGGCGAAATCACCTGGGACACCGGCACTGTCTTTGCCCGCGTCGGCGCCAACTACACGTCGAAACGCTATTATTCATTCGAGAATGACGCCGAGGTCGGCGGCTTTGTGATCGTCGATGCCAGCATCGGGTACCGGCTGAACGAGCGCATTTCCGTGCAGGTCAATGCGACCAATTTGTTCGACAAGGAATATGTCTCGACGATCGGCACCAATGGTTTCGCCAACCGCGGCGACAACCAGACGCTGCTCGCGGGGGCGCCGCAGCAGTTCTTCGTGACGCTGAAGGCCGGGTTCTGAAACGCTTCGCCCAATCGCCTTTCCGTTGACGATGATGGCGCGGTCCAGCTAGGGCCGCGCCATCATCTTTTCTGGAAGCACTGACATGACCGATACCCCGCCCGACCATATGTCGACCAACCCGCGCTCGCCCCATTTCGACATGGAGGTGCTGCAGCGCGGCATCGGCATCCGCTTCAAGGGCAAAGAACGCACCGACGTCGAGGAATATTCGATCTCGGAAGGCTGGATCCGCGTCGCCGCGGGCAAGTCAAAGGACCGGTTCGGTCAGGCGATGACGATCAAGCTGTCGGGCGAGGTCGAGGCCTGGTTCGAGGATGCGGCTGCCGACGACGACAAAGCGGCAGACGCCGAGTAAAATCGGCGGTCGTCCGGAAGCGGCGACCTTAAAGGGGGAAGCCACCCGAAGCGGCGGACCGTCCCGAGTGGCTTCGTCGCTCGCCAAGCCTTAGCGGATTGGGGGGGGGGGATAAGGCTTAGTTGCCGAGCGAAGCGACGACGACCTCGAGGCCGTTGCCGGGTTTCCAGTCGTTCTGCGCCCACACCGGGGCTTTAAAGCTTGGCGCCTTGTTGGGCGCGCCGCCAGCATAGATGAAGCCCTGCACCGGATTGGCGCGCAGACCAAGATCGCCGATCGGGGCGTACCAGACGCGAACCATGCTCCAGTCGCCGGCGTTGCTGACGTCGACGACGCGAACATTGCGCTCGATCTGGCCGCGGCGGCCGTTGATCGGCGACCAATTGGCATGGTCGATCAGGATTTCGCGGTCGCTGAGGATTTTCTTGACGACGGCGACATGGCCCAGCGGCATGCCGCCGGTGCCGGCGAACGCCATCACGGCGCCCTGGCGCGGCTCTTCGCCACGTTCGTAGGTGCCTGCGGCCTGTGACCACCAGGTTTTGGCGTTGCCGCGGATTTCGACGCCCGATTCGGCGCGGGCAAAGGGAACGCATTGCAGATAGTCGCGCGCCTCGGCGGGGGCGCTGGTGAGCATGCCGGTGAGCATCATCACAGACGCAATGGCCGCAGCCAGATAACGACGATAGAGCATGAAATGCGACCCCTAATGCTTGTGTTCAAGCGTTGGAGTGTCTTTGCCATGCTTTGCACGAGCCACCACCCACCGCGCGACGAATCGCGCCGAGCCTGCGGTGAGCGGCGGAACCTTTTGTTAAGCCGTTCAATTCGTCGTGTGAGGGCTTCGACCGGTCGCTGTCACGCTGCGGCGCTGGCGGCAGACTCGGTCGGACGGAACAGGGTGAGCACGTCGGCCGACGGCATCGGGCGGCCATAATAATAACCCTGGATATTGCTGCATCCCATCGAGCGCAGCGTTTCGACCTCAAGCTCGGTCTCGGCGCCCTCGGCGGTCGTCGACATGCCCAGGCTGTCGGCCAGCGCGACGACGGCGCGGATGATCGCGATCGATTCGATGCTGCCCTTGGCGGCGCCGACGACAAAGCTGCGGTCGACCTTGATCGTCGAAAATTGCGTCTTGCGCAGATAGCCAAGCGACGAATAACCGGTGCCGAAATCGTCGAGCGACAGGCGAATGCCCAGCCCGATCAGCTGGTCGAGCAATTGCGCCGCGCCGCCGCCGTCGCGCAGAAACACGCTTTCGGTGACCTCGATCTCCAGCCGTTGCGGGGGCAATCCGCTCTGCGCCAGTGCCGACACGACGACCGAGGCAAAGGCGGGGTCGGTCAGCTGGTCCGCCGACACGTTGACCGCGATCTTCAGGTTCGACGGCCATTTCATCGCTTCGTGGCAGGCGGTGCGCAGCACCCATTCGCCGATCGGCGAGATCAGGCGCGCATCCTCGGCCAGCGGGATGAAGCGGCCCGGCGAGACGTTGCCGAGCTTATGGTTCTTCCAGCGGATCAGCGCTTCAAAGCCATTCAGCGTGCCGTCGACCGCGGTCACCACGGGCTGATAATAAAGTTCGAATTCACGGCGTTCGAGCGCGCCGCGCAGTTCCTGCTCCATCACGCGCCGTTCTTCGGCCTGGGCGTGCAGCGACGCGACATAGCCGGCAACCACATTGCCGCCCTTGTCCTTGGATTTGTAGAGCGCCAGATCGGCGTTGCGGGTCAGCGTTTCGACCGTCGCGCCGTCCTGCGGCCCGATCGCATAACCGATGCTGGCGCCGACGAACAATTGGTGATTGTCGACGACATAGGGGCGGCTGATGGTATTGATCAGGCGCTGCGCGAGATCCTCGGCGGCGTCGGCAGAGGGGACATTGTGCAGCACAACGGCGAATTCGTCGCCGCCCAGCCGTCCGCAGGTCATGCCGCGCTCCATCAGACCTTTAAGCCGTGCCGCGACCTGCGCGAGCAGCTTGTCGCCGACGGGGTGGCCCAGCGTATCGTTGACCGCCTTGAACCGGTCGAGGTCGATGATCAGCAGCGCGCAGCGCGCCTTGGCATCGAGTGCGTGCGCCATCGCGCGCGCAATATCTTCGTTAAGGCTGAGGCGATTCGGCAGGCCGGTCAGATTGTCGAAGCGCGCCATCTTGGCGATCTGTTCGGCGGTCGCCCGCTGTTCGGTGACGTCCGACCCGACGCCGCGAAAGCCAAGGAGCTTGCCGGCTTCGTCCAGGCGCGGCGAGGCCGATAGTTCCCACCAGCGCGGCGCGCCGTCGATCGTGACCGGGACGATCAGGTTCGAAAAACTTTCGCGCCGCTTCATCCGTTCGGCCATGTCGTGCAGGCTTTTGGGAAACAGGCCGGTGTCCCACGCGTCGCCTGACAGCGCCTGCAACAGCGGGACCCCCTCGAGCGCTTCGGCGGTTTCGCCCAGCGCAAAGGCGAAGCGCGGCGAAACATGGACGAGGCGGCGGCTGTTATCGGTCTGCCACAGCCAGTCGGCCGAGGTTTCTTCGAACTCGCGCAGCAACAGGCTGACCGTTTCGGTCTTTTCGTGCAGCGTTTCTTCGGAGCGGCGATAGCGGATGTGGCTTTGCGCAAAGCGGACGCAAAAGCTGCCAAGGAGCAAGCCAGCGACCAGCGCGACCCCGGCGAGTTGCGGCGCCCCGGCGCGCACGAGTGCTGCGGCAGCCGACAGCGTGACCGGCGCGATGAACAAGATGCACGCCATCGGGACGCTGTGCGCGACGATGGCCAGCGTGACCATCATCAGCACCGCGATCGTCCACATCGACAGGGCATGATCGAGCGGCGGGGTCAGGCCGTGCAGCCAGAAGGGGGCGCCCCACAGCAGCGCCGAATAAAGCGCGTGGTGGTTGCACAGCCGATATTCGGCGATTCCCGATAATTTGGGATCACCGAGCGGCAGGCTGCGAAACCGGCTGTACGACCACAGGCTGAAGATCAGGCCGCACCCGAGCCAGCCGCCGACAAGCGGTAACGGCACATTGTGGATCATCGTGAACGCGGCGACCAGCGCCATGCCGAGCCCCATCAGCAGGCGCAACGACCCGCGGCCGCGGAGCGGCGCGAGTTGGAGCTGGAGGAGGTTGCCGAGGTCCGCATCGCGCGGTCCCAGCCCCAATAGGGTCCGCGCAGGAATCTCTTCGGCAGCTATCTGGTCGGTCAGCAGGCTTTTCACCCTGCCTGCATAGCGCGGGGGGGTTACCCGAAGGTAACCAGCACCCCGGTTCAGGACAGTTTTTTGTCCAGCACCGGGACAAAAATTGCAGGCAAGGTCAGCGGGTTGGTTCAGGCTGCCATTGCAAAAGGCTGTATTTCCCCGGCCAGATATTGCGCGCGCGCCTTTGACCGGCTGAGTTTGCCCGAACTGGTCCGCGGCAAGGTGCGCGGCGGAATCAGCTCGATCAGGCAATTCATGCCGGTAATCGCGCGGACGCGGTCGCGAATCGTCTCGCGCAGCGCGACGCGTTCGGCGTCGTCGCTGGTGCGGCACTGGACCAGCACCGCGGGGGTCTCTTCACCCCCCGGCGCGGTGATCGCGAACGCGGCGATGTCGCCCGATTTGAAGCCCGGCAATTGCTCGACCGCCCATTCGATGTCCTGCGGCCAGTGGTTCTTGCCGTTGATGATGATCATGTCCTTGGCGCGGCCGACGATATAGATGTAACCGTCTGACAGATAACCCATATCGCCGGTATCGAGCCAGCCGTCGATCAGGCAGGCTGCGGTCGATTCGGGATCGCGATAATAGCCGGTCATCAGCGACGGGCCGGTGCACCACACTTTTCCGACCGCCCGGTCGGGCAGCGGGTTGCCGCTTTCATCGCGTACTTCGATCACCATATCGCGCGCCGCGCGGCCGCAGTTGACGATGGCGCGATAGCGGGTCGGGCGACCCGCATCATTGGCGGCGCCCGACAGCTCGGTTTCCTCGACCAGCTCGACGACGATGCCTTCGCCCGGCGGCATGATGCTGACCGCGAGCGTCGCTTCGGCGAGACCATAGCTGGGCAGGAAGGCGCTGGCGCTGAAGCCCGCGTCGGCAAAGGCATCGACGAAGCTTTGCATCACATCGGGGCGAATCATGTCGGCGCCGTTGCCCGCAACGCGCCAGCGCGACAGGTCGAAACGGTCGGCGACATGCGTCTGGCTCGATACGCGGCGCGCGCAGATGTCATAGCCAAAGGTCGGCGAATAGCTGAGCGTCGTCCCTTCGTTGCGGCTGATCAGGTCGAGCCAGGCGAGTGGACGGCGGGCGAAATCCTCGGTCTTCAGATAATCGACCGACACCTGATTCGCGACCGGCGAGAGCAGACAGCCGACGAGGCCCATGTCGTGGTACCAGGGCAGCCACGATACGCAGCGATCGCTGTCGCGCACTTCCATACCATGCGAGTGGGCGGCGAGATTGTTGAGCAGCGCGGCATGAGTCACTGCGACGCCGTGCGGGAAGCGGGTCGAACCGCTGCTATATTGCAGATAGCAGGTTTCGTCCGACTGCTGCGCGGGCAGGTCGGTCACCGGCGCAGCCTTGGCGGCAAATTCGCTCCAGTCCACCGGCAACACGCCCCGCTGCTCGGCCGCTTCGACTGCCATCGCGGCGATTTCGGGCGGAAAGAACAGCATTGTGGGGTCGCAGCTCGTGAGCTGAACGACGAGCTGACCGACATAGCTATCGCGGCCGCCGAAACTGGTCGGCAGCGGCAGCGGCACCGGCCACGCCCCGGCATAGATGGTGCCAAAGAACAGCGCGGCAAATTCGGCGCCGGTCTCGGCGATCAGCGCGATGCGATCGCCCGGTTTCACCCCCGCCGCGATCAGCCGATAGGCGGTCAGCACCGAATCGTCCTTCAGCTCGCGATACGGATAGGGACGCACCAGCTTGCCGCGCGGGTCGTGGAAATTCAGCCCGCGGGTGCCGGTCGCCGCATAATCGAGCGCTTCGCCGACCGTGGCGAAGTCCGAAAAGCGGCGGGGCTGGCTGCAAAGGGTCGGTGTCGGCTGAAGCTCGTCGGCCGGAAGCTGATTATTTTCAATCATAGATGGTTCACGGTCCCGGGAAGCGGGACGCGCGGCAACAAGCATGTCATCTTTCTGTGTCATGTTGGCCTGCGCGATCCCTAGCAGTTGGAACAAAATCGCCCGATTTCGGGCTATATTGCCCGATATGGCGGCGCTGATCGTTCTCAATCAGGCCCGACTGTGGCATAAACATGGCATATGGCCAATCGCCGCCCTCCGTCGGATCGTTCAAAAAGACCCTTGGGCGCCGCGCGGCTCGACGAGCTGGCGCTGGCCTATGTCGCGCGATTCGCGACGAGCCGGGCCAAACTGACACGCTATCTGTCTCGAAAAATTCGCGAATCGGACTGGACCGACGACATGGACGCCATCGCGGCGTGCGAGGCGGTGGCCGACCGGATGGAGCGGTTGCAGTTCCTCGACGATCGCCAATATGCGGTCATGCGCGCGGGCGCGATGACGCGGCGCGGGTTGGGGGTGCGGCGGATCAAGGCGCAGCTCTATGTCGACGGGATCGCCGCGGCGGACAGCGGCGAGGCGATCGAGACTGCCGAAGGCGCGGCGCTGATCGCGGCGCTCGGTTTTGCGCGGCGGCGGCGGTTCGGGCCGTATGCGACGCGGCCCGCCGATGATCCCAAGCTGCGCGAGCGGCAGATTGCCGCCTTTTTGCGCGCCGGTCACAGCATGACGTTGACGCGGCGCATCTTGTCGATTCCGCCCGGGGACGAAGCGGCGCTGGCGGCGCTGGACGATACGGTGGGGCTCGATTAGGGCTGGCCTAACTTATCTGGATAGGGATCTGCCGATGCGCGCCATTTTCACTGCCCTTGCCTTGTCGCTCGCCGTGCCGATGGCGGGGTGCAGCCAAGATGCCAGCGAGGCGACGGGCGTCGCGACAATCCCGGTGACGATCGCTGGGGCGGGTCAGACGCACCGGTTCAACGTCGAGGTGGCGCGCACCGATGCCGAGCAGGACAAGGGGCTGATGTTTCGTACCAGCCTGCCCCGGGATGGCGGCATGCTGTTTCCGTTTAAGAAGCCGCGGTTCGGCAGTTTCTGGATGAAGAACACGTTGATCCCGCTCGACATGATTTTCATTCGTGCCGATGGCAGCATCGACCGCATCGCCGAAAACACGATCCCCGAATCACTGGAACCGGTGGTCAGCGGCGGCGAGGTCAGCGCGGTGCTGGAGCTTGCGGGCGGCACCGCGGCGCGGCTTGGCATCGACGAGACCGCCAAAGTGACGTGGCAGGATGCGAAATAGCGCCGCGAAAGCGGGGTGATCGACCGCCAAAGACCCTTAAAGATCTCTTGCGAAGCGGCGGGGCTTGGCTGTAAACGCCTCGCCATGAGCATCCTCGGCAAGATTTTCACCTGGTGGGACGGTGCGACCGTCGGCACGCTGCTGAACAGCTGGAAAACCGGCGAAAAGGTCGGTGAGGACAGCCTGGGCAACACCTATCATCGCGCGCGCAAGGGCGATCGCCGCTGGGTGATCTATAACGGATCGAACGACGCGAGCCGGGTGCCTCCCGAATGGCACGGCTGGCTGCACCGCACCTTCGACGAGCTGCCGACCGATGCGTTGCCCGCACCGCGCGCGTGGGAAAAAGAAGCGACCGCGAACCTGACCGGCAGCACCGGCGCCTATCGCCCCGCCGGCGCGTTGGAACGTGGCGGCCAACGCGCCGCGGCAACCGGCGATTACGAGGCTTGGCGCCCCGGCGCCGAGTGAGGGACGCGATGCCGCGCCTGATTTCCACCGCACTGGTTGCGCTGCTGGCCGGGACGGCTTTGACCGGTTGCGATCGGTCGCCCTCGCAAGGCAATGGCAGCGCGACGGTACCGACCGTCGCCAAGTCCGAACGGGTGCAGCAGGAAGTCGGCGGCATCGAGGGCGCGACGCCGATGTCCGATCGGGTTGCGATCGTCGGCCTGCTCAACAAGCGCAACGGCCTGGTCCGCGATCTGGAGATGAAGCCCGGCGAATCGGCGCGGGTCGGCCGCGCGATCGTTCGGCTGCGCGCGTGCGAAGCAACCGCACCGTGGGAGGATCCGCCCGAAACCGGGGCGTTCGTCCAGTTGACGGTGCAGGATCAGCGCGACAACAAATGGTACCGCGTTTTTTCGGGCTGGATTTTCCGCGAACGGCCCGACCGCAATGTCATCCAGCACCCGATTTATGACGTGTTCGTCAAAAGCTGTGCGATGACATATCCGGGCGGCGAGCCGGTCGCGCCTTCGGCACCGAAATCGGGTGCGGCGGCGCGGCCCAAGGCATCGAGCGCGCCCCAGTCGCCCGCGACAAATGGCGGCGAAGGCACCGAGGCGCCCGCCGCGCCTGCGGCCGCGGCACCCAAGGCGCCGCCGTCGCCGCCCGCCAACACCGAATAGAGCCGCGCCAGATAATCGGCCTGACGGATTTCGATCGCGCCCAGGCTGGCGAGGTGCGGGGTGATGAACTGGCAATCGAGCAATTTCCATCCGCCCGCGCGCAGCCGCGCGACCAGGTGGGCGAGCGCGACCTTTGACGCGTCGCGGGCACGGCTGACCATCGATTCGCCGAAAAAGGCGCGCCCGAGCGATACGCCGTAGAGGCCGCCGACCAGTTCGCCATCCTGCCAGCATTCGACGCTGTGGGCGTGACCGATCTGGAACAGCCGATCGTAACTCGCCTTGATGACGGGGTTGATCCACGTCGTCGGCCGGTCGTCGGCAGGCTGGGCGCAGAGCGCGACCATGTCGGCAAAGACGGTGTCGGTGGTGACGCGGAACCGGTCGCCGACGATGACCTTTTTCAGGCTGTGCGACAGATGGAACGCATCCAGCGGCAGGATCGCGCGCAGCCGAGGCTCGACCCAATGGACCGACGGGTCATCCGCCCCGTCGGCCATCGGGAAAATACCCTGCGCATAAGCGCTGAGCAGCAGCGCAGGGTCGATGGGTTCGAAATGCTTCAGGACGCGGGCTTCACGAATTTTAACGTCATGCGGTCCGATTCGCCGATCGCGACATATTTGGCGCGATCGGTCTCGCCCTCGGTCAGCACCGGCGGCAACGTCCAGACGCCCTTGGCATAATCCTTGGTGTCCTTGGGATTGGCGTTGATCTCGCTGCGGCCGGCGAGTTTGAACCCGGCGGCTTCGGCAAAAGCGATGATCGAGCTTTCCTTCATATAGCCCGATTTTTCTTCCTTCGCGGCATCGTCCGTCTCGTTCAGTCGGTGATCGACGACGCCCAGCGTGCCACCGGGTTTGAGCATCGCAAAGATCTGCTTGAACGCCGCGGCGGTGTTATCGGCGCCGTCGAAGCGCCAGTTGTGGACGTTGCGAAAGGTCAGCACGACATCGGCGCTGCCGTCGGGGACTTTGGGATTGGCGCCGGCATTGGGGAATTCGGCGAGCTTCATCGCGCCATAGGCATCGGCATTTTCGGCCTGCTTCGCCTTGACGCGGTTGAGCCCTTTTTCCCACGGCGCCGCGACATAATAGGTGCCGCCGCCGGCCTTGGCCAATGGGGCCAGGATTTCGGTGTACCAGCCGCCGCCGGGCCACAGTTCAACGACGGTATCGCCGGGCTTCACGCCGAAAAAGGCGAGCGTTTCGGCGGGGTGACGAAAGGCGTCGCGCGCGGTGTTGGCGGCGGTGCGGGTGGGCGCGGCGACCGCGGCGGCGATCGCGTCATCGGGCTTGGCCGCGGCTTCGCTGGCGGTGGCATTTTGGGCGGGCGCGCTGCATGCCGCGGCGGCGAACAGGGCGGCTATTGCAACGGGGCGGAAATTACGCATATCGGCACCTCTTCTTATTGGGGGGACGTTCCCCTGTTTGCGAAGGTGCGCGCGTCAATGCAAGTGTCCATGCTGTCGGTCGGTATCGGAGCTGCGGTGCTGTTCGGCATCGCCGAGGTCGCCAACTGGCGCCGCAACAACCGGCGCGACGTCGACAAGGTCGGATTCATGCCGTGGCGGGGGATCGCGCTTGCGTCGGCTGCCATGGCAGTATTCGCGACGGCATTCTGGCTACATCGGGGATAATATGGACATTGGACCCGGCATGGCGCTGACCGCGCGGTTGAAGTCGGGAGAAACGCTCGGCGACCGGGTGATGAAGGTCGATCATGCGGGCGAGCATGGCGCCGTCTGCATTTATAGCGCCCAACGCTGGTTTGCGCGCTGGCGCGCGCCCGACATGGTGGACGAGCTTGATGCCTTCCTGGCGCATGAGCGCAGCCACCGCGCGCTTTTTTTCGCAGAGTTGCAGCGCCGTGGCCGGGGTCGCTGCCGCAGCTATGTCTGGTGCGGCATCGGTGGGCTGATGCTTGGCACAATCACCGGAATCGCGGGGCGCGGGGCGATCGCCGCGACGACGGTCGCAATCGAGCGTGTCGTGCTGCGCCATATGCGTGAACAGATTGCAGCGTTGGAGGGTGTCGACGAGCCAGCGGTACGAACGTTGACGATCATCATCGCCGAAGAACAGGAACATCACGATCTGTCGGCCGCGCGCTTGCCTTCGTCGGGCGTTTGGCAGCGGCTGATAGATCCGATCGTGTCGGTGTCGACCGAAGCGGTGATCTGGCTCGGGATGCGGCTCTAGGCTCTTACAGACACGCCTCAAGATACGGCTGATCGAACCCGTATTGCCGCGCCTTTTCCAGCGTGTACGGGCGCAGGCCCATGGGGCGATATTCGCCGACGATCTTGCCGTCCTTGTCCTCGTCGAGATATTCGAACTTGAACAATTCCTGGGTGACGATGACGTCGCCTTCCATGCCGATCACCTCGGTGATATTGGTGACCCGGCGCGACCCGTCGCGCAGGCGCTTGATCTGGATGACCATATCGACCGAATCGGCGATCTGTTTCGAAATCGCTTCCTTCGGGATCTTAACGTCGCCCATCAGCACCATATTTTCCATACGGCCCAGGCATTCGCGCGGGCTGTTGCTGTGGAGCGTACACATCGACCCGTCGTGACCGGTGTTCATCGCGGCGAGCAGATCGAAACATTCGGCGCCGCGGACTTCGCCCATGATGATGCGGTCGGGACGCATACGCAGCGCGTTCTTCACCAGATCGCCCATGTGGATCGCGCCATTGCCCTCGAGGTTCGCGGGACGCGTTTCGAGCGGTAGCCAGTGCGGCTGTTGCAGACGGAGTTCGGCGGCATCCTCGATCGTCAGAACGCGTTCGCCGGGATCGATCATTTTCGACAAGGCATTGAGCATCGTGGTCTTGCCCGAACCCGTACCGCCCGAGATAACGATGTTGAAGCGGCTGGCGCCCGCGATCTTCAACGCGGTGCACATCTTCTGGCTCATCGCGCCCCACTGACACAACATGTCGAGGGTGATCGGCTTGGCCGAGAATTTACGAATCGAGATCGCGGTGCCGCGCAAGGATAGCGGCGGAACGATCACGTTGACGCGGCTGCCGTCCTTGAGACGGGCATCGGCGAGCGGGGTGGTCTGATCGACGCGGCGGCCGACGAGGTTGCAGATGCGCTGGGCGATCTGGAACAGATGCTGTTCGTCGCGGAACTGGATCGGCGCGATGACCAGCTGGCCCTTTTTTTCGATGTAGGTCTGATACGGTCCGTTGACCATGATGTCGGTGATGTCGGGATCGGCGAGCAGCTCTTCGAGCGGACCGAAGCCGAGCAGCTCGTCGACCAGCACCTTTTCGAGTGCGAATTGTTCGCGGCGGTTGAGTGTGATGCGCAGTTCGGCGAGCACTTCGAGGATGATCGGGCGGAATTCCTCGGTCAGCTCGTCCTTCGACAGCGTTGCTGCGGCTTCGGGATCGACGCGTTCGAGCAGGCGCGGCAGGACCTGTTCCTTGATCTTGTGGACGCTGGCTTCAAACCCTTGCGCCTGTTCAGGCTCCGCCATATCGGCGGTCGAACGCTGGTTCAGCCGCTCCATCGCCTCTTCTTCGGGCGACAGATTCGACGGCATCTTCGGGATTTCGATCGCGGGCGGGGTGTCGATGGCCGGGAATTGCGCGCCGCCAGGCGTGCCCGATCCACCCTGCATCGGCTTGGCCACGCCAAAGGCGGGGCGGCCAGCGGTTCCGGGTCGGCGTCCGAATGCACTCATTCGCTTTGTCCTGCTTTCCAAATCCAGTCGGAAGTGTCGCCGCCACCGGCTGACGCACCCCCATCCGACACGGTGAATAAAGTGGAAACTTTGATATTGTCCTAATGCGCCGGACGATTGACGCCGGACGCAAAAAAGCCCGCGTCCGATCCGGATGCGGGCTTTGCTTCTGCCGTGGACGGCGGAAAGATCAGCTGGCGATATGCTCGGCGAGGACGGTCAGGCCGCTCTCGTTAACCTCGGCAAAGCCGCCTTCGACCTCGATCACTTCGGGCGCGGCGCCCTGGGTGGCATAGATGGTCAGCGGCGCGTTGCGCAGCGTCGCCATGAACGGCGCATGGCCTTCGAGCACCGAAAAATCGCCCTCGCTGCCGGGAACGGTGACCATGTAAACCTCGATCGACCGCTCGAGGCGGGCCGGGGTGACGAGTTCGAACTTCAGAGCCATGGGCTTCGTCCTTAAGCCCCTCCCCTTCAGGGGAGGGGTTGGGGTGGGGGCTGTCGGCTTGGCGTAAGGCCGATATAGCCCCCACCCCGCTCGACTAAGGCCCGGCTAAACGCCGAACCAAGTCTCTCTGCCCCTCCCCTGAAGGGGAGGGGTTAAAGCAACTTACGCGTCTTCGGCCAGCTTCGCGGCCTTGGCAATCACGTCGTCGATGCCGCCGACCATATAGAAGGCCGCTTCGGGCAGATGGTCATATTCGCCGTCGACCACCGCCTTGAACGATTTCACCGTGTCTTCGACCGCGACGAATTTGCCCGAAATGCCGGTGAAGACCTCGGCGACGTGGAACGGCTGCGACAGGAAACGCTGAATCTTGCGCGCCCGCGCGACGACCAGCTTATCTTCTTCGCTCAGCTCGTCCATGCCGAGAATCGCGATGATGTCCTGCAGCGACTTGTACTTCTGCAGCGTTTCCTGAACGCGGCGGGCGGTCTCATAATGCTCTTGGCCGACAATCGCGGCGGTCAGGACGCGGCTGGTCGAATCGAGCGGATCGACCGCCGGATAGATGCCGAGTTCCGAAATCGCGCGGTTCAGCGTCGTCGTCGCGTCCAAGTGGGCGAAGGACGTCGCCGGCGCCGGATCGGTAAGGTCATCCGCGGGAACGTAAATGGCCTGCACCGAGGTGATCGACCCCTTGTTGGTCGAGGTGATGCGTTCCTGCAGCGCGCCCATGTCGGTCGACAGCGTCGGCTGATACCCCACCGCCGAAGGAATACGGCCGAGCAGTGCCGACACTTCCGAACCCGCCTGGGTAAAGCGGAAGATGTTGTCGACGAAGAACAGCACGTCCTGGCCTTCGACATCGCGGAAATATTCGGCGATCGTCAGACCCGACAGCGCGACGCGGGCGCGGGCGCCCGGGGGTTCGTTCATCTGGCCGAACACCAGCGCAACCTTCGAACCCTCGGGGGTCGGGTTGCCGTCCTTATCCTTGGCGATCACCCCGGCGTCGAGGAATTCGTGATACAGATCATTGCCTTCGCGGGTGCGTTCACCGACGCCCGCGAACACCGACGTACCACCATGGCCCTTGGCGATGTTGTTGATCAGTTCCTGGATGAGAACCGTCTTGCCGACGCCGGCGCCGCCGAACAGGCCGATCTTGCCGCCCTTTGCGTAAGGCGCGATCAGGTCGATGACCTTGATCCCGGTGACCAGGATGCTGCTTTCGGTCGACTGGTCGACGAATTCAGGAGCCTTGGCGTGGATCGGCGAGCGGAGGTCGGTGACGACCGGGCCGCGTTCGTCGATCGGCTCGCCGATGACGTTGAGGATGCGGCCGAGCGTCTGCGGGCCGACGGGCACCGAAATCTGCGCGCCGGTATCGGTGACGGGCTGGCCGCGGGTCAGGCCGTCGGTCGCGTCCATCGCGATCGTGCGGACGGTGTTTTCACCAAGGTGCTGCGCGACTTCGAGGACAAGGCGGTTGCCGTTGTTCGAGGTTTCGAGCGCGTTCAGAATCGCGGGCAGGGTGCCGGTGAACTGGACGTCGACGACGGCGCCGATGACCTGTGCGATGCGGCCCGTGGCGATGCCGGTGCTGGCGGCCTTGGGGGCAGCAGCCTTCTTCGGCGCAGCGGCCTTGGGGGCGGCGGGCTTCTTGGCGGGAGCCTTCTTTGCAGGGGCGGGAGCGGTTGCCATTGTCTTCTTCCTCGGGTTGATCGGTTAGAGCGCTTCGGCGCCAGCGATTTTCTTGGTGCTACAGCGCTTCCGCGCCAGCGATGATTTCAATCAGTTCGGTCGTGATCGCCGCCTGACGGGTGCGGTTGTAAATGATGGTCAGCTTGTTGATCAGGTCGCCCGCGTTGCGCGTCGCATTGTCCATCGCGGTCATCGACGCACCCTGTTCGGACGCGGCGTTCTCCAGGATGCCCTTGAAGATCTGGATGGTAATGTTGCGCGGCAGCAGATCGGCGAGAATCGCTTCCTCGTCGGGCTCATATTCGACCGCGGCATCGCTCGCCGCCGGAACGTCGACCGGCGCGGGAACGGGGATCAGCTGCTGGCAGGTCGCCTCCTGAAGCAGCGCCGAGCGGAACTTCGAATAGAAGAGATGTGCGACGTCGAACACGCCGGCTTCATACATCTCCATGACCTTCGCCGAAACCTCGTGCGCCTGATCGAAGCCGATGTCGCGGATGCCGGTCGTCTCGTACAGCTCGGTGATCTGGCCCGCGAACAGGCGTCCGATGACCGGACGACCCTTGCGGCCGATCAGGTAGAAGAGGACCTTCTTGCCCTGCGCCTGCAGTTCGAGTGCCTTGTCGCGCGCCGCCTTGACGATGTTCGAGTTGAACGCACCGGCAAGGCCGCGGTCGCTGTTCAGCACGACGAGCAGATGCGTGTCGCTCTTGCCGGTGCCGGCGAGCAGCTTTGGCGCGCTGTCCGAGCCGCCGACCTTCGACGCCAGGCTGGCGACGACGCCTTCGAGGCGCGTCGCGTAAGGACGCGCGGCTTCGGCAGCCGCCTGCGCCTTGCGCAGCTTGGCGGCTGCGACCATTTTCTTGGCCTTGGTGATCTTCTGGGTCGATTTGACCGAGTTGATCCGCCCTTTGAGTTCTTTCAGGTTTGCCATGAAGGCCCCTATATTTCGTCATCCCGGCCGCAGCCGGGACGACGGAAACCTTATGCGAAAATTTTGGCGAACGCTTCGAGCGCGGCAACCAGACCCTTTTTGGCGTCGTCGCCAAGGTCCTTGGTGTCGCGGATCGTCTTGAGCACGCCGGCATGGTCGCTGCGCAGATAGGCGATCATCGCCGCTTCGTAACGCGAGACGTCGGTGGTCGCGACCTTGTCGAGATAGCCGTTGGTGCCGGCAAAGATCGACGCAGTCTGTTCTTCGAACGGCATCGGCTGGAACTGCGGCTGCTTCAGCAACTGCGTCAGGCGCGCGCCGCGGTTGAGCAGCTTCTGCGTCGACGCGTCGAGATCCGAACCGAACTGCGCAAAGGCTTCCATTTCGCGATACTGTGCCAGCTCGAGCTTGATCGAGCCCGACACCTTCTTCATCGCCTTGGTCTGCGCGGCCGAGCCGACGCGGCTCACCGACAGGCCGACGTTGATCGCCGGACGGATGCCCGCGTTGAACAGGTTGGTTTCGAGGAAGATCTGGCCGTCGGTGATCGAAATCACGTTGGTCGGGATGTACGCCGAAACGTCGCCCGCCTGCGTTTCGATGATCGGCAGCGCGGTTAGCGAGCCCGAACCATTGTCAGCGTTCATCTTGGCCGACCGCTCGAGCAGGCGGCTGTGCAGATAGAAAACGTCGCCGGGATAGGCTTCGCGGCCCGGCGGACGGCGCAGCAGCAGCGACATCTGACGATAGGCGACGGCCTGCTTCGACAGATCGTCATACACGATCACGGCGTGCATGCCGTTGTCGCGGAAATATTCGCCCATCGTGCAGCCGGTATAGGGAGCGAGGAACTGCAGCGGAGCGGGCTCCGACGCGGTTGCGGCGACGACGATCGAATATTCCATCGCGCCATTTTCTTCGAGCTGGCGGACGATCTGCGCGACGGTCGAGCGCTTCTGGCCGATCGCGACATAGATGCAATACAGCTTCTTCGATTCGTCGGTGCCGGCGTTGGCTTCCTTCTGGTTGATGAAGGTGTCGATCGCGACGGCGGTCTTGCCGGTCTGGCGATCGCCGATGATCAGTTCGCGCTGGCCGCGGCCGACGGGGACGAGCGCGTCAAGCGCCTTCAGGCCGGTCTGGACGGGTTCGTGCACCGAAGTACGCGGGATGATCCCCGGCGCCTTCACTTCGACGCGCATGCGCTTTTCGGCCTTGATCGGGCCCTTGCCGTCGATCGGATTGCCAAGGCCATCGACGACGCGGCCGAGCAGGCCCTTGCCGACGGGGACGTCGACGATCGTGCCGGTGCGCTTGACGACGTCGCCTTCCTTGATCTCGGCGTCGCTGCCGAAGATCACGATGCCGACGTTATCGGCTTCGAGGTTGAGCGCCATGCCCTGCACGCCATTGGCGAATTCGACCATTTCACCGGCCTGGACATTGTCGAGGCCGTGGACGCGGGCGATGCCGTCGCCGACCGACAGAACCTGGCCGATTTCGCTGACCGTTGCGTCGGTGCCGAAATTGGCGATCTGGTCCTTGATGACCTTGCTGATTTCAGCGGCGCGGATTTGCATGGTTTAGCCTTTCATCGGGCATTTGGGCGGTCGGGCTTTTCAGCCCTTCATCGCCTGGGCGAAACTGTTGAGACGGGTACGGATGCTGCCGTCGATCAGCTGGCTGCCCAGCTGGACGACGAGGCCGCCGAGGATGGCGGGGTCGACGGTCGTCGCGACGTTGACGTCGCGCCCGACACGGGATTTGAGGTTTGCGGTCAGCTCTTTCAGCTGCTCGGCGGTCAGCGGATGCGCGCTCGTGACCTTCGCGGTCACTTCGCCGCGGTGATCAGCAACGATCGCGTCGAACGCATCGATCATCTTGGGCAGGTCGGCGAGGCGGCGATTGTCCGCCAGGACGCCCAGAAATTTGGCGGTCAGCGAATCGAGCTTCATTGCTTTGCCGACGGCGGCGATGGCGTTCGCGGCATCGGTGCGGCCGACGACCGGGCTGGCGATCAGCGCCGCCAGGTCGGCCGATTCGGTGAGGCCCGCGCGCAGGTCGCCCAGGCTCTTGGCGACCGCGTCGATCGCGTTCGATTCGCGGGCCAGATCGAACAAAGCGACCGCATAACGGCCCGCGAGGCCCGCCGTGATGTTGCCCTGAATGCCGCCGGAATTCTCCACGCGTGAAAGTCCTTTGTTGCTATCCCGTGGGGGATGGGTCGCGCGGGTTTGGGTGGATATTCGAGAGAATACCCCCGCAGCGAAGTCGCGGCGCGCCTAGCAACGATTCTGCGGCAATGCAAGGCGGGGGTGGGGCCTAGTTGCAGGCGGATTGCGGAATCGACTGGGCCAACTCCCGGCGCATGGCCGCAAGGCGTTTTAGCATCGCGCTGTTGCCAGCTTCGGCGGAGCCATTGCCGACGGTGTCGGCCGAGCGCCATGCCGTTTCGAGATTCTGAACCTGATCCATATTACAAACACGAAAGCTGTCCGACGCCGAGGTCGGATAATAGGATACCGTGCAGGCCTGATCGCCCAAGGCAGGGTAGCAATCGCTAAGGCTGGCCAGAGGTGCAGACGATTCGGCGAAGCCCTCGGCTTGCAGCCCGGCGGTCGCAGTCTTCAGCGCAGCGTCGATCTTGCTGTGATCGCGACCGGCCAGTTCGCAAAGGCAGGATTGCTCCGTCAGGTTTTTGATCCGACCGAAACGCGGATCCACGGTCATCTTTTCGGAAGTGGCGGGCGGATCCACGGGCTTGGATGCGCCGCAGCCTGATAACAGACTCAGGGTGACCGCCCACACAGCACTTTTCAGCCCGCGACCTTGCATTCTCTTCGCCCTCCCATAAACCGTCGGCGACAAACTAACATGGGAGACAGCGATGGGCGATATGATCCGGATGACGATGGACGATGGCGTCGAGATCGTCGTCTATCATGCGCAGCCGACCGGCGAGCGCCGCGGCGGGCTGGTGCTGGTGCAGGAAATTTTCGGGGTCACCGACCATATCCGCGAGCTGTGCGAAGAATATGCCGCCGACGGCTATGAAGTGCTGTCCCCCGCGCTGTTCGACCGCGAGCATCCGGGGTTCGAAAGCGATTATTCGGGGCCGCAGTTCGAACGCGCGGTGCAACTGGCGCGCGAACTGCACCCGTTCGAGCAGAGCCTGAAGGATGCGCAGACGTGCATCGATGCATTGAAAGTGAAAGGTCCGGTGTTCATCACCGGCTTTTGTTACGGCGGGTCGGTCGCCTGGCGGATGGCGCAGATCAGCCCCGATGTCGCCGCGGCATCGGCCTATTATGGCAGTCTGGTGCCAACGACGTTCAAGGACGAGGCGCCCGCCTGTGCGACGATCGCCCATTTCGGGCGGTTCGACGCGGGCATCCCGATGGCGGGGGTCGAGGCGCTGATCGCCAAGGAGCATCCGACCGCGCAGATCTTCGTTTACGAGGCGGGACACGGCTTCAACAGCGACCGCCGCAAGGATTATCATGAACCGAGCGCCGAGTTGGCGAAAGAGCGGACCTTGATGCTGTTCGAGGCCTGCGGGGGGTGAGCGGGAAAATTGCCGTGATGCTGCTGGTCGCCGCACTGGGCGATCTGCCGCCCGCGCCTGACGACGCTGCGATCGCCGATCCCGCTCCGCTGCTGGGGGGCGCCGTGATTGAATGTTCCGACGCCGACCTGTCGCGCAAGACGTGCAGCGCGCTGGCGACCTTCACACCCGACGCCAGTGGTGAGTTGGTCAACATCAACCGGACGCTGATCGATGCTGCGGCGCCCGATCTTGTCCTGACGACGCGCTTTGCGATCCATCGCCGCGGCCAGATGCTTTGCTTTCGGGTCGACGACGCGTCGCTGGCATCGCCGCGATTCGAAGCCCGCGGACGATTGGTCGACAGCGACGCGACGCGGAAGCGGCAGGCACAGTTTCAGACGATGTTGCGACCCTATCTCGGGCAGCAGATTTGCGAAACCTATGTGCGCGATGGCGGGGCGATCCGCGTCGAGGCGTGGGTCGGCGAAAACCGTATGCGCGACCTGGATCGGAACGTCGTCTGGGTCACACCCGGCGACGGCTATATATTACGCCCCTGACGGCGCGCCCTGTCAGGTCTGAAAATATGAGGTATCATGGCGAAACTCACGGGCAGCTTGCTGATTCTTATCCTGATCTTTTCGGTCGCGGCGACCGCAATCCTCTATACGCAACAGCGGCGCATCCTGTTTCCTGCTCCCGCCGATTATCCGCATGCGCCGCCGCCGGGCTTTCAGCTGGTCCGCACACAAACCGATGACGGGTTGCGCCTCGGTGCCTTCTATCGCCCCGCGACGTTGGGCAGGCGCACGATCCTCTTCTTCCATGGCAATGGCGATAATCTGAACGGCGCGATTCAGGCGACGCGCGGCCCGGCTGCGAATGGCAACGGGCTGATGCTCGTCGAATATCGCGGCTATGGCGGTAACCCCGGGTCGCCGGACGAGGACGGACTGTATCGCGACGGCGACGCGGCGATTCGCTGGTTGGCGGAACAGGGTGTCGCGGCGCGCGATATCGTGATCGTCGGCAACTCGGTCGGATCGGGCCCGGCAACCGAAATGGCGTTGCGGCACGATGTCGCGGCGCTGATGCTGGTTTCGGGCTTTTCCAGCCTGCCCGAGGTCGTGCGCAGCCAGGTTCCGCTGATCCCCGGCTGGCTGGTGCGCGACCGGTTCGACAATGCGGGCAAACTTGCCCGGGTCAAGGCGCCGGTGTTCCTGCTCCACGGCGCTGCCGATACGCTGGTGAAGCCCGACAATCTGTCACGGCTACAACGCGCGCGGCCCGATGCGACGATGGTAATGGTCGCGGGGGCCGGACACGAGCTGGCCTATACCGCCCCCGCGCAGACAATCCTCGTTGGCTGGATCAATGGCCTGGCGGACCGCGCCGCGCGGTAGCAAGCAAATGATCACCGGCCTGCGCGATGTCCAAACTCGCCGGAGGGATGATGAGCCAATATATCTGGATCGGCCCCGGCGCGCGGGGTACCGGCTCAGGGCGCGGCCGCCTTGACGGCGGCGCCTGTCGCGGGCTGGCAGCGATAGACAAGCCGTTCGTTGGGACTGGCGGGCAGCGCGCTGCGGATGGCATCCTGCTGCGCGGCGAGACCGGCGAGCGCATCGGCGTCGGCGGTGCAACTTTTCAGCGTCACCCCGGCGCGAATCTCACGCGCCTTGGTCATCGTTTCGGCGTCGAGCAAATAGCGGTCGACGCGATAATCGCGGCCCGTCGAATCGATCGACGCGACGGTGACGGTCGCTTCCTCGTTGGGGACGAGGATTCGCTGCCAGCGGTCATCGGCGCCCTTGGTATATTGGGTACGGCCGTTGACGCAGCCGCCCGCGCCGATCGTGACCGGCACGTCGGTGGTCGCTGATACGGTGATCCGGCTGCGGTCGGGGCGGATCGTGCAGAGGAAATTGCCCGCCGCCAGTTTCGGCGCGTCGGCGGCGACCGGCGCGGTTTCCGCAGCAATTTCGGCGCGGGCGTCGGGGCGGGTGACGAACAGGATAGCGGCGCCGAGCATCAGCACTGCCCCCGCGCCGCCCGCGATCTTGGCGTTCCGCATATTCTTCTGGCTATAGAAGAGCAGCCCGGCCCCGGCGGCGAGGGCGCCGATCACGAACAGCACCCCGGCCAGCGCGATGCGGTTCTCGCGCGATGCTTGCGCGTCTTCTTCGGCGCGTGCCTGTTTCAGGTCGCGGTCAAGCTGCGCGGCGGCGTTCTTTGCGGCATTGGCTTCGGCGCTGGCGCGCGATTCGGCGTCGACGGCGGCGCGGTCGCGCGCATCGGCTTCGGCGAGCGACACGCATGGAGTGCCGATGCTGGCATAGCTTTGGTTCGCGTCGGTCAGGAAGCGCGTCAGTTCGCGCCCGGCAATCGCAAAGGCAAAAGGCGAGTCCCCGTCATCAGCGCGGGTGATCGCGGTGTTGATGCCGACGATGCGGCCGCATCCGTCCACCAGCGGGCCGCCCGAATTGCCACGCGAAATCTTGGCGGTGTGGATCAGCATCGCGACCCCGTCGACCGCCTGGGTGTTCGACAGATTGCCTTCGCTGCGCGTCGGGGTGCGCGGGGTGATATAATCATTGGCGCTGCGCGCGGTCGCGAGGTCGACATTGCCCGGATAACCCAGCGCAACGATGTCGGCGCCCGATTCGATCGGGCCGGTAAAGATCGCCGCGGCGGGCAGGCGCGCCTCGGTAATCTCGATCAGCGCGAGGTCGCGCGCGGTGTCGATCGCGATCAGTTTGGCGGCATAGCTTTTCTGCCCTTCCGACGGGACGACGCCCAGCGCGACATTGTCCGGATATTTGACCGCCGATTCGACAACATGGGCGTTGGTGACGATGCGGGTCGGCGAAATCGCGATGCCGCTGCCATGGCCGAACCCGACCACCTCGCCATCGACCATCGCGACGGTGACGACGCGCACGACGCTGCGCGAGGCGGCGCTGATGTCGTCGGCGGCGTGCGCGGGGGCGGTCGGCGTCAGGATGATGGCGAAGAGGGCGAGGAGCAGGGGCAGGATGCGGGTCATGGGCCGCACCCTAGCCCGGCGCGGCGTGAAGGCAAGCCGGGGTGGGGTTTGATGTGCGCCGATCGAATGTAATCCGTTCGCGTCGAGCGAAGTCGAGATGCCCAGAAGGCGCACGCTAACAATAGGTGTCTCGACTTCGCTCGACACGAACGGAAATTTGGTGGGCGTGCTAAATATACGGACCCCACATCATCATCCACGCCCCGCCGCTGCCCGCGAGGATGATGAGGCCGCAGACGATCAGTAGCGCCGCAACGCCCTTGCGCGCGGCTGGCGTGCCGCGGGCGCCGGTGCGCAGATAGAGTTCGGCGATCGCCAGTGGGATCAGCGAATTGGCAAAGGCGAGGAAGATATCGAACGGGCCGTCGAGCGCCTTGCCGATCCCCGCGCCGCCGGTCGCCATGCCCCATGCCATATAGCCGACGCGCATGAACCACACCGCGCTGGCGACCGCGAACAATCGGATCGCCCAGCGGCGGTGGTCGACGAACTGGCGTGCACGCGCGGCCTGCCATGCGAGCGCGGCAAAGCCGATAATCAGCAATGCGTCGAGGGTGATGCCGAAGGCGCCGGCAAGCACCAGCCAGCTACCGCGGCCCCATGTCATCCACAGTCCGCCAAGCGCGAGGGTCAGCGCGCTGACCAGATAGAGCCGCCCGTTCCAGCGGTGCAGCGCGGGCCAGCGGGTGCGGATCGCCGGGACCAGCTGGACCAGCCCGCCAAAGGTGATGACCGCCGCCATCAGCACATGGACCGCAAAGAAGATGTTGCCCGCGGTGTCGCCCGCAACATAGCCCGTGATGATCGGCTTGTCGTTCCACCCGGCAAAATTGCCGGTCAGGGTCCGCACATAATAATAGAGCAGGATGAACGCCACGAACAGCAGCTGCCCCGCCGCGATGGTGAGATAACAGAAGGTCGCGGCGCGGCCGAGCCAGTCGGTGCGGCGCGCGAGCTTTGTGGGTGCGATCGATGTGTCGATGGTGGCCATGGTTCCGTCCCCAATTTCTGACTGGAGCCTGCTCCTTCTACTTAGGTGAGTCAATGATATAATACAGTAACACACTCAGCATGAATGTTTGAGCGCAAGCATCGGGACGCGGCGCCATCGGCGCGGTGACATTGATGTCCAACGACGAGAAAGGATGTTCCGATGACCTATGTAATCGAGGGGCTCAGCCCCGACCACTTTGCGCCGCTGTTCGCGATGAGCGATGCCGAGCTCGCGGACCGAAACGCGCGCCGCGTTACCGCCACCGCCGACCGCGGCTTTCCGTGCCGCGTCAGCCTGGAGGATGCGCGGGTGGGTGAGGAGCTGATTCTGCTCCACCACACCAGCCATGATGTGGCGACGCCATATCGCAGCGCTTATGCAATCTATGTGCGGCCCGATGTGGTCGCGGCGCGTTACCGCGATGAACCGCCGCCGGTGTTCGCAGGTCGCCCGATCGCGCTCCGCGCTTTCGACGCGGACGGTATGCTGCAAACCGCCCGCCTCGCCGGACCGGGCGAGGCCGACGCCGCGATCCGCGACCTGTTCGCCGACGCCGCCATATCCTATATCGATGCCCATCATGCCGCGCATGGCTGTTTCGCCGCGCGCGTGACCAGGAATTGACCATGGCGTTCGAAACCATGACTGACGACGATCGCTGGGCCGCCGCGATCCACCGCGACAAGGCCTTTGACGGGCGCTTCATCACCGGGGTGCTGACCACCGGCATCTATTGTCGGCCAAGCTGCGCGGCGCGCCATCCGTTGCGCGAAAATGTCCGCTTCTTTGCCGATGGCGCGGCGGCGCGCGCCGCGGGGCTGCGCCCCTGCAAGCGCTGCCTGCCCGACGATGTCGCGCGCGACGAGGGTGCGGTGATCGCCGCCATTGCCGCGATCAAGGCGAGCGAAGAGCCGCTGGCGCTCGCCGACCTGGCGGCGCGCACCGGCTATTCACCGACGCATTTTCAGCGCGTCTTCACGCGCCACACCGGCTTGTCGCCCGCCGCTTATGCCCGCGCGCTGCGCGAGGAGCGGGCGCGGCAGGCGCTGAGCGCGGGTGGCCGGGTGACCGACGCGATTTACGACGCGGGCTTTTCGGGGCCGTCGCGTTTCTATGACAATATGGAGGGACGGATGGGGATGACGGCATCGGCATGGGTTAATGGCGGCAAAGATACCGTGATTCACTGGGCGGTGGTGCCGACCAGCCTGGGCGACATGCTGGTCGCGGCGACGGAAAAAGGCGTGTGCCGTCTGTCGTTCGCCGAGGGACGCGAGGCGTTGGAAGACCGCTTCCCGGCGGCCGATCTGGTCGAGGGCGGCGATGCGTTTGCGGCGCTGTTGAAGCAGGTCGTCGCGGCGGTCGAGGCGCCGACCGACGGTTTCGATCATATCCCCATCGATGTGAAAGGCACCGCGTTTCAGGAAGCTGTGTGGCGCGAACTGCGCAAGATCCCGACCGGCGAGACGCGCAGCTACGCCGACATCGCCGCCGCGGTGGGCAAGCCGAAAGCGGTGCGCGCGGCGGGCAGCGCCAATGGCGCCAATAATGTCGCAGTGCTGATCCCGTGCCACCGCGTGGTGCGCAGCGACGGGACGCTCGGCGGCTATGCTTATGGCCTGCCGATCAAGGAAGAATTGCTGAAAAGGGAAGCGAAATGACGATCGACAAAATTGCCGCGTTCAAGGCTCTGCATATTCCGGGCGATCCGCTGATCCTGATCAACATCTGGGATGCCGGGAGCGCGAAAGCGGTCGCCGCGGCCGGGGCGAAGGCGATCGCCACCGGGAGTTTCGGCGTCGCGGGCGCGCAGGGCCGCGCCGACGGCGAGGATTTCCCGCTCGCGGATGTGTTCGAAAATCTGGCGCGCATCCTGTCGGTCACCGACCTGCCGGTGACGATCGACATGGAGGCGGGATATGGCGCCGATCCGGCGGCGGTCGGTGTCTCGGTTGGCCGCGCGAAGGCGGCGGGCGCCGCAGGCATCAATATGGAGGATCGGCTGCCGGGCCAATCGGACCTGCTGCCCGTCGCCGACGCCGTTGCGCGTTACCGCGCCGCGACTGCCACCGGCATTTTCGTCAACGCGCGCTGCGACACCTTTCGCGGGGCGGATGTCGCGGCGGACGGTGACGCGCTGGTCGCCGCGACGCTCGAACGCGCGCGCGCCTATGCCGATGCGGGCGCAGGGTCGCTGTTCGTACCGTTCCTGCTCGACCCCAAATGCATCGCCGCGATCTGCGACGCTTCGCCGCTGCCGGTGAATATATTGCGCGGCAAGGGCGGGCCGACGCACCCAGAATTGGCGGACCTGGGCGTCGCGCGGATCAGCCACGGACACCAGCCGTGGGCCGCAGCAATGGCATGGCTGACGGGGCAGGCAAATCAGGTGCTGGGCGGCGCCGAACCTGATTATTGAGCGGCGGCGGGTGCTGCGACGTCTTTACTGATGTCGTCGGTTGCAGGAGCGCCGGAGCGCCCGTCGCGCATCGCTTCCAACTGAGCCAGAAGCGCGTCGCCTCCCCCATTTTGGTGCGGGTCAAAGGCGACCGTTTTTGCCAATTGGATTGCGGGTTCGAACTGCCCCTGGTTGGCGAGCGAAACCGCATAGGCGACGCGGGTCTCGATATTCTCCGGCGCCAGCACAAAGGCGCGTTCGAGCGCTTTGATCGTCATAGCACTCGGTCTCTCACCTTGCTCGAGAAAGCTGTTGTAATAAGCAAGGAGCGGCGTTGGATCATTGGGATCAGTCCGATTTGCAAGCTGGATCGGGCGGCGGGCGGCCCGCCAGTTTTCGGCGCTGTCGTCGTCTTTTTCCTGCAATTCATGAATCAACAGCTGACCCAGCAGGACATTGGCCCGCACATGGTCGGCCTTGATCGCAAGCGACTTGTCGAGTGAAGTCCGAACCGCGGCGAGGTTGCGTTTGTCGCCCAGTGACCATTCTGCGGCGGCGAGTTCGAACCATACCCCCGCGTCGGCGGGATAGGTCGCCGACAGCTTTCGAAGCTCGTCGCGTACCTTGGTCGTGCGGACGATGTCGTCATGCGCGCTCAGCCGTTCAAGCCGGAGCGGTATCACCGCGCTCTCGGCTGCGGACAACGGAGTGATCCGGATGTCGGCTGGCACCGGAATGGGATCGCGCGTCAGGCGATAGGTCAGCCGGTTGTTGACGTAGCGATTGAGATCCTTGTCGAGCAGGGCGAGGTCGCCAAAACTGTCGGTGGCGGCCTTCTGCGGATCGCTGCCGGTGTTGATGGCGCGGATATAGGGCGCAAGCTGTTTGACGCGAGCGGGGTCATGGTAGAGCATGTGGGTCAACAGCCAGGCGCGGCCATAATAGACATCGGCCTGGCCGCTGTTCCGCATGTTGCCCGGCGTTTGCGAAACCAGTGTCGCAGCCGGAATCTTCGGTAATGCGAGCAAGCCATAAGCACGGCGGTACGCCGGTTTTCCAATCTCGGCCTTTCCTTCGTTGTTGAAGTCGGTCGTCGAATAATATTCGGCGAATCCTTCGACGAACCAGGCCGGAAATGCCGAGGTCAAATAGCGCTTCATGAAATGGTGGGTATATTCATGAAATAGCGTTTGCTGGGCCGCCGATGTGCTGTGGCGTGTGACACCACCGTAACTTTCACGGTTGGATACAGCAAAGCTGCCTTCGGAATGCGGCGAGTAGAAACCAGCGATCGACGACCCGCGCGATCCCGACGCGAGCCGACCGGCATCGTCTGCCTTGGCGACCAGATAGATGGGCAGGCGGTTTTCCTCGCCCTGTACTGGAACATTGATGACCGATCGCAATGTGAGGTCGAAGCGCTGCAGCGTCTGAGCGAAGTCGCGCAGCGATTCCTCGTTGCTTTCACTATAGATGATAAAACTTTCGGTGTCGGCGCGAAACCATTTGGCATCGGCCGTCTGCGCCGTGCTGAATAGCGCCATTCCGGCCATCAGCCCCCAAGTAACCCGTCGCATCTTTGTCCCCCGAACGAATGACCGCAATCGTGACAGCCTGCGCTGACCGTGTAAAGTTCTTCGCGCCTAAACAAAACTATAGGGATCGATGTCGATCGCCAGCCGCGCCTTGCTGGGCCAGTCGATGCTGGCGACCCACTCGCGGATCGTCCCCTGCAGGTCGAAACTGCGCGGTGCGTGCAGCAACAGGCGAAAGCGGTGGCGGCCGCGAAGCATCGCGAGCGGGGCGGGGGCGGGGCCATAGACCGCCAGACCTTCGGCAACCGGCGCTTTCGCGCCCAGCCGCTGTGCGACGCCGCGTGCGACCTCGATGTCTTCGGACGAAATGACGAGCGCGGCGAAGCGGCCATAGGGCGGCGCGCCCGCCTGTTTGCGCGCCGCGGCCTCGGCGGCATAGAAACCATCGCGGTCGTTGGCGACGAGCGCCGCCATCACCGGCGCGTCGGGGACGCGGGTCTGGATCAGCACCTCGCCGGGCTTCACCCCGCGCCCGGCGCGCCCTGCGACCTGCGCGATCTGCTGAAAGGTGCGTTCGGACGCGCGCAGATCTCCGCCGTCGAGCCCGAGGTCGGCATCGACGACGCCGACGAGGGTGAGGTTGGGGAAATGATAGCCTTTGGTGACGAGCTGGGTGCCGATGATGATATCGACCAGCCCGCCCTCGACATTGTCGACAAATTCGGCGGCTTTGGCGGGCGACCACAGGGTATCGCTGGTGACGATGGCGACGCGCGCGCCCGGAAAGCGCAGCGCAATCTCGTCGGCGACGCGCTCGACCCCCGGCCCGCACGCAACCAGGCTGTCCTCATCCTCGCATTCGGGACACAGCCGCGGTGGCGGCATCACATGGCCGCAATGATGGCAGGCGAGGCGATGGACGAGCCGGTGCTCGACCATCCACGCGGTGCAATTCGGGCACTGGATGCGGTGGCCGCAGGTGCGGCAGAGGGTCAGCGGCGCAAAGCCGCGGCGATTGAGGAACAGCAGGCTCTGTTCGCCCTTGTGGAGCCGGTCGGCCAGCGCATCGACGAGCGGCGGGGCGAGCCAGCGGCCGCGGTCGGGCGGGTCGCTGCGCATGTCGATTGCCGCCAGATCGGGCAGCGTTGCGCCGCCAAAGCGCGCGGGCAGGATGATATGGCGATAGCGTCCTGCCTCGACCATCGCGAGGCTTTCGAGCGCCGGGGTCGCGCTCGCGAGCACCACCGGCAGCCCCTCGAAATGCCCGCGCATCACCGCGACGTCGCGCGCGTGATAATGGACGCCGTCCTCCTGCTTGAAGCTCGTCTCATGCGCCTCGTCGACGACTATCACGCCGAGGTTCGCATAGGGGAGGAACAAGGCTGAGCGCGCGCCGACCACGATCTTCGCCTCGCCGCTGGCGATCGCGTGCCAGGCGCGGCGGCGCTCGGTCGAGCGGAGGCCCGAGTGCCAGGCGACGGGTTCGCAGCCGAAGCGCGCGGCGAAGCGGGTGAGCATCGGTTCGGTCAGGGCGATTTCTGGGAGCAGGACGAGCGCCTGTTTGCCCGTGTCGATCGCGGCGGCGATCGCCTCCATATAGACTTCGGTCTTGCCCGACCCGGTGACCCCGTCGAGCAGCAAGGTTTCGAATTTTTCGACGACCACCGCGTCCCGCAGCACGCCCGCCGCCGCCGTCTGTTCGTTTGATAGGTCGGGCGGCGCGAAGGCAGAATCGGGTTCGGGATAGGGCGCGTCGGCTGACACGCTGACCGCCTCGAGCGCGCCGGTGGTCACGAGTCCGCGGATCACCGCATCGCTGACTTCGGCGAGCGCGGCAAGTTCGCGCACCATGCCCTGCCGGTCGCCGATCTTTTCGATGGCGACGGTCCGTTGCGGCGTCATCCGCGCCGGCAATTCGCCGGTGGCGCGATATTCGACGATCGGGCGCTTGGCGTCGGCAAAGGCGACCCCGGGCAGTACCATCCGCAGCACCGATCCCGGCGGCGCGAGATAATAGTCGCTGGTCCATTCGACCAGACGGCGCAGCGGCGCTCGGATCGGGGGGACGGCGACGACTTCGTAAAGGTTGCGCAACCGGTTGTCGCCGACCGCCTCGGGCGCGCCGAAACTCGCATCCTCCCACACCACGCCGCCCATCCGCCGCGGCCCGAGCGGGGCGATGACGACGCTGCCGAGCGGCGCCTCGCACCCCTGCGGGACGCGATAGTCGAGCGGGCCGAGGGCGGCGGTGAGGAGGAGGACGCGGGCGCGGGTCATGGGAGGGGGAGGATATAGGTTGCGCGGGGAAATAGGAAAGCGCGGAGGATGGTTCCTGCCCCACATCCTTCGCCATACCGGACTTGATCCGGCATCCAGTGCCGCGCGCGCCGCATGGACCCCGGATCAAGTCCGGGGTGACGATGATGTCAGGCCTTCGCCAACGCCGCTTTCTTCACTACTCGCTTCGCCGGTTTCGGCCGCCGGAACCAGAAGGTCCACACCGTCAGGCTGCCGAGCAGCGCCAGCACCAGCCCCGATATGGTCATCAGCAGCCGATAGGGCAGCCCACCGACCTTGGCGGCGTGGAGCGGGTAAGCGATGTTGAACGCCTGCGCCCCCGCCGGCATCGCCAGCGCATCGCGCGATCCGAGCAGCTTGCCCGTTGCGGCATCGAACCACAGGGTCGAGCGCCCGTTGGGCAGCCATTCCTCGCGCTGTTTCATACGGATGCTGATCGGCTCGCCGGCTTTGCGCGGCAGGCTAAGGATGCGGAATTCGGCGCCCGGAAAGCGCGTCCGCGCGGCGGTCAGCATCGCGGTCCAGTCGGGGTCGGCGGCCAGCGGCCCGCCCTTGTACTTCGGCGGTGTCAACGCTTTGGCGGTTTCGGCGACGGGGCCGAACGGCGCGACGATGATCGCGGCGAAGGGGCGGAAGATCATCATCGTGCCGGTGACGACCGAGAGCAGGAGGAGCGGCGCGACGACGATGCCGAGGTCGCGGTGCTGCGTGACGATCGCGGGGCGGGTCATCCGTTTCGGCCATAGGCGAAACCGGAAGGTCCGGCGCGTCTTCCACCACAGAATGACGCCTGAAATCACGAAGAAGAGCGCGCACAAGCCCGCGATCCCGATCACCCATTCGCCGGTGTCGCCAGTGAACAGATGGTGGTGGAAATCGAACAGCCAGATTTCGGGGCGCTCCCACTGGCTCGCCCAGCGCGCCACGACCTCGCCCGATTGGCTGGCGTAAAGCCCCGCGCCCTCCTCGAACCGCATCTGGTGCAGCCCGAGGCGTTGGCTGGCATAGATGATCCCCTGCGGATCGCCGGGCATCGCCATCAGCTTTTCGGTCGTCGCCGCGACGGTGGCAAGGTCGGTGACCTGCGCGTCGCCCGCGTGCGGCAGGCCGATCCACTCTTCCTTATGGACGAGGATCGCGCCCGACAGCCCGAGCAAGGCCAGCACGAGGCCGATCAACCCCCCGGTCCAGCGGTGCAGCGTGTCGAGCAGCCTCATCATCAGAAGCGGTAATCCCAGCCCAGCGTGAAGGTGCGCCCGCGCCCGGCGAAGTAGGACAGCTGGTCGGTCGGCAGCCGCGTGTCGCTCGAATAATCGATATATTGCGTGTTGAACAGATTCTGCACCGACAGGCTGATTCCGCCGATGCCGGTCTGATACCGCACATTGGCGTCGGTCAGCGTGTAGCCGCCGAAATCATTGTCGGCGAGCTTGAGCGGGCGCAGCGGGTTAGCATCGTCGGCGGCACGCGCCTTGCTGTCGAAGCGGCGCTTGAAATAGACCTGCGTCTGGACGCGCGCCGAAAACGGGCCGCTGTTGTAGCTGGCCGCGAGGTTCAGGCGGTCGGGCGAAATGTTGGTGCCGTCGAGGTCGCTGTCGACTTTCCCGTCGGGCACCGCATCGCTGTCGAAACGGCCGATCAGATGGGCGTAACCGACATTGAGTTTGAGCCCGTCGATCGGGGTCTGGATGCCGAGGTTGAGCTCCAGCCCCTGGATCTCGACGCGCAGCCGCTGGACGTCAAAGGTGCGGTCGGGGCGCGCGATCAGCAACTGGCCCTTGTCGCTCGACGACCAGAAATAGGAGGCGCTGGCGTCGAGCGGGCCGCGCTTGACCTCAAACCCGATCTCGCGGTTGTTCGACACGATCGGCGAGATGTCGAGGAAGGTGTCGATATCGACCCCGGCGGTGCCGATGGCGCGGGTGATGCGGCCGATGTCGGGGACGGTGAAACCCTCGGCATAGCTTGCATAGGCGCGGATGCCCGGCGCGGGTTCGACGATGACGCCGCCATTGATCAGCACATCGTCAAAGGTCGGCGAACCGCCCGCGACCGACACCCCGCCGCGCGGCGTCGTGGTGGTCGCCAGCGTGGTATAATCGTCGATCTTGATCTTCACATTCTCATAGCGTGCACCGCCCGCGACGCGGATCAGCCCGTCGAACAATTTGAGGTTCGCCTGCGCAAACGGCGCGAGGCTGCGGAAATCGGTCGGCGGCACCCAGGTCCGCCCGGTAGCGATCAGCCGCTGTTCGGTGGTGTCCCACAAGGCGTCGAACCCCAGCGTCAGCGTCAGATCGTCGAAGCCGGGGAGGCCACGTTCGTAGCTCAGCTTGCCGCCGAATTTGCGGCTGCGGTTCTGCGACTGGTCGAACAGCGTGCCGATCGGGGCGATGCGGACGTCCTGAAACGCCGCCTGTGTCGCGATCTCGCCGCCAAAGGTGTCGCGGCTGCGGTTAAAAAAGATCTGGCTGACCAGATTGCCGCCGCCAAGGTCGGTGTCGGTCAGCGACAGCGCGACGCTTTCGGTGCGGTTCTGCGCCGACTTGCCCGGCGGGGTGCCGCGCACCGCGCTCGTGGGCAAGCCAAGCGCGCGGTTACCGGCAACTGCGACATAATCGCCGTCGCCCTTCAGCTCGAAACGGCTGGCGATCAGGTCGATCCGGGCGCTGGGCGACAGTTCATAGCCAAAGCGCCCGAACAGCGAGAGCGACTTTGAATCCTGCGTTTCGCCCTGCGTCAGGTTGAGCCCGACGGGGCGGCCCTTGGCATCCGAAAAGACACCGCGGATTTCATAGGCGGCGCCGACGGTCGCATCGAACGCCCCAGCTTTGTACTGGACCAGCCCCGCGAGCTTGCCGCCCATCCCGGCCTTGGAAAAATCATTGTCGGCGGTGCCCTGTACCAAGGTGCGGCCGCTGATGCCTTCCTCGGTCGGCGCGCCGACGGTGACCTGGTTGACGATGCCGCCGGTGCCGCCGATGCCCTGCAAGGCGTTCGAACCATAGATCAGCTCGACGCGGTCGACGAAAAAGCCGTCGATGGTGAAACCGTCGCGGCTGCCGTCGCGCAGCGGGGTCGATTGCGGAATGCCGTTGATCGCATAGAGCGGCGAACGCCCGCGCAGCGTCTCGCCCGCGCCCGACAATTTCTGCCGCGTCGGCGAAAAGCTGGGGGTCAGGTTGGCGACCGCGTCGGTGACCGAGCCCGCCATCGCGAGCTGCTGGTCGAGCGCGTCCTTGTCGATGATGTCGATGGTCAGCGGCAGCGCGCTTGGCGGCAAGATGGTGCGCGCCGCGGTGACGATGATCGTCTCCTCGCCATTGGCGTCCGTGTCGGCGGCTTCCTGCGCGAAAGCCGGGGCGGACAGCGCGGTGGAAGCGAGCGCGGCGACGAGCAATTTGCGAATCATTCTTAACTCCTGTTGGGGAGCCGCTAATGCGAGCGATTTGCAGATGCAAGGGGTTTCGCGTCGAAGCTTATGCTCCGCTACCGGACTGCTTAGATCAAAAGAGCCTCTCATTCCCGTTCGTGTCGAGCGAAGTCGAGACACCCCGAAGGCGTGCGCTGCTGATGGGTGTCTCGACTTCGCTCGACACGAGCGGAAATGGAGGACGCCGCTCTCATTCTGACCAACTTTCTCGGCGGAAAGGGTGACGCCGCACACCAAACCGCGCTATCATCCCGGCAATGCGGGAAAAGGAACTGCGCTTCGCTCTGATTTGCTACGGCGGCATCAGCCTCGCCGTCTATATGCACGGCATCACCAAGGAAGTGTGGCGGCTCGCCGCGGCGTCGGGCGCTTTTCACGACGGCACCGCATCGACCGGGTCGGGGGCGGTCTATGGCGAACTGCTGGCGGAGATTGCGGGGCGCAGCAATGTGCAGCTGCGCGTTCTGGCCGACATCGTCGCCGGGGCGAGCGCGGGCGGGATCAACGGCATTTTCCTGGCGCGCGCGCTGGCGACCGGGCAATCGCTCGACCCGCTCACCGACCTGTGGCTCGACGATGCCGATGTCGACAGCCTGATCGACCCCGACGCGCGGCCGCTGTCGGCGGCGACCAAATTCTGGGCGGTGCCGATCGCTGGCTGGATGATGAAAAAACGCGGCAATGTCATCGACCGCACCGTCGGTGCGGGCGCGCAGGACGAGGTGCGCGCCAAGCTGTCGCGCTTCGTGCGCGCGCGCTGGTTCGAACCGCCGTTCGGCGGCGAGACCTTTTCCAACCTGCTACTCGATGCTTTTGATGCGATGGATGCGGGGCCGCCGGGGCCGGTGCTGGTGCCGGGCGGCCAACCGATCGACCTGTTCGTGTCGGTTACCGATTTTGCAGGACATAGCGTGCCGCTGGCGCTCAACAGCCCGCCGCGGGTGACCGAGGACGAGCATCGGCTGATGCTGCATTTTCGCGAGGACAGCCGCACCGGCGCGCGGCTCGACGATGTACCCGGCCTCACCGCGGCGGCGCGCGCGACCGCCAGCTTTCCCGGCGCCTTTCCGCCTTTCACGCTGCGCGAACTCGACCGGGTGCTCGCTAAGCGGAAGATCGCGTGGCCGGGCCGCGACGCCTTCATCCGTACCCAGATGCCGGTCGCGGCCGATGGCGACCCCGCCGACCGGGTGCTGATCGACGGATCGGTGCTGGCGAACGCGCCGTTCCGCCCCGCCATCGCGGCGCTGAAACAGCGTCCGGCGCGGCGCGAGATCGACCGCCGCTTTGTCTATATCGATCCCAAGCCCGATTACCGGTCGATCAGTTTCGGCAAACCGGCGGCGGCGGGCGAGGCGCGGCTGCCCGGCTTTATGGCGACCATCCTTGGTGCGCTGTCCGAAATCCCGCGCGAACAGCCGATCCGCGAAAATGTCGAGGCGATCGAGGCGATGTCGCGGCGGATCCGCCGGATGCAGCATATCGTCGATGCGATGAAGGTCGAGGTCGAGGAGCAGGTCGCGGCGCTGTTCGGCACGACCTTTTTTCTAGACACGCCGACGGTGGCGCGGCTGGGCAAATGGCGGGCCAAGGCGCAGGATCAGGCGGCGGCGCGCGCGGGTTTCGCTTACGCGCCCTATGGTCATCTCAAGCTGTCGGCGGTGATCGAGGAGCTCGCCAGCCTGATCGATCGGCTGTTGCCACCCGAAGGCGCCGTGCACCGGACCAATCGGCGGCTGGCGTTGTGGACCGAGGCGCGGGCGCGCGGGCTCGACCGGATTTCCGGCAAGAAAGGGGCGGGGGCGAGCGGCGACGCGATCGCCTTTTTCCGCACCCATGACCTCGGCTTTCGCATCCGCCGGTTGCGCTTTCTGGCGCGCGAGCTCGACACCGCGGTCGAGTCGACGCGCGACAGCCGTGATCCGGTGTGCGAGGATATGCGCGAGGCGATCTTTACCGCGCTGGGCCTTTATCTGGACCGGCAGGGCGACAGCTGGCTCGCCGACCTCGATCTGCCTGCCGATGCGGGGGCAGGCGACTGGATCGACGCGGTCGCGGCGCGGCGCGATCTGACCGTGATCGACGGCGAGGCCGATGTGCTGATCGCCGCCGGACTCGCCGCGATGCCAAAGGACGACCGGCGCACGCTGCTGCTCGCCTATCTCGGCTATCCCTTTTACGACATTGCAACGCTGCCGTTGCTGCAGGGCGAGGGGTTCGACGAATTCGACCCGATCAAGATCGACCGCATCTCTCCGTCGGACGCCACGGCGATCCGAACCGGCGGCGCGGGGGCGATGCTGAAGGGGATCGAGTTCAACAGCTTCGGCGCCTTTTTCAGCCGCGCCTACCGCGAGAACGACTATCTGTGGGGGCGGCTGCACGGCGCCGACCGGCTGATCGACATCGTCGCGAGCAGCGTCGGCGGCGAGCAGGGACTGTCGAGCGAGGAGTTGGCGGCGATCAAGCGCCGCGCGTTTCACGCTATACTGGACGAGGAAGAGGAACGGCTGCCGAAGGTCGCCGGACTGATCGCCGAATTGAGGGGCGAGATTGGCGTGGCCTAGAGCCGGACGACTATAGGCTGAGCCATATACTCCGTTCGTGTCGAGCGAAGTCGAGACACCCATCGGGGCAGCGTCAGTGCGAGGGGCATCTCGACTTCGCTCGATGCAAACGGGTCAAACCGATGTCATCATGCCTCAGTGACTATGCGATCCGCCGCCATGGTCATGCTCGGCGGCACCCTTGGCGCCCATCACATCCTTCGACCGGTCGGGCTGCATCCCCTTTGGGTGCCCCTTTTCGCTGCTGAATACCGCTGCGACAAACGCATCGCCCGAAATGAAGCCGCCTTTCACCTCATATTTCGCCGCCGGCTTCATCGCCTGCACCTGTTCCAGCGTCTTGCCCGCCGCCTTGGCGCTTTCGACCGCGGCGATGACCTCGGCCAGCATCGCGCGATAGGCGGCGAGATCGGCTTTGCTCGCCAGCGGGCCATGACCGGGAATGATCACGCTCTTGTCGTTCGCCAGCGCCAGCACTTTGTCAGCTGCAGCGAGCAAGCCATAGGCGGAGCCACCGCTTTCCAGATCGATGAAGGGCAGGGTGACCTTGTTGAAAAACGTGTCGCCCATGTGAAAGACGTTGGCGGTTTCCCAGTGCAAAATCGAATCGCCGTCGGTGTGGGCGTGGGGCGCATGCATGACGCGCAGCGTGTCGCCGTTGAGATGCAGCGAGATACCGTCGTGATAGGTCAGGATCGGCAGCGCCTCTTTCGCGGCGGGCGGAACCGTATCGCCGCGCAGCGGCTGCCCGGCGGCCATCCGTTCGCGGACATGGTCGTGCGCCATGATCATCGCGCCCGCCTTGCCGAAATTCTCGTTCCCGCCGCTATGGTCGCCGTGCCAATGGGTGTTGATCAGCCATTTGACCGGCGTTGCCCCAAGCGCCGCCACCGCGGCTTCGAGCTTGGGGGTCAGCGGAGCAAACTGATCGTCGACCAGCACGGTGCCATCGGCGCCGTGGCTGACCGCGATATTGCCGCCGGCACCGAACAACACCGCGATGCCGGGGGTGACGACCTCGGTCTTGATTTCGACCTTGGAGAAATCCTGCGCTGTGGCAGCGATTGGTGCGAGAAGGAGAGCGGATGCGAGCAGGACGGCGCGAAGCATGATGGACCTTTCGCTGAGAGAAGCAGGCGACCTGTGTAGCCATCCCACCGTCCGGCGCAACGCCCTCAATCGGTCAGATCGTCCCACATATCCTTGATCCGCCCGAAAAAGCCCTGACTGGCCGGACATTCGTCGCCGGTCTCGGTCTCGCGGAACTCGGCGAGCAGCTCTTTCTGCCGCGCGCTGAGCTCGGTCGGGGTTTCGACATCGATCTGAACGACGAGGTCGCCATGGCCGCGGCCGTTGAGCACCGGCATACCCGCGCCGCGTTGGCGCAATTGCTTGCCCGACTGAATGCCTGCGGGGATGTTGATGTCATGCTTGGCACCGTCGAGTCCGGGGATGCTGATCTCGCCGCCCAGCGCTGCGGTCGTAAAGCTGATCGGCGCGCGGGTGAACAGCGTCGTGCCTTCGCGTTCGAATATCTTGTGCCGCGCCATGTGCAGGAAGATGTAGAGGTCGCCCGGCGCCGCGCCGCGCGCGCCGCTTTCGCCTTCGCCCGACAGGCGGATGCGGGTGCCTTCATCGACCCCGGCGGGGATGGTAACGGTCAGCGTCTTGCGGCGGTCGACGCGGCCTTCGCCGTGGCAGCTGTTGCAAGGGTCGGCGATGACTTCGCCCGCACCCTGGCAGGTCGGGCAGGTGCGCTCGACCATGAAAAAGCCTTGCTGGGCGCGGACCTTGCCATGACCGGCGCAGGTCGAACAGCGGCTGGTCTGGGTGCCGGGCTTGGCGCCCGAGCCGTCGCAGGCATCGCAGCGCGCCGCGACATCGACCTGGATCTCGCGACTGCAGCCGGTGAAGGCGTCCTCAAGCCGGATTTCCATGTCGTAACGCAGGTCGGCGCCGCGTGCGGGACCGCGCTGTTGGCGGCCGCCGCCAAAGGCCGAGCCAAAGATCGATTCGAAAATATCACCGATATCGCCGAAATCGGCGCCGCCGCCGCCACCCGCGCCGCGCACGCCTTCCTTGCCGAACCGGTCATAGGCGGCGCGCTTTTGCGGATCGCGCAGGCAGTCATAGGCTTCGCTGATCGACTTGAAGCGCGCTTCGCTGTCGTGGCACCCCGGATTTTTGTCGGGGTGATATTTCATCGCCAGCTTGCGGTAGCTCGCTTTCAACGTCGCGTCGTCGGCGGTGCGTTCGCATTCGAGCAGTTCGTAATAATCGATGTCGAGTGACATAGGTCAACAGGCCCCCTCCGGCCCGTCGGACCCGGGTGGGGTCCGACGGGGGAGTTCTTACTTCTTGTCGTCTTCGACTTCGGAGAATTCGGCGTCGACGACGTCTTCGTCGGTCTTTGCCTCACCAGCATCGTCGGCGCCGGGGGATGCGGCCGACTGCTGTTCCTTCTCGTAGATCGCCTGGCCCAGCTTCATCGCGACCTGCGCCAGCGCCTGCGACTTTTCCGTCATCGCGGCGGGTTCGCCGCCTTCGACCGCGGTCTTGGCTTCGGCCACCGCCGCTTCGATCTCGGCCTTCAGCGCCGCATCGACCTTGTCGCCATGCTCGCGGAGCTGGCTTTCGGTCGAATGGATCAGGCTTTCGGCGTTGTTCTTCGCCTCGGCCGCCTCGCGGCGCACCTTGTCCTCTTCGGCGAACTGCTCGGCGTCCTTGACCATCTGGTCGATGTCGGAGTCCGAAAGGCCGCCCGAGGCCTGGATCTTGATCTGCTGTTCCTTGCCGGTGCCCTTGTCCTTGGCATGAACCGACACGATGCCGTTGGCATCGATGTCGAACGTCACCTCGATCTGCGGCACGCCGCGCGGCGCCGGTGGGATGCCGACCAGGTCGAACTGACCCAGAATCTTGTTATCCTGAGCCATTTCGCGCTCGCCCTGGAACACGCGGATCGTGACCGCCGACTGGTTGTCGTCGGCGGTCGAATAGACTTGGCTTTTCTTGGTCGGGATCGTCGTGTTGCGGTCGATCATCTTGGTCATGATGCCGCCCAGCGTTTCGATGCCAAGCGACAGCGGGGTGACGTCGAGCAGCAGCACGTCCTTGACGTCGCCCTGCAGCACGCCGGCCTGGATCGCGGCGCCGATCGCGACGACTTCATCGGGGTTCACGCCGGTGTGCGGTTCCTTGCCAAAGAAATCCTTCACGACTTCGCGCACGCGCGGCATGCGGGTCATGCCGCCGACCAGCACGACTTCGTCGATCTCGCTCGCCGAAATGCCGGCGTCCTTGATCGCCTTCTTGCAGGGCTCAAGGGTACGCTTGACCAGCTCTTCGACCAGCTTTTCCAGGTCCGAACGGGTGATCGTCTTGACCAGATGCTTCGGCCCGTTGGCGTCGGCGGTGATGAAGGGCAGGTTGACCTCGGTCGTCGCTGCGGTCGACAGTTCGATCTTGGCCTTTTCGGCGGCTTCCTTCAGGCGCTGCAATGCCAGCTTGTCGCCGCGCAGGTCGATGCCTTCGTCTTTCTTGAAGCCGTCGGCGAGATATTGGACGATCTTGCTGTCGAAATCTTCGCCGCCCAGGAACGTGTCGCCGTTGGTCGACTTCACTTCGAACACGCCGTCGCCCACCTCGAGGATCGAGATGTCGAAGGTGCCGCCGCCAAGGTCATAAACCGCGATCGTCTTGTTCTCGGTCTTGTCGAGACCGTAAGCGAGCGCCGCTGCGGTCGGCTCGTTGATGATGCGCAGCACTTCCAGGCCCGCAATGCGGCCGGCGTCCTTGGTCGCCTGGCGCTGCGCGTCGTTGAAGTACGCCGGCACGGTGATCACCGCCTGGGTCACCGTCTCGCCCAGATAGGCTTCGGCGGTTTCCTTCATCTTTTGCAGGATGAAGGCCGAAATCTGCGACGGCGAATAATCCTCGCCGCCCGCCTTGACCCATGCGTCGCCGTTGGTGCCCTTGACGATCGTGTAAGGAACCAGCTCGGTATCCTTCTTGGTGATCGGATCGTCGAAGCGGCGGCCGATCAGGCGCTTCACCGCGAAAACGGTGTTTTCGGGATTGGTGACCGCCTGGCGTTTTGCCGGCTGGCCGATCAGCCGTTCGCCATCCTTGGCAAAGGCGACGATCGACGGCGTCGTCCGCGTGCCTTCGACATTTTCGATTACCTTGGGCTTGCCGCCTTCCATCACCGCCACACAGCTGTTGGTGGTGCCGAGGTCGATCCCGATCACTTTCGCCATTTGTATTCAGTCCTTGTTGCTTCTGCGGCGCCCTGAAAAGGCACGCCGTTCATTGAGGTTCTGGGCGCGATATAGGTGCGCTAATCCTTGGCACAAGGGTTTTGAGGGCTTATCGGGGACGGGAAATCATGTGCTTTTACGGAGTCCTCCCAAAATGAAACCTTTCGCGCTCCTCGCTCTCGCCGCCACCACGCTGACCCTGTCGGCGTGCGGAGAAAATCTGGGCAAGGGGCAACCGCTGAATGTCGTCAGCGGGCATATCGTGATGGGCGCGACGCCCGACCGGCCGGCGGTCGGCTATTTCCGGGTCGAGGGCGGGCCGGTGCCGGTTCAGCTCGTCGCGGTGACCGCCGACCTCGCGCAGCGCGTCGAAATGCATGAAAGCGTGAAAGAAAACGGCGTCGTGACGATGAAGCCGCTGCTCCGCGCCGAGGTTCCGGCCAAGGGCGAGCTGATCTTCAAGCAGGGCGGCAAGCATCTGATGATCTGGGGCATCAACGGCGCCGCGGTGCGCGCGGGCAAGCTGCCGATGGCGTTCGTCTTCACCGACAACAACAATGAACGCATATTGTTCGACATGGTGATCAAGCCCGCCGAGGGCGCGGCGGCGGGTAGCGAAGCGGCGATGGATCATGGCGCAATGGGGCACGGCGAAGACAAGGCAGCCCCGGACGCGGCCAAGAAGTAAGCGCGGGTGCCGCGCGCCTCGCGATCCTTGACCAGCGGCGAGGTCGCGCTTGCCAGGACGGTGTTCGGCGACGCAATCGCCTATGACCGCGTCCGCATCTGCCATCACAAATGGATCTTTTTCCAGCCGCGCGGCGTCGTCATGGCACCGATGGGCAGCCTGCATTTCAACCCACATGGCGAGCTGTATTGCGACGATTTCAGCGCCGCGTCGCAGCGCCTGCAAGGGCTGTTCATCCATGAAATGACGCATGTCTGGCAGGCACAGACGCGCGGGCGCTGGTATCTGGTGCTTATGCGCCATCCCTTCGCGACCTACAGCTACAGCCTGAAACCCGGCTGGCGGCTCGATCGATACGGATTGGAACAGCAGGCCGAGATCGTCCGCCACTATTGGCTGCTCACCCAAGGCATGGTCGTTGGCGGTGGCCCGGGAGTCGAGGCGTATCGCGCGATCTTGCCCGAGCAATGGGGCGCGGCATGAGCGATTTCGAATTTGTCTTCGTACTCTACAGCCTGCTGCTCGGCCTCTCGATGGTCGAACTGCTCGGCGGATTGGGCCGCGCGCTCGAGGTGCGCTTTGCGGCACAGGCGGAGCGCGAGGCGTTTTCGATCGGCTGGCTGACCCCGCTGCTCGCGATCTTTGTGATGCTCGATCTGCTGTCCTTCTGGAGCGCCGCGTGGACTGCGCGCAACAGCATCACGGTGTCGACCACGACGCTGATGGCGGTCGCCGCCTTTGCCAGCGTTTATTTCCTCGCCGCGCGACTCGTTTTCCCCTCGCATCCCGAGGGGTTCGCCAATCTCGACGTCCATTATTTTCGCGTCCGGCGGATCGTGCTGGGGTTGTTGCTAGCGCTGCTCGTGGCGCAGCTGGGCTATTATCTGTCGCTCCCCGATCTGGCGGCGAGCCTAGCTCGCCCGATCGCGTGGATTATGACCGCCGTTCTCGTGGCGCTGATGGTGGCCGCGATGTGGGTGACACATCGCCGCTGGAGCATTGCTATCCTCGCCGCGCTGATCCTGCGTTATGTCGTCATCTATCTGGTTTGAAGTCTTATTTAACGCGGCCGTAACCCGGCCGCGCTAGGCGCGCCCTGATGGAGGGGAGTTTCAACTATGAGGAAGATTGTTGTCACCGCGCTGAGCCTGCTCGCGATGTCGGGCTGCTCGGCGGCACCGGATACCTATGACTTCGCAGTTGCCGACGCGCAGGAGCGGCTGGTCAACGGCACCTATCCCAAAGGCTCGATCCAGAATTTTTCAAGCCATAACATTACCCCAAGCTCGCTGGGCGAGGGGCGGATCGAATGGCAGATCCGCATGGACGACGGCAACGTAGGTTTCCGCTGCGAATCGCAACTGACCCCGGCCAATGACGAGGACACACAGGTGCGCATTGTCAGCCAGTGCGGCCAGGACACGGGCGACGAACAAGATATGATTATCGAAGCGGCGCGGCGGTCGCTGGAGCGGCTGATCGAATCAAACCTGACCGGCAAGCCCTACGTCAAAGGCGACGTATAGGTTTCGGAATCGCGACGCAGGCGCAATTACGGGCTAGCCAGCGGGGCGGCGTTCGTCGTATGTTCCGCTGATGGATGGAATGTCGCTTCTCGTCGCTTTTGTTGCCCTCGCCATCGGCAGTCTGATCGGCTGGCTGTCTGCTGGTCGGCAATCAGGCGCGCTCAAGGCCGAACGCGACGGGCTGTCGGAGCGGTTCAAGGTTGCGGTGACCGACCTGGCCGCCGAGGCCGAGGCGCGCAAGGCGGCGGACATCCAGCTTGCCTCGCTGCTCAGCGAACAGCGCGCGCGCGATGCCGCGCATGATGCGCAGATTGCGCAGCTGAAGGACGCCCAAGCGGCGCTCACGACGCAGTTCCGCGAAGTCGGACAGGTGATGCTCGACGGCGCGCAAAAGGCGTTCCTCGAACGCGCCGAGGCGCGGTTCAAGGAAAGCGAAGCGACCGCGGGGCAGAATCTGAAAGCGCTGCTGTCGCCCGTCCACGAGCGGCTCCAGAAATATGAGGAGGCGGTCGGCAAGGTCGAGGCCGAGCGGCGCGACGCGTTCGGCCTGCTTCACGGCCAGATCGCGGCGATGCGCGAAGGCACCGAACGCGTGTCGAGCGAGGCGGCGAAGCTGGTCAACGCGCTGCGCAACGCGCCGAAGGCGCGCGGGCGCTGGGGCGAGCAGCAGCTCAAGAATGTCCTCGAAAGCTGCGGCTTGTCCGAACATGCCGATTTCCAGACCGAGGTCAGCGTGACCGACGGCGATGGCGCGCGGCTGCGCCCCGACGTCGTCGTCAAGGTTCCGGGCGGGCAGAGCCTGGTGATCGACGCCAAAGTGTCGCTCAACGCCTATCAGGATGCGTTCGGCGCGGTCGAGGAGCGCGAGAAAGCGCTGCATCTCGCCTCCCATGCCGCGGCGATGAAGGCGCATGTCAACACGCTGGGCGCCAAGGCCTATTGGAACCAGTTCGACGACACCCCCGATTTTGTCGTGATGTTTGTGCCGGGCGAACATTTCCTCGCCGCGGCGCTCGATCAGGATCCGACGCTGTGGGACTATGCGTTCGAGCGCAAGGTGCTGCTCGCGACCCCGACCAACCTGATCGCGATCGCGCGCACCGTCGCCGCGGTGTGGCGGCAGGAAAAGCTTGCCAATCAGGCGCGCGAGATCGCCGCGCTCGGCAAGGAGCTGTATGCGCGCATGTCGGTGATGGGATCGCACATCGCCAAGGTCGGGCGCAATCTCGATCAGGCGACCGGCGCGTATAACGCCTTTGTCGGCAGCTTCGAATCGCAGGTGCTGACGCAGGCGAAGCGGTTCGAGGCGCTGGATATCGAGACGGGTGACAAGGAGATTGCCGTACTGCCGGTGGTCGAACAATCGGCGCGCCCGCTGGCGAAGCTGGCGGCGGGACCAGCGGCGGTCAACGACGCGGGGGAGTAAGGGAACCCGCCCGTTGGTGTCGAGCGAAGTCGAGACACGCTGGGCTCGCGCTCCGCTTCACGTGTCTCGACTTCGCTCGACACCAACGGAACGATGAGGTGGGTTTCAAATCACCCGCTTCAACACCGCCGTCTGCCCTTCGCTCCCGGTCAATATCAACGTCCCGTCGTTGGGAAAGGTCAGGCGGACCGGCGCCGCCATCAATTTGAAGAACGCGTTTTCCTGCGTCGATCCCGCGCCCGGACACGCCATCTCGGTCGCCATCAGCGGTCCGGCGGTCAGCGTGCCGCTCTCGGCCGAATAGCCGCCCGAAAAGCGGTTGCAGCCCGCGCTGCCGCTCAGCCGTGCACCGTCGAATTGCAGCGACGTCGGCCGGTCCTTGGCGACCGCGACGCCGCCGATCGACACAAAGGTCCAGCTCGAATCGGCCAGCGTGTCGGGCGGCAATATTTTTCCGCCGCAGCCGTGCAGCGTCCTGCCGTCGGCGACGACGCGCACCGTGTCGGCAAAGCGGCGGTCGCTCATCCCGTCGCTGCACGGCGCCTGTTTGATCACCACCGACAGCCGGTCGGTAACATAGGTGCGGCCGTTCATGGACGGCTTCGCGCCGGGGTTGGCGACCATGATCTTGGTTTCGCCATAGTCGCCGTCGTAATTGAGCCGCGCCGGGGTGATCTCGAGCGTCCAGCCGGGTTCGGTGCCGAGCGCCATATACGCGTCGGCGGCGGGCAGATTGGCGGGCGTCGTCGGTGGCAATTCGTTAGCGGGGGCGCACGCGGCCAGCATGGGAAGGGCGATCAGGTGCATATGTCGGATCATGGGGCAGTCTCCTCATCTCGTCATGCTGAACTTGTTTCAGCATCCATGGCCCGCGTTCTCGTTCGGCGCCGCGCCGGAGGGACACTCTGGCCATGGACCCTGAAACAAGTTCAGGGTGACGAAGCTACAATGGATCGTGTCTGTAAGCGAAAGCCGATGTCGTTCCGCTGAACGCCGCTATTTTCGCCGCTGGTTCAGCACTTCATACGCCATCACCGCAGTCGCGACCGCGGCGTTCAAGCTGTCGGCCTTCCCCATCATCGGCATCTTGACCCGCACATCGGCGGCATCGGCATAGGCGGGCGGCATCCCCTGCGATTCATTACCGGTCAGGATGAAGGTTGGCGCGGCATAGCGCACCGCCTGATAATCCTGCGTGTCGTCGCCGAGCCAGGTCGCGACGAGCTGTCCCGGCCCCTGCCGCAGCCAAGGCAGGAACTCGTCCCAGCGCGCCTGCACCAGCGCCTGCGTAAAAATCGCCCCCATGCTCGCGCGCACCGCCTCGACCGCATAGGGATCGGTGCTCTCGTCGAGCAGGATAAGCCCCCCCGCACCCACGGCATCGCCGGTGCGCAGGGTGGTGCCGAGGTTGCCGGGATCGCGGAGGCGCTCGGCAACCAGCCAGATCGGCGCGGCGTTGCGGTCGAGATCGGCGAGGGTCGTCTTCGGTTCGACGTAGATGCCGACGACGGTCTGGGCATTGTCCTTGCCCGACAATTTCGAAAGGATCGCGGGGGTCGTGTCGATCACCTCGCCGCCCGCCGCGAGCGTGTCGGCGACCAGCGCGGCGGCAAGAGGGTGCTTATCGCCTTCGGGACCGAGGAACAGCCACTGCGGCAATACCCCCGCCTCGCGCGCTTCGGTCGCGATGCGCAGCCCTTCGGCCAGGAACAGCGCCTCGGCGCGGCGATGACGCTTTTCGCGCAGCAGCCGCATCCGCTTGACCAGCGGGTTCGACAGGCTTTCGATTTGAGAACGGCGACCGGTCATCCGGTCAATCCTCGCCGAAGCTGTCCTTGACCAGCCCGACGAGTTTCAGCAGCGCGGCATCGGCGCCGTCGCCGCTGGTGTGGATGGTGATCGTGTCGCCCTTGGCGGCGCCCAGCATCATCAATCCCATGATCGACGTGCCGTTGACCCGCGATCCGCCCTTTTCGACCTCGACCGATACGCTTTCGGGCAAGCGGCTGACGAAGGTCACGAACTTGGCGCTGGCGCGCGCGTGCAGGCCGCGCTGGTTGGTGATCTCTACCGTTTCGGAAATTTCGCTCATGGCCCGACCCCCAGCATTTCGGATGCGACCGAAATATATTTCTGGCCGGCTTCCTTGGCGGCGATCACCGCCGCGCGCAGTTCCATCGATTTGCGCGCGCTCTCCAGCCGGATCAACATCGGCAGATTGACCCCGGCGATCACTTCGGTGCGCCCCGATTCGAGCAGGCTGATCGCCAGGTTCGACGGGGTGCCGCCGAACAGGTCGGTCAGCATGACGACGCCGCGGCCTTCGTCGACGGCGCGAATCGCGTCGGCAATTTCGCGGCGGCGCATTTCCATATTGTCGTTCGGACCGATGCAGACGGTCGCGATCGCGCGCTGCGGCCCGACGACATGCTCCATCGCGCGCACCATTTCCTCGGCGAGACGGCCGTGGGTGACAAGGACCATGCCCAGCAGCGGCAATGCTTTATCGGTGGGCATGAACTGCGAGACCCTTATATCTGGCCGCCGGCCGCGGATGCCGCGGGCGGGGGCCTGCCCTCAAGCCCATCTTGCGGGGCAGAGTCAAGGTTGCGGTGGGTAAGGGTCGGTTCGTGACCGGCCGTACGGAGCGTTTTGGTCACGCGGTCGGCGACATGGACCGAGCGGTGGCGACCGCCGGTACAACCAAAGGCAATGGTGACATAGCTTTTGCCCTCGGCGCGGTAGCGCGGCAGCAGGGTCAGGATCAGCTTTTCGATCTGTGCGACGCTGTCCGCATACGCCGGATCGGCCATCACATAAGCGGCGACGTCGGCATCGAGCCCGGTGCCGGATTTCAGCTTCGCATCCCAATGCGGATTGCGCAGGTAGCGCATGTCGAAAACCAGGTCGGCGTTGCGCGGTAAACCGCGGGCGAAGCCGAAGCTCAATATATTGAGCACCGGTTCGTCTTGGCCGGTCTCGCCAAAGCGCTGGCGGACTTCCTGTTGCAGGTCGTTGCTGCTGTAGTTTGTGGTGTCGATGACGTGCTCGGCCCAGCGGCGCAGCGGGTCCATCATCTCGCGCTCACGCGCGATGCCGTCGGCGGCGGGCCTGTCCTCGGCCATCGGGTGGCGGCGGCGCGTTTCGGAAAAACGCCGTTCGAGTTCGGCGCCGGCGCAATCGAGGAACAAAGTCTGGATGTTGCGCCCGCCGGCCTCGCGCAGCGCCTTGATCCGCTGCACCAACAGTGCGGGGCGAAAACCCCGGCTGCGGCTGTCGATACCGATCGCTAGCGGGCGGCCCACTTCGCCGCGCTTCACTGGCGCATCGATCAATGTTTCGAGCAGCGCGAGCGGCAGATTGTCGACGACTTCCCAGCCCAGATCTTCGAGCACCTTCAGCACCGTCGATTTGCCCGCGCCCGACAGGCCGGTGACCAGCAACAGACGCGGTTCGGCGGCGTCCTTCATTCGCCGGTCGCCAGCCGGTCGAGCGCAAGCAGGATCTTGATCGGCGCCGATGTCTCGAACGCCGACAAGGTCAGCGAGGGCAGCGCGTACCCGGCAATCTGTTCGACCGCGTTTTCGGGTGGCATGCGTTCGTACCGATCGGCCAGGCGCACCGCGAGCGCCAGCGGTACCGGCGCGGTCCACAGCTGATCGACGATGCCCAGCCCGCGCACTTCCAGCTTGCCTGCCAGTTCGGCGGGCGGGCGGCACCACAGGCGTCCGCGCTCGAACCAGATGTCGCAGCGGTCGTCGGCGACCAGCCGCGCGCCGCGATCGATCAGCCGCAGCGCGAGGTCCGATTTGCCGTGCCCTGAAAGACCGAGCAGCAAAATGCCGCGGCTGCCCGCGGCGACACAGCTCGCGTGAATATTGACGATATCGGGTCTGGTCCGGCTGGGCAGCATCGCACAAGGCTTACCGGCGACAATGCTGCGCTGCAAGGCGATAGGCAGCGCTGCGTCAGCTTGCGATTGTCCCACCTTCGGTCGCGGGCAGGGTGATCAGCAGGCTGCCGCCCGGATTGCCATCGTCGCGGTCCTTGGCGTTGATCGTCCCACTATGGCCCTCGATGATCGTTCGCGCGATCGCAAGGCCGAGGCCGCTGTGACGGCCAAACGCCTCGCCGGCGGGCCGTTCGCTGTGGAAACGGCGAAAAATCGCTTCGCGCTGCGAAGGGTCGATGCCGGGGCCGTCGTCATCGACCCGGACATGCACCTCGTCGCCGAGCCGGGTTGCCGCGATGCAGACGAGCCCCGTGGCAGGCGAAAAGCTGATCGCGTTGTCGATGACATTGTCGATCGCGCGCTCGAGCCGGTGGCCGTCGCCCATCACCAAAGTCGTCCCTTTGCGCGGCCGCGCAAAGGCAATGCGCGGGTGCGGCGTATCGGCATCGATGCGGGCCGCGCGCGACGCGAGCATCGATTCGATCATCATGCCGACGTCGATCGCCTCGAACATGGCGCGGGACAGCTGGGCATCGACGCGGCTCGCTTCGCTGATGTCATTGACCAGCCGATCGAGCCGCCGGACATCTTCGTCGGCAATCGCCAGCAGCTGTGCGCGCTGATCATCATTCTTGACGTGGCCAAGCCCCTCAATCGCAGAGCGCACCGACGCGATCGGGTTTTTCAGCTCGTGGGTGACGTCGGCGGCGAAATGTTCGCCGGCGTCGATGCGCTGCCGCAGCGCCTGCGTCATGTCGGACAAGGCGCGCGCGAGCGTCCCGATTTCGTCGCGGCGGCTTGGCAGGCGCGGGACGACGACTTCGCGGGCGCGGCCCAGCTTGACGCGCACGGCGGCGCGGGCCAGCCGCCGCAAGGGGCGCACGATCGTGCGTGCGAGGAACAAGGACAACAGGACCGACGTGATCAGCACCATCGCCACGACGATCGCAAGGCGGAAGCGTTCGGCGCGGACAGTGCGCGTGATATCGCGCGCGTTCAGGGTCATCAGCACCGTCTGCGGCTGTTCGAAATCGACGATGCGCGCCGCGCTGAGCAACGGGGTGCGTTCGGGGGCATAGCGGAAGCGGCTGGCCGCGCGGCCGCTGGTCTGCGCCTCGACGACTTCGGGCCATGACCCGGCCCGGTCGACCGCCGGTTCGTAGAAGTCGGGATAGCTGGGCGCGCCGACGATCCAGTCGATGCCGCGGTCCATCGCGCGCGCCGCATCGCGTTGCCACGCCTGCAAGTCCGGGTCGCGCAACGTATAGGTCGCGGGTCCGGCCGCGAAGCTGTCCGACAACCGCCGCCCGTCGGCGGCGTAAAAACGCAGGCGCGATTCGGTGGCGTCGGTGAATTCGCGAACCAGCTTGGCGCGCTGGTCGGGCCGCGCCGCCTCGAGCGCGCTGTCGAGCATCGCGAGCTGATCCTTCATGACCTCGATCCGCGTATCGACCAATCGGCTGCGATAGGTGTCGAGATAATAAAAGCCGCCCGCAAGCAATGCGACCGCCAGGATGTTGACCGCCAAAATGCGCGTGGTCAGCGACCAGCGTGCCGACCAGACGAGCGGCGATTCCTCCTGCTCGGCGATGCTCGCGTCGGGGTTGAGCGGATCAGGCATCGTCGGCAAACCGGTAACCCGCCCCGTACAGGGTGGCGATCGCATCGAATTCGGGATCGACTTCGCGGAACTTGCGGCGCAGCCGTTTAATGTGACTGTCGATCGTGCGGTCGTCGATATAGACATCGTCCTGATAGGCGGCGTCCATCAACTGGTTGCGGCTGCGCACGATACCGGGGCGCCCCGCCAGCGTTTCGAGGATCAGGAATTCGGTGACGGTCAGCGTCACGTCCTTGCCGTCCCACGCGACCTTGTGCCGCGCCGGGTCCATGCTCAGCCGACCACGGTTGATCGGTTCGGCAACCGCTTCATCATCGCCCTCGGGAGCGTTTTTGTTCAGCTCGACGCGGCGGAGGATCGCGCGAATGCGGGCGATCACCAGCCGTTGGGAAAAGGGTTTGGCGATATAATCGTCGGCGCCCATCGCCAGCCCCAGCGCCTCGTCGATCTCGTCGTCCTTGCTGGTCAGAAAAATGACCGGCAGCTGGCTTTTTTCGCGCAGCCGGCGGAGCAGTTCCAGCCCGTCCATACGCGGCATCTTGACATCGAAGACCGCAAGGTCAGGCGGATTGTCGATCAGCGGCTTCAACGCCGCCTCGCCATCTGAATAGACGCGCGTGACGAAGCCCTCGGCCTGGAGCGCGATGGACAGAGATTGCAGGATGTTGCGGTCGTCGTCGACCAGCGCGATGGTTGCCGTCATGCTCTTTCCGTTGGGCGGGGCTGCGACAGAGTTAGCCGATCCATGACCCACCGACAACCGCCACGGATGGCCGCACCCATGCGCTGGAATCTTTTGACCTCAACCCGCATCCTCGCTAACGCGACCCATAATTTAAGGAATCGGCGTCACGTCGGCACCCATGTCAATGCGGGCCTCTCCTTTTGTGCGGCAGGTTTCGCATACCTATGCAATGGGGCTGCGGCGCGGTTGGGAAAGGCAAGGCTATGACGAAGGTAGTGATCGGCACTGTTGCGGTCGAAACGCAGGCGGAGGTCGCGGAAAACTGGGGGACCTCGGCGCTGATCGAAGACGCGATCCGTCATGGCGAAGGCCTGCTGGCCAAGGACGGCCCGCTGGTCGTCGAAACCGGCAAACACACCGGTCGTTCAGCCAAAGACAAGTTCATCGTCCAGGACGACGAGACGCGCGATACGATCTGGTGGGGCAAGACCAATGTCCCGATGACCCCCGATCATTTCGCGGCGCTCAAGGCCGATTTCCTTGCGCATCTCGCCGCGCGCCCGCGCCTGTTCCGCCAGCAGCTGTTTGGCGGATCGCAGCCGGAGCATCGCGTCGCGGTCCAGGTCGTCACTGAATTCGCCTGGCACAGCCAGTTCATCCGCACTTTGCTCGTCCGCCCGACCGCCGACGAGCTGGCGGCGTTTGCGACCGAATATACGATCATCGACCTGCCCAGCTTCCGCGCCGACCCGGCGCGGCATGGCACGCGGACCGAAACCGTCGTCGCGGTGAATTTCTCCGAAAAGCTCGTACTGATCGGCGGCACCGCTTATGCCGGCGAGATGAAGAAGTCGGTGTTCGGCATCCTCAACTATCTGCTGCCCGTCGATGGCGTGATGCCGATGCATTGTTCGGCGAACATGGGGCCGAACGGCGACACGGCGGTTTTCTTCGGCCTGTCGGGTACCGGCAAGACGACGCTGTCGGCCGACGCGTCACGCACCCTGATCGGCGACGACGAGCATGGCTGGTCGGACACCGCGGTCTTCAATTTCGAGGGCGGCTGCTACGCCAAGATGATCCGCCTGTCGCCCGAAGCCGAGCCCGAGATTTTTGCGACGACGAAGCGCTTCGGCACCGTGCTGGAAAATGTCGTGATCGATCCGGTCACCCGCGAACTCGATTTCGACGACAACAGCCTGGCTGAAAACAGCCGCGGGTCGTACCCGATCGACTTCATTCCGAACACGTCGGAACATAATATGGGGCCGGTGCCCAAGACGGTCATCATGCTGACCGCCGATGCTTATGGCGTGCTGCCCCCGATCGCGAAACTGACCCCCGAGCAGGCGATGTATCATTTCCTGTCGGGCTATACCGCGCGCGTCGCGGGGACCGAAATCGGCGTGACCGAGCCCGAGGCGACCTTCTCGACCTGTTTCGGCGCCCCCTTCATGCCGCGTCACCCGTCGGTCTATGGTAACCTACTCAAGGACCGCATCGCCAAGGGCGGCGTCCAGTGCTGGCTCGTCAACACCGGCTGGACCGGTGGCATGGCGACGATGGACGGCATCAAGCGCATGCCGATCAAGGCCACGCGAGCTCTGTTGAATGCGGCGCTCGACGGCAGCCTGAACGACGCCGAATTCCGCAAGGACCCGAATTTCGGTTTTGAATATCCGGTCGCGGTTCCCGGCGTCGATAGCGCCATCCTCGATCCCCGCAACGCGTGGGCCGACAAGGCCGCCTATGACCGCACCGCGCAAACTTTGGTCCAGCAATTCATCGACAATTTCGCGCAATTTGCGGACCATGTCGACGAAGGCGTCCGCCAGGCCGCACCGCAGGCGGCCGTCGCAGCATAATTGACCCGGATCTCGTCCGGGTGCTCAATCACCCGGAGGAACCGGACAATGACCACCGACCATAAACCGCGCCTCTTTGCGCGCGACTCAGAAATCCGCGCGCTCGGCGAAGGCCTGATGGCCTGCACCCTGCCGCGCGAGGCGTGGACGCACGAGGCGCATCTCGGCGCTTGCCTGTGGCTGCTCAGCGAGCGGCCCGATATCGACATCGATGCCGAGATCGGCGGCATCATCCGCCGCTTCAACGAAAGCGTCGGCGGCATCAACGACGATACGCAGGGGTACCACGACAGCATCACCCGCGCCTATATCGCGGGGGTGCGGCTGTATCTGTCGGACACAGCGGAAACGGGGCTGGCGGCGCGCGTCAATGCGCTGCTGCTTTCCGACGTCGGCCGCCGCGACTGGCCGCTGCGCTTCTACAGCCGCGAGCTACTGTTTTCGGTCGCGGCGCGGCGCGGGTTTGTGGAACCGGACTTGGCGCCATTACCCTGACGGCGAAAGGCAGGCCCCGGGGCGAGCCCGGGGTGACGATGCGGCGAGGGCCGATCTAACCCCTCGCCCCCGCGACATAGTCCGCGACATTCAGCGCCAGCACGTCGAGCGGGACATTGCCGCCCTTCACCACCACATCGTTGAAATCGCGCAGGTCGTATTTCGGCCCCAGCGCGGTTTGCGCCAGCCCGCGCTGCCGCACGATCTCGCTATGCCCGACCTTGTACCCGCACGCCTGCCCGGCCCAGCTGCAATAGCGGTCGACTTCGCTCGCGACCTCAAGCGGGTTCGAGCCGTTTTCCTTGACGAAAAACGCGACGCCCTGTTCGCGCGTCCATCCCTTGGCGTGCAGGCCGGTATCGACGACGAGGCGGCAGGCGCGGAAGGCCAGCGACTGGAGATAACCCAGCCGCCCGACCTCGAAATCATCGTACAGCCCCAGCTCGTCGGCCAGCTGCTCGGCATAGAGCGCCCAGCCTTCGGAATAGGCGTTGAACGCCAGCATGGTGCGGATCAGCGGCATCTGATTGGCATATTCGCCCTGCCACACATGCCCCGGGATCGCCTCGTGCATTGTCAGGTCGGGCAGCGAATATTTGCTGTGGAGTTCGGTGGTGCGCAGGTTGATCCACATCCGGCCGGGGGTCGAACCGTCGATCGATCCGGCACCGCCATAGGCCGCGGGGGCGCCGGGTTCTTCCGCGAGCGGCAGGCGCTTCACCTCGACATTGCCTTTGACCAAGGTGCGGAAAGCGCGCGGCAACTGCGCGCGGATATTGCCGAGCCAGGTCTGGATATAGGCGACGATCTCGGCGCGGCCGGCGTCGTTGTCGGGGAATTTATAACGCGGATCCTTGGCCAGCGCGTTCATCCGGTCGCCGACCGATCCTTGCGTGTAGCCAAGCTTTTTCAGGATCGGGTCCATCCGGCCATGGAGCTCTGCCAGCTCGGCGCGGCCCATCGCATGCACTTCGTCGGGGGTCATCCGGGTTGTTGTGCTTGCGCGCAGTCCCCACGCATACCAGGCATCGCCGCCGGGCCGGGCGCCGATACCGGCGTCCATCGTCGCCTTCGGTCGCTGCGCTTTGAGTTCGGCGAGCTGGCGTTCGAGTGCGGGAACGACGGCGCCCTTGGTGATGCGTTCGGCGCGCGGTCCCCAGTCACCGGCAATTTTCGCGTCGCGGGTGCGCTTGGCCAGGCTGTCGACCAGCCCACCGCCGGCGCGCGCATCGGCCAGGCTCGCCTCCATCTGCTTGACCGCCTTGTCGATCAGAAAGGCGGGGGCGATCAATCCCTGGCTGCCCGCGGCCTTGAGCCGGTCGGTCTCGCCGTCGAGGACACTGGGATAAGCGTTGAGGCGCGACAGATAGGCTTCGGCATCGGCGGCCGTCTTGACCGGGTGATCGCTGTCGAGAAACTTGGGGACGTCGAGATAGGCGCCGACATTCTGGCTCACGACATAGGGCGTGTTGCGCCACCCGCCGACCGCGACATCGCCGTAGGGCAAGGCAAAGCCGTCGAGCGCGACGCCATAGGCGCTTTCGACGACCGCGAGGCTGGTGCGCGTCTTGTGATCGAGGCCGGCTTTGTCGAACGCGCGCACGCGTGCGACGTCGGCCTTCAGTGTGTCGGCGACCGCCCTTTGTCCCGCTGCCGACCGATCGGAAAGCTTGCCGCGCTCGGCGGCGCGCGCGCCGGTGTCGATGCCGAGTGAGGTGGCGCCTTCGGGTGACAGCGCGAGGAGATTGTCGGCGACCGAGGAGAGCAGCGCTTCGGCCCCGGCTTGTCCCGTCGCCGCGGGCGGCGGGGCGGGCGCCGCGATACCGGCGGGACCGCGGCCGCACGCGGTCAGTGCAAGGCTCGCCGCGCCCGTGCCGAGCGTGGCGATCGTCTGGCGGCGGGTGAACGGGGTGGACAGGCGGTGATGCACGCGGCGGCTCCCTTGCGACTTTGTTTCTGCTGAAACCTGTCTAGGCGGGCGAACGCGTCGGTCAATGGCCGGAACAAAAGCCCCTCCCCTTGGGGGAGGGGTTCGGGTGGGGGCTGTCAGGTTGGCGCTAGGCCGATGGCCCCCACCCGCTGCGACATAGCCAGCAAGCTGGCAAGTCTCGCTGCCCTCCGCTGAAGGGGAGGGTGAGGTAGGTCAGTCGGTCAGGTCGGCGGGTACTTTGCCGCCGTTTGCGGCGAGTTCACGCATCACCGCCTTGATCAGCCAGACGTTCATTTCGGCGCTGCCGTCGAGCGCGCCGGTGTAACCCAGTTCTGTCGCCAGTTCCTTGCGGTTGGCGAGACTTGAATCGAGACCGAGCAGCTTCATCAGGTCGACAATCGAGGTCCGCCAGTTGAGATCCTGGCCGGCTTTTGCGGCTTCGGCGGTCAGGATCGCTTCGACATCGACTTCACCAATCGGGGCCGGGGTTGCCGCGGCAGCGGCCATTGCGCTGGTCGCGGCGTCGAGCGCGCTACCAACCGGGTTCGGTGCGGCGGCGGGTTCGGCGGCGACAGCCTTCTTGCCAAAAATCGCGTCTTTGATGCTGCTGAAAATGCCCATGAATTTACTCCCACTATGGCGCGGCCCAACCCGGAAAGGGTGAGTCGGTTGGCCGCAGGCTAGGACTATGCATCTGGAAATGACAGCCAAATGAACGACTCGTCCTCCGCCCGTCCGCTGCTATACTCGGTCCGTCGGCGCGGTCCGGTCCGCGCCCGAGCGGGAGCTATATCAATGAACCTCACCGACATTTTGGCGCAAGCCGGCGGCATCGAATCGATGGCGAAGGAGCTGGGCGTACCGCCCGCGGTCGCCAAGCAAGGCGCCGATGCATTGCTGCCCGCGATCCTCGGCGGGTTCAAGAAACAGGCGCAATCGGGCGGCATCGAGGGGCTCGGCGGCCTGCTCGGCCAGCTTGGCGGCGGCGGCCTGCTCGATTCGGTCCTCGGATCGCAGCCCACTCCGGTCGATCAGGGCAATGACGTGCTCGGCCAGATTTTCGGATCGAAAGATGTCAGCCGCACCGTGGCGGGACAAGCGGCCACCCAGACCGGGCTTGATTCGGGCCTGCTCAAAAAGATGCTGCCGATCCTGGCGATGATGGTCGCAGGTTATATGGCGAAGCAAGGCGGCACGTCCGAGGGCGGTGGCGGCGGATTGGGCGGTATGCTTGGCGGCCTGCTCGGCGGTTCGGGCGGCGGGGCAGGCGGCCTTGGCGGCATGCTCGGCAATGTGCTCGGCGGCGCGGTCGGTGGCGGCGCGGCGCCGTCGGCCGGCGGCGCGTCCGGCGGTTTGGGCAGCCTCGTCAACATGCTCGACCTCAACGGCGACGGCAATCCGCTCGACGACATCATGGGCATGGCGGGCAAGCTGCGGGGGTAACCTCTTTTCCCTCCCGCCTGCGGGAGGGGCAGCGAGACTTGCGAACTTGTTCGCTAGTCGCAGCGGGGTGGGCATGTGCGAGGTCAGATGCTCGCTACGCTCGCGCCCACCCCCAACCCCTCCCGCAGGCGGGAGGGGCGTTTTATCAAGCCGCCATCAACCGCAATTCCTCGCGGAAATCCTCGTCCACCCCGATGCGGCTTCGCATCGGGGTGACGGTAGCATCGGCGCCCGCTTCACCCTCTTCGAACAGCGCCACCGCGGCATCGCCGCCGCGCGCCAGGCTGAAGCGCTGCGCAACGCGGCCGGTCGGCTTGAAACCCAGCTTACGCAGCACCGCGCCGGATGCCGGATTATCGACGAAATGGCCCGCCGACAATTTTGGCAGGTGCATCGCGCGCGCGATGTGGATCAGCTGGCGCCCGGCCTCGGTCGCAAAGCCCAGACCCCAATAGGGACGCGCGATCCAATATCCCATTTCGAGTCCGTCATCGGGGCTCGGCGAAATGCCGCAGCCGCCGACGAGGCGCGGGGCGCCGCCGGTGCGGGCAAAGATCAGGAAGCGCGGCTGCGTCGGGTCGAGCGGTTTGCTCAGAAACTCGCGCGCTTCGCTTTCGCCATAGGGCCAGGGCGCGGTTGCCAAATTGCGGACGACGGCTTCCTCGCCGATCGCCCGGGCCAGCGCCGGGGCGTCTTCCTGCCAGCCGGGCCGCAGCAACAGTCTTTCGGTACGCGCAAACATTGTCTTCACTCCCAATTGCCTGTCGCCGTGGCGTCAGATGGTGACGCTTTGACGACAATCGATATGGAGGGAGATGGATGGCCCGATTTTCACGCCTGTCCGCTAGCACACGGTTTTCAGACAAGAAAAAAGGGAGCCCGGGGTGACCCGTCTCCCTCTTTTCGAACTTTGTTTCCGCCTCAAGCGGAAAGGACCGTCCCGGGTCATCCCTTGGTGGGCGACCCGTGCAGATCGTCCTTTATTCGGCGGCTTCCGCCATAACGTCGACCGACACAAATTTGCGGCCAAGCTTGCCATCATGGAATCGGACATGGCCTTCGGCGGTGGCGAACAGCGTATGGTCCTTGCCCATGCCGACATTGGCACCCGGGTAAACCTTGGTACCGCGCTGACGCACGATGATGTTGCCGCCGATCACTTCCTGACCGCCGAACTTTTTCACGCCAAGGCGGCGGCCGGCTGAGTCGCGACCGTTGCGCGATGAACCGCCTGCTTTTTTATGTGCCATGACTGATGCTCCTTAATTCGTTTCAGGGGCCGAGCCGCGTTGCCGCGCTCAGGCGTCCTTCTTGGGGGCTGCCTTCTTGGCAGCGGGCTTCTTGGCAGGTGCAGCCTTCTCGGCGGCAGCTTCCTTTTTGGGCGCAGCAGCCTTCGGGGCAGCGGCGGCCTTCGGCGCAGCAGCCTTTTTCGGTGCGGCTTCCTTGGCAGGTGCAGCGGCCTTGGCTTCGGTCGCCGGAGCGGCCTCTGCCTTCGCAGCGGCTTCCTTCTTCGGCGCGGCCTTCTTGGCTTCGCCGACGGCCAGGATGCGCAGCAGCGTCAGCGACTGGCGATGACCGTTGCGACGGCGGTAGTTGTGCCGGCGGCGCTTCTTGAAAACGATGACCTTTTCGCCGCGCGTCTGGGCAATGATTTCGGCCGAAACGACGAGGCCGTCGGCGCTCTTCACTTCGCCGCCGTCACCGGCCAGCAGGATGTCGCCCAGCGACACGGTGTCGCCAGCTTCGCCGTCGATCTTTTCAACGGCGATCTTGTCTCCGGCGGCGACGCGATACTGCTTGCCGCCCGTGCGCACGATTGCGAACATGGTCTTCCATCCAATCAAAAAACTAAGTCACCCGCGCACCAATCCCCCACCGAGGCGAGCGATTTTTCCGGCATGCGGGAAAGTCAGCGCCACTAGCGAGCCAGCGCTTCGCTGTCAACCGCCAAATCCCGTGCTTTTCGCTCGAAAAGAGGGTCTGGCACCGATTGCGTAGGTGCTCCGCCGATTCGGCACTTGCTGCGCCGCCTGCGCGCCCATATCAGGGTCGGCGATGAAGCGCACTCTTCTTGTCCTGCCGCTGGCTCTTGCCGCATCGTTGTCGTTTTCGGTCTCTGCCGCAGCGCAGAAAACGGCCGCGCCCTCGCTCGCCAAACGATCGGTCGAGGGACGCTTCGACGTTGCGCCGCCCGCGGTGGTCGTGGCCCCGCCGGGCCCGCTGCCCGCCGACCTTGGCGGACGGCTGGCACGGTGGGAAGCGGACGCCGCCGGGGCGCAGCAGGCTTTCGCTGCCGAACGCAATACGACAGCGTCGCTGGTGTCAGCGGCGGCGGGTGCGCCGGTCGCCAGCGAGCGCTGGGTCGTCGCGCAGCAGGCGATTTCGCGCCTGACTGCGACGCGCGCGCCGCTCACCGCGGCGCTGGCTGACATCGACCGGCTCTATCTCGATCGCAGCGTGGATGACGCGATCGACGGCCTCCCCGACATTTACGCGCTGCGCGACCGGCTGGCCGAAACGGTGTCGACGCAGGATGCGCTGCTGGAGGCGCTAAGCAGTCAGCTGCCGGGGCAGTAATTGCCCGTTGCCTCCGCGAGCGGCCCCGCCTTGGCAGCGGCGACAGTTACTGATTCAACCCATGCTTCTTCAACGCGTGGCGGATCTGGTCATAACTCAGCCCCAACGCTTCGGCGGCAACCTTCTGGTTGAAGCGGCAGCGGGCCATCGTGTCGGACAAGATCTGCCGTTCATACGCGTCGACCGCGGCGCGCATGTCGCCCACCGGGCCGGACGGCGGCGCCATCGGCGCGGGCGCGGCGTCGGCGGTCGCTGCGGGTGCGCCGCCCTCCGTCCGCGCCTGCGTCTGGCGCACCACGGGCTGCCACGGGCTGGCAAAGGGATCGAAGTTCACCGCGTCAACGGGTTTTTCGGGATCGGCCCAGCGATAGATGGCGCGTTCGATGACGTTGCGCAGTTCGCGGACATTGCCCGGCCAGTCATGCCCCTCCATCGCCGCGAGCGCGCGCGGTCCGAACCCCGGCCATTCTTCCCAGCCAAGAATCGCGGCCATACGCTGGCCGAAATAGGTGGCGAGCACCTCGATGTCCCCCTCGCGAGCGCGCAGCGGGGGCAGGGTGATCACCTCGAACGACAGCCGGTCGAGCAAGTCGGCGCGAAAACGGCCCGCATCGACCAGGGCGGGCAGATGCTCGTTGGTCGCCGCTACGATGCGGACATCGACGCGAATCGGGCGCGACGAGCCAACGCGGGTGACCTCGCCATATTCGACCGCGCGGAGCAGCCGTTCCTGCGCGCCCATCGACATCGTCGCCAGCTCGTCGAGGAAAAGCGTGCCGCCGTCGGCCTCTTCAAAGCGTCCGGCGCGGGTCCGCGTCGCGCCGGTAAAGGCGCCTGCCTCATGCCCGAACAATTCCGACTCGATCAGCGTTTCGGGCATCGCAGCACAGTTCAAGATGACATAGGGCCGGTCCCAGCGCGTCGATAGCCGGTGCAGGCGTTCGGCGATCAATTCCTTGCCGGTGCCGCGCTCGCCGATCACCAGCACCGGGCGGTCGAGCGATGCCGCCAAGCTGGCGCGTTCAACCGCGTCCTGAAACGCCGCCGATTGGCCGATAAATTGAGTCTCGGGCTCCATTCCCAATCATTGGCAAATTTCCCCGCTGATTGGCAAGTCAAATCGAGGAGCGCCGCAATCCAGGACCAAATTTACTCGGTTTTGCGCCGCTTTGCGCAATTGGCACGGTGTCTGCATCGTTTCTGACGAACCGGCGCAAATCGCACCGGTGCAGCGAAAAGCCAAGGAAGGTTGAACCATGAAGTCGATGTATGCCCAAGCCGCCACTTTCGTGCTGAGCACGGCCGGAGCGCTGGCCATCCTCGTCGGCGTGATCGACCAGCCGCAGGTCGCTGCCAGTGTTTCCGGCAATCTCGCCGGCCCGCTGGTCGCCGCTGTCATGTCCCCGGCGGTCAGCCATATGGCCTGACCGGCACTGGTGCCGGGGCACTCTCCCCCCTTGCCCCGCCCCGGCACCAGCCTTTCTTCAAGTCTCAAAGATTTCGACAGGAGTTTAGTCAAATGGGTATTTTTTCACGCACCCGCGACATCATCGCCGCCAATGTCACCGACCTGCTCGACCGGGCCGAAGATCCCGAAAAGATGATCCGCCAGATCATCTTCGAGATGAACGAAACGCTCGTCGAAGTTCGCGCTTCCGCCGCCCGCACGATTGCGGATCAAAAGGAAATGCGCCGTCACATCGCCAAGCTGGAAAATCTGCAGGACAGCTGGAAGGAAAAGGCCGAACTCGCGCTGTCGAAAGACCGCGAAGACCTGGCCACCGCGGCGCTGGTCGAAAAGCAGAAGGCTGGCGATATGGCCGAACGCCTGAAGAGCGAAATCTCGGTGCTCGACGACGCGCTGAAGGGTTATGAAAGCGACATCGCCAAGCTGCAGAAGAAGCTCAGCGAAGCGCGTGCCCGCCAGTCGAACGTCTCGACCCGCCTCGAAAGCGCCGAGAACAAGTATAAGCTGCGCGAAATGACCAATGGCGACCGCGTCGAAGATGCCTTCTCGCGCTTCGACATCCTCGAACGCCGCGTCGACGAAGCTGAAGGGCGCGCCGATGCGCTGAACCTGGGCTATAAGAAGTCGCTCGACGAAGAGATCGCCGAGCTCCAGGCCGCCGACAAGGTCGCCGACGAACTCGCCGCGCTCAAGGCTGCTCACGCCAGCAAGCAATAAGGAGCCAGACCGATGGAAGAAATCATCATCGTCCCGATCGTCATCGGAACGCTCTTCCTCGGTCTGCCCTGGCTGATCCTCCACTACATCACCAAGTGGAAACAGGCCAAGACGCTGACCGGAGAAGACGAACAGCTGCTCGACGAACTGTACGACACCGCGCGCCGGCTTGAGGGCCGCCTGCACACCGTCGAACGCATCATCAGCGCCGACCATCCCGACTTCCGCCCCGCGGTGCGTAGCGATGAAGACCTGGCGCAACTTGAAAACACAAGCCGGAGGAACTGAGATGTCTGCCAGCCGCACAAAATTCTACCTCGACAAGCAGAACGCCAAATGGAGCGGCGTGTGCGCCGGGATCGCGGACTATAGCGGTGTCGACGTCCTCTGGGTCCGCGTCGGCGCGGTGCTGCTGACGCTGATGGGGGGCTTTCCCTGGACGCTGATCGCTTACTGGATGGTCGCCTGGATGGGCACGCCCAAGCCCTTCGCGCTCTATGGTTCGAGAGAGGAAGCGAAATTCTGGCAGGGCGTGCGCAGCAACCCCACCGCGTCGACCCGTGACATCAAGTCGCGCTTCCGCGACATCGACCGCCGCCTTGCCGACATCGAGCAATATTACACCAGCCACAACCGCCGCCTCGCCGACGAGATCGACGCGCTGCGCTAAGCCGGGCGGGCTGGAAGCAACAGGGAGAAGTTAGATGAATTTCGGTGGTACCGGTTTTGTCCTCGCCATTATCGCATTGTCGATCGGCGGCTGGATGTTCACCACCTGGATCCGCGCCAAGCACGGCTATCCGGTGGAAAATGAATGGGGTGGCACGGTTCACCGAACCGACCCCGACGCTGATCGAAAAATTGCGCTGCTGACCGACGACAATGCCAAATTGGCGGGCCAGGTCAGCCGGCTGGAGAAACGGATTTCGGTGCTAGAACGCATCGCGACCGAAACCAACGGCCAGGCGGCGCAGCTTGCCGACCAGATCGACCGTCTGCGCTGAGAGGGAATAGACTGATGAATCTCGATGTCCTGAATACCATTGCCCCCGTTGCCGCCGTTGTCGGTCTGGCCGGGGTCGGCGGTTGGGTCTTCACCACCTGGCTGCGCGTCAAGAACGGCTATCCGCTCGAAAACAGCTGGGGCAAGGCGGTCTATCCGAAGACCGGCGACGAAGCGATGGAACGCATCAAGCTGATCAGCCAGGAAAATGCCCAGCTGCGTGCCGAACTCGGCTCGGTGAAGGATCGCCTGGCGGTGGTCGAGCGCATCGTCACCGACGAGGGCAGCCGCTTGAGCCACGAGATCGAGGCGCTGCGGCGCCCGGCCAATTGAGGAGATAGGTGTCATGGGTGACGCAATCTGGATTTTGATCCCTCTGGCTCCCTTCCTGCTCGGCGGCTTTGCCATCTGGTCGAAGCATCAGCAGAAGATGATCGAAAAGCAGTCCGAAATGACCGCCGAAAAGGCCGCCCAATATGCGGCGCATACCGAGCGGCTGGAAGCGCGGGTGCGCGTTCTTGAACGGATCGCCACCGACCGCGGCGTCGATGTCGCCGAAGAGATCGAAAAGCTGCGCGACGCGCCGCTGAACTGAAGCAACGATAAAAGATAGTCGGAAGGATTCCTCATGAACCCGTTTGAAATGGTGATCGGCATCGTCCTGATCGTGACGATCGGCAGCGTGGTCCGCGCCAAATATGGCGTTCGCCGCGACCGCAAGGGCAATGAGTTTTACGCCGCCCCCGCCGATACCGGCGAGACCAAGGTGCTGCAGGCCGAAATCCGCGCGCTCAAGGACCGCATCCAGGTGCTCGAACGCATCGCCACCGACAACAACCGCGCCGTCACGCTCGATGAGGAAATCGAGAAGCTGCGCGATCGTTCGAAAATCTGATCGTCGATAAAGGAGCCACGCTCATGGCCATCGTCACCCCCGATCTCACCGCCGCCGCCGTCGCGCTGTTGGCGCTGACCATCGTCAGCCTGGCCGGACTGCGCGGCTGGCGCGACTGGATCCAGCTCAAGCGCGAGGAGATGAACAGCGGTCATGCTGCCCTGGCGCACGACCCCGGTGTGCCGCACGCCGGCTCGCGGATCGAGATTGCCGACCTCAAGGAACGGCTGCGCAAGCTGGAAGCGATCGCGGCCGGGGTCGATCTGTAGGTCAGGAAACCCGTTCGCATCGAGCGTAGTCGAGATGCCCCTCGGCGCGGCGCAAGCTCGATGGGTGTCTCGACTTCGCTCGACACGAACGGCGATAAGAGCGGCCACTTCACACCGCCCCCCAAATATGTCACTGGCCCAGCCATGCGCAGCCTGACCGACATCCACGACGAATATGAATTCCTCGACGGCGACGATCGTTATCGCCTGCTGATCGAACTTGGCCGTACGCTCGAGCCGATGCCCGACGCGCTGAAGACCGACGCGACGCTGGTCCGCGGCTGTTCAGCGAGCGTCTGGGTCTATCCGGTACCGCAGGAGGGCGGCGCCTTGCACTTTCTGGCCGACAGCAATGCCGCGATCACCAAGGGCATCGTCGCGCTGGTGCTGGCGGCGGTGCAGGACAAGCCCGCCGCCGAGGTTGCCGCGATGGACGTCGCCGCCGCGCTCGCGCCGTTCGACCTGACCCGCCAACTGTCGTCGAACCGTACCCAGGGCGTCCCCAACATGATCGCGCTGGTCCAGGACACCGCGCGCCGCATTGCCGCGGGCTGAGCGGCCGACGCCGGCGCGGGCCGCACCGTGCTTTTCCACACAGGCATGAAAAAGGGCGCGGGAGTTGCCCCCCGCGCCCCAATTTCTTGCGTCTGTGCCGAGATCAGAACTCGTACGACACGCCAACCTTCAGGCGCCACACCGACGAGCTGACGTTGACCAGATTGTCGGCGTCGAACGTCGTGCTGCCCGCGGCGCTGGTAAAGATGTACCGGCCCTGCGCGTCGACGCCGCTGACGTTGGCGATGTCCTGACGACCCGCGAAATCGCGGCGGCGCTGGACGTTCCAGTCCTGGTCGAGGAAGTTCAGGAAGTTGTCCATCGTCGCATAGAGCTTGATCTTGTCCTTCTTGCCAAAGAAGCGGCCCGGTCCGGGCAGTTCCTGCGAGAAGGACAGATCGACGTCGAAGTACCAGTCGTTCGAGCACGTGTTACGATCGATCGTGCGGCCGATATATTTCTTGGCGCAGCCCAGATTGCTCGCGAAATCGGCGATGGTCTGAGCGACTCCCGCGGTCGAAGAGGGCGAGACGTTCGGATCGGTGGCACCCGTCGGGATATAGGCCAGCGCGTTGTCCGAACCCGAGGCGCTGTCGCCGAATACGCCCGAACCCGTGAAGGTCAGGCTGTACGGACGGCCCGAGCGGGCAACTGCGGTGAACCCAAAGCGCGTGCCGAGATCGCCGAAGAAGGTTTCCTCGAACGACGTTGACAGCGTGATGTTGTGACGGCTGTTGAAGAAGCCACGCGAGGCGGCCGGATTCTGGCGATCGAACGCGGCGGTCTGGTCATAGTTCGACCCCGCGGTCGAATTGTACATGTTGCGACGATCCTGCGAGTCCGAATAGGCATAACCGAGGCTGAAGTAAGCCGAACCATCGTCGGTGAACATGCCGCCGTCGAAGTTCTTCGACAGCACGAACGACGCCGAATGGCTGCGGAAGCTGCCGCCATTGGTCAGCATCAGTTCGTCTTCACGTGCCGTGGTATAGCAAGCCGTATTGACGCCGGTGTACACCGGGGTGGGGTTGATGTCGGTCAGCTTGGCGGTGCAACCCGCATTCAGCGGATCGATCGTCGAATAAACCGGACGACCATCGATGGCGAAGCCGTTCAGGCCGCGACGAATGTCGGGAACCTGGCTCAGGTCGACGATGGTATAGGCATCACGATATTTGCTGTAGATATAGTCGAGGTTCAGGTTCCAGCCACTGAAGAAGCCGCTGGGCGCGAAGTTCAGTTCCGACGAGAAGCCGATGTTGGCGCGCAACACCGACGGGATCTTGATGTCGGGATCGATCGACTGCGTGAAGCCTTGGCCGAGCGAAGCGGTATTCGATGCCGCCTGCTGGAAGCAGGTCGGAACACCGGTGAACTGACCATTGGTCAAGACACTGATCTGCCCCGTGGGGCAACCGGTTGCCTGCGTCGAACCCAATGCAAACGCGCTGCCGTCGTTCTGGAAGGCGTTGCCGAACCAAACGAGCGGATCGCCGCCCGAGAAGATACCGACGCCGCCGCGCAGCTGTGCGCGGCTGAATACGGCAAAGTCGTTCATGTCGTACGTCAGCGCCAGGCGCGGCATCACGATCGGGGCCAGATTGCTGAACCCGGTCGCATTGGTGATGCCGTAACGCCGTTGGAAAACCGGGTTATACTCAGGGCGACCGCCGTCATACCAATCGACGCGCACACCTGCGACGGCGCTCAGCGCATCGTTGATCTGCCATTCGTCCTGCGCAAAGACCGAGTAGAGGTTGCGGCTGAACTGCGCAGCGGCGCTGTTGATGTCGCCCGTTGCCGTGACGTTTCCGAACGCGCCTTCGGTTTGACCGCCGACGACGTTGACCGGCGTGGTCGACGTCTGGTTGTTGCCGAGGCCCGGCGACAGCAGGCCGGCGCGAAGGTCGGCGATGCTGCGGAACACCAGCGTACCGGTCGCATTCTGAACGAACAGGTTGAACAGATCGGCGCGGTTGAGCTCGGCGCCAACCTTCAATGTGTGGGCGCCCCGCTCCAGCTTGGCGACGGCGCGATACTGGTCGATGTTCGTCCGCAGGTCATTGGCCGAGCGCGAGGTGCCGGGTCCGGCGAGAACGCTGCCGTTGATTCCCGACCCGTTGCTGCCGGGGGCTCCTACGGCGTTGTTGATGCCGACGATGATGCGCGGGATCGGGTTCGCCGATTGGGCTTCGCCGCCGCCGACCGGATCCTGAAGATCCCGTACTTCCGAGCGCGAATAACGCAATTCGGTCGAGAGGCTGTCGTTCCACTGCGAATAGAGGCGCCCCGAATAATAGTTCGACTTGGTGCCGCTATTATAGAAAGTGTTGAGGCCGACCGCCTGCGGCGAGGTGCCGGTGAACAGATCGTCGGGACGGATCACCGACTCTTCGAGCCGCTGATAGGTCGCCTCGAGGCGATGCTGGTCGTTGATCTGCCAGTCGGCGCGAACGAAATACCGGTCGTTCGTGTAAGGGCGGTTGGTCACCAGCGGGCCGGTATCGACGCCATAGACGTCGCTCAAAACCTGCGAAATCTCGTTGAACTGGGTGACCGAGATGCCGGCTTGCGAGTTGGCATAGCCTGCACCCGACGGGCCGTCGTCCTGCGATTGACCGGCTTCCTGATGCTCATAGGCACCGAAGATGAACAGGCGATCCTTGATGATCGGTGCACCCAGCCAGGCGCCCCAGCGCTTGTCGGGTTTGATCGGCGCGACGGCCACGCCGCGGACGCTGTCGCCGCGCATGCCGTTGTCCGAATATTCGAAGAAGCCACCGAATTGATAATCGTTGGTACCCGATTTCGTCACGACATTGACCGCGCAGCCCGTGAACTGGCCGTAATCGACGTCGAACGGTGCGAACTGGACCTGGGTTTCGCGGACCGCATCATAGGGCAGCGGGGTCGAACTGCGCGACGAGAAGCCGGTGTCGTTCAGGCCATAGACGTCGCCTTGGCTGATGCCGTCGACGGTGAAGGCGTTACCGCGGTCGTTGGCGCCAAGGCACGAGATGCGGTCGACGCCCGAGCCACCGTCGTCGCGGTCGAGGCTGACGCGCGGGTCGAGGCGGATGATGTCGCGGATGTCGCGGTTAAAGCTCGGGGCGTTTGCCAGCACTTCGGCGCTAAAGCTTGTGCCAGGACCGACTGCGAGCTGCGTCACGCGAACGCGCGAACCAGTAACGACGATGTCGCCGCCGCCCGATGCGAGCTGGAAGCGCAGGTCGGTGGCGCCCTGAAGCGTGGTGGTGACGTCCTGAAGCGTCTGACCTTCGAAGCCATCGGCGGTCACGGCGATCGTGTAGGGTCCACCCGTGACGAGACCGGTGGCAGCGAAGCGGCCGTCGGCGGCTGTGACGATCGTGCGCGCAGAGCCGGTGCGGGTGTCGGTGATGGTGACCGTCGCGTTGCCGATCGACGCGCCGGCGTCGTCGCTGACCTGGCCCTGGATGCCGGTCGTGATCTGCTGCGCGGCGGCTGGCGCGGCGACAACGGTTGCGACGCTGATAGCCATCAGGCTAGCGGCGACCGAATAACGAAGTTTCATGGATGTCCCCTTTGGTGGTGCATTTGTCAGGCACACATATTGGGGCGCACCTGACCTGCGAGCGCCCCTGAAGCCCGCATGTGGCACGATTGTGACAGCAAATGTGACAGCGCAAGCGGCGCGCGCAGAAAGGTTCCCCAAAAGCTGAAAAAAACACCGATTTGCGTGGCGAGGCGCAAGTTATCCACAGGCTGAATTGCGTTTTTTCCGGCAACTGTTGCTGCAATGCAACAAACTTCGGATGTCGCGGCCGTCGAGTCGCCGCCGACCGGCCTCGTTTCAGCGTCCGGCGGGCAACGGCCCCATGTTGACGGCCCCGATCGCAGCGGCGACGCGCGACAGCATGGTTGGGGCTGGCGGCGAGGGCAGGGTGGCGCGTATCTTGACCAGCCAGTCGCCACGCTTGACGACATAATAGCCCGTCTTGAGGCTACGATCGCCCAACTGACCGTCGAACCAGCCGCTTTGCAGGCCGGCGCCGCGAACCGTCATGCCGGCGGGCGCCAGTGCCGGGCTGGCCGTAAAGGTTTTGGTGATCGCCGACACGATATCGGCCGCGGTTTCTTCGACCGTCCAGTCATCCGCGGGATAGACATAGACATCGACCCACGCATCACCCGCCGCGCCGCCGTTCACCGTATATTGGACCGAAACGTCGCCCGGGCCGAATATCGTGACCTTGCGCGCCGGCATGTCGCCAAGGCTGCTGGGAAAGACATAGCTCGACCCCACGTGCCGGAAGCGTTCGCCATCGCGTTGAACGTCCGCCGAATCGACGACCTCGGCAACTGGCATGGTCACCGGATCGGCGTGCGCCGGCGCAGCGGTGAACAGGGCAACCCCGACCGCGAAGGCCAGCGGCAGCGCCCGGTGCATCAAGCGGCGTCGCCTGCCGCTTCTTTCGCCTTGTCGGCATAGACCCGGACTGGGTCCTTGCGGCCCTCGACGACATCCTTGTCGACGACGATCTCGACCACATCGGTCAGGTCGGGCAGGTCGAACATCGTGTCGAGCAGGATCGCCTCGACGATCGAGCGCAGCCCGCGCGCGCCGGTTTTGCGTTCGATCGCCTTCTTGGCGACCGCAACCAGCGCATCGTCGGTAAAGGTCAGCACGACCTCTTCCAGATCGAACAGCTTGCGATACTGCTTCACCAGCGCGTTCTTGGGCTCGCCCAGAATCTTGACCAGCGCGTCGATGTCGAGATCCTCGAGTGTCGCGATGACCGGCAGGCGGCCGACGAATTCGGGGATCAGGCCGAATTTCAGCAGATCCTCGGGCTCGATGCTTTTCAGCACTTCGCCCATGCGGCGTTCGTCGGGGCCGGCGACGTGCGCGCCGAAGCCGATCGATTTGCCCTGCAGGCGGTCGCCGATGATCTTTTCCAGCCCGCTGAACGCACCGCCAGCGATGAACAGGATGTTCGTCGTGTCGACCTGCAGGAATTCCTGCTGCGGATGCTTGCGGCCGCCCTGCGGCGGAACGCTCGCGGTCGTGCCTTCCATCAGCTTGAGCAGCGCCTGCTGGACGCCTTCGCCTGACACGTCGCGGGTGATCGACGGATTTTCGGCCTTGCGGCTGATCTTGTCGATCTCGTCAATGTAAACGATGCCGCGCTGCGCCTTTTCGACGTTGTAGTCGGACGACTGGAGCAGCTTGAGGATGATGTTCTCGACGTCCTCGCCGACATAGCCCGCCTCGGTCAGCGTCGTCGCATCGGCCATGGTGAACGGCACGTCGAGGAAGCGCGCGAGCGTCTGGGCCAGCAGCGTCTTGCCGCTGCCGGTCGGGCCGACAAGCAGGATGTTCGATTTCGCCAGTTCGACATCATCGCCGCGGCCGCTGTTCGCGAGGCGCTTATAATGATTGTGCACCGCGACCGACAATACGCGCTTGGCCTTGTTCTGGCCGATCACATAGGCGTCGAGATGCTGACAGATTTCCAGCGGCGTCGGTACCGCGCCGTCCTTGCGTGCGGCAACCCCGCCCTTGATCTCTTCGCGGATGATGTCGTTGCACAGCTCGACGCACTCGTCGCAGATGAACACGGTCGGCCCGGCGATCAGCTTGCGAACTTCGTGCTGCGACTTGCCGCAGAAGGAGCAATACAGGGTGCTCTTGCTGTCCGAGCCGCTCAATTTCGTCATAAAACTTCCTCTGACAGACGCCGAAATGGCGGTGCCGTCCTTATCCTAGCCCGCGGTCACCCAATTACAATATGGCAATTGGGTGACATCGCGGCAATGTCCCGCCTAGCATCAAGGCGCCAAGCGGGCGTCAACAAATGCGGTTAAGCTCTTGGGGGATCGGCCCGCAACCGGATCGAATCAGGGCGTCGGGCCTTCGCTGATATCCTTCGGCGCGTCGTCGCCCGGGGCGCCGGGACGGCGGTCGAACACCTGATCGACCAGGCCGAACGCCTTGGCTTCATCGGCCTCGAGGAAGGTGTCGCGGTCCATCGCTTTTTCAATCTCTTTCAGCGACTTGCCGGTATATTTGACATATAGATCGTTCATCCGCTTGCGAATACGCAGGATTTCGCGGGCCTGGATTTCGATGTCCGACGCCATGCCGCGGGCGCCGCCCGACGGCTGGTGGACCATCACGCGGGCATTGGTCAGCGCGACGCGCATCCCGGGCTCGCCGGCCGCGAGCAGGAAGCTGCCCATCGATGCTGCCTGGCCGACGCATACGGTGCCGACGCGGGGGCGAATATATTGCATCGTATCGTGGATCGCCATGCCCGCCGTGACGACGCCGCCCGGCGAGTTGATATACATGTAAATGTCCTTCTTCGGATTTTCCGATTCGAGGAACAGCAACTGGGCAGTGATCAGCGAGGCCATATTGTCCTCCACCTCGCCGGTGACAAAGATGATCCGTTCGCGCAGCAGGCGGGAGAAGATGTCAAAGCTGCGTTCGCCGCGGCTCGTCTGTTCGACGACGACGGGGACTAGGGCGGCGAGCGGGTCGATCATGGGGAATGCGTCCTTCGTAATTCGGGATGCCGCACCGAGAACCGGCGGGCCAGCCCCTCCATCGCCCTACATCGTCGCCGCGCGCGATGGATTCAAGGGGGGAAAATTGGGCGCGCTTCCCAATCTCGTCACCCCGGACTTGATCCGGGGTTCCGCCTGGCGACGATGAATAGCTGGACCCCGGATCAAGTCCGGGGTGACGATGGCGGGATGTCGCGCGGTCAAAAAGATAGGGGCGGGAAAGTCCCGCCCCTATCCGATCGCCTAATTTCGGATCAGTCGCCCTCGCCGGGTTCCGGCGAAAACAGCGTCTCGAACTTGCCTTCGACGCCCTTATATTCGTCGGCGTCGGCGGGGCTTTCTTTCTTCACCGTGATGTTTGGCCATTCGGCGCTGAACTTGGTGTTCACTTCCAGCCATTTTTCAAGGCCGCTCTCGGTGTCGGGCAGGATCGCTTCGGCGGGGCACTCGGGCTCGCAAACGCCGCAATCGATGCACTCGTTCGGATTGATGACGAGCATATTCTCGCCCTCATAGAAACAGTCGACGGGGCACACCTCGACGCAGTCCATATATTTGCACCGGACGCAGGCATCGGTGACGACATAGGTCATGGTTTCAGGCTCCCTCAGGTGACGGCAACCGGGCCGTCAATCTCTCTCTTGGCTCGCCTCTATGCCGCCGGGCGGCGGTGCGTCAACGTCTAGCGAGCAGTTGCGAATCACTCTCAATGGTTAGCGTCGGATGTCTGATTTGGATGCACAGCTTTTCCATCGTCGCTGATAGCAGCGTTACCGGCGCCGCGCGGCGCGGGATCGAGACTGTGGTAGCAAGCCTGCGCCTCGGCCGCGGCGCCGCGGCGGACGGGTAGGGTAAGCAGTCGCACCACTTCGATGCGTTCGCCGACGGGCAGCACCAATGTCTGTCCGACATGCACCGCGCATGACGAGCGGGTGACGCGGCGCCCGTCGAGCCGGATATGTCCCGCCTCTACCATCGCCTGGGCCAGGCTGCGCGAGCGCGCGAATCGCAAGAACCAAAGCAGCTTGTCCAACCGGATGCTGCCTGCGGCGCCGGGGCTCGCCATCAATCTTTGCGCGCGTCCGCGAGGAGAGCCGCCAGTCCCGCGAACGGGCTGTTGGGCGACGGGCTGCGCCGCGCCGGACGGTCGGGACGCGGCGGACGCGGCGCGTCGGTACGCGGCTTGTCGGGCTTACCGCGCTTGCCCTTTGCCAAACGGGCGGGCGCCGGGTGGGCGGGCGCCGAATGGGCGGGCGGACGCCGGATATCGCCGTTGGCGGCGATGCGCGGCGGGGTGTCTGCACCCTTGCGCGGCGGCTTGCGGCGCGGTCGCTTGTCCGGCTTGCGCAGTCCCAACCAGCGCCACCGTTGCAGTACGGGTTCGCCGACGCTGCGGAACCCGAAGCTGCCCAGCAGCCCGCGCCGCGTTTCCTCGTCGAGCCCGAGTGAGGTGGCGAGCGCGGGATCGATCACAAAGCCCGGCGGCGGCGCCGCGGCAACCCCATCGGCCTCGTCGCTCGCCCCATGATCGTCGTCATGACGGTGGTCGCTGCCGGCGATCGGCGCGGTCGGCGGCGCCGATGCCTGCATCCGTGCGGCATGCGCCTGCCGCGCCAGCTTTTCCGCCATGTCGATGCGCAGCCAGCCGGTGGCGCAGCGGCGAAAACCCGCGATCGTCAGCCCGGCATGGCTGCCCGCTTTTTGCAGCACCGCGCCGTGGGGCGGCAGCGCGGGTACCGGCGATCCTTGCTGCGCCGCGATCAGCGCTGCGCGCCAACGTACTGCCTCAGGCTTCAGCAGCGTCGGATGGAAGATGTCGAGCGAGCCGATTGTAAAGCCCAGCTTGCGCAGCTGCGGTCGCTCGTCGGTGGCCAGCGCGTTCAGCTGCTCCTCGACTGCGGCGCGGCCGATCATGCCGCTGTTGTCGGTCAGCGCGGCAAGCAGGGCGCGGACGCGCGGCGGGGTGAACAGGTCTCCCGCCGCCTCGCCCATCGCGGCCAGCGGTCCGGCGTGGCGCGCCAGTTGCGCGGCGATGAAGCGGTGCAGTCGCTCGGTAATCGCCTGCACCTGGCTCGGTTCCAGCCGCCGCAGCGACGGATCGATCTGGATCGACGGCTGGACCAGCGTCGGACCCTTGGCGAGCGTTGCGATCGCATGGCCGTGCCAGGCGAGCCGCGGCGGCGCGCCCGGTTCGGCGATCAGCGACAAGGCGCTGTCGTCGCCTTCGGCCAGCGCGGTCGCGCGGCGCGCTAGCTCGGCGCGCAGATGTTTTTCGGCGGCGGCGAGCAGCATCCGGTGGTCGCTCGCCTTGGCGACCGGATCGACCTTGAACTGAAACCCTTTCAGCGTGCCGATCGCCTCGCCATCAACCGCGACGGTGCCGTCGGGACCGACCGCGACCGGCAGCGCGGCGTTGCGCTGTCCGGCATCGCGGAGCAGCAGCGCGAGGCGCCGATCGACGAAGCGCTGCGCGAGCGCCGCATGCAGCGCGTCGGACAGGCGCGATTCGAGCGCTTGAGTCTGTTCCGTCCACCCTGCCGCGCCCGCGATCCAATCGCCGCGCTGGGCGATGAAGCACAGGGTGCGGACCGCGGCGATGCGGCTTGCGAGCTGATCGATGTCACCCTCGACATCGTTCAGCTTGGCCAGCCGCCGCGCGAACCAGTCGGGGTCGATCATCCCGTCGCCGCTGGTCCGCCATTGCCAGAGTTTCAGGATCGTCCGGCTGTGATGCTCGGCGCCCAATTGCTCAAAATCGGGCAGCCCGCAAATATCCCACAGGCGCTGGACCGCATCGAAATCGCCGCCGCGCGCGCGCACCTCCATATCGCCCGCCAGATGCCGGAGCACCGCGATGTCGACGGCTTCGGGCGCGGGACGCAGTTCCGGCTGCATCGGCGGCTGCGCCAGGTCGGCGAGCAGCTGGTCGAGCGAGCCGAAGCCGGGGGTCGGATTGCGCCAGAACAGGCTGGATAGCGGCGGGAAATGATGCCCCTCGATCGCGACGATTTCCTCGGGGGTAAATCCGCCCTGCGGCAGGCCGACGGTACCGAAACTGCCGTCCTGCTGGTGCCGCCCGGCGCGGCCGGCGATCTGCGCCATTTCGGAAATCGTCAGACGCCGCAGCCGCCGTCCGTCAAATTTCTGCAGGCTGGCAAAGGCGACATGCTGGACGTCGAGGTTGAGCCCCATGCCGATCGCGTCGGTGGCGACCAGATAGTCGACCTCGCCCGCCTCGAACATCGCGACCTGGGCATTGCGTGTGCGAGGACTGAGCGCGCCCATGACCACCGCCGCCCCGCCCGAAAAACGGCGCAGCATTTCGGCAATCGCATAAACTTCCTCTGCCGAAAACGCGACAATCGCCGACCGTTTGGGCAGCCGCGACAGTTTTGACGATCCGGCATAGCTGAGCGTCGAGAAGCGCGGGCGGGTGATGATCTCGGCGTGGGGGACCAGGTCGCGCACCAGTCCGCGGATGCTCGCCGAACCCAGGATCATCGTTTCCTCACGCCCGCGCGCGCGCAGCAGGCGGTCGGTAAAGACATGGCCGCGCTCGGGGTCGGCGCCCAGCTGCGCCTCGTCGATGCCGACGAACGCCACGTCGCGTTCAATCGGCAGCGCCTCCATCGTTCCCAGCAGGTAGCGCGCGGAGGGCGGAATGATCCTTTCTTCGCCGGTGACCAGGGCGACCTGGGCTGCACCCTTGATCGCAACAACGCGCTCGTAAACCTCGCGCGCCAGCAAGCGGAGCGGAAAGCCGATCATCCCGCTCGAATGAGCGGTCAAACGCTCGACCGCCAAATGGGTTTTGCCGGTGTTGGTGGGGCCAAGGACAGCCTTGACCGGCTGGGAAGAGGATGACGTCATTTTCTTAGGAGCCAAGCTGGCATGGCCGCGGGCGCCGCGCAACAGGCGATCGTCGAACCGGGGGCAGGGGGGGTGACTTTTCTTTCGGCGCCGCATCATGTCCCGGCCTCGCCACGACTTGCCGCAACCTTCGGCGGCAAATTCCCCATTAAATTGACTTTAACGACCTTTCTTTACAGACAATGGTTCGAAAACATCATTCGGCAGCCGGGAATTGCGCGGCTGGCCGAGCGGGGGTTGCAAATTTGTTTCAGCGTCACGAACCCATCGCGGGAATGTCGGGCAATGCGGCCGCGCTCACGATGTCGCAAGCGATCCCGCTGCGCCGCGCCGCTGCCGATTCGGAATCGCTCGGTTGGCGCGACCGACTGGCCGCGCTCGACCTTGTCCCGGACCTTGGCAACAACATCGGGTCGGCCGAATGGTGGCGCGGGCTCGCGACATTAACCCTGCTCTGCGGCACGGCGATCGCAACCTTCCCCGGCATCCAGCCGCTGGCTGTCGGCGGAACCCCCGCGCTCGACGCCGCTGATTTCAACGAAGCGCGTGCCCAGATGATCGTCCCGCTGGCACTGGGTGGTGATACCGGGCGGCACATGGCGGCGACCGACGCGGTGCGTCCGCTGACCCAGACCCCTGAACGCCCGCAGATCGAACTCACCGCCACGCTGGGCAGCGGCGACAGCTTCGCCCGTCTGCTCGAACGCTCGGGCGTCGGCAGCGGCGAGTCGCAGGCGCTGGCGAACCAGGTCGCGGCGGCGGTGCCGCTCGCCGACATCGCGCCCGGGACGCGGATCGACCTGATCCTCGGTCGCCGCGCCGCGCGCACGATGCCGCGCCCGGTCGAGGCGCTGGCGATGCGCGCGCGCTTTGACCTGCGCATCGAAATGGAGCGTGAGGGCGACCGTCTGGTGATGCGGCGGATCCCGATTGCGGTCGACACCACCCCGCTGCGCATCCGCGGCCGGGTCGGCGACAGCCTGTATCGTTCAGCACGCGCCGCCGGGGCGCCTGCCACCGCAATCCAGTCGTATCTCCGCGTGATCGGCCGCCAGATTTCGGTCGGCAGCGACATTCGCGCCAACGATGAATATGATATCATCGTGGATTATCGCCGCGCCGAGACCGGCGAGAGCGAAACCGGCAAGCTGCTCTATGCCGGGCTGATCCGCGGCGGAAAGCCCAGACTATCGATGCTCGAATGGAACGTCGATGGCCGGGTGCAATGGTTCGAGGCATCGGGCGTCGGTGAACAACGCGGCGGCATGGCACGCCCCAGCAATGGCCGCGTCACATCGACTTTTGGCATGCGGCGTCACCCGATCCTGGGGTATCGGCGGATGCACAGCGGGATGGATTTCGGCGGCGGCTATGGTGCGCCGATTTATGCCGTGACCGACGGCGTCGTGACGATCGCCGGCCGCCACGGCGGCTTCGGCAATTATGTAAAGCTCAACCACGGCAATGGCCTCGGGACCGGATATGGCCATATGAGCCGCATCGCGGTGCGCCCCGGTCAGCGCGTCACGCGCGGCCAGGTTATCGGCTACATTGGCTCGACCGGCCTGTCGACCGGTCCGCACCTTCACTATGAGCTTTATCGCAACGGCCGCGCGGTGAACCCGGCGTCGGTGACCTTCGTCACCCGCGCGCTGCTCGATGGCAAGGCGCTCACCGATTTCCGCGCCCGCATCCGCGCGCTGACATCGACCGCGCCGGGCGCCGCGCTGACCCCGATCGCGCCGAAACAGGTCGAAACGCCAAAGCTGGGTAGCCTAGCCGATGTCGCTTCGAAACGCGCCGAGGGTGGTATCTGAGGATTTTATCCCCTCCCCTTCAGGGGAGGGGCAGCGAGACTTGCGAACTTGTTCGCTAGTCGCAGCGGGGTGGGCCATGACACTCCGCGCCCTACCCACCCCGCTGCGACTAACCGGTAAACCGGCAAGTCTCGCTGCCCCTCCCGCAAGCGGGAGGGGAGGGTTCGGCCAATATCCATTTGCCCCGCGCCCGCACCCCGCTATGCACCCCGCATGACCCAAGCCGCTTTTCCCGACCTGCGCCTGCGCCGCACCCGCCGTACTGGCTGGAGCCGTGCGATGGTGCGCGAAACGACGCTGTCGCCATCGAACCTCATCTGGCCGCTCTTCGTTTGCGATGGATCGAACGCCGAGGAGCCGATCGCCAGCCTGCCCGGCGTGTCGCGCTGGTCGGTCGATCGGATCGTCGATCGCGCGCGTGATGCGGTGGCCGCGGGCATTCCGTGCCTCGCGCTATTTCCTTACACGCAGTCCGACCGGCGCAGCGCGGAGGGCGACGAGGCGCTCAATCCCGACAATCTGATGTGCCGCGCGGTCGCCGCGGTCAAGCAAGCGCTCGGCGACGACATTGGCGTCCTCACCGACGTCGCGCTCGATCCCTACACCAGCCACGGGCAGGACGGGCTGATCGACGATAGCGGTTATGTGCTGAACGATGAAACGGTCGATGTGCTGGTCGGGCAGGCGCTCAACCAAGCGCGCGCCGGCGCCGACATCATCGCGCCCAGCGACATGATGGACGGCCGCATCGGTGCGATCCGCGAAGCGCTGGAGGTCGAGGGTTTCGGCCATGTCCAGATCATGAGCTATGCTGCGAAATATGCCTCGGCCTTTTACGGTCCGTTCCGCGACGCGGTCGGCTCGCGCGGGCTGCTGAAGGGGGACAAGAAGACCTATCAGATGGACCCCGCCAACGCCGAAGAGGCGCTGCGCGAAGTCGCGCAGGATCTCGCCGAAGGCGCCGACAGCGTGATGGTCAAGCCGGGGCTGCCCTATCTCGATATTGTCGCCGCGGTGAAGGCGAATTTTGCGGTGCCCGTCTATGCGTATCAGGTGTCGGGCGAATATGCGATGATCGAGGCTGCCGCGGCGGCGGGCGCGGGCGACCGCGACGCACTGGTGCTCGAAACGTTGCTGGCCTTCCGACGCGCTGGGGCATCGGGGGTTTTGAGTTACCACGCGCTGGATGCAGCGCGGCTGCTGGGCCAATAATCGACAAGGGTGGACTTTATGACTGCGTTCCCGCGGCGCTGGCTTTTCGTGCTGACAATCCTGGTCGGCAGCTTCCTGCTGTTTCAGGTCCAGCCGATGGTGGCGCGAATGGTGCTGCCCAAGCTGGGCGGGGCACCCGCGGTATGGAACAGCGCGATGCTCGTCTATCAGGCGTTGCTGCTCGGCGGCTATGCCTATGCGCATTGGCTGGGCCGCTTCGACGTGCGGCGCCAGGCGATCATCCATGTCGCGCTGTTCCTCGTCGCCGCGCTGTGGCTCCCTATCGGCATCGCACAGATCGCGCCGCCGGGTCCGGGGCAGGAGGCGCTTTGGGTGCCGTTGCTGCTGCTCGCGTCGATCGGTCCCGTCTTCTTTGTCGTCTCGGCGCAAGCGCCGCTGATGCAGCGCTGGTTCGCTGCTGATGCGCGCGCGGGCGATCCCTATTATCTCTATGCGGCGTCGAACCTCGGCAGCTTCGCGGGGCTGATCAGCTATCCGGCGCTCGTCGAACCGGCGCTGCCCCTTGCCGCGCAAAGCTGGGGCTGGACCGCGGGTTACGCGCTGCTCGTCCTGCTCGTCGCGGCGAGTGCCGCGGCGCGCTGGCATGGCGGCGCGGAAGCGCATGAGGAGGCGGTGGCATCCGCCGAACCGCGTCCGACCAAGCGGCGTCAGCTCCACTGGCTGCTGATCGCCGCGGTGCCGTCGGGGTTGATGCTGTCGACGACGACGCATCTCACCACCGATATCGTCGCGATGCCCTTGCTCTGGGTGCTGCCGCTCGGGCTCTATCTGCTCAGCTTCGTGATCGCCTTTTCGACGATGGAGCGGCTGACCGAAGTCATTACGTTTATCGCGCCAGCGGTGTTGCTGGCGGTCGGCGGGCTGGCGCTGCTCAGTTCGGGGGGCGGGTCGATGATGGTCGCACTCGCCAGCCTCGCGATGCTATTCGTCGTCGCAACCGCGCTGCACGGCTATCTTTATCGCCTTCGCCCCGCACCGCAGCATCTGACCCTATTCTATCTCATCATGTCGGCGGGCGGCGTGCTCGGTGGCTTGTTCGCGGCCTTGTTCGCCCCGTTGCTGTTCGACTGGGTATATGAACATCCGCTGCTCGTCCTCGCGGCCGCCGCGCTCCTGCCGCTTCCTGCGCTGCTGCCGTGGGACAATTGGCTGCGCCTGTCGCCGATCCACGCGCGGATTGCAGCCGCAGTGCTCGTCGCCATCGCGACGTTTGCCTGCTGGCGCATGGTCGAGGGCTGGGGCGGCGTTCTGGAGGGATCGACGGCGGCTTGGGGTATTGCGATTTTTACAATCGGCCTGCTCGTCATCGGCTGGCGCTGGGCCTTTGTGACGGTTCTCGCACTGCTGATGATCGGTGTCGGTGGCTGGGACACGGTGCAGGAAAGCTTTACCGGCGCACGCGTGCGCAGCTATTTCGGGGTCTATACCGTCACCGATTATCCCGCCCAGCAGCAGCGCCGGCTGGCGCATGGCACAACGCTGCACGGACTGCAGCGCACCGATCCGGCGCACCGCCGCGAGCCGACGACCTATTATGGTCCCAAATCTGGCGTCGGCCTGACGCTGGGCAAGGCCGGGGCGCTGGCGGGGCCGAATGCCTCGATCGGCATCGTCGGGCTGGGGGCAGGGACACTCGCCCTGTTATCGCCAGCCGGGACAGCAATGGACGATCTTCGAAATCGACCCGGTGATGGTCGACATTGCGCGTGGATCCCGCCAAATTCACCTTCCTGTCCGATTGCGCCGGCGACACGCCGATCGTCATCGGCGATGCGCGGTTACAGATCGCCCAGCAGCCGGCGGGCCGGTTCGACATCCTTGTCATCGACGCCTTTTCGTCCGACGCAATCCCGCTGCACTTGCTGACCAAGGAAGCGATCGGCATCTACAAACGCGCGCTCAAACCCGATGGCATTTTGCTGGTTCATATCTCGAATCGGTTTTTCGGGCTCGAACCGGTACTTGCGGCAGAGGCCGGTGCGCGCGGCTGGACGGCGGCGATCCGGCTCGATCCGGGGCCATCCGTAGAGGGTATCGACGATCTGACCGGGTCGAACTGGGTCGCGCTGACCGCGACGCCGCAGCGAATGGCACAATTGACCGGTCGCCTGCGCCCGCGCAAGGACGCGGCCGAGGATGGCGCTTGGGTTCCGCTCGAAGCGCGCAAAGGTTTCGAACGGTGGACCGACGATTATGCCTCGACGTTGCCGGTCCTGCTTTGGGGCCATCTGATCGGAAAGCGCGAATGACCTATACCGACGTCAGTATCATCACCGTCAACGGCAAGACGCCGCAGATCGACCCCAGCGCGTTTATTGCGCCGGGGTGCCGGATCATCGGCGATGTGACGATCGGCCCCGACGTCAGCATTTGGTATAATTGCGTGCTGCGCGCCGATGTCAGCCGCATCGTCGTCGGCGCACGCTCGAACATCCAGGACTGCAGCATCGTCCATTGCGACGGCCCGATGCCGCATCGACCCGAAGGCTTTCCGACGATCATCGGCGAAGATGTACTGATCGGCCATATGGCGATGGTGCACGGCTGCGTGCTGGCGGACCGGGCCTTTGTCGGTCTGAAAGCGACGGTGATGAACGGCTGCCGCATCGGCAGCGACGCGATGCTCGCGGCGGGCGCGTTGCTGACCGAGAACAAGGAAATTCCCGACCGAGAACTCTGGGCCGGCGCCCCGGCACGGCGAGTGCGCGATATCGACGATGCGCAGGCGGCGGGCATGCAGCTGGGCGTTTCGCATTATGTGACGAACGGCCGGATTCACAAGGCGGCGATCGAGGGATAAGCTGATATCCCCTCCCGCAGGCGGGAGCGGGACAAGGAAAAAGGGCGCCCCGGTTTCCCCGAGCGCCCTTTCGATAACCGTTACCAGCCAGCTTAGCTGAAGTTCACCATCGCATATAGCATCGGGATCGACAGCAAGGTGTTGGTCCGCGAAAAGATCATCGCGGTCTTCGCGGCCTTGGCCTTCGTCGCGTCGTCGGCCTCGACGATGCCCAGCGCCTTTTTCTGGTTCGGCCAGATCACGAACCACACGTTGAACGCCATGATCAGCCCCAGCCACATGCCGACCCCGATCAGCTTATACGGGTCTTGCAGCCCGAGCGCGGGGGCCAGATACTTCGCGTGACCCGCGATCGCCAGACCCAGCACGACCGTTGCAGCGGCAGCCCAGCGGAACCAGAACAGCGCAGCGGGGGCGATATGCTTGCCGACCGCGGGTTTCAGCTCGGCCGGGATTTTCGGCATCGTCGGAATCTGGACGAAGTTGAAATAGTAAAGCAGGCCGATCCACAGCACGCCAAAGAAGGTGTGCAGCCAGCGCATAACCGCATTGGCGGCGGAGATGCCGTCCTCGAAATTCTGGCCGTTCAGGCACAGCATCAATATGATCGCGAGCACGAGGCCCGCACCCAACACGGCGTGCAGGTTTCCGAAAAATTTATCCATGGCAGTTCCCCCTGTTTTTTACGGCACGGGAAGCGACCCGGTGCCGAACGCCATCGCTATGCCAGCGTCGGGGGCCGGACTCAACTTTTGTCGGTTGCTGCCTCGTCGGGGATCGCGAGGCCGTTCTTCAGCATCACCGGCACTTGCGCGAAGGTGAAGAGGAACGACAGCGCGGTGACGCCCCACACCTTGATCGTCAGCCACAGGTCGAAACTCATCTGCTTTGCCTGGATCATCTCGTACATGATGTGATTGGCGATCCCGAGCACGCCAAAGAACAGCCCCCAGTTGCGCGACAGCAGCAACCAGCCGCGGTCGGTCAGCCCTTCCAGCGCCGATTGCAGCAGATATTTCAGCATCGGCTTGCCGAACCACCAGCCGCCGAGCAGCAGGACCGAGAAAGCGGCATAGATGATCGTCGGCTTCATCACGATAAAGCGTTCGTCGTGGAACCAGATGGTCAGCGCGCCAAAGCCAAGGACGAGGACGCTCGACATCCACAGCATCGGCGAAATCTTGCCGAGCTTCCATTTGGACACCGCCATCGCGATAACGATCGCCACCATGAAGGCGATGGTTCCCTTGATCGCCGCGGTCGTCGCCGCAAATGCGCCGTCGCCGCCCGAAGAGAGTTTATAGGCGATGAAAAAGATCAGCAGCGGCGCGTAATCGATCGCGTAATTCAGCCAGCCGTTCTTGGCGGGCGGAAGGGCGGTGACCGGCTCGGGGCCACCGGGAAGCACGTCACTCATCGAATATTTCCTGCAATAATGCCCGCGATCTCGTCCGCGTCAAAGGGACGTAGATCCTCTATCGTTTCGCCGATGCCGATCGCATGGATGGGAAGCCCGTGGCGTTCGGCGGCGGCGACCAGCACCCCGCCGCGCGCGGTGCCGTCGAGTTTGGTCATCACCAGCCCGGTGACGCCCGCGACCTCGCGGAACACGTCGATCTGCGCCAGCGCATTCTGCCCCGTCGTCGCGTCGAGCACGAGTACGACATCGTGCGGCGCTGCAGGGTTAAGCCGCCCGAGCACGCGCTTGATCTTGGCTAGCTCGTCCATCAGCTCGCGCTTGTTCTGAAGCCGTCCCGCCGTATCGACGATCAGCACGTCGATGCCCGTCGCGGTCGCCTGTTTCACCGCGTCGAACACGATGCCCGCGCTGTCGCCGCCCTCGGGCCCCGCCATGATCGGGACGCCCAGCCGCTCGGCCCACACTCTCAGCTGGCCGATCGCCGCGGCGCGAAAGGTGTCGCCCGCGACCAGCATCACGCCATAATCCTGTTCCTGGAACAGATGCGCCAGCTTGGCGATCGTGGTCGTCTTGCCCGATCCGTTGACCCCGATCACCAAAATGACCTGCGGGCGCGGAAAGGCGTCGATGTCGAGCGGCTGCGCAACCGGGCGCAGCACCGCGGCGATTTCCTCGCCAACGATCTTGCGCAGTTCCTCGACCCCGCCAGCGACCGCATCGCGCCGCGCGGTAAGGCGCTCTCGGATGCGGCCCGCCATGGCGGGACCCAGGTCGGCGGTGATCAGCGCTTCCTCGATGCGATCGAGATCATCGTCCCCCAAGCGCGCCTTGCCGGTCAGGCCCGCGAGATTTTCGCCCAGCCGCTCCGACGTGCGCTTGAAACCGCCGAGCAGTCGGTCGCTCCAACTGGTGCCGCTCATGCTGCCTGCTCCGCCGTCATGCGGTCGCCGTCGCGCGTGCCGATCCGCACCGGCACGATCGATCCGGCGGTTGCTGTAGTGGTCAGCGTCAGCGCGGCAAAATTCTCGGCATGGCCGGTCCGCCCGTCGCGCTCGACCAGCATGTTCGTCATTCGGCCGATCTGTGCGTCCATCCATACATCGCGACGGCGCGAATTGGCTTCGCGCAGCGCCGCTGCGCGCTCGCGAGCGACTGCACGGCCGGCCTGCGGCATGCGCGCGGCGGGAGTCCCGGCGCGGGGGCTGTAGGGAAAGATATGGCCAAAGACGATGTCGCAATCGTCGATCAGGGCCAGTGAATTGGCGAACATCATCTCGTCCTCGGTCGGAAATCCGGCGATCAGGTCGGCGCCGATCGCAATCTCGGGTCGTGCCGTCTTCAGCCGCGTTACCAGCGCGACGGCATCGGTGCGGCGGTGGCGGCGCTTCATGCGCGTCAGCACCATGTCGTCGCCCGCCTGCAGCGACAGGTGGACGTGGGGCATCACCCGCGCTTCTTGCGTCAGCAGCGCAAACAGATGGTCGTGGATGCGGTTCGGGTCGAGCGACGAGAGGCGCAGGCGTTCGATCGGCAGCGCGAGCAGGGCTTCGACGAGCGTTGCCAGCGTCGTACCGCTATCGTCGCCATAGCTGGCGAGATCGACCCCGGTCAGGATGATCTCGCGCTGACCGCGGTCCAGCGCGATCCGCGCGGTTTCCGTAACCGCTTCGACAGTCGCCGACCGCGCGGTTCCGCGCGCGAGCACCGTCGCGCAGAAGGTGCAGCTGTGCGAGCAACCCGTCTGGACGCCCAGAAAGGCGCGGGCATGGTCGGCGCCGGAGAGGGCGGGGGTGTAGGGTGACCTGTTCCCCTGCGAAGGCAGGGGTCCATCACCGGTCGGTCCCATGTCGCGACCACCGGAGATGGGTCCCTGCCTTCGCAGGGACACCGCGCCGGGATCATAGCTATGTGCCAGTCCTTTGGCGTCGTTGCGCACGACCCGCGCGCCCATGTCAGCGAACCGCTCCGCCTCCAGCTCCGCCGCGCATCCGGTGACGATAACCTCGACCCCCGGCCGTTCGCGCAGCGCCCGCCGCACCGCCTGCCGTGCCTGCCGAACCGCTTCGTCGGTCACCGCGCAGCTGTTGAAGACGATGGCGTCGCGCGCGCCAGCCTCGGCCGCCGCCGCGCGGATCGCCTCGCCCTCGGCGATGTTCAGCCGGCAGCCGAAGTTGACGACCTCCGGGCCGTCCGCAACTTTCACGCTCATCCGAACTGCGCCCAGTCGGTCTCGCCGTCATAAACACGGGTCGCCGCGCCGCTCATCACGATCGGTTCGCCCGGCGCCCAGCGGATGATCAGGTCGCCGCCGGGCAGCGCGATGGTAACGGGTGATTGTACCAGCCCGGCGCGGATCGCCGCGACCGCGGTGGCGCAGGCGCCGGTGCCGCAGGCCTGGGTCAGCCCGACGCCGCGCTCCCACACGCGCAGCTGCAACTGGTTGTCGCCGTCCAGGCTGGCGACATTGACGTTGACGCGTTCGGGAAACAGCGGATCGGTCTCGATCCGCGGGCCGAGTTCGTCGAGCGCGACGGCATCGGCCTCGGGAACGAAAAAAACGATATGCGGATTGCCGACGTTGACCGCCGTGCCATGCTCCAGTTCGTCCCAGGCAACCGGCATGTCGCGGGTGTCCATCGGCATCGCGAGCGGGATCAGTTCCCAGTCGAACGACGGCTCGCCCAGCACAACTTCGGCGCCGCCGTCGGCCGGGGTCACGCGCAGCATGCCGCCCAATGTCTCGATCACTGCAGGCTGGCCGATCAGCGTCGCGACGCAGCGCGTCGCGTTGCCGCATGCCTCGACCTCGCCCCCATCGGCGTTGAAAATGCGCATCTTCACATCGGCGCTCGCCGACGGTTCGAGCAGGATCAGCTGGTCGCACCCGATGCCATGGCGCCGGTCAGCGATCGCATGCGCGCGCGCCGGCGTCATCTCGACGGCGCTTATCCGCGCGTCGATGACGACAAAATCATTGCCCAGCCCGTGCATCTTGGTGAAGCGGTCCGCCATGATCGCGCATGTAAGGGGGCTAGGCAGGGAAGTCTAGCGATGCGGCCAGCACCGTCGCCCCCGCGGAGGGGACGACTAAATCACGCCGTCTTGCGCAGTGGCTCAGCGCCCGCCGTGTCCGAACCCGTATCGGGGCTCTTCGGCGGCAGTATCGGTGCGCGGAGCAACCCGCGGTCGGCGAGCAGGCGTTCGGTGTCGGCGGCGGACGCGGCGCGGCCGAAATACCACCCCTGACCCTTGGCGCAGCCGAGCCGCGTCAGTTCGATCGCGGTCGCCTCGTCCTCGACCCCTTCGGCGGTGATCGGCATCGCCAGGCTTTCGCCCAGCCGGACGATCGCAACGATGATCGCCTGCGCGTCTGGGCTGCCGCGCATCGCGGCGACGAAGCTGCGATCGATTTTGATCCGGTCGAACGGTAGCGCGCGCAGGTGCGACAGCGAGCTGTAACCAGTGCCGAAATCGTCGAGACTGAGCGATACGCCCTGATTCTTCAGGCTGGTGACGATCGAACGGACCAGCGGCAGATTTTCGAACAACGAACTTTCGGTGATTTCGACCTCGAGCTGGCTCGCGGGAAATCCAACCTCGACCAGCAGCTTCGTCAGCTTCTGGCTGAACCAAGGGTCTTTCAGTTGCTGCGGCGAGATGTTCACCGCGAGCAGGATCGAGGGATCCCAACGCTTGGCGCTTTCCATCGCGGCGCGGATCACCTGCAACGACAATTCGCCGATCAGCCCGCTTTCCTCGGCGACCGGGATAAAGCGTTCGGGAGGGATCATGCCATATTCGGGCGATTCCCAGCGCATCAGCATTTCGAAACCGACCAGCCGGCCGCTGGCGATATCGACCTGCGGTTCGAAATGCGGCACGAATTCGCCGCGCGGCATGCCTTCGCGGATGCCGGTTTCGATCTGGTTGCGGACCTGCACCGCCATTTCCATACCGGGTTCGAACCAGCAGAAGCGGTTTCGACCTTCGTCCTTGCAATGATACATCGCGATATCCGCTTGGCGGACCATGGTTTCCATCGTCACGCTGGCATCGTCGGCGAGCGAAATGCCGAGCGATGCGCCGATGCGGATCTGCTGCGCGTCGTGCATGACAGAATTTTCGAGCGCCGCGACCAGTTCCGCCGCAAGCGCGTCGATGGTCGCGCGGGCCGACGGTTCGAATGCGAGCATCGCAACAAATTCGTCGCCGCCCAGCCGCGCCTTGGTAGCGTTCGGCGGCAGGATCGCCGAAATGCGCTCGGCCGCGACCTGCAACACGCGGTCGCCTGCGGCATGACCATGGATGTCGTTGACGGTCTTGAAATGGTCGAGATCGAGCAGGAACAGCGCAACTTGCCGTTTGCCCGCGACCGCGTAGGCGATCTGCTGCTGACCGGTCGCCAGCAGCGAGCGGCGGTTGAGAAAGCCGGTCAGCGGATCGGTGTCGGCCAGATAGCGCGCCCGCTGTTCGGCCTCGGTCCGCTCGCGGATTTCGCGGTTCAGGTCTTCATAGCGGCGCCAGCCGAACAGGATCAGCGCGACATTGAGCACCGTTGCGGCGGCGAGCGCACGGTCCGGGCCGCCGCCGATGCCGATCAGCGTGTGGACAACCGCCTGCAAAACCGTGCTGCCGGTGCCGACGAACAGCAGGATCGCCGCGACGACGATGCCGCCGGCGACGATGTCGCGTTTCGCGCCAGTGCTGCGATCGACCTGCTGCGACGTCACGTTCATGTCATCATTCCCCACCATCCGCGCCATATTGCCCGCAAAGCGGTGAAATTTGGGTTAAGTGGCCCGACGGCGCGGTGACTTGCCTTTGCGGACCGCTTTGTGTATTGGCGCCCCGTTCGGACGCATCTTGCGAACGAGCGATCGATGTCCGCGACGAAAGTTATGTCCACGGATAACCGCTGGTTGGCGAGGTTTCGCTCACCGGCGTGTTTTGCGTTGCGGGCGTCGAAACGAAGGATTTGTGGCCCATGTTCGACAGTCTGAGCAATCGGCTTGGCGATGTTTTCGGAAAGCTCCGCGGCCGCGGTGCGCTGACCGAGGCCGACGTGCGCGCCGCGATGCGCGAAGTGCGAATCGCGCTGCTCGAGGCCGATGTGGCGCTGCCCGTCGTGCGCAGCTTCGTCGATCAGGTCACCGACCTTGCGATCGGTCAGAACGTCCTGCGGTCGGTCACCCCGGGGCAACAGGTCGTCAAGATCGTCAGCGACGCGCTCACCGAAATGCTCGGGTCGGAAACCGCCGAGCTCGACCTCAACGTCACCCCGCCTGCGGTCATCATGATGGTCGGCCTGCAGGGCTCGGGTAAAACCACCACCACCGCAAAGATCGCCAAGCGGCTCAAGGAAAAAGACGGCAAAAAGGTGCTGATGGCGTCGCTCGACGTCAATCGCCCTGCCGCGCAGGAACAGCTTGCGGTCCTTGGACAGCAGATCGACGTCGCGACCTTGCCGATCGTCGCCGGCCAGGGGCCGGTCGAGATCGCGAAGCGCGCGATGCAGGCGGGCAAGCTTCAGGGCTATGACGTCCTGATGCTCGATACCGCGGGTCGGCTCCACGTCGATCAGCAATTGATGGACGAAATGCAGGCGGTGTCGCGCGCCTCGACCCCGGCCGAAATCCTGCTCGTCGTCGACAGCCTGACCGGTCAGGACGCGGTGCAGGTCGCGCAGCGCTTTACCGACCAGGTGCCGCTGACCGGCGTCGTGCTGACCCGCATGGACGGCGATGCGCGCGGCGGTGCCGCGCTCTCGATGCGCGCCGTCACCGGCAAGCCGATCAAATTCGCGGGCACCGGCGAAAAGCTCGACGGACTGGAGTTGTTCCAACCCTCGCGTATCGCGGGCCGCATCCTCGGCATGGGCGACGTCGTCAGCCTGGTTGAGCGCGCCGCCGAAACCATCCAGGCCGACGAGGCCGAGGCGATGGCCGCGAAGATGGCCAAGGGTCAGTTCGACCTCAACGACCTGCGCACCCAGCTCAACCAGATGCGCCGCATGGGCGGCCTCGGCGCGCTCGCGGGGATGATCCCGGGCATGAAAAAGGCGCAGGTCGCGGCGGCGCAAAGCGGCGCCGACGACAAGACGCTGGTCCATTTCGACGCGATCATGGGATCGATGACCCCCAAGGAACGCGCCAAGCCCGAAATCCTGACCGCGAAGCGCAAGATCCGCGTCGCCAACGGATCGGGCACGACGGTGCAGCAGGTCAACAAGGTGCTCAAGATGCACCAGGAAATGGCCAGCGCGATGAAGAAGATCCGCAAGATGGGTGGGCTAAAGGGGCTCGGCGCGCTGTTCGGCAAGGGCGGCGGCATTCCCGGCATGGGTGGCGGCGGAGGCCTTCCCGGTCTCGGCGGCGGCTCGATCCCGCCCGAACTCGCGAATTTGATGAATAAAAAGAAATAATCCGATCAGACTTACAACGTTAAACCAAAGGAAAATATCATGGCTACTGCTATTCGTCTCGCCCGCGGCGGTTCTAAAAAGCGTCCTTATTACAAGATCGTCGTCGCCGATTCGCGCAGCCCGCGCGATGGCCGCTTCATCGAGCGCATCGGCAGCTACAATCCGCTGCTCGCCAAGGACAATCCCGAGCGCGTCCAGCTCGACGCCGACCGTGCGAAGCATTGGCTGAGCGTCGGCGCCCAGCCGAGCGACCGCGTCGCCCGCTTCCTCGACGCCGCGGGTGTCCAGGAACGCGCCGCGCGGAGCAACCCGAACAAGGCGGTCCCAGGCGAAAAGGCCAAGGAACGCGCCGAAGAAAAGGCGCAGAAGCTGGTTGATGCCGAAGAAGCCGCTGCCGCTGCAGCCGCTGCTCCGGCGCCTGAACCCGAAGTCGTTGCAGAGGCCGCTCCCGAAGTGGCCGCCGAAGAAGCGCCTGCCGCTGAAGAAGCCGCCGCTCCCGAAGCGGCAGAATCGGATGCAACCGGTTCGGTCAAGAGCGAAGAAACCGCTCAAGCTGTGGCCGAAGCCGTGGCCGACGAAGTCCCGGCCGAAACCCCGGCCGAAGACGCGGCTGCGATGGCCGAACAGGCTGCCGAAGGTGGCCCGGCCGAAGACGCTCCGGCTGCAGCTGCTGAAGAAGCTGCCACCGAAGAAGCGCCTGCTGAAGAAGCCGGCGAAGAAAAGGCCGAAGGCTAAGTCTTGGCCCACGCCGACCGCCCTGTCACCCTTGCCGCCATCGCCGGCGCGCACGGGGTGCGGGGCGAGGTGCGTCTCAAGCTGTTCGGCGAAGGCGCGGAGACTCTCCGCGCCTTTTCCGCGTTTGAAGCGGGCGACCGCAAGCTGACGTTGACATCAGTTCGGCCCGCCAATCAGGGCGCGGTGGCGACCTTTGCCGAAATCACCGACCGCAGCGGCGCCGAGGCGCTGCGCGGAACGCTGCTGACCGTGCCGCGTTCAGCGCTGCCGCCGCTCGCCGACGGTGAATATTATCACCACGACCTGCTCGGCCTGCCGTGCGTCGCCACGGATGGCGATGCGCTCGGCCATGTCGCGGCCATCGAGAATTTCGGCGCGGGCGACGTCGTCGAGATCGAGCGGCCGAACGGCAAGCGCTTCATGGTGCCGATGCGTCCCGAAGCGGTACCCGAATGGGATAGCGAGCGGCTGATCGTCACCCGCGCCTTCGCCGACGCGAACTGACTCGCTTTATTTGCAGACGATGGCGCGTTTGTCCGACGCGACCGTGCTGGGCCCGATGTCGTTCCACACGATCTCGGCGGTAAAATCGTATCGCTCCACCTCCTGAAACATTTCGTCGCGATCGATGATCTGGATCACCCTCAGCCGGCCGGCCGCGCAGTCGATTTCCTCAAGAGCGTCGCTCACTAGCGGATAATCATCCTCGACATCGGCATTGGTCGCGTCCTCGCGCGACCAGAACTGGACCATGGCGCCCATCCGTTTCACGCTCGCCTTGTCATAATAATGGTCCGACCCTGCGTCGCTTGAGGTGATGTAAGACCAGTCGGCTGCCATCGCGGGCGCGGACGCCCCAAACATGCCGGCGATCGCCAGCGCTCCCCATATTGACCGCATTTTTTGGTCCCCGTTATCGCCTACCCTCTCACCCTGCTCCTGCGCGATCGAAAAGCAAGCCCGAACCTTTTTTGGGTCGCTCGGTTGTCATCGTCCCGCGCCATGCTAGCTTGGGGCGAACGGCAAGGGGGGGATAAGATGCGCAACACTCTGGTCATCGCTATGATCGTCGCGCTAGCCGCTCCGCTTCCCACGCGGGCGCAGGAGGCCGCGCCCAAAACCCTCGCGCAGCTCACCCCCGAAATCGACGCGATCTTCGCCAAGTTCCAGGCCGACGCGCACGTCCCGGGCATGGTCTATGGAATCGTGAAGGACGGCAAGCTTGCCTATGTAAAGGGCATCGGCGTCCAGAACCTTCAGGACAAGCGCCCGGTCGATGCCGACAGCCTGTTTCGCATCGCTTCCATGACCAAGGCTTTTACCGCCCTGTCGATCCTCCACCTGCGCGATCAGGGTAAGCTGCGCCTCGACGACCTCGCCGAACAATATGTGCCGGAAATGAAGGCCTGGACCTATCCGACGACGGACAGCCCGCGCATCCGGGTCCGCGACCTGCTTCACCATGTCGGCGGCCTCGTCACCGACGATCCGTGGGGCGACCGCCAACAGGTGCTGCCGCAGGAGGATTTCACAAAAATGATCGCCGCAGGAGTGCCGTTCAGTCGTGCTCCGCAAAGCCAACATGAATATTCGAACTTCGGTTATGCGCTGCTCGGCCGGATTGTCGCTAATGCTTCGGGCATGGCTTATACCGACTATGTCGGCCAAACGATCCTGACCCCTCTCGGTATGACCAGCAGCGGTTATGATGCGGTCAACGCGCCGAAAGCGCATTACGCGCGCGGCTACCGCTGGGAAAATGATGCCTGGGCCGCCGAACCCGAAATGGTCGATGGCGCGTTCAACAGCATGGGCGGGCTGCAGGTCAGCGCGAACGACTATGCGAAATGGGTCGCGTTCCTGCTCTCGGCCTGGCCGGCGCGCAACGACGCTGATGACGGTCCGATCAAACGCGCGACGGTGCGCGAAATCGCGCAGGGGCTGAATTTCACGTCGGTCCAGAACCGCACCGGCGCCAGCGGCGCCGACGCGTGCAAGCTTTCGGGCGCTTATGGCATGGGCTGGCGCGTCGCGCAGGACTGCGACTTGGGCCTGACGCTGGCGCATGGCGGCGGCTATCCGGGCTACGGCAGCCATGTCATGCTGATGCCCGACCGGGGCGTCGGGGTGTTTGCGCTCGCCAACCGGACCTATGCCGGGCCGTCGGCGCCGGCATGGGACACCGCGGTCGCGATGGATAAGGCCGGGTTGCTCGCCTGGCGCGATACGCCAGTCTCGCCCGCGGTCGCCGAGATGTTTGCGGCGACGCGAACCGCTTATGCCGCCGGCAGCTTGAAGCCGCTGGACGGCAAGCTCGCGATGAATTTCCTGCTCGACCGCTCGGCCGAAAACTGGACTGCCGAACTCGCAAAGCTCAAAGCCCAGCTCGGCGCCTGCCCGACGGCCGAACCGCTAGCGCCGACCGGCGCCATGTCGAGCGCCTTCCGCCTGAATTGCGAAAAGGGCCATCTCGATGGCAATCTGCTGCTTGCGCCGACCAATCCTGTCACCATCCAGGCATGGCGTCTGCGGGCGGTCGCTGATTAGGCCGCAACGAGACACCAATCGGTCGCGGCCGCTTTTCTTGACGGTGTAGCGGTTGATGTCGGACGACGTCATCGCCGCGTATCCCGCGCACCCGCTCGCTTGCCTTCTTGAGCGGGGACGCCGAAGAAGAGGCGTATGACCCCGCTGCATGCCACCATCGTCCAGGCCGCACCGATTCCGCTGGCGATATCCGACGGCATTGTCGCCGCGACTGACCATGCGCGCCGCGCCATTGCCGATGGCGCCCGGATCGTGGCGTTCGGCGAGACCTTTCTGGGCGGCTATCCCCTCTGGCTCGACGAAGCGCCCGGCGCGGCCCTATGGGATCATCCGGGAACGCGTGCGCTCCACCGCATCTTGCTTGAGCAAGCGGTGACCGCAAACGACCCGCGCTTTGCGCCGCTTCAGCAATTGGTCGATGACAGCGGCGCACTGGTGTCGATCGGCGCGCACGAACGGGTGCGATCCAGCCTGACCAACACGCAGTTTCTGTTTCGCCCGCACGCGGCGCCGTTGCTCCACCGCAAATTGGTGCCGACGCATGGCGAGCGCTTGCTGTGGGCGCGCGGCGACGGGTCGACGCTGGGCGTTCACACCGCCGACTGGGGTGCGGTGGGCAGCTTGATTTGTTGGGAACATTGGATGCCGCTGGTGCGCGCGGCGATGCACAACCAGGCCGAACTGGTCCATGTCGCGGCTTGGCCGACGGTACGCGACACCTATGCGATTGCGTCGCGTCACTATGCGTTTGAGGGGCGCTGTTTCGTGCTGGCGGCGGGGCTGGTCCAGCATCGCGCCGATCTGCTCGACGGCCTCGCCCGCGTCGGCGGCGATGCGGAGGCTGCTGCACTGCTGCGCGCCATGCCCGATGCGATATTAAATGCGGGCAGCAGCCTGATCGCCGGCCCCGCTGGCGCGATTATGGCGCAGGCGGGTGCGGGCGAGGAGCATCTTTCCGCCGCGCTCGACCTTGGCGCGGCGCGCGAAGCCCTCGCCGCGCTGGATACCGACGGCCATTACAGCCGGCCCGATATTTTTTCGCTGCGCGTCAGCACGGCGTCGCAGGCGGGAGTGGACTGGGACTGACCGGGGCTTCACGCACCGCCGTCTGGGCGCGGCGCTGAAATAAAGCGGCGATCCGGCCGGTCGAGGCCGTCACGACCTTGTCGAGATCGCTCGAAAAACGCACATGGCCATCATTCCAGCCGCGCATCCACATTTCGTCTTGCATCGTCTTTTTCCTTTCGTCGATAGCGCAAGAATGGGCCTGCCGGCCAAAAGGCGCCAACAAAAGGCGTGGACCATATTATAAGGTCAGCTTATATATAGGCGATGCCCAAGCTCCCGCCCCTGGCCGCGATTCGGACCTTCGAAGCCGCCGGACGACTGCAGAATTTCTCGCGCGCGGCGGAAGAGCTGGGCCTGACGCAGGCGGCGGTCAGCTATCAGGTCCGCCAATTAGAGGATCGACTCGGGCGCGCGCTGTTCGTGCGCGAAAAGGGGCGGGTGCGTTTGTCCGAAACCGGGCAGCGGTTGCTCCCCGCGATCAGCAACGCCTTCGCTTCGATGGGCGACGCCTTCGCCGCGCTCGGCAACGACGAGACCGACGTGCTGACGATCAGCGCGATGACAACCTTTGGCGGCACCTGGCTCAGCGCGCGGATCGGCGGGTTTCAGCTCGCGTTCCCCGACCTTGCGGTTCGCATGTTGCTGGGCAACGATCTGATCGATTTCGATGCGACGAACGTCGATGTCGCGATTCGCGTCGGTGGCGGCAATTGGGGCGGCCTGCGCGCTGACTTTCTGTATCGCAGTCATGTCACCCCGATCTGCGCGCCCTCCTTTCTCGAGGTGAACCGCATTGCGGAACCCGCGGACCTGCTGAACGTCGACCGGCTGGCGCCCAATGACCCCTGGTGGACAGGCTGGTTCGCCGCAGCGGGCGTGGTGAGCGGCCCGCTGCCACAGCGCCGGGGTATCGAACTCGACAGCCAGTTGCAGGAAGCGAGCGCGGTGCAGGGTGGCTATGGCATCGCGATGATGACACCGCTGCTATGGCGCGCCGAACTGGACGCCGGCCGGCTGGTGCAACCCTTCGACGCCCTCTACCAGCCCGGCACCGCGCATTACCTCGTCCACCGCGACAATCGCGTCGGGGTGCGCAAGATCGAACGCTTCCGCGAATGGCTGCACGCCGAAATGGACAAGGATCGCCACCTGTTGCCCGGTGAACTTTGGGAGCCGCTGGCTTGACGCCGATCGGTCATGTATATACGCCATGTATATACTGGAGTGAGACATGACGAAGCGGAATGAAATGAACGAAGACCGACGCACATTCGCCTTGAATCGCGTGTTCGGCTCCGCCCCTTGGTTGAAGCCGTCCGACAAAACCCGCCACAAGGTAAAGGTCTTCAAATCGGGCAACTCGCTGGCAGTGCGAATTCCCGCGGGCACAAAATTGGTGGCAGGAACCGAAATGGAGTTGATTGTCGAACACGGCCAGTTTCTTTGCTACGAGCCTGCCAATCAACCCAAACGCAAATTCAACATCGCGAAGGTGGCGGGTTCCGCCACTGACCTGCACCTGCTCGCGCCGGAAGACAGGCTGTTCGAGGATCGGGTTCTGTTGACCGGCAAGGCCGACGGGAACGATGGCGCGTGAAATATCTGCTGGATAGCAACGCGATCATCACGCTTGTCATGAACCTCGACACCCGACTGGTGGTGCGGGCGGGCGAGTGCGACGAAGGCGACCTGGTCACGTCCGCGATTGCTTATGCCGAGGTCGCCCATGGTTCGACGCGCGGCAAAGCGCCTGCCTTTGATCAGTTGCAAGCCTTCGTCGAAGAGGTGCCGGTGCTCGATTTCGACTATAAGGCTGCGCAGGTTTATGCGGCGTTGCCGTTCAGGCGAGGCAGCTACGACCGGTTGATCGCCGCGCACGCCCTCTCCCAAGGCGTCGCCCTCGTCACCGCAAACGAAGCCGACTTCGCCGACGTGCCGGGGTTGACGGTCGAAAACTGGACGCTGTGACATGATTTTCGTTATTCTGTTCGTTCAGCTTGTCGTGATGCTCCTTTACAGGGCGTCCCTCCGCCGCGCTGGCAAGGGAGGCGTGGGATTTCGCGAAGCAGCGATTGTTGCTCCTGCCATTATTCCGATGTTGTTGATGGTTCTCGCGTTCATCGGGCTTTGGGACTATGCAACCGTCTATAGCTGGACGCGCGCGATTTCCTTTTTGTGGTGGGGGCCGGTCGGCGCAATTCTGGCCTGGTTGCTGGGGCATGTATTGATCCGATGGACATTGCGCCAGATTTCGGATGAAGGCTGACCATGACCTTCATCGCCGTCCCCCTTACCCTCTACCCCGACATGTTCCCTGGACCGCTCGGCCACAGCATGGCGGGGCGCGCGCTCGAAAGCGGCACCTGGTCCTGTGCGCCGGTGCAGATCCGCGATTTTGCGACCGATAAGCATCGCACCGTCGACGATACGCCTGCGGGGGGCGGCGCGGGGATGGTGCTCAAGGCGGATGTGCTGGCGGCGGCGGTTGACCATGCGGTCGCGGCGAATCCGGGCCTCCCGATCCTCGCGATGACCCCGCGAGGGACGCAGATCACGCAAGCCCGTATCCGTCAGCTTGCGGCGGGTCCGGGGGCGATCATCCTCTGCGGCCGGTTCGAAGGATTCGACGAACGCATCTTCGACGCCCGACCGATCGAGCAAGTGTCGATGGGCGACATCATCTTGTCGGGCGGCGAGATGGGGGCGCTGCTGTTGCTCGACGCTTGCATTCGGCTGCTTCCCGGCGTAATGGGCGCGGCTTCTAGCGGTGACGATGAGTCGTTTGAAAACGGCTTGCTCGAATATCCGCACTATACCCGGCCCGTAGAATGGGAAGGGCGCACGATCCCCGAAGTGCTGCGATCGGGGGATCATGCGAAGATCGCGGCCTGGCGGAAACTCCAGGCAGAAGATCACACACGGTTACGCAGGCCGGACCTTTGGGAGCGTCATATCGATGCTCGGGCCCGACCTGCCTCTGGCGCGCGGCGAAAAGAAAAGGACTAGAGGACATGAACCTCATCCAGACGATCGAAGCCGAAGAAATTGCCAAAGCGGCAAAGACCATTCCGACCTTTCGCCCTGGCGACACGCTGAAAGTCGGCGTGAAGGTGGTCGAAGGCGAACGCACCCGCGTCCAGAATTTCGAAGGCGTGTGCATCGCCCGCTCGAACAAGGGCATGGGCTCCAACTTCACCGTGCGCAAAATGTCGTTCGGCGAAGGTGTCGAGCGCGTGTTCCCGCTCTATTCGCCCAACCTCGACAGCATTACCGTCATCCGCAAGGGTGCCGTGCGTCGTGCGAAGCTTTACTATCTTCGCGGCCGTACTGGTAAATCGGCGCGTATTGCGGAGCGCCGCGACTACCGGCCGGAAGCCAGCGAGGGCTAAGGGAGACTTTCCCGACCCCAAGCGAAAACAGCTTTCCAAAACGACCGGTTCCGCCAAAGCGCAGAACCGGTCGTTTTTCGTTTCAGCACATCATTTTCAGAACGGGATTTCATCATGGGTTATCGGATCGTTGTCGCCGGTGCGACGGGCAATGTCGGGCGCGAAGTGCTCGCTATCCTGACCGAGCGCGAATTCCCGATCGAGGAACTGGCGCTGGTCGCCTCGTCGCGCAGCCAGGGGCTCGACGTCGAAATCGGTGACACCGGCCGCACGCTGAAATGCCAGAATATCGACAATTTCGACTGGGCTGGCTGGGACATGGCGATCTTTGCGATCGGCAGCGAAGCGACCAAGATCCACGCGCCAAAGGCCGCCGCGGCGGGCTGCGTCGTCATCGACAACTCGTCGCTGTACCGCATGGACCCCGACGTGCCGCTGATCGTGCCCGAGGTGAATCCCGACGCGATCGATGGCTATACCAAGCGCAACATCATCGCCAACCCGAATTGCTCGACCGCGCAGATGGTCGTCGCGCTGAAGCCGCTTCACGACGCGGCGAAGATCACGCGCGTCGTTGTTTCCACCTATCAGTCGGTGTCGGGCGCGGGCAAGGCGGGCATGGACGAGCTGTGGAACCAGACGCGCCAGATCTTCGTCGGCGACGAAAAGGACATCCAGCTGTTCACCAAGCAGATCGCCTTCAACGTCATCCCGCACATCGACAGCTTCCTCGACGACGGGTCGACCAAGGAAGAGTGGAAGATGGTGGTCGAGACCAAGAAGATCCTCGATCCCAAGATCAAGGTCACCGCGACCTGCGTCCGCGTGCCGGTGTTCGTCGGCCATTCGGAAGCCATCAACATCGAGATGGAACGCGAACTGTCGGCCGAGGACGCCCAGCGCATCCTGCGCGAGGCGCCGGGCGTCGTGCTTCACGACAAGCGCGAAGATGGCGGCTACATTACCCCGGTCGAATGCGTCGGCGACTTCGCGACCTTCGTCAGCCGTGTGCGCGAGGATCCGACGGTCGAGAACGGCTTGAACCTGTGGTGCGTTTCGGACAACCTCCGCAAGGGTGCGGCGCTGAACGCCGTGCAGATCGCCGAACTGCTGGGACGGCGGCATCTGAAAAAGGGCTGAACATGGCGCGGCGGATGGTGATGATCTTAGTAACGCTGGCGCTGGCCGCGTTCGCTGTCCCGTCCGCCGCGGCCGAGCCGCCGCTCGCGCCATCCTTCGGCGATCTTGCGGTCGCGCCCGACGCGATTCTCGGGATCTGGAAGATGGTCGGCGAAAAATGCGAAGAAGGCGAAACGCCGAGCACAAAGCAGGTCGATGCGCTCATCCGCTTCGAGCGAGATTTCGGATATGAACTGACGGTCGAAGGCTGGACGTCGCGCGGTCGTTATCGTGTCGAACAGATGCGCGACGCGCCGCTTCGTATCCAGCTCGCCGATGTTCTGTACGAATTCGATCTCGTCGACGGCCGCCTTGAAAACTGGAGCGAAGGCGAGGCCGTCTTCTTGTGCGGCCGCATCTTTGAACGCGTGACCGGATGACCGGCAATCCCTCGCACTTCACCCACGCCCTCTGCCGCGCCCCGGCACCCTCCGCCATCCACGGCATCCGCGCCGACGGCGGCCCCGATCCCGATTTCGCGGGGCTTGCGGCCGAACATGACGCCTATGTCGCCGCGCTCTGCGACCTCGGCCTGACCGTCGAAGTCCTCGCGCCGCTCGACGATTTCCCCGACGCGCTCTTCACGGAAGATGTCGCGCTGACCTTTCCCGAGGGCGCGATCCTGCTCCGCCCCGGCGCGCAAGCCCGCGCGGGCGAGGTTGCGCATATCCGCGATGCGCTCGCCGCGCACCACGCCCGCCTGCTCGAAATGACCGGCCCGGGATACGCCGACGGCGGCGACATTCTGCGCCTCGCCGACCGTGTGATCATCGGCCTGTCGGCGCGCACCGATCGCGCCGGTGCCGACGAACTTGCCAAGCTCCTCGGCCAACTCGGTTATCGCGCCGAGATTGCCGAAACCCCGCCTGGCGTCCTGCATTTCAAGACCGGCTGCGGCCTGATCGACGCGCACACCATATTGGCGGTGCCCGAACTGGCGACCTGTCCGCAATTCGCCGGGCTGGAGGTGGTGCTCACCCCGCTTGGCGAAGATGGCGCTGCTAACATCCTGCGCGTTCGGGACACGGTGCTGGTCGGTGACCGCTGGCTCGCCACGCGCGCGATGCTGGCCGCGCGCGGCATTGAAGCCCGCGCGCTCCCAACCGACCAGATCGCGCATATCGATGCGGGGCTCAGCTGCATGTCGCTACGCTGGTGACCGCCGTCAAACTTTCGCGCCGCTCTCAAATTCCGTTCGCATCGAGCCCTTCGACTGCCTTGGCAGGCGCTCAGCATAAACTTCATCCAAGGGATGAAGTCGAGATGCCCACCGGTCGTGCGCGCCTTCACTGTGTCTCGACTTCGCTCGACACGAACGGATAAGGGGTAGTCGATGACCGACACCCCCACCGCCTCGCCCGCTCAGCGTCGCCTGTTCGGCCTTCTCCTGATCCTGCTGCTGCTCGCGCAGATCGATCAGCCTTATCCCGAAATCGCGCTGCTTCAGCATATCCCGACGATGCTGCTGATCGTCGCCGGACCGCTGCTGCTGCGCCGTTGGCCGCTGTCGACCCCGGCGCTCGCCTGCATCGTCGCCTTCTTCGCGATCCACACGCTGGGCGGGCGCTACGCTTACAGCAGCGTTCCCTATGACGACTGGGCGCGCGTGCTGACCGGCACCAGCCTGTCGGACGCGTTCGGTTGGCAGCGCAATCATTATGACCGGCTCGCCCACTTCGCGTTCGGCGCCCTTTCGGTGGTTCCTGTTGCCGAGATCGCGCGGCGCTGGGGCGGCCTGGGCCGACGCGGCGCGGCATTTACCGTGCTTGGTTGGGTATTGGCCATTTCTTGCCTGTACGAAATCTTCGAATGGCTGCTGACCATCGTCGCGGCGGGCGAAACCGCCGATCGCTATAATGGCCAGCAAGGCGATATCTGGGACGCGCAAAAGGATATGGCGCTCGCGGTACTGGGCGCGCTTATGATATTGGTGGCCCAGACGGCAACCAGGGGCAGGAGATAGGCGATGCGCAAGTTGATAACCCTCGCGACGATCGGATTGCTCGCCGCGTGCAAACCCACCCCGGAAAAAGCCGCGCCGGGCGACGATAGCCTGCCGAAAGCCGAGCCGATGCCCGAGGCAAAGTCCGACGGCCCCGCCGCCGCAACCACCGCGGTCAGCCTCGACGGCGAAGGGCTGCGCTTCATCGACAAGAGCAGCGGCAAGGCCAGCCTGCTCGCCTTCGGCATCCCGCGCGCTCAGGCCGAAACCGCGCTCGCCAATGTCGCGGGCAAGGAAGACGACCGCAGCGCGAACGAGGAATGCGGCGCCGGCCCGATGGAATTCACCCGCTACGACGCGATGACGCTGAATTTTCAGGACGGCAAATTCGTCGGCTGGTTTCTCGGCAACGAACCCGGCGCCGCGGCCTATTCGACGATGAGCGGTATCGGCATCGGCACGACGCGCGCCAAGGCGGCCGAATCTGTGTCGATCGTCGATCTCGAGGACAGCACGCTGGGCGAGGAGTTCAGCATCGGCACCGGTGACAATGTCGTTGGCGGCATGTTCGCCGAACCCGGCGACGCGGCCAAGATCGACGCGTTGTTTGCGGGAACGAACTGTTTTTTTCGCTAAGTCATGAGGTTGGATGCATGGAAGAGGCGCAGCGAGAAATCTGTAAGCGGCTCGGCGCCGAATTCATGCCTCCAGATGATACTTATAAGATGGGCATTTCTGAAAGTGCCTTGCAAGGCGAAATGCCACTTAATGGCTTACGGCATTTACCCGAAAGTGGGACAACAGGCTGGTTCATCTGGTCAGGAGACTTGTCTGCTGACCCCAGCTTTTTTAAGCCGCTACATCTTTACCATCTTCGGCTGGATTGCCCTGCCGCATTGCCATACCTAGCCCTTCCACCGGGGTGGCGGTTCCTCGTCGCGGCGAAACATGAAGATGTGTGGTATGACGAAAGCTTGCTGAAGGCCTGACATAGATCGCTCTGCTTCATCTCATTGCAACCCTTTTGGGGACTAATGCCCCATATCGGCCGCCGACGCGACCGGCCCTCCCGGTTTCGGCGGCCGCAGCAACAGCACCAGCGGCACCGACGCCAGCGTCACCCACATCATCACCCAGAAATCGTCGATATAGGCGACCATCGCCGCCTGCCGGTTGATCTCGGCATTGACCATCGCCATCGCGGTGTCGCCGGCGATGCCGAAACGGTCGGCGGTCGACGGGTCGAGCAGGCTGACCGAGCTGTTGGTGATATGCGCGGCCAGATCTTCGTGGCTCGTCTGGATATTTGCGCCGAGCAGGGTGGTGACGATCGAGATGCCGACCGACGCGCCGATGCTGCGAAACAGGTTGAGCAGGCTCGACCCGTCGGTACGATATTGCGGCTGGATCGTCGCAAACGCCATGGTGTTGAGCGGAATGAAGATCAGCCCCATCCCTACCCCCTGGACCAGACCGCTGATGATCACCGGCTCCATCCCCATCATCAGCGACCAATGGCTCATCTGCCACAGCGAATAAGCGGCGGTGAGCAACCCGGTGCCGACCATCCAGCGCGCGTCGATCTTGCCCAGCAATTGCCCCGCGATCCACATGCTGGCGAGAATGCCAACCCCGCGCAGCGCCAATGCCAGCCCGGTATCGATCACCGGCCAGCCGAACAGATTTTGCAGCATCGGCGGCAGCAGCGCCATCGACGCGAACATCACGACCCCGATCACGATCATGAACCCCATCGCGGTGACGAGGTTGCGGTCGGCGAGCATCGCGCGGCTGAACAGCGGCGCCCGCGCGGTGAACATATGGACGACGAACATCCACAGACAGGCGATGGCGACGCCCAGCTCGATCCAGATTTCGGCGCTGTCGAACCAGTCCTGATGCGCGCCGCGGTCGAGCATCAGCTGCAACGCCGCCAGCCCCAGCGCGAGCATCGAGAACCCGAACAGGTCGAACCGGCGCCCGGTTGTTTTGGTCGCGGGCAGCAGCGCCCACATCATCGCGAGGGTCAGCAGCCCGACCGGCAGGTTGACGTAAAAGACCCAGCGCCAGTTGGCGCTTTCGGTCAGCCAGCCGCCCAGCACCGGACCCAATATCGGCCCGATCATGATCCCCATGCCCCAGATCGACATCGCGCGCGCGTGGCGTTCGGGCGGATTGATGTCGAGCATTACCGATTGCGACAGCGGCCCGATAAAGGCGGCAAAAACGCCCTGTAAAAAACGGAACGCGACCATCTGTTCGAGCGACTGCGCCGCGCCGCACGCCATCGAGGCGACGATGAACCCGGCAATCGCGGTGAGGAACAATTCACGGCGGCCGATCCGGTCGGCCAGCCAGCCGGTGATCGGCATCGTCACCGCGCTGGCCAATATGTAGCTCGTCAGCACCCACGTCACCGTCTCGCTCGTCGCACCCAGCGCCGATTGCATGTGCGGGATGGCGACGTTGGCGATCGTCGTATCGAGGATCTGCATGATCGACGCGCCCATCACCGCGACGGTCAGCAGCCCGCGGTAACGGACGCGCTCGTGCAGCGGGATGCTATCGTCGGCGGGCAGCGCGGCGGCGGCGGACCGGCGGGGGAGGGAGCGAGAGGCCATGACCTAAAAGCCCCTCCCCTTTAGGGGAGGGGTTGGGGTGGGGGCCATCGAGATGGCGCAAGGCCGCTGGCCCCCACCCGCTGCGACTAGGCAGCAAGCTGCCAAGTCTCCCTGCCCTCCCCTGAAGGGGAGGGGCTGGAACATGAGAAGCGGCAGCATCACCCCCTACTTCCCCGTCACCGCACCACCGTCGGTAAACACCCGGACATCCGCCGACAGCCCCGCGATCATCTCGCGCGACGGCTTTTCGTCGAAGGCGATCTTCACCGGTACCCGCTGGGTCACCTTGACCCAGTTGCCCGTCGCATTCTGCGCCGGCAGCACCGAAAATTCGCTGCCCGTCCCGGCGCCGATCACCAGCACATGGCCGCGCACCTTCAGCCCCGGATAGGCGTCGAAACTGATTTCGGCGCGCTGGCCGATGCGCATGTCGGCGAGGTCGGTTTCCTTGAAATTGGCCTCGACCCACGGATGCAAAGTATCGACCAGGGTCACCGCGGGCAGCCCTGCGACCATCATCTGGCCGATCTGCAACCGGTCCGATTGCGCAACGCGGCCGCCGCTGGGGGCGCGAATTTCGGTGCGGCCCAGATTGACCTGCGCCTGCGCCCGCTGAACCCGCGCCGCCTCGACCTGCGGGTTGACTCCGCTCGACGGCCCGCCCGCCAGCTTGGTGCGCGCTTCGACTGCCGACGCTTCGGCCTGGCGGACGCGTTCGCGCGCCTGGCTGACCGCGTGGCGCGATGCGTCATAGGACGCCTTGGTGGTAAAACCTTTTTCCATCAGCGCCGCCTGACGGCCGAAATTGACCTCGGCGAATTTCACATCCTCGCGCGCCGCGGCGATGTCGACCGACGATGTGTTGGCGCTCGCCGACAGATTGCCGACCTCGACCTGCGCGGCGTCGATCGCGGCGGTCGCCTGCGCGACGTTCAGCCGGTACGGTTCGCCGTCGATGCGGAACAGCAATTGCCCCGCCGCGACCTGCTGGCCGTCGCGCACGGCAACTTCGGTGACGCGTCCGCCCACTTCGGCGGCCACCGACACCTTGTCCATCTGAACATAGGCGTTGTCGGTCGACACCGATCCGCCGCTGGTCAGCCAATAATATCCGCCCGCGGCGATCAGGATCGCGGGCAGGCCGAACATCAGCAATCGCGTCCGCCATTTCGGCGCGTTCTTTGCCTCGGTCTGCGGCGCCGCGCTTGCAGGCGGCAGCGGATCGGCCTTGGGCGCGGACTGTGCGTCGTCCGACGCGGGACGGGTGGGGGAAAGCTGGTCCATCAGGCGGCGGTCTCTTCTTTTTGGCAAATGCGGCGTGATAAATTGGCGCGAACGCGCTCGACCAGGCCGGTCAGCTGGTCGCGTTCGGCGGCGCTCAGGCCGTCGGTGGCTTCTTCGGCCAGCGCGTCGGTTACCGGGCGCATGCCGGCAATCAGCTCGTCGGCGCGTGGGGTCAGATGAAGCAGCCAGGCGCGGCGATCGGTCGGGTCGGCGCGGCGTTCGACCAGTCCCGCTTCTTCCAGCCGGTCGACCATCCGCGACAGAGTGATCGGTTCGACCTCGATCAGTTCGGCGAGCGGACCCTGGCGAATCCCCTCGAACCGGCGGAGGTAAATCATCAGCCGCCATTGCAGCGCGGTGATGCCCGTATCGCGGACGCGCGCGTTGAATCCGCGGCGATACAGCCGCGCCGCGTCGTTCAGCAGAAATCCGATCGTCTCACTCATGGCATGCGATATAATAGCAATTGCTACTATATGCAAGTTACGTCGCGCTACGTGGCACTTTCGCCAACATCCGCAAAACCCTCCACCATGGTGGCAATTTCCCCGACAAGGCTTGCAAGGCGGCGTTTTTTCCGCAGGATAAGGCAATGACATTGACCGCAGACCTCTTCTGGTCGTTCCGTTCGCCCTACAGCTACCTCGCCATCGCCCGCTACCGCGCAATGGCGGCAAGCCACGACTTGTCAATCAACCTGCGCCCCGTCTATCCGCTCGCGATCCGCCAGCCCGAATTTTTCGAGCGCAACCACCCGAATTGGCTCAGCTACACGATGCGCGACATGATCCGGGTCGCACAGTTCCACGGCATCCCGTTCGGGCCGCCGCGCCCCGATCCGATCGTTCAAGACCTGAAAACGCGCGCGATCGCCGCCGACCAGCCGTACATCTATCGCCTCACCCGTCTGGGCCAGGCGGCGTCGCGGCGCGGCAAAAGCCTGGCCTTTGCGCATGAGGCGGCGCAACTGATCTGGGGCGGGGCGCAGGACTGGCACCTCGGCGACCATCTGGCAGGTGCCGCGCGCCGCGCCGACCTCGACCTTGCCGAACTCGACGCCGAGGCGCTGGCCGAAGCCGAAGCGCTCGACACCGAGATCGCGGCCAATCAGGTCGCGCTGGAAATCGCCGGTCATTGGGGGGTGCCGACCCTGGTGTTCGAAGGCGAGCCCTTTTTCGGGCAGGACCGCATCGAGATGGCCAGATGGCGCATGGAGCAGAAAGGGTTGCGGCCGCGATGAGCGACCCGCAGTTTTTCGAAGCGCGTGACGGCGTACGGCTGGCGTGGCGCGAGCTGGGAGAGGGGCGCCCGCTGCTGCTGCTGCACGGGCTGTTTTCGAGCGCTGAGGTCAACTGGATCAAATTCGGCACCGCAGCGCGCGTTGCCGCCGACGGCTACCGCGTCATCATGCCCGACCTGCGCGTTCACGGATCGAGCGACGCGCCGCACGAAGAAGAATTTTATCCGCCCGACGTGCTGGTCCGCGACCTGGAGGATCTGGTCGCGCATCTGGGGCTGGCCGATTTCGATCTTGGCGGCTTTTCACTTGGCGCGCGCACCAGCGTTCGCGCAGTGGTGGCAGGCATGACGCCGCGCCGTCTGATTTTGGGCGGCATGGGGCTGGCCGGGCTCGCTGGCTGGCAGCGGCGCGGGCAATTTTTCCAGCGCGCGATTGCCGAATATGAAACCGCCAAGCGCGGCGACGACACCTGGCTGTCGATCCAGTTCATGAAAACGATGAAGGTCGACCGCATCGCGGCGGCGCATCTGCTGGACAGCTTTACCGACACTCCACCCGAGGCGCTGGCAGCGCTGACGATACCGGTGCTTATCGTGTGCGGCGAGCAGGATCAGGACAATGGATCGGCGACCGACCTGGTCGCGGCGCTCGTCGATGCGCGGCTCGCGACGATTCCGGGAACGCATATGTCGAGCGTGACCCAGCCCGAGCTGGGCGAGGCAATCGCCGCCTTCCTCACCGCTTGACCCTGCCGCCCATGCGGTCCAGATTGCCCCCCATCGCGCCGCAGAGCGCATGAAACAACAGAGGACGCACCCCATGAAAGCCATGATATCAACGCTGTCGCTGGCCCTCTCGCTCGCGCTCGCGGGCACCGCCGTCGCCGCTGAAAAGCAGAAGGACGCCCCGGCAGCGAAGGCCGCAAAGCCGACCGCCGCCGACGCCGATGCCTTTATCGCCGCGGCGGAAAAGGATCTGTTCGACTACACCGTCGAGGCGAGCCAGGTGAACTGGGTCAACAGCACCTATCTGACCGAAGATACCGATGCCATGGCGTCGCGGATCAACGCCGTTGGGACCGAGAAGTCGGTGAAATATGCGCTCGAAGCCGCCAAGTATAAGGATATTCCCGGCCTCAGCGCCGACACCAAGCGCAAGCTCGACATCCTGCGTAACGGCTTGGTCCTGCCTGCACCGACCAAGCCCGGCGCGGCGACCGAACTTAACCAGATCGCCACCGACCTGCAGTCGCAATATGGCAAGGGCCGCGGGACGCTCGACGGTAAGGAGATCTCGGGGTCGGACATCGAGGCCGCGATGGGCGATCTCAAGCACACCCCGGCGCAATTCGCCGAAATGTGGACGAGCTGGCACGACAAGGTCGGCGCGCCGATGAAGGATGATTATGCCCGCATGGTGGGCATTGCCAACGAGGGCTCCAAGGAGTTGGGCTTTGCCGACACCGGCGCGATGTGGCGGTCGGGTTATGACATGTCGCCCGAGGATTTCGCGAAGACGACCGAGCGTTTGTGGCAGGAAGTGAAGCCGCTCTACATGGCGCTCCACACCTATACGCGCTGGAAACTGAACGAGAAATATGGCGATGCGGTGCAGCCCAAGACCGGCCCGATCCGCGCCGACCTGCTCGGCAATATGTGGGCGCAGGAATGGGGCAATATATACCCGCTCGTCGCGCCCGCGGGCTCGGGTGACCTGGGTTATGACGTTGGCGATTTGCTGACGGCGCAGGGCAAGACCCCACTCGACATGGTCAAGGCGGGGGAGAATTTCTATTCTTCGCTCGGCATGGCGCCGCTGCCGGAGACGTTCTGGAAACGCAGCCAGTTCCTGAAGCCCGCCGACCGCGAAGTGATTTGTCACGCGTCGGCGTGGGATGTCGACAACAAGGACGATATCCGCATCAAGATGTGCATCAAGGTGAACGCCGACGATTTCACCACGATCCATCACGAGCTGGGCCACAATTATTACCAGCGCGCGTACAACAAGCAGCCGTACCTCTATTTGAACGGCGCCAACGACGGTTTTCATGAGGCGATCGGCGATTTTGTCGCGCTGTCGATCACCCCGCAATATCTCGTCGACATCGGCCTGCTCGACAAGGCGAAGGTGCCGAGCGCCGACAAGGACACCGGCCTGCTGCTGCGTCAGGCGATGGACAAGGTCGCGTTCCTGCCGTTCGGTCTGCTCGTCGACCGCTGGCGCTGGGGCGTCTTCGACGGCACGATCAAGCCCGCCGATTACAACACCGCCTGGACCCAGCTGCGCACGCAATATCAAGGCATCGTCCCGCCGGGCGAGCGTCCGGCGAACGCCTTCGATGCGGGCGCGAAGTTCCACATCCCCGGCAACACCCCCTACACCCGCTATTTCCTCGCGCGCATTCTGCAGTTTCAGTTTTACGAAGCGGCGTGCAAGCAGGCAGGCTGGACCGGACCGCTCCACCGCTGTTCCTTCTATGGCAACAAGGAGGTCGGCGCGAAGCTCAACGCGATGCTCGAAATGGGCGCGTCCAAACCTTGGCCCGATGCCTTGGAGGCCTTCACCGGCAGCCGCGAAATGTCGGGCAAGGCGATGGCCGATTATTTCGCGCCGCTGAAGATCTGGCTCGACCAACAGAATAAGGGCAAGCCGTCGGGGTGGTAAGCGAGCGGCAAGCGACCGGGTTCGATCGCGCGCGCTATCTTGACCGGATCGGTGCTGCGGTGCCGGTTTGCGCTGACCTAGCGACGCTTGGCGAGCTGACGCGCGCGCATCTGGCCCATGTCCCGTTTGAAAATCTGGATGTGCAGCTCGGCCGGGAGCCGCCCGCGACGGTTGATGCGATCTTTGCCAAGGTGGTGGAGGGTGGCCGTGGCGGTTGGTGTTTCGAACTCAATACGTTGTTCGGCCGCCTGCTCGCCGATCTGGGTTATCGTGTCACCCGGCTGAAAGCCGACGTCCGGCGCGGCGGCGACATCGCGGACCGTCCGGGCAATCACCTGTGCCTGCGCGTCGATCTCGACCGGTCGTATCTGGTCGATATCGGGTTTGGCGGATCGATCACGGCGCCGGTCGAGATTGCCGAAGGCGTCGGCGTCGACGGGCCTTATGCGGTCCAGCTCGCGGACATCGGGGGTGGCTGCTGGACGTTCGACGAGACAGTCGGCGACGGCGCGCCATTCGGTTTCGATTTTGCCACTGAGCCTGCCGATGAGGGCGTTCTCGACGCCATGCGATTGGCGCTTGGGCGCGAAGATTGGTCGCCGTTCGTCCAGAATCTGGTGATGCAGCTGCGCCGCGGCGACGTGCATTGGACGTTGCGCGGCCGGGTGCTGACGCACCTCACGCCGACAGGGAAAACGACGCGCCTGCTGGGTTCGGCGGACGAGATGGCGGCGGTCGGCCGCGAGATTTTTGCAATGGAATTGCCCGAGGTCGATCGGCTGTGGCGCCGCGCCGCCGATCGTCACGATCAGCTGTTCGGCACCGGGTGATCCGGCCGTCCGCCAGCGTGCCGAAATGTATAAATGACCAGGCGTTGCGCGCGGTCAGGCCGTCGTCGACGGGATGACCGCGCCGGTGGTATCGCTCGCGACATGGCCTGCAACGCTGCGCGACCGGTCGGGCGCGTAAGTCAACGGAACGGCGGCTCGTTGAACGCGCGCAGTTTGCGGCTGTGGAGTTTGGCGCCTTCGTCGCGCATCGTTTCGCACGCGCGGATGCCGATCTGCAGGTGGGCAGCGATCGCCTCTTCGTAGAAGCGGTTCGCCTGTCCGGGCAGCTTGAGTTCGCCGTGGAGCGGCTTGTCGCTGACGCAAAGCAGCGTCCCATAGGGCACGCGGAAGCGGTATCCCTGCGCTGCGATCGTCGCCGATTCCATGTCGATGCCGATCGCGCGCGATTGCGAAAAGCGCAGCGCCGAGTCGGTGTAGCGCAGTTCCCAGTTGCGGTCGTCGGTGGTGACGACGGTGCCGGTACGCATGCGTTTTTTGAGGTCGGCGCCGGTGGCGCCCGATACCGCTTCGGCGGCGCTCGCCAAAGCCTGTTGGACCTCGGCGATCGGCGGGATCGGGATGGCAACCGGCAGCACCGCGTCGAGGATATGGTCGTCGCGGAGGTACGCGTGAGCGAGGACATAGTCGCCGATGCGCTGGCTGGGGCGCAGCCCACCGCAATGGCCGATCATCAGCCACGCCTCGGGCCGCAGCACCGCCAAGTGATCGCAGATCGTTTTGGCATTCGACGGCCCGACGCCGATGTTGACGAGAGTGATGCCGCCGCCGTCGGGGGCGATCAAATGATAGGCGGGCATCTGGTGTCGCCGCCAGGCGCTGTCGGCGACCAGGGCGCTGGCGTTGACGCCAGGCTGGTCGACATAAAGGCCCGCGGCGCCGGCGAGCGCCGTGTAGCGCCCCTGACCGACCTGCGCCCCTGCCCACGACACAAATTCGTCGACATAGCGGTGATAGTTGGTGAACAATATGTAGCGCTGGAAATGCTCGGGCGCGGTGCCGGTATAGTGGCGGAGGCGCGCGAGGCTGAAATCGGTACGCAGCGCGTCGAACAGCGCGAGAGGCTGCGACGCGGTGGGGTCGGCACCGAACAGACCATCGGCGAGCTCATCGCCGATGTCGGCGAGTTCGGTGGTCGGGAAGTGGCGCGCGAGTTCGAGCGGGGTGACCCCGCCCATGTCTGACCCGTCGCTGGCGTCGAGCACATACGGGAAGGGGATCTGCTGCCCGGTGCGCGTGACTTCGAGCGTGATGTCATAATGGCGCGCGAGCAGACCAAGCTGGTCCCGCAGATAATCGGCAAACAGGTCGGGGCGCGTCACGGTGGTGACAAATTCGCCCGCGCGCTCAAACTGGCCGAAAGCGAGATTATGTCCCTTTTGCCCTTCCCGCTGTTCGCCGGTGGTGGTCAGGCGGATCGCGGGATAGTCGAAAAGGCCCGTGGCCGCGGCATCAGCCGGCGGCAGTGTGCGGTCGCGGACATAGGCGGCGATAGCGGATTTGAGGTTGGTGACCGAGGCGCGGAACCTGTCCTGCAGTTCGGCGATGACCTGCTCGACGAGAGCGGCGGGGTCGGTGATGTCGGGATTATGTGATGAGGATGTCATCGCGGCGCTGTTGCACGAAATTGTGACAAAAGGGAAGGGGGCGACCTTTGGCGACTTAATCTTGTTCGTCATGCCGTACTCGATCCGGCATCCATTCGGCGGTTGCGTTCTGGCACGATGGACCCAGCATCAAGTCCGGGGTGACGAAGAGTGAGGGGCGGCGTAGCCGATTTGCCGCGCCGCCCGCCTCTCGAATTACAGCTGACCGAGCATATGGTCGGCGCTCGACACCTTGAATTCGCCGGGAGCTTCGACGTTGAGCTGTTCGACGACGCCGTCGTTGACGATCATCGAGAACCGCTGGCCGCGCTTGCCCATGCCGAACGCCTTGCCGTCCATCGTCAGCCCAACCGCTTCGGCAAAATCGCCATTGCCGTCGGCGAGCATTGTGACGCTGTCGCCGGCGTTGCCGCTCTTGCCCCACGCGCCCATCACGAACGCGTCGTTGACCGCGGTGCAGACGATTTCGTCGACGCCCTTGGCTTTCAGCTCGGCGGCCTTGTCGACAAAGCCCGGCAGATGCTTGGCCGAGCAGGTCGGGGTGAAGGCACCGGGGACCGAAAAGAGGGCGACCTTGCGGCCTTTGAAATAATCGGCGGTGCTGACCTGTTCGGGACCGTTTTCGGTGACCTTTACAAAGGTGGCGTCGGGCAGCTTGTCGCCAGTCTGGATCGTCATGGTCGGCATCCTTTTCGTTGAGGGGATTTCTGGTGGGCGAGACATTGGGTCGGGTTGCGCGCGAGTCAAGGTGGGTGAGGGGGTTAGGGCGGGATTTTGGTGGAGGTAGCGGCTGACGAGGAGTTTTTACCGTTCTCCGGCGAAAGCCGGGGTCCAGAGCGTCATCACGCGACGTTTGCCTTCTAACTCCTTGGGCCCCGGCTTTCGCCGCGGAACAGAGCGGCTGTTTTCCGCCCTAAAGCCGCCCCCGCCCGCCAAAGATGCTGGACCGCCCCGTCCCTCCGCTGCATGATAGCGCAATGGACACAGACCCCATTTGGTTCACCGGCCAGTTGCTGCTTGCGCTGCCCGGGATCGGCGATCCCCGCTTCGAGCATTCGGTGATCGCGATGATCAGTCACGATGAGGAAGGCGCGATGGGGATCGGGATTTCCGACCCGATGGCCGGGATGACCGTCGGCGCGGTGCTCGATCAACTCGAAATCGCGCATGACGATCCGCTGGAACAGCCGGTGTTTCTGGGCGGCCCGGTCGAGCCATCGCGCGGGTTCGTTCTGCACAGCATGGACTGGGGCGGGCAAGAGGCGGTGCAGGTCGCCGACCGCTGGATGATTTCAAGCTCGCACGACACCCTGCGCGCAATCGGCGAAGGGCGCGGGCCGTCGCGCTGGCTGGTAGCGCTGGGTTATGCCGGATGGTCGGCGGGGCAGCTGGAGGGTGAGATGGTGCGCCACGGCTGGCACGTCACCCCGGGCAGCGATGCCCTGTTGTTCGACACGCCGCCCGCCAAGCGCTGGCAGGCGGCGTTTGCCGAAGCGGGAGTGGACGCCCGCTTGCTGACAACCGAGGGCGGTGAAGCTTAGCGCGCGAGTGCGAGCAGCGGACGACCGGCCGAGAGATTGGCGCGTGCGGTGCGGGCCGCCCAGCGCGAATCGACATAGCGCCCGTCGGCGAGTTCGAGGTCGTAACGGATCGGGCTGGCGAGTGCGGCGTCATAGGCGGCGGCGGCATCACTGGTGCGACCCAGACGAGCATAAGCGGTGCCGAGATTGATCAGCCGCGACGGGTCGCGGGCATTGAGGGTGGTGTCGCCGGTCAACTTGGCGACTGCGGCATGATTTTCGCCGGCGCGCAGCTCGGCATAGGCGACCGGTTAGCGCCGTCGAATCGGCCAGCGGCCCGGTGACAACAATGATCGATTGTGCGGCGGCCGGGCTCGCAAAGGCCAGTGCGACCAGCGGCAGCAATATTTTTTTCATCTCTCTATCCCCTCGAAAACTTTAGCCGATTTTCTCCCTCATCATCAGAAAAGTCAATGTTTTCGACGGTTTGTAACACTCATGTCACAATCGCCAACTATGCTCAACGCAAGGTGTATTATAAGTCAAGATTTTCAGAATCTTGGCCTTCGCGACTCGGTGTCACAATTTCACGGCGCCCGACTGTCACAATTGCGCCCGCTGAAAATAAATTTCCGCCCCGGTGCATTTTGCGCCGCTGATTCGCGTGTCCGCGGCACTCGGCGGACCGCCCGGCAATCGCGATATAAAGAAAAGTTTATATTTGATCGGCGGGTCACTTTGAGCTAGGGCGCGCAACATAATTACCCTATTTTCGGGGCCGCTCGCCTGCGGCCGAACTCGCCTACAGGAGACTTATTGTGGCCACTCTCGCCGCCGATACCCGTGATTATGTCGTTGCCGACATCGCGCTTGCCGACTTCGGTCGCAAGGAAATCAACATCGCCGAAACCGAAATGCCGGGCCTGATGGCGCTGCGCACCGAGTTTGGCGCATCGCAGCCGCTGAAGGGCGCGAAGATCGTCGGGTCGCTGCACATGACGATCCAGACTGCCGTGCTGATCGAGACGCTGACCGCGCTCGGCGCCGAGGTTCGTTGGGCCACCTGCAACATCTTTTCGACCCAGGACCACGCCGCCGCCGCGATCGCCGCGACGGGCGTGCCGGTGTTCGCAATCAAGGGCGAGAGCCTGGCCGATTATTGGGACTATGTCGGCCGTATTTTCGACTGGGGCGTCGAAACGGGCGAGACCTGCAACCTGATCCTCGACGACGGCGGCGACGCGACGATGTTCGCGCTGTGGGGCGCGAAGCTCGAAGCCGGACAGGACATGCCCGCACCCGAGAATGAAGAAGAGATCGAGATGCAGCGCGCGCTGAAAGCGTTTGTCGCCGCCAACCCCGGTTACCTGTCCAAGACGGTCAAGGCGATCAAGGGCGTGTCGGAAGAAACGACGACCGGCGTCCACCGCCTGTACCACATCGCCAAGAAGGGTGAGCTGCCCTTCCCCGCGATCAACGTCAACGACAGCGTCACCAAGTCGAAGTTCGACAATCTTTATGGTTGCAAGGAATCGCTGGTCGACGCGATCCGCCGCGGCACCGACGTGATGCTCGCGGGCAAGGTTGCGACGGTTGCCGGCTTCGGCGATGTCGGCAAGGGCAGCGCCCAGTCGCTCCGTAACGGCGGCGCGCGCGTCCTCGTCACCGAAATCGACCCGATCTGCGCATTGCAGGCGGCGATGGAAGGCTTTGAGGTCGTGACGATGGACGAAGCGGTCAAGCGCTCGGACATCTTCGTCACCGCGACCGGCAACGCCGACGTGATCACCGCCGAACATATGGCGGGCATGAAGAATATGGCGATCGTCTGCAACATCGGCCACTTCGACAGCGAGATCCAGATCGCGGCGCTCGCCAATTACAAGTGGACCGAAGTGAAGCCGCAGGTCGACCTGGTCGAATTCCCCGACGGCAAGCAGATCATCATCCTGTCGAAGGGCCGTCTGGTCAATCTGGGCAACGCGACGGGTCACCCGAGCTTTGTGATGTCGGCGAGCTTCACCAACCAGACGCTGGCGCAGATCGAACTGTGGACCCGCGCCGAGCAGTACGGCAACGATGTTTACGTCCTGCCCAAGCATCTCGACGAAAAGGTCGCGGCGCTGCACCTCGACAAGCTGGGCGTGAAGCTGAGCCAGCTCTCCCAGAAGCAGGCCGATTATATCGGCGTGCCGGTTGCCGGGCCGTTCAAGCCCGACCATTACCGCTATTGATTCGGCAGGAAGCCGGGTTGGCGCGCTGTCGTCGCCCGGCTTCCCCGCCCGCCTCTAGCTCAGCTTTCGGCTAGATCTCCGAGCGCGTCCTTGAGCGGTTGCAGCCAGCTTTGATAGTTGCGCCACTGATCGACCGCGTCGCGGTTGATCGGGCGGCGCACCTGTTCTGCGCTGGGTGTCCGCACCGGGCGTTTGTTTTCATGAAAATTGAGGCAGGCGTCTTCGAACGGGAGTTCGAGATAGGCGAGCAGGCCCCGGATTTCGCGTTCGGGATCTTCGATGAGCTGTTCGTGGACCAAGCGATACGCCGCGCCTGGCGCGGCCTGATCGATATGATCCATGAACCGCACATAGTCGCGATAATACTGCCCCATTTCAGCCAGCGCGTAGGAAAAACCCTGTCCGCGGGCAAAATGCTGTTTGAAGTTTGCAAAGCAACACGCCATCGCCGCGCGCCGCGCGTCGATGATCTTTGCGTTGGGGAATAAAGTCTTGATCAGGCCAATGTTCAGCCAGTTGTTGGGCAGCTTGTCGATCATATAGGGCTTGCCGGTCTGGCGATGCTGCGCCGCCGATTGCGTGTAGTGGTCGGCGAGGCGCTTGATGTCTTCCGCGTTAAGCGATGTTAGTATCTGCGGATATTTGGCGTGCTGGTCCGACCAACGGTCGGCGACGACCTTTTGCGTGATCAGCGGAATATAGGGAAGTTCGGCGGTGCCTTCGATCTGGCTGTGGGATGCCAAGATCTGCTCGACCAGTGTCGATCCGGCGCGCGGCATGCCGACGATGAAGATGAGCTTTGCGTTTTTATCGCCAATACCGGTTTTGGCGGCGAAATAATCCGCGTCGAAGAACGCGATCGAGTCCGATACTTCGGCGGTCATCGCCTGGGCATCATAACGCAATTCGGCGCGGCGGATTCGATTGGCGGTCGCATAATGGTCAAACGATCGCGTGTAATCGCGCGCGTCCTCATACGCCTTGCCCAGCGCGAAATGCAGTTGCACCTGCCCGGGGTCGGCGTCGGGTAGCGCCGCTACGAGGTCGAGCATCGCCTGACGGTCGGCGGCGTCGAACGAAACGCGTTTTAGGTTGGCCAGCCCCCACCAAGCTTCGGTGCGCCGCTGATCGAGCGATAACGCCCCCCGAAACGCCGAGACACTTTCGTCATAGAGGCCCAATGTCTTGCAGACATTGCCGTAACCGACCCAAAGCCACGGTTCGTCCGGTTGCTGCATGAGTGCCTGTTCATGCGATTTTAGAGATTGCTCATAGGCACCGATCTGCCCCAGCGTTGCAAGCTTCGTACTGAGCGCGTGTCGGTTCCGCGGGTCTAGCGCCAGCACCTCGTCGAGGTGGGACAGGCCGTCGCGGAAATCGCTCGTGCGAAACAGCGCGCGCGCGAGGTTCGTTTTAGCGTCGGAAAAGTCCGGCGAGATCGCAATCGCCGCGCGGAACAGCCGCTGTGCCTCTGCATAAATACCCAGCCGAACCGCGATTTCGCCAAGAATGCACAATCCCGCAACGTTTTCTGGCGCTCGCTGGAGCAGGGGGCGAACGATGGCTTCCGCCCGCGCTAACTGGCCGGTCATCAGCAGCTGACTTGCCTTCATTACGGCAGGCTCTTGCGCTTCTGCAGCGACGGCTTGTGTGTCGAGGTCGGCGGCTGCTTTACGTTCACCGGCGGCACGAAGCACTGCAGCCTGAACCCGCAGGTCGGTGGCCTCGGTGGAGATGCGATCCATAGCGATCCCTGTCTTCGCAGCGTCACACGCCGCTAGGTCACAAAAAAATGGCCGGGGCAAGCCCCGGCCAGATAACCTAAGTTGTCACGATCAGATTTTGGCGGTGAACCCGGCATAGAAGAAACGACCGCGGTTCGAGTAGATGCCACTGCCGCCGCCCGCACCGCTGAGCCCGAACGGCGGGTTGCGGTTGAAGGCGTTGTCGACACCACCATAAAAGGTGAATTTTTCGGCGACGTCAAAGCCCATGCGGAAGTCGTGATACCAGACCTCCGGATAATATTTGAAGCCGTCGGCAAAGGCGTCATCGTTCTGCGGCGGACGGCCCTGGACGCTGTTATAATTCTCCCACGCGCCGTTCGACATCTTGCCGATATAGCGCACCCGATACCCGAAGGTGAACGGACCGGTGACCAGCGACGCGTTGATGTTGAAAGCGTGCTGCGGATCGCCGAGTTCGCCGTTGATGCGATCGGCGCGGCCCGGATCGGTCGGCGACAGGAAGGCGTTGTTCGTGAGCGCATAGGTATAGTTGGCGCCGATCGAGACCTTCCCGACATTGTCGATCTGCCGGTCATAGCGCGCCTCGAAATCGATACCGCTGACTTTCAACTTCGCATAGTTCAGCGGAATCACCTGCAAGCTGTTTTCCAGGATTTGCCCCTGAATTTCGCCGCGGGGACCACCACCGGCACCCGCACGCGTGAACAAAGCGCAGAATTGGTTGTTGAGATCGACCGCATCGTAGCAGGCATTCAAGATGCCCTGCGCAGACGGCGCAGTGATCACGTCGTTGACGGTGATGTTGTAATAATCCGCCGAGAAGCTGAAGCCCGGGAGGAAGTCGGGGGTAAAGACGCCGCCCACCGTGTAGGAATCGGAACTTTCTTCACCCAAGTCCGGGTTGCCGCCCGACAGGAAACCCAGCGAGGCGAGGTAGGTATAGTTATAACCGGCGGGAATTCCGGCGGCCTGGCAGTTCGCGGCACGAGTCGCAGCGCCCGTACCGATATTGTCAGCCGAGCAAGGGTCCACGACGGTGGCAAAATTCTGTCCCAACGGCGTGAACTGATCCGCCAGATTCGGAGCGCGAACGGCACGGGAATAATTACCGCGCAGTCGCAGCGAACGGAACGGCGCCCATTCGAGGCCTGCATTATAGGTAAACACCGTTCCGGTCGAACCGCGATAATCGGCGACGCGAGCCGCGGCCGAAACCGTCAACTCTTCAAAGAAAGGCGTGTCCTTCAATATAGGAAGGCGGATTTCGGCGTAGGCCTCCTTCACTTCGAACGCCGGCGGATTGAACTGCGGGATAGCGTTATAGAAGGTCAGCCCCGCCGCGGTCGCGGCGTCCTGAACATAATCGGCGGTTTCGCGGCGATATTCGGCGCCCACCGCAAAGCCGATCGGGCCACCGGGAAGCTCGAACCATTTGCCGCTGTCGCCCGATACGAAGGCGCTGACGACGAACTGTGTAATCTTGCCTTTTGCCAGCGAATCCTGAAGCAGATAGTTGCGTGCCGCCTGTGTCACATTGCCCGAACCGAACAGATTGACGGGGACGCAAGCTGCCACATCGCCGGCGAGCTGCGACGCCGCATAAGTCGGGTTCGCGGCCACTTCGAGTGCGATGCGCGCCGCCGGATCAATCGAGGCGCGGCAAACGATGTTGCCGTTGGCGACCCCGTTCTGGACCAGACCCTGGTCCACCGCGTCGATCGCGAGCAAATAGCGCTGCAGATTGACGTTGCCCAGGATGGCGGTCGTTTCACGGAATTCGCCGTAGTTCGCCGAAACTTCGTAGTTCCAGCCGTCGTTGAACTCGCCGCGAACCCCGAGCACCGCGCGGTAGGTTTCTCGCCGTGCGCGTTCTTCGCGATTGGTCAGGTCGACGGCATTTTTCAGGAAGGTAAAGCCGGTCTGGTCGGCATCGGGGATGCCGTCGGGCGTGTCGTTGCCATTCGCGTCATAATAATCGCCATAATAGTCGCGGATGATCGGTTTGGCCTGATTGTTCAGATAGGGATTTTGCGTGAAGAACCGTTCGCGCGGCGACCCGGTCGCGCCGGTGAAAAACGGACCCGACGCATTGCCTAGCGAGTCGGTGCGGACATATTTCGCCTCGATGAAAGGGACGAAGCCAGGGCTGATTTCGAAATGGCCGATCAGATTGGCGCTATACCGGTCGAGTGTCGGCGTGAGGCCAAACTGCGTTCCGTCGCGGAAATTGTCGCCGTTGCCGCCGAGATAGGAGGGCACGGGCGGGCGGCCCGTCTGAACACCGGTCTGCTGAATCAGCGTCCCGTCGGGCTGGAACAGGAACGGCGTATAGCTCGACCCGCCCAAGAAAGACAGGAAGGTGCCGCCATTGCTGTAGGTGCCGCTGCGAATATCGCGATAGAAGAGGGAGTCAGGGTTGCCGTCGCTGCCATTTACCGCACCTGCCGGATCGGTATCGATCGTGATAAAGCCATTATTCTGAGCGAGATTCGGTCGGCCCGATGCGTAGAAGTCGTTCTGGCGCGCATATTCAAGATTGAGGGCGATATTGCCGCGGCCATCGGCGAAATTCTTGCCCACCAGCAGGCTGCCATAATAAGATCCGGCGTCACCATATTTACTGGCGCCGCCTTGGCCGCGCAGCTGGATGCCTTCGTAGCTGTCCTTGAGGATGAAGTTGACGACGCCGGCCAGCGCGTCCGACCCGTAAATGGCCGAATTGCCGCCGGTTACCACATCGACGCGTTCGATAAGATCGGTCGGGAAGGTGTTGGTGTCTGGCGAAACAGCGTTTGACAGCACGTCCGAACCGACATGGCGCCGGCCGTTGACCAGCACTAGCGTACGCTGAGTACCAAGCCCGCGAAGATCGAGCAGGTTGAGACCCGAGGTGCCGAGGAAGCGCGTCGAGTTCGACTGGCTGAAGGTGCTGCGCAGCGCGGGCAGTTCGTTCAGCGTGTCTCCAACCGACGTGTTGCCGCGTTCGAAAAATTCGTTGCCGGAGATCGAGACGACCGGAACCTGCGATTCCAGGTTGGGGCGCCGAATACGCGAGCCGGTGACGACGATCGCTTCGCCCGGAGTCGCGCCATCGACCGTTTCGTCGGCAGGGGCGGGTTCGGCCTCGTCGGTTTGTGCAAAGGCTGGCGTTGCGAGCATGACGGCCATTGCCGAAAGACTTGCCAAGCCCAGATTCCGCCGCGACCGCGGTGCGACCCACTTTTCATTTTGCATTTTCAATTCCCCGATTTTTGTTCTGGCCGCATCTTGCCCCAGCGGGCGTTTACAAAAGGTCAAAAGAATGACGTTTCGCAACCGCCCCATTATCCGGTTTGATGCTGCCCCGGACAAAACGTCCCAAAGCTGGGCATTCAAGTCAAGTAAATTGCGGCGAAATTCGGTCCCGGTATATCCGCGTGCCGTCGATGATGTGCCGTTGCGGCGCGATGGCGGGGCGCCCCGACGTCGAATGATTGAAACCCTCGAGGACAGTCGATAGGGCGGGCTGATGGCCCTTCGCCGCTTTTTCCTGTCCACCCGCGCCTTGGCGCGCGATCGATGACGCTATCGTCGGGCGCGCTCTTTGCCCTGGGCCTGTTTTCCGCGCTCTGGCTGCTCGCCGGGTTGTGGGCGGTTGGCCGCGGGATTGCGATGCAGCGGCGCGCCGCGTTCGTCGCGGGGCAGGCCGAACGGCTCGCCAGCTTGGTCGAGGCATCGCCGCAGTTGCCGGTCATCGTCCGCGCCGACTGGCGGATCGAGGCGAGCGAGAAGCTCGGTCGCTGGCTGGGGCTGGAACAAGGGCCGCGCAATTTCGATGAACTGCGCGGGCTGGGCAGTGGGCTGGACCCCGACGGTCATGACGCGCTGCGCCAGGCGATCCTCGGCGCGCAGCGCGGCGCCAAACCCTTTACGCTGAGCCTGAAGCCGCAGGGCAGCGACCGCACGATCATCCTGCACGGCGCCCCGGCGTCGCAGGCGGTGGGCGGCCCGGGCGGCGTGTTGTTGTGGCTGAGCGATGCGACCGACGGCCAACACGCGCTGGCGCTGGCGCGCAGCGACCGCGACGAGGCGATGGCGGCGTTCGAAGCGTTGTCGGGACTGATCGAGGCGGCGCCGTTCCCGATGTGGTTCCGCGACACCGGTCTTGGCCTTGCGCTCGTCAACGGCGCTTATGTTCGCGCGGTCGAAGCGAAGAGTGCGGCGGCGGTAATCGATGCCGGCATCGAGCTGTGCGAGACCGTCGCCGGGGTCAGCGCCGCCGAAGCCGCCGACGAAGCGCGCATCGCGGGTTCGGCGCAAATCCGCACGATCCCGGTAACGATCGAGGGCGAACGCCGCATCATGCGCGTCGTCGATGTGCCGCTGACGCCGACCGGCGGGCGCGTGATCGGTATCGCCGGCTATGCGATCGACATCCAGGAATTGGAGAGCGAGCGCGGCGCGCACCGACGTTTTGTCGATACCCAGCGCGAATTGCTTGACCGGTTGTCGGCGGCGGTCGCGCAATTCGGACCCGACCAGGGACTGGCCTTTGCCAATCTGCCGTTCCGCCGCCTGTTCGCGCTGGAGGTCGAAGACGTTACCGAAGCGCGGCCGTTCGCGCGGTTGCTCGACGCGTGGCGCGAAGGCGGACGGACCCCCGAAGTGCGCGATTATCCCGAATGGCGACAGGCGCATGTCGACTGGTTTGCGCAGGCCGGGGCGAGCGAGGAAGACTGGTTGTTGCTCGACGGCACCCATCTGCATGTCGTCGCGCAGCCGACCCCCGACGGCGGTTTGTTGCTGATCGCCGAAGACAAGACCGAACAGGTGCAGCTGGCCGGCGCGCGCGATACATTGCTGCGCGTCCGCACCGCGACGTTCGACAATCTGTTCGAAGCGATCGCTGTGTTTGCCCCCGACGGGCGGCTGCATTTGTGGAACCAGCGATTCCGCCGCCTGTGGGGGATCGACGAATCGACGCTGGCGGCGCATCCGCGCGTCGATGCGCTGATGGGCGGGCTGGCCGACAGGCTGGCGAAGCCGAACCAGATCAGCATTGTGCAGGAAGTGATCCGCGCCGCGACCCTGGAGCGGCAGCAGCGCGTCGGCGAAATTCGCTTTGCCGACGGGCGATATTTTGACTTCGCCTCGATCCCCTTGCCCGACGGCAATGCCTTGCTGATCATGCTCGACATCAGCGCGAGCCGGAAGATGGAAGGTGCGCTGCGCGAACGCAACGAGGCGCTGGAGGCGGCCGATCAGGTGAAGACCGCCTTCCTGTCGCGGATGAGTTACGAACTGCGCACGCCGCTGACGTCAATCGGCGGGTTCGGCGAGATGTTGCAGGCGGGCTATGCTGGCAAGATGAGCGACCAGCAGAAAACCTATATCGATGCGATCATGGATTCGGTCGGGGTGCTTGGGCGCCAGATCGACAATGTGCTCGACCTGGCGCAGGGCGAGGCAGGGACGCTGGTGGTCGAGCGCGCGCCGGTCGATGTCCTGACGCTCCTCGATGGCGCACTGCGCGATGCGGAAGCGTTTGCGGCAAGCGAAAAAGTCGAACTGGTCGGCAATATTGCGCCCGATCTTGGCAGCATCGCGGGCGATGCGCCGCGCTTGTCGCGGCTGGTCGCGGGGCTGCTCGACAATGCGGTGCGTTACACCGCGCCTGCGCGCCGGAGCGGCGGGCGCGTGCTGCTCCATGCCGCGGGGGATGCGCGCGGGATCGACATCATCGTGTCGGATAATGGACCGGGGATGCCCGAGGCAGTCGCCGCGGTCACCAAGGGGCAACAGGCGGGGACGGCGTCGGGGGGGATAGGCCTTGCTTTGGCGCGCCAGCTGGTCGCCGCGCATGGCGGGACGATGGAAGTGGTGAGCGAGCCGGGGCAGGGCACGCTGGTGCGGATCAGTCTGCTGCGCAGCGCATGACGGTTTTTTCCATCAGCTACGACCTTAATGACGCCGAACGGATCGGCACGGCGATCGGCGGGGCGCTGATGCCTGGCGATGTCGTTGCGCTGTCGGGCGATCTGGGTGCGGGGAAGACGACGCTGGCGCGCGCGATGCTGAAAGCGCGGGGGCTGGCGGGCGAGGCGCCCAGTCCGACCTTTGCGATCGTTCAGCCCTATGCGCCGCCGGAGGTGGATCTGCCGATCGCTCATGTCGATTTGTACCGGATCGAGGATGCGAACGAGCTGGTCGAACTGGGGCTCGACGATTATGTCGATGACGGTGCGCTGCTGATCGAATGGCCTGAGCGGCTGGGACTGCATGGCTGGGTCGACATGCTGACACTGACGATTTCTGGCGACGGCGACGCCCGCACCTTGACAGCCGAGGTGCCTGCGGCTTGGGGAGCACGATGGCCGCTCCGATGATTCCGCCCGCCCACGCTCCGGCCTTCCTTGCCGCGCATGGCTGGGGCGATGCCCAGATTTTGCCGCTCGCCGGTGATGCGTCGTTCCGGCGCTATTTCCGTGTCGTCGACGGCGCGCGGCAGGCTGTGTTGATGGATGCGCCGCCGCCGCACGAGGATCCGCGGCCGTTCATCGCGGTCGCCGAATTTCTGTGCGAACAAGGGCTGACCGCGCCAACGATCATCGCGCGCGATCTAGAGCAAGGCCTGCTGTTGATCGATGATTTCGGTGATGTGCGGCTGCGCGAAACGGTCGATGAAGCCCCGCATGTCGAGGAAAGCTATTATGCCGGGGTGACCGACCTCCTCGTTCACCTCCACGGACGGCCCCCAATGCTAGGGCTGCCGGTGCACGGGCTTGAGCAGTGGCTCGAAGAGGTGACGCTGTTCACCGACTGGTATTGTCCGGCGTTCGATCTGGAGGTCGATCGCGAAGCGTTTCTCGGCGCATGGGCGGCCGTGCTGGCACCGGCCGAGCATGACGGCTTGCCGCGGGTCACGGTGCTGCGCGACTATCATGCCGAAAATATAATGCTGGTGCCTGGCAAGGACGGCATTTCGCATTTTGGCTTGCTCGATTTCCAGGATGCACGCGTCGGCCACGCCGCTTATGATCTTGCCTCGGTGCTTGAGGATGCGCGGCGCGACGTTAGCCCGGCGGTCGAGGCGGCGATGCTGGCGCGCTATCAGGCGGCGACGGGTTCCGACATCGAGGCGGCTTATTGGGCGCTCGCGGCGCAGCGCAACACTCGCATCCTTGGCGTTTTCGTCCGGCTGTGGAAGCGCGATGGCAAGCCGCATTATAAATCATTCCAGCCGCGCATGTGGGGGCTGCTCGAACGCGATCTCGCACATTCCGCGCTGGCACCGGTGCGGGCCTGGTTCGACGAAAATATCCCCGCTTCGGCGCGCGCGGCGGCATGGGCGTGACCGCGAAGATCGACAGCGCGATGGTGATGGCGGCGGGGCTGGGCAAGCGGATGCGTCCGCTGACCGCGACGCGGCCCAAACCGCTGGTGCGCGTCGCGGGGAAGGCGCTGATCGACCACAGCCTCGACCGCATCGAGGCGGCTGGTATCGAGCATGTCGTCGTCAACGTCCATTATCTCGCCGACGCGCTCGAAGCGCATTTGGCGGCGCAAAAGCGGTCGTTTCGTATCGCAATCTCTGACGAGCGCGATCAATTGCTGGAAACTGGCGGCGGCATGGTGAAAGCGCTGCCGCTGCTGACCGGCGATCCCATCCTGATCGTCAACAGCGACAATATCTGGACCGACGGGCCCGAAGACAGCATCCGGCATCTGGCGCGCCATTGGGATGGCGACCGCATGGACGCGTTGTTGCTGGTCATTCGTCAGGCGAGCGCCACCGGCCACGGCGGCAAGGGCGATTTCCATATGGACCCCAATGGCCGATTGTCGCGGCGCAAGCTCGGGCGGGTCGCGCCCTTTGTTTACACGGGCATTCAACTGATCTCGCCGCGCCTGCTCGACGGCGCGCCCGGAGGGGCGTTTTCGACGAATATCCTGTGGGACCGCGCGATCGCGGCGGAGCGGCTCTATGGACTGTCGCACATGGGGCAATGGTTCGACGTCGGCACCCCGGGGCGCATCGCGCCGACCGAAGCCGCGCTGACGGATGGCTGATCCGAAGCCGACCGTTTTTTCGATCCCGGTCCAGCGGGCCTTTGCCGATGCGCTGGTCGCCGGGCTGATCGACCGCTTTGCCGATGGGGCGCTGGGGCTCGCCGAAGGATTGATCCTGCTGCCGAGCAACCGTGCGCGCAGCGCGGTGCAGGCGGCGTTTGTCCGCGCCAGCGGGGCGGGGTTGCTGATGCCGCGGCTCGCGGTGATCGGCGACGCCGATCTGGATGAAAGCGCCGCGCTGGCGCTTGACGGGATTGGCGAAGCCGAACCGATCCCGCCCGCGATCGACGCGCTCAAGCGGCGGTTGATGCTGGCGGGGCTGATCGAGCGCTATCACCCCGCGGGTGAGGAGCCGATCACCGGGGCGGCGGCGTTCCAGCTGGCCGAGGGGCTGGGGCGGGTGATCGACCAGCTGCATTATGAGGAGGTCGCCCCGGCGCGATTGTCCGACCTGGAAAGTGCGCTCGGCGATCTGGCGGGCCATTGGCAGGCGTCGTGGCAGCGTCTGCGCCTGCTCGTCGACCATTGGCCCGGGCTGCTGGCCGCGACCGGCCATATCGACCGCGCCGACCGCCGCAACCGGCTGCTCGCGCGGGTCAGCGCGGGCTGGCGGACCGCGCCGCCGGGGCGCTTTGTCGTCGCGGCGGGGGTGACCACCGCGGCGCCCGCAATCGCGCGGCTGCTGCGCACCGTCGCCGATCTGCCGCAGGGGATGGTGGTGTTGCCCGGCCTCGATCTGGGCATGGCGGGTGCGGAATGGGATGCACTGGGACCGGTCAAGGCCGATCCGGAGAAACCCGCCGCCGGAACTCTGGGCGAGCGCCCGCTCGAAACGCATCCGCAATATCATCTGAAACTGCTGCTCGGCCGGATGGGAATCGCGCGAGAGGAGGTCGGTGAATGGCCCGCCGCATCGCCCTTCGATGGCCCCGATGCCCGCGCGTCCTTCCTGTCGCTGCTGTTCGCGCCCGCCGCCTATACGGCGCGCTGGCAGGCGGCCGAGAATGTCGCGCCCAGCCTGACCGGCGTCAGCGCCGCAGTGTTCGCCGACGATGGCCAGGAGGCGCAGGGGATCGCGCTGATGATGCGCGCCGCGCTCGATGTGCCGGGGCGCACCGCCGCGCTGGTAACGCCCGACCGCTTGCTCGCCGAACGGGTTGCGGCGGCGCTCGAACGTTGGGGGCTGAAAAGCGAAAACCGGGTCGACGATAGCGCTGGCCAGTCGCTGGGCCGCACGCCGCCCGGGGCGCTGTTGCTGATGCTTGCAGAATTTGCCGCCGGGTTCGATCCGGCGCGGCTGATTGCGTTGCTCGGCCATCCGCTGGTGCGCGCGGGCCAGGGGCGGCTCGATTGGCTCGATCAGGTGCGGCGGCTCGACCTGGTGCTGCGCGGCCCCGGGCTGGTGCCGGGCTGGGCGGGGGTGACGGCGCGGATTGCCGAGTGCGCCGACGATTCCCAGCGCCGGGGGCATGACGCCGCGGCGGCGATTGGCGACTGGTGGGGCGACGTAGCGGCGGGACTTGGCGCCGCGCTGGCTCCGTTCGCGGCAGGCGTGCCTGCGCCGCCATCGGTCCTGCTCGGCGCGTTGCAGGACGCGCTCGGCTGGTTGACCGGCGAAGGCGCATGGACCGGCCACGCCGGCCGCGCGCTGTCCGAGCTGTTCGATCGCTGGGCGCTGGCGAAGAGCGACGGACCGGCGCTGGTCGCACCCGCCGATTTCCCGAAAATGCTGACCGACCTGCTCGGCGGCGAAACCGTCCGGCCACCCTATGGCGGGCATCCGCGGCTGTTCATCTGGGGGCTGCTCGAGGCGCGATTGCAGCGCGCCGACCTGATGATCCTGGGCGGGCTCGACGAAGGACGCTGGCCGCCGCAGCAGAGCCCCGATCCGTGGCTGGCCCCCGGCATCCGCCGCCTGCTCGGCCTTGCCGCGCCCGAGCGCCAGCAGGGCATGGCGGCGCATGATTTTGCCGGTGCCTTTGCCGCGCGCGAGGTGGTGGTGACGCGCGCGATGCGCAGTGGCGGCGACCCTGCCGTGGCGTCGCGTTTCTGGTTGCGGCTGACGGCGCTGGCGGGCGAATTGCCCGCGGCGACGGCGGGCGACCAGCCGGTGGCGGCGCTCGCCGCGCTGCTCGACGTGCCGCCGGGCGACAGCGTTCCCGCCGACAAGCCGCGTCCGGCGCCGCCGCAGCATGCAAGACCCGACCGGATCAGCGTCACCGGAGTCGATCAGCTGGCGCGCGATCCCTTTGCCTTTTATGCCGCGAAGATCCTGCGGCTGAGCGAACTCGACCCGCTGAGCAGCGGTCCCGACGCCAAATGGTTCGGGACGCGGGTGCATAAATTCTTGCAGGATTGGCAGGCGGCCGGGCTGACCGAGGCGGCGTTCGATGCCGAACGCGCCGCGCTGCGTGCCGATCCGGCGCTCGATTCGCTGGCGCGTGCGTTCTGGCTGCCGCGCATCGAGCCATCGCTGCGCTGGGCGGCGGAGCGCGTCTGGGCGGGGCGCGACGAACGCTGGCCGGTCGCGAACGAGGTGACCGGCACGTTGCTGGTCGACGGCATCACGCTCCAAGGCACCGCCGACCGTGTCGATCAGGCCGCCGACGGCACGCTGGCGATCGTCGATTACAAGACCGGCGCGGCGCCATCGGGCAAGTCGGCGGGCGAGGGGCTCAACAGCCAGCTGGGCCTGCTCGGCCTGCTCGCCGAAGACGCGGGGCTTGGCGATCTGGCGCCCGAACCTGTCGGGGCGTTCGAATATTGGGAATTGAAACGCGACCGGAAAAAGGGCGTCGACGGCGCGGTCAAGGCGATCAAGGGGCAAAAGCCCAAACCGGCGACCGCGGCGGCGGTGGTCGAGCGCGCGCGCGAAGCGCTCGCCGAACTCAGCGCCCGGTTCCTGCTGGGACATGAGCCCTTCGTCCCAGGCGATACCGCGAAGCGCTACGCCGATTTCGATCAGCTGATGCGCCGCGATGAATGGTTCGGGCGCGGCGAGCCGGAGCCGGGCGCGGCGGGTGAGGGGGCGGCATGATCGATCCCGACAAGCTGCTCAAAAACCTCGACCCCGGGCAACAGGCGGCGGCGCAGCCCGGCGACCATGTCTGGCTCGGCGCGTCGGCGGGGACCGGCAAGACGCAGGTGCTGTCGGCACGGGTGCTGCGCCTGATGCTGGAGGGCGTGTCGCCCGAGGCGATCCTGTGCATCACCTTTACCAAGGCGGGCGCCGCCGAAATGGCGCATCGCATCCACGAACGGCTGGCGATGTGGGTGCGGATGGCCGACGGCGATCTGCGCACCGAGTTGCAGGCGTTGGGTCTGGATCTTGAATTCATCGGCTATGATCGCGGCGTTCCGGCGCTGATGGATCGCGCGCGGTCGCTGTTCGCGACGGTGATCGACAGCCCGGGCGGCGCGGTGCGCGTCCAGACGATTCACAGTTTCTGCCAGACGCTGCTCGCCAGTTTTCCGCTCGAGGCAAAAATATTGCCGGGATTTCGCGCGCTCGAGGATAGCGAGGCAAGCGCGTTGCAGCGCGAAGTGCTCGGCCAGTTGCTCGCGCGGCCCGATGCCGACGGCGATGCGATGCGAGAGATTGCGGCGATGCTGTCGCGGCGGTTGGGGCAGGATAGCGCGATCGCTTTTCTGGCGCGCTGCGCCAGCAGTTTTACGGCGGTCAATGAGCCGCGCTTCGCGCCGCGGGCGCATGACCTGCGGACCGAACTGGGCCTGCCGCAGGGCGATCCGATCGCGTGGCAGGCCGACGCGCTGTCGGCGGGCGCGATTGCCGACGCCGACATCGCCGCGGTCGCGGCGAGCGGGCGCGACTGGGGGACCAAGACCGGCGACGGCCGCGCCGATGTCATGGACGACTGGTTCCGTGCCGATCCGCACGGCCGCGCCGCGATGCTGGCCGCGGTGCGCGGCTGTTTCCTGACCGGCACCGGCGACATGCGCGCCGATTATACCAAGGACAAGGGCGGCATGCGCAGCTGCCTGGGTGCGGCCGAGCGGATCGTCGCCGCCGCCGATGACTTGCTCGCGACCGCGACCGCAATGCAGGTCGCCGACGAACTGGCGGCGGGGTGGGATTTGGGCAGCCGCTTTGCCGAGGCTTATGCGCTGGCCAAGCGCGAGCGCGGTTTCGCCGATTTCGACGATCTGATCAGCATTGCCAGCCACTTGCTGGCGCAGGGCGATTTCGGCGACTGGGTGCGCTTCAAGCTCGACCAGCGCACCGACCATATTCTGGTCGATGAGGCGCAGGACACCAACGCGCGGCAATGGGCGATCATCCTGTCGCTGGCGGCCGAATTTTTCGCCGGGCTGGGCGCCAAGGACGACCGCATCCGCACGATGTTCACGGTCGGGGACCGCAAACAGGCGATCTTCGGCTTTCAGGGTACCGAACCCGCGGCGTTCGAGGCGGCGCGCATCCGCTTTGGCGAGCGCGCCGCGGCGGGCGGGCGGCCGTTCGAGGATGTCGATCTCGACACCAATTACCGGTCGAGCCCCGCGGTGCTCGACGTCGTCGATGCGTGGATCGCGGCGGGCGCGCCCGAGCTGATGGGGCTCGACAGCGACGAGCCGCCGCACATTCCCGCCGAGTTCAACCGCGACCGCGCGGGGCGCGTCGAGCTGTGGGCGCCGTTGCCGGTCGGCAAGGCGCTCGCTGGTGACGCTGACGACGAGGGTGATGCTGACGAGGGCGAAGATGGCGCGGCCGCCGGGGGGGAGGGCGCCTCCGCCGCCGCGAGCGACCCCGCCAGCCTGCGCCTGTCGCGCGCGATCGCCGACGAGGTGCAGGACTGGATTGTCAACGGCAAGGACGGGCGCGCCGTTGCGCCGGGCGACATCCTGATCCTGGTCCGCCGCCGCCGCGACCTGGCGGCGCGGATCGTCGCGCGGTTGCAATCGCTGCATGTCCCGGTCGCGGGGGTCGACCGCTTTTCGCTGACCCAGTCGCTGGCGGTGCAGGATCTGCTCTCGGCGATGCGCTTTGCTGTGCAGCCGCTCGACGACCTCAATCTGGCCGGCCTGCTGGTATCGCCGCTGTTCGGCTGGAGCCAGGACGATCTGTTCGGTTTCGCCCACGGCCGCAAGCGAAGCGCGCTGTGGGAACAGCTTCGGGCGCGCGAAAGCGACGTGCCGCCCGCAACGATGGCGGCGCTGCGCAGCCTGCTCGGCATGGCCGATTTCACCACCCCGTTCCGCTTTATCGAGACGATATTGTCGGGGCCGATCGACGGGCGCCGCAAACTCTATCACCGGCTGGGCCGCGAGGCGCGCGATCCGATCGACGAACTGCTGGGGCAGGCGCTGGCGTTCGAGCGGCAGGAAGCGCCGTCGCTGCTCGGCTTCCTCGCCCACATCGCCGCCAGCACCGCCGAGATCAAGCGCCAGACCGAGGCGCGCAGCGACGTGGTGCGGGTGATGACGGTGCATGGGTCGAAGGGACTACAGGCGCCGATCGTCATCCTGGCCGACGCGACCGACGATCCGAAGCCGCGGCGGCTGACCTTTGCCATGAAGATGGCGGGGTGGGACAAATTGCCGGTGTTCGCGCTGGGCAAGGACGAGCGCCACGGTGCGGTCGCCGCGGCGCACGACGCGAAGGAACGCGCCGAGCGCGAGGAGCATTGGCGGTTGCTGTATGTCGCGATGACGCGCGCCGAGGAACTGCTGGTCGTGACCGGGATCACCAAGACCGCCGACGGGTCGCTGCCCGACGACAACTGGCACGGCGCGGTCGACGCGGTGATGGCCGAGATGGGCGCCGAATGGCAGGACGCCGGGCCGCGCTGGGGCCAAAAGCGCGTCCATGCGGTGCATCCGAAGAAATGGGCGCAGGTAGCAAAGGGCAAGGCGCGGGCGGTGCTGCCACCGGTCGCCGTGCCGCTATGGGCGCGGCAGGCGGCGCCCGAGGAGGCGCGCCCGCCGCGCCCGCTGGCGCCCTCGGCGCTGGGCGACGACGATGTCGCAGCGGCGCCGCAGGGCAGCGACCGTGCCGCGGCGGTGAGCCGTGGGCTGTTGCTGCACGCGCTGTTCGAGCGGCTGCCGCCGGTGGCGCCCGATAAGCGGCAGGGTGCCGCGCTGCGCTGGCTGGCGGTGCAGGCGGCGGCACTGGACGAAGCGGCGCGCGCGGCGATGGTCGCCGAGGTACTTGGCGTGCTGGGCGACCCCGCGCACGCCGCGCTGTTCGGCCCGGGCTCGCTTGCCGAAGTGCCGTTGTCGGCGGTGGTCGACGGGACGGTGGTCGCGGGGATCGTCGACCGGTTGCTGGTGACCGCCGATGCGGTGACGGTGATCGATTACAAGACCGGGCGGCATGTGCCGGAGGACGCCGCCGCAGTCGCGCCCGCCTATCTGCGCCAGATGGCGGCGTATCGGGGGGCGCTGGCGGCGATTTTCCCCGGGCGGCGGATCGACGCGGCGTTGCTTTATACCGCCGGGCCGCGGCTCATCCGCCTCGACGACGCCACCCTCGCGCCGCACAAGCCGGGCTTGGCGGCAACCAAGGCGAATTTGGGCGGTTGAGGTCTTGAGCCGGAGGCCGCGACGCCTTAGCTTGGAGGCAACAATATTTCAGGAGTTTGTATCATGGGTACCAAGGCAATCAGCGACGACAGCTTTCAGGCGGACGTCCTCGACAGCGACACTCCCGTGCTCGTCGATTTCTGGGCCGAATGGTGCGGCCCGTGCAAGATGATCGGCCCCTCGCTCGAGGAAATCGCCAATGAGCTGGGCGAAAAGGTCGTGATCGCGAAGCTGAACATCGACGATCATCCGAACGCCCCCGCCAAATATGGCGTGCGCGGCATCCCGACGATGATCCTGTTCAAAAATGGCGAGGTCGCCGACACCAAGGTCGGCGCAGCGCCGAAGAGCGCGCTCAAGGGCTGGCTGGAAGGCGCGCTTTAATACCAAACCTCGTCATTGCGAGCGAAGCGCAGCAATCCAGAGCGGTTTACGGCTACTCTGGATTGCCGCGTCGCCTTCGGCTCCTCGCAATGACGGAGATTAGGGGGCTCAGCTCCGGTAATCGGCGTTGATGCTGATGTAGCCGTGGGTGAGATCGCACGTCCAGACGGTCGCGCGGCCTTCGCCCAGCCCCAGGTCGGCACCGACGCGGATTTCCAGGCCCTTTAGATGCGCCGCGACCGGGGCTTCGTCATAGCCATCGACCGGTAGCCCGTCCTTGGCTACCCAGTGATCGCCGAAGCGGATCGCCAGCTTGTCGCGGTCGGCGGGTTCGCCCGCCTTGCCCACCGCCATCACGACGCGGCCCCAATTGGCGTCCTCGCCCGCGATCGCGGTCTTGACCAGCGGCGAATTGGCGATGGCGAGCGCGACGCGCTTGGCGCTGTCGTCGCTGACGGCGCCCGACACCTGTATCTCGATGAATTTTGACGCGCCCTCGCCGTCGCGTACCACCTGTTGCGCAAGGTCAAGCGAGACGGCGTGGATCGCGGCGTAGAGCGCGTCGGCGCCGGGATCGTCGCGAGTGGTCAGCGGGGCATTGCCCGCCTGTCCCGTCGCGAACAGCAGCACGGTGTCGCTGGTCGAGGTGTCGCTGTCGACGGTGATGCTGTTGAACGTCCCACCGGTCGCCTCGCTCAGCATGTCTTGCAGCAGCGCAGGGGCAACCGCGGCGTCGGTGAAGATATAGCCGAGCATCGTCGCCATGTCGGGGGCGATCATGCCGGAGCCTTTGACGATGCCTGCGACATGGACGGTCCGGTCGCCGACGATAGCGCTGGCGGCGGAACCCTTGGCGAAGGTGTCGGTCGTGGTGATGGTTTGCGCCGCCTCTTCCCAGCTGGCGGACGGCCCGGCGAAGCTGATGACCTTGGCCAATCCCTCGCGCGCCTTGTCCTTCGACAGCGGCACGCCGATGACGCCCGTCGAGCAAACGAACACGTCTTTCGGATCGCAGCCGAGATGCGCGACGACTTGCGTAACGATCTGTTCGACCGCCTCGCGGCCTCGGTATCCGGTAAAGGCGTTGGCATTGCCCGCGTTGACGACCAGCGCGCGGGCGCGGCCATGGGCGATGCCTTCGCGGCACATCTCGACTTCGGTCGAGCAACAGACATTGCTGGTCGTGACGCCCGCGACGGCGGTGCCGGGCGACAGCTCGACATAGGTCAGGTCGCAGCGGTCCCAATTCTTGTACTGCGCGCGCGCGACGCGGCGCGTTACCCCGGCGATTTCGGGGAGGTGCGGGAAGGCAGCGGGGGCGAGGGGAGAGCGGGTGGTCATGAGGATGCGCTTAGCGGGAGTTGCGCGGATGCAAAAGCCCCTCCCGCAAGCGGGAGGAGCCTGATCCTCCGTGTCGCGAAGCGATGGGGAGGTGGCAGCGCGAAGCGCTGACGGAGGGGCTTCTACGCTGCCGTTGCTGCCCCTCCACCCCTCGCTTCACGAGCGGTCCTCCTCCCCATGGCTTCGCCGCAGGGAGGATTTAGCTATTACCCCGGAATGCCGCTGATCGATTTCACTTCCATGAAGTCCTTCAGCCCGAACACGCCGCCTTCGCGGCCGTTGCCCGAGGCTTTGTAACCGCCGAACGCCGCGCCCGGGCCGGGGCCCCAGGCGTTGACTGCGACCATGCCGGCGCGCAGTTTCGGCGCGACGGCAGCGGCCTTCGCAGGATCACCCGAGATGACCGCCGACAGGCCATATTCGGTGTCATTGGCGATATCGACGGCTTCGTCGAGGTCGTCATAGGCCATGATCGTCGCGACGGGGCCAAAGATTTCCTCGTTGGCGATGCGCATGGTGCGGGTAACGCCCGAGAAGACAGTAGGCTTGATATAATAGCCGCGGTTGACGTTGCTCGGCAGGCCGGTACCGCCGGTTTCCAGCGTCGCGCCCTCGTCGATCGCCGACTGGATCAAGCTCTGGATCTTGTCGAACTGCGCCTTGTTGACGACGGGGCCGATATGGCCGCCTTCGCTCATCGGATCGCCGACCGAGGTGCCGTCGAACATCGCCTTAATGAAGCCCGCAGCTTCGGCTGCTCGCTCTTTCTGAACGAGGATGCGGGTCGGCGCGATGCAGCTCTGACCGGTGTTGACCAGCACGCCCTGCACCGTCGGCGGCAGCACAGTTTCGAAATCGGCATCGGGCAGGACGATGTTCGGCGACTTGCCGCCGAGTTCCTGATGGACGCGCTTGACCGTGTCGGCGGCCGCTTTGGCGACGAGGATACCGGCGCGGGTCGAGCCGGTGAAGCTGACCATTTCGATGCCGGGGTGCGACGAGATCGCGTTGCCGACGGTCGGGCCGTCGCCCTGGACGAGGTTGAACACGCCCTGCGGAACGCCCGCGGCGTCGAGGATTTCGGCGAAGATCGTCGCGTTGCCGGGACATTCTTCGGACGGTTTCAGCACCATCGTGTTCCCCGCGGCCAGCGCGGGTGCAACTTTCAGCGCGATCTGGTTGAGCGGCCAGTTCCACGGGGTGATCATGCCGACGACGCCGATCGGTTCATAAGCGATGACGCCCGCGGCGTATTTTTCGGTGAAGGAGAAATCCTTGAGCGCCGCGATGGTCCCGAGGAAGCCGCCGATGCCCGCGCCGACCTGTGCGGTACCGGCGAAGCTGACCGGTGCGCCCATTTCGCTTGCCATCGATTTGGCGAGATCGGCGCCGCGCTTCTTATATTCCTCGACGATATTGTTCAGCAGTGCGAGCCGCTCTTCGCGCGTCGTCTGCGACCAGCTCTTCAACGCTTCGCGCGCGGCGGCAACGGCGTCGTCGACGTCGGCGGCGGTGCCGAGGACGATCGTCGAGGCGGCTTCTTCGGTCGCCGGGTTGATCACGTCGTGGGACTTGCCGCCCTTGCTGTCGACCCATTGGCCGCCGATGTAGTTCTGCTTGAGGTGCGTTGCGGTGTCGCTCATTTTCTCTCTCCCAATCGGCGTGAATTTACGTCTCGGATTGCTACCTAATCACTGTGGCGGATGAATCAAGCAACGCCAACTGACAAAGGTGACGGTTCAGCGCTTTTCAGCGCTCAGGCGTGACATCAATATGGCAGCGCGGGTCGCTTGACGCGCGATGCTCGGGATATCGACCGCCTCGCCTGGTGCGTGATCGCCGGTGCTGTGTGGCCCGAGTCCGGCAAGACCGTCGACGTCGGCGGCGACGAAACTGATGTCGCCGGCGCCGCGCTTGAGTGGATCTAGCGTCGCCATTTCGGCAAGTCCCAGGTCGCGGTTCACGCCATTGAGCTTGACGAGCAGAGCGCGATTGCCGTCGGTCGGTGCCATCGCGGGATAGCCGCCCGGATCAAAGGCGAGTTTTGCGTCGGTAACGGGAGCGTGTTCGGCGACGATCGCCGCCATCTTTGCCTTTACCCGCGCCGCCTGTTCGGCCGAGAGGGTCCGCAGATCGCCGCGCGCGATGGCGACGGGGGCGATGATGTTGGTCTTGCCGTTTGCGGTCGCGCGGATGCCGCCGGCGTCGAGGGTCGCTTCCTGCCCTCCCGCGATCAAGCCGACGTTGAAGGTGAGGTTGGGTTCGGGAAGATCGGTGCGGAAACGCTGGATGATACGCGTCAATTCATAGATCGCGCCGTCGCCCGCCGCGGCGCTGAAGATGCCCGAGCTGTGGGCGCTCTTGCCCGTTGCGGTAACGGTCCAGCTTTCGCTGCTGCGCCTTGCGACGGAGCCCATGTCGGCGCCATTGTCGCGGACCAGCCCCTCGAAATCGAGCGCGACGTCGCTACGTTTGCCTGCAGCGATCAGATCGGCGCGCGCCTTTTCGATCGGATCGCCGGCGTCTTCCTCGTCGCCGGTCATATGGATTTCGATATTGGCACCATTGAGAGTGCCCGCGGCCTGCATCGCGCGCAGCGCCGCGACGATGACCACCATCCCGCCCTTGTCGTCGCCCGCGCCGGGGCCTTCACCCATATCGCCCTTACGGGTGAATTTCTGGAACGGCGAATCGGGTTCGAATACGGTATCGAGATGCGCGATCAGGAGCAGGCGTTTGGTGTCGGGCCGACCGACATGCGTCGCGATCAGATGCCCGGCGCGGCCCGTGTCGGTCATCGGTTTCCATTCGACCTTGAACCCGAGCGGTTCGAGTTCGGCGCGCATCATCTCCCCGACCTTTTCGACGCCCACGAGGTTGAGCGAGCCGCTGTTCTGGTTGACCAGCTTTTCGAGCAGCGCGAGCGAGCGTGGTTGTTCGGTCTCGACCGTTTTCGCCATGCCGCTTTCTGCTTTCGACAGGTTGGCGTTCGCGGCGGGGCTCAGCGCGAACGACGCGGCGAAAAGGGCGATGAACGGCAGCGATTTCATTGGGGGGTCTCCTCCGGGTGGCCTCTTGTGCCGGTTGCACCCGGCCCCGGCAAGCGTCAGCCAGGGCGCACCATGAAAATGTCGCCGCCGATGCTGACGATGAACAAATTGCCTGCGCTATCCTCACCGAACGAGGCGATCGAATTGATCGTCCCGGCGTCGGGGGTGAAATCCTCGTTGCGCCGTGCGAAACGCGATGAGGGCAAAGTCTGTCCCGCGACGAAGCTTGAGAAGGGTATCGACCAGATGTTGCCCGACACGAAATCGGCAAAAACATACTGGCCGGCGAGCGAGGTCACCGGGCCGCGATAGACATAGCCGCCGGTGATCGAATTGCCCTGCCGCGGGCCGCTGCCATGCCCATATTCGGCGACCGGATCGGTCAGGCCGCCGGGCGCGGTGCCCGAATAGGGCTGGGTTCCTTCCTTGAAACGCCAGCCGAAGTTAAGCCCCGGCTGGGTGGTCGTCACCATGTCGATTTCCTCGACCGCGCCTTGCCCCACATCGCCGATCACCAGCGTCGATCCCGAGAACGAGGCGCGGAAGGGATTTCGGAGGCCCACGGCGTAAACATAGGGATCGCCGCCCCCGGCGATGAAAGGATTGCCGGGTGCCGGGGCATAGCTGCTGCCGCCCGCTCCGACCGAAAAGCGCAGGATCTTGCCGAGCCGCAGATTGGTGTTTTGCGCGTTGTTGTTCGGGTCGCCGCCGCCGCCGCCATCGCCAATACCGACATAGACGAGCCCGTCCGCTCCGAAGCCGATCCAGCCGCCATTATGGTTGTCGGCGTCGGCATGCGGGACGCTGAGTACCGTGTCGTAGGCGGTCGAGGAATTGGGCTGTCCGAGCGTGTAACGGCGGACCTGCACCGCGCCGTTGGCGGCCGTCGCGACCGCGAACAAGCGCTGCGATGTCGCATGGTCGGGATAGGCGGCGAGACCCAGCAGGCCGCGTTCGCCGCTGGTCGAAATGTCGGTGATGTTCAGCACCTGGGTCCGGTTGCCGTTCGCCGGATCGAACCGATAGACGGCACCGCCCTTCTCGACGACATAGACGCGGCTGTCCCCGGGGATGGGGGCGACATAGAGCGGCTGGTTGAACCCGGTGCCGACGCGGGCAACCGCGATCCCTTCGCGGCTGTTGGTGACGGTGATGTTGACCGTCTGCGTCACGCTCGCCTGTCCGTCGCTGACGCGCAGGACGACGGCATAGATGTTGTTTCCATCGGCATCGCCGGGCAGGTCGAAATCGGGCGCCGCGCTGAACCTAAGCGCTCCCGCCGCAGTGATCGCAAAGCGTCCCGCATCGGCGCCGCCGTCGATGGTAAAGGTCAACGCGTTTCCGTCGGGATCGGTGGCGCTCGCCTGATAGGCGGCGGTGATGTTTTCAGTGACACTGGCGGTCTGCAGCGAGGTAAAGCTGGGCGGGGCATTGGCTGCGGTGCCGCCGTCTCCACTACTGCCGCCCCCGCCACAAGACGCCAGCATCAGGCAGGGCAGAGCAAGAGAAGCGGACATTCGCATGGCCAAACAGCCTTTCATGATCGCACCCGCCCCGACCGCAATCTGCCACCCGCGGCCGGAACCGGCAACCCCGGCAATTTACCACATCTGCGGCCGGCGGTTTGCTTCACCCTGTAAAGAGTGTTTGACATGTCCGCGCGACCCTGTGTAAAGAGCTCTTGACAGGCAAGGGAACGACTGTGGAAAATCGGGTGCGCGAATATCGCGAAGCGGCGGGGTGGAGCCAAGGTGAGCTGGCTCGCCGCCTGGGCGTCTCACGCCAGACGATCAACGCGGTCGAAACCGATAAATATGACCCCAGCCTGCCGCTCGCGCTGCGCATGGCGGGCCTGTTTGGGCTGGAAGTGCGCGCGCTGTTTATCGACCATTGGGTTCCGAAGGAGTAGGATCATGACGACGCAGGCAGGCAAGGCCGCCGGTTGGCGAAAGATGGCAATGCAGGCGGCAATCGGCGCGGCGGCGGGCGCCGGAGGCATGTTCGCGGGGTTGCAGCTGGTCGAGGGGCAGGGCGGCTTCGACTGGACGGGATCGTCGATTATCCTGTTCGGCATCGGGCTGGTTTATGCGTTGATGGGGGTGTTCGTCGGGGTCGGAACGGTAGCGCCGCGCCTGTTTGGCCAGCGACTGCTCAACGTCGCTGATGCAGAAGAAATCGTCGAGGAGCGCGCGAACATGGCTGGCAGCGCCGCGGGTTGCCTGATTCTCGGCTCAGCGGTCATGCTGCTGGCGCACGCGGCGGCGACTGACGTCGCGGGCGGCGCGGCGCTGGTCACCCCTGCGCTCGCTTTCTGGATTTTGCTGACGGTTCTGGTCGGCTTTACGGCGATATCGGTTTGGATGTGGCGGCGTTTTGACGAGCTGTGGCGCCAGTTGACGGTCGAAATATCCGCGATCACCGGCAATCTTCTTCTGTTGGTTGCGATCATCTGGGGCGCCGCCGCCGCGGTGGGACTGGTCGCCGGGCCGCAGCCGCTCGATCTCGTGTCGATCGCATTCGGATCGCTCCTGTTCGCCTGTTTTGCAGGCGCGGGATGGCGCGGGATGATGGCGCCGCGTTAGCGCAAGGCGAATAAAAAAGGGCGCCCGGTTCCCCCGAACCGGACGCCCCTCCTTAGCGTCGCTGAACTTTGCGGATCAGGCGCTGTAGTACATGTCAAATTCGGCCGGGGTCGGGGTCTGTTCGACGCGATACACTTCGTCCCACTTCAGTTCGACATAGGCTTCGATCTGGTCCTTGGTGAACACGTCACCCTTGAGCAGGAAGTCGTGGTCAGCCATCAGGCTGTCGAGCGCTTCGCGAAGGCTGGCGCAGACGGTCGGGACTTCCTTCAGCTCCTCGGGCGGCAGGTCATAGAGATTCTTGTCCATCGGATCGCCCGGGTGGATCTTGTTCTGAATGCCGTCCAGCCCCGCCATCAGCAGCGCCGAATAGCAGAGATAGGGGTTCGCCATCGCGTCGGGGAAGCGGAACTCGACACGCTTCGACTTGGCGCCCGCACCATAAGGGATGCGGCACGAGGCTGAACGGTTGCGGCTCGAATAAGCGAGCAGCACCGGGGCTTCGAAGCCCGGGACGAGGCGCTTGTAGCTGTTCGTCGTCGGATTGGTGAAGGCGTTGAGTGCCTTGGCATGCTTCACGACGCCGCCGATGAAATAGAGGCACATGTCGGACAGGCCGGCATAGCCGTTGCCGGCGAACAGCGGCTTGCCCTTTTCCCAGATCGAGATGTGGGTGTGCATGCCGCTGCCATTATCGTCCTTGATCGGCTTCGGCATGAAGGTCGCGGTCTTGCCATAAGCATGCGCGACCTGGTGCACGACATATTTGTAGATCTGCATACGGTCGGCGGTTTCGGTCAGCGTGCCGAAGGTCAGGCCGAGTTCGTGCTGTGCCGCGGCGACTTCATGATGATGCTTGTCGCAAGGCAAACCGAGTTCGAGCATCGTCGAGACCATTTCGGCGCGGATGTCGACGGCGCTGTCGACCGGCGCGACAGGAAAGTAGCCGCCCTTGGCGCGCGGACGGTGGGCAAGGTTGCCGCCTTCATAGCTGCGGCCGGAGTTGGTCGGCAGCTCGATGTCGTCGATCTCGAAGCTCGACTTGTTATACGCGGTTTCGAAGCGGACGTCGTCGAACATGAAGAATTCTGCTTCGGGGCCGACATAGACGGTGTCGCCGATTCCGGTGGAGGCGACATAGGCTTCAGCGCGCTTTGCCGTGGTACGCGGATCGCGCGAATAGCCTTCGCCGGTCGAGGGTTCGACGATGTCGCAGAAGATGACGAGCATCGGGGTCGCCGAGAAGGGATCGTCATAGACGGCGTCGAGGTCGGGCATCAGGATCATATCGGACTCGTTGATCGCCTTCCAGCCTTCGATCGACGAGCCGTCGAACATCAGGCCGTCTTCGAGTTCGTCCTCGCCGAGGACCGAGGCGACCATGGTTAGGTGCTGCCACTTGCCCTTGGGATCGGTGAAGCGCAAGTCGACCCACTCAATGTCGTTTTCCTTGATCCGTGTGATGATATCCTTGGGCTTGGTTGCCATGGTCTGAACTTCCTTCTTGCGATGATGACCGGCAGGGCCGGGTTAGTGAACAGGTTGGAGAGCGGGTGGCTTTAAAGCGCGTCTTCGTTGCGCTCGCCGGTACGGATGCGCAGCGCGGTTTCGACCGGGATGACGAAAATCTTGCCGTCGCCGATGCGGCCGGTCTGCGCGGCGGCGGCGATGGCCTCGACCACGCGTTCGGCCATGCTGTCCTCGACAATGACTTCAAGCTTCACCTTGGGCAGGAAGTCGACGACATATTCCGCGCCGCGATAGAGCTCGGTGTGGCCCTTCTGGCGTCCGAAACCCTTGGCTTCGGTGACGGTGATGCCGCTGACGCCGACTTCGTGAAGCGCTTCCTTCACCTCGTCGAGCTTGAATGGCTTAATGATCGCCTCAATCTTCTTCACGCTTCTGATCCCCCTTTGGGCATTCCGCATCGCTCGCAGTCAAAGCCGGATCAGGCCCGCCTGTCCGGTTCGCATCTGTGAGTCGCTGCGAGGCCCCGTCATCTTGCACCAATCAAGAGCCGTGCCAATTGGCGAATCGCAAGCTTTTGGTAAGATTTGTGACCGAAAATTGCGCCATTGCCCAATGGGTGAGCAACGCGCGCGCGGCGGTGCCTAAAAAAACAGCAGAAGTAACATTTTTCGCCTCTCTCCTCGAGGAGAGAGCGTCGGATTACCGCCCCATCGGTGCCGCCGAGTCCGCCAGATTGGCCTTAGTCCAATTCGACCGTTCGATGACATAGGCGCGGATCGCCTCGGCGTCGGCGGGGGTCAGCACGTTGCCGAAGCTCACCATGCCGCGATCCTTGAGCGCGCCGCCGATCACGACACCCTTCCACGCCTCGGCGTTGGCGAGCGTACCCGAAACGCGGAGGTCGGGGGTGAAGCCGTTGCCGATCGCACTGTCACCGTGACAGACGATACAATAGCGCCCGAAATGCGCCTTGCCCGCCGCAACCTGCGTGGGGGTGGCAGTCATCGGGGGCGGGTTCCACGCCAGCGTCGTCGTCGCGGGCGGGGCGGGGAGCTTTACGGTGCCGCCGATCTTCAGCACCACCAAGCGTGGGATATTCGGCACCTTGCGCGTCGCGCCGCCGGCGACCCCGGCGACGAGCGGGAAGGCGCCGCCCTTGCTGGTCATGAACGCGACATATTGGACGCCACCGACGCGGAAGGTCGAGGGCGCGCTGACGATCCCCGATTGCATGTCGAGGTCGAGCAATTGCTTGCCGGTGTCGGCGGTATAAGCGCGGAAGCGCCCAAGGCTGGTACCCTGAAACACCAGATTGCCCGCGGTGGTCATCGTGCCGCCGTTCCACGCGGCGGGATGATCGACCGCCCATGCGACCTTGCCGGTACGCGGGTCGAAAGCAACAAGGCGGCCCGTCGTCGCGGCAACGGCGGCCCGGAACGCCGCCTTGTCGTCGGGAAGCATGGTCCCGGTCAGCGTCGTGCCGATGTTGAAGCCGACGACCTTACGGCGGTCGAGCTCGGTCATGTCGGCAAGATAGCCCTGCGGGATCTGCTGCGCGGGGATATAGACGAGGCCAGTCGCGGGATTGTAGCTCATCGGATGCCAATTGTGCGCACCGAGCGCGCCGGGGATCGCGATGAAGGGCTTGCCGGTTTTGTAGAAACGGGCCTCGGGGTTTTCGATCGGGCGGCCGGTGGCGAGGTCGTAACCGGTGGCCCAGTTGATCCCGTCGACAAAGGGTTTGGCGTCGATCAGCTTGCCGTTCGAGCGGTCGATGGTGAAGAAGAAACCGTTTTTCGGCGCATGGTACAGCACTTTGGTCGGGGTGCCGTTCACCGCCTGCTCGGCGAGAATGATCGGCTGGGTCGCGGTATAATCCCACGTCTCGCCCGGCGTTTCCTGATAATGCCATTTATACTTGCCGGTCGACGCGTCGAGCGCGACGACCGACGATAGGAACCAGTTGTCGCCTTCGCCGTTCGAGCGCGTGCCGTGGTTCCACGGATTGCCGTTGCCGACCCCCAGATAGATCTGGTCGAGATCCTTGTCATAGACGATCGCGTCCCACACGGTGCCGCCGCCGCCGGAGGTCTGCCACTCGCCCTTGTCGGACCAGGTCGCGTTGCCCTTGGTTGCGAAGATATCGTCCGATGCCGCGCCGTCCCTGGCACGCGTTGGGTTGGGCGCGGTGTAGAAACGCCAGCGCTCCTTGCCGGTGTCGGCGTCGTAGGCGGTGACATAACCGCGCACCCCGAATTCGGCGCCGCCGTTGCCGATCAGCACCATGTCCTTCACGACGCGCGGGGCGCCGGTGATCGTGTAAGGCTTCGACGTGTCGAAGGTCTGCGTCGACCACAACTCCTTGCCGGTCTTTTTATCGAGCGCGATCAGCCGGCCGTCGAGCGCGCCGACAAAGACCTTGTCGCCCCACACCGCGACGCCGCGGTTGACGACGTCGCAGCAGGCCGAAACCGCGCGCTCGCCCGGGACCTTAGGGTCGAACTTCCACAGTTCTTTTCCGGTCGCGGCATCCCACGCGCTGACCTTTGACCAGGCGTGGGTGACATACATCACGCCATCGACAACGACGGGAGTCGCTTCCTGGCCGCGCGCATCCTCAAGGTCGGCGGTCCAGGCGATGCCGAGCTCGCCCACATTCTTGTCACTGATGTCCGTCAGCGGGCTGAAACGCTGTTCGTCATAGCTATAGCCGATGGCGCCCCAATCGTCGCCATTGCCGCCGGTCTTGAGCAGGGTCTCGCTGGCCTTTTCGGCATCGTCGAGCGATGCGCCGCCCGACATGCTGTCGTTCTTCGATGCGTTGCATGAAGCCAATGCCAGTGCCGCGCCGCCCAGCAGCGCAGTCGTCCAGACCCGTTTCGCCATCCCATCTCTCCCGTTCGACGCCTATGCTTGACGTTAACGTCAAGACTGCGCGCGAAGACGGGCTGGTGCAAGCGCGAATATGGGGGGTGGGTGTGGGGGTATCACTTTCGTCATCCCGGACTTGATCCGGGATCCATGACTTCCAACGCAGTGCCAGCCTTCGTGGACCCCGGATCAAGCCGGGGTGACGAAAAATCATTGCACCGATCAGCCTAGCCAAGGCGGCGCGTTCAAACCCGTCGGGCTGGCGGTGAAAATCTCGCAGCCGGTTTCGGTGATCCCGATGCTGTGTTCGAACTGCGCGGAGAGCGAACGGTCGCGGGTTACCGCAGTCCAGCCGTCGGGGAGCATCTTCACGGCAAATTTGCCGGTGTTGATCATCGGCTCGATCGTGAAGAACATGCCGGGGCGCAGTTCCGGTCCGGTGCCGGGGCGGCCGGCATGAACGACCTCGGGCGCATCGTGGAACATCTGGCCCAGCCCATGGCCGCAGAAATCGCGGACGACCGAATAACGATGACGCTCGGCGTGGGTCTGGATCGCATGGGCGACGTCGCCCATCCGGTTGCCGGGCTTCGCCTGCTCGATACCGAGCATCAGGCATTCATAGGTAACCTCGACCAGCCGCTTCGCCTTGATCGGCACATCGCCGACCAGATACATGCGGCTGGTGTCGCCGTGCCAGCCGTCGATGATCGTCGTGACGTCGATATTGATAATATCGCCGTCACGCACCGGCTTGTCGTCGGGGATGCCGTGGCACACGACATGGTTGATGCTGGTGCAGCAGCTGTGCGTGAAACCGCGATAGCCGAGCGTGGCGGGGATGCCACCGCCCTCCAGCATCATCGTGCGGACGAGGTCGTCGATCGCAGCGGTGGTTACCCCGGGCTGGACGAAGGGGACGAGCGCGTCGAGGATTTCGGCCGACAGCCGCCCCGCCTTGCGCATGCCGGCAAAGCCCGCTTCGTCGTGCAGCTTGATCGTGCCGTCACGCACGGGGGTGGGCGCGCCAGCGTCGGCGGTGGTTACGGAGACATAGTCGTACATGGGAGGAGATATAATCGCTGAAGGGTGAAAAAGCGAGGGGGCGGTGGCGTCAGCTTTTGGCAAGATGGTCGCGGAACCAGTCCGCGAGCTCGCTTTCCGGCAATTCTCCCGCCGCAAGTGCGAGGAAGGTCACCACCAGTTCCGCATCAGTGGCAGTTAAATTGTTGCCGTTCAGCACTAGAAAGGTTTCGCTGACCACCGCCGCAGTGCGTTTATTGCCGTCGACAAAGGGATGGTTGCGCGCAATGCCAAAGGCATAGGAGGCCGCGAGTTCAGCCGCGTCGGGGTCGCCGTAAGCGACGAGGTTTTGCGGCCGTGCCATGGCGCTTTCGAGCATGCCCGAATCGCGCAGGCCTTCGCCGCCGCCATGTTCAGCCAGCTGCTCCAGATGGGCCGCCAGAGCGACCTCCAGCGATACCCAGATCCAACTCATTGCGGGTATCGCTATTTGGCGAGTTCGCGCAGCGCGCGTTTGCGACGTGCCATGACCTCGCGGGCAGCCGCCATCTGCGTTTCAAAATCTGCGTCATAGGGTGCGAGTTCGATCCCGCGCTCGGTGTCACGTACCGACAGCATGTCGCCCTGCACCGCTCCAAGCCGCGCAAGCAGTTCCTTGGGCAGGATCACGGCGGCGCTGTTACCGACCTTGGTGATTTTGAGCGGCGTGTTCATACGAATGTTATAACGATGTTTGGCCCAAGATGCAATGTTGAAGGAGGTGCGATTGCTACCCCTGAGGCAATGGCGTTCGATTGGCCGGGTTTGGGAAAACCGAAGCACAATCCATTCGTTCTTTCACGGGAAGTAAGCCGGGAATTTCACTCTGGCCGTGAACGACAATAAAAATGGGAACGTCGCAAACATCCCAGATCTTCTCAATCGCGCGGGAAAAATCGGCCTGGGTAGCTGAATCGTCCAAGAAAAACGGAGCAGCGAATTGTAAAGAGTCGATGTTGTCTGGATGTCGGTCGTCGCGGATGACATCTTTTGGACTGAGGATCCTTCCATCTGCAGAGAAGAACTGACCATCTTTGTAATATGGCAGATGCGGCTTGGCGTTGCTGCCGTGACCTTCAAACTCCATCGATTCGGTCGGACTGGTTTCAATCATGAAATCGGGTTTCGGCTGGCCGACCGGCCAAAACCAATAGAGCGCCCAGATGAGCGACAGGCCGAGGCCAAGCAGAAGAAGGGGGCGCCTGCGCTGCCGCACGCGCCCCGATTCCGTCACTCCGCCGCTTTCTTCGCCTTGTCCGCCTTTGGCATCTTCGCCTTGCCGCGGCCAGCTTTCGGCGGGGCCGAGACGATTTCGAAGGCGAGGGGATTGCCGACCTTGGCATCGTCGCCGGTCTTCATCTTCACCTTGACCTCGCCGCCATGGACGAGCTTGCCGAAGAGCAGTTCCTCAGCGAGCGGCTGCTTGATCTTTTCCTGGATCAAACGGCCCATCGGACGCGCGCCATAGAGCTTGTCATAGCCCTTGCCGGTCAGCCATTCGCGCGCTGCTTCGTCGAGCTGGATATGGACGTTGCGGTCGGCGAGCTGGAGTTCGAGTTCGAGGATGAACTTATCGACGACGCGCGCGACCACTTCGGGCGGCAGATAGCCGAACGGCACGATCGCATCGAGACGGTTGCGGAATTCGGGGGTGAACAGGTTCTTCACCGCTTCCTCCTGGACATCCTCGCGCGTGAACGCGCCGAAGCCGATGCCTTCGCGCGCCATGTCGCTCGCGCCCGCATTGGTCGTCATGATCAGGATGACGTTGCGGAAATCGACGGTCTTGCCGTGATGATCGGTCAGGCGGCCATGGTCCATGACCTGCAACAGGATGTTGAACAGATCGGGATGCGCCTTTTCGATTTCGTCGAGCAGCAGCACGCAATGCGGATTCTGGTCGATCGCATCGGTGAGCAAGCCGCCCTGATCATAACCGACATAGCCTGGGGGCGCGCCGATCAGGCGTGAGACGCTGTGGCGCTCCATATATTCGGACATGTCGAAGCGCTGCAACGGAATGCCCATGATCGACGCGAGCTGCTTGGCGACCTCGGTCTTGCCGACGCCGGTGGGGCCGCTGAACAGATAGTTGCCGATCGGTTTTTCGGGATCGCGCAGGCCGGCACGGCTCAGCTTGATCGCCGACGACAGCACTTCGATCGCGGTATTCTGACCGAACACGACGCGCTTGAGGTCGGTTTCGAGGCTGGCGAGGGTCGCCTTGTCGTCGCTCGACACCGATTTGGGCGGGATGCGCGCCATCGTCGCGATGACCTGCTCGATCTCTTTCGCGGTGATCGTCTTTTTGCGCTTCGACGGGGCGACGAGCATCTGCATCGCGCCGACCTCGTCGATCACGTCGATCGCCTTGTCGGGCAATTTCCGGTCGTTGATGTAGCGCGCGCTGAGTTCGACCGCGGCGTTGATCGCGTCGGGAGTGTAACGCACCTGATGATGCGCCTCGAACGCGCTGCGCAGGCCGGCGAGGATTTTCTTCGTGTCCTCCAGCGTCGGCTCGACCACGTCGATCTTCTGGAACCGGCGCAGCAATGCGCGGTCCTTTTCGAAATGGTTGCGGAACTCCTTGTACGTCGTCGAGCCGATGCAGCGGATCACGCCGCCCGACAGCGCCGGCTTGAGCAGGTTCGACGCGTCCATTGCGCCGCCCGAAGTGGCGCCCGCACCGATGACGGTGTGGATTTCGTCGATGAACAGGATCGCGTGCGGCAGGCCTTCGAGTTCGGTAACGACCTGTTTCAGCCGTTCCTCGAAATCGCCGCGGTAGCGGGTTCCAGCGAGCAGCGCGCCCATGTCGAGCGAATAGATCACCGCGGGCAGCAGCACCTCGGGCACGTCGCCCTCGATGATCTTGCGCGCGAGGCCCTCGGCGATCGCGGTCTTGCCGACGCCGGGATCGCCCACATAGAGCGGGTTGTTCTTCGACCGGCGGCAGAGGATCTGGATCGTGCGGTCAACCTCGGCATGGCGGCCGATCAGCGGGTCGACCTTGCCGATCTTGGCTTTCTCGTTGAGGTTGACGGTGAACTGGTCGAGCGCGGTTTCTTTCTTGTTCTTGCCGCCGCTGTCCTTGTCCTTCGTCTCTTCCTTTTCCTCGGGCTCGGCCTGCGGCGAGGGCTTGCCGCCCTTGCCGACGCCGTGGCTGAGGTAGGAGACCGCGTCGAGGCGCGTCAAATCCTGCTGCTGGAGGAAATAGACGGCGTAGGATTCGCGTTCGGAGAAGAGGGCGACGAGGACGTTGGCGCCGGTGACTTCATCCTTGCCCGACGACTGGACGTGCAGGATCGCGCGCTGGACGACGCGCTGGAAGCCGCTGGTCGGCGACGGGTCGCTGTGCCCCTCGACCTTCAGGCTGTCGAGTTCGGTATCGAGATAGTGGACGACCGCGGATTGCAGGTCGTCGATCGCGACGCCGCAGGCGCGCATCACTTCGGCGGCGTGGTCGTCGTCGATCAGCGCGTAGAGCAGATGCTCGAGCGTCGCATATTCGTGGTGACGCTCCGATGCGGCCTTCAGCGCATTGTGCAGGGTCTTTTCGAGGCTCTCCGAAAAGGACGGCATGGACTTTTCTCCTTGCGAGGCCCGCCGGGGGAGAGAGGCGGCCCCTAGGAACACAACGTGGCGATGCCGCCGCCGCGCCGCAAGGGAAAAGCGGAAGGCTTTGTGAAATTACGATGACGGGGGTTGCGGTATGGTTAACGGGGCGTTGGGGATTTGGGGGAGAGTCCGCAGATCCATCACCCAACGGCCGATCAAGGCTATGCCAGCGATTTGTAGGTAGCCGAAGCACGCGGATCGATTCCGGTTCTCTCGGTCAAAAGATCAATGAATGAGCACGCGGTTTCGTAGAACCGCTTCGCATTATCAGCATCAACCATTCTAGTATATTCAAGATGTCTTTTGTTCTTATGTAGTTTCACAGGAGATTTAACGGTGTCTGATATGTTGGTGGTCTCTATTTCATAAGGTGCTGCGTGCGTGACAAGATTGCGCCATTCCTGCATTTGTCCGATATGCTGAAAGAGTCCGCTGCTCTTATCCATCTCTATGCCGACGGCGGACATGAGCATTTCCATCTTGTCCCAAAACCGTCGCGCCGAGCGGTAGCGCCCAAAATCGAAACCTGAAAACCGTTGTTCTGTTGGCATGGAGAATGCGATCGATGCTGCAAAGCTCTCAATCGCAGCAAATGATAGCACCATGCCACCGGTGAAAAAGGAAAAGCCCATCGACAAGGTGCCGGTCCTTTCCTTTTTGTCCATCGTGAAGCCCGCGCCGATTAGCTCAGCAGCCGCATGGAGCGTCAGATCCCAGTCGTGGTTCTGAGCAGAATATTCGAAAGCCAATCTGTCACTTTCTTGATTGTTCAAATGGTCTCAGAACCAAAATGAAGACGTGAGCAAATGTTTGGCGTGAATAGCGCCATTTTCCGACGGCTAGAGATCGATGCATCAATCCGCACATCCAAGATCAATCTTCACCCGCTCGATCGACCATATCCATAAAATCACGCGCTGTGTTGCGCTCGCCCTCATCCTTGAACGCAACATCGAGGTCCGGCGCGACGCCGAGCATGTACATCAGCGCCCACAAAGCGAAGCGGCGGCCGGGGTTGGCCTCTAAGCCGAAGTCGACGCGCATGCGTTCGGTGCCTGCGGCGTGCGCTTCGGGGTGGATCGCTGAAAGGTCGGCGGTGCCGAAATAGCGGCGGAGTTGATCGTCGAAATCCATGCCGTTCTTTTGGCGCGTTCGCGCCGCTTGGCAAGGTCACGGCGCAAAATCGGGCGGTTCGAAATTCCGCCCGGTTGTCATTCGCATGGGCGCCCGATAGGGCGGCGTCCGTGAAGACCAGCATCGATATCGGGACCGACGCCACGGGGCAAAGCGTGCGCATCGACGTGCAGGAACTGCTGGCGACGCGGCTGCTCGTCCAGGGCAATTCGGGGTCGGGAAAGTCGCACCTGCTGCGCCGCATCCTCGAGGAAAGCGCGTCGTTAGTGCAGCAGATCGTGATCGATCCCGAGGGCGATTTTGTGACGCTCGCCGACGCGTACAGCCATGTCGTGATCAACGGCGGCGACTATAACGAGCGCGAGATTGCAGCGATGGGCGCACGCATCCGCGAGCATCGCGCGTCGATCGTGCTCAGTCTCGAATCGCTCGATATCGAGGCGCAGATGACGTGCGCCGCCGCGTTCCTGAACGCATTGTTCGACGCGCCGCGCGAGCATTGGTTTCCGGCGCTGGTGGTGGTCGACGAGGCGCAGATGTTCGCGCCGAGCGTCGCCGGCGATGTGTCCGATACCGTTCGCCGAGCGAGCCTGTCGGCGATGACCAACCTGATGTGCCGCGGGCGCAAGCGCGGCCTTGCGGGCGCAATCGCGACGCAGCGGCTGGCGAAGCTCGCGAAGAATGTCGCCGCCGAGGCGAGCAATTTCCTGATGGGGCGCACCTTTCTGGACATCGATATGGCGCGCGCCGCCGACCTGCTTGGCATGGAGCGGCGGCAGGCCGAGGCGATCCGCGATCTGGAGCGCGGGCATTTCCTTGGGCTCGGCCCGGCAATTTCGCGCCGTCCGCTGTCGATCCGCATCGGCGCGACGCAGACCGCGACGCGTATGGGGACGCACAGCCTGATGCCGCTGCCGGTGGCGGGCGGCGCCGACATGCGGTCGATGCTATTCACCGAGATGGAGGCGCCGACGCAGCCGCGCGTTTTTGCGCCCGAACCCGAACCGGTCGCGGCGAGCGAACTGCTCGAACGGATCGCGGCGGTCGAGGCGCTGCACGAAGACCCGGACGCGCCGCCCGTGTTTGACATCGTCGAGGCGGCCGCAGAAGCCGGGCACAGCGATGCGGTAGTGATCGCGATGCTTCAGGACATGCTGACCGACCCCGATAGCGCGTTCCAGCCCGAGGCCTTTTTGTATCAGGATTTTTCGGTGCGCTGCCGGATGCAGAAGCTGAAGAAGGTGCCGCTCGACCTCGCCGCATTTCGGCGCCGTTTTGCGCTGGCGAAAGGGGGCGTGTTCGATCCGTCCGAGCTGCGCTGGACCGATGCGCTGGCGGTGGCGGAGCGCTTGCCCGACGACATGCTCGCGCCCTTCCTGCAGATCGCGCGCGCTGCGATGGAGGGTGAGGCCTGTCCCGACGATGACATCCTTGGCCGTGCCTATGGCAGCCGCTCGCCGGGGCGCATCCGCCGGCTGGTCGACTATATGGAAAAGCAGGGCGCGATCGTCGTGCGGTCCGATTTTGGCGGGCGGCGTTCGATCGGTATTCCGGAGCTTGGGCTGAGCACCGAGGCGGAGTAGCGCCTACCCCTTTTTGAACAAAGCGTCGGCGATCGCCTTGTGGCTCGTTGCGGCGGCGCGGTGCGCCTTGACGCGCTCGATTTCAGCCCCGAGCGTCGCGATACGGTCATCGAGTTCGCTCACCGACAGCGGATCGAGCGGTTGTTTGGTCAGCGCCGCAAGCACATCGTCGCGGCGGCGGGGCAGGTCGTCATCGTCCATGGCGGTTCTTCTACTCTCGCTGTTCCCTCAGTCAAAAAGGCCGACCAACTGTTGACCCGCGCCAATCGCCTGTCAATAATGCGGGGTGAAGGTTGTGGGACCTTTTGAAAATCGGGGGTAATTTCAACGTGACCAGCCTGCCAGCGAGCATGACCGCGATCGCCATCAGCGCGCCCGGCGGACCCGAAGTCCTGGTATCCGAGCAGCGCCCGGTGCCGCAGCCGGGGCCGGGCGAGGTGCTGATCCGCGTCGCTGCCGCGGGGGTCAACCGCCCCGACGTGCTGCAACGCATGGGCTTTTATCCGCCGCCACCGGGGGCGTCGGATCTGCCGGGGCTGGAAATCGCCGGGACGATCGTCGCGGTCGGGCCGGGCAGCGATCCAGAATTGCTGGGACAGGCGGTATGCGCGCTGGTCGCAGGCGGCGGCTATGCCGAATATTGCACCGCGCCGGTGGGCAGCTGCCTGCCGGTACCCAAGGGCTTTTCCATGGCCGAGGCGGCGGCGCTGCCCGAAACGGTGTTCACCGTGTGGCACAATCTGTTCGAACGCGCGTGGATCGCAGAGGGCGAGACGGTGCTGGTGCATGGCGGCACCAGCGGCATCGGTACGACCGCAATTGGCCTGTGCAAGCTGTTCGACATCAAGATCATCGTGACGTGCGGAAGCGCCGACAAATGCGCTGCCGCGACTTCGCTCGGGGCCGATCTGGCGGTCGATTATTCGACCGAGGATTATGTCGAGGCGGTCAAGGCGTTCACGGGCGGCAAGGGCGTCAATGCGGTGCTCGATATGGTCGGCGGCGACTATGTGCCGCGCAATCTGGAATGCCTCGCCGAGGACGGGCGCCATGTCACCATTGCGTTTCAGCGCGGCGCGAAGGTCGAGATTGATATTTCGCAGGTGATGCGCCGCCGCCTGACGATGACCGGATCGACGCTGCGCGCCCGCAGCGCTGACTTCAAGGCGGCACTCGCCGATGAGATCCACCGCACCGTCTGGCCACGGCTGGCGGAGGGCGGGTGGAAACCGGCGATGGACCAAATCTTCCTGCTGGCCGAAGCCAGCGCCGCGCATGCGCGGATGCAGGCGGGCGCGCATGTCGGAAAGATCGTGCTGACTATCTGAACGGAGGCAAGCGGCGTCGCACGGCGCCCCTTGCCCCTTCTGGCAATCCGGTTTACAGCCGACGCCATTATTCGGCCGCTCCGTGAGGGGCGGCCCTTTCATTTCCGCTTGGAGAAACCCGGCCATGGCCAATCCCGACGCCACCCCGCTGATGCCGCATGCGACCGCCGCCTGGCTGGTCGACAATACCGGCCTGACCTTTATCCAGATCGCCGAATATTGCGGCATCCATATTCTGGAAGTGCAGGCGATCGCCGACGAGACCGCGGCGACCAAATATACCGGCCGCGACCCGGTGCGCGCGCACGAACTGTCGATGGAAGAGATCGAAAAGGGTCAGGACGACCCGGCGTACAAGCTCAAGATGAGCAAGCAGGCGCAGGACACGATCCGCCGCACCCGCGGCCCGCGCTATACTCCGGTCAGCAAGCGCCAGGATAAGCCCGACGGCATCGCCTGGATCCTGAAGAACCACCCCGAAGTATCGGATGGCGCGATCGGCAAGCTGATCGGTACGACGCGCAACACGATCGGCGCGATCCGCGACCGCAGCCACTGGAACAGCGCCAATATCGTCGCCAAGGACCCGGTGACGCTGGGCCTGTGCTCGCAGCGCGAGCTTGACGCGCTTGTCGCCAAGGCTGCGAAAAAGGCCGGGATCGCGGCGCCGACCGATAACCGCTTCGAAGGCGATCGCGAAGCGCTGCTCGAAGAACTGCGCGCCGAACGCACCGCCGCGAATGAAGCGCGCGCCATCGAGGCCGCGGCAGAAGCAGCGGCCGAAGCCGCAAGCGACGAAACGGCGGCCTGACGCGTGGCGTCGGGGCACGATGACGATAATATCCCGGCGGCCAGCGGCTCGCCGGACGCCTCGCTGACCCAGGACGACAGCTTCACGTCGACCAGCCATGCCGGCCTCACCTATCCGTGGGGCGATGCCGCGCCGGGCGCTGGCGAGACGATCCGGATTGCGCCCGGGATCAGCTGGGCGCGCATCCCGATGCCGGGGTCGCTCGGCCATATCAACAGCTGGCTTCTGGACGACGTTGCCAGCGACGGGGCAGACGGCGTTGCGATTGTCGATACCGGCATCTGCCTGACCATGTGTTCGGACGCGTGGAAAGCGCTCTACGCGGGCGCGCTTCAGGACACGCGGATCACGCGGGTCATCGGCACGCACCTGCACCCCGACCATATCGGGCTGGCCGGCTGGATCGCCAAAAAGCGCGGCGTGAAACTGTGGATGACACGCGGCGAGATGCTGACCGCGCGCGCGATCATTGCTGATTCATCCGACACCGCCCCCGACGAGGTGCTGGCGCAATCGCGCGCCGCCGGCTGGGACGCGGCGGCGATCGAGGCCGCCCGGACGCGCGGCTGGAACATGTTCCAGCGCATGATCTTTCCGCTGCCGCGCAGCTATGTGCGGATCGAAGACGGCGACCGGATCGACATGGGCGCCCACCAGTGGCGCGTCGTCACCGGATCGGGGCACAGCCCCGAACATGCTTGCCTGTGGAACGAGCGCGAAGGCGTGCTGGTGTCGGGCGATCAGGTGCTGCCGCGGATCAGTTCGAACGTGTCGGTCAATATCACCGAGCCCGATGCCGATCCGCTCGGCGAATGGCTGGCGTCGATCGACAAATTGATCGCTACCGTGCCCGCCGATGTTATCACCTGCCCGGCGCATGGCGAACCGTTCAAGGGGCTGCACGTCCGCCTGATGGCGCTGCGTGACGAGCATCGCATGCGGCTCTATAATCTGGCCGAAGCCGCGGCAAAGGCCCCGCTGCGCGCGGTCGACAGTTTCCCGCTGCTGTTCAACCGCCCGATCGGCGAGCATAATCAGGGGCTGGCGACCGGTGAGGCGTTCGCGCATCTCAAGCGGCTGGAGGTCGAAGGCCGTGTCCGGCGCGAGGATCGCGACGGTGTGTGGTGGTACCACGGAGTAGCATGATGCGCGGCGTGATGGCGATGCTGCTGGTCGCCGCTGCGCTGCCCTTATGCCCGGTCCGGGCCGCCGAGCCGCCGGCTGCAAATCAGGCAAATGACGATATCGTTGTCACCGCGCGTCGTTCGGGGGCGCCGATGTGGACGATCCAGACGCAAGCTGGCGTGATCATTCTGGTCGGCGAAATTGCGGCCGTGCCGAAAGCGACGCCCTGGCGTCCCGAACGACTGGAAGGGGCGACCGACCGCGCGCAGCGCGTCATCCTGGGTACCAAGGCGAAGGTGTCGCCAGGCGACATCTTGCGGCTGATCTTCAAAGGCGGCGGGCTCACCAAATTGCCGAAGGGGCGCGTCGCCGCCGATTATCTCGATACGAAACAGATGCAGCGCCTTCGGGCGCTCGAAGCGCGTTTCGATCAGGATTACGCACGCGTGAATTTTCTGATGACGGCATTCGACCTGCTTTCGAAACGGCTTTCGTTCAACAAGGACACTGCCGATGACGCGTCTGACGTCGTGCGCAAGGCGGCGAGTCAGTCCAAAATTCCGACTCAGCCCGTCGGCGAAGTGCGCGGCGAGGATATGCTCGACAACCTATTCGCCGCGGCGCCCGAAACGCATATCCCGTGCCTCGAAGCCGCAATGACGGCGACCGAGGCGGGCGGCGACGTGGTGACCGACCGCGGCCGCGCGTGGACCGAGTTCGACGTGTCGGCGGTGATGACGAACCCGCTCGAAGAGGCGCTCGGGCGCTGTTGGCCATGGACGAACGACGGCTTCGGCCCCGAGATTCGGCAGCGATGGATTGGCGCAATCCGCGATGCGACGGAGCAGCCGGGCTTCACGCTCGCGGTCGTTCCGCTGCGTGTGCTCGCCGAGAAAGACGGTGTGCTCGACCAACTTAAATCGCAGGGGCTGCCGATCAGCGGCCCGGCCTGGTAGCGGCGCCTAACGCGGCCGTTGCATGATCCAGCTGAACGCCATCGCGTTAAAGATCGTGTAGAGGCCGTAGAGCATCAGCGCCGTGAACCAGTTGCGGGTCGCGATCGCCATTGCACCGACCAGAAGCAGGAATTCGAACACATAGGTGATGTGCGGTCCGGCCTTTTTCGCGAGCGGCTGAACCATCTGCTGAATCAGAGGATCGTCGCTTTCCATGAAGGCGCGGTGCATCGCGAAATTGCCGACGCCGGCGCAAAAAATAGCGATGAGGGCGATAACCATGACTTTGCAAATGGAGGAGCTGGGGTGGAAATGCCAGCCTCTTTCGGGCTATGGCGGGTGATCGCACCGCTTGGGCTTTCCACCAAGCATCGAACGAACCCGGCATTTGCCCCCAGCGAAGGACGTCTCCGGTGACACCTCTGCCCCGCCTGGCCGCGCTTTGCCTGCCGCTCGCACTCGCCGTGCCGCCGGCATATGCGTCTCAGGAACCGGTGAACCCGCCGCAGCCCAACCCCGCGCTCGCCGATCCGGTGCTGGCCAATCCGTTTCCCATGGACATTGTCCCGCTCCACTCTTTGCTGTCCGACGACGTGCGCGCGATGATCGACGCCGCTATCGCGAGCGGTGAAGACGCCGATGTCGAAGCGGTGATCAAAGTCGCTCGCCTTGCCAATCCCTTCAGTGTTCGGGAAATCGACGCGTTGCTCGCGGCGTACCGGACGGGACACGCGCCAGTGGTTCCGCCCGACCCGGTGGGTGATATGCTCGCCGCGGCCATTGCGAGCGGCAAGGATGGCGATGTCGAGGCGGTGGCAAAGCTGGCGAAGGCGACCAATCCCGATTTGGCGACGGAGATCGACGCGCGTGTCATCGCCTACCGCGCCGAACGCCAGCGGTTGAAGGACGAAGCGGCGGCCGCGGCCCGCGCGAAACTGGCCGCGGCGAAATTCTGGCAGAATTGGAAGGGCGAAGGGCAGATCGGCGCGTCGCAGAGCAGCGGCAACACCAAGTCGGCGGGGCTGAGCGCAGGGGTCGCGCTGTCGCGTCAGGGGATCGACTGGACGCATAAGATGCGCGCGCAGGCGGATTATCAGCGCACCAATGGCAGGACGTCGGTCGAACGCTATCTGGTCGAGCTGGAACCGCAATATCGCATCAACGACCGCGCCTTTGCATTCGGTTTCGGCCGGTGGGAACATGACCGCATCTTGGGCTATGACACGCGCCTGAACATCTCGGGCGGGCTTGGTTACAAGGTGATCGACGGCAAGACGATGTCGTTGAGCCTGAAGGGCGGCCCGGCGTGGCGCCAGACCGATTTTATCAGCGGGTTGAACGACAGCGAACTGACCGCACTCGCGGGGCTTGATTTCGGCTGGCAATTGTCGCCAACGCTGCGGCTGACGCAGGTTGCCTCGACCATAGTCGGCCAGGCCAACAGCTCGACGAACTCGCTGACCGCGCTCAATGCCAAGCTGACCGGGTCGCTGTCGGCCCGCATTGCCTATGCGGCGCAGATCGACACCAGCCCGCCGCCGGGCATCGAGAGCGTCGACACCCAGACGCGCTTTACGTTGGTATATGGGTTCTAGCCCCTATTTGATCGCCGCCAGCGTATAGAGAAACTCGGCGTAACCCATTGTCGCGTCGACCAGTCCCGCGACCTTGGGATTGGTCGAATCGATCAGATAATATTCGTCGGGGGCATGCGCCCCGGCGCCGTGGCCGGTGCCGAAATGGCCCGCGGGGATCGACACCGGCGGCGCGGTGAAGGTCGCGCCGGGCCAACTGCCCGCCAGCCGCGCGTTGAGATTCGCCTGGACGCCGAGTTTTTTGTAGGTCGCGAGTTCGGTGCGGATCAGGCGGCTGTTTTCATCGACTTCGGTCGGGTCGTAACCGCCGCTGACATTCATTTCGACGTCGGTAAAGCCATGTTTGTCGAGATGGGCGCGGAGTTTCTTTTCGGCTTCGGCCCGGGTCTGGTTGGGGACGAGGCGCAGGTCGAGCTTGGCCACGGCGCGACCGGGCAGCACGGTCTTGCCGCCGGGGCCGGTATAGCCCGCGACCAGCCCCTCGATATTGACCGTCGGTTCCTGCGCCAGCCGGGTCAGCGCGTCGGGGTAGGACAGGTTGTCGATCCAAGTCTTGATCCCCAACACCTGTTTCTGCTGCGCCTCGTCGCCCAGCTTTGCCGCTTCAGCGATCAGCGTCTTTTCGCGCGCGGTCAACGGCCGGACATTTTCGAACCAGCCATCGATCGCCGGGGTGTTGCCGTCGGGGCTGACCAGCGTGTTGAGCGCCGAAACCAGCCGCCACGCGGGCGAATCGACCATCGCCTTCAGGCTGCTGTGCACATCGCCCTTGGGCCCGCGGCCCCATTTTTCACCGCTCGCAACCAGTTCGAGTTCGATGATCCCCTTTGACCCCAGATTGACCGAGACATTGCCATTCTTGTCCTGCCAGCCGGCGGGAATGAAAATGCCTTCGCATTTTTTGAGCGCGGCAAGGACGTTTGGCTTGGTCGCGATCTGGCGGAAGTGGGGTGAGCCGATTTCTTCCTCGCCTTCGCAAACGAGGACGATGTTGACCGGCAGCTTGGCGCCCGCGGCGCGGATCGCGTGGAGCGCGGCGAGGAAGGTCGCCTCGGGACCCTTCTGGTTCACCGCGCCGCGGCCCATCATCGCGCTGCCGAAACCGGGGCGCTCGACCAGCTTGCCTTCGAGCGGCGGCGAAGACCATTCGGCGGGATCATATTGTTTGACGTCATACATGAAATAGATGCCAAGGGTGCGTTTGGCGCCGACGTCGATCGTCCCGAACACGCCGGGGTGGCCGTCGGTCGGCACGATTTCGATGTTGGTAAATCCCGCGTCCTTGGCCAGCTCGGCCATATAGGCTGCACCCTCGGGCATGTTGCGATTTTCGGCGGCAATCGAGGGGAGCGCGATCCAGTCGCGCAGCCGCTTGATTGACGCGTCCTTGCCGGCTTCGGCCACCTTGCGGATCGCGGCGATACCGCCCGATTGCGCGAGCAGCGGCAGCGGCCGCATGAACATGGCGCCGGCGCCGAGCATCGCGGTGCCGCGTATCAGATCGCGGCGGTTCGGCTTGTCGATGTTACGGAAATCCATGATGCGTCCCCTGCGGCATTGATGTCGCGGGGATGTTTGAACGATTGGTAGCCGAAGGCAATAGCGCGGGCGCTATCCTACGCCTTCTCCAGCAACCCTTCGTCCTTGATCCGCTTTTGCCACAGCGCCGGGGCGTTGACGTGGACGTTCTGGCCTTCGCTGTCGACCGCGACGGTAACGGGGAAATCCTGGACCTCGAATTCGTAGATCGCTTCCATGCCGAGGTCGGCGAAACCGACGACCTCGCTGCCCTTGATCGCGCGCGCGACGAGGTAAGCGGCGCCGCCAACGGCCATCAGATAGGCGCTTTTGTGCTTGGCGATCGCCTGCGTCGCGGCGGGGCCACGTTCGGCCTTGCCGACGCAGGCGAGCAGACCCTGATCGAGCATCATGTCCATGAACTTGTCCATGCGCGTCGCGGTCGTCGGGCCGGCGGGGCCGACGATTTCCTCGCCGACCGGATCGACCGGGCCGACATAATAGATGACGCGGTCGCGGAAGCTGACCGGCAGCTCCTCGCCCTTGGAGAGCATCTCGGCGATCCGTTTGTGTGCGGCGTCGCGGCCGGTGAGCATCTTGCCGTTGAGGAGGAGCCGGTCACCCTGTTTCCAGCTCGCGACGACGTCGGGGGTCAGATTGTCGAGGTCGACGCCGATCGCCGCCGTGTCGGGCTTCCAGTCGATCTGCGGATAGTCGGCGAGTTTAGGCGGTTCGAGGAGCGCCGGGCCGCTGCCGTCGAGGGTCACATGCGCGTGGCGGGTCGCAGCGCAGTTCGGGATCATCGCGACGGGTTTCGATGCGGCATGCGTCGGCCAGTCGGCGATCTTGACGTCGAGCACCGTCGCGAGGCCGCCAAGCCCCTGCGCGCCGATGCCGAGTGCGTTGACCTTTTCATACAGCTCGATGCGCAGTTCCTCGGTCGGATTGCTCGGCCCGCGGGCGAGCAGCTCGGTCATGTCGATCGGATCCATCAGCGATTGCTTGGCGAGCAGCATCGCCTTCTCGGCGGTACCGCCGATGCCGATGCCGAGCATCCCCGGCGGGCACCAGCCGGCGCCCATCTGCGGCACCATTTCGAGCACCCAGTCGACGATCGAATCCGACGGGTTCATCATCTTGAACTTCGATTTATTCTCGCTGCCGCCGCCCTTCGCCGCGACGTCGATCACGACCTTGTTGCCGGGGACCATTTCGACGTTGAGCACCGAGGGTGTGTTGTCCTTGGTGTTCACGCGGCTGAACGCCGGGTCAGCGAGGATCGAGGCGCGGAGCTTGTTTTCGGGGTGCAGGTACGCGCGGCGCACCCCCTCATCGACGACCTGTTGCAAGCTGCGCGGGCTGTCGAGGCGGCAGTCCATCCCCCATTTGATGAAGACGGTCACGATGCCGGTGTCCTGGCAGATCGGGCGATGCCCCTCGGCGCACATGCGGCTGTTCGAGAGGATCTGCGCCATCGCGTCCTTAGCCGCGGGCGACACTTCGCGCTCATAGGCGGCGGCGAGTGCGCGGATATAGTCCATCGGGTGGAAATAGCTGATGTACTGGAGCGCGTCGGCAATGGTTTCGACGAGGTCGTCCTCGCGGATGATGACGGTGTTCATGGTGCAGCCTTTCCCCCTTTTGGCAGGATTCGCCGGATTCCCTAGACCCGGTGGCGCGGGGTGGGAAGGGGTTAGGTTTTGCGGCGGCCGAACGTTGGGCGCGTCGCGGCGGTGACTGGCAGCGTAGCCGGTTCAACAATCGCGCGGTCGAAATCGACGAGCGGCCGATTGTTGATCCACGCCTGCCAGCTGCCCGCCGCTGCGAGTGCGAGCAGCAATATCCAGCCGCCCGCCGCCGAGGGGATGAGCGCCCAGGCGAAGGCGGCGGGGGTGATGATCGCCATCACCGTCGGGATCGCGGCGAGGATCGCCACCGTGCCGAACAGCGACCACCACCGCCCCATCTGCATCGCCGCGGCGCCGATCACGACATTGGTCGCCGCGAGCAACAGGAACTTGGCGACGACGGGCGTGGGCAGGCTCGACATCGCGGGCGAATAGTCGCCCGCGGTGAAAGCGGCCTGAATGTCGAAAAGCAGCCAGTTTTCGTATGAATCGGCCAGCGCCGCGACGATCGGTAGCGCCGCAGCGGCGAGGATCGGCCGTAGCCGAAGCTCGCGCCACAGCGCGATACATCCGCTTACCAGAAAGCCCGCGTAGAGCAGCATATAGAGATAGTCTTGCTCGTTCCCGGCGCGCATCGCGGCGAGGCGCGTCACTTGCTGTGGGTCGGTAAAGAAGCCGAAGATCGCTTCGAGGTCGGCCTGGCTGTCGGCGAATTCAAAGGCGAGCACCGGCGCGCCATAGCCCGGCGCGATGTCATGGCCCGCTTGAGGAAAGACCTGGCCAAGATAGAATCCGAACAGCAGCGTGGCGACGCCGAACGCGAGCGTCCAATACCACGCGCGCGTCGGCGCGGATGGACGCGCCCGCTGTGCTTCGATCCAGTGCTGAAGCCCCCCGACCATCGTTCAGATGCCCGATGGAGCGCGGTTGCTCACCTTATTGGCACTCGGCGCATTTGCCGCGCACTTCGATCACCGGGCGTTCGGCGGCAAAGCCGGTGGCGTCGGCGGCGGCGCGGACACCGCTCGACAGCGTATCATTGTCGATGTGGACCGCGCTGCCGCAGGTGTCGCAGATCAGAAAGATGCAGTCGTGCAGGCAACCGGGATGGCTGTTGGCGACAAAGGCGTTGGCGCTTTCGACCCGGCGGACGAGGTTGTTGGCCACGAACAGGTCGAGGATGCGATAGACGCTGTTCGGCGCGACGCGCTTGCCGCGGTTCTTCGACACGATGTCGGCGATTTCATAGGCGCTGGCGGGTTTGCCGATTTCGGCGACGGCGTCGAAAATCTCGGCGCGCATGTCGGTCCACGCTTCGCCCGCGCTCTCGAGCGCAGTCTGCGCCGCTTTGGCGAGCGAGGCGCCGCTGGCCTCGACGTGCGGATGATCATGCTTGCCCATTGGCGTTTCCTCATGCCGCGGGATGACCCTGCGACGACTTGAGATAATGTAGGGTGTTTAAGGGCGGCCCGCAAGCGGCGGACCAGTCCGTTTCGGCACCGGGATCAGTGCCGCGCGCGGTGGTTGAGGTCGTGGCCGAGCGCGACGACGGCGACTCCGATCATCGTCGCCAGCACTTCGGTGCCGTCATGTGGCCGCGATAGCGCGCCCGCCATCATGCCGAGCCCGAAGCTGCCGACCGCGAATGGCATCATATACCCATGGCTGAGCACGCCCGAGATGAGCGTGATGAGCGCAAAACCGATCGCAACGATCAAGCCTATTTCGTGGAACAAATGGCTTTCGAGAAACACCCCGCCAACCGATGCGATCGACGCGAAGAAGATCGTGGTCGCGAGGCAGTGGACGAGGCAGAGCCCCGACAATCCCATCGCCAGCTGATCGCCGCTGAGCGACGTCAGTGGCCGCGAATCGCGCGCAGCCCGCACCATCGCGCTGAGGCGCGTCGATACAGGGGCAGGGCTGGCGACTTGGGTCACCCGATTCTCCATTGGGGCAATTGCAAAGCGAGATATGGCATAACATGACAGAGGTTACAATGTCTCATTGACGATATCTGTCATCCAATCCGTTGCTAAAGATGACGACGGATTGGATCAGCCCTCTTCCGCCCGCAAAGCCTTGCGGTCGAGCTTGCCGATCATCGTCTTGGGCAGGGTCTGCCGCACCTCGACCGCGTTTACCCGTTCATGCTTGCCGAGCTGAGGGTTGACCCAGGCGGCGAGCGCTTCGCCCGAAATCTCATAGCCCTCCTCCAGCGTGACGAACGCTTTGGGCGCCTCGCCGCGATAGGCGTCGGGCACGCCGAGTACGATCGCTTCCTTGATCGCAGGATGTTCGTAGAGATGCGCCTCGATCACGCTCGGATAGACTTTGAAGCCGCCGACCGCGATCATGTCCTTCAGCCGGTCGACGATGCGGATATAGCCGCCATCCTCGACCACCGCGACATCGCCGGTGCGCAGCCAGCCGTCGGCGGTGAAACTGTCCTCGTCGGCGTCGGGGCGGTTCCAATAGCCCTGCATGATCTGCGGCCCCCTGACCGCCAGCTCGCCCGGCTCGCCGGTGGCGGCGTCTTTTGTCGGGTCCTCCTTGTCGAGCAAGCGGATATGCGTCGCGGGCAGGGGCTGGCCGATCGTCCCGGCCCGGATCGGGCCATCATAGGGGTTGGTCGCGACGACGCCTGAACTTTCGGTCAGGCCATAGCCTTCGACGAGGGAGGCGCCGGTCGTCGCGGTGAATTTCTCGCGCAGCTCGGCGGGCATCGGTGCGCCGCCCGAAATACAGATGCGCAGTGACGAGAAATCGGTCTTCGCCAGATCGGGATGGTCGAGCAGCGCCTGATACATCGTCGGCACTCCGGGGAGCGCGGTCGTCTTGGTCCGGGTGATGGCTGCGAGCGCCTGCTTTGCATCGAAGCGCGGCAACATCGTGATCGTCCCGCCGTTGAGGATGGTGCGGTTGAGGACGCAGGTGTTGGCGAAAACATGAAAGAAGGGCAGCACGCCGAGGATGCGATCGGCGGCATCATGGTCGGGATCGATCGCATTCACCTGCCGCGCATTGGCGGTCAGGTTGTGGTGGGTCAGCTTTGCGCCCTTCGGCGTTCCGGTGGTGCCGCCGGTATATTGGATCAGCGCGACGTCATTTGCGGCGTCGATGGCGACGGGTTGGGGACGGCCGTCATTGGCGATGAGCGTTGAAAAGCGGATGATGCGCGGGTCGGCGGGCAACGGCGCAATCTCGGCGCGTTTGAAAAATCGGTAAAGCCACGCTTTGTGGGCGGGTAGCCCGCCCGCGACCGAACCGACAACAAGGCGCTGGAGGCTCGATCCATCGAGCACCTTGCGCGCGGTGGGTAGCAGCGCGGCGGCGCTGACCGTGAACAGCGTATCGGTTCCCGAATCCTCGACCTGCTCCTCAAGCTCGCGGGCGGTGTAGAGCGGCGAGAAATTGACCACGGTCGCCCCGGCCGCGAGCGCGCCATAATAGGCCGCGACATAATGGGGGACGTTGGGCAGGAACAGGCCGACGCGACTGCCTTTGCCGAGCCCAAGCTGCTGAAGGCCGCGGGCGACGCGGGCGGCGCCGCGGGCCACTTCGGCATAAGTGAAACGGCGACCCAGAAAATCGAGCATCGCCGCGTCGCCGCGCTCCGCGACGCTGGCGGCGAGCATGTCGGGCAGCGACAGCGGCGCGAATGACTGGTCCCAGGTCGTCGGATGGCGGTAGTCGGTCGACCAGGAAAACTCGCTGTTCATTGCCGGAAAAAATCCTCTTGTTCTGATGGCTTTCCTGACACTAGGGTCAGTAAGCCGACATCGCAACCGGGCCGCGCTTGCGGCGCGCGGTCGCCGCCGCTAGGCAGGGCCGTCTTTCTCGCCAGGGGTTATTGTCATGTTGCTGCTGTCATCGCGCGTCGCCGTCCCGCTTGCTATTCTGGCCTGCACCTTTGCCGTCCCGGCGGCCGCGAAGGACAAGGACACGCCGGTGCGGCCAGCGCAGATTCAGGAGCTTTATGCCTGCCGCGACATCGCCGACCCGGCGGCGCGGCTTGCGTGTTTCGATCGCGAGGTCGGCGAGCTGTCGAGCGCCGATGCGGCGCGCGAAATCACCTTTACCGACCGCGAGACCGCCAAGAAGGCACGGCGCGGGCTGTTCGGCTTTTCCTTTCCCAAGCTCGGCGGAATTTTTGGCGGCGATGAGGACGAGGTCAAGGAAATCGAGACGACGATCCGCTCGGTCAGCACCGACCGGTCGGGCAAATATATCCTGGCGATGGAAGATGACGCGGTGTGGGTGCAGATCGACACGACCAACTTGCCGCACCAGCCCAAGTCGGGCCAGAAGGTGAAGATCAAGGTCGCGACGATGGGCAGCTATTTTGCGACGATCAACGGCGGCCGCACGATCCGTATGAAGCGCGACCGCTGATCGCGCGCGACCGCGCCGACGGGCAAGGCTGGCATGGCGGTTAAGGTCGCGATCCCGGTCCCTGGGCCCGGTGCCGCACCTTTTGTGCTGCTCGACGATGCGCGGGCCGAGGGCGCAGCCCCGGCGCGATTGTTCCAGAACCCCGTCGATATTGTGACGGCAAAGGGTGCCGCTGACGTCCCCTCGCTGCTCGACGCGCTTCAGGCAGCGCAGGCGCGCGGGCTCTATGTGGCGGGCTATCTGGCCTATGAGGCGGGCAAAGGATTGGCCTCCGCGTGGCGCGGCCCGGTGGACGGCGGCGCTGCGAACGATGCGCCCACCGATGCTGAGATGCCGCTGGGCTGGTTCGCGCTGTTCGACCAGGTCGAACGGATCGACGCCGATGCCATCCCCGGGCTGCTGCCCGATCCCGCGTCGGCGTGGGTCGGCGCGGTGACCCCCCGGGTGTCGCGCTGCGATTATTTGTCCGCGGTCGAGGCGGTGCTGGCGCTGATCCACGCCGGCGATATTTATCAGGCGAATTTTACATTTCGCGCCGATGTGCCGGTGCTCGGCAATCCGCTGGCGGTCCATGCACGGCTGCGGCGGACCGCGCGGGCGGGCTATGGCGGCGTCATCTGGACGGGCGAACGGGCGATCGTGTCGCACTCGCCCGAACTCTTTTTTGCGCTGCGCGGCGGCCAGGTGATCGCGCGGCCGATGAAGGGAACGGCGGCGCGGCTGCCCGATGTCGACGCCGATGCCGCGGCGGCGCGCGAGCTGGCGAGCGATGCCAAACAGCGGGCCGAAAATCTGATGATCGTCGATTTGATCCGCAACGACCTGTCGCGGGTCGCGATCCCCGGATCGGTTGCGGTGCCCGACCTGTTTCGCGTCGAAAGCTTTCCGACGATCCATCAGCTCGTGTCCGATGTCAGTGCGCACCTGCCGCCCGGCGTGGGCGCGGTGGATGTGCTGCGCGCTGCCTTTCCCTGCGGGTCGATCACCGGCGCGCCCAAGGTGCGGGCGATGGAGATCATCGACGAACTGGAAGATGCGGCGCGCGGGATATACACCGGGTCGATCGGCTTTATCGAGCCCGGAGGCGATGCGGCGTTCAACGTCGCGATCCGGACGCTGGTGCTGCCTGAATCCAATGGGTTGCAGGATGGCGCAAATCCCGCCACGCTGGGATTGGGATCGGGAATCGTCGCCGACAGCCAACCGGCCGAGGAATGGCGGGAATGTCTTGCGAAGGGGGAGTTTGTGGGCGCAGCGGGGGCCAGTTTCGACTTGATCGAAACGATGTTCTTCGATCCGATCGAAGGCGTCCAGCGGCTTGAAGGCCATCTGGCGCGGATGAAGGCGAGCGCCGAATTGCTGGGTTTTTCATTCGATCGTCACGGCGCGCGCAACAGTTTGCAATCGGCAACATTCCGCCTGCGCAGCGCGGCCCGGGTCCGGATGCGGCTGGCGCCGTCGGGCGCGCTCGCGGTCGAGGTGTCGCCGCTGCCGCGACTTGCCGAACTGCCGGTGCCGGTCGCGGTGCGCCCCGCGCCGATGGCGGCAGATGATTTTCGTCTGGTCCACAAAACCAGCCTGCGCGCGGATTATGATACGGCGCGCCACGACAGCGGCGCCGCCGAGGTGGTGTTCGTCGACGAGCCGGGGTTTGTCACCGAGGGCAGCTGGAGCAACATCTTCGTCGAGCGTGACGGCCAGTTGCTCACTCCGCCGCTGGCGCTGGGGCTGCTGCCGGGGGTGCTGCGCGCCGACCTGATCGACAAGGGCCGCGCGGTCGAATCGCATCTGCGCCTCGCCGACCTGGCGGACGGGTTCTTCATCGGCAATTCGCTGCGCGGACTGGTGCCGGCGCGGCTGGTGGACGCTGCGGCATCCGCGATAGGCTGACCTGCGCGTTGCATAGGTAAATTATCAAGCGGCGCGCTTGCGAATGTCGGTCGGACGCTTTAGGCGCGGCCCCGCGCAATTTCCTGTCAATTTCGCCGCCTGTCCGCGCAAGCCACGGAAAGTATTCTCATGTCGCTGAAGCCGCATATCTCCGCCGCTCTGAACCGCATCCAGCCGTCGGCGACGCTCGCCATGACCGCGCGTGTATCGGCGCTGAAAGCGGCGGGCGTCGATGTGATTGGACTCAGCGCCGGGGAACCCGATTTCGACACCCCTGATTTCGTCAAGGAAGCGGCGATCGAGGCGATCCGCAACGGGCAGACCAAATATACGCTGGTCGACGGCACCGTGGCCCTGAAAGAGGCGATCCGCGGCAAGTTTCGCCGCGACAATGGCCTCGATTTCGGGCTCGACCAGATCACGGTCAACGTCGGCGGCAAGCACACGCTGTTCAATGCGCTGGTCGCAACGGTGGACAAGGGCGACGAGGTGATCATCCCGGCGCCTTATTGGGTAAGCTACCCCGACATCGTGGCCTTTGCGGGCGGTACGCCGGTCATCATCGAAGGCACCGCGGCCCAGAACTACAAAATCACGCCCGCCCAGCTCGACGCCGCGATCACGCCGAAAACGCGCTGGGTCATGTTCAATTCGCCGTCCAACCCGTCGGGCGCCGCCTATTCGGGCGAGGAACTCGATGCACTGGGCGAAGTCATCCGCCGCCACCCGCATGTGATGGTGATGACCGACGATATGTATGAGCATGTCTGGTACGCCGATTTCGAGTTTTCGACCTTCGCTCAGCGCTGCCCCGATCTGATCGACCGCATTCTGACGGTGAACGGCTGTTCGAAAGCCTATGCGATGACCGGCTGGCGCATCGGTTATGCGGCCGGCCCCGCGTGGCTGATCAAGGCGATGGCCAAGCTCCAGTCGCAATCGACGTCGAACCCCTGCTCGATTGCGCAGGCCGCCGCCGCCGCCGCGCTGGGTGGACCGCAGCAGTTCCTCGACGACCGCAACGCCGCGTTCAAAAAGCGCCGCGACATGGTCGTTGCGATGCTCAACGACGCGCCGGGGCTCAGCTGTCCGACCCCCGACGGCGCCTTCTATGTCTATCCCGACGCGAGCGGTTGCATGGGCAAGAAGACCCCCGACGGGCTGCTGATCGACAGCGACGAGACGCTGATCGATTATTTTCTCGATAGCGCCAAGGTCGCGGCGGTGCACGGCGGGGCGTTCGGGCTCTCGCCGGCGTTCCGCGTTTCCTATGCAACGTCGGAAGCGGTGCTGAAGGAAGCGTGTGTACGCATCCAGCAGGCGTGCGCCGCGCTGTCATAATCATCGCCTTCTATGAGCGGAGGCCATGATTTGGCACCCGCATAAGAATTCTGTACCGATCGGTCTTGTAATCGCGGCGGCGGAACCCATTTGCACATGAACGGCGGTTAAGCGCCCGGTTCACCGGATAGTAAGCCATCCTGCTTAGGGTGATGGCTATCACTGCACGGCTGGTCGGGGCGCGCCATACCGTCGGTGTAACCAAAGCGGTCTCCCCCGCGTATTCGCTATATGAAAAAAAGAGGCACCTATGCTCACCATGCTCCGCTCCGACTGGTTTTTGTCCATGCTCGCAGGCTTCGCGATTGGCGCGACCTTTATCGTGCTCAATCAACCGGCATTGCCGATCCCGGCGTGACAGCGCCTGATCGCCCCCCGTTTGGCCGCATTCTCGCGACGTTGATCGCTGGCGCATTGGTGGCGCAATGCGCCCCGGCGCAAGCTGAAAGCGTCGTCAAGCTGCCGGCGGCGGCGGTCGATCCGGCGGTGACGGCCAAGCGCGCGACAGCAGTGCTCGCGGGCGGATGTTTTTGGGGCATCGAAGGGGTGTTTCAGAACGTCAAAGGCGTGGTTTCGGTCGAATCGGGTTATCATGGCGGCAGCGCCGCGACGGCCAAATATGATCTGACCCACGACGGCAAATCGGGCCATGCCGAGGCGGTTCGTATCGTCTATGATCCCTCGCAGGTCAGCTACGGCACCTTGCTGCGCATCCTGTTTTCGGTGGGCGCCGACCCGACGCTCAAAAATCGCCAAGGGCCAGATAGCGGTACCCAATATCGCGCCGCAATTGTCCCGATGGACGCCAGTCAGCGCAAGGTCGCGACCGCGTATCTGGCGCAGATCGGCAAGGGCAATTATTTCGCCAAGCCGATCGTGGTGCCGATCGAGACCTACAAAACCTTTTACCGCGCCGAAGATTATCATCAGTACTC